>CP070787.1:3091298-3111876 GCA_020346745.1 Fidelibacterota bacterium | reverse complement strand
ATGTCAAACCGGGTCACCAGCAGACGCTTGGGGGAGCCCTGGGAGGTTGCGCTGGTCTGGGTACTGCCAGGAAGGGTGCCCAACTCGCTGTCCTTTGGAATCTTGATGGTCTCGATCTTTATGCAGCTCACGGGGCAGGCCCGCTCACACTGCATGCATCCAATGCAGTCATCAATGTCTACGTGCAGGCGGGACCTGATCACGTTGTACTGGCTTTCCTCAAAGCCGATATTTCGATTTGGCAGAGGCCACCGCTCGCGGGGATATTGAAGCGTCGCATTCAATCGTTTCTTGCGGGTGAAATGATGCATGGTGACCCGCATACCATCCCAGAGGGTGGTAATACTCTCACCTATAGTTCGAAAATACGTTCTCACCTCGTTCGCCATCATCCCACCTCAGGCAAAAATCAGCTCCCATATACCGATGAAAAAGATATTCAGCAAGGCGACGGGCAGGAGAAACTTCCAGGCCGTATTCATGAGCTGATCGACCCGCAGACGGGGCCAGGTCCAACGGAACCACATCATCATAAAGATCAGAAAAATGGCCTTGGCCGATATCCAGAACACACCCCAGATGGGTCCTTCCAGGAAATACCACCCTTCGGCAACACCAAACAGCCTGAGAAGACTCCCCACAGGAGACAACCATCCGCCCAGAAAAACGATCACCGTCATGAGTGACACGACGGCCATATTGGCGTACTCAGACAGGAAAAAGATCGCCCACCGGAAACCCGAGTACTCGGTCATATGACCGGCTACCAGTTCTGATTCAGCTTCAGGAAGATCGAATGGAGTCCGGTTGGCCTCCGCAACACCTGCTGTGAAAAAGATCAGAAATCCCAGCAGCGCGAAGGGACTGTGGGCCAAGAACCAGCGGTGATGTTCCTGCCAGGCAACAATGTCGTAAAAACTAAGGCTGCCCACAACCATGACCACCAGGAGTAGGGACAAGCCCACCGGCACCTCATAGCTGATGATTTGAGCTGCGGCGCGCATCGCTCCATAAAGCGACCATTTGTTGTTCGAGGCCCAACCAGCTACGATGATCCCGATAACGCCTACCGAGCTAATGGCGATGACATAGAAAATGCCGATGTTGAAATCGGAGATAGCCATGCCATAGCCAATAGGGATACCGATAAATGCGCAGAAAGCGGCGATGAATAGGATGAAGGGGCCAATAATAAACAGTGGCTTATCCGCCTTTTCGGGGATGATGTCCTCCTTGACAACCAGCTTCAAAGCATCAGCCAACGTCTGAGCAATGCCACCCCAGAAACGCTTGCCGCCCCGGAAACCCCAGAATCCTACCTCCATGGGTCCCAGTCGGTCCTGCATGAAAGCGGATACCTTCCGCTCCATATAAACCGCTACTAGGGCGTTCGCTGCCATGAATAGAAATACCACTAATCCCAGGAAGATTACCACGACGATAAAGATGAGGCTGACGACACCTCCTGGCAACTCAGATAAAAATGGCAGTAGGCCCATCAATGAGTCAGTAAAGGAAGTCACCGGTCGATTTCCCCCAGCACGATGTCCAGACTACCGAGAATAGCAATCATATCCGCAATCATCCAACCGGTGGCGATTTCACTGATCAGCGAAAGGTTGACGAAAGCGGGTGAACGCATTTTCAGCCGATATGGCTTGGGTGATCCGTCACTGATGATGTAGTAGCCCAGCTCACCCCGGGGATTCTCACCCCGAAAATAGATGGATCCCTCCGGCGGACGGATCTTCTTCGGGACGGCAGCGTGAACATCTCCTTCCTTGGGCAACTGCTCCAATGCTTGGCGTATGATCTTTACGCTTTCTTCCATTTCCCGTACCCGGACGAAATAACGATCCCAGCTGTCGCCCACGGTACCCATCTCGCCTCGGCCGATTGGGATCTCAAAATCGAATCGATCATAAATAGAGTAGGCGTCATTGCGGCGCAGATCCCACTGGATTCCCGACCCGCGCAGGACGGGTCCCGAGCCCCCATAGTTGATTGCCACCTCGGGTGTCAGTACGCCAATATCGGCAGTACGCTCGATGAAAATCTTGTTGTACGTCAACAGACGGTTATACTCGGTGATTTTCGGCTCAAAGTAATCCAGGAATTCCCTGGCATATTGTACAAAGTTTGGTGGCAGGTCATGGGAGACGCCGCCAATCCAGATGTAGTTATAAAGCAGGCGAGCACCACAGGTGTACTCGAACAGGTCCAGAATGCGTTCCCGATCACGGAAGGTATAAGTGATGGGAGTGATTCCCCCGGCGTCCAGACCATGGGCACCGACTGCCATCAGGTGGCTGGCAATCCGTTGCAGTTCCGCCATAATGACCCGGATGTACTCCACCCGCTCCGGTATCTCGATCCCCATGAGTTTCTCGACAGCCAGCGCGTAGATGTGATTGTTGTTCATAGAGGCTAGATAGTCACACCGGTCGGTATAGGGAATAACCTGTTCATAGGTCAAGTTCTCACAGTGCTTTTCGAAGCAGCGGTGCAGGTAGCCGATATGCGGTTCGATGTGACTCACAATCTCGCCATCAGTGCGTATCTTGAGTCGCAATACACCATGCGTACTGGGATGTTGAGGCCCCATGTGAATGGTCATCTCCTCAGCCTCCACGACGCCGAAGTTTTTCAGCTGCGCCTGATCAAACGTGGTCATTCCCAGCCTCGCTTATCTTTGGGAACCGGGATACCACGATAATCGTCGGGTGTCTCGTAATCCTTTCGCAGAGGATGTCCAATCCAGTCATCGGGCAGCAACATGCGCCTGTGGTCCGGGTGATCAGTAAAGGTGATTCCAAACATATCGTAGGCTTCCCGTTCATGCCAATCTGCTGTGCGCCAGACATGGGCTGCCGATGGAACTGCACCGCCATCCCGGGCCACTTCAATCCGAACTTCCAGCTTATGATCGTGCTCCATGGAGTGAAGGCTGTAAATCACACCCAGCGATTGCCCGGGCCCCTTGTCAAATCCGGTCAGGCACATAAGGGCATCGAATCTGAGCTTTGAATCGTCCCTCAGGTGCAGGGCTACGTCCCGCCACTGCTCTGGTACGATCTGCAGGTAGTGGGTTCCCTCGTCTTGTGATACCACAGCCTCAGGGAATGTACTCCCCACATGTCTGATGACTTCGGAGAATTCCATACTGTCAGACTTTCTGGAGGCTACCCTATTTTTCGCAAGGGTGTCTCTTCTCTGATTTTCTTGCGAAGATGCAGTAATCCTTCCTGCAAGGCTTCCGGTCGAGGAGGACATCCAGGCACATAAACATCCACCGGAATTACCAAATCCACACCTTTCACCACATGATATCCGTATTGCCAGTAGGGGCCGCCACTATTCGCACAGCTGCCCATGGAAACGACATATTTGGGATTGGGCATTTGCTCGTAGAGTCGCTTGATTCTTGTAGCCATTTTGAGGGTCACCGTGCCGGATACAATCATCACATCAGCTTGACGAGGCGTGGCGCGGGGCATGATGCCGAACCGTTCAAGGTCATAGCGCGGCTGTGCAGCAGCGATCATTTCGATGGCACAACACGCCAGACCGAACTGGAAAAACCAAGGAGACCCAGAGCGAGCCCAGTTGATCAACTGATCCAGCTTGCCCACTAGTACATTGTCCTGGCTGAATCTGTTCGCTAATGATATATCCACATTCGATCCTTCTTATGCCCAACCACGTTCACCTGAACAACCCGTCATAATCAAGATCCTCATTCACTCTTGGAATCGGAAAGTCGGGCGTAGCGGCCACGGGCATACGGTAGGACCATCTTCACCCAATCCAGGTCACGCCGCAACCAGACAGCAACCAGGCCGACCGTGAGTATAAAGAGGAAAATAAGCATTTCTACGAAAGCCAGCAGGCCAATATCCTTGAAAACTACCGCCCAGGGAAAAAGGAGCACCACTTCCACATCGAAAATGAGGAAAATGAGCGCGATGATGTAGAAACGAATGTTGAATTGAATCCAGGCATTGCCTTCCGCCTCCTCACCACACTCGTAGGTCGAGCCTTTCAAGGTACCCTTCTTGATAGGAGATAGGATACGCTGAAGAACCAACGCTATCCCAATGATAGCTATCGAAAGGAAGGCAAAAATAGGAACGGGCGCAAAATCGTTATACAATCATATCCCCTAGCAGAATATTAGGCCATGAAATTACCCAGCTATAAAAATTCAAGTCAAGCCATTCTCTGGAAATGCTGCATGTTTTTAAAACCTACTGACCGAAAGCTGTCCTGATGATCGTGCAACCTACTCTTTGATGACCGTTGCCTTACTCGGTAACTTTGCTCCCCATGTCGCTTGGGCTAAACAAACTACTCACCGCAATCCTACCTATATTGCCTAAAGCCTTCGTTGGCCTTTTTGCCCGATCTTATGTAGCTGGCGAGACGGCCGAGGCCGCCCTGACTGTAGCGCAAAAACTTAACAGCCAAGGTTTCGACGCTACGCTTGACATTCTCGGCGAGCATGTTAAATCGGCAGAAGAGGCCGCATCGATAGCGGATGCCTACGCTGGGCTTTATCATGAGATAGCACGGCTGGATCTAAATGCCAATATTTCCCTCAAACCCACCCATCTAGGTTTGGATATCGATTACGATACCTGCAAGCGGAACCTCTTTAAAGTCCTGGATGCAGCCGCGGAAACCAGCAATTTCCTCCGTATAGATATGGAGAATTCTCCTCACACCGACGATACACTCACTCTATATCAGCACTCGCTGGAGCGATATCCCCGCGTCGGTCCGGTTCTGCAGGCATATCTCTATCGCAGCACGGAGGACTTGGCTCGACTGATGTCATCCCCACTGAACTTCCGCCTATGTAAGGGTATCTACCGTGAATCACCGGACATCGCAATCCAGGACCGAGCCGCCATCAATGAAAATTTCCTTGGACTGCTCCGCCAATCCTTCGAAGGCAGCGCCTACATCGCTATCGCTACCCATGACCAGGACCTGATCCGACAGTCGGAAGAACTGATCCGCGTCATGGACATCCCAATATCGCGTTTCGACTTCCAGGTACTCTATGGTGTTCCCATGGATGGAACATTGGAAGTGCTGCGAGACCGTGGCTACAAGGTGCGCATCTACATCCCCTTCGGAGAAGCCTGGTACGCCTACGCACTACGCCGGGCACAGGAAAATCCAAACTTGGTAGGCTATATATTTTCCAATTTCGTGCGTAGAATAACCACGCGGGCTGCCAACTAGGGCTGCTCTTAATTGGAAAGGAACAACCATGACCGGTGCCGAGACAAAGATCGAGACCATTCTCAGCATGAAGACCATTGCTGTGGTTGGCCTTTCACCGAATGAGATCCGACCTTCGCACGGGGTGGCGCGTTACCTGCTGGCTCAGGGATACCACATCATTCCGGTCAATCCCGGGTACGATGAAATTCTAGGACTGAAGTCTTACCCATCGTTGAGCGTTGTCCCGGAACCGATAGACATCGTGGATGTGTTCCGTCGACCGGAACAGGTACTCCCGATCGCTGAGGAAGCCGTGGCTATCGGTGCGAAAGCACTCTGGCTGCAGCTGGGAATAGTTAATGATGCTGCCGTCCAGCTCGCGGAAAAAGCAGGACTGCTCGTAGTTCAAAACCGCTGCATCAAGATCGAGCACCAGCAGCGGCACTACTAACGCGCCGGTCACCACCAGCGACGGGAAGCTGAGGCTGGTAAAAATTCAACAAAATCCCGCCGTTTTCCCCCATTTTAAAATTTCCATCCGACGGGAGAGGCTCGTAAGACCGCATCAGCGGAATACCCGGTGGAGGTGGAGTCCGCGTAGGCTTCAGCGGCACTTCGATGGATGATACTCTGTAGCTGGTCATTATGCATAGCAAGGGGAATATCGGTCAGTATGAGGGGGGTTGTCGTTCGCCTGATGCGCGAGGTGCACGAGTGAGCGATCAGCGAGCAACGCTGAAACTCAGTACCCGGTCTTCAGGCCATTCGGGATAGTATCTGCTGGAAAGGGGGAATAGAAAGAGACCAGTCCGGCAGGCTAGGTGCGCACGCCCCGCGCTTCCCCTGACCAGCCCATCTTGGTGCGCAGGACCTGGAAGTAATCGCTGTCCGGCAGGCGTACCATGTTGATATTCCAGGTAGCGCGGCGGGTTGTTACTACCGCCTCGCTGTCGATCTCGAATTTCACCTGCCCGTCCAGGGTCAGTCCAATACCTTCCTGGGTCTCATTGAAGCGGACGACAATTTTATCGGTACTGGGCACAACAATGGATCGCGCGGAGAGGGAATGGGGACAGATGGGAGTGATGGTCAAAACCTCCAGGTTGGGCACCACGATCGGCCCCCCCGCTGCCAGCGAGTAAGCCGTGGATCCCGTGGGAGTCGCCACAATCAGGCCGTCCGCAACATAATCGGTGAGCCTGCGGCCGCTGACCTCCACCTTGGCGTGCAGTAAGCGCGGTGAACTCCCCCTGTCCACCACCAGATCATTAACCGCGTAGTAGGTCTCAACCTTGTCTTCATGTTGCAGATCCACGGCCAGTACCATCCGTTCCTCCAACCGGAATTGCCCCTCAATGACCTGTTCCATGGCCTTGAAAATGTCGGCAGCGGGGACCTCGGCCAGGAAGCCCAGACCACCCATATGAATGCCCAGTATCGGAACCTTGGCCTTACCGACTATCCGGGCGGTGGAAAGGATGGTGCCATCACCTCCGATGGAGAGCATTACCTCCACATGCCGGGTAATCGTAGCAGTCGAATAGACTTTCACCTCCTTGGGCGGCCGATAATTGGGTCCCGCCAAGCGATCAGTGAGTGCTACCGAACACCCTCGTTCCAGCATCCAGCTCACCAGCTTGGGCAGCAGATCCCACAGGTCCGGTTTACGGAAATTGGCGACAATACCGAAGGTTCTCATCCCCTGTCCTTGGTTTCTGACCCTCGAAGTCCAGGTCGCTCCTCGAAGCCGGTAGAGGTCTTGATCAGCGTTTTGATCTTCTCCTCAGCCTCAGCCAGTTGGCTCTGGCAGAACTCGGCCAGGCGCTTGCCCTCAGCAAACAGTTCCAGCGACCGATCCAGGCTGACCTCTTCCGATTCCAGCTGCGTCACAATTTTATTCAATTGTTCCAAGGCTTCTTCAAAAGTTAGTTCCAATTTCTTTTCCGCCATAGGCTATCCCTCGGCCACTGGGTTATCTAATCGGGTAACCTCCGCCCCGGCATCACCGTCCTGCATGTGCAACCTTAAGGCCTGATTGAGACTCAGTTGCCTGAGGTGTGTCATCACTTGTCCAGTGAGATCATCGGCTACAATGGCATACCCCCGTTGGAGTACGCCTTTGGGATTCAGAGCATGAAGCCCCGTGAACACCACTTGGAGAGCTTGGGATTTGCGGTCTATCAGGTTAACCATACCGCGCTTCAGCTCCCCATCAAGTTGATGCAGCCGCTCCTTCTGCTGTTCTATCAGGACCAGTGGCTGTCGGAAAGCATAGCGCTGTCTTAGCTGGTCTATCTGCTCCCGCACAGATTGGAAGCGCCTTTGTATTACTCTTTCAAGGGTGGCCAGCTGCTCATCCAGAAATTGCAGATAACGATCCCGCTCGTCGACTGCCAGCTCCGCCGCAGCCGAGGGAGTCGGAGCTCGCTGGTCCGCCACCAGATCACAAATAGTCATATCCGTCTCGTGTCCGACAGCTGACAAGGTCGGGAGCGGACAATTCGCCACTGCGCGGGCAACCCGCTCTTCGTTGAACGGCCACAAATCTTCCAGAGATCCTCCACCCCTGGTAAGAATCAACAAGTCCACCCTCCCGTAGGCGGCAAACTCCCCAACCGCGGCAGTGATGTCATCTGCAGCATCCTCACCCTGAACCAGTGTAGGACGTATCACTAAGGTCACTTGGGGTGCCCGGCGGCTGAAAATCTGTATGATATCCCGTATTGCGGCTCCCGTGGGAGACGTCACCACGCCAATTCTCCGTGGGAAAGAAGGTAGCGACTTCTTCCGTTCAGGGTCGAAGAGACCCTCCCGTCTCAGCCTCTCCTTAAGGGCTTCAAAGGCCGCCCACAACTCACCCGCTCCAGCGGCATACAGATTCTGCACCACCAGCTGATATTGCCCCCGGGTCTCATAAAGTGTGAGCTGTCCCCGCGCCAGGACTTTCTGGCCATTTGCAGGATTGAAGGTGAGCGACACATTGTCGGAAGCGAACATTACTCCTGCCATTTCAGCTCTATCATCCTTCAGCACAAAATACATATGTCCCGAGGAGTGGTGTTTAAAGTTGGATATCTCGCCCTCGACCCAGACGGTAGAAAAGTGGGATTCAAGCAGCTTTCTTGCTCGACGATTTAATTGGAAGACGGATAAGACCTCAAGGGATCCAGTAGAAGTCATTTATCGTGGCGGAAGTGGTTGCCCGGCTTCGTTCCACGCCCAGAGCCACAGTGCCGTTAATCGAACCGTGGCCTTGGACATACGACGCCAGGCGATTAGGCCAGTTTGAAGGTATAGCCGTTCGAGGTACGACTTGGGAATGGCTTTCGGATCCGCCTGGTCGCCTTGAGCAAGCAGGGCTTCAGTTTGACTGTTCAGCCCCTCTCTCGCCCAGGTGTCGCCCACCAGAATACGTTCCACCTCCCGGAAGCTATCGACAAGCCAGATGAATATGCTATCTGGCATACCATTACCACCAATGACCGGCAGCGGAGGGATCGGACGGTGGAACTGATTGATGTACCGGTTAACCATGAATGTTTCAAACATGCTATGGACGCCCTTATTACCGCTGAGTTGACCATTGTAGTTGGCGGTAGTGTGCAGTGGTTGGTGACTGTCAGCCACATAATGGCCAAGATCAGCAGCCAATACTACTACCTGATCCCATTCCCCGGCACCCATTGCATCTCTTAATGCGAGCGCTACGTCGATCATGTTCCAAGGTAGCACGCCCCACTTGGCCATATTGTCCTCACCATATTGAGCGACAGCTTCCTGACGACTGAAAGGGATTTCCGAGCCCGGCGGATTTCCGTAGTATTCCAGATCGATATAATGATTTGGACCTTCAGTCTGGCTATGGTTTCTACGTTGGTCAGCGTCAATGGATAGATCGACAATCCGCTGGCGATGCAAACGGAGGAACTCACCCAGGGATCCCCGTGTCAGGTCTACAGCGTACCCACTGATCAGTCTG
Organism: Fidelibacterota bacterium; assembly: GCA_020346745.1. Lineage (GTDB taxonomy): Bacteria > Fidelibacterota > Marinisomatia > SCGC-AAA003-L08 > TS1B11. The sequence goes on along the minus strand of CP070787.1, from coordinate 3,102,665 downwards.
TGCGCCTCTTCTCCCCAACCCCAGGCAGGCGTGGTGGGAAGACATGCCCATAGGACTGCAACGAGGAGGATGTTTCGAAGCACCATCGGTGTTTCCTTCACGCCGGTTCTTCTTTTCTCGAACTAGCGGATCTTCTTCTTGTGCCGATTGGCGCGTAGCCGCTTCTTACGCTTATGCGTGTTGATTTTGCGGCGTTTTCGCTTTCGTCCACAGGGCATACTTGTTCCTTAGTAATTGATACAATTAATCAAGAGTTGATACCAAGAGATCTGCCATTAACCGATAGCCCGATCTACTGCCAGTCGCAGAGTTTTCGAGGGCTTGAAAACCGGCACCGAACGCTTATCCAGCAAAACTGTTTCCTGCGTAGCTGGATTCCGGGCTTCCCGCGGCTGACGGACACGCACAACGAAAGAGCCAAAACCCCGCAACTCCACTTTTTTCCCCATCATGAGGACTTCCTGGATAGTGCGCAATAGGCCATCTACAACCGTCTCCGTTTCAAGCTTCGTCAGCCCGGTATTTCGGGCCAGAAAATGGATCAATTCACTTTTGGTCAGTCCTGGCCGTTCGGCCAGGAGATCTTTCAGTTCGGTCTGCATCACGCCAACACTCCTCTCTATCTCATGAGGTACTGCGGCAAAAGCTGAGGAAACCAGGTCAAACGAGAACCATCCCCCAGCAGAAATTCCAAGATAGAAATGCGCCGTTGCTCAACTGGCCGCACTATGACTGGGCGTTTGGTACTGCCAGTTAGCGCTGCCGCCAGCGAAAGTGCTTCCTCGAATCCCCCCAGTACGTCAACCAGTTCCAAGTCTAAGGCCTGGCGACCTGTAAACACTTCCCCGGTCGCTAACTCCTGAACTCGTTTCAGTGGCAAGTCGCGCTCCGCTGCCACGACCTCAGTAAACTGGGCATGGAGATCGTCAATGACACGCTGAAAGCTGCGACGATCGCTCTCCGTGGGAGGACGGAAAGGGGAGCCTGCATCCTTCAAAGCGCCACTCTTAATTACCTCCATTTGCAACCCAATCTTGTCTAATAAACCTGCCGCGACCGGATAGTCTAGAACAACCCCGATCGAACCCGTTGTTGATCCCGGGCTGGACACGATCGTATCAGCGGCGACAGCGATATAATAGCCACCAGAAGCCGCCACCGTACCCAAAGAAGCGATGACCGGCTTGGATCCCTCCTGTGCTACTTTACGCACCTTGGCATATATCTCCTGACTGGCAGCGACCGTACCTCCCGGTGAATCTATACGAACCAGAATCGCCTCGATATCTTTGCGACGGCTGAACTGGTCCAGCTGACGGATCACCCGTTCGCCATCAAGAATGATCCCTTCGATTTCGACAACGCCTACCCGTGGACCATCTCCAATCCTTTGCCACGGTTCTCTTTCGGTCGGGCGAAGCAGGGACACAACAAGCAGGATGAGGAAAAACCCAGCAATCCCCAGCATCCATTTCAGGGCCCGATCATAGCGGCTGGTACTCATCCTTTCTGCTTCCAAATCACCAGCCTCTGTCCAATCCTGATGTGGCTGGAATTGGTCTTGAGGCCGTTCCACTGACGTAGTTTTGAGAGTCCAACTCCATGGGCTTCAGCGATTTGACTCAAAGTATCCCCTGGACGGACAGTATAGGTATATTTTTCCATGCCTTCGATGTTGGCCAGCCGGGTTTGAATTGAGGAAGTGGAGCCGGATGAAGCCGGAATCCAAACCACAAGCTTTTGCCCCACGCGGATATAACTGGAACCAGGACGGAGGCCGTTCCACCGACGGATTTTCGACAGACCGACATTATGTGCCTCGGCTATCTCACTTAACGTGTCCATAGGCCGGACAGTATAGTAAATCTTTTTCATGCCGGGAGCCGACGGTACCTCCAACTGCCGGGCGGCCACACCTGAGGCCGGCACAGGAATCTCCAGCCTCTGACCAATCCGAAGACTATGCCAGTTACGGAGCCTATTGGCCCTGGCAATTGCTCGCATGGGCACTCCGTAGCGCTTGGAAATGGAATATAGGCTTTCCCCTCGACGAACCCGGTGTCTCCTGATCTGCACATCAGCCAGTACCGGTCCCACTTGAGAGGCAATCGGTTGATAATTACGTTCGAATGCTTCCTTGTGCCCCTTGGGGATTCTAAGCACATATGGCTTCCCATCCTCAGGCGGGGGAGAGGCAAACTGGCGTAATTCAGGATTAAAGACACCCAGTGTTTCCGGACTACATTCGGCAATTTGTGCCAGTGTCTCGAAGGTGAGACTTTTATCAACGGGAACCTCATCCCACTCCAATGGAGGTTCCGGCGTAACTATAAAGCCATATTTCTCCGGATCTTGGCCGATAAGAAAAGTGGCCATGATATTGGGGATGTAGTTGCGGGTCTGCCTTGGGAGGATATAAAGCTTCCAGAAATCAGTAGTCTGATGGACACGAATTGCTCGTCGGACCCGTGCCTCGCCGGTGTTATAGGCCGCCATGGCCAAGTACCAGTCGCCAAATTCGGCGTAGAGATCCTTCAAGTAGCGGGCGGCTGCGAGGGTCGATTTCTCAAAATCCCTCCGTTCATCTCGCCACCAGTCCCTCTTTAGGCCGTAACGGCGACCAGTCGATGATATAAATTGCCACGGGCCTACAGCATGTTTCCAGGAATAGGCACGAGGATTGAGACCACTCTCAACCAGTGCCAAGAAAACGAGCTGTTCGGGTACCTCTTCCTGCTCTAGAATTGGCTCGATTATCCTCCTGTAGCGTGATAGCCGATTCAGCCAGACTTGCATGTTCCTCCGACCCTGAGTGCGGAAAAATTGAATAATCCGCGCAACGCGGTCGTTGTATACGATCGGGATGTGTCCCTCACCATTAAGCTCCAGTTCAGAGATGGCCCCCAAGTCAGCAGGGAAAGCGCGGGTGTAGCGACTCAACTCATCGCGGAGCGCTGAAACGGTGAGGGAGGTTTCTACCTTCTCTAACGCCTGGCTGTCGGTTTCGTAGAAGGCGATGGTGGCGTTGAGAAATCGGTTGAACTCCAGCCGCTGCAGCTCATCCAGCATTGGCAATTGCTCAACATCCGCCATGGCTTCAAATAGCAGATCGAAGTAATATGCCGCCTCAAGTGTATCTCCCGACTTGTCGGCCACAACAGCGTCCACGAATATGAGACGAGCCTCCTCCATCAGCTCATCAAAGCGGGATTCGTCAACCTCGTCTGCAGCTAAATCCAGCGCTACCACCCCGTCTCCTAGGATCGTCTCTGAGGGCACGTCCTGAGCGGATAGCCACACCGGAATCCATCCCAACACCACTAGTGCTGGGAGCAGTGTATTCAATAGGCGAGCAAGATATCCCATAAAGGGTGCGAATTTAGGGGCAGTTTTCATCTGAAACACTAATCTTGCACAGAACCTTCTGTATCTAATGCCAAGCCAAGGTGTTGTATAATCTTTGAAGTGCTGTGTCCCTCGAGGAGCGGCACGATGCAGACCTCATCAACGAACTCGTTCCCCACAACCTCCTCCGCGCGATAGTCTCCCCCCTTTACCAGCACATTTGGGCGTAGTCGCTGCAGAAGTGAGTAGGGCGTATCCACCCGTTCATCGGCCAAGGTTTCCGAAGGATCCCCATCCAAGGGAAAAACCACCAGCACATCTACACATGTCATTGCTTCGAGTACCGCCAGTCGGTCTTCAAGGCCCATTACTGGGCGTCGGGGTCCCTTTAGTCGTGTTACAGAGGCATCACTATTCACGCCTACAACCAGATAATCACCCAACTGGCTCGCCTCTCGCAACAGATGGATATGACCTGCATGCAACAGGTCAAAGCAGCCGTTGGTAAACACCACACACTGCTTCTTAGCTTGGCGGTCGCGGACCCAGTTCACGCAGTCTTCCCAGTCCATTATCTTAGAGCTCATCAGTCGTCTCCACAACGGGACAATAATCACACTCCAGCGGTTGACATAATGACTCTATCCACTCCAATAAGCCCTGCTGTTGGCCAAAAGTCATCGGGGCATGGAGACCAAGCCGCTCGATGTGTCGTCCCACCTGCGCATATGTCCAGCCAAGTGGGAGACGATACCATTCCTCGAACCGATCGGAGAGCCCCTCCGATTGGATAAGGGGGAATAGCCAATTGCCGACTACCTCGATCGTAAACGGCCAAGTGGGGGTGGGGAATTCTCCCCTTTCCAGGCTATGCTTCAGGTTCCTGATATCTCCCAGAGACCAGCCCAACAATTGGCTGGGTTTACGATAATAGGTGAAAGCCAGTGCGCTCAGCAAAACTACACGACCACGAAGCTCCTTCCTGATCCTGCCAATATCCTCTGAAGGGATTTCCAGGAGTAGATCTGAAATAAATGCGAATTGATCCTTATTCGCATGCAGATGTATCATCCATAACCGCACCAGATCCAGCCGATGATGGTCGGGTCCCAGACGCCGGGCCAAGGCTTCCAGAACAGCCTCCTTCCCCCGGGTATTCCGGTCTGCTAATCGACGCCACCAACGTTGAGCAGCCAACGTGTAAAGAAACTCATCCTGTCCCTTGAAATCCTGGAGAGCGAGAGGCAGATTCTCGCACAGCGAACGGATCCGGATTGTTTCGCGTGGGAGTCGTATGGTAGGTATCGCGCGCCACTCGTTTTGCGCCACGGGCTGAAGGGGCCCCGCCGCAATGACATGAAGAATTACCTCACCATAACGGGTGTCCCAACGATGTCGATGCCTATGCCAATCCTCTCCACGCGAATGGATCTCAACATCACCCCGTCTTTTACTGCCATCGGGGAATTCTATAGTAGCATCGAGATAATCAGGTCCCGGTCCCCCATTGCGCTTACCTTGGTGGATAATCCGATATTTTCCTTCTGCACCCATTACTGTGCGCCCGGCACCACGTTCCCACTCGGCATAAAGATCGATTTCCCTTTCGGCAAGGACGACTGCCACCTTCTACTCCTCAGACCTTGATTCCTGCGGGCTATTCCGAGAGCAGGGCTTGGATGCGATCACGTGCGTTTTGGAGGAGAGCTTCACGATCTTGGTCTGTTAACTCCCTAGTTTCAATTGGTTGGCCAATGATAACCCGAATGGGCGTGTGTGTCAAGCTCATAGCACTGGGTGGCATTGCTTCGAAAGTACCTTGTACAGCTATCGGTACAAGTGGCAGTCGGCTACGGAGGGCCAGAAAAAATACACCCCTTTTAAAGGGTCTTAATTGACCATCCCTGGTTCTAGTTCCCTCCGGGTACAAGATCAGTGAGATAGACTTCAACCGAAGGTGCTCTAACGCTCGATCCACAGAGAGACGTGCTTTGGTTGGATTTGAACGGTCAACAGGTATGCTGCCCATAGCCCACAGGCTCCAACCGAAAAAGAAAATGCGGAATAATTCCTTTTTCGCCATGAAAACCACGGTTCCAGGTAGTGCAGACAGGGCAAGGGGAATGTCCAAGGCACTGGCATGATTACTCATATATATATACTTCTGCCCCTTCTGGAGATGCTCTCTTCCGCTGATCGAGATAGACAAGCCTGACGACCACAGAATCCACTTAGCCCACGTTCGCGCCCACCAGCCGATGTAGCGTTTGGACCGGTCCACCAGGGCGGTCAGCATAGTAAGGGTACCAAAAATTGCGGTGGCCATTATCACGTGTGGAATGACCCACGCCATGCGCATCCACTTCATCGAGAGACTATACTCTCCTCTCCGTAATAAGGGACCAATGCCTCCGGCAGGGCCACAGCTCCGTCAGGTTGCTGATATGTCTCAAGCAGCGCCACCATCAGCCTGGGGGTTGCTACGCCGGAGCCATTTAGAGTATGTACATAATCAAGTTTATTAGTGTCTTTGCGACGGAATTTGATGTTTCCCCGACGGGCTTGAAACGACTCGTAATTGCTGCAACTACTCACCTCCAACCATTGATCAGTTGCTGGTGCGTAGACTTCCAGATCATAGCATTTGGCGGCAGCAAACGAAAGATCGCCAGTGCACAGGTCCACCACCCGATAGGTCAACTCCAGCCGCCTTAAAACTTCCTCTGCATCAGACCGTAAAGTCTCCAACTCATCATATGAGGCCTCGGGATGGACAAATTTCACCAACTCGACTTTGTTGAATTGATGGACCCTGAGCAGACCCCTGGTCTCTTTCCCGTAGCTGCCCGCTTCACGCCGGAAACAGGCACTGAAAGCTGCATATTTGCGCGGCAGCTCATCTTCCAGGAGAACCTCGTTCTGGTGGATACCCGTCAGCGGTACCTCGGCCGTAGGTATCAGAAATAAGTCGTCAACCGCAGTAACGTACATGTCCTCCTCTAATTTAGGGAGCTGCCCCGATATCTCGGTTGTCTTTCTGGTTGCCAGGAATGGGGGATAGAGTTCAGTATATCCCCGTTCAAGCGTATGTAAGTCCAGCATAAAATTGATCAGCGCTCTCTCCAAGCGGGCACCCCGGCCAGTATACAGCGGGAACCCACGGCCCGCAATCCGGCTACCGGCATCGAAATCAACTAGCCCCAAAGTAGCGTAGAGCGTCAGATGGTCTTGAATCTGAAAATCGGGCAAAGTCGCTGCTTGTATGGTCGAGACAGTCCTGTTGTGTGAGGGATCGCTGCCGATCGGACTCGAAGGATGGGGTAGATTGGGCAACCAGAGGAGCTGATTGTGCAAATTCGTATGCAAATCTTGAATTTCCTGATCCAGTTTCTTGACCTGCTGAGAGAGTTCCCCCATCGCGGAAATCTCATTCTTTGCCTCACTGCCCTCCCGCTTCAACTGGGCAATTGCTTGGGAGGCTTTATTGCGTCGTGCTTTCAGTGATTCTGCCTGAGCGATCTTCTCGCGAAGCTGCACATCCAACGTGAGGATCTTATCCAACCTCTCATCCTCAGTCCCCTTGCTTACTATGCCTCGGCGTACTAACTCCACATTCTGTCGGATAAACTTCAACGGCAGCATTAAGAGCTCGTCTCCTCGTTTAAATATTATACTGGCAAAAGTGAGGCTATGTCCACCCGAGCAACAGGAGAGGACACAACCTGATTAAATGTTATTTAAGTTAGAAAGTTAGTGACCCTTGCCGCGGAGGACCACCCAAACGGTCATGAGCAGGATTTTAAGGTCAAGTCGGATGGACAGGTTTTCGATATAGAAGAAATCATCCTTCAACTTGCGGCGGACGTCTTCTATGGAGGAGTCGTAGTTCCCTCTCACTTGAGCCCACCCCGTGATACCCGGTCGTACCAGCAGTCGCCGATAATAGTAGGGGAATTCATCAACCAACCACTCCACAAAATGGGGTCGTTCTGGACGTGGTCCTACCAAACTCATGTCCCCCTTCAGGACGTTCCAGAGCTGGGGAAGCTCATCAAGACGGACACGGCGGAGTAGTCTGCCAAATAATGTGATGCGTGGATCGTCTGCCTGTGCCCACACCGGTCCTGTCCGCTGTTCCGCATCCTCCACCATGGTTCGGAACTTGTGGATGGTGAACCGTTTGCCGCGGCAGCCCAGTCTCTCTTGGGTGAAAATGGCCGGACCGGGGCTGGTAAGCCGAACCAGGATAGCGATGACCAGCATTAACGGCGCTGACAATAACAGCCCAATCCCCGAGACATAAATATCGATAACCCGCTTGACGAACGCCTGAAATTGTGTGATGAATTCCGGATTAATTCGGACCAGTGGCAGACCATAAATGTGCTCTGTTTTGGCTAAGCCTGTCACAGCCTCGTACATATCGGGTAGGATCTTTATCTCTATAGGTTGCCCATTAATAGTCGAAATCAATTCCAGCAAAGACTCATGTTCCGGCTTTTCCAGCGTGATGATCACCTCATCCACCTCCAAATCTTGAATGAGGTCGGGTAACGATTTCAGATCACCAACCACTGGTCCAAGAGATTCACTCGCGGATGAAGGAACTGTATCAATAAATCCCAGCAGGTCGTAGCCCAGTTTGGGATGAGACATAATCTGGCGATGAACGTCCCTTGAGCGACGATTCACTCCGACTATCAACGTCCGCTGCGTACCAAGATTATATCGGAATAGATATTTCTGTACTGACCGAAAGATCCACCGATAGGGAACACTGATGATCCCAAAGAAAAAACCGAGTTTGATGAAGCCGCGTGGCCCTAAGGGCAGGTGAAGTTCAAAGACAATACCAACCAGAATGATTCCCACGGTGAGTACCAGTATAGAACGAGCTACCTGCACCGCTTCATCCACTCGAGAAATCGTTCCCTCAGGAGTGAAACGGCCCGACAAAACCAGGGAGAGTCCTAGACACGCCGTAAAGGCAAGCATCCAAGGAGCTAGAAAGACTTTGATAGGATCCCCAGCCGTAAGTTGGAGGGCAAGGATGTAGGCCACTGCATCCCCAAGAATCAACAGACCGACGACGACGTGATTCCAATACTTTTTAGACATCTTGCGCAGATCCTGCGTTCGTTAGCTGCAAATACCCTTTACCAACTTTTCAAATAATATCGCCTCCCGATTTGAATGAAACTGTGATACACGTCAAACTCTTCAAAGTCACTTAACCGCTGTGATAGAAAAAGGTAAAGGAAAATATGAGCAAGGATCTATCAACCCCATAGGCAGTCACTACGCCTAACTCCGATCTTATTTAAAGTTCGATGCCCTTGATATATAGTCCTGATGGTATCTAGTCCTCCTTGTTTTCCGCAGCTCGATGGATGACACTTCCGTAGTATAACACCGATTAAACCACATGAGGTTTTCACACTCATGCTCGAGCCTGAATCACTGCCCAAAGACGTTCGAAATGTTTAGCACGGGACATTTTCTCAAGCAGCTCCCCACTCGTATGGGACTTTTCCCCTGCAGACTTCAGGTCAAGAATCTTCTTAACGATCCCATCAATATCAGTGTTATCAAAAACAAAGAACTTGCCACTTTCGAGCAGATCATTGGGCAAATCACCCTCAAGGCAGGCAATGACATCTAGGTCGCCAGCGAGGTATTCGTAGACCTTCGAGGGGACGCCACCCGAATAAGCCCTTAAGTGGCGTTTGAGTCCTACGATACCGATATCTGCACGCCTGATGATCTCCGGCACTGCCTCGCTGGGTACCGGATCCCAGAAATGGCAATTGCTAACATTCTCTCTCCGGACCCAGGCCATGAGATTCTCTTTTTCAAGTCCCTCACCCAGAAAAACAAATTGAATATGATTGTTGCCCTTCCTAACTAGATCTCCCGCCACCTTCAAGAACGTCAGATTATCTTGAAGTTTGCCTAAGTTACCAGGATACAAGACGATAAAATGATTCTCCAGGAATGTCAATTTATCGGGTGGCAGGTGATCAGTTAAAGGACTGGATTCCCCTCGAAACTTATCCAAGTCAATCCCGTTAGGTACGACCACAACCTTCTTCGCCGATGATTCTATTTCTGATTGCCAAGTTTCCAGAACAACACTGACCAGGGTGGCATCTGTATAGATTGCCCGTTCCAGTCGCTTCATTAGACGATAAAGGAGACCTTCGCGGAGAACTCCAGCATCTACAGCGGAATCGGGATAATAATCTCTGACATCAAAGACATAGTCGATTTTCTTGAGTCGCTTCAGCACCAAGCCAATCATTCCCAGGAAAAAAGAGGGCGACGAGATGAATACCACATCCGGCTTCGGGAGCTGCCAAGCGCTGGTGAGACCAAGAATGGCATATAAGAGCTCACCAAGGAGACGTAACAGGAAATTTCTTCTATGCGGGGACTTATAAATCCGGAAAACACTCACGCCATTCGTTTCGACACTCCCGCCTATTGAGCGGACTGACTTCTGGATGGCACCCCATGGATAAGATGGGATCGGTGCCAGTACAGATACTTGGGCTCGTTTTGACAGAAATCGTGCCAGACTATCTATCCGCTGGGCAGCTGCTCCAAGTTCTGGAGGGAAATACTGAGTGATAAGAAGGATTCTCACTGCAACAGCTCCTGATAGATACCGACCAGCTTCTGAGCTTGCGTTTCCCAGGAGTAGGCAGCGACAAACTTCCCGCCATTCTTCGCCAGCAGGCGGCGCTTCCGTTCATCCTGCAATTCAAGCAGGGCGGCCTGTAACTTGGCTACATCTCCAGGCTCGTAGAGCAGGGCACAGTCATATTTTTCCAGAAGTTTCCGTGTACCTGGCAGACCTGAAGCAACCACAGGTAAGCCAGCAGCAAGATAATCTAGAACTTTTGTTGGCACAGCATTCCTGTAGTTGGGAAAATCACGGAGCGGGCTCATGCCAATGTGATAGCCGGGTAGTTCATTCATTAATTGCGGCAATGGAATCCATCCATGACATTTAATCCACGGCTGAGTAGTGAGTGTGCCAAGTACCCTTCCCATCTCAGGCTCACTTACCGGGCCAAACAAGTCGAGTGTGATCTTTTGCCCAGCTCGTTGCAGGTCTGAGATGGCCGTCAGGATATCGGGAATGCCTCTAGCCACGGTAATGTCGCCTGCGTAGACAAGTCTGAGAGGTTCATCTTGTTTTCGTCCCTGTGACCGGGGCATCGTGTTGGCTATGGGGTAGTTCAGAATCTGTACACACTTCTCTGTTTTAAAAGATGGTGCAAGATTCTTTGCAGCCAGGATAAAATAATCAAAAATGTGTAAACTCAGCCTCTCTCCCGCTCTGAGAACACTGCCAATTAATCTGGCCAATGGCCTCGGGAGCCATTCCCGGCTGAAAAGCATCGTCGATACATCTTCATGCATATCATATATCACTCGTTTGCCACGCAATTTTACGAGCCACCCAACCGGAATGAGTTCGGGATCATGAAAATGGAACACATCAAATTTCTCAGCCAAGGCAGTACGCAAGACTGCGGCTATGCGTCTCAACCTGAGACTCAACATTGAATTCGGCCCTCCCCGCGTCAAGCCATTGCCGGGAAGAAACTCGGTTTCAATCTTCCTGTGGGGAACCTGCGAGGCAGAATAGTTCTGTACGGCAAGCAATCGTACATTGGTAACCTTGGCGAGCGTTAATGCTTCCTTATAATAAATCCGTACATCATTCCAGCGATGAACAGATGAGGCCATCAGCACTCTAGCATCTTTCAACTTCACTTTGAAAACACCAGCGAACGAAGAGTAAATACCCACTCTGAACGGGCTTTTAGTAGATAAAGGCCCAATACTATTGTCAGGACAATTCCTCCCAGCAGAAAAGAGATCAAGCCAGAGGTGATGATGTTGATTAAGTAGAATAGAACAAAGAGCAATATTGCCGTAGCCGTCACAGTAGCCAGAAATACTGAGTTTATCAGATTCACATTATAGAACTGACGGGCGTAGTAAAGGCTG
>CP070787.1:3088555-3091198 GCA_020346745.1 Fidelibacterota bacterium | reverse complement strand
TATGAAAAGAGAAAAGCGGTTTAAGAAATGGCCTCGTGAACTACTGCTCAGAAGTGTGATGACGCAGCAAATGCTGGGCCTGGCTGGCCTGGAAAACCAGAATCACCCTTGCCCGATTTTGAGTGGGATTATTCCAATAATGGGGCTGAGAAGCTTTAAAGATAAGGCTATCGCCGGCACTCATCAGATGAACTCGATCGGCAACACAATACTCGATTTCCCCCTCAACACAATAAACGAATTCTTCGCCATGATGGGTAACGGGATTTTCATCAAGCCTACTTCCAGGCTCTATCGTAATTAAAAAGGGCTCGAGTTCTTGCTGGGATAGACCACTTCCCAGGCTCTCCATAACCATTCCTTCCATCTGGTGGCGGAGCCCTTCGTTCTGCTTCACGAATATAGCCTTCTCTATAGCCTCCTCTCTAAATAATGCATTAATAGGGACTTCGAGTGCGGTTGCTAATCTATGCAGGGACAATACTGTCGGGGAATTCTCCCCCCGCTCTATCCTGCTGATAGCATTGATCGAGAGACCACAATGATTGGCAAGTGTCCGTAGTGACATTCCTTGCTGTTTTCTTAAATCTCGGATATTGTGACCGACATTAGGAGCAGATCGCTCATTCATCGCGATATCGTTTCCCGATTTGTGTTAGTAGATCCCTATAAAATGAAAGTCTCAGTACTGATATAATAATTTAAGTATAAACAGTCATAGTTATTATCAGAAAATTCACATTATATGGTACAGCGTATACTATAATGTTTAGGTGTTCTGCTACTTGAATCTATATGAAAAGCCGTTCACTAAATCGAGGTCCAACGCTTTTACTCCCCCCGGCGGCTCGCTATCGTGACGTAGGTTCACATCAACCGTCAGCTCGAGGCGCTTTGTGAGAGCTACCCTCAAAGTGGTGCGGGCTAGGATCCGGTAATCGCTGGCTCGACGTGTATCCACCTGGAAGTAGGCGGTAGTAAGAATTGCCAGCGACTCCTTCGGTGTCCATTTCAGCACCACATAGTTCGTTGAGCGGAGTAGTAAGGCAAGGGTGTTATGAATGGGATCCCCTTGGGTACCATCAGCTCCGGCATCGATTACTTCGCGCTCCCACATGAGTCCGATTCCCATCGCGAACTGCAGTTGTTCCGGGAATAATTTGATCCGCTCCATTTCATCCCACTTTATCCGCAGTCCACCACCGAGGAGTTGCCGGTCTCTCAAATTGATGAACTCATTGAATTCCTTCTGCACAAAGACCTCGCCGTAGAGCGATCTTCGCAAGGATTTCACGGTGCGCAAGTGGGAAAATCCTTTGTTAATAAACAGGAGTTTGTCCTTCTTACTGATCTGATAATTAGAGACTAAGAAAAATCTGCCCCCAGTCTTGAACATAGTCCAGGCGCAGGTTGGACCGATTCTGAAATAGGTTCGAATTGCCATCGGTATAGCCAAAGTTCCCGCCCAGTTCAAAATGGACTCCTGGACTGAGGTCCTCTTTTCGCATCGCTTCTGTGTTTACCTGTGACATAGTGATTGCGAACGGACTCAGCCAGAAGATCGCGATCAAACATCCTCGTTTAGGAATCAGGAACCTCCTCGTTTTCATGGTATGCTCCTCTTGAAAAAACCACTAATCCAAGTTGATACTAGCAATTGTCAACAAGTTCTCGGCAGAATCTATATATTCAAAGAATAGTAATCTACAGAAAACAACCACAAGCCACCATCAGGGATGTGGGGATAGGCGCACAGCGGCGAGATTACATACCCCGGCGGGGCCTAGCCGCAATACTGCGAGAAGCTGCTTCGGTCATAACGGCGACCGGTGTACTCAGCTCTATCCAGCTCCGGTCCGAAATCCTAACTTAACAAGTGGCCTGAACACTGGGGCGGATCAAATCCGGTTATTAGCCTCACGAAATGCCGGGCACTGATCGTTTGAGAATCGAAGGAGAGACTGCTATGAATCATAGACTTGCCATCATTGGTTTTGGCACTGTTGGCCGGGGATTGGCGGAGATTCTGCATAAGAAAGCCAAGGATCTCGAACAGCGTTACGGAGTTGAGTTTTCAATCGTAGCCGTCTCGGATCTGCTTCTGGGCTCAGTTTACCATGAGAAAGGCTTGGACATAAGCCAGCTCCTGAGCCTGATAAACGCTGGGCAGAACATCGCGGCCTACCCGGATGGGATCAAAGGTTGGGACAGCCTTCGGGTGATCGAGGAGGCCCAGGCTGACACTATAGTGGAAGTAACCTACACCGATCTTGAGACGGGCGAACCTGCCCTCAGCCATTTCAAAGCTGCATTTGAATCCGGCAAGCATCTGGCTACGACCAACAAGGGACCGGTGGCTCTCTGTTATCGGGAATTGACCACAATGGCCGAGAAACGGGGAGTGCAGTTCCTCTTTGAAGGCACCGTGATGAGCGGCACCCCCATCCTTAATCTGGCGGCACGGACATTGGCAGGTACGACGATAAAGGAGATCCGTGGTATTTTAAACGGTACGACCAATTATATCATCACGGAGATGGAGAAGGGCCTGAGCTATTCAGTTGCCCTGAAACAAGCCCAGGAGCTGGGTTATGCGGAAGCGAAGCCTGACGCGGATGTAGAAGGTTGGGATGCACTTGCTAA
>CP070787.1:3059248-3088455 GCA_020346745.1 Fidelibacterota bacterium | reverse complement strand
CTTGACGCCGTTCCAGGGTTCCCAGCGGTTCAGGCTGATGCCGATAGCCCTGATCACTCCCGATTGCTTGAGCTCATCCAGCTGCTTGTACCACTGGTCGTCCTGGAGCCACAGGTCTTCCCAAGTATGCAACTGCATGAGGTCGAAGTGGTCGAGCCCGGCGTTATTCAGGCTGCTCTCCACATACTCTGCAATATGGTCGGCAGGGAAACAGTCCTGCAGGGCATATTCGCGCTTGCTGGGCCACTTGAGATTCTTCGGCGGGATCTTGGTGGCGGTATACAGTTCTGCGTCCGGATTCATCCTGATCAGTTGGCCGAGGAATCCTTCGCTTTTGCCATCACCATAAATCCACGCGGTGTCAAAGAAGTTGCAGCCGAGCTCCAGCGCCCGCTGGAGGGCGGCCAGCGATTCCTCATCATCGGAGCCCGTCCAACTTGCCATGCCCCACATACCATAACCGATCTCGCTGACCTCCCATTCCGTACGGCCAAACCTGCGGTATTGCATACGCACCTCCCTGTTAAGGTAGCACCTGTTTCTGCAATGCAATTGCCTCCCTGAGAATAATTCGCAGGAGGCCTAAAGTATAGGCGGTGTCAAGCCGGGGCAAGGAGCATTTTTTCAAGGTAGGGCAGCTGATCCCGGGAGCTGGCAGTTTCCTACATCAGCAGCAGCTCGCTCTGGAGGGGATCTACGACGGGATAGTTCCTTGCGCTCACTCCCGTGGTTGAATCATGGGCGCATACCCGCCTTCAGTGGTGAGCTGGGTGAGGTTTGAGCCGTCAGCGTGCATGATGAACACCTGCCGGCCACCGCTCACGGGCGCATCGAAGCAGATGTATTGGCCGTCCTTTGAGTAGTGGGCAGACCCGGGCTGTCCCTCGGTATTTACCAGCAGGGTCTGATCCGATCCGTTCAGATCCATGGTGTACAGGCCCCATTTTCGATCTCTATACCGCCGGAAAAGGATGCGGCTGCCATCGGGCGAGATCTGCACCTTCTGGAGGGAGTAGACGGTGGTGTCCAGGGGCACCTGGCCACTGCCATCGATGTTCATGCGGTAGATGCCGTCTGCTCCTGTTGGTAGTTTCCCATAATAGACCAAGTTCTCATCATCTGCGGTAAATACCGGAAACCAATGATGGAAGCCATAGGTACCATCTATCAGGGTATGCACATAACTGCCATCAATCCCAGCCACACAAATATCCATTTCAGCTCCAGCATCATCGCGATGATACGCGACCATGGTCCCATCGTGAGATATGTCGATACCCCCTGTAGACTCATAGCCGTTGTCGATGACTTCTCCCCACCCCCCAAACAGATCTTTTTTCATCACCGTGCCCAATGCCATCATATACACCAACGCCTCACCGTCCGGCGTGAATTGGAACCCATGGCAGGGACAAAAGGCATGAATGTCCACTATACCAGTCCCACTGAGATTCATGAGGTAGGCATTCGGGTCAAGTCCAGCTTCGTATATCACGAACAGAAGCCGATCCCCATCCGGCGAAAACAGGAGGTTCAGAACCGTTGTGGTCCTATCATGTTCCAAGATGGTGAAGTCAGCCAGAATCGATCGCTGGTCGCGGCCCTGGATGTCGGTCAGGTATATATTGGAGAAGCCGGCACGAGATGACACAAAAACAACCCGCAGGGCGGTGGTGGCCAGAACCACATTGCTGAAGGAGTTGTTGCCCTGGGTGTTGGTGACCACGATCCGATAGTAGCGGTCGTCCTCGGGAGTTACACCGGTGATCACATGAGTGGTGTCCTCCCAATCAGAGGTCTGATACACGGCCTGCTGCCCAGCCATATCCTCTGAGGAGGATTCGTACAACGTGTACGAGTCGAAATCTACATCGCGGTTGGCAAACCAGGTGATCGTGAAGGCATTATCCGAGTAGGTGATGATCCGCAGTTCCACGGTAGTGGGCTGGTGGAGGCAGTCGGCTATTGCTTGCCGCACACTGCTGGAAGCGCTATTGCCATGAGTATTGGTAACGACCAGTTGATAGTAACAGGTATCGTTCTCATCCAGATCCGAACGGGTATAGATGGTATCCTCCCTTTGAGACGACTCGTACACAGCATCTTCATCACTCATGTCGCCAGCCATGGCTTCGTACAGCGTGTAGGATGCGAAATCATCATCCTCGCTGGCAGGCCAGGAGATGGTGAAGGTGCTGTCGTAGCAGAGGATCGGATGCAGTTCAATGGCAGTGGGATCAGGATCATTGTCCTGGAAGAGCTGATCGCACGCCACCAGTAGCAGCAGGCCTGCCCATACCGCAACCTGGAGACAACACCTGCTACCGGATTTACAAGATACATTTGGCAATGACATGTGATGTTTCCTCCCTGTTGACAAGGATGATATCACCTCAGCAACAGCATCTTGATTGAGTTGCCAAACTGTGGTGTTGTTAGACGTGCGATGTAAATACCCGAGGGAAGGGAGTGACCAGAGGCATCGCGGCCATCCCAGATGGCTTCATGGTATCCCGGCTCCTGATAACCGCTGACCAGCCGCGTGATCTCCCGGCCGAGGATATCATACACGGTCAGGTCGATGTATGCTGCCGCGGGTAGATCAAAGCGGACGGTGGTCACAGGATTGAAGGGATTGGGGTAGGCGGGTTTCAGGCGGAATGCTTCCGGCACCGGTGCACGCGGCTTAATGCTTATCGGTCCACCATACTGTATTCCATTGATCTCAGCGGCGACGATAGAGTAGCCGTGTGCGTCCCCACCGGGACTATCATAACCGTTATAGGTCAGTCCAATAGGGGCAGCCAAACCGAATTCGGCTTCCGGCGGTTGGCAGTTGATCGTCTTAAAGCTGTCGGCCAATTCCGGAAAGGTTTGGAAATCCCTCTCACATGATGCACACAGGTCGTAGCACTCCGGGCAAGCCCCGGCACTGGAGTCGATTAGCGTGAAATCGAAAACCAGCCGCTCACTATCAGGATAACAGACGGAAACATCGGGGTGATAGGAGTAGATCCTTTGTTGGAGAGTATCTATCCGCAGCAGGGTCTCCATTATAGGCAAGGCTGGATCGAATACGAAATACCGTTTGCCGTTCGCTGCTATGCTATCCCCAGCAATCCGGGCTGTCACATACTCCTCATTGGCCAAGGCGCCCCCTGTATACACTACCTCGTGATACTGCCATTGGTCACCGATGTGCATAGGGAAGAAGTCCAGCCAGCTCAGCGAATCGGTTTGATCCTGCACTACGGCGCGGAGGGGCAGGTCGGTACTGAGCTGCCATTGTGCAAAGGACAGGGAATAGGCGTAAGTGTGGCCGGAGGGTACTGATGAACCGCACAGGGATGTGAACAGGGCAGGGCCTCTAACCCAGAAATCCCCTGTACGTCCCTGGAGTGAGCCGATCCCGGATAGATCAATCACCTTCCAGTGCGGAAACAGTTCGGTGCTGTTCTGACAGGTGACCAATATCGAGTCAATGATCTCGCCGGGTCCGATGCCGTCACCGGCAGTACACACATAGAGCCAATTCTCAAGGGGTGTTTCAAAGTCAGCATGAGCCATCAGGCCCAGTTCAATGATGCCGAAACGCTCCCACCCGGCAGGTACCTGGAAGTGAACTGCCAGGTCAAGTACATCACTGATATAGGCACACTCTTCCAGGCTGTCCGGGTGGAAATAGGATAGGGTATCGATGTTCTGGGCTGAGGCCAGTTGAAGTGGTGTAATGATGAACAGGCAGCCGGTAAGGAGCGTGACGGCTGCTCGTTTCCAGAAGGGGCTATTCGGCGAGTGGTCAGTCATATCCATAACCGACAACAGAAAGGGTGTCTTTACGTAAATCTACGACATGTTTACTTTGTTCCCAAGAGCTAGTGGGTATTTTCCGAATCAATTACGGGGAAACAGAGGCTGGCAGTAAGGCCGCCTACCGCAACAGCACAATCTTCCTAGACTGACTGTACCCAGGCGTAGAGAGTCGGGCTATGTAGATACCCGAGGGCATTCCCCGGCCGCTGGCATCGCTGCCATCCCAGATGGCTTCATGGTATCCCGGCGGCTGATAGCCGCTGACCAGCCGCGTGATCTCCCGGCCAAGGATATCGTACACGATCAGGTCGATATAGGCAGCAGCATGCAGCTTAAAGCGAACGGTGGTGGCGGGATTGAAGGGATTGGGGTAGTTGGGATACAGTGAAATGGACCGGGGAAGGCCAGCGGTCTCATCCACACTGAGGGTGGTGAGTGCCACCCGGTAGACACCGCTGTCAGCGGCTGCGAAGTAGAGATGGCCGTCTCCCGGCAGCACCATAGCGATGATGGGCCCCGGGAGCGTAAAGGGAGCCGGTTGCCAGGATGCGCCCAGATCCAGGCTATAATCCAGATAAGGATTGTCGCAGACGACGGTGGACACCGCGCATCCACTCGCCGTGACCAGTGAGGACCACGGATCGATCGCCACCTTGTCGTAGATGGGGAAATCCCACAGCGGCACATCCCAGTTCACGCCCCCGTCCCGGGAGTAGATGAGATCCCCGGCGGCGATGAAGATATTTTCCACGTCAGCGAAGGCCGAATCCACGTCGAAATCGAACTCATAGGCCGGTCCCGGTGGATACAGGTGTTCCCAGGTTTCACCGTAGTCGGTGGACTTCATCAGTAGAACACCCGTGTACCCGGCACTGCCGCCCACCATGACCAATCCACCGACGAATTCGGTTGTCCGCACCTTCTGTATGCCCCAGCCTTCAGCGTCAATGCTGGTATACAGCGGCTCCCAGAGCGTATCGCCGAACTGCTGCCGGTAAAGGGCACCGCCGGTGGCTGCGTACTTCTCCCCGCAGATCGTCGGATCGGGGAATCCGGCCAGGGAGTAGACCCCCACGGCAAAGGTGTCGGAGATGCCCGCGCTGTTCGGGGTGAACTCGCCGCCCATGTGGCTGCAATAGACATAGACCGAGTCGCCCTCTGCCGGAAACACGCCAGCGGTAATCCCCCAGCCGATGGGTCCGGCCTTGTGCGGGTACACCGCCGAGACGTGTTTACCCTCCAGGCCCAGGTGGGCCCAGTTCGTATCGGGCAGGTCGGCAGCGTCCAGGTAGTACACACCCTCGCCGTTGGTCCCGGCCACAATCACCGGTCCGTACACCCCCAGGGACGTGATGGACTTGCCCGCAAGACCTAGAGGTTCCACCGTCATCTGGGCTGAGAGTGGTGACAGCACGAGGCTGAGAACGCATATAGTGAATAATCTGAGATTGGTTTTCATTTTAACAGCACCATCATTATGGACTTACTAAACTGGGGTGTCGTGAGGCGCGCGACGTAGATACCGGAGGGATACTCCCGGCCATCGCCGCATTGTCCATTCCAGACGACCTCGTAGTATCCCGGCTGCACATAGTCACTCATGAGCCGCGCGATCTGCCGGCCCAGCAAATCGAATATGCCCAGTTCCACCACCGTGGCCTCGGGCAGGTCAAAGTGGATGGTAGTGGCGGGATTTACCGGATTGGGGTAGCTGGGATACAGCCGGTAGACGTCCGGAAGCCGGTCTGCTGCAACTGCCTCCACGAATGACCCTAGGTTGGAATAATAATTCTGCGGATCGGGACTGGAAAGGTCCTGTTCGTAATTGAGGTAGCTCTCCGCCCACGGGGGCAAGGTCTGGGTGCTGTCTCCGGTCTGCATGGCCTGCCAGGCTTCGTCCGTCAGGCGGTCGGCAGAAGGCCGGACGAACTCGTAGCGGGAGAACATCCCGCCGCGGGTGACGACGAGCTGGCTGTCGGCTTCGGCGATGACTTGCACTTCATACTGGCGATAGGCGCCAAACTCGGTCACAACGCCAGCCGTGGTATCGGCCAGCAGCTGCGCCTGAAGCGCTACCCCAGAGAAAAGACAGACAAGCGCTAAAGAGAACAGTTTTCGCCGCATCCAATACCCCTTTTGCAGCAGAGTAAAAGACCCCGTAATGAAGGTTACATCATGACAGCTCGGCCAACAAGTGGAAGCGGATCGATCAGACATATACCCTATTCGAGCGGACATCAGGACCGCTCCCACGCAGACCGGCGGGCTAGCCACCGGCAGTCATACAGGTACAAAAGGAATGCCAGGTAAGCTGGGCCAATCCATTTAATACCGCTCAGGTTAGAGGGGGTACCGAGGCAGCTGGGCAGGCGGGCCTGATCGATTTCAAAACCGGCGAGAACCGGTTCGAGTATCAGATAGTTGAAAGTACCTTCAGAAAGCTGAAATCAAAGCCGAGGCACGATACCCGGCAAGTGCGTGCTAAATCCGGATAGTGTATAACCCGGTCGCTCCTACTTCAGGAGCACTATTTTGATGGACTGGTTGATCTGTGGTGTCATCATGCGGGTGATGTACATCCCGGCCGGTACTTCCCGCCCCCCGCCGTCGCGGCCATTCCAGACGACCTGATGACGGCCTGCCGGCCGATGGCCATCCACCAGCCGGACAACCTCGTGTCCCAGCAGGTTGAATACGATGATCCGGACGACGGTATGCCCCGGAAGGTCATAGGGAATGGTACATACCGGGTTGAAGGGATTGGGGTAGGCCGGATACAGCCTGAAGGAGGACGGCAGCGTGGAGACCACCCCACTCTCGGTGCCGACCACCTCAAAGTAGATGTTCTTCACGGCGGCGTTACCGGCGGTATCGGTCATGGCAAAGCCGATCTGCCGGTATAATGCACTCGACTGGTCAAACACCAACAGCCAAGTGAGCGGTGCCACCTGCTCGGGAAACAACCGTACCAGGTGTTCCCCACCGTTATCCGCATAGGTGAAGGGTGCTTCCTGCCACAGGGGTTCATCCGCCGAGATGGTGATCTCCACGGTATCGCCCCGTTCGGTTGTTGCGATGTCCATGACAGGAGGTATGGTATCCAGCACCCCGCGCCATTTCTGCATGCCTTCCGTGGCGGTGGTGTAATCATACAGCACACCGGGGAAGTAGGCCGCCACCAGCTTCACCAGGGAATCCACACGGACGATCTGTTCGGGAAAGTCTACCTCGGGCAGATGGGACCAGAGGGTCATGACCTGGTCGGTGCCGTAATAGGCCTGCATGAAGGCATTATACAGCAGGCCGAAGTCCACCCGGTTAAGATGTGCGGAGCGTGTTTCCCAGCCCTTGAGGTCGCCGGGGGACTGGTAATCCTGGCTGTCCGGGTGATAGGGCATCCATTCCGAAGGCGCCCGGGACCAGTCGTAGGTATTGTCCAGGGGCTCTTCGGTATCGGTGCGCACGTTGGGGTAATCATTCTCCAGCCGATAAGGGATGAGGCTGTCCATGAGGGCCGACCACTCATTGCTCATGTAGTGCCAGCCGCTGCGGAACGAGGTGGGCATCAGGTCCCCTTCCAGCACCATGCGTCCGATGGTCTCCAAGAAATCATTCCGGTATTCGTCCAGGTCCACCGACTGGTTCCAGTAGTAGGTGCCGTCACCGTTAGGATCGCTCCAGATCCAGTTGTGATAGTGGAGGGCCAGCTCGTCGCCCGTGGCCTCCAGCTCATCACCGAGGTGCTCCCTGATCTTCTCCAGGTTGGAGATCCAGGGATAGTCAACTTCCGGATTGAGCTCCGGCACCATCATGCTGCCGCCGATGAGCCACCAGGTAAATACCAGCGGCTCATCGAAGCTGTCCCGGAGCGGGGCGCGGAAGGCGGGATCGATGACGGTGACGCCGTTTCCCGTCTCATACAGGCCGAAGCGGTAGTAATTGTCATGCTGGGCTACGTTCATCCCGTCCCAGGTGCCGGTGTCCGATCCCAGGATCAGGTATACCGTTCCAGGCTCAGCAGGAGGCTCAGGAAGCGTGGTGGTGATGTACATGTCATCCACGTAGAACGTGCTGGTGTGACCGATATAGCGGTTGCCCAGTTGAATAATGCTGGGTGTATCCCTGAGCGGCAGCACCACGTCGCCCCGGTGCAGCCCGTCGATGTACAGCGCGGTGGTGTCCTGACCATTGTACCGGATGGTGAAGGTATGCCATTGCCCCAGCGTGTAGCCTTCCTGGATGTTCAGATCCACGGCGGCGTAAACGGTCGTGTCCTTCAGGACAGAGAGCTGCACCTTCCCGGCATCCAGCAGGAACAGCGCCAGCACCGTATTGGCGCCCCGCAGCAGGCACGGTATGGCCTCGTCGCCCATCGATTCCACGTAGATATGGGTAGTGAACTCAAAGGGCACGTCGACACTGTAGATGCGCGTGATGCTCTCGACGGCCGACAGTTGATCCTGGGTGGAGATCTTCAGGCTGTACGGGGCTGAGAGGTAGTGGGAGTCATCGAGGGTGATGCAGTCCGGGCACTGGCTCTCATAGTACCGGGTCCAGACCGGGTCAACGGCCAAGTCCCCATCGTTGAAGTTCTCCAGGAAGGTAGTATCCACCTGGCCCGGGAGCCTGAGGGGTATCAGTATCACCGCCAGGAAAAGGAAGCTGGTAATCAGGGATCGAGAGTACATCCTGCGTTGGGACCAACACCTCCGCCGGGGCTTAAGGGAAGGAGATATTGGTAATCCCTTGTCGCATGCGGCCATCCAGTATGGATATCTGTAATACTGCGCCGTGCTACTCCCCAAACTGCAGGCCGATGGACATCAGGTGAATGCTGCCGAACACGCCGAAATCCTGGAGGGCATAGTCGAAGTTGATACCCCGGTAATGGAAGCCCATCCCGTAGGTTGCGCCCCGTTCGCTGTAATTGGCCATGTAGCCGCTGCGGGCGAAGAAGACACCCAGGAAGCTGTATTCCATCCCCACGTGGACCTTCTCGCCAAAGTCCCGGGCATGCCGGGTTTCAACGCCGATGAGTAGGTCGTGGACCGCCGCATCAATTCCCAGGAGGGAGAGGGGCCGTATGGAGGTGCCGAACTTCATGGCGAAAGGCAGCGGGAAGGGAATTTCCTCGTACCGCACTTCGGGGGAAACGTTCATGATCGAGGCCCCGAAAGTGAGCCCGTGGAAGTTGAAGTCGTAATAGGCACCTACATCAGTGGCGGGTACGGTAAGTGCGTATTCCTTGGTGGTGATGGTGGAATCGGCCTGGAACTCGTCGACACTGCCCAGGTAGGCCACGCCCAGATCCTGGTGAGCCAGCTTCATATGGACGCCGAATGAGAACCGGTCGCTTACCGCCCGGGAATAGCCGATACCGAAGGCATTGGCCTCAGGGCTGAAGGTGCCGGTTTCCAAGTAGCCGCGTTTCCAGTCATCCAGGCCGTCCCCGGGTCCGGGGCGGCGGGTACCGTAGAAGACGCCGTAATCCATCACGTTGGCACTCAAGGTGAGAACCCCAGCGGTTCCCAACTTCAGACCCAGAGCAATGGAAGTCTGATTGATATCCGCGATGCCCTTGGTGTAATGCAGATTGAGGTCGAATCTAGACGTGATCCAGGCTGCGCCGGCAGGATTCCAGAATACGGCCGAGGCGTTGCGCAGATTGGTGATCCCGTACCCGCCGCGGCCCACGACCTCCGCGGTAACCGGATTTTCGAGGAATCCGAAACCGGTCTGGGCCTGTTTCTTGATCTGCCCGGACACTGCCTGTGCGCTGATGAAAAGGACCAGGAGTCCATAGCTGAAAAGTCGTGCCTGCTTCATGAGCTGCTCACCTTACAATGATGAACTTGACGAATTGATCGGGGAGTGAATTCCCCTGCATATCCCTGGCGTTGTGCACCACAAGGATGTAGATGCCGCTGGCCACCGTTTGCCGGTACTCGGTGCGCAGATCCCAGTCAGCGTCAGCTGTACCGTAATGATCGATGCGCTTGATCAGTTCTCCCGATTCGGTATAGACACTCAGGGTGGCTTCGATGGGCAGATTCACGAACCGGACCTTATCCTCGCCGGGGAATCCCAGGAAGCCGGAGGCGGTGGTGACCGGATTGGGCACCACCCTAACCTGATCGCTCACGTCCAGACCGGGTTCAAAGCTGATGGCGGGCTCACGCGAGCGATTGGCAAAGCGGGAGCTCTCCAGCTTCTGTCCAGGTAAGAGCCCGGTGGTGTTCTGCGTGCCGTCGTCCATGGCGGTCACCGCGTAATAATACGACACACCACGGGTAGCGGAGGTATCCTGCCAGGCAGTCTGCTGGCGATCCCTGATCTCATGGATAAACTCCCACTGGAAATTCTGATTGTCATCATCGGGATCGTCCACGTAAAAGGCACCCGTCTTCCGGTAGATCCGCCAGGCGTACCAGTCGTCTACAGCGGTATGCGGATCGAGATAGTAGTCCCCACTGGGATAGGACCAGGCGACGGTGTTATAACCGGGGCCGGAGGTCACTTCGATATCCGGGGGCGGAGGCGGCGCAGGGACGTTTTCCAGACCGATGTTCCAGGCCCAATTGGCCCGATCCAATACCTGGATGAGTGAATCCCGTCCCATGTGGATGAAGACATTCTTCTCAGCGTCGGTGATATCACCCCGGAACCAGGCCTTGCCGAGACTGTCGGCGATGTCATAGCCCACATCACCCACACCAATGGCATACACCACCTTGATGGAATCGTACCTGCCAATGCTGGCATCCTTGGTCAATTCATACGGCCCCACGGTCATGACCCGCATGTAGCCCTTTTCCGGTAATTGCCCGGTAAGGGTTCTGATATCCGGGGGCCATTTCCCATATTGCCCATGCCCGATGTACTGGTCACGCATGGTAAAATCAGTACGACGTCCGAAGAAGTGGTAAATATGGGCATGAGGCATGGCATAGGGTTGGACCAGGTCATCCCCGGTCTCGCCGGGTGGAATCACTTCCAGGAGGGTAAAACCGGGAACCTGGGTGGAATACAGGTGCCCGTTGACCTTATCGGGATCGCCGCTGTCATCGCTGGAGGGCCATAGATCACTGGAGGCGAATTCTGAATACGTATCCCAGTAATAGCCGATATGGAGTGAATCCCTGGCGCGGTCAGGAACCAGCAACGAAGGAGTTGCCAGCCAGTTATCCAGATCATCCTCCGATTCATAGGTGAACCCACCCATGGCCACTTCCTCACCGGCCTTGGTGGGTCCGAACGCGGGGGTGAACCCCCACCACAAGCGTACCGTCTGGTCGGGGAGCAGGTGCTCATCAGTGAGAACATTGCCCTCCACATCCTCGGCCAGATAGAGTTCCCCGGTGAAGATCATGGTCTGTTCCCAGATGATGTAATCGTCGTGGTTGGGATTGGAGAGGGCATACACATTGACCTTGACCCGGATGCCGCCGTAATCGGGTGACAGGTTGCGGTTGTAGTAGATATCCTCGAACGAAGCCACGATATCGGCCGGAACGGTTGGATCGAGTTCCCAGCGGTAGGGGGGAATCAGCCTGGTATCATCGACGATGATATCGGGAGGCGCATACCGCCGGCGCTCCCAGCTGTAATCGGTGTGAAATCCCTCGGATCTGAGCCAGACACGCTTATGGCGTATCCCTTCACGGTCAACATAGCCTGAATCGTCATAACAGATGATATTATAGAGATGAAAGAGCATGTTCGACTGGTAGCGGTCCTGGGGGAAATACCACTCTTCCGTGTTCTCGGGATTGTCGCCGGTTAGGTTCCATGAATACTGGCTGGCCATACCACCGTCGCCCATGCGCGTGCTGAGGCTGAAATCGATGGCATTGACATTGATTTCCAGCAGTTTTTTATCCACGTAGTCTTTTTGAGCCCAAACCAAGGTCCCCGTCAGTCCGATCAGTAGAGAGAGGACCCCTGCCTGTGTGAATCGTTTATAGAAGAGACGCATAGTGTATAACACTCCTGCTAAAACTTGAACCGGATACCCAGGGTGATCCGCCTGGGATTGAGGAAGACCGGGGCTTCCCACCAGCCGATATCAATATGGCTGTTGTCCCCCCACGAGCCGTACAGCGCCTGGTGGATCTGCTTCTCGAACCAGTTGGCATTTTCCGGCAACGGATTATTGAACTCGCCCCATTTGTCATCCCCTCTAAGGGTGTCCGCTTTAAACGACAGGTGGAGCGATTCCTTGTAGGCCTCGCGCTGCCCATATAGCAGATTCGCCACCGTGAGCCGCTTGATATTAAGCAGATTCTTCACCGTAAGTACCAGGTCGGCTTTGCCCCGGAACAGGGTTTTGGTTGCCCTGAAATCGACGTTGAAGAAATCCACCACGTTCACCCGCAGCTGCTTGTCGGGATTGGGTTCATCTGGATTCCATACGTAATAGCCTCCATCACGCCACTCGATGAGCAGGTTGGCGAAGAGTCCACCCAGGAAGTGACTGCCGAACAGCTGAGGCCCCCAATCCCTGGGCGTATGATATCCAAGGCTGAGATTGAGTCTCGGCTTGGCCTGGGGATTATCCTCATCGGTGTCCCGTTCCTGAAGATCAGCTTTCAGCTGATTTTCGTAGATGAACTCCAGCCCGGTTTTGCCACTGCTCTCGACCCGGTAGTCATAATTAGCCCAGAAGGTGAAGAACCGTCCCATGTTCTTCTCGAGGCGCATCTCCACTCCCCGTATATCCTTGTATCCGTCCGGTGCGTAGGTACTGATTTCCAGGTCTTCATAATAATTGATATAGGACTTTTCCAGCGGCCGGTTCTGGACGTCCTTGTAATAGAAGCTCACGTTATACAGGTAGTTTTCCTGGTAGCTCTGTTCGTAGCCGAACTCGAAAGATACCGTTTTCTCGAACTCCAGGTCAGGTGTGGGAATCTGACCGTAGTTGGACATATTGTAAAGGAATGAGATGGGTGCCCGCTGATAGAAATGCCCGTAATTGAAGTACATTTTGCTGCTCACACTGATGGGGAAGGAAGCGCCCAGTCGTGGAGAGAGCAGGAACGTTCCACGAGATTTCTTGCCGGGCCACCCGGGCGGATCATCCAACGTCTCGCGATAAGCAGTCCATCGCTGATAGGAATCAAGATCGCCCGGCAGCTTGTTATAAAAGCGGGACAACTCCCGGAAGCCTTCATCCAGCGGGTGGCCGACCTCGTATCCGTCCCGGTCGGGATGGAAATACTCGGCTCTGATCCCCAGCGTGGAGATGAAGCCCCTGAAGGTGAGTACGTCCTGGAAATAGACGCCCACCTCAACCGGATGGACACGATAGTACTGGAAGCGGCTGGGTGGGAAGGAGCGGGCGCTCCAACCATCCCCGGCGTAGACGAAAATGTCATGATAGCGGATATCAAACCCGGTCTCGATCTTGTGGTACTGGCTGAGCTCGTTGGTATAGTCCCCTTTGAACTGGTAGACGGCCGAGTAGGATGAATCCATAGCGGGCGTGTGACTATACAGGACAAACTGGGTCAGCTGCGGATCGTAGAACCGCCCGGACGCGCCATCAGGTGCACCGGTGCTGTAGCGATAGGCGGCAAACAGCATACTCTGGTCGATGGAGTCGGGATCAAACCCCGACGGATGCGTAGCCAAGTAGCCATAGAAAACCGAGTCTGCGTAAGTATCAAATACAGCCTGTGAAAAACTGCCGTCACTGGTGTAACGGCTGGAGTCCACGGGGATGAAGATCCAGTTATCAGCATCCCTGGTACTGGAGGCGGCGGCGCGCAACCGATTGTCGGTATAGTTGTAATTGAACTCCAGGGAGAAGAAGGAGGTGGGTGTCAGGGAGTGCGTCAGGGAAATCCCGCCGACGATGAACTTCTTGTCAAAGAATTGGAAACGGTTCTTATTGAAGATCATCTCTATGTCTTCATAGCTAATCAGGCGGCCCTGCCGTTCCACTGAACTTTCCGTATTACTTAGATAATTGAAGCGTGCCGAACGGTCGATGATGGCACCCTCATAGGTGGAAGCAGTGCCTTCGTTGAAGGTGGATATCCCGGCATACATGGTGTTAATGGTGAGCTTGGTGCGGGGACTGAAGCGGGTGGTGAGCTTCAGCTGGGCATTCCAGTCTTCATAGCTGTCCCGGGGACCGATGGGGAAAGCATACTGGGTGGACTCATACTTGGCACCCAGCAGAAAGGTAGTCTTCTCGGCATATTTGCCGAAGATAGGGATAAAGGCCCCCGGCAGGGGTCCGGTTAAAGCGCTTTCGATATAGTAGTCCGGTTTGGCAGCCACTTCCTGGAGCGGGTGGTGCAGGAGCCACAGCTGCTGGCGCTGGAAGGGATTGAGGGGTGTGGGTTGGGCCCGGCGATCCGTCCACCCGTTGAATATCTCGAATCTATTCTCGAACGGTATCTCCACACCCTTGACGGAGTCAGGAATCCCATTCCACCCATCCATCGCGTATTCACCTGCGAAGACCTTGTAGATGGGTGTGTCCTGGCTCCAGGGATTAGTGCCGAAGAAACGGGGCTGATTGGCGGGAACCTGACTGATCTCCAAGTTGAAGCTGTAACGATCCCGACTGCCTTCCTTGGTAATCACGTTGACCAGCCCGGACTGTATACCGCCATACTTGGCTTCGAATCCTCCTGTCTTGACCTGGATTTCCTCCACGGTGCTGGTGTTGAAGTTCAGGTAGGCGTTTTCCGAGCGGGTATCACGCAGCGAAATATTGTCGATCATGACATCCGTTTCCCGGATATGGCCGCCCCGGATACTGAGGCCGTGCCCGGTATTGTCATCCGTGATCTCGATGCCTTTCATCTTGTCCATATATTCGTCCACCCGCTCGAAGGGGGCCTGTGCCAGGCGTTCGGTGGTGATCGTTTCCACGGTGCCGTAGACGTCTGGTTTGACCACCGGCTGCTGAGCTTCCACGATCACTTCCTCGCCCGCCACCGCCTCGACGGACATAGCCATGTCCACCACCGTATTGCGATCCACACTGACCCTTACGCCCGTCTGCGTAACGGCAC
This sequence comes from Fidelibacterota bacterium, assembly GCA_020346745.1. GTDB lineage: Bacteria > Fidelibacterota > Marinisomatia > SCGC-AAA003-L08 > TS1B11. The sequence continues at coordinate 3,073,612 of CP070787.1, read as the reverse complement.
TGTAGCCAATCATGGTAGCCCTCAGGTTGTAGAGGCCGGGACTGACATTCAAAATGGTGAAGTAGCCGTTGACATCGGTAAAGGCGCCCAGCGGCGGGTCAATTGGTACCGGCACCTCATTCTGATACCGCTCGATGAGCACAATATTGGTCCCCACCAGCGGATCGCCGGTGGCGGCATCGGTCACTCTCCCGGTGATCCGGCCGCTGGCACCATAAGCAGTACTCAGGCAGGCCAGCAGCGATACAGCCACCATCATTTTCAACAGAGGTGAACGGCCGGTTTGATGATGCGAGGTTGGATGAAGGTGAACGTTCAGCGGGACACTGGTCATGATGAACACCCTAAGTCGTGATAGAATCTCAAGCTTTAGTATTACGGTTCTATGCCCGGTTGGATGATAGAGATCACCTTCAAAGTTAGCAGGTCATGCTGCCGAATTACAGTTGTTAATCCCTATCTGTCTCTGGCGGGACTCCTCTGTAGAGCAGTTGTGAGTCCTCCCCTTGCCTCCTCTCATGGAAAGAAATGCAAGGGAGCGACACTTCGTACGACAGGGTCGGAGCATTTGGAAGTCAGCGCGCGGGATCGTAGTTTTCCGGCAGCGATGTCCCCCCTTGCACAAGGACGATCTACCTCACAGGCAGCGCCGTTAATGAGGCGTCGCAGCTGATGAACATCAAGCCGGACCACCCGCGAGATCTCCTGACGCGCGCATTCCGGGCGGCAGTGGACCGGGCACAACCGGACCGGGCAGTCAGCGCACACCTACCCGCACCACCCCCAGGACGCACTATCGTGATCGGCGCGGGAAAGGGCGCGGCACCGATGGCCTGGCAGGTGGAGCGGCAGTGGTCACACTCGCTTGCCGGGGCTGTCATCACGCCGTACGGTTACGCTGGAGACCGCATCCCGAAAAAGGTACAGGTGCTGGAGGCGGCGCATCCCATCCCGGATGCCGCCGGGGTGGCGGCCACCCTAAAGGTGCTGGAGGCTGTGGAGCACCTGGCGGAGGATGATCTGGTGCTAGATCTCATTTCCGGGGGCGGCTCAGCCCTGCTCACCGCTCCCATGGGAATCAGCCTGGAGCAGAAAGCCGCTCTAACTGACGCGCTCTTGAAATCCGGGGCGACGATCCACGAGATAAACACGGTGCGCAAGCACCTTTCGGCCGTGAAAGGCGGCCGCCTGGCACAGGCAGCCCATCCAGCCCGTATCGTGAGCCTCATTGTTTCCGATGTGGTGGGTGATGACCTCTCCATTATCGCCTCGGGCCCGACGGTACCTGATCCCGGCACCTATGCCGATGCCCTAGCGGTGCTGGATCGCTACGGTATTGATCAGCCGGAAGCCCGGCGACAGCTGAAACGGGGAGCCCAGGGTGAGATGCCGGAATCCCCCAAACCCGGTGATCCCATTTTTCAGCGGGTGGATAACCGGTTGATCGTGACCGGCGCCCAAGCCTTAGAGGCGGCCGCTGAGCAGTTCAGCGCAGACGGCATCGACGCACAGGTGACCAGCGCTAACGTCGAAGGTGAGTCCCGCACCGTAGCCCGGGAACAGGCCGCTGCGGTACAGGACCTGGCTACCGGCCAGGCCATGATCTCGGGCGGTGAGACCACGGTGACCGTGCGCGGTTCCGGCCGGGGTGGACCTAATCTCGAATTCCTGCTGGCTTTGGCCGTAGCCCTGCAAGGCGCACCGGATATGTACGCCCTGGCCGCAGATACGGATGGCAAGGACGGAACCGGCGACGCGGCCGGAGCCATCATCACACCCGATACTTTATCCCGGGCAGCGAAGCAGGGGCTAGATCCCGCAGCACACCTGGAGGACAACGACGCCCATTCATTCTTCCAAGCGTTGGGAGACCTGCTAGTCACCGGCCCTACCGGCACCAATGTAAATGACATCCGGATCGTCATCCGGCTGTAAAGCAACGCGGTGCCAATAGAGCGATACAAATAACGGCGGATACTCTCCCCGGCAGAAGCAAAACCTTGGATGTACAGGATGCTCCTCGTAGTTTTGCCTCAAACAGGCTGAAGCCGGTATTCATATACACAAGGGAACAACCACAACCCGATGTCCAGAAGGAAGGTGTCATCAATCATGATGTATGGACTACTACCGTTATTCACATTCTGGAGGATCGGTCTGTGTTTCTGCCCCACGAATGAAGGCGGCTCCATGGATTCCCAACGACTTGCCCCCACGGGGGGTGCCGGGGATACCATTACTGTCGGAGGACCCGGAGCAGATATAACCGGCTTTCATGAAGGAGCCATTCAGCAAGCCATTGATAAGCTGAAGGATCGGGGTGGTGGCGTGGTGCAATTGACCCCGGGCACCTTTCACATCAAAGCACCCGTCAACCTGTGCAGCGGTCTGGAATTGGCGGGCTCGGGATCGGCAACCGTCCTGAGGAAGGTGGACGGTTTCAGCACACGTCTGCTGATCGATGCGGATTACGGCGAGCGCCAGCTGACCGTGGAGAACCCATCGGATTTTGAACCCGGAACAGCCGTGCATGTCTACGATGCGGATCACAACAACGCCTGGGAAGTATCCACGGCCGTGATCACCACCATCGAGGGGGATATCATCCATCTCGACAGCTATCTATTGCGGGATTATCGAGCGGATAAGGAGGGTGGAGTCTCGACAGCCAGTTCCATCGTCGCTGCAGTCAAGGCAAATGAGGTGACCATCAGAAACCTGAATGTGGATGGTAATCGGCACGCGAACGAGTTCATCAATGGCTGCCGGGGCGGGGGCATCTACCTATACGATGTTCGTAATGCCCTGATCGAGAGCGTGACGGTCACGAATTTCAATGGTGACGGCATAAGCTGGCAGATGACCCGGGATGTGACGGTGCGCAACTGCACGATCTCGCAGTGCAGCAAAGACGGCCTCCATCCGGGGACCGGTTCATATAGCACACTTATCGAGGGGAACACATCCTCGAATAATGACCGGCACGGATTGTACATTTGCTGGCGGGTTCAGAATGGAATGGTGAAGCAGAACCGGTTTCATCATAACAGGAACTCGGGGATCAGCACGGGCCACAAAGATACCGATATGGTCTTCGAACAGAACCACATCTACGAAAACGGAACCGCCGGTGTACACTTCCGCAAAGAGCGTGAAGCGAACGCACCACACCGGAACCTATTCCAGCAAAATACCATTGAGAACAACGGCCTTGACGGTGACGGGTACGGTTTCCTCATCGAGAGTCCGGCCGAAGGTACCATCCTGGAGGGCAATACGATACGAGACACCGGCAGCAGCGCCCAGAAAGCCGCAGTCTATCTTTCCCAGCGCGACATATCGATAGAGCTTAAAGATAACCTCATCAGCGGTCACCGGGATGGGGAGATCGTTTTCGGAGATGAATAAGTCAGCAGCCAGTAGGTGGCGGAACTCCCAATGACACATCAATGAATCGCAACATGTTCAATAAGTTATCGAGAACGTTCCAGGCGCTGCTGCCGGGCATCTTCCTGCTGGGTTTCAACATCGGGACGGGCAGCGTCACCGCCATGGCCAAGGCGGGCGCCACGTACGGCATGTCCCTGCTGTGGACCATCCTCCTGTCGTGCATGGTCACCTATTTCATGATCGTTAACTACGGCCGTTTTACCCTGGTGACTGGTGAGACGGCCCTGTATTCCTTCCGGCGGCATATTCATCCAGGGCTGGGCATCTTCTTTATCATCGCCCTGACCACGGCGGTGAGCGCCAGCGTGATCGGGGTGATGGGCATTATCGTGGATATCTGCGCTGAATGGTCCAAGCTCTACGTCCCCGGCGGCATCCACCCCCTCTACTTCGCCGCCGTGTTCATCGGCCTGGTGTACCTCATTTTCTGGAAAGGGACCACCCAGGTCTTTCAGCGGGCACTGGCGGTCATTGTGGCCGTCATGGCGGGCAGTTTCATTCTCAACTTCTTTATCCTGAGTCCGCCGCCGGTGGAGATCCTCAAGGGGATGATCCCCAATATCCCAGAAGTGCCGGAAGACCTAGGCCGGGGTCCCTTCCTGGTGATCGCGGCCATGGTGGGGACGACCGTGTTCTCCGGCCTGTTCATCATCAGGACCACTCTGGTCAAGGAGGCCGGCTGGACACTGGCAGACCTGAGGATCCAGAAGCGGGATGCCCTGGTCTCCAGCCTGATGATGTTCATCATCAGCGCGACCATCATGGCGGCTGCGGCGGGGACCCTGTACGTGAACCGGCTGGGGCTTTCCCATGCTTCCCAGATGATCGAGCTGCTGGAACCCCTGGCAGGCCGTCTGGCCACCGCCATATTCGTCTCCGGAATCGTGGCCGCCGGCCTGTCATCACAACTGCCCAATGTGCTACTGCTGCCCTGGCTGCTGTGCGACTACAACGGCAGTGAACGGGAGATGCGGCTGCCCAGATACCGTATCGTGGTTCTGCTCATCTCGCTGCTGGGCTTCACCGTGCCGTTGCTGAAGGCGCCACCGGTTCCGGTGATGATCGCCTCCCAGGTGTTCTCGGCCATCATCCTGCCGGTCACCGTGCTAGCGATCCTGTACCTGGGCAACCGTAGGAGACTGATGGGAGAGCACGCGAACCGGCCCGCCACCAACGTCATCCTGGCGCTGATCCTGCTCTTTGCTCTCTATATGTGCGGTGTCGGGCTGCGCGGATTCTGGGTAACCCTGTTTCATTAAGGAGATGTTCCCATGCAATATGTATTCGGCACGACGAACCTCAAGCGCTACCAGTTCCCCACCCACCGGAATGACCTGGTCATGGACCGCAGCGAGGCAGATACTTCGGAGGTGTTCATGGTGGTGCTGGAACCGGGTCAGGCACCCCCGCTGCATCAACACGAGGATATCGAGCAGATCTTCTACATCCTAGCCGGGAAGGGCACCCTGACGATCAAAGGGGAGGAAGAGGGCTACCCGGTCCAGGCCGGGGACGTGGTACGGATTCCCGTTTCCGCCTGGCACGCCATCTGGGCAGATAAGGAAGAGGAACTGCGCTACCTGGCGGTGGATTGCTTCAAAGGGGCACACGCGGTCGACGAGCCCACCTGGGACGATCACGTCAAGGTAATGTGCCTCGAACAGGGCTGGGACTACGAGGAGGTTGTCAGATGAATAAGCGGTTTAAAGTCACCCTTTGACACAGCTAAGGGTGACATTCGCACCCCTATTTTAGAAACACCATTTTTATCGACTTGCTGTACTCCGGTGTGACCAACCGGGCGATGTAGATCCCTGAGGGAACTCCCCGACCTGATCCATCTCGACCGTTCCAGAGGACCTGATGATAACCGGGGTCCATGCCCCTATCCACCAGCCGGATTATCTCCCTGCCCAGGATATCGTAGATGATCAAGACTGTGCCGGTCGGACGTGGCAGATCGAACCGGATGACCGTACGGGGATTGAACGGGTTCGGATAATTGGAATGGAGAGCAAACTTGGACGGAATATCCGGTCCATACTGATTTGCTAATACGTCTGTCCAACCACCTTCGTGGTAAAGGGAGTCGATCTCCTCCGCGCTGAGGGCGCGACTGTAAATGCGAATATCATCTATCTCGCCCTTAAATGGACGGAATGGCAGTCCGCTACTCTGTTGCATCGCACCAATCCAAAAGTCAATAGGGCTGGGCGTCGGCAGATCCGCTACCGGAAATGATTCGACCAGGTCAAGCTGCTTATTAATATAGAACCTCATTCCTTCTGCCGACGAATCATACTGCAGGACAATATGTACCCATTCGTCCGGTGTAACTATCCCGGTTCCAATCACATGATGCAGCGAAGGATAGATCTGGAGATTAAGGTGATGACTTCCATTCACCGACAAGAACCAACCGGCACTGGAATTGTTAGCCAACTGCTTGCTGAAGGTCATGTACTCACTGGCCATCGGTTCTGAGTGTCGAATCCATGCCGAGAATGTCTGATCCGAATTGAAGTCAAAAATGGCATTATTTGGCACTGTGATATAATCATCCACCCCGTCAAAACTGTAGGCACAGTTGGGATTGCCGAAGCGATCTTCAGTCAGAGCAGGGGCATGGCCGGTGGTGTCGCCATCATTCCCGTAGCCACTCTCGTCGTTGGCATTGCCATTGAAAGGGTAATAAGCCACGAGGTCACCACCCGTGTCCCAACCGCCATCATGATATAGAGAGTCAATCTCCGAGATCGATAAAGCGCGGTTGTAGATGCGGATGTCATCTAGGTGACCTGTGTAGTAGTCGGCTGAAAAGTCTCCGTCACGTCCAATAGCGGCTCCGCCAGATCCATAAACAACCGGCCCCGGGAAGTACGTAACCGCGACTTCCTCACCATCCAGATAGAGCCTGAGTGAATCGCCATCATACGTGAAACCGAAGGCATGCCACCGATCAATGGAGGTTTGATGAGGCGCAGTTACCCGCACGGTGTTCGCAACATCGTTGGCGTAGGCCTCCAGGGTATCGTCACGAATCCAGACTGTCTGGCCTCTCAGTCTCCAGCGATACATACGAGCCGCAGCTTGGCTGCTCTGATTATTGAACCACCCGGAAATGGTGAACTGCTCCAGTTTGAAAGCCGGATTATCCCCAAGCCAGATATGGTCATCCACCCCATTAAAGCTGTAGGCACTGTTGGGATTACCGAAGCGATCCTCGGTCAGAGCAGGGGCATGGCCGGTAGTGTCACCATCATTCCCGTTCCCGCTCGCATCATCGGCGTTGCCGTTGAAGGGGTAGTAGGCCACCAGACTTCCCCAGCCACTTTCGTGATAGAGGGAGTCGATCGCTTGACTGTCTAATACCCCGGAATAAATACGAATATCATCTATCTCGCCCTTAAATGGACGGAATGGCAGTCCGTTACTCTGCTGCATTGCTCCAATCCAGAAATCTATAGGGCTGGAGGCCGGCAGATCCGCCACCGGAAATGACTCGACCATATCAAGCTGCTTATTGATATAGAACCTCATTTCCTCTACCGACGAATCATACTGCAGGACAATATGTACCCATTCGTCCGGTGTAACTATCCCGGTTCCAATCACATGATGCAACGAAGGATAGATCTGGAGATTGAGGTGGTGACTTCCATTCACCGACAAGAACCAACCGGCACTGGAATTGTTAGCCAACTGCTTGCTGAAGGTCATATACTCACTGGCCATCGGTTCGGCGTGTCGAATCCATGCCGATAATGTCTGATCCGAACTGAAGTCAAAAATGGCGTTGTTGGGCACTGCGATATAATCATCCACGCCGTCAAAACTGTAGGCACAGTTGGGATTGCCGAAGCGATCTTCAGTCAGAGCAGGGGCATGGCCGGTGGTGTCGCCATCATTCCCGTAGCCACTCTCGTCGTTGGCGTTGCCGTTGAAAGGATAGTAGGCCACGAGATCATAACCCGTGTCCCAACCGCCATCATGATATAGAGAGTCAATCTCCGAGATCGATAAAGCGCGGTTATAAATGCGGATGTCATCAATTATCCCATGAACTTGATAGTCGCCACCTACACGTTTCCCAATCGTTACTCCACCTTCATTGAATGTACTTCCGCCAGCAAAGACAACTGAATCGACCTTTACGCCATTAATATAGCTGGCAAACGTGCTGCCATCATAGGTGGAACCGATAAAGACCCACGTATCAATGATACTCGCAGGCAAATTATAAGAAATATATGTGTCGCCACTGGAACACCATAGTTCTGATAGAAACGTTGTATCGGCAGTAAAATGCAGCACATTCTGGCAATGCGAGGGTGATGCATAACGTGAAGCACTTAAGACACTGCTACCTCCAATGACGGAACTGAGCTTCACCCAGCCAAAATAGGAAACACTCGGCAGATTGTGAACCATCCCATCGACTAGTTCAATATAATCATCCACGCCGTCAAAACTGAAGGCGCTGTTGGAATTTCCGAAGCGATCTTCGGTCAAAGTTGGGGCATGGCCGGTGGTGTCGCCATCATTCCCGTAGCCACTCTCGTCGTTGGCATTGCCGTTGAAGGGGTAGTAGGCAACGAGACCAGATGTATCTACCGGTGCCAATCGAACAAGGTACAGATCAGAGGAACCAGCTCCGAATGACTGTGTACCGCCCGCTACAATGTAGCCTCCGTCAGAAGTCTGATCGATTGACTTACCCCAATCGTCATAACTGCCTCCGACTATTTTTGTCCAGACTGTATCCCCCGAAGCGGTTGTCTTTACCAGATAGACGTTGTTTGCAGCACCAAAGGACTGGGTATCACCAGCAATGATAAAACCATCATCTTGAGTCTGTTGTACAGCGTAGCCTCCCTCGCTGGCACTTCCTCCATACGTCCGTGTCCAAACGGTGTCTCCTGATACGCTTAACTTCACTAGCCAGCAGTCATTCATACCAGCGCCGTAGGAACCAGTCCACCCTGTCATGATGAATCCTCCATCGGACGTTTCCTGAATGTCCTGACCGACTTCACTATCAATTGCACCACCGACAGTTCTTGTCCAGAGGGTGTCACCCGATGCATCTGTTCTGAGAATCCAGGCATCACTGAATCCCGCACCGTATGACTCTGTATTTCCGGTTATTACATACCCGCCAGTAGTTGTTTCACGGACGGCATTCCCTATATCTTCATTACTTCCTCCGAATGTCTTGGTCCAGAGGGTGTCACCAACTGCATCTGTTTTGATAAGCCACGCATCAGCATTTCCAGCACCATATGATGCCGTCCATCCCGTTATAATGAAACCTCCATCACTCGTTTGTTGAACAGAGTAGCCAATATCTGTATCCGGCCCCCCGTATGTCTTTGTCCAGACCGTATCACCTGAAGCATTGGTTTTCGTAAGCCATACATCATGGATTCCGGCACCATAGGATTTGGTATATCCCACAATTATATACCCTCCGTCACTAGTCTGCTGCACAGAGTGACAACGATCTTCGCCCTCTCCACCGAGTATTTTTGTCCAGAGGGTATCGCCATTCTCATTCGTCTTGATGAGCCAGCCATCCCTGGACCCACCGAATGAATTTGTCGAACCTGCAACGATAAAACCGTTATCTGAGGTCTGCTGGATTGAAAAAGCCTCATCCACCAGGCTCCCACCATATACTCTCGTCCAGAGTGTATCAGGAGCTTGGGCAACAAGAAATTGAATCGTAAAGGTGAAAGCGGTTAGGAAGCAGCACAAATGGTTCATAGTGTTTCCCCAAGTACGCAAGAGTGTATAAGTATATATAGCGGTGTCCTCAGACACTCATCAGCAAGTCGATAATTTCACAATTGCGGAACTTAATAGTCGGGCGCGACCATGACCAGTGCCCGGAGAACAACAGCCTGATGCTAAAATATACAAATATACAGTAAAAATTCAAACCTAGATGTAGAACAGCGCTTATCCTGCGTCAGCTTAAGGTAGCACTTGTTACCCCAGGTTACCGCTGGGCAAATCTTGGCCCCCTCTTCATGCCCGGAAGTTTCTTTTTCCCCTGGGACGGCTATGCATAAAACTCTACAGCTAGCGGACTACCCGCGCCTGCTCCAACAGACAATCCCTCCATCATACTCCGGCGGTATCCGGACTGGCGAAGAGTAAGGGATGCCTACGAGTAGTTTATCCCTACTTAGCAGAGCGAATGAGTGGATGCCACGAAGTAAAGCCCCGGACGATGCCGGGGCTTTACCGCACTTACGCTTGGTGGGCTGCCAGCGGTTACTTAGCTCCCGCCGTTAATTCCTCCAATGCTTTCTCAGTCGCACTGAGCAAGGCCTCCGCGCTCACCTCGGAGCCGGTGGCGTGCTTCATCCAGAGATCGGGAGCTATATTACCTGACGCGACCATCCGCTCGAACTCGGATCCGATGGTCCCCGCCTTCTGCATCTGTTCCTCGATCTGCTGGGCTATAATATGACCGATGGGATAATCGGGCAGATACAGGTTGCGCATGATCATGTGCGAGTAGACCCCCAGCAGCAGTACATCCTCCTGGTTGAAGATGGGGGCGTAATACCGGTTCCAGATGTCTTTGGAGATCCGGATGACGGCCGCTTTCAGTTCCGCCGGTTCCGCGTCCGGGTGGTCGTACATCCAATGCCACACCCCCATGTCCACCAGGGCTACGGCGGCGATCTCGCACGCCCCCCAGTAATCGTCCAGCGTTTTCATGATCTCACTCCGGGCATCAGGCTTGGCCAGTCCCAGCAGCTCCATATCGCGACTCTGGAACACGAAGGCCAGCGCCTCGGTGAAGGCGGTGTTGGGTACACCTTCCAGCAACGTATGGTCGATGTCCCGGAGGGACAGGGTCTGCTCCACGTTGTGTCCCAGCTCGTGGATGGCGATATTGTAGCCCTTGTAATCCATGCCGTTCTCGCTGACCCGGGTGCGCAGGTGAGCTTTCTCCGAGCGCATCTGCGCTCCCCAAGCATGACCCGACCCACGGGCCGGATCGACCACGATGCTGGCTGCCAGATACTGCGCCCGCTTCTTGCTGAACCCGAGTTTTCTCAGGAGACGCGGCATATCTTTCTCGAATGCTGCGGCGGTGGGGTATTTCTTCGAGACGATCGCATCCAGCTGAGCTTCCGTATACTTTCCGCGGGGACGGAAGCCGCTGTACCAGATATCGAACGGTTCCAGCGGACGGCCCAGCCGCTCCTCGATCAGCTCCGCCACCTTCGGCAGCAGCGGTGACGACAGCATGTCCTCGAACATGCCCTGCACACGCTCCTCCGGGATCTCCCGGTTCAGATCAAAGCGGCGGTCGATCAACGTGGGCGCGGTCGGCCAGTAGGGATCGGCCAGCTTCGCCGTACCGAAATTATTCAGGATCGTTGCATAGCGGGTATCCGGTTCCGGTGCATCGGATACCACCAGGCCTTCAGGCACCGGCAGATCCGAATCCTGCACGGCCGCCGGTAGCACCTCATTACTGTACGGATTCCAGTCCACGTGTGGATTGTCCACCACCACTTCCGGGATGGTCTGGGTGATGATCCGCTCCATCACCTGCTGGATCATGCGCTGGCGGGGCAAGCTGCCCTCCGGATTGCTGTACTGGGCTTTGATCTCGTCCCGCAGGTTCCAGTGGGACAGCAGCCGCAGCTTGGGTGGAAAAAGCCGCTCGCCCTGATCATCGAGGAGGTGATGCATCCAGATATTATACTGGGCGATGTACTGCCCGGCCTGTGCGCGGGCCTGAGAAATAGCCTGGTTCACCTCGGCCGGAACCCGGCTGGAAAAGCCCTGGGCCAGCCGCACCTCCGCCCACTGGCGGCGGGTCCAGTCCTCGCCGGCGGTGAGGCGTTCCTCCAAGGTGGTGAGGGGGAAATTGAGCAGCACGGCAAAGGCCAGCTTGTTCTCAAAGAGGTCATCGGTCACGTGCGCCGAGGGATCATAGCCGGCGAAGACCTGATCGAAGGGCAGGATCGGCCCCAGATCAAGGTCGGACTGGCGCCGGAACTCCAAGATGATCTTGTTCATGTGCCCGCTGAGCTGCTCGAACAGGTACTGAAAGCGGTTGAACATGGCGTCCAAGTCCGCCTGATTGCCCATAAAATGGGCTTGCACAAAGGCTTCGAAATCCGCTGCACCGCCATCCTCTGCGCGCCACAGGCTGGCAACCTGCTGCATGCCGCGCTGCAAACGTGTGCGCTGTTCCTCACCATACTTTGCCACAAGCTCACCTTCCAGCTTAGCCATGGAGGCTGCCATCCAGGGGAGCTGCGGCGCCTGGGCCGCCAGGGAATTCCAACCGGCGGAGCTGAGTATGAGCAGGGAAACAAGGGTGAGAAAGATTCGCCTGGGATTCTTCATGATGAACCTCACTTTATTATGGTCTTATTGATATACAGTTTATCGATGGACGCGTATCCACCGCCTGGGCCTAACGGAATTCGCTGACTACTGCTTTCAGGGCGTCCTGGTGGACAATATAGGTCAGCATTTTCAGTTTGATGTAATCCTCGCGGTAGAAATAATAGCCCTCGAATTTTCCATGCTGTGCGGAACTGGCCGAGTCCTTGATGAGAAACCAGTCGTGGTCCCCCTGGCGGAGGTACCCGACCAGGTGAACATCATGGTCATCGGCTGTGGTCTCGTTGTTGAACCGGAACTCGCGCGCGTCCTGATCGATGTATTCCCGGGGGATATCGAAAGTGGGAATGATCGCCGCATCCTCGAAACCGTTATAACCCGGTTCCGAAACATCTCCATTGAGACGGACCGAATAGCCGTTTTCAATAGCGTATTTGATAACCCCGTAGAACTGGTCCAGCGGCAGGTTGTAATAATCCTTGCTGTGCCACCAGTTCATTTCTACTTCGTATTCGCCGTAGGCATGGAACGGCTGCGCCAGCGTGGACATCACGCAGACGTAGTCGTCCAGGTTCAGCCGGAGCACTTCGGAGAGGAACTGACTGGGAGTCATGTCGGCACCCTCATATACGAAACGTTCCGGTGGTGTCCCCATGTACTTGTCCATGATCAGTCGCAGCGACGACAACGCCAGATCCTCGTCCCACAGGTCGCTATGCTTGAGGTAGCCCAGGTAGCTTATCATCTCCGGGGTCATGTCCTCGTGGTCGTAGCGTCCATCCTCGTCCAGTTCGCCTTTGTACACCCCGGCCGGTACGATACCGTACCGATCCCAGACCATCATCAGGGCGTTGCCCTCCGAACCCTCGTCGAAAAAGGAATCGCCTCGCTCCTGGACATAACGCCGAGCCTCCTCCAGGTATTCGTGGTACACGGTGTACATCTCCGACAACTTGATCTTGCGCCCGCTGAGCCGATATACCTCGGACTCGAAAAACGAGGTGGTGCTAAAGGCCCAACACGTCCCGGTCAGAAACTGTCTGATGGGGTCGAAATGGAACACACTCTCAAAGGCCTGCGGCGAATCCGGTTTCTGAACCCCGGTGAAGTCGAAACGGATCCGTTTCTCAGCCTGTTCCTCCTTTGCCTGCGACCGTTCCTGCCGGTCGCGGATCTTCTGTGTCTGGGCCTGTTGCCGATTGTTCGCCCGCTCCTTCCCGGTCCTCATCTCCTCCAACACGGGATCTCTATACTTGGGCACGTACTTGGCCTTATCCCGGGGCGTCTCCTGACCGATCAAGCTGGATGCGACCAGCAGGACGACAAAAATAACTGCCAAGGAACGGATCGTCCTATTCATCAGGTCTCCGATCTGATTAGTGTTGGGTGCAACTTGGTGAACAGTTCCAGAAAGCATGGAAGCATATCCGAACCACTTATAGTGAACGAACCTCTGGAAGCCCTTCTTCCACCACAAGTGCTACGGTTATCGACGCATCGATAATACGAAGTTATCCTTCCGCCTCAAAGGCTTGAGTACGAGGCCGGGTATGATGGTTTCGGCTTTCATCCGCGCTGCCAGGATCGTACTTGATTTCACCGGGCACCGCTTTTAAGCTCCTGCCCCAACGGCTGAGTAGTAGCAACGCACAACCCGTTGAGTTCAGATCAGACAGATTGAAACGTTAGAGTTGATCGTAGAAAAACATGTTTCCAACAACCACACTCCCGAACCCCTCCCAAGCCAGCAAAGCCTATACCCTCAGGGAGGAGATAGCCAATAGTCTAATCCACGCTATTGGCGTCACCTTGAGTGTGGCCGGATTGATAGTGCTGGTGGTCCTGGCCGCGCTGCAGGGCGATCCCTGGCGGGTGGTGAGCTTCACCATCTATGGCAGTACCCTCATCATCCTGTACTTGGCTTCCACACTTTACCACGGAGTGCAAAATCCCAGGGGTAAGGCCGTCTTGCAGATCATCGACCATACCACTATCTATCTCCTGATTGCCGGGACCTATACTCCCTTTCTGCTAGTGAGCCTGCGGGGGATTTGGGGCTGGACCCTGTTTGGTGTCATCTGGGGATTGGCCCTGCTGGGCATCGCCTTCCAATCGCTTTTTGTCCGTCGCCAAGGGAAACTCTCAATCCTGACCTATATATTAATGGGCTGGCTATGTGTCATTGCCTTACGGGAGATGCTGGTCCATATTCCCACCGGGGGCCTAGTATGGCTGGCAATCGGCGGAGTGCTCTACACGACGGGGGTCATCTTCTATGTCTGGCATAAGCTGCCCTATAACCACGCCATTTGGCATCTCTTTGTTCTGGGCGGCAGCGTGAGCCATTTCCTTGCGGTCCTCTTTTACGTCCTGCCAGCAGTCTGAACGGCGTCCGGATTTAACCGCAATCCGGGCAGTAAGGCGACAGCGGCACCCCACCATGATAATCCTATGCATCCCAGCTCCCGTTGCCCTATTTTCTCTCCTTGCTCGAATCCATATTGAATCATTGGAAGTAGTGCTATGACTCCA
>CP070787.1:3056239-3059148 GCA_020346745.1 Fidelibacterota bacterium | reverse complement strand
CTCCATCTGACTGAATCGTTCCTGCACCTTCGGATTGTCCATAGGTTCGTACGTATGACTGAGCTCGCCGGCTTCCACCACATGGATGGCATAGGGCTGGTTCAGTTTCCGGGTGAGGTGGTAAAACAGGACCAGCTCCGCGAGATCCTGGGCCCAGTTCCTGCTTGCTAGCAGAGATACGAATGGAGTTGTCGCTAGCTGCTCATACACTTCCCGGGCAGCCGACACGTCAAGTTTGGGACCATTGTCGAATCCATAGTAAGTGATGCTGTCTCGCAGCGCGAAATTGTAGGCTGCGTGAGGAGTGAATATGCCTTCCCAGACACCCTCGGTGAAGGGAGTGGTGTCGGCGGGTTGCTTTTTCTGGTAGATCGCCAGGTAATAGGTGGATGGCTCCACGAAGGGGGTAACATTGATGATATAATCAAGTACATGGGTGGTTTCGTGTAGGAGGATGCCCAAGAAGCCGCTATACTCGGTCCCGATGTCAATACGGAGACTGACATCCGGCTCGTCTTGGAAGAAGCACGATTGCTCCCGGGCATTCAGCCAGGTGGACATATCGGATTCGAGCGTCCGGCGTGCCAGGGCCAGTACACAGTAGATATCCCCGTTTTTGTCGAGCACCCAATCCGCCCAGCCGCTGGACAGGAAATCATTAATGAAACATATTTCTATGACCCGTTCTTTCATGATGCTCTGATGCAGTGGGGGCAGCAGATTTATGGACGCTTCAATGAGTTCCAGCTCCTGCTCGCTAGGCAGGTATGCGGTATACTCCCGGTTGTCGGCTTTCTGCACGTAGGCCAGGAAGTCGTCCATGGGGGCCTTAATCCGGGAAAGGATATCCGATTCAGGATCGAAGTCATAGTTTTCCACCTGCCTCTCCGGCCCTTTCAGTACTTCATCCATATACGCGATGATCTCTTTCTTCTCCTGCGAAGGCCCACAGGATGACAGCAAAGGCATCAGTGAGAATATGAGAATCCAGGTTGGCCGGCTCATACTGCGCTCCTAATACAATTGAGTCGAAGGTATAAGTGGAGTGTCTTCATTCCAAGCTCTGGCTCGCGGCGGGCTGGGGTCTCCTCCTTGCCACGTCGGTGACGCTGGTGCTGGTTTCCTGCCTGTACGTGGCGGGCCTGGATATCTACCGTAGGTTTCATCCCGTACAGTAACCAAAGCCTAGAATGATCATTTTCATGACCTTCCGGCTTCAAGAATACTTGCCCCGCCCTAGCGATTGAAGCTAAACTAGTCTACCAGTTTCTTGGTGTTTCAAGAACTGACGCCGAGCTTGAACAGCTCGTTTCTAGGGCTGAATGCGTCAGAATCCCTGTGCTACACGGTATCAATTATGATAGAGTGAGACCGATGAGTATAAGCCAAATCGCACGATCCATCAGCGAATCGGTGACCCTCAAACTGAATGAGAAGGCCGCTATTTTGCGGGCCAAAGGTGACCCCGTCATCCATCTGGGCGGTGGCGAGCCGAAGAGCCCCGCGCCGCTGGATGCCATCCTGTCAACGGCGGGCTTGTTGAACACCGCCGAGATCAGGTACACACCCGCCGATGGTACCCCCGAGATGAAAAAAGCCATCATCCGCTACACGGAGGAGCATTACGACCGCCTAGTGGAGCCGGAGAATGTCATCGCTTCCGGTGGTGCCAAGCAGGCCATCATGGTAGCCCTGCAAGCGATCCTGAATCCGCAGGAAGAGGTCATCTTCCCGGCACCATACTGGGTGAGCTATCCCGAGATGGTCAAGCTGTGCCAGGCACTGCCAGTAGCAGCTCTGCCGGAAGACGGTACCTTTTATCCCCGCCTTCAGGATATCGAGGAGAAGGTTGGCTCCTATACCAAAGCTGTCATCATCAACAGTCCCAGCAATCCCACCGGTGCCATGTATTCAGAGGAGTTCATCGCCGACATCGTGGAGTTCTGTGAGAAACGCGACCTCTACCTGATCATGGATGACATCTACCACCGGCTGATCTTCGATGGCCGCAAGCCCATCAATTGCTACGATTATGCCAAGGACCGGTCGGAGAACTCCAAGCTGATCCTCATCAATGGGGTCTCCAAGCAGTTTGCCATGACCGGTTTCCGCATTGGGTGGGCAGTGGCCAGCAAGAAGATCATCGAAGTGATGACCAACATCCAGAGCCACCAGACCTCAGGACCCGCCGTTGTGCTGCAGAAGGCTGCCATCGGCGCCATCAATGGCATCCAGTCCGGAGTGGAAGCCCTGCGGGTCACCCTGGAGAACAACCGCAATGTCATGGTGGAACAGCTCAACGCCTTTGACGGCATTAAGGTCACCAAGCCCGACGGCACGTTCTATTGCTTCGCCGACTTCAGCGTCTACAACAAGGACTCCACGGCCCTGGCCGAGTTCCTCATCGATAAGGTGCAGGTGGTCACGGTCCCGGGTGTCGAGTTCGGCCTGGAAGGATACCTGCGGCTGAGCTTCTGCGGCACCATCAAGGACATCCAGGAAGGGGTGGAGCGCATGAAATGGGCTTTGGATCTTAACTCGCCTAATGAGCTGTACATCGGCGATCGCAAACTGGTAAGGGATTGGTCATGAGTAAGTATCTGCATTTCGACACGCCAGCCACCAAGCAGGCCAAGGATCTGGCTTCCGACTTTCGCCTGAAGAACCACGGCCTGCTCCACCTGGACCGGATCTTCTGGAACCTGCCTACTCCGGCGCTTTACGAAGAGATCGTCTTTCGCAATGAAGGCCGCATTGCCCACGAGGGTCCGGTGCTGGTCAATACGGGGAAGCACACGGCGCGTGCGGCCGCGGATAAATTCGTCGTTCGGGAACCCACTACCGAGGACAAGATCTGGTGGGGCGACTACAACCGGCCCTACAGCCCGGAGAAATTCAGTGCCCTGTTT
>CP070787.1:3052199-3056139 GCA_020346745.1 Fidelibacterota bacterium | reverse complement strand
TTCGAGGTAAACCTACGAATGAAAGGTACCCACAAACGTGCAGAATTGCGACACAATTTGGTTACAGACACCACCCCCTCCTTCCTGCGAGCCAAGCCCGATTTCTGCAACCTACCCTCAAGCTCTGTCAACATGTGCACAATCAGATTTTGGCACGTCGCCCCGTATCCGGTTCCGTATCCGGTAAAATATGTCCGCCAGCTGGCGGATTTGCGGTTCTTTACGGTCGCCTCTGATTCCAGCCTACTCGGTAACTTCATATCGCAACCAGACTATGTCATTTTCCAGCTGCTCACAGTAGGTCAGCTTCAGGTCGATCACACCCCCAGGTGTGATCAGATCAGGTGCCCGGTACATGGAACGTGACGAGGTACCACCCACCAGACTCGGGTGAATAAGCAGGCTCACCTCGTTCACAAGACCAGCACGGAAGAGAATCCCATTGAGGGTTCCTCCGCTGTCCACACGAACCAGCTCCACGCCGTAGCGCGTATGCAGGCCCTCTAAGGCTTCGCGGAAATCCACCCGCTCCTCACCCACAATTATGAAGTTGACATGACGCGCACTTAGGTATTCCAGATAGGCTTGGGGAGTCTTACGCGCGCACAATGCCACCATGTCACGCCAATAACCAGCCCGGCGGAGTTGCAGCCAGTTGCGAACTCGTCCCCGGCTATCAGACACAACCAGCAGAGGTCGGGTATCATCAGCCTCCACTACCGGCGGCTCTAAGGACTCATCCTCTTCCTCCGTTGTGGATTCCTCCGGATTATAGATCGTGTCGCTTCCCGCTAGTGTGGCATCCTCTTTCCAACGGGATGCTAGCCCATAGAACTGACCAACATCGGGCGTAAACCAGTCGATTCGTCCATCAACACTAACAGCATTATGTACAACAACACGAGGCAGCATTTCGTGTGACCTCCTTCTATCAGCTCCGGTCAACCGCTATCCACCATGGATCTATTGATCGTTGCAGTCTTCTTCTGGAAGGCTCCAAGGCAATGTACTATGCCCCAGGAACAATAATAAACTAAACAGGGCTCTCCCCCACTTCAGCAGCACCATCTTGATAGACTGGGCGTACTCTGGGGTTACCAGACGAGCAATGTAAATGCCGGAGGGCAGTTCTTTACCTTGATTGTTTATGCCATTCCACTGTACCTGATGGTAGCCCGGCTGGAGGGCATACTCAGCGGGCAGGGTGCCGAGAAATCCAAGGCGTGTGTTTGGGCATGATTATTCCTCGAGAATAGCTTTTGCCATACAGCGGGCCAGTCCCGCTCCGAAGGTTGTGCGGTCGGCGGCGGTGGGGTAGCGTTTCAGGGTCTGGTCGTACTCTACCTTTAGCTCCATGAGCAGCGCCAGGATTCCTGCTTCCCGGTAGAGGGCCATGCTGGTTGTGGAATTTTCCGCCGGACGCTTCTCGGGCTTGAAGGCTGCATCAAACTTGGTCTCCTTCACCAGCAAATTGAAAAACCGGTCCACCCGCCGTTTCATCCCGGTATTACCTGCCGGAGCGTCGTGAATGAAGGACTGGTTTTCCGTGTTGTGCAGATAGACCAGCAGATCGATGGGTTTCTGGGCCCGGGCATAAGTAATAATGGCCTTTTTAAGGTACCAGATTTCGGGCATCCGTTCCAGATATCCGGGGTGCCGTAGGTCTACCTCTTCCCAATGGCGGTTTAGATCGTAGCCGTTGATGTTAAACCTTACACCGCCAAGGGCCACGCCATCGGGGTCCGCCATAGGTACGATCTTGAAGATGACCCGGTCCCGGATATGCCGGGCTTCACGGTCCTCGGAAAGTAAGTACCGGATAGCTCCTTCGGCGGCAAAAGAGGTGCCCGTCTCCCAAGCATGTTGCCTGGCCAGTAGCCAGACGGCTCGCTTATTCTCATCAGGCTGGTCGAAGTTGGTGATGGTAACCAAGTGAATATCCCGGTCCTGAACCGTCTTGCCGATTACCTCCGTCCGCTGATGGGGCGAAGCCTTAATGTCCTCCAGTAGCCGGCTCAGGTCGGCCGTGGTATAGGGCTGCACATGGGCAATCCAGATGTGGTCCTCCTCAGGTCGGAACCGTAGAATGCCCCGCACCAGTTCTTCGTTCCAGCCCATGCTCTCGAAGTGACGCCATGTCTGCCCCTCGTAACTGTACACAGGCCGCGTCTCTTTTGTGATCGAGTGGGAACCTGGGCGATAGTTGTATTCCCCAATCAGATCGGCGAGCTCCAGGGTGATGTCCCTTCCCTTCACATTCTCCATGCGGAAATAGTACCAGCTGGCCTGGCGATTGCGGCCTTGGTGGTTATACTGCCCCGGTACGTTGCAGATGAAGTGGGTGCTGGAGATAGTCTCAATTTTCCCCAGGGCTCCACCCTCAAAGTTGGTATTGAAGAGGATAGGAGGTTGATTCTGCCCCCTGATAAACCCCGTGCAGATTATACTATATAAAAAGGCTATCGCTATCCTGTAGACAAGGCCTCTCATATCTATTTCTGACCTGCCTCCATTCTTTGGACCACTTCTAAAGTTATAAGGGTTGCCCCCTACTTCAGCAGCACCATCTTGATGGACTTGGTGTATTCCGGCGTCACCAACCGGGCAATGTAGATACCGGAGGAGAGCTCACGGCCATCCGCGTCCCAGCCATGCCACATTACCTAGTGATGCCCCGGCTCTTTGTAGCCATCCACCAGCCTTATCACCTCACGCCCAAGGATGTCATAAACAGTGAGCGAGACACCACTTGCTTGGGGCAGGTCAGCCCCGAATCCCCGGTCTGATTCAGCGAGTGGTTAGGCATCCTGATCAAACGTGTGCATTGATAATGTACATATCATCGGTGAATTGTGCAGTTTTAGAGCCAATCCTTGGCAATTCATGGGATGTTACTAGGTGATAGCCAGATTTCTCAAGCATTGAAACAATCTCTTGAGATGTGGGATATGAGAAATCTGGGTCTCTAATTGAACTTTGAAGGGCCCATGATAATCGTGAAAAGGGAGCTACACCTTTAGCAGGTGCGAACTGATCAATTATCACATATCGACCACTTGGATTTAACGACCCTCGTACCTTGTTGAACAATTCTTCATTATATATACCAACATCGCATTCCAATACCATATCAAAACCAGAAGGCAATTCATCATGAGTGAAATCTGCTGGGTGAAATATCAATCTATCCTCAAGTGAGTTCTCTGCAGCGAGTTCACGCCCAGCACTACATACATTTGGAATATCTACAACAAGCGCACTTAGATGGAGATATCGACGGAGCAAAGTCATTGACACAACACCAGAACCTCCTCCCAAGTCCATTAGCTTATTGATTTGGCTCATATCTAGCAGATTTGCGATTTCTTGCGCTAATGGTTGATGTAACTCATATAGCATACGTGTAAACTGACGAGCCCTAACTGGGTCCTCACTCATTCGTTCAACATACATAGGAGGATCTAATCCTGCAGCTTCCCACAGTGATCCCTGGTCACGGAAGTGAGACGAAAGAAATTGAAAAACCGGGAACTGTTCTATAGACTCCTTTGCCAATAACATCCATGTTTCTTGGCTATAAGAGTCAAGGATTGCGGATTGAGCTTTTGCCGATAGTGAGAATCCATTAGGCACTTGCTCTAGTAGACCTAATTTGCACAAGTACTGCAACCAGTACTGACATCGTTTGATAGGTAGCATAAGTAGTCCAGCAATTTTCTTCCCACTTAGGATCTCTCTATCAAGGTGCCAAAATAGGCCGAGTTCCATTGCCGCACAAACTGCAGATGAGGCTAGATATGCGTCCAGCAGATCTAATACTTCGTCCGTGTCTGTTCGTCTTTCTTCTTCTTTATTTGATTTTTTCATGTTTGATATCCAGGGGAATGACCTGCCCCTATTCTTTGGTTCATTCCTGAAGCTTGGCTTTTAGTCATTCATG
>CP070787.1:3041008-3052099 GCA_020346745.1 Fidelibacterota bacterium | reverse complement strand
CCTTGACTACGGTCCTGCACCCCACTGAGGTGAACTGGTATTATTTTATCATCGGCATGGCCGTCGGTATTACCGGCGTGGCTATAGTCAGGATCACCACTTCAAGAGCCGCCCGGGAGGATGGTACCCTGGCTGGCAATATCATCGACATTCAGGAAAGCCTTGCCAGCATCGTTGAGAAAGTCACCCGGCTGAACCAGGAGAAGGAATCTATCAATCCCTACGACCTGCGCCACAAGATCGATGAGCTCTTCCCCGATGACCTTGCCAGGTTCGTCGAGGCCCGGGAAGCTATCGGCCATGTCTACAGCCTCCAGGCCTACGCCGATGTGATGAGCATTTTCGCTGCCGGGGAGCGGTATCTGAACCGGGTCTGGTCTGCCTCAGCCGATGGCTACATCCACGAGTGCCATACCTATCTGGGTAAAGCCGAAGAGCAATTTTCCACGGCTCTTGGCAAACTGAATGAACTGGAGACTACTGAGCAGGTCTAGGTTTAGACTACGGAACAGAGACCTGCCACCCCCGCTCTCCAGGGATGGCAGCATCTCCGTTCTAACGACTTCTAGAATCTCCCGAATTTGAATGTCAGTGAGGCGGAGGGGCCGCTGATCATACTATCCGACAGACCCTCCAGATCAATCCCGGATACATATCGATAGCTGCCCCCAAGGGCGACCCTCATGTTCTTGGTCACATTCAGCTCCAGATGCAGAGCTGGTTCAAGCACGAAAAACGCATCGTCTATTGTACCCGCTTGATAATCACCATCCCAACTCGTGCCACGGTAGTTGACACCTCCGCCACCTATGAGCGAGCTGACGGTAAAATGGACCAGCTTGTTGGACGCCAGGATCACTCCCAGCTCCAGACCACCATATCCCAGGTTGAGATAGGGCAGGCTGTCAGCAGCACTGCTTACCTCGATCTCATTGGCCAGCCCGACGCCACCACCACCGACATAGACAACGTGATTGATGATCCAACCGCCGTGTCCCCCGATCAGAACGCCCGTCTGATCGTCTATCTGGGTTAACTGCAATATGGGACCACCGAAACCACCGTGGTCGATACGACCGGTGAAGAGCGTCTGCTCCTGCGCAAGCATTGGGGACAATAGGCATACAAGGATGAATGTCAATCTGTGTATTTTCATTTTTCTACTCCTCTATTTGTCAATATCAGCATGCTGTGCATGCAGGTATCAATCACTGTTCCTGCATGGTAGCAGGTTCCTATCTCTTCAGGATCTGCCACCCTCTTAAAATTTCCCGAATTTGAGAGTCAACGCCGCACCTGGGCCGCTCAGGTCCTTGTTTTCAAGGCCACCCGACTCAACGCCAAACACCAATCGATAGCTGCCGCTCAAGGATAGGCGAAAAAATTTCACCACGTTGAGTGTTACACTGAGGGAAGGTTCGAATGCGAAAATGAAATCATCATTCGTGTACCTGTGAAAATTACGGTCCCGCAGGTAAATGGTACCCAGGGCAAAAAGCGCGTGAGATGAGTAATGAATCAGCCTGTCTGAATCGGGTATATATTCTACTTCGAGACCCGAATACTCCATGGCCAGGTAGAGATCGTCCGCGATCCCCGGTTCCGGGACATCAACTCGGCTCAGCAGGTTGTAGTTGCTGGTCCCCAGAACGAACTTGTGATTGATGATCCAGCCGGCACGGCTCCCGATCATGAATCCCGGCTGACCGCTAACCTGGGTGATCTTCGCGCTTGCGCCGCCAAAGCCCCCATGGGATACCTTCCCGGATATAAGTACCTCTTCCTGCGCAAAAATGGGCAGGGCCGCTGCAAGAATGATCGCTGTTACTATTGTTGTTCTCATCACTGCTCCTGATTTTGCACACGGTTAGACCTTCCTCTTCATGGGATCGTTGTCAGGGATTCCTGCATTGATCCGATCAGCGTGACACTCATCACGTTCTGTTACCTTGTCATGGTCGTACCAGCATCACCATTGTTGTTGCTGATGACGGTGCAACAGATCCGCGCTGGTACTGAAATAGTTGGAATAGAATTAGGAAAGTCTACAGCAGCGGTAAAGAACGGTCAGTGATCACTTTGCTGCTTCTAACGGACCCGGCAACTCCACCTGGTCCGTTGATTCAGTTGCTGAGCTCAAAGGTCACATGTCGATAAGGAACGACCTGGACCGGTCCCAGAAGGCCAGATATTAAGCATTCCTTTTCGCGTAGTACAGTACCTTCATGATTGAAGCGGCTGCGTAGGTCCGTCAATTTCTCATCGGGGATGTCCCACAGCCTTCGATTGGCCAGGAGGTTCGCCACTACGATCGAAATCTTGTTTCTGCCCTCTCGGACATGAGCGGTAATGTCTGCAGTGTACGGCGGCCAAGGGTGATAGGTAACCAGCTCGTCATTCACCCATATTTCAGCGCAGTACCGGACCTCACCCAGATCCAGTATCAACTTGATTTCCGGATCGATATAGTCATCCTGAAGCGCAAACTCGCTCGAATACACCGCTCTTCCCGAGTACCATGACAATCCCTGCTCGTTCCAGGGGCCTAAACGGATCTTGCCTTTGCCGCAGGAAATCCTGACCGGCTCAAGAATTCCGTCATCATCCTTTTCAGCGATGACTTTGATGGTCAGTATGTCCGGATAGCCGGAAACGGCGTGCGATATGTCTGTCTCGTCGCACCCCTTGGAGACCTCGATCTGCTGGCCATTCACGAATAGCTCGTATTCACCCGAGATAACGAGATTACTGATGGCTCTGGCTCCCACCGGGAGGTACTGACGATACCACAGCACCACCGGGAACGTATGCTCACGGTTCGGCACAGGCACTTCCCCCCAGGGTCCCAGCGGAGGATAGATGTACGGATGAGCAGCACTCCAGCCACCCCCATCTGCCGATACCTCCCAACGTTCATCGGATATCAAACAATGCTTTCTACCATCGGTGAACTCGAGCTCGCCCTGCACCAGCAGACCCCGGCACTGATTAACACTAACCGTGATGACGTTCCGGCCTTTGTTTAGAAGAGGAGCGATATTGTGCAGCTGTGGTTCCTTCCAGCTAGAACCACGACCAACGTTTTTATTATTCACCCGCAGCGCATAGGATTTATCGGCTGTAATGCCAAGCCAGCCGCTGGTGACATCATTTTCGAGGTTCAACTCGCGGCGAAAAGTAACCTCGTCTCCCCCTAACACCCCCCAATGCCGGTAATATCTGTAGCTGTTGATCCAGGCACCATCCCAGCTGCTCAGGTACCGCTGGCACCCTTTATTAGTGCTGTAACTATCCTCTATCTTTACCTGCTTCCATTCGTCCCAATCAGCATCGTCGTGAGTCCATCCAGGCACCGTATTTTCCTCGCTGGCACCCGTCCATCGGAACCTCATGACCGGAAGTTCGACTTCTGATGTGGAAACATCCGCTCTCCACTCCTGATCCAGGGCTTCCGGGACAGGAATGAATTCCCATTCATCTGCCAATTGAATAGGTGTAAGGTGCTGCTGGTGCTTCAGACGTTCCCTGATGGTTGTGCTGAAGCCGTCCGCCGGCCGGATCAATTCCAGCTTGATATGATCCTCATCCCCGCGATGCCAACCATCCACCACGATATGATCGGACTCGGACTCCCGAATATTGGCCTCCCTAAGGTTTGTATGTGAGATGACAGCGGCTGTCCCCCGCCCGTCACTCGAATGGCAGACAAGGTAGCAGGCGTCCCAGGCCTCTAATGTTAGCGGAATGAGCAACTTCCCGTTAATGACGGAATAGTTCGAGAGTGCCTTTATTCTCCCACTCTCCGGGTCCCATAGCTCAGGGACCCTATCGGTTCGCAGTGTCAGTGTGAGGCTCTTCGGACGTTTCTGCTCGTTTACGAGGAAATAGATGTCATGCATTTCCGCTTCGCGATGCAGTACCCGCAAACCGGCACCATCACCTGCTACGACCTCGACGTCCCTGTCAATACGCTGCGCCAGGATGCTCGGAATATGTGTAGTCGCCTTCGCGAAGTAAGCTCGCCCACCCTTGCGGTTTGTGTGTACCACATATTCCTTTTCAAGGCTTCCGTCCGTCTCGAAATAGCCGATGCGCAGTGACCGGGGATCGAAGCCGAAGACGCGTTCGAATATCTCTATGACATAGCCGTCGTTCTCTCCCCCCTCCATGGAACCGGTAGGCAGCTGGTTCATGGCGATGACAGTGCCGCCCTTCTTGAAGAAGGCTTCCACCTTGGCGGCAACGCTTCTTCTGATCACCTGGAGGGGTGGGAGGATGAGCACCGCATACCCCTCGTCGGCTAGGTGCAGCCTCTTCCCTGAAACCTTAGCGGCTATCACCGACTCCGGGTCGATAATGTCGTAGTCTATTAGGTTTTCCAGCAGTGTTTGCTGGATGGCATTGTACTGTATCTCCAGGAGGTCCCCGGTTTCACCACCCCCCAGCGTCCCTACATCCTCCCTTCGATTCATACCGCCTGCCCACAATGTTGTAATCGGATGGAGCACGCACACATCACAGACATGCCTTCCCAGGCTGCCCATGAAAGCGATCCTCCGCCCGAAATCCGCCAGCTTACGGAAATACTTCCAGTAGGGATTCTGATAAAACCAGCTTGGGGGCCAGTCCTCCAGGCACTCGGGCTTCTCAACACTATAATGGAAAAGGTGCGGAACGAACATATTCAGTCCGTAAACGCCCAAGAGAGCCAGCCCGATCTTGTAGTCATGGAAAGGCACTACCCAGCCTCCGCCCCCCAGGGCTTCTACCATGGCCCGTTTCTTCCCATAGATATGGGCCAGTGAACTGAGCTGCTTGGCCTTGTACCAGCGCACCCGCCGGGGGAAAGAGTAGCGGTAGTCTTCGTTATCCGTACCGGGAATTTGAACCGGTCCCCAGGTCCTGAAATAATCACCCTGATTCTGGTAATCCCGAATGGTCTCGAGCGTATGGCCCGTCAGCCATATCTGGTGCTCCTCACACCAGTTGGCGATCTGGTCGAACCACGCTTCGGTGTACAGGGAACTGAATACATCAAAATAATCGCATCGGATCCTGGGAGTTTCCGGACCGGCATGATAGATGAGATAGGGCAGGTATGGTCTGAGATCGTACCCCTTCCTCTCCTTGAACTCATGCAGGAAATCCTTCGACCAGACCAGATCGGCCCCCTCGAGATCAGCGTAGATTTCATCAAAGAATATTCCCGGTATCGTACGACCGAAATGCTCTCCGAATCGCCGGTGGTACTCCTCATGGGTGAGGGCAATGAATTCGCAGACCGCTTCCTTGCTCAGGTAGTCGATCTGAATACCGCTATCGGATAATTCGTGAAAATGGGTGATACTCCATAAACCCTCAGGGACCTGCCAGCTACTCCCCTTGTGATCTGTAAGATCGATAATGCTGTCTGGGTCCAGGCTCGCCTGGCCGATGAGCTTCCCCACCAGAATAGCGATGGTGCTCCCTGAAAAATCAAGGGTGAGCTTTCGAGGACCAGTGATCTCCCACCTGTCAACCTTGACGCCCCGCTTTGAATATTCCCGGCTGGCTGCTACCACTCGACCCCCGGCGCTTCCACTCGGCCACTTATCCTCATCATAGAGAATCGTGAGAAAACCTTTGCGCGCACCATGCTCTACTGCAATCTTGACCGCTTCCCACCAGCCTTCGGAGAAATAAGGTGTCTCGCTGTTCTCAATTCCTGTCCGGGCGTGCATGAAGGCACCATACACCCCCTTATCCAGCATCTCGTCGATTTGGATGCGTAGTCTCTCCTCCTCCAGGGTATCGTTCCATGCCCAGAACGGCAGGAGCGAGAACTCCCTTGGGGGATCCTTGAAATACTTCTCTAAATCGGCCCCTTTCTTGATTCCGTCCCAGCCATTCAAAGGCATACTGAGCACTCTTCTTTGATAATGATTAAGGCACTACACTATACGTGGGTCATGATCTGTAGATATTCCGGAATTCTCCCACTCACCCGCTGCTCAAGTACACCGGCTGCTGCGTCCGGGACGACTCGTAGATCCCCAGGACAATGGCTAGCGATTTCAGTGCCTCGTCTCCGGAAACCGGCGGATCCGTTCCCTTCTTGATGGCCTCAACGATCGCTTCGAACTGTCTCTGGTGTGGTACGGCGGAGAAGCCTTTCTGCGCCCCCGCGGATAGCTCCGGATGAGACTCCTCTTTGGAATCCTTGCGAGACCCGTCAGCATTCTCGATGCGTAATGCACTCCCCGTCAGTATCGCTGTACCCTGGGTGCCATGGATCTCCAGACGTCTGGGCATCGGTGGTAAAACTGAAGTTGAGCCTTCGATCACACCCAGGGCACCACCCTTGAATCGTAATACAGCGACAGCATTGTCCTCACCCTCGATCCGTTCATGGGTCAAGGTGCCGATATGGCCGGAAATACTCTCCACCTCCCCTACCATCCATTGCAGCAGATCTATGGTATGGATCGCCTGGTTGATCAACACGCCACCGCCGTCCAATGCGAACGATCCCCGCCATTCGGCACTGTCGTAATACTCCTGCTTGCGATACCACTTCACGTAGGCACTGGCCAGGAAAATGTCCCCCAACTCACCAGCCTCGAGATGCCGCTTCAGACGCTGAACCTCCGGCATGTATCTGTTCTGGAAAATGACCGCAAGCCTGACCCCCCGGTTACGGCAGATTTGGATTAGCTCTCTCCCCCGTTCAAGCGTCACCTCGATCGGCTTTTCCACTACCACATGCTTCCCGGCTTTAGCTGCCTGCCGTCCATAATCCAGATGATTACCGCTAGGCGTACAGATCGATACAATGTCCACCTGCTCATCCTGGATGAACGCATCCCAGTCTGTACTCCAGGGAACTTGAAATTGCTCCCCGATCCGCTCCGCATTCTCCCGCTTCCGGCTGTAAACGGATACCAGCTCGGCATTATCCGCATTCTGAATCGCCTCAGCCTGCACCTCGGAGATGATCCCGCAACCGACGAGACTGATACCTGGCTTATCCTTGGTACTCAATTTGATTCCTCATGGTGATAGGTTAGCTCTGGCATCACTGGCTCGCATTTCCACCAGTGCTGCTCACCACTTGCCGAAACCGGGTGGATTGCCCGGATCGTTCTTCAGCAGTATACGGTAATTATCTGAGACTTTCCGGAACGCCTGCACATACTGCTCGATAATCTCTGGATAGAATTTCTTGAAATTGGGTACCCGCATCGCGCGGCCATGGATGGCTTCGGATACCGGCAAAGAGGGCACGTCTGGCTTCTCCTGCTCCTGGAACGCCACAACTGTTGGCTTG
This sequence comes from Fidelibacterota bacterium, assembly GCA_020346745.1. GTDB lineage: Bacteria > Fidelibacterota > Marinisomatia > SCGC-AAA003-L08 > TS1B11. The sequence goes on along the minus strand of CP070787.1, from coordinate 3,044,793 downwards.
CCGTGACCGTAGATATCACAGTCGTGAAACAACGGATGCAGATGCAATGGCCGGTTGATCCCCGGATTCACCGGCACCCCCGCCTCCAGCAAGGCGTTGGTATAGGCGGTGATGGATAATCCACCCAATTCCTCCGGCCGATACAATCCCACCGAGTTGTACCAACCCCCCATAGTGCTCTTGGAGTCTTCCGGTGGGCGGTGGGCCTTCATTCCGGGGATACCTTCCATCAAATCCCAGAAAAGATTCATAGCCTTGCGGACCTCGACACACCGTTCATCGTAATGCTTGAGCTGCACCCGCCCCACGGCAGAACTGAGCTGGTGCATACGGTATTTATACCCGCCAAGCGGCAGACCCGCATAGGGCTTGAGATTCTCATTATCGACCAGGTCACGTTTGAAACGTGCGTAGTGCCCCCAGGCCACAGCATGTTCATAGATATCCTTGTCGTCGGTTGTCAGCATCCCCCCTTCCCCGGCCATGAGCGACTTTTGGGACATCAGGGAGATACCGGATACATCTCCGAAGGTACCAAGCTTCTTTCCCTTATAGAGTGAACCTTGCGCATGAGCTACATCCTCGATAACCTTTAGATCATGCTTTTTTGCGATCGCTATGATGGAATCCATGTCGGACGGGTGACCATAGTTATGCTGAGCAACAATCGCCTTGGTCCGTCCTGTGATCCGGTGCTCGATGTCATCGGGATCCAGGGTCAGTGTATCCGGATCAACCTCGGCAAAAACAGGTGTCGCACCCAATGACAGGCAGGGCAGGATGGTTGCCCAATATGTTACACTCAGCGAAATGACTTCATCACCGGCTCGAACTCCAACCGCCCACATGGCCGTTTGCAGCGCCGACGTGCCATTATTGAAGGCCAATGCGTACTTATTACCCTGCCACCGTGCATACTCCTCTTCAAACTGCAGTGTCACATCTCGCGCGGACATGGCGCCTCGTCGCAGGACCTCCAGTACCGCCTCTTCGTCCTCTTCGGTGATAATCGGCCAGGTAAAAATATCCCCTGGATCTATTGCGACTCCTGATACCTTTTCATTCATGTAATGAATCTCCTCACTTCTTTTTTGAGAAGCCCGATGACCAGTCCGGTTGGGCTAGTGAGTAATCACGATCCTCCGGTTTTATATGTCCACCTTTCCCCCAGCCCCCCGTGGCAGTGGATTCCCTTTCAAGGGGAACAAATATGACATCAACCTCGTCGTCCGTCACCCGGCAATGATAAAATCCCAGGGTCGGGTCGCCATCCGGCCATCGATCATCGAATTGTGAAAAAGGAATACCCGCAGACTTGTAGAATTGAATACTATCAATGGCTTGAACAGGTCGCCGGCATTGTATATGACCACTGAATACCATATTAACGTTACCCGCTTTGAAAGCTTCGAAAATGTGTCTGCGATAGGGCTGATCAATACCGAAATACCATGCAGGATATTCTTCCGGTTTGGTAATGTCAAAATTGGATTCCTCGAGATCATCGATAAACAGAGCATAATGGATTGTCATGATGTGGTGCTGAGCTGGTTCCAGTTTCTTGAGATCTTCCAGCCACTGCCACATTCGCTTTTCCTCAGGCAGACCAGAACCGGCGAGGGCGGCATAGAAGCCGCTGAAACGCACATTCTTATGCACGAACGACCAGGGGAATTCACCAAAGTAGCGGCTGAACCTTCGCAATTGCTCGCTGGTCACATTCAAGCCGATATCATCCCGCTCCGGTCTGGGCCCTTGCTTAACCGTATGCTTATTGCCCGTGTCCATGTTACCAGGGATTGCGCGATAGGGTATCTGCATGCTGTCTAATGATGCCTTCATCTCCTGGAACTCAAAATCGTGGACTGAGCCATCCCTGGTTATATCCCCCCCGATCACCATGAGCTCAGGCTTGAGGCGCATGATCTGCTCCCGAGCGATTTGCCAATTCTCGTAGTACCTGGGATTAAAACGAAAAGACCGTGGTGATCCAGGTTGGATGTCTGAAACATGCACAAAATACCAGGTGTTCATGGATACCGCCTATTTAATATTCAGTCTGCACCGATAAACTCCATCAGCCCGCTTCACCTGAGCAATTGAGTGAACATTCCGGGATCCGAATCCTTAATGACCACCGCACCTGCATGCCGGGCGTAGAAATCGACCGGGCCAACACGGCCTACAATACCATATATATAGCCGTCCTCCCGCATGGTATGCAGGGCTGCAATCAGAAGCGCTCTGCCGATACCCCGTTCACGTTCGGTTTCTGCCACACCCGTAGGACCGAAGACACCGCGGAAAACAGCGTCATAGCAGGCGAAACCCAGAATATCCTTCTCCCGGACGGCGATCAGACAGGTCGGCGGCAGATGACCAAACGTTTGTGAGCACTGGTTGCCCCACCTCTCGCGAAAAGTTCTGCTCACCCAGCCCACTACCAGCTCCCGTTCGGGGGCCTTCGCCCTCCTGATCTCAACACCCTGGCTGCGTTGGGTTGCTACCTCTACTTCCAGGTCCGGAAGTGCATACAGTTTTACCAGCATGTCCGACATAGAATAGTCCTTTCTGGTAACCTCCAATACCTATAATTGCGCGAGGCCCTGCTCCAGATCCGAAATGATATCCGCTGCCCGCTCTATTCCAACAGACATGCGGATCAATCCGTCTGAGATTCCTTGGGCTAGCCGTCGGTCTCGGGGGATGGCTGCATGCGTCATGGAAGCCGAGTGCTGGATGAGTGTCTCTACGTTGCCCAGAGATACTGCCAGTGTACACAGCTTTAGATGATCTACCAGCCGCCGCCCCTCATCGACACCACCTACATCAAAGGCCAACATTCCACCGTAGCCGTTCATCTGCCGCTGGGCTAGCTCATACTGTGGGTGCGAAGGCAAACCCGGGTAATGAACTTGCTTTATCTTGGGATGACCTTCGAGATATTCGGCTACGGCGAGAGCGTTCGCGTTATGCCGTTCCATCCTAAGCGCCAGGGTACGAATGCCACGCAGTACCAGCCAGGCCGTCCCGGGGGCGATAACCCCACCGAGATTGGTATTGGTATGCCACCGCATCTGGGTTATCAATTCATCAGTGCTCACGACCACACCGGCAATCACATCTCCGTGACCACCAAGGTATTTGCTCGCACTATGAATCACCACATCCGCACCACAATCCAGAGGGCGCTGATTGAAAGGTGTGGCGAAGGTGTTATCAATGACCACTTTTAAATTATGTGCATGCGCGAACTGCACAATGGCCCGGATATCTATCAGCTCTAACGTTGGATTGGCCGGGGTTTCAATGAAAAGTAATCGGGTCTTATCGGTTAGCGCGCTGCATAGGTTGTCTGGGTCGGTGGCGTCAACACGGGCTGTCTGTATCCCGAAAGGAACCAGTATTTCATGTAAAAGAGAATCAGTAGTGGAGTAAAGGCACCTGGCTGCAATGATGTGGTCCCCAGGCTCCAATAGTGTCATTAAGGTGACGTTTATCGCGGCCATTCCTGATGATAGGGCCAGGGCAGCCTCACCCCCCTCCAGCTCGCTCAGGGCCTTTTCCAGCGCTGCCTGCGTCGGATTACCCTTCCTCCCATACGAATAGCCGGGCAGTGTCCCCTCATTGATTGCCGCCCCCTGCTCAGCGTCAGGAAATGCAAAGACAGCCGACTGATAAACGGGTACCGCGATAGAACCCTGATACATGTCAGGATCTCCCCCCGCATGTACCGCCAGAGTGTAAATCGGATCTTCAGCCATTACTTCTCCCCAATACCGGTT
>CP070787.1:3033180-3040908 GCA_020346745.1 Fidelibacterota bacterium | reverse complement strand
GGTGGCGCCCAAGGATGTGATCCAGACCATTCTGAACATGGTGGAGTTCAAGGACCCGCAGTCAGGTTTCGCTTATCAGCAGACTGGAGACCTGATCACTCCGCTGGGCAACACTCTGCGCCGTTATGACGGCACCTTACTGTCTACTGATCGGCTGGTGGGATTCATGCGTGAGTTCGCCATTGAAAAGGTGACGGAGCGTAGCGCCAGCCTGGTGGAAGTGGAGCGGATCATCAATAAGCAGATCGAAGGAACAGTGATTTCCCAAGTGGTGGGCTTTGCGAAGATTGACAAGGACGCCACGAGGATTCTGGACATCACCTACTCGTGATAACACCCGGAACCCGGGCGGTTCTGCCGAGTCTCTATCGGCAGGCCATGGGGCTCTCGAAAGCCATGAGATTGTGGATGCATGACTGGAAGACAAGGATTGAAGTAAGCAAGGGGCATGAATCGGGAGCCTCAAGCCCGCCGGGGCAAGCCCAGGACCATATCGGTAGAGAGGACGTGAAAGGGCGAGGTTAATGGTTGGCAACAAGGCGGTGTTCAACCTTGGATGGTGCTCTGAGCAGGCTGAGGATAATACTCAAGGTAGCCCGTCATTCATTATTTAACGAAGGAGGCCATTATGAGCAGAAAAACAATTGCCGTCAGGCTGCATCCTCGATTGGAGGAGGAGGGGCGGGGCTTGTGTGATCCTGAGGATCCGCGCAACAAGGAGGTGCTCACCCCGAGTAATTACGGAGCGAAGGGGTATCTAAGGGTGTATCCCAGCGGTTTTATCCAGGCCCAGATCCGGTCGGGGACGCTAGTCCGGATTCCGGAGCGGAATGTCGGTGGTGCCGGCAAAGGGGCGGCCGAGCAGGGGAAGACCTCTGCCAGCAGGACACCCGGGAGGAAACGACATGCTCGCTGATGGGAGCCACGTCAGAGCGCTGGGAGGACTGCCGTCCAGTATAGACGATGACGCGTTGGCGCCTTTTTTCGGTCCCGCTGCGCGGCGGTTGAAGGTATGGGTGAGTTCTGAGGCCTATAGCGACGCCGAACAGACCACTCCGCAGGACGCTGAGCGGGCGGCCGCGTTGAAGGATGCTGAGGCTTATCTGGTGCTGTACTACGCAGCGCCACGGATCAACATGGTCATAGCGGACAGCGGGATCATCACTTATAAGATTGACGGCACCTCGAGCAATGAATTCACCTACCTAATGCCGGAGGATCTGGAGAAGTTGCGCCAGGCATGGTTGCGGGACGCGGTAAGCGCCTGCCGTTCTTACATCATGAAGGCGGGGGTGACGGTTGGTGTATCACCAGCCGAGGAGCAGTGAAGGTGCAAAGGCGCATTCGAGGGTATAAAAGGAGAGATGTACCATGGCATTGATGAGCAAACCAACCAGTGATCCCAAGCTCACTCGCTGGTGGTGGCGCACGTTACGTGTATGGCTGTATGAACTGGTGGATCCGTTATGGGCGGCGTTCCGGGGAGACAACACAGACGATATTTCCCTGGCGAATGTCATTGACATCAACGGCGTGTCAGCTTCGGAGTTTGCGGTGCTTGATGGTTTGACGACCACGGCGGCAGAACTCAACCAGTTGGCCGGACTCACGGCTGACGCGTCGGAGCTGAACAAGGCCGATCGAGCAGAGCCGGCCGGCATAGCTGAGGCATCCAAAAACGTGGTGCTGGATGCCAGCAAGGATGTCATGAGTAAGCGGTATGACATCAATCAGAGTATGCTCGCGGCTGGTTCGGGGAAGCCTGCACTCAGGTTTGATGGCACTGATGATCTGGTCGTGATTGATGATGCTGCCGAGCTCAATTTCGGGAGCGGTAGTTTTTCTCTGTTTTGGGAGATTCTGTACCCGATCATCAGTGGAGGTCCCTACGGACAGGTGATCAGCAAGGGCTGGGCAGGCAGCAAGCCGGGAAAGACCTGGGCCGTCCTCATCGATAACGATTCCCTGGATAGCCTTAGGTACCGGGAGTGTGTGGATGCAGGAGGCGCATATGCCACGAACGTAGTCATCGATGAGAGTATTCCTGCTGGATGGCACAGGTTTGCACTCGTTCGGGATGTAGTGAATGACCTGCTGAAGGTTTATAGGGATGGTCTGGAAGTCTTCAGTCAGTCCTACTCGGTGGACCAGGACCTGGGGAATACCAGGGATCTATCTCTTTGTGGGACCAACTATGACGCCAACCGGTATATTTCCACGCAGGTCAGTGCGGTACGCTTTTACAATCGGGCTCTCAGTGCAGGTGAAGTCAGAGCTCTCTCGTCAGGAGCCGCTCTGGAGTGGATGGATCTGGGAGCCAGTCAGTCGGATCAGGTGGGTAATGGAGAAGACTGGACCGGGGTGAGCGGTTCGACACCGCCCAATGACTGGAGCGACACCGGATCGGGAACGGCCACCTACATTATCCGGGATAATACGAGCATAGCAAATTTTGATGACAACAAGGCGCTAGAGATGGGTGTCAATAGTGGCTCGAAGACACTCTACCAAGGTTTGGCCGAGGCGGGTAAGCGCTACCGAGTGTCCTTTGTCTATCGCAATCTGGACGGAGCCAGCAGCAGTTATGTTGCCTTGGGGGGATCCACCAACAAGGTTATACTCCAGAATACTGGTATATCGGGAGACGGAGTCCTGTATGAGCAGGAGATGATTGCGGTGGGATCCGAGCTGATGTTCTTCGTGGACAGCGGTGGCATACTTCAGATTGACCATGTGAGCGTAGTTCGGGTTGGCTGCGTGGTAGAATATCGTTCGGACGGGATTACCCACGTTCAATGGCAGGATGCCAGTGGTAACCAGTTGCATGGAGTTGTGGATGGAGCGGTGCCGGTGAACCTGCCGAGCAGCCATCTGCCGCGGTATGTTAAGTTGGACATTCAGGGGGACACAGCGCTAACGGGAGTGATTCCGGGAGGCTATCGCATCACCGGTATGGTGGCCGAGGTCTCGGGAGCCAGCTCGGGGATGATCCTCAATGTAGGTTCGACGACAGGTGGTAATGATGTCGTCAATGGGCAGGACATATCGGCCAATGGGAGCTTTGACCTGACGGTCGTGAAGCGTCTTTTCAGCCTGAGTGCCGCTCAGAGCCTTTATGTGAACGATGACGGTGGGACATCCTGGTCGGGAGTAAGTGTGGATCTATATATCAGAATGGAAAGGATTAAGTGATTGACTAATGAGTATTAGCGCGGTCGGCAACTTCTTTCGTCCCACCTAATCGTCACTCAATGAACTGCCGATATCCTACTATCAAACCCTCCATACAGCTCGATCTTTGCGGAGGAGGTAGCCGACTGCGCTCATGATAATTGTGGCAACAAAACCAGCCTATAATGAGTCTAAGAGGTGCATTGAGAGTTCGAGTGATCAGAAATATGAGCGAGAGGTCGGGCGAGCATGGTGCTATTTCACAATGGAACATTCACCTTTGGTGTGGGGACAGCCTAGTGTGCTCTAGACACATGCGTCGAGGTTGATTACTACTCCAAGATGATGGGAGGACTTCGTCATGAGATTTACGAAGAATATATTGGGTCAATTTGGCGCCGTGGTAGTGGCGGTGGTATTCATGTCTGCTGTGGCATATGCTGACGATGTCATAACCCGCACGTTCGATGTTAAATACGGTGGTACCCTCACGCTGGAGACGGAGCGCGGCTCGATAGAGGTGGAAACCACCCGCGACAAGACTGTCTCAGTGGTCATTACCCGCACGGTACCCTTCTATCGCGCCAAGGATGCCGAGGAGATGCTGGAGGATTTTGAGATTGAGTTCAACCATTCCGGGAAGGATGTGTCCATTGTGGCGAAATCCAGGCGCGGTCGGGATTGGTTTGGCTGGCGTGAGCCCTTGCGTGTTCATTTCAAAGTGACGGTCCCGAAGGAGTATAATCTGGACCTGTCCACATCGGGCGGTCGCGTTGAGATCGCCGACCTTGAGGGTGATGTACGTAGCACGACTTCCGGCGGTAGTCTGAGTTTCAGCCAGATTAAGGGCGATATCTATGGGCGGACTTCCGGAGGCAGTATCACTTTGAAGGGGAGTGATGGTGTAGCTGATCTGAAAACCAGTGGTGGTAGTATCGACATTGGCAAAGTTGCAGGCCGTGTAGAGGCGCATACCTCAGGTGGATCCATTAAGATCGAAGAAGCCGGTGGAGAAGTAGAAGTGAGCACGTCTGGCGGCTCGATCCGCGTGAACGAAGTGATGGGTGCGATCACGGCCAACACTTCCGGAGGCGGTATATCAGCGACCATCTCCCAACAGCCGGACCAGGACTGTTCTTTGAAGACGTCGGGTGGTGGGGTGACCGTGCATTTAGCCGAAGGAATCAAAGTGGATGTTAACGCCAAGACCAGCGGCGGCGGTGTTCGCTGTGACCTGCCCATCACGGTACAGGGATTGATGGGTAATAACAAAGTAGAAGGTAAGATCAATGGGGGTGGGCCGGAGCTTTACCTGCGCACATCCGGTGGTCCGATTAGAATTTTAAGTCTGTGATGATTATGATTATGGAAGGAAGCGGTTAAACAGGGAAGGTTATGCTGTACCCCTCCCAATCATAGACTGGGCCTAGCGGTTGATTCCTTCCATTGTAAACAGGGGGCGCTCAAGGAACGCCCCCTGTCTGTGTTCAGCCTGCTATGGTTCGATCGTGACCTTTAGACGGGCACTTCAAAGTCAGGATTGTATGTTACGGTCCAGTTGCTGGGATCGGATTGATCCAACTGGATAATGCCCTCGGCGATCAATTTCTGGTTGAATTTCTGGCGTCTGGGGTCATCGGATTCGAATGGCAGGAGTGGGTCGAGTGCCCTATTGAAATCACTGTACGCCACCGTCTCCTCCCCATTAAATACGTGCATACCAACATCACGGTGAACCTTGTAGAGTTGAATCCGGCGCTCAAGGGCCGAGATACGTCGGCTGTGTTCGTCCTGCTTGGCATAATCGGATGCTAGGGTCTTGCGACTTAATTGCCTTTTCTTGAGGAAACCGCGTACGGCGAATACCACGAAGAAGATGAAATAAGACACCAGAAACAATCCCAGCAGGAAGATAACCGGTGGATTACTGTACTCGGTGGTTAACAGGGAGATCAGTGATCCGGCAATGGCAGTAGTGATCCCGAAGAAGATAGCACCCCAAAACAAAGCTGAAAAAGGCTGCTCAACGTCAGCCAGCGGTACCATAGGTATACCGGTCTCTCGGGGATCGAGTAGTTTCAGGGCAGCTTGCGTATCAAACTCGTTGTTACCATTTTCCACGGTCTTCCTCCTCCTCACCACAAATAGACACGGGTGTTCGCTTTCTCTTTATCGGCCAGCAATATAAGAACTTTAGCATGTATATAATAAATAGCAGCATAACTGCTTGTGTTTTCCTGACAAAAAATCTCCTACTGACAAACCAGATGGCGTTCTTGTGCGAATAAGTTGTCTAGTGCGGAGCAACCCAGGGCTCTTTTCTTTTGGGGCATTCCGACTTGTGGTTGCGTAGATTTGCCACTGTATTGGATCAGGATGTGTGATGTCTCCAGCACATTGGTATCGATGTAGTCCCATCTGGATTCTGGTGATCCTGCTAGCTCCCTTATTTGCGCAGCAGGGTGCTGTCCGGACCGAGTACTATCGTAGCGAGGAGACCTTTCGGCAGGGGATTAAGCTGTTTCTATTCGAGGTTCACGAAGACAGCTACGTAAAGGTAGTACTGGACGAGTTGGGCTTTGTGCGGCTGATTAGCTGGTACACGCGGGAGGACTCGCTAATCAAGACCCGCTCCTACGAGTACTGGGAGGACGACGCGTCGATCAAGCGGTTGCTGGAGCTGACGGCTGACAGCCTGATCATCCGAGAGGTGCTGTTCGGTGATGAGCCCAAGTCTAGGGAATTCATTGAATATGTATACGGGGTGGAGTTCGTGCCCGATTTCCGCAACCGCTTCACCGAGATACGGGTGGACTCATCCCAGCAGACAGCTTCTTTCAAGATCATGAGTACCCAAGGGGAGCTCATCGGAGCGGTCTTCATGGATTACGACAGCCTGGGCTTTCTCACCAACGAGACCTGGTTTCAGGGGGAAGATTTACGCCGGGTGCGGGAGTTCCGGTACATTTTTCACCGGGACAGCGGCGAGCAGGAGGTGATCGAGCGAGGGCAGGACGGGCAGGTGGTGAGCCACGTGCGCATCAAGACCGCACCCCACCAGCGAGCAGGCTGGAGCCTGGGGGATGAAGTGGAGGCGGTGCTGGACACGACAGATATTGGACCTGTAGTAGCTCCGGTAGACAGCTTAAGTGGAGGGAAACCCTAACAAGCCTAAAGAACAATATTCCCTTGCCCTTCCGATTCACCGATTAGTGACTTATTCCAGATAGAGAGTGTTGAACAGTAGCCGAAAGGTACCCCAGGTATTTGTGTAGAGATATCGATCCTTTAACCTGCGTTTGTAATGATTATAAAAATGGGTCAGTAATATTATTAACTTATCCTAAATGCAAATAATAAACTGAATACCATGTGTCGTTTTTTCCCGTTGCATATATCGGTACTTATAATAGCGGCACTCTCGTGCGAGGATGGAGTTCACGAGGGAGAGAACGGTATCCCAGACAATGTTATCGTTGATAAGGGCTACTCACGGAGCCACTACTTCTTCCTCGATATGCAATTTAGGGCGTACTACTACCCCCTTCACGAGTCAGGGAGCCATATATACAATCCAAACAGGGTGGTGGTGCAGCTTGAATTATATCGATACAGCCAAGAAACAGCGGAAACTGTTTTCGGCACTGCCTGTGTCGATCCTCATAATCCCGGGTATTTTTCGGAATATACTCAGATCGGCTACTTTTATCGTCTTGTGTCAGGAGAGGACTATACTTTTGATCCCTATTCAGGGTGGATTCGATTAGCCAGCCCAGCCTCAGCTTGGGATATCATTGCAGCAGCGTATGCGCTTGGGGATACTAATAATAATATTAGTGAGGTAGTTGGGGATGTGGATTTCTCATCTGCCGATACATTGAGATTGAAGCTCATCAAGGACCGCGGACCTCCGGATTACCACCCTACCTTACCTTTGGAATTCAAGAATGTTTACTATCTTGGGCGGGATAATATCAATCCTAAGGATCTAGATATTATAATTGTCGATAGTCTCAGCACCATAGGTGATGGTGATAGATATACCGATGGTACGAACTATCTCACCATCTTCGGCCTGGACCAGCATGATACTCATGGTCAGCCTGTCCCGGATGAATTGATCGACATTGACAATCCCAATATTGTTGACCTTAGGTTGGGGGAATTACACTTTCCATCACTCCTGCCCTTTACATATTCATCCATACCTGGATTGGGTACGGACCACCTTGCTTTGAAGGAGATTTATGGCTACGAAATAGAGGACCCCAATCAGAATTTCATTTTTGATGAAGGTGAAGATTTGAATGCAAGCGGGGAATGGGATGTTCCCGCTATGTACTATCGCTACCAGGACCGTGCCCAAGTTGATCTTGAGTCCAGATTTGCTATCCATGTATTTCAGCACTGATCATGGGGGTACCCCCAGCCTACCCAATCGCTAGGCTTAACATTTAATATACGGTGCATTAGACGTGCAACGTTTCTGGTCCTGCGCTTACCGGATGCAGGCTGATATTTTAAAACTAGGTAACGGTTCGCTGGACTTCGGGTTCC
>CP070787.1:3019007-3033080 GCA_020346745.1 Fidelibacterota bacterium | reverse complement strand
AGTACCATGTTTTAGAACAAAAACCTTGACGTGATGAGAACCAAGTGAGACAATTGCTTGTATTCTCTCGGCATTGCTAACCGACCAATCCGTTGTGACGGTTCCGCTGAAGACAACTTGATCATCCAGCTCAATCCGAACAGTATCACTCTGAAAGTCGAACATAAGGTCAATCGACAGAAAATCGCTTCCCGATGAGGGATCAGTCGACTGCCGTCATCCTATTGTGAAGGTAAGAAATACAAATAGTAGAAACAGAAGGGGCAACCTGGGATTCATATTAGATTCTGTTCGTATAACGCCATTCATTCTTTAGAACTACCTTTTTTGCAGGAAATGCCACCTCTCAGGTTAAGTCAAACGTGCCCTCAGCGCATCATAGATCGCTTCATCCCTTGCTGCTAGCCTACCTCATGCTGTCACCCAACATATTTTCAATATAAACAGATATAGTTATTAGTCAAGCTAATTATGGCGCTACGCTCAATGGATTCTTCACACTCACTAAGCCAATAAGTCATGTTTCCCGATACAAGTGCCATTCCGGGGCCGGTACGCCGCGAGTCGAACAAGATACAGCGAGCCGTCGGCCGGTTCCGCGATGGTATGGCCTCGGATAGCTCCGTGCCGTAAGTTTCCGTAGATTTCAGACTGAAGTAGACGTTCACGCGTGCAGATCGGCAATCTCCATTTGGACCATCCTGTTTTCCTGGCGCCCATGGCCGGTGTCACAGACCATCCGTTCCGGGTGCTCTGCCGCCGGTTCGGGGCGGGGCTGGTGTACACCGAGTTCGTCAGTGCGAACGGAGTGATCCGGGAGAGCGCCAAGACGCTGGACCTGGTGCGGTTCACCCCCGAGGAGCGCCCCATCGGCATCCAGCTGTTCGGGGAGGAGCCGGAGACCATCGCCCAGTCTGCGGCCGCTCTGGCCGAGCGGTTCCAGCCGGACCTCATCGACCTGAACTTCGGCTGCCCGGTGCCGAAGGTGACCAGGAAGGGGGCGGGCTCGGCCATGCTGAGGGACCTGGAGCTGATGCGGGCGGTGATGGAAGCGACGGTCAAGGCGGTGCCGCAGCTGCCGGTGACGGTGAAGATGCGGGCGGGTTGGGACCGGAGCTGCATCGTGGCGACCGAGGCGGCGGTGATCATCGAGGAGGCGGGCGGGGCGGCCATCGCCCTGCACCCGCGCACCACCAAACAGCAGTTCACGGGTCGGGCGGAGTGGTCGCTGATCAAGGCGGTCAAGGAGCGGGTCTCGATCCCCGTGATCGGGAACGGTGATATCTTTGCGCCCGAGGACGCGCTACGCATGTTCGAAGAGACGGGGTGTGACGCCGTCATGGTAGCCCGGGGCGCGCTGGGGAGTCCGTGGCTGTTCCGGCAGATCCGGGAGCTCCGGGAGGGCAAATCGCCGACGGAGGTCACGCTGGGCGATATCGCCCGGGTGTGCGGGGAGCACTTCAAACTGATGCTGGCGGACAAGTCCCCCCAGGCGGCCGTGAACTACACCAAAAAGCATTTCAGCCATTACCTGAAGGGATTCCCGGGGGCGGTCAAGTGGCGCAAGGGCTTCATGGACTGTAGATCCACCGACGAGATCGCCCGACTGCTGGAAGAATTCACCCATTTCGCGGAATCCTCGACGGATGGTGCCCACGCGGAGCTCGCGGCCGAGAAGGAGCCGGTCACGTCCTGACAGGAGAATGTCCGCCCCGTGATGCCATGAAACTGCCACTTATCTATCTCGGCCTCCTACTGGTGTTCGCCCTGGTGATGCTCATGGTAATGGGGGGCATCATCCTGGTGGTGATCGCCTTCCGCGGGCAGTTCATGCCCACCTGGCTGGCGGGTTTGATACTGGGGGCACTCCTCCTGGCCACGGTGCTGCTGCCAGCGGCATTGATTACCCGGGTGTACCGGCAGTCGAAGTCCGGGCAGCCGGGCAGCAGGGGGCACCGGCGGTATCTCAGGCGCCTGGCCACCAGGTTCCGCCGCCACCCGCTGGACCTGCCAGGGGACTTACCGAGGGACGACGCAGCGCTGATCGAGGCTGCCTATCAACAAGTGGACCAGGAGAGCCAGGCGCTGATCATCTCCACGGCGGAGGCGGTGTTCTTCCACACGGCCATCTCCCAGTCGGGGCACATGGACGCGCTGGTCACCCTGAATACCCAGCTCAGGCTGCTGCGTCAATTGGCGCGACGATACCATCCGCGTCCCGGCCTGCGGGTGCTGGTGCCCTTAATCATGACAGTAGGCCGGTCCGCCCTCTCCCCCAGCAGGCGGGAGGAGGTGGACCTGGGTTCGCAGATCGGGCCGGCTATCATCGGGGCGTCGGTGGTGGGGGCGATTCCCGGGGCGAACCTGGTCTCCCTGATCATCGCCGATGCGGTGATCCAGGGCTCGGCCAACGCCCTGGCTACCATTCGCCTGGGGCTGCTGGCCCAGCGCTATTTCTATCACCGGCGGGAGGGCAGCGCCTTCGATCCGGAGCGCGTACGAGGGGCGGTAAACCTGGCAGCCCGGGAGCTGCTGTCGCAGCTGGTTTCGGGAGCCTCGGGGGTGCTATCGAAGGAGATCTGGGACGCCGCCAAGGACAACCTGCGCCGGATGCCGGCCGCCACGTACGACAGCCTGAAATCCCTGGTGGCCAAGTCGGTCCGGGGGCTGAGCCGGAAGAAAGACGAGGAGGGGGAGGCCAATCCTTCAGACCCCGGCCATTCCACTGACTAATCTCATCGTCATGCATTTGCGACCAGCGCGCCTGACATTGTCAATGGAGGGAGGTGGTCGTAAATTTTATGATAAATCAAAGGAGATATTTTGGATTTCTTATACGCATTGAGTCAACCGGGAGGCGAGGGACAAGGCGGAGGCATCATGGCCTTCCTGCCCATGATCCTGATGTTCGCCATCATCTACTTCCTGCTTATCCGGCCCCAGATCAGGCGTCAGAAGCAGCAGCGCCAGATGCTGAGTACGCTGCAGAAGGGTGATCAAGTGCTCACCCGTGGTGGTATCTATGGCAAGATCGAAGCATTCAAGGGCAAGGACGACAGCCAGGTCCTGCTGGACATAGGCAAAGGGACCAAGATCACGGTAGCCCGCGCATACATAGTTGGACCAGCCTCGGAACCGGTCGAGACGCCGAAAGCCGATTAATGGCCGTTTTTCCCATTGTGAAATACGGTGATCCCCTGCTGCGCAAGCACCTGAAGGAGATCACCGACATCCCTGAGATCCTCAAGTTGGTGGACGACATGTTCGAGACCATGTACGAGGAGGCCGGGATGGGTCTGGCTGCGAACCAGGTGGGGATCGACATGAATTTCGCCGTGATAGACATCAGCCACGCGGAGGAGGATGAATACCCGAGAATTTTCATCAATCCCGAAATCCTGGATTCCACCGGTCGCGACGATATGGAGGAGGGCTGCCTGAGCATTCCTGAGATCAGGGCCACCATTCCCCGGCCGGAGCGGGTGCTCGTCAGTTATCTGGACGAGAAGGGGGACTATCACGAGGAGTGGTTTGACGGGCTTCTGGGCCGGGTAATCCAGCACGAGGTGGATCATCTGAACGGCGTTTTTTACATTGATCATCTGACCCCGGCAAAACACGCCATTATCGACAAGCGGCTGGCGGAAATCGCTGAGACGGGAGCACCTTCTACTGGTATCGTCCTTTAAAGACTAGTGGGGCTGCTGTGCGCCTGGTCTATATGGGAACGCCGCTGTTCGCCAATCCCTCCCTCCAGAAGTTACACGAATCCAAGCACCAGGTAGTCGCCGTGGTTACCGGCGAGGACAAACCGTTTGGCCGGGGCCGAAAGTTGGCGCCGCCGCCGGTCAAGGAGCTGGCTCAAGAGCTGGGGTATCCCGTTCTCCAGCCGGCCAGCCTCAAGGATGACGAATTTCAATCCCACCTGGCCGACATGCGCGCCGATCTGTTCGTGGTAGTTGCGTTCCGCATTCTGCCAACGGCTATCCTAGAGATTCCTCCCCGGGGCGTGGTGAACGTCCACCCTTCCCTGCTGCCCAAATTCCGGGGTGCGGCACCGATCCAGCACACGCTGCTGGCGGGCGAGACGGTGACCGGGGTGACCACCATGGCGATCACGCCGCAGATCGACGCGGGGAACATCCTGATGCAGCGCGAGCTTCCCATTCATGCAGAGGATGACTACGGCTCGCTGTCAGACCGCCTGGCACACCTGGGTGCCGACCTGCTGGTAGAAACGCTTAACGGTCTGGAAGCCGATCGGATCACCCCTCGTCCCCAGCAGGATACTGACGAGGAACACCTTTCCGCCGCTCCCAAGATCAGGCCGGAGGACCTGATCATCCACTGGGATCATCCGGCCAGGGATATTGCCAACCAGATCAGGGCTTTTTCGCCCAAACCGGGAGCCGCCACCTTCCTGGACAAGCGGCGCTTGAAACTATTCAGCGCCACGACTGTTAAGGGTTCGGGGGAACCGGGAGAGGTCATGGGCCTAAACGAGGGTCGGCTGCAAGTGGGGACCGCTGACGGCGTGCTGGAGGCGGCCGAGGTTCAGATCGAGGGTCACCGGCGGATGACCGTGGAAGAATTTCTGCGGGGTACTGCACTGGAAGCAGGAAAGATCCTCGGCTAGGAAATCGTCAACGCCGCATCTCATGATCGATGAAACCCGCAGAACGGCTTTTAAAGTGTTAACCAAAGCAGATAGAGGCAGCCGGATTAACGAGGTTCTGCACCAGGTTCTGGCCGGATCGGCCCACACACAGCAGGAGCGCCGTTTCATCACCGAGCTGGTGCTGGGTTCGATCCGCATGCAGCGGCGGCTCGATGCCGAGCTAGCCGCCTGCTACGACGGCCGGTATAACCACATGGAATGGGGAGTGAAGCAGCTGCTCCGCATGGGGGCCTATCAACTGCGCTACATGGACAGCGTCCCGCCGCACGCAGCCCTCAGCACTACCGTGGAGCTGGCCAAGGCAGTGGATCTGGCGCGGGCGGCAAAGCTGATCAATGGCGTACTGCGGGAGCTGAGCCGTCGGGCTCCGTCGGACGACGTGAGTGATGATGCACCCGCGGACGAGCTGGCCACCGCGTTCAGCCATCCCACGTGGCTGGTCGAGCGCTGGCTCAAGCGCTGGGACCGGGACCGGACCGCCGCTCTGATGGAATGGAACAACCGCCGGCCGGTAGTCTGGCTGCGGCAACGGATATCCGCAGAGCACCGCGAGCGACTGGCGAACGTGGCCAAAGAGAAAGGCCTCACGCTGGTGCCCCATCCCCTGCTGCCGGACTACGTGACCGCCGAGCCATCTCCGGCATCCCTGCTGGAGGCGGAGGTGTTGAACATCGGTTCATTCATCGTACAGGATCCCGCATCGGGAGCGGTGGTGCAGGCGGTAGAGCCCCAAGTCGGGGAAGTTATCATCGATCTGTGCGCCGGACCGGGCGGCAAGACCGCCGCCATGGCCGAACTGGTAGGAACAGAGGGGCGCATCCTGGCCTACGAGCTCGACCCGGGCCGGGTGGCCCTGATCAACGATACGCTGGTGCGGCTGGGACTGGAGAACGTAGACCTGTATCCCGGCGATGCCACCGCTCAGTCGCTTCCCAAAGCGGATAAGATCCTGATAGATGCTCCCTGCACGGGTACCGGTGTCATGGCGCGGCGGACCGACCTACGCTGGCGGCGGCAGCCTGAACAGCTGGCCGAAATGACCAACATTCAGATGTCCCTGCTGGAACACGCCGCCCGATCCCTACAATCCGGCGGTACACTGGTTTATGCCACCTGCTCACTGGAGACCGAGGAAAATTGGGATCTCATCCATGAGTTCCAGAGTAGACACCCCCAATTCTTCGTCGTTCCCATGCCGGAAGGCGTTCCCCGGGGCTGGATAGATGACCTGGGGGCACTCAGTACTTTTCCCCCCGACCATCAGGTAGACGGTATTTTCGCCGTCCGGCTTAAGGTGTAATGAAGATCCGGCCTCCACTCCAGTATCTGATAGCCCTGGTGGTGCTGGGATTGCTCCTCACCTTCCTCATGGACCAGTTGATCATGCCGTCGTATGTGCACCAGGGGCAGGTGCGTTTTCTGCCCAACGTGGTGGGGCTGCCATACACGCAGGCGGTGGAGATACTCAAGGAGGAGGGCTTCCGGGCTGAACGAGCCCAGGTGGCGCATACCCGGGAATATCCCCCCGACCAGGTGTTCGAGATGTATCCCAAAGCCTACTCGCGGGTAAAGAAGGGTCGCATCATTCTGTTAACGGTGACGGAAGAAGAAAAGATGGTGGAGGTGCCCGACCTAGTATCCAGGAGCCTGAGGAGCGCGGAGATCGAGGTGGCGCGGGCGGGGCTGGTTATTGATACAGTCCATACCACGTACAGCGATGATTTTTCCGCCGGTGCGGTCACCTGGCAGTCTCCCAGGGGGGGCAACCTGTTGCGCCGCGGGGCGGGGATATCCCTTATGGTTAGCATGGGCCAGGCACCCCTGTCATACTATGTTCCCAGCGTGGTGGGCATGGGATTCCAGGCCGGTCGGCGTGAAATTCTGGATGCGGGTCTTCAGGTGGGGCGGGTCAGATACATATATGCTCCCAATCTGCTCCCCAACACCATCGTGAGCCAGAGTATTGCCGGGGGGACCGTGCTAAAAGTCAAACGGTCCATCAACCTTACCGTAAGCACCTATGACCAATCAAAGGAGTAGTGTTGACGCCAGTTGCATCCAGAAGCCTTGCGGGGAGTTGGGATCTCCTCAACGTGAACATCCTGCCAGCGGCAGTACCCAAAAGACGGCAATCCTAGACCGGGAGGACCTGATCATGGCACGTATTATCTCACCCAGCCTCCTCAGTGCCGACTTTGCGCGGTTAGGTGAGCAGATTCATCTGGTTGAGGAGGCCGGAGCCGAACGACTCCATCTGGATGTCATGGACGGCCGCTTCGTGCCCAATATCACCTTCGGTCCCCTGATCGTGGAAGCTATCCGGCGACTCTCGAATTGTCGATTGGACACCCATCTCATGATCGAGGAGCCCCACCGGTTTCTGAAGCAATTCGTGGAGGCGGGGGCCGACACGGTGATCGTCCACGCGGAAGCCAGCACGGACCTGCACCGCGACCTGGCGACCATCAGGGAACTCGGCGCGTCTCCCGGCGTGGCCATCAATCCGGATACGGACTTCGACACCCTTCAGCCGTACCTTGGTGAACTGGACTATCTGCTGATAATGTCGGTCTTCCCCGGATTTGGTGGTCAAAGCCTGATCGAGAGTACGCTGGAGAATATGCGCCAGGCCGCTGCCGCCCGGAAGGATCACGGCTATCAGGTCGCAGTCGACGGAGGCATCAATACCCAGACGGTGGAGCAGGTATTCGCGACCGGAATTGATATTGCCGTGGTAGGCTCAGCCCTGTTCAAGGCGCCGGATATCCCGCAGCGATTCAGGGACCTCCAGGGATGAACCTACTCTCCATCAGCCAGGAGCGAAGAAGGAAGCTGATCCACCTCGCCTCCAGTGTGATCCCCCTGGGGTACTGGATAGCCGGGCGGGAAACCGCTATCATTCTGTTGATTATCATGACCATCGTCATGATCTTATTCGAACTCACGCGGATCAACACAGCCTGGGGTCGCCGGCAATATCACCGCTTCTTCGGCTCGGTGACCCGCCCTTCCGAAGCACGTCGGCCAACCGGCGGCATGTACGTCTTTCTGGGATATCTCCTGGCTGCTATTCTTTTTGCGCCAACCGTTGCGATCCTCTCCATGCTATTCATGAGTATCGGGGACACTGCGGCAGCACTGGTGGGCCAGCGGTACGGACGCATTCATATTGGTCACAAGACCCTGGAAGGATCATTAGCCTGTTTCATCGTCTGCCTACTGTTGACCTTGTCTGCTGACCTGAGCCCTATAGTGACCATAGGGGGTCCCGCGGCCGCTACCATAGCCGAGTTCATTCGGTGGCCGCTACTGAACGATAATGTGGTGATCCCCGTGTTTTCCGGAGCGATCATGACGTTGCTGATGACCGCCGGGCTATGAGTTTCCTTATTCCCCAAGCGCTATGGGCTTTACCGGCGGTTGCCATTCCGCTGATTATACACCTGATCAGCCGGAGTACTACCCGGATGGTTGATTTCAGTACGCTCCGACTCCTCAACATGATGGAGCATGAGTCCATCCGCCGCTTACGCTGGCATCAGTGGCTGGTAATTCTGCTCCGAACACTCCTGCTGCTGGTGCTGGTACTACTGCTGGCACGGCCGGTGGTAAAAGGATATTTCCAGGGTTGGATCGGGGATAATGCGTCCATACTCTCGGTAGTGATCATCGATAACTCTTTCAGCATGAGCGGCGAGGTTTCCCAGCGGGGCGGTCAGATGAGCGGGGATTCGTGGCGCTCAAAGGCGGAGCTGGAGTCCCTATTTGAAATCCTGGCTGACCAGAGCAGCAGGGGCAGAGTGGTTATTCTGCGAGCCACCGACGGGCGGATGATATATGATGGACCGGTAGCCGATCTGCCGCATATCGATGAAATCGCCGGCCTATGTAAACCAGGCTATCATCAGGACAATTTAACGGCCGTGTTGGATACCCTCAGCACTTCATCATTTCAGAGCGTGGCAAGCCTATACGCCAATCGTGAGGTCTATCTAGTCAGTGACTTTCAGGCCCACCAGCAGCGGGTTCTACAGCATTTTGGTAGTGACACGACTACCTGGGACAAGTGGCAGTTCTTCTTAATACCGGTTCCTGACCTGGGGAATAATGTAGCGGTTGTACAAGGCAAAATCGAGACCACCATCCCCCTGGTGGGTGAACTCATGGATGTAGCTGTTACCCTCCAGAACACGGGTCACCAATCCCAGCGGAAGATCCCCGTTCAGGTGGTACTCAACGAAGTGCGCTCAGGTCAGTTGGTCGTCAATCTCAGGCCCGGTGAACGGAAGACGGTGCAATTCAGGGTGGCACCTACGGAACCTGGGCATCAGCAGGGTTACGGAGAAATCGGCCGGGATGGACGCAACGAGGATAACCGCTTCTACTTTCATACTTACATACCGTCTCTGGTGAGGGTCCTGCTCATCGAAGTACCAGATTCAGAACCATCCTTCCCCCGGCTGGCTCTGCAATCCCTGGCATCTGAAAGGTCTCATATCCAGGTGAGAGTGATGAGTCCCTCCGAACTTGCCTGGACACCCCATGATGTTGAAGTTGTTATCCTGAACCACTTGGAGACTGTTCCCCGGCTTCTGATAAGACAGATAAGAGAGTTTATGGCAGACGGGGGCACCTTGATCATTATACCATCTACTGAGGTTGAAGGAGCTCCTGCCTATTCCATTCTTGGTGATGAATTTGGACTGCCAGCCAGCGATTCAGAGCCACTCGCATTTGAATCGCCACTCTCTCTGGACCGGGAAGCCCTGAAGACATCCATCCTGCGCACAGTTTTCCAGAGGGAGATAGACCTGGACGAGCCGCCCCGGATATCACGCATCTACCAGGTGTACCCCCGCGGGACAGACGAGGTGGTCCTCTGGACAGATAATCAGAAGCCTTTGCTCACGCGTGCGAGTTACAGTAACGGAACCATTTTCTTCTTCTCGCTGCCACTCCATCTTCAGTGGACTGATCTACCGTTAAAGGGCAGTTTCATCCCCATGTGGCACCGCCTGATTTATTGGCGCCCTGCCAGCTCGGAGCTGACCGACGTACGAATTGGTAACTCCCCGGTGCTACCCTTAAGCCCTCAACAGGCGACTCAACCTATGACGCTAACGGCGCCCCATGGAGTTTCCCGTCTAATTATCCCTGACCTTCGAACCAGGACCATCACGTTAACAGACCTGGATAAACCGGGAATATATTCGTTATCGGTCCAGAGACAATACCAGAAGGAATCCACTACCGGACCAGCTGAGGCGATGCAGTTTCGGGTTAACGTCTCCGGGCAAGAGCTGACCGGCAGGTTTCTCAGCAGGTCCGCGCTCAAGGTCCTTTTTCGTCCGGACCAGGCCTTCATCCTGGATGAAACCGGTGCGGTGGGGGAGTGGATTCAACAAGCCCGTTTCGGCCGCGAGCTGTGGCGACCGTTTCTGTATCTTCTTATCATCCTATTGATTCTGGAAATGATATTCGGAAATGTCTATCACACACCACGACAGCCTGTCCAACAGCAACGGTCCTGACGAAAACGCAATTCTGGTAGGAGTGCGTTGGGGCGACACCTCCTCCCGGATAATGGACGAACATCTGGCGGAGCTGCGGCTATTGACTGAGACGGCAGGGGGAACGGTAGTCGGCCAGGTGATCCAGCGCCGTACTCGTCCGGATGCGGCAACATTCATTGGCAAAGGCAAAACCGAATCACTCAAATGGCAGGCTCAGGAACTGGGATGCAGTCTCATTGTTTTTGATGACGACCTTACCCCTTCCCAGCAGAAGAACCTCCAGCAGGCAATAGGAGACAGCATCAAGGTGATCGACCGCAGTGGCCTGATCATCGACATTTTCGCCCAGCACGCCCGTACCCGGGAGGCCCAGACCCAGGTGGAACTGGCCCAATTGCAGTACCTGCTTCCCCGACTGACCCGCCAGTGGACCCACCTGGAACGTCAGATGGGTGGTATCGGGACCAGGGGCGGCCCGGGCGAGGCCCAAATCGAGGTGGACCGCCGGCTGATTCGCACCCGGATCAAGAAACTCAAGGACGAATTGAGACACATCACCGCGGAACGCACCATTCAGAGTCGCCGCCGCAAAAGCACTTATCGAGTGGCTCTGGTTGGGTACACAAACGCCGGCAAGTCAACCCTGATGAATGCCTTAACAGACGCCGGTGTATTCGTTGAGGACCGCCTGTTCGCCACCCTGGATACGACCACCCGTAAGCTCACCTTTGGCGAGAACCACAGTATCCTGCTCAGCGATACAGTGGGCTTCATCCGGAAGCTGCCTCACCATCTGATCGCATCTTTCCGCTCTACGCTGGCTGAAGTGGCGGAAGCCGACCTGCTGCTGAAGGTCATTGACGCCACTTCGCCTCAGGCCGAAGAACACTTCAAGACGATCAATGAAGTTCTGGAGTACCTTGAACTCAATGAAAAGACGAGTATAGCGGTTTTGAATAAGCTGGACGCGATCGATGATGAGAGCGCCTTGAAGAGACTACAGCGTCACTTCCCCGATGGTGTGGTCGTCTCTGCGAGCCAGAGACTGCGCCTGGACCAGCTGGAGGCAGCCATACTGAATGCCTATACTCATGATTTTGAGGAGTGTATTCTGCGGATTCCCACCCAGCTGGCGAAACTGATCAGCAGCGTATATGAGACGCTGGAGGTGAAGGATAGAGTATTCGAAGGGGATGAAGCCGTTCTCAAGGTAAGGGGCCCCAAGAGAGCGATAGAGGTCTTTCAGGAGAAGATTCTCGAAAACGCTGACAGGTGAAGATTCTTCCGGGGGTGATGATTGCCCTTCGGAGATTACCTAAAAAGAATGCCCGCGTACCAACATGCACTCCAGACCCCGTCCTTATATGACGGTGGGTGCCTCTCAATTAAGGCAGGCTTCCTTCATCCACCAGCTGGCAGAAAGGCCTGCGCTGCGTTAATCGAATATGGCGCCCTACTGAGTAAGATTGAAGGATCTGAGTAACAAGTCAGTCCACGGGCAAAGGTTATAAAAGAGCCGAATACAACTTACGCGAACAACTCGCGGTCGTCAAGAGATACCGCTTTCCCAAAGGAAATACCTGGTCTTCAGGCGGCTCTTTTGTCCAAGGTCATCGGGTAGGTAAGCTTCTCGCCTTCCGAATGAGCGACCACCGTCGCTCCCACCGAATCACTGGTAATGTTGACCACGGTGCGGTACATGTCCAACGGACGATCCACCGCGAGCATGGTACCTACGAGCATGAGCGCCCCAGGGTTATCACCCAATCCCACCGCATTCAGCACGATGAAGATCATCACCAATCCTGCGGAGGGCACCGCCGCGGCGCCCACGGAAGCCAGGAAGGCGACCAGCACGATGGTCACCTGATCCATTATGGTTAACGGGAATCCCAGTGCCTGGGCGATAAAGAGTACCCCGGCACACTCGTAGAGTGCGGTACCATCCATATTCATGGTGGCTCCCAGCGGGAGTGTCAACTTCATGATACGGTTAGAGACGCCCACGTTTTTTTCGACACAACTCATGGTCACGGGTAGTGTCGCGCCGGAAGAGCTGGTGGAGAAAGCGGTGGCCATGGCCGAGGACATAGCCTGGAAGTGCAGAAGGGGATTATAGCGTGTGAACAGGAGCAACAGAAGGGGCAGTATGATAAACAAGTGGATGGTCAGGCCGGAGGCGATGGTGATCATATACATACCCACAGCCTTGAAAAGCCCGAAGCCCGCGGTGGCGACGGCCTTGGAGATCAGCCCGAAGACGCCGATGGGCGCCAAGCGGATAATCCCTCGTGTCAGCCGCATGATGGCCTGAAAGCTGTAGTCGAAGAGGTTCAGCAGGAATTCATGGGGTTTGCCGGTCAGTTTGGTAATGGCGAAACCCAGCACAATGGAGAAGAAGATAACTCCCAGCACCTCCCCTTCCGCCGCAGCAGCGAAGGGATTGGTGGGGATCATCCGGATGATGAGGTTCCCGAGTGATCCGCTGGTTTGGAGTTGGGAGACATCGGGGCTCGCTTGCATACCGACCAGTTGGGCCCCCACTCCAGGCCGGATGAGATTGGTGAGTGTTAGTCCTACCAGGATTGCCAGGATCGAGCTGAGGAAATAGTATCCGAGGGTTTTTGCTCCCAACCTGCCCAAGGTCCGGCTGTCCCCCAGTTGGGCTACACCAGTAGTGATGGAAGTGAGGATGAGCGGCACGATGATCATCTTCAACAGGCGCATAAAAATTTCGCCCAGCGGCGCGGCGATCAGTGCCTTCTCGCCTGCCAGTAGTGCAAAACCGGCGCCCAGTCCCATCGCAATGAAAATCTGCCAATGAAGCTTGAGCCTCATACTGCTCCTCTCAGAAACGGGTTTAAGATTTCAATAATTGCAGTTTGGGTGAGATCAGCCATAGGGATCAGGCATGGAATCTACCGGAAAACAGCAGGGTGAGCAACCACGATAATCGGATGACAACAATCCACCAAAGACTTACGGCGAAGTCTAGATTTCCGGCCCAAAAATATGGTACTTTCGGTATACCTAAACCGACTGCTAATCGGAAATTATATCGAGCCACCTTGGAAGAGCCTCGCAATGACCTCCATTTCGCACACCAGCCATACTATGCTGAGTCGAGAAGGGCAGCCAACCAAGTTCCAGTACTTCTACATTCTTCAGGAGTAAAGCAATGAAAGTAGCATCCAGTATGTCTCGCCTGGGTACCGAAACCGCTTTCGAGGTTCTGGTGCGTGCCAAGGAGCTGGAAGCCGAGGGCAGGAGTGTGATCCACCTGGAGATCGGGGAGCCGGACTTCGACACTCCGTCCAATATACGGGAGGCGGCCAAAGCGGCTTTGGATGAGAGTTATACGCACTACGGTCCGTCAGCCGGGCTGCCTATCCTACGCCAGGCCATTGCAGAGGAAATCACTCAAACCAGGGGAGTGGGAGTGGGCCCGGAGAATGTGGTGGTCACGCCCGGTGGCAAGCCGATCATCTTTTTCTCACTGCTAGCATGTGTCGATCCGGGAGATGAGGTTATTTATCCCAATCCCGGATTCCCCATCTACGAGTCGGTGATCAATTGGATGGGCGCCAAAGCGGTACCATTGCCCATCCGGGAGGAGAATGAGTTCAGTGTTGATGTGGATGAGTTGTCGGAGCTAATAACTCCGAAGACCACGTTCATGATCCTGAACTCCCCGGCCAATCCAACCGGTGGGTTGATTACGCATGACCAGATGGCGCGCATCGCGGACCTCATTTCGCAGCACAATATCAGGGTACTGGCTGATGAGATCTATTCCCGCAGTATCTATGAGGGTAAGCATATTTCGCTGCTATCTTTCCCTGGCCTGAAGGACCAGGTTATACTCCTGGACGGTTTTTCGAA
>CP070787.1:3001021-3018907 GCA_020346745.1 Fidelibacterota bacterium | reverse complement strand
CAGTGTTACTTCGTAGAACCAGGAGCCCGATTTCCCGTACCGTTTCCAAGCATCGTGGCTCATCCCGTGCAGGGATAGCAGCTGCATTTCGCTAGCGAGCTCGTCATCACTGGTGGCAATCATGCCACCCTCGCCAGTAGTCATATTCTTAGTTGCGTAAAATGAAAACACAACCACTCGTTTGAGCTCGGGGAAGTCCTGTTGTAAGAGGTCTGAGCCGATTTTATGGCCACTATAGGTAGCCCCGGCTGCGTGTGCCGCATCCTCCACGACGGCTATTTTATGCTCCGCAGCGACCTCATAGATAGGTGCCAAATCACAAGGCTTACCGCCATAGTGAACAGGGATAACAGCCTTCGTGTTGGGGGTAATGGCTTCCCGGAGGGAATCGGCGGTAAGGTTATACTCGGAGCCAATATCAACCAGCACAGGGCGTGCCCCAAGGTGGACCACTACATTCGCTGTGGAGCAGAAGGTCAGAGTGGGCACGACTACCTCATCACCGGGGCCAACGTCCAGCGCCGCGAGAGCAATATGCAGCCCAGCTGTGCAAGAATTCACAGCGATGGTGTGCTTGGCTTTCACGTAATCGGCGAACTCTGATTCAAACAGCTTTACCTTCGGACCGGTAGTGATCCAACCGGAACGCAAGGAATCAACGACCTCAGCGATCTCCTCTTCACCGATGGATGGCAAAGCGTATGGCAAGAAATCACGCTGAGTCAATGTTGCCCCCCATTAGCGAAGCGCTATCGATAATCGCTTGAGTACCGAAAGAGGTTGAGTACTTCTGGTAAAAATGGTGCAAATACCCTTTGCCCAATGTGGGATTGTATCTGATATCGGCGCGCATGTATTAATATAGCCTAAAGTACATCATGATTATGTTGATGCCCATCACTTTTATGAAAATTTACCAAATAGGGGGGAGCACTTATTCTCGGCAGCCAGAGGGATACACCGCGCAGCAGGAGTGCCTGCTAGTACTCATGCCGTATCGAATCCTCGGTGAGGTGCGCTTTTAGGTCTTCTACCTGGCAGGATGATTTCCGGTCGATACGAACAGGACGGAGGCGACCGTTCGGATCAGAATGGAGAGGTCCAGTCGAAAAGAGGGCGCTTTTTCCACGTACAATAAATTCAGACGGAGTTTCTCGGGCATGATGGTATTCAGGTATAATTCTTCAGGATCAGCTGCTGAGGAGAACATTTGTTCTTCGTCCCGGTAATGTCCGATGGTAGCCATATCGGTAATTCCCGGTTTCACATCCAGCACCCGCCGTTGTTCAGGTGTGTAATGATCCACATATCTGGGGGCTTCCGGGCGCGGTCCGACGAGGCTCATCTCGCCGGATACTACATTGAGCAGATTTGGCAGCTCATCGATCTTCCATTTGCGAAGAAAGCGGCCCACAGAGGTAATCCGGGGATCGGCATGACTGGTCAAAGGTCCGCCTATTTTGTCGGCATCCGGCACCATGGAGCGAAACTTGAGGAGGTGGAACCGTTTGCCATGTTGTCCGACACGATCATGGCGATAAAAGATTGGCCCCCTTGTATCCAGCCAGATGGCTGGTATGGTCACGAGCCATATGGGTGACGATAGAACCAGAAGTATGATACTAGCCAAGAGATCGAAAGCTCTTTTAAGGACAAGACTCACTGGGCCCCATTCAGGTATAGTTCAGTCGTGACAGAGTAGGAGCAATGTGATCCATCACCTGCTGTAGTTCCGCGCTGCTCCACAGCTGTTGCCATTTGCCGCGTGTATCCCGCAGGATATTCTCGCGATAGTAGGCCAGGACATCCTCAGTATCTGGCAGGGAAAGGAACCGGCAAACCCCTTCCACTGTGTTTTCGTCGGAAATCAAATCTTCATACCTCACCGTTAATTGACGATCTGGGGGAAGAGTGGACAGATCATCCAGGGCGGTTTGCAGGCAGAAGTGCCACTGCCGGGCACAGACTTCCAAGGTGCTCAATTTCCGTACATCGTCTTCGATCCCCGGATAGCGGGGACCCCACACACTCGTTCCCTGTTTTCCTCCGATCATATTTTTGAGATACCAGAAGGCATAGCGCATATTTGAGAAGGGAAAGTAGCGTATTTTTTTCAGCAGGTAGCGGGGATCAGGGTTTTGATTCCATTGGCGGACTGCGGATTCGACTACATCACGGCCATCCCGAATCAGGTGCAGGAAGCGGGCGTCAGGCAGTACGGCGTTCACGAATGCAACTCGCAGGGTGTTAGGTACTGACTTTTCTACGATGAATCCTTGGGTATGGTGTTTGGGTACATGAGCCAGTTTGACCAATTGTCTGCGAATGAAGCGTGCGATCCGCTCATCATAGATCTCAGGTGGCAGCGCATCGTGGGGATAGGATTCATTCCGATAGCGCCAGATGTAGCCCACATCATATGGAATTATCCAGCACATCCGGCTGGCCGCCAGAATGCTGCGGACAAATTTGGTGCCCGAGCGTCCAGCACCGATGATGATGACGGGGTGCAGCTCATGTCCTAGTGAATATGGTGTTCCAGATTGCACTCGTCTTTTCCCGGTATTTAATAGGGCAGCTAGCTGTGTTTCGACATCATCACTCTGAGAAGGGTTTCAACGTAGGCATCGGGGCTCAAATCAGGTTGTGCCAAATATTCCAGTGCCTTTTCCGTGTGATCACCGGTATTTGCAAGGGCTTTGCGGTCATTATAGAAGTGCAGGATATGCGCAGTAAGAGAGTCCGCGTCGCCAGGTGTTATCACCATGCCACAGTTGAACTCCTCAATAATCCGAGCACCCTCAGCCGTTGCCATAACCTCATAGAGGATGGGGCGTTTTGATGCCAGCGTTGCGTAAAACTTGCCAGGTACGATAGCGCCTTCGAAACCCGGCCGTAGAGATAGGAAGTGAATATCAGCTGCCGACAAAGAATGAGCAATAAAGTCCTGCGGTACAAAATCCGAAAGCGCTACATTCCCCTGTCCAGAGGCAATTGCCTGCTCGATTTCTTTTCTACGAGGTCCCCGGCCAACAAACATGAAAACGATATCCTGATACTCACGTAGTCGCTTGGCCGCCTCCAAGATGGAATCAAAGCTATAGCCATATCCCATATTGCCTGAGTACAAGATGATGAATTTCTCATACAGGCCCTCTTGCTTGAGGAACTGGTTGTCCTCTCGTTCAACAGGGTGGATTTCCACTCTAGGCCAATGATAGAAAACGGTTATCTTGTCGGGCTTGACGCCCTGACTGATGAGTCGATCACGCATACAGCGGCCGACTGAGATGACACACCTCGCATGGTTGTACGCTTTCGTCACCCATTTGAGGAGCAGCCGGTGGGCGAGACCGTCTTTCCTTAAGTAGTCCAATTCCACGAGAGCATCAGGCCACAGGTCCATAACCTGCACTGCATAGGGGATTTTTCTCAGACGGGCTATGGTGGCGCCTAAAACAAAGAAAAATGGTGGTTGAGTAAGAAATACAATAGCCTGACTCCGTGTCCTGATCAGCTTCAGAGGTGCGAGTAGCCAGTAAAGGATATTACACCAACGCTTGTGCGATCTGAGTCCCGGTGGTATCCAGACAAAGTCACCATAGTCAGCCAGGAAATCCATTTCGGTATCTTTGTGTGATTGTCTGTATTCACCTTGACTCAATAGTGCTACTGGCCACAGGCCTTTATCAACAAGCCGTGGAAAGACCGCTTCGTAGAGCGGAGCGACAGGGATAAAGGTGTTGACGAACAAGATAGTCTTATCGCGTGGATGTGTCGCCTTCATGCTCATTCCATTATTGAAAGGTAGCAGAATAGAACCTATAACTTAGGTAATGTGAACGGATTGATAGACCTGTAATTAGTATAAAGCCGGACCTTTCAGTTTTACGATCTTGCTTACCGCATCTTTACTAATCAATTGGCGTTCACGCAGGGACTGCGGCAGACCATAGAGGATTCTGAAATAGGCCCAAGTTATTGCTATCAGATTGAAACGGGATCGGATAAGAGCTTGGCCGGAGCGAATAATGCCGGTAGTGATGACATACCGCCATGGTAGATTCCGTATAGCAACTTTGACCCGATTGGCCAATTGATTGGCGAAGAACTTAGTAGGATTCAGGATTCGACTGGTGGGCGACTTTTTATGAAACACTTCGGCGTCAGGGAAATACACAATCTTATAACCAGCATTAATCACTTTCAAGGAGAGGTCGATATCTTCGTGTCCGTAGGGGGAGTAATCCAGGTAGTTGCCTGCCTTTTCATAAACATCTCTTCGAGCTGCATGACCGCAACCTATGAACCAGGTGGTCTCGAACTCTTCATCTGGTGATCTACGTTTGTTCTTGGAAGGGAAGGAAGCAGCCTCGATTTCTCCGGTCTGGAAAGTAGTAATCCTGAACGCCAGGACTCCAATCTCTGGTTCGGCATCAAATTTCTTGATGACCTTAGTGGTTAATTGTGGATCCTTGATTAATGCATCATCATCGATCGTGATGATGATATCACCGGTTGTGTGATCGAGTCCCAAGTTCCGCCCACCCGAAACACCCAGGTTGATCTCACTACGCAGGACCTTGACTACCGCCAGTCTCCCTAGGGTTTCATGAAGAAAAGGTTCAATCGGAGGATCGGAGCCGTTATCCTCCACGATGATCTCTTTGTGCGGATAGTCTTGGTCAAGGATAGTACTAATGCATTCTCTGACATCATCATGTCGATTATAGGTGATGACTAAGTACGAGACAAGTCGGCTCATATCGCGGCTTTCTGATTTAGGTTCATTTCAGCTGAGTATTGCGGCCAGAGGCTGCAGATACCAAATACGACGGTGAGTGTTATCGAGGCAAAGCCAAGTCCTCCAAGACTGTAGCTGATGAAAGTCGTGCCAATAATAGCGGTAAGAGTGAGTACTAACACAGTTTTTCTCAGTTCTTGAATAGTAGATAGATTACTTGGGATAGATTTGCTTTTTTTAAGTACGTGCTTGAGGCTAACTATGATTGCACCAATATAGAATAGGGGGAGAAGTACACCGCCTTTCACACCGAGATCCAAGAAGGCATTATGGGCTCCCATCAAGCTGCCTTTCCAGGAAAGATCAATAAATTCAAACATAGCCAGGTAGTTTGCACCTTGTTGAAAGCCATATCCGAAGAGCGGTTCAACGAGCATAGCCCTCAAGGCTGCGAGCCATAGAATATCCCTTCGACCGAGACCAACCTGAACCTGGAGCAGCGAACTACCAACCTCCGTTGTAGAAAGGGACACCCCGACATATGCGACAATAGTCAGTAGAACTAGAAAACCCAAATTCTGCAGAGTGGTTCTATTTCTGAATAAGGCGATAAAGAGCAAGCCAATCCCGATAGCTAAATACATAGCCCGGCTCCAGGATACGATTACCGCGACCAACAGAAGGAGGGCGTAAACGTAGTACGTTGCTGCGATGCCAGAAGCGCCTCTCAGATTGGCTGACCGAGCGAAGTATAAAGCAGACCAGAATCCCATCGCTACTACAAATCCGAAGGTGTTGAGTTCATAGAATGGGCCAGCAGTTTCGTATAGACCTAGCCAGGGTATGAGACCTTTGCTTCGTAGAGTAATACCGAAAACACTCTGTGCTTCCGTTATTGAAGCATATAGACCAAGTAAGGCGACAGGGAGGCTGATGATCAATATGGAACGAAAGAGGAACGGGATCCCCTTCGCTCGTAACATTGCTGGTATGGCGTAAAAGCCGGTAAATGCGGCTATGGAGTAAGCTGATGCTAAGACAAAGTCATTTATCCTAATTCGGCTCCCAGCTAGTAATCCAATTAGTTGTCCCAGTACTAACCAGAAACAGTAGAAAAGGACGAATCGATTATTCCTGACCGCTTCAGCAATCAGCTCTCTCGTTTGCCTAGATCTCAAGGCATTCCCCAATATCAGCACGAGACATAGGCCAATGATGCCGTAGCTGATATTGATCGTAGTGCCTTCTGTGACGAGGGGATCGATTTTGGCCGCCTGTTTGAGGTGATAGGGGAGTAGTGCGCTTAATAATAAAAGCCAGATCAGAGTTTTTTTGCCTATGGAGAGGGACATGATCTTCGGGTGGAACGGTCTGCTACCTTACCTATTGGATGCTGCCATCCAGATAGCCGTGATGCTTCAGCCACTGGACACTCAGGTCGATACCCTGTTCTTCACTTGTCAGAGGATTATAGCCCAGCACTTGCCGGGCCTGGGTGATGGAATAGCCGGTCTTTCTTGAATACAGGTTTAATTCAGCAGCGGCGGGTGTTGTCTTGAGTGACCGTTCTGTTTGTTGCATGACTTTCTTTGCCAGGGTAGACCGGTTGTATATATTCATGATCAGCTGACCATAGCGTGAGAGCAGGAATTTCGCGGTTGCCCGAATTGGTTGGGTAATAGCTGAGGCAAGTCGTGCCCGCGATGGTTGGATCTCCCGCAGAGGAGGGAATCCCAAGGCGTCGTTAAAGCGTCTGAAGTATTCGTTCCAGGTTCGTATTCCGGGGCCGATGATATTAAAGGCTTTGCCCACAGCGTCGTGCTTCTCCAGCGCCAATTGGATGGCTTGAACCACGTCGTCGATATATACAAGATTGCATTGGCCCTCACCGAAGCCCCCCAGTGTGCCCCAATTGCCGGAAGCCAACCGCTCGAATACACCTACGGTCCATAACTTACTGAAGGGGCCGTAGACGATGGCTGGCCGGAGGGCCACAACAGGCAAGCCCTTTTCATGATGTTCCCAGCATAGCCGTTCTGCTTGCACTTTGGAGTCACCATAGGGATCGCCATTGGCAACGACGGGCATCTCTTCGGTAATCTCGCCGTTAAGCTGGTTGTCGTACACTTCGATAGTGCTAAGGTGAACGAATCGCTGCACGTTCTTCGCTCTGGCAGCTGCCAGCATGTTCTGTGTGCCAGCCACAGTCACGGCTGGCGGCCCGATGGCACAGTGTACGACGTGGGTTACGTCTGCGAGCGCCCTGTTTACTGCGGCAGGATCGGTGACATCGCAGGGTACGATCTCAACAGGAAACCGGGCGATGCGTGCGACCCCATTCCAGGAATGGATGCCGGCCTTTACATGCCAATCGCCCTGCAGGTGCAGTTTTTCAACTACTCGTCCGCCGATGAAACCGCCGGCGCCAGTAACCAGAACAACCTTTTGGTCCGTCACCTGTAATTACCTTCTGTCAGTGATCCAGGGCAGGTCAAACCGGGTGCGATTGGCGTAGCACTCATCAATGAGTTGGATGGAAGGGATAACATCCGTCGCGGAGATTAGCGGAGTCGCCTGTCCCCGGATTATCTGTATGAAATTATCGACTAATTCGAAGGCCAGATCGTTAAAGTACCTTACTTTGGATGGCACCTTGACAGTGCGGGATTGGCCGGTATGAGTCGTTATCATAAATTGCAGTCGATCATAGACATCGCCGGTGATAGACCCGCTTTCACCCTTGATAACGTAGCGGTTGCTTAATTTGTTGAGCAGGCTCATTTTCACCACGCCCTGACATTCGCTGGTTGAGAAGGTCAGTTCTGCAACTGCCTCCGGTCCGCCGTAACTATCGTCCTTGTAGTCGAGGATAGTGGGCTTCGTGCCCAGCCACCAGCAAACCAGATCGAAGACGTGGGCGCCACGGTCCTGTGTGATCCCCTTGGAGTTCTTCTTCGTATCGAAATAAAATCCGGAGACTGTAGGCCAGCTGAACGGTCCGCCTTCGTGGTATTCAATTGACCGCAGTTTTCCAATTGTGCCTGTATCGATCAGTTCCTTGATCCTGCGGGAGCTCGGGAAAAGGCGCCGTGTGTTGTTGACGAGGATATGAGTCCCAGCCTCCTCGGCCTGGGTTTTCATCTCATGGACCTGTTGGCCGTCCTCCGCCAGGGGTTTATCACAGAGTATATGTGACCCTGACTGGAGAAAAGCCATTGAAATCTGATGATGCAAGGCTGGGGGGGTGGCGACGATAGCTCCATCCACTTCACCGAGTATTCTCTGGTAGTCAGTTTCACGGCGGTCGATACCATGCTGATTTCCGAGCAGATCCAGTCTGGCGAGATCGCGGTCCACGAGGATAAGCTGGTCCATTACGTTCTGATGTCTTGCCAGTGCCGGCAGGTAGAACGATTCTGCGATGGCCCCGCAGCCGATCAACGCCAGGCGAGGAGTATTTGGATCGATAGCTATCATGCCGGGGATTTGCTACGTAACGTCGTCAAAGAAACCACCTGTACTATTATGCAGCTAATATTCGTCGCTCAGGTTCCTAGAATTATAGAGGGATAATCCACTTTTTCGAATACGGTGAGTTTTCCCCTATAGGTAGCATCATAGATTTTCCTGTGCGATGCGTAAAAGGTATCTTTCGCAATTCTGTAAGACTCCTCAACCTGGTGGTACCAGTCTGTCCGACTATCTTTCCCCGCTATGGTCTTGGCATGCTCCATATTTCCGAAGAAATGAGTTGGGGAATCCAAATCCGAGTAACTCATATCGCAACCCAGTAAATAAACTTCGCTAAATCCCATGTAATATGCAATAGGAAGGCAGAAGTCTATGATGATGGTATGCCCCATGTAGACGCCGTGTGCTATATCGGTGGATAGTCGACCCATCTCCCATACTTTTTTCCAATCCAGGTACCGCAAGTAGAACGTGTTCTCTTTGAATCCCATTCTAATGTTTAGATTTAATTTGAATCTCAGAGAGAAGAACACAATCATATTATGCAACTGATCTTGCGCTGCTCTAATTCTTGTGATTTGTGAACGTCCTTCTTCAGCCATAAAAAATTTACTGTCAGATATGCAGTAATAATCAGGTTGGATGGTGTCGAAATCTTTATGTTGAATAAATCGATTGGTAACAAATGTGTATTCATTTCTCAGGAGGGTAAGATCCTGGTGGTTCAAGGAGGGTCCGTTACCAAGGACGAAGCACCTGTCACCCCGGTGAGTATCTTTAAACCGGCGTAATTTCCTACCCTCTGGTAAGTTTAAGCCAATAAGGAGGATCTTTTTAACGGTGCGTTTCAGATGCATGGTGAGGCTTCGCAGCCGGGTCAGAAATTCGAGCAATGAGCTTTCATGATCCAGGATTTGGCAGGCCTGATGTGAGTGCGTTTACTAATTCAGCGCTATTAATTGGGACCGTACCCGCCTTTCCGACAACAATGCCTGCGGCCAGATTGGCGAGTTGTGCGGCGGGCACCCAATCCAAGCCAGCTACCACGCCAGTGGCCAAGGTTGTCACTACTGTATCGCCAGCGCCGGATACATCATACACCTGCTGCGCGATCGTGGGGAGATGGGTGGCACCTTGATGATTCACCAGTGTCATGCCCTGGGAACCACGGGTGATCAGGATATTAGGAATACCCGTCATTTCATTGATCTGCTTCCCAGCCCGCACGGCATCTTCATCATCAGTTACCTGAATGCCTGAGGCCATACTGGCTTCCGCAGCATTAGGTGTGATGCAGGTGGCTCCGGTGAATATCCGGTAGTCCTCTGCTTTGGAGTCGATGAAGATCGGGATCTTTTCTTGAGATGCGGTGCTGATAATCGAATGGGCGAATGCATCCGTCAGCAAACCCTTCCGATAATCTGACAGGATGACACCATGGATATTAGGGATGGTATCTTGGAAGCGTTCCTGCAACCAGGTTGCATCCTGCTGGTTAACAGGCGTAGTGTTTTCGCGATCGATTCGGGCCACCTGTTGATGCCGGGCCAGGATGCGGGTTTTCTCCGTCGTAGGCCGGGAAGGGGAGATAAGCAGGTTGTCAATGGGTACTTCCGAAGCTTTCAAGATCGCCTGGATCTGCTCGCCTGCATGATCTTCACCGACGGTAGAGAAGATGACCGGATTGGCCCCAAGACCAAGCAAGTTATTGATAACATTGCCCGCCCCTCCTAGTGAGGTATTCTCGCGTTCCACTGTCACGACTGGTACCGGTGCCTCAGGCGAAATACGGCTGCAGCTGCCCCAGACATACGTATCCAGCATCATATCTCCAACAACGGCTATCCGCAGCTCAGCAATTCTCGACCAGAATTCTTGGCCGATCTCTGGCAGGATCATGTCAGCCGCTTTATTCTTCACATTCATAGAAGGGTACGTATCCCAATTTACAGCATTTTATTGCGAATGTAATCCCTTCAACCGGCTTACCCTGGTTTCGACAACTGCTGACCCTACAAAGCGGGGATTCCAGCGGGACTTCGTGTTGGATCCAGGAATCAAGGGAATGCGGAGCCGGGCGGTCACGACGGTGACTTGGCGGTTGAAGGATGCATGGTGTGAGATTAGCTTCGATTCCGCCAGGATGTGAAGCTGCCCGGGAGGAGTGATTCTTTGATCTCGGTTAGTTTAGCCCTGGATTCCTCATCACTCTTCTGGTTTTCGATCACACTTTTAACGGCCACAACGGCTACTCCCAGTCCGGCTCCCAGGAACAGGGCCAGAATAACGATCATTCTACGGCGAGGACCGCTAGGCTGAAGAGGCTCCACTGGGGCTTCAACAAAGGTGATAACCGGCTGACTGCGCTGCAGCTCGATCTCAGCTTGAGTGAGCTGTGTTTGAAGATCACTGTACAGCTGGGTTTTGAAGGTCACAATCCGCCGAAGACGTTCCAGCTCTACGTTGAGTTTGGCTGTTTGGGGATTGAGATTGCGGTCGGTGAAGCGGGCCAGTTCCTCCTCAGCGACGAGTAGCTCATTTTGAGACTCCTGAAATCGTGCTCGGATAAACTCAACGCTTTCACGAGTTTTTTCGGTATATATTTCTTGCACGCGTTGTTTCAGGTGTTTGATGATAGTACTGGCCAATTGAGCAGAGAGGGACGGACTGTGCGTGGTTACCAGCACGGTCATGATGCCTGATGCGCGGTCCACTTTGATGGTCATCAGATTTGCTAGCCAACGGATGGTTTTTTCCTCTTCCTTAGTGACGGAGAGAATATCACTATTGCTGATGTTCGAGGCAAGTTCGGGCGTATGGCTTTGGAGGATGTTACGGATTGTCCCAGGGAGACCGATGGTAACCGCTTTCAGGCCTCTCAGGACAGAGCCGAGTATTCCTGGCGGTCTGTTCTGGTAATCGACCAAGGACATAGGTGTGTCGACGTCTTCAAAGTAAAAGGGGCTGTTCGCGACCAGCAGCCGTACTTCCCGACTGCGGAGAATATCCGGATAGGTGTCCACCGTTATTCCGGCGGTGGTGCTGCCGAGGCTGATTCCCAGCCCTCTCAGGGTGGCCAGACCAGCGAGCCCTCCGGTTGCTTTCTGCTCACCGGTTTCGCGTATTACGCGTGCCTGGGCGGTGTATTCGGTCGGGCTGAAGATCGCTACCAGGAGACCGAATCCGAGACAGACTGCCACAACCTTCAGGATGAGCCATCGGTTCCGAACCAAGGCCAATAGCAGGTCCAAGAGCGAGATCTCGTCGTTCTCGTCTACGTGGCTGTCTGCAAAGGCCTGCCTTTCTTGGTCCATTGTGCTAAAAGATCCTTATCATGCCATTGGGCAAATGAAGCCGTTGTTGAAATAATTTACTATCAGATTCGTTCCGTTCTGGTGAATAATATTTCCCTATCCTTGGCCAGGATTCCAGGAGTTCCAGGAAAACCTTCAATCTACCCGGCTGCAATCTTGGGTGGTTTTCAGGAGTTCTACTTAGCAACGAAGGAGCGATAGGTCAGGGCAATGCCTTCCTGGAGCGCCATTTCAGGTTTCCAGCTCAGTGTTTTTGTAGCGAGTTCATGGGAGATCACGCTTCTCTGTTGCTCACCCGGTTTGGCGGGACCGTGGAGCGGAGCGAGATCGGTTTCCGCAGCTTCGGCGAGGTACTTGTAGAGGGTAATGACGTTTGTTTCCTTCCCGGTTCCCACATTAAAGGTAATTGATCCCGGCCAATCCAAGGCAAGTGCATTGGCCTGCACGACATCACCGATGTAGATGTAGTCGCGTGTTTGGAGGCCATCACCGTTGATTGTAACCTGCTTACCCTGTACCAGCAGGTGTGAAAAGATCGCAAGTACGCCAGCCTCACCGAAGGGATTTTGCCGAGGGCCATAGACGTTGGCGTAGCGCATGACCACGATCTTTATGCCATGCTGCACATGGTAGTAATAGAGGTACTTTTCACCGGCTAGTTTGCTAATACCATAAGGGGAAATAGGATTGGTAGGATGATTCTCATCGGCGGGAAAATAATCCTGCTCGCCGTAGATAGCCCCTCCTGTTGAAGCGAACATGAATTTCTTTGTTCCCACTCTGGCAGCTGCCTGCAATAAGGTGATGATTCCAATAATATTTACCTGAGCATCGAAGGCAGGATCTTCCACGGAGTGCCTGATATCCATCTGAGCAGCATGGTGATTGACAACTTCGAAAGCGTGTTCAGTGAAAAGCTTATCAACGAGAGCCTTGTCAGTGATATCACCTTCGACGAACTCAACACCGTCGGGAATGTTTTCCCGCCTACCCGTTGACAGGTTATCCAGGATCACCACCTGATGACCCTGCTGAGAGAAATTCTCCGCCACATGCGAGCCGATAAAACCGGCGCCGCCGGTAACCAGAATACGCAAGTTTACTCTCCTTAAATTAGTAGTTCTGTCTCCTGAGCGCGAGCCTATACGTTGGCTAGCGGACAATACTGGTATTTATGAACTCGATCATTTCCTTCCACCCAGGCCGACTGGTTGGCGCCCCACTGAAATATATACGAAATCCTCAGATTGAAGATACTCAGGGTCGTATTGGTTGCGGCCGTCGAATATCACCGGTTGGCTGAGTTCCGCTTTTATGCGCGAAAAATCGGGATGTCGGAAGTGGTGCCACTCCGTGACCAAGACCAAAGCATCAGCTCCATGAAGGCAGCGATACATATCATCAGTATAGTCTATGGTATAGCCAAATGTCTGACGGAAGGATTCAATAGCGACTGGGTCGTAAGCTCTAATCCTGGCCTCATTCTGGAGCAGGCCGTTAATTATTGCCGCTGCCGGTGATTCACGTACATCGTCGGTTCCCGGCTTGAATGATAGGCCCCATACGGCGAATGTCTTGCCTGCCACTCCATCCTCACCGTAGAAAGCCTCGATTTTTTTTACCATCAACAACTTCTGCTCCTGATTGACTTGCTCTACAGCGCGGAGAATCTCGAGATCAACGTCCAATCCACTGGCGGTATTAATCAGTGCCTGTACGTCCTTAGGAAAGCAGGAGCCCCCATACCCGATTCCAGGGAATAGAAATCGGCTGCCGATTCGACTGTCACTCCCGACGCCAATCCGGACATGATCAACGTTCGCTCCTGTGGCTTCAGAGAGCGCGGCGATTTCATTCATGAAAGAAATACGCGTTGCCAGCATGGCATTGGCGGCGTACTTGGTCAGTTCCGCGGACCTGATATCCATGAACAGAATACGATCACGGGCACGAAAAAATGATTCATAAAGGGCGTGCATCTTTTCTCGCGCTCGCTGGCTATCGGTGCCGATGATGGCTCGGTCTGGAGTCATGAAATCATTTACCGCATCACCCTCCTTGAGAAATTCCGGGTTGGATACTATATCAAATTCGAAATCAACGTCCCGCCGCTTTAGCACCTCCGAAATAATTTCTCGAATCCGTTCACAGGAGCCCAGCGGAACGGTGGATTTTACCACGATGATGCGATATCCATCCATCGACTCACCGATAGCTTGAGCCACGCTGAGTACGTATTGCAGGTCTGCGCTACCGTCATCATCCATGGGGGTTCCAACGGCAATGAACACAATCTCACTGTTACGTACCGCCTCGGCGGTGTCGGTAGAAAAAGCGAGTCGCTTCTCTGTAAGGTTATTCTCGAGAAGTTCCTTCAGCCCGGGCTCATAGATAGGAGGAATGCCCCGGTTCAACTGTTTGATTTTATCCTCATCAATGTCGACGCATGTCACCTGATTGCCCATATGGGCAAAGCAGGCACCGGTCACTAATCCGACATAGCCGGTCCCAATAATGGAAACCTTCATGCTAGTATGTCCTTTGCATTTGAAATGGTTGTATTGACTCCTTTCAGATTCCGGCAATGCTTCAAGTTACAGCCACCTGGATCGGGAGAATCGTCAGGAATGGAGTAATGAGTCAAAATAGTGAATCGTCTTTTTAAGACCCTCCTCCAAAGGAATTCTCGGCTCCCAATTGAGGATCTCACGAGCTGAGGTGATATCCGGTTGGCGTTGGATGGGATCGTCCGGTGGTGGAGGTTGAGTCTCGATAACCGAGGAGGAACCCGTAAGTAGGGTAATCTTTTCAGCCAGCTCCTGTACAGTGATCTCTCCCGGATTTCCCAGGTTTAGAGGTCCGGTTACGTCCGGGTTGCTTTCCATGAGAGCAATGAGCCCGTGTACCATATCATCCACATAGCAGAAACTCCGTGTCTGGCCACCATCTCCATAGACAGTCAGAGGTTTATTCTGTAGTGCCTGGATGATGAAGTTACTCACTACTCGTCCGTCGTTCACGTCCATGTTGGGGCCGTAGGTATTAAAGATCCGCGCTACCTTGATGTCGACGTTGTTCTGTCGGTGATAGTCAAAGCAGAGGGTTTCGGCACACCGCTTGCCCTCATCATAGCAGGACCGGAGGCCGATGGGATTAACATGCCCCCAATAAGACTCTGGTTGGGGGTGAACCTGCGGATCACCATAAACCTCGCTGGTCGATGCCTGGAGGATTCTGGCCTTGACCCGCTTCGCCAATCCCAGCATGTGGATGGTCCCCATAACCGATGTTTTTATGGTCTTCACGGGATTGTATTGATAATGGACCGGACTGGCGGGACAGGCCAAGTTGTAGATCTGATCGACTTCCAGGAATATGGGATTCACTATGTCGTGACGGATGAGCTCAAAGTTGGGGTCATCGAGCAAATCCTCGATATTCCGCTTGTGCCCGGTGAAGAAATTATCGAGGCAAATAACCTCTTGTCCCTGACGGACCAGTTCACGACACAAGTGTGAGCCAAGAAAGCCGGCACCACCAGTCACCAGAATTCGGCGCGGTTCTTCGAAAGATGAGATCTTCTTGGTATCTTTATCTGCCATCAGCACATCCTTGTATACATCCCAGAGATCCGGGATGTTATCCAGAATAGGGTGTGCGAATTTAGGCATTGGTGAGGAGCAAGGCACTAACTGGCCTGAAGGAGCCGACGGTTCCTGATCTTAAGGTATTAAAATTTTGCCAGGATTGAGAGAAATGAGGGATGCCGCCTGAATCTCGTGCATTCCCATGTTCGTTTCTTAAATTCCCTGACCTTTCTATAGGAAGAAATGAGTTGCCCCATGAAAAAGAAGATCCCCTCAGTCAGTAGATTGTTCGTGCTAGTGGCCGGTATTTTTATGCTTTCCAACTGCGCAGCGTTGAGTGTTGTTGGAGGGGAAGGTGCCTGGGCACGGGCTACACTCCGCAAGCTGACCCTGCGAGAGAAAATCGCCCAGATGATGATCTATGCCATGAACATGCGCTACCTCAACGAGGAATCGGAGCAGTGGCAGGAGATCGTTGAGCTCATCAGCACGGATGGCATTGGTGGCATTCATCTCTGGGGTGGCCACGTCGGGATGTCGCTTACTATGATGAACCAGATGCAGAAAATGTCCAAGGTACCGATCATTTTCGATGCTGATATCGAGAGGGGGCTGAACCAGCGTTTTCCATCGGGTACTCCTCTGCCGGTACTGATGGCCCAGGCCGCCACCGGTGATCCGGAATATGCTTATCAAGCGGGACGTATCAGTGCCTTGGAGGGCCGGGCGTTGGGGATCGGCTTGAACCTGACACCGGTGGTGGACGTCAATAATAATCCCGCTAATCCAATTATCAATACGCGCTCCTTTGGTGAGGATCCCGAATCGGTCATCAAGTACTCCCTGGCGTTCATTCATGGGATGCGTGAGCATGGCATGCCGGGTACGGTCAAGCATTTTCCTGGTCACGGAGATACCGAAACCGATTCGCATACAAATCTAGCGGTCATTCCGAGCGATTCATCACGCCTGTGGTCAGTTGAGCTTCCTCCTTTCATTGCGGCCATTGAAGATGGGATCGATCTGGTCATGATAACCCATGTGCAAGCCCCTGATTATCAGACGCACGCCGGTACGCCAGCTACCCTTTCAAAATTCTGGGTTACTGATGTCCTGCGGGAACAGTTGGGCTTTAAAGGAGCGGTGATCACTGATGCCATGGGAATGGGTGGGATCACCCAGAATTTCAGTGACGCGTATGCTCTCATCGAAGCCATCAATGCCGGGTGCGACATCATCATTCAGAATTACAATTTCAGGAACTCGGTTGATGTAGTTGAGCAGGCGGTGAAAGAAGGGCTGATCAGTGTAGAGCGGATCAACTCTGCAGCGCTTCAGATGCTGAAACTAAAGGAGAAATCCGGACTCCACCGCAACCGCTATACCGATATTGCGCACACCCGCAAGGTGCTTGGGAATCCAGAATTTCGCACGATTGCCACTGAGATGGCCTCCAAGGCAATCACCCTAGCAAAGAATGACGGTGGCCTGGTACCACTAAGGTATACTTCTGAAGAAGACACTATTTATGTGATCGACCTTTATGACTACCCATATAACCACCGTCTCAGCTCTGTAGCGCGACGGCTCCTGGATAGTGGGCTGCCGATCAAACCAATCCCATTGGATGAATCTGATCCGGTACCTGTCTATGAAGCTGTGGTAGATTCGATCGCAGCCGGGGCTCGGGTAGTGGTGAATGCTTTCTGTTCGATCGGTGTACGCAAAGACCGTATCTTTCTCCCCGATCACCAGTTGAAGTTCATCGAAGCATTAACTGCGAAGACAGACCGTCTCATCATCAGCAGTTTTGGCACGCCCTACCTCCTGCAGGCTTTCCCGGAAGTACCCGCTTACCTTGCGGCCTACCATTACAGCCCGCTTATGCAGCAAGCCCTGGTGGGTGCTCTGTTGGGTGAGACAGCTATCACGGGGCAGCTGCCCATTACCATTCCCGGGGTTGCTGATCGGGGAACCGGTATTCAACTGGCTGCCGATACGCTGCAGATTCCCGAAGAGCCTCCGCCCCTTGCATACCTTATACGGGTGATGCCGGCGGAAATCGGCGCTGAAACCTCGCCCATTACTTCCCTGTTGAATGCGGCGGTAGAGGATTCGGCCTGGCCTGGTGGTGTCCTGCTGGCAGCCAGGGATGGCAAAATCTTCATACATGAGTCTTTTGGCTACCACACATACGCCAAGGAGCATCCCACGACCCGCGGGGATATCTTTGGACTGGCATCGGTAACCAAGCCGGTAGCGACGACATCAGCCGTGATGAAACTGGTTGAAAACGGTCAGCTCGGATTGGATGACAGAGTGGTGTCCTATATCCCCGCTTTCAAGGGTTCGACAAGGGGGCAGACCGAGCTGAAGTCGCAGGTGACGATTCGCCACCTCTTGACCCATACGTCAGGACTGCCCGATCCGAGGTATATTTACCGGATACCGGGTGATATTCAAACCCGACTTGACAGCATTTATGCCCTTCCTCTGGATACTATCCCTGGTACCCATTATAAATACTCATGCAGTGGGATGATTACATTGGGTAAGGTAGTTGAGGCTGTCTCAGGCCAGACTCTGGACCAGTTCGTCCAGGACAGTGTTTTCCAGCGTTTGGGAATGAGTTCAACTTATTATAATCCCCCGACCGCCCGTCTCAAGCGGATTGTACCGACGGAGATAGACACCACCTATCGCCATACACTGGTGCGGGGAGTGGTTCACGATGAGAACGCCTACAGCCTGGGAGGAGCAGTGGGCAACG
>CP070787.1:2987977-3000921 GCA_020346745.1 Fidelibacterota bacterium | reverse complement strand
GTACTACTCTCGCCTCCATGACCATGCGATAGCGATAGGCATTATCGTCCATCGGCTGCAGGTCGGTAGACAGAATTTTCTCATCTACCAGGTGCCCGGAGACGGAAGATAGCGCGAAGGTGCTCCAGGTGGATTTTTCATATGCCGCACCGCCGGTTTCATCCATGATGTCACTCAGCAAGGACGTAAAGGACACCTTGGCAGGTAATGCCTGTTCCAGGCCCGCAGCCCGGGCAGTCTGCAGAGCGCGCTGCCGGGCTTGGGCCGGCGACAGCGACGCCGGGAAGACTAGTGACGTATCAACCAGGAACCAGCCCGGTGTGACCACGTAGTCCAGCCGCTCGGCGGCTCCACGAGCCTCCGTAGCGATCTTCTCGGCATCAACTGCTGGCTCCTCACCCAGTAAGTCTGTCTCAGCAGGAGTGGCAGCCATCCCCGGTAGGGGAACCGCCTCGCCACCTTCCAGCTCCGCAAAAGCCCGTCCAGCCGCCTGCTCGGCTTCGGTAGGCTTCTCGCCCTCAGGACCGACATCCCTTGCACGTGATCCGCAGCCCAACAGGACGATACATAACGGGACGATGATGAGAAGTGCACGCATTAGTACTCCACCAATACTTGGTCTACGGCAGCGCCCATAAGCTGCGGGATCTGCTCACGGTTGAACAATCGCCGTGCCAGGTAGGGCACGTTCTCCATGAGGTAGCCGAACACTTCCTCCGATGTGACTCGTCCATCCTGGTCCCCATCGGCATCTCCCCGGATCCCTCTCAGGAAGAAATAGGTGAACAGCCCATGGCCCTTTTCCCGGTACCAGGAGCTGATCTGATCGCCGGATGAGGAGGTCAACACCACACCGTTCTTCAGGTTGGCGGCGGGATTCTCAACTGAGATGAAGATCGGTGAGGCTTGCTGAATAAGCATGCCGGCCTCGCTCCCGCCACTGAAGCAGGCATCCACAACCACCGTAACCGAGCGGGCGTCCAGCTCATTCAACTGCCGGTAGAACTGATCTAGACTGTAGCCGGTCTGGGCGGCGTAATTCGGATCTGCATCGTGAGGAACAAAGTAGGCGTTGGCGTTCTCCACATCGGGCGCGCCGTGCCCGGAGTAGAACACGAAGACATCCGATTCCCCGGATTTGAT
The DNA here is from genome assembly GCA_020346745.1 of Fidelibacterota bacterium. Classification (GTDB taxonomy): domain Bacteria; phylum Fidelibacterota; class Marinisomatia; order SCGC-AAA003-L08; family TS1B11. Next base: position 2,999,778 of record CP070787.1, on the reverse strand, counting down.
GAAGTTCTGGAGCTGCCCTTCGAAGATGCGGTTGAAGGTAGCCTTGGTGGCCTCCTGGTCCACCGCGATGATGATATTCTCCTCCTGGTACCCCATGGCCTTCACCAGATACTCACGCATCAAGCGGGCATCTCGCCGGGCAAAGTCCACATTCGGGACGTCCGGGTGCGCATATTCGGTGATGCCGATGACCACACCCACCGCATCAGGCCGCTCAATTGAGGTGGTGGGTATATCAACATCCACATCGCTGGTCGGCGCTATGTCCACCGGCTCAGCTTCCGGCTCCGCCGGCTCCACATACCCCGGCGGCACAATCTTGACCTTCTTGGGCCGGCTGACACCCTCGAATTCCTGGGCACCCAGCCAACTGATACCAGCCGCCAGGATTAATACGAGACTAATAGATCTGAAACTCATTGGAGATATTCATTATTTGAGGATTAGCAGTATAATAAACCAGAATGCGATAACCGGTCCCTACTTTAAGATTATCAGGAATGTGCCAATCCACCTCGGGTCGATTCGAATTGTAAATAGCATTTGAGCCCCTGGTAAGTTTCCGCACTACCACCGGCCCTCTCAGCAGCGCCGCCGTGACCAACCTGCCTTGCACCGCAGACCAACTCACGATCTCCCAGTTGGAACGCCTCCACTGATCACCTTCGCGCGGACGGTCGATCTCTAGACTCTCGATCGGAGTGACGCGCCGCCAGCTCAGGGTATAGCCACCTTGAGCTTCTCTGGTATCACCCTTTACCAGAACGGTAAAAGTGGTGCCCTCACCATGCAGCAGGGTCCAATAAACGGGCACGGTCTCGAAGTCCAGACTGTAATGGAGTGTATCTAACAGAAATTCATATTCCTCCTCCATGTCCTGGCGGAAGAGACGCATGCTCATGTTGTCACGCTCGGAGGTCAGGAATAACAGGGTGGGGAGGCTGTCAGGGATCTGGATGTCGAAATAGTCCAGATCACCCGACGGTGCGATAACAGGCTCAATGTCGGTGTCGATAGAGAGTGGAAATGGATTGTAGTCATTGCAGCAATCACCGTCCACCAGCTCATACGGGTCCTCATCCTCATTTCGATCCAACCAGCGATCATCATCGGTAAAAAAGACTTTCTGGATCAGTTCAGGTTGTCTTTCCTCACAGCCCGCCTGCCACAGCAGGAACGACAACGGAATGATGATATAGGCAATTCGTCTCATCGGGTGGTGGATATGTGTAATCCTATCTCGAGGAACGTTTCAGTGAAATTCACGTTTGGGCCTAGGAAATTCTGCCTGGCACCTGCATTGAGCTTGATCCATCTGAGGAGATTAACTTGGACGCCAATCTCGGCGAATACACTCGGATTATTCAGCGAAGATGTCAGGCTGAATTCTTTGTTCCCGAGGCGCATCTGGTGAAAGCTCAAGCCACCACCGATTTGGGGCAGGAATATACCGAATACGGGCAGGGGTGTATAGGCCATGGAAACAGACAGTCCAAAATAGTGGAGGAGGATATTTTCCCCCCCGTACTTTGCATCGGTGTAGGATAAATATTCCAGGCGTTGTAGCTCTCCTTCATCGGAGAGTTCCAGGTCCCAATTGCGGTAGAGCCCATTGAAGCGATAAACAAACGGGACCGAGGTGACGCGCAGACCGAACCGAGTGTTTGATCGGGGGAGCAGGCTGCCATCTTCCAACATAGCCTGGAAGTCTCCCGGCTGAAGGACATAGTAATTCCCGCCGCCACCGTAAAAGGTGATGCCGTTGCTCAACCGCTTGGTGAAGCGGTTCCCCGCAACCAGTGAGCGGAAGAACCCCGAGATGGAGGGGCGCGTTCGCCCCACTACCTTTATAACCAGGTTATCGGACACCAGGGCGGGGACATCCTCGAGCACCTTCCAGAGGATACCTTTCCGACCTGAACCGACCACCCGCGGGCCCACATCACCTGTGACGCTCTGGGCATGAATGGGAAAAGCATAGCCCCCATCAAGGGATGCGTACAGATCAATGGCATAAACCGCATTAGGTTCGTCGGGATCGTAGATACTATACGTTACTTCGACGAGATTACCAGGCAGTATCTCGAAGTCCACTCGGGTAATGGACTGACCTGCTAATCCTGCGACGCTGCATAGTAGAATGATACTAAGCTTTCTCATGGTATGAATATAGACTGTCGGCCTATCCCCTTGGTTGCCCAAAATATAGATAATCACGTCCAAATAGTATAGCATTATCCGAATCTGTGACTTCCGCCACATCTTCTCCATACTTAATGCACTACCAGCAGCTTTAAATACGCGATGTTGGACCCCGCCCGAATCTCCGCAACATAGGGACCAGAGGCCACTCTCACTCCCTGGGCATCGCGCCCATCCCACTCCGCAATATGGCGGCCCCGAAATTGGGATTCGGCCAGTAATATTCTAACCTTCCTGCCCATTGCATCGTATACGGTGATCACAACGTCTGAGTACTGGGGAATGGTGTACTCGATTCGTGTTACTGTGCTGAAGGGATTGGGATAATTCGGTCCGAAGGAGAAGGGTAACTCAGGTTCATCAAGCGTTACCCCTGAACTCAGGGATTCCAGTACCAGCGGCAAGGTATCACTGGCACCCACGGCCTCTTCGCCATCCCGCGCCTGCACCGTCCACAGAAAAATGCCGGATGTATCGAGTTGGGTGATTATAGAAGTGGAGAATCCGGCCGGCAGTTCCTTCAGGACCCGATAGGTAGTATCCATCAACTGCAATGTATAGTGCAGATCATCCCCTGGGTCAACGTTCGGACTCGGCTCCCATTTAAAGGTGATTAATGTATCCCGTCCTGAAAAGCGAAGACGCTGTTCCCACTCCAGGGTTACTGGTTCCAGGAGCCTGAATGAGCCAGGCGGATCGTTCTCAGGAATAACGGTTACGGAAAAGTCCCTGCTCGCAGTACCATCCGCTGTATCGGTCACCGTTAATCGCACCCGTGTTGATCCATACCAGTTCGCCCTGGGGCGTAAAACGGTTGCGAGGTCCACGATCTTTTCGAAAGACAGCGGCATCGTACCCGCACCGGCAGCCGTGAAATTGAGCTGCAACTCAGCATAGCCGTTATCCACATCATGGATGTAAGGCAGCCAATCCATATGAACCGTGTCGTCCTCTACCAGGGATAGATTGGGCAGTGGGGCGATAGTGGGCGGATCATTCACCGCCAGAACACTCACCTTGAACTCATCGAAGACCACCGCACTGGTATCAGCCGCATCCCGGGCTGATACCACGAAAGATCGGTCTCCATACCAATCGGGTTCAACCGTCAAAACCAACTCGTCTCCCACCTTGGTCAGGCGCACAGCGTCGTCGCCCGTGGGACTGTATATCGTATAATGGGTGACCACCGTGTCGCGCACCCGGTCCGGATCAACGAATATTTCTGACAACCGCCCCACGACCATTGAATCCGGATCCTCCCGAAGAACAATATCATTAATGGATGTCATCAGCCTCGGCAAATCGTTTACCGGCGAGATCACGAGCTGGAACGTGTCGGCTACCACGTGCCCCAGCTCATTAACTGCCTCAACCACCACGTCGCCTCTCCCGTGATAATCAGGCGTACTCTTGGCCGTCAACCGCTTCGCTCCGTCAATCGTGAGGCGAATATCATCCCCGAAGGAATGGCGGAGATAATAGGTCAGTCTATGATTGGCATCGGTAAAAATCTCTGTCAGGTCTGCTAGCATGTATCGCCCGGGGAAGTCCTCCTCCAGCACAACATCGGGAATAGCACTCACTTTGAGGAGCGGCCTGTCCAGGCCACGACCTCGCAGGGCAACCTGCAGCTGCTGTGGCACACCGAATGTGGCATATCGAAGTTGGACCGTTCCCACGTAGTCCTGCATCTCTGTAGGTCGGAAGTAGAGCGGAATGTCGAACTTCTCCCCGGCAGACAGTCGATAGACCAGGGGCGGGATCGAGAATGCCGCCTGCTCTTCCACCAGTCCCACGGAAATATCCAGGGCTTCGGCTCCCCGGTTCACCACGTTGATCGAATGTACTGCTGTCTCCAGAACCGGGTCATCACCTAGGTCAACATGATCTTCTTCGGCTGAGATGGGTAGCTGCACCTCGGCCTTTACTATCAGGACCAGATTCGGCAATCGAGCGCTGCTCGGACCTCCTCCCGTTTTTTGTTGCTGACTGAAATGAATAGCCGTCTGGTAGGTTCCAGCCTCACGGGGTGCCAATCCCACTTCCAGATAGGCAGATTCTTCAGGGCTTACCTCCAGTCGATCGGGAATCTCTAGCCATTCGGCAAGCTTGCCGCCCTGGCTTCTATTCAAGAATTCTTCAACCTCGAGATGATCTTCATTAAGCCGCTGCAGCACCACGGTCTGTCCCGACCCGTTGCCCACTGCCACGCGCTGATGATAGTTGCTTCCGGCGAAAACAGAAGCGAAATCCAGGGTGTCGGTCAGGAAATGTGCCGGCTGAAGTGCTTCGCCCCGCAGCTGGACCTCTACTGCGCCACTGACGCCTTCGACATAGTAGGGTATTCTGAACCGCGAAGTCAGGGGACCGGCAGTGGACGGGGACCACACCAAGGTCAACGGTGCTGAGTCTTCACCCGCGATAATCTGAGGTATTCCGGCCAGCTCCACGTCAGCAGGCAGGACCGGGGATTCTGGAAAAACAACCGGCTGTGTTCCCACATTCTGAAGTAGAACGCGCTTGGTGTTCTTTGAACCTGCATAGCTTTGCGGCCAACTGACACTGGCCGGTTCTACAATTAACGGCGGACGGGGAACAGCACTGATTCGCAGGATCAACGTTTCGGATACCGCAAATTGCCGCGACTCCCAGTGAACGGATACATCAAGCTGATGAGTATCCAAGTCAGCCTGGGTGTAGGTTATCGGGAAACGAACGAATTGACCGGGACGCAATTCTTGCAGGGGCAAGGCTATGCTTACAATCTCTGCCGGAAAGGTCAGGGAATCCAGGATTATGACTCCTTCACCCAGGTTGGCAAGATCCATAAACAGGGTGCGCGATTCCCCCGGGAGTATGTTCTCAAAGAACAGCTGTTCCGTACTGGGACTGAGTTCCGGCCCGGGAACGTAGACGGCAAGTTGCCCACTGATTGCACTATCCGTCGCTGCCGGGATTCGAATCAAGGAATCTTCCTGCGCAGTGCAGAGTGCGCTGATTGGAACAAGGACCAGGGCCAGGGCGAAAGCCCGGAACAAGCCCCTTTCGACCAGCAGCGCAATCATGACAGGGAAAATTTACTACATGACAGTGAATTAAGCATCCGGAAGGCCACCTGGATCAGTCGGACACGAGGAGCTCACAGCGGCTAGAATACCTGGTTGATTCTCAACCTGGGCCGCAGCCGGGAGTCATAGCGGTTAGTGCCCATGTCAAAGGCCACAACTTGGAGGATGGGTAGGAAAAGACGTATACCGGCTCCGTATCCCACCAGCGGACGTGCTTGCTGGAGAGGCTGGGAGGGACCATAGCCCCACCCGGCATCCAGAAACAGTACCGCGGATAAACCCAACTCCAGGTTCCATAGCAGCCGCCGAGGTACTAGGGTTTGACGCAATTCCATGCCAGTGGCGACCACGCTGTTCCCCTGCAGATGCTCTCGTACCTCCGGAGCGTTCTTGGCTGGATTGACATGATAGCCACGAACCCAGTAGCCTCCGAGATATTGCGTCAGATACGGTGGCGTCTCAGTTGTATAATGGGAAATTTTACCTCCCACTCCGAGCACCAGCGGCCTCAGTCCACGACGAATAGGACCAAACCATGCCGCTCCAATGTAGATGCGGCTGAAGCTGGGTGACTGGTCGTCCAGCCCAATGGTGGGGGTCAGGGTTAAACTGAACTGGAAGCCCCTCGTAGGATCTCGCCAGATATCCGTAGTACGCCAGATGAGACTGAACTTGGGTTGAAAGATGCGATGGGGTGCATCCACGGTAGGATCTCCAGGTGTGTCCGGCTGCTCATCCAACCGGCGGACGATACGCCGCTCGAGGCTGACCGCTCCACTGATGCTGAATGTCCTGCCCGGCGTACTTTTACCTAGCCCGATTTCAAAATCCCTCACCTCGGTGCGGATGGACTCCACCGGATGACTTCTGAATGCCTGGAGTACCCAGCCCGTAACGCTGATGCGGTCTCCCATCATCCACGGATCTGAAAATAGAAAGGTGTAGGTTTTCTCGGCGCCAAGGGTGGCAATCAGATCCAGCCGCTGGTTCATACCACGAAAATTGAGATAACTCACCCCGCCACCGTATGACCATCCCAGCTGATCCAGATGATAAAAAATGGGTATCGGTATCATGCGAATCGTCTCTACCACTTCCACTACCAGTGTCGCTTCCCCCTCGGCTATCTGCCGGGGATACACATCTACGAGCTCGAAAATCCCCAGGTTGTAGAGACGGTTGCGATCCTGACGGGCAAGGGTGGAATCAAAGGGTTGGTTCAATGGATGCGAGAGTTCCCGGGTAATGATGTGATCCTTGGTAACTTGATTACCCTCCACCGTTACGCTGGTGATGACCGGCAGGCCGTCCTCCGCAATAAGCCAGGCAGACCAAAGGAGTAGTACAAGCAGTCGGCGGCTCATCCACGCACCCTTAGAAATAGGGCTGCAGTTGGAGCAGGAAATTGAGTGTTCTGTCACCATTGATCTTGTCGGTATTCTACCGGGCATACGATGCAGATACAGGCAGCTTCAAGATTTCTCCCATGCTAGAAATGGCAAACTACAGCGGCATACGGGGTGGAATCAAGGGTGGTCCCTCGACTTGGTGTGAATGCTGAGACATTCTGCATTCCCCTGCGGCCGCACTCTGGACTGCTGAATTCGTCCTGCCCGGCACCGGTATACTTGAATGCAAGAATCGTGTTGGTTTGGTTGAGACAAAGAAAAAGGCCCCACCGAAGTGAGGCCTTTTTAACTGGTATATTATAATGATGTGTTATTTACGACCGCGGGCCATCTTCGCCCTGGACACGTCGCCATTCTTGTCAATAAAGTACAGATAGCCTGCTTCGCGGCGGACACCGGCATCGGCTACCTTGGTGGCGCTTCCACCCTTTTGACCGGCACGGGCCATCTTCGAACGCCAAACATTGCCATCTTTGCCGAGATAATAGAGATAGCCGGATTCCTTCCTCACGCCAACGGTTTTGACTTTCTCTGCCATACCAGAAGTCTCCTTTTTATGGGTTCACATGTTAGAATTCAATCTTACGCTCTCTCGACGGGTAATTTTGACCCTCCCGTCGAGAAAGTCAAGGTTTTTTACCGGTTTATACCCAACCAATTTTTAGCGCTGTTTTATCCCCTCAAGTAATTAAATAACAATAACATCCATGCTGTCTATCGAAACTGATGCCTGCAGATTTCTGTCAGTCAGGTTGGAGATAATCCCCATATCCTCACGCCAGGAAGCGGCAACAGCTGCCCATTAAAAGGCCCAGCCTGGCTCTGTTGTGACTTGGCATTGACTTGCCCCACGGACTCGGTCCCAGGATCAATCCCTCCTCATCGATTCATTTCGAATTGTGCCATTACCTCAGCGAACTCCCTCTCGTCTGCGCAGCGAAAGAATGCCGACCCCTTTTTGAGCTCACCTATAGTAATAGTGGGTGTTGGGCCATAATCGTGGCCCGGGTAAATCGTGGTTTCCGGGGGCAGGATTAAAATACGACCATACACGCTGTGATATAGCTCCCGTGTACTACTCATGGAGCTGAGGGTGCGCCCGGTCCGCCCAACGAATACCGTGTCACCGGTAAAGAGGAGTCGCCCTTCGCGGGAATACCAGCAGACACAGTCCGGATAATGCCCGGGAGTCTCGATCAGGCTTAGCCGACAGTGTCCCAGTTCGAAATCAGTCCCCTCTGGCACTCCCCGATAAGCAGGCAAATCTTTCCTCACCGGTCGTTGATGGCCCACTACCTCGAGCCGGGGATAGCGCTTTATCCATTCCTCCAGGTATGCCAGATGATCACCGTGAGTATGGGTCAGCAGGATGAACATGAGATTCTGCCCCTGCTCCCGTACCGATTGCTCTATCGGTTCCGGCGATGTAGCGGTATCAACAATTGCAGCGGTTCCCGTTTCCGAACACCAGATCAGGTAGCTGAAGTTCCTGTCATAACCTCCCTCGAAGCTGGCAACTTTCAGCATTAACCCCCCACCGCACGCAGAAACCGCCCGAAGTACGTCAGCAGCCCAACGATGTCCCGGATTGCCCGCCAGAGATGATCGCCATAATCCAGGTGCTTGTGTGAATATAGATTCGTGATATACAGGCGAACCTGACGCGGTAGGAGGTTCTTCAACGCCAGCGCTTCTGTATAGGGGACCATCAGATCATTGCGACCATGCAGGACCCAGAATGGGAATCGGATCCGGGAATGAAAAAACGACGGCGAAAGGTCTTCCAGACAACGACGCGCATGTTGGAGAACAGTCTCGGCCAGGTCACTACTCTCCGGATTGCCGGGAGTAATGATCAGTTCCGTGATCCGGCGCTCAGCTGAAGATAATTTCTCCTTGGCTTTATCCCCCTCTTCAACTTGATCCCGAACATAGTAGTCCAGTACCGCCCTTACTGCCTCCTTATCGAAATCACCCGGGATATAATCCAGATAGTTATAGAAAAAAATAACCTGTGCCCAACGATCAGGTTGCACGGATACTTCAGTCCCATCATCTATTCTCTTCCCGGTGAGCACAAACCGGAGAGTCGTCTCCAGATCACAATAGGAACCGTATGCCAGAACCGCTCTGGGCTGTGGCTGCTGCATGTCCTGATCTAACAGCGCTTTAAGCAGCAGTCCCCCTGCGAAGCTAGTCCCCGCAACGCTGATGTGACCGGGTAAAACCCTGTCGTGGCCTTGGATATAACGATAAAAGACACGCATCGAGTAGAGATTAGTCTCATCGATCAGGACTGCCTGGAGACGTGGTAGACGTGGCACAAATACAATCAGGCCGGCATGTGCGAGCGCCCTGGCCAACCGATCCAGGGCTGGATGTTCCTCCCCGTAGGGAGTAGCACCATGGTAGATCACCAGGGCGGGGGCTACCGAACGGATTAACGGACGGTACACTCGATAGGGCAGAAGCCCCTCATTGCCGTGGGGATAGCGCTCTGTGAGCACCTCAATCTTGTAGAGACAACGACTTAGAGTGGGATTCATCCCCACCGCAAGATACCACAAGGCGCCTCCTGAGCGGATCAATATCCAGCCCCACCGCAGCAGCCACCACCCTGCCACAATCGCGATAAGGATGAACAGCACGCTCAAAGCCATGTACGGGGTACCTTGATCCAACCGGTCACCGAGCTCACTTAGCGAAACCGGATACCAGCACCATAACGATGCATCAGCTCGTCATCGAAACACAGGCTGATCAACGCCGAGCACGTCAAACTGCGCCACTTGAGAATTATAGCATTAATTTGGAACACAACCGCTGGTGTTACCGGTGCGATTGGATAATGAACGCTGGCGGGATGCAGGGGGATCGGTCTACTCTCCAATCCAGATGAACAGGCTGTCCGACATGGCTATCCTGCCTTCCGGATCCACAAGCATTCCATCCACTTCAGGCAGGGCGTTCAGGAGGCTTAGCCCGGCCTCGGGTTCCATAACAAAGATGCCCTGTGCCAATCCCCCAGCCAGTTCACAGGAAGGGGCCACCACCGTTACCAGGCTGAGCGCGCGGGCTGGGCGCCCGGTGGCCGGATCCAGATGATTATAATAGGTCTCATCTCGATAACTGTAGGCCTGATCTCTCACCGATGCTGTAGCAACACCACAGTGTTCTAGGTACAACCGGACTATTACCTCCCCCGATTGTGGGTTGTCCACTTCTATCGGCCAACCCAAACCGTCGGGTGAATCCCCGCACGCCACATGCCTGCCCACCTCTACCTTTGCTCCGGAAACCCCGGAATAAGCCAGGTGTGCTAATACTTGGTCAGCGACGTATCCTTCCTGGACGCCCGTTAAAGAGACCGCAAAGGCATCATTCGGAATCCGCACCTGATTGCTCTCGGGAACAAATTGCAGGCTGGCACGCTGCAATGCCAGGATCATCTCCTGCACTGCTCCCGCTTCCGGGGGCTGCGGGAATAGTCTCTCAAAACCGTAGGCGCGCTCTAGATAGCCAAGAAAGATATTCAATCCGCCACCGGTTAATTCCGAAACTTGCCATGCGTGTTCAAGTACCTGGTAAAATTCAGGATCCGAGAGCTCCCGGGCCTCGTTAAGACGGTTGAGACTCCCTGCCGTATTCATCGGATTGAACTCCTCCTCCAGCCGCCGCACTTCAACGGCGGCCAAACTCGCTGCCACTTGAAGATCCTCTGTAGACTCCACAGCTAGGCTGAGAAGGACCGGTGTCTGTAAAAATTGGGTTTCGACCGTTGTAACGGATGCTGAGCGGGATTTGCATCCCGCGGTCAGCAGTGCTATGAAAAACAGAACCATTCCGAGGTACAGACTCCTCGAGACAGGCCAACACCTGGAGCTAGCGCTGGTATGCCATGAAAAAGTCACAAACCTGAATGTACACTCATCCAAGCTTGCGCTATTCAGGGTAACATTGCCCTTATTGATGCTCTCCATGTGAGCTCACCCCACCATCGTGGCTGGTTCCAAAATTCTTGCTGGTAGAATAAAGTTGCTGAGGCAGAGCGTTTAGCTCGTTGCCGTTCCCTTCCCTTCTGCCATTACCCACCCCTGCCAGAGCCCGAGATTCTTGGGCACCTGGATTGCTGCTAAATGCACTGCCGGAGTGGTTATTACCTATTCAGCCCTCTGGCTGAGAATAGCACTCCTTCTCACAACCTGGCGTTCGCCTAGTAAGTAGCTTGCCCGTTAGCATCCGTCTTGATCAACCACAGGTCACTGGCACCGGCGCCAAAGGAATGCGTCTTCCCCACCAGAATAAAGCCCCCGTCGCTGGTGATCTGGGCCGCAAGGCCAAAATCCAGATCATGACCGCCATATGTACGGTTCCAGATCTGGTTGCCTTCGGCATCCGTCTTGATCAACCACAGGTCGCTCGATCCGACCCCAAATGATAGTGTCGTCCCAACGATGACGAAGCCACCATCAGCAAGCTCGTAGACTGCATTGCCCCAATCCCATTCACTGCCGCCATAGGTATGAGTCCAGACAGTACGGCCATTCGGCTGTAGCTTGATAAGCCAGATATCACTCTCACCAGCACCAAATGAGGTCGTCGAGCCAACGACAATGTAGCCCCCATCCGAGGTATGATGCACAAAATGGCCTTCATCGTACCCCTCTCCACCGAAAGTCCGCATCCACTCGATATCACCGCGGGCATTGGTCTTGATCAGCCACAGATCATCATTGCCTACACTATTCGAGGACGTGGCGCCGGTAATAATATACCCGCCGTCACTGGTGGGCTGCACACAGTTGCCTTGATCATTCCTGATCCCGCCGTAGGTTCGGTTCCACATCTCTTCGCCACTGGCATCTGTCCTGATCAACCATAGGTCACCGCCACCTGCACCGTGTGAATCCGTCCAGCCAGTGACAATAAAGCCGTCGTCGTCAGTCTGTCGAACAAAGTGTCCCCAGTCCCATCCGCCACCACCGTACGTCCGGGTCCACAACTCGCGGCCGTTGCCATTCGTCCGGATCAATCGCACATCATAATCGCTGGGCATGCTGGACAGCGTGGAGCCTACAATGATATAGCCACCATCGGTAGTAACTTGGAGCGCTTCCCC
>CP070787.1:2981839-2987877 GCA_020346745.1 Fidelibacterota bacterium | reverse complement strand
ATGTTGGATTGGATCGCTTTACAGATGTGCTGGCTCGCACGTTCGTAGTCTCCTCGGCGTAGATCCAAACGGGTGATGCACTGATACGCCCGGGACAAATATTGCTGGAAATGAACCGCGCGATAATAGTGATCATAAGCAGCATTATAGTTCCCCAATGCTTCCTGGGCTACGGCTTTCATATAGAATACCGTACCATTGTCGGGGCTGCGCTCACCGGCCGCTTCTAGGCGACGCAAAGCCGAGTGGTATGCGGCCCGTTTGATATCCCACTCCGCCAATGAGATGTGTGATCGGGCATGGCCCGGATCGCGCCGCAAGGCTTCCTTGAAGTAGTCATCGAAGCCCGCCCGGCGGTCCAAGTACTTGTACTTGCTCTTGAAATCCCCGATCTCCCAGAGTTCATCTACAGATGCGATAGTCTGAGGCGCACCGTACACGGGAGCCGAATCGGGTATCGGCAGCTCCTCAAGAACTTCTGGAGAGTAGGACACCAGCTCCTTGCCCGCACCATCCAGCAGGCACAAACGAAATTCCTTGCGGGTATTCGAGGCGCCCTCGACCTCCAACTGGTGGATGAAGGGCTTGGAGGGATTGATGCGCACCTTCTCCTCCAGAATGATATCTTCACCGCGCACCAGGCGGACGGTTGCGGGCTTATGGATGGCCGTGCTGTATACGCCTATGTCGATCCGGTCACCGTCAAACTCCAGGTTGAGTGCACCTTCGATATTGGCCTGCTTGTAGGCTCCAATATCCCGCACCGGGTAAAAGAAGAAACTGAAAGACTTGATCTCTCCCGGTTCCAGCCAGTGGTTGTCCGGCTGGTTGTCGGCAAAGGCACCCGCCTGCGGCTCCAGGTACGGCCCCTGCCCTTCTGTTAGGATAGGCTCCCAGATGCGCCCGAAAGGCGACGTACCCCAGCTCCAAAGCTTCTTACCGACAACGATATTCTTGTTACCCGTGAGGATAGTCCCCGCCTGCTTCCCGTGATCATAACCGCCAAAGAAATCACCCCGCTCCACCGCAAAGAAACTGGATGCGTTCGGGATATTTTTCCACCACGAAATATCTACACCCTCATGGATGGGCCACCGGAAGAATTCGAACTTGCCGTGCTCCGTCATCAATCGGGTCGGATAGATCGCCTGGTAGTTCTCATTGGCATTCACCGCCGTGGTCGCCCACATATAGTACGAGTGATGAAGTGGGGAAGGATTCATCAGACGCACCTTGGCTTCGATGATACTCCGGCCAGGGTACACCGTCATCCCCACAATCCATCGCATCCGGTTGACCCACTCCGTCTCACCGACCCACACCGTCCGGCTCCCGTCTTCGTTCTCCTCCAACTGGTAGCTCACCGGGCTGAAACCGGTGGGGCGGTGTCCGTAAGGGAAATTCCACTCGATTCCACCGGAAATCCACGCACCGGTCATGCCGATCAGTGCAGGTTTAATCGTCGGCTGCCAATAGAAGAAGTTGTAGTCGTTCGTTTTATCCTTGGCTCCATGCAGCCGTCCCCCAATCTCAGGCAGCACCAGCACCTGGATGAATTCGTTCTCCAGCCAGCAGGCCGTATAGGTCTCCTCAGTCTTGTTATTGGTCAATATCTCTTTGTACTGATAGGGATACACCGGTCTCCGCGTCGAACTCCACGAAAAGGTAGGATTCGCTTCAGCCGGGCCTATCTCCCAGGTGGGAATGACCATCTGCTCCTCCCAGACGCGAACCGAATCATGGGTGGAGCATCCAGCCAAAATAAGTAGCAAAACTATAGCGATCCATCGGTCGGACTTCACCTTTCTATCCTCCCAATTTGTGAGCAGTGCAACTCATGAAATCGGCGTGAATAGCCTCCTAGAGTCCCGGGTACCAACGGCTGGCATTGCTGGCGTAGACCTTCTGGATGACCTCCCGTGGTAAATCCAAGCCCTGAACCGGTTGATCAATCCCCGGAATCGTCATGACGCTGTCCGTCGCGAACCAGGTCCAGTCCAGCATCCAGGTATCGTGGAGTTCCTGAGCAATTGCGGCGGGATCATCCTCTTCATCGATCCCGAAGTCGGTGGCATACAGCAACCGATCCTGGTAGTCGATGAAGAACTGACGCACCTCGTCCCGATCCAGCAGCTGCAGATCATCGATCCGTTCCGCCAGGTCGACCGCCATGTTGGGAAACTTATCCAGCCTCTTGGCCAGCTCCTGAACACTCCATTCAATACTGGCTAAGTGGCACCCCACATACCGCACATTGGGGTGCTTCTCCAACATCCGCTCCATGGCGGCTATCTGCTCTTCATAACTCAGGTATTCCGGGTGCTGGTACATATGATATTCCGGGTGCCCCGCATAGTAATTCCGGTTGCTGGTGCCCAGCATCTCATCCAGCGGCAACCAGCAATCGCGCGGCTCTCCCAGGTGGGCGGTCAGCGTTCTACCCTGGGACTGGATATAATCAATGATCGGATCGAACTTCGGATGGTCGATGGTGACGAACTTCCCATCCTTGTCCTTGAACTCCATCCCCACATTCTTCCAGATCTTCACCGCTATGGCCCCACCTTCAAATGCCTTCTGTAGACGAGCCAGCGTCCGTGCCTCCCAGTCTGGCTCATCCCAGCCCGCGATGGGAAATGCAGTAGTATATACGAATCGACCGGGATGTGCGTCCCTCTGCTGATCTATATAAGCATGCTGGGCGTCAATGTCGTAGTGGTCGAGAATGACGGCTACCACCTTAAAATTGTCTTGGGCAGCCTGTTCCAGAAATTCAGGGCCGCTATAACGGATATGGACATGGGCATCCACTTTCTCGAGTGAAGTGAACTCCAGCTCCTGCTTGGTGCAACCTATCAGGATCATCAGCGGAATGCTCAGCGCGATGAGAGCTGGAGACTTTATCTTGGTATGCATGTTCTGCTCCTTATCAAGTAGCAATGATATTAGCGCAAGAGTGTCATCTTTAAAGTTCTTGAATTAGATCCTGCCTGGAGGTTCACCAGATAAGTCCCTGAAGCAAGCATTCCCCCATCGAAGAGAAATCTATGGTTGCCGGCCCTCTGATACCCGGTCTTAAAGTAGTAAACCCGCTGACCGGCAAGACTATAGACACTGAAAGCTACCACTGCACCCGCATCGATACGATAAGGAATGGTGGTCACCGGGTTGAACGGATTGGGATAGTTCTGATAAATCTCCAAACTGGTTGGCATCGGATACTTTTCCCCCTCCAGGGCAAGATTCGGACTGGCAAGCGCTTCATAACGCAGTAGTGCTTCGATGAAATAGTAGTCCGCGTATATCAGAGATACGTCCACCTCGGTGCCTTTATTGTGGTTGCCAACACCATGTAGCAGGATACCGTGACTGATGGACCCTTCTGCCAGATAGGAGTCGGACACTAGTGATCCCAGGATGGACTCGGCGGCGTTCCTGTACTTCACTTCCAGGCTATCTTCGGGAACCAGGGCACAGAGTTCCAGTAGACCCGAGGCCGCAATAGCTGCAGCCGAGGCATCCTTTTCTTCGCTCGGTATCTCCGGCGCTTCATAGTCCCAGTACGGGACGTTATCCCCTGGCAGATGGTCGATGACATAATCGGCGAGTTTTTTAGCTGTATTCAAAAAGCAATCATCGCCCGTTTCGCGATAGGTCATCGTGAAGCCATACAATCCCCACGATTGGCCCCTGGCCCAGGTGGACTCGGTCTGATAGCCCTGACTTGTCTCCTTCTGTATGATTGCCCCCGAGACAGGATTATAGTCAACAATCTGATAGGTGCTGCCATCCGCTCGTACATGATCTTCCATGGTCCGCAGGGCATGGCTGACCGCCATGTCGTACCAGGTCGTGTCACCACCATTCTTGGAGGCCCAGAAAAGTAGTTCCAGATTCATCATATTGTCGATGATGACGGGAAAGGTCCGGTTATCCCAGGACCGAATACAGCCCACGGTCGGGTTATAGCGTGTTGTCAATGATTGTGCCGCCCGTAGGATTACTGCTCGATAATGCTCATCTCCCGTGAGTCTATAGCCATTGCCAGCGCTGCAGTAAATCATGAAGCCCACGTCGTGAGTCCCTGTGTTATACTGCTCGGGCTCTACTCCGGCAGTCCAGGATCGCGCCCAGGATTTCCACATATGATTGGAGGTGTGCTCGTACAGGTACCAGAGACAACCCGGGAAAAAGCCGCTGGTCCAGCTGGAGGAACTCCTCGTACCCCAGCTCCCATCAGAGAGAGTGCTACGTGGAAATTGTGTGGAATCATTGATCTCGATTACGGTTTGGCCCAGCTGGTACTCAGCGAAATCGAGCGCGTTATGTATAAGGGAATCATGACTTTGGGCCTGAACCATTGCCGACAGCAAGACACAAGCCAGTATCAGCCGATGTAAAATGTTTCCTTGGATTATTGATGTCTTCATTTACTATTCTGGTGAAACATTTATTCCCGATATTCCGGCGATAATCCTTTCACTGTACCCCTCATATCCTCCACTTGCAGTTCATCCACAAAGCGATCCCAGAACTCTGACCTGCTGATGAGTACCTCATAGTGGTCGAGTTCCCGGAGCTCCAACGCCTCTAATCCTAGCTGATCAACAAACTGGATTTTGAAAGAATATGTTCTCTGTTGTTCCGATAGTGCGTGCGGCAAGGCCTTCAATGGATTCGTACGGTCAAAGTAGTCGTAATCATCCTCCAGCCGGCCCTGAACAAAAACCTCAAACTCATTGTACCACAAGTGACTCTTGACATGAATCCTTGCCTGAGGATCTCTGATCACCATATTGATGCTCTTGTCAGTCGGTCCGATGCTCACGTAGCCAGCGTTCATTTTCATGGCATGGTTCTGGGGATCGTGCGGATTCATCAAGCTGCTAATACCGCTGTTTCTTCCAAGATGGTCCTCAGGATACCAGGTCCACAAGCCGTTCTTCCGCCAGGCCAGACGCTCCGGAAACCGACGGATCAGGTTCGCGTCTCTCATTTCCTCTGTCACTTGGCGACACGTCACCGGGAACCGCCAGGAAACACCATACCCCTTTGGAGGCAGCGTTAGAGTTATTGTGATCTCACCATCGGGGCGTATCGCCCAGACAGTCCTCATCAATCCATTCTGATACTGGTGTACCGTCTCCACCCGAATCTCAGAACGATTAGTCGGATCGGTTACTTTGAATTCCTCCAATCCCTGGGCAAAGACCCGACGGGTCCAGTTTTCAGTCGCTGTTGCTACTCCACTCTGCCAATCAAACCAGCGGCCTGGTCTGGATAGGGCTAGCCTCTGGTTCAACTGCGGTCCAGCAAGCTCCATCTTCTCATCACCAACTTCCACGTACCGCAATAAGCCTTGAACACGGTTAAACCAATAGATGCCGTTCGACCACGCGATTCCGATCAGGTCAGCATCCCTAAGGACCTTCAATCTGTCTGCCGGTGAAGGTTGATCGGCACCTTTATGGGTACTCGACCACACGAAAGGAATCTGTACCTTCTGCACCAGCCGGTCTGAAGAATCCCGGAAAGAGAGTTGCAGTATATAGCTACCCCTGTGCTCAGGGATCACAGGTACCGGCAACTCCTTGCTGGTATGCGGTGTTACGTCAAGATCCCACTGCCCCTCCTGCACGGTACCTTCAGGACCAAGCAG
This sequence comes from Fidelibacterota bacterium, assembly GCA_020346745.1. Lineage (GTDB taxonomy): Bacteria > Fidelibacterota > Marinisomatia > SCGC-AAA003-L08 > TS1B11. The sequence continues at coordinate 2,982,218 of CP070787.1, read as the reverse complement.
CACCCATTGAGTGTGAATGCTGCTCAAGTTGATGAAATCATACTGGTTCTCCACGGTCAGGACGGGATGTTCAGCCAGATCGGCGCGGATGGGTGCCGTTGACACCTGCACCGGTGCGTATACTTTCGCCAGATGATGGTACTCCGGCTTGATACGGAACGATTCATCCACCACACCCCATCGGCTTTCGTGATGCAGGGCGGGGACGATCCTGTCGGAACGATCACGGATATAGGGATCACGCCAGGCAAAGGCTATACACCCGACAACCCAGGGGTGTTCTTCGATTATATCCCAGCCCCGCTTGAGAGAGTAGCCCCACAGGTCGTGAATCCCTGGATCAACCTTCAGCTTCTCCAACTCATAGGAAGGAGTGTGT
>CP070787.1:2974585-2981739 GCA_020346745.1 Fidelibacterota bacterium | reverse complement strand
TTCCCCAGGGCAAGGACCGGCGCCGCAATGCCGTAGCCCTAATCATCGCCAACCGGCGCTACCGGGACCCGGACGTGCCCGATGTGGCTTTCGCCCACCGGGACGGGGAATTCATGAAGCAGTACCTGGTCCGGACGCTGGGCTACCGGGAGGGGAACATCTTCGTGCACCAGGATGCCACCCTGGCCGGTTTCCGCACCGCCCTGCGGCAGCTCAGCAACGCCGCGAAGAAGAACAGCGAGGTTTTCGTCTATTACACCGGCCACGGGGCCCCGGACGTGGATGAGCGGCAGGGCTACTTCGTGCCGGTGGACTGCAATCCCGACTACGTGCAGGAGAGCGGGGTCGCATTGGCGGAGTTCTACGAGGACTTGGGGCGTATCAAGTCGAAAAGCATTACCGTGGTGATCGATGCCTGCTTCTCAGGCGCCAGCGAGGCCGGGATGCTCATCCGGCAGGCGTCACCTATCTTCGTCTCCCGCGAGAATCCCGCCGCCCGGTTGAAGAACGGGCTGGTGCTGACCTCCTCATCGGGGGACCAGATCAGCTCCTGGCTCCCGGAGCAGAAGCACAGCCTGTATACCTACTATTTCCTGAAGGGCCTGCAAGGAGCAGCGGACGCGAGCGGCGACAAGACCCTGACGATAGGCGAGCTCCAGGCCTACCTTGAGGAGCAGGTACCCTACATGGCCCGGCGGCTGCACAACCGCGAGCAGCATCCCACGGTGACACCGGGACAGGATGACCGCATACTGGTCCGTTATAAATAAAGCCGTGTCGCACTGAGCAGAGCCTGCCCTGCCTGTCCCGCTGAAAGCGGGGAGTGGAGTCGAAGGGTCGAAGTGCGATTGCGTTTGAAAACTAGCCTAGTCATGCTTCGACGAGCTCAGCACAACTAGATTCTATCATCTCGAGGCCTCTCCTGAGCCTGCCGAAATCGCTCTATAGGCGACTGACTGCAAACCACCACTTTCCCCAACCCCTGGTCGCTGGCCTCAGGAATCTCGCGCACCAGGCGAACGACAAACCGCCGCTGCTGGCTTATATTCCGCTGTGATGCTAGTGATCCTGTACTCCCCGTATGCACTCCCCGTACTGGTCTTGGCCAAGGTTATTTTTCTTCAACGAAATGCGGTGCGTTTCTCGTCAGGAAAAACTTTTAAAACGTGGAATTTTGTAGGGATTTTGTTGAATTTCTTACCCGTCCCTGCTTCCCCGCCCGCTCCGGGCGGTTCCCTCTCATTTCTCTGCCGACTGCCTACTGCCCTACCGGCTGGTGAACAGCTGCTTGCTGACCCTTCGCGGATTACCCACCACCCCGAAGTGGAAGTTCCGCAGGTATTTCCGCATTACCGACTGGATATCCTGGGGTTTCAGTACCTGGAGCTCCGGAATGTATTGATCCGACTGCTCCCAGCCGTCACCCACGATCTCCCACTGGGCCAACTGGTCACGCTGGTTCGCTACCGATTCATTCTCCAGAAGATGCCGGGTAATGGACATGGTCAGGACGTTCCGGAGCCGGCTTTCCGGTAGGGGCTCGCGGATCATCTGGTTGATGGCCTGGAAGATCACCATGACCGCAGAATCTGGTTTGGCGGCCGTCACCTGGATATAGCCCATATTGGTGATGCGCTGAGCAGCACCCGCTCCGATACTGGTCGACAGCTGATATCTGGTATGCAGCTCCTCAACCAATTGATCGCTCAGAATCCCCATGGCGGCGCTGAAGGCGGGATATTCCGGGTGCCCGGGACGCGGGGCTCCGACCAGTCCCAGTATGTAATTGGTCGGCAGCGAGCGCTGGGCCACGGCGAGATCAGGCTTCCCGGGATCGAATACCAGCGTGGGCAGGCGCAGTTCAGGTCCCTGTGGAAGTTGCCGGGCCAGCTGTCTGACCCGTTGAGTAACATCCTGGAGGTCGAGATCACCGACTATGACCAGTAGGGCCCGGTTCTTGGTGATATCGCTCCGGTGGTACTGGATCAGGTCCTTGCGGGATACACTGGCAGCCATGGAGGCCAGACCGTGAATGCTCACGCCATAATGATGTCCTTCATAGAGGAGGTCATTGGCGATCCGCAGTACGTAGCTCCTGGGCTGATCACGCTCAGCTTCAATAACGGCGATGCGTCTCTGGCGGACCAGCTCCAGCTCTTCGGGCTCGAACCTGGGGTGGAGCAGAACGTCAGTGAACAGTTCCCATGAAGGATCGATCTGATCGAGAATGCACTGAAAGAGGAGGCCAGTGAAATCGTATCTCGCCACCACCTTGAAGCTGGTTCCCATGAATTCCAGACTGGCATTGAGCTCATCCTTCTTGAGGGTCTTGGTACCCCGGGTGGCAGCGTCGAAAAGGAATGACTCGATACCGGCCTGTTGGATGCCTGTATAATTGGCTCCCCCCTTCAGGTATAATCCACCCGCGACGATCGGATTGCCCGGCGTCTCCTTGAAAATCACCTGGAGACCATCCACAATAAAGCCGGTTGTTTCCACTGTGACCGGGCGCGAGCACGAGTGGGTAGCCACCAGGGCTGTCAGGAAGAGGCAGAACCTGACGGTGCGATTGTTCATCATTGAATCCGGCTTTCCTCCGCCATACTCCACTGCCGCCTGGTCTCCCGGTTCACCATGGTGGCCGTAACGTGCGGTTTACCGATGATATACGTATTCAGGTACTGCTGAATATCCTCTCGACTCACCGCCCTCAAGTTGTCCAGGTAATCGCGGTAATACTCCAGTCCAGCTATGGCCCACCAGAAGCCTACCTCCTCAACATGACCTGAGGCCTTATCCCCCTTATAAATGGCCTCCACTTCCAGCAAGGTCTTGGCGGTTGCCAGCTGCTGGTCTGAAAAATATTCGGGATCAGCGAACTTTTCGATTTCGGCCTGGAGTGTCTGATAGGCCTCCCTATACTTCTGCGGGCGGCAGACTGCACCGATTAGAATCGGACCGACATGTTTTTGAGTCAGGTAAATCGCGGACACTTTCAGCGCTATACCAGAACCCACTAGGTTCTTCTGTAATTCGGATGTTCTCTGATTAAGGATCAGTGAAAAAACATCCGCTGCGAAGGTGCCTTTCACGTCAACGCCGACACTGGGTCCATGCCATGCCATGAGAATTTCAGCGTTGTTGACCGGTTGCACTACCACGGTGTCTTGGTGCGCTTCCAGATGGGCGATGGTTGGCACTGGATGGGCCTGGGCAGGATCGGGACCGGGTTCCCACTCACCGAAGAATTCCTTCGCCATCCGGAACACTACCCTGGGCTTCACATCACCGGATACCAGCAGGGCGGTGTTGTTCGGGATGACATAGCGTTCCTGAATAAGGCGAATCTGCTCCAGGGTTGCGGAGCGGACAACGCGTCGATCACCGAGATAGTTCTTCCGACAGAAGTTCCGGCCCCACAGTTTTGCGCGGCGCGCCTGGACCAGATGATAACCGGGATTCGCAGCTTCACGCTCTATTTCATCCCTGACCACCTGTTTTTCCAGCGCGAGCTGGTCACCGAGGAAAAGTGGATACATAACCGACTGTGATATGAAATCCAGACCTGGTCGCAGGGAGTCAGCGGGGAGCGTCACCTGCAAATTAACCCACTCCTCACGGCAGTAGTCTTGGGTTATGGCTCCCAACTCCCTGGTCCGTTCCAGTAATGATTCCCGTGTAGGATAGGACTGATTCGCCTTGAAAAGCATATGGGTGTGGAGGTGGGTCAATCCATTCTCTTCCGGCGTCTCGGTATAGGAGCCATTCTTAAATACTATGCTGACCGTCGCGAGCGGTACGGTATGGTTCTGGATCACGATCACCTGCAATCCATTCTTAAGAACTTTGGCAGAGAGACCGTCACCGGCATGAATGCTGGCCACGCCGCCCAGGAGTGCCCAGGCAATCAGCTTCCAAAGAACCTTCATCCGCTTTCCTTCCATCTAGGTTCTATTTTACTAATAGAATGAGACAAATCCGGACCTTTTCCTCTGTGGCGTACCTAAAATGAGGGGCGTAGACCTTGAATTTTAAGGAGGTACATTCTAAGTTACAGATACGGAGAAAGTCTGCGACTGGAAGCATTTCTGGTTGTGTCACTTTCGAATCAGGGTGACTTAAATGGCAAGTATGAAAATTCCGATTCTATGGGTGACGTTGTCTTTGCTGGCAGCAGGGTGTGGCCGTATGATCACTTCGGACGCACCCGAGAATTTGGTGGTCGCCGAAGTCCATTTCCAGAAGGGTTTCGAACGCCACTGGGTTTCAGTGGAACTTGACGGCGATGTACACTTCGAGGGATATCTTGACCGCCGCTCGCAAACAGAACCGCTGGCTACCTTCTATCTGGATATCCCGCATGATTCCCATCAGATAGTCGTTAGGTGGGTACCGACGGACGGCAACCAAGCGGCCCAATTGTCCACGCTGGACATTCCCCCTAGCCCAAGGGAATCCTGCTATCTAGGTCTGACCGTGCTGGGGAATTCCATCCTGATTAGAGTTCAGGAAGATCCCTTTCGGTATGTCTGATCAAAGCCGGTCCAGCGGCTATCTCGCTAGGACCGCCGGATGAGGCAATTGTTTGCCCTCGCGTTGTATATATGTGTAAGACCCCATGAACACCTGGCCGCTGCGGGCTAAATCCAATCTGAAAGGCATACGATGAAGATTTGCGTATTGATCAAACAGGTACCCGACCAGGAATCGGTACTAAAAATCAACAGCGAAGAAACCTGGGTGGTAGAAGACAACCTGGTCTTCACCACAAACGAGAGTGACACTTACGCTCTGGAAGAAGCACTGCTTTTGAAGGAATCCGTAGGCGGTGAAGTAGTCGTTTGCACCTTAGGACCGGAGAGATCCAGCCAGGCACTAAAAGATGCACTGGCTAAAGGTGCCGACCGGGCCTTATTCATGCAGGATGAAATTTTTGACCAGTTGGACAGCCAAGGGACGGCCAGAGTGATCGCCCAGGCACTGCGAGAAGAGCAGTTCGACCTGATCCTGACCGGCCTTCAGGCCGATGATACCGGGGATGCTCAGCTGGGACCTATGTTGGCGGAAGAGCTGGACCGGCCTCATGTTACGCTGGTGGTAGAGACCGAGCTGCTAAATGGTGGTTTGAAGGTCAAACAGGAGCTGGAAGGCGGCTGGTTCCAGCACATCGAGATTGATCTTCCCGCTCTGTTGACCATCCAATCAGGCATCAATAAGCCTCGATACGCCTCCCTCCGGGGTATCATGGCAATGAAAAGCAAAGAGATCAAGCAGATCACGGCCCAGGATATGGGTCTCGATACCAGCAGCCTTATTCCATACCATGTTGTGAAGCGACTCTACGTACCTCCTAAAACCAAGGAAACGACTTTCCTGGAAGGAACACCCGATGAGGTCGTGGAACAATTGGTGCAACGTTTGACTAACGAAGCGAAGGTGCTATAGCCATGGGCAAAGTGCTTGCATTCTTACAACATCTGGACGGAAAAGTATCACGCAATAGCCTGGAGGCGCTGAAAGGCGCTCAGGAACTGGCGGCTGCAGAAGGCCATTCCCTGACCGGAGTGGTGTTGGGAGTGGATACGGCCCCAACCGAATTATCCGCCATCCATATGGATGAACTGCTGCTCGTGTCCTCTCCCGAACTCGCGAACTATTCCTCAGAATATTACGTAGCCGCAATGCAAGCCGTGCTGGCAGCTGAAACGCCCGAGCTCCTTATCGCAGGACACACTTATCAGGCCAGAGACTGGCTCCCGCGTCTCGCCTACCGGCTGGGAAGGCCGCTGGTTAGTGACTGTGTGGGCTATCATCAGGATAGCGATCTCCGCTGGGTGCGCCAGATCTTCCAGGGAAAGATCAGCGCCGACGTGGAAACCACCCCCGGCCTGGTGATCATATCCTTCCAGTCGGGTGCCTTTCGCTCAGACGACCTCGCCGAGGGTAAACCCGCCATTCGCACGATGGATGTAGACCTTTCGGGAGTTCCTCTGCGGGTACGACCCGGTGAGCGGTTTCAGGAAGCCAAGGGCGCGGTGGACTTGAGCCGCGCAGAACGGATCATCGCTGTTGGCCGAGGAATTGGCGAGGAAGAGAATCTCACGATGATTCGTGAGCTGGCTGGTGCCCTGGGTGCTGAACTCGGTTCCTCGCGCCCGGTAGTAGACTACGGTTGGTTGCCCCAAGATCATCAGATCGGTTCCTCCGGCCAGACTGTAACCCCCAAATTGTACCTGGCCGTAGGCGTCTCCGGTGCCATTCAACATCAGGTTGGTATGAAAAACTCCGACTGCATCGTGGCGATCAACAAGGACCCCAATGCCCCCATTTTTGAGATCGCTGATTACGGGATCGTGGCCAATCTGCTGGACATCGTTCCCCGCTTGGCTGCTACCCTTAAGGAGCGCCAAGGTGATTAGAATGTTCTTATCCTAATTAATGAATGATCGCCGGATACCGGAGAAAGCACCGATTCTTCGCTAATATACGAGCCAGAGAAAGCAGTCCATGACAGAGTCCGCAGCTGTCCACATTCCCAAACTATTCTACGTCTTCGCCGGTATCGCGCTATTGTACTTCGCCTACAACTCCCGACGGGCATTCGCAGCGCGAGTCGGTCGTCCCGCAGGCCAGCGTTTCCGGGTCTGGGAAGTCATCCGAAACACCGTTTACTACGGCATAGCCCAGCGAAAGGTCTCCTCAAACCACTTCCTTTATGCCTCCATCATGCACTTTTGCCTGGGATGGGGATTCATCGAACTTTTCTTTGCCACCAGTGTAGATTTTGTGGTTGAGCGCGGCCTGTTTACGGAGCTACTCCCCACGAAGGATACACCCTGGTTCGCCTCCCTCAACGAACTGGGGGGCTTACTGCTGATCGTTGGTACGGTGCTGGCTCTCTTCCGCCGTTACTCGACGATAAAACCTGAGCCTCTGCCTCATAGTGACCTCTCTGGTCGAGGTAATCTGCTGGGCGATACGGGTGTACTTATCGTGCTGTTGCTGCTGGCGCTAGGTGGATTCCTGGCCGAATCGGCACGGCTGGCTATTGAGACTCCTGAGCACGCCTGGGCCGCTTTCATAGCCTACCCGCTCTCATTCCTGCTTGCACCGGAAACCTGGTATGACTGGCAGCCGTGGTTGTGGTGGAGTCA
>CP070787.1:2971107-2974485 GCA_020346745.1 Fidelibacterota bacterium | reverse complement strand
TGTTTCTTGCGGTTGTGCAGGAAGAGCTCTTCGAACGGGCGACCGACAAATTCAGCCGGGATCGGTTCACGCTGGATATGGTGCGGTGAGGAAGAGTCCAAGATCTTGTCGGCTGCCTGGGGAATGCCCGGGTTGAGAACATGGGAGGCAACTATGAAGGAGCCGAAATTATCGCTGAGCACCACTTCATCCGCCTTGGCCCGCTTTACATGGGTGATGGCTGACCGGTCTGACACATAGGCGATCAGCTTCACCCTGGGATTCAAATTCTTGATCGTGAGGGATGCGAGAATGGTTTTCTCGTCACTGGCTGCGCCTGTGGCATGTTCTATGGGCAGGATGATAACCGCACGGGCAGATTCCAGCTGCGCCTGCTTGAGGGCAGCTTCCCTGGTGAACTCCCCGCGAATATACTTGACACGGGTATATCCATACTCGTTCTTAAGCGACTGGATCACATCCTCGTTCTCTTCGTTGATCAGCACAATCGGGAACTTGTCATTGTCCTCACCAGCCGTGATCAGAGCGTTCAGTACGCTGTCGATTTTATGGTGCCAGCCACATATGATAATATGATCTTTGACTTTGATTGGCATAAGACCCTGATTAGCCCGCAGTCGCCGGGCTACTAGTTGTGATGCCACCGTCCCGCTCAAGACCGCCATGAGCGAGATGCCGGCAAACATTATGACGACCGCCAGAGCGCGCCCGGGAGTCGCCTGCGGAGTGAAATCGCCGTAGCCCACCGTGGTCATGGTGACAACGGCCCACCATAAAGCCTCCCCGATGGAATCGAATTGTTGCACCCCTGCCCTTCGCTCCAGGAATAGAACGCCCGTCCCGCCGATCAAGGCGACCAGCAGGATCAAACCGAACACCCGGAGAAGCGGATGTCGTTGCAGGAATTGCCGTATCCCAATCATCGCAGCTTATTGCAGGACGGGAAGACAATCGCAGTTGGGCTCTATCATAACGGGAAATTGTAAGACACCGGCGCTGGTAAGTCAACAGGTTTAATCGGCCCTCCTCGTTGATCATCTATGTGATCCCCGGGCAACGCATGACTCAGCCGATAGTCAATTTACTCCTTGATGCGGTAGCCTCTGGAAAACAAGATCACTCCAGCACTGGTAAACAGGGCCGCCGCTATTATACTAATGAAGAGTGACCACCACGGTGAGGAGTCCGCCACGCCCAGTACGGCATACCGCAGGCCATTAATCATATAATATAACGGATTGAACAGGGAAACACCGCGCCAGAGGGGTGGCAACATATCGATGCTGTAAAACACACCCCCGAGGAACACGAGCGGCGTGAAGAAGAAATTCACCAGCACCTGAATATTTTCGAAGGAGCGGGCATATATGCCCACCAGCAGGCCTGCTGCGCCGAAAGCCCAGCCTACCACCAGCAGGAAGACAAGGACCAGCAGGGGATGGGCCACGGTGGTACCGGTCAACAGCAGTCCCAGCAGCAGGACCAGTATGCCGTTGAGGACCCCCCGGGCCAGTCCTCCGATAATATAGCCCATCGATATCTCCATGGCGCTCAAGGGAGTGATAAGGATGTCATCCAGGAATTTCATGATCTTGGCCTGAAACAGGCTGGAAGCACTGTTGGAGTAAGCATTGGTGATCACGTTCATCATCGCCAGGGCCGGGGATGATGAAACTCATGTAGGGAACCTCCTTGATCTCCCCGATACGCCCCCCCAGTGATTTACCGAATACAACCACGTATAGAACGGTAGTAAGCAATCCCGGTACGAGGGTCTGGTTATAGAGAGACAGAAAGCGCTTCAGTTCCCGCCATACGAACGTGAGGAAGCCGGTGTTAATCATCGATGCCATGCCCCGTCAGCGCAATGAATGCATCTTCCAGGGTGCTGCGGCAGATCTTGACATCCTGGACCAGTGCCCCGGTAGCAGTAATACGGTTGATGATCTCTGTCAGGCGCAGCTCGGGTTGTTGAATTTGTACCCGCAGACTGCCATCATTGTAGTCGAACTTATAACCTTCCAGAGCACGGCCGGTCGCTTCGCTCCAGGCATCCACTTGCAGCTTCATCCCCTCTCTATTCATCCCGGCCACCAGTTCCGCTGGTGATCCCGCCGTGACGATTCGGCCTTGATCAATGATGGCTACCCGCTCACAGAGCTTCTCCGCCTCCTCGATATAGTGGGTGGTAAGAACGATGGTTTTACCCTCTTTGTTCAGACTGGTAAGGTAATCCCAGAGCATATGGCGGAGTTCCACATCCACGCCGGCGGTAGGTTCATCCAGGATGAGAATCTCGGGATCGTGGACCATTGACCGGGCGATCTGGAAGCGGCGCTTCATACCTCCGCTGAGCTCCCGGGGCTTGGCCCGTCGCTTGTCAGTCAGTCCAAATTCGTCCAGCAGCCGCGCGGTGTTCTCCCGAGCCACCGTTTTGCCGACACCATAGTAACCCGCCTGCAGAACCATCAGATCTTCAATCGCAAAAAACCAATCGAAATTGAGTTCCTGGGCCGCCAGCCCGATGTGGCGCCGCGCTTGCCTATACTGCCGCACCACGTCATGACCCATCACCCGCACGGATCCCTCCGTTATACGTACCAGGCCGGTCGTGATGCCAATGGTGGTGGTTTTCCCGGCTCCGTTGGGACCCAGCAGACCGAAAAATTCCCCCGTGGGGACCGTCAGATCGATCCCCTTCAGAGCTTCAACGCTGCCTGCGTACAGCTTGCGCAGATTTTTGATTTCCACAGCTGGAGTCATGACCTAGCGCTCCAGGCTGCAAAGGTTTTCGATGTGGGGGGTATGGGGGAACATGTCCACCGGCTGAATCCTGGTCAGGCGATAGCCGCCGTCTGCCAGCAGGCGAACATCCCTGGCCTGAGTGGCCGGATTACAGGACACATAGACGACTCTTTCCGGATTCAAAGCGATGACTTCCCTCACCAACTTGGGATGCATCCCGGCCCGGGGGGGATCCAGGACGACGACATCCGGCGGAGGGATCTGGCGCCGCAGGCGATCACCCTTTGTGGTAAAGTAGCTGGCATCCAGGTCGGCATGGAAGAAGCGGACATTATAGATATTGTTCAGCATGGCATTACGGGAAGCGTCTTCCACGGCGGAGGAGACGGACTCAAAGCCGGCCACATCTTTCGCTTTACTCGCCAGCGTGAGGGCAATGGCTCCCGCGCCACAGTACAGATCATATACGATTTCCTGACCGGTCAGGGCGAAGGCTTGAGCTATCTGCTCATAAAGCACCGCCGCCTGGCTAGTATTGGTCTGGAAGAAGGAGTTGGCGGAGATATCGAACGACAGGCCGCAGAGCTGTTCGGTTATCAACGGCTTGCCGTAGAGCAGGATTTCCCACTCGCC
>CP070787.1:2956792-2971007 GCA_020346745.1 Fidelibacterota bacterium | reverse complement strand
CACGCCGATCGCCATGGACAAGGAGTTGCGCTTCGCCATCCGCGAGGGCGGCCATACCGTGGGCGCCGGCGTCGTCACTAAGGTGGTGGAATAGGCACACAAACCGGATTTGGGAGCTGAGCCATGGCTGGGCAGAAAATACGGATCAGTCTGAAAGCCTACGATCATATCCTGTTGGATAAGTCCACTGAGAAGATCGTCCGGACCGCGAAGAATACCGGAGCCCTGGTATCTGGACCGATACCACTCCCAACTCAGCGTACGATTGTGACGGTAAACCGTTCACCACATGTGGACAAGAAGTCCCGCGAGCAGTTCCAGACGAAAGTTCACAAACGGATCATTGACATCCATAACTCTACTGCCAAGACGGTTGATGCCCTCATGAAGTTGGATTTGCCCGCAGGCGTGGACATTGAGATTCGGGCCTAGGGATGACGTCACTCATCGGGATAAAACTGGGGATGACCCGCGTATTTGATGACATGGGCCGGGATATTCCCGTCACTGTGCTTTTGGCTGGTCCTTGTACAGTGAGTCAGGTGAAGTCCATGGATAATGATGGCTATCAAGCAGTACAACTTGCTTTCGGTGAGCGGAAAGAGGCCAAGGCCAACCGACCGCTGTTGGGACATTTTAAGAAGGCCGGGATAAAGCCAGCGAGGGTACTGAAGGAATTCCATACTACTGAGGACCTCAAACCGGGTGATGAAATAACTGTGGCCGTCTTCAATCCTGGAGATAGGGTGAAAGTGACGGGGCTTTCCAAGGGTAAGGGCTTCACGGGTAGGATGAAACGTCACGGTTTTCACGGCGGTCGTGCCTCACATGGCAAGAAGGATCAACTGCGGGCCGGAGGTTCGATTGGCGCGAGCTCGGATCCTTCCCGTGTTTTCCCGGGGATCCGCATGGCCGGGCGCAGCGGGCATGCCCGGCGAACCGTTACCAATCTGGAAGTGGTCAGGGTGCTGCCCGAAACAAACCAACTTCTCATCAAAGGAGCGATACCAGGTCCCCGGAATAGCACCATAACAGTCACAAAATTGAGATGAAAGTAGACGTACTTAGCATAGACGGCTCCAATACCGGCAAGCAGGTGAACCTGAAGAAGGATGTATTCGGGATTCAACCTCATGAGCATGCAGTCTACCTGACGGTGAAGTCGGAGTTGGCGAATAGTCGGCAAGGGACGGCCTCTACCAAGACACGGGGCGAAGTGCGGGGTAGTGGCGCCAAGCTGTGGCGACAGAAAGGAACCGGACGAGCACGCGTAGGAGATATTCGCACACCGATCAGAAGGGGCGGGGGCGTCGTTTTCGGGCCCAAGCCGCGTTCCTATGGTCTCAAAGTCAACCGAAAAGTCCGTACACTTGCACGAAAGTCCGTTCTTTCAGCCATGCAGCAGGAAGGTCGTATCGTGGTGGTGGACGCCTTGGATATCGATACTCATAAAACTAAGCAATTATCTGAAGTATTGACCGCCTTGGGATTAGAGGGCCGGCGGGTTATGCTGCTGGCCGGGAAGCTTTCGGACAATCTTTGGTTGGCAGCGCGAAACTTGCCGGGAGTGCGCGTCAAAACGGCATCTGACGTTTCTACCTACGATGTGTGGTCGTCGGATTACCTGTTGATCGATACGGAGGGGATAAAAAGTTTACACGTGGCCCTGAGCTGATAGCATGACACTCAAGAATTATATTATCCTTAGGCCCTTGATGACGGAGAAGATGAGTCATCTGGAAGAATCGCAACGCAAGTATGCCTTTGAGGTTCATCCCCAGGCTAACAAGCTGGAAATCAAGGCTGCCGTGGAAGATAAATTTGGCGTTAAAGTGCTGAAGGTTGCCACCAGCAACCGGGTGGGTAAAGCCAAGGGTATGACCACCCGTAGTGGAGGCCGCACGATTCGAACACAAGGACGGCGCTCCGCCTGGAAACGAGCCATTGTAACGCTGGCTGAAGGGCAGAAAATAGACCTGTTCAGTCCGGAAGGAGCTGGGTAAACATGCCGGTACGTTCAATTAAGCCCACGACTCCTGGCCAGCGCTTCATGTCGGTATCCACCTTTGAAGAGTTGACCACCGACACTCCGGAGAAAACGCTGACGGAAGCCTTGCGAAAGTCTGGCGGGCGGAACAATCGGGGTCGTATGACCATCCGGCGGCGAGGTGGGGGGCATAAGCGGCGTTACCGTTTAATTGATTTCAAGCGGGACAAGGTCGATATTGAGGGTACGGTGAAAACGATTGAATATGATCCCAATCGTACCTGCAGGATTGCTCTGATTCAATACGTGGATGGCGAGAAAAGATATATTTTAGCTCCTGATGGGATCAAAGTAGGTGATAAGGTAACCGCTTCCCGGGAGAGAGCTGCACTGAGGCCTGGCAATGCCATGCCTCTGTCTAGGATACCAGCTGGGCTGATGGTGCATAACATTGAATTAAAGCCCGGCAAAGGTGGCCAGCTGGCTCGTAGTGCTGGTGCCGCGGCTCGTATCATGGCCAAGGAAGGTTCGATGGTCACTCTCAAACTTCCCTCTGGAGAAGTGCGAATGATCCATGAGAGTTGTCTGGCTACGATCGGTGAGGTTGGTAACAAGAGTCATGAGAATGTCTACTTGGGGAAAGCGGGTCGCTCCCGCTGGCTTGGCCGACGGCCGAAGGTTCGGGGAGTGGCGATGAACCCGGTCGACCATCCTATGGGGGGTGGGGAAGGTAAGGCTTCCGGTGGCCGCCATCCTGTCTCGCCCAAGGGAATTCCAGCAAAGGGATATAAGACTAGAAAGCGAAATCATCCCTCGGACCGTTATATAGTGAAACGTAGGGGTTAAACGTATGCCTCGCTCGGTAAAAAAAGGTCCGTACGTAGCGGAGAAATTGGCCAGGCAGGTGGAAGAGTTGAGCCAAACTGGGAAAAAGAAAGTCATCAAGACCTGGTCGCGGCGTTCCACCATCACACCTGAATTTGTAGGTCATACTTTTGCCGTTCATAATGGTAGCAAGTTCATCCCGGTATTTGTGTCGGAAAATATGGTTGGCCATAAGCTTGGAGAGTTCGCTCCAACACGCGTTTTCCGGGGACATGCTGATAAAAAGAAGGCCTTGTAGGTAGTGGAAGGCATCGCTAGAGCAAGATACCTGCGTCAATCGCCTCGTAAAATCAACCGGGTATTGCAGCTGGTCCGGGGGCAGGATGTGAATCGCGCGCTGAATACGCTGCACTTTTCATCCACCAAGGGATCGGAATTAATCGAGAAGACCCTTCATTCGGCCATTGCGAATGTGATGAACGCCCCAGATGCCAAAGAAGTGGATGTCGACCATTTGTACATCAAGTCGGCTTATGTGGATGGAGGGCCAACCTTCAAGCGTTGGCGTGCGCGGGCCTTAGGCCGTGCGAATCGTATTCTCAAGCGCACCAGCCATTTAACCATAGTCGTAGCAGAGAAGGGATCCTGAATTGAGGGGAGGAGCGTAAACCTTGGGTCAAAAAACCAATCCCATCGGATTTCGGCTAGGGATCAATAAGAGTTGGCTCTCTACCTGGTTTGATGAGCATCATTTTGCTGACAAGTTGGGCGAAGACATCATACTACGTCGATATATCCAGCATCGTCTGAGCAATGCCGGTGTTTCCAGAGTGGAAATCAGCAGAACTCCAAAGAAGGTAACAGTGACTATACATACCAGCCGTCCAGGGATCGTCATCGGACGTGGGGGTGAGGAGGTAGAGCGCCTCAGGAGCGAGATCCACCGTCTGGTTGGAAAGGAAGTACAGCTCAATGTTAGTGAGGTTAAACGTCCTGAGTTAGACGCCAAATTGGTAGGTGATAGCATTGCACAACAGCTGGTGAAGAAAATTTCTTTTCGTCGGGCGGCAAAAAAATCTATCCAGTCCACCATGCGGATGGGTGCCGAGGGTATCCGGATTTGTCTATCAGGCCGGTTGGGTGGATCGGAAATGAGCCGTACCGAAACCTTCAGGGAGGGTCGTGTGCCCTTGCATACCCTGCGGGCAGATATTGATTATGCCATGGTGGAAGCCAAAACCACCTATGGCAAGATTGGTGTCAAAGTGTGGATATGTAACGGTGAAATGACCTCAAAGACGGCGGCCTTCAAGGGTTAAGCGATGCTGGCACCACGAAAAGTCAAATTTCGTAAACCTCATAGGGGTAACCGGAGAGGTATGGCCGCCCGCGGTGATGCGGTTGCATTTGGCTCCTACGGTCTAAAGGCTTTGGAAAACGGCTGGATCACCAGTCGGCAGATTGAAGCGGGGCGTGTGGCCATCGCCCGGAAAGTACGGAAGTTCGGTCGAATGTGGATTCGCATTTTCCCCGATAAGGCGATCACGCAGAAGCCCGCCGAAACCCGCATGGGTAAGGGTAAAGGAGCGCCGGAATATTGGGTTTGTGTAGTTAAACCGGGCCGCATTCTTTTTGAAATAGAAGGTGTTAGTGAGGAATTGGCGGCAGAAGCCTTTCGGTTGTGCTCACATAAGTTACCGATCAAGACGAGGATGGTAGCGCGTAGGGAGGCAGTGGCATGATCAGGGAGGAAATACTGGCCATGTCGATGGATGACCTGAGGAAGCATCTGCAAGAGAAAGAAGATGAGTTGACCAACCTGCGGTTTCAAAAGGCGCTTCAGCAATTGGAGTCACCCCATACAATTCGTACAACTCGCAGGGAAATTGCCCAGATTAAGACTTTACTTAAAGAATATGAACTGGGGCGCCGTGAAGAGAGGAATGAGTAACTGATGGTGGCATCAGAATCCAGACGCAGGCGATTGGTGGGCGAAGTCGTGAGCAATCAGATGGATAAGACGGTTGTGGTTCTGGTGACCCGCCGGATCGCCCACCCGGTATACAGAAAATACGTGACCAAGACCAAGCGATACTATGCTCACGATGAGCGGAACGAATGCCAACAAGGTGACAAGGTCATCATCGAAGGCACCAGGCCACTCAGTCGGCTCAAGCGCTGGCGGATAGTGGAAGTGACCCAGCCTGCCGTCGCGGGAGTAGCGGAACTGTGATACAACAGGAATCACGGCTGAAAGTGGCTGACAATACAGGTGCCAAGGAAGTACTGTGTATTCGTGTATTGGGAGGATCGCACCGTCGCTATGCCAGCGTGGGTGATCTCATCGTGGTGACGGTCAAGTCCGCTATCCCAGGCGGTATGGTGAAAAAAGGGGACAAGTCGAGAGCGGTTGTGGTACGTACGAAGAAAGAGGTCCGCCGCCCGGATGGATCATATATCCGGTTCGACGAGAACGCCGCCGTGTTACTTAACCAGTTCATGGAACCTCGGGGCACTCGCGTGTTCGGGCCAGTTGCCAGAGAGCTCCGGGAGAGAAAATATATGAAGATCGTATCCTTAGCGCCTGAGGTTATTTGAAGATGAAGATTAAGAAGGGCGATACAGTTAAGGTCATCTCTGGGAACTACCGGGGTAAAACAGGCAAAGTACTCAAGGTATTGACGAACCGTAACCGGGCTATTGTGGAGGGGATCAACTTTGTAAAGCGTCATTCCCGTCCGACTCAGAGCAATCCGCAGGGTGGAATAATTGAGCGCGAGGCGTCCATACATCTCTCAAACCTGATGTTGGTAGTGAATAATACGCCTACGCGCGTTGGGTATCGGTGGCTGGAAGACGGGAAGAAAGTAAGGTTCGCCAAGAAGATTGACGAGACTGTGAACGAGTAAAGCTATGGCGGCGAAGAGCAAAGCAAGCGGCACACAGAACGGCTATACTCCGCGCCTGAAGGAGTTGTACCTGACGGAGATTATCCCCGCACTCCAGAAGCGTGTCGGGTATAGGAATGTTCTGCAAGTACCTCGGCTTGATAAGATCGTGTTGAATTTCGGCCTAGGAAATGCCAAGGAAGATGCCAACATGCTCAAGAGCGCCCTGGATGACTTGGCGGTCATCAGTGGACAAAAAGGCGTTGTCACCTACGCGAAGAAGCCGGTTTCGAACTTCAAGATTAGAACGGGTGATCCCGTAGGAGCCAAGGTGACCCTCCGTGGAGAGCGGATGTACGATTTCCTGGACCGGCTCTTGAGTCTGGCCGTACCCCGGATCAGGGATTTCCGCGGTATGCCCAACAGGTCGTTCGACGGTCGCGGAAATTATAGTTTTGGCATTGATGAGCAGATCATTTTCCCGGAAATCGACTATGATAAAATCGATCAGATTCGGGGGATGGATATCACGATAGTCACTACGGCCCAAACGGACGAGGAAGCCTACGAGCTGCTATCGGCTTTAGGATTTCCATTTCGGCCGCGGCCTCAAGCACAACCATCCAAAGAGGGAGAGACGAATTAGTGGCACGCAAAGCACTAATGATAAAAGCGCAGCAGAAGCCGAAATTTTCCACACGGAAGTACAACCGCTGCAAGAATTGTGGTCGCTCCCGAGGATATTTGCGAAAGTTTGGGCTGTGCCGTATATGCTTCCGGGAAATGGCACTGCAGGGTATTATCCCCGGTATCACCAAGGCAAGCTGGTAGGAGTTTTTAGCATTTATGTCGATGTCTGATCCCATAGCTGATCTCTTCACACGGATTCGGAACGCCCAACATGCCGATAAGCGCTGGGTGGATGTCCCTTCGTCGAACCTCAAGAAGCGGATTTGTCTGATCTTGAAGGAGGAACATTTCATCCGGGATTTTGTCCTTGTCACAGATAATAAGCAGGGGACATTGCGGATTTTCCTCAGTTATGATCACAACCAGGAACCGGTGATCGATGGGATTACGCGTGTCAGTCGGCCCGGCCGCCGGGTCTATGCTGATGCCAAGAACCTGCCCCGTGTTCGCGGCGGGCTGGGGATTGCTATACTGACCACCTCAAAGGGGGTCATATCCGATAAGATCGCTCGCCGCTTGAATGTCGGTGGCGAAGTACTATGTCACGTGTGGTAGGATTGTATGTCACGGATCGGTAAACAACCCATTCCTGTGCCTGAGGGGGTCACGGTCGATATCAAGGATCGGACCGTCACCGTCAAAGGCCCGAAGGGTGATCTTGCCTATAAACACGATGAGGGGGTCACTGTTGCCCAACGGGATGGTGAGCTGATCGTAATCCGGGAATCCGATGAAAAGCGCCACCGGGCACTGCACGGATTGACCCGGGCCTTGCTAGCCAATATGGTCCAGGGTGTGAGCAGTGGATTCTCCAAGCAACTTGACCTGGTGGGTATCGGTTATACGGCCGAGCAGAAGGGACCCAATGTACTGCTCAACCTCGGCTTTTCACATGCCATTTATTTTCAGGCGCCGCCGGGGATTGAGTTGGAGGTTACCAATAGAAATACGTCCATTGTAGTTAAAGGAATTGATTTACAGCTGGTAGGGCAGGTGGCGGCAAAGATCAGGTCATTACGCAAGCCGGAGCCGTATAAAGGCAAGGGCGTACGCTATCATGATGAGATTGTCAGGCGTAAGGCCGGCAAGACCATTACTGCGAAAGTAGTATAAGTAAGCACAATGATTAAATCGCATGCGAGAAAGATTGAGTTACAGCAGCGTCGTCGGCGGCGTGTAAAGAAAAGAATTGACCGCTACGCCGGCAAACACCGGCTGGTAGTGAGCCGCTCTGCCAAGCACATAACCGGGCAAATCGTAGATGATTTAGCGGGTAGCACCCTGGTTTCTGCTTCCAGTATAGAGAAGGCGCTGGCGGCTGAGGTGAAAGCGGAGGCCAATAAGACGGTTGTGGCAAAAAAAATCGGACTTATTCTCGGCCGCCGGGCGAAGGAGAAGAAAATCAAGGAGGTAGTATTCGACCGTGGGGCCTATCTCTATCATGGTAGAGTGAAGGCTTTCGCCGAGGGTGCACGGGAAGGTGGTTTGAACTTTTAACCTATACAGTAACATGGCAATCAATCCAACGGAATTAGATCTTAAAGAAGAAAGCCTGATACGGGTCAACCGGGTGGCCAAGGTAGTCACCGGTGGCCGGCGATTCGGCTTCAATTCCATCGTCACCGTAGGTGACGGTCAAGGGCATGTGGGAGTTGGTTTTGGCAAGGCCAATGAGGTGGCTTCGGCCATTGGGAAAGCCAGAGAGGATGCCAAGAAGAACCTGTTCAAGGTTCCGGTCATAAATGGCACATTGCCACATGCAATTACCGCGAAGTATGGAGCCAGCAAGGTGTTGCTTAAACCGGCAGCTCCAGGTACCGGCCTGATTGCCAGTGCACCTATTCGTGCCGTCTTGGAGCAGGCCGGATACACCGATGTACTCACCAAGTGCACCGGTTCTACCAATGCTCTCAACGTGGTTCGCGCAACGGTAACTGCCTTGCAGTCTGTAAAGGATGCCATCGAAGTTGCCCGCAGGCGGGGCGTATCGGTAAAGGAGCTGTTCAGCTAGTGGCGGGCAAGGTGAAGCGTTTAAAGATTACTCAGGTCAAAAGTGGCATCGGGTATGCTCAAAGAACTAAGGATACGCTTAGGGCTCTGGGTATTCACCGCATGCACCAGACAGTGCTCAAGCCCGATAATTCCGCCATTCGCGGTATGATCACCCGGGTTCGACATCTGGTAGTAGTAGAGGCAGAGGAGGCATGAGTCGACTGATCCAACTAATGCCCGCTAAAGGTTCGCTCAAGGATCGGAAGAGAAGGGGGCGTGGCCAGGCCTCCGGCTTGGGCAAGACGGCCGGGCGTGGACATAAGGGTTGGCACTCCCGCTCCGGCTCGAAGCGGCCAGCCTGGTATGAAGGTGGCCAGATGCCGCTGCAACGGCGCATCCCCAAGCGCGGGTTCTCCAATGCCCGGTTCCGTTCCCAAATGCAGATCGTTAATCTTGAAACCATCGCGGCCCTGAAGCTCGATAAGGTTGATCCGACGATCCTGAAGCAGCAAGGAGTGATCAAGCATGCTGATGTGCCGGTGAAAGTTCTGGGTGACGGAGAATTGGCAGGTGCGGTCGAAGTAGCTGCTCACCGGTTCAGTCGCTCGGCAAAGGCGAAAGTTGAGGATTCGGGTGGCAAGGCTGTGGTTCTGCCAATGGGATCTGCCAAAGAATGATCGAAAAGTTTACCACTAGTTTCAAGATCCCTGAGTTGCGGCGACGCATTTTCTTCTCCCTCGCCCTGCTTTTGGTTTTCCGGATTGGCGCCCATGTGCCGATACCCGGGATTAACAGCGAGGCACTGAAAGCCGCCATGCAGGGCTTTGCCAACACGATTCTGGGGTTGTTCGACATGTTCAGCGGAGGTGCATTCGCCCAGGCCACGGTCTTTGCCTTGGGGATCATGCCCTACATTACCGCTTCTATCATTATCCAGTTGATGGGTGCCGCTGTCCCTTATTTCCAGCGCTTGCAGAGGGAAGGGGAAGAGGGCAGGCGCAAGATTACCCAGTTGACACGCTATGGAACAGTTGCCATTGCCTCTGTGCAGGCCTACAGCGTCGCCATGTTTCTCCAGGGTCTGGACACCCAGGCGGGCAGAGTGGTTCTCAATCCCGGGATAGGATTTCAGCTCATGACCGTACTCACAGTGGTCACCGGGACTATTTTTATCATGTGGCTCGGGGAACAGATTACTGAACACGGCATCGGCAATGGAATTTCACTTATTATTATGGTGGGTATTCTTTCGCGAGCCCCCAACGTGCTGCTCAACGAGATCACCCTGATCAACCAGCAGCTGCGTAATATCCTATTGGATGTGATTCTCATCGGTATCATGATCCTGATCGTAGGGCTGGTGGTGGGCCTGACCCAAGGAACCAGGAAAATACCGGTGCAATATGCCAAACGTGTAGTGGGTCGTAAAGTATATGGTGGGCAAGCTACACATATCCCGCTGCGCATCAACACGGCTGGGGTCATGCCCATCATTTTCGCCCAAGCTATCATGTTCATCCCCAGCACTCTCGGTACCATGTTCAGAGAAAGCGCATTTATTCAAAGTTTGATGAGCATATTTTCCGTTGCCCACCCCATATACTGGATTCTATTCGGAGTCATAATCATCTTCTTTACGTATTTCTATACAGCGATTGCATTTAATCCGGTGGACGTAGCAGACAACATGAAGAAGCAGGGCGGATTCATCCCGGGTGTTCGACCGGGGAAGAAAACCGCCGAGTACATCGATAATATTCTGACTCGGGTTACTTTGCCCGGTTCCATATTCCTGGCGATGATTGCGGTCTTTCCTTATGTCCTGATGAAAGCCACGGGGATCAACTACGATCTGGCGAGTTTCTTTGGGGGAACCAGTCTTTTAATTATAGTGGGCGTTGGACTGGATACGCTCCAACAGGTTGAGAGTCATTTGTTGATGCGTCATTATGACGGTTTTTTGAAAAGTGGTCGGATTCGGGGCCGCCGGCGATTCTAATCACTGAGCGCTCCCATGATTCACATTCGCAGCCGCCACGAGGTTGACAAGATCAGGCGCAGCTGTCGGATTGTTGTCGAGACGCTGGAGTTAATGGCCGAGATGATCAAGCCAGGTGTCACGCCGAAGGAGCTGGACACTGCTGCTGAGAAATATATCCGTGGCCAGAACGCCGTGCCCGGTTTCAAGGGACTCTATGGCTATCCGGCCACTCTCTGCGTGTCAGTTGAAGACGAGGTGGTCCATGGTATCCCTGACCAGACTCCCTTGGAAGAGGGACAGATCGTTGCGATTGATGTCGGGGCACTGAAGGATGGTTACTATGGGGATCACGCGCGCACCTATGCCGTTGGTCAGGTGGATGAAGCGCGGCAGAAATTGATGACCGGGACCAAAGAGTGTCTTGATTTGGCTGTTCAAGCCGCTCAATCGGGAGGGTATGTCGGCGATATCGGTCATGCCGTTCAGCAGCATGCCGAGAGCGCCGGTTTCGGTGTTGTCCGGGAACTTGTTGGACACGGGGTCGGCACTCGGCTCCACGAAGAGCCCCAAGTCCCGAATTTCGGGCGGCCAGGATTTGGTGCCCTCCTTCGGGAAGGTATGTGTCTGGCCATTGAGCCCATGATTAACATGGGTAATAAAGATATCTATACCCGGGACGACGGGTGGACGGTATGCACGTTGGATGGGAAACCATCAGCGCATTTCGAGCACACCATTGTTATCACCGCCAACGGCCCGGAAATTTTGACGGAATACAGGACGATTTGACGTCATGGCAAAAGAAAAAGGGATACAGGTAGACGGAACTATCATCAAGACCCTGCCGAATGCCACATTTAGGGTGGAATTGGAGAATGGTCATGAGGTTCTGGCCCACGTCTCCGGTAAAATGCGAATGCATTTCATCAAGATCCTGCCTGGAGATACAGTCACCGTGGAGCTTTCTCCGTACGATCTGACGCGGGGCAGGATTATCTACCGCTATAAGTGAACGTTGTCTGAGCGAGGAGAGAAATGAAAGTACGAGCGTCTGTGAAGAAGATTTGTTCGAATTGTAAGATCATCCGCCGCGGCGGTGTGGTACGGGTGATCTGCGTACATGGCCGCCACAAACAACGGCAAGGATGATGGAAGGATTTCATATCAGGGAGGAACGATAGCCGATGGCTCGTATTGCAGGCATTGACCTGCCCCGCGATAAGTCTGTTGAATATGCGTTGCCATACATTTATGGCATCGGTCACTCACGTGCCTGCCAGATCCTTGCGGAGGCCGAGGTGCCTCTAGAGATCCCGGTCCGTGATCTGACGGAGCAGCAGGTAGTTGCGATCCGCAATATCATTTCTGAGAAATATAAAGTAGAAGGTGAATTACGTACGGAAGTGAACATGAATGTCAAGCGGCTGATGGATATCGGTTGCTATCGCGGTCTGCGGCACCGCCGCGGCCTGCCCGTACATGGACAGCGCACCCATACCAATGCCCGAACGAGAAAAGGTCGTAAGCGCGGGATAGGTACGCGCAGCAGGTAATGAGGTGATCCAAATCTCAATAGAGAAGGAGCAGAGGAACTTTGGCAACAAGACCGGCCGGACGTAAGAAGAAAAAGAAGGTCCTGGTGGAGCCTGAGGGCATTGCACATATCAAGGCCAACTTTAATAACACACTGATCACCCTGACAAACCGGTATGGCAATGTGATTTCGTGGGCCAGTGGCGGTACGAGTGGATTCAAGGGCTCGAGGAAGAGCACTCCTTTCGCGGCGCAGCAGGCTGCTGTCCAAGCAGCGAAGGAAGCTATAGATTTGGGCTTAACGACAGTAGAAGTTCGGGTGAAAGGCCCCGGGAGTGGACGTGAAGCAGCCATTCGCTCACTTCGAGTGGCAGGTCTTGAGATCAGTGCCATTAAGGACGTGACTCCCATACCTCATAACGGCTGTCGTCCCCCGAAACGTCGCAGGGTATAAGGGAGGGCAGTTATCTAATGGCTAAGTATTTGGGAGCACGAGGCAAAATTGTTCGGAGATTGGACTATCCGGTTTTTGAGTCGCCGAAATTTGCGTCACCGAAAAAGAATTATCCCCCGGGGCAACACGGTAGTTCTCTGCGGAGGAAGGTATCCACCTACGGGTTGCAGCTGCGGGAAAAGCAGCGGATAAAGCACCTCTATGGCCTCTTGGAGCGCCAGTTCAGAAATTATTTTAAGAAAGCTGCAGCGCAGGGAGGACCTACAGGTCATAACCTGTTGATTATGCTGGAATCGCGGCTGGATAATACTCTGTACCGAATCGGTTTTGCACCCACACGACGGGCTGCCCGGCAGATGGTGAGCCATAGGCATTTCCTGGTCAATGATCGGGTGGTCAATATCCCATCCTATCAACTCAAGCCCGGCGACGTTATCAAAGTGCGTGAAAAGAGCAAGAAATTGGAAATCATCCATAATGCCATGCGACGCATTACAGATGACACTCAAATGGCTTGGTTGGATCTGGATAAAGCCAAGGGGACAGGTGTTTTCCTGGCTAGGCCACAGCGTGAGGAAATACCCGAACAGGTGAATGAGCAGCTGGTGGTAGAATTGTTTTCTAAATAACGTGTACGATAAGGGATTTTGAATGGCAAGCAAGAATAGTTCGTATGATCTTCAAATTCAAGAGCACGACGAGAATTATGCCACGCTCGTGGTGGAACCTTTAGAGCGGGGTTATGGTATTACTCTCGGTAATGCCATGCGCCGGATATTGCTCACGGCAATTCCCGGTGCAGCCATAACATCCATCAAAGTGGATGGTGTCCTGCACGAATTTTCCACGATTCCCGGTGTGATCGAAGATGTGGCTGACATCGTGCTGAACCTTAAGCAGATCAGATTCAAACTCAACGAGCTAAAACCCGATCCAGTCACCGTCCTTCTAAAAGGGGAGGGAGTTGTTAAAGCCAGCGAGTTCGGCAAAGAAACAGATCAGTTTGAAATTCTTAATCCGGATCTGGAAATCTGCACACTCAACGGTGAGCATGAAATCAAGATGGAGGTGCGCGTCAACCGTGGCAAAGGGTATGTAGCTGCCGAGACCAACAAGCTTCCCGACGCACCTATTGGCACGATATTTCTGGATGCAATTTATAATCCCGTCACCAGCGTTACCTTCGATGTGCAGCCCCTACCAGCGTCGAAGGTGCAGGAAGAACGCTTGACTCTGGATGTGCATACGGATGGGTCCACCACTCCCAAGGACGCCATCAATTACGCAGCGACACTGCTTCATGGTTTGGCCGACATCTTCACATTCGAAGAATCGGCTCCTATTGCCGAGGTGGAAGATAAGATCGATGACAAGGATATTCAGCTCCGCAGCCTGCTGAAAAAGAGCATTGACGAGATGGAGCTGTCGGTCCGCAGTCATAACTGTCTCCAAGCCGCCGGTATCAAGACGATTTATGAGCTGGTGACCAAAGAGGAAAACGAAATGTTGAAGTTCAAGAACTTCGGTCGTAAATCCCTGACAGAGCTGCAGGAAAAGTTAGGTGAGATGGGACTCTACTTTGGCATGAAGATCGACTCTAATCTCATTGAGCGATAGCGGCGCCGGAGAGCATATGCGACATTTAAAAAGGGGTCGAAAGCTGAACCGTACTGCCAGCCATCGGAAGGCGCTGATGCGCAATCTGGCGTCCGAACTGATCATACACAAACGGATCCAGACGACCGATGCCAAGGCCAAGGAGTTGCGCGGTTTTGTGGAGCCCTTGATTACCTTTGCCAAGCGGGGAGGTCTTCACGCCCGGCGTCAGGTGCTGAAATCTCTACCTGGGAAGCATGGCAAAAAGG
>CP070787.1:2927111-2956692 GCA_020346745.1 Fidelibacterota bacterium | reverse complement strand
TATCATTACTGATATTGCCATTAGCGTCCAGCTCGGCTGAGAAGTAGTTGATCTGGGTCAGCAGGTTGTAGTTCAGGTTGGGATAGTGGCTGTACTGCCAGTAGGGTAGATAGCCGATGATCTCCCTGGTGGGAGCCATTACCCGCGGGAGGGGGGTGGGTCTGGCGGCGGCGATGCTGTCAACCCGGGCGTAGTCCACGATGACGTCACGGTGTTCCAGCCATTCACGAACGTGGGTGGGAAGGCGATCCTGGGCATTCAAACGCCCAAGACCTGCCAGGAGCAGAACGCCCATAGGGATGATTCGGCTCAGCCGATACGGGTTTCGGAGAAGATGAGACATGCGGTGGGGGAGAACGGCCTACATCGGCGGTGTCTTGACCGAGTTGGCGATATACAACAGGGCCAGGAAGGCGCGGTAGGCGATCAGATAGTCCTTGTGGCTGTAGGCTACCGTGAGATTATCAACACGTCGTGTACCGGGTACCCGCATGCAGATATCCGCCATGGGCGTCTCTTTAAACTTCACCGCAAACTCAACGGGGGATGATACGGCCAGAGGTTTGATGGATCGACGATTGCGCCAGGCTTTACCCACTTCCTTCTCGATCTGCTGATGGACATCATCCGGGTGGTAAAGGCGGGCAGCCAGGCGGGTACGACCTTCCTTGGTCACCGCGAAGTGGATATCGGGATTGAGGCCGCGGATCTCTTCCCGGAGGACCGTATCTCCTGAAACAAAGATAAGCGGTACGCCGTAATAGCCTGCCAGGCTGCCGACAATCCCCGATTCGCCCACTGTCCGTTCGTTCAGCCTGACTTCCATGACATCCCCGCTGTAGGTGTGTGCAATGACGCCCTGGGGTTCGCCCCAGAAGGGATGGTAGCCGATGAACAGCGCTGCGTCGAAGGTATCGTCGAGTCCTTCCCCCATGGAATCCAGCTTGGTGCCGCCGGAGATGAGGTTCACGCCGAGCGGCAAATCCTCGATGCGGATGTTGGTCATATTCCAGTGGGAATCATTCACCAGGATCTCGTCTGCCCCGGCGGATTGCAACCCCTGGAGGGCCGCTTTGAGATCACCGGTCATGTATGCCTGGGCTTGCTGGTAAAACTTGCCTTCGGGATTACTGAACTGATAATTGACAATTCCCGAACAGCCTTCCAGATCACAGGAGATAAAGGCCTTACTCATGGTTGCTGTATTCCCTTCGAGATTTGGGTGTATCCTAAGGGGCGGTGAAATGAATCCCTATTCAAGCAGCTCCACTTCCTGGGCTGCGAGGTCATCCGGGGTTTGCCGTCGTCGGACCAGGCGGGCGGCATCGCCCTCGACCAGGACCTCGGCGGCAACGGGGCGGGTGTTGTAATTGGAGGCCATACTGGCGGCGTAAGCGCCCACGTCATGAATACAGAGGAGATCGCCTACCCGGGCGGTGGGGAGCTCGCGAGGTTCCACGACACCTCCCTGACCCTGGGTGAACACGTCCGCCGACTCACATAGCGGTCCGGCTACCACCTGAGGTCTTGTGGGCTGGTCGTCACGTCCTACAATGGAAATGTGATGATAGGCGCCATACATGGCAGGCCGGATGAGGTTGTCAAAGCCCGCATCCACCAGGATATAATCCACGTTGCCACTGGTCTTAGTGCCCCGCACTTCCGTCAGGAGCAGGCCAGCTTCCGCCACCAGATATCGGCCCGGTTCCACTTCCATGACGAGTGACCGTCCCAGCGTCCGTTGCAGTTCCGTTCTTGTCTCCTGCCAATCGTTGGTGAAGTGCTCGACGTCAAAGGGTATTTCGTCAGGGCGGTAGGGGATCGGCAGTCCACCCCCGGTGGAGATGGTGGTGACGGAATCGGCCGCGATGCGGGCAGCAGCGCTCAGGGCGGCGCGTACCCGGGAGAGATGCTTAAAGTCCGACCCGGAGCCGATGTGCATGTGAATGCCGGTTACCTTCAAGCCGGCGTCTCCCGTGCGCTTCAGTATCGAGGGTAGTTGTTCATGCCAGATGCCGTGCTTGGAGTCCGGTCCCCCGGTGTTCACTTTGCGGTGGTGACCATGGCCGAAGCCGGGATTGATACGCAAGGTGACGTCATGACCGGGCCTGATAGCGGCGTATTGCTCGATCATGTCCGGCGAGCCCAGATTCACGTGGATATCGTGGTGTTCCAAGAGCTCCAGGCCCGGGTGATCGAACAAGTCGGTGGTGAAGGCGATCTCATCTTCAACGAATCCGGCCTTAAAGGCTTTGTACACTTCACCGGCGGAGACAGCATCGACCTTGACACCTAGCGAGTGTATCCACTTCAGCAGGCTCAGGTTGGTATTGGCTTTCAGCGCGTAGCGGATGACATCGAAGCCGCGCAGGTGCTCTACGCGGTTGCGGATTATATCTGTATGATAGACATACAGCGGGGTGCCGTACTGGCCGGCCAGCTCCTGCAGGAGTTTGTCATTCAGGGACCTAGACTTCAACGGGTGGCTCCAGGAACTCAAGGGTGATCTGCCCCGTTCGGGCTTGAAGCTCAACAGGCAGCGAGAGGGGGAATGTGAGTATGGACGTCCCATGTCCGCAGGGTACGCCGGAGACGATGGGGATGTCCAGTCCCTGGCAGGCTTCCAATATGATATCCTCAAGCGTTTGACCGAAAGGAACTTCTTCCTCGGGAATATCGGAGATTTCCCCGACGATCAGGCCAGCGATGTCATCCAGCTGACCACTGCGGCGCAGGTGCTGGAACATAGTTTCCAATTTATGGAGTGGTTCGTTAACGTCTTCCAGGAAGAGTATCTTCCGCCGCGTGTCAAACTGGCTGATTGTTCCGGTCCTGATGGTGATGAGGAACAGGTTGCCACCCCATAAGTCGCCGCGGGCCACACCTGCCTTGAGGAGGTTCACTCCGGGGATCGCTCCCAAGTCGATGCTCTGCTGCCGCCCGGAGAGTACTCCCAGCAGCTGCTCGAAGCTGAGGGGATCAAGGCCGTTGAAAAACGTGTGCAGCATAGGTCCATGGAAGGTCACCAGGCCTGTCCGTTGGGTAATGGTGAGCAGCAGGGTAGTGATATCGCTGAAGCCCATGAAGATTTTCGGGTTGGCCTGGATCAGGGCATAATCCAGAATATCACCCACCCGGAAGGCTCCATACCCTCCGCGGACACAGAAGATAGCATGGATATCGGGATCAGCGAACAGGCGTTCGAGTTCTTTCGCCCTCAGCTCCGGTGGACCGGCGAACTGGTGTTCCCGGGCCTGGGTTGTTTCGCTCCAGATGAGCTTATATCCCGCCTCTTCCAGGACATGACCGGCTCGTTCCATCTTTTCCGGTTCGGCCCACTTGGAGGGGGAGATGATGCCGATGGTCCCGCTGTCGAAGAGGGCATGGGGTTTGATACGAGACGGGGAATGATCCGAGGGCATACTGTGAATTTAAGGTGCCGGGCGGGGGAAAGGGGAATCCCCTGGACGGCCAAGCTCTCAGGGCGCAGGTGAGTACATCATTTCAACAGGATGAGCTTCCTGGTCTGCGTGCCCACTCCCGATACGAGTCGGACCAGATAGGTCCCGGAGGCGACGGGCTGGCCGGTCCGGCCGGTTCCAGGCCAGATCACCTGTTGCGCACCTGGGCCGTATTCCGCCTGGTGTTCCCATACAAGACGGCCCTGCACGTCAAGGATCGTCAACCGTGCGGCAGCGTAGTGCGGCAGATCAAACAGGATCGTGGCAGTAGCATTGAAAGGATTCGGGAAAGGCTGGCGCAGCTCAAATCCTGGAGGCAATATAGTTTCTTCTGTCGATGCCAAATAGGTAACGCCCTTCAGTATCCAATTATCTGGATCGAGGACGATACTTCGCATGGAATGAGTACTAGATAGAGGGATCTTGAATTCCTCCCGGTCGGCCGAATTATTCACTACCCAGGTAAAGCTGGTGTCGTGAGCTATGACCCGGACATCGATGGGCATCTGGTAAACTGTGCTCGTACTCTGTTGTACCTGCTGGATGGTGAGCCGCAGGCTGTCTGCGGTGTGGTTCCAGGAGACAGAATAAATGGGGTAGTAGGAGCCATAGATCCACTGCTGGAAGAAGGCGTCCAGCTCCTGTCCTGAAACGTCTTCACATATATCGCGGAACTGTTCGGTGGTAGCCGTGCCGTATTTCAATTCCGGATCATCGCCGTATGCTCTGAGAATCTGGAAGAAGGAAGAGTCTCCCACGACGTTGCGCAGCATGTGCAGGACCCAGGCTCCCTTCCGGTAGTTGAGATAGTAGTCGAAGACATCTTCCGTAAGGGGATCCTCAACATAGATGGTTCCGGATCTGTGAGAACCGGATCCGTAATAGGCCAGATCCTGCATATACGCATTATAGGCAGTTTTTCCATCGACCGCTTCGACCCACAGTGCTTCTGCATAGGTTCCGAAGCCCTCATTCAACCACATGTGGTGATAGGAGTTACAGGTAATCATGTCACCCCACCACTGGTGGGCCAGTTCATGGGCGACACGGCGTTCGGTGGGATTGCCCATGCTCGTAATAGTCTGGTGTTCCATGCCGTAGCTGGCGCCCCATTCGGCGTGGCCGTATTTTTCATCCAAGAAGGGGTACTCGCCAAACAGGCCGGTGAACACCTCCATCATGGATCTGGTCTTCAGGTAGTTCGATTCCAAGTATGACTGCTCGGAATTATCCGGGTGGCGGAAGGTATAGAATTGAATGGGCAGGGTATCGCTGGCGGGAGACACGTATTCATTGCCCCAGACATAGAACGGATAGATAGCCAGCGAGACCAGGTAGGTGGAGATCGGATAGCCTTCGTGCCAGTGATAGGTGGTTCGACCTTCCCCGGCAGCCGTGGATGAGACGAGTCTCCCATTGGAGGCCACGATGAGCGGATCCGGTACCGTGACGTAGATATCGACAGAGTCGGCCTTATCGCCGGGGAAATCCTTGCACGGCCACCAGAAGCGGGCGTCGTACGGTTGGGACATGGTCCATATCAGGTCCTTGCTGTCATAGGAATCGAAGTTGAGGGGTAAGCGAGTTGTGGCAGACGGGTGGCTGGCGGTATAGGTGACCAGTACTTCCAGAGTATCGTACAGATCCACGTCGCCTGACACAGGTACAGTCAGACGATGACTGGCATGAGTGTAGGTTGCCGTATCTCCATCCAGCCAGACGTTTGCAACCTGATAGTTCTCGTAATTGTGGTTGGTGAAGTTGAGTTCGAAGTTCGAGATTGATGAGTCGATGACCACTGCCCGGGCGAGTACGGAGGCTTCGAAGCTGCGGGAGTCAGGCGAAATGTCGAATTGGCAGCGGTAATAAGTGATATCGATTTTCTGCTGTTCCACGGAGGGATTCATTGTTCTCTGTGGGTAGCCATATTTCAGGAAGGCTTTGCCGCGGCTGCACGGCTCCGGTTCGAGGTCTGGAGTCTGGGCCTGCATTATGGCCCAGACGGTAAACACGAATATTACAACGTGTTTCATGCCGCACTTTCCATGTGGTGGAATGAATAAGGATATCCTCCAGATGCAGTGAGATTTGCCGGATGCTGAATGATCATTATCTGCCAGGTCTATTCTGTAGGCAGCCATTATGCAATTCAGGAATCGATAAGAGCGGACGCAAGTGACCGCTCATTGGCCACGTTCCCAAATCAGCGGTGATGCGGGTGCTTCATGATTGCCCTTGAGCTTATTGAGTCCTCTCGTGAAGACCAGGTAGCCATACTTCCCATAGTGGGGAAGTTTAGCGGGGAGGGGTTTTATTCCTTCGGGGAAGAGGCAGTAAATGATCAGGCCGGGGAATCCATTCTCCTGCTTAAAGGCCCAAACGTAGGTGAATTCCCCGGCATCGAAAATTCTTCCACCGACCTGGAAAGTCAGATTGAAGATACGGGGTCCTGCGTTGGCAGGAATGGTTCCCAGATAAATAACGGCTGAGGAATCAAGCGGCTCGCCGGGAGTAAGAAGGACGACAGACGTATCCTCCGCGAACGCCTTCCGGTATGAACGGGCTATGGCCTTCCACTCAGGCGTTTTTTTCGGGACAACGAAGACGAA
The DNA here is from genome assembly GCA_020346745.1 of Fidelibacterota bacterium. Classification (GTDB taxonomy): domain Bacteria; phylum Fidelibacterota; class Marinisomatia; order SCGC-AAA003-L08; family TS1B11. The sequence goes on along the minus strand of CP070787.1, from coordinate 2,950,622 downwards.
TTCCTTCTCGTTGAGGATATCACGCAGGGTAGCATCGAGTTCGGAATCGGCCAGGCGGCGCATGAGATGATAGTCCGGGTCGACAGCCAACTCTTGCAGGTCGTCCAGGGACTCGGGTTTCACCTCGACTGCTTCCTGGTTAGAATAGACCACCTGTGAGACCTGTTCTCCCGATGAATATGTCAGGCGGACAGGTATCCACAGGGGCTTGACGGTGCCAGTCTGCCTGATGACGAAGGCATCATTGGTCGGAATTAATTCGAGCAAGGGTGCATCGGGCGCCTGCACCCAAGCGGCCATGAAATCATCCAGCTTCTTGCCACTGGCACGCTCGAAAGCCTGGAAGAGATCGGCATAGCCGGTTTCAGTCCATTGGTGCCTGCTGACGACATCCTGGAGAGCTGCCATAAAGGCCTCACGGCCGATGTGATCCTCCAGCATATGGAAGATCATGGCAACCTTGCCGTAGCCTACGGCCCTGGTAGACATATCGGAGCGGCTGGTGAATTGGGAGGGGGGGAAATCATTGCCCTGCTCCACGTATACGGTATAGTCCTTGAGGATGTCCTTGCGATACTGCCGGGCTTCAGCCTCACTGCTGTTCAACTTATAGAGGTAGTCTGCCTGATAGGTGGTCAGTCCTTCGCACCAGTTCCCTCCTTCACCGATATAGACCGAGTTGCCCCACCAGTTATGGAGCACTTCATGACCCAGGGAGGTATGGACGATGAAAGGCAGGCGCACAACAGAGCGGCCCAGGACCGTGTAGGAAGGCATCCCGTAGCCGGTGGGGAAGAAGTTCTCCACTACTGCAAACTTCGAGAAGGGGTACGGAGAGATCATGCGGGAGTACATGTTCACATAGCGGATGCTCATGTCCAGGTACTGCCTCGCGAGGCTGGTATCCTCCGGGAAGAAGAAGGTATAGAAGTCGACTCCCCCCACTCTTTTCCGGTTCACATCCCACGTGGCAGCGGAAACGAAAATGCCATCCACCGGATGAGCGGTCTGATAGGCTAATTGAGAGGCCTGGTCTGTTTTGCTTACCACGGTGCGATCACCTTCGGAGACGGCGTCCCAGCCCGGTGGGAGATGGATTTTTGTCTTGAAGAGGGACAGCTGCTCATCAGCTCGGGGGTAGAATCCGCCGGAGGGAGCCAGGAAGACACCTTCTTCGGAGATGGTGGCTGAGATGGACATGGCGATCTTTTCCCGGCTGAAACTAGCTTGGCCCGTGTCTTCGGCGCGCCGGCCGGCATACTCAACTCGAACCTCCACCTGGCCTTTCTTCTTGAATGGGAGCGAAATCCTATAGAGGGTGAGCTGTACGCCATCTTCACCACTGACTTGGGATTTGGCTTTTACTTTTCGGGTCTTCCCGTCCACCTGAAGGTTCGTAATGGTAAAATCCGTTCCCAGCTGGAATTCCAGCTTGCCCTGATAGGAAGCCTGGAAAACATCCACGGCGGTCAATTGAGAGGTGGTAGGATCCAGAGTCAGTCCCAGGTCATGTTGGATGATCTTCGTTTCCGCGGCCAGGAGGGTAAGGAAACCTATCGACAATGCAGCCAGATTTCTCATTCCGTCATCCTTTTACTTTACAACCACCAGAGTATGATTTTCCGGGAGGGTGAGATAGCGTTTTGCCACCCGCTTGATATCCTCCAGGGTAAGCTGATCATACTCGGTCTGCCGGTGAATCGCCCGGGTGTAGTCCTCATCGTAGTACTCGTGGTAGCCCAGATAATAGGCCTGGCCAATGCGGGTCAGGTTACGCATCATATAGCGCCCTTTGCTCGCGTTGACCGTCTTCTCCAGTTCTCTGGGTGTGACGGTGTCAAGTTTACGGGGATTGAAGTATGCTTTCAATCTGCGGACAGCTTCGTTGATGTTTTCCACGCCGGTTCCGATGGAAGCAGTCAACCAGGCGACGTCAGCATCGTAGCCGTCGCTGATACCCAAAGTGTAGGCCAGACCCCTGGTTTCCCGCAGGTCGAATATCATCCGGTAGGAGAGCAGGGTAGTCATGAGGGCAAAAGCCGGTTTATCAGCCGGATCGATCCTAAAGGTATACCCCAGGCGGATCTGGGCCTGTTCCTTACCCAGCTCAATGATGGCTTCCTGTTTCGATTTCGGGGAGGGAATCTCAGATCGTGCCCGGTCGACAGGATTCCCGGGTTCAGTCCAGATGGTATTGAACAGCTGTGCCAGATCCTCATGGGATAAGGTGGAGGATATGGTGATCAGGTAATTCTCTGGCTGGAAGTAGGCCTTCTGGAGCGCCTGAAGATTGCCGAGGTTGATTCTACTCAAGGATTCAGTGGAACCGCTTACACTTCTACCCGAGGGGTGTTTTTCTCCCAGCAGGACAAGATTGAACTTGTTGTTAGCTGTAAACCGGGCAGTTCCCCGCTGCATCATTATGCGTCCGCGCGCATCCTTCAAGGCCTGTTCCAGCTTGGCTTGGTTCAGGGTGGTATGACCAAGAATGTGCCCAACCAGAGCAATGCCCTTATCGGCATCTTCATCCAGGCACTCGAAGCGGATGTAGCCGTAATCCGGTCTATTATAGTAGTTATCGTAGGGGATAAATCCCATATCCATCACTTTCAGGGTGGCCCCAATGGACATAAGCCTGTCCTGCAACTGTTCCTGTGTATATTGGTCAGTGCCACTTTTCAGTAGTGAATGCAGAATCTCTGCACCGCCTTCCAGTGAATCCTCAAATACGTGCCGATTTTTAATCAGGATATGCATCCCGAACATCCTGGACCCGCCGCTGGATGAAGTCACCAGCATGGCTCCTGAAGGCAAAACACTTTTCTTCAATGTTGCAGCCTCATTTGTCTCTTCTGCTGCGTTGAGGATTTGCGGGGTGAAGAGATTAAAGTGATGCGGGGCGCGTGAAAATCCTGAGACATCCCTGATCACCTGCTGGCTGGTGGCAGAGGCGATGGCGTCGAGTCGATCGATGACATATGTACCCCCGCCCAGAGCCAATTCTGCTGCTCTCATCATCCCGTAATAATGTGGCGATTCCAGCAGGGAATAGTCTTCTACACTCCGCTGCTTGGCGATCAGGGCCAGGCGTTCATCGGTTATGATCGTATTCAGCTGACTGTCGATCCGCTTGATCTCATTGACGACACGAGAAAAAACCTGGTCAATCGCATCACGCGTTGCCGAGGTAAACTCGATCACCAACCGGCCGACGTCAGGATAGGCTATGTAAGCCGCCGAGATGCTGTGATCAGGCAGGGCGGAGTTCAGATGTTCATTCAGCAGCTCGGTGAACGATTCATATTCGAGGTGGCGGGGGGAGCCAAAAGGCGGGGCTTCGAATACCACCTGTCCGGTGGCCTTTTTCACTGAACCCCGGCCTTGATTCAGTTGTCCGCTGTTGAGCTGATGTTGGGGGGAGACATAGGGCTCGACAGGTCGCGGGGGATAGCCGCCATAGTAGGATTCCAATAGGCCCTTGAGCTGCTGGTCATCGAAATTGCCGATAATGGTGAGATTCATATTATTGGGCACGTAATGGGCTTTGTAGAAATCATAGGTATGATCTCTGGAAAGGTGCTCGATGGTACTGAGGGTGCCCAACGTGGGAAGTCCCGCGCCCGTTTCACCGAAGTTCATGCGCTGGAAGTAATTGTTGACCGCGTATGTATCCCGGTCGCGATCTTTGCGGATTTCCTCCATGACAATGCCGCGTTCCTTTTCGAACTTGGCACCGGGCAGGATGGAATTAAAGATCATGTCTGCCTGGATATCCATCCCCTGTTCCAGGAATTCGCCCGGGAGCAGGAGCATGAAATTGGTGAAATACTTATCGGTATGAGCGTTACTGTAGGCCCCGTAATAATCGGTTTCCTCGTACAGTTCTTCCTGGGTTCTCCGTTCAGTGCCGTTGAACAGCAAGTGCTCCAGCATATGGGACATACCGCTGGTGCTGTAGTCTTCGTAGGCGGAGCCCACCTGGATAGCGAGATTCAAGCCTACCATGGGAGATGAAGGGTTGCGGATGGCCAACACCTCGAGGCCGTTCTCCAGGAAGAAATGCTGTGTCTGAACCTGGTATGACCTGATCGTAGGTGATGCGAGAGGGGTAGCTTCCTCAACGTGAGGAGGAGGGCTTATCCCCAAAGAGCCAGCGCAGCCGCAGTAGAGTAAGAGCAGGGGAATAATCGGGCTGTTTTTCATGGTTTTCCTGTGATGAATAGCTGGGTGAATGAGATAAAGGATTCCCTTGAACTATGAGGGTTGAGGTTCTAGAAGCGCACCTCAATGGAGATCCGGGCCACGTTCCCAAACAGCTGCATGGGGGTAACGGCGAAGTCAATTCTTGCCAGGCTGAGTCCGGGAATGGGCAACCGCAGACCGGCACCGAAGGACAGTTCTTCCAGGTCATAGTTGAAGCGGTAGCCCATCCGCAGGAATGCTGCTTCCCACAGGGCATACTCCGCTCCGAGATGGACGCGTTCGGGTGCATCATTGGGGTGGATGGCATCCAGGGCGAATGTAAGACGCTGGAAGGAGCTTCCCACCAGGGCGGTTCCCGGGCCGATGACATCACTTGCGATTCCGATCCTGATGATCATGGGTAGCGGCCAGGACTCGGTTGCCAGCCTGGCATCAGCGAGGACATTGCCTTCAAGATCATCGTCGATATCTACTTTGCTGATGAGATCGCTACCATCATAGCGGATATTGCCGCCGAAGTTGGACAAGGCCATGCCAATGCTCAGACCATAGAAGCCGGTTTTCAGGACGGAGCCAATATCGACAGCAACAGTCTGGGCAAGCTCGTTATGGGCTTTAAGTGATATATACTTGGCGGTCAAGCCGTACCTGAGGCGATCGGAGACCTGACGAGCGTAACTCAGACCGAGGGCCAGATCCTGAACGCGATAGTACTGGCCGGTACCCGAAGGTTGTTCAACGGTGGTGATCTCCTTTTCATCCATGGACAGGAGGGTCAGAGCTACCCCGAAGACGCCGACATTTCCTGCCGGAATGGTGAGGCTGACGAAATCATTCTTGATATCGAGGACGTAGTCGTGGCGCATGAAGGCGGCGCCGACCGTGCTGAACCCCGCCAGGCCAGCGGGATTCCAGTAATGTGCCGTGCCGTCATCGCTCAGTGCCACATAGGCGGCTCCCATGCCCATTGCCCGCGCTCCAATCCCCAGTTTGAGGAACTGGGCGGCGGTGGTTCCTTCCTTGGTAAACTGCCCGAAGAGAAAGGAGGACCCGAGCGCTAATATGAGAAGGCAGCGCATCATTTGATCACAAGGAACCTTCCCAGGGCTTTATCACCCTTCGGCGTGGAGATGGCGTACAGATAGACACCCGGTGCGATGAACTGATCATTCTTGTTGCGCATATCCCAGAAAGTGTAGCCCAGGCCTGAGTAGTGTTCGATGGTAGACACGTGCTCGCCCGCCAGGGTGAAGATCTTGATGGTGCATTCTGAGGGCAGGTTGGTAAACTGGAGTTTCTTGCCGAACTCCGATGTCTCCCAGGCATTGGTCACGATATAGGGATCGGGGACGACGCGGACATTGGCAAGGGGCTCGACCCTCACGGAATCTTCTGCTGGATACCAATTGGCAGCGGTTGTGCCGAAGGAGTAGGAAATCCCCGGACGGAAGAATTTGTTGGTTATGATGGTGAACTCATCGCCGACAGATGGTGGAACAGCATCACTGGGGCCATTCTGGGTTTTGAGCCAGACCTCGTTTGCAGTTTCATCCTTGCCGTCCCGGAGGGTAATAATGTCAGGCCAGATGGTTGCGGGTGAGGGATTATATCCGGCGCCGCCCGGAATCAAATCCCATCCTAATGGACCCAGGAGATCAGAGACGGGGAAATAGTTACGCAGATCAAATACCTGCATGAAGCTGCTGACATCAACTGGATTCTGGGGATCGGTTATTTTGTGTACCTGGATAGGGACAGAGATAGAATCGTAGATCTTATCTGTGAACACGCCATCCATGAACGGAATGTCGGTTGTGGCATGGAGATCATCCACCACGATGATCTTGAAGTCCTCATCACCGATGACCACCTCATCCACTTCCTGCACGCTGGTGGTTTTCTTTGTAGAATACCAATCAAAGGTACAGGTGTCGCCGTGTACTTTTGTCCAGCCGAGGAATTTCACGCCCGGTTCAGTCTCCTGAACCGTGAGGCGGAAACCATCGACGACAGGGATATTATCCCCGGATTCGTCGGTAAGCGCATGTTTGTAAAGCAGAGTGTCCATGGCGGTGGTGTCGATCAGCGTGAAGACAGTCCCGCCGAGCGTATCGATAATAACCTTATAGCCATGGCTTAGAATCGCCTGGGGATCTACCAACTGCACACTGACGAGGGCGTCACAAGGCCCGCCAATGGGAGTGAGATCATCGGTGGGAATTACCGGATTCGAAATGTTCTCCGCTCTCGGACCAGGGATAACGGCGACGGTATGCGGTTCGAACGATGAAGCCCCGAGCGGATACATATAAGAAGGTTCCAGGCTATCCGGATTCTGGTTCCCGTGATCGTAGGCGGTGACACAGTACCAGTACTCCATTCCGTTGATGAGATTGGAGTCAGTGAACGTGTGCACCAGTCCGCTGTTAGTTCCCAGATTCTGGGGAAAGGCCGGATCGAAGCCCTCAACCTCGTTCACCAGATCAAAGATAGCGATCGGTTTATAGCCCACCAGGGAGCCATCCGTGTCGGTGATCTCCTTACCCCAGCTCCGGCCTTGATCCGTGCTACGGAAGACCTTATAGCCTTCAAAATCCATGTTTCCCGTTAAGATGTCCCTGGCACTCTCAGAGGGTTCCGCTGACCAGTATAGCAGGGCGGATCGATCATCTGCCACCGCCTGGACCAATGGAGGTGCGGGAGGGCCTGATCCCTGGAAAGCCAGCTGATACATCTCGTTAGCCATCTGGACGTTAGCCATGAGGTCACTGATATCCGGTTCATCCGGGACGGAGCCAGCGTCACCCATGATCAAACCCAGCGAGAGGGGCACGGTACCTCCTGCTTCCAGGGTGAACGGGCCACAGGATATGATGCAATTGATGCCATCGCCCGGTCTTTCCGGTTCGGCATGAGTTTCAGACCAGGGGGGGTAGAAACTTTCCAGGGAGTCTTCGCCGACGTAGTCGAACCGTTTGTTCTTGCCATGGAAATAATACGATGAGTCTTTCAGTGCAGGATTACCACGGTCGCTGGCCATGATGGCCCACAGTTCTTCATCAGTAGTAGGGGATACTCCGCGTGCGAAGTGATGGAAATCGGTGATCCCCCGCTGTTCGGGGGTGTCGTAGATCCGAAGCCCGACCATCCCCAGAGGAGCATCTGATTCTGCCCAGGTCTTATCGGGCTTATTATTCAGATCATAGATGTAAATGAGGTCCTTTCGACCATTACCATCGGAGTCGATAAAGTTAATGTAGTCATGGTTGTCGTAATCGGGCCTGAACTTGGCATACAAGCCGATACGGATATCCTCCAGATCCTGGCCGGAAGTGTTATGGATCAGAAATTCCCAGAAGACAAAATCCTCGGCGTAGGGGCGTCCGTAGCTGTAGGCGGTCTGTTCAACCTCTATGCCGACCTTTCCCCGGGCATTGTAATCATCATTGAATACACAGTAGATGTCCCTATCGGATGTGAATTCATTCTCGACCTCGGTCCTAGTGTTGGGAAAGTCCGGGTGCTTAACATCGATGCGGAACCAGCCGGGCCAGGTCCGTTTACCGGTTGTGACCCAGCTGCCGGATTCGGAGTAGTAGCCTTCAGGCCAGGTATCGAGATAGTCACTGGAAGCCTGGAAGGGAGTTTCATCGGAGACCGCACGGATGTCACCGGAGAAATGGCGACCTGCGGCGTCATCCGGAGGCAGCCAGTCTTGGACTTTCGTCTGCGTTTGGGTGACAGTTTCGATGACGTTGGTATCATTTATGCCTACCAGCAGGCCGAGTCCGAAGCCATACTGATGGTCATCCTCGGCGCTGCGCGGCCAGTGTACGGCGTTAGTGAACCAGACATGGAAGCTGGCAAGGTCGCCGAAATTGCTGGTGTTATTCTGCAGTTGGCCTTTGTCCATGACCCCGACGGCTTTCTCACTCAATCCCATGCTCTTGGAGAGCAGAGCCGGATCGTAGTCCGTATGACAGCGGCTGCAATCTACCTGCGTCCGGCCCCAGCTCAGGAGGGTGATTAAGAAGACACCGACAGCAATTGTCCTACCAGATGACATCAAATCCCACCTTGATCATTCTGGGAGGACCGATTCGGGCCGGGTTATGGTTGGCGTCTTCCGAGGTGCCGACGCCCGAGAATCCCGGGTCAAAGGGTTTGCCAGTCCGGGCGTAAACATACATGACGTTCTGGTAGTCCGTCAGGTTAGTGATCTCCAGCAACCCATCCAGCTTGACGCCACCCAGATAAACGGCTTTCCGGATCCGGAGATCAGCGCTGAAAGTCCAGGGCTTGCGGCCTGAGTTGATAGGAATCCGCACCGTGGGGTCTACATACGGGGTATAAGGCAGCCCGCTGCCAGCCTCGATGAGCAGATTGGCCGTGATATTGCTGAGCAGACCAGCGAATGTCCTGAGATCAGTGGGCGTGACGAGGTCCAGATTCAGCGAGAAGTCGTGCCGTTGGTCGAAATCCAGGTAGTATTCCTGATGGGGGATCTCTTCCTGTGTGTAGGCTGAGAAATAGCCGCCCATGGGAGTGGAGTTGTTCCCTTTGGCTACGGACAAGCTGTAGCCCAGGGAGCCGCCGATATATCCCGTTCTGCGCAGGCGCAGGGCAAAATCGATCCCCTTGACGCTGGCATAATCTGAGTTGGCGTACACCACGTACTGGCGGGAAAGGTAGCGAACCTGTATGGTAGAAAGCAGATTTGTGATATCCTTTGACCAGGCAGTTAATGAGAAGGCCAGGCGGTCTGATAGAGCGTATTTTAATCCCGTCTCGAAAGCGACCGTTTTTTGGGCTCTCACGCGAGGATTTCCGACCAGGGGCAGCGTTGCTGAAATGTCTTTTCCGGCATTATAGGTGATCGCATCGAAGGAAGGGAACTGGAAGAAATGGCCATACGAGAAATGGAAGACCATCAGATCTGTAACCGGGTAGGCGATGCCCATGCGCGGGCTCCATTGTGACTGTGCGGGTACGGCCATCAGGGGAGCCGGTGTCCATTCCCCGGAAACGGAATCGCGGTATCCAAAGCGGTAGATGTTTTCCCACATGGCCGCTTTTGGATCAAGGTGGTCGTATCGCAGTCCCAGATTGAGGATGATGTAGTCGAGCTCGATCTTGTCCTGGATATAGAAGGCGCCCTCTTTCGGAGTGAAGGTCGTACTGTCGTGCAGATTTATCCCACCATCCCATGGTTCTTCAGTCGTATTCAGATTCAGGGTATGGCTTTTAAAGGTGAATCCTGTCTTGAGTTGATGCTGCTGCAGCTGATACGTCAGATCCCATTTACCCCCTACCGTTGAGGTGGTATTGTTGGTATAGGTACCAGAAGTACCCGACGTATAGAAATAAACGGTTTCATCTGTCAGTGGGCGTTCGTAGTCGCTGGTGGTGAGGTCTTGCACGCCGGTTCTAGCTCCCACGTTCAGCTTCCACAGGGATAGTGTATGGAATAATCGTGTGCTGAGGGTGTGGGTCAGCGTGAGTGACAGGCGGTCTGTACTGCGGAACGTATGCGCCTGGTTTTCTGGCAGGTACTTCCAGGGATGTGAATACCCCTGTAAGATCTGACTCGATGACTTGAGCAGACCGGAGAACTTCAGCTTGTGGGTAGGCTTAGTCGTCAGTTTGAATTGTACATCCTGACCGACGCTGACACCATGAGGAAGATGACTGTCTCTGGAGCCATACATGGCGGAGAGGAAAAACGTGGTTCGCGGTACAGGCAGTGCCCCGCTCATCGTGATGCTTCCGGTCCCGGACATTGGCATTTCCATCAGAGGAATCAACGGTTGAGGATAGGCTTCAGCGGGGGATTCCTGATAGAATCTGAACAGCGGCTCCTTCAGGTCAGAATAGGTATAGTTGGTGTCCAACACGCCTTCAAACGCACCGGACTGGTGGTAGGGGGATGGTTCAAGAAAGTTGGAGATGTATTCTATTTTTCCCTGGAAGTTATCGGAGCCTTCACGGGTGACGACATTCACCACGCTCGACATGGCCTCACCGTATTCTGCGTTGAAGGTGCCACTGATGACGGTGAGTTCCTGGATGGCATTCTGACTAACCAGGCCACTAAAGCCGCCTGTTAGCGGATCTTTAACGACCATGCCGTCGATGATATAGAGGATTTCCCGGCTGCGGCCACCCCGGACATGCAGTTCTCCTTCGGCGTCGGTCGTAAAACCAGCCTGAATGGCAAGGATGTCCTGGATATCCCCGATGGGCATATTGACGATCTCGTCGGCTGTCACGACGGTGACATTGGAAGTGGCATCTTTACGGAAAAGCGGACGCTCGGCTACAACCACGACTTCTTCGGCTTCCAGGGTGGTCTGCATCAATTCGACATCGAGTTCGGTAGTAAGGTCGGAAACGATGAGCACATCCTCCTGGACGTGCGTTCGATAGCCGATCACCGATATCCTTACCGTATAGCGACCGGGAGGAATATTGAGGATAAAGTATTCGCCGTTGGTATTGGTGGCCGCGCCGAGGGTGGTCCCATCGAGAACCACGTTAGCGCCGATCATGGGCTGCTGGTCCTGGGATAGTATCCGGCCGCTCAGTTTGCCGCCTACACCAGCATCCAGAAGGGACATACTGCCTGCCAGGCAAATTACGATGACCCATCTAGTGAGGTGAAGGTTCATTCTGTCCGGTGAGATTGGCGCGGACGGCCGGCTAGCCGTCCGCACCAATTATCATGCTCTTTGGTCTATTTCAATAAGAGCATACGTTTTGCCTCACGCTGCGTAGCATTGGTGAGGCTATAAATATAGATGCCGGATGGGACCGGTCTGCCGGTCGCATCCCGTCCATCCCAGACAACCGAGTAGTGCCGGGGGGATAGATATCCATCGATCAGCTTGTTGATCATTTGTCCGGTGGGACTGTAAACCTCCAGGATTACCCGTGTCCCGGTATGGATTTGGAAGTTGATGGTCGTCCTCGGGTTGAAGGGATTCGGGTGATTTTGGGCAAGTGCGAAACTGAGAGGTGTAGCGAGTGTCCCTCCAGGTCCTTCCTTGATTGCCACCGGCACTTCCTCTTCAGTTACCTCGATATTATCGAAGTACCCAGGGAGCCCAGTTGAAAAAGAGAACTGGAAGGCGTATACACCCCATTGGCCGCTAGTGAGCCTGCTCTCGCTGGAATCAATGTAGGCACCATCACCGAGCATTTCCCCGTCATAGTAGCAGGTGAAGCTGGGATACCCTCCCGGCAGGTTCTCGGTCACTATTTTCATGTGATGCCAACCTTCAGAGGTATCAACCCCGGAAGCGTCGAATTCCTGGTGGAATGTGTAGGAGCCTAGTGTATCGACGTGATTATTATACAGGCGGAACCGGTTATTGGCATCGAAATCGGCTACAAGCTTATAGTAGGTATTTTTGGAGCTGTCAGCATAGAATGCCAAGCCGGTATAGGCGGAGCCGCCCGGATGATACGTATATACATAGACATCGCCCTCAATGGTATAATTAGAATCGTTGGCAGTACCTGCCAGAGCGATAGCGGCACCCGCATAGGATGCATCAGCATCGTTAATATAGCCCACATAGCTACCCCCATCAGCCAGAGCTTGAGGTGCACTGCTCATGTCCACCGCCTCGATCGGCTCTTCTCCCAGGCGATAAAGAGACCAATCGGTACTGGGCATACCTGATTCAAAATCTTCGGAAAAAATGGGAGTTTGTCCCGTGCTAATCGTTGCTGTCAGCACGAACAGCATAAACCCCGTTAGCATTCGCTTCATGATCATTTCCTTCCCAGCTGGATGTAAATCGGAGGCTGGAATCGAATCCGGGTGAGTGCTTCATGTCGATAACGCCGGATCATCATGAGGTCCCCTTGGATTGGATACAGCCCCTCTGGTAGTTAAAAATTAGGTCATCAAGTTCGATGTCCCGCATGGGAAAATATTACGCCATTAATGTGAAAACAATATAAACGAATGATGACGAATAGAAAAATTCCCGGCTGAGGCCGCCTTACCGGTTCTGGATTGTCCATCGGGCAGGTGGTGCACCATATATCCTCTTTTCCCTTCATTCGTTTCTGGCAGGACACCTAAATTCCTGTCTATGCCGGCTCTAGCTGTACGCAACTTTTGCATCATTGCCCATATCGACCATGGCAAATCCACCCTGGCGGATCGTTTCCTGGAGCTCACCCATACCCTGACGACCAAGGAAATGCAAGCCCAGGTGCTGGACGACATGGACCTGGAGCGGGAGCGCGGGATCACCATTAAAGCCCATCCTATCAGGATGGTCTACCGACATACTGACGGGCAAGACTATGTTTTCAACCTCATCGACACTCCCGGACACGTCGATTTCACCTATGAAGTGTCCCGAAGCCTGGCCGCCTGCGAGGGGGCGCTGTTGCTGGTGGATGCGGCGCAGGGCGTGGAAGCTCAAACGGTGAGTAACGCCTACTTAGCTATTGAAAATGACCTGCAACTGATTCCGGTCATTAATAAGGCTGACCTGCCCAATGCTCGCATTGATGACGTGAAGACACAGATCGTCGACCTGGTTGGGTGTGATGAGTCGGATATCCTGATAACAAGTGCCAAAACGGGACAGGGCGTAGAGAATATCCTGGCGGCCATCGTGGAACGCATACCGCCACCCGGGGGAAATCCTGATAGTAAAACCCGGGCTTTGGTCTTTGATTCGACCTATGACTCATTCCGGGGCGCCATCGCCTACGTACGGGTAGTGGATGGCTATCTTGAGAAAGGCATGAACGCCGAGTTCTTTGCTCATGATCGGCGCTACGAAGTGGATGAAATCGGCACTTTCAGAATGAAACGGCATCCGGCGAAACGGCTGTCGGCGGGTGATGTGGGGTACGTCATTTCGGGGATTAAAGATGTGGCTTACCTCAAGGTAGGCGATACTCTGACGACGACGCAATCCCGTGCGGAAGAGCCCTTGCCAGGGTATAAGCCGATCAAACCGATGGTGTTCACCGGACTCTATCCCGTCTCCTCTGAAGACTACGAACCTCTACGCAGTTCTCTGGATAAACTCCGGTTGAATGACGCTTCACTCAGTTACGTACCTGAGACGTCGTCAGCATTGGGTTTCGGCTTCCGGTGTGGTTTTTTAGGCCTGCTGCACATGGAGATCGTTCAGGAGCGGTTGGAGCGGGAATTTGACCTGAATCTGATCACGACCTCACCCAACGTGGAATATGAGGTCATCATCGATGACGGGGAGGTGGTGATTGTGGACAGTCCGGCGGATATGCCTCATCCCGGAGCCGTGCACCAGATAAAAGAACCGTACGTTGCCGCGGAAATCATCACCCCACCCGAATACCTGGGGAATATCATGAAGCTCTGCCAGGATAAGCGCGGCAGCTATCAGAATACCCATTATCTTTCACCTACCAAGGTCCAACTGCGCTACGAGCTACCTCTGGCTGAGGTGATCTATGATTTTTTCGACCGGTTGAAATCGGTGAGCCGCGGATACGCATCCTACGATTATGAGTTCATCGGTCATCGGCCAGGCGACCTGAAGAAGCTGGACATCATGATTGCCGGAGAGGTGGTGGATGCACTGAGCAGCGTCATTCACAAGGATCACGCTCATGCACATGGACGGGCTTTATGCAAGAAACTCAAGGAAGTGATCCACCGCCAGCAGTTTGAGGTGGCAATCCAGGCTGCCATCGGGAATCGGATTATTGCCAGAGAGTCAGTGCGGCCACTCCGGAAGAATGTCACGGCTAAATGTTATGGAGGGGACATTACGAGGAAAAGGAAACTGCTTGAGAGGCAGAAGGAAGGTAAGAAAAGAATGAAGCAGCTGGGGCGGGTGGAGATTCCGCAGGAGGCATTTCTCTCCATCATGGAAGTGGGACATGGGGATTGAAGCCGTTTGCGGTGCACGGGTGTAGGATGATGCGAGGGGGAACGGCCAGCTGACCATGGTGTTTGAACAAAGATACATCGTGGTAGGGGACGTACACGGGAATTGGCGAGATACTGAGATTCTATTAAAAAAAGCAAGTTACGAGCCGACCAAGGATCGTCTTATCTTTGTAGGGGACTATAATGACCATCTGCCCTATTCGGATTTTTCGGTCCGTAAACTGATCGATAACTTGATCGCGCTTCACCGGAAGTCGCCGGGAGATGTATTTTTCATTCGAGGCAACCACGATCTATGGTTTGCCGAATGGCTGCTCCATGGGGGAGCGCCGCCGGAGAGCTGGTATTTTCAGGGCGGAAGAGAGACCTTGGCGTCGTATGAGATCGTTAATATGTGGGGTGACCAGGACGAATGTGACAAGGTACCTCAACCGCACAAGGAGTTCATCTGCGATCTTGTGGATCAGTATTACTTGGATGATCATATGCTTGTGATTCACGGCGGATTCACCACCGAGATGCAGATGCAAACCATCGCCGAAGGAGGGCGATTGAGCAAGGAGGACCTGACGAGGATTGTCTGGGATCGGTACTACATCTTTTCCGAAAGTCATTCCGCACACGCCCTGTATCAGAAATATTTCGCCGAACGTTACCTGATTACCGGGCACACTCCTGAGGGGCCGTTTGTCAATCCCTGCAATCCTAAATGGATTCTGGCGAATGCGGCCAGCCGGGGAGAACGCCTATGTGCTGTGGTCATTGAAGGTGACCAGGAATACTCGTTCGTCTATGCCTGATCCAAGTTCTCTACCTGACCGTGCAATGCCCGGGACCTGGCTCTGCGGATGGTCGATGGGGAGTCAAGGATGACAACCGGCATTCGGGAGTATCGCGGACTGTCGCGGACTCCTTTTTACAGCCTGGTGTTTATCGTGCCGCTGGTCGTATTGTACGAGATACTGGCCGTCATGATCAACTGGGAGTCGGAGTTACAGCTCCGCAACGGTGCTGACGTCCTTCTACGACAGCTGTTGATGATTTTCGGGCTCGGTACGCCCTACGCCTTGGGGATTCTATTTGCGGCCGGGATTGCCGGTGCCTGGGTACGGCAGCGCTACAGATTCGGCACTACGCAGGTGAACGTCGTCTACCTGGCAGGCATGCTTGTAGAGAGCCTTTTATGGGCTGGATTCATGTTGCTATTTCTGGCAGCCGCCGACCAGCTGCTGATCGTCACTACCACCGATACCGTGCTCAGAACTGCCTTCCTGGCAGTGGGCGCCGGTATCTACGAGGAAGCTGTCTTCCGACTGCTACTGGTGACTGGTCTGGCGGTATTCTTTCTGAGAGTCCTGCATTGGCACCGACAGTTTGCGTGGGGGATAGCCATAGGATTGTCCGCGGCATTATTTTCGCTCTTTCATTATGTGGGTCCTGCAGGCGAAGTTTTCGCCTGGAACTCCTTTGTTTATCGGAGCGTAGCAGGGATTATACTGGGCCTGCTGTTTTACTTTCGGGGATTCGGCATTACCGTCTACGCCCACACCACGTATGATTTGCTGGTTCTGGGAATTCAAACCGTAGGTTAGGAAATGATAAATCAACACATGCGAATAAGTCTACCTTCATCAATAATGCTTGGGCTGGTCATAGTGGCATTGATTCCCTGGGATGCGGCTATGCCGCAGGTCCAGAAGTCCAGTGCTTTCAAGGCTTTTGATGTTTATATCTACCCTGAATATGACCACCCCGGTGTGGGTATCTTCATTGAGGGGGAGGTTTTGCCCGGTAACTTTCCTCGCTTCCTAGAAATACAGGTGCCCGAGGCAACAAGTATGGCACTGCTCATGCGGCCCGGCCAGGGGGAGTCCGGTAGTGAACGGATTGAAATCCAGCGGCGGGATGGCAAGGCGTACCTGCCGGTTGACCTTAATGTGGCACGGTTCCAACTTCAGTTCTACTTCAATCCGTTTGAGGATGAGGGTGCAGGACGATCCTTCACCTATGAATTTTCCAGCAATGAACTTCTACCAGAATATCATATCATTGTCCAGCGGCCGCTAGCGGCAGAGGGATTTGAACACTCCCTGCAGAACCCTGAAGAAATTCAGGGCGAATTCGGTCTGGTTTTTTACCGTCAGCACATTCAAGGTCTCCAGCCGGGTGCCGTCCAGACCGTCAGTGTCGATTACCGGAATCCCTCTGGCAACCTGACGCTAGGTACGCTTCAATCGCGGATGGAGAAGGCACAAGCAGAGCGTGGTGCGGATCACCCACGGGAAACCTCCCAACCCTCCAACCTGACAGTCGTCCTGATCGTCATCGCCATATTAATCATTGGACTGTTTATCGTGTTGAAAGTAAGGGGTGGGGAGAAGGATGCAGCACCTGCCACTGCTACCAAGAAAGCCCTCGATCCTATCACGAAGACAAAAGGCTCTTCCAAAGCCGCTGATACCACGCAGTTCTGTGCTAACTGTGGTACACAGCGGCGTCCGGGAGCCCGATTCTGCTCTGACTGCGGAAAGGAATTCTAATGTATCCTGAACTACTGCGTCTTGGCCCCTTCGTCATATCATCATACGGATTCATGTTGGTTGTGGCCTTTGCTACCGCTTATATCATGCTTACCCGTGACGGGAAGCGGATCGGCTGGCCACCCGAGTTGGCTCAGGACATCGTTTTCTGGTCTGCCATCGGGGGCATTCTGGGGTCCAAGATCTATTACTTGATCGAGAATATTGGGCGCGGTGCCGGTGATAACCTGGCTGGCTTGTGGGACATGATCGCCGGCCTGTTTACCCTCAGTCCCCAGCGCATCGCTGAGGGTATCCAGAATTTCGGTGCGGGACTGGTCTTTCTAGGTGGCCTGGTGGGAGGTATGCTGGCAGTCACGCTCCTGCTCAGGAGGAAGAAGATCAGCTGGCTATCCACCGCTGACGTGCTGGCTCCTTACCTTATCCTGGGTTATGCGATCGGCCGTTGTGGCTGTTTTCTAGTCGGAGACGACTTTGGCATCCCCACCCATCTTCCCTGGGGCGTGTCATTCGAGAATGGACTGCCACCGACGACCTATCATAGCTTTCAAACCCACTACCCATGGATCGATCTGACCGGATTCGAGCCCGGTTTGTTGACCGTTCATCCCACGCAAATCTACGAGGTCATTCTAGGTTTGGGCATCTTTGGCTTCCTTTACTGGTACCGCTCGAAAGCCCGGTTTGCAGGCCAGGTTTTTTCCCTATACCTGATCCTGGCGGGAACTGAAAGATTCTTCATTGAATTCATCCGCACCAACCGTCATTATTTCCTGGGGATGACCGGTGCCCAGATCATTGCGATCATCATGATCGTTATAGGAGGATACCTCCTCTATTGGTTGCCCCGCCGACACAAAGTCGATACATCCTGAGGACAGCCTCAACCTCGCCGCGTGTACGTCTATCCATCACGGTGCTGGTGGTTGGACTAATATGTATGCCCGCCAGGTCCTGGTCCCAGGAGTGGGAGGAGGGTGCGGCGATCCCGTTGCCGATCCCCTTCAGTGGTTTGGCGAAAGTGGCCGCGGCTCCCTGGGGCGAAGACTTCTATTTTCTCGATGATCAGGCCCTGGAAGTAGCAGCCATCGATAGAGAGGGGCGGAGGCTCAATCGCTACGGTGGCTGGGGGACCGGTTCACTCTCTCTCGATATGCCCGTGTGCCTCGCCCTGGCGGAGAACTCGGTCTTCGTCCTCGATCAAGGCAAGTACCAGATCCTGCGCCTGGACGCCAGGTTGAATCCAATAGTCACAACACCGCTGCCTGCAGACTGGCTCCCTTTGACCTTCATCCGCGATGCCAGACAGCGATTCTGGATTGCCTTTGAGGGCCAGTCTGGATTGTACCTGTATGATGATGAAGGCGTGCTGGTAGATGTGGTAGCTGATGAGGCCAGCGGGACGGCCGTCGTTCTACAACCAACCCTGCTCGCCGTGGGATCTTCAGGAGTGGCGGTGTTGGATCCGTTTGAAGCGGTTATTTATCTTTTCCATCTCAGTGGGCAACCCATTCGTCGTCTCGCAATCACTGCAAGACAGCCGGTCCTGTCTATGGTATGGGCCGGTGACAAACTGCTCCTGACGACGGGCAATGAATTACTCGAGGTGGACCTGATGAATGGCAGGATTGGCCCGCTGCATAAATATTCCGGGGTTGTCGACCTGGCGTATCGTTTTCCCACACTGTTTGGACTTGATCCGACCGGTATCCTCCGTGTATTCCGCCCGTCTCCTTAGCTGGTCTGGCGTAGCAGCGATCCTGGTTGGCATCCTGCAGGGACAGGTGCTGACCCACCGGGAGAGTATTCTGTTTGCGCCCGCGCATCGAGTTGATACCCTGGCCCATAGGCCGATACTCTTCGGCAGCTGGAGAATGAGCGATGAGCGGGGAGAGCCAATAGATACAGCCTGGTTCCATATCGAGCCGATCTCGGGAGTGGTACAGTGGCATGGTCCCCTTGAGAATGAACGCTCAGCTACCATTCGCTACCAGGCTGTTGACGGGCTGTCGAGTACTACCGTGGGTCCGGCGTGGCGATACCTGCCTTCATTTGGGCAAATCATTGTTGATTCCTCATCAGCACTCCGATCGCAGTCACTCGCAAAGGGGTCCTCGTTCCGTGCAATGCCCAGTGATGGATTGGTTACTACGGGTAGCCTCTTCCGCGGCATCACTTTGATGTCTGGCCATGGTGTTGATCTCACCGGAGGATTGAATCTGCAGCTTCAGGGTGAGTTAGGCCGGGGTATCTTCGTCAATGGCAGTCTTACCGATCAGAATCTGCCCATCCAGGTAGAGGGGGATACGCGTTCGCTCAATGAACTTGACCAGGTGAGATTGTCCTTGAGCAGTGACTGGGGACGTATAGAAGTCGGCGATTTTGTTTTGAGGGGACGGGAGGAGCCCCTCACGTCCTTTAAGCGTAAGCTGGAAGGCATGCGTGCCGAGCTGCGGGGGACTACCTGGGAGGTGGAGGGAGCCCTGGCTGGAAGTCCGGGGAGATATCGCAGTCAGATGATCCAGGGACAAGATGGGCGCCAGGGGCCCTATGCGTTGTCTACTCACGAAGGTTCCCGGGTGCTGATAGTCGTACCGGGAACGGAAATCGTATGGCTGAATGGCGAACGGCTTGAACGTGGTGAGGCCCAGGACTATACGATCGACTACCGTGCTGGAGAGGTCCGCTTTACACCGCGTCATGTGATCCGGAATGACAGCCGTATCGTCGTCGATTTTGAATACACCGACCTGGTCTATAGCCGGACTACGGGTTACCTCTCTACCATGTGGCACGGAGATCGGTCACGATTTACAGTCACTGCTTTCAGTGAGCGGGACAACCTACAAAGCAATCTCGAGTTCAGTCTATCGGAGCAGGACAGAACCTATTTGCAGGGAATCGGTGACCAGGCACAGAAAGCCACAGTATCGACGGCCATTGCCGATTCGGCTGGCAACTATGACCTTGTTGAAGGGCGTTACGTCTGGCGGGGGTGGGGTGAGGGTGGATACCGGGTGTCTTTTTTTAATGTAGGCAATGATGGACAATACAGACGGATCGTGTCCGGGGACAGTATCATTTACCAATGGGTTACACCGGAAGACCTGCAACGGTACAACGTCCTCTATTCCCCTTTCCGGTTGCTGAAGCTTCCGCGACAGCACGATCTGGTGGCCGGCAGCTGGCAACTCCGGGGTAAAACGGAAGGTCGACTGGCACGGGTGGACGTGGGCATCAGCCAGGTGGATCAGAACCGGTATTCGAGCCTAGAAGATCAGGATAATCGGGATGTGGGCTACGCGGTGCAGTTCCAATGGCAGACGAAACCCTGGCAGATGGCGGCGCGGTCCGTAAAGGCAGGGATTCGGTTGGACGCACTGGGTAAGGGCAGGAATTTCCAGGCGCCAGGCCGATGGGATGCTGTCGAGTTTCAGCGAGATTGGGATCTCGATTCCCAACCTGATGGATATAGCTGGCAAACCGCACATATCTTCCTGGAGGGATCGAGTGAGCAGCGGATTTTCACTGAGTTGGGACGCATCGAAGCGGATAGCGTCAAAACTGACAGGTTGCGCTGGGGAGTGATCAAGCAGGGGAGCCCCCCTCTTACGGGCCGGTTTAACCAGACACTTTTATCGCGCTTGGATAGCCAGCGACGCTGGCTGATCACCGACGGTAATGTGAAGTATGATTTCAAACGGCTGAGTCCGTATTTCCGCTATTATGGTGAAGACAGGGAGGCGGATACTACCGCCAGCTACCGGGTTAATCAGGTCACCCTCGGGCTGCAAGCACGGGTAGCACCGAACACACAGATATCTCTCGGTCGTGAACAGCGTCACGATATTTTCGAGGGCGGCCCCAGAGAATCAGCTCGTCACTGGCTCTTTTCTCTTTCGCGCTCAGCATCTCGAAGTACCCGCCTGGAAACCACGTTGTCATTCAATGATAAACGCACCAGTGGCCAGGGGGAGGATCTCTCGTATTTCATGGGCGACTTCTCGCTGGTACATCGCCCGCCCGCCCGACCCTGGTGGCTTGATCTTCGCTACCGGTTGGAGCGATCAATCGTCGAAACCAAGGCAGTGGTTTACGATTCGGTCGGGGTTGGACTGGGACAATATCGCTATGACCCGGTGTACGATACCTATGTGGCTGATGTGATGGGGCCATATATTCGCTATGTACTGCCTGCAGGGGAATTGCGTCCGGTAAATACAATTAAGTCGCGTTTCCGGATACAGATGGACCTTAACCGTATGCGACTGCGGCTGGGTCCCATAAAGGATTTTGCCCAGGCCAGACTCAATCTTCAGGGAGTACTGACTGGCGATACGGAGCGGTATTCGCTGCCCACCTTTATAAAACCCAGTCTTGAGGATACTGCCAGTCACAATATTCGATCTCGCCTGCAGCTGGATCTCGCGCTACAGGCTAGATCCAACCGGCCGCGGTATAAACTGCGGCTCCTGCAATTAATAAGGCTGAACCGAGAAGTGGTTAGCGGGACCAGTGAAAACAGCCATCCGGGCGAGTATTTTGAGCAATCCTCAGCCGATCTAACCAGGACCAGTCGACACCAGGTGGCGGGGCGTACGGTCAATCTGGAATGGCAATTGATTTCTGAGCGCAAGATGATACAGTCGGTGGTCTCAACTTTGCGCAATCATGACATACGGATGCTGCAAGGTAATGGGACCGTGGCCGGAACTGTGAGAGGCCACCTCACGGCCAGCCTCTCCGGGCGCTGGCGGCAGGAAGTGGATCAGGAGCTGAATGATCTGCGGGTGCGGACTCTGTCATATGGAATCGGTCTGCAACGCACCGTCGGTGCAAAAGGTAGAGTCCGTCTGGACTGGGAGCAGCTTCATGTGGCATCCAGTCGGGATATTCCTATCCCGTATCTGCTCGCTGAAGGTTTTCCTGCGGGCAGGTCAAACCGTATAAAAGCCAATGGACAAATTCACCTGTCGCGTAATCTGTTGTTGACCATTACGATTTTTTCGCGATCAGAGGTAGGACAACGTCCTTTCACGTCCTCAAACCTCGAGTTGAGAACCCAGTTTTGAAATCCATCTCCTCCATATTGCTGGGTATGGGTCTGATCCTTCCGCTCCGCGCTCAGGAGGTGGAACTGATCCTTCCTGATACCACCCTGAAGGTCACCTCGACCGGGGCAGTGGTACCGTACCTTTCTGATCGTCTACTGCGAGCGGGAGTCCAGGGACAGCTTGGTCTGCTCTATCGCCTGGGGAGGACTTATTCCAGCCAAACTAAAGGCCTACTTTCGCTGGAGTATCAGAATGTGGACAGCATGGTTCCATCGCCCGATACTCTCCTTGCCCGGGATGGCGAGCGGATTTGGAAACCCCAGTTGGTATCTTTCCTGGCATTAGCAGATTTACCTGAGGGAGAGCATCTGACTAGCGCGGGCTATCCGGCCTGGGAAGTAGAGCGGAAGTCCTATTTCAGCCATGGTGAGGGCTACGGGATACTATACGACCTTAATGATATTTCCAGCAAGACAGTCATGGTTCAGGCGGCTTATGAGGGTGCGAAAGACAGAAAAGGCCGGGTAGTGGGGGACGTGAATCTGGATCTGCCGAACCTATTGGGTACTCTCCGATATCTCCATATTCATTGGCAGCGACTGAGTCCGATCACCCAGACCATCAACCTGGTCTATGCCGAGCCCCGGTTGCCATTAATACCCTTAGGAGCCCGGATAACTTTCTACCAGGATCTGAGAGATACGCTCTACCTGCAACGCGATGCTAAGGTTCAGCTCACCTCCATGCCAGGTCATGGCTGGAATGTGGGGATCGGGGTGGGTTTACGTAATCTGAAGGTTACCAGCCACGGACGTGATCAGGGCTTGATGCCCTATCAGCTTCGGAATATCAATCTATTCGTTCAGCGACTGACCTTCAACCATCCGGCGAATCCCAGCAAAGGCTATCGGATAGATTTGGCTCTTGAGGGCGGCACGGTTACGGGTGCCGGGGTCAATCCTCAGGCAGCCCTGGCACGAGGAGATTTAGCCCTGGAGAGCGTCCATAGTCTCGCCAGGTGGACGCTGTCACAGCATATTGGAGTAATGGGAGTAACCGGGTATAAATTCACAGCACAGCTGGCCGATTTCGGCCGCTTTGGAGGCAGCACCAGCGTACGGGGGTACCGGGAGGCCCAATTCCTTGCTCCCTGGGGGATTGTTTCCCGCATGGAATGTCGCTATCGTACAGGCAAGGATACGCGCGTCCATCTGTTTTTAGACATGGGGCTAGTGTCTGACGTACCTTTGCTTTTCTCAGGAGGAGTGGGATTGGTCCTGCGAGCAGGAAGGAACCTCCTGCAGGTTGATCTAGCCTGGAATCGTGAGGATGTTCTCCGGACCGGGAAGGTGCACTTCAGGTTATTGAATTTCTTATCCGAGGGAGCTCATCGGTGACGCCGTGACCAGGGATGACATTCTAGCTTTCCTGAAAAAGCGACCGGGTCGTACCTATCGCCGCACGGACCTTGCCCGAGGATTGGGAGTCACAGAGCATCAATATGCCACTTTTCGGCGTCTAGTGAACAGTCTGATACGCGAAGGGCAGATCACCCGGTTACGCGGGGGACGCGTTTCCTACAGCGGCCCAGCCCAGGAAGTGACTGGGATCATGGAATTGACCCACCGGGGCTTTGGATTTGTCGCTGTTGAAGGGATGGACGATGTTTTTGTGGAAGCACGTGATTTGGGTGGGGCAGCCTCCGGGGATCTGGTAAGACTGACACTCAGGAGACAAACCCTTGGTCGAGGTCCCAAGGGACGGGTGATCGATGTCCTTCAACGGGGGCGGTCTTCTCTGGTAGGGA
>CP070787.1:2912160-2927011 GCA_020346745.1 Fidelibacterota bacterium | reverse complement strand
CGTGACCAGGGTGATTGCATGCCCTTTTTCCAGCAGGGATCGGATCTGCTTGTCATAGATGCGATCGTCGTCCGGTTGATGGCCGCAGGTTGCCACCAGGATCTTCATGCTCGTCCCAGGAACTGGCGGAAAAGGTCACGCTCGTCCAGTGAGACTACCCGGGTGATCCACAGCCCGGCGGGGAACAGGATGGTGAGGGCCAGGTTGCGCCACCAGCTGGGCGGTAGACCGTACAGGATGACAAATCCCAGCGCCAGCAGCAGGGCAATCCGGGCCAGCCGGCTCCATTCATACCGGACGGGATAGATGTGCTTGACGATGAAGAATGTGACCAGGGCCATCGCCCCGAAACCGATGCAGGTTGACAGGGCGGCACCCATGGCTCCCCAGGCGGGAATAAGGAACAGGTTCAGGCCCACATTGAGGATGGCACCCGTGCCCCGGAAGAGGATCACCCAGTGGGTGCGTGCGCTCAGATGGATGCCCGGCAGCAGCAGCACGTAGAGACCGAAGAACAGGTAGGCCAGCATCACGATGGGCACGATCCCGGTGGAGGACCAGTAATCCGGGCCGAAGATGGTAATGGGACCCAACGGCAGCCTGACCAGATCGTCCACCCAGGCTCCGGTGATGATCAGCAGGGTAGCCATGATGGCCACCATGTAGGTGGTCACGCGGGCAAAGACCGGTTGGGCGCCTTCCTGTTTGCCCCGCCGGAGGAAAAAGGGCTGCCACCCCATGTTGAAGCCCATGACCGTGATGAGCATGAGCATGCCCAGCTTGTAGCCCGCCGAATAGATACCGACCGTTTCCAGGTCGGAGAGCCAGCGGAGCAGGTAACGGTCCGCCAGCTCGAGGGTGACGGTGAACAGTCCGGCCAGCAGCAGGGGCAGGCCGAACCTGAGCAGTCGCCTGGCGGTTTCGGTGGAGACGGTGGTCAATGACAGGCGTCGGACGATGCTGATCAGCGTGACAAGGAAAAGGGTTGCTGAAGCGGCCAGGTTAGCTAGGAGAGCGCCTTCAACTCCCATCCGGTAGTGAGCCACCAGCAGGATGTTCAATCCCATGGTGATAAACACGTTCACCAGGCTGAGAGTGATATAGGGCAAAGGCCTCTCGTCAGCCCTGAACAGGTGCATAGGGATCGCCCAGAGCGTATCGAAGAACATGATGGCCGCCAGAATGGCAATCCACTCCGGGTGGTTCGTTCCAAGCAGACTAGTGGCCAATGGCGAGCGGAAGATCAGGACAAGTCCTGAGAGAACCAATCCGGTCACGACCAGTATCAGGTAGACGGTCGTGAAAACCTCTCGCTGCCGCTCTTTGGCCTCGCCCACGTAATAGCGCAGCAGCGCGCTGTCCAGGCCGAGACGGTAGAAGACCAGTCCAAAGGCCGAGAAGGCGAAGGCCAGAGAAAGGATACCCATGTCTTCGGGGACCAGCGCGTTGGTATAGAGGGGCAGAAGCAGGAAGGACACCGCCCGGGTAGCCAGATAACCGATCACATAGGCCAGCGATTTGCGCCCCAGGCGGGAGAGATCCTGGTTCATGGCCAGCTGGTTGTCCGCTTTATCGGTGGGATCCGTGGGCGCGATATCCTGGGTGTCGATGTTCTCAGTCATGATTCAAGTATAATGCTCAAATCAAGGTATGGTGGTGCCAGGAGTGATTCTAATAGCTGCCGCGATCATGTTTATGTCAAATCGAGTGTCAGTGTGTCGCGGAACATGCCGCTGGCGCCGAAACTCTCCTTGAAGCGCGCCAGTCCGAAGTTAGGGTCCATACTGACGGTAAAGATGCCAAAGTCCATGTAGCGGAATCCGTTGCTTATTGCCCAACAGATCATCTCGTAGAACAGGAGATTCACCGCTCGGTACTGCTGGTAGGCTTCGTCGTGGCTGATATAGAAGGCCAGGGTGACATCCGGGTTGGCATCGAAGATGGTGATGCCGGCGATCATGCGGTCGTCCAGGTAGGCGCCCAGCTGGCGGATGTCATCGGGGAAAAGATCGACCAGCCGGAGCAGCTCCTCCAGGGTATGGGTAGGCTGGACGTTGTGGCGGCGCTTGAGGTTGTGGAGCAGGATGTCGTAAAAGATGGTGTAGTCCTGGCTGAAGCGCAGTTCAAGCTCGGACTGTTGCGCCTTCCTGACCGCCCTCTGGGAGGCAGGGGTGAACTTGGCCAGGTTCTCCTCGGGTGTCTCCTCGAGGAACAGAATACTGGATACCTCCCGCTTCAGGTAGGTGAAACCGTGCTTGAGCAGGGCGAAGTCCACGTAGTTCGACAGGCGGCGGTTATAGATCGTGGGTGTCAGCGTGAGCGTGATGTTGTCAAATCCCTTCCCGGCGGCATAGTCGATGAGGCTTTCCACCAAGTCGTAGCTGTTCTTGAATGACAGGCCGATGGGCGTGACCAGCCCGCCGTAGGATGCTCCGGGATGGGAGACCAGCTGCCGTCGGCCGTCCACTACCCGCTCCGCGGCCGGGAAGAGGGCCAGCAGGCCTTTCGGCCCCTGGAGCAGGAGCGAATGATCCTGGAACCGGTCTTCGGGATGATAACTGAGAAATCTCCTCAGGTGGAAGATGGTGCCGTTATTCGACTGGTGGACATAACGGTCCCATTCCTCGCTGAAGGCTGGCTGGTAAGGGGAGACGGTTATCGACATATTAGCAAAGTGCGCGGGAATTTATCGGTAAAGATACTCAAGAGGAAGTGAAGAGTTTTCCTATGCATCGCATACCCGTTGTTCCAGGCTGGTAGGTCGATACGGATCGCCTGTTGACTTGGGGTGGGTTTGGAGGATCTGCGCTGAGAAGACTCGGCTAGAAATTGACCACTGTCATCAAGTACAACCAGGTGGCCATGTCACTCCCGCGCCGGGATTTGAAGATTTCACCCGGCCAGGCCAATGAGGCACCTCCGACCATTGATACGTTGGAGGTGTAGCTATAGTTGAGGGTGAGGTCGAGTTCCTGGAGGAAATCCTTGTCGCCAGTGCCATATGACTGGCTGGCCCTGAATATATGGTAGGCCAGGTGAAGCTTGGTATGCTCAAGTGGCTGAAGTGACACTTTGCCATGTATATCCGTCAATCCCAGGTGAAGGGTGCTGGGGGCGATAGTGATGAAATAGTCCATGTAGCCGTAATACTTGTGGTTGGTGGCATACATGGTATAGAACACCTTAGACGTGTTGTCCATAATATCGTCATCGCCGCTCAGGTAGTCGATACCAGCTGAGAGCATAGGCTGGAGGGGCAGGCGCGATAGAGAATAGCTCAGGTTGATCGCCACCAGGTAGGCGGAATAAGATAGCTCGTGTGGGGGATTCTGCTCCCCGAACTGATAGGCCGCCTCGATCTCATGCGCAACAGGTCCTATTTCTCCCTTCACGTACAGCCCGGTGGTATAGATATTTCTTCTATCTATAGTCTGTTGCCGGATCAGGAAAGCCTGGGTGGTGTGGTTATTCACCAGGTTGAGATCGGCGTAGATTCCCTGGACATTCGTATCCAGGCTGTCCCGGGGTAATTCGACCTCCTTTTCCTTGAAATAGAACAGGTCCGTGGTGAAGCGTTGCTGACGCAACTTGAGGACAGCCCCGTCAAAGCTGCGGCCGACATTGCTCCAGCCCACAGCCCCGATTAGACGCTCTGGTCCATATATAACTTCCATCCGGCCTACCTTCAGGTCAATGGGAGCATGGAGCAGGTCGGTGAAATGGATGAAGCCCTGGTGCAGGTCCATCTGATCTGCATCGCCATCCATTGTCCAGGTCTCCTCGCCAAAGGTGCGGGAGTCCTGCAACTGGAAGAAGCCGGTAACATTTTCCGCGGCGGAGAGGGTGACGTTCAATCGCGACCGGAGAAGGTTTACGTTGCTGGCTTTTGTATCTTGATGGAAATCCCTATTGCTGCTTTCAAAGCGGTAGCGGATCTGGCCCCCCAGCTCCCATTGTGCCTGGGCAGCCAGAACAGTCACCATGAGCAGCCCTGCCATGACCGCTGACCGAAAATCACGGACCATGAGTCCCTCCTTAATTGGTATGTCTTCCGTTCTATCTAGTTATCGTAACGCTTCTTGAATTCCTCCTGCGCTTTCTTCCGCTTGGCTTCCTCCTTGGGATCCAGTTTGCCCAAGTACCAGGAATGCTCCGGACGAGCCAGTAGATCATGAACCGCCTTTTCCAGCTTCTGCGCGCCCTTGGCCTGGGCAGCATCGTCAGAATCCCGGTATTTTTCGACGAGCTCCTGGAGCTCCGGGATGAACTTGGAATACCAGTGCTTGCCTACCTCATAAAGACCGTGCCAGTGGGTATAGTCGGGGGCCATCATAGAAGCACCATGCCGGGCGACACGTCCCTCATGGTGCCATAGCTCCCACCAGGTCCATTCAATCTGTTCATCAAACTGAATACCGGACAAGAGCTGGTTATCATACAGCAAAGCCATGAAGTCCACACCGGGCCGGGCAAACTTGTCATTATACAAGTCGACCACGCCGTCGTATTGCTCGTAGAAATTGGCGATGTAATTGGAAGTGTGGCATACGCTGCACACCTGTTTCATATTGCGACGCCTGGTCTTCCAGTTGATCTTGGCTCCTTTTGTGAGCCCCAGTTTTTTATCCGCAATTTCCGGGCGGATGGAAATGGCGGGGCGGTTGTTCCAGCTGATCCGCATCCCTACGTCATGGGTCACCGGGCTCAGATCGCCGTCGCTGGTGCGTGCGGCCGACATATGGCAGGTGGCACAGGTGGGGGCAGCGGTATAGTCCTCTCCCAGCACCCACTTGGCATTATCCAGGCTGAGATCATCCTCGTAGGCGGCGAAGGCGATGCCGTGCTTGGATTCCTCGTAGATTTCCTTCTGGGGATGGTCGGGACCGAGGTGGCACTTGCCGCAGTTCTCGGGGCGACGGGCCTGAGCAGCGGAGAAAGCATGCCGCTGGTGGCAGGCGGTGCAAGCTCCGTTGCTGCCATCGGGATTGACCCGGCCCATACCAGTGTTTGGCCAGCCAGTCGGTTTCAGGGAGCCGTCCTTGTTGACCTCCACCTCAGCCCCGTGGCATTGCTTGCAGCCACTGACGGTGAGGGCCGAGCCGCCGTAGAACTCTGTGTTGCCCTCAACTATATCGGCGAGGAAATTATCGAGTGAGCCGAGAATCAGCCCGGCTTTCGAGTGATGGCTCTCATCGAACTCCTTCACTTCCTTCGGGTGACAGCGGGCGCAATCCTGGGGTGATACTATGATGGAAATGTCGAATCCGTTGTGCTCAAATGCATCTATATCCGGTTTCTCGGCCCGGTGGCACTCAAAACAGCCCACATTGCCCCGGAAGTGCTTGGAGGCGCCCCATTCCTCGTAAATACCGTTAGTCTCTTCGAAGTGGCATGTAATACATGCTTCACTCTCTTCTGAGATTTCGGATGGAATTGTGGTTTGAGTATAGCCGGAAGCCACGATAGCACCCATCGCAACCATGACCCCGATTGACTTTTTGAGGGAATGGAAACCAGTCACGATGCGCTCCTATCAATGCGGTAGATTTTTTCGGGGTGAATCACGATCTGAAATCGATAAGAGTCCTTTTGCCAGCAACAACTATATAAGATAGCCAAGTACAGTACGACATGCTACCGAAATCTTTTAGCTGTGAGTGAATGAATCGCAGAAATCCTGCAGAGCGTCTGCTAATTCGTTAACTTGGACATCCATGACCGCCGGATAGCCAAACAGGAGGTGGAAGAGACCATGCGCCATCCCAGACCCTATGATGTCATTGTTCTAGCTTTGCTACTTCTAGTACCTGCTGCCGGTCTATTCTCAAGACCTCAGGACAAGCCCAAACTCAAGCGCAAACAGATTGCCGCCGCCGAACAGGTCATCGGTCTTTCTTTTACCAAGGCCGAGCGGGACTCCCTGCTGAAAGATGTAGAGGAGAACCGGGCGAGCTACGATAGTCTGCGCGCCCTGGAGCTGCCCAACGCCGTTGCACCGGCGCTGCTTTTCAATCCTGTCCCGGAAGACAAGACCTTTGATACCCGGCAAGTACCGATCGTCTATTCGCCCATAGACACAGTCAAGGTACCTGAGAAGCTGGAAGACTTGGCCTTTTACTCGGTAGCCCAGCTGGCGGAGCTCCTCCGTACTCAGCAGGTCACTTCCATGCAGTTGACCACGATGTATCTGGAGCGGCTCAAGCGACTGGGCCCACAGCTGGAATGTGTGGTGACCCTTACCGAAGAGCTGGCCCTATCACAGGCACAACGAGCCGACGAGGAAATTGCAGCGGGTACATACCGGGGTCCACTGCATGGAGTTCCCTATGGTGCCAAGGACTTGTTGGCCGCGAAGGGCTACCCTACCACCTGGGGCGCGGTGCCGTACAAGGACCAGGTGATCGATGAGGATGCCACCGTGGTGCAACGATTGGAGGGGGCTGGCGCTGTCCTGATCGCAAAGCTGACCCTGGGTGCCCTTGCCTGGGGAGACGTCTGGTTTGGCGGTAAGACGCGCAATCCCTGGAATCTAGAGCAGGGGTCCAGCGGGTCTTCGGCGGGCTCGGCGGCAGCCACGGCGGCCGGCCTGGTACCCTTCGCCATCGGCTCGGAGACCTGGGGCTCCATCGTTTCGCCTTCCACCCGCTGTGGAGCAACCGGTCTACGGCCTACCTACGGCCGGGTAAGCCGAGCGGGCGCCATGGCTCTCAGCTGGTCCATGGATAAGCTGGGACCTATCTGCCGGAATGTGGAGGATTGTGCCCTGGTATTCGATGCCATCCGCGGGCCGGACGGTCTTGATCCAACCGTCGTGGACCTGCCCTTCAACTATCATTACAGGGAGGACCTGGCGGGATTGCATATCGGGTATGTGGAGAGTGCATTTGAGGAGGACTATCCCAATCAGGCCCGCGACCAGGCCGTTCTGGACGTACTGCGAGAACTGGGTGCCGAGCTGGTACCGATCAATCTGCCTGATTATCCCATAGATGAGCTGGCCTTCATCCTCAGTGCGGAGGCCGCCGCAGCCTTTGATGAGCTTACCCTTTCGGACCGTGATGACCTCCTGGTGCGGCAGATCAGGAACGCCTGGCCCAATTCATTCCGCTCCTCTCGCTTCATCCCGGCGGTGGAGTACATCCAGGCCAATCGTATCCGCTGGCAGGTCATCCAGGAAATGGAGCGGATTCTGGCCGAGGTGGACCTTTATGTATCACCGGCCTTCGTCGGGGACAACCTGCTCCTTACCAACCTCACTGGCCACCCGTGCGTGGTGCTGCCCAACGGATTCAATGATCAGGGTTCGCCGACCAGTATCACCTTCATGGGCCAGCTGTATGATGAGGCTACCATCCTGGCCGTCGCGAGAGCTTACCAGGAAGCAACTGGCTGGCACCTGACCCACCCAGCCGCTTTTCGGTGAGAGTTGGTCTTTAATCCATGAACATCGGCAATATGTTGCGAGAGAATTTCGAGCTCCCTACGGCTTGCATTTTGGAGTGAACTTTCGCTGTGAATCAGCAGTTGCATATTCTAGTAGTGGATGACGAGGCCGACGTCCGGGAGGTGGTGCAGTTGAACTTGAGCCGCGAGGGATTCGAGGTGGAAACCGCCCCGGATGGTCAGACGGCACTGGAGATGCTGCGTGCCAAGTCATTCGACGCCGCCATTGTGGATGTCATGATGCCGGGCATGGACGGTTTGGCCCTCTGCCGCGCAATCCGTCAGGATGTGCGACTCAGGCGTTTACCCATTCTGTTGCTTACCGCCAGGGATAGCGAAATGGACCAGATCATTGGCCTGGAAGTGGGGGCTGATGACTTTATTTCCAAGGCCGCCAGCCCGCGTCTCATTACTACGCGCCTTAAAACGGCACTCCGGCGTCATGCCCCGATGGCTGGGGGAGAAGAAACGCTGTCATTCGGAACCTTGACACTGGACCTCGATCGGCGTGAAGTATTGGGTCCTGAAGGTCCCATCTCTCTCACCACGCGGGAATATTCCCTCCTCCTGCTGCTGGCGGAACATCCCAACCGTGTGTTTACCCGGGCTGACCTCTTGTCCCAGGTATGGGGAGACCAGGTTGTCGTAACCGAACGTACCGTTGATGTCCACGTTAAGAACCTGCGGCAGAAGATTGGTGAGAATGGTGACCTGATCGAGACGGTACGCGGTGTGGGGTACCGGGTGCGCCGATCCAGATAAGCCCCTTTATCCCGCATGAGCATTCGCAGCCGTGTCCTGTTGATCCTTTTCGGTCTGGTGTTGCTGGGGATCATGGCCATCGGCGGTTATTCCCTGCTGTTTGTTCGGGATTATCTATTGCGCACTTCTCGCGATGACCTGGACCGGCAGGCACGCTACCTGGCGACCCTGCTTGTTGGTCAACCCGACCAGGAGCATTTTCCCGCCGTGATGTCGGATTATGCCCGGTACACCGGTCACGGTGTTGAGCTGCTGGATGCCGACTTCCACCCCTACCTGTCAGCCGGGACCGTTGCTGACACCACCTCGCCGACCTTCTCCGGGATCGCACCCTTACCCGGGTACCCCACGGAAGAACGGCGGTACGTCCGGATCACTGCCAGTGAGATGGAGATCAGGGTGACTTTGCATCGGATACGTATCATGATCTACGTTGGCATCCTTGGAGCCCTGCTGCTGACGGTGGCGGTCGG
The DNA here is from genome assembly GCA_020346745.1 of Fidelibacterota bacterium. Taxonomy (GTDB): domain Bacteria; phylum Fidelibacterota; class Marinisomatia; order SCGC-AAA003-L08; family TS1B11. The sequence goes on along the minus strand of CP070787.1, from coordinate 2,918,333 downwards.
CTGGATCGTGGCGGACCGGATCACGTTCCCCATTCGTGAATTAGCCCACGCCGCCCGTAGGATCGCCGGAGGTGAGGTTGTCGCCCTGCCGCACCCGAAACGGCAGGATGAGATAGGTGACCTTACCCAGGATGTGGCCGCCATGGCTGATAGACTCCAGGAGGATATCCGCGATCTGCAGCGTCTGAACCAGGCCCAGGAGAATTTTATTGCGGCCTTGAGCCACGAGGTGCGCAATCCGATCTTTTCCGCCCGCGGTTATCTGGAAATGGCCCTGGAGCAGAGTGCAGCCCAACCCATGAACCCGGATGCACAGGAACAGCTACGTGATCATCTTCAGAAAAGCCACCGCAACCTGCTGCGCGTCCACAGTCTCTTCGCGAATATGCTGCTTCTGGTCAGGCTGGAGTTCGACCACGAGCCGGTGGAACTGATGGGGATCCCCCTTGAACCGGTGCTTGGTGAGCTAGAGGACACTTTCTCGCCGCTGGCCGATGAACGCGGACTGGCTCTCACATTCCAGGCAAGTGGAGAAAGCGTTGAGGGCAATGAGGAAATTCTTAAAATCGCGCTTTCCAACCTGCTATCCAATGCCATCCAGCATACTGGAGAAGGTGAAGTCCGCCTGTCGGTAACCCGCCTGGAGAACGGCAACGTGCGGCTGGAGGTGTCTGATACTGGGGAGGGTATCCCGCCCGATCAGTTAGACCAGATCTTCGAGAAGTTCTACCGGATAGACAAAGCCCGCAGCCGGGAAAGGGGTGGCACCGGCCTAGGGCTGGCGCTGGTCCAGCAGTGCATGCACTCGTTGAATACTGAGATTCAGGTGGAATCGGCTGTGAAGGCGGGCAGCCGCTTCTGGTTTGACCTTCCCGCCGCTCAAACATAATCTGGTGTCCAGATACACTTCTCCGCCGGGGATTATTGGCAGCAGTGCATGCATCGTATCGCCCCGGTCCAGCCTCATTCCATGTATTCCAGCTGGAATTAACAGAATATCCGGCAGAGTTTGCTATGCAAATGTCCGAGGCCGGGAATAAATTAGCCGACTGTGTTAGTAAAAATTCGATGCCGAACTGGAAATGGGTCGGTCAGCTGGTCACGATTTAATTTCATAGAAGGATAAGAAATCCTATGGACGCACGGTCTTTGATTTATTACCTCCCGATTATTACCACAATCATCACTATCATTTTTGCCGCAACGATCTACAAGCGCTACGTGCAGCGGGGACGCACCGGCAACCATCTCCTATGGTGGACCATAGGAGTGCTCACCTTTGGCATGGGTACCTTCTCAGAAGCCTACATCACTCTGTTAGGGTGGAATCCGGTCATTTTCAAGTTCTGGTATGTTGTTGGTGCTCTCCTGGGTGGCGCCCCGTTGGCCCAGGGCACGGTCTGGCTGTTGCTGAAGCCCCAGACCGCCAGGCGCCTCACCTTCGCGCTGATAACCGCCGTAACCGCGTCTGCTATCTTTATTGTTGTGAGTCCCATCAATATGGCCGTTGTCGATACTCATCTGCCTAGCGGCCGTGCCTTTGGCTGGCAGTGGGTTCGGGCCTTCAGCCCGTTCATCAACACCTATGCAGTGATTTTTCTCGTCGGTGGGGCGATCTACTCCGCCTTGCGCTATTTAAGGGTGACTCGCGTAGGCAAGGGTGATGTGGCTGAGCTGGCCCAGGACCGCTATATCGGAAACGTCCTCATTGCCGTCGGTGCGATCCTGCCGGCCATTGGTGGATCGGCCAGCCGGGCCGGCCACACGGAGTACTTGTACATTCTCGAACTGGCAGGGATCATCCTGATCTGGTTTGGCTACTGGTTCAATGTCCGCAAGCGGCCTCTGGAAGAACCACTGCCTGAGATAGACTAAGCGGAGAATATGCCCTCCGATCTGCCACGGGTAACTCTCTACACGGATGGGGCCTGCGCGGGCAATCCCGGTCCCGGCGGTTGGGGAGCAATCCTCCGGTATCAGGGACGCGAGAAAGAATTAGCCGGAGGCGAAGATAGCACCACCAATAACCGCATGGAGCTCACGGCCATTATCAAAGGGCTGGAAGCCCTCAAACAACCGTGCCTGGTCACCGTCTACTCCGATTCCCGGTATATTGTGGATGCGATCAACAAGGGTTGGCTGGAGAACTGGATTAGCCGTGGTTGGCGCCGGGCAGCCAAAAAAGGCCGCGGCGAGCCGGTACTCAATGTGGATTTGTGGGAACCATTGGTAGATCTACTGCAGGTTCACCAAGTGGAATTCCATTGGGTGCGTGGGCACCAGGGACACCCCGAAAACGAGCGTGCCGATCAGTTGGCCGTTTCGATGATCCCGCAATAGGTGGGCTCGGCTGGCCGTTGCCTGTCAGGTTCTGGGCCAGACCTCATCCCTTGATAGCTGCGTAGCTCAAGTTCACCGAAACCCGCAGCCGGTCCTTCTCCATGAGAATCTCTCGGCTTCCGGCGGTCACCCCCACTACCCTGGTGGTGCCGTCACCCACATCCATCTCAACCTGCTGCTGCACCGGTTCCGGTCCGTTGAATTCGAACTTGGGCCGGTAGTACTTGCCGATGTCCAGAGTGGCTAACTTCACTTTCCTGCCGAGGACCCTTACATATATGGGGAACTTGGCCTCGACGACCTGCATCCGGATTTTGTTGGCACCGGCGTCGTAGTCAACAGCCAACCTGCCAGCAACCCGATCCTCGAAAGTGATAATCTTGGTCTTCACCTTGACCGCAGCCTTGAAACCTGCCGTTCCCTTTTCCAGGTCTACCCTGGGATTATTCACCGTCCAGGTATAGGGAATCTTCTGGGCACCGGTGCCCTTGCCTGATACTGGCCCTATGGCTGCCAGGAAGTCGTTTATGGTTCTTTCGCTGATGATCACTGATACGGATTGACCGTACGCTGCTTCCATCATGCTCCCGAAAATCGCTGCCATGGCTAGTGCGATGGTGAATACCCGCATGCTTGCTCCTTTTCTTGGATGATGGTGTTGACCGGGAAAGCGGCTTTGAGCGCGTTTTCCTGACCGGCAGGGGAAGGATATGAGCGTCTAGTTGGCTTCGTCCTTCCGCGAAAATCTAACGCTGGCTTGATATAGAATCTCCTGCTCTTCCCGGGATAGCGAGGCGTACCCACGCGTGTTGATTTTGTCCAAAATTTCGTCCACTTGCCTTCGCAGGCGATCATCTTTCTGATTGGCAAGGAACTCCTTCCTAATTTGCCGCTCCCGCTGCATGTTGGACACGCGCTGACCCACTCGGTACCAGGTAGATCTCCATCCCGACTTCAGGTAGAGCCAACCGATCACCATACCTGACAGGTGTGTCAGGTGACTGACCGCTGAGCGTCCGGGCTGTAAGGAAGCATAAAAGGCAATCAGGGCCAGAACGCCAACGACATATTTGACCTTCACCGGAAACATGAAGTACAGGTAGACTTCACGGTTGGGATAGGCCAGACCGTAAGCCAGAAGTACTCCGTAGACGGCGCCACTAGCCCCGATAACGGGCACAGTTGAATTCAGGCTGAACAGCATGGTTACCAGCCCGGCCCCGATCCCGGTGATCAAATAGTATCTCAGAAAAGGGATTCCGCCCCACTCCCGCTCCAGTTCGGAACCGAACATCCACAGGACGAGCATATTCAAGGCAATGTGCCAGAGTCCTGCGTGCAGGAACATATAGGTCACGGGTTGCCAGATCATCAGATTGGACCAAACGAGCTTGGGTACCAAACCAAAAATGGGGAAGATCAGCCGGTCAAGGCCGGTAAGGAACGTCAGGACCCAGATGGCCAGGTTTATGATGATCAATCGCTTGATCATCGTGGGACGCGGACGTCCCCATCCGAATAAGTCGTAGCTCCCAAGGCTTGTGTATTGGTATCGCATGGTCCTAGTCAGGCAGGTGTTGTTTCAAAAAGTCCAGCGTATCGTTCCAGACCTGTTCTTTCTCAGAGCTGTCAGGCAGGACGTGGCCGGAATGATCATACGCGCGCAGCACTTTGTCTTCTGATTTGATCGTGTTGAGCACCAGGGTGGCATTCTCAAATGGAGCCGTGGGATCGTTGCGTGCATGCATAATCATAGCGGGCAGTGCTACTTTAGGTAGTTCCGCGCGGATATAACGGTTGAGTTTGATCATGGCTCTCACGCCTTTCAGGGGGTATCGACTGTACCCATAATAGTGATGCTGGTCGACATCCCTGCCTCTATTCAGGCGCTCTTTGGAAATGGAGGAGACGAAAGGAGTGATCAGTGGGAGATACCATCGCAGGTAGCGGGAGTGGAGGATCAGCGCAGGTGACATGGCGACAACACCGGCTACCGGGAACAGGGTGGAAAGATGAAGGGCAAGGCCAGCACCCATGCTCAATCCGATGACAAAGGTCGCGTCGCAGTTCAAGGCAAACTCGGTAAAGTGGAACTCCGATTCCTCCAGCCAGTCCTTAGCGTGAACCAGGTTGCATTCCTCGATGGAGGTGCCGTGGCCGGCCAGCAGTCTGGAGGCGACTCTAAAACCATTGGCCGCGAGAAATTCCGCCAGCCCCTGGAGCTCATAGGTGGAGCCAGTGAAGCCGTGAATAAGAAAACACCCGACCGGCCCATCACCCAGGTCGATGTTGTGGGGGGAAAACCGCTCTGTTATGATCTCACTCATGTCTTCACCTGACGCCAGAACTTAATAGACTGCAGATTGCTCATGCCATCTACATGATAGTATAGATGGTTCAGGAGAAAATCACCGGCTTCTTTACTGGTTTTGCTATCTGGCTTCAATCCTGTCACGGTGGAAATGTGGGTCTTCGCCAGGTCGTGCAAGTGTTCCAGCGCCTTAATTCCCAGTGTAATGCCTTCTCCCGGCTGGCATCGGGGGCATAGTAGTAGACCGGTCCGGTTGTCCAGTGTAGCTTTTTTCATCGGCTGACCGCACTGCCCACATGACGTTAACTGAGGGCCGAATCCCAACTGCTTGGCCAGATGCAATTGATAGAAATGCAGGATGGTGGCAATATCCTCTTCAACCTGATCCAGATAGTGGAGGGTTGATGTAATGAGCCGAAAAAGTATCGGGTGAGGATCGGAATCGTGTACGGCGCGGTCCAGCATCTCAACGGCAACCAGTGCGGCTGCGCTCTTGGCCAGGTGGTTACCCAATCCCGCATAACGCTCCACAAACTCGGACTTGGTTAACGTCTGAATGTCACGCCCCGCCTTATAACTGTACCATACCGTGATGTGATTAGGTGGCTGGAGGATGCCTGCAATACCCTGTTTCGGTCGGCGAGCACCCTTGGCGATAACCGTTACCTTGCCAAACTGCTCGGTAAACAGGCGGATAATCAGCGAGGTGTCCGAATAGTTAATGGTCCTCAGCACAACGGCATCCGATGTGAGTGGTGTTGGCATCGCCTTTGGAAGATTGTCCCCCTGAAGTCCCCTTTGGCCTTACTCTTCTGGGGATCGCGTAGAGGAGGCTGGAGAACCAGGACGCCGCGCCTTCAGCCTTCGGAAGCCCTGCTTGTTGTGCCACACAACCTGGCCATCGACAATGGTCATCAGGACTTGGGCATCGAGAAGTGCCTTAGGATCGCAATTCACCGGATTAATGGGCAGCACGGTCAGGTCGGCATCGTATCCGGGCAGAATTTTTCCTCGGGTGGAGTCTTCGACAGCGGCAAATGCGGCCCAGGTGGTGAGTGATTTCAGGGCTTCCAGACCAGCCATTCGCTCTCTTGGATACCAACCGCCCTCGGGCTGGCCGTTGGTATCCTGTCGGGTGCGAGCCGCATAAAGTTGGAGCAAGGGCTCTACGCGCTCGACGGGACTATCGGAACCACAGGGGATGATCGCACCGGTATTCAATAGCTGCCGCCAGGCGTAGCTGCCTTGGATGCGCTCAGGTCCTAATCGGTCTTGAGCCCAATACATATCGCTAGTGGCATGACTCGGTTGCATAGCTGGAATGACCCCTAATCGGGCGAACCGACGAATGTCGCTGCGCGCGAGCACTTGAGCATGTTCTATCCGCGGCCTCAGTTCCACTCTTTGAGATTGAGTTAAAACTTGCTCGTAGGCGTCCAGGGCCAGCCGGTTGGCCCGATCCCCAATCGCATGGATGCAGGGCTGGAATCCTGCTTGGACAGTGTGCGTTACCAAGGACATG
>CP070787.1:2859474-2912060 GCA_020346745.1 Fidelibacterota bacterium | reverse complement strand
ACCGCTCGGCCATCTCCCCGAATCCTTGTACCTGCCGGACCAAGAGTCCGCCCCTGCTGAAATCTGACAAAAAACCCGCTATTTTGAGCCACCAGCAGGATTCGAACCCGCGACCCTCTGATTACAAATCAGATGCTCTACCAACTGAGCTATGGTGGCACTATCCCGCAAATAGCGGCACTATTTTAGCCTTCCAATTTACAATAATATTAATGCAAATCAATAATGAATTGGAGAGCACACCAAATCTAATGCAGCCCAAGTTGAAAGTGATCCCACTCCGGGTATCTCAACCCTTTTTCCACACGGTCCCCGTTGGCGTATCCTCAATAATAATGCCCTTGCTCCGAAGCTCCTCCCGAATGGCATCCGCCTTTTCCCAGTCGTGCGCCTGCCTGGCTTGCTCCCGAGCCATGATCAAGGCCTTGAGTTCCTGCTCCAAATCCGACTCGAGATTGAAATACACCACGCCAAAGATCGTATCGTATCGGCGCAGGGCTTTCAGGCTTGTCTGAGCTGACGCATATGAGAGATTATCGTTGTCCATATAGCTGAATAAATCCTTAGCCCAACTGAAGATCGCCCCCAGGGCTCCAGCGATGTTGAGATCATCATCAAGGGATATTTCCACCGCTCGATCGGGTGGCTCCATATCCGATCCCTCTTGTGATGATGGCACCGCCTCGAGCCGCCTGGCCAGCTCGCGCAACCGGTTGATAGCTTTCTGTGACTCCCGAACCTTTTCAAACGTGAAATTAAGTTTCTGGCGGTAGTTGGTGGCCAGAAGCGTGTAGCGTACGGCTTCCGGCGGAAGCTTCTCGTCCAGAATATCTCGCAGGGTGTAATAATTGCCAAGCGACTTACTCATCTTACGGCCATCGACGATCAGGTGTTCACCATGTATCCACAGGTTGGCAAACGGCGTGTCAGACAAGCACTTGCTCTGGGCAATTTCGTTCTCGTGGTGGGGAAAAATGTTGTCGACTCCACCGCAGTGGATATCGAAATGTTCACCCAGGAAGTGGGTGGACATTACACTGCATTCGATGTGCCAACCGGGGCGGCCCTTCCCCCACGGTGAGGGCCAGGCATTGTCGCCATCCGAAGGCTTGTGGGCCTTCCATAAGGCAAAATCCCGGGCCTCTTCCTTCTCATAACTGTCATCCGCTACTCGTTCACCTGGACGCAGCTCTTCCGCATCCAGGCGGGCCAGGCATCCGTAATCCGGGTAAGATGACACATCAAAATAAATGGAACCCTCATCGGTCTGGTAGGCATGCCTTTTCTCGATGAGGATCTTAATACTCTCCACCATCTGAGGGATGAACTCCGTTGCTCTGGGCAGATGATCCGCAGGGAGTATATTGAGGGTTTCCATGTCCTCGAGAAACAGCCGCGTGTACTGATCAGTGATATCTTCCCTGGACTGATTCTCGGTCTGGGCACGTTCGATGGTCCGATCGTCCACATCGGTGATATTCATGACATGGAGGACTTGGAAGCCTTTATAGAGGAGATATCGCTTTAAAAGATCTTCGAACATGAATGTGCGCATGTTTCCAATATGTGCAGTGTCGTACACTGTCGGACCGCAGGTATACATGCGTATTTCTTTTGGGTTGATCGGCCGAATGGCTTCCAGTTTGCGGCTGAGGGTATTAAAGACCTTCAAGGGCATTGTTAATCCACGACATCCTGGAGAGCCAGCTTGACAATGAGCTCGATCAAGGCATCAAATCCGATACCCACAGCCTTGGCAGCCATGGGTGTCAGGCTGTGAGACGTCATTCCAGGCAGAGTGTTAAGTTCCAAACAGAAGAACTCACCGTCGGAGCGCAAGCGGAAGTCCACGCGTGAATAGTGCCGGCAGCCCAGCGCTTCATACAACCGTCGGGCCGCATCCTGAATGGCAACGGTGATATCCAGGGGCAGCTCGGCGGGTACGTGATAAGCGCTCATGCCATCGGTATACTTGCACTCATAATCGTAGGATTTATGCTTAGGAACGATCTCCACGATAGGGAGCGGGCGTCCGTTCAGGATTGTGACCGTGATCTCCCGGCCCGGAATATACGCCTCTACTAATACCTGCGAGCCGAACTCACGGGCAACCAACAAAGCCTCACCCAGCTCGCTGGCGTTCTCCACGATGGTGAGGCCTACAGTGCTCCCTTCTCCGTTAGGTTTGACGACAACCGGGAAAGAGTGCTCAGTGAGAAAGTCGGACAGAGGTTGGTAATCCTGATACTTAAGGAATTCGCGTTCCTCTTCCAGTTCCAGTCTCACCCAGGTGGCCGTAGGGATATTGGCACTGACCATCACCTCCTTGCTGGCGTGTTTATCCATAGCCAGGCGGGAAGCCCGGGATTGAGAGCCGGTATAGCTAATCCCAGCCTGATCCAGCGCCGTCTGTATGGTACCATCCTCCCCTTCACCCCCATGAAGCATGTTAAATACCAAGTCATAGTCACGCAGAATCTCGACAAGAGCCAGTATGTCCCCTTCATAGACCACAGGAACGGTTCCATATCCCAATCCGGAGAGCGTATCCATTACCCGGCGACCGGATTGCATGGAGACTTCCCGCTCCGAATTAATACCTCCCAGAAGAACCGCAACGGTCGGATGATTCGCGGAGACAGGCATCGCAATCACACGTGAGATTCCAGGTCTGCTATTGTGTCAAGTACCATTGTGGGCAGGCTGGGAAGCTGGCTCCTTGTGACTCGACCACGACCAGTGAGCACCAGACCAAAGTGCATGCCCGATTCCCGGGCGGCAAGATAGTCACCAAGGGAATCACCGATCATCAGGCTTTCTTCTGGTTGGCTTCCATGAACGTCCATTGCTTCGTTGAGCAGGCCAACTGCGGGTTTACGACAGTCGCAACCATCATCAGGGTGATGGGGACAGATATGAAAGCTGGGTGTCACGTCCCATTCGCGACACAGCCTTCGATGGGCTGTCTCCACTTCCCCCAGCTTCCAATAGCCGCGCGCAATACCACTCTGGTTGGTCACGACTGCCAGTAGATAGCCAGCGGTATGGAAAGCTTTGAGAACCGGGCTGGTGAAGGGATAGCCGAATAAGCGGGAGAGGTCCCGGTGGTAGTCCTCACGTTCATAGGTGAGGGTGCCGTCGCGATCAAACAGCAGCAGCCGATACATCTTTACTGATCGGCCTCCGTTCCCGGCTCCCATTTCTGAGCTCGTACTTCGCGCAGGCGCAGATGGGATCGAAAATAGATGATCGCACCAATAATAGTGTAGGGGATAAATCCGATCGCATGGAGGACGACGGCAATCGCCTGCGCCCTTGCCAGGTCCGCTGATAGGACATTGACAAACGCCAGTATGACGGCTGCATGGAACGTGCCCACAAAGCCGGGAGCTGCCGGCACAAGCAGGACCAGCGTGGTCGTCACTAATACAAGGTAAGATTCAGCTATCGATAGCTCCAGACCCATGGCGTATTGGGCAATATAGATATTCATAAGATAGACGACCCAGACACCGACAGTCGTTAGTAGGAGCACTACATAATGCCGTCCTTGCCGCAAGCTGGTGAAGCCCAGCTGTAGATTATCCAGAACAGGCTTCAGGCGGCCTTTGATGAACGGAATGCCGTCCGTTCTGCGTGCCAGCCATACAGTCACGATTGCCAGCACTATACATATGATCACCACCCACAATATCGGTAGGCGAAGGGCATCTGGTACCGCACCAACAAATGGCAGCAGGACCAAGAGTACCAAGACGGTTATCATGTCTACGACTCGTTCCACCAGAACCGTCCCGAATACCTGAGTCAAGGGTGCTCGAGCTTCCCGGGCAACAAAATAGCTGCGCAGTATCTCCCCCAGGCGGAACGGCAGCGCATTATTGCCAAAGTAACCAACGATGGTCGCTTCCGTGGTAAGACGAACCGGGACACTCTTAATCGGATTCAGGAAAATCTGCCACCGTATACCACGCAGCGGTACAGCGCTCAAAAGCACAACCGAAGCAACGACAATCCAAACGATATTGCCTTGACTCAGTGCCTCCTTGAATGCTCCCCAATCCATGTCCTTGAATGCCAACCAGAGGGCAACCACGCTGATCGCGAGACCGACAATAAACTGTTTCATGACCTGGGGCTACCTCAAGTCCAAACGAGTACCGGGTAGGTCTTGTAAGGTGATGTAGTCATCCCGCTGCTGTTGATCCCAGGGTTTGGGTTTTTCAAACTTGACCACATGCATCCAGCCCTGCTCTTCCTCTAACCTTATTTCAGATATTATCCCGGCGATGGTATCCACATCCACCGTACTTACCCACCAGGGATCTTCGTGATTCAACTCCCATCGCACTAGATTCTCCGAGGCAGATTCTATCCTGGTCACCTGGGATCCGGAAGGCAGCTCCCCGTTTAATAGACGCACCCACAGGTTCACCTCCGTCCACTGCAAGGAATCGACAACTGTCTGATGGGTATTTCGATCATGCAGGTATAAGGAAGTACCATCACTGCTGTAAACCTTGTCCCATAGCGTCAATCGGAATACGGTAGGCTCGATCAGGACGATCACTCCCGTGGTATCCTTACCGTATTCACCCTGGGTGAAACGATAGTGGTATCTGATTTCCATCGGAGCCTGGGAAAGAAAGGTCTCCAGGACTTCCTGGAGCGACTCCTCCGGTTGCCCCTTCAGGCCTGGTACCAGGAGCAGCGCTCCAATATAGAAGGAGGGTAGTAATCGCACGGATCAGGGGCTGCCCGCTTTGCGAAGGCCAAGGCGGCGGCGGTCGTAATTATCGGCCAGTACCTCACGACACCAGTCCAGGTGCGTGATGTACCAGACAACGGTCTTATCCAGACCTGTACGCAGACTTTCTTGAGGAGTCCAGCCGAGCTCCCGTTGGATCTTCCCGGCATCAATCGCATAACGGCGGTCATGCCCTGGGCGATCGGGAACAAACTCGATGAGACTGCTGTAATCGATGCCGGTCTTATAGTTGGTATGTTTCTCAATGAACGCCGATCGCTCTTCCAAGCATTGGAAGAGTGTGTGGAGGAGGTCCAGATTTGTCATCTCACAATGGCCGCCAATGTTGTAGGTCTCCCCTGGCTCACCATGCGCCAGGACCCTGAGTATAGCCTCGCAGTGGTCCATGACGTACAGCCAATCCCGAACATTCATTCCATCGCCGTAAACGGGAATGGGCTTGCCCTCCAAGGCATTCAGCAACACCAGGGGAATGAGTTTTTCGGGAAACTGGTAGGGCCCATAATTATTGGAGCAATTGGTGATCGTCGTGGGAAGCTTGTGGGTATGGTGATAAGCCCGCACCAGATGATCAGAAGAAGCCTTCGAAGCGGCATAGGGCGAATTGGGAGCATAGGGAGTCTGCTCCGAAAAGTAGCCAGTGGCACCCAGACTGCCGTAGACCTCGTCAGTCGAGACGTGGTGAAAGCGAAATGATTGGGCTCTTCTTCCGGAAAGATCCTGCCAATAGCTAAGGCTCTCATCCATCAGGACATAAGTGCCGTCAATATTGGTGCTGATAAAATCATCAGCCGACTCGATGCTCCGGTCCACATGCGATTCGGCGGCAAAGTTGATGACATAGGTGGGCTTGAATTCCTTCAGGAGCCGGTGGACTAATCCCCGGTCACCGATATCCCCTTCAACGAACTGATAGGCCTCGCGGCCTTCCCAGTCCCGTAGTGTTGCCCGGTGACCGGCGTACGTGAGTTTATCGAGTACGAGAACCTTGCCGAGGTTTTCATCAAGCACTTTGGCCACGAAGTTCCCGCCGATAAATCCGGCGCCACCTGTGATCAGAAATCGATTGTCGGGAGGAGCCAACTCGGTTACTCTCCTTTATTTTGCATTGCCATTAATCCGGTAGAACTGACTAAAGCAGATCTCGATTAGAAAATAAGCTCAAGCTGCGTTGCGTTTGGCTCGAAGCTCTTCGAGGTAACTTTCATCAACGAGCACATCACGGGCTTTGGAGCCACTGTAGCCGGATATAACCCCCGCCCGTTCGAGTTCATCAATCAGGCGACCAGCCCGACTATAGCCTATGCGAAACCGCCGTTGAAGCATGGATACCGAGGCTTGGCGCTGGGAAATGACCAGACGAGCCGCCTCCTCAATCAGGTCATCGTCTTCACCCGCAATCGTGATTTCTCCGTCTTCACGCTCCTCGACTTCATCCGGCAGGAAAATCTCATCAGGCTTGGGCTGTTTCTGTATGAAATCCAAGATATCCGTAATCTCATTGAGTGAGATATAGGCAGCGTGCAGACGAACAGGCTCGGATGCACCTGGAGGCAGGAAAAGAAGATCGCCGCGCCCCAACAGCTTTTCCGCACCCATCTGATCCAGGATGGTGCGGGAATCCACTTTCGTTGCCACCTGAAAGGCGATACGGGCCGGGAAATTTGCCTTGATCAGGCCGGTGATCACATCCACAGAAGGCCGTTGCGTGGCTATGACCAGGTGAATGCCCACTGCCCGGGACATCTGGGCCAGACGGGTGATCGGTTCCTCAACATCCTTGCCCGACGTAACCATTAAATCGGACAGTTCGTCAATAATAATGACCAGGTAAGGAACGGTCTCCAGCTCCGGCCGCTTCGAGGCTTTCGCCCGATACTCTTCGATGTTGCGCACGGTAGCTTCCGAAAAGAGAGCATAGCGCCGCTCCATCTCTCGGAGCACTGACCGTAAGGCTGCCACCGCGCTCTTGGGCGTAGTTAGAACATATTCCCCGATACCCGGAGTCGTGATCAGATGATAGCCCTCCAAGGCTCGATAGGAGGATAGTTCCAGCTTCTTCGGATCAATGAGTATGAATCTTACTTCGTCGGGCTTGACTCTGTAAAGGTAGCTGGTGATAATCGTGTTAATACACACCGACTTGCCCGAGCCGGTCGTACCAGCGATGAGCAGATGAGGCATCTGGGCCAGGTCGAAACAGTAAGCTTCGCCGGAAGTTGTCTTTCCCAGAGCCACGGTCAGGGGCGAGCGGGAGCTCACATATTCATCGGAACTGATAATGCTGTTCAAATAGACGATGGCCGGGCGGCGATTGGGAATCTCTACCCCCACATGCTTGGTTCCGGCAATGGGGGCAATGATTCGGATCCGCTCGGCACTCATGATCCTAGCCAGATCATCAGCCAAAACGGTAAACTTGTTGACCCGCACCCCCTCACCCGGTTCTACCTCGAAGAGCGTGATCACGGGCCCGGGCGAGATGTTCACTACCCGCCCTTCTACCTTGAAGGTGGCCAGGGCACGTTCCAGCTCCCGGGCTTTGTCCAGGAGCTCTGCCCGGGACTCAGCCTCCTCTACCGCAGGAGGTTCGGCAAGTAGATCCAAGGGGGGGAATCTGTATTGACGCCAGCGGGTTTGCCGCTCCTCCATGGCGTCAATATCCCCGGCTTCAATGGCCTTCTGCTCATCGATTGGAATCTCCCCCTCAGCCGCCGCTCGGGTGCGCTGCTCTTTCATCACGCGAACGGACTCCCGACCTCTGGTGTCCGCTGTGGCTTTCGACTTCCGTTGGCGGGAAGTGGATTTCGGCGTTGCTCTGGATTTGGATTTGATCCTTTTCCGGGCGTATGAACGGGGCTGCACCATGGTCTTTCCCCGTCTACGACGGTCTCGCCACTCGGCGAACCAGACCTCAAATTTACCCGCCTGGCGCGCCAGGAAAGCACGAACATCCCAGCGCAGATATCCGCTGATCACCAGGAAGTAGCCAGCGAGAAGAATGAACACCGAGCCGAATATGCCCAGGAAGTCGTGCAGCACCTTTGCACAAACACCGCCGATCATGCCGGCCGCAGTGAAATCCCCACGACCCTCGAATACCAAAGGTGCTTCCGGTAAACCCACTGCCACTGAAGACAGGAGTGCCAGCAGCAATCCATACCAGGTAATCCGCCACAGCGGCTTATGCTCCCGCCTGAGCAGGAAACCTATGCCCCAGGCCATCCCGAGAACGGGAAAAACAATCGCCGCGTACCCTAAGGTGAACTTGATGAGATAATGGGAAACATAGACGCCCACAATCCCCATGATATTCGTCAGGGCGATCTGCTCTGAGACCGTAGGCTCTTCCACGGGATTATACGTCAGAAGGCTCAGCAGCGTCAGAACGGATAGCGCTATCAGCAGGATAGCAAAGACCTCCACCCGGCGATTCGCCTTTCGCGAGACCTTCACCATATCGTCCGGAATTCCATTCTATAGGATCACATCTGATCCGTAATTATAGACTCTATTTGACTGCCAAAAGTACATATAATAGCTGGTGCTATGCATTATGCCATCACGCTCGTATCTTTCACGAATGGCGGTTTAATAATGGTGGCTTCTACAGCCTTTCCCCTGATTTCCACATCCAGGACGGTGCCAACCTTGGCATGCTCGCGGACCACGTACCCGAGTCCAATACCACGCTCAAGACTGGGTGAATGGGTGCCGCTGGTTACCACCCCCACCTCCTGCCCGGAGAAATTGATAGGATAACCAGGCCTCGGGATAGATCGCTCGGCCATCTCAAAGGCGACCAGTCGGCGGGACGGCTTCCTCTCTTTGACCAGTGCGATAGCTTTCGAGCCGATGAATGGACCCTTATCCAACTTCGTGATCCAAGCCAATCCCGCCTCGATAGGATTGGTCTCGGCGGTAATGTCGTTCCCGTATAGGCAGTACTTCATCTCAAGGCGCAGGGTGTCCCGCGCGCCCAATCCGGTGGGAATTGCACCTACTTCCTTTCCGGCCGTCAGACAGTCTTCCCACAATTTCTGAGTAGTTTCCGGGTTCATATAGAGCTCAAAACCCAGCTCACCCGTATACCCAGTACGACTGATCATCACATCCCGATTGTAAATCTTGCCTTCCATGAAGTGATAATAGGCCAGCTTCGAAAGATCAAGCCCCAGAACACTGCTCGCCAGTTCCCGGCTGACGGGACCCTGGATCGCGATCAGACCGGTTTGATCAGACCAGTTCTCCAGGGAGACATTTCCTTTGACATTGGACTGGAGCCACTCGAAGTCCTTTTCGATGTTGGCGGCATTTACCACCATAAAGTAATGATTCTCACGACGGTAAAGTAGAATATCATCAACGATACCGCCGTCGGAATAGCACATGGCTGAATACTGGGCCTGACCCTGCTCGAGTGCGCTCACATCATTGATCGTAACGTCTTGCAGAAATGACAGCGCCTGGGCTCCGCCGATCCGAAACTCACCCATATGGGATACATCGAATAATCCTGCAGTGGAACGCACCGCCAGGTGTTCATCCTTGATGCTGGTGTATTGTACCGGCATTTCATAGCCCCCGAAAGGAACGATCTTGGCCTCCAGCTGCACATGGTGGTCATACAGGCAGGTTCGCTTCATTACTTCACTTTGCGCTGAGAGCCGCCCGGATGAGGTCCTCCAGGGGTGCCGGTTCATCGACCTGTTTCGCGGCCGCCTGCACCGCCCGGCGAGCTTCATGCTGCTTATAGCCCAGGGCTATCAGACTTTCAACCGCTTGGGTGACCACGTCCTTTCCAGACAATCCTGTTGGGGAATCGGCCGCCCAAGCGGGTATTTCAGCCTCGAACTTATCTCTTAACTCGGTTAAAATCCGCCGGGCCATTTTGGGACCTATGCCTGGGATGGCGGTCAAGGCCACCTCATCCCCTTCTTGCACCCGGCGGCGAAATTCATCAGAGGGGGCACCGCTTAAAATGGTTATAGCTGTCTTCGCCCCGATGCCACTGATGGCGATCAGATGCTTGAAAACTTCCCTCTCCTCGGCATGGGTAAATCCGAAGAGTTCCTGACTGTCCTCACGAACCTGGTGATGTGTAAGCAGGGTAGCCTGGTCACCTGCTCTGGGTAGGGTTTCATATGTATTCAAGGTAATCCACACATGGTAACCAATGCCGTTCACATCCAATACCACGTGATCAGGATGCTTCTCCAGCAGTTGCCCTGCAAGACGAACGATCATCCGCCCTGTACCTCGGTTGAAAGGTCGGCATTCAAGAGTGTACGCTGCTGGTGATGACAGATGGCTACCGCCAGCGCATCCGAGGCATCCATCGGTTGGGGAATATGATCCATACCCAAAATCCGCTGCACCATGAATTGAACTTGCTCTTTCCTAGCCTGCCCGTTGCCGGTGGTGGCCAGCTTCACTTTACGAGGAGCATACTCGGCAGTGGGCAAGCCGTGGCGAGCAGCACACAGGAGGGCTACCCCTTTGGCCTGGCCCAAAATGAGAGCCGATTTGACATTGATGCCGTAAAAGGTGGTCTCAATGGCGAATTCATCCGGTTTATTTGTGCCGATCAGTTTGGCAAGATCATCATAGAGTACTGACAGGCGTTCACCCATGCTGACGTCCGGGGGCGGTGTTATGATGCCGTAATCCTCTAGGCTCGGTTCCCGCCGGTCTATTGTGATGAGCCCGTAACCGGTGCATCGAATGCCAGGATCAAGACCAAGTATCCGCATCAGCTGGCAAAGGAAGCCAGATCTTCCTCAGCGATATCGCAGTTGGAGTAGACTTTCTGGATGTCTTCAAGCTCATCCAGTGCATTCAACAGCTGGAGCAGTTTGCGGGCATCAGAGGCCTCCACTGTCACTGTGCTGGTGGGCTCCAAACCCACTTCTACCGAATCCACTGTGAAGTCTCTTGCCTTGAGAGCCTCCTGCAGGTCGTAGACTTGATCTGCCGCAGCGGAGATGATGAAAAGATCATCCTCCTGGTCCAACTCCTCGGCCCCGTACTCGATTGCCGCCTCGAAAAGGTCGTTCTCAGATACTTCATCGGCAGGGACGGTCAGGATGCCCCGGTTTTCGAACTGCCACGCCACACTGCCAGATTCACCCAGATTCCCCCCATACTTCGTCATGAGGTGACGAATGTCGGCCACGGTCCGCTTCTTGTTATCGGTATAGACATCCATCAGAATCGCCGCCCCACCCGGGCCGTATCCTTCATAAGTAGCCGACTCATAGCGCACACCGGGCAGCTCGCCGGTGCCCTTCTTGATTGCCCTGTCAATGTTAGCCTGGGGCATGTTGGCGCCACGGGCTTGACCAATAGCCACTCGGAGACGGGGATTCGCTGTCGGATCTCCACCACCCAGGCGGGCGGAGACGGTGATCTCCTTGATTACACGGGTAAAAACGGCACCCCGCTTGGCGTCGGCCGCCGCCTTCTTCCGCTTTATCGTCGACCACTTACTATGACCCGACATCGCTCCTCTATGCCTGCCAGCGCTTCAAGTCCAATTTAAGAACAACCTTGCACAAGGATAAACACCCATCGCAGGCGGTATCGTTCTAGTATTTCCTTCCGCTCTTGAACCGTATGAGCTTAGAGGGACCGCAGCTGATCGGACAGCATCCAACCGCTCTTGCCGTCGATGAGTTCGATCTGATACCAGCCTTCGCTCTGCTCCAGAATGGTGACCTTGAGACCTTCGTGCAGCTCGAATAGCTTCGTCGAACGCTCCGAAGGCGCGCTGTAGACCGTTACGGCCGGACTGTAAATGATACCTTCCCTGGTCCGGCTGGTTGTGATAATACTGTCTAGAGCAAACAGGAAAATCAGCACCGCTGCGATGGTGCCGGGCAGCACAGGCCATGCCAACCAGCGGCGCTGTAAAAAGCGGCTCAGCGCAAACAGCAGACCGGTAACTAACAGCACGATTGACACCCACCGAATCCATTCCGCTGGCGTGAAACTCTCCCGCATCCCTCGATACAGGCGTATATAAAAAGGAATCTCCGGAATATCAATCCGGTCCTCCACACGAAGGTTGGCCAGGACCAGGTTATAGCGGGCATCTGCGTCGTTGGGATTCAGCTTCAGAGCCTTTTCATAAGCCCACACGGCTCCCGCCACATCCCCTCCGCGGTAATACGCATTCCCCAGATTATAATATAGAACCTCCGCCTGATACCCTCTCCTCAGTATGGATTCGAATTCCTGAATCGCCAGGGACCACTGCTCATTCTGGTAGGCCTCCATTCCACGCCGGTATATCTCGTCCTCAGACTGACCCGCCGACAGTATACAGGTGACAACAAGCATGAAGGTATAGAAAGTACGCCACTTCAGTCTGACCATTGGGCCTCCACCCTGCTCAGGATCTGCTTGAAAGCCTCTCGGTCAGCTGCCGCGTCCCCGGCTTCAACCGGCCCAAAGCGCGCTGCAGCTGCCCGTTCCAGAATCTGCTGCAGTTCCTCCCAGTCCTCTTCAGACACGCCCTTCTGCCCTAGTAAGTCTCCCGCCTCGGCCATGGTATATTCTCTCGTCTTACGACCAAGCTTGTGATTCAGATAGATGGTCAGAGCCTGATTGAGCGCAACGTACACCTGGTTCGGGTCACCAGGTGCCCTTTCTACCACGGCAACGGCGGTACTGTGGGCTCGGATGGCTTGCAGCCCAGGCTTCAGAACCACCGCTAGGTAGCGGAAGCGCTCACTCATCGCCGGGGCTACAAACAGCAGAATCGTTGCCAGATTTAGTAGCACCAGACCAGATGTATACCAGCCCCTATCGGTCTTTAACCAGCGGGGACGACTCGCTTTCAGAAAGCGGATATCTGTTCCCATCAGGGCCACTTCACGCCGAGTATATCCCGACGAAGTGGCCAGGTCATCGTCTGCTGCCAGTACATTCAGAGTGAAAGGCCCGCTCGTACGCACTTCATACCGCCCCTGAGCCGGATCGAAATACGGGAGCCGTACATGGGGTATGGGAAAAGTCCCGGACTGCCGTGGGATGATCACATATTCGATGGTTTTAGAACCGCCGATAATGTCACCCAGAGATGGCTCACGGCTTACTTTTGGGTCGAAGACCTCCAGTCCCCGGGGAAAATCAATCGGTGGAACTTCCACCATTTTGAAATTGCCGGCACCGCTGATCGTCAGGGTAAGAGTGACAGCCTCATCCTCCTGCACGTCAGTGCGATCCAGAGTCCCAGATATGGTATACTGACCCACCAGGCCACTGTAATCTGGAGGTCGATGCTCCATGGGCGTTGGAGAGACGGCGATGGTCACTTTCGATGAGGCGACCACCTTGTTTTCCACTCGTCTGGGACTGAAAACGGAAAAGTCATCAAAGAAGGGATCGAACCGGCGCCGGTCGCGCGTCTGGACCCCTATTTTCAATACGAGGGGATCGATCTCGATCTCCCCAGATTGGGTGGGGAAAAGAGCCAATCTGCGTACTACCGCTGTGTAGTATCGTCGCCCCTGATAAACACGCTCTCGCAGCTGCAATTTATTCGGGGCAAAAAGTTCCTCCGCCCAAAAACCAGTCAGATTGGGTTGAGATGCGATCTCCCATCCCGAAATATTTAATTGAGTAAAGAGCGTCCACGTGACAGTGATTTGTTCCCCGCGATAAACTTCCCGCGGATCCACCTCAGCCACCAGAAATAGAGGGCCTGCTTTATCCTGATTACCGGTACTGGCAGCGTCCGCTGCCGGTACCACCTGGATTGGTACTGGCTCCGTGCGCAGGGTATTGCCCCCCACCCTCACCGCCAGGCTGGGAATGCTCAACTGCCCGCTGCGTCGCGGAAGCAGTGTCCAGCTATAGCTGGAGGTGGAAGAGACCACGCCATTGATGATCTGCACGCTCCGGGAGGTTGAGGGCCCTGAGATGATCTGGAAATCGTTCAATCCCTCCTGGGATACCGACTGGATATCCCCAACCTCCGATTGGACCTCCAAGGTGAAGCTCTGACCCTCAATGATCCTGGTATCGCTGACGATGGCCTGGACCTTGGGCTGAGCTGTGAGAACGGCAGACAGCGAGATGAAAATCCAACTATATCTCATACCACCGATGATTGACATCCCGATTGCACTTTATCTCATCAGCTGTGAGCTAAATTTATGCCTTCGCCTCACCAGTCCTTCTCCAATTTCACCGATGCCTGCGGCCGGTAGGTTCGTTTTAGCAAGTTGTCCTCGTTAGCGCGGAGGGCATTCAGTAGTGCCTCTACTTCCTCACGCTGCTGTTCATCCTCAGCCTGGCTCTGTTGTGCATCGGCAGTGGATTCCTCATCAGGCTGGTCCTGGCTCTGTTCTCCTTGCGCCTGCTGCTGTTCAGACTGATCCTCCTGCTCCTCCGACTGCGATTGATCCTGCTGCTGACCTGACTGCTCCTGGGACGATTCCTGACCAGATGATTCGGAATCCTCCTGCTCCGCGTTGGGGTCTTTGGCTGACGACTGTATATCCTGGCGGGATTGCTGCTCCGCCAGTTGGGCAGCTAGTTCATAATTGATACGGGCATCTTGATCATCGGGATTGAGCTCGAGTACTTTCCGATAGAAACTTTTACTGTCTTCAATTTTCCCCGCTCGAAAAAGGCTGTTGCCCAGATTGAATAGTACCCTGGTCTGAGCCTCCCGGTCGTCGGTTTTTAGCGCCGCTTGATATTCCTCCAGCGCTTTCTGATAGTCTCCGGCCCCGTATGCCAGATTCCCGAAATTATAGTGGAGGATCGGATGTCCAGGATACTCGCTGAGTAACTTCTCATATTGCTGCCATACACCTATAACATCTTCCGGAATGTCCGCAGGATCCGGCTGGGCTTCCGGGGGCTCCTGCCCGTTGATGGATGCCGCGACCAATATAGCTATCAGAAGTCTAGGCATACCGCCTCCTCACCTGCGGGCTCTCCTGGCGTCCACCAGGCAGGAATAGCTCTAACAGAAAACAGATCAAGGCGGGCAGAACAAAAAGCTGATAACGGTCCTCGAACTGGGAAAACTCGTGTGTCTTGAGTGTGCGCTTTTCCATTGACAGAATTTCTTCCAACAGCCCGCCCAGGCTGCCACTCTGATTATTAACTCGCGAGTAGGTGCCGTGGCCAACTCTGGCCAATTCCTCAAGCATAGGTTCATTGAGGGCGGAAGTTACGATGCGTCCGCCCCTGTCTTTCTTGAACTCACGTCCCCCCTCCAACGGGATCGGCGCCCCCGAAGGAGTCCCAATCCCGACAGTGTGGATGACGATCCCCGTCTCAGCCGCCTGCCGGGCAAACTCAAACGCTCGGTCGTCGTGATCCTCGCCATCACTTAGGATGACCACCGTTTTGTATTTTTTCGTATCCTGATCGAAAGTCCGGAGGGCTAGATCCAGTGCTTCGGACAACACTGTCCCTTGAACCTGCACCAGCCGGGTGTCCACTGCACGCAGAAAGAGTCTTGCTGCTGCGTAATCCGAAGTTAATGGGAAGTGCAGATGAGCGGTGCCGGCGAATACGAGCATGCCTACTCGATCCCCTCTAAGACCATCGATGAGACGGCCCACCTCGTACTTGGATTTCTCCATCCGGCTGGGTTTGACGTCAGTCGCGTCCATACTGGTGGAGGTATCCAGTACGAATAGTACATCCACCCCCTGGCGCTTGAGTTCCACAACCTTGGTTCCCACCTTGGGACCTATCGCTGCCACAATCAGAAATCCGAGCCCAAGGAAAAAGAGCACATGCTTCATCCTCTGCCGACGAAAGCGTACCCGGCCAAGGACGTACCACTGAACGCGATTGCTGCCTAGATTCTTCAGCAGGCGTATCACTCGCTCCTGGCGCCATAGAGTCCATACCCATAATATCAACCAAGGAATCAAAAGTAGCGCCAACTGCGGCTGGGCAAACTGGATCACGCTACAAACCTCTTGAAAATCCCAATGCCCAAAACCGGCAGGAGCAGCCCTAAGATACCCGCGGGGATCAGGAACCAACCGTACAGTTCCTTGATATTCAGATATTCTTCTATTTCTATCTCCGTTCGTTCCAGATTATTTATCTGGCGATAGATCTCTGCCAGAGACTCCTGGTCGGTGGCTCGAAAATAGTGGCCTCCGGTAATCTCCGCTACCTGCCGCAGGGTTTCCTCGTCCAGCTCCACCTCCACGTTCACCATCCGCTGGCCCCATACCGGATCACTGACAGGGTAGGGAGCCCTCCCATGAGATCCGGCACCAATGGTGTAGATTTTGATGCCGAACTCCTGGGCTAGCTGGGCCGCCGTGGTCGGATCAAGTTCACCGGCATTGTTACTCCCGTCCGATAGAAGGATCATCACCTTGCTGGCTGAAGGGGTATCACGCAAACGGTTGATGGAATTGGCAATCGCCATCCCGATGGCCGTGCCGTCGTGCTGCTTGTCAACAATAGTCACCTGGTCCATCAGGTTCAATAAGACATGCGTGTCGTGGGTCAAGGGACACTGAATAAAAGACTCCGCAGCAAAAACAACGATCCCGATGCGATCCTCGGGACGTCCCATGATAAACTTCCGGGCTTCCCGCTTGGCTGCTTCCAGTCGATTTGGTTTGAGGTCCGCAGCCCGCATCGAGGAGGAAATATCAAGCACCAATATGATATCGATCACCTCAACCTTGGTTTCCCGCACTACATCAGAAAGCTGAGGACGGGCTAGGGCAATCGACACCAAGGTCAGCAGCAGCAGTTTAAGTCCCTGGAGGATACCCGCTTTCAGGCGACTGGAGTGGAGAGCCTCTGATTGAAAGAGGGCCAGCGAAGAGAATCGCACCACGCCTTCCAATCTGTATCCCCGACGGAGAAACCAGAAGTAGATAGCGGGAACTGCCACCAGCAGCAGCAACCACCACGGCTGTTGAAACTCGAGCATCTATCAGATAGAATATCTTTGCTCGATAAAACGGCTGAGTTGGAAAATAGTTTCCTCGCCGAAGTGGGCTGCTGTCAGCTGCAGCCCTATAGGAAGGCCGTCGCGGGCTCGGCCGACTGGGATATTCATGGATGGAACACCAGCCAGACTCATCGGCACTGTAAAGACATCCGATAAGTACATGGTAATCGGGTCGTCAACCTTGGTGCCAATAGGAAATGGCAGGGTGGGTGCAGTCGGTGTGATCAGGATATCCACGTTATCAAACGCAGAGAGAAAATCCTGCTGGATAAGCCGCCGAACCCGCTGGGCCCGGTTATAGTATCGATCTACGTAGCCTGCAGAGAGGACATAGGTACCCAGCATGATGCGCCGTTGTACTTCGGGCCCAAATCCATGGCTGCGGGTGTCCATATATAGGGCCTCGAGGTCGTCCCCCTCCAAATCGCGCCGTCCGTATCGAATCCCATCGTATCGGGCCAGATTGGATGAGGCCTCGGCGGTTGTAAGAATATAGTAAGCGGCGATTCCGTAATCCGTGTGAGGTAGGGAGATATCTGTAACCGAAAAATCCTCGCTCTTGAGAAATTGCGTAAGGTCAAGGTACCTCTCGCGGATCTCCTGGTCTATGTCTGCATGTTCATATTCTGGAGCAATCCCAATAGTGAGGCTCCGGGTGCGCTCCTCATCGTAAGTGAATGTGTCAATCGGCTCAGCCGCGCAGGTACTGTCTTGTGGATCATGCCCAGCGATGACCTCGAATACCTTGGCTGTAAGCTCTGTAGTGCGTGCAAATACTCCAACCTGATCGAATGAGGAGGCAAAAGCCACCAAACCGTAGCGGGAAATCCGCCCGTAGGTCGGCTTAAGTCCATACACTCCGCAAAAGGCTGCCGGTTGGCGTACCGATCCCCCCGTATCACTTCCCAGGGCCGCATCCACCAGGTTGGCGGCAACTACTACCGCTGACCCTCCACTGCTGCCACCAGGGACCAGCTCCTGGTTCTGAGGATGTCGTGCGGGGCCAAAGCAGGAATACTCAGTAGACGACCCCATGGCAAACTCATCCAGGTTCGTCTTGGCTACAATTGCTGCCCCGGCATCCAACAAGCGCTGCACCGGCGTGGCTGTATAGGGGGAGACGTAGCCCTCCAGAGTGCGCGATGCACAGCTGGTGGGATAAGCCTGCAGGTTCAGATTGTCTTTAATCGCGAGTAAATGTTCCGACAGGACACCATTCGCACGACCGGCCGACGCACGTTCCAGCGCCTGGGCTGAAGTATCGGTAATGACCGCATTGAGTTCCTGGTGTGATTTCAGAGCGGCGGGAAAGGCCTTGATCCGCTCCTCTATTTTGCGGGACACTGTGAGAAAATCGGCCGGCTAGTCTTTCTTCTCTGACGTAGAGCTATCAGTCACCTTCTTTGGCGGCTCGTCCAGATCAGTCGCTGATTTAATTTCATCCTGGATCTCATTGGTAGCACGTTTGAACTCCCGCATGCCTTGACCAAGACCGCGGGCAAGGTCGGGCAGCTTCTTCGCACCAAACAATAACAGAATAATGAACAAAATGACCAGAATTTCACCAAAGCCCAAGGACATGACCACCTCCTAAATGATTCCTTACTAAGTTAATCAAAACTGACGACGACCTCACCAGTAATCAATGCATACATATCAGTGGCGAATACACCTGCCGGGGAAGCAATTACCTGAAATAGCGCAGAAAGTAATACGCCCCAGCCAGACCTAAAACACTACTTATGTTAAACTTGATTCGCAGGCCAAATGTGACGGTTGCGACTAAAACATCAACCGTTACCGGACTGATTCCCCAGCTGACGGATTGGAGAAAGAATTGCTTCACAACGCCTTCAGGGAGGATGATTCCCAAGACATCCCCAAGGACCGTTCCAACCGCGGCGCCAAAGATGAGCGTGATGAAGACAATACCCAGAGAACGTTTCTGATAATTGGAGATGACCATTAGTCATACCCTGCTATCGACCTGAAAATTGCCAGCCCATCATCTGAACCCACAGTAGCCTCGGCTGCCCGCTCGGGATGGGGCATTAATCCCAATACGTTTTTCCCACGATTCAAGACACCGGCGATATTGGCCACGGATCCATTGGGATTGGCCTCAGGAATGATCTCACCATCCGGGGTTGCGTATCGGAAAGCGACCTGGCCATGTTGCTCCAATTTCTCCAGCTCGGCGGGCCCAACAACGTAATTCCCGGCTTGATGTGCAATAGGCATACGATACGTTTGGCTGCAATCCAGATTCTTGGTGAACAAGCTGCTATTACTTTCCGGCTTGAGGTATACCATTTTGCTCACAAACCGCAGGCTTTGGTTGCTGATGAGGGCACCCGGAAGCAGACCAGCTTCCACCAGAATCTGAAATCCGTTGCAGATCCCAATCACCGGTTTCCCATCCTCGACAAATCCTCGTACCGCCTCCATGATCGGAGAGAAGCGGGCAATCGCACCTGAGCGCAAATAATCACCGTACGAAAATCCACCGGGGATGATCACGGCATCAAATCCGTCTAACGAGGTCTCGTTGTGCCAGACGAACACCCCTTCCTCCCCTAATACATGGCGTACGGCGTGATATGCATCGTGGTCACAGTTCGAGGCTGGAAATACAAGGATGGCAAACCGCACTAGCCATCCTCCACAATCTCGAAGCGATAGGCTTCAATGTTGGGATTCGCCAGCAAACGGTCACAGGCTTGCTTCGTGATCTCTTCCGCTTTCTTGCGTTTGGTCTTGGGAAGATCTATCTCCACATATTTGCCTATGCGAACATCCGCAACTTGCTTCATCCCCAGATTGCGTAGGGCCTTGCCAACCGTCAAGCCTTGGGGATCCAGAATCCCCTCTTTTGGTGTAATATAAACGAGAGCCTTCAAATCTTCTTCTCCACCGATCCAAGGTCGACCACTGAGTAAGCCCGGGTTAACCAGCGAACCAAGCCGCCTACGATATAGAGTGCAACTCCCGGCAGTAATACCCAAGCGCCCCATAGCACTCCTGAAATCACCAGCCCGATAATTCCCAGCAGGAATGCGCTGTTGCCCCATCCCCCTTGAAACGAGAGGCGGGGAGATTTGGGATATCTGATTGGGCTGACCATCAGAAAAGAGGTAGCCATCACCACTGGAAGCACGACCTTGGCAGCGCCAGCATAATTGTATTCAGTATAGTAAAACACCAGTGCTACGACCACCATGGCGTTCATGGGGGATGGTAGTCCATCGAAATATGGCCTCGGATTGATCTGTTGATTGACATTGTACTTCGCTAGACGCAGGGCGCCAAAATACAAGGGGGCACCTGCAATGAGTGCCGCCAGCACAGGATGCAAATCCTGGGTATACAGCGACCAGATCAATAATGCGGGCGCGAGGCAGAAGGAGACCATATCTGCCAGGGAATCAAGTTCGGTACCGAACTGGGATGGACTCCGAATCCACCGGGCGAGTTTCCCATCCAGCACATCGAAAATACCGGCAGCAATGATCAGGTAGGCGGCACGAAGGACATATCCCTCGGCAATACTGATCACCGCCAGAAATCCGAAGAATAGATTCGTGAGGGTGAAAAGACTTGGAATGTGGTATTTATTGATCCGTTTAGGAAACTTCAAGAGACAAAATATCCTATTATTGTGGTAGCCCCTTTGACCCGCATCCCTGCTTGTACCAGGAGCTGGAAGTCTGCCGGTACAATGAGATCCACCCTTGAGCCGAACCTGATGAATCCCAGACGGTCACCGCGTCGGGCTGCACTGTTCGGCGCCATATAGCAAATAATCCGGCGAGCGATAAATCCGGCTATTTGCTTAACAGTGAATTTACTCCCCTCGCGCGTAAAATGTGTTATTGCCTGTTCGTTTTCCTTACTGGCCCCAGACTTGAATGCCGCCAGAAATCTGCCTCGACGGTAACTGGTCGCCACCACCGTCGCATCAGAGGGCACACGTTGCGCGTGGACGTTGAAAAGGGAAAGAAAAATGGAGATCTGCACAGCCCCAGAACCGATATATTCATCTTGATCGATAGGCTGAATCGCTACTACTTTACCGTCGGCGGGGGACACGACAGCTTGGGAATCTTCCGGCAGCTGACGCACCGGATCTCTGAAAAAGATGAATGATATCCCCACCAGCACCCACAGCAGTCCGACGGTCCCGCTAAGCCAAGGATAAGCCAGCCATAGTAGTCCCAGATTTGATACGATCACCACGACCAGCAGTGGAATGAGTATGATGCGGCCTTCAGGTGCCATCCTGATCCCCGTCACAATCCCAGCCGTGCAAAGATCAGGTCAACCTTCTCGCGCAGACTCTCCATCTCGAAACAGGCATCCAGCTCCTCATTCGTCAAGAGGGCTGTTACTTCAGGATCTGCCTTTAGCTGCTCGCGGAAGTCACCCCTGCCCTCCCACACGTTCATCGCATGACCCTGGACGATGGCGTAGGCTTCCTCGCGGGTGATACCCTTCTCGACCAGGGCGAGAAGCACCGGTTGGCTGAAAATGAGACCAACGGTCTGACCAATATTGTCCATCATCCGGTCCGGGTACACTACCAGACCGGCGATTAGATCGTTCATCTTCATCAGCATATAGTCCAGTGTGGTGGTGGAGTCGGGGATGATGACCCGCTCTACCGAAGAATGAGAGATATCGCGCTCATGCCACAAGGCCACATTCTCCAATGCTGCCATAGCGTTCGCCCGTAACAGTCTGGCCATACCTGATATCCGCTCGGCAATGATTGGATTCCGCTTATGCGGCATAGCGGACGAGCCCTTCTGACCTTTTTTGAATGGCTCTTCAGCCTCCCGGACTTCGGTCCGCTGCAAGTGGCGAATCTCTACCGCCACCTTCTCCAGGGTAGCTCCAATAATGGCCGCCGAAGAAAGGTAGTATGCATGGCGGTCCCGCTGCACGATCTGGTTCGAGATACTGGCAGGTTCGAGTCCCAGGCGTTCGCACACCTGCCGTTCGACCTCTGGAGAAAGATGGGCATAAGTTCCCACTACTCCGGAAACTTTCCCGACAGCTATATCCTCCAAGGCACCTTTCCAGCGGCGCAGGTTGCGGCCCATTTCTTCCGACCACAGAGCCAACTTCAATCCCAGGGTGATGGGTTCCGCATGAATGCCGTGGGTCCGCCCGATCTGCCAGGTATACTTATATTCTACCGCCTTCTGCCTGAGCAACTGGTGAAACGCCTCCAGGCGGGTTTGTATCTGCTCCCCCGCTGCCACACATAACAGAGCCAGTGAAGTATCCAGAAGGTCAGATGAGGTCATCCCCAGATGGATATACCTGGAATCTGGCCCGACATACTCGGCCACATTGGTGAGGAAGGCAATCACATCGTGACGCGTGGTGGCCTCGATCTCCAGGATGCGGTTTGCATCGAACGATGCTTTCTCTTTGATTGTACCCAGAGATTCCTCAGGTATTTCCCCCATACCGGCCAGCACTTCGCATACAGCAATTTCAACACGCAGCCATGTCTCATACTTATGGACATCGCTCCAGATGCGGCCCATCTCCGCGGTAGTGTAACGAGAAATCATCCGCTTACCCCGATCGTCCCAGCTCTAGAGACACACTGATCTCCTTCCCTTCACGCCAGATTAACAAATTCAGGGCATCGCCAGCCCTGAGGAGGTCCTCCTCGATAACGCTCAGAATGTCCCGCTTGGTGCTCACAATCCGGCCGTTTACTTCCAGGATCACATCTCCAGGTTTCAAACCGGCACGATCTCCCGGACTGCGATTATCCACGCGCGTGATGATGAACCCGCGCGTGTGGGAGATTCCCAGGTAATTCCGAGAATAGCGATCCAACGGGCGGCCTCCGAGCCCGGTGTCGAAACTCCGGTCAACACGCCCTTTGGTCTTCAACTCCTCAACCACCTCCTTGACGCGGTTGATGGGGATGGCGAATCCTATGCCAATAGAACCACCGGAGTACTCATTCTCCGTAAATATGAAGCTGTTGATGCCGATAACATCGCCACCGGCATCCACCAACGGTCCACCACTGTTGCCCGGATTGATAGACGCGTCCGTTTGAATCATCTCCTGATAGACCCGACCTGGTCGCTTGTGACCGAAATTCATGTGCAGACCACTGACGATTCCCGCTGTCGCAGTAGGTTGCTTACCGACATCGAACAATCCCAGTGGATTCCCCAGGGCGACCACCCATTGGCCGATCATCAGTTTGTCTGAATCCCCCAGCCTAGCCGCCGGAAGATCACGGGCATCGATCTTCAAGAGCGCAATATCCGTCAAGGCATCGGTGAAGTTTTCCTCCACCTCGTACTGCTCACCTCCTGGCAGCGTGATAATGATCTCAGCAGCATTCTCAACCACGTGTGCGTTTGTCACCACATAGCCGTCGGAGGAGATGACCAGCCCCGATCCCAGACTCTCGACCCGGCGATAGGTTTCCGGGAACATGTAGGACCAGAACGGATCATCGAAGAGGCTCCGGTAGGCACTAGGACCTTTCTGCAACTTAACAACATTGATACCCGCCACGGCTGGACTGACTCTCCGGATGGCTTGAATGAGCGCCGTTTCACGACTTCGGGTTATCTCTTCGTCCACACTCTGCGCCACCAGTATGAGTGGCAGGAGTATCAGTGATATGAATATGCTTGTAGCTCGAGTCCAGTTATTCATGCTTCAATATACTGTTATTTGTCCGGTTAATCTTCTTTCACCTTTTGACACTCACCTCATGGAAGTGCTGATTGGTCCGCCGGATAGAGTACCTCTTCCAATACCAATCCCTGGGCTGGTGCTCGGTATACCGTGATCGAATCCCGACCTTTCTCAAGTTGAGCCTGGAATTGATCCAGGGTATATCGGCCTCGTGCTACTTCAACCATCGTTCCCACCAAGTAGCGCACCATGTGGTGGAGAAACCGATCGGCACGAATATGATAGGTCATGTCATGCTTCGAGTGATCCCACAACGAAGTCTCTACCTTGCAGACCGTAGAATCTACCTCTGAATTGGCCTTGACGAAACCAGCGAAATCGTGCTGTCCCGCAGTCAACCGTGCACCTGCATCCAGCAAGTCCCGCTCGAGTGGATATTTCACCGCCCAAACGTATTGCCGGCCGAGGACGGGTTGAGTGTCGGTCATTGCATAGCTGTATCTACGCGCCATGGCACTGTTCCGGGCATGGAAAGCGTCCGAGACCGGTTCAATCGTCTGGACACGCACATCATCCGGCAAGTGGCTGTTGATAGCCTTTCGTAACTGTTCCGGGCGGATGGACGTGTCCAGTCGCACGTTGGCTACCTGGGCGCGCGCATGCACTCCGGCATCCGTCCGCCCGGCTCCGATGAGCACGATCCTGTCTTGAGCTATGACTTTCCGCAAAGCTGCCACCAGCTCCGCCTGCACGGTCCGCTCCCGCCGCTGAGATTGCCAACCGTGGAACGCCGTGCCATCGTATTCAACAAGCAGCTTGAAGTTTATGACACCCATCCTGCACTACCCAGAAGTAAAATGATTGACAATGCGATCCCACCATCCCTGATTCTGAACGGTAGTGGAGTCAACTGGCCTCTCGGTATGACCTTGCCGTAACCTCTCAGATCCATCACCTCACCCAGCTGGCGTGCACGGGACAAGGACCGAGACATGACCGGCAGCAGATTCCCGCCATAGAATCCGACCTTGGCCCGCAAGCTACCGGGCGGTGTAAATCCCAGGGCCAAGTTGAAGCGCTCCAGGTTACGGTACTCGCGTAGAACCTGAGGGATAAAGATCAGAATTAACCGCAGCGTCTGTAGAAAGTCCTCTACCAGATGGCTCCTGATGTGCAGGCGATCCGCCATGGTCTTCAGGCTATCAACCAGGGATTGAGCACTCATACCCTGACGGAGTACGCCCATGACTCCCGCCAGGCCGATGAGCCTGAATAGTATGATCGATTCTCTCCGTAGTACAGTCAGGGGAGAGTGTTGCGGCTCGGCCAGAGTGGAAAAAACCAGGTGGATAGCAAAAAAGACAAGCGTCCAAGGAAGGATCATCTTCACACTGCGGGCAACCGGGGCGAGGCGCAGACCCAGAAGCATGCAGATCGCCAGATACGCGCTGGCCACATACGTCAATTGCAGTAGGTGACCTGCAAAGGAAACGGCCAGCAATCCGGCGAGGATAAGGATAACCCAAACGATGGGATTATGGTTTCCACCAGCTATGCCGATTGGCGATTTTTCAGGAGAATCCAATACCAAGCTATGGTTGGATTCGGGCAGGTTCATATCCCAGCTGCAGGCTGATACTGATCATTCCGCCATCAAGAAGGGGAATATAATGCGCGGTTGGTGCTGCACTTCTCCGGGAAAGAAAGAGAACGTGAATCGCCGCGACGGCTCGGTTCACGACCATCCCGCCCACTGCAAAAGAGGCTACTTTAGCTGCTCCGATACTGGCATGGCGCAGTTCCTGGTAGCGTTCCCTGTGGGTTGAATCCACCCAATGCCAATCGAGACCGCTATCTAGGGGATAAACGTCAATCCGATTGCGCTGGCGCAGCTGAGTCTGGTTATACTCTTCTATTGAGTCGTAGCGTCCGACGCGGTAATAGTAAATATCCGGTCGACTGTGCCTGTATTCCACTCCTGCATGGAGCGCAGCGAAGGCTTGAAAATCCTGCAGGTACCAATCGGCTGCTCCCCGTGCCAGGAAGAATGTCATCCATAGACCGGCTTCAATGGTCATCATCCGGCGAGCTGCCGTTCGGGCTCCGAGAGTGTGCTGCCCCCACCCCGGCAGAATCAAAGACCTGATCACCGCCCCTCTTTCTGTTGGAGCGGCCGGGGCCTGTGCCTTCAGCAACGGCAGCCCGGCGAGCAGTAAGACCAGTACCAGTTCTCTCGTTCTACACCACATCTGTCTCAGCCTCAGATTTAAAGGAACTTCGGAAGATAATGGCCGTGAGCCCCAAGGCCACCACTACATTCAACCAGGCAAACAGGTCTCCGAAACGGCCATAAAGAGTCATCCCTGTGCTGGGCGCAATCTGAGCGGTGAAGGTCCCCTCCTTGTTTAAGCCCATACGTCGTGTTACCCTCCCGGATTGATCGATGATCATACTGATACCCGTATTCGCCGCGCGCACCACTGGTCGGCGGAACTCTATCGCCCGGTAGCGGGCCTGAGCGGCATGTTGATACGGACCGGAAGAAGTTTGATACCAGGCATCATTCACTACTCCCACCAAGAAACTGGCCCCTTCCCTTACGAAACGTCGATTCAGGCGGGGAAACGTCGTCTCATAGCATACCCCGACGCCAAAAAGAGTGGAATCAACCTCAAAGAGGGTATACTCCGTGCCATGTGTAAAGTTGCCCTGCCCCAAGTTGAGGGCATTGAGACCCGGTATCCATTTCGATAACGGGATATACTCCCCCATCGGGACCAAGTGGATCTTGTTATACTGTTCGCTGTGCAGTCCCGTACTGTCGATATATCCGACTGCATTGTAGTACCGCACCTTGTTATCCAGGCTCCGGTCATAATCCGGCATACCCGTGACGACGGGGACCTTCAGGATCCGCAGTTCTTCCTGGATCTGTCGCAAGTATTGTCGCCCGCCCCTGCGGAGATAGGCGGGGGTAGCCGCTTCCGGCCAGAAGACCACATCAGGTGTATCCCTGGCTGCTTCGCTTGTAAGAGTGACCAGTTGGTCAAAGTGCTCATGACGGATTTCCGGATTCCACTTGGCGGCTGCATTCACGTTGGGTTGGACCACTCCCACACGCAGCGTTGGAGCAGGCACCTCAGGTAATAACAACCAACCGCTGAGCCACGGAACAAGGATCACGCCCGCCAGAACGATCGCCGCTCTTTGCTTCTCACGGGCAGTCCATAGTTCTACTACGACAACATTGATCAACACCACCCAGAAGCTCACACCCCAAATCCCAATGATTTCCGCGTTCTGAATGGGGAGCAAAAAAGCGGTCTGACCGTTCGCCAGGGCGACCCATGGAAAACCAAGGGTTCCGAAACTGCGCAGAAACTCAATGCTCACCCACAGCAGCGGAAGCAGCCACAATGCCGTTCTACCCAATTTGGCATGCAACCAGCCAAACCACCAGCCGATAACTATGTAGTTGAGCGAGAGCACAAGGACCGCTGCTAACATACTCATCGTCGCTGCCCACCAGTACGTCCCGTAGTTGAAGGCCAACCAATACATAACCACCAACAGGAATCCGAGCGACCACAGAAAGCCGTAATAGGCGGAACGAAGAGGTGAGGGCGAGTCCAGCCAGGATTTGACGAGCGGGACCAGCCCTACCCAAGCCAGAAATCCGAGCGGCGAGGGTGGGAAACTGAGGCCAGTGACGACTCCCGCCAGGGCTAGCCTGGCTATTAGAGGCAGGCGCTGATATCCCTGTAGAACGTCACCAATCCTCATCGGGTACTGTCCAAGTAGTCCTGCAGCATGATCGCAGCAGCGGTACGGTCCACTTCTCCCTTCCGGTGTCCTGTCTTGATCCCCTGCTGGATTAAGGCCTTTTTGGCGGCCACTGATGTGAGACGCTCATCGAAACTATGAATAGGCACGGTTGCCCGGTCTTGCAGTGTACGAATAAACCGGTCCACCGTCTCAGTCTGACGGGAAGGCAAGCCGCCCAAAGTGAGCGGGTAGCCCACAACTATTGCCTCAATTTTCTGCTCCGCGATGATGACGGCCAGCTGCTCCCACCACCCACCGGATTTCTCACGGACAAGGGTGGTGAGAGGTTGAGCGATCACCTGACCAGGATCGGAAACCGCCAGGCCTAAACGTCGTTCTCCGTAGTCGATACCTAGGATGCGTGCCACCGGCAGGCAGAGCCTACTCCGGATCCAGCGGTTCTCTCAGAACTGCTCTGAGAAGACGTCCGGGCTTAAAGTGGCTCTTGCGTCGGGGGGGAACGTAGACTTCCTCGTTGGTCCTCGGATTGCGGGCCCGGGGCTTAGCCTTGGTGGGCTTCACCTCGAACACGCCGAAATTCCGAATCTCGATGCGCATTGATCGGTGGTCTTCACTCAGAATCTCACGAAGGGCTTCAAAAACGGCATCCACCGGGGCCTTCATCTTGGACACCGGTAGAGCCAACTTCTCTGCCACCCGTTGAGTGACGTCTTTCTTGGTATAAGTCACAGCATTGTTAGTACTCATTGCTATTCACGCTCCATGTATATGATTCCAGGAATCATCTTGATTCGATTCTGAATTCGGTTCAGTTTGCGGATGCCATCCACCTCTACAGCCATGTAGCAGGTAAGAATCCCTTCTTCCACACCCAGATCAACACTAACGATATTGGTATTGAGCTTCGATGTGGATTCCGTGACATCCTTGAGAAAGTGTTTCCGGTCTTCAGCAACAATCTTGAGCTGGACCACAAAATCACGTTTCCTGCCCACATCCCATTCCACCTCGACATAGCGGTCTTGATCGCCACCGATTAAGGGGAGATTGGCGCAGGTAACCCGATGGACAGTGATGCCCCTCCCGCGGGTAACAAATCCGATAATCTCATCGCCAGGAATCGGATTACAGCACTTTCCTAAAGAGATCAACAGATCGGAGATGCCATCCACTCGGACACCCTGAGCCGACCTGCGGGACCGACGCGTTGGAGGCTCGGCGAGCTTCTTCCCCAGGCCCTCACCTTCGCCGGCGAGATCAGGCACAAGGCGCTCAATGATGAGCCTGACGGTCACATCTCCGCGACCGAGGGCTGCATACAGGGCATCTTCCGTATCATAGCCAACCTTCTGGGGATTCCGCCGCAAGTCTCGCTTCAGCGACGTTCGCTTCAGTCGTCGGAGGGCCTTATCCATCATTTCCCGGCCTAGCCTAACACTCTCTTCCGTTTGGGCACGGCGGATGAACTTCCGAATGTGGCTCTTGGCCTTCCCTGTCTGAACGAATTTGAGCCATGCGTGCCCCGGAGTCTGATGTTCCGACGTGATGATTTCCACCGTGTCACCATTATTGAGCACGGTGTTCAAGGGAACAATTTTGCCGTTTACCCTGGCTCCAACACAATGAATGCCCACCTCGGTATGCACTTCAAAAGCCATATCCACCGGCGTCGATCCCACCGGCAGCTGGATAAGATCACCCTTGGGTGTGAACACAAATATCTCATCTTTGAACAGATCGATCCTGAGCAGCTCAAGGAACTCCTCGGGTGTAGACTTCTCGTTTTGAACCACTTCCACCAGTTCCCTGAGCCACCGGACCTGGCGGTCCATGGTGGAAACGCCTCCACGGTGATCCTCTTTATAGCGCCAATGGGCCGCCACCCCGATCTCCGCCGTCTGATCCATGTCATTCGTCCGAATCTGAACCTCCACCATTTTTCCGGTCGAACCCACCACTGTGGTATGGATGGATTGGTAGCCATTCAGTTTAGGGGTGGCAATGAAATCCTTGAAGCGCTCCTGAACAGGCGTATGCAGCTGATGGACAATCCCCAGCGCGGCGTAACATTCATCCAGACGATCCACGATGATCCGGATAGCCAGCAGGTCATAAATCTCCTCGAAACCCACACTCCGACGCTGCATCTTGCCCCAGATAGAGAAATAGTGTTTAGGCCGACCCACCACTTTGGCCTTGATATGGTTCGCTTCCAACAATTCACGAATGGGACCAGCGAATTCTTCGATATATTTTTCCTGCTCAATACGGGAATCCCGCACCTTTTTTACCAGCTCTCCGAAGGCCTCCGGTTCCAGAGTCTTCAAGGCCAGGTCTTCCAGCTCCCATTTGACACGGGCCATTCCAAGCCGGTGGGCTAACGGTGCGTACACGTCACGGGTCTCGACAGCGATTCTCCGCTGCTTGATCAGCGGTAGATGCTGGAGGGTGCGCATGTTGTGAAGCCGATCTGCAAATTTAATGATTATCACCCGGATGTCCTTGGCAACTGATAACAGCATCTTCATGTAGTTCTCGGCCTGCTGCTCGGCGCGGCTACGGAACTTGATATCGGAGAGCTTGGTCACTCCTTCCACCAGATTGCTGACTTCCAGCCCGAACTGTTCCTTGATGTCATCAGTTGTAAAGGGAGTATCCTCGATTGAGTCGTGCAATAGGCCGGCTGCGATGGTAACGGGATCCATGCGCCATTCCACTAATAATAGGGCCACCTGGTAGCAGTGTTCGAAGTACGGCTCACCCGACTTGCGGGTCTGCTTGGCATGGGCCTTCTCAGCCATCTGGTAAGCCCGCAATAAAAAGTCCGCTGTTCCCTTGCGGTGCTCTCCATCAAGATGCAGATGGTCGAGGATCGTCTGGAACTTGTCCGTATGCCGGACACTACCGGGAAGGATCTGTTTAAGCGTGTCAACGACCATTAAAAGGGCGCCTCTTCCTCCAATTCCTCTTCCGTTACCCGGGCACGACGTTTCTGTTCCTCCGGTGTCGTGGACTCAAATCCCGCATATTTGGAAATAAAGGTAAGATCCACCTTTCCTGTTGGCCCATTACGTTGCTTTCCAATGATCACCTCAGCAAGCCCGATATCGTTGTCCGACCGGGAGTATACCCAGGGTCTATACAAGAATAGAATCACATCCGCATCCTGTTCAATAGCACCAGACTCGCGCAAGTCGGACATAATCGGTTTCTTATCCTTGCCCGGCCTCTGTTCCGGTGCTCGTGACAATTGCGAGAGTACCAGAATCACGATATTGAGCTCTTTCGCCAAGCCTTTTAAAGAGCGGGTCATTTCCGAGATCTCCTGCTGACGACTCTCGGCTCGACCATGGCCCGCCAGCAGTTGCAGATAATCGATGATCGCCATCTCGATGCCGTAGTCGGCCTTGAGACGCCTAATCCGTGAACGCAGCTCGAGGATATTCAATCCTGCCGTGTCATCTATATATATAGGTAATTCGGATAGCTCGCCCGCAGCCTTGGAAATCTTGGGCCAATCTTGCGAACCGAGTCTCCGCCGACGCAGACTGTGAGAATCAATTTTCGCTTCCGCCGTCATGAGGCGCAGAGCCACCTGGTAGTCAGACATCTCCATGCTGAATAAGCCTACCCTGTGGCCATACATCTTCGCCGTGTTCCTGGCAATGCCGAGAGCGAACGCCGTCTTGCCCATCGATGGTCGCCCGGCAAGAATAACCAAGTCAGCCGGCTGAAAGCCGTCAGTCATATCATCAAGATCGGGAAACCCCGAAGGAAGCCCGGTGTAGCCATGCTTCCGGTCGTGATGCTGTTTATCCAACTTGGTGAGACTTTCGTGCAGGATGGGCTCGATGTCCACCATTTTCGCTCCGCCCGCGCGACGCTGCAGATCAAAGAGACTATGCTCCGCAGAGTCGAGTAACTCATCCGGCTCCAACTCTCCCTGGTAAGCCTCCGCAATCAGATTATTCCCGGTCTCGATAACCTCCCGAAGCACATGCTTCTCCCTCACGATGAGCGCATAGTGCTCTACATTGGCGGCGGAGGGCAACGCCTCTACCAGACCAGTGATATAATAAGCTCCGCCCACCTTTTCCAGAGAACCATCCTTGCTCAACTTGTTGGTCAGGGTCACCGTATCCACCGGATCACCCACATTCTGCAGATCCAACATAGCAGTGTAAATGCGGTTATGAGCTTCCTTATAAAAGGCGTTCGGTGACAACAGGGACATGACCCGATCCAGAGCCTTCTGATCCATCAGGATAGCCCCCAGTACGGCTTGTTCGGCTTCTATGTTCTGTGGTGGAAGCTGTAGCTCGCCGTCTTCTTTCTTGGCCATTATGCCCGCCTGTCCATTATCTTACTCACCGGGAGACCCAGCTTGTTCCTGCTTTCGTTCGGGCGGGAGACCGGCCAGCTCCCGGTAACGGTCTCGAATTATCTGGAAATCCTCCCAGGCAGCGGCCTTCAAGCGTGGATTACGCAGTAGGGCCGCCGTGTGATAGGTGACCCGCATCTCCACTCCCTCGTAGTTATACACCTGCTGACGCATGTTCTTCAAACTCTCTTCCACCCCCAGAAGCGTCTTAGCAGCCACGCGCCCTAGAGCTACGATGAGCTTGGGTTTGATGATGCGGAACTGTTCCTTTAGATATGGTAAGCACTGCTCCACTTCTGAGGCCAACGGATCCCGATTGTCCGGAGGCCGACACTTGAGGATATTACAGATATAGACCTGTTGACGCGAAAGTTCGATGGCGGCCAGTATCCGGTCCAGTAACTTGCCCGCCCGACCTACAAACGGTTCGCCCTGCCGATCCTCTTCCAGGCCAGGAGCTTCACCAACGAACACCAGGTCTGCTCCCGGATCGCCTACACCGAATACAAACCTGGTCCGCATTGCGCCGAGAGCACAATGTTGACAGCTCTGAATCTCCTCTTCAAAAGCTGCCAGCGCAGTCACCTGATCCTTCACCTCCTGCGCTCCTAAAGATACCGTCGTATCCGAGACCACGGGTTGCCCCAGTATCAACTGATCGCCATACAGCCGCTGGTGATGCTGGAGATACCTAATTGCCTGTTTGACTGGGGAGGACAAGGAGCTACACCGGTGCTCTAGGATTCCTCATCTGCGTTCTCGCTCTCCGGGTCAACGTAGCGCCACTCGAGTCGATTTTCCAGGAAATCCTCCATAGCCAATACGCTCGATTTCTCTTCGGCTACATACTCCTCTTCGTCGACTGTGTCCACCGGAAGATAATCTTCCTCCGGATATTCCTCTGTAAAATCAACGCGTTCCGCTGCTCGCCGGCTATTAATCTGCCGCGCCCTGTGACCAGCCACCACGACCGCCTCAAAGACATCCGGTGTATGGCTCAGGATCTCTTGAAATGACAGCGTCTCTAACTTCATTGCACCTCCATGATTATGGTTTCAATTTCATTCACAGCTCGGTCTAAATCATCATTAACCACAATGTGGTCGTAATCCTTCTTGTAGGCCAGCTCTTCGGGAATACGATCAAGCCGTTTCTTCAGCGTTTCCGGACTTTCAGTGCCCCGCTTCTTCAGACGTTCGATGAGCGTTTCCATACTTGGGGGATCAATGAAGATCGCGGTTGTATCCTCGGGAAATCGGCCTTTGACCCTGACTCCGCCCTTTACATCCACATCCAACAGTAGTGCTTCTCCGCCCTCCAAAGCTTCCACCAGCGTAGAGTGCAGGGTACCGTAACGATGTCCATAGATCCATTCCCATTCCACCAGCTCACCCGCCGATATGTAGGCATCAAACTGCTCCTCGGTGAGAAAGGTGTAATCCTCGCCATTGGTTTCGTTCGGCCTCCGAGGACGCGTCGTAGCCGAAACGGAGAAACGCCACTCAGGATGGGACGTCTGCAGGCGACGGCAGATTGTCGTCTTCCCTGCTCCCGACGGTGCGCTTATAACTACCAGATGCCCCCTACTCATAGAATATTCTGCACCTGCTCCCGGATCTTTTCCAGCTCGTTCTTAATGCGAACCACGATGTGATTAATATCAATATGATCGGTTTTCGCACCCAGTGTATTCACTTCTCGTCCCATCTCCTGGAGCAGGAATCCCAATCGCTTGCCGGTATCTACCTCATCTTCAACATAAGTATGAAATAGATCCAGGTGGCTTTTCAGCCGGGTACATTCTTCAGTAATGTCCCTTTTCTCAGCCAGGATCGCCGCCTCTTGGAGCAGCCGTCCCTCATCCACAGGTATGCCATCCAGTAATTCTTGTATGCGATCACGAAATCGGTCTAAATCCCCGGCGCGGCGTTCCGCTGCCAGCTGCTCGACAGCCTGAATCTCTTTCTGTAGCAACTCCACCCGACTCCGAAGATCAGCCGCCAGGTTAGCTCCCTCAGCCAGCCGCATAGCCTGCAGTTCCGCCAGAGCCGTACCTAAGGATTCCAGCAGTAGATCCCGATAAAGCTCATCCCTCGCTCCTTCCTCCAGAACAAAGACATCGCTCATCGCTGCAAAATGCGACAGCGTCGCCTGATCCGGAAGATCCAACTCATCCTGGATCTCTTTGAACAGCTCATGGTACAATCTAAGGCGTGGACGATTAAGACGTATCGGTGCATCAGCCTCCTCATCTACACCCACGGTTACGGTCACATTCACTTTGCCTCGGACCAGTGCTTCCTGTGTCTCCTTACGGATCTGTGGTTCCCATTTCTGCATCACACGCGGCAGTCTGGCAGTCACGTCAAAAAAACGGCTGTTCAAGCATTGAATATCGGTAGCAAGGATTACACCATCACGGGTAACCTGGCACTGACCGAATCCTGTCATGCTCTTTATCACGATAATGGCCTTATTTTGGAGCCAGAAACTAATATGCTACGTTGATAGAATCAACGATAGCTTATAGATAAACCTTTAAAATTTTAGTAGATAGAGTGATCCACACCACAATATCACCATGAAAGCTACAGATATAGTGCATTAATCGGCTTCGAGAAACGCGCGCAGCGCCTCTATAAACAGGGTGACAGAGAGCTGATGGGTGGGATCGAAAACCTGTGCACCCGTATCTCCGATATAGGCATAATCCACGGAAAAGGCCGGGAAGCGCAGTCCCGCCCCCAGGGATAGCGGATAGATGGTGGAACTGCCGCCACGTATCGAGAGATTTTCATTCAGTGCCAGCTCAAGCCCTAGCTTGCTGAGAAAGCTCATCCGCCCGATATCAAAGGCCCGTTCCATACGGCGTCCATCAAGCCGACTGGTTAACTCCCCCTCAACAGCGACGACGCGCCTGACCAGCGGTAACGTAAAATCCCAGCGCAGGCCGGTCGTGAGCCTTGGAACGATCGTTTCCCGATGTCCCGTACTCCAGAACACTTGAGTGGTCGTGATATCCTGGAGCATCAGACCATATGCCAGCGCGGAGCCCAGCGTTCGCCAGACACCAAGATCGAAACCGAGTCCCAGACCTAGATCATCACCCAGCCAGTGGCCTACCAGTTTGGCATTACCCCCCCAGTGCCAACCAGACTGGTCCTTTCGCGCCACCGATAATAATACGCCCCATTCCCGCTGGTTAAAGTAGCTGATCCTTTCGGGCGCCAGCCGTTCGTCGTCATCCAATATGCCATTGCCGTTCAGGTCATCAAGGGCCAGGCGTGTATCCGGTATATGGTCCACTCCCCGCCGGACCACCCCCAGCTGAAAAGCCAGTCGCGACGAGTGGCTGATGCATACGGCCAGCAGATCGGCGCTCACCACGCCCCCGAACTGCTCCCGGTGGGCAAGCATGATACCCGGCGCGTGGGGCTGGCCAACCAACGCCGGATTGTAAAAGCCGGTCGCCGCCCCGTGCAGACTGCTTACCCCGGCGCCACCCATACCCGTACTCCGGGCGTCACCGGGAAATTCGAACAACTCACCGGCATATTTGGCCTGTCCCAAAAGGCAAAACGGCAAAATGAGGAACAGTACTGGTTGGATGCGCCTAATCACAGTCCGTGCTTCTTCTTCAAACTGTCCAGAAGGTTCAACGCCTCGATGGGCGTCAGGGCATTGATGTCGACTTGTTTAAAGTCATTGAGCAGCTCAAGTTCCTGAGCTTCAAACAACTCTCCCTGGGAACCGGTATCTGTTTGGATCTCGATCGTCGTGGTGCCTTCGGTACGATCGCTGAGCGAGGCCAGAATCTCTCCCGCCCTCCGGATTACCTGTGGTGGCAGCCCTGCCATCTGAGCTACATGAATACCATAACTACGGTCAGTTCCACCAGGAATAATCTTACGCAAAAACACCACTTCCTGTCCATACTCCCTTACGGCAACATTGAAGTTATTCACCCGTGGCAGGGCCTCTCCCAGGGAGACCAGTTCATGATAATGGGTGGCAAAAAGCGTCTTGGCCGCAACGGACTGGTTTTGATGAAGATACTCAGTCACGGCCCAGGCAATGGAAAGCCCATCGTAGGTCGAGGTCCCACGTCCAATCTCGTCCAGCAGCACGAGACTCCGGCGGGTGGCATTGTGCAGAATTCTGGCTGTCTCGACCATTTCCACTAGGAAAGTGCTCTCCCCACCTGCCAGATTATCGCTGGCGCCTACCCGGGTGAACACCTGATCCACCACACCGATCCGAGCTTCATTCACCGGAACGAATGATCCCATTTGGGCCATGACCACGGTTAATCCCACCTGTCGCAGATAAGTACTCTTACCCGACATGTTGGGCCCCGTTATGATGTGGATCTGACTCGAATCGGGATCCATGTCCAGGTCATTCGGCGTGAATCTTTCGCCCAGTGGCAATAAAGTCTCCACCACTGGATGGCGGCACTCCTTTAATACCAGCACCGGCTCGTCTTCCAGTACAGGACGAGAATAATTGTTCTGTATTGCCACGTCGGCCAACCCGGCCGCAATATCCACCATTGCCAGCACGCGAGCGTTCTCCTGCACCTCCCGGGCATGTTCCAGCAGCTGCTTCTGTAGGTCCTCAAAAAGCTCCCGCTCAACCGATTGGATCTTCTCCTCGGCCGAGAGAACTTTCTCC
The DNA here is from genome assembly GCA_020346745.1 of Fidelibacterota bacterium. Classification (GTDB taxonomy): domain Bacteria; phylum Fidelibacterota; class Marinisomatia; order SCGC-AAA003-L08; family TS1B11. The sequence continues at coordinate 2,875,817 of CP070787.1, read as the reverse complement.
TCGTATTCCTTCAACTCGGGCGTGATGTACCGCTCGGCATTCACCAGCGTCTGCTTACGAATGTAGCTCTCCGGTACCTTCTCCTGATGGGTCCTGGTCACTTCAATGTAGTACCCGAAGACATTATTATAGCCCACTTTCAGGCTGGGGATTCCAGTACGCTCGCGTTCTTCTGCCTGCAGACTGGCGATCCATGATTTTCCGCTCTGAGCTATTTCGCGCAACTCATCCAGTTCCCCATGGAAACCATGCCGGATGTACCCGCCCTTGGAAATATTCAGCGGTGGATCATCGACGAGGGCCTGACGGATCAGTTGTACCAGCCTTTCCGTATCGTGGAAGCGGTCTACGAGGCGATTTAACTGAGGAACTTTTCGCTCACCGACCCATTGGACAACACCACCGATGATCTCCAAGCTGCTGGCGAGATTGGCTACATCCCGCGGATTGGCACGACCAGCGGAAATCCGCCCCAGGATGCGCTCGATGTCGCTGCTGCCTTGAAGCAGTCTCTGCAGATCACCACGCAGCTGGCTCTCTGCCACCAGTTCCTCCACTCGGCTCAATCGTACCTCGATAGATCCCCGATCCTGCAAGGGCGCGCGCAGCCACTGCTTGAGCAAACGGGAACCGGCCGCCGTACAGGTCCGGTCCAATACGCTGATAAGCGTTCCATGCGTCCCTTGGGTCGCCAGCGAGTGAAACAGCTCCAGGTTCCGGACAGTGAAATTATCCAGACCCATATACTGCTTGTCCTGGACCGCTCGCAGGCTGGAAATGTGCGGCTTAGGCCCCGGATTGTTCTGGTATAAATAGTGGATAATTGCCGCCGCGGCCGAAATGCCCAAAGGATAGTCTTCAACCCCATACCCCTTGAGTGAAGTAGTGCCAAAGTGCTGGGTCAGTTCATGGATCGCGTTGTCAGCCTCACCGATCCAACCCTGGTAAGGGGTGAGCAGGACGTCTGTCTGCCCGATCTTCGGTTGCAGCATATCCTGCCCATCTTCCGGCAGCAGGATCTCCGATGGCTGATACCGGTGGAGGTGGTCGGTCAGTTGCTCCAGGGACAGCTCCTCAAGGAAGAACTCCCCCGTGGAGTTATCGAGCAAAGCCAAGCCCACTCGATCATCCTCCGAGTAGACTCCGGCCAGGAAGTTATTGTCACCCTGCACCAGGAATTTTTCCGTTAAAGCGGTTCCCGGGGTGACCACCTCTACCACCGCGCGCTTGACGATGCCCTTGGCTAGCTTGGGATCCTCAACCTGTTCACAGATCGCCACTTTATGGCCGGCGGCCAATAGCTTGTGAAGGTGCGACTCCAGGGCGTGATGGGGAAAGCCAGCCAGCGGAATGTCCGTAGCCGGACCTTCACGCTCGGAACGACCCTGGTTCGAGCGCTTGGTGAGCGCAATGCCCAACACCTGGGAGGCGATCTTCGCATCCTCCTCGAAGGTCTCGTAAAAATCGCCCATCCGGAACAGCATGATAGCATCCGGGTGAGCGTTCTTGGCCTCCCGATACTGCCGCATCAGCGGCGTACTGCGCGGTGGCTTCTTTTCTTTCGCTGGCTTATTCACCGGGTCGCTGTCGCTTATCTCCTACCCGGATGGTATGGCTGTTGCGATCCAGGTACTCCAGCAGCGGGACGGTGTGCTTTCTGGTAGTACCCGTGATCTCCTTCGCATCCGCCACCGTCAGCTCCCGGTGCTCCCTGAAGTGCTGTCCAACAGCTCCGATCAACCGATCCACGGTATCCCGATGCATGAATATGCGCTGGTTGATGCGCACTAGTCTCCCCTGGCCTTCAGCAAAGACACAGAGCGTCAATAACCGTTCCAGCGGGATATCCAGGCTCACCGCAAGCGCCTCAACATATTCGACCTGAAATCCCTGCTGTTCCAGCGTGTCGACAATCTTGCTCAATAGAGTCTCATCCTCATCACTGAGCTGGACGGAAAAAGAGTGCAGACTCCAGGTCTCGCCGCTTACCTTCAGGAGCCCCTGATCGACCATGCCTTTGAGCCACTCCTCCAGAAAGCGCTCATCACCATTTACCTGCTGCCTGATGAATTCCCGGTTGGCACCCCGGTTATAGGGGTATGTACGATGGTATTCGGTCACGACGCTTACAATCTGCTCATTCAAAGTTACTGATTGAGAGCCAGTAACCAACCAGGGATTCTCAGTTCGTCCTACCTGAAGAATCTCCTCGGGCAGGGCGGTGCGCAGCTTCTGCTCAGCCCACCCCCAGCGGCGGGATAACGCCGCCAAGGAAAACGGCCGTGAGTTCCGACTGCCGATCATAAGCATAAGGCGGTCTGCAGGGGACGTGGAAACAAGCCGGGTCACCCATCTTTTCCGATCTCGCCACCACCGAGGCATTTCTGTGTCCAACACTATCCCGCCTCCAATGGTGGTAATGGGTGAGAAGCTGCGTAGGATCAGACGGTCGCCAGCCACTATGGGAGTCGGCTCCTGAAGTTCCAGTATTGCCCCCGCTGTCCTGCTGGGCTTAAGCCGGCTGGTATCGGGCAGTTTCAATCGGGCTATGACCTCAGCCGTGCCTATATTAACTCGTACCGGGTGGTTGTGAGGCAAAGTCGGTGCCTCATCCAGGAGACTGATCTCAATGGCCAAGGTCTTCGTGGGAGCGACATACTCTGGGGTCGCCAGTTGCTCTCCATGCTCTATCCTGTCCGCCGATAGATTAGCAATGTTCAAGGCTGCCCGATCACCCATGACCACCTGGTCTACGTTCGCACCGTGACTCTGGATACCTCTCAGCTTCACCTCGCGCGTTCCCGGAACTAACTCAACCGAATCCCCAAGCTTCAGGCTACCACTTATCACGGTGCCCGTCACAACGGTACCGAATCCTTTCAGGCTGAAAACCCGGTCGATTGGCAGGCGGAAGAATCCCCGGTCCTCCCATGAGCGTATCCTGCCGGCTTCTTCGATCAATACCACCCGCAGTGCCTCCAACCCAGTCCGTTCGATCGCTGACACCCGGACTACCGGACTCTCCTGGTAGGGTGTGCCCGCCAATAGTTGCCGAATGTCTTCCTCCACCAGCTCCAGCCAGTCATTCTCAACCAGGTCCACCTTGTTCACTGCCACACATATCCGCTGCACACCCAGGAATCGAAGGATGTGAAAATGCTCTCTGGTTTGGGTCATGACGCCGTCGTCGGCCGCCACCACCAGTAATCCCATATGGATACCAGCCACACCGCGCACCATATTCTTGACGAATCGGTCGTGACCGGGTACGTCTACGAACGTGATGGAATCGGTCAGGAAGGCAAAGCCGATGTCGATGGTCATTCCTCGGCGCTTCTCTTCTTCCTGGGTATCCGTATCCACGCCGGTCAACGCCTGCACCAGAGCGGTCTTGCCATGATCAATATGGCCCGCCAGGCCGATGACCACCTGTCGGGGGTGACTCATGTGGTGCTCTGGGAATTTCCCTCGGGATCCATGGCCAGCACTTCCCGGAGCGACTGGGCCAGCAGATCGTTCTTCTCTAGGGGAATGGCTTTCAGGTCAATATAGAATCGGCCCCGGCGAACGTAGCCCACTACGGGCTGGGCCGCCATACGGAATCGCTGGGCCAGCTCATCCGGCTTGATCCCCGGTTTTCTGATCGCCAGGGCGATACTGGGAATATCGACCTGTGGCAGGGAGCCACTCCCGGCTTCTACGGTGGACTCCACAATCTGAATATACTCGCCGGCCTTGGAATCAGGGACGAAACGCTCCAGCAAATCTTCAGCCTGCGAGTGCAGCTTCTCCCGATCCCGGTTGAGGAGCTTTAAAGCCAGGTTCTCAGCAGTGAACGCATCCGGATCAACGTAGGTGCGCAAGATTTGCTCTAGTAAAGCAAGGATCACTTTATCACACCTCAGAGCCCGATAGAGCGGATTCTTATGGAGGCGCTTGAGCCACACCCGGCGTCCGGCGATCAAGCCAGCCTGCGGACCACCCAACAGCTTATCTCCACTGAATGACACCAGATCGGCACCAGCTTTCAGCATGCTGGCTACACTGGGTTCGCTGGCTACATCAACGATGGGATGGTCGCTCAGGCTTCCACTGCCCAGATCAACCAGCAAGGGAAGACGTCTCTTTTTGGCCAACGCTGCCAGCTCCGGGATCGGAACTTCGGCCGTAAAACCTTCCACCCGATAGTTGCTGGTGTGCACGTGCAAGAGAGCGCCTGTCTCGCCTGAGATACCGCGCTCATAGTCGGCCAGGTGAGTGCGATTCGTGGTACCGACCTCAACCATGCGGGCTTGAGCTTTGCTTATGACATCCGGCATCCGGAAGGAGCCGCCGATCTCCACCTGCTGTCCCCGGCTGATCACCACCTCCTTGCCCTGGGCAATAGTGTCGATCATCAGCAGTACAGCTGCGGCGTTGTTGTTCACGACCACCAGCCCCTCCGATGGCACCAACGCCCTGAATAAATCCGTGACCAGCTCCAAACGCTCACCACGCTTGCCTGTCTTGAGGTCCAGCTCCAGATTAGGATAGCCACTGAGGGAGCAGAAAGCCCGGTCCAGTAACTGACCACTCAAGGGTGCCCGCCCCAGTCCGGTATGCAATACCACTCCCGTCCCATTGAGTACCAGTCTCAATCTGGGCTTGGCCAGATGGTGCAACCGTTCACTTATCGCTGACTTTACCTCCGAACCGACATCGGGAACATCTGCTCCGCCAATGATCTGTCGCCGCATGTCCACCAGAACTTCCCGCATGGCGGCTCGGGCTTGGCGTCGGGTTATCCGGTATTTTTCAGGGGGGAATGTGGCAAGAAGTTCATCAACTGAGGGGAGAGACTGGAGAGCCGCACGGACTCCCGGAGGATGTTCAACCATGTCGCACCTGCTGGTGCTTACTGTGTATCATCAGTGTCCTCGGGAAACTCCGTAATCTCGCCGGGCTTCTTCTCCCACAGGCGGTGGTGCACGAAAAGGTCCACCAGATCCTTGTCGAACTCATCATGCTCTGCCCCAGCCTGAAGAATCTGACACGATTTCTCTGGTGGGATGGCTGGCTTGTAGGGACGGTCCTGGGCAGTAAGAGCATCCCAAACATCGGCTATACACATCATCCGAGCTGGCAGGGGAATCTCATCGCCCTTCAAACCTTTGGGATACCCTTTCCCGTTGGGCCATTCGTGGTGGCTGGCTGCATACATGGGCACATGGGCAAGTTTGTCCGTGAAAGGCAGCTTCCGGAGCATCTTCTCTGTCTCGACCACGTGGTGCTGAATAGCCTTCCGCTCGTCATCAGTCAAATTGCCCTTGACCACTGAAAAGGCTTCGTATTCCGCTGGCATGAGGTAGGGATGCTCTTCACCATCTATATCTACGAAGGTTTTTTGCGAAATCTGATCCAGGATCTCCTTCTTCTCCGGCGCCAGAAATCCCGGCTTGTTCACCCATTGGATGAACTCGCAATCCTTTTCCCACTCCTCCAGCTCCTGGTGCACCTGCTCATCCCTATGTTCCGGAGGATATCCGTTGTCTCGGTTCCGATTCTCAGCCCTTTGCAGGATGAATGCTTTGACACGCTTAAGGCGGCTTATAACCAGCTCGAAATCCGCGCCGTCCAGCTTGTTATGCTTCTCCAGCACAGCCTCAGGCACCCCGATCTTGCCCACGTCATGCATGATCGCGGCCATCCAGATCTCTTCCAGCTCCTCATCGTTGAAATGATAATCGGCGAAGGGACCCGTGGTCTGTAGGTTGACATCTTCTGCCAAGCGGCGAGTGAGCTGCGCCACGCGGCTGGAGTGGCCTGCCGTGTGCGGGCTCCGGGCATCAATGGCTTTCACGGTGTAATGCACCACCGATTTGAACAGATTCTCAATGTCCTGAATGAGCTGGGCGTTGTTGATCGCCACCGCTGCCTGACTTGCAAGCGATCTGACCATGGATTCAAAACGCGTCTGGAAGGGAATACGCTCCGCTTCTTGACTAAGGGCGTTGATGAGTTGGAGAACACCGATTACCTTATCGGTGTGGTCCCGCATGGGAATCACCAGCATCGACTGGGTACGATAGCCCGTCATCTCATCATATTTCTTGGGACCGGTAAAGTCGAATCCCTCGGCCTCATACACGTCAGGGATATTCACCACTTCACCAGTGATAGCCACATATGCCGAAACATTGGCATAATTGGGTTGCTCGTCTTTCACCAGGGGAACAGGCGGAACAGTGATCTTATTCCCCGTCGTGCCGCCAGCATAGTAATCCGTGGATTCGGTCTGCATGATTTCAAACGTGAGGGCCTTCTTCTTTTCATTCACCCGATATAGGGTTCCTGCATCGCAGTGGGTGAATCCGCGGGCCTCTGCCACGATGGTCTCCAGCAGCTTATTCAGGTTCTTTTCACTGGATAGGGCGATGCCGATCTGGTGGAGACGCTCCATATCTCCTTCCAGAATGGATAAACGGGTGACGACGTCATCCTGTTGTATATCTTGTATACTTTGACCTTTTGTAGAATTCATCAAGCAATGAATATAGTCTGAGCCTCAGCCCGAATCAATGGAAATGGATGGGCCTATCCTTCGCAACAGGATTCCAACCAAGGTAGCCGGTAGTAGCAGTAATCCCATGGCCAGGAAAATGACTGCCGTACCCCACTGGTCACCAATGGCCCCAGCCAGGGTCGCTGCCAGGGCACCCACGCCAAAGTTGAGTCCGTGCATCACGCCGAATAGGGTCCCCCGCTGACGGGGACTGGAAAAATCGGCAATCAGCGCATTCGAAATCGGCTGGTAGGAGAAGTTGACCACTCCCCACAGGATCGCTACCATGACGAGCACAACTCCCTGGGTATAGGTCACCAGAAATAAGACCGGTATGTTCAGCGCTACGACAACAACCAGGACTCGATTCCGCTGGTAGCGATCTCCCCACCTCCCACCGAGGATTTGGCCGAGAATGCCGCTAGCTAATACCAGTGCTGTAAGAAAGCCGCCTACCATCACCGGTGCCAAGGCGCCGGTGAATACCTGGGAGAAATAAAGGGGCATAAAGTTCAAGGTGCCCCGGTGAGCCAGACCCATGAAGATGGTGATCAGGTAGCAATAGATGAGCAGCCGCAATTGAGTAGGCCGCTTGGCCTGGGGATGCGAGGGTGACCGATGGCTGCTATCAGTGGTGGAGGTCATCCATAAGAAGGCTCCGGCAAGGGCGGCCAGAAAGCCGAACAGGATATACGGAGCCCGCCATCCGTACCAGCCGGCTACGGCACCGCCGATCAATGGTCCTAATGTCAAACCGAGACTGCCTGCGATCCCGTGGAAACCCATGTGCCGACTGATACTCGGGGAACTGTGGCTGATCAAGGTCAATCCTGATGGATGGTAAAGTGCGCAGAACAGCCCCAATAGCGCCAGGCCCACAGCCAGGGAAGTCAGCCCGGATGAGAAGGCCAGGATCAGGACGGAGGTAGCTGACCCCAGGAAGTAAATCAGAAGGACATTGCGGGCACCCAGTCGGTCTGTCAGCCAGCCAGCGGGGAAGGCACCCAAACCATAGAGGAAGTAGTGTGCCGTACCTAACAGACCCAGCGTGGTGAGGGAAGCCTGGGGATACAACGCAACCAGTTGGATCATGATCACTGGGTAAATAAGCGTAAGGCTGTGGTTCAGCAAATGACCCAGCGAAGTGATCGTTAGAACTCGTCGGAAATCCATGGGTTGTCTTCAGCTCACTGGAATCACATAGAAAAAGAGCCACTCACGGTGGCTCCAATCAAGGTGACGTCAACTCCAATTAGCGCCGTTCCTTGATTCGGGCTGCCTTGCCGCGCAGCTGGCGCAGGTAGTAGAGTTTCGCCCGGCGCACCTTGCCGGCGCGCATAAGCTTGATCTTGTTGATGTTAGGGCTGTGAAGAGGAAAAATCCGCTCTACGCCCACACCTTCAGAAACTTTCCGGACGGTGAAAGTACGGTTGATCCCGCTTCCCGACATGCCAATAACATCCCCCTCAAAGGTCTGGATGCGCGTCCGGTTTCCTTCCACCACCCTTACGTCCACCGCCACCCGGTCACCCGGACGGAACTGGGGCTGATCTTGCCGTATATCTTCACTGGTGGCTTCGTGCAGCACCTTATCCATCATCCTGCTCCAACGCTTGCCGTTCAATTTTCATTTGTTTCCGCCACAAATCAGGGCGCCTCTTCCGGGTCTGATCTCTGCGCCGTTCCAGTCGCCAGTTGGTGATCTCACCATGGTGGCCAGACAGGAGGATCTCCGGTACAGCCAACCCACGGAACTCTCTAGGCCGCGTGTAGTGCGGTCCATCGAGAAGATCACTGCTGAATGAATCTGTCTCCGCCGATTCCATAGAGCTCAGTACGCCAACCTGAAGGCGCACGATGGCATCCAGTATAAGAAGAGCGGGCAGCTCACCTCCGGATACCACGAAATCTCCAATGGAATATTCGTCTGTAACCAGCTCATCGCGAATCCGTTGGTCGATGCCCTTGTAGTGTCCGCAGATGAAGACCAGCTGCTCGGATTGGGCCAGTTCCTCGGCATCCGCTTGAGTGAAAGGCTTGCCGTCGGGCGTGGGGAATATAATCCTCGGTCCCGCGGCTGACTCACTTGATTGCTCCAGCACCCGGTCAAAAGCCCGAAAGACGGGCTCGGGTTTCAGTATCATGCCCACACCGCCGCCATAAGGCTCATCATCAATCTTGTTATGCGGCGGGTCGGCAAACTCGTACAGGTTATGCAGAACGTAACTGACCCTGCCCTTATCACTGGCCCGACCCAGAATACTGGTTGTGACCACCTCTTCCACCAACTTGGGGAAAGGAGTTATTATATCAATGCGCAGGCTCAATCCAGGAGTCCTTCCATAGCCGAGATGACCAGCCGGCGACCGGAATGATCGATTTCGGTCAGCACCTCATCAATCAGGGGAATCAGCACCTCCCGGCCATTATGAACCACTCGGAGAACTTCATTGGCGGGCAGGTCCCATACATCCTCAACCAGCCCGAGGACCGTGCCGTCCTCCATCGCCACCGTGTAGCCAACAAGGTCACCAAGATAGAACTCGCCCTCTTCCAAAGACGGCAAGTTCTCGCGAGCAATGGATAACTCTGCGCCCCTAATTGCATCCGCCTCATTGCGATCCTTGATGCCCTCGAAACTCAACAGCACCTTTCCACCATGCAAGCGCACCTTCGTCAGGTTCAGATTCTGTACCCGACCGTCAGGGAAAGTCGCCATCAAGGTGAGGCCATCACTCAAGATGTCCAGATCACTGATGGTAGGATTGATCCTCACTTCGCCCATCAGACCATGTCCCCTCAGGATGGTCCCTACTGGAAAGTACTTCATCTTGTGAATGAGCCGGTTCATTGCGGAGCATTTCTACAGTTGCTTGAAGACAGCAGCTACTCTTCCTTGCTCTCCTCTTCCGCGGCAGATTCATCCGAGTCGGCTGGTTCCATATCCTCAGCCCCAGATTGCTCATCCGCCTTAGTCTCTTTACCGCCAGCTTCATCCGGAGGAGTGTCCGATGCGGTCTCCTCAGAGGCCACATCTTCTTTGACTGGTGTTTCGGTTGTAGTCTCGGTCTTGGCCTCCACTTCTTCGCCAGTCGGAGACTCTTCCTCGGGTACCGCTTCCTCAGCTGCCACCGCTTCTGCGGCGTCGGCCTTGTCTGCAGCCTCGACTTCCTCCTGGCTGGCAGATTCCTCTTCCGGTTCCGAGGCCGCCTCTTCGGGCTCGTCAGCTTGAGCTTCGGATGGGGGTTCTGCCTGAGCTACCTCTTCCGCTGAGACTTCTTCTGCGACCTGTTCTTCAGTGGCAGGCTTGTCTTCAGCCGCTGGTGCTTCCTTCACTTCCGCTTCCGCCGATACTACTTCTGCTGCGGCCTTTTCTTCAGCAGCAGACTCCTCTTCAGCTGCTGGCGCTTCCTTCACTTCCGCTGCCCGCTTCTTCTGGGCCTCCGCGGCTTCCTTCCGGCGCTGGCGATCCAGCTGCTCTTTTCGCCATTCCTCAAATGCCGCCTCGATCTCCTCAGCGCTTTTGCCGTTTCGCTTCAAGTGCCATTTGAGATTGAGCCCCGCTTGGGAAAGAAGCTTATGTGCCGCCTTTGATGGCTGGGCGCCCACTTCCAGCCAATGAAAGATCCGATCCTCATTCAACTGAAACTGCTCACCGCTATCAACCAGCGGATCATACCAACCTAATCGTTCGATTTCAGCCCCATCCCGGCGGCTGCGCGAATCAATGGCCACAACACGAAAAAAGGGCCGCTTCCGCCGCCCAAGGCGCTTTAAACGAATCTTAACCGCCAATCGTATTCTCCTTACAAACTCATAAACTCTGCAAACTGCCAATCCCGGCTGCGCTGTAGCACTCCAGAACTTGACCGCTTGACTTCCTGATTAGCCCGAAAATTACTTACCGAACACCGGGTTCCATCCACCTGCCAACGGAGTATGGGAGTTCACCCCAAGGCTCTCAGGTGCCCTATAGAAGATGAAGGAACGAGCCTTAGATTATTCTTCTATAGCTTTTGAACTTAGAAGAATTCAAACTCTGATTGCAAGAGAATTGCCGCCCGCAAATGGCACTCGATGAGACCAGATTAAAAATCCCCTGCCCGATGGCGCAATACCAGTTCTTCCACCACTCCTTTTTTGCTGAAATTGAGCGCAAAATCCACCGCTGCAGCAACATCATCAACATCGAGCATCCGTTTCCTCGGAAAGTCCCCCTCCTGCTTGTCCCACCACTCTGTGTTAGTGGCTCCAGGAAAGATACTCGTGACCTTTATCCGGTACTCACGTGCCTCCAGGCGCAGTGTCTCGGCGAAACCGCGCAAACCATGCTTGGCCGCCACGTAAGCACTGTTACCAGGAAAGGTCTTGAATCCAGCTACCGAATTGATGAAGACAAAATGCCCCTTTTCCCTGGTAGCCATTCTGGGCAAGGCTGTCCGGGCAAGATGGTAGGGTCCCAGAAGATTCACCTCCAGAACGTGACTCCACTCACCGGCGGATTGATCCTCGACCTTCCCATAGGTGCCGGCTCCGGCTGACATGATCACTCCGTAGACCGAATCCTGGGTCTCGGCATAAGCTACCAGATCGTCAACAGAGGCCGGTTCGGTCAGGTCACAGGGAAAAACCGCTGCACGTCCACCGTGCTCCTCCACCTGGGCCTTGGCTTCTTCCAGACGCTGTCGCGAACGACCCGTAAGGACCAGACAACCATCCCAATGAGCCAGCCGCTTGGATACGGCACGCCCGATACCCGAGCTGGCGCCCGTAATGATGATAGAGGACGACATGGTTATATTCTCATCTGGATTGATCCAATATCATTCTGGTGGAGAAGTAAGCTACTCGTCAAGTTACTGTCACGCCGACATAAACCCAAGAAAACCGGGACGAACTTAGCTTGCTTCGCGTAAATTCGCACCCATGCAACGCATAGCCGCGTTACTAGTTGCCATACTTCTGCTCAGCGTACCTGCCCTTGGCGACGACTGGCGCAACGAAATCATTATTCTAGATGTTACTGATGAATACAGCCAACCGCATGTTGAGGAAGGCCGAACCTATCACCTGAGCACCCAGACAACCACAATTGATATAGAAGGCCTCTCCGTCGGTATCTACCGCTGGGTACTATCCGCACGGAACACCGATAGGGTCTCCGTTCGTATGATCGGGAGCCGCTGGGTACCGGTTGAAGGAGACCCATCATCACTACCCACCGTTCCGGACTTGAAAGTCCACTCGCCCCAGGCATGGGGACTGATCAGGGTGGTACTCCTGGATCTATTCCCCTGGCGTATCGAAAACGGCCGCTTGGAGATCCTCAAGGAAGCCCGGCTCGAGGTCGCCATCCATCACCGGCCTGAAGATAGCCGGCTTGATCCTGTTAGCCCTGCCTCGCTCGCCACCCGGATTGCGAATCGCATCCTGATACGGGCCGAATCACAGGCCCGGCCTCTTCAAAGGCGACTCAGGGAGGACATTCCCACCGGCGGATCATGGCTTAAAATCCCTGTCCGTGGGGACGCCCTATACCATTTAACAGGCAGTTATCTGTCTGCGGCAGGCGTCGATCTGGACGGACTGGATTCCCGCGGGCTGCGTCTTTTTGCTCCAACTTCTCTCGGGCGGCCGATGCCCAGTCAGGTAGGTGCGCCTTTACAGGACAATCTTACTGAAATCGCCATCCATGTCCGGGATGGCGGTGACAATCTGTTGAATGCTGATGATGATGTCCTTTTCTATGCCCGGGGGCCACGAGGTTTTGACCTGATCAGCGGCGAGTTCCGCTATATCCAGAATCCATACACCAATATGGCTTACGTTTGGTTATTTATACCGGAGGGTTCAGGCAGTGCCGCGGGCTTACGGATGAGCCAAGGCCCGGACTATCTGTCTTCCAACGAAACAGTCACCCGCGGCCGTATCAGCTATCGTCATGAGGTCGACATATTCAATGGCTATGACTCCGGTCCGGTCTGGCATGAGACCGCCATCGGAAACGGCACTTCATTCACCCTGATTCTTCCTACCCCAAACTTGCGCACCGCCGATACAACTGAGTTAACGGTCCGTCTTCGAGGCGGTAATGAACGCGGCTCCCACCGGGTGGCGTTGGTCCTGAATAATGTCCAACTGACCGTCGCTTCCGGGAGTGCTCACAGTAATATGGTCTTAAGTCCCGGCATTAACGCCATCGCGTCCGCCGTGGCGACAGGCCAGAACGTGGTCACCTTGAACAACATCAGCATTAGTGATGATCCCCGTGAAGAGGTATGGCTGGACTGGGCTCAAATAGACTATGGTCTCAATCTGGTCGCTGATGAGAACACTCTGACCTTTCTAACCGTTCCATTCGAGGGGCCAGCGAACGTGGAAGTATCCGGTTTCTCGAGCCAGCCATTGGTGCTGGACATCACCGATCCAACATTGCCGATCATCCAGCAGCTCTCCCCGGCGAACAACAACTGGAAGTTCACAACGGATGATTTAGGTAGTCGGCGTCTGTATACCGGTGCAACCGACGAACAGCTAGTGGAACCGGAAATCCCCACCTATTTCCCGGAGTTGGACTTCACTACCCTCAGGCAATCCACGCACCAAGCTGATTATATCATTCTCACCCATGCCAGCTTGCTTGCGGAAGCCAATGATCTGGCAGCGATCCACTCTTATGAAGTACAGCCTGAGCGGCGCCTATCAACCCTGGTAACAACCGTCAGCGAGGTTTATGAAGAATTTTCCGGGGGTGTGGCCGATCCGCTGGCCATTCGTGCCTTTCTCAGATGGGCTTCCGAGAACTACCAACAGCCCGCCCCGCGGCTGGTCGTCCTGTTCGGCGATGGCGACTTTGACTATCGTAACCTGTCCGGGATCAGCAGCAACCTGGTGCCCACGTACCAGGTGGATGGCTCGTCCGAAATCAGTTCCCGCACCGTTGACGACGCCTTTGTGTACCTCGACTCCATCCCGGTGAGCTCACCCCTGCCAGACATGGGCATCGGGCGCATCGCCGTTTCCCTTCCGGATGAAGCAGAGCAGGTCGTAGACCTGATTCGAACCTATATGGTCTCGCCGGAACCAGGTTCCTGGCGCCAGCGAATCCTGCTGGCCGCTGACGATCCCGTCCGCCCCAACAACGATGAACCCGTTTTTATCGCCGAGACTGAAGGCCTGGCACAATCGGTCCCCCCCTATCTACAGGTTGAAAAATTGTATCTAACGGAGTATGCCAAGATCCTCGATCCAGCCACCAACACCGTTATCAAGCCGGATGCCACAGAGGATCTGATCCGCAGCGTCAACCAGGGTATCACCCTGATCAATTACCTGGGTCACGGAGGCTCCAGCCAGTGGGCCCAGGAACAACTGCTCAAGATGGACCGTGACCGGACGCGACTTGAACCGGGTAGTCGCCTTCCGGTGTGGTTTGCCGGAACTTGCACCTGGGGTCGGTTTGACCAGCTGCAAACGCCCAGTATGAGTGAGGTCCTCTCCGCGAGTGGTGAGATCGCCGCTATTGCGGTCGTATCTGCCGTCCGTGCCGTATACGCCTCGGAAAACTTCAGATTCATCAGAGAACTCTTCTCTCAGACCTTCCCAGGGCTGGAACCTTCTACCCTGCGAATCGGTGAAATTCTGCAGAGAACAAAATCGGGGGGCGATGGTGATGAAAAATTCCACCTGTTCGGTGATCCGGCCATCCAAGTCGCCTTTCCCAAGGAACCACTCACCCTCGATCCTATCTCTCCCAATACCCTCAGGGCACTGGGTAAGACCAGCTACTCGGGCTCAACTGGCAATGGGAACATGGCCATCGGTGAATGCCTGATCACCGTGCTCGATGCACCCCGGCAGGTCGTCAGGGAGTACCGCACCCTTGAAAATTCGTTACGCTCCATCTCGTATTCACTAGCGGGGGCCCCTATCTTCCGGGGCGGGGCAACCGTTTCCGGCGGCAGATTCCAGGGACAATTCGTCGTCCCCAAGGATATCAGCTACAGCTACACGGAGAAAGCTTCAATTATTGCGTACGCGTGGTCGCAGCAGGAAGGTACCCTGTTCGAACAAATCGGCTACCAGGATACATTGACCATTCAGGGCACGGATACGACCATCTCTGACGACATCGGCCCGTTAATTAGCGCCTTCTGGGAAGATCGGGCACTCGTATCAGGCGACGCATTGCCGGAAGGGGTACAGATAGAAGTGGAGCTCTCGGATCCCCGGGGTATCAATCTCACCGGAGAAGTGGGTCACGCTATCCGTTTGTGGATAGACGATGAGTCAACCTCAGAGGTGATGGACCCCCTGTTTCAGTATAATACCGACAGCCATACCACCGGCCGGTTCCCCTACCAATTCGATCCGACCTTGTCCGGCAGTCACGAGCTGAATGTGGAAGCCTGGGACGGTGCGAATAACAAATCGGTTTCCGGACTCACACTCCATTTATCCCTCAGCCAGGAACAGGTGGTAACCGATGTTTTTAACTTCCCTAATCCGTTTCCCGCGGCAACCGATTTCGTATTCACTCTTGGCATCCCTGCGGACGTGACGATTACGATCTTCACGCTCAACGGGATCAAGATCCGGACCCTGGAGGCTTTTGCCAGCCGCGCCGGTCCCCAGCGTATCTATTGGGATGGCAGGGATGAATTCGGTGACCAGATCGCCAACGGTACCTATCTGTATCATTTCAAGGTTGATGCTGATGGTCAGGCGGTGACCAAATGGGGACGACTGGCGCGCCTGCGATGAAGATCATTCTGGCTTCTGCATCTCCCCGGCGGCAGGCCTTGGTTACACGACTGAAGATACCATTTGAAATCGTTGCACCTGAATACGAAGAGACCCATCACCCGGATGAAGATCCGGAGACCACTTGCCGGCGGCTGGCGGAGGAAAAGGCGGGGTTGGTGGCTCGCCGTTTTCCCGGAGATCTGGTTGTCGGTGCTGATACGATCGTCGTACTTGGTCGGGAGGTCCTAGGCAAGCCAACAGATTCCGATGATGCGCGGCGCATGCTGCAAGCTCTCTCAGGACAAACCCATCTGGTTAAAACGGCGGTCGCGCTGGTGCTACTTGATCAAAAGCACCACTCCGGTTTCATTGAGACCACCAAGGTAACGTTTCATCCCCTGGAGACCGCCGAGATAGACCGTTACGTTGCACTCGACCCGCCTCTTGATAAAGCCGGGGCATATGGCATCCAGGACTTGAGTGGGATATTTGTGAAGCAAGTGAACGGCTGCTACCACAATGTGGTTGGATTGCCGCTGGCACGCTTCTACATGCACCTCAAAGAGCACGGATTATTGCCCAGCCTCCTGACGATAAAGCCCTTGTAACCATGATAAATGTGAATGTAACATAATATCTTATGCAACAGGCCGAAACCTTTTACCACCAGCTTAAGCAGCTTCGAATTGCCCAAGGAATCAATCTGGAAGACATCGCGGAAAGCACGCGGATCAACATCCGATTTCTCGAAGCACTCGAGCGCGGTGAATTCGAGGTGTTGCCCAAAACATACATTCGCCTCTTCCTGCGGAGTTATTGCCGGGGCATCGGGGCTAACGAGATGGAAATACTGGAACAGCTGGAAGAGCACCTGGGTGAACCCGAAGATCAACACATCACCATTTTTGAAGATCTTAGTGCCACCATCAGCAGTCAGCCCGCTGTAGAAAAGCCAGCAAAGGTGGAGCTCCGCGGTCCGGCGAGATTGCGCCGCGATTTCATGGTGGGAGCCGGCATCTTCCTGCTCCTGATCGTAATAACCTTTTTCGCTCGCCGC
>CP070787.1:2857432-2859374 GCA_020346745.1 Fidelibacterota bacterium | reverse complement strand
TAGACCAGCCCGGTATGACATTTCACCAGGTAGATGATCGTACCGTCGATATCCTGGGTACCGAGAGGGCATTTCGTTTCGAGGTAATTGAAGGGGAGCCGATCCTGATCCTGGGAGCAGATGCAGAACGGTTCTATTCGATCTACCCTTCGATAAAAGCTTATCCGATCACCCTCGAAGTCCCGCTCCAGGGGCAGGAATCCAAGACCAGGATTCATTATCGATTATCCATGCAATAGATTGTCACGAATCCGGCCAGCGTTGATGAGCGGCTGGCGTATGAACTCACAATAGAGCGCGAGTATACACCTTTGGAGTCAGGAGATTTCTTAGACTATGAAATTCCCCTATTTCAACAAAGCGAGCTGCATTTGCCCCGGCGTTTTCCCGGGCATGTCCCGGATTCGGATCTCATTTTATCGACGGCTATACGAATAGCTTACGGAGTACGCAATGCTGAGGGCTTGGGATCTATCCGTGGCCGTGAGGCGTGTGCTGCTCCATCATCCGGTCAACGTCGGGGCTGATGTAGGGGATACCCAGGGATAGGCCGCGAAGGATAAAGAGCAAACCGAGGATCACCACCCCGACAGGCAGCAGCCGGGCAAGTTTTCGCCGCACTGCCGCGTTGAATAACTTGCCGGTAAAGGACATTGCCAGCATGACCGGGATGGTCCCTACGCCAAAGTTGGCCATATACAACATACCCTGGATAGGTCCCTCGACCATCAGAGAGGATCCCAGGGCGGCGTAGACCAATCCGCAGGGGAGAAAGCCATTGCAGATCCCCAGGAAAAGAAGGCTGCTATTCGACCCTCGTGTCAGGAGCGCGCCCACTACCCGCTTGAGCGGCTCTACCATCCGGCCGATACCGGCCCGGGTGAGAAACCAGCCACGCACTCTGGCCGGTAACAGCACACTGGCGATGAGCCCACCACCCACGATGAATCCGATCGCCTGCTGGTATCCTGCCAGGGAGATCGAGCGGCCGAGAAACCCGATGATCAGCCCCATCAGGGCATAGGTCAGTGTCCGGCCGATGTTGTACAGCAGGCGGCCGGTCACGACCCGGGCGATTGTCTCGGTTCTGCCGGGGAGCATGACGGCGATAGGACCGCACATCCCGATGCAGTGCAGGCTGCCGATCAATCCAAGTAGGAAAGCATACCAGTATCCGATGGATTCATCCATGATCATCGAGGCTCCCTATTCTGCCGGCCCCAGGAAAGTTGTATGGACCATATCGAGGAGTCGGTTATTGGAATAGACGCCAATCTCGACGGCCGTTTTCAACGGATCCAGCTGATCCTGCGGCAGCTCAATGAAAATGCTCCCCTTCAACAGTCCGCCGCCAGGCAGAGCAGCATTGCGGTCCACCATAGTGATCTTTCCCACCGGATCCTCGGTCTTAAACTCGATATGATAATCATTGGCGGTCTTGTTCACAATCGTAAAAGTGTACATGTTGCTGATGGTGCGGTCCGGTTGTTCCTGGTACAGCGATCCGGGTACCCGCAGGATCGTGACTTCGATATCCCCTCGGGCGACAACCATACCTGTGAGCAGTCCTATCAAGCCTGCCAGGATAACCGTATATCCGATCACGCGCGGGGTGAGGATCTTGCGGGCTCCGCTCAGGATACCGTTGTAGGAGGCATACCGGATCAAGCCCTTGGGACGCTTTAGGCGGGTCATGATATGATTACAGGCATCGATGCAGGCGGTGCAATTGATACACTCCAGCTGGGTTCCGTTGCGGATATCGATGCCGGTGGGACACACCTTGACGCACTGGAGACAGTCTATACAGTCGCCTCCTTTGCGGTCATCGGTACCCTTTGAACCCTTGGTTCGCGGCTCGCCCCGCACAAAATCATAGGATACGACGATGGAATGTTCATCCAGCAGCACCGATTGCAGCCGCCCGTAGGGACACACCATG
>CP070787.1:2847217-2857332 GCA_020346745.1 Fidelibacterota bacterium | reverse complement strand
TGGGTGACTACTAACGCCGATTTGGCAGGTTTTAAGATGGACGCTCAAGGGGCATGGCTTGTGATACCCGTCATTTGCGTTCTACTGTGGGAAGAATACAATAGACCGGGCCTGATCGACCTCCTGTGGCCAATCATCCTCGAGACACTCTGGAGCTGTGGCTCAGCGTGATTGGCCCTGTCCACCTGGTCACTGTTGAATCCCCCTCCATACCCCTTTAAATCCCCCCTTAACACCCGTTCTAATCATCCCTGGCCGCCTCCAAGATATCCACCCGGATGGCAAACCGCTCCCCTGTCCGCGTGATCTTCAGGCCGCTGTTAAACTTCGCGCAATAGACCAGGGACTGCTCACTCGATTCGAAGTGCTCCAGCCCATCATTTTAATCCCGGTCTAATCCGAAAAGTCGCCTTTACTGAAAAAGAGGGCTTTTAGATTTAGCAATTACTAACAATCTATTGAGCACAACGCAATAATTAGCATGACTTTAAAAAATATCAGTTTATATTAAAACATATTTGGGACGACAGTGAGGGATTGGTTCGCGTTGACCTGCTCCTTATTAAGTCTCTTATATGTAATGAATACCATCCTGCGATTACTACTTCAGCATGACGCTATTTGTCCTATGCCGACATTATAAAAACAATCCTAGCTACCAACGGGGGGATATAAAAATGAGGAAATTCATTTGGCCAGTACTCTTGGGATTCTCATTCCTGGCAATTATGGCGACAATGGGCGCTATCGAGGAACAAGCATGTGGCTGGAACAAAGTTAGTAGCAACATTAGGACTGGGGATACTTCCTATAAGGTCTCAATCGGTGATTTTGCTGCCAGTGATAAGTTAGATATCGCGGGCGCACTCACAGTGAGAGGTGATATACCTGCCAGCCCGAGTGGATCAGCCACAAGCAACGAAGAATCTATCAGGCTTACTGGTTCCACCTCCGATTATATAATCTCGACACAAGATGGATCAGGGCGTATCCAACATTATTGGAATTCCACAACTCTCTCACCTAATAACAGATATCTGGTAGCAGAGGAGCCAGCCTGGATGTGGGATGTTAGCGTATTCGATGATCCCTATCTGAAATTTAAATATGCTCCAAAGGATGAATCATCGGCAACTATTTCCTGGAACACACATATGGCGTTCAAGACCAATGGGAACATCGGGATTGGCACAACGAGTCCTACAGAGAAACTGGATGTGAACGGGACTACAAAGACGAAGATTGTGAAAATCACCGGGGGCAGCGATCTGGCAGAGCCATTTGAAGTATCCGCTAGGGAATCTATCGAGCCTGGTATGGTCGTATGTATCGATCCGGATAGTCCTGGTCAGCTTCGTATATCTGACCGGGCCTACGACCGAACCGTTGCCGGAATAATCAGCGGTGCGGGTGGCGTTAATCCTGGTATTCTGATGAGCCAGACTGATTCGGAGTTCGAAGATAAGCATCCCGTCGCGTTAACAGGTAAGGCCTATGTATTGGCTGATGCCTCCAATGGTTCTATAGTGCCCGGAGATCTGCTTACGACCTCAACTACACCGGGGCATGCGATGAAAGTTTCTGACTATGAAAAGGCCCAGGGCGCAATTCTGGGCAAATCAATGAGTTCATTGGATGAAGGTCTGGGATTAGTACTTGTGCTGGTAGCGTTGCAGTAATAAGTAGCTGACAAAACTGTAAATACGCAACGCGCCAAATTCAGCACAAAGGAGATATCCGATGACAATGAAACCAATAAATACAGCATTTATTATGGGAGGAGTGGCTTTCTTCCTGATAATCAGCAGTGCGACAGCACAACAGCCTAAATTTCCTTTTACACGGGAACCGTATTATGTCAATTCGGGAGTCCATGATGGGCAAGCAGGTCTTACAGCAGATCAAAATATAGCATACCGAGAGCTGATCTCAATCCCTGATGCTCCGTGGATTCGATTGCGTTTTCAAAGCTATGATTTGGGTTCTGGAAAGGTAGAAAGGGATACAAGTAAGTCGGTCAATCATAGTGAGGAAAGGAGCTACATTCTTATTACCTCTATCGAAGATGGGGGAAAGCAACGCTTGGACGCTGAAAGCTTACCCGAATGGCACATGCACTCTGCTTATTTTAACGGGGGTGAGGTGGAAGTGGAATTGCATCTAGCCCCTAAAGACAGGGGAGTGTATTTTGAAATAGACGAGATTCTAGCAGGAGAAAATCAGAACCTTCAGAGCCAGAAAAAGACCATAACTATATGTGGGAATGATGATCGAGTTTCTGACACTACATCTGCTGCCATTGGCAGAGTTCTTGCCATTGTGAACGGTGATACCATCGCCTGGTGTACCGGCTATATAGCATCAAACGGAAGTCACCTTACTGCAGGCCACTGTTTCTACGAAGCACAAGATAGTCTGATAATTCTCGAATTCCATGTACCTCCCTCTGACCCTAATGGGACACCTAATTTTTCTGAGCCAGAGAATCAGTATCCCATTAATCTTAGCCACTATACTTATCACGATGATGGTCCAAACGAGGTAGGTGATGATTGGGGCATTTTCGAATGTAATAGGAATTCAAACACTGGCAAGCTACCTGTCGAAGTCCAGCAAGCGTTCTATCGCCTTTCGTACGATTCATATCCTGATACGGTCCGTGTGACTGGATATGGAATCGATAATGACCCTGTAGGGCAGCCAGGTGGCCCTTGTCCCTGGTGGATTGATGACTGTAATGAAGACAGTCAAACTAGACAGACTGATTCGGGTGAGTTCTTAGATGAAGATCGGCAGGGTGACTCTGATGTTGTTATCGAGTATGAAGTTGATACATGGAGTGGCAATTCAGGAAGTCCTGTACTTAATGAACACCCGGATTCTCTCTTTTCTATCGGCATCCACACGACTGGTGGCTGCAATCCGGCACAAAACGAGGGAAATATTGGGACTGGGTTTGAACATCAAACTCTCGCAGATTCAATAGACCGTTTTCCAGGAAATAACTACACGTATGTTGATGTGGGCCATCCGATCTCTTTTGAAAATGGGTCAGTCTTTCGACCCTATGAGTCTATCGCATTGGCAGTAACCAAAACTGCAAGCGGAGGGACAATTAGTATTGTCAAGGGCTATTATAACGAGCCTTCTCTGATTATTAACAGAGATATGACCTTAGTAGCACCAGTCGGAACAGTGGTTATTGGTACTTCCGGGCCTTCATCCTCGATCCAGCGTCCTCCGCGCTCTTATCCTGAGATAGCTGCTGACACTTCTCAGGGTCAAAGTCCATTTGAATATGCGTTATCGCCAAACTATCCTAATCCTTTTAATACAGAAACTACCATCAATTACTCTATAAGGGAGGATGGAAGGGTTAGCTTGAAGGTATATAATTTGCGTGGTGAGGAAATTCGATCTCTAGTACAAGGGTATCAACCAGCTGCTCTTTACTCCATGATCTGGGATGGAAAAGATAACAGAGGCAGGGATATTCCCAGCGGGATCTATATTCTTAGAATTCGTGCGGGAGCTTTCACAAAGTCTATAAAAATGTTGCTGTTAAAATAGAGCTTGCATACAATCAAAGCACTGAGAGTGTCGCGCCGCTATTCTGCAGCGGTAAAAAATATACTATTAAGGCTATCGGTATCTTGCAGATACAGTTTATTGTCCATCCGCTCATAATAGGTCATAACCTCAAGAAGCTCGAAGTAAAAAACATCTACTAGCGGGGGATGACAAGCAATTTCCGTCCACCTTAGCAAGTCTATCGAGATATCGCCTGATTCGCCAGTCTCGTAGACACCATTATACCCATTGCATATGGCCTTCCCTCCAACTCTACCATCGTCAGTAAACTCCAACGTAATTGGCTTGTGGGCTTCCGGTATATATGAACCCTCTGGAAACATGAGGGAATCCGCGATCCATTCTACACCTACTAAATCCGCTAAGGCTGACTCCGAAAGACTGCTTTCAACATCTGTTGAATTATTCAGCTTTGTACAGGAAAGGACAGCGATGGAAAAGCATATAGTCAGAAAATAATGTTTGATACATTTCATGATAATATTTCCTTAACAATAATAATTCCTTCCTTGTAAGTTTTGCGATACTTGCCAGAAGGATAGGTAATATTTCTGTAAAAGTCAAGATAAGAGGCATAAGCTGTACTACAGTGGCGGGGCACAGTCTAGTTCTTTCCTTCGGATTTGCCGTTATCGCTGGATGGCACCAGTTCGTCTACTGGACTTTTCCTGTAGGCAATATCGCGCATCTGCGAGAGGGAGCGATAATGCTTCCGGCTATATTGCCATCATATCGGCCAAGGCCGTTTATCCATTCCGCCGTGGGGTGGGTGTCGGTGCCTTGCAGCACCTCCGGGATCGCGTCGCATTACCCGCTCTCATCCATCATAAATAGGAATCATTACTACTTAATCTTAATGTGATATTATGTCCCAGGTAATAAGGATTGTAACCTTGTGGTTCGTATCATCGAGAAAATGGGCGCAAAAAGGACGAAAAGCCTGGCGGCCGCTGGCTACTTCTGGGGCTGGAAGCGCCAGGACAGGCTGTAGTGCCGCAGCTGGCTGGCCGTGAATCCCGGCTGCGGGAGGTAATAGGGGGAATTCTGGATGGTGGCGGCGAACATATTGTACATCTGATACCTCAACTCGAAGCCCGCGACCTTCAGTCCCACCTCCCCGTTGATCCTGAAGGCGGTGGATTTGGTATCACTCACCGGATCGATGAAGGACACCATGTCGGCAAAGCGTGGGTCCAGCCAGTAGGCGAAGTCGTTGGCGATATAGGCCGCATTGGCGCTTACGAAAGGTCGGGCCCGTCTATTGCGCAACGGCAGCGTGAAGGTGAATCCTCCCACGGCATTGATGCGCGTGGGGAAGAGGTGCTCATCCGGGGAGCTGACACCTGTGATACTCCCGAATAGCCGGAACGTGTCGGCCCAGGGTGTCCAGTCCAAGGCCAGACCGGCGGTGGCGGCGGTACGATCGTCGTCCGTGGTTAGGCTGACTACCTTGGCCGTCAGCCGCGCGCGGGCTCCGTTGGACTCCAGTGCCAGACTATGGCGTGATAAATACACGGGTTCGCCTTTCCAGGCCGTGGTATCGAGGGTCAGTCGCCTCGACTCGTGCGGGTAGTCGAGGAAGCTGATGGCCTCGCTGCGAAGGATGATACTGCGCCGCTGCGAGCCGATTATCAACCAGCCCTCCGGCGCGAACCTGCCATCCACCAGGGCGAGGCCCCCGCCGAGTGACAGGCCCTTGCGCGCCCAGTTCAGCCCCAGACGACCGTGGTCGGTATTGAGCGTCTGATAACCGAGAGCATGGTCCGTAATCCGCCGTCCCTTCCTGTCCCACACCCCGATGACATGGAACTGCGGTGCGAGAAGGTAGGTAACCTCGCCTCCCGCCCAGAACGTAAGGCTGCGACGATTCAGGTGCTCCTCTTCCACTTCATCCGTGGTGGTGCGCAGGTCGCTGACCATCGTTGCCCCATGGAGTCGGACGGTGCTGTTGGTCAGTGTTTTTGTGAAGTGCAGGCCGTGAGCCCAGGTCTGGTTCCGCCGCCGGTCAGCGACAGGTAAACCTGATTCGACAAACGGAAGACCCACCAGCTCCCGTTGATGCTGAATGGTGTATTCCAGATAGGTAGATCGCCCTGCTTTCCGCAGGTAATTGAGCATGTAGTTCTGAAGGGCACTGTTCTCGTTCCCGGAGATGCTGGGGCCGGATAATCGGTACGGCCCGGGATGGCTCCGGCTCTCGCCGGTGGTCATGATATTGCGCTGTTCGTCCAGCTGGACCGCACCTCCGACCTGTACGTCACGATACAGATAGTCGCCTTGATCCCAGAAGAAATAGGTCTGGTTGCTGCGCGTCGGGTCTTGCATGGGCATGATTCTGAAAGCAAGGGCGTCAGAGGTTGGCAGGAATGCCGGTTCCTCACTGCTGGCCTCCCCCTGTTCGGAAGTCCAACCTTCACCGGCAACAGAGGAGGGGATGATGGCTGAGAGGATGGGATGGCCCAGGCTTCCGTCCAGGTGTGCGGTGCCAACCCGCAAATCTACCGGTACGAAGGGATTTGTCACCGCAGCGGCCAGGTCCGAATGACCCCATTCATCCCAGGGCAGGTACAGGTAGAACGGTTCGGGGGCATCCTGTATCTGTGATATCAGGCGAGTCGTCCATGCGACCAGGGGAACGCTGAGAGAATCAGTAGCCTGGGTGGTGTCCGCCTGCTGCGCCTTCCCCGGCGTCAGGGTTATGATGATGGTTAGGGGCAGGATCAGCAGGAAGCGCTGCATCAAGCCTGGATCTCGGATTGACCCTTGCCAGGGTCGCTATTGTCCTGTAGCCCCCAGGTTGGAGGATCGGCCGGCGCGTCTGAATGATCTGAATCAATCTCGGATCGTGGCGCGGAATCCGTATGGTATTTTCGGCCAATCATAATCATCCGGGGTACCAGTAAAAAGAAAATCATAGTATTGGAGACTTGGTGGAGTACGGTGAAGGCCAGACCTGATACCAGCAGGGTAAGAATCTCACCCATTCGCGCCCCGGCGTACAGGGGAAAGCTAATGGAAGTCAAACCGTCATATAGTAACGTTCCGGTGAGACCGGCTAGTGCAATGATAGTTCGCATAGGCCAACGATGAAGGTTATGCCAGCTGGTTCGTGAAAAAAGCCCACCCAGTAATCCTACTCCCGCCTGGCTGACAACTTGTGCGATCAGGAGTACGGGAAATGCCAGCCCTGAGCCGATAGGATTTGTGGCGGAGAAAAGGAACATTCCGGCGGCTCCAGCCAGAGCACCGGAGCCGGGGCCAAGGGTCGCACCAGCCGTGAAGGCCAGAGCAGTCACGAATTCTATGTTGGGCACCATGGCCAATGCCCATCCGGACCCTACCATCAGGGCCACGAACATGGCCATTAGTGCCATCCTGGTGGTTTTCACTGGCGATAGTGTTTCCAGAGAGACGTGCGGAAGGGATTTCGGGAATCAGTGAAGGCGTCTTCGTCTTGGTCATTGTCGATTTCCCGAAACATGAGGTCCAATCGACCATCTATTCGGTCGATGTAGTGGACCAGCAAGGCCTCCGGAAATTTCGGTGGACGGGGTGAACCCTCCGATGACGAGCCCTGGTGGCTGATCACCATATGCTCCAGTTTCAGTGCCAGTTCCGGAGGAAACTGGTCCATATCCTGGATAGCTTCTCGCAGAATGTCGCGGCTGAGCACCAGGTGGCCAATGAGCTGCCCTTCATCGGTATACCCACCCTCCAGATTGCTGGACATGCCCCGCACCTTGCCGATATCGTGCAGCAGTACGCCAGCCAACAACAGGTCCGCCTCGATGCGGGGGTAGTGCTTGGCCAGGAGAATTGCTATCTGCCCGGTTGACACCAGATGCAGCAGAAAGCCACCTCGCTCGGGATGATGGTATATAGTCGATGCGGGCAGCACCATTATGGTATTTTTATAGGTCTTGAATATCTGCCGGAGCAATGCCTTGAGATTCTTATCCTTCACCCCATTGATGAGACTTATCAGGGTTTTCCACAATTGTCGCCGGTCTTCCTTAATTGTGGGAATAAGAAGCTCTTCGTGGAAACCATAGCGCCCATACCTTTCTTTGGTGGCTTTGGCTACATGGGTACAATTCAACTGCAAGGCACCGCCAAATTTCTCGACGATCCCTTTTACTGCCAGAGGATCACCTGTCTCGAATAGCGTGCGAAAATGATCAACCCGGTCCCATATTTTGCCCTGAATACGCCCAGTGGCGTCTTGAAGAAGGAGGTCCAGATAGTAGTCACCGGCTTTGGTTGTCTTGAGGTGTTTCTCCAGGCATAGGTAGAAACCCTGGATGGTGCTGTTTTCCTGGAAATCGTGAATAGCGGTCAGCTTCATCGAAATGGAATTTTACTTTTGAGTACTGGAAGAAACAAGCTGCAATGCCGTCCGTCGGGAAAAGCTTTGTAGGCGATCGATAGGCCAAATAATTTCTAGGTCATATTGCGGTAGTTTAGGCCAGGAGAAGATATTGAGGTGGAGAAAGGACGTTCACGTACTGGTCTAGTGGTTAACTCTGGAGTGGTAAACCTTTATCGGGAGGCAACATTCCGATCCGAAGTGGTATCCCAGGCCTTGCTTGGTGAGATCCCCGAAATTCTGGATCAGCAAGGCAAATGGTTTCTGGTCCGGCAGTGGGATGGCTATGAGGGCTGGATGTATTATTTTTACTTGTTCAAGAATCCGCAATACCTGGCTCAGGGTGGATTAACGCGTGTGAGTGCACTTACGGCTCCCATTCGGGAAAAACCGACTGCTAGTGCGTCGCCCATTCGTGATGCAGTGTTTGGTACTGAACTACCGGTACTTTCCCGGAAAGGATCGTGGATTGAGGTCTCCTTGCCGGATGGACTATCAGGGTGGCTAAAAGATGAGCCACAAAAGAAACCGAGTGGAACTGTCAGAGAACAGCTGGTGCAGGTAGCCAGACGTTTCCTGGGAGTGCCCTATATGTGGGGAGGGAAAACGCCTAATGGATTTGATTGCTCAGGTTTTGTCCAGACCTGCTTTAAGGCTATGGATGTAGACCTGCCCAGGGATGCTCATCTTCAGTATCGGTTTCAGGATTTACCGGAGGTCGCCATCAAGGACGCCCAGCCAGGTGATCTATTCTTTTTCAGTGAGAAGGATCAGCGCATAACTCATGTGACCATTTCTCTTGGGGGCGGGGAGTTCATCCACTCTTCCGGTTGGGTGCGGATCGAGAGTCTTGAAAAGGATGATCCTCGATATAATCACTTATTGCGAAGTATTTTTGCTGGCGGCAAGGATGTGACAGGATTACTCAATGCAAACTAGCAACCATGGCATTCTCAATCGCTATGTGCTGGTTCTTAATCAGAGCTACGAACCAGTGATGGTGACGAACGCCAAGCGGGCGGTGATTTTAATGCTTCTGGGTAAGGCGGAGGAGGTGGTGAATTATCAGGAAGTGGTCCATTCCCCTAGTATCCAGATGCCGTTGCCAAGTATTGTGCGTCTCAGTCGGTATGTGAGGGTTCGGGATAAGGAAATTGTGATGACCCGCAAAAATGTACTCAAGCGTGACAACCATCGCTGTCAATATTGTGGCCGATCTTCAGTGCCTCTGACTCTGGATCACGTAGTTCCCAAGCAAAGGGGCGGGCGGGATACCTGGAATAATCTGGTGTCAGCCTGTCATCCCTGCAATGTCCGGAAAGGTAACCGGACGCCCTCTGAAGCCGACATGCCCCTTATACGGCCGCCCCATAAGCCGTCCCGAATCACATACTTCCAGAAGTTCGTCCGCAAGCATCAAGCGGCATGGCGTCCGTATCTGTTCATGGATCCGGTGGCGTGAAGCTGAAGCGGGTTCTCAGCGGGATGCGGCCCACGGGCAAACTGCACCTGGGCCATTACGTCGGTGCACTGGGGAATTGGGTGGCTCTACAGGAAACTTACCAGAACTTCCACCTCATCGCTGATTATCATGTCCTAACGACCCAACTGGATACAGCCCATATCGCAGACGATACCCTGGAAATGCTAAAGGATTGGCTGGCGGCGGGGATCGATCCGGAGAGGAGCCCGATTTTCAGACAGAGCCAGATCAAGGAGCACGCCGAGCTGTTCCTCATTTTAAGTATGCTCACCACCGCCGCCCGCCTGGAACGCAATCCGACGCTCAAGGAGCAGGTACGGGATCTGAATATGGATAATATTGTCTACGGCCATCTGGGGTATCCTGTTCTGCAGGCAGCGGATATCTTGCTCTATAAGGGAGAACTGGTCCCTGTTGGAGAAGATCAGGCGCCGCACGTGGAGATCGCCCGGGAACTGGCGCGCAAATTCAACAGGACATACGGGATTGTTTTCCCTGAGCCGAAGTCCAAACTCACCCGCTTCGGTCGCCTGCCGGGCTTGGACGGCCAGGCGAAAATGAGCAAGTCGTTGGGCAATACCATTCTGATGTCAGATGAGCCGGAAGTGATTCAGACCAAGCTCCGTAAGGCCGTGACCGATCCCCAGAAGATGCGCAAGGGTGATCCGGGAAGAC
>CP070787.1:2844067-2847117 GCA_020346745.1 Fidelibacterota bacterium | reverse complement strand
ATAGCCATCAGGATTATGATATCCGTCAGGTTTTCGACGGCATGAATCCGCCGGAGGATCGATTGAAGGACGGTGGTGATCAATGTCTTAATGACAGATCAGTTCGGTTGAGGCCGGTTCAGGTTGGAGCGTTCCATATTATCTTTGAGCGCTAGTACGCGGTCATACATGATGCTGTCCACCAGGGTGCCTTTCAGCAGGTGACTGTATTGGTCGATCAATTGGTGCCACTGGGCTTTCTCTGTTTCGGTAATCTCAATGACCTCCAGGCCGTGTTCCTGCATCACCGCCACCGCGTCATTGTCGGTATAGCGGATGTCGTTCTTGATGCGCTGTGCTCGCTTCTCTACGGCCTCCCGGAGCTTTGATTGCAATCCTTTGGGTATGCGGTTCCAGACCTGCTGCGTGATGATCAGCCCACCTGTCATAGCGGCCCAGGGCAGGTCGGTCATGTATTTGGTGATGCCAAACCATTGGAAGGACGCCACCGTGAGTGGTGTACTGTCTACCGCGTCGATAAGACCGGTCTGCAAACCGGGCAGAACATCTACCGCTGACAGTGACACCGCGTGAAAACCGGCCGTCTTCCATAAACGGGGCGAATGGGGATCTCCAGCCCACGTGAACAACCGTAATTGGCGCAAATCGTCGGGCGTCCGGACCGGCTCCCGGGTGAACCAATAGACCCAACCCACATCGGCCCATGCCAGCACAATAATCCCTTTTTCCATGTAGCGGCGACGCAGCTCCGGCTCCACTTGGGACCGCAGCCAATCCAATTCTACATAATTGTCCACCAGCAGGGGTAGAGAAAGTCCATAAATGCCTTTGTCGATGTAGCTGAGACCCTCGGCGGTCAAGGCGGCGGCTTGAACTTGGTTGAGCCGCATCTTCCGCACCATGTCGCTCTCGTCACCCAGGACGCCACCGGCGTAGATCTGGAGACGGACCGTGTTATCGGAGATCTCCCGCCAGTCTTGAGCTATGTCTTGCAGAACCTGGTGCCAGGCGGACCCTTCCGGAGCTAGGGACGCCATCTTGATGTTGACCACCTGCATGCCGGCGCCGCGGCCAAGTATGGCAATGACACCCACAATCACTATTGATACGAGTCGGTGTAAACGTGGCCGCTTGCTTGGTCCGGTCCCGATAGCGCTAGGGGAAAAGGTCATAACGGAGCGAGGCTAAAGTTGTGACTACCTGGAGTGCCCGAGGCTCTGATACGCCTATAGAAAAAGATCATCAATTCGCTTGAGCAGCCATTTGGCGCGCCGCTTGGACATGCGGTTCATGACTCCGCCTGCCTTAACGGACAGGGCTTTCTCCAGCATGGCTTTGAATTGCTCGCGGTCCTGCTCCTGAACACAGATCGCTTCACCATAACTCACGTACAAACCGGCGCTATGACCTTTGGAGTACGAGAGCGCCTGCTCGTAATAGTGCTTGGCTAGCGTGATAGATCCCCCCATCATCCCTGGTCGGCTGGCTTCGTAGAT
This sequence comes from Fidelibacterota bacterium, assembly GCA_020346745.1. GTDB lineage: Bacteria > Fidelibacterota > Marinisomatia > SCGC-AAA003-L08 > TS1B11. The sequence goes on along the minus strand of CP070787.1, from coordinate 2,845,621 downwards.
CATGAGCAGTTCAAAGGCCGCCCCATCCATGTAGTCAGGCTGCAGCTCAGTGACACGGTGGGCCAGCGTTCCGATCTGGCCAGTGCGGATCAACATGTCCGGCCGGTCCTTGGACAGGCCAATGGCCGATCCCAGGGCGGCGGCAGTCCAATACAGCAGAGGCGCATCCTCAACGGCGGTCATGGCGATGGCCTCGCCGGGATTCGTCATCAAGGTCTCCTCAAAACCAGGGTGACGTGCTTCCAACTGGGCGAGACCGGCCTCGAAAGCCTTCACATAATGCTGACGGGCACGGCCGTACATCTTTCGTGACCGCTGCAGGTTCTTCTCTTGGACTCGCGCAGCTCGCTTGGATATAAACGCATAGGCATAGCCGGTATGCACCGCTGTTTTACGATGCGCTGCCTGCGGGCCGGCACAGCCGGTTGCTAAAACGATGACCGCTAGAAAAGAAAATAGTGCTGTACGGAAGGAGGGCACCCTCATAAGGGTGGAAATGTAGGCTGAGAGACCCGAGCGGTGAAAGGAAAACGTGGCGCTGTGGAGTTGGCCTCCGCCAACTCCACTACCCATTGCCACCTTGGCCCGTTAACTTCTCGTCTTATGAAGGGGCTGGTTGCTCTTTTAGTACTTTTCTCGTTGAGTTCAGCGCAAGTGGAATACGTCCGCCACGACGCGCTCGCTTTCAAGGCCACCTATTATCAGCCGCTGGACACGCTTACCATGGCCCGGTTCTGGGAGACCACGGCTATCCATAGCGAAGCTGTTTACAACGGTAACGGCAGCTGGGGGCTGGGCTATACCGATTGGCCTACGCGGCCCTATCCTGCTGATCATCCCCTGGTACGTGTAGCGGCCCGCCATACGCTTGGCCTGCTGGCCCTTATTGAGTCCGATCTGTCCGATTCGACTATGATTCAACGGGCGAAAATGGGCCTCAACTGGCTGCTGGATCGGCAGACAGCCGAGGGCGCCTGGCCACTCTATACTTCCCATCGCGGAACGGTCTCGATCCTTAGCATGTATCCTACGGCACTGGCTGGCCGGGCTATGAGCAGGGGCTATCGTCTGCTCCGGAATCCCCGTTATATATTGGCCGCTTCCAAGGCCCTGGCCTGGCAGTCGGCCCGGCCTCAGGATGAGTCCCCATTGCACCACGGCCTGGTGCTGGCAGCCATATTGGAGCATTACCAGGCTGTCCATGATGTGAACCTCATTGAACAGGCCGCCAAGGAGGGTATGATGATCCTGAATCGTCAGCTACCCAATGGCAGCTGGAATGATCCTGGACCCTTATCCACTGACGAGCACGCCCTTATAGCCGAATCGCTGCTGTTGCTGGAGCAGGCGCTGGTGGAGACTCATCCGCAGCTACGCCGGATTCGCGGTGGCGTGAACGCTGCCTTGAACTTTCTCCTGGAAAACCAGTTGAAAGATGGGAATTTTATTCCCGGACAGGCGGAGCTCCCGTCTTATCAGGTACCTACTTTCGAGTTAGTCGCTCTGATCCTTGCCCGGGATGTACGCAGTATGAGTGAATTCGATCTGGTAATT
>CP070787.1:2836132-2843967 GCA_020346745.1 Fidelibacterota bacterium | reverse complement strand
TGTGCTGGGGCTGATCGCCATTGTCTGGGCTTGGGAAAGTGCTGGTCGGAAGGGTGAGCGGGGCGGCATCCCGACGAGTATGGTGGTCAATCTCACCGGTTTCCTGGCGATCGTTCTCCTGGTCTGGCTGGTCCCCTTCAGGCCGGACATGTCCCAGTATAAAGCCTTGAGCCGAACCCGGTTGATGCCGGAGACGGAAGTGCTGGAGGAAGCCACCACACCCCTGGGAGTGCTGACCATCGTGCGCGGACCGGCGCTACGCTCGGCAAACGGACTGAGTCTGTCCTATCAGGGTGAGCTCCGGCCCCGGCCGGTGGCCTTTCTTGACGGCAACACCATCGGGACCCTGCCCCTGCTGGCTGATACTTCCGCCAGCGCTCCGCTGCGGCACACCAGCTTTACCCTGCCTTACCGTATCCGGTCCTTTGGCGACTCCCGGGCTGGTCCCCGGCGGGTGCTGGTACTCAATGCCGGGCCGGGATCGGAGGTGCACCAGGCCCTCATGGAGCATAGCGCACATGTCACCGCCGCGATCCGCAACGGGGGACTGCTACACGCACTTGAAACTGTGTCCCGGAATCAACCGGAGCTACCCTCCATCTACGGTGATCAACGAGTGGAGCTGATCATCCGGGAACCACGGAATGCCCTTCATTTGAATGGGCAACGCTTCGACGTGGTGATGGTGCCTCCCATCGGCGGGGTGGTGGGGGCGTCGTCCGCCATGCAGGCCATCTACGAGGACCATCTGCTGACCCGGGAGGGGATTGCCGCCATGATGAACCGCCTGTCACCGCAGGGGCTCCTGTGCATCACCACCTGGCTGGACATACCGCCCCGGCGACCTCTCAAGCTGTTCGCCCTGCTGGCGGAAGCGCTGGAGCATCAGGGACTGGAACGTCCGGGTGAACATCTGGCGGCACTCAGCAGCTGGAATGCTTTCACAGCGGTACTGTCTCCACGTCCCTGGTCGCCGCCGGAGCTCCGGCGCATCCGCCAATATGCACACCAGGAGGGCTTTGACCTGCTTTACCTGCCAGGGGATGGTGATGACAGGCAGGAAACCGTCTATCATCAGCCGGCTGATACCACCCTGGTGCCGTCGTTGGCGACTCTGGCCGCAGGTGGTTTCAAGCGGGAACTGATCCCGTCACCCTTTCAGCTCCATCCCCCCACCGACAACCGTCCTTTCTTCCACCACTTTCTCACCCTCCGCTCTATTCCGATGATGCGCCGTCTGGTGGGCGGCACCGGTGTCATGCTGGCCGAGTGGGGCTACGTGCTGCTATGGGTTACACTGGGATTGCTCGTTGTGGGTGGTGCGGTTCTGATCCTCCTGCCCCTGTGGCTGCATGCCCGTGCGAGGAGGCCTCACTATCCTGACAGGGAGTCTGTGAACCGGCCACTGAGTCTGGCATATTTTGGAGCCATCGGTTGTGGTTTCATGGCTGTTGAGATCGTGCTCATCCAGAAACTGGTGCTGGTTCTGGGCGATCCCGTTTTCGCTGCCTCGGCGGTGATCACCGCACTGCTGGTGTTTGCCGGCATAGGTAGCATACTATCCGAGTATCTGAAGAGGCGGTGGGCCAGGTTGGTGCCTGCGGGTGTTGGGCTGATCGCGATCTTTTTATTAGCCGTGTTCATGAGTGTCACGCATCTCGCACCCGCTTGGGCGAGCATGCCGGGGGCGGGTCGCTTTGTGGTGGTCATCGTGGTTCTGGCCCCACTGGCAATAGTCATGGGCATCTTCTTTCCCACGGGGGTAAGGTGGCTGGATACGGCAGGTGAGGAGGCCCGCATTCCCTGGGCTTGGGGGATCAATGGGTTTACTTCGGTGATCACCACGCCGGTGGCCACTATCGTAGCACTGAACCTGGGCTTTACTATGCTGGGTGTGGTGGGAGTGGGGTGCTACCTGCTGGCGGCGGCAGTCTCTTTCCGGTGGTGGATCAACCGCAGGGCGAACCAGCCAACACCGATCAGAAAACCGATCGTAAACAGCCACCAGGGATAATATCGAGGCACCTCCTGCGCACTTAGCGTTGGGACGTTCCACAAGAAGCTGGCGATGATGACCACGCCGGCCAGGATTTCAATCAGCCAATCTGTTGGGCGGAAAGGCGGGGGTTGATCTTCAGGCAGCCTTATCAGTATTACAGCCGCCACGATGAGTGCCAGCGATACCAGCACCGGCGCCAGAATGGGGGCAGTCCATGGCAGCGGGATGAGGAACAAGACGTCCCAATCCAGGATGGAGACCGGCCAGTCCAGCAGCAGCTTGAGGCTAAGGTAATAGACCAGGTCCCAGGTACCGAAGCAGAAGGCGAACACGGCGAACCGTCTCAGGTTGGAGCGGGCTATGAGCATGGTCGCGCTGAAGAGGAGCAGAAGGGTGGTCGCCTCGCGGATCACCTCGGTCCAGACGAGACGCACCGGGATGGCGACCAAGGGGAAGTGAAATCCTCCCGGATAATATGGTTCCCGTAGATAGACGACGACCGCCGCCTCGATATAACCAAACGCTAGGCTGAACAGGCTTAGCCAGAGTAGTAATCTGCGGTGCTCATGCTGCATGTGATCGCCCAACTGCTAGTACATGGGGAATATACTTCGCTGGCTACGTGATGGGAAGGGGCGAGGCGATCGGGGATTCCTATTTGCTTGCGGCGTGTTTTCCGCTAATCCTAAATTCATCCGCTTTTTACGGCCCGTTCGTCTAGTGGTTAGGACTCCAGGTTTTCGACCTGGCAACAGGAGTTCGATTCTCCTACGGGCTACTGTTCATTTTCCCGTCTCGAACCACCGATTATAGTCGGTGATTTTCCTTTCCCCACCACTTGCCGATCACGAAATTTTATCAAAGGTTTACAGAGATTTGTATAAGTTAAACGATACTTGTGAATCATGACTGTCGCTGGCACACTGGTTCAACAAACTGACGGTATGGGTGCAATTGTACTTTCATGCTCTTTGCGTGGGGAAGGGGAGGAAGGCTGTGTCTGGCGCGTGTGTTAAATTAACGGCTGTGGTCACGGGTGATGATTCCGGGATCTGCCCTCGTGCTGATAAACTTCACGGCCAGTGTGCGGGAGCATGTAGGGAATGGGTAGTAATCTCTATATAGGGATTGATATCGGGGGTACAACCTCGGCCTCCAGTGTAATGGATGAAGGTGGCCAGCTGTATGCGCGTGATGAGTTCGAGACGACCAAGGGTGAGAATGGCTGGCAGCCCACGGTTGAGCGTCTGAAATCAGCCGTTTCCCGCTACCTGGAGGTGTCTGAGGCGGAGGCCATTGGCATTAGCTCTGGGGGTCCATTGAACCGGAATACCGGGGTGATTTTATCACCGCCGAACCTGCCCGGCTGGGATGAAGTACCGATTGTCGAGATTATCCAGGATGAATTTCACCTGCCGGTCTGTCTGGAAAATGACGCTAATGCTGGTGTGTTGGCAGAGTGGAAGTACGGATCGGGCAAGGGCTATCGGAACCTGATCTTTCTTACTTTCGGGACTGGATTGGGAGCTGGTCTGATCCTCGATGGCCGCCTGTACACTGGCACGAACGACCTGGCCGGTGAAGCGGGACACGTCCGGTTGGCTGAGGACGGACCCCTAGGATACCACAAGCGTGGTTCATTCGAAGGCTTTTGCAGCGGCCCCGGATTGGCGGCCCTCATGGCAGATGAACTTTTGTCCCTGGCGAACGAGATCGGAGAAGCCGCTGTACTGGATAGGTACAAACCTATGGCCGAAGTGACCGGGAAGGATGTCGTCGAGTGGGCTCTGACGGGAGACCCTCTGGCGACCAAGGCAGTGATAGAGAGCGGCACGCAGCTCGGCAAGGGATTGTCGGTCATGATCGATATATTGAATCCGGAGATCGTCGTGGTGGGGGGCATGGGCGTGCGTTTGGGGGATCTGCTGCTGAATCCCGCGAGGGAGGTTATCAGCAGGGAAGCGCTACCGGCCGCGGCTGAGGTCTGCAAGGTGGTACCGGCGATGTTGGGAGAGCAGATTGGGGACTATGCAGCGCTCTGCGTGGCGTTGGCAGGCATCAAGAAACTGTAGGCAGATCATCCTGCGGAGATCGCTACATGGATTGCTCGACGACTGCATGATGGAAGCCAAATTCAGGATATAATCATGGTGCAATTTGCTATATTGGATTGGATCTGGATCATCCTTTTCCTGCTGCTCATGATCGGATGCGGGGTCCTGTTTTTCAATCTGGGGAAGCGGTCCGAAGCGGATTTTTTCCTGGCAGGTAGGGGTCTGCCCTGGTGGCTCCCGGCCTCTTCGGTTTACGCAACCCATACTGCGGTGGACACGCCCATGTGGGTGGCCGGGGTGATCTATCGCCATGGTCTGGCGGGTATCTGGTATGCGTTCTTTTCGGCGTGGTGTGCGATCAGCGCCTTTGTGTCCACGAGAATATTCCGCCGTTCGCTGGCCTATACCCAGGCCGAATGGCAGAGCCTCCGTTTCTGCGGTTTAGGCAGTGAGTTGCTGCGCGGCTGGATGTCCGGGTGGCAGGTCTTCATGGCGATGTTCAACATGGGTTGGGTGGGCATCGCAATGGGAATGGTATGTCAATACCTGTTCGGATGGCCCACCTGGATGGGCCTGGTGATCTTTTCCTCTATCTGTGCCATTTACGTGCTGACGGCCGGCTACTGGGGTGTAGTGATGGCGGACTTCCAACAGGGCATTGTGGCCTTCTCCGCAATCCTGATCGTATCGATCTCGGGTGTGATGGTGGCCGGAGGTCCCCACGAAATCGTTGCGAAGCTCTCCGATATGGGGCAATCCTGGCGGCTCAATCCGTTTCATTTTACCGGCTGGTTCAGCGGTGATTTCCCCATCGCCTGGTTCATGACCATGATGGTGATCGCCCTGATCGGGGGTTTCGGGATGGGCACCTCCATAGACTGGTACCTGGAAGCCCAACGCATCCAGTCTGCCAGGACGGTGAGGGATGCCTCCTACTCCATCTGGTGGGGTACGGCCTTGGTCATTATCCGCAACTCACTATGGGCTGCAGCAGTACTGGGATTTTTCGTGCTGTTTCCGAATATCCAGGAGACCAGCGAATACGAGATGGGCTGGTTCCGCATGGGCTTCGATTACCTGCCGGTGGGGATGCTGGGATTCTTCTTCGCAGCCATTCTAGCCATTCATCTTTCGACGGTTTCCAGCGTACTCAACATGGGTGCCATGTACGCGACGCGGGACCTGTATCATCATTATGTCAATCCTGAAGCATCCCAGGAGAAGCTGGTGTGGGTAGGCCGCATCTCGACGCTGCTCATCCTCGTTTTCTCCTTTGCGCTGGGCCTGATGATGACAGAGATCACGAAGTGGCTGATCTTCGCCCTGTGGATCATGGCTGCCGGTGTCTGGCTGCCGAACATATTGCAGGTCATCTGGTGGCGCTTCAATGCCTGGGGGTATCTCTCGGCATGGATCGCCAACCTAGGCCTGTCCTGGCTGGTGGTGTGGATCCTGCCGGCGTTCGGCGTCCTTCCGGCGCTGCCCGATTATCTCCAGTTCTGGGCGCTGATGCTGCTCACATCTTTAGTCTATCTGCCAGTCACCTTTATCACGAAACCGGAGGACATGGATCACCTGGTCAGGTACTATGTCATGTCACGGCCGATCGGTTTCTGGGGCCCAGTTCGCAGGGAAGCGGAAAGGAGGGGACTTCTCGATGAGATTTCCCATCTAGGAGCAGCCGCTGATGAGAATTAATCACCTGATCACATCACGTGGAGGAGTATCCGCATGCCGTTAATTCGCAGGACCTGGACGCCCGCCGCTGCCGATGAATGGGCCCGGGAAGACTGGATCGCCATCGTCTTGTCTCCGCTGGCATATATCGCCTTGGCAGTTGGGGTGGTGCTGAGTTTCCTACTGCTGAAGATCGGGTTCATCATCCTGGGGGTGGCGATCGTACTGACGGTGCTCATGCACTGGGTCATCGATCCGAAGTTGAAGACGGTCTCGCAGGACTATGAGAAGAAACAGAAGAGCTACCTGGAAGCGCTGGAGAAGATCATCCGGTGGGAGGAGATGAAATGAGCGAGGGATTGGGAGTGGTCCTCGGTATGTCCATCGCCTACGTGGCTTCCTTCACGGGAATGATCTTTGCCTGGATCCACTACCGCAAGCGGAAAGCGGCGAAGTCGTCCTCAGCGCAGGGGAGGGAGAATTGATGGTGGCAGTCCTCCTTCAGCAGTCGATGCGGATAGGGAGCCCGCTGCTGGGCATATTCATTCCGCTGGTGGTCTTCGTGGTGTCATTCACCGTCACCTGGATGCTGTACAAGCATTTTTCCAAACAGGGTTGATGCCCGGAGCTATCGACGCCGCGATATAGCCAGTTGGCCATGATGGTGCTATCCGAGTAATACTTCGCGCAGCCTCGCGGGAAGCGGGGGTGATGAGGATTCCCGACTCGATGATCACCGATTCACGACGGTGATTTTTCATATCAAAGTAGAGCCCTGGCATATGCCTGGGGCAGGTATTCCTTTCGAGATCGCAGCTTTCCGAAGTAGCCCGCGCAAGCATTTTGCACGGAGCTGTCTAGCGATTTATATTGATGCGTAGTTTTTATGGGGGAAGAAGCGGAGATATCATCGTTATGAGATACATTCTGGTTCTACTTGTTCTGCTGTACGCACCGGGTCTTGCCGCCCAGCAGCCGGATTCTGCTGCGGCCAGGAACGTGATCGTATTCATCTGTGATGGTTGGGGTATCAAGCATATCGAGGCGGTGACCAGCTACACCGGCGCCCCACCTCCCTACCAATCCTGGTACACCTACTGGGTGGCGACCGGTTATCGAGGCCTGGAGTACAATAGCGCCCAGGCCTGGAGCAGTTTCAGCTATGTGCGGCTGAACTATACCGATAGTGCCGCGGGAGCGACGGCTCCTTTTACGGGGGAGAAGACGGACAACGAGAACATCTCGGTTGCGTGGAATGATGTGGACCGGCTGTTTACCATCGCGGACAAATCGCGTGCTATCGGGCGGGCAGTGGGGGCGGTAACGAGTGTATTCATCTCCCATGCCACTCCGGGTGCCTGGCTGGCGCACAATGTCCATCGCTACAACGGCTGCGCCATCGCCGATGAGGCATTCTTCGGTCACCCGAATACCACGGGCACCTCAGGTGAGGCGAACTACGCCGGTGGACGGGGGCCATCGCTGCCCCCTGCTGACGTGGTGATCGGGGCGGGACATCCGGACTGGATCAGCAGCCGCTATGTCAATAGCCGCATCCGGAACAAGCTGTATACCGAGAGCGGTCAGGAGGGGAAGCATACCTACGTGGAGCGGATAGCGGGCAGCCTGGATGGAGGTGCCAGGCTGCTGGCGGCGGCCGGGGACACGACTGTGACCATGCTGGCGGGGCTCTTCGGTGGTGCCGGGGGCAACCTAGAGTACCGGCTGGTGGACAGCAGCGGCTATAACGCCGAGAATCCGAGTTTGGCGGAGATGACCGAGGCCGCCCTGCTGGTTCTCAACCGGAACGAGCGGGGATTCGCATTCATGGTGGAGGGGGGTGCCGTGGACTGGGCAGCCCACGACGGCTTCATGAACAAAATGATCGGTGAGATGCTGGACTTCAACAACGCGGTCCAGACGGTCATCGATTGGGTGGAAGACACGACCAACCAGAGCAGTTGGGAGAACACGCTGGTCGTAGTGGCCGGGGATCACGAGACGGGGCACCTTACGCCGGGCTACCTGGTATATCCCAGTCTGCCGCTGGGGGAAGTGAGCGACAGCACCCTGGCATTGGAGAAGAGGGTTGCCGGCACGAACTA
>CP070787.1:2822372-2836032 GCA_020346745.1 Fidelibacterota bacterium | reverse complement strand
GACTGCACGCGCTCCCGCCATTCCGGGGCAACCAACTCGGTGAAGTGCATCCCGATGAGCTCTTCCTTCGTATATCCGGTCAGGTGCTGGGTAGGTGGATTGGCGTACGTGAAGTAGCCCTTCGGATCAGTCGTGAAAATGACGTCACTGGCCGCCTCGACCAACTCACGGTAGCGATGCTCACTCTCTGCCAAGGCCTCCTCGGAGCGCTTGCGCTCGGTGATATCTCTGACAAAGGCCAGGTCCGCTGCTTTCCCCTGATGTTGAATAATACCGGCATTGATCTCTACATCTATCTTTTCACCACCCTTTTTTAGTAGACTGATCTCATATATCGCGGGGAAAGATTCTCCCGCCATCCGCTTCTTGTATCGCTTAGTAAGTTCTTGAATTTGTTCTACGGGAACGAATTGTCCGAACTGTTTGCCAATTAACTCATGCTCTTCATACCCGATCATTTCCGTTATGCGAGTATTCACAAATGTGATCACAGAATCATCTTGAATAATGGCGACCCCATCATTGGCTCTCTCAATTAAAGAGCGGTACATCTCCTCGCTCTCCTTCAGCGTCTCCTCCATCCGCTTGCGGTCAGTGATGTCGGTTACTATCCCCAGTATGGCTGCTTCACCCTTGAAGCTTATCAGCTTGGACTCATTTATTGACTCAATGCGCTGGCCGTCTTTCGTTATCACCGTATATTCGTATGGGGGAATGTCATGGCCTTTCATGTGCTCCTGGAACTTTTCCTTTATCAACTCTAGGGATTCTGGTGCGATCAGGCAAAGGAAGTCGAAATCCAAGGAGTAGAATTCTTCCTTTGTGTACCCCATGATCTCTTCGCATTTCCGGTTGACATACACCAGCTTGCCTCGCTGGTTGACAAAAATCATGTTCGGGGACTGCTCAGCAACGTTCCTGAATTGCTCTTCAGATTCCCGCAGCTCCTCCTCCGTCTGCTTGAGTTTCTCTAGCAGCTCGCGGGTCTGATCCAATTCGGCGATCAATTGGGCTTTGGTCTTCTGCCGCCTGTCAATGGTGGTCGTCATGTCTCTCGAAAAGTTTCTTGATGTTTAATTCCAGCGCTTAGCAATCCTTCGGGCCAGTCGGATTTCAATCCGTCTTCATCTTGGCCATTCCATCAGATAAAGTTAAAAAGAATACCCGTTAAGGCAAGCTCCCCATACTGGTGTGAGAATTCATGCTGATTCGGATATTGCCTGACTGGTATGTCCATTCTGACTAACCAGATACAGAACATCGCCCTCGCGGCTTGACACCAATCCCGGGATCGTCGTTCAGGATAAGCTGGCCGTTGTCTACGCTCACACCAAGATAGGGATCGTTGGAGATCAGTAGGTTGCCGTCCAGGTCAGCGTAGTCCGCCAGGGGCGAGATTCCCGCCGCCGCTGAGATCGCCACCGAAGTTTCCACCATGCAGCCCAGCATTACCTTCATACCCAGGGATTTGGCCAGCCAGACCATGCGCAGGGCTTCTTGCAGCCCTCCCGCCTTCATCAGCTTGATGTTGATGCCGTCAAAAGCTAGAGACAGTAGCGGGATATCCCCAGCGGTCTTCACACTCTCATCGGCAATGATCGGCACGCTGGTCCGCTCCCGCAGCCACCTGGTCTCGTCCAGCATGTCCGCTGGCATGGGCTGCTCCACCAGCTGCACCCCCTGACTGATCAACCACTCGATCCGCTCCAGAGCCTCCTGCTTGTCCTTCCAGCCTTCGTTGGCGTCCACTATCAAGGACTTGTCGGTTACCGCGCGCACTGCCCCGATGATCTCTTCCTCGTTCTCCATCCCTACCTTGATTTTGAGGATGGGGAATTCTGACGCTTCCCGCACCTTCTGCTGGATAACCTCCGCCGTGTCGATCCCGATGGAAAGACTCGTTGTAGGTGCCTTGGCCTTAGCTAAGCCCAGGTATTGGTAAAGTGGTACGCCCAGCGACTTTGTAATCCAGTCCATGAGTACCATATCCAGGGCGGCCTTGGCGGCCGTCTGAGCTGGGTCCAATGCCTGGATGGCGAAGCCCAGTTCAACAAACTCCCAGGGATCTTGCTTTTCGAATAGCGGCTTAGCCTTCTCAATTACGGCTATCGTCGACTCAGGCGTTTCGTCATAGCGGATGTTTGGCGCCGCCTCCCCCAGTCCAGTCACCCCGCTCCCTTCCAGGGTAACAATGACGTTGTCCTTGAAGTCGCTGGATCCCCGTGCGATAGTCCAGGTATGCTTCAGCTGCAGCCGCTTTACTTCGTATGAGAGTCTCAAGGCGACGTTCTTTGTCACTCGGGGTGGATACGCCGAACCACCTGGAAAGTACGGTGGCGATAGGCGTTGTACAGCTCGTTCTCCGGATTCAGGCTGTTGATGTGCACCCAGCCCGATGAGTGGATAAAATGGTAGTCCCCCAGGTATATCCCCACGTGGGAGATCTTTTCCGGTGAACGTCCGAAGAACAGCAGGTCACCGGGGATAACATTCTCGAAATGTTCTCCTGGCTCCACCGGTTCGCCCACCTGCACCTGTTGGCTGGCATCGCGGGGAAGGTCGATATTGTTCATGCGGCAGGCGGTCTGCACGAATCCCGAACAGTCGAATCCCTTGGTGGATGTGCCACCCCACAGATAGGGAATCCCCAGGTAGCTCTTGGCAATGGAAATCAGCCGGTCGCGCTTTGTCGGGATACCTCCGAACTCAGCCTCGTCCACGACTGACCTCCTCTCAACGTATCCGATCTTGCCATCCGGCATGGCAACCCTCATCCACTTGCCGGCCCGTCCCACCTTCTTCAGCACGGCACCGGGAACCAGGTCTGCGATAATATTGCCCTTGCCCTTGGCCTGATCACGAACCAGCCCGTAATTGGCAGTGTATACGACCCGCTGACTCTGCTGCCACTCCAGGACGGCAAGGGAATCCACCTCCAACATTTGCGCGCTGCTTATCCAACCGAGATACCGATCCCGGTTCTGGCCGTAATAGAATCCGTCCTCGTACTTGTATAGTTTGATCACCGTACCCAGAATAGCCTGATTGACCAGCTCGCTGTGGTGGGACGGTGTCTTGCGCATGTTGGCCACACTGACGGAAACAATACCGTAGACGCTGGGCTGCAGGTCAGCTGCCGGTAATACCTGGATGCTGTCGACAATGCTCAATTCACCGGCGGCCTCATGCAGCGCGTCTAGCAGCACGCCCCGCAGGGACCGATCGGTTAATTCTCCCCTCACAGTAACCTGGTTGCCGACACGGCTCAAATGAACCTCGAATATTTCTACTCGAGTATCGAGTGCGTGACTCTGACGTATGTTCTCAACGGCCTGCTCCAGACCTTCCGGAATAGTGGCGGCCTCATCTTGCGGTGAGCGGGGAAATACGGTTTGCTGCGAGCTGAGCAGTCCGAGTCCGACTGCCGCAACGACCTTGAGGATTTGTCGCGAGCTATTTGGCCACATATGTCTCCTGTCCTTCCGAGTGAGTTGGCGCTGACACCGTATATGGATTTAGAACTGGAAGTTGCCGAAGTTACTGCCGCCCCGGCAGTCGTCCAAACCGGTCTCCCCTGCCCCAACCAACATCCGCTACTGATGTCTATTCATTACCTGTTTCCTGTGTAACTTGGTTTAGTCCTCGTTGACAACCTTTGCGTAGGAAGCATGTCAAATTGGAGAGACTGACTCTGATAGCATGGCTAGGCACACGAAACTAGTGGCCCATACCCCGTTACGCTACCGTTTTAGCATCATGCTCATGTGCATATGCCTGGTATTAACGTATGCAACACCCGTACTGTTCGCTCAGTCCAACGGCCGGATATCAGGCTATCTTCGTGATGCAGACACCGGCGAACCCCTGAAATACGCCAACGTGGTTCTGCAGGGAACCGCGCGGGGTGCCGCCTCCAATGTCCATGGATTTTATGTGATCATCGGGATTCCTCCGGGAAACTACCGCCTCAGGGCTATGATGATGGGCTACGAGACGGGCGAGCAGGATGTCACGGTCACCCCCGGCGGCGATTTGCGGGTCGACATGGAACTGAACGTCAAGGCCATTGTAGGTGAGGAAGTCATCATCACCGCTGATCGTGTCCGGTTTGAGGAAATGGTGGAAACCAGCCGGATCAACCTCACGATGAAGGAGATTAAAAGCACTCCGGCCTTCGTGGAAGCCGACCTGTTCCGCACCCTCCAGATGATGCCCGGCGTCCAGGCCACCAATGACTTCTCCTCCGCGTTGGTGGTTCGCGGGGGCAGCCCCGATGAGAATCTGGTCCTGCTCGATGGTATCGAAGTCTATAATCCCTTCCATCTGGGGGGCATATTCTCCACCTTCAATGCCGATGCACTGGCCAATGCCGAGTTCATGGCCGGTGGCTTCCCCAGTCCCTACGGCAATCGGAACTCATCAGTGCTGGAGATTACCTCCAAGGAAGGTAACTCAAAAAAAGCCCTCCTGTTCAAAGGTCGCCCCATCGCGAACTACTGGAACCTGAGCCAACTCCATGGTGAGGTCAGTCTATTGAGTAGCAAATTCCTCGCCGAAGGCCCCATACGTAATGGCTCATGGATGTTCGCCTGGCGGCGCACCTATTACGACCAGCTGGTTAACCTCTACTACTGGTACAAGGGCGGAGAGCCGATAGGGGCCTACTATTTCCGAGATATACACGGCAAAGCAATCTATAATCTCTCTGCAACCGACCGCTTGGTCTTTGCCACCTACAACGGGCGCGACTTTGCAACCGTTGAGCTTGAAGGGGATGATGGCGGTATAAATCTTGACCTCAACTGGGGCAACAACACCTACAGCGTCCAGTGGCGACACGTCCCCAACTCGAAGTTCATCTCACTGCTTTCCTTGGCGAATACCAGCTACGACTGGGATTTCTACGTTGGGATTACCCAGGTCGATACCAGTGCCGGGGAAACCAGCACCAACATTGTTCAAACGGTGGGCTTGAACGACTGGACTGTGAAGGAAAAACTGGAGTGGTACCTCAATACGGAACATACCATCACCGCCGGGTTCGAATTCAAGACCCTGGGTATGCATATACGGCAGGCCATCGGGGACTTGACCATGTTTAAGCGCGAGCAGAATCCGTATATCCTTAGTCTGTATGCACAGGATAGATGGCAGCTGGGCCCTGCGCTCAGCTTGCAGCCTGGTATCCGCCTCTCAAGCTATGAACTACATCCCCGGCTCTATGTGGAACCGCGAATTGGATTGAAATACTTCCTTAACCGGGATCTGGCCTTGAAAGGCAGCTGGGGCATCTATAAGCAGTTCCTGTTTACCAGCACCAGTGACGACCAGGTTCTCAATTTCGTCGATTTCTGGCTCCCCATACCCCGCGAAAACCATGCTCAGTCCACGCACCACTTCATCCTGGGTCTGGAACAGTGGCTCGGCGAGGGTTTCTTCATGAGCCTGGTAGCCTATTACAAACCCTACGATAACCTGCTGGATATCAATCCTCACGGCGACCCGTCTATTATGGAAGATGATTTCGTCGAAGGTACCGGGACTGCCTGGGGCGTGGAGTTTCTGGCAAAGAAATCCCGCGGCAAGCTCACCGGCTGGCTTGGCTATACCTACGCCCGACTGGAGAGGGAAGTGGACTTCAATAGTGATGGCCAGGTGTTGCGCGCCGCTGGCGAAATCTACCCTCCGAAATATGACCGCCCCCATACCCTGAACATGGTCATCAGCTATCGGCTCGGGACAAAACGCACCATCGGTTTGACGCTCTCCATGAGCAGCGGACAGCCCTACACACCGGTTTGGGGCAAGACCTACACCCAGAGCGGCTTCGGAAGCTATACCAATCCCTACGAAAACCTGGCAACCCTCCCCGGTCGCAAACATTCTGCCCGCCTGCCTAATTATTTCCGCTGTGACATCAGCTGGACCCGAGACATCAGGTTGTTCGGCATCGAGGGCAAGTTCAAGTTTCAGGTGCTTAACGTCACCAACCACTTCAATACGCTCCTGTATGTCTGGGACCATTCCAATTCACCGTCCAGTGTTGACGCTGTGAGTATGTTCCCCATCCTGCCCACCTTCGGCTTGGAGTTCAGGATCTAAGAATGGCTGTCAGCATGATGAAGCCTAAGGAGCGTCAGAAGACAATGGCTTTGATCACCAGGGCCGGGAAATGGCAGGTTACGGCGGGTGCCGTTCTGGGCCTGCTAACTCTCTTCAGCAGCTGCGATAAGGAACTCGATATCGCCGATTTCGCCGCTGAATATGGCGACTACGAACCTGAACTGCGGATCGAGGCCATCTTGGACGTCGTCGATCCCTGGAGCAGTGTTGTCCGCGTGGACTGGACAATCCTGGTCACCGATACGTCCATTTTCAATAGCCGGGATGATGATGGCGATTGGGACCCGCTGGTGGATGATGTGGGGGAAGATGGCATGGCAGCCGACAATGAGTTCATCGAACCCGATGAGGGCGAGGGTAACGGACGGCCGGATCAGGGCGAGCCTCACGTGGACGAACTCGACGAGATCCTTCCCCAGATCAACGACTCCACCGTCGCCGTAGTCCTCAATGACTACCTCACTGGTGAGCTGGTGATGGATTTCCAGTGGCATCCACAAGCCGATTCGGTTACCATCGTGACTATTGAATCGTCAGGATTTGTGGTCGGTCCCGAGGATATGCGTTTCGAAGTCGTCACCTATGGCGCCTACAAACCTGTCGTTATCTACGATACCATCGATGTGAACCGCGAATATGAGTTTCAGATTACCACTAGTGAGCACCTCATCACCGGCACTGTCCAGCCCCTGCCACCGCCGGTGTTCGACCACACTGGGCACACTATCGTTGGAGATACCCTGTATATGCCCCTGGGCGGTCTGAATCCCTTCACCTGGACCACCGCACCCGAAGCCACGGTCTTCTGGGTCCTCGTCGAACAGGTGCACCGATCTGATTCCATCCGTACCGTCACCAGCCACCCGGCCGCACCCACTGAACAGGACGAACAAGGCAATTGGATAGGCCATGACATCCTCAGCCTCTATCTGCCTGGTCTATATCGCTGGACGGTGGCCGTGCCTAGCCGGGCCTACGGCGCCTACGTCTATTCCCAGCTCCCCATGCGGGATGAGCAGGTGTCGAACCTGCGTGATGAGAACGGTCAGGTGGTATTGGGGATCGCCGGCTCCGCCGCCGAAGCCACCCAGTACGTGCGGGTCCTAGGTTCCCAGTATTTCACTGCGCAAGATAGGAATTGATCCTTCTGAACGGAGCCCCCTGAACTCCAACCTGCCGGAGATGGTTAAGCACCATCGGAAGTGAAGTCCAGCTGACCGGAACCCGCTTGGATAATGGCGTCGTTGCCCTTCCCGCTGCCGTCAGGTATCTCACCACCGCTGCTGACTCTCCGATTGAAACGCCACAGACCCAGAAGCTCATCGAATCCGGTGGGCGAGTAGTTCTTGGTGATCTTGTCGGGATGCTCATACCGGAATTCAATCTCGTCAGCGGGCAGCACCTTGGTCCATAACCGCACTTCATCTATTGCACCGTACCAGAAGTTGCCCAGGGTGGAAACGTCGTTGGGAGTGTCCCAGTCAGCACCGACGAGGGCGTCGCTGATGCCGATGTCCACATCGATGGACATGGTACGACTGCCCAGCTGCTGGCCGTTTCCAAAAAGCGTGGCGGTAGTCCCATCGTAGGTAAAGATGACCTGTGTGAATACCTCCGGATCAAACCAGTCACAGCCCGGTATTTCATAGCGACCGACGTAGGATTCACCAAGGAACACAAAGATCCTGCTCGAATCCCTGGCCGGACGGTACACACCGATCTCATTATTGCCCTGGTTGTCGCTGACCATGAATAGCGTCGGATTTTCTGTGATTGCAGCTGGCAGGGTGTCACCAGATGCCCAGATTTCCAAGGAAAAAACGTCGTTGTTTAGAGCCGCCAGACTGGAGGAGTCTAGAGCCTCACCAACGACTTGGCGATTGTCGATCCGCACATAGGCCCCGCCCCTTAGAACCACGGAATTGATTACTTCCGGTTCAGATTCACAGGCCAAGACACCGGCCAGGATAGCTGTCAGAATCCAGGCTTTTGGCCTGAATAGCAATAAAATGGAGTGGTGGTCCCTACTCATTGACTAGTAAAACCGAAGACTTTGTTGCTCACGGCGTACTGGCCGTAGATATCCCTCACCAGCACTACGTACCAGGCCGAACCTCCCTGGATCTCCTCGGAGCCGTCGCTAAAGGTGGTGACATTCATATCATTGATCCTGGATAATGGCACGGTACCTGTCTCCAGCCAGGGCTGCTCATCTTCCTCGTAAAACCGCCAGATCTCATACCTGCTGAAGAGCACGGCCGCGAAACCCGGCGCCGGCCAGGGACTGCCGGTCCAATTAAGGAGAATGCTCTCATCGGAAAAGGTACCGTGCTGCTCGGGCCCCGAGAGCACCACCGCCGTCGGCGGTGAGTATAGTGTATCCCCCGCGATGTTGCTGCGTACGTAGCCTCCCGCCCGGTCATAGGTGAGGACCACGTAGTTGTAGATTGGCATGGTGGTATCCACAGTTGCGGTATCCACCGGGGTGATGATCACCAGCGTGGGATCGTTGTCCAGGTAAGTTATAGTATCGACACCGGAGGGCTGCTGCTGGTTTAGTGTTGTGACCAGTTGGCAGTCACCACTGAGTAGACAGTCGGCGCTGTGGTCGTCGTCATCGTCTACGAAGATTTCGGTAGTGTCGTCCGAGCGCAGGAGCTCGTAGTGGTCGAACTCGGTAGCGGGTTCCTGGCTGGGGAGCCACGCTAACTGAAAAGACCAGTCGTCAGTGGCTGCTAGGCTGACAATATCCGCCGCAAGAATGTCCCTCGTGGCTGCCTCCAACGTCACCGCGACGGTCGCCCCGCTGGTATCAGCCACCTCCAGCCGGTACAGGTAGGCCGTGTTCTTGGCTCTACCGGTGTCAAGGAACTGGTTATCGACCGGATTGACGGATGAAAATACCTGCTCCTCGTCGCGGCTGAGCGTGTAGCTGGCAAAGTCGGACGGCGTGTAATTATAGGCGTCCCAGGTGAGCCGGAGTTCGTATTTTCCCTGCTCGCTGACTCCCAGACCACCACCCCAGACGTCCTCTAGGGCTAGGGTGGTCAACGTAATGGTATTGCTCCAGGCAGAGTTGTCCTGGCTGTCCCAATGACGCATGCTGTAATAGTAGGTCGTGCCCTGTCGGAGGGGCGTATCGGTCAGGGAGAGCCGTTCATTTCGGGGACCGGTGTAGATCAAGTCATCGGTGTCGTCCACTGTGGCTTCCGGACCCCGGTATAGTGCCACCCAACTGGAATCCTCCTGCTCCGGGATAGTACTCCATAGCACGGTCGCGCTGTATTTGGCGATGTTGGTGGCCGGGTCCGTTAGCGCTGCCGCTGGCAGGGCCAACGTCCGTACTTCCACCGCATCATCTGCGTTGAATCGATGGGTATAACCGGCTTCATCCACCAGGTAGACGTAGTAATAGTAGGTCGTGTTGGCCGTCAGGCCTGAGTCGGTGTAGGTGTGGATCCCGGCAGCAAATCCGGCAATGGAATCTAGCACCGATACTTGGGGGGAAGGTCCCCGGTGGAGACGGTAATAGGCCACGTCCTCACTACTAGGATCCCATTGCAGTCTGGCAGTGTACTTGGTGATATCGCTTGTGGCTCTGAGCGGGACCGACTCGGGTAGCAGCGTGTGGACATTCATCACCGAGTCGCTGCCCGTGGAACGGCCGAATACATCGTGGACGTATACTCGGTAATAGTAATCGGCGTCTTCAAGTAAGCCAAAGGGACTGATCCCCGTGTCTGCGTCGGTAAAGCTGGTCGACTCGGGTAGCTCCAGGCGGACGAGGGAGTCTGATTCAGCGATTACCTCGGTGCTCGTGTCCCGCCGGAGAATGTAGTGGGAGAAATCATAGTCGAGTGACTGCTCCCAGGAAAGGGTGGCGGAGTGCTTGGTGACATTGGTAGGAGGAAACAGTTCTACCGGCACCGGTGGCAGCCCTTCATTGTCAAGATAGAACGTCCGCGTGGTGGAGCGGCTGTTCCCCGCAAAATCTTCCGCCGTGGCCGTCAATAGGACATAGGAATCCGCATCGGTGCAATCAGGGTACGCCGTGGTGTTCCATAGCAGCGTAAACGGTGAGATCGTTAGTCTGTCCAGCGTATCACCTTCAGCCATGTACACCACCTGTTTGATGCCCACGTTATCCCGGACGTCCACCCGGATGGTAGCGACGTCGTTAAGCACATCGGTATCCTCAGGTGGAAACACGATGCGGATCTCCGGGGCGATGGTATCCCCTGCATCCCTGTCGCCGCATCCCGGGGTGAACAACAGCAGGATTGCCAGCAGACCTGCGATGGCCGTGACCGAAGTTATATTCACTGGCGAAGGCATCATGGTGGGCATACAGGGCCTAGTACCAGAAGGTGGGATCCACAAATCTCTGGCGGGAAATGACAGTACCGGCCGCGTTGCGGGTGATCACCACCAACTCCGATGATTTGGGATGATAATCGTAGGTGGTGCTCTCCCGCAGCTCCCCTTCAGCGGTGTAAAAGGAACGGCGGATCATCCGGTCATTCCCATCGTAGAATAGCGCGAAAATCCGCTTGATGCTGTCAGCATCGGATAGAACCGTACCTTGGAGCGTCCGTGTGTTCGCTTCAGGGTCGATCTGTAGACTAAAGGTATAATAGTAGGATATCTGGTTGAGGTTGTTGAATACCTGTGTGGAAGCCAGGTTCCCATTCACGTCCCGTGTGATAGCGACCTTCCAGCCTGGCTTGACCACGCTCCAGTCCGGTAGGTAGATGTAGGGATGGATACTCAGTAGTGAGCCGGAACTGTCACCGGCGAACTCGAGCCTGACGTAGCCGCTGCTATCGCTGGCCATGCGGCCGAAAGTTAAACTGTATTCCAGCTCGCCTCGCAGGCTGTAACGCTGCAGGGATTCGATCCGGTCGCTTTGGTCATAGATGACGCGCACGAATGCTTCGCCCTCAGGCATCTTCTTTTTACGGGTATAATCCACCGGCTTGAGGTAGCGGACATCCCAGGACTTGAAGTAACGTACCAGGGGTGGGGCTCCGGGCTCTGACTGGAAGGTGCCCCGGGCAAGGAGCTCCTGCTGGGCTCGCCACCTGCGGGGCTCCACGTAACGGACCCTCAAGAGGTATCCCTGGGGATCATATACGGCGTGAAAGTGGGGCTGATCCTCCGCTTCACGCTCCGAAATGGGTGTCCCTAGAATCTCATCCCGGGTCATGGGACTTCGGTAGAACCGGTGCGTATAACCGCGCTCCCTAGTCTCAAATGCTCTGGCCCGGACAGCCAGGCTGTCAAAATCGGCCTGAATCGTTCCCCGTAGCGAATCCAGCAGCGTCCGGACATACCGCCGGGTCAGGGCTTGCTCATCCAGTGTGTCAACCTGGTGATAAAAGCGGTTCCACACCTCACGGATCACCGGCGGATGGTAGAAAGGTGAAACGGGACCACTTGGATTCAGCTGCCGGGCTGTGGCCGGTTGTGGACTGGAGTCCGTTGCATTCTGGGTCGTGTCCAGTTGGCTGGCCGGTGGGGATGTTGAAACCTCCTGAGCTTTCAGCCCTATGGTGCAGGCTATAAGCACCACCCCGGTGATGTGTCTCATGAGACCAGGGCTAGAAGCACTAGCGTTGTTGCCACCATAACCAGCCCTACAATCGCGCTGATCGTCCGGCCTGACTCGTAACGCTCCAGCTCCCGCTCCAGATCGTGCCAGGCCATCTGGACCTCGGTCAACTCGCCCGGCTCGACCATCACGTTGTACGTTCCGGCCTCCACCACGTTCATCAGCACCTTGCGCTGGCGGTGGGTCCAATGGCTCCACTTGAAGTCCGGTGAAAAGAAGCTGACGTTGTGCCACCCGGGCGTGACCGGTATCTTCTCGAGAATGGGAGTATAGCCGATCATCTCGCCGTCCACATAGATCTGCACCAGATCGGTATCGGTGAAAATACGCAGGTAGCCTACGGCCGGCTCCGTGTCATTTTCCTGGGCGGAGAGACTGCTCCCCAGGAAAGAGATCATGGCGAGTACATATGTGCAACGGCGCATGGATTATAACCCTTATCTGCAGGGAATCCCTTCGGGAGGGGAAGCTACCCGTTCCCTGGGGAATAGTCAAGAACGGGGCGATAAGCGAACCTGACGGGAAAGGAGCACTAGCACTACTGGTTCTACTACTGGAATCGAGAGCCACTCAACCTTCGCATGATGGCGTACTCGGTTTCAGCAGACGTATAGGATGCCGGTTTTCTACCCTTAACGGTACTTCTCGAATTGCTGCCCCAGGTTGGCCAGCTCCCTCTGCAGGGCGGTGACCTCGGCGATGATATCCACTGGCGACTCACCACTCTGCTTCTCTGCTTGGCGCAGATCTATTCGCCGCTGCTCGATGCGCTGCTGGAGGGAGTCCCGGCGCAGGAGTGTAACACAGTCTATGGCCAGGGACAGTATCTGCTCCTTATCTGCTTCTCCTGCGAGAACCTCATCAGCCATGAGCACCTGGCTGAGTACCTGCCGCTCCTCCTCCGATGACAGCTGGTCCATGATGCTGCTGGGATCGGGTACGGTGGATTGCTGCAGAATACCGTCAACAACCTGCCAGATACTCCTGAGCACAGGATGGGTGAATATATTCTCTGCCGCCTGATCCAGCAGCAGGTTGAGGATCCGGTCGTCCTCCTGGAACGCCAGCCGGATGAGTGACATCTGGGCTCTGTGCGACCCGGTGGATTCGATGATGACTCGCCCCTTCTGTGCGGGTTCATCTTCCGCTGAATCTCTGGGCCGTACTCTGGGAATGCGACGAAAGGCTTCCCGGATAGGCCGCTCATCCAGCCCGGTGAGGTCCGCCAACCGCTTCAGGTGCAGCTCCCGCACCAGCGGGTCGCTGATCTGGACCAGCTCCTGGAGAGCCTCATCTAGAAACCGCCGCATATCACCGGCTTGGGTCAGATCGCCCTGAAAGTGCTGGAGGTGAAACTCCAGCAGTGGCTCGGCGGCCTCCACGGCTTTCAGCAACGGTTCGGTACCTTCCTTCTGCACCCAGTCATCGGGATCCATGTCAGACGGCATAGGCACCACCCTTGGGCTAAGACCGTTTCGCAGCAGCGTGTAGCCTCCCCGTATGGCGGCCTGAACACCGGCCGTGTCGCCGTCGTATGCCAGGAAGACGTTGGGCGTGAGCTTCCGCAGCTCCCGGGCATGGTGGTCGGTGAGGGCCGTGCCGGATACGGCCACGATGTTCTCTAGGCCTGCTTGGTAGAGCTGGATCAGGTCCAGGTAGCCCTCCACGATGATGGCTGTCTCCTGGTCCCGGATCACGTTGCGGGTCAGCGAGAATCCATACAGGATCTCACCCTTGTGATAGACCGGCGTCTCCGGTGAGTTCACGTACTTGGCCGGATCGTCGGAGTTGAATACCCGTCCACCGAACGCCACCACTCGCCCCGCGATGTTGGTGATGGGAAATATGATACGGCTCCGAAACCGGTCAAAGGTGCCCTTCTCGCTGGTGGCAAACAAGCCTGACTGGTTCAAGGCCTCGCGCGAG
>CP070787.1:2818577-2822272 GCA_020346745.1 Fidelibacterota bacterium | reverse complement strand
CATCACCCGGCTCTGTATAGCGCTGATGCGTATGATGTGGTCTTCATCGGTGACCCGGACCGATTCCCGGATCTCCTCCATCGGGATATAGTCAATAAAGGCCATGCTACACTACCTCTATTCTGCCGGTCACATTGTTATCGTAATGGAATTACCGCAGCCCGATTGAGGAGGGTGCTAATCCTCCTCCTTCAGACTTTCCAGAAAAGCTTCCCCGATCTCTTGATGCGGGCGGCCGCCCACGGGGCCACGAGTCACATTGCACAGTAGCGCGATCACCAGGTCTTGCTCCGGATAAATGCTGAGTAGAGCGGAGATGCCAATCCCGCCGCCCGTTTTAAACAGCACAAGTTGCCCCTCTTCCTCCCAGTAATTTAGCCCCAATGCAAAGTCGGTCTGCTCACCGCTGGCAAGCGGTACGGGCGTGAACATCTCCTGCCGGGCCTCCGGGCTGATAACCTCCGAACGAAGCAGGGCAGCACCAAAGCGGGCTGCATCCTCCGCGGTAGACAGAAAACCGGCCCCGGGTAGCTTGTGGCTGGGATCATAGGCCGGACCCCGCTCAAAATCACCCCCTGCAGCCCTTATGTAGAAACCCGTTCGGTTCTGAACTGCTACCTGGGGATCGTTCGACACCACGCTCCCCATCCCGGCTGGCCCGAATACCCGTTCCTGCATGATCTGGAGATACGATTGCCCGGCTACCGCCTCCATGGCACGGGCGATAATGGCAAAGGTACCGGTGGCATAAGCTGTCTGCGAACCGGGAGGAAACTCCAGCATCCCCTCCTTGACATGCTGGTATGCGCTGTCGACGTTGGGAAAGTGGGTGGTCGTGTAGTAATGCTCCCGTTCATAGGCATCGCTGATCCCGCTCTGGTGTACTGCGATACGCCGGATCGTGATCCCCTGCCCCTTATGCGGAAAATCTGGGAGATAGGTTTCGATAGGTTCGTCTAGGTCAAGAAGGTCGGCATCAACCAGGGTCAACACCCCTGCCATGGTCAGTGTTTTGGATACACTGCCTAGCCCGAAGCGCGTCTTGGCCGTAGCAGGCACGCTGTTCTCCAGGTCGGCATAACCGAAACCTTCACTCCAGACTAGCTCGCCGCCTACCGCCACCGCCACACTGACGCCCGGCACTTCCTCGGCGCTCACCAATTCCTGCATAACCGCGCGGCCATGCTCAATTGCCGGAGCAAAACGGTCACTTCGGGATATATCCCCATCAGTGGGCTTGCCAACTGATAAGCACATGCTCAGCACGACGATGTACCGTAGCATGTTGGCAAACATCATTTTGGGATTATGTGGCTTTCCGCCGTGTAAACCGCAGCCCCGACCAGGTGTCATCAATGGCGCAGATCTTGTAGTCCACCAGACCCGCTGCCAGACCAGCCTTCCGCACCACCGCCTGAGACAGATCACTTTCAATCCCCGAGGCTTTTTTCGGCCATACAACCCAGAGCCCGTCCCGGCCGGCTACCGATCCCAGCTTCTCGATGCGGCTGTCCAGCTCCTGGCTGGAACTGGTAAACCAGATTACCAGGTCACAGCTGCCGTGCGCTCCCCGCTGCACTTTCGCCCCTTCCGGGAGGTCACCTAGAGCAGCCTCAAATCCCTCCGGCGCGTTGACCAGCGCCACCACCGCGTTAGATTTGATCCCCAACTTCTTTTGCAGGGGTGTGCCCGCATAGGCCTCAAACACTGACTTCGGCACCACTGGCTCGGCTGGCTTTGTAGCAATAGCCTTGTTCAAGGAGTCATATATATGGTCCCACATCGTATAGGTCGCGTCCGGAAGGAGCTCTTTGATCCTGTCCACTTTCCCAGGCTCACCATCTACAAACACCAGCGGTACCTGCCGCGTTGCCTTGGCCTTCCGCAGCGTCAAACCCAGATCCCTACCCTGCGCCGGTAGTCGGGACAGATCAATGACCACAACGTCTGGCGGATCATCCTTTATCGCCCGCAGACTAGCTTGATCCATAGCCTCGCAGTCCACCCTGTAGCCCATCATCCAAAGACTTTGAGCCCACTTTCTGGCCTCAGCCGGATTCCAGTGGATCAGGCGCACAAACGACATACTACCCTAATCTCCAGTCGGGATAACCGTGCTCCCTTCCATTGCCAGCATAACCGTGCGCTCGGGAGCCCTGGTCCGATGCAGCACACTCCTGGGAATCAGGTACCCCTGGTGCGGATGCAGCTCTAAGTTCCGGTCCTCCAAGTCGATCAACAACCGGCCAGATATAACAAAAAAGAACTCGTCCTCCCGGTCATGTTTATGCCAGTGAAACTCCCCCTCGACTATTCCCAGTCGCACCACACAGTCGTTTACATTGCATAACGCCGTATTATACCATTGCTCCTTGCACTGCTCTACGATCTTATCAGTGTCGATGATTTCCAATGGGCCAAACGCCACCTCGTCATGGATGGAATAATTATGTTGCGCAGTCACAATCAACCCTCCTGTTAAGATCTGCTAGCAGGTCGGCTCCCCCGACGGCCAGCAAATCATAATAACTAGATTCCGCTCCCAGTCGGAACAGAGCCGCGGCCACCGGTTTTTCGCGGTACGGCTACTTATCCTTCTTGGCCGTCGCTGATTTCTTGCCCTCAGCGGGCTTCTTGGCAGTGGCAGCCTTCTTGGTTGCCGCTGGTTTCTTGGCTGCGGCCGGCTTCTTGGCAGCTGCTGGTTTCTTAGCAGTCGCAGGCTTCTTCGTTGTTGCTGGTTTCTTAGCGGTAGTCGGCTTCTTTTCCTCAGAGGGCTTCTTTTCAGCAACGGGCTTTTTCTCGGCGACGGGCTTCTCGGCCGTAGGCGGCTTCTTGACTTCAGTAGGCTTGATCCGCATCATCGGCCTCGGCTTGTTGCGCTTGCGCTTGCGGGTCTTGCCATAGGTTCCCCGGTACAACTTGCCCCGCCGCGTCCGCTGATCTCCTTTACCCATATGGCTCCCTGTAAATAAATATGTTCGCTCGAAAGGTAGGCCTCATCTGAAAGGATATCAAGTAAGCGCTTGCCTGGCGTACTAAAACATAGCCGGATAGGGCCGCTGCGGCAGGGAAAGATTCACTCCCCCACATCCATCAGCTTTCTGATACTACTCTCAACTTTCTGATATCCCGGCTGCCCCCGGACATCCCCGCTGGCAGGTCGTTGATCAGGGACTTTGTTCCTCGTGAATGACCGGCGCTACGAGACCATCTGCCCGCATATCACTCCGGTTTTTGCCAACTGGCATTCCCTTTGCATATGTATCATAATAATACCAGTGAAATGGCCTTCGCAGTGCGCGATCCACAGATTGGCGACGAAGATGCTACCATATGATTGTAAAATCCACAGGAGTAAACATGTCCAACGCTCTAAGCCGATTTTCCTTCACGGTTATGCTGACCATGACCATCCTGCTCACCTTGGGTTGTGACCAGGAATCCAATCCTGCTGATGACGCATCCGATCTGAGCAATCCTTATTTGGGACAGGAGCCCCCGGGGATGGAGCCGGTGCGCTTCCCGCCCGAGGAATACCAGACCACCGCCAATTGGTTCTGGCACGGCTCACCTGCCTTTTCAGCGGATGGCGAGGAAATGTTCTTTGTGCAGATGGCACACGACGGCGGTATGTGGCTCAGGTATACCCGGGTTGTGGATGGTGATTGGATACCCCACGAAGATCCATCCTTCGC
>CP070787.1:2806538-2818477 GCA_020346745.1 Fidelibacterota bacterium | reverse complement strand
ATGCTTTTGATAGGCGGGCCGAAAAAGTAGATCAGCGTTCCTACTGCGAAGAAGCGCAATCCCCGGCCGATGATTGAAGCCACCGTGAAGGTTCCCAGATTAAAACTGAACAGGCCCGAAGCTATGGTAAACACTTTATATGGGATAGGTGTCAAAGCAGCGACGAACACTCCCCAGAAGCCATACAGCTCGTATTGGCTGCGGATCCATTCCATGGTCTCCTGGCCATGGTAGAACTCGACGAGTGGCTTGCCGATGGCTTCCCAGCCGAAGTACCCGATCGCATAGCCGAGATAAGCCCCTGAAATGGAGCCGATGGCACACAACAGGGCATACCAGAACGCCCTGGTAGGGATCGATACGGCGAGGGCGATAAGGAGCACATCAGGGGGGATCGGAAAAAAGGATGACTCGGCGAACGCCAGGAGGAATAAAGCCGGTACTCCATAGGGTGTTTCGGCCCAATGCAGAACCCAATCATATAGCCGTCGCAGGGAGCTAGCCATAGTATCTAGTCATGGCTAAAAACATGGGTGTGAATTTAAGGCAGGTCGTATGTGAGGCATAGGCCTTCATTGCACCGGACACATGCTGGCTTTGTTCCCTTTTCAGTATGGATAGTTGGTTCGCCATACCTAGCTTTCACCCTCGTTATTATCCGAGGTATCTATGATCGAAGAGAAACATGGTGGTACCCTCGTCGCGGAGGTCCTTGTGGCACAGGGCGTGCGATTCATTTTCACCCTTTGCGGTGGGCATATCTCCCCCATCCTGGTAGCCTCGAAGCAGGCTGGCATACAGGTGATTGATACGCGCCAAGAAGCCACAGCGGTATTCGCCGCGGATGCTGTAGCCCGCTTATCCGGAGTTCCGGGAGTGGCGGCCGTAACGGCCGGTCCGGGAGTAACCAATACGATCACAGCCATCAAGAATGCTCAGCTGGCCCAATCACCCCTGGTGCTTATTGGAGGGGCTACGGCCACCGCCCTCAAGAATCGCGGTGCCTTGCAGGATATCGATCAGAAGGCCCTCTTCAAACCTCACGTCAAGTGGTTGGCTGGAATAAAGACCGGCAGGCAGATAGTGCCCCTACTGGAGACCGCTTTTCGCCATGCCCGTGAAGGCATTCCGGGACCTGTATTTGTCGAATTGCCAGTAGACCTGCTGTATCCGGAGGAAGTGGTCAGGAAATGGTACCTCGGAAGTGGGGACAAACCGTCAGGAGGTCGGAATCTTGTTGGCCGCATTCAGAGAGCCTACTTGAACCGGCACCTGAATCGCCTGTTCAGGGGACCCATTCCTGAGGTAGCTCCGTCAACAGCGGGAGTCGATATCCCCACGCCACGAAAAGCAGGTATACAGCGGGCAGCAAGACTGCTTGGTGCTGCACGCAAACCACTCATGATCGTTGGCAGCCAGGCCATGTTCCTACAGGAGCAGGTATCCCAACTGGCGGCAGCGATCCAATCACTGGGGATGCCGGTGTACCTGGCTGGGATGGCCAGAGGCCTGCTTGGTGTGGAGCATCCATTGTTATGCCGCCATCAACGCCGTAAAGCGCTGCGGGAGGCTGATCTGGTTATCCTTGCCGGCATGCCGTGCGACTTTCGACTGAATTACGGCCGCCAGATCCCCCGCTCGGCCCAATTGATCAGCATTAACCGTGATCCACGGGCACTGAAGCTTAACCGTCGCCCCACCCTGGCGGTTCGTGGTGATCCAGCCCTGTTTATCCAGGATTTGGCTGCGGCTCTGGAGTCCAATCATGCAAAGTGGTCGGATTGGCTTGCAGCGCTCAATCAGATGCAGACGGAGCGGGAACAGGAGATCCAGGCTTTACGAAAAGAAGCGGTTGAGGGAGTCAATCCCCTGCGGCTCCTGCACGATGTAGATGGATTGCTGGCCGCTGAAAGCGTTATCGTGGCTGATGGCGGCGATTTCGTAGCCTCGGCGGCCTATACCGTCCGACCACGCAGCCCCCTCTCCTGGCTCGACCCCGGCGTTTTTGGTACGCTGGGAGTAGGGGCCGGTTTTGCCCTGGGGGCCAAGCTACTGCGGCCTGACGCGGACGTGTGGATCCTGTATGGTGATGGTTCCGTAGGTTACTCTCTGATCGAAATGGATACCTTTACCCGGCAGGGATTGCCGGTCATCGCGGTGGTGGGCAACGACGGCGGCTGGTCGCAGATCGCCCGAGAGCAGGTGGAGATACTTGGTGATGATACCGGTACTGCGCTTGCTCAAGCCAACTACCACCAGGCGGCAGAAGGACTAGGCGCGAAGGGCTTCCTGCTTGATGATCCTGATGCTGAGCCCACGGTACTGCAAGAAGCTGTTGCTGTATCCCGGGAAGGCACACCGGTGCTGATCAATGCCCTGATCGGAAAGACGGAATTCCGGAAGGGTGCGATATCGATCTAGTGTTCTGGGAATAGTACGCTGATTCGCAAGAATCAGCAGCAGTTTTTCAGGGTTTCCACTGTTCTCTTAACAACCGCCGCCAAGTCACCGCTATCTTCGTAGATCTGGAGCTGGGTCCGGTAGTGCGGGTGGCCGTTCACCACCTCTTCCAATGCGAACAGGTCATCTGTGCAGCCTAGCCGTTCGGCGTAGGGTCCCAGGCGTTCCAAAACCTCCAGCACGGACGAGCGGAGGGTCGCCTGGTTACCTTCATCATCGATAATGATATCGGCATCCAGGCCGTAGCGCACAGCCCGCCACTTGTTCTCGCGCACCACCCACTCGCTCAACACGGGCAGCTGCTGGCCGTTGTCATACAACTCGGATAGGGCAACCACCAGGCAGTGTGACAGGGCGGTCAGAGCGGCCATGTCATCGATGGTGGGCACAGCGTCAAAGGCGCGGATCTCCACCGTTCCGAAGCCCGGATGCGGCCGCAGATCCCACCATACTTCCCGAATGGACTCGATGGCATTAGCCCGCTGGAGCGTTCGCAGGAAGCGCTGGAACTCGCTGTAATTGGTGAGCCTGGGCGGCAAGCCGGCCGTGGGCATGGCTTCGAAAACTTTCATCCGCGTGGACGTTAAGCCGGTAACCAAGCCTTCCCAGAAAGGGGAATTAGCCGAAAGGCCGATGAAGTGCGGAATGTAGCGCAGCAGGCCGTTGACGATGGCCACGGCCTTCTCCCCACTCTCCACCCCGATATGGACATGTTGACCGGTAATAAGCAGGCGGCGGACGGGAAACTGCATGCGCTGCAGGAAGCCCTGGTAGCGTTCGTTGCGTGTTACCCTGGCATCCGACCAGTGGGCAAAGGGGTGCGTGCCGCACGAGATCAGGCTCATATCCGCTGCTTCTACTACGTCGAGAACCTTCGCAAGTCGGCCTTTGAGATCGTCCCGCACATCCTTGACGTTGTGACAGATATCGGTATTGATCTCGATGATGGATTCCAGCAGCTCGGGCTTGACCCGCGGATCGTCTTTGAAGCTGTCGAGGATCCCGGGAGCGCCGCTGACCAGATCATAGCTGGACTTATCGACAATGAAGAGTTCGATCTCCACGCCAATCGTCGGTTCCGGCGAGGAATGAAAGTAGGTTGAACCAGGACGAGGCATTCGCAGCTAGTCCTGCATGATTTCGGCGAGGCTATGCATGTATGCTGTTTGCAGCCGATCCCGAGTAAGGTCGATCAGGTCATTGATCTGCAGGCGACCGCTGTTGGTTACCCGACCGATTGTGATGCAGGGAACCTGATCATCCATGGCAATTCGTTGAAGGGGCAGGAGGTTTATTTCATTCACGGAAATAATGATGGTGCTCTGGCTTTCCCCAAATAACAGTTCGTCGTTGCGCAACCGTCGCGTGAGGTGAATCTCGGCGCCCAGATTATCTGGTGCGGCCAGTACGGATTCCACCAGGCACACAGCCAGCCCGCCGTCGGAAATGTCATGGGCCGAATGCACAAGACCCTGTCTGATTGCCTCCAGGCATGTCCCTTGAACGTGCATCTCGGTTTCGAGATTGATTGCTGGTGGAGAACCCCTCACCAGGCCGTGCTCCATCTCCAGGTACTCACCCCCCCCCAGCTCACCGTTGATCGATCCGAGGACAACGATGAAATCACCCTCGTTCTTGAAGCCCGGAGTAGTTACATATGACAAGTCCTCGACGAGACCCAGCATGCCAATCACCGGAGTGGGATAAACGGCCCCGTCAGGATTCTCATTATAGAAACTGACATTTCCACCGGTCACCGGTGTATTGAAATGCCGGCAGGCATCTCCCATCCCGGCGACGGCTTCCTTGAACTGATAGTAGATTTCCGGGTCCTGCGGATTGCCAAAATTCAGGCAGTTGGTTACCGCCAGCGGTCGAGCGCCGGCACATACTACATTCCTGGCCGCCTCAGCAACGGCTATTTTCCCGCCAACATTGGGATCCAACCAGGTATAGCGGCCATTGCCATCAGTGGAGAGGGCCAGGGCCTTCTGCGTACCTTTCACCCGAATGACAGCCGCGTCCGTACCAGGCCCTACAACCGTGTTCGTCCTGACAGTACTGTCATATTGATCGAAGACGAATGCCTTATGAGTAATATTCGGCCGCGCGAGGAGCCTCAGGAGAACCTTGTTGAAATTCTTTGGCTCAGTCAATGAATCCAGATCCAGTTGGCTGGTCTCCTCCAGATAGGCTGGCCTTGTTGCAGGCATAGTGTACTGTGGCGCACCACCTCCCAATACCAGCTCAATGCATGGCACATCGGCGACCTTTTTACCACCAGACAGGACCTCCAGATTGCCGGTGTCGGTCACTTCGCCAAATAGCGTGCAATCCAGATCCCAGTGCCTGAATATGGCCTCAAGTTCTTCTTCGAAGCCTTTCTGGATAACCAGCAGCATGCGCTCCTGTGATTCCGACAGCATGATCTCGTAGGGAATCATGCCCTTTTCACGCAAAGGAACCTTGTCCAGGTCAATACGGATGCCGGATTCGCCTTTGGCAGCCATCTCTGAAGAGCTGCACGTGATTCCTGCTGCACCCATGTCCTGAATGCCAACCAGGAAGGGCCGACGTGCCAGTTCCAAAGTGGCTTCGAGAAGCAGCTTTTCAGTAAAGGGATCCCCCACCTGGACATTGCTTTTACGGGATTCCGATCCATCGGATAATTCCTCGCTGGCGAAGGTTGCGCCATGAATCCCATCACGGCCTGTCTTACTGCCGACTATGTAGACAGGATTGCCCACGCCCTTTGCCACTGCTCGGGCCAGGCGATCATGCCTCACGATACCTACCGACATGGCATTGACGAGTGGATTGCCTTTATAGGCATCGGAAATGATTACCTCTCCCCCAACGGTCGGGATGCCCAGGCAATTCCCATAATCGGCGATCCCGCGCACCACCTGATCGAGCAGAAAACGGTTATGTGAGTCATCCAGTAATCCGAAGTGCAATGAATTGAGGCTGGCGATGGGGCGAGCACCCATGGTAAAGATGTCACGCATTATTCCGCCCACACCCGTTGCCGCTCCCTGGTAGGGCTCGATGGCCGAAGGATGATTATGACTCTCGATTTTAAAAGCGACCGCCCAACCATCGCCAATATCCACCAGACCGGCATTTTCCTCACCTGCCGATACCAACAGATTAGTACCTGAACGAGGTAGGGTTTTCAACACCTTGATGGAACTCTTGTACGAACAGTGCTCGCTCCACATGACGGAAAAAATACCCAGTTCAGTGAAGCTGGGTACACGGCCCAGGATCTCAACAATGCGTGCATATTCTTCCGCTGAGAGCCCATGATCCAGCGCTAACTGTTCATCAACAACAGATTCTTCCATTTCAGTGCCCTGGTGGGATTTGGCTGCGGTTGTGGCCAATGGAGGTTCCTTTCCTGGTCGCAATATTGGTTACCGGACCACGTAATCAAAAACTGAACCGGATGGTCCTGAATGGCAAGGGAAATTTAAGTCTTGTAATATCGGAATTGGGTAAAGGGTTCGAAGGCGGAGCGTTGCCATGGATAGATTCATCCCCCATAATGCCAGCTGGTATCGCTCAGAGTCAAGGGACTCACGTCAGGATCCCTTAACCCTGCGCCAACGACACGTCCTATGATAATGGTGTGGTCACCAACGGGGAAACTATCCTCAACCATTGCTTCGATCCATGCCGGCGGATCCTCCAAAATAGGTGCTCTCGTGATATCACCCGGTTCGAAAACGTACCCGCTCAAGGTGTTGCCTTCCACAACAGGTGCTTTGAAGAACGCTGCCGCCATATCTTTTTGATGCTCACCGATAACGTGCAGGGCGAACGCACCCGCTTTTCGGCATACCTCGAGGGTATGGCCTTCGTTGCGCATGGCAACCATGATCAATGGCGGTTCGAAAGAGACCTGTGATACCCAGGTCACCGTGGTGGCAACCGTATGCTGCCCCGAAGCTGCGGTAGCTATATATAATCCATAATCAAGACGGCGCAGCACCTGCTTCTTTATTTTATCGTCCATGAGTGCTCCTTGGGGGTGATTGACAAGGTGCAGGTAATCCTGGTCCACTGTATCATGGTGAAAATAACCTAAATGAAGGAAAATCGATACAAAAATGGGGCTAGTGGCCCCATGTTGTCGGAACGGCGGGATTTGAACCCGCGACCCCTTGACCCCCAGTCAAGTGCGCTACCGGGCTGCGCCACGTTCCGTAGATTTAATTTACACTAGCAGTGGTGGTAGAACAACTATCAGAATTATTTCTGCTTGCGGATCAGCTCGATGAGATCAATAAGATCGCTATGCACATTTTCTAAAACCTTCCGAACCATTTGCCTTTCTCTGGTAGTTGCACCGGTAGAAGGGGCGGGATCTGATAAATCGCCATCGCTTACCTGATTATTCTTGAAATATTGACGGGCCCCCTTTATCGTGAATTTCTCCTGGTAAAGGAGTCGCTTTATCTCCAGTATGAGATTGATGTCCTTATCAGTATAAATGCGGTTCCCAGCACGGTTCTTCGCTGGCGACAGGTTTGAGAATTCCGTTTCCCAATATCGCAGTACGTACGGCTTCAGGCCAGCTATCTCACTGACCTCACCGATAGAGTAATAGAGTTTTTTGACGTCCAGTGCCAGAGTATGCCTCAGGGGCTTATAATTTAAAGTACTACTTTAGTGTAAGTAGAGATTCTCCTTGATGCAAGGAGTTTTTACGGTCCGGCGACAACTCTTTTGCAGCGTCGCTTGAGAGCAAGTTACAGGCTAAAAATACGCACGCCGTGGCAGGAAACTAATCCGAAAGGGATAAAACTTAGGTCTTTTTTGGTGGCCCGCTACCCCAATAGACTCAGCGGATCGACGTAATCAAGACCGAAGGCTTCGGCGACACCACTGTGAGTGATGTTCCGCTTGTAGGTGTTCAGCCCTTTTAATAAGGCCGGATCAGAGAGCATAGCCTTTTCCGCACCAAATTGGGCAATCTTCTCAACATACGGGTAGGTGGAATTGGTCAGAGCACGAGTAGAAGTATTTGGCACGGCCCCTGGCATGTTGGCCACGCAATAATGGATGATACCATCTACAACGAAGGTAGGATCTTCATGGGTTGTGGGTCGGCAAGTTTCCACACAGCCGCCCTGATCAACGGCTACATCGACAATCACCGTGCCTGGCCGCATGTACTCAAGCATTTCCCTGGTCACTAGCTTAGGCGCTTTTGCGCCTACTACAAGCACCGCACCCACAAGCAGATCGGTCCGGGTTAGCAGGTCTCTCAGAGTAACCGGATCTGAATAAAGTGTGGTGACATTTTTGGGCATGATATCGTCGAGGTAACGGAGACGGTTCACATCCACATCCAGGATGTACACATTGGCACCCAACCCGGCGGCCATTTTTGCGGAATTGAGCCCGACAACACCGCCTCCGATGATCGTAACCGTGGCCGGTTCCACGCCCGGAACGCCACCCAGCAGTACGCCTCGCCCGCCATTATTCATTTCCAGCATCCTCGCCCCTTCTTGAATCGCCATGCGACCGGCCACTTCCGACATCGGAATGAGCAGGGGCAGTTCGCCATTATCAGTCTGGACGGTCTCATATGCGATGGCGGTGGCTCCCGTATCGCGGAACCGCTCCGTCAGCTCACGATCAGCGGCGAAGTGGAAATAGGTGAACATCACCTGGCCTTCCCGGGTCATTTCTATCTCGGGAGTTTGAGGCTCCTTGACTTTTACTATCAATTCCGATTGGGCGAAGATTTCCTGCGGTCCATCAACGACGTTCGCTCCGGCACTCTGATAATTTTCATCAAGAAAGCCGCACCGGACTCCCCCGTCGTGCTCAAGTAAGACCTTGTGACCTAAGCTGGTTAGTTTTTCAACGCCAAAAGGGGTCAGGGCGATTCGATTTTCCTGGGTCTTGATCTCTTTAGGTACACCGATAATCATAAGCACCGACCTTTAATCTGATATCGTTGTTTGCTATGAGTGGCTAATGGCGTGGGCCTCGCGGTCTTCGATTAGGACGACGGCCGCCACGGTTGGCGTCGCCTGAACGGCGAGGTCTTCCTCCACGGGCGCCACCATTCCCTGAAGGACGACTCCGGTCTCGTGGAGGGGGTTCTGTCCAACCATCGGGCTTCTTGAGCAAAGCTTT
Organism: Fidelibacterota bacterium; assembly: GCA_020346745.1. Lineage (GTDB taxonomy): Bacteria > Fidelibacterota > Marinisomatia > SCGC-AAA003-L08 > TS1B11. The sequence goes on along the minus strand of CP070787.1, from coordinate 2,809,861 downwards.
ACGGCTGAAGTCTAGTCGGCCAAGGTCATCGATCTTAATCAGCTTCACATCCACTTCATCGCCGATCTTGAGTATATCCTCTACTTTCTGAACCCGGCTCCACTCCAGCTCTGAAATGTGGACTAAGCCTTCCTTACCTGGTGCAATTTCCACAAAGGCCCCGAAATCCATGATGCGCCTGACAATCCCGTGATAGGTTGATCCTACTACCGGATCGTTGACAATCAGATCTACCATCCGTATGGCGTCATCCAGGTTATCATCCATGGTACCGCTGATCACGACGGTGCCGTCATCATCGACGTCGACGTTACACCCGGTCTCTCTGGTGATGGATTTAATCACCCGACCACCAGGCCCGATGAGCTCGCCGATTTTCTCGGAATCCATTGTAAGAAAATGGATTCGGGGAGCAAACTCGCTGATCTGTTCACGAGGTGCCGCCAGCTCTTCGAGCATTCTGTCGAGAATGTATAAGCGTCCAGTGCGCGCTTGATCGAGTGCCGCTCTGAGAACATCAATGGATATCCCCTCTCTTTTCAAGTCCATCTGGATGGAGTTGATCCCTTCTTTGGTACCCGCCACCTTAAAGTCCATGTCACCCAAGTGATCTTCGGTACCCAGAATATCAGAAAGGATCACATATCGTTGTTCGTCTTCCATCACCAATCCCATGGCAATACCAGCCACGGGTGCCTTAATGGGGGCTCCGGCATCCATCAGAGCCATACAGGAAGCGCATACTGTCGCCATGGATGAACTGCCGTTGGACTCCAAGATTTCCGATACAATCCGGACCGTATAGGGGAAGTCCTCGAAGTCGGGCAGGACCCTTTGCAGTGCTCTTTCGGCCAAATTGCCATGACCGATCTCCCTACGACTGGTACCGCGCATGGGTCTCACTTCTCCCACCGAAAAGGGTGGGAAGTTGTAATGGAGCATATGACTCTTATAGTACGTTCCTTCGATGTCGTCGATAAGCTGCTCATCCTTTTTGGAACCCAGTGTGGTAATGGCCAGTGCTTGGGTTTCACCCCTCGTAAATAGAGCGGAACCATGAGTACGAGGTAGCACCTGAGTCTCAACGGTGATAGCGCGAATCTCGTCAGGTTTCCTTCCATCGGCACGGACACCATTCAGAGTCTTCTGGCGCAAATCTTCACGAATCAGGTCCGAAATACGTTGTTTAATAGCTGCTTCCTGTTCTGGGAATTGCTCAGCGAGCTGCTCCTGGACCTCCAGGATAAAGCTATCTATCGCGCCATATCTGTCCGCTTTATTCTTGGGACTGTTTAGCTCGTCAAGACGTGGCTGCGCCAGTTCATCAACGGTCTTATTAAGCTCGTCATTGGGTTCCGGTGCGGCGAAAAGTCGCTTTGGCTTCCCGATTTCCGCGACCAGTTGTTCTTGCAGCTCGATTATATCCCGTATCGCCTCCTGAGCGTACTGAATGGCAGTGGTCAGATCTGATTCAGGAATCTGGTCAGATTCACCCTCTACCATGACGATGGAGTCTTTCTTGCCGACTACCACAATGTCCATGGTACTCGAATCCAACTCGGTATTGGTGGGATTGAGACGTACTTTCCCGTCAATCCAACCGACCCGAACGCCTGCTATCGGACCATTCCAGGGAATGTCAGAGATGCTGAGGGCAGCTGACGCGCCGATGATTCCTAAAATATCAGGAGTATTTTCCGCGTCGGCTGAGAGGACGTTGATGATAATCTGGGTCTCGCTCTGAAATCCTTCCGGGAAGAGCGGCCGGATAGGCCTGTCCGTCAAGCGTGCACCCAGAATTTCCTTCTCAGAGGGACGCCCTTCTCGTTTAAAGAATCCGCCCGGTATCCGACCCGCAGCGTAGGTTTTTTCACGGTACTCGACTGATAAAGGAAAGAAACCTCGATCAGGAGTAATCTCTTTCGTTGCTACTGCAGTAACTAAGGCAACTGTATCGGCGTAGCGTACGAGTACAGCACCATCAGCCTGTTTGGCCATCCGTCCGATCTCGACGTTGAGGGTTCGGCCGGCTAGTTCTATTGATTTATTAATCATGTTTCTTATTTCTTATTCTCTCTCTAGCGTTTACTTTGGTTATCGTCGCAAACCAAGTTCATTAATCAGTTTCGAATAACTATCAAGGCGGGTGCGCCTCAGATATTTCAGCAGTCGGCGCCGGGTCCCCACCATTTTGATAAGCCCGCGCCGACTATGATGGTCTTTTTTATGGACTTTCATATGCTCGGTCAGGTCCCGAATCTGCTCACTTAACAGAGCGATTTGGACCTCTGGGGAACCGGTATCGGAAGCTTCCCTTCCATAATTCTTGATGATTTCTTCCTTTTTTTCACGAGATAGAGGCATGAATCTGTTTTCCTTCTTCTTGATATTTAGCGATCCATTTCAGCGAACTTTCCTTATCGCGTTCCAATTGTGCTCGCAGCTCCTCCGTGGTACTGAACTTGTGCTCAGAGCGGAGGCGATGATGGAATCTGAATGCCAGCCGAGCATTATATAGTTCGCTTCTTACTGGATTAAAGAAATGGGCTTCGATAGTCATGGTCTTGCCATTGAAAGTCGGTCGAAAACCCACATTGCACATCCCGAAGGTTTCCCGACTGTCAATGGTGGCGGAGATGATATATACGCCACCTTTCGGAATGAGTTGAGCCGGTTCATCGGGTGCCAAGTTTGCTGTAGGGTACTCCAGCTCCCCACCACGGCCAGTACCTGGAATGACTTTCCCCGGGATTTCATAAGGACGGCCAAGAATATACTCAGCTTCTTCACATTGGCCGTTCTTGAGCAGCTGTCGTATCTGGGAACTACTGATCGTGGAATCGGTTGAATTCACCGCTTCCACGACTTCCACACTGTAGCCATATCTCGGGGCATGCTCTGTTAAAAATTGAGCGTTCCCTTGGCGTTTATAGCCGAAATGGTGATCGTAGCCTACAACGATCTGCTTAGGTTGAAAATGCTCCACAATAACCTTTTCCAGGAACTCATTAGCACTTATACGACTGAGTTCCTTGTCAAACGTTAGAAGCATAGTAAGGTCCACACCTGCTGCTTCCAAGATGGACAGTTTCTTTTCAAGTGTGATGATCAGTTCCTTTTTTGGAGCCTCAGGGGGAGCCAATACGTGCTGGGGATGAGGGTCAAAAGTGAGTACGACAGAAGGAGTCGACTTGTCCGCAGTAAAGTTCATTAGCCGCTGGATTACGGCCAGATGACCTCGGTGAAGGCCGTCAAAAGTACCCACGGTAAGAGCCGTATTGGCTAGGGGTGGCAAGTCTCTCAAGCGGTAAAAGGTGTCCATG
>CP070787.1:2800420-2806438 GCA_020346745.1 Fidelibacterota bacterium | reverse complement strand
GAATGACACCCACGTCCAGCTCCGTAATCATCAACTTGATGCCCAGTGTGGCGAGTGCCTGAATTAAGGTTTCTATCTCATCAAGCTCAGGATAGTCCAAACCCCAGTGTCCCTGGATACCCACACCGTCGATATGTATCCCTTTTGAATGCAAGTCATGAACCAGTCTGATAACCCCCTCGTATTGAGGTGGCTTCCACATATTGTAGTCATTGTAATAGAGCTGGGCTTCAGGATCAGCCTGGCGGGCGTATTCAAATGCCATGTGTACGTGGTCTTCGCCGATGATCTCGAACCACTTGCTGTTCCTGAAAGTGCCGTCAGCCATAATGGCCTCGTTGACCACATCCCAGCCGTGAATGCGGCCTCTGTAGCGTCCCATGACGGTGTCGATATGCCCTTTCATCCGCCTCAGCAGTGCTTCGCGGTCCAGGATCGTGCCGGATTCGTCCCGGAACACCCAATCGGGTGTCTGTGCAAACCAGACCAGCGTGTGTCCAACGATGAACATATTGTGCTGCTCACCGAAGGTCACGAATCGATCCGCCGCTTCGAAATCATACCTGTCCGGTTCCGGATGGACAGCTTCCCATTTCAGAATATTTTCCGGTGTGATACTGTTGAAGTGTTTTTCTACCAGGGCGATGGCGGCCGGCTCCTTACCATATATCTGCTCGAGACTGAGGGCAGCGCCGATGTGAAAATCATCACGCAACACATCCTTCAAACCGGCACCACTGGTATGTGAGGCTCCCTTCATCTTCGGTGCTTAAAATTGAAATTGCCGGATTTCTTCAAGATTGGGAGCCTTGGTGCATACCTGGTCGGTGATGGCATGATCCTGTGTCGTTTATCGGGTAGATATTTGACACTTGGCTGTGCTTCAACGGTTCAATAAAAATTGTGTCAGAATTGAACGGATAGTATGTAGTCTTTTCCAAAAAAGCAAGAGCAAAAGGCCATTTAAACGGAGATGTTTCCAATGAAACGTTTCATGCATTACTGGCATTCTCCGTATCGTTCATACCATGATTCGCCGTGGTGTCCTCCCCGCTTCGACAGGTGATCAATTCTTGCTGCCGGCGGCCTTGATTACGGCTTCGAACGCAGGCTTCGGTTGGCAGCTGTCATCAAAAAGCAGCGGATAGGCGCTACGGCCCCTCACCGGCCAGTGATTGCGCCATGACGCGCCATCATGGACCCCCCAGAAGGTTACGCGGCTGATCACGTCACTGTACCTGGCCAGTAGTTGGAACAGTTCCTGGTAGCGGTCGGCTAGTTGGATTTGCATGGAATCGGGCAGCGCTTCCGGCCAGGGATTGAGTTCTTTCCGCAGTTTGAAATCGAGAGTAATTCGGGCACCCAGGTCCTCACTGGGAAGAGGTAGAATATCCATATCCAGCTCGGTGATCATTACTTTCAAACCAAGATCGGCATACGCCCGGATGCTGGCTTCCAGCTCATCGAGAGGGGGATAATCGAGTCCCCAGTGTCCCTGCATACCGATGCCATGGATCGGAACACCCTCAGCCTGCAGATTACTCACCATCCGCACCACTCCCTGCCGTTTATCAGGTCTCCACATGTTGAAGTCGTTATAATACAGCTCGGCCTCCGGATCAGCTTCATGAGCCCACTCAAAGGACTTCCGGATATAGTCCTCGCCGATGATCTGCATCCACTGACTCTGCTTGAGTTGACCGTTATCTTCAAGTGCTTCATTAAGCACGTCCCAGCCATCTATCCGGCCTTTATAGCGCCCCACAACAGTCATGATGTGCTCCTTCAGCCGCCGTAGAAGAACTTTCCGGCTGGCCGGCTTTCCTGACTTCCCCTTGAACACCCACCCGGGTGTTTGATTATGCCACACGAGCACATGACCTGCGATATGCATCTGGTGTCTGGCACCGTAGGCTACCAGAGAATCCGCCAGCGTGAAATCGTACACCGTCGGTCTCGGGTGGACCTTTTCCCACTTCAGCTGATTCTCCGGTGTGAGGCTGTTGAAGTGCTTCTCCACCAGGGCCATCGATTTTGCATCGCGACCCGCCAGTTGGGCTTCGTTCAGGGCGGTGCCCATAAGAAAGTGGTCCTTGAAAGCTTCTTTCAAGGTTGGTTGGTCGCCGGCACAACAGACATTGATCAGTATGCCTGTCAGAGTTGCCAGGAACAGGTGATTCACCGGGTCTGATCTCCGTCTATCCATGCGTTCCTCCATATGAATTTGATTCTTTCCTGTCATCGATTATTTAGGTGCAAATGGGAAGGAGAGATTCTGGTAATACTGCAGGTCCTTGTCGGGCTTCCCGAGCTCCGGGGGAATCGGCCGCTGGGACAGGCTCTGGAAATACAGCACGCAGGCATTCCGCCACCACTCGGCCTCCCCCACCTGGATACTGAGCATGCTCCGAACATGCTGGAAACTTTCCTGGTCTATCCTGCCCTCCAGAGCATCCCACTCGGCCTGCATCTCACGCACACTCTCTGCCCCGGCATGATAACGATGGCACAACTCTTCCCATAGCGTGCGGCCCGATTTCGTGCGGTAATCCCAATCCAGGCGATGGAACCATAGCAGGTATTCCTCCGGACAGGACGCGAGCGATGTGAAGTACTGACGCACCTCTGGGTAGTACTGACCGAGTGCGTCACTCCCGGTTGCCGTCCGGTCGAATCCTATGCCGTTGTTATCCGCCCGGTGATAGTAGACCGAGGTCCAGTCATCACGATGCTTGTCTTTGATCCATGGCGCCGGGCCGTAATGATGTCCCCAGCCCATGATATGATGCAGTCCCAGCGGTGTCATGTAATTGACCGTATTTTCCCTCGAGGCCATCATCAGCTTGCTCACCGGCTGGATCACTGCCGGGTCGTTCGACAAGGTCAGCCTGATCCACTTCTCGGCAATCTCTTCCGCAGACAACTCGTGATCCCAGGCCAGCCGCCCGAAGGCGAACCAGTTCGCCTGGGCAAAGAGGTGCCCGGTCCAGTTGCGGTCCGTACCCGTGTTCGCCACCCCCGCGATCCCTGAAAGGGCATGACCTCCCAGACTGCCATCCACCACCCGGGCCACCGTGGAACCTTCACCCCGGGCGTAAGTGTCCATCGCCAGCACTTCCTTGTACAGCGTTCCCAGATACACCAGGTGCGTGCTGAATCCCAGATATTCCTGGGTGATCTGGAATTCCATCATCAAGGGCGTCTGGGGCATACCGCCAAACAGGGGATGGAATGGCTCCCGCGGCTGGAAGTCGATGGGACCGTTCTTCACCTGGACCAGCGCATTGTCCCGGAACTTGCCGTCCAGAGGCTTGAATTCGTTGTAGGCCTGCTTGGCACGGTCTTCCTTTACGTTGTGGTCATATACGAAAGCCCGCCACATGACGACTCCGCCGAAGGGCTTGAGTGCATCGGCCAGCATATTCGCACCATCCGCATGCGAACGGCCAAATCCCTGTGGCCCCGGTTGGCCTTCGGAATTGGCTTTCACCAGGAATCCTCCGAAATCGGGGATCAGGGCATAGATCTCCTCCGCCTTTCCCCGCCACCACGCTTGAACCTGCTCATCTAGAGGATCCGCTGTCGATAGCCCTCCTATGTCTGTAGGGGCACTGAATCGAACTGACAGGTAGACCCTGATCCCATAGGAACGAAACACGTCTGCCAGCGCGGCCACCTTCTCCAGGTATTGGCGCGTCAGGATCAGTGGGTTGGCATTGACATTGTTCAGCACCGTTCCATTGATGCCGATGGAAGCATTGGCACGGGCATAATCGTAATAGTACGGATGGATGTATGCGGGCAGTTTGTGCCAATCCCAAAGCGAAAAGCCGGCATATCCCCTCTCAACTGTGCGATCCAGGTTGTCCCAATGATTCAATAGGCGCAGTTGTACTCTGGGAGAGGAGACCATATCAACTTCATCAATATTCTGATGGGTCTGGAGCAACTGCAGGAACCGGAAGACCCCGTACAATACCCCCCGCTCCTCCCTGGCCGTGATGATGATCACGTCCTTGCCACCTAGGATCGTATTCCGGATCAAGAATCCTTCCGGGCCAATCCTCCCCAGTCGATCCTCAAGGTCTGTCTCGTCAAGAAAAGGGATGTCACGCGAGATCCCGGCGATGACTAATCCTTTCTTCAGCTTGCTCAACCTCGGAACGGAGAAGCCCAGCAAGCCCTCCAGTCCCCTTTCCAGCTCTTGTTCCGCTGCTCGCAGCACTGGAGAATCACCAACAGTCATCCACCCCTTAACGGACTGTCGGTATGCTTTCAGCGTTTTCGGGCTGGATACCACATCATACTTGAGCCAGAGTCGATAGCCATCATCCGCGAGGAGTGTGGCCCCTGATATCACGGCAAGTAACAGGAATACTACGGCATGTTTATTCATTTTCTCATCTGAACTGTTTGTGATTCCGGATGTTGTGTGTGAAGGTCCATTCGCCAACGAAATTATTTAACGTAGATCATCTTACTGGACCGAATACCACTGGCGGTCTGAAGTCTGTAGACATGGATGCCGTTGGGAAGCTTGGCGGGTATCCATTGGATATCGGTCATGGATGGTTTCTGCAACTGGCACAGGAATCCTCAAGGAACAGAGGTGCGGTGTCCTTAATCCTATGCTCCTGGCGAGTAGGTCCGTCAATAATCGTATCCTCGCGCCCCCGGCTCACAAATCGATCACCCGGGCCAATCCTCCATAGTCGTAATATCACTCATAGCTTACTACGAACATTTGAACGATGGTTGGTTTAATTTGTATTGCAACGTTTAAAATTGATGATTATTTTGAACTTTAGTTTCAATTGCAGGGAGGCACTCGCAAACACCATGGCTGGTAATATTTTGTATTACAGTAGCTTATTGATTATCGATCGTGTGCATGCTAGCCGCTTTGGCCAGCTCGTGTTGAAATATGTCTGCCTTGAGAACTGAAACGGCGCGACCTTGATATTCAACACTTCACCCGTCTAGCCTGGCACAAGTTGAACTTGAACCATTATATGAGAAGTCATAAATGAAGAATTACACAATCAAAGACGTAGCCAAGCATGCCGGTGTATCCACCGGTACCGTATCTGCCGTCATAAACGGCAAGGCAACCGTGAAAGCTTCGACGCGTGAGCGCGTGCTTGCGGTGATGAAAGAATTGAACTTCAGACCCAAAGGACAAGCCCGGAATTTGAAGGGTCAATACATGGATCGCAGTATTGGTCTGATAATCCGCGACCTGGAGAATCCCTTTTATACCGCCCTTGCCATGGGTGTGAAGCGTTATGCGAACTCTAAGGGGTATATTGAATTTCTGGCCAGCTCCGAATACAACCATGAGAACGAGGAGGAATTCACTCAGCTATTCGCTGCCAAGGATGTCAAGGGGGTTATTATTGCTCCGGTGATCAATGGCACGATCGAGATCGAGCATCTATTCCGACTGAAGATGTTGAACTATCCATTTGTCATGCTGGAGGAAGTCCAGGGTATCAAGGCTAATGTAGTGAGCATCAACAACCAGCGCGCCACCATGAATGCCGTTAAGTATCTGATCAGTACCGGGCATACGGACATCATCCATTTTTCAGGACCCGAATTCGCCTCACACGCCTTTGAGCGCATCAACGGATTCCGCAACGCTTTCAGTGAAAGCCACCTCATCTTTCGTGATGACCTGATCGTATCCTGCGGTTCGCATTTTCAGAACGGCTACGATACGGGCATGAGGTATTTCAAGGAAATCGATGAGCAGCGCTTCCCGATGGCCGTGGTATGCTACAACGACATGACGGCCCTCGGACTTCTCTCAGCTCTGCAGCGCCTGAAGATTGACGTACCGGGACAGGTTTCGGTCATCGGCAACGATGATATTGAATTTGCCCGCCATTGGACACCGGCCTTGACGACCATTCATACGCCCCTGGAAGAGTTGGGCCGTAAAGCCGCCGAGGTCCTTATCAGAAATATTGAGGCCGATCAAGTCCTGCCCATTGAGGATCATGTGCTGGAATCAGA
>CP070787.1:2793908-2800320 GCA_020346745.1 Fidelibacterota bacterium | reverse complement strand
TGCGCACCTGATCTTGGGAGGCGATTATGCCACTGGAAAGGATCTGGACAACGGCACTTTCTATCAGCCAACCATATTCACTGAAGTGGTACCCGGAATGAAGATACACGACGAAGAGATTTTCGGTCCTGTCCTATCGGTACTACGGGCAACGGATCTTGAAGACGCTATTGAGCTGTTGAACGCCACTGAATACGGATTGTCCTCATCCATCTACACCCGTGACGTGAATGCCGCTTTCACGGCCATCAGGGATATTCAGGCGGGTATAACCTACATCAATGGTCCCACCATTGGCGCCGAGTGCCATATGCCCTTCGGCGGTGTTAAAAATACCGGGAATGGCCATCGCGAAGGAGGCGAAGCGGTATACGAATTCTTCAGCGAGCCCAAGACCATTTATGTCGACTACAGCGGTAGACTGCAACGTGCACAAATTGATAACAGGTAGATGTCAGCATACACTGAATTGAAAGCGGAGATACTCATATGACCCGTTCGACTGCACCCGGTGATGTACGCCAGATTCTTGGCCGTCACCTACTCACCGATGGCTTTGAGGCCGTTGTTGACCTTGACAAGAGCCATGGCTCATGGATCGTCGATGCTGTTTCCGGTAAGGAATACTTGGACCTTTTCTCCATGTTCGCGTCCATGTCCGTAGGATATAACCACCCGTTTCTTATCTCAAACAAGGATCGTCTGGTGGCAGCAGCGATCAATAAGCCAACTCTCTCCGATATTTATATGCAGGAGTATGCTGATTTCCTGGTCATCTTCGAGGAGCTGTGTATTCCGGAATACCTGCCGCGTGCTTTCTTTATCGAGGGCGGGGCTCTGGCGGTGGAAAATGCCCTTAAAGCCGCCTTCGATTGGAAGGTTCGAAAAAACCTGGCTTCCGGGCACGGCGCTAAGGGAAGCCAGGTGATCCATTTTCAGCATTGTTTCCACGGTCGTACAGGCTATACCATGAGCATGACCGACAGCCATGATGAGCGAAAAACACTTTACTATCCCAAGTTTGATTGGCCCCGGATCTCACTGCCACGACTTCGCTTTCCGATTACAGAGTCCGTACAGCAAGAGGTGGAGACCTTGGAACAACAAGCTGTTGGAGAAATCAAGCAAGCGATCCACGATAATCCACACGATATTGCTGCCCTGATCATTGAACCGATCCAGGGAGAGGGTGGGGACAATCACATCCGTCCCGAATTTGCCCGCAATCTCCGGCAGATATGTGATGAAGAGGAGATCATTCTCATCTATGACGAAGTTCAGAGTGGAGTGGCAATCACGGGCGCCTTCTGGGCACATGAGCACTTTGGGGTGGATGCCCGTCCGGATGTCATCTCCTTTGGGAAAAAGAGCCAGGTTTGTGGGATCCTTGCAAGCAAGCGATTCGATGATGTGGAACAAAACGTTTTCCGCGAATCCAGCCGCATCAATTCCACCTGGGGCGGGAATCTGGTGGATATGGTCCGGTTCGGCTTGATACTGCAGATCATTCGGGATGAAAATCTGGTTGGGCAGGCTCAGACGCAGGGAGAATACTTGCTTGGCAAATTGGAGGAGCTGGCAGAAGAATTTCCTGGTTATGTCTCTAACGTACGCGCAAAAGGTCTGTTCGCCGCATTCGACCTCCCTTCAGGCACGGAACGGGATAATGTGCTGACTGCGCTCTATAAGCACGGCGCGATTGTTCTGGGGAGTGGGGACAGGTCGGTCAGATTCCGACCTCATCTCACGATCACTAGTGAAGAGATCGATTTGGCCTACGAAGTGCTACTGAAATCCGTAAGGAGTTGCCTAGCCTAGGTGCAGTCGGGAATCCTCTACGTGGTATCCACCCCGATCGGCAATCTGAAGGATATTTCCATCCGTGCATTGGAAGTGCTGGAACAGGTGGACCTGATAGCTGCAGAGGATACCCGCCACACGGCTATTCTGCTTAAACACCATGACATCACTAAGCGCATGGTAAGTTACCATGAACATAATGAAGCCAGTCGGGCCGCTCAATTAGTGGAGTTTCTTGAAGCGGGTGATAGTATCGCATTGGTATCCAGTGCCGGGACCCCTGCCGTCAGTGACCCGGGTTATCGTGTAGTAAACCTGGCTTCAGAACGCGGCATCCCCGTTGTGCCTGTTCCTGGCCCAAGTGCCGTCCTGGCTGCTTTGGTAATGAGTGGACTGCCTACAGATCGCTTCCTTTTCGAAGGCTTTCTTCCCAGGGCGAAGAGGCGAGTCAGTCGCCTCCAGTCTTTAGCTGCTTTCAAAGGAACGGTAATTATTTACGAATCCCCGCAACGAGTTGTAAATACACTGCAGGACATTCTTACTCATTTTGGCAACCGCCGTATGGCCTTCTGCAGGGAAATCACCAAGAAGTTTGAGACGGTAATGCGAGGTACCGTCCAGGAGGTTCTAGGCTGCGTGGCTCAGCGACCTGTGAAGGGCGAATGCGTAATAGTAATCGGGAAGGAGGGACTGTCATAACCGGGATATTCATTACTTTTGAAGGCATCGACGGTTCGGGGAAGTCTACCCAGCTAGCCCTTCTCAGACAGCATATGGAAGAACTTGGCAGAACAGTAACAGTCGTCCGGGAACCGGGCGGCACCGTACTCTCTGAAAAAGTGCGGACCTTGCTGTTGGATCACCGCAGCATGGACTTATGCGAGAGGGCGGAAGCACTGCTGTTTTCAACTGCCAGGGCTCAACTAGTATATGAATTGATCATTCCGGCCCTCGAAAGGGGCGAGGTGGTTTTATGTGACCGCTATGCAGAAAGTACGATTGCCTATCAGGGATATGGCAGGGAACTTCCTCTAGAGGAAATCATTACCCTCCAAGAATTCGCCACTAGTCATCTACATCCAAATCTTAAGGTATTACTGGATTTGGATGTTGACGTGGCTGCCGCACGCTTGTTAGGTTCTTTCGCTGATCGTATGGAGAGTGCAGGATTGGCTTTCCAAGAGCGTGTGCGACAGGGATACTTGCAGATGTCCCAGGCGGCTCCCAATGAGTGGCTCGTAGTAAACGGCTCCCAGCCGAAGGAAAAGATCGCTGAGGAAGTTAGATCGTTCATTGAACAAAACATTTTTAAGGGTTCATGAGAGTATGAAACGCTACCGTAAATTGATCATCGCAGTAGCTGTAATTGCGTTTGGCTTCGGCGTGATTACCGCTGCAGACCTGTTCAGGGAAATTGCGACAAACCTTCGCATCTACAACAAGGTAGTCGAGCATCTGATCACAGAGTACGTGGATGAAATCAATAGCGAAGAGCTGATCCGGGCGAGCATTAAAGGAATGCTTAGGGATCTGGATCCCTACACAGTTTACATCCAGGAAGATGACCAGATGGAAGTGGGTATGCTCACCCGGGGCAAATATGGGGGTGTCGGGATTCGACTGGGTGTTCGGGGTGATACTCTAACAGTGATTGCTCCCATGGAAGACACACCCGCCTATCGAGCCGGAATTCGACCGGGTGATAAGATTATTAAAATTGACCACGAGAGCGCGTTGGAGCTGCGTACGGATGCAGCCGCACAGAAGATCCGGGGCAAACCCGGCACTGAAGTCATATTGACAATCTACCGATATGGCGAGATTGAACCATTTGATATCGCCTTGGTGCGTGAAGAGATCAAGATTAAGGATTTACCCTATTATGGCATCAACAACGGTATTGGCTACATCCGGGTCAGCCGTTTCTCACGGGATACGGCCAAGGAGTTCCGCGCTGCCGCTGCAGAACTCCAGCAACAAGGCATCGAAGGGTTGGTCGTTGACCTGCGGGATAATCCAGGTGGTTTGTTGCAGGATGCGGTGGTTATGGTGGATGCACTGGTGGAACCTGGATTAGGGATTGTTGAGACTCGAGGCCGGACGAAAAAAGCTACCCGGAAATATGCATCAGAAAATGAACCGGTTCTTGATCTTGAAACACCACTTGTGGTTCTGGTGAATCAGGGTTCCGCTTCTGCCAGTGAGATTGTATCCGGGGCAATACAGGATCTGGATCGAGGTGTTATTATCGGCGAGCGAACCTTTGGCAAAGGACTGGTGCAGAGCATCTTTCAGGTTGGGAAGAATACCTCCCTGAAAGCAACCACCGCGAAGTATTACATCCCGTCTGGTCGTCTGATCCAGAAAGAAGACTACTTGGAAAACGGAGTCTTAACCGATGGACTTGATAAGACCGATTCCCTTTTTGTAACCCGCAATGGTCGTGTCGTCAAGGGTGGCGGTGGAATCACGCCTGATATCGAAATGGAGAGTCCGGTCTTAACACCCCTAGCGAGCCGCCTGTTCTCCCGGAGCCTGTACTTTGCCTTCGCCGCCCTGCACCAGAACAGCTATGATCTTTCGGTGCCTGTGGTTATTACGGACGAGATCATGGAGGATTTCCGTGCTTTTCTGGAGCAAAAAAAGGTAGAAGTCAGCTTTCCCGGGGAAAAGGAATTAGAAGCCTTTGAGGCAAATCTTGAGAAACTGGATTCGTTCGACGGTAAGGTTGATCTGAGTGAATTGAAGGCCTACTATGAACGCCGGTCAAAAACAGCGTTCGTTGATGAACACGACCAGATACGTCGATTGTTGCGGCTGGAATTTGCCAGCATAGTCGGGGGATTTGGACAGCGCATCCAGTCCGCTCTGAAAGATGATCCGGCTTACTTGCGGGCAGTCGAGATTTTACATAGTCCGTTGGCATATAAAGAAACACTGCAGCCCGAGGGACAGACCGCTCATAAAAATTAAGCGTGGAATACCGCCCGTTGACTTATTCATTCGCGCTCATGTAAATTCGCTCCCGTCGATAAATGGGTCGATTAGCTCAGTTGGTTAGAGCGCTTGCTTGACATGCAAGAGGTCACTGGTTCAAGTCCAGTATCGACCACGTCTAAGGACAGAGCTATGACCACGGACAGAAATAAAGGAACCTTTGAAGTCAGACATACATATCACACTACCCGACGGATCCGTCGAATTGGTCCAACCGGGCACTACGCCCGCTGATATCGCTCTGTCCATCAATCCCCGTCTTGCCGACGATGCTGTCGCCGCACTGGTTGACGATAAACTGGTCGATATTCAGTACCCGCTGCAAGACGATGCCAGTCTCCAGATTGTTACCATGAAGGATGAGCAGAGCCAAGCGGTTTTACTGCATAGCACGGCCCATCTGATGGCTCATGCCATCAAGAATCTCTATCCGGAGGCCAAAATCGCCATTGGACCTGCCATCGAAGAACGGTTTTATTATGACATCGATCTGGATCGCCCAGTGACCGATGAGATGATGGGGGACATCGAGGCGGAGATGAATCGCCTGGCAGCCAGCGACTATCCTCTTGAACGAATGGAACTTAGCAGAGCTCAAGCGCTCAAGATCTTCAAGGAGCGGAGTGAGGATTACAAGGTGGAGATCATCGAAGAGGTCGATGATGGAGATTCAATTTCCGCCTACCAGCAGGACGACTTCATTGATCTGTGCCGTGGTCCCCATGTCCCGTCCACCGGGAAGCTCAGACATTTCAAGCTACTCTCAACTTCGGGAGCCTACTGGCGGGGTGATGAGCGCAACAAGATGCTTCAGCGCATCTATGGCACCTCCTGGGCAGACAAAAAGAGCCTGGAAGACTACCTGCAGCGTATGGAAGAAGCCAAGCAGCGGGACCACCGAAAATTGGGTCAAGCGCTTGACCTTTTCTCCTTTCATCCCGTGGCACCCGCCAGTCCGTTTTTCCATCCCAAAGGGACCGTTATCTACCGGGAGTTGGTAGACTACATGCGGTCCCTATACGTTAAATACGGCTATCAGGAAGTCATCACTCCCCAGATCTTTGATGTTGAGCTCTGGAAGAAGAGTGGCCACTGGGAGCATTACAAGGAGAACCTGTTCCTGATCCCGGAGGGTGAGGAAGAGGATGAGTGGATGGGCGTCAAGCCGATGAACTGTCCGGGCCACGCTCTCATATATGCTTCCCAACTGAGATCTTATCGCGAGCTGCCTATTCGAATGGCTGATTTTGGACGCCTGCACCGCTATGAGAAGGCCGGTGTTGTCTCCGGACTTAACAGGGTGCGTAGTTTTGTGATCGATGATGCCCATATTTTCTGCACGCCTGACCAGATCGGCCCTGAAATTCGTGCTCTATTTCAAATGATCAAGGAAATCTACGGTGTTTTTGGCTTTGAGGATGTAGAGGTCCTGCTCTCCACCCGTCCCGAGAAATTTATGGGTGATCCTGATCTTTGGGACCGTGCCGAGGCTATACTGGCCGAGTGCCTGAAGGAAGCAGGCGTCAACTTCCAGGTGGATCCGGGTGAAGGAGCTTTTTACGGGCCTAAGATTGATTACGACTTCAGGGATGCCTTGAAACGCAAATGGCAACTA
>CP070787.1:2785970-2793808 GCA_020346745.1 Fidelibacterota bacterium | reverse complement strand
TAGATGGAAGTGAATAGAAGTCCAAAGAACCAGCCGATGAGGAGCTTCGTCCATACGAAGTAGGCTGGGTTCATCTGGCTTGGCTCAAATTTGCCCTCTGGAGCCATCTGGGGCCCGTAGACAAAGTAGGATGCAATTGCACCCGTGAGAAACAAGGCTATGCCCATAGCCAATCCGGCAATCGTGCCGGTGAACAAGATCTTCTTTAGATTCATAATAGTCGCTCCTGATTATCGCGCGTACGAAGCGAGCATCTCGCCCGATTATTTTTAAGGAACCTTTCCAGGCCGTTGGAACTTGATATTGCGCTTATACCCATATCGGAATGTAATTCCCTTGTGCGGATAATTCATTTCATAATAACCATTTGGCTTGATGGCGCCTAACTTTAAAGTGAGCCGAAGAGCAGAGGTGTACAGCAATCCCACTGCACCTGAATATCTTTGCTACCCTGGTATTATAAATAGGAAGGATTCACTAATGACGCTAGCAAATGCAGCAAAGATCATACTTCTTCACTGTGCCATTTTGTTGCTATTTCCCGCCAATGCTTCCGCGATAAAGCCCGACAGAAAATATATCAAATACCCCGGCGATTTCGGTCTGGAATATGAATCTGTGGTTATCAAGACCAAAGACAACTACGATCTTCGTGGTTGGTATATAAAGTCGCAAGCTGGTAGTGCCAAGGGTACCATTATCTTTTCGGGGCCGGATGCCGGCAATATGAGTTATCTGCTCGATCCCATGCCGATGTTTATTCACCACGGGTACAATGTGCTCCTCTTCGATTATCGGGGTTTTGGTGAAAGTCAGGATTTCGATATAGATCCGGATATACTGGTATATCCTGAGTTCCTGGACGACCTGCATTCAGTTGTCGATTATGTAAAAGCGAAGGGCGAAAAGAAGATTATTTTATTCGGTATCTCCATGGGTGCTGCTATAAGTACGGGTATTCCCGGGCAGAGGGATGATATCCTGGCAGTCATTGCTGACGGCGCATACACAACCCTGGATGAGGTCGTAAAGCTTGTCAATCAAAAACTTCTCGAAGAAGAAAGTGATCGTCGGTTTAAAATTCCGAATGATTATCCGGTGAGTGCACTACCGATTAATGCAGTACGGAATTATGGCAATACCAGTGTGTTTTTCCTGGCTGGCTCTGACGATAAGGTTACTACCCCGGGAATGTCCATGGGATTGTATAAAGCATGCTCGTCCATGAACAAATCATTATGGATCGCTGCCAATACCATGCATGGTAGTATCGCTCATGATTATGGACAATTATATTTCGATAATATCTTAGCCTTCCTGGATCGATTGTCTATGTGAGCGTAATGGTGGTACCAGCGCAGCCATAAACCAATCCCTGCCCCCGCCTATTCACCTGCTATCCATTTCAACGGTGAACCGGTTGGCCTTCAAACCAATCCAGGGTACCAGCCGCCAGCCCTCGAAACGATGCATCCGTTCAACCAGGACCACCACAGAACACGGTAATCGCATGGCAGCATTAAGACAACGATTCAGGTTTTAATGTAGTCTATAGAATCGGGACAGGTCATTCTGACTCGATATGCTATAAAATTCGCAGGGAAGATTATTTCTCAAGCATACTATAGATATAGCACTGGCTGTGCTTCCAACATGAGCAACGGGGCCAGTGCATCGCGGGAGGTTACCATGGAATACAAAAATCGCTCTATGTTGTGGATCATTCTGCTCGTTTCACTGTCCATATTCAGTTGTGCTGAGTCTCCAGCAGAGACTGAGGATGATGAATACGATTTTACCAACCTGGGAGGTGAATACCTCGGGCAGACGCCACCTGGCAGGACATTCGTACGGTTTGCCCCTCATATCATAACGGACGAAATGATTCACAGCGTAACGGCGTCACCCGATAGCCAGGAGATTTATTGGGCGGAGAGAAACGGCATAATGGTGACCAAGTTGATCGATGGTCGCTGGACAACTCCTGAACTTGCCTCGTTCAGCCAGGGAAGAACGGACTTCTACGATGATGCCCCGGTTGTTTCGCCGGACAATACCAAACTCTATTTCAATTCCAGAAGACCGTCCGGCTACGCTGCCGTCTCCGGCTACAGTTTCTGGTATTGCGAAAGGACAGCATCCGGCTGGTCGGAGCCGCAGACATTGCCAGCCGTGATCAACGAGACCGGTGGGATCCACTGGCAGGTGTCGGTTTCAGATTCAGGTACATTGTATTTTGGAATCATCTCAGGAGCTGCAATAGAAATCTATTCTTCGCGACTTGTGGATGGGGCCTACGCAACGCCGGAACCTCTGGATGTAATCAATAGTTTGGGCTGGGTGATCTGCCCGTTTATTGCGCCTGATGAATCGTATATCATTTTCAATAAAGTAGAGAACGGTGGCGCGCTGGTTGAGTATTACATCAGTTTCAAGGGCAACGATAATCAATGGCTCGCGCCTCAAAGGCTGACTCAGTTTCCATCTGGCGAAAGTTCATTCGTGACGCGTGATGGCAGCTACGTTTTCTGCAAATCGTACTGGGCATCTGCCCAGATTATCGAAGACCTGAGACCGGATTAGGATCACTTCCCCTGTTCATCGCGTCCAAGACTGGGCAAAACGTCGTCCAGCCTGAGCGTGTCCGCAACCGCAGACCCGGTTGTTACTGCCGGGCTACGGGATCCAGGTAATCATCCAGTGGATTGGCCGTGGTAGTGTTTTGGGCTCGAATCCAGTCGATCACCGGATCCCGCCAGTGCACGTTCGTGTGCAGCGGCTCCGGATCGTATTGCTGCAGGCTGTCAGATACCGACCACATGTAATCAGTCACCAGCACGCTGTAGCTGGAATCTGCGGCCAGCGGTGTGCCGTCGGTATGGAAATAGCCATCTATGGTGGTCATGCCACCTACAACCGGATACGACTGCTGAATGTAGCTGACCAGCTGGCTCCCGCTGATCTCCAACTCCACGATGAAGTTCTCGAATGGCAGCACCCCCACGATCGTTCCCGGGGTGATCTCACCCGCCGGAATATCCGCCCGGAAACCGCCCCGGTTGGTGGCCGATATGTCCGCTTCCGGGAAAGCCGCCAACCAGGCGTCGGTCACCATGTTGTGCATCAACGGTGAGTAGCGACTGATGCTCTCATTCACGTATCCGATCACATCCGAACTGATCTGGTCCGTCCAGTACGATACGATACTGGCAACTTCCGCATCAGGATCGCCCCCGATGTTGTTGTAGGTGCCCAGGGTCAGTGAGATCAGGGTGTCCGCTTCGGTATCGAACGTCAGTTCAACTTTGCCGTAGCTCTTCATCTCGCCGCCACCCTCGATCAGGGCGACTCCGTCCCGCATTTCCGCCACCCGCCGGTGATCATGACCGCCACCGATGATGGCAATGCCCAGTCCGGCTGCCGTGGATGCCAGGGCCTGCATATCGTACCGATTGATGTGTCCCACGACCATGAGCAGCTCCGCGCCCGCAGCTCGCACCTGCGGCACCACCTCGGTGAGAGCCTCGCTGTACGGGATGAAATCGTAGTCCGCGACGTAATCGGGAAAAGCACTCGTCGGCGTGCTGGTGGTGGTCAATCCGATCAGACCTACCTGGATACCGTTGGCCTCCTCGATAACATACGGTTGGGCGAAATCCGGGATGTTGCCCGTGCTCTTCTCCCGAATATTCGCCGACAGGAATGGAAATGCCGCCTGATCCAGCCGGTCATAAAGCCCGCTCACCTGGAAATCGAACTCGTGGTTTCCGATGGCGGCGGCATCATATCCCATGGTGTTCATCACTTCCACCATGGATTCGCCTTTGAACAGGGTTGAAACGGCCGGACCGGTCCACATATCCCCGCCGCTGAGAACCAGGTACGGATCGTCCTCCGTATAGCCCTCATCCTCCTTCCACAGCCCCAGCATTCCGGCAGCCCCACCCGTGGTCTCCATCGCCTCCATCCAGCCGTGTTCATCGTTCGTATACAGAATAACCAGTTGCCGTTCGGTCTCGCCATTGGGCTCAGTCCCTTGTTTCTGGCAGCCAGGGAGCAACAGCAGCAGCATCCATGATATCGCCACGATGCACTTGCCGAATGTTGACCATTTCATATGCTTCATCCTTCCTGGTAGTCTAAGCACAAATATCTGATGCTGTGAAACTTGGTTATTCGGACTGGACGATAGCCTGTGCCGGATGGACACCCGCCGGGATTGGAGGGCGGTTCAGTTCGCAGGTTGCGAGGCTCTGCTGGGTATCGTGATCGTGATGATCGTACCCTCATCCTCATCCGATTCGATCCACATCCGGCCGCCGAATTGTTTTGTCACGAAATAAGCCTTGGTCAAGCCGAAACCGCCACCCTTGGTCTCCTTATCCATCACGTTTCTTGCCCTGACACCATAGTCGACCACCTGCTCGATCTGGTCACCAGGAATTCCCCGGCCGGTATCTTCCACCACAAAGCATAGCTGCTCCCCGTCGTCGTCAAGACCGGCGATGATGTCACCGCCCAGGTCGGTGTACTTGCGGGCGTTCATGATCAGGTCCCGCATCACGTCCTGGAAGACCGCCGGAATGTAAATTGTCTCTCCTTCGATACTACTGATCTGGAAGCTGACAAAGTAGTCGAGTGAGTGCTTCGAGGCAATGTTGTAGACGATGTGGTAGCGACCCCTGGCATTGCGCTCGATAGCGGTGAACAGGTTGATGAAATTGTTGGTCAGATCGCTGATCTGGTACCTGATCCACAAGTCCGGCTGCTGCGCCCGTGCCAGGATCTCACGCACCCGCACATCGAGGACAGCGAAGATGGATTCGATGTTTGTCGTATACTCGCGAAGTTCTTCCGCAGCGCGCAGATCAGGCCGCGTATCCAGTGCGCCCTTGATGTCATCCCGGATCATCTCCTTGCTGGATTCTACATCCCCAAGGTGCTCAAGGGTATGCGCGGGATCCGAGAATGCGGCAATTATCTCCTTGCAGTGCTCGATGCTCCCTTTCAGCAGTTTCCGGTCGCCAAGAAAATTCCCGATCTGGTAAAACTGGCTGATCAGAACATTCATCACGTTGAGAAAGGAATGCATGTCCAGCAGCGAAGTCTGTTCCGGGGAGAGCGACAAGTCCCTTGTGATCTCAATCTTCATGATGGGGTCCCGTTCATAGATGTTATGGTTCTACGAGTATGAGACTATGATACCGAAACTACATAGTAGAATTTCCTTCTTCAAAGCCCGATTTCTTTCACTTGTCTCTTCCATGATGGGGGCAAGCAGTGCCTAAAACCCTGGATACTCGCTGACCGCATATCGAGGGCTATAAAAAAGCCCCCGATAGACGGGGGCTCTTAAGTTCATCACTGCCGTTTTGCAGGTGTGTATGGGGATCAGTAAGTATATAGAATACTGGTTTGCGTGTTGTGGATATCCAGGCTCACCGGGTTGCCATAGCGCTGAGATTCACGGATCGGTGACAGGTCGAACCTGAGGGTTCGGTGTAGCCAGGCATCGCATAGGTCCTCGTGTCCATCGTGGAGAATAACCAGCTGAATCCTTGAAAGCATGCTTGCATCACAACCGGACGAACCGAACAGGAAGAAGTCGTGCTCATTGCAGCCGCCGCTATAAGCGGCATACACCAGCAGCGTATCGTTTGCTGTCGCTACGCTGTCGATCCCGAACCCATCGATGGGATTATGGACGTATTCCTGGAAGGATTCGTAGTCAACCAGGATCAACTTGTCCTGAACCAGGGGCACAGGATTCAACGCAACTGAGATCATGGCGGTATAATCCTGGGGGTCTGGCTGCACGGTATCCGCAGTGGGGTAGGGATCCAACTGCATCAGGGTGATGTTGTACTCCTCCGAGAAAACACGCTGGTGCCCGGCTGTGTCGTCCTTGGATATGAATCCATAGATGAATGGCTCCAGGTTTAGCGTATCCTGATCCAGATCGACCAGTGACAGCCTGATCCGGGCCTGGCCTTCCCAGATGCAATCCACGTCGAGCGGGCAGCGGGACTCCTGGAGAACTTGTTGAAATTCGACTTCCAGTCCCTCCTCACCAACCAACTGGCTCTCGCCGTAAGCGATGGAAAAAGGCTCGCCAAATGGAACTGATTCAGCCAGCCCCAGACCGTGTTCCGCCAGATCCGCCTCGGGTTCGGTTGGGTCCGGCACGGCACACGCCAACCAGATCAGGAGGGGTAATAATAAGAGTCTTTTCATCCTGTAGTGTTCCTCTACTCTGTCCCGCCTTGAATGTCAATATATGATCCATCAGACATAATAACAACCGGTCTGATGCTCTCCGCCAGGATTGTACGCAAATTGAATACCAACTGGTATGACATAGAACTCTATCCGAAACCATTATGGA
This sequence comes from Fidelibacterota bacterium, assembly GCA_020346745.1. Lineage (GTDB taxonomy): Bacteria > Fidelibacterota > Marinisomatia > SCGC-AAA003-L08 > TS1B11. The sequence goes on along the minus strand of CP070787.1, from coordinate 2,787,423 downwards.
TCATTCCTAGAGAGGAACAGGGTGAATATAAACAATGTTGAAAACGATCCTGCGGCCATTTTTGATTGAATTGCAGCCTCAGAAAGCTGATAGTTCTTACAAAAAGCTGATACCCGGTTATAACCGGGTGGCCGCCTCAAATGTGCACCCGGCTCCACCTTGGAGATTGCTCATTTCTATTTCGTATTATTGGGAATGATCCCTTGTTAGATTCAGCACATTGCCACCCGGGATATAAGGGCCGCTAATTGTGAGTAAAGATCCCTACCGTAGAAGTGCTAAATGGTACGATGCGCTGTTCGAGCCGCTCAATGCCGGTCTGCGGCAGATCGGACTTAAAATGTGGCCGCCGCAGGCAGGCCTGTCCGTTCTGGACGTAGGATGCGGCACGGGGACCCACCTGGATCTCTATCAGCAGGCCGGGTGTCAGGTCTACGGGATCGACTCCTCGCCCGCCATGCTTGAAATGGCCCGGCAGAAACTGGGGCAGCACGCCACACTCGATCTGGGCGACGCATCTCAGCTGCCATATCCCGACGGGACATTCGACCTGGTGATGATCACGCTTACATTACACGAAATGCTGCCAGCAACCCGGACAGCGGTATTGAGTGAGATACAGCGGGTCATCAAGAAAAGTGGGCGGATTCTCATCATTGATTACCACCCAGGCCCCATCCGTTTCATCAAGGGCTGGTTGTTCAAAGGCCTGATTACCCTCATCGAGTTATGGGCCGGCCGGGACCATTTCCGTAACTATCGGGATTTTTTAGCCCATGGCGGTGTTCCCGCCTTATCCCAGCGGCCTGGGCTCCTGCAAGCCGGGGCTAAGATCGTCACCGGCGGCAACCTGGGGCTATTCCTCCTGCGTCGCGGCTAGCTGGCTAGTTTCATTTGTTATTGAGACCCAGTCTCATTAATATATCACCTTTTTAAAATGAGGAGATGATGAAACGACGCCTGAAAGTAGCTGCCATTCTCATGATCATGTGCCTGGTGCCCCTGGCTCACGTGCTGGCCGATCAGCGCTCCTACGTGTGGACCTATGAGTACAAGACTGTCGCGCGTGGCGAAGCCGAACTGGAAACCTATTTCACCCTGTCAGCTCCCGAGATCGATGCCATGGAAGGCCTGACAAACGTGGAGCACCGCCTGGAACTGGAGGTGGGTATGACCGACCGCTTCGACTTTGCCATCTACCAGATCTTCAGCCAGGATTTCGGCTCCTCACTTGTCTACGACGGTTTTCAACTCCGGGCGCGCTACCGGTTCGGAGAGCGGGGGAAGTATTTTGTGGATCCGTTGCTCTACCTGGAATACAAATCCAACGCCGATTTTTCCGAGCGCGAGGTCGAGGGCAAACTAATCCTGGCAAAAGATTTCGGCCGGTGGAACCTGGCTTTCAATCCCATCCTTGAGTTGGAGCATGAGGACGAATGGGAGGTGGAGACAG
>CP070787.1:2783583-2785870 GCA_020346745.1 Fidelibacterota bacterium | reverse complement strand
CATCCGGCCTGGTATATAGCCCACCCGACTGAAAGAAATGGATGTGCGCATCGATCAGACCTGGGATGATCCACTTGTCCTTGGCAGAGATCACCGCCACTTCCGGAGGGATTCCCACCTCAGTACCAGGACCGACCTGGGTGATCCGGTTGCCACTCATCAGAACGACAGCATTCTTCAGCGGTGCTTCCCCATTGGTGTTCACCAAGGTACCGCCTGTAATAGCTGTCGTTATGTGTTGTGAGTAAATGGGGAATGCAACTAGTAGCAATTGAACGAAGAAAGCGCGTTTCACGGGGACCTCCTGGAAAAATTATGGAGCTAGTTCAAGTTACGATGAGGTCGACATATCTCAAAAGACAGGTATCGTCTGGTACGGCCTGGAATCCAGCACTTTCGTCACCGCACCCCGCTACCAGCGGGGCATGCCCTGTCTACTCCCAACTACCGGGCTAGCTCAGCCCGGGACCACCCATACTCATCCATCGGCCGCTGATATCGGGCTGGGATTGGCCTAGTGATAAATTGCAGTACTGTGTTTATAACGGTCGCGAGATCGGCGCTGTGGCCAAAATCCGAATAGATGGATCAGTCAATCATGAATGGCATCTCTGACCTGAGCGAATATAGTACCCCAATTCCCCTCATATTCCCCGAACTCCCCAAGAGCGCCATTGGGATCGGAGGTGATGACGATGACAAGATCTTCCAGCGGAGTGATATGGATATACTGTCCGCCATGACCTACAGCATAAAACGGATCCGTTTCTTCCCGCACCTTCCAATAGTAGCCGTAATAGTTTTCCGGAACGTGCAGCTGCGTAGATTCAGATATCCATTGTGCGGACACGATCTGCCGGCCATTCCAAATCCCATCCTGCTTAACCAGCTTGCCGATTTTCGCCATGTCCCGCGGCTTGAGCCACAGCCCGAATGCGCCGAACGTTACCCCGTCATGGTGCTGCTCCCACTGGTAGTCGCTGATACCGAGGGGGCGGAATAGGTGAGTATCGGCAAAAGCATCCATGGTCATACCCGTTAGTTTCTGAATGACGCCTGAGATCAACTGCGGATCACCATCGTTATAGTTGTGGCGAGTCCCAGGTTGATGATCCAGGTTATTGCCGAGGACATAAGAGAGGCTGTTTTTAGTGTACAGGTATAGTGCAGGCGTACCGGCAGTTTTAATCCCCGTCTCAGACCAGTGAAGTCCCGTTTGCATGGTAAGCACATGATACAGGGTGATGGCTCTCTTCCTGACATCGTCATCAAAATGCTCCGGGATGATATCGTATACCCTTGTATTCACTGAATCTACGAGCCCCTGGTCTATCGCTATCCCCAGGAGAAGCGATGTGACACTTTTAGTGGCAGACTGCAAATGATGGAACCATTCCTGTTCCCTCTCATCCCGGCAGTAGGCCTCAGCCACCAGTTTACCGTTCCGCACAATCAGCAGGCTGTGGGCCAGCGGGAACTCATCTTCCGAGAACACCCGGGCGTACACATCCTGAATCGCCTGGGCGTCCATTCCTTCTGCTTCCGGGCTTGATAGGGGCCAATCGTCATCAAGTTGTGTGGGCACATAACCGGTGAAGGGCAGTTTTAAATCTTCATCGCGTAAACAGCTGGAGAGTAGCCAAACAGCTGCTAACAGAAAGATAGAGATGGTCAACCTATTCACTTTTGAGGTCCTTTTTTAGGAGTGATTCATTCAGAAATAAAACTGGACACCGACCGCATGAGTCAGGATGTCTATGGTTTTGGAGTAGGGCATGCTTGATCTGGCATACTTGACCTGCCAGAACAGTTCCCGCCTTGACCCTCTCGATGTGCTAACCGTATAGCCAAGTCTCACGTTGCCCAGGAAATGTTCATGGAGCGAGGTGATCCTCATGTTGTCATGAATTTCCCCGAGGAGCCCGGCCAGGTCCGGTCGGCCCATCTTATCCAGGAATCTATCCGGCGGCCTCGATACCAGAGCCACGACAGGCAGGCTGACTTCCAGCCAACAGCTGGATTCCTCGGTTAACTCCCGATCCAACCGTCCATCCATAGTGAGATAGTAGGACGTCAGCCAGTACGTCCGACAGTCATCCCACTTTGAGAAATAGACCAGATCATGATCTCCCCCCAGCCCGCCTCCGAGGGCATAGCTGAGGTTAGCAATGGGTGTGGGGGCCTTTTTTACACGCCGATAGCGAAAAGAAGAACTAATTGCGTAGGACCTGCGACTCGGATCGTAGCGGCTCGCAAGTATGTTTACCATGAGGAATAGTTCATACCT
>CP070787.1:2775272-2783483 GCA_020346745.1 Fidelibacterota bacterium | reverse complement strand
GAGTTCGGGATCGACGGAGTCATCGTCGCGCACGGGTGGTCGACCGGTATGGTTCTGGAAGACTGACAGCGCCGATTCCACGGGGTCACCGCGTGTATCGAGCCAAGTGGCTGGATCCTCGGGATCAGCCGGAGCCACGATAAAGGCATAGAAGGGATAGTAGACTTCCTGAACGAAGGCGTGGATAAGATCGACGGCAGAAGCCGCGTCCTGTTGAAAGAAGTCGATGTGAGTCTGGCGCATCATGAGGTTGTTGATCTCGTGTCCGCCGATGGAAGCGAGGAGGTTATCGACGGGGTCCACGTCGTCCGGCAGGTCCATTCTGGCCTGGGGGAAGGGGAAGGCGTAGCGTTCGATGATAAAATCGCCACCCAGTTGGCGGGCCCGAGCCCAGTGTCCGAACTCATGGGGCCAGAGGGAGAAGGTGAAGGTCCAGAACGCCGACCAGATGGTTTCGGCAGGCGGGCGGAGCTTTGCCGGCAGGCGCGGTCCCAGGCCCTTGAAGTACGCGTCCTGCATGGCCTTATTCAGCGAGACACCCAGGGTGGCGAAGATCTCGGGGTCCTCCGGCGACCCGAAGAGGAAGCGGTACTCACGCTGGGGCTTGAATTGACCGAAGGCAAAAGAGGTCAGGATGACCGTGGCGGCCAATAAACGAAGGCATTTTCGGGAGTTAGTCATGTGGGACCGACCCTTTCCTACAGTAGACAGAGTTATTTCTACAGGTTATCGGAGCGTACTGTTGGTTCGGTATGGAAGGTAAGCGAGACAATCTGCGGTATCAAGGTTCTGAGTGTGCCTTTAATCGCAGGTTTAATAGAGGTACAAAGGCGCAGAAAGTTCAGGTGGACTTCTCTGCTGGCTCCTACTGCGCGAAATAAATCCTAAAGCCGGTCAAGTCCTGTCTGCGGTGGGGATCAGGTATATTCAGGTTAGAGTCCGGATTTTGAGGGATCGGCGCCAGGGAAGCAGATAGGGCATCCGGGCCCAGGCGCGGTATAGAGTCTGCGCCAAGCGTGGGGGCAGAGATATCAGGATTTTGCGAATGACGTTCTTGAATCCGGGTGACAACTGCCCAAGGATAGAATCGACATCATGGTGACGTACATATCCATTACGTTGCCCTTCGAAAACATAGAGCCACAGGAGTAGTTTCCGATAGGATTCGCTGTCTTCCAGCCGGACGCAACGAGCGACCTCTCTACCGAATCGTGAGGTTAGGAACGCCACCACTGCCTGATGCAGTTTGGCCCGAACGTCAATCAATCCCGTGAGCAGTTCGAAGTTGGGTATTTTGCCAGCGCAGATATTCTTCCCATGCCAGCGGTAATCACCCAAGACCTGAGGAATGGCCACTACTTGTGTGAGAAAGATTGCAGTGTTGAACGCGTAGGCATCCGGTGCCCTTGACAGATATTCAGGGATAGGAAAGACAAGCTCTGCAATTTCATTTCTTACGCTGATTCCTGAGGAGGGTGGATAGTTACCCTTTCCGCCACTATTCAAAGCCGTTGGTGCGAGCCAGCCACAATCCAGAATACGCGGTACGGGTGCTCCGAGAGGCCGACCACGTTTGGACACCGGTCGCAAGAAATGGGTACAGATACCTGATTGGGGATTGGCCTTGAAGGCATGAACGACTTCGGCCAATTTGGCTGGCCGGAAGGCATCATCGGAATCCAGGAAACAGAGGATCTCCCCCTCCGCCAATTGATAGGCTGCAGACCAGGCGGAGGGCTGGCCTCCTCTCGATTTCCTGGTGATCTTTATCCTAGGATCGTCCGTGCAGGCCTGCAGAACCTCCCATGAGTTATCGGTTGATCCATCATCACAGATAATCATCTCGAAATGCTGGTAAGTCTGGCGTAGAACGCTCTTGATAGCGAGAGGAAGATAGGCGCTATAGTTATGATTAGGTATCAACACACTCACCAGAGGTTGGGAGACCAAGGGAGGGAGTTCCATCGCTCTTACGGGGGTACCAGGTGAATCCGGCATATCAGTGAATGCGGTTATTCGCGAGTACTCGTCATCATCCACACACTCGCCCTGGAGCGATTACAGGACGGCTGAAAGGATCGAGCCTTCGTAGCCGGAGGAGAATGTAAAAGCTCAGCAGGACGAAGCTCTCGGTAGAAACAAGGGCCCAGGCCATGCCCATCTGAGCGAAGCGGGGCGCCAAGATCACCGCCAGTGACAGGTTCAGTAGGCCGGCTGCGATCACGATCATGGTATATTGGCGATCCATTCCGAGAGGCAGCATCCAATGAATTCCCAGGAGCATATTCAGGAAGATCAACGGGACGAGGAATGCCATCACCTGCAGGACGGGTACAACCTGAGGATAACCTGGACCTAAGATCAGCTGTACCACAGCTGGTGCTGAGAGCAAAATGGCAACCCCGATCAAGATGCCAACACTGCCCACCACGACACCTCCCATCCGGACCACCTTTACAGCCTTGTCGAAGGCAGTGTTTACCAGATGGCTAAGGCGAGGATAGAACACCTGGGTGGCCGGTTTCAACAAACCGATGAACGCCCGCATTATTTTTTCAGCGCCGGCGTAATACCCGACGATATAGACGGGGGCGAACAAGCCAAGGATAAAGGAATTACCGATGGTATAAAGACTAATTGCTGCCCTCGAGATGAAGATTGTCCCACCTAGCCGGAGTGCCTTCAGTACCAAACGGGGCCCGGGTAGGCGCAAGTAGATGCCCGGCTCCCGGTAAGCAATAAACAGGGCGCCCAACATCGTGCAAGCCGCACCTGAGCCGTAGAGACACAGAACAAGCCATCCATGTGCGGGTGAACGGATGAAGATAAAGATACAGACCGTGGCAGTAATCTTAAAGATGATATCAAGATTTGCCACCAGGCGTACACGTTCGAGGCCCTGGAAATACCACAGGAATCCATTGGCCCGGCAGGCGGCCCATAGGAAACCCATCCATAAGAGCAGAGGCTCACTTTGAAAGGGAACCACCCAGCGCCGAACCACGAGCAAGGGCACCACGGCAATGCCTGTCAGTAATAGTTTGGCCCCGATAATCCCCGCCAAGAGGTCGGACAAGGCTTTCTTGGAATCCCGATCACGGGCAACAGCCCGCGTAGCGGCGAGGTTGAATCCATATTCGATAATAATAATGAGATAGCCGGCAAACGCCTGAGTCATGGCTAGCAGGCCCCATGATTTTGGCCCCAGGACTCTTGCCAGGAAAGGAACCGTAATCAGAGGGAGGAGATAACTGGCTACGTGTACTCCGTACAAGGCGAGCAGGTTCTGAATGAGCCTGTGGTGGAAAATGCCTACCCATTGCTTTAGTCGGGTTGCGCTCACGGCTTCGCAGTCCCGATTACTTAGTGTAAAACGCGCGGTTCAGCATGATCTCTCAGGCAGCCGACAGAACGCCCAGACAATCCACATCAAATTCTCCAGCAATACCCAGGCACGAGCAATTATCGATGTCATCTTGAGGGCACAGATGCATTTTTCACAATTCTACACCATGATACGGTCATCTGCAAGTCCAAGCTGCGGGTGTCAGGATGTGGTTATCGAGGCTGAAATCTCGGTTGTCGGTGTGACCATCCGGTAGCTATATTGCTCGTTTGAGAGGCTGACAGGCATTGCGGGCCTCCGGGGATATGGATAGCAGTAGCGATTTGGCAACCATTTGAGCACTAAACTAGTCGAATATATGACTATATCGATAATCTGATCATACACGGGACGCGCTAATGTACAGAAAAACACCCTTTTTAATTTGGGGTCTTGCCTGTATAAGTCTGGCACTTGCGCAGACAGAGATCATTCCCTACAGGACGGACACACCCCCGCTCCTTGACGGCCAGCTTGACGACGAGTTATGGCACCAAGCCCTGAGTTATGACGATTTCGAGACGTTTCAGCCTGATTTCAATCTGCCCCCTAGCGAGAGGACCGTGGTTTGGGTGGCTTATGATGATGAAAACCTCTACTTTGCTATTCAAGCCCTGGACTCGGAGCCGAACAAGATCAAATCAGCGGTGACGAAGTGGGACAATGTTTTCCAGGATGACTGGGTAGGTGTGGGCATTGACGGCTTCAATGACCAGCAGAGCGCGTACGGATTCGTTGCCAACGCGCACGGTTCCCAAGGTGATTTAATGCTGAACACCCAAGGCGATGGTGACGCATCGGAAGATTTCATCTGGGACGCAGCCGGAGCTCTTACCAAGGATGGTTTCTGCGTGGAAATGCAGATTCCCTTACAGAGTATTCGTTTTGCCGCCGGTAGTGAAGTCGTGATGGGGCTTTTCTTTTTCCGCCAGCTCAGCAGGCGTTCTGAGATGAGTGCCTTCCCTCCGATCTATCCGGACAAGGGATCGCTACTAGCACAGGCGAGCAGAGTGGTCTTCAAAGACCTACGATATCATCGGACCTATGAAATTCTACCCTCGTTCACTCAGACCGACACGCGTGAGTCACAGGACGGGAAACTGAAGATATACAAGGACGAGTCGGGTTCGGATGTCGGTTTGACCGGCAAGATCGGCGTAACTCCCACCCTTACCCTGGACTTAACGGTCAATCCAGATTTCAGCCAGATCGAATCGGATGCCAGCCAGGTGGAGGTGAACCTGCGAGCTCCCAATTTTTACCCAGAAAAGCGGCCTTTCTTCTTAGAGGGTAGCAAAGGCCTGGAGGTAGCCGCAACAGGTTATTATTTGGGTAGTTCAATCAACCGGGTGGTCCATACCCGCATGATCGCCGATCCCAGTATCGGCATAAAAATGACCGGTAAGTTGGGCCACTCCAATGCGGTGGGGGCGATCCTGGCCCGGGATGAGTCGCCGCGCTACGATGAGGATTACGAGGACCAGGAAGAATTACAGAAAGCAGCCAACTTCGGTATTTTGCGATACAAAAGGCTTCTGAAGGGAGAGAATTACGTAGGTGCGATTCTCACGGACCGGGAGCATGCCGGAGGTTACAACCGGGTGGTTGGACTAGATGCCCGATGGCGGCTATCCGGCACCATGCGTCTGGAAGGCAACGCGTTCTACGGACTGAGCCGAGATCCTGAGTCGGGAGAGGAGACACAGGCACATAACGTTGACCTCGCATGGGCATATGGCGACCGTAAATACAATGCGGATTTTGGGATCCACAGGATCAGCAGGGATTTCAGACTGGATACCGGCTATATCCCCCGGGACGGTACTACGACCTTCAGTTTCACCGGTAGTCGGACGTTCTATCTGCAGTCCAAGCTCCTTCAGAAGATCGATATGGGCATGTACGGCTGGGTACAACAGGACTTGTATTACGATCTGAATGATGGACGCCAAAACCTCTTCTTGCGATTCTGGATGCCGCGTTCGACGAACCTGGAATTCGACTACGCGATCGGCAGGGAGATTTATCAAGGCAAGTCATTTGGCCGCGGTGAGCGATCACTCGACCTGCACAGCCAGTTATTCAAGTCGTTATTCCTGAGCATTAGATTAGAGTGGGAGGAGAGCCCGTACTATGATGACGAGGAGAATCCTTTCCAGGGCGATGTGACGGAGCAGTTCGGCTACCTTATTTTCCAGCCCACCGAGAGTTTCAGTTCCGAAGTCATGGGAATCAGGGAGGTATTCACCAGCCGGGATGAGGAGTGGGAGATCTATGATTATCAGATTCTACGGAACAAGACCACTTACCAGTTGAGTAAATACGTATTCCTGAGAGCGATTGTGGATTATACCGAGGTGAAGTATCGCGACTATCATCTCAAGTATCCTGAGGAGGGCGTGATCAATGACGAGAAGGGTCTGACCGGCGAGCTACTACTTGGATTCACGTACTTTCCGGGCACAGTCCTCTATCTTGGTTACGGCACTGTGAGGGAGAACCTAGTCTACGATATAGTTGAGGAGGACTACTTATATTCGCCTGACAAGTACACCGAGATGAAGCGCGGCCTGTTCTTCAAAGCGTCTTACAACTGGCGGCTATAGTTCCAGGGACTCACCTTTCCGTTTAAGGGTAGCAGGTAGGGCTCGATGAGCCCCATGGCCTTGTTCCAGCGATTCATATATTCCCTGTGGTCTTATATCGAGCGGGCAGAGTCACCGGCGCACCCCGCCAGCTACACAGCATTCCGAGATCACGGCCAACAGGGCTGGTTGAGAGGGATTATAAAGACCATCCCCTTTGATTCGAGATTCGGGCAGCTTATTTTACCAATCCATCCACTCCTTCGGTCAGGGTACTGCTATGCAGTTTGAAGACCAGATATTGTAGTTACTATCTAATCACTCACCATTGGAGTCGCACAATGATCGATCCAGAGCTGGCAGGCAGGACAGTGCTTATCACCGGTGCGAATCACGGTATCGGAGCGGCAACGGCAAAGGCATTTGCTACGCAGGGCACGCGGGTATTCATCACTTACTATCGTGAGCCGTGTTCGTATACCAAAGAGGAATTGGAAGCGGCACGAGCTTCTGGCGAGGGTGGCGACAAATTCTTCCGCGCGATGCAGCAGACGCCAGCCGAGCCACTGGTGAAGGAGATCGAATCCGGAGGTGGGTCGGCTTCTGCGCAGGAGGCTGATCTTGGTGACCCAGCGAACATTCCCCTGCTGTTCGACCTATGTGAGGAGCATCTGGGACCGGTGGATATACTGGTGAACAACCACACCATGGATGTGCTGGAGACATTTGATCCGGAGGTGGCGAGCGAGGAATACAAGTGGTTTGGGGAGTACCGTGTGGAGCTGACCAATCGTGATCTGATCGATGCCCATTTTGCCGTGAATACGCGGGCGACGGTCCTGATGATGTCGGAATACCTGGGGCGGTACCTGGACCGGGGAGCCGAGTGGGGGCGGATAATCAACATCAGTACGGATGCTGCTCATTCCCACCCGGCCAACATCAGCTATGCCGCCAGCAAGCATGCCATAGAATCCTACAGCCGTTCAGCGGCGGCTGAGATCGGCAAGTACGGAGTGACGGTCAACATTGTTTCCCCGGGTCCGATCCAGACTGGCTACATGACTCCCGAGATGGAGACTGAATTATCGGAGAATGCGCCGCTGCGGCGGGTGGGCACACCCGAAGATGTGGCGGAGGTCATCGTTTTCTTTGCCTCAGAACAAGCCCACTGGCTGACGGGACAACTGATCTACGTCGGCGGCGGATGGCGGATGCATCAGTAATACTGCAAGGATTGAGACTCGAGTTGCTTCTAGATAGGCAGGTGCTTCGACCCTTCGGCTCCGCTCCCAGCATACCGCGGGACCAAGGACAGGGCAGGCCATGGTCACACTTCGACAAGCCACGCTACATTCCATTACGCGTGATGTACTCAGTGTGACAAGAGGGAGCAAGCAATGCTTCGCCAGGCTGGTGGTGATGTGCTACTGGGAAGTTGATCAAGATGTCCTCCCACTCAGGGTGCAGGGATTGTGGTGAGGTAGGGTCATAGGAGGTTAAAGGTGAAACAATGGAAACAAATCATCGGCACCACACAATTGTATTTATAGTCCTGGTATGCTACCTGAGTGTTTCGTGTAGAGGTCCGGAGCAGAAAGAACCGGGGTCCGATAAATATGTGGAGGCAATTGAATATGTGAAGACTATTACCTACCCCAGCGAATTCGAAACTCCGACAGGGGTAGTTGAAGTCCATCACGATAGGGATGAGCCATCAGGTGTTCGATATATAATCCATGATAAAAGGGGTCTTCACTTCTGCGATAGCAGTTTCCAGATCATAACGACGTTGCAGACAATAGAGGCAACCAGAGTTCTTACCAGCAGGATGGGTAAGTACCTTCTGATCACAGAATATATCAGAGTTGCTACCGATAAATCTCGGATTGGATCGAGAAAGTATACTCTTGCCAATTATAAGGGTAAAATTCTCTGGACAAAGCACGAACGCGAGGTCTGGGATGATCTAAAACAAGTTGGGCGATGCATTTCTGACACTGATGGCAATTTATTCGAGTATGTTGATGTTACCTCGACATTAGCAGTATATGATAAGCAGGGAAATTTATTGAACTCCTACACTCTATTTAATGAAGAGGGATTTAGACCCGCCTACATGGATATATCGGGACAAGGTAATCTTGTGGCAATCCTTGCTAATAGACGATATGATAAAGAGCCGCATCTATTTCTATTCAATAATGACGGTTCCATAAGAATGGTTATTCTTCTTGAAGG
>CP070787.1:2763656-2775172 GCA_020346745.1 Fidelibacterota bacterium | reverse complement strand
TGGGAAGTAATACGCATTACCCTGCGCAACCTGCGGCGTTTCTGGAAGCGGCCAGCCCTATCACGGGTACTCACCGCTTTCTTCATCTTTACCATTGCCTTCAGCATCATCCACGTAACCTTCGTGGAGTACTTCCGCGACGTACTGCGTCTAGATCCGGCTCATAGAGGTTTCGTATTCATGTTCCTGGGCATTGTGGGGGCTATAACCCAGGGAACCTTAGTGAAGCGCCTGGTGCGGCGGCTGGGTGAGGATCGGGTTATTGAGCTGGGTCTGGTGGCGATGGCCATCGGGCTGGGCTCTATCCCCTTCCTGCGGACGGAGTATCTTATCTATGGGGGAGCGTTCTTCATCGCACTGGGGAACAGCCTGGTGACTCCATCGGTGATGGCGGTTATCTCAGTCCGGTCCAAGGAGCATGAGCAGGGGGTGGCCATGGGTGTGACCCAGAGCCTGGGAAGTTTAGGTCGCATTATCGGGCCGCCCTATGGGGGATTTACCTATGCCCGCATCAATTTCTTCTTTCCGTTTCTATCGGCCGCGGCGGCGGCGCTGGTTGCGTTGGGAATCTATGCGACCAGGACAAACGTGAAGGCAATTGCTTGTTCCGCAGGAAGGGAAGGCGCATGAATGTGGCAACAGCGATGTTGGGAGTAGGCCAGATGCAGGAGCTGCATTCAGTATGATATGCTGGAATAACAGCTACGCCACATGTAGCTTCTCAGTCTTGACGGATAACGTTTGCTTAGCGGATTGCTGCCGAGCTGAGTGGAGGATCATGAATGGCACATCTGATGGGTAAGATTAAAGATCAAGACAACTTCCATCTCGCCGTCGTAACAGCTGTTTCAGGCGTCAAGGCCATGCGGCCATATTATGACTGGGTGGGAATCTACCTGTTGGAGGGGGACATGCTTACGCTCCAGGATGATCATTACCTGGGCTTACCGACCGAACACACGCGTATCTCTCTAGAAAGCGGCATCTGCGGTGCCAGCGCGGTTGGGAGGGAGACCCTGGTTATCGATGACGTGAATGCCGATCCGCGCTATATCGCCTGCAGTCTGTCAGTCCGCTCGGAGATCGTAGTGCCGATCATGGTGGGGGACAAGGTAATCGGAGTGCTGGATTTGGATAGCGATACACCGGCGGCCTTTACTTCTGAGGACCGCCGTGAGTTGGAGACGGTGGCGGCAGCCCTGGCCCAAGCCTGGGAGCAGGCCAAGGGTGAGTAACTTGGGGAGTGAGATGGGGAACCTAGGCGCTATATGAAGTATTACAGGGATTGAAGCGAGCATGACAGAAAAAGCGGTTTTGACGTCAGCCCCGCTCCTGGACGAAATCCAGCGGCTTAAAGAGGACCGTAACGCGGTTATCCTGGCACATTATTACCAGGATCCAGAGATCCAGGACTTGGCGGATTACCTGGGTGACAGCCTGCAACTGGCGCAGGTGGCGACCAAGACCGATGCGGAGGTGATCGTCTTCTGCGGGGTGCACTTTATGGCTGAGACGGCCAAGATCCTGAATCCGGAGAAGAAGGTTCTGCTCCCGGACCTATCGGCGGGTTGTTCGCTGGCGGAGAGCTGTCCGGCGGACAAGTTCGAGTCCTTTATTCAGCGGCATCCGGGGCATGCGGTGGTATCCTACATCAATACCACGGCGGCGGTGAAGGCGCTGTCGGATATCATCTGCACATCATCCAACATGGAGCGGGTGCTGGCCAGCATCCCTGAGGATCAGCCGGTGATCTTCGCCCCGGATTCGAATATGGGCCACTATCTGAAGAAGCGGACCGGCCGCCGGATGGAAATCTGGCCGGGTACCTGCACGGTGCATGTTGCATTCTCGGCACAGCTGTTGCAGATGTTGCGGACCAAGTATCCCGATGCCCTGCTGCTAGCCCACCCCGAATGTGATGAAACCATCCTATCCCAGGCGGACCACGTGGGGTCCACAACTGCGATCATCAAGGCAGCGGTAGAGGGCAGGGCGCAGCAATATCTAATCGCTACCGAGGCAGGTGTTATTCATCAAATGGAGCAACTGGCACCCGGGAAGGAATTCATTCCGGTCCCGACCATTGACGATTGCCCCTGTAGCCTGTGTCCCTATATGCGGGTGCATACACCGGAGAAAGTTCTCCAAGTATTGCGGGATCTTTCACCTGAAATCACACTGGAGGAAGAGCTGCGGCTCAAGGCGCTACGTCCTCTGGAGCGTATGATGGCCTTGGGCTAGTGGCAGCAGATGGCGAGAGTGTGCCTCAGATAATGGTGAAGCAGGGATTATATAAGCAGCTTACCCTTGATCCTGACTGGGTCAGCAGTGAGGTCGACAGGCTGCTTGCTGAGGACCTAGCTGGTGGTGATGTCACCACGGATGCCGTGGTGCCGTCTGATCTGAGGGCCACTGCACGGATTGAGGCAGCGGAAGAGCTGGTCTTTGCCGGAGCCGTCGTAATTCCGCCCATTTTTAAGAATCTATGCGCGGTTGATCTGCGGATCTCAGACGGCCAGCAAGTAGCTGCGGGGGAAATCATTGGCACCCTGTCCGGTTCTGCCCGGCCGATTCTCAGCCGGGAGCGGGTCATGCTGAACCTGCTCCAGCACCTCTCGGGGATTGCCACCCTAACGCGGTTATTTGTGGATAAGGCAGCCCCGTACGGTGTGATAATCCTTGATACCCGCAAAACCATTCCCGGCCTCCGGCGGTTTGAGAAATACGCGGTGGCACTGGGTGGCGGTACCAATCACCGGCTGGACCTTTCGGAGGGAGTACTGGTGAAGGACAACCATCTCGCTGTTGGTGGGAATTTGATTGAGATGATAAGAAGCCTGCGGCAAGAGGGCCTTGATCTACCTATTGAAGTAGAGGCTGATACGGGCGCGCAGGTCAGGGTTGCAATGGAAGCCGGTGTGGATGCCCTGCTGCTGGATAATATGTCAGTAGAAGAGGTGCGCGCCTGTGTAGATATTGTCCGTGGACATCCTGCCGGAGATGACATTTTTATTGAGGCATCCGGGGGTATCCGCCTCACAAACGTCGAGGCCTACGCTCAAACCGGTGTAGATGGCCTATCGATTGGCTATCTAACGCATAGCGCTCCGGCTGTGGATATTCGCTTGGAGCTGGAACCGTGAACGCCATGCTGTTTCATATCACACGGCGCTAGACTATCACACATGTGTACCTTGCTTTTCCGTTTCAGCCCTAATGACCAGTATCCCCTGGCGATCCTGTCCAACCGGGATGAAGCCTACAAGCGACCGTCTGGTGGCTGGGCGTGGCGCGGTGGCAATCGGCGCTACTTTGCACCTGTTGACCTGGAAGCCGGCGGTACCTGGATCGGCCTGAATGAAAGCGGCGTGGTCGCTGCGCTGACGAATATTTTTCCAAGGCTACGCGGTTCGAGCTTCCGCTCCCGTGGGGCGTTGGTGATCGATCTATTACATTTGGATGCCGCCAATCTGTCCTGGGACGTACTGCCTGAAGCTGTGTCCAATCACCAGTACAATAAGTTCAATCTTCTGGTGGCGGACCGATCTGTGGCGTACCTTTTCACATGGCGGGGAAGAAATCTGGTGCAGCGCGATCTTACACCGGGAGTCTATGAAGTTGCCAACCGTCCGTTTCGTGGCCGGTCAATACCGGATGACGTAGCGGAAGGGAACGAAGGCTGGCTTGCCATGAAGGCCAGCCGCCTGGTTGAGCATCCCTTCGTTTGTAAGCATGGGCGCGGCTACGGCACCTGTTCCAGTCACAAGTTGCTGGTCCATGGTACCGACCGGAGTAAGTCCTTGGTGTGGCATCTGGATGGGCATCCCTGCGAGAGTCGTTACAAACTCGTGATGGGAACAGAATAAAGCATGACCAATAGCCTGGAGAACAAAAGTATTCTGCTGGGTGTCTGCGGCTCCATAGCGGCCTACAAGGCCTGTGAGCTGGTCCGGACACTACGCAAGCAAGGGGCTGATGTCACGGTAGCCATGACCGAGGCGGCCACGCGGTTCGTTGGCCCGGTGACCTTCGCTGCTCTTACTGATCATCCGGTGATGATCCATCAGTTTCCCCCAGATCCGGAAGCCGGAGTGCCTCATGTGGAGATAGCTGAATCTTTCGATGCAGTTATGGTGGCCCCGGCCACTGCGGATATCTTGGGCAAAGCGGCCCATGCTGTCGCTGATGACCTGCTGTCGACGTTACTGAATATTGTTGATTGTCCGGTTCTCTTCGTGCCCGCCATGAATTTCCGTATGTGGGAAAATCCTGCTACCCAGGAAGCGGTTGCCCGCCTGCGTGGATGGGGCAGACGGGTGCTGGATCCCGAGGTCGGGGAATTGGCCACCCTGCACGTGGGTGTAGGCCGGTTTCCGGAGATCAACCGTGTTTTGTCTGAGCTCCGGGAAATACTGGATATTCCCCAGTTCTATGCGGGCAAACGTATTCTGGTCACGGCTGGTCCCACCCGGGAACCGCTGGATCCGGTGCGTTATATTTCCAACCGCAGCAGTGGCAAGATGGGCTATGCTCTGGCGGAGGCCGCCCGGGATTTTGGTGCCGAGGTAACCCTTATCAGCGGGCCAGTCGCTTTGGAGTCTGTGCCCAACTGCCGGATGATAGGCGTCAGTACTGCGGAGGAAATGCTGGCGGCCGTTGAACAAGAATGTGGCTGTCAGGATATCCTTATCATGGCGGCGGCAGTGGCTGATTTTCAGCCGGCGTTACCATCGTCAGATAAGATATCCCGGAGCGATAAGCCGATCTCCATTGAGCTCAAACCGGCGCCGGACATTCTGAAAGTGATCCAGAAGAAATTCGATGGTACTATAGTGGCCTTCAGTCTGCAGGGGGAGAGTGACTTGGAACCGGCGCGCAAGAAGCTGCAGGCCAAGGGAGCTGATTATATCGTGGTTAACCGTTATGATGAGCCTGAAGCCGGTTTCGAGTCCGAAACGAACCATGTGTGGGTGCTGTCATCAGCGGGCCAGGAGGTAGAAATCTCGCCTGATCGGAAGTCAGTCGTAGCCAGAAAGATACTGGAACACCTGGCACAAGATGATACATAGCCGGTTGATTCAACCACAAAGAATTGTGGTTTTTCAGCCGGTTTAGCCCGCTTTTCACACCCAATTCACTTGCTACTTTTCCGGCCCCCATCTAAATTCAAATTGTCTTGGGAGGATAATTCTTCCATCTAACCAGGATGCTTGATTTGGGTTACAGCAGTTCATACTGAGAATGCGTGCGGGGTGTGAAACGTTTCCTTCATCCACTCCACCCCCACTACCCATAGCAGCTCATTCAAACACTCAGGAGACAATCATGATAAATCGTGGTTTAACTGCATTACTTGCAGCCTTCATGGTACCCTTCCTGCTCTGGGCACAGACGGGGACCATTATCGGCACGGTCACGGAAGTGGCTAGTGGAGACCCACTGGCGGGCGCTAACGTGGTGGTGGAAGGGACCACCTTCGGTGCGGCGGCCGATTTTGACGGCAACTTCACTATTGCCAATGTGCCGGAAGGGAACTACACAGTCACAGCTTCCGTGATTGGCTTTGTACCGGCCAGTTTGATGGCTAGTCTGACAGCCGGAGCAACAGTGACATTGAATTTTGGCCTTGAACCGACTGCAATTGCCCTCACGGCACTTGAAGTAATGGCTTCCAGAGCTACTCGAGAAACACCGGTTGCTTTTACCAATATCAGCAAGGCTGAAATGGATACGAGGCTTGGTTCCCGGGATATTCCTCTGGTTCTGAATACTACACCTAGTGTGTATGCAACGCAGGAAGGCGGTGGTGCCGGTGACGCCCGAGTGAATGTCCGGGGCTTCAACCAGCGCAATGTAGCGATTATGATTAACGGTGTACCTACCAATGACATGGAAAACGGCTGGCTCTACTGGTCCAACTGGGATGGTTTAGGTGATGCCACCTCCTCGATCCAGATGCAGCGTGGACTCAGCGCAGTTAACCTGGCCACACCATCAATTGGCGGTACCATGAATATCATCACCGATCCGAGCGCCCACGCTTCTGGGGGCATGTTCAAACAGGAAGTGGGTGCTTGGGGTTTCATGAAATCAACGCTAACCCTTAACACTGGTCTTATCGGCGGCAAGCTTGCCCTTACGGGGAACATTGTCAGGAAGACGGGTGAGGGTTATTATGGAGGCACCTGGACCGATGCCTGGGCGTACTATTTGGGGGCCAGCTATGCCCTGACTAAGAAAGATCGCTTGGAACTCTATGCCATTGGTGCACCGCAACGCCATGGGCAGAATCTCTATCGGCAAAACGCAGCTAGGTATAGCCATGATTTTGCCAAAGATCTGGAGGGCTATGATGAGGATGCCTTAGCGGATTTCGATGAACTTGGTCGTGATTACAATCAGAATTACAACAAGGTTAGCTCCAGCTACAAAGGCAAACAGTACTGGGAGATGTACACAGTAAGGGATGGTATTGACCGGCACGAATCTGGTTTGTTGAATGAGCGGGAAAACTACTTCCATAAGCCGCAGGTCAACCTGAACTGGTTTCACACATTAAACGACCAGATGCGCCTCTCCACCATTGTTTACTACTCCGGTGGTATGGGTGGCGGTACCGGGACATATGGATCCGTGAAATCGAGTAGTGCTTTGGGATATGCCCGTGATTGGGATGCCGAGATTGCGGAAAATCTCAGCAACGTTGATTCCACCTACTCGGTAACGGAAAACAGCTCCACCGGCATTCTCCGAAACAGCGTGAATCAACAGTGGACTATTGGGGCGATCTCCAAGCTCTATTTTGAGCTGAGCAAAGCGATAAAAGTACAGGCTGGTATAGACTGGCGGATGGCCGAGATCGGCCATTGGCGGGAAGTTCGCGATCTGCTCGGAGGTGACTACTACGTGTATACTGGCAATCAATTCGAGACCACTGACCAAGAGCATATGAAAAGACTGGGCGACAAAATAGCTTACCACTTCACAAATACAGTGGACTGGTTTGGTTTGTTCGGTCAGGGTGAATTCAGTAGTGGTCCGCTCACTGCTTACGGCATGTTTGGCTGGTCACAGATTGCCTACACTTACACGAACCATTTCCGCAAGGATGAAAATGGGGATGAAATCTTCTCCGATCCACCTTCGATCGCCACGACCCAGTTCAAAGGTGGTGCCAGCTTCAGACTGACTGAGGACTTAGGCCTCTTTGGGAACTTTGGGATCGTCACGAAACCACCAATCTTCGATCATGTGATTGATGATTATGCTGGGGCGACTAATGAGGATCCGCAACCGGAGAACTACACGTCTGCAGAAGGTGGCGCCTACTTCCGTGGGCTAGACGGCATGCTAGATGTGAACGCCAATTTCTATTATACCATCTGGAATGACCGCACCATGACCGAAGGTGTTACGACAGCAGCTGGCGAAGAGGGCTTGGTCAGCATTACGGGTTTGAATGCCACACATTCCGGTATTGAAATGGAGGGTGCTTTTCAACCCATATCTATGTTGCGCCTCAATTTCGCGGCTTCCTTTGGAAACTGGATCTATACAGACGACGTGGCAGCTACCTACATTCCTGATCAGCTGAACGATCCGAATGAAATCGATACTCTAGAGTTATTCATTAAGGACTTGAAAGTCGGTGACGCGCCCCAGATGCAGATTGCTGTGGGAGCCTCCGTCTTTCCCATTACAGGCTTGATGGCGCAAGCGGTGCTGAAATACTATGATAATTACTATGCTGACTTTGATCCATTGAGCAGGACTACTGAAGATCGGACTCAGAGTTGGAAAATACCAAGCAGCACTGTAATGGACTTGCACGCTACCTATGATCTCCCCTTCAAATTTGGCGGGGTGCGACTGCAAGCCTTTATACACATCTTCAATCTGCTTGATAGCGAGTTCATTCAGGATGCGACTGATAACAGTCAGTATAACGGATTTGATGGAGACCACGATGCTGATGATGCGGAGATCTTCTTGGGTATGCCGCGCACTTACAACACGGGTTTAACAGTGCGTTTCTAAGCCGTTTTTAAAGTCTGTTGTAATAGGTGGGAAGCCCTCCCCCAGCTGGTGGGGAGGGCTTTCTGTTTTCAACTGAGGAGAGGGGAGGTACTTCACTTAGGCGGAGATGTGAGCCAGGCCGGGTATTTCTTTCCCTATAGCACACGCGGTGGTGTGCCGGTCTCTAAGGGAGTTCTCCGTCGGTATGCGGCCGTTTATGTTCGGGGCTGGCATGATTTGTGCGCCGTAATGGATCGGAGAACGATGGCGGTATTAAGGTGATAGATATCGATGATGTTTTATGTACCCAGCGGTTATGTTGGGGGCATAAAACTGGGCATTTCAGGTATTTTTCGCGCTGAAAGTATTACTTCAAGGCAAGTGGAGAATTTGCTGAAAAACCTTGACATCTTGTGAGTCGGCAACTACATTTTTTCCAACTTTTGGTAAAGTTACTTTTCTTGCAATGCAATCCGAGGTAATATTCTAGGCCCATACATGAAAAACTTGTATCTTAAGTCTGTAATCCTGATTCTGGCGCTGCTGCTCGTGGACGGTTGCGCGGGTCGCAGAGCCAAGAAGCGTGCTGCCGAGGAAGAAGCCGCGGCGGCTGTAGAGCAGGTAGCCGAAGGTGCTCCTGGGGAGGCGGTTGAGGGAGAAGCACAGCTGCCTGCCGGAGAGGAGGCCGCAGGAGAAGTTGCTCCGCCGACGGTTCCGGCCGAAGTAGCCCGTCAAGCCGCGCCAGGGTCCAGTGAAGCCTACGTCCTGAACGAGTTGAATTTCGAGGTCAAGAAACTGGGTGCGGAAGTAAAGCACCTAGCTTCTGAGCTCCGAGACCTGCAGGCCAAGAGCACGATGTGGGCGAATCCTCTGACTATCTACAACAAGGAGATCATCCTGGATAACGGCAGCACGATCTTCGGGAAAATTGTCTACCAGGATGAGAAGATCCTCAAGGTTGAGACCTTGATTGGCTATCTGATAGTCGAGAGACCGTCCGTGGTACGCATTGTTGAGAATGTTCCGGAGGAGCCGGTGGAGGGTGTCGCTGACCTAGAGTCGGTGGAGAGCTTGGCCGTTACACCCCCGTCGCCGGCCAACCGAGTAGTGGAGCCCACGATTACCACTACCAAACCGGCGGACGCAGCCCTGAAAACCGCCAAAGCCGCCTTTGCTCCAAATGTTGTTCTGGTGGGAACTATTTCTGAATCAAAGGATCGCTCTGGCAATCTCAAGCTGGGTGGTGAGGTCAAGAATATCGGTGGACGCCGAGCGGATTTTGTGAAGATCAATTTTGTGTTCCGGAAAGATTGGAGCGGTAACACCAAAACCCTGACCACGTTTGTCAAGGGCACCTTCAACACCTTTGAATCCGGGATTACCTCAGATGCCTCATTGCTTCCCGGGGCCACAGCTCCCTTTGAATTATATGTTGCGAAATCGTTTGGCAGCTTCATCGGTTACTCCTATACCATAGACTGGGAAGATTACCAGTAGGCAACATGGGGTCCAAGCGTTGGTTCATGGAAGCGGCCGCTGCGCCGATAGGGCTGGCGGCTATGATGCTAGGCTTGTCCCTTGGCCAGGGGATCGATCTGAAAGCCCAGGATCAGCAGGACGAAGACATTTATCTCCCCGATTTGGGGATCATTATAGAGCCCGAGGGTTCGGACTCTATCGGGCAGATTGAGTCACCATCTATGATGGAAGATGTAAGCCTGATGGTGGGAAAGGAGCCCCCCGGTGCAGCCTTTATTGAATCTACCAGGGAACTCCGAGCTGTTCTGGGTGACCTGAGCGGCAAAATTGACACCCTTGAG
This sequence comes from Fidelibacterota bacterium, assembly GCA_020346745.1. Taxonomy (GTDB): domain Bacteria; phylum Fidelibacterota; class Marinisomatia; order SCGC-AAA003-L08; family TS1B11. The sequence continues at coordinate 2,765,336 of CP070787.1, read as the reverse complement.
AATTCCTTGAATCAGGATATGGAATCGGTGCGTTTGGAGAACGAGCGGCTGCGGACGCTTATCCGGAAGATTCAAGCGAACAGGAAAGAGGCTGAGGTTTCCGAGGCGGTCGATAGCCATCATGAGAAAGCCCTCCCTGAGCCACAGCCGACGGCTTCATTTCCCATACCGGCAGAGTCCAGCTATCAGCGTATCTTTGAAGCTTATCGGTCGGGATTGTTTACGGATGTCATTGCACTCTGCCAGGTGCTTGAACGTGCGCCTCTTCTTCCGGAAGAGGATATCCAAGTGGCATATTGGTGTGCTGATGCCTATTTCCGCCAGGGGCTATTTCAGGAAGCCTTAACGACGCTGGAGAAGGTACAGGCCTCCGACCACGAGTTAAAGGACGATGCTATTGTGCTGGCGGGGCTCATATACTTGCGTCAGGGTAAGCCCGACGAGGCGCTTTCCCGCTTCCAAACCATTGTCAGCCAGTATCCGGCGAGTGATTATCACCGACTGGCGGAGTTAACGATCAAAGAGCTAAACCAACTCTGATTTCTCTATGTCCCGAACCATTACTATCAGGTCTGTGATCCCTGCCATTGTCGTGCTTTTTGCGCTCTGTTTAAAGCCGGTGTGGGGTGTTTCTCGTCTTTCGTACAGCCGGCCGGGTGGCATGATGCGGGTTCCAATGAGTTCCGTAGTCCGCTCCCCCTATCTGTTCAGTGCTGGCTTTGTGGCGGAGTTCATGCAGCTTACGCCGCTTAACAGTGCGAAAGGGGTATATTTCGATTCAGAGGTTTCCAAGAATATGCGGCTGGGCATGTCGTCGGTATCTACGATTGACACAACCCTGGAAATTGGGTTCCATGTGCAGCAGCGATTGTGGTCTTATGGGAACATCAGTTTTTCCATTGGGCTGCAAGACATCGTACTGAGTCAGTCTGACGGTAAAATGAGCATGAACCCCGACCTGCTCTCATTCATGGGGGTAATCTCCAGCGAGCAGACCGTGGGCAAATACTATCTAAACTCATATATGGGTTTTGGCACTGGTGCACTAGCGGGGGCAACCGCGGCTGAAGAGGATACCGCAGGCAGCTATGAAACGGGTACGCCGGGCTCAGAAACTGCCACCGAGTTAACCCTAGGTGTATATGCTGGTTTCCTGCTAAAAACGCCCATTTTCGCCAGCCGGGGCGGACTGGATATACTGGGTGAATTTGATGGAAGTGGGATTAATGTAGGACTCCGCGTTCCAATTACCACCGATTACCGAATCCAGATCGGCTTTGTACATGTTGAGAGCCTTCCTGACTTTGGTGGCTCGGAAGATGAGGTATCGCTTGATCCGAGTGGCCCAGCCATCGTATTTGGCTTGGATCTGTCGGTTCCCCGACTGGCGGATAAGCGCGTTGTTCGTGAGGCCGAGGGTGAAATCGCTGGCATGGGTCCGCGAGTAGAGCCTGAGCGGGTAGAAGAAGAGCTCCTGCCCCGGCAAATCGATTCCACACTGCAGGCAGCGGAGTATCTGCTTGCCTCTGTGCGTGACTCGCTACGTATCGTGAACTTTGAGAACGACAATCTACATGGCCAAGTGGCCATGCTCGAGCAACAGCGCGTGTTCTTGGCGGATTCGGTGCGCAGTATGCAATTGCGTATACAGATGCTGAAGTCAAATATCAATTATACCAT
>CP070787.1:2738122-2763556 GCA_020346745.1 Fidelibacterota bacterium | reverse complement strand
ATCTATTTCCTGCTGGTGCTGCTGTTCAATTCCCTGACGCAGCCCTTCCTGGTCATGGCGGCCATTCCCTTTGGGATTACCGGAGTGATCTTTGCCTTCGGATTCCATGGACTGGATTTTGGTTTCTTCTCCATGCTGGGGATCATCGGGCTGTCAGGCATTGTAGTGAATGATTCGCTGGTGCTCATCAACCATGTGAACGCCCTGCGCAAGGCCGAACCGGACAAATCCATCGTAGACATCCTGGCCCAGGGGACGGCGGATCGCATGCGAGCCATTATCATGACTACGGTTACGACGGTGGTAGCGCTATTGCCGTTGGCCTATGGCTGGGGCGGGACCGACTCCTGGATGTCCCCCATGGCCCTAGCACTAGGCTGGGGATTGATATTCGCTACACCATTGACTTTGGTTCTTGTACCATGCCTCTACATGGCAGGACATGATATGCGTGGCATGTTAAGGCGAGGAAAAAAGCGATCCGAAAAAGGGCAGCTGCCTGCCGGGACATAGTGAGCTATCTATTTGTTGCCGGCTGCGGCAGGGTTCAATATCGTTGTACATAGTGACCGGTATGATATGCATGGAAGTGGCCCAGGCTGGAAGGTGAAACTGGTCAGGATTGGTCACTATTGGGCAAATTCCTGCCCCGTTTTCCTGCCTTTCTACGGTGACCTAATAGTAAGGGCACTTGCACACTGTCCATTTGTAGCGCAACCTGCATCTTGGCTCATCGCTGAGCTAATTACCTTCGGTTAATTATTCCTGTTGGAATGCCGGATTTTGCGTCATCATCTTGGCGTCGACTTCAGCACGCCATGAGTAGAGCAGCTTCCTGAGTTCAGCTACCTTTCCCGGCATGGATGTCGAAAGATCTTTCTGTTCGCCAATATCGTCCTTGAGATCATAGAGTTCGAGGGCATTATCTTCGAAGGTCTCGATCAGCTTGTAGTCACCAGCCCGTACACAGGATCCAGGTCGCCCATCCTGGTTCGTGTAGTGGGGAAAGTGCCAGTAGAGTGCTTTGCGATCAAGGGTTGTACTGCTGCCATTGAGGAGTGGGACCAGGCTGACGGCATCCAGGTGCTGTTTCGGCTTCAGTGGCAGGCTGGCCGCTTCCAGGATAGTTGGGTAAAAGTCGTTGCCGATGACAGGGACATCGCAAGTGCTGCCGGGCTTTGTCACTCCCGGCCAGACGATGATATATGGTACGCGAATGCCGCCTTCATAGAGCCAGCCTTTGCCACCTCTGAGTGGCAGATTGGAGGTTGGGCTGCCCGCTGCCGTGGACAGTCCACCATTATCTGAAGTGAAGCAGACGACCGTGTTATCTGTCAGGCCGAGTTCGTCGAGCTTCTGCAGGATTTTGCCCACGTTCTCGTCCATGCTTTGTACCATGCCGGCATACACCGGGTGTCTCTGGATCTGCCTGGCCTGTGCTTCCCTTTGTGTGCAGACCAGTTTGAATTCATTCTCTGCTGGTATACCAGCGGCCTTTTGCTGGTACTTGTTCCTGTAGTCATCCTTGGTTTCCAGCGGTGTGTGAACGCTGTAGAATGACAGATAGAGAATGAAAGGGTTGTCCCGATTGGCTTCTAGGAACTTAACCGATTCATCACCCAGGCGGTCGGGAAGGCATTCGCCTTCTGGCCCATCCGTGAGCTTTGGGTTTTGATAAGGCGAGAAATAGCCGCCGGGAGGCGAACCCCTATGAAAGCCGCCTTTGTTGATTTCGAAACCTTGTTTTTCCGGATAGTATTCCTCTCCGCCCAAATGCCATTTGCCTGCGAAGAATGTCTTGTACCCCTGCGCTGCCAGCACCTCGGCGAAGGTTATCTCTTCCAGCGGCATGGAGTCTCTGTAGGGTGCCGGAAGTAGTTTGCCGGTGAGCTTTCCTCCAAACCAATTCGTTGCATCCATCCGTGCGGGATATTTTCCGGTAAGAATCGCGGCTCGCGATGGTGAACAAACCGGGCAGGCCGCATATCCATTGGTAAACATCATGCCGGAGCGGGCCAGTTGGTCTACATTCGGGGTTTCATAGAAACTACTGCCATACGCTCCCACATCAGCCCAACCCAGATCGTCGACCAGAATAAACACGAAATTCAGCTTCCTCTTGTTTGCGGCAAGGATATTTACAGGTACAATCAAAGATCCACCAGCAAGCACTATCATATTCAAAAAGGATTTGCGGGATATTCTATTCAAGACTTCTCCCCCCACTATGCCCAACGTCTGTTTAGGAAGAGACAAACATGGCTTTAGAATTATGTTTTCAACAAATTACACAGAACTTTCTCCAGCTACCAAAGCCTGAACTATAAATATGTGATCGAAATCCACTATTTCATCGAGTTGCTCTGCATGGCAAGTTGAAGGAAAAGAATGTTTCCCCTCTCCGAGTGATGCCAAGATAGCCTGCCCCATTTTCGTACGCAATTACCAACTCTCAAATAAGAGTGATTTCAACACCATCGATTTATTGGCCAATTGATCCTGTATCTATTCTGTGATCGGTGTTTATATAGGCCGTGATCAGGCGGGAGTTCAGCCCGACAGAGCCCGGCGAAGGTCGGGAAGCTTATCCGGAGTAGCGCAGCGACATCAATCCTACCTGGGATGCGAAAAGGCCTCAAAATCAATGAGGCATGCTTATATCCCGGAGTCTTCCCCTGCTTCAGCAGTACCCCCGCTTTGTGCGGGACAAAGGCACCTTGATGGATCTGGAGAATCTCGCCCGCCAGCCTAGAGGACTTCAGCGACTTTTTCGGCGGTTCCTTCGACGGGCCTCTCCGGCTCTGCTTCGCCCTGCTCTGCCAAGGGGGCGCACCGTCGCCTCGGCGAGCATCCTGAAGACGCCCACCTCAGTCTTGGACACGATCCAGTCGGTAAAGGTGGCGTTCAGCCTGGAGTACTCTGCCTTGCGGTCGGCCAACACTTGCTCTCGTTGGGCTTCTGTCTCCCAGAAGTCCATCGTCAGATATCGGTTTGGATTTTTCGTGTCGCGCAGCAGGGTGGTGCCTCGGAAGCCCGGGCAGCGTGCGAACAGCTTACTCCACGCACCACCTGGGCCATACGCCAGCTCGAACTGGCCTCTGGCCTCCTCCTTGACGACGAATTCCCGGACAATCTCGATCATGCTTAACCCGCCTGTTTTCAACCAGCTTCCGCCAATAGCCAACGTGCCTCGGGCACCCTACGACTTTTGGCCGAACTACTAATCAGGTAGAAACACACAAAGCCGGGGAAACCTGATGTTATGTCTGCATCCACGCTATAATGTAGTTCCCTCTTTGGCCTAATCCAATGAGGGATGGCCGGGCAATCCGCCCGTTTCCCTGCGTTTCTGACGGCTATTAAACGAAAGTCACATCAACAGCGTGCAATGATTGCACAATTGGCCATTGCCCAGCTCGGTGAGTACTGGACTGAATCCCGCCAAAGGCGGGGTATGCCTCGTGGAACAGTACGCAGGATGACAGGCATAGTCCATCCAGATACGGTTGGTGCTGGATTACATCAAGCCCATATCGCATCATACAACTCCCCAGCCGTCTCATGGAAGCGGGAGACGTCCAGCGTGTACCGCCTAGAATCGGCTGCAACGAACTTGCATGCCGTCTCCGGTGATTCGAAGTGGTGAACGTGGCTGCAGAAAGCTGCGCTGACCTGCCCCAGCACGTCCTGGAGATCGGTGCGCACCAGTGTGCAGACCATGCCCTCCGGATCAACCGTTTCGATTCCGGATGGCGCCACTCGCAGGCGCACGATGCCATGGCTGATGGGATCTACCGACTCGATCGTCACCTGTTCCTGGATCAACAGCGGGACCATCTGCGCGATGAGGGCACAACAGCTGTAGATGGTAGTGTCCCCGATATGGAGTCGATGCGTGGTTGGAGCAAGAGTTATTCCGAAAAGTTCGGTCACGTCGCCCTGCAGGTCTCGGCTGGTCATGCCTAGCTCCAGCGATTGTTCCACTGATTCGACATTGGCGCCGGTCGCTTCAACAATCCGGCGTACCGAAACGGGTTGCCCCTCGGATAATAGCGGGAATATCGGCTTCAGGATGGACTTATCGGGTTTCACCCAGCGGGCAGTGAGATGCTCAATTGTTTCAGATACAGCAGCTTTATGGGCTGATTCTATCATCGTTGTACTCCGTGAGATGGACATATGTTTCTTTGGTGATCATAACAGACTATCGCCACTGGATTGGGCAGGTAGACCTACACCTCAGTCAGCCTGTTTTTCAGGGATCGGGAGGGGAGCTCCCGTCTCGATGAATGTCTTGAGCCCGCTCAGGATGACCGGCCAACCCTCGAGAGCATCCTGGTAGGTTTGGATCTCCCCGTCGAAGTCATGTATCAGTGTCAGATTCACACTTTCGGCCATTTCCTCGATCTCGAAGGTTACGGTGGAAGGTGGATCATTATAGTAAGGGAAGGCGAAGGTCATCACCAGCCGCTTAAACGGTACGATGTCCACGATCTGTCCACTGGCAGCGAGAAAGGACTTTTATGGCCTGGAAGTAGTGGGTTTCCGTCCAGTGAACTTACCCCGAAATGAGATCGTCTATTCCTGCCAAATATTATTATCAAGATTGATTTGCGGAACTCGGCAGGCCGGATCAACCTGGATGAATACCGGGCGCTCGCTGCTCTCAAAGGTCACCTTGAGCGAACCCTGCTCAGTTGTATGCAGGTCTATTATTGAGAGGTCTTTCTGCAGCGGTGTTCTGTATCCAATGGCTGTAAACAGCTCATAATCCTGATCCGAAGCCACCACGATTTCTACTTCGGAAGTGTATGACTCATTCACCGCCTGAACGTTCACATCGCTTATTGCCAGGTCGATCATGGCATTGTTCTTTATCCATTGGTTCAGGTATACTTCCACCTGAACATCGGTCTTGGATTCCAGGCATCTGATCAGATCTTGGTAGGTGGCTGTCCGGTACCGATATTCTGCAAAGAAATCCCCCAGTCCGGCGAACAGCGCCTCATCACCCACCTTTTGTCGCAATTGTTCCCAGACGAGTGCACCGTAATAATAGATCAGCATTAATTCCGGACTACCTGCCTTATTTTTATATGCGGTTTCCAGGGTTTCCACTGCATTATAGCCGCGGGGGCCCTGGCTACCGTCGTATGCGCTCGTAAAGTATATCCGCCCCATGGCGCTGAAATCTTTGCCGACCAGTTGCTCGCACGCCCAGTTCCCGATGAAGTTTGCTCCACCTTCCTCGAACCAGTTATATAGTTTGCCACTCCAATTGACAGAGAACACGTTCCAGTTATGAAATAATTCGTGAGCCACCAGCCCGATAAACATATCCTCGTCGGTATGATAGATGGCGTTACCCTTATTCTCCCAGAAAGGATTGGTGGAATGCCGAGCCCCCACGGTACCGAAGCGGTAGGTTTTGGTCTCCAGCTCGCCAAAGGATGTTGTGTACAGTTGAATGATCTGAGCCGTTACGGCCACAATCTCATCCATAAGTGGCTGGCCGGGATACACGTAGTACTCCAAGGTCAGATCTCCTATCTCCCGCAGCTCCTTTGCATAGGGTGCGCAGGAGAAGGTTGGTATGTTGGGAACGTTACTTTCGTAGGTTTCAACCACGTAACCACCCTTTCTTTCTGATGAAAGCAAGCTGCCCGGGGCGCAGCAAGAGTTTCCCTCCGGATAGGTAATGGTGAACCGAAACGGGGCGACATTGTTTCGGTTGAATACTGCGTTGTGACCCGTGGTCGGACCGATGGCATAGCTTGACTCCGTACTTAGGGTGAGATCAAGAACGTGATCCTCTTGCCCTACATTGTCCTTGAAGGCTTCAGGGCGCATGTGATATTCAAGTCTGAACCGGTATTCACGCCCGGGAGCGATGCGTTTGGATGTGCGAACCTGTACGATTTGCAGGGTATTGAGGTAGATCTGTTGAGTTTCGAGCAGTTCCCAGTCTCTTACGCGCAGTGTTTTACCTTTGGAGTCCAGGACGTCAATGTCATCGATCAGAAGATCAGGATGTAGAAGAAAATATATTCGGTTTACTTTGTTTTCGGATACATTAATGATTCCAATCTCTTGGGTAGATTTAAATACCTTATTCACGGCATCAATCTCGTATGACAGGTCATATGAAGAGACTTCAAAGTCGTACGAGACTGCTTTCTCCGGGGTTTCCGAATTCGCGCCGGCTGCGATGGACAGCATCAGTAACAGGACTAGCGATGCAGGTCTCATCTCCTCCCCTTTCGCTATTTATATATTCAGTTTCCTGTCCCGCCTTGTATATGACTTGGTATAGATGAATAGGGTTGTCAAAGGCCTGGTGATCAAGAAGGTAGACCATGCAAGAAGTTTCCCCTGCGTAAAAAAAGCCCCGGTCACCCGGGGCTTCATGCTTCAATAGTCCGTGCAGGCAGGCCTACTCCAACGGCGTTCCCGCCGCCCGGGACTTGCTCCGCTCCATGGACTGAAGTACCAGGTACTGGTCTCCGAAGCGTTCCATATTGTCCAGTTCCGTCTCGTACTGGTCGTAGTGCCGTTCCTCATCCGCCACCAGGCTTTCGAACAGCCGCTTGGAAATGGCGTCTGCGTTGGTCCCGCACTCGTTGGCCCATTGGTTGTAATCCTTGATCCCCTGCTCCTCCATCTCCCGGGCCGTTTCCAGCATGGCCTTGGTATCACGGATCTTCTGCACCTCGGCGGTATTGTCAAGCTCCACTTCACCTTTCAGGAACAGGATCCGCTCCGCCAGCTGCTCAATGTGACCCATCTCTTCGATGGCTGTCCGCTTGAACAGCAACGCCAGTAGGTCGTACCCCTGGTCGTCGCAGTGAAAATGAAAATACATGTACTGATGCACTGCCGACAATTCGTCCCGCACGGCTTTATTCAATAATTCAATGCTCTTCTCGCGCATGGGTGCTTTCCTTTCCAGCTTTGAATATTGCCTGAATTTACACACCGCACCCGGTATTTCTCTAATGCCAACAGTAAGGACTGGCGCATGCTCCGGTCCACTGATTGATAATCACAAACCGTCATCTCCATTACACCACCAGCCCGTCAATAGACCTCTCCCACGCCGTACTCGACATCGAAGATCGGCGCATCGAAGCAGGGAAAATCTCCGCCCTGCCGGTGCCACACGGTCTTGCCCATTATCGGGCTTAACAGCGTCCGGGCCTGCGGTGGATTTATCCGCACGTTAATTCAATGATAGTATTTTGATGGAATTGCTATAGTCGAGTGCTCCCAGGTCACCTTCACCTCTGACGGATCAGGATAAGGTCTGCCAGATCAGCCATCTCCGCATGCTCCGGGTCCTTGAAAGCTAGCGGCCGTGACATCAGACCTTCCGCTTCCAGTTGTTCCGTGATGCTCCACATCAATTCGTGATAGGCGATGATGGTGGTTTGCGACAGATTGTCAAAGCCGTACGCTTCCATGATGGCGGGCAAGTCCAATACTTTGGGGACTTCCAATGCGATTGCTCTGGCAATCGCCCGGCAACTGTCGTACAGTCTGTTGCCAGCACGTTCCTCGACGATCGGAATAGTAAAAACGCCCTGCTCGTTGAAAATGTTAAACGGTCGGTAGTATTCCAACACGGCCTGATCGACTACGCGTCCATGGATTCGATAGTCTGTCATGAGTCCCTTGAGCATGGTCCGATCTGCCCAGAACTGACGCAGTTTGGGCATGATCCCTCTGGTCCAATTAACAGCGAATACCACACCCTGGTCCGAAAAGGTATTGGTGCCTGATGAGAAAGTCCTTGGAGGGTACAGTGACCATACTTCGCCACCCCAGAAAGGATTAACATCCGTAATCCGTGGAGGTGCGCTTAGCCCTTCCTCTGCCATGATTTCCCAAACCACACCATCCAGAATATAGGAAAAAGCAATGCTGAAACTGCTGTTGTGATTGTCATACTCCATTCTGACCTGCTCAATAAGCTCCCCTATAGCCGGACCGATCGATGCTAGCAGGTCCCGAGCGGGCTTATCCATTAACCGGCGCAATGCTTCCGTCTGTACACTATCCAGGATAGGAAACTTGGTTCGATATCCATCCTTACGTTCAAGCAGCCCCAGGACTTCCAGCAGTTTCAACTGGCTTGTGGTATAGGGGATACCTGCTTCCTGAAGCTGTTCAAGTGTTGCCCCGCCCCGGCAGGCCAGCAGGATATCACCATTGTTGTCCAGGTACATGACTGACTTGGGACTATGTCCCCGGGAGGTGATGAATTGAATGGTCCGATATTCAGTGAACGCTGGTGAAAATTTCGGTTTGGTTTCTTTGTCGCCACACCCGGCCAGAAGGGCTAAAGACAAGACAAGTATAATGGTGATCACAGGATTCTTCTTCATGGGAATAACCCTCCTGAGCTACTGGTTTCTAGAGTGGTGTTCAACCTCCGATGTTCAGTTAAGTCGGCAGGTATGAATCGCTTATCTGAATCTGCCCTGAAGAATACGCTGGTTGATGGGAATATGACAAGAGGCTATTTTCTCACCGACTTCAACAGCGTCCCCGCTTCGGCGGGACTTTCCGCAGGTGAATTCAATATTAGTATCTTGACGGACTTGCTGTAATCGGGTGTTCCCAGGTCGTCGTCATCACTGAATAAGCAGGAAAAGATCTACCAGCTCAGCCATCCCAGGGTTAGCGCTGGTCAAATTTCTGCACCCGCCAGGCAAGTATGCCAGCCGCCAGGATCCATTGCGCAACGCTCACGCGCAGCTTTACAGGTGATTGCCCTCGCAGGATTAAAACATAAACAAATCGGGGAGAGTATAGCTACCCTCCCCGATTTGAGAACTTATAAGCCTTTACCAGCGGCCAAAACCCCTGCCCCGACGGTGACCATAGCCCTTGCCGAATCCCCGTTTCATGGGACGGGCATCGAATTTTTCCCGCTGTTCGGGAGTGAGGACTCCGCGTACATCCAGGTGAGTGTTCACACGGGCCATCATCATGGTGTTCTGCTTGGCGGTGATCTTGTCCACTGTCGCCTCGATGGCTTTCCGGTCAGGCTTTTCCGTGCGCATCTGTTCCTGAAGTTCCAACCGCAGCTTCTGCATATCAGCCCGCATGTCGATAGCTTCTTTCTGAAAGTCGGTGCGCAGGCCCGTGATCTTTTCCTTTTGCTCCTTGGTCAGGTCCAGGTCCTTATCCCAGGTCTTATGGTGACCACCGAAACCGTGCCACGGTTGAGCGAGAGTAAAGGCCAAGGGCAGCAGCAACAAGAGAATCAGTCTCGAAATCATGGTGCTCTCCTTTAATGTGCTTGATGGCTTGCATCCTTGAATCAATTTCTGTCACTTAGACAACCAGGGTGGGAAAAGGTTAAGGGCCAGCCCTGAAATTGAGCGCAGTCTCATCGCAGGTGTAACGTCCGGAAATTAAAGGTACTCGTGGCCTCCTATACCCAGAGGATGTCTTCAATATCAACAATACCCATGTTGTATTCTGCGACATTAGGCGTTGAATTAATCAACAATACTCTAATCGCTTGACTTTCCTCCATTTAATACTGCCATATAGTGAAAAGCGGCACAAACGGTGTTGTATAATACAACAGGAGCAGTGTCTCATCTCGCGACGATGCCGGTCCCAATAGCAACTTTCTGACAATTCCAAGTCCAATAATATCAATGTTATCTGGCTCTATGCGATTGCGTGCTCATCGGCAATGGTATGTGATTTGCTTGTTCAGCTAGCAGTCGGAATAAAGGCATACGATAGCCTTAAAGGAGAGCCTATCATGACAGTCCTACTAGTCTTAGCTACCTTCATTGCGCTGATTGCCGTGTCGTTCGCTGTTCGAAGCCTGAGAGCATCGGATAGCACGCGTATCCCAGCAGCTGCCGCCGCCAAGGGTGGATTAAACGTAGCGGATTTTCGCCTGCCCAAGGGGGTGTTCTTTCATCCAGGACACACATGGGCTGCCCTGCAACCAGAGGGCAACGTAAAGGTGGGCCTCGATGATTTTATTCAGCAACTGATCAGACCCATCCATGAAATCATTCCGCCCGAGATCGGCACCGAAGTGGATCAGGGGGCGCCCTTGTTTACCCTGCAGGTAGATTCCCAGCATCTGGTGATACCTGCTCCCATCTCCGGTCGTATCCTGAGCGTCAACCGGGATTTGCTGGCCCGTCTTCCCCTTGCGGAGAGAACGAACCTGACCTCACAATGGGTTGTGAACTTCCAGCCAGGAAACCTTCAGGAAGAGTTGACGGGATTACCCATTGCGGCCAAAGCCAAGGAGTGGCTGCGCCGCGAATTTGAACGCCTGGTGGAGTTCCTGGAATCACAGAGCGCCAGACCGGAGCTGGCAGGGCAGACCCTGCAGGATGGGGGCGAGCCGGTACTCGGTGTGCTTCATATCCTGGATGATGAGGGGATCAAGCAATTTGAGAATGAATTTTTGAAGTCTTCGTGAGAAGACTTCTTCTTCAGGTAGAATAACCAGTAACCCAACACAGTAAGTGGAACCATGGATCGAAACAGCTTTCTGAAAACGCTGGGTGTGGCGGGTGCCGCCTTAACCTCGCTGCCGTCACTTGGCAAGGCACGTACACGCGTCATCTCGCCTGACTGGATGGGTATGCTCACAGACTTGAGCCTGTGTGTTGGATGCCGCCGGTGTGAATGGGCATGTAATGACGCCAACGGCCTGCCCAACGAATCGCTCTCATCCTTTGAAGACCAGAGCGTTTTCGACGAAACACGCCGGACGGAAGCCTACAAGTTCACCGTTGTCAACCGCTTCGAGGCGGATGGCTATCCGAAGCCGGTCTACGTCAAGAAGCAATGCATGCACTGTATCGAGCCGGCCTGCGCCTCTGCCTGTCTGGTCAAGGCGTTCCGTAAAACCTCTGCCGGACCGGTCCTGTACAACGAGGACGTCTGTATCGGCTGTCGATACTGTATGATTGCCTGCCCCTTCCACGTCCCAGCCTATGAATATTCGGATGCCTTTGCACCAGCGGTGAAGAAATGTACCATGTGCTTCGAGCGTTTCACCGAGCAGGGTGAGAAGCCCGCCTGCGCGAGCATATGCCCCCAGGAGGCCATCACCTTCGGTAAGCGATCGGAATTGTTGCAGCTCGCGCGGGAAAAAATCCGCAGCCACCCGGATCGCTATGTCGATCATATTTATGGTGAGCATGAGGTCGGCGGATCCAACTGGCTGTACATATCGCCAGTGCCTTTTGAGCAGCTGGGATTCAGAACGGATCTGGGCGAAACGCCCTATCCGGAGATGACCCGCGGGTTCCTGTCCGCTGTCCCACTGGTTCTCGTCATTTGGCCGATGCTCTTGATGGGAGCGTATTCCTTCAAACAGCGCAAGCAGAAAGCAGAGCATAGTTGTACGATAGACGAGGAGGAGGTATCATGACGACCTGGACTGGTAAACTGGATAGCCGCGATTCGTGGGTACGGGAAAAGCTGTTTCTCGGCATGCCGTTTCGGGAATATGTGCGATCCTTGATGACCCCATCCAACTTCGTGGTGCTGGTCATATTTTGTATCGGACTCCCGATAGCTGTGATCCGCTTCACGCAGGGACTCGAGCCCGTCACCAACCTGACCGACGACTATCCGTGGGGCTTATGGATCGGATTCGACGTGCTCTGTGGAGTGGCCCTGGCGGCGGGGGGATACTGCCTTGCCTCGGCGGTTCATCTCTTCGGTTTGAAGCAATATTACCCCATCGTCAGACCGGCTGTCCTGACGGGGTTCCTGGGCTACTTCTTCGTGGTCGTCGGACTTTGCTTTGACCTTGGTCGGCCCTGGAGATTGCCCTACCCCATAGTGTACTCATTCGGAGTCACGTCGGTGATGTTCCTGGTAGGCTGGCATGTGTTCCTCTACCTCACCGTTCAATTCCTGGAGTTCTGCCCGGCGATCTTCGAATGGCTGGGATGGAAGAAAGTGCTCCACTGGGCGAATAAACTCACCATCGGTGCCACGGTGTTCGGGGTGATTCTTTCCACCCTACATCAGTCCGCTCTCGGTGCGATGTTCCTCCTGGCACCCGGCAAACTCCACCCCCTGTGGTACTCCGCCTTCATACCGGTATTCTTCTTCATCTCCAGTATCGTGGCGGGACTTTCCATGGTGATTTTCGAGAGCACCCTTTCGCACCGTATTTTCGGGCACCAGGTCAGTCATGAGCATCACGCCAACTTCGACCGGTTGACCATCGGACTAGGCCGGGCGGCCGCCATCGCGCTGTTCACCTATTTCTGCCTGAAGTGGATCGGGGTTGCGCATGGCAACCACTGGGACCTGCTAGGTACAACCTACGGAGAACTCTTCCTCATGGAGATGCTAGGCTTCATACTCCTTCCGCTACTGGTGTATGTGTGGGGTATCAAGACTGCCAGTGCGAGAATTATTCGTCTGGCAGCCGTCTGGACGATTCTGGGTATCATCTTCAATCGGCTAAACGTCTCGATCTTTGCCTTCAACTGGCAGTTGACAGATCGATATATCCCGCACTGGATGGAGTTTGCAGTCAGTATCACCATCGTAACCGTGGGCCTGATGACTTTCCGCTGGATCGTCAACCGGATGCCGGTCCTTTATGAACACCCTCATTTTTCGGCAACGGAGTAGAGCGATATGGAAACCCTACACGAATTCATGCTGATCACCAAAGGACAGGAATACCTGATCGCCATCGGATTCCTGGTGTTATTTATTCTATTCTGGAGCTTTCTGACCACCAGCGGACCGATCCCGGTTCGTATCGGGGCACTCAGGCTGGCTGATTTCCGTCTGCCTAAAGGTATATACTTGCATCCCGGCCATACCTGGGCTTTACCGGCCAACAGGGGGTATCTGTTAGTCGGGTTTGATGATTTCATTCGCAAGCTGGCTGGTACCATCACCGAGGTGGTGACTCCGGAGTCAGGGGCTCAAATAAAGCAGGGGGAAATGCTCTTACAACTGCGGATCGGGTCTGAGGTCCTCCATCTGCCGGCGCCTATCTCCGGGAGGGTGTCGGCGGTGAATATGAGGCCACGGTTAGGCCATAGCACATCCGGAACGCCCTCGGGACCCTTAAAGCGCGAGTGGCTGGTGCAGATCAAACCTGACGATATGGGCTCCGAGGCCACCAGTTTACAGCCTCAGACGGCTGCCGGAGATTGGCTGCGCTCGGAAATGGAACGACTCCAGGACTTCCTTGGTGCCCAGTCGAGCCGGCAAGCATTAGCCGGAGTAGCGTTGGCCGATGGTGGTGATCCGATCATCGGAGCGCTGCAACTGCTGGACGGAGAAGGCCTCCGGGTTTTCGAGCAGGAATTTCTACTTCATGGCGAGTCCAAATGATGAATGACACATTATCCTGTCTTGGCTCCTTGCTTCAAGACAATCAATCCAGCATAGTAACGAGGCAACAATGAACGGCATCAGGAGCGTATACCAAAAAGGCATGTCAATCATACTAACAGGGGCTTTGGGGCTCATCCTGGTATCTTTCACTGTTCCAGATGCTCTGCGTGCCCAGGCTGATGCCGAAGTACCGCACCAGCATATGTGGGAGCAGTACTGCTTCGACTGCCACCAGTGCAAGAGTCCGACCAAGGAGGAGCCCTGCCTTAAGGGCTGCCCATATACCGGTGTCACCGAGGCCCCGTTACGTTCGGCCGCGGAGCAGTATCCCGACATCATCCTTATCAACCAGCTGGCGGAGCTATATGCTCCGGTCAGATTTACCCATAAAGCACATGCTGACATGTCCAATATGGGTCAGGGGTGTGCCGAGTGTCACCACAACAGTCAATCCGGCAAGATCCCCGGTTGCGGTGAATGTCACCAGCCTGGTACCGACGTGGTTAATCTGAAGCAACCCGGCCTTAAAGGTGCCTATCACCGGCAATGTCTGACTTGCCATAAAGACTGGAGCCATAAGAACGCCTGTGATTTCTGCCATGCACCAGTCGAGGTTGAAGGGGCCGGAACTGAAATGCTGACTGCGATCAGGCCAGCGGTGCCTACTCCTCAGGTGGAAGCGAATGTCAGGTTCGTGTATCCGACAGATTATGCAGCGGCTCCCGTGGTGACGTTCCCACATCAGGAGCATGACCGGGCATTCGGACTGGCGTGCGTCGATTGTCACACCGGAGTTGGTTGTGTGGAGTGCCATGATGTCAATCGCACCGCACTGGCCAGCATCGATCGGACTCGTTCCTGCTTCAGCTGTCATGGAGAAGAGAACTGTGGCATCTGTCATGATAGCCGGGAACGCCGAAGTACCTACCATGCAGTTCCTGCGAACTGGGCCCTGGGTTCGCGGCATGACAAGCTCAATTGTGAGGAGTGTCATGGTCCCACGAGGAACTCCACAACGCCTTCCTCCGCTTGTGGCAGCTGCCATACCAACTGGGGGATCGGGAACTTCGATCACAGCGATGCGGGACTAAGACTGACCTCTGGGCATGAGGAATTGGATTGTGAATCCTGCCATCGGGACGAGCTCTACGCCCGCCAACCCGAATGTAGCGACTGTCACGATGATCTGACATACCCGGAGTACTTACCCGGTGAGCGACTATCGAACTGAGGCTGCTATCAGAAGAACATCAGGACATAGGCCGAAAACATCCTTTTTTAAGGAAGCGCTGCTCAAATGTCATATCGAAGCTCGAACGAACTTGATCCTGACTTAGAAGACACAATCCGGCCGATTATCAACCCGCTGGTGGATTACTTCACTCGCTTGGAACCGGACCCGGCGCTCACTTATAGCCGTAACCACATGTGGTTTATACAGCAGACACCTCACTCCTGGAGGGCAGGACTTGACCTGATGGCCTCCCGGACCATAAGTCAGGTGACGGAGATTATTTTTCCATCTTACCAAGGTTCACTTTCCAGGGCATCTCCACTACTCTGGATATATCATCTTGATAGTATGATTGTGCTCCGATCACCGACACAGGCCTCCGCCCTGCATGCCAACCGGAAGCTCCGTGACTGTCCTTCCCTGCTCCTGGCCGATCCGCAAGGAGAAGGCTGGCTACTCGAGGGCGAATTCCAGATAGAACAGGAGCAGACTTACTTGATACCTAAACAGGCCTTGGCGGGCTGGTTTCAACAGGAAGTGGAATGGTTTATCAAAGAGATTAAGATGCAGCTGATCAAGCAGCTAAATCAGCCGGTCGGTGAAACACTCAGCGATGGCGGACAATACGTGACCGATATATGCAGTGCCCTGGGACCGGTGACCCACCACAACCTTCTGCAAAACCTTATGAACCTTATCTGAAAGTATGGGGGAAATGATTAAATTTTGATACGAAAATAGTGGCCTTAAGGTAATTATCCTCTTAGCGCGGGAAAACCGTGAAGCTCAAATATATTACTATCAAGCTGATGCTTCTGATTGCAGCGGTATTGCTCTTCGGTGAGCTTTTCCGAACCGTTGTTTCCCTTCGTATCCATAACCGACATCTGATGGCGCGGGTGGAATTGTATACTGCCCGTACCAGTGAGGTGATCGGTCGCTCGATCTTTCATGGAATGCTGGAGAATGATAAGGAATCTATCCGGCGTACCATCGAAACCATTGGGCAAGGGCAGGGCGTAACTGCCGTCCGGATATATAACAAGCAGGGACAGATTATCGTCTCCACACACACACCAGAGGTGGGGACCCAGGTGGATATGGAAGCGGAGGCGTGTGACGGGTGTCATGTTCCAGGTAAGGCGCTACCCGTGAAGTCGGAGGCCAATTACACACGCGTATATCGTCAGCCGGACGGAATCCGGCAGCTGGGGATAATCCACCCCATCAAGAACGAACCGGCCTGTACTGAGGCCAGTTGCCACGCACATCCGGCTGAAAACACGGTTCTCGGTGTTCTGGATGTACAAATGTCACTGGCATCGGTGGATCGCAGCCTGGTCAAAGAGACCCAGCAATTGATTGGGCTGTCAGGGGCCACGATTCTGCTGGCTGCCGGTCTGTTGGGACTTTTTCTCTGGCGTACGATTCATATCCCCGTTAAGCGGCTCATGATAGGCACCAAGGAGGTCTCGGCGGGTAACTTGGCGCATCGCACCGATGTGCGCAGGAGCGATGAGCTGGGACGCCTGGCGGAATCCTTTAATACCATGGTTGCATCCCTGGAATCGGCCCAGCAGGAACTGCAGCAATGGGCGGATACACTTGAAGACCAGGTGGATAATAAAACGCAGGAATTGGAGCACATACAACGGCAGATCCTGCAGGTTGAAAAGATCACATCGTTAGGTCGTCTCTCCACGACGGTAGCCCACGAGCTCAACAATCCCCTGGCGAGTATCCTGAATTATAGCAAGCTGCTGCTGCGCGAGCTCGAGCGACTGAAGCTCCCCAAGGCCAGCCGCGAGAAAGTCGAAGCCGATCTGAGGTTCATCCGTGATGAGAGTATGCGCTGCGGCGAGATCGTGAAGAACCTCCTGTTGTTCGCCCGTCGGACTGGCGGGCGGTTCGAGAGAGCCCGCGTGGCGGATGTTGTCGAGCGCAGCTTGATGCTGATATCGCACAAAATGGAAATGCAGAATATTGAATTGGACCTCAGGCTGACACAAGGTGATGAGAAGATCATCTGTGATCCCGCCCAGCTGCAACAGGCTTTTGTGGCTATCCTGATCAACGCCCTGGAGGCTATGCCGCACGGCGGAAAATTGACTTTCGAATGCAATCTTCCTCCGGCGTCCACCCAAGTGGAATTTCGCATAACTGATACTGGTACGGGTATACCTGCGGATCTGATGGACCATATCTTCGAGCCCTTCTATACCACGAAAGGTGGTTCGAAAAGTGTCGGAATGGGGCTCTCCGTAGTCTACGGAATTGTTCGTCGCCACCGGGGATCGATTGATGTCCAATCCAAAGATAATGAGGGCACCACCTGCATCATCCGGCTACCACAGGAGCAGAGTCTGGCTGAGGAAGGTGAACCATTGGACCAAGAAGTAATAACATAGGGTAACAATGAAGACGGAAGATTTCGGGATTCTGGTGGTCGATGATGAATTCGGTGTGCGTGATTCTCTCACACGCTGGTTGCAGGAAGATAATTATCGTGTTGATTCAGCCGCTTCGGCGAAGGAAGCCCTGCAGAAACTGGATCACACGCGGTGGGATGTCGTTCTGGTAGACCTGAAGATGCCCCGGATGGATGGCATCGAACTGCTGCAGCGGATACGCGAGATTGACGAACAGATCGTGGTGGTGATCATAACCGCCTATGCAACCGTGGACACGGCAGTTGAGGCGATGAAGATCGGGGCATACGATTATGTCACCAAGCCGGTTGATCCCGATGACATAAGCCGATTGATCCAGAGAGCCCTGGAACACAAGACCCTGGCGAAGGAGAACATCCTCCTGAAATCGAATATCAAAGAGATGCAGGGGCAGTATAAAATTATCGGCGAAAGTCTCTCTCTGCGCAAATGCCTGGAAATGGTGGAAACAGTGGCTGAGACCGAGTCGACCGTGCTGATTCGTGGAGAGAGCGGCACAGGCAAGGAGCTTTTTGCACGGGCCATTCATCTGGCGAGTCATCGGCGCTACTGTCCCCTGGTGACCGTTAATTGTGGTGCTCTGCCGGACACGTTGCTGGAAAGTGAACTTTTCGGGCACGAGAAGGGAGCCTTCACCGGTGCCCAATACCGTCGAAAGGGCCGCTTCGAACTGGCGGATGGGGGCACTATCTTTCTGGATGAGATCAGTACCATCTCACCCAAGACTCAAATCGACCTTCTGAGGGTTCTGGAGACCAAGCAGGTTACGCGCCTGGGAGGCAGTAAACCGCTGGCCCTCGACTTCCGGGTTATCTGTGCGACCAACGAGAACCTGGAAACTCTCGTTAAAGAAGCCCGGTTCCGAGAGGACCTGTATTATCGCTTGAATGTCTTTACTATCCACATACCTCCTCTCCGGGAACGGCGATCTGATATCCCGCTGCTGACCGATTATTTCATTCAGAAGTATGTACAGGCGATGAATAAGGCTGTATCGGGAATCACGTCTGAGGCTATGGATCTGATGGTTCGGTATAGTTGGCCAGGGAATGTCCGTGAGCTGGAAAATGTCATTGAACGTGCGATGGTGCTATGCAAACAGGACAGGATTGATATTGATGCGCTGCCATTAAGCCTGTATACACAGGCTATCGGGGACAATCAGGACTCTCTTGATAGCGTAGAGCGAGCTCATATTCTGCGTGTACTTCACCGGACGGGCTGGAATATCACCCAATCTGCGGCCACACTGGAGATCGATCGGTCGACCCTCTACAATAAGATTAAAAAGTTCGACTTAGCGAGATAGGTACGCTCAATGGCCGCCATTTATTGCGTGCCACTGGACGGATTTCCACAGGAAATACTGCGCCAGGTCGTGCCAGAACTCAGCTCCATCTACAGCACTCCCATCAGATTGCTGCCTGAAATGCAGACGGCAGAGAAAGCCTACGAACCCGTTCGAAGGCAGCATAGCTCTACCGCCATACTCCAGTTGCTGAAGTCTATGCTTCCCGATGGAGAAGATCGGATTCTCGGAGTGACGACGGCAGATTTATTCATCCCGATTCTTACCTTCGTCTTTGGTGAAGCCCAGCTCAACGGCCCTGCGGCAGTTGTTTCTGGGCAGCGTCTCCAGAACGAATTCTATGGGCTGAAAGCCAATGCGGCGGTGTACCATGAACGGTTGCTGAAGGAGTGCGTACACGAATTGGGCCATACGTATGGCTTACGGCATTGCCTGTCGGCGGGCTGCGTTATGCAGAAATCTACCTATGTCGAAAACATCGACCTGAAGACGGCGGAGTTCTGCTCGGCGTGTGGGGGCTTTCTGCAGGAGCACCACCGTTCATCGAACATGCTTAGGGAAGTCTGAAATCGAGCAGGGCAGGGTGACAAAACCTTGAATCGGAGACCGGAGATCTCCTCCATACAGGAAAGTAAGCGAAGCACCACCATCACCCAGTAGAATTCGCTTTACCGTCTCAGGTGCCGGTTTCTATTTACTGCTTTGTCTTATTGGTAGCCTGGATTTTCTGCCGAGTATGAAGCATCCCTTCGATCGAGAACACACCCAATGCCACCCAGATGATGGCGAAGCCGGTTAGGCGTGTAGGGGACACCGGCTCGAAGTAAACCAGGACGCCAATGAGGAACTGAAGTGTCGGGGCGATATACTGGAGCAATCCTACGGTAGTCAGGGTCGTTTGTCGGATACCGACGGCGAAGATCAGCAGGGGGATTATGGTTACAACGCCGGTGGAAGCCAGCAGGATGCTGATCTTCAGCCCGCCATGACCAAAGGCCGCCGAGCCGCTTGATTCCAAACGCAACAGGTACACCAGCGCGGGCAGGAACAGGTAGGTGGTTTCGATGGTCAGGCCTTTGAGTGAGCCGGGTGTAGCGGTTTTCCTGATCAGAGCATAGAAACCGAAGGTGAGGGCGAGGCCCAAGCCGATCCAGGGGAAGGCTCCATAGACGAGGGCAAGGTACAGCACCCCGGTGAACGCCAAGAAGATCGATGCCCACTGCCAGATGCGGGGACGCTCGCCGAGAAAGAATACCCCTAAGAGTACCGTCAAGAGCGGATTGATGAAGTATCCCAGGCTCGCATCCACGATCCTGTCGAATGACACGGCCCAGATGTAGAGGTACCAATTCAAAGTGAGCAGAGAAGCAGTGAAGAGCAGGGTCAGCATGACTCCCCGGTCGCGTATCGCCTGGAAAAGATCCCGCAGATCCCCGCGTGCCGCCAGCAAAACCAGAACGAAAGGCAAGCACCACAGCATGCGGTGAGCCAGGATCTCGTGAGCGGGGACCTGATACATGGCCTTCCAGTAGACGGGCAACAGGCCCCAGGCGGCGTAGGCTGCAACGGTATAATAGATACCTCCGGGTGAGCTCATTGACCTGGATGGCTCCCTTCTGTCCCGCTCAGGGATCGGATTACCGGAGTCGAAGAGGTGAGATCCATGGATGGTAACACAGATTATATGAGCGCAAAACTAAGGGGTGAAGGTCATCCTTCCAAGATCGTTATCGCTTTTTCCGGTCTTCAGCAGAAAACGGCATCATAACCGTTTCACGGGAAAACAGCTGACAACCTCCTTCACCTGGCTGATGTCCAACAGCCGTGGGTAACTCTTTATACCGTAGGATTGCGCATCCACCTGCAATGCAGGGTGTTTAATTTTGGGATGACGCGGGAAAACGTCCATGCAGAATGTCGTCTGTCAATCTGATGATCATATGATCTCTGAAGTGTCCAGCCGTATCACTTTAGCTGATCGCTGGGATCACCTTCAGGCACGGCTGGGGATCAGACGCAACCGGCACCGCGTGGAGCCTGGGCTGTACACCCTGGGAAAACCCTCCTCCGAATCACCCGTGTTTGCCTCCGCGAACTACACCCTCAGTTTCGATGCCCTCAGGTCGGCCTTGGCAGGCGTCGATTGCTATATCCTGGTACTTGATACCAAGGGGATTAACGTCTGGTGCGCTGCCGGGAAGGGCACTTTCGGTACGGATGAGCTGGTTCAGCGCATCGAGGGTACCGGCCTGGCTGAGATCGTCAACCACCGGAAGGTGATCGTGCCGCAGCTGGGAGCGCCGGGGATTGCCGCCCATGAAGTCAAGCAGCGCTCCGGTTTCAGGGTGGAGTATGGGCCGGTCCGGGCGCGGGATCTTCCCGCCTATCTGGAAACGGGCAAGGCTGACAATGAGATGCGCCGGGTCACTTTCCACCTGGCTGACCGTCTTGTATTGGTACCTGTCGAAATCGTCCATATGCTCCTGCCCATGCTAGTCATTGCGGGAGTGTTCTATCTGGTCGGTGGCTGGCTCGGTGCGCTGGGTACGGCGGTGGCGATTATGGCCGGTGTGGTGCTGTTCCCAATCCTGCTGCCGTGGCTGCCCACGGCCAACTTCAGCACCAAAGGCTTCATTCTGGGCGGGCTGGTTGCGGTGCCGTTCATCCTCGCGCGGCTCATCAATGCACCTGATATGGAAACCTGGCAGCGAACCGTGTGGGGACTGACCCATCTCCTGCTCATTCCCTCGATGACGGCCTTTCTCACACTGAACTTTACCGGCTCAACCAGTTTCACCTCTCGCAGCGGTGTGCGGCGGGAGATATTCACCTATTTCCCTGCCATGGCCTGGATGTTCGGCGGCGGACTCGTGCTTTCAATAACCATGACAATCCTTGGGCTGTTCGGGATCTAGCCATGCTGAATGCCTACCTCGCCAATACACTCCAGTTCAATGTGGAACTATGCAACGGTTGTATCATGTGTACTGCTGTCTGCCCACACGCAGTCTTCTCCAGGAGCAACGGTGCGGTTAGTCTGATTCACCCTGAAAGGTGTATGGAATGCGGGGCCTGTCAGCTCAACTGCCCCACCGGTGCCATTACCGTCGATAGCGGCGTAGGGTGTGCCACAGCCATGATGATCGCCGCCCTGAAAGGCCGGCAGGAAGTCACCTGCGGCGAGTAGGGTCCAGCTGGCTGATACCAGGAAGGTTTCTCTCGCTAATCCGTTCTAGCGATCACGGCCATCTCCTCAAAAGCCTGCCGCGCTAGGAACAGCTCTCGTATTAGCAGATACCCTTCAGCTTTAACCATAGGGTGGCTTAATATAAGTGAACGTTGAATTGAAAGAGTATTGCCGAAGGTTATAAAATTGATCTGACACTGTCCGATCAGATTTGAAAAGGTGGAGTCAGGGGGTAGTGCTTCAATCGTCATCGTGCCGGGTAATTCCAGGTTAATCATCTCGATTAATGTGTTGGCGTAATCAAACATGATCGAATATTTGCGTTCGACAGAGGTAAATGGCATTTCCTGGGTGCTGAACAAGTCAAACGGTTTTAGGAACAGGCGGTTCCCCACTTGTTGGAAGCCAGGCAAATAACGTACGGTAAACTTCATCGATACAGTTTCTGTGAGTTCATCCAGTCCTTCTACGACTAAAGAGTCTGATTCATAATTCGGGAAATGGTCTGAGAATCGTTCGCTTAGATACTCCAACTTCTCTTCTTCTGAATAGTCCCTGAGACGAATCCTCAGCGATCTTGCTGAATGGCCGAGACGCTCTTCTTGAAGGGTTCCTTCCAATTGTGTGTTGTCGTCAAGTTTCAACTTGATATACCGCTTTATCCTGTTTGTGTGGGATTTTGAAGCGGGGATGTGCACAAATTGTCGACTTAAATCACCGACAATGAAACCAGGAGTATTTTCATTAAACCAGGGGACTCGTCCCGGTGAGATGTACTTTATTCCAGGAATGTAATAATCATAGCCCTCAGCGTTATTAGGGACGGCTACGAGGCAGCGATCAAACTGCCAGTATTTTGCCTGATAATACAGGAAGTTTTCGTCTCGGTCGATTGCATAAACCATTTTAGCGTCGATGTTCATTTCGCGTAACAGATCATAAAATACAATGGAAATATCTTCTGCAGTTCCATATTCTCTTTTGAGCACGTCGTCGACACTTTCATTCTTTTTGTATTTTTTATCACTATCGTCGTACAAGGTGTTATTGATCTTTTCTTGTACCCATTCATAAGCAATCTGGATCTTCTCCTCCTGTGTATCAGCTGTGTCAATCACCTCGACTATAGGGCGGGTACGCTTATTTGCGCTGGTATAGTCTCGAAGGACATCCTGGATCTCCTTGGCGAGATTTCCCCAATAGGCTGCGGGCGGCTCCGAACCCCCGTAGTATAGGCGAAGTAATGCTTTGAGTTCAACTTCTGGTGGCGAGTACGGCTCCGCTTCGAACGCTGAAATATCCTTAATGGTAAACACTACCTCCTCCGGCTCTTTGATTGAAGGCCGCATCTCAACCGATCCCTTCTGGGGGAGATTTACCCACAGATAGTTCGGAACCAAATCGTCTGAAACAGCAGCGTAAACCTGATCGGAGACTCCGCGGCCTGCATAGAATTTCCAGATATATTCCCCCTCAATGAGATAGATATCCTTTTGTATCAACCACAGCTTGTTTGACTCTGGCATGCGATACCTGATGTAGTATTCTATGATGCAGTCACCTGATACACCAGGGAGGGAAAAGGACTTTTGCTTGATCCGGACACCCTTTGCCCTTACGATGTCCTTCTCATATATCTGCGATTTTGAGAGAGCGTACTCTCGCCCATCAGCCAATACAGTGCGGCCGTCGATCCGCTCAATCTTCCCTTCTTTATGAAGATACGGTGCAGTTACATCCCCCCACTCGCGACCCTCGGGACTGAGTATCCTGATTCTGCGATATAGGGAATAATAGCATTTGTCATCGATCCATTTCCTGTCATCAGCAATGATCTTTTCAAATATCATTACCGCATCGTGTATCCCTCTAGCCGAATCTTCAGCGGTGGCCCAATCATCTGTAGTAATTGGCTGCCATTCAAATTTCTTTTCTGCTCGTCCCGCTAGTGGCAATAAGCAACAAACGAGCAAGACTACCTTTAATAATAAGCTGTTGGTCATGCTACTCTAGATCCTTCTTCTTTTGTACGAGGATTGTTTGCCCCCTCGTGGAGCTTAAACCTTGACTGAATGCGCGGGCAGATGGGTATTCAGCTGGCTGCATCAATTGGCCGTTTTGCTGCTCAATCGACTCGTATGTGAGGATCCCGCCAGAGATTGTCGTTTTAGTATACACCGAGGCTGCTCTGCAACTGATTTGTACAGCTGCCGTATCGATTTCCATCACCCAATCATCCGGCAGGTGCCAGGTGATTCTGGACTCGATTCTCATGGGAGCACCGAACCAGATGGGGTGTTCGCGATGGTCAGCTAATAACTCGGGTGTTTCCGGCGTATGAAAAATGTCCGGCTTGAACAGGTAATAATTGCCAGTTGCCTGAAGATGGTACTCACCACGCATGGCAAGTGAGAGCCATACAGAATCCCCTTCTCCGCCAGTTCGATAACTGGTCAACTCGATGTTTGGGATACTCTGAGAGATCATTCCATGCCAGGACTCGATTTGTTTCTTGACGGTTATTGTGCGCCTCTCATGGCGAGTTTGAGCAGCCCATGAACCGAAATCACTAATTTTGATTGCCCCGCTAAGCGCACCTTCTTCACTCAGGGTTACATCAGCCCACAAGACACGGCGGTTATCACGTGGCGAAGCGTAGGGCAGGTGAATGAGGATAGAATCATCAGGTGCACCTAACAGTACTCTACTCCCCTGTAATTCCCTTGGTAGAGACCCGATGTCGGCGATAGGATCGGTAGGGTCAAAGAACAGCCACTTACCGACGATGCTATTATGGGATCCTGACAATCCGCTAGTCTCGTCGAGCGGTATGCCAATGATGCAGTGGTTAAACTGAAAGGGGGTCACCAATTGCGGGTGAATCAGATTTTTAACACCTGCTAATACCGGAACAGAAGTAATGCCAACTGATTGGAGCATAGCCCGCATGAGAGTGACCTTGTCTTTACAATCACCATAGCGGGTGTGAAGGATTTCTGAGGCCGGGCGTGGTACCCACCGTCCCTTGCCGATTTCTATCGCCACATAGCGGATCTCCTCTTGACAGAAGGTGGAAATTGCTCTGAGTTTTTCTTCGAAGGTCCCCAGACCCTGGGTGAGCTTGATCGCCTCATCAGCCACTTCCTTACTCGCTGCAGCGGGTGGCCGATGAACGTCTGCGCACCATCGGGCAACGGCTCCCCAATCCGGAAAATGATGTATGTCTTCTGATTCAGGATCAAAGCCGGCCACGGCCACACGCCTGCTGAGTCGTGACCACGATGGTGCCAAGGGCTCCTCAGGCTGCAGCTCCAAATTCCTGGCTGTCCAGCTATATTGGTTTCCGGTCTGTGTGAATTGCACGACATCGCTGGTTCGTTGTTCAGCTTTGTGCAATTGCCATTCATCAGGAAGTAGCATTGAAAAGCGGGCATATTGAACCGGTTGTTGAACCTGGAACGTAAATCCCTGGAATAAACTCGTCCAGCCTTTTTCAGTGACTGTGTATTCGAAGGCAACTACGTCTCCAGGGTTGACATCAGGCAAGGTCGCTATCATGACCTGGTTGTCATCATAGTACCCGACACTCTCAGACATGCCTATAATAGCAATGTCACGTTTCTTCAATGACAGGCATTTGCCATTGACTTTTACCAGCCAACCTTTCAATCCGGACACTTTGACGAATGGCGAGATAGGTATGTACATGGTACTGAAGTGTTCGCCATCACGACCAAGATTTTTTTTGTACGCGATTCTAACCTGTAGCTTAGCTCGACCACCCTTGGTTATCTCAATATCGGTAACGTCGTATAAAGCAATCGCCTCCGCCTCTCTTGGGGTAACAATGGTCTGCGCTTCGCGTATGGCATCCTGCACCCAGCGGGGT
>CP070787.1:2734108-2738022 GCA_020346745.1 Fidelibacterota bacterium | reverse complement strand
GTGCCGCCGCCGGAATGGCTGGTAGCCCCGGACCGCTATATCCCCTTCGTCTGGTGGATGATCATCCCCTACACCTGGCACTTCCTTTTCACCATCGGAGTCCTTTTCCTGCCGGATATGACCGAGTACCGGCGCACCATACTGGGGTTGGTGTGGGTGTCGCTGCTGATCTACGTGGTCTTCGTGGTGTGGCCCGTGCGGGTGAATCTGTTGGACGGCATGGATTTCTCCCGCTACCCGCTCACGTGGATGCACGAAGCCGTCTGCCTGGACTACCTGCGGCAGAATTCCTTCCCGGCCCAGCACGTGGTGGTCTCCAGCATCATCGCGCTGCGCATGCGGGACGCTTTCCCCCGCCGGGCCTGGCTATGGCTGCTCGCCCTGGCGATGATCTTCCTATCCACCTTTCTCATCAAGCAGCATTACCTGTGGGATTCGGTTGCAGGCCTGGCCGTCGGGCTGGGCTTCTACCGCCTGTACTTCAATCTTCCCATCTGGTACGTCCCGGACAGAACCCGAACAGACCAGACGTTGGTCACGGACACCGGTGTCACTCAGCACCGGGACAGATCGGGCTAGAATCCACCTCCAACGCTTCTGTTCAGCACAGCTCCACCCCCACAGGCGGTTTAAGACGAGAAAAACCGGTTGTTACCCGTCAATGAGGGCTAAAAAAAGGGGTTTCAAAGCAGAGTCTTACTGAATAGCTTCGGCATCAAATTACGCAGCTGGTAATTGTAACGAGGAATCAGCAACTAAGAGCACAAATCGTGGGTATTTCCAAGTCCGAATTCGCGTCTGTTATTGCTCCAGGTGCAGGGTGTCTGAACATGCGTCTCGTTCACAGGGGCATAGACACATTATTCGCCAGCAGATAAGGTAGAATCCCCATTTCTCGATAGACGGTTCCTTGAAGACCTCTCCCCGCCATAACATAAGAAACAGCCTCACAGCTTTGACATTGCTGGTGGTCATTCTATTTCCCGCCCGAGTTCCGGCACAGGTAGTGACATACGTGGGAACCGATAGCCTCACGCTTGACGTATTTGCAGAACAGTATCATCACTTCCTTCAGCAGACGGACGGAGAGGATTCCCTGGAGACCAGACTGAACTTCCTGGAAGGACTGGCGGCAGCAGCGGCTTATGCGCAGTACACCCGTGAGAATGAATTATTCCAGGATCCCAACATCCTGCGGGCTGGTCACCAGGCCTGGAGAAATACGCTGCTCGAGGGTGTGGCACACGGCCAATTCGTGGATGAGACGGAAGTTTCTACCGAAGAGATCGAAGCGGAATACCGCTATCAAAATACCACGCTGCTGACTCGATTTCTGCTCCTGCCCGACAGCACCACTGCGGTTGAGTTTCTCCGCAAACTTGAGGCCGACGAACCGTTTCAGTCGCTTGCTCTACAAGCTGCCGGCACGCCCTCACTTCTTGCTGAACCTGGTGAACCGGGCTGGAAGTACCCTCACGAGCTGGATTCAACCTACGCCCGCCAGGCATACAGACTAGCTACCGGCCAGATATCAAAGCCGGTGAGAACGCCGCGAGGATTCACTATCATTCAGCTGCTGGGCAAGGAATTCCGGCCGAGCCATGGGCACTTTGAGCGGGTGAAACATTTCCAGCGCATCGGCGCCGAGCTGCACCCAACGAAGATCACCCCCACAGCCCGAGCCGCTATTGAGCAGTGGGTATCCGCGCTACCCATTGATTGGCGCCGGCGCACAGTCAGGAAAGTCCTGCGAGCCGGTATCCTGAACCACTCGGTACCAGCGATGCAATCAAATCCTGCGGCGGAGCAGTTGGGTGATGAGGTTCTATTCACACTTTCCGATGAAACCTTTACGCTGAACTGGATCTTCTCTCGGCTGGATCTACTGCTACCCGAGGAGCGGTTGAGCGTAACCAACGCAGAGACCCTCAATGAGCTTGTCCGACTACTACTCAAGTGGGAACACCTGAACGCACTGGCGGCATCCTCACCATTGGCTGAGTCACTTGTTGCGGCAGCAGACAGTATGCGAACCTTCGTCATCTCCAAGGCAGTCCAGGACTCGATTCATACCAGAGCGCTGCGTCGCGCAACCGTTCCCGACGATACGCTACGCCAATACCTGGAAAGGCATCAGGACCGCTATACTGCACCTGCATTGGTGAACCTGGAAGAGATTGTAATGCGAGATTCAACCCTGGCCCAGGCACTGTGGGATTCCATCGCTCAAGGGAAAGCCGATTTCGGTGTACTGGCCGCTCGTCATACAGAGCGAGTGTGGGCGCGCGACACAGGAGGCCGACTGGGTTGGGTACCGTTAAGTCTGTATGGATCAGCCGCCGAGACATTGACAGCGGCTGCCGGAGGTAATCCGCAGCGATTGGTTGGGCCCCTGCAGGTGGACCAACATTACGTGATCGCTCGGCTCTCAGGATATCAGCCCGAACTCCTCCCGCCGTATGCCTTCCTCCGGCCACGACTCAAACGAGAATGGATCAGGACCAACCGGGACGACCTGATCAAGGCGGAGATCAGGAACATGCTGGCGACCACCTATCCCACGACCATCGACACAAGTCTCCTGGCAGGTTTCCATTTTGATGCCGTGGGGAATATCGTTTTCCCAGCCACTTCCGATTCGGCAGCATCCGAGCTAACTACGACTGACCAACAATCCGTAGAGCAGCCACTTACCTCTCCTTTACCGCCGGACTCGACCGCCGGAGCGCTCGATCCCGCTACCCCCTAGCAGGCTTACTACCTAGCTCTCAGCAACTTGCTGCACATTGAGTGCGATACCCCAGTCGGCGAGATCACCCAGCAGTCGTCGGTAGACCGCCTTATCCGCGCCCAGATACTCCAGCGGCCTGATTCCAGGCTGCCGGTAAGCTCCGTCCAAGATCAGGCGGACCACGGCCGCACAGGTATACCCGGTAGTGCGCGCCATAGCCGTGGTATGAGTCTGCTCATCGTACTCATCATATAGATCGACAACCGTCTTGATGTGCCGGCCTTGCAGGGAGCCCGACAGACAGATCCGCATGACCGCCACGTCTCGACCATCTTCAGTCGACTGCCAGGCATTGAACAGGAGGCGCGAAGTGACATCGATAGGTCTGACTTTTTCCCCACCGATATCAAGGTGCTCCCGGTCGAAGAATCCCACTTCACGCAGCATGCGCATGCGATCAGCATGGCCGGGATACCGGAGGGTTTTTTCCTGCATATCGGGCACACGCATGGTCGCCAACAGGGTACGCAAACCGTTGGTGTTAAAGGCCTCCAGGGTGCCGATTCGGGGGAGATCGATCAGCTCCAGGTCAGTCAGGGCAGATCGGGTGACCAGTTGACCGCCCACTTTCATCAGCACGGGGCGGGTGTATTCTTCCAGCACATCGGCGGGTGAGAAAACAGCATGGTATTCGAAGGGCCATTTCCGGACTTTCGGCAGGCCACCAACATAGCAGACGAAGCTATCAAGGGGATCGTACTCTTCGTGATACCGGCCGATGACCAGGTTACTCAGTCCAGGTGCCAGGCCGGCATCTATGACAGCTGTGACGTTATTCTTTACCGCCAGATCATGCAGGGCGAGGGGGTCTTCAGGGAAGAAAGAAATATCCACGATGGCTGTCTCGGCCTTGATCACCGTTTTCAGCACCTGATAGCCCACGAATCCGGGAACGGCTCCAACTACCAAATCAGTCTTGCGAACCAGCTGGGTGAGAGCCCTTTTATGGGTGACGTCCAATTGAGTGGTAGTCAGGCCGTATTTCTCAGTGAGGGTATCACACACTTGGGAACTATTGTCAGCCACCGTAACCTCAAGATCGCCATCCCGTGACAGGTTGCGTGCGATGGCGCTGCCTACCAGACCACCGCCCAGGACCAGGATACGCTTCACAGCGTCACCC
>CP070787.1:2720212-2734008 GCA_020346745.1 Fidelibacterota bacterium | reverse complement strand
GATCATAACATGCAGGAGCTGGGTGCCGGTTTCTTCCTGCATGACCTGGGGAAGTGTGACGTGCCCCTGGAACTGATCAATAAGGCTGGCAGGCTAAGTGATGAAGAATGGCAATTGATGCGCAACCATCCCCGTGAGGGCAATCGGCTGCTGAGCAGCGCCAACCAGCTCACCAAGGAGTGCGGCTTGATCGTCATGCAGCACCATGAGCGGGAAGACGGCACCGGTTATCCGTTCGGTCTCAAGAAGAATGACATTCATCTATATGCCCGTATCTGCAGCATAGCTGATGTGTACGACGCACTTACCTCCACCCGGGCCTATAAGAAAAAACTCCCCACCTTCGAGGCACTTAAGGTCATGCGTGAGGAGATGCTGCAACATTTTAATAAAGAGCTCTTCGCACAGTTCGTGATGATCTTCAAGTCCTGACGCCTGGCTCCTGCCCAGACTGACTCCTCAATATATCTTTGTGGATCGGCAGGATCCCCGCAAAAAGTTTCCCTATCCCCTTCAAGTCAGTATGTAATTTGCCGATGAAAGTATAGTCTCGGGAGTCTTGGCTCCCGTAAGATGGTCAATCCGGTCCATGGGCCGTAGCATAACTGGCAATGCACCTGGCTGTTAACCAGGCGATTGGTGGTTCGACTCCACCCGGCCCAGCATCCCCCCTGCACAACATAACTGCCCATGTCCTCCCTTTGCCAGATGAACCGGACGATGAGTGGTTTGCCCCGCTTCCTGCGGGATTGGTCCCGCCATAGGCGGGAACTCCACCCGGCCCAGCTGCCGAGCCAGGGAGATCGCGAACCTTTGCCTTCACCCGGTACAAGGACGATTTGGTCACCACGGACTTCATAATATATAACTAGAAATGGTAAGACAGGTTGACAGGAGCGTAGATACTCGTAATACCGACTTGCGGGAAAAAGTATATCCCCTGAGACTGAGGTGATAATTGTATCCCGACAGCCAGGGAAAACGAGATTTGCTTGCGATTTATTACTCCATATTCAACTGCTATGATATAACGTGTATTTGGAAAAATATACCAACTGGCATCAGGAGCATTTACGTTGGGCAACCCTTCAAAGAATGCACTATGATAATCGGAGTGATCGAGATAGCTGGCTAACCCCACGTCTATCTCCAGGTCCAGAGCAAGGAAACGGCGATCCCCGTAGAAACCCGGGTGCACGGCAAGAGAAATCCCCCAGGCAGTTGTTCTACCTAGGATGTGTCGACCAACTGCCAGAGATGTCTTGGCTGAGAGAGTTACTCCCAGGCTGGATTGACTCGATAGAAACGTAGAGAGCCCCACTCTTAGCTTGCCGGAATCGAAATGCTCGATCAGGAATAGAGGTAGCTGAATCTCACTATGTAAATCAACCGCACGACCCCCTTGAGTTTGGCAGCGATAGTTATAATCTATCCCCAGTAGCAGGGGCGGATACAGCGTTAAGCCGATGCTATGTTTTGCGATATCCTGATTTCCAAAGTTAGACATGCCAAAAACTCTTGAGATGATCATCACAATTAAGACTATGGCCAGGCGTTGCACGGCTTTGAGCTCCTAGTTGTATTCCCTCAGGAATTTCTTCAGTTCAGCCAGAACCTTTCCAGGTGCGTCTACCGTTGTGAAATGACCACTTTCAGGGATCAGATTCACCTGGGCATTCGGGAAAAGTGGTTCATGATAGGTCACCTGGTAGTCATACCCCAGCGCACTGCACTCGGAGGCCAGGATTAGCACAGGATCGGTCAGGGACTCAATGTTGGCAGTAAAATCGTACCCTTGCGGTGCATCCAACAATTCGTGACCGGCCGTATAGGCCAGATATGCTCCAAAACGCCAGGCGGGTGTCGTCTTGTAGCCATAGCACAAGAGCGCCCCTGCTGCCTGCTCAAATACCAGCATCCACTTATAATCGATCTGCTCATGATCATAAGGACCCAGAAACTCCATATTCCAGACCATATCATTGAGCCAGTCATCACTCAGACTATAATCATTGACCTCTTCCTCATAGGGTTCCGATAGCGAGTTCGCCAGCGGTCCCGGTTCAAGTAGAGCGATCTGCGCCACGTCTTCCGGGTGATACTCATAATAGAGCATGGCATACATGCCCCCCCACGATTCACCAACGAGTGTGATTTTATCATCCGGAACGAAGTGGTTCTTGACAGCTTCAAGTTCAGCAACCCAGTACTCGAATGAGATTTCGTCCTTCTGAATCCTCTCTGAGAGTCCGCTACCTCTCTGATCCCACATGATAACGAAATAGCTCTCGGACAATTCGGACAGGGGCAGGAGGTGACGGTAGTCGGCTCCGGGACCACCATGGAGGACGAACAGAGGCGGCAGGGTGTCAACGCCAAACGTTTCCAGATGTATTTTACGAGTATGACCACCAACCTCAATGGATATCTGTGGCAAAGCCGGATTCTGATCGGCTGTGGCCGGTACCAATGTGCCTATTTCGTATGGATCGGTAATATCGCACCCGGTTACTGCCAGCAAGGTGAATACTATGCCGGCCATCCGCATCAGCATTCCGGATATTCGCACCATATCCATCGATTGCGCTCCATCAGCATTTGAACTGCCAGCCACGACTACTCCAGTAATCCCTGAATGAGGTCCTCAAACATGTCAAGGCGTGTACCAACGATATCATCATCCGTATCAGACAGGGAGGTCATGACGACCAGCATTCTGCTGGATGGGACCACCAGAATGAAATTTCCCCCATGCCCCGACGCAGTGAAAGCCTGCCAGTCAGGAAGT
Organism: Fidelibacterota bacterium; assembly: GCA_020346745.1. GTDB lineage: Bacteria > Fidelibacterota > Marinisomatia > SCGC-AAA003-L08 > TS1B11. The sequence continues at coordinate 2,731,220 of CP070787.1, read as the reverse complement.
ACCCACCAGTAAAAGCCATAGCTTCGTCCATAGCTACCGCGGTATTCGCCAATCTTGACCTGCTTTCCAGTAGACAAGGCCAGCCACGTGGAATCCACCAATGACTCGCCGTGCCATTTCCCTCCGTCAAGCACCAGCTGTCCGATTTTGGCCATGTCACGTGGTTTCAGATGCAGCCCAACGGCACCCATCGTGACCCCTTTGTGATCAGATTCCCAGTAGTAGTCGGTAATTCCCAGGGGGCCGAAAAGATACTCCAGCCCCAACTGCTCCAGGGTTCTCCCGGTTAAACGCTGGATTGCGTAGCTGATGAGATGCGGATCACAGTCGCGGTAATAGAATTCGTCGCCGGGAGCGGCATATAGCGGCTTTTCAAGAATGTTGCGAATGGGATCCCGAGGCTGATGGACATAGGTTTCAACCGAAAAGACATCGTTATCGAATGTCAGACCAGAGGTCATGGTGAGAAGATGCCGGAGGGTGATATCCTGCTTGCGGGTATCTGATGGAAATTTATCCGGGCATACATCGTATAGCTTCTGATCCAGGGAATCGATATCGCCTTCCGACAGAACAATCCCAAAGAGCAGGGAAGTAATGCTCTTCGTCACTGATTGAATACTTCCGTAGTGATCCCGGTCTTCCATACTGCGAACATAGTACTCGAAAACCAACTTCCCATCTTTTACAATCAGGAAGCTCTTGGCATTATAGTATTGGTCTTCCGATGCCAGATCGATATGAATTCGGTCGAGGACAGCCGGTGACAAACCGACTTCCTCCGGTGAAGCGATGATCCAGCCATCATTTAGAGGTTCAGGTGTGGTCGTGCCTAAAATCTTATAAGGAGCATCCTGTGCGCATCGTGTGAGGAACAGGATGTTGATGCAAGCCAGGACAATTAGTGGAACGGAACGGCGTTTTTTCATCGGGCTAATCTCCACTGTTTCGAAAGCAGAATAGCCGTATCCATCGTATATACTTTTTTCGGCAGGTCAAAACAATCGTATTCAAATTCCATCCCCAACATGGTGAGGCCATTCTGATTTGCTTTCGTCAGTTGAAACCGGATGAACACGCTATGGTAATCATCCGGTCCATACCATTTGATATTCTCATGAGTTTTGGAGAAGTGAAAGGCAAGGTCATCCAGGGCTTCCTGTTTGGTGTGCCGATACACCGGCGGACGCGATACCCTGGCACTGAAAGGTAATTGAATCTGAACATAGGCTTCCCTGTCCGCGCGCAGCTTTTTTCGCCAGTCAAAGGCAATGCCCAGGCTTTGTGTACTCAGCCAGTATAAATGAGCATCATCCCAGCTGAAAAGAAAGATGTTATTCATCTCGAGCGGAAAGCAGAGACCAGCGCCAAAATGACCGAGATCCGGTGACTTAAAAAACTCCACGGTCAGGGATGGCATGAGATCAAGAGAAAGGGCAACACCATCATGGGAGTAGCGGTTTCGGACATAGTCGAGTTTCAGGCGTAGTGGCAGATTGAATCTCAATTGTCCGGCGTCGAGGGAGTAGCGGACACCTACGGACAATCCGGGGCCATGAAAGCCCAATGGTACCAGTAGGTCTTCACGGAGGGAGGCGAGCTCCAGGCCGATCTCATAGCCAATGTGATGGCTTGGGCGTCGCGCTCTACTTTCCTGCCCCGCCAGGCTTGTCAGCAGCAGCAAAAAGATCAGCGATGATGACCACCGGAAGGGGGCGCATGAATCAGGTCTCTTCATATCTATTGCCTGCATGATAGACTCAGTTCGTAATACCCGTTACATAGGTATAGGTCAAGGGTCAATGTATTCGCAGCGACTACGTCACCGGAATGCATTGAAAGACTTGAGATGCTAGTCGCCGATTCCATCGTCGCTCTCGATTGGACTTTTCGGAACTGGCTTCTCTTTCAGTGCCTGATCCTGGATAGAGGCAACCGCCAAGGTGAATACGCCCAATCCAAGCATGGTCATCTGAGTGTTAACGTCAGCCTCGCCGAATATCCCCATCGTGAGGCTGCAAGCAGCCATCCCGAGCGACACAGTCTTCAGAACGCCACCAATGATCTGTTTGCTGTGAGTCCTTTCTTTTTTTACAGTGCGCATGGTGTCACTCCTTTCCTGTTCGAATAGGTTCGTGTTTCCTGCCTTATCTTCCGGTGCTTGTGGGAGTGCTCCGGTAAACATCGTGGATTCTGCGGTACCGGATGGCGGATCAGATGACGAAAACACGTTGAGTATCCCGCTCGCTTGTGGCTGGATGGTGAAGTGAGGATCATCAATCCCTTGAGAGTAACTCAAGGACCCCAACAAGATTACCGAGACTCCAATGATATATCTTTCCAGGGTATTCATTATTCTTGGTACCTTCCTGATGTACGTTGAAACGGAGTTTTCATTCATCCTTCAGTGCAAGAATGGCCAATAGAAAAACACCCTTGTTCGAGGTCTAATTCTCACCCTTCCTCCTGTGAAGCATTCATCTCGTCTGACTCTTGGGGATGAACCGAGATAAGTGGAATACCCAGATTGCGAATCTGAGTAAGCAAGCCCTGCAAGCGTGCCTGGTCCATTAATCCCTGGATGGTGGTGATACCGCCTTCATAGCTCATACTCATCCCTGGAAACCAATCATCCCATTTATCATCCAGACGATGTTTCACTCGAATAACATAATGGCGCTTTTTAGCCACACTGCCTGATCCTTGCATCATAATCTCCTGCAACCTGAGGGTGTTGCTTCCACCTCCCATCTTGAATCGCGAAACCGATTCCCGATGAAACAATCTGATCCTGCTGGTTCATCTCTGCCGTTAATGTCCATCTGCATGCCTATGTCCGGTTATCGAATTCTCTAATAGTAAGCGATCTGTTCACAGGTCTAGATTAGCAAACGGGGGAAAAATTGAAATCGCTCCAAAGAGCGATTTTAGGGAGTGATTTTTTAAATCGGACTTGCGGTTTGTGGAGCCGCAGATGGACAAGAGGAGATTCTTTGTCTCCCGGACAGGTCTACATTAATGATTGGAGGCAGACAATTATGCTACCTGAGTGCGTTGGGATACAAGCCACTTTACGATCACTGAAATAAATACCATCTCCTAGAGCAACCCCAATTCCCTTGCCCTGGCAGCAGCTTCCGTCCTTCCGCGTGCATGCAACTTCCCTATAATATTCTTCACATGTGTCTTGACCGTGTGTACGGAGATGAAAAGACCTTCCGCTATCTTCTGATTGGTCATCCCCGCCCCGATAAGCTGGAGGACTTCCAGTTCGCGTCTGGTTAATGGTTGGACTGGTCCATGTCCGGGTAATCCGACTTCATGTACCTTCAACTGCAGCAGCAGGCTTTTCACATACGCGGATGAGAAGCCGACCTGTTCCATCGGTTGATGAGCCCTCCCCTCCGGCAGGAGGTTATCCAACATTTCCGCCATCAGAGGGCCTTCATCCACAAAAATCCGGACATATCCTTCGGGCTCGGCAAACGAAAGAGCCAGACCTAACCTGGTCAGGGCCTGTTGTATGTCACCCCGCGAGTGCAAGGCTACTGCCTGGACCACCAGTGCTTCAATCAAGCGCCCTATTCGCCCTCCTCCTTCAGCATTTCGAGATAATCTATCAAGTAGACCCATCGCTTCCTCAAACCTGTCCAGGATGACGAGCACCCGCGCCAGCAGCAAAGCCTCTTGTTCACGGAAATAGGGAAGATCTCCCAGCTGATCCAGACCACAACGATCCGCCAAGCGGGCCGCTGCGCGCAGGTTTCCCTGTTGGGCTGAGAACCTCGCGCGGAGGGCTTCGATCATAGAGAATCCCCAGTTTACCTGTAACCGCCGTGCGAGAGTATCGAGATCCTCAAGCATAGCCACTATTTCTTTCCAGTCTCCCATACTGGCTTTGATTCGCATCAAACCAAGATGACCGGAAAGGATGGTCTCCCAATGGGCCCATTGTCTTCCAAGATCAAGCCCTTGTTGCAGAAATGAGTTCGCGCGCTCGATCTCATTCCGCTCTATTAAAATATTTCCCAAATGCGTGTGGACCAGACCGATATATGGCGAAGGCGCTATGTAATCATTATCAGTCTGCTGAAGAAGAATTTCACAGGTTTCTTCAGAATCATAGAGCCGGCCATGGATCATCTGCAGCTGGGCAAGGTGACTAACCGCCAGAGGGAGAATATGTGGAATCATTTCCTTCTGACAAAGATTGATCGTCGCGCTGAACGTCTGCGTTGCAGCTTGTGTTTCGCCGTTTATCTCCTGGGCCACTGCCATATTAAAAGAGGCCACCGTGCGAACGGTATTCGGTGGATTAAACAGGGCCTTATCCGGACTGATCTCCCCATGCAGACAATCCAATGCCAGTTGGGATAATGCGAGTGCCCTTGCCGAATCCAGCTGGGAGGATGCGATGTTCGCTCGAATACAGAGTACCTCAGCCTGGGCTGCACGGACAGTATCCGGGAGCGATGAAATGTGATCGACGTTTTCGTCAGATATACCCATCGCGCGTTCGATGTCCTGTAGACGTGACTCCACACTCCCATAGCTACTGGTTGCTAATAGAGCCCAGGCATAGTACATGCTGAGCTGGGCATCCGTACGTACCAGTTCATCCGGTAATGTATCCAACCACTTCAGAAGCGCGATCAGCTCACTATTGCCAAAAATCACGTTAATAATCTGCTTGATCAAGCTAGCGGCCTGCTCAAATTCTTCTGCGATAAGAGCATGATTGATCGCTTCGCTGATGAATCCATTCGCCTTATACCATCCACTGGCCCGACCGTGCAATATCGGGATTTTCTCAGGTTGTGTACTCTTGAGGTGCTGCCTCAAGAGATCCGCAACCAGGTGGTGATAACGGAATAAGTGTTGCTTAGTATCGAGGGGACAAATAAAAAGATTAGCCTTATCAAGCGTTTCCAACATCTGCTGGCAGTTGTCGATGTGAGTAACCGCTTCACACAAGGAACCGGATAAATGCTCCAGTATTGATGTCTGGAGTAAGAAGCGCTGCACCTCCTCCGGCTGACGGTTCAGGACCTCTTCAAGTAGATAGTCCGCGATATACCTGTCATCTCCCCTGAAAGACTCGATAAAGGCTGACAGGTTTTCCCGCCCCTGCATCGACAGCACCGCCAGCTGAAGTCCGGCTGCCCAACCTTCGGTGCGCTCCCCCAGGACTGCTATATCTGCTTCTGAAAGTTCCAGAGACTTGGCCTGCATTAGAAAAGCGTAAGTCTCTGCAGAGGTGAATTGCAGATCCTCGAAGCGCAACTCTGCCAGCTGGTCTCTGCCGCGCAGCCGGGCCAGAGGCAAGGGTGGATCAACGCGAGTGGCGATAACCACGTGCATTCGTCCCGGCAGATGTTCAAGCAGAAACTCCACCATGGCATGTATCTCACTGATCTCGATATAATGATAATCGTCCAATACCAGAGCGAAATCCTCAGAATGGGTATCGATATCGTTAATCAGGTTTGCGAGGAGTACCTCGACCGGTAGTGAATGACCTGACCGTAGCATAGGGAGAGTTCTACTCCCTATATCTTCCATGATCATCCGGAGTGCGCTGATGACATTCGTCAGGAAATGGACCGGATCGTTATCGCTCTTGTCTAATGAAAGCCAGGTTACTGGTAACACACCATGGTGTGTCCAGTGGCTCAGGAGCGTTGTCTTGCCGGAACCTGCGGGGGCAGAAACAAGAATCAACCTGTAATTCAGGACTTCATTCAGACGGTTGAGCAGACTGGGTCTTGAAACCAGGTTTGGCCGGAGTGGTGGAATCTGAAATTTGATGCCCAGGATCGGCTCGTGGATGTGATCCACAGATTGAGAATCCGCCTTCCCCGATGCACTGGACTTCATAGAATCCCCCGGAAAAGGGGGAATATAATCGGAAATTGTATGTATTCAAATCTTTCATAATATAGATTGCCGATGAAGAACCGGGCTGGTCAGTCAAGAGGAAGAGGTGTTCCGCCCAGGGGTGTATGATGGAATTCCAGTAAATTGATCCCGTAACAGTCTCGCCTTCAAGGGCGCGCTGGCTGTAAGTTTCACCGATGCAAACCGAGCTCACCACCGCCCGTGAGGCTGCTCAAGCCGCCGGCAACATCCTGCTTAACTATTACCAGGCCGATTATGAGATTCGGGATAAGGGCTTCCTGAATCCCGTCACCTCGGCTGACTATGCCAGCAATAGATACCTGGAAGAGTGTCTGCGCGACAGTTTTCCGTCCTATGGTTGGCTGTCGGAGGAAACCGCTGATACCCACGATCGATTGAGCCGCGAGCGCGTTTGGGTCGTCGATCCCCTGGACGGCACCAAGGAATTCATCGAGGGTGTACCCCAATTCGTGGTGAGCATCGCCCTGGTGGAAAACAGCCGCCCAGTTCTGGGAGTTTTGCACAACCCCGTATCGGGAGAGACATTTACAGCTACCGAGGGGAACGGCGCCAACCTGAACGGCAAACCCATAACGGTATCCAAAGTAGAACGCCTGGAAGATGCGGTGATCCTAAACAGTCGCTCTGAAACGAAGCGTGGGCTGTGGAAACCATACAAGCCGTATTTCCGGAGCTTGAAAGCGGTGGGCAGTGTAGCCTACAAGCTGGGGCTGGCAGCGGCCGGACAGGCGGATATGTTCGCCACCTTACGACCCAAGAACGAGTGGGACGTCTGTGCTGGACATATCATCCTGAAAGAAGCCGGTGCCGAGCTGCGTGTGCTCAATGGCCAGGAACACGGCTACAACAACAAGCGCGTAGTGATCAAGCCGGGACTGGTCGGGGGCAATCCCATTCTCACCCAAGCATTTCTCAAACTCTACAACTCGAGGCGCTCGAGGTAATACCCGGCCTGTGAGTCAGCCAAAATACCTTCTGCTGGAGCCGAATCGATCTGATTTCCATTTGACGTGAACACACGCCCAGCCACCGCAACAATTCCCCAAGTCGTACTTACTAAAGCTTTCACCACACCCTTCAAGAACGTGGTGGCCGCAGCCCGCACCTGCTACAGCAGCAAGGGGATTATCCAGGACCAACAGATCGACCTGGAGGAAGGAAGCCGTGACCGAGAGATTGCCGGGTCCATCTATCAAGCCGGGCATCACACTACCTTTCAGCACGCCCAGTTCCAGTTCGCCCTGAGCGGCGTCTCCCGCCATTTCATCTGGTCTTTCCTTCACAGCCACCCTTTCTATAACTCCGAGCAGGTAAGCCAGAGATATGTTCGCTTGAGCAAAGATTCGTGCTATCTGCCCCCCCTCCCCGAATCAGGTCTCGCGATCTATCAGGCCGCCATCGACGAGCAGATGTCAGCCTACCACGAGCTGCGCCAATCCCTGTATGAGGTGGCCGAGGCAGAGTACTTCCGTATCTTCCCGGCAAGAGCAAAACGGAAAGAAGACTACAAGCGAGCTATCCTGAAGAAGACCCAGGAGGCCGCCCGGTACGTCGCTCCGATAGCGACCTTGTCCTATCTATACCACACGGTCAGCGGCATTACCCTTTTGAGGTACTGGCGCGTATGCCAGGAGACCGATGTGCCCGACGAACAGCGGCGGGTGGTTGAAGCCATGGTCCAGGCCGTCCTGGAGCATGATCCCGGGTACAAACTCATCCTCCAGGAGCCCCTGGAGCCAGACGACTTCAGCGAGTTCCCCTGGATCAATGAATCGCCGACTCCCAGTCCCGGATTCAGTGCAGAATTTGACTCATCCCTGAATGGTCGGATTTCCCGGCTGGTTGATTATAAGGCCCGTGGCGAAGAAGTGCTGGCGTCCGCTGTGCGCGAAGTACTGGGGCAGGCCCGCAGCAGCCTCTCCGATGATGATGCCATTGCCCTGGCCCTGGATCCGGGCAGGAATCCCATCTACGGTGAAGTGCTCAATCTTTCCACGCATGCCAAACTGACACGAGCCCTGCATCACCCGAGCTATACCTTCCGCAAGCGCCTGTCCCATGCAGCTGACAGCCAGAACCAACGGCACCGCATGACCCCCGGCAGCCGCCCGGTCCTGGCCACGCAGCTTTCGGAAGAACCCGACTTTATTGTCCCCACCCTTATCCGGGCTCACAAGCCAGCGCTCCAACTCTATAACGAGACCATGAACCGCACGTGGGAGATAATCGGGAAGTTGAAAAGGATGGGCATGGCTGAGGAGTTCGCTCATTATCTGCTGCCGAATGGGGTAGCAGTGAGATTCACAGAATCCACTGATCTGCTGAATCTGCACCACAAGCATCGCATGCGCCTGTGTTATAATGCCGAGGAAGAGATCTGGCGTGCCAGCGTGGATGAAGCCGAGCAGGTGCGGGAGGTGCACCCGCGCCTTGGGAAGTATCTCCTTCCTCCCTGCACCCTGCGAATGATGGCGGGAGCACGGCCGATCTGCCCCGAAGGCGAACGCTACTGTGGTGTGCCGGTCTGGAAGAAGGATATCAGCGCATACATGCGGCTGTTATAGCAGATCACGTAACCTTCGGAATGATCATTACCCTCGCGTACTTGCTTTAATGCTCAAGTAATCACCCGAAGGCTCCCACCTCAACAAGATCTCCAGCGGATGCAGATTGCCGCCTCCGCTCCATGTGCGGTAGATGGTATATAAAAACCGAAGCATTAATCCCAACTATATGAGAAGGTCAGCTGATGGACAGCACCACCTCTTGATTGGAGGGAAACGTCAGGCACTTTCTCATGGAACTTCATCGGGCTCTCATCCACACGGGTTATGAAGGGGATCAGCTGTGCAAAAGAGTAGGCGCTGGAAACAGGACCCCGGCGGAATGTCAGACCTGCTCCGAATTCTACCAGATGCAGATGGAATTGGATCGGATGGTTGATGGGCACCGAAATGAGATTAAACTCGAGCTGGGCCTCCCCATCAACGAATAGATCATAGTACCCATGGGAATATCCTGCGAGCAGCGAGGATTGGATCCCAAATATTACCGGTGAATAATTCGCCTTGATCCGCTGCGAAAAACTGCTGCCCTCGATTTTCACTGCTACACCGTGTGAGATCGGCAACAAACCAGCGAAGTAACCCAGGACGGGGGTATTCAATCTGAGCCGGCCGGTATAGCGGCAGGTACCGATCCCCAGCTCAAACTTGCTGGTTCCGGTGTTTTTCAGCAGTTGAATATTCAATCCCCGCCGGCGGAAGCGCCCATCACCCAGGGTATAATGATCCAGATTAACCGGTTCGGTAGGCGGGGAATGGTTGTCCGTATCAAAAGTCAGCGGCGAATCGAAGAAAACTGCCATCCAGGAAGAGCCCCTGGTTTCATTATTCAGTCTCGCTGCCACCAGGTTCTCGTCGAACCGGAGCATGAAGTCGATCAGCCGTTCACCGGTCAATTCGGCCTTGTTTGAGGAGTTGGTATACCGGACTCTCGGCTGATAGCTCCGGTGCATATGGGAGAAAAGCAGGCTTAAACGCCGCTCGTTCGACAGTGGAACGTCTGTGACGACCTGCGGATTGAAACCGCTGCTTGTGTTGCCGATATCCCATTCGCGCCCGAAAGTAGGTTCAAGCCAGTCCAGGAAATATCTGTTCATGGCGACGCTCTCCGCCGAAGGAAAGGCTTTGAATTCAACAGCTGTGTTATTACGGGTGCGGGACCCTGCCAGGCTGCCCCCTATAATCCGCCTGCCATTCTGGAAGGTAACTCCCAGGGATATACCGTAGCCGGCAGCGTCATTGACTACGGCAACCGCAGTCCGGTCTTCCGTATTCTGGAAGCGTCCCTGGTGGGAGGAAAGCACGGCCTGAAACCCGGTAGTCATCCCCCCTCTCTTGTAGGGCAGAAAGCCGGCGACTTCCTCGGCCATTCCATTCCATGTCAGAGCGGGCAGATCGTTTACCCGTTTCCGGTAAATGTCGTTGTAGAGAATCCTGGAATTCACTTCCACCGGACGGCTGACGATCTCGTCGCGTGCGAATATCTGCATTCCTGGAAAGTTCAGGATCGAAGAGAAGATAGGTTCCAGCGCCTGGGCCGGGAGCCCCTCACTACAGCATAATATGAATATAAACAGGGGGAAGGTGCATCGCATCTTCCCCCTCAAGTGGACAGTGCTCACGTTTGCCGAGCTACTTCATCAGAAGCAATTTGCGTGTCAGTTGCCGGTCAGCAAACTCGAGTCGCGCAAAGTAAACACCCGAAGAAAGTGCGCGAGCATTCCACGCTACGGACTTCCTGCCAGGACTCATATCCTGGTCCACCAGGCGGACTACTTCGTTGCCCAGCAGATCATAGATGGTCAATGTGACATGTCCCCCGGCAGGAACGTCAAATAGTATGGTGGTCGCCGGATTGAATGGATTCGGGTAGTTGGGATGCAGGGCAAATATTAGTGGAGTTATACCTGCATCATCCGGTTCGATTGCGAAAACATACCGATCAGGGAACAACCCGCCCAGAGAACTATCAATTCCGGACAGGTAGTTCTTCCACATCACCAGGAGGCTTGCCGGTGGATTATCGAACCAGGCCGACAGGTTGACACGCTCTCCATCGATCTCGATGGTGGAATCCGGGAATGCGAAATCTGTATGAATCTCCCAAACCGCATCGCTGGTCATCTCCATATCATCGATAAACAGCTGGCCGTCGATATCGAAATCTTCATCATACGGCGCGATCGCGTAGGCCAGTTCCGTCATCTGATCGAAGAACTCGCCAAGCTCCAGGAATGCTTCCTCCAGGTTTTCTCCGGCGGAATGGAATTGGTCAATTCCGTAGGGCGTCAAAGTGAGGAAGTCTGGATTGGAGGATTCCAACAGGAGCACCAGATCCATATCATCCTCCACCGTACTGAAGTCGAGGACGGTTGGATCGAGGTCCAGGACAAAGAAGTCGGCTGCTTCAGCGTAGATACTCGCCAAGCTCTCAATCGCCAGGTCGACAGCACCGACCGCCATCTCCAGGAACAAGCGCGCACTGAATGCTTCGATAGTGGTGATCTGCACAATCTCGAACTCTG
>CP070787.1:2695248-2720112 GCA_020346745.1 Fidelibacterota bacterium | reverse complement strand
ACGCCATCCAGCGGGTGATTGATCTGTATGCGGAATAGAACAACTTGATAACCACAACCGTCCATCCACATCGCAACTGCTCGAAAAAGGAGTGACTATGAACCGGAAGTTGATCCTGATCGTATCTACCCTCATCATCTTTTCGCTGCTACTGTTGTCCGGCTGTGCGCCCGGGAACGAACGGTTCGTGACCGGCCCCGCCGGCTTCTGGGCCGGCCTGTGGCACGGACTTATATGCCTGGTGACCTTCATCATCAGCCTATTCACTGACTCCGTGCACATGTACGAGGTAAATAACACCGGGAACTGGTACAACTTCGGCTTCCTATTGGGTGTGATGATTATATTTAGCAGCAGCCATTCCAAGGCCGCTACCAAAAAACGGCGAGGACCCTGCGGCAAGGATGCCGAATGGGAAGAGATCGGTGCCAAGGTGGAGGAGAAGGTCAAGCAGGCCATCCGCGAGTGGGTTGACGAAGCCAAGGATAAAGAGGACGAGTGGGAGGAGATCGGCCGCAAGATTGAGGAAAAGATCAAGCGCGAACTGCGCAACTGGGCGGAAAAGTAGCCAGCAAATCCGCGGCAAATTCAGAAGCCCCCGTCTGGAAGCAAGTCGGGGGCTTTTTTATGCCTGAATACACGTCATCGTGTCTGCCCTAAGTGCGTGAAAGCAAATCTAATCAGGTCATAGAAGATAATCATTGAATATGAACCTGACGTACATTACTTTCCTTTAACAAGGAGAGTGTTATATGGGCATTAAAATAGGTAATATTGAACTGTACATGGGGCCCACGGAACTGGGTGCCCCCGACAACCTGGAGGATGTCATCGTCCGGTTCATCGATGGGGCTCAGAAGAGACTCGATGTCGCCGTTCAGGAACTGGAATCCAAACCCATCGCCGATGCCCTGATCCGGGCACGGCAGCGAAAGGTAGTGGTCCGGGTGGTCCTCGAATGGGACTATCTGAGCGTCGCCAAAGCGCTCTCCAAACCTTACGAGCCAAATGGCAGTAACGAGGACAATCGACAAATTCATGACGCGCTCCTCAGGGCCAACATGCGGGTGCACACCGATTACAACCCGCACATCTTTCACCAGAAATTCATCGTGCGAGACTCCTCAACCGATGAGGCGGCCTTGCTCACCGGCTCGACCAACTTCACACCGACCGGGACTTCGAGTAACCTGAACCATGTGGTGATCATCCATGACAAGGCGGTGGCCAAGATTTACTGGCGGGAATTCAAGGAGATTATGCAAGGCCATTTCGGCAAGTTGAACGAGGGGCACGATGAGTTCCCTCCGGAGATAGATGTCTCCGGTGTGCGGGTCAAGGTTCTGTTCTCACCCGATCATAATCCAGAAATGGAGATCATGAAGCAGATGGCAAAGGCTCAACGGCGGATCGACTTCGCCATCTTCACATTCTCTGAATCTTCAGGGATTGATGACACCATGATCGCCCTATCCCGCCCGGGTGCGATCAAAATCCGCGGTGCCATGGATGGTCCGGCCGCACGTCAGCCGTGGACGGCAGCCAGAAACGTGGCCAACGCGGGGGCTGAATTGTATGCTGTTCCGCATCGTGGCGGTCTAAACAAGCTGCACCACAAACTTATGATCATTGACGAACGGGTCATCATCGCGGGCAGTTTCAACTATACCGGGCCGGCCACCCGTTTGAACGATGAGAATATCATCATCCTGGGTGACCTAGCCACGGCCGAAGCCACAGCCAGGGACCGGCAGCGGCAGCTGGCGGGATACGCGCTGACCGAGATCGACCGTATTATCGAGGACCACGGGGTGCGCTACTAGTCTACTGGCAACCAGGTATCACTCCCCGGGCTGATGATTGGGTCATAAGCCTTCCCCCTTCAGACTGATCACACGCCCGGAACGTAAAGCCCCCGCCTCAACCGAGACGGGGGCTATTCGATACTATCAGGCAGGAGGAAAGGTTACTTACTTCATCATGACCATTTTGATCGTACGGGCATAGCCGGGTGTCACCATCCGGGCCAGGTAGATACCCGTGGGGGCCAGAGCGCCGAATGCGTTCCGGCCATCCCACACAACCTCATGATACCCTTCGCTAATGTAGCTATCCACCAGCCGGGCGACCTCCCGGCCGGCCAGATCATAGACCACCAGTGATACCGGTGCTCCTTCCGGCAGGGCAAACCGCAAGCTGGTGCTGGGATTGAACGGATTGGGATAATTACCCGCGAGGTTGACACTCTTTGGCAGGAGGACTTCTCCGGTGGAAGCCATCGAGGAAATACGCTTGCCCAGACCGGCCGGATCCATAGTGCCGCCACCAGATCCTGAGACCCGGTTATAGGTATGCGTCAAGTACTGGGAGTAATAGCACCCCCACCAACTGCCACTATAATTGTAGCCATTTGAATAGTTCTGCATCGGCCCCAGGTTCACGGCCGCCGTCCCACCGATCGTTACCGCGTCATCGTCCAGCAGCAGCGAAACATTGACGAATTGCCGGGCATCCATGTAATTAGCTGTCTGCTGGACTGTTGTGGTGGAATAGCCATACCACGATCCTGAACGATAATAATAGATCTCCACCCGCGACCCGGAGAATTGCGAAAAGGCAAAGTAGGTTAAACCTGTGAGCTTATTCACATTCACGCTGAGCATCGTCCATGTGGCTTCATCGAACAGGTAATACTCGTCCCATTCCTCGCTGATAGCGGTGGGAGCCACATTCGTATGAGAACCGGTGTTAAATACACCTTTCTCGGATTCAACCGTCCAAGAGATACCTTCTATGGGTGCGTTGGGTGCAATACCGGTGGAACTCCCATTCAGATAGAGGTCGTCCCAGCTGCCGTACTCACGTGTATAGGTGTAGTAAGAACCCCAGCAGGACCGGTAGTAGCGATAATAATAATAATAGTTGGTGTAGTTGGTATATTGGATGCTATAGGTTGAAGTCTGCAGGTGTTGGATCACTTCAACCGTGAAGCTGGCCTCGTTATTCGTGTCATCATATTCAGCCGGATCGGCATCCGAGATGACAATTCTCAATTCATGTGTACCGATATCGGCCAGGCTGATACCCGCAAATACGTAAGTCACCCGCTCTCCGGGGCCGATCTCCGTACCGGTGATGGCAGCCATGAATTCTGTGCCATCGTAAAGGCTGATCGTGGCGGTTGCCCCGAATTCCAGGTTCCCTTCACCAACAACCACTTCAACATTGAAAGGCTCGTCCGCATCCACTTCATCCGGAGCCGTCACACCTTCAATGAACAGATCCGGACGCAGCAGGACCATGGTCTCATCCTGCAACACCACCTCTCGCTTGCCGGTCTTGATGTGCGCCTTTACATACAAGGTTTCATGGAAGGGCGGATCACCAGCCGACATGGTCGCCACGTTGTCCGAGATGGTTACATCCCAAGCATTCTGGATAAAGGCAACTTCGCCTTCCGCGTCCTTGATCTTAACCTGGAGTTTCTTCAACGCGTCGGGAATGGGGAAAGCCCCAGGATCATCCGTACTGAAGGTTGCGTAAACGTCGGTGACTTCAGGACCTTTGAGGGCCAGAGTCTCCATGCTGTAGGCATCGTTATACGGTGCCTTTTTCTCAGCTAATAGTGTGGCTGGAATAAGAACAGCCACAGATAATACAAGTAATCCAGCCACCAGACCGGACGTGGAAAGACGTCGTCTCATGGTCATCCCTCCTGCTATGATAAGTGGAATCGAGTAGGTCTGCTGCACGGCGCAACTTCGGAATATTTATATAATAAAAGCAAGAATAGAGTTGGCTTGTAATCCCGCGCAACCTCGCTCAGTGATTTCTATCACAAGGTAGGAATCCCAGCCTTGACATCCTGTAAACAATTACCCAGATAGCATCAGGTAAACCTGAAGTAGAAAAAAACTTGCACTACTACTAACCTATTAGTAGATTGCTACTAGTTATTTAGTAGATGTAAAGCAGATGAAGAAACAAATCCGGGAACTATCCACCGCAGAGTGGGAGCTCATGGACGTGATCTGGAAGGCCAAGGCACCTGTCACCGTACGTCAGGTCTTGGAGACGGCCTATCCCCATTCGGAAAAGGCGTACACCACTGTGCAGACCCTAATGAACATTCTCGTTGACAAGGGCTTCCTAGCCCGGCAGAAAGAAGGCCGGGTGAATGTCTACACGCCTCTTGCACCCAAGGATGTCATCCTGCAGGGCTCGTTGTCGAAAATTGCCCAGCGCATGTTCGAAGGTTCCTTCGGCGCCATGGCCTCATTCCTGGTCCGCTCCACGCACCTCAAACCCAACGAACTGCGGGAGCTTAGAAAGATCCTGGATCAACAGGCTGGAGAGAAGACATGACGGGCATCTGGGACAGCATTACCGTCAACGCCTCTTCTCTTATTCAGACCTTGATTCAGAATGAGGTACGGCTGTCACTGATCATTCTCCTGGTGGTCATCCTGGATCATGTATGGAGGCACTGGGCGCCGCGACCCCGTTATGCGCTGTGGCTGCTTGCTCTGGTCCTGGCCTTATGGCCTCCATCCTTCAACATTGCCGCCATAACGATCTGGCCGACAGCCCCGATGCCACTACTACCCATAAGCCTGGTGGCGAATTCAAGCCCGGAAATCACCCGGACAGGTGGGATAGACACCGCTTCCGTGATGCTCATCTTCTGGGGAGCGGCTTCGGCCTTGATGATGCTGTGGATAGCTTTTGGCTTTCTCGACCTGCGGTGGAATCTGCGTCACGCGGAACCCCTGGGCATCTCTACACACATCCTCGACTCGTTCCTAACCCGGAGAAAGCCTCAGATTCTGGTATCGGACTGGATTCGATCGCCGTTGACTACTGGACTCGTCCGGCCAAAGATCTACCTCACGCCCGCAGCTGCTCATTTGGAGGAGCATACACTGCGTGCTATTTTACACCACGAGGCCGCCCATATCATCAGGCACGACCGCTGGATCATCCTCGTGCAGATACTGGCTCTCATCCTGCATCCGTTCAATCCCCTGGTGTGGCTCATGAACCGTCGCCTGGCGCGATACCGCGAGCAGATCTGTGATGATTTCGCACTGCATTATGCGGATATCACGCCGGTTACCTACGGTCATCTTCTCTTGGACTATGTAACGCAGGGCGTCTTCAACCGCCCGGTGCTGCTGCCACAGACCTTGTTCTGCGAGTCGCGGAACGACCTCAGGCAGCGTCTGACACAGTTACTCAATCGAAAGGAGACCACCATGAACCGCACTAGTATATTGCAGAAAATGAGTCTTGTGGCCATCCTTCTGGGGATGGTATTCATATCCTCCCAGTGCCAGGAAAAAAACAGTACTTTGTCCTTACAGGAACAGCATGACCTGCAGGCTGCCCTCACGGAATCAAGCCCTGATTTCGTACCCAAAGGAAGCAGTGGATTGACGGAGGAGGAGCAGAAGCAACGGCAGGCGGCGCTCAAGGAGATGGGGGTGGAATTCGTGCCCTATGATGAACCCCCAGTTCCCGTAGGAGGATACGGTGTCCTCAGCAAGCTGCTGAAGTACCCTGAAGAAGCCAAAGAAAAGGGGATTACCGGATTGGTATCCGTTCACTGCCAGGTTTTGGCTGATGGACGCACGGGCAGAGTAGTTGTGGGGGAAAACCAGACCGGTGATGAGTCCCTGGCAAAGGCCGCCCTGGCAGCTGTAGGCCAAATCACCTGGACGCCCGCGAAGCAACGAGACAGGAATGTCGCGGTGTGGGTCGCCATCCCCATCAACTTCAGTCTGGACGATAAACCTGTATCCGGCATGAAAAAGAACTGACCGCCCACACCAGGGCAATGTACCAAAGGGAGGCCCTTCTCTTGGGGAAGGGCCTTTTACTTGCCGGCTTTGCTCGGTTGTTGCCACGCCACCGCACTTAACAGCACCCACTGTTCGGTCCAGAATCTGCTTGTGGATCATCTGAATGTAGACCCACAATCATATCCCCATATGAGATCACCGGTCGATACCGGGGAATCTCGTAGTTTCCCTTGATTCAAGCCTGATATGATTGCACCTTTCGGCACATTCACAGGGCTATTCCCGCCGGTTTGACACATTTGTCCCTCTCCTCTGGGGGCAGCCGGGCGGGTAACGGGACTGGCCTTCGACCTTCTTCATATTTGCGGAGGACTCATGATGCCGAAACGCTTACTCCTGCTCAGCTTCGGGGCAGCATTGATCCTATCCTGCGCCCGGGATCAGGATGTTTACAAAGTACCAGTTGAGTATCACAAACTGTCAAACGGGCTGAAGGTTGTTTTCTCTCACGATGACACGGCACCAATAGTGACCGTGGCCGTCTATTACAACATCGGCCTCCGCATCGAGCCGCGGGACCGGACCGGCTTCGCTCACCTCTTCGAGCATATGATGTTTCAAGGATCGGAAAACCTGGGCAAAATGGAGTTTACCCGCCTCATACAGCTTAATGGCGGCATATTCAACGCGTCCACCCGGTTCGACTTCACCAACTACTTTGAGATCCTGCCGGCCAATAAGCTGGAGACGGCTCTCTGGGCCGAAGCCGACCGCATGCGAAGCCTGGAAGTCTCACTGGAGAACCTATCCAATCAGCAGGGTGTGGTTATCAATGAGGTCAAGGTGAACGTCCTCAACCAGCCTTACGGTGGTTTCCCCTGGCTGGACATGCCACAATACGCCAACGAAAACTGGTATAATGCCCACAATTTCTACGGCGATCTGAAGGACCTGGAAGCCGCCACGTTGAAGGAGGTCCGGGCCTTTTTTAAAACCCATTATGCGCCCAATAATGCCGTGGTGGTCATCGTTGGCGACTATAACTCCCGGGAAGCCCTGCAGTGGATCGAGAAATACTTTGGCGACATCCCCACCGGTCCGCCACTGGAAGAACCGGATATCAGCGAACCGCGGCAGGAGCAGGCCAAACGCTTCAGCAAACCAGATCCCCTGGCCACTCGGCCCGCGCTAGCCTTCGCCTACCATATGCCCGAACGCAACACTCCCGAATACTTTGCCATGGGCCTCCTGGATGAGATACTGCTCCAGGGGGAGGACAGCCGGCTCTACCAGGAGCTGGTGAGCACCAAGGGATACACCGGTGATGTGGGGGGCGGCATCAATATGCTACTAGGCAACATGTTCAACTACGATGGGCCTATGTTGTGGGCCGGGTACCTGTTCCACGATGCAGAGACTGAACCCGACGATATTCTTGAGGCGATCAATTCAGTCATCGAAGACGTGCGCGCCAATCCGGTTGACCAGGCCACCCTCGACCGTGCCCTGGTGAAGTTCCGCTCCGGCTTCTATGATACTATGGGAGGCTTTTTCGGCTTCGGAAGGGCCGACCTCCTGGCATGCTTCGCGCTGTTTGATGACGACCCCAGCAGGATCAACACCCTGGAAGAGCATTTCAGGGAAGTCACCCCCGAACTGATCCTGCAAACTGCTCAGGAATATCTGCGTCCTACCAACCTGACGGTTCTAACCGTCGAACCCCAGGCGGGTTCATAATAGGAGGACACCACCCATGTTGAAGAAATCCACTTTTATCATCTGTGCCTTCATTCTGAGCCTGCTTGCCTTGGTCACGGCTCAACAAAAAACTCCCCCGCAAGGGAGCGCTCCCAAGCCGTTCGTACTGCCAAGTACACACACATTCACCCTCGATAACGGCCTCACCGCCACCCTGATACCCTATGGAACCCTGCCGAAAGTAGCTGTTCGGACCGTGATCCGCGTCGGGAACCTCAATGAAGCCGCCGATCAGGTCTGGCTAGCAGATCTCACTGGGGAACTGTTGAAAGAGGGGACCATCACCCGCAACTCGAAAGATATCGCCAGTGCTGCCGCTGAGATGGGTGGAGAGCTAGCGGTCACTGTTACCCCGGACCAGTCGTGGGTCAACGGCGACGTCCTGTCCGAATTCGGGGCGGACATGGTGCACCTTCAGGCTGATCTGGTCCGCAATCCCGCCTTCCCCGAGGCCGAGCTCCAGCGGGTAGTCAACGACTTCGTGCGCCAGGTGAGTATCCAGAAGTCACAACCACAGGCTCTGGCCCTGGAACGGTTCCGGAAACTGCTGTACCCCAACCATCCATATGGGCGGATATTTCCCAGCGAGGAGCTGCTGCGCAGCTATTCTGTCGAGAAGGTCCGGGCGTTCTATGAGGTCAACTACGGTGCCGCCCGAGCCCATATCTACGTGTCCGGCCACTTCAACAGTAGCAAGGTCAAGGCCGCCATCAGGGAAGCGTTCGGCGATTGGCCTTCCGGTCCTGAGAAGCTGGTGAATCCGCCTGAGGCTGTCACCCAGAGAAGAATCAACCTCCTTAATCGCCCCGGTGCACCCCAGTCCACCCTGTATATCGGACTACCGGTCATCGATCCCTCACACGAGGATTATGTCCGGCTGCTGGTCACGAATACCCTGCTGGGAGGATCCTTCTCCTCACGGATTACGAGCAATATCCGGGAAGACAAAGGCTATACCTACTCGCCCAACAGTTACGTAAGCATCCGATATCGCGATGCCTGCTGGATCCAGGTCGCCGATGTGGGCACGGAAGTGACGGAGGCCGCGCTGAGTGAAATCATCCACGAGATCGACCGGTTGCAGCGCGAACCGCCCCCCAAGGAAGAATTGAAGGGAATCCAGAACTACATGGCGGGTACTTTCGTGCTCAACAACTCCTCACGGACGGGCATCATTAACCAACTGATGTTCCTGACCCTGCATGGTCTGGGCAAGGAATACCTTACCGAATACGTTGAACGAGTTCACACCGTGACGCCTGAAGAGGTCCTGCATATCACTCAGACCTATCTGGACGACGAGAAGATGACGATCGTGGTAGTGGGTGATCGGGATCAGGTGAAGGGACAGCTGGCGACTTTCGGGGAGGTGGTCGAATAAGCGCCTGGTCCGCGGTCGGGCAGGGGCTATACTTGCGGGAAGGATCCGATTACATATGTGAGCGCCAGGGTCCGACTCAGGCCTTGGCGCTTTCGTCCTTGATGAGCTTGGCGTCGATTCCCAGGTTGGCAATCTTCTGGCGCAAGAACACCGGGTGTACACCGATCTTCCGGGCGGTGGCGGCGATATTCCCATTCTGCTGGCGCAGGTGCTGGGTGATGAAACTTATCTCGAACTCTTTCACAAGGAGCTCCTTGGCCTTCTTGAAATCGTCTCCCTGATAGCTGGTTTCAGTACTCGTGCTCCAGGCCAACCTATCGGGGACAAGGTCCGTTGAAATAAGGCCGGTGTCGGGATTACAGAGGATGGTGGTCCGCTCGGCTATATTCTTCAATTCCCTGATGTTACCCGGCCAATCATAGCCTAGTAAGATATCCCGTACTTGGGGATCAATTTGGGGGACGACCTTGTTCATTTGGGTAGCGTATTCCTGGACAAATCGCTCGAAATAGAACATTATGTCCTCCGGCCTCTCCCGGAGCGGCGGCAGGTCGAACTCGAAAACATTGATCCGATAGTAAAAGTCCTCTCTGATGCGGCCTTCAGCCATCAGCTGCTGCAAGTCACGGTTCGTGGCCGCTATTACCCGCACATTCGTCCGCCGTGCCTTGGTTTCCCCCACCCGGGAGAATTCGCCATCCTGGAGCACACGTAGCAGCTTCACCTGTGTAGCCGGACTGAGCTCGCCAGTCTCATCAAGGAAAATGGTGCCTCCATCGGCTACCTCAAAGTAGCCGGCATGATCCTTATAGGCACCCGTAAAGGATCCCTTCACATGGCCAAAGAGCTCGCTCTCCAATAACTGTTCAGATAAGGCCGCGCAGTTCACCACCACGAATTGCTTCTGGAATCGCTTGCTGTTCTTATGGATGTACTTGGCGAATACTTCCTTGCCCGTGCCACTCTCCCCGGTGACCAGTACAGTCGAATCAGTGGCGGCTACGCTTTTAGCCTGGTCAAGTAACTGCTGAATGGCATCGTTCTCCGTAATATAGATCTCTCCCCGGCTCAACTGCTCCATCTGCTCTTTCAACAGACGGTTTTCCTGCAGCAGTGCGATTTTCACCCCACACTTCTGCAGCATTACCATGACCTGTTCCAGATCCAGGGGTTTCGTCAGGTAGTCACAGGCACCAGCCCTCATGGCTTCTACAGCTGACGGGATGGTACCAAACGCGGTCATGATGATCAGCACAGCCTGAGGCTGCTGCTTTAACACTTCTTCCACCACATTCAGGCCATCCATACCGGGCAATTTCAGGTCAATCAGCGATATATCCGGCTCCCACTCCAGAATCATTTTCAATCCCTGTTCACCGTCCCCGGCAGTGATCACCTCATGTTCAGCTTCTCCCAGGTGGTGCTTGAACCAATTCAGAATATCCCGATCGTCGTCTACTACGGCGATTCGCATGGTGAGCCTCCCGGTCGACGAACCTCTTGCCTGGACGTCACTATATTACTCTGTCAAGTGAACCGATCATGGAGTAATACATATATCTCGTTAAAGTCAAGCCGGTTCGCCAGTGATATATTTTAGACTGGAAGAATCGGTTTCCAGATGACGCCCGGCATTGTGATCTCGCCACTTATGATGCCGAGGAATCCTCATCGAAGGCTACTTGACGCATCACCGCCAAGAGCGCATCGAGTCGATCAACAGGAATTTCCTGGTCGGCTTCGAATATGGCCTCTGCTTTGGAGGTGATCTCAGGGTAGCCGTACGTACTTCCCGATCCTTTCAGCTTATGGACGATATCGCGGATGATCTCGATGACATCCGCTTCTCCTGCTTGCAGCCTCTCCCGTGCTGACTCCAGAGTGATAATGCGCTCTTTCAGAGTCTTCCGGTAGAGACTCGCCAGTTCTTCCATGGCTCTATTTTGTAGTCTACAGCTCTCGTGCGAGTACAACCGAAAGGTCGCACAAAACAATACAAATAGCAAGTGATATCCTATGCATTGGAGGCGCTTTGCCTGGGAAAGTGCGATTCGTATAAAGGCCCGCTCTTGCATGACGGTCTCCTTTCTGCTTGCCTTCTTGTCATTCTTTCATATAGACTCCTATTGCCTGACCATGAATCGTCAACCCTCAGTATTAGGCGTGGCCTGCCGGCTGGCTGCTGCACTTGTTTTATTCGTCCTCCAAGCGTGCAGCCAACCCTCTGCCGAAGAAACACGCTTCCGCAAGATCCTGATAGTTCAGTCTACTCGCTATCCTCGATGGGAAGTGCAGGATCTGTACAAATTCGTCCACCAGGCCGCCATGGGCAGCGGGCATGCCGTATCAGACACTGACATGGCCAGAGCATGGCTGACCCGGGAAATGGCCAGCCTGGAAGACCTGGCTTCACCGGAACCGATCATAGATACACTGTCCCCTGACGGCCTGTTGGCAAGGATCCACCTGCGCCCATTCCTCAAGGCGGGTGGTAGTCCAGACACCCTTCTAACCGCCTTCGTCCAGACCGCGAATGAATTCCGAGGCGACCCCGAGACACTCAGGCGGTATTGGGCACTCGCCGAGAAAATGGCAGAGAGGAGAGACCTGTCGTTCCCACCAGATGAGCTGGCAGCTTTCTTCACCGAAATGGAATCTCAGGGATTTCCCGCCGTCCATCATTCCGAGGTGTACCGAAATACCTACCTTCCCGCCTATCGTGTAGTTATACCTGAACTTTTATTCCCGGACTAAGCCACAGCATACCTGTGAAGGCCGCTAGCCTGCTCCCGCAAGCAAAAACAGACCTGCTCTTAGGCAATGATGAATTAGGCCGCAGCCCCGTTACCCTTGATCTTCCCGACATGCGTATTCGAGTACTCATGTGCGGCGTTTCCCGCAGTATCAACATTTCCGTGAGCACCGCCATTACCCTCTGCCACCTCACTTAACGGTTGCACGAAAGCAAAATTGTACGGAGCTTATCACCTGACCAGGTCTACAGCCTCAAATTGTACTGGTACGGAATGCAGTGAACCGAGGGGAACGACTGGCTACCAGGCTATTGAGGCAACTGAAACGGGAGCAATAATGTCACCTTAGCAGTGAAACGGTTACTATGCCTGCCACCCATACTTCTGCCCCATCTGCCACCCTGGCGGACACCATCGACCGGTTGACCCGGTCGGCGGAGCTGGTGGAGCAGCTGGACGATGGACGAGTGCGCTGCCTAGCCTGTGGGCATCGCTGTCGTATACCTGACGGTCGCCGGGGAATCTGCAAAGTGCGGTTCAACGATGGCGGCACCCTCCAGGCACCCCATGGCTACGTGGTAGGTCTGCACAAGGATCCCATCGAGAAGAAACCCTTTTACCACCTGCTCCCCGGCACTAACGCCCTCACCTTCGGTATGCTGGGATGCTGTTTGCACTGCCCTTTCTGTCAGAACTGGCTTACCTCCCAAGCCTTGCGGGATGACCGCGCCGGTCTGCCCCCTGACGAGATCTCCCCCAAACAGGTGCTCCAGACCGCACAAAGCACCAATTCCCGGGCGGTGGTCAGCTCCTACAATGAACCACTCATCACCATCGAATGGGCCGTGGATATTTTCAAACCCGCCCGCAAAGCCGGCCTGAAGACCGCCTGCGTATCCAACGGTAACGCTACGCCGGAAGCGCTGGAGTACCTCCGGCCGCACTGTGAGGGCTTCAAGGTGGATCTGAAATCAATGAACGACCGCACCTACCGGCGGCTGGGGGGTGTGCTACAGAATGTCCTCGATTCCATTCAGCGGGCGTGGGATCTGGACTTTTGGGTGGAGGTGGTCACCCTAGTGGTGCCCGGCCTCAATGATTCCGACGAGGAATTAAGCGCCGCAGCCAACTTCATCGCCAGTGTCTCACCTGACATCCCCTGGCACGTCTCCGCTTTCCACCGGGACTACAAGCTCATTGATGGCGACGACACTTCCATCCGCAAACTACTGCGCGCCTGGGACCTGGGGCGCCAAGCCGGTCTCAACTACGTCTACGGCGGTAACCTACCCGGAATGGTCCCCGAACTGGAAAACACCTGCTGCCCCGGCTGCGACGCAGCCCTCATCCGCCGGGTGGGCTACTACATCCTGGATAACCAGATCACCGCTAAAGGTGCCTGCCCCAACTGCAGCAGGGCCATTCCCGGCGTGTGGGCGTAACCCGGCCGCTGCCGCTTCAGTAATCCCCAGCTTAATCGGACCTTGCCGACTCGGGTTATTCCTTGCCCCACCAGACCGGATGAGTCAGGACCTGCACCCGGTCACCGGGCTCAGAAGACTGCAAGGCCAGGATGACATCCTTCAACTGGCCATGGTGACCGGGACCGATGTCCTCTGATATGAACCACCGGCCTCCCGAATCGGATAAATACCGGTTATAGTCCAGGGCGTAGGCCTCATATACTAATCCGAATTCCTCCAGGGAGTAGCGGCCATATTCATGGATTTTTTTTCCATAATCGAAGGTGCCGTACTCGGAAAAGTCAGAGTAGATCATGCGGTTCGACAGATTCAGATCCTGCAGTTCAGCACTGCCGTGTGCAGAGGATCCATAAATGGGGATATCCAACGCTGCATAGTAATTGATCTCTTCCAACTGAAAGGTGAGTGGCTCAATATCATACTGCATCATCATAGTGACGAGATCGTTATGGATGCCAATTTCACCGGCCATATCTGCCAGCTGCCTATACGAACAACTCATGGCCAGGAATCTTACAAATGGCGCAACTGCGCATGTACCGTAATACTCTGCGGAATGGAGGATGTAAAAAGTCGAGCGGAGCCCGAAGGCATTCTCAATTTCGGCCATTTCCAAGGCTTTGAAGGGGTGGCAGTCTATATCATGCCGCATAGCCACGAGTATTCTGCTCGAATCATAGGTAATCCTGAACGAATCCATGGGCAGCACCGTATAGCGTTCCCGGGCAAGCTCCCGTAAGAGCTCGCTGTATTCATCATAGGTGAAAACCGCCCGCCAGTCAGATTTGAGCCGAACGAGCAACTCGATCTCCCGGACTGAGGCGTCAGGATCCATGGCTGGCAGGAGATCGGAGAGATCATCGCAGCAGACCAGCAGAAGTCCGAGCAGGAGACAACCCGAATTCCGGCAGAGATGCAGTAGATCCATCGGAGGTTTGTTTTCCTACATCTTATTTGCCGCCGCTTGACCGGCATTTTCGGAGCGTTTCGGGGAGTAAATTAATCCAATATCCATCCAGCATGAAAAACAATGTGTTAATTGATGCAAATGTCCTGAATATTGACCTTAACCAGGGATATCCAAGCTCACTGTGATCACCTTCATCCATGCCGGACTCTCAGGATCCTGATCCCGAAGCAGGATAGGTGAATACTTGACTTTCCAGCTGCGTTCCATCGAAGTTCCATTAGCCTTACTCGCCAAACACAGGAGTCATTGCCATGTCCTACCAGGAACCCTACGAACACCTGCCCGAAGATGTCCGTGCCCAGCATCGGGCTATGAAAAGCCTGGTGGAGGAGATCGAGGCCGTTGACTGGTACAATCAGCGCGTCGCCACCACTGAGAACGAGGAACTCAAGGCCATCCTGGCCCACAACCGGGACGAGGAGATGGAGCACGCCGCCATGCTGCTGGAATGGCTGCGCCGCAACATGGACGGCTGGGACCACGAACTACGGGACTACCTCTTCACTGACAAGCCCATCGACCACCACTAGCGGTCGGGACTAGGAAACAGCCCCATGTACAACCGTTCCCTTTCAGGCTCCGTAGAGCACCTGATCCTAGACAGCACTCTACTCAAGGACAATCCGCTGGGCGATCCCAACGTGCGCACCTTCCCGGTCTACCTGCCGCCGGGTTATGAAGTCGGTGACACCCGCTACCCCCTGATCATCGCCCTGGCTGGTTTCACGGGTACGGGACCGAACATGGCAAACTTCTCCGTGTGGGAGGAGAACCTCCCCGAGCAGCTGGACGATCTCATCGTGAACCACGACTGCCCGCCGGTCATCATTGCCATGCCCGACTGCTTCACATGCCTAGGTGGCAGCCAATACGTCAATTCCACTGCCACAGGTCCCTATGAAGACTACCTTATCACCGAGCTCATTCCCTTCATAGACAGCAGGTTGCGCACCAGGGCTGAGCGTGACCACCGCGGTATTCTGGGCAAGTCCAGCGGTGGTTACGGTGCTCTTATCCTGGCAATGAAACATCCCGACGTCTTCGCCGCCGCCGCCTGCCACAGCGGAGACATGTACTTCGAGTATGGCTACCTGCGAGATTTCCCCAAGGCCGTGGACACACTCAACCGATACGGGGACATCGACGGCTTCCTAAAGGAGTTCGAGGAAGCTACCAAGAAAGGTTCGCTGATCCCCACCCTGAACATCCTCGCCATGGCCGCAGCATATTCCCCCGATGGCACCGGTTTTCTACTGCCCTTTTCATTACCAGATGGTGAGATTATCAAGGAAGTGTGGGACCGCTGGCTGGCCTTTGATCCTATCCGCATGCTGGACCAGGATCCCCCCGCCGATGCCCTAAGAAAGCTTGAATTCCTGTATATTGATGTCGGTGATAAGGACGAATTCGCCCTCCACCTGGGCGCCAGGATCTTCGTGGAGCGCCTCAAGGCGCGGGACATCCCCTACCACTACGAGGAGTTCAACGACGGCCACTTCGGCATCAATTACCGCTATAAGGTCAGCCTGGAAATGATGGCGAAAGCGCTGGGTGGGGACGAAGCGTAGCGATCCTGCCCGCCATGGGCCGCTCCCTTGAAATCCTCCTCGTCCTGGATCAGGGCACTTCCTCCACACGCGCACTGGCCTTCGATCCCACCGGCCATATTGTCGCTTTCCACACCCACACCGTTCATACTCATCGGCCACAGCCCGGCCACGCTGAAATGGACCCCCGGGCAGTGCTTGACTCTGTTGATGCCGTCCTTGACCGGACTCTGGACGACCTGGAACGGGATAATTGGCAGCCTGCCGCGCTGGGCCTCTCCGTCCAGCGTTCCAGCTTTCTCCTGTGGGACGAAACCCGCCGGGAACCTCTGACACCCATTCTCACCTGGCAGGACAGGCGCGCAGTTGATGACCTGCCCCACTTCCGCGACAGCGCAGATACAATTGCCCGTATCACCGGGATTCCCCTAGGCCCCTACTACGGCGGACCAAAGTTTGCTCACCTGGCGCAACACGAATCCGGGCTGCATCTTGACCTAAGAAGGCCGGCCAACCGGTTTATCCCCCTTCAATCCCTACTTATTCACCACCTGACCGGGAACCCGCTCGTTGATGAGACCATTGCCGGGCGTACACTGGTGTTCGACATCCATCGCCGCCAGTGGAGTGATGAACTACTGGCCCTATTTAGGCTGCCTCGCCGTCTGCTGCCTGAGCTGGTCCCCTCACAGCATGCCTTCGGCAAATTCCGCTGGCATGGAAAAACCATCCCCCTGAAGATATGCATAGGCGACCAACAAGCGGCCATGACCGGCCTGGGTGTGCGCTATCCTGGGGAGGTCGGTATCAATCTGGGGACTTCGGGCTCAGTGGCGCTCCACACCGGCGGCACTCCCCGGCTCTCCCCCGGACTCCTGGCTAACGTAGCGTTTTCCACCTGTGATAGCGTGGAGTACCTTCTGGAGGGCACGATCAACGCCGTGGGCGCCCTGTTCCACTGGTTCGCCGAAGAGTTGGAGCTACCCGATCTCCCCCGCCGCTGGACGGAACTCGTAGCTGACCGCACCAACCTGGTCATGGTGCCCGGCCTCAACGGCCTGGCGGCCCCCTACTGGTGGTCCGATATATCCACCACCTTCATCCCTGGCAAGGAAGGCTATTCTCCAAATGATCGGCTCCGGGCAGGCATGGAATCCATCGCCTTCCTGGCCTACGATATCCTCCAGGCCATGTCTGAAAGCAGACAGCAGTTTGATCTGGGTGAAATCCACGTCGGTGGTGGCATGGCTCAAGCTCCCCTGCTCCAGTTCCTGTCCGATCTCCTCCAGCATCCCCTCCACCTCCACCGCATACGCGAGGCCACTGCCCGAGGGGTGGCCATCAGGCTGGCCGAAGCCCTGAAATGGACCGATTTTCCCACCGGCCCGCAGAGGGAGACGACATTCCAGCCTGCCATCACTGCCATGGAACGAGATGAACACCTCACTCGTTGGCGTCAGGCACTGTCGCAAGTGCTTGGCGCCCCGCACGGCGGCTGAGAGCAGCAGCCCACCTGCTGTTCTATTACCACACCCTGAAACGTGAGCCAGATCACACTGGGTACCAGAGCATATCAGTTTCCTTTTGTTGTATAGGACCAACCGGTCCTATATTCGGCGCTAAATACAGACGAAGTACCGCTTAATTAGATAGAATTCACCTGACCAACTCCCACCCGTTCAGAGTGTGGAGCAGGGCATCACAAATTCGGAAGGAGACCCCTCTATGCGCCCATCGACGCTGCTGACTACCTTAATCTGCATCCTTACCTTTATTCCATTCCTCCATGCCCAGCCCGATACCCTGTGGACGAAGGCTATTGGCTTCGAGCTTGATGAGATGTTCAACTCAATCGAGCCGATGGCCGATGGGGGCTTTATCCTCGGCGGTCACACGGAATCCAATCCCGACACCATCAGGAATTACTGGCTGGTCCGGGTGAACAGTACGGGGGATGATACTGTTTGGACCAGAGCTTTCCTCAACGATTCAACCGCTATGGAAGGTACCGAAGGGCGTATGGCCATCGCCACTTCCGACGGCGGCGCAATTGTCGTCGGCAGCGGTAATCCCCGGATCATCAAAACCGACGGCAATGGAACCGTGGTATGGCAAAAGGATGAGAACGAGATAGCCGGCGACATCTACTGGATCGAAGAAACCGCTGACGGGGGTCTTATTGCCTGCGGGTCCTACAGGCTTGAGAGCATCGCCAGCGCCTATATCGTGCGCACGAACTCTTCCGGCACCGTCATCTGGGATACAACCTATGGCGGTGAGCATGACTCCTACGGATTCTCGATCACTGAATTAAGCAATGGCGGTTTCGCCATGGCCGGTACCTACCGTGCGCTGCCTGAGAGCAATAGCAACGATGCCTGGCTGCTGAAACTATCCACTGATGGAGATTCCCTCGCATCCGTATTCTTCGGAAACACCACCGCCGGCAACAGTGAACATTTCAAAACTGTGCGCGCTACAAGCGATGGCGGCCTCATACTCGTTGGCAATCAAAGGCTGGAAGGACAGGACGGTAATATCATCCTCATCAAAACTGATGGCGATGGTGTGCAGGCCTGGGAACAGACCTTCGGCGGTACCGACGATGACGAGGCGTTCGATGTCATCCAGACCAGCGATTCAGGTTTCACCCTGACCGGATACGGTGATCTGACCTCCTCAGGCGGATTCGACCTGCTGCTCATTCATACGGCTGCCGATGGCACCACCGATTGGACCAGGCAGATCAGTGGTTCTAGTGTGGCAGCCGGCACTTCTCTAATCGAACTCTCCGCTGGTGAGTATCTCGTGGCAGGGGCGGTCATCCCTGAAACGAGCTCCTACATGGATGGCTGGATTGTGCGCCTGGGCACCGCCGTGGATTCAGCCGCCATCAAGGACTCCCTCGCCCTGGTGGACCTGTATAATAGCACCAATGGCACCAACTGGACCAACGATACCAATTGGCTCAATCCCGACTCTGCCCTTTCAACATGGAACGGTGTCACGGTGGTCGGCGGCCGAGTAACAGAACTCTACCTACGCAACAATAACCTTACCGGCACGATCCCGGCATCCATCGGCGATCTGTCGGAGTTGACCGAGCTGCAACTCGGGACCAATCAATTCACCGGACCCATCCCGGGCGAGATCGGCGACCTGGCCAAACTGACGATCCTGGGATTGCAGAACTGCGGATTGACCGAAGTGCCCGCTGAGATCGGCAACCTCCCGGAACTGGACATTCTTTACCTCTATAACAACAACCTGACCGGTCCGTTTCCCGCCTGGATAACCAACATTTCCACGCTCTGGGCTCTCCAGCTGCATAACAATGATCTCTCGGGACCCATCCCGGCCGGAATCACGAACCTGAGCCATCTGCAGTATCTCTACATTGAAAATAATCGCTTTGATTTTGCCGACATAGAAACCATCCTGGCTGCTGGTGCTCCGCTGGTGGACTTCACATATTCCCCGCAAGCCGAGATCGGCAGCGATTCGGCCATCATCGCGTTTGAAAATGAATCGGTGCTGCTAACTGTGGCCACCGGAGGGACAGCCAACCAGTATCAATGGCAGAAAGATGATGTCGATATACTTGTGGCTGAGAATCCTACCGCCAATAACGATACCCTGCTGATCGAGGGGACCAATGTTGAGGACTCGGGAGATTATACTCTGAAGGTTACCAATACATCGGCACCCGATCTGACCTTAACCAGTCGCCCCATACATCTGACGGTACTCTACGGTGATTTTGAGAGCGATTCTCTGGCCCTGGTGACCATGTACGACAGCACCGGTGGAGCCAGCTGGAACTCCAGTACCAATTGGCTCACCACCGCACCTCTTGCTGACTGGCAGGGCGTGACCGTATCCGGGGATCGGGTCACTGCATTGGACCTCGGTGAGAATAACCTGGTGGGCTCCCTGCCCGCTGCTGTAGGCAACCTTACCGCACTCACATCACTCAAGCTACACCGGAACCAGCTGACCTCCATCCCCGACGAGATCGGCAATCTTGTCTACCTCACCCTTCTCTGGCTCATAGACAATGATCTGACAGTCGTCCCGGCAGGGATCGGCAATCTGGTCAATCTGAAAGATCTGTACCTGTCGGATAATCAGTTGACAACACTGCCCGCCGAGTTCAGCAGCCTCCTTGCTCTGGACCGGCTGGCCTTGAATGGTAATCCGCTGCCCACGATTCCGGATGGGGTCTTCAGTCTCGCTAATCTGAGTCAGCTGGACCTCCATGAGTGTGAACTCTCCGGGCGCCTTCCGGACGGTATCGGTGCCCTCACCAACCTGAACCACCTATCGCTCTACAGGAATGAACTGGACTCGCTGCCGCCCGCCATCGGTAATCTGGAAAAGGTGGAGTACCTGGACCTGGCATGGAATCAGCTGCGCTCAATTCCCCCTGAGATCGGCAACCTGGCCAGTTTGAATGATGTGCGTTTTACCAGTAATGAGTTGCGCTCGATCCCGTCCACCCTCGGTAACCTGACTAATCTGGAACATCTGTATCTGGATGAGAACGAACTGGACTCCCTGCCTGGTGAGCTGAGCGGTCTGACCAACCTGATCTACCTGCAGCTGTCATACAATCGGCTCACCTCCCTGCCGTCCTGGATTGCGGACCTGGATACGCTCTGGGGTCTGCTGCTCCGCGGCAATCGACTGTCTACTTTCCCAGTCGAGATCCTGGAGCTCTCACAGCTGTTCCAGCTGGATCTCATCGAAAATGAACTCGAAGAGCTGCCCGATCTCAGTCCCATGGACTCCCTGTCGCAGTTTTACCTGGCAGGCAATCGACTGACATTCGAGGATATTGAGCCGCTCCTCGATCTGGGCATTGACTATATGTATTATGGTTACATGGATAGCGTCGGCAGCCCGGTTGATACGACCGTAGCCGAGGGAAGCAGCCTCACGCTGACCGTGACCGTGGGCGGCAGCGCCAACCACTACGAGTGGCAGAGGCTGGGTGTATATCCGGTCGGTGGTGACAGCGATACTCTGATTTTCCCCTCCGTAACGGCAGCCGATACAGGAATCTATATCTGTAAGATCACCAGCGACCTAGTCGCTGACCTGACGCTCTACAGCGAGCCTATCCACGTATCCATCGGTGGAACGGTGACAATCGACAACGTAGCCGGTATCCCGGAGGAATACGCCCTCCACGCCAACTACCCCAATCCCTTCAATCCCAGCACCAGGATCAGGTACGATCTTCCTAAGGCCGCTGACGTGATACTCACCGTATATGACCTGCTGGGCAGGGAGGTGGTGCGCCTGGTTGACGGTCACATGGAGCCGGGGTATCAGCAGGTGATCTGGAACGGCCGCACTTCCGACGGTAGAGAAGTGCCCTCCGGGGTGTATATCGCCCGGATGGTGTCAACCGCCTACACTCACAGCATCAAGATGGTGCTGATGAAATAATCATGTGGATAATCCAAAAGAGTACGGGGCGGGGCCAACGGCGGGGCCTAAGGCGGGAGTGCTGTTGAAATAGGGGGCGGCCACCAACCATCTAGGGCAGCTCTCCCAGCGACGTTCATGGGGTGGGAAGTAATACCTCGCCATGCATGATTTATTCTGCGATATCGGATGACATTTTCCTTATATTCCAACGTTGCCAGATATTGTATTTGTGACACATAAATTCAGCCAGTTATTGTATGAGGAGCAATCAGGGTTTTTCATCCTGCGACCGCTCCCTCATATCTGCGCACGAGAGATTTTTCAGCTATCACTAACGAAGTCACGGAATCCCATATCGATGTCTGCCTGTAGGCTTATTAGGAGGAACAACCCATGATCACGACTGAGAAGCAGCTTCATTCGATCTATACGCAACGCATTCTAGCCCACACGCTCACCCTGCTCCATCCATTGAGCCGAGGGGTAGTCGCTGTGGCAGTGGGCTTGTCGCTGAGCTCACTGGCCCAGGCACAGACGCCCTTCACCGAAGTCACGGCCATCACCGACAGCTTGACGGGCGTTTCCTTCAGTTCTGCGGTCTGGGGGGACTATGACAACGATGGGGATCTGGATATCCTATTAACAGGCTCTTATAACGCTGAAGTCTACCGGAATGACGACGGCACTTTTATCGACATCGCTGCCGGATTAGACGGAGTTACGGCGTCTTCGGCGGCCTGGGGTGACTTTGACAACGATGGTGACCTGGATGTTTTGCTCACGGGTCAAGATAGTGCTACTCCTACCTATATCTCCAAAGTCTACCGGAATAATGGGGACGACACTTTTACCGACATCGAAGCCGGCCTCTCAGGGCGTTCCAGGAGTTCGGCAGCCTGGGGCGATTATGACAACGACGGGGACCTGGATATTTTGTTGTTGGGCTCCGGCAGCGGCACAATCTACCGGAATGACGGTGGTATTTTTAACGATACTGACGCCTTTTTCGACACATATGGTAATGGTAAAGGCGCAGCAGCCTGGGGGGACTATGATAACGATGGTGATCTGGATGTTTTGGTTTCGAATTGGTCTGGCGGCTCGAAAATCTACGAAAATGTTAGTGGCGAGTTTACTGCCCTACCTGCCAGTCTGATAGGAGTTTGGGATGCTGCAGCGGCTTGGGGGGATTATGACAACGACGGAGACCTGGATTTCTTATTAACTGGATATACTGGCTCAACCCGTTATGCCGTGCTCTACGAGAACAATGCAGGCGTTTTTTCCGGTCACTACTCCGGCTCGACAGGCTTGACAGACGTAGAGGATGCTGCAGCGGCCTGGGGGGATTATGACAATGACGGTGACCTGGATATCTTATTATTGGGATGGACTGGGTCGCCGGGGGTCACTTTCGCCAGAGTCTACCAAAATAACGGAGATGATACCTTTACTGACATCGTAGCCGGGCTAAATAACGTTTCCAACGGTTCGGGGGCCTGGGGTGACTATGACAACGACGGCGACCTGGACATCTTATTGACGGGAGCCGGTATCGCCAAAGTCTACGAGAATACCAGCGGCACGGCCAACGTTGCGCCAACCGCTCCCACTGGTCTTCAGTCGGTAGTCAACCAGGACACGGTGACCTTAAGTTGGAATATTGCCACAGACACCGAACCCGATGCCGGCGGCCTCAGCTACAATCTCCGGGTGGGTACCACCTCTGGTGGAGATGAGTTGATGTCGGCTCAAGCCACCGGCGCCGGGTATCGTCTTATCCCGGCGATGGGCAACGTGCAGGAAAATCTCAGCTGGTCCCTGTATGATCTGCCCGATGGTAGCATCAGCTGGAGCGTCCAGAGCATTGACCATGCCTTCGCCGGTTCGGCTTTTGCAACGGAAGAAACCTTTGAGATTGCCGTCCCACCGGCAACGCCCCAGAACCTGGCGCTGGGGACCTACTACGATATTGGGGCCGCCCCCTTGATATGGAATAAGAATACCGAGTCAGATTTCCTACGCTACCGGATATACATGGATACCGAACCCGTCCCCACAATCCTGGCAGACTCCACCAACGCTATCGGGGACACCAGCATCACTATCACAGACATGGCCGTCGGGACCACGTACTATTTCAGAATCACGGCGGTGGATGAAGGCTTGAGGGAAAGTGACTTCTCCAATGAGGTGAGCATGACGCCGGCGCTCTATTCGCTCAAGACCGACTCCCTGTCCTTGGTGGCCCTTTACGATAGCACCAACGGAAGTACCCATTGGACGATGGATACCAACTGGCTCAGTGGGTCGGTCTCCTCCTGGTACCGTGTCACCGTTACGGATGGCCGGGTGGCTGAGGTAGAGCTGTACAGTAATAATCTAACCGGTACGATTCCCTCATCTATTGGCGACCTTGTCGATTTGACAATTCTGAGGCTTGATGACAACGCACTGACCGGCACCGTCCCTGCCGAGATTTGCAGCCTCACCAGTTTGACACAACTGCGCCTCAATGCCAACCAATTGACTGCCATTCCTGATGAGATCAACGACCTGACCCAATTACAGTACCTGTATCTAAGTAACAATCAACTTGTCGACTTGCCTGATCTCACCGCGCTTACTTCAGCAACCATCCGCGTAGAGGGTAACCAACTCACCTTTGAGGATATCGAACCCAATATCGGTGTATTGTATTCTTACGCACCGCAGGATAGCGTGGGCGCCGAAAAAGACACCACCGTGGAAGTAGGGACCAGCCATACCCTCAGCGTTTCAGTAGGGGGGACGGCCAACACTTATCAGTGGATGAAGAATGGAGGGTATGTTACAGGCGCTATCGATGATTCCCTGACCCTTGACCCGGTTGGTGAATCGGATGCAGGTGACTATATTTGCCGCATCAGGAATACCATCGCCGGCTCATTGAACCTGTACAGCCGACCGATCCATGTAACGGTCATCAACACCACTGCCCCGGCAGCGCCCCAGAATCTCACGGCGGAGGCGGGGGATGGGCAGGTGACCCTCACCTGGAATCAGAATACGGAGAGTGACTTTCTCCGCTACCGGATTTATAGCGGCACGGCTGCTAATCCCACCACCCTAGTTGACTCTACCAGCGGTATCACAGATACGACCAAGACACTCACTGGCCTGACAAACGGCACCGCCTACTATTTCCGGATTACCGCCGTTGACGTGGCGCTTAACGAAAGTGCCTACTCCAGTGAAGTCAGTGCTACCCCGACGTCACCATCGGCGGTATCGGATCAGGATGCACTCCCCACCGAGTTCGCCCTGCACGCCAACTACCCCAACCCCTTCAATCCCAGCACCAGCATCAGGTACGATCTGCCTGAGGCCGCGGACGTGATCCTCACCGTCTATGACCTGCTGGGCCGGGAAGTGGTGCGCCTGGTGGAGGGCCACATGGAGCCGGGGTATCAGCAGGTGGTCTGGAGTGGAAAAAATGCCGCCAGTCTCGAGGTGCCTTCGGGTATCTATATAGCCCTGCTTGTGACACCAGAGTATAGCAAGTCAATCAAGATGCTGCTATTGAAGTAGACCTCAGAGGAGACCCGCCAAAGGCGGGAGTGCTGCTCAAGTAGGCACAGAGTAATTCTGCCCGCCACTCCAACGACTGTGGTGGCCAATGTGCAGGTGCTGCTGAGGCAGAACGGACACAAAACCGGCTACCAGAACCTGAAAAGCCCCTGATTAATCAGGGG
>CP070787.1:2689586-2695148 GCA_020346745.1 Fidelibacterota bacterium | reverse complement strand
GATATTCCTCGGGGTGGAAGATGGTAAAAAAGAGGTGCCAGATGATGATGGCCAAGGTTGCCAGCCAGGCTTCCCAGTAGTGTATGACCTCAGCGACCTTGATGAGCCAGGGAGGAGTGGCCTCACCAAGCATGGTGGGGAACCACAGAATAAATCCTGTGATGATCATTACGATGGTGCCCCAAACGAGCGCCCAGTATTCGATCTTCTCGGTATAGTCGAAGATACCCGGTTGGATATTCGGGGTCTTGCCGGAAAGATGGGCACGCATGTTGTGCCAGAAGTCCTTGAGGTCCTGGGGTGTGGGCAGCATCTCGAGCAGATGTTTCCGTCCCCATTTGCTGACGACGATATATCCCAGGTGCCATACTGCCACTGCGATCATCACGACGGCTGCAACGCGGTGGATCAAACCGCGGGCGGTTTCGGTCAGCCCGATGTAGCTGAGTATTTTCACCCATCCGGAATCCGAGAACTTGAGAGCGAAGCCGGTGATCACCAGAGTGAAGAATGAGACCAGTATCAGGATGTGCTGTAAGCGTTCATTGGGTGAGAAGCGCCGAATGGTGGTGGTAACGTCCTCAATGGCTGGTGCCGCGATGACACCTGCGGCCAGTTCTCTCTTCCTACGACTATTATATCCTATGAAGACGATGCCGTTATGGACCACCATGAATCCGATCACTGCAATGATCAGTGTGATGTAAATGGTTTGTATGATATCCTCTATCGGTGTCTGAAGTACCAGCACGGACGAATGAGTATAGGTCCGAGTGAATTGAGGCGAGGCGTTCGGGTGGCACGTGGCGCAGGTACCCTGTAGATTCTGCGGATTGATGGTAGAAGATGGATACTTGGCCGCCAGGATGGCATGGATTCCGTGGCAGTCATAACAGGCGGCAGCCTCCTCGTCTCCGCGCAGGACCGCCAGACCATGGTAGCTGTCCCGATAGGTAGCAGCCACACCCTCGGTCAATCCGTACTTACTGGCCAGCTCATCATCGGAGTGGCACTTCAGGCAGGTGTGGTCGGCCATTTCTCTCTTTTTAATGATATCGTAGCGTCCCGTTGGATCGGTGATCGCGTGTTCACCGTGGCAGGTGATACAGGCCGGAGCGTCGTGGACGCCGCGTTGAAGTGCCAGCCAATGGTCGCTCCTTTGAAACTCCTCATACTCCAACGCGTGGCACTTACCACAGGTCTCGGCTACGTTCCAGTAGTTGATGGTAGAGCGTGCGTGGCGCATGTTCTGGATATCATGGGTGCCATGACAATCGTTACAGGTGGCGGAAGCATACCCGGATTGCTCCAACACCCTGAAATGGACACTCTGCTCATAGCGGGTGACCGGATCTGGGATGGTGATATTGTGACGCTCCATCAGTTCCGGATTGGAATGACACTGGCCGCACGTGGTAAACATCCTGGCGGGGTGGACCATGGAATGGGGATCATCTGCCGGCAGGATATCATGAGTGCCGTGGCAGTCCACGCAGGTAGCTTCGTCAGGGGAAGGTCCGTTGATCTTCAGCCCGTGAACACTGGTGGCATGCTCTGACCACTCATCCTCATGGCAGGTCCCGCATGCCTCTTCCTGCGAGAACAACGGCAGAGTTCCCTCGTCCACGTGCTCGTCGAGGTCGACATCCAAATGGCAGGTCTGGCAGTCGAAATCCTCGTGGATAGATGCTTCGATGGAAACTTCGTGACAGTCCAGACAGACATCGTCTTGAGCCCACAGCGGCGAGGCCAGGGCGAGCGCAATACACAGTTTTTTCATGTTTTACCCGCGGAAGAAGGTTCCAATTAAGATGAAGATCAGTAGCAGGAATCCCACAGAGAGAAAGACGTAGGCACTGACCAGGAGGAAATATTTCGTCCACCTTGGAAGCGGCTTGACTTTCAGTTTATCATATGTGTTTTCAGCATCCAGTCGTTCCTTCTCAGCAGGACGCTCCTCGGCGAACCGTTCTTCGGTTAGATACCCAGTGAAGATGACCTCATCCATGGGAAATGCTCCCGGACGAAGGTGGGTATTGAAGAAGTGGACCGTAAATATGAACGCGGTTGCCAGCAGGGCCTCCTCGGAATGGATGATGTGTGCTGCGTTAATAAACCATCCTGGAAAAAGTCTGGTGAACGTTTCCGGGAACCACAGTGTCAATCCGCTGGAACCGATGACCAGCATGCCCCAGAAGACGGCGTAGTAGTCGAATTTCTCCCAGTAAGTCCAGCGATCAAACTTGGGTGGGTTTTTCAGTGCCCCGATGAAATAGCCCATGTGAAGAATAAAGTCCTTGAAATCCTTGGGACGTACGACCAGGGAGTCGGGTCCATATAAAAGGCC
Organism: Fidelibacterota bacterium; assembly: GCA_020346745.1. Classification (GTDB taxonomy): domain Bacteria; phylum Fidelibacterota; class Marinisomatia; order SCGC-AAA003-L08; family TS1B11. The sequence goes on along the minus strand of CP070787.1, from coordinate 2,692,801 downwards.
CTTCTCCTTCCGTATGAGCCAGCGGTATAACAGGAGGAGGACGTGAATGATGAATACGCTGATCAGGAGCGTGGCGGCAATCCGGTGCAGCAACGCAGCTGCATGGAGGCTGATGATGTGCGACACGAACCAGGTTGCCAGTGGGGTGTGGCTGTATTTTAAAGGCAAGCCAGTGGTGGCCAAGGTAAGGAAGGATAGGATCAGCCCCAGATGCAGGATTCGCTGCACCAGGTCGAAGCGCTTGATGCGGTGCTTCGTCTTGACTTTGGGCGGTTTCTTTCCCTCGAATATGCGCCGTACCAGCAGCCGGATCAGCCACAGCACTGTATGGGCGCCGAAAATCGCCAAGGTGACACCCAAGAGCCAGCGCATGAAGGTGTCGATGCCCTTCAGGATGGGATTCTCCTTGTGCGCCATGGGGCTGTAGTGCTGTAGGTAGGATACGAAATTGATGTTCACATCCTCGTGGCATTGGCCGCAGGTTTCGATAATATTTTGCTGGCTGATGGTGGATCGTGGATCGGAGGCCGGCAAGACGCTGTGGTTGTCATGGCAGGAGGCGCAGGTGGCGAATTCGGTGCCCTGGTAACCTAATTGATATACCTGCCCATGGTATGTGCTCTGATAGCCGGAGACCACCTCCGGATTCAGCTGGAATCTGAGAATGATTTCCCGATCGTTGTGGCAGGAGCTACAGAGCTCCACACTTCTATTCCCGGTCAAGCTCGCTTCCGTTTTAGGAATGAAGCGTTCGCCATGGCAGGTAGTACAGATGGGTGCCTCCGGATGCCCCTTGGCGGCGCTGATGCCGTGCACAGACCTCTCCCACGCAGCCTGCTCCTCGGGGTGACATTCGGAGCAAGCCCGTTTGATGCCGGAGAAGGCGGGATGCCTGGGTGCCCTATAATGGTACTGATGACACTGCCCGCAATTGACCGGCTCGCCGGCCTGAGCCTGCGCAATCTTTTCGTTGTGGATAACCAAATGAGCTTCCGCAGGATTGTCAATGAGCTCTTGCTCGTGACAGCGGAGGCACACATTGGCCAGTCCGGTCTCAAAGATGGAAGAATGGGCCGCGGTCATATCGGTGGAGTGACCCGCGTGACAGGCAACGCAGGTTTCCAGACGGGGATCGTCGCCTTCTCCGGGCCGGTGGATGGATGCCTCGTAGCCAATATGGCAGCGGGTACAGGTCAGGTCTAGCCTAGCTACCGATACCAGGCTATTGGGATCACGGGGCGAGAGCACCTGATGCTTGGCATGACAATCGGAGCATATCGGGGCGTTCAGATTACCGCCTTCGAGCTGCTGGAAATGGTGGGATTCGGAGTAATTGGTCACTTCCTGTTCGTGGCAGACGTTGCACGATTCCACCAGATGCATCTTCCATTGATGGGGTGTGTACTGTGATTTCTCCATCTTGAAGTGTGGATGGTGACAGGAGACGCACGTGAGATTGGAGGGGTCCTCTTCCTCTATCCAATGTCGGGAGGCCAGGAATTCGTTGAGTATATCCTGGTGGCATACTCCGCACACCTGGCGGGGGTGGCCCGTATAGGAGACCTGGTGACGGCCGTGACAGTCCGAGCAGTTGGGAATGGAGGTATAGCCCTTCTGCATGAGGGGTCCGAAGAAGCCTTCAATGAATACGGCTTGCTCCTCTTCATGGCAGGTGCCGCAGTCCGGCAGGGGCAGGCGCTCCCGGTGCGGCCAGTCATCCACCCCCTCCAATTCGACATGGCAATCGATGCAGGCAAAATCCTCGTGCGGGCTGCCTACCAGATGCTCGCTGGTGACGTAAAGAGACAGCTCCACCCCATACCGAACCACTTTGTGATCCGGATCATCATGGCACATCTCACAGGTTTCGTTGTCCTGGGAAAGCAGAGGATGGATGGGCGCTGCCAGTAAGACCGCAGGAAGAAGGAACTTACTTTGCCTTGCAAGTAGTGCAGAGAAGGAATGTGGTATCATTCTAACCGGAGTCATTCGAACCAAGTTTTCTGTGCGCATTCATTATAATCAGGATTCCAGAGTCAGGTGCATCAGAATCTCTAGCTTGATGTATCTTATTTTTACCTTCCCACGGTGTCATATTATTCGGGCACGAAATCATTTACTCCGTTAATGTGAAGGATTTTATTCTTGATTGTGCGATGATCGATGTGATCGACCACGTTACTGTGACAATATTCACCGCACCTCTCGATACCGTCTCCCGTGATATGTCCGGTGGGAGGTAGCCCATGACAAGTACCACACAGGTCGCCCGTGACTGTTTCCGTCCAGGTCCAGGATTCGTCATTACCAACGACACTTCCATAGGTGAAGCTGCCGTGGCAGTAAACCTGACCACAGGTTGCCGTGCCGCGTTCCCAAGTTGTATTAAGCGAATCGTTCCCCGTAGCCAGGCTATTAAAGGTCACTTCCGCATTGGGTGTATCGTCGATATGCGTCGCTGCCCACATCGAATCAGGCACTACATGACACTCGCTGCAGTCGAGTGGCAGCGAAAGTGAATGCGTGGCCTGGATATGACTGGTATGGACACCAACCGTTAGGATACTGACATCCGTCAGGTTTCGGATGTTCTCGAAGGAGATATCCGCAGGACCTGAATGGCAGTTGTCGCAGGCGAAAACACGCTCCGGCTGAGTATGACAGGGGGTGTCATTGCTACAGCTGTAATCGGCTACCCCGCCCGCCAGGTCCGCGCCGTGACATGCTTGACAGTATGAGAAATCCCAGTTGTTCGTCCAGAAAACACTACCGTGGTAATTCTCATGAGTCGGATCGGTGAAATCAGCTAGGATGGGGTGGGGAATCGCTTGTGCGCCAGTGTGGCAGGAACCATTGCTGCAGGCTACCTCAACGATGCCACCGCTGAAGTCCGCTCCGTGGCAGTCGGCGCAGTAGTCCAGGCCACTTTGCGGCACCCAGTCGCCATGAAACAGACCACTGCCCGGGGTAGCCCAATCCGCTGGGTGCGGAATAGCATCCCCACCTGTATGGCAGCTGCTGTTGCTACAGGCCACTTCCGTGAAGCCGCCACTTAGATCTTCCCCGTGACAGGAAAAGCAATCGGAGAATCCTTCAGTCAGCACCCAGGTGCCGTGGAAGTTGGCGTTCCCATCCGTGAGCCACCCATCTAGGTGAGGGATAGCAGTGCCCCCGATGTGACAGCTGCTGTTGTTGCAAGCCACTTCGGCATGGCC
>CP070787.1:2675456-2689486 GCA_020346745.1 Fidelibacterota bacterium | reverse complement strand
TGGAAGAGAATGCTATCTTTACGCCGTCCGCTAAAGATGCGATACGGGAACTGGGAGTGCAGGTGGTTAGTGCGGGAGCACACGGATTGCACGTTCCGGCGGTGCCTGCATTCCGTGTTGTCGGCGTGGCAGCCGACCATGGTGGAGTGTTGGTAAAACAGTGGGTCTGCCAGCAGTTGGAAGCACTCGGGATTGAATACCAGGATCATGGAGTTAACTCACCCGATGAGACCTGTGACTATCCGGATCAGGCCGCTGAGATTGCCCGGAAGGTTCAGAATGGCACCTACTGGCGAGGTATTATCATTGATGGAGCCGGAATCGGGTCCGCCATAGTAGCGAACAAGTTCGTCGGAATCCGAGCAGGACTCGTGTATGACACATTAACGGCAATCAATGCTCGACAGCACAATAATGTGAACATCATTACCCTCGGGGGGGGAGTTCTGGGTGAAAAGACGGTAAAAGAAATAGTCAAGCTATTCATCCACACCGAATTTGAAGGTGGTAGGCATCAGAGGCGGGTGGATAAAATTCAACAGATTGATGAAGAGGAGAGAAGCTAAGTGCCGGAAGAATTTCAAGAGGCTTTCACATTTGATGATGTACTCCTGGTCCCGGCTTATTCCGAGGTTCTGCCCCGGGACGTGAATATTTCAACGCAGCTCACCCGCAAGATCCGTTTAAAAATCCCCTTCCTGAGTGCGGCCATGGATACCGTTACCGAAGGGAATATGGCGATCGCGCTGGCCAGGCAGGGGGGACTGGGAGTTCTGCACCGTAACCTGGCTGTCGAGACACAGACTGCTGAAGTGGACCTTGTGAAACGTTCAGAAAGCGCCATGATTCTTGATCCCATAACCTTGCCCCCGGATAAAAGTATCGGCGAGGCATTGGAGGTTATGCGGCGATACCAGATCTCAGGGGTGCCCGTTGTTGATGATGGCCGTTTGGTCGGTATTCTTACAAACCGGGATATTCGCTTTGAAAAGGAGCTCACCAGGCCGATCTCTGAGCGTATGACCAGCGAGAATCTGGTGACCGTTCCCCGGGGGACCACCCTCGAAGATGCCAGAGTAGTTCTTCAGCAGCATCGGATTGAGAAGCTATTGGTCGTGGACGACAGCGGCTCGCTATGTGGCCTGATCACCGTGAAGGATATCCTTAAAAAGGAACAGCATCCCAACGCCTGTCTGGATAATCATGGTAGATTGAGAGTAGGGGCAGCCGTCGGGACCGGTGCTGACACCTTCGACCGTGCATCGGCACTAGTTGAGGCGGGTGTCGATGCTATTTTTGTAGACACAGCTCATGGTCATTCGAAGGGGGTGCTGGAAACAGTGAAGGAACTCCGCAAGCGACTTTCCGGCGTTGACCTGGTGGCTGGCAATGTGGCCACCGCTGAGGCTACCAAGGCACTCATCGACGCGGGTGTCGATGCTGTGAAGGTGGGCATTGGGGCCGGTTCCAGCTGTACGACCAGAATTGTCGCCGGCATCGGGATGCCCCAATTAAGCGCTGTGCTGAGTGCGGCGGAAGCCGGAGCCAAGGCCAACGTCCCAATCATCTCTGATGGGGGTATGCGCTTCTCCGGCGATATTGCGAAATCTCTCGCAGCAGGGGCCTCTTCAGTGATGCTGGGCAGCATCTTCGCGGGTATGGATGAGAGCCCTGGGGAAACAATCCTATACGAAGGCCGCCGCTATAAGTCCTTCCGGGGGATGGGATCGGTGGGAGCCATGGTTGAGGGTTCCGGTGATCGTTATTTCCAGGAGGGCACTGCTTCGGGGAAACTGGTGCCGGAGGGGATTGAGGGCATGGTCCCCTACCGGGGATCGGTAGCGGAGACGATCCATCAACTGGTGGGGGGACTACAGGCCGCCATGGGCTACTGTGGGGCCAGCAATATCGAAGAGCTACAGTCTAAAAGAAAGTTCGTACGAGTGACGAGTGCCGGAACCAGCGAAAATCATCCCCATGAGATCGCCATCACCAAAGAAGCTCCCAACTACCCGGCGACACGTAGATAGATAATCAACATAGTATCCCCCATACTCAAGAAGGCCTCGTAATCGAGGCCTTCTTTTTGTGTTGGGGTGCTACTTAGTCTTCCTTCGCGATCTTACCTGACAGCCGGTGTAATAAAGCGTTGGAACAGCTGACATTCCTGGCTATAATAAATTTCGATAGTCATGCTGTACTGGTAGAATCTCCACTATCATTAGACATCCCTGGAGCTATTGGGATGGGGGGTTAAAATGAATATCCATTTTTCCAGGCTTTATCGGCTAGTGATGCAGGCTAGCTGTGCGGTCTTATTCAGCATCGCTTTAGAGGGTATTGCGCTTGGTGATGAAACTAAATGGATTGCGATCGGTGATCTGCACAATTGGTATTCCAGTGCCGGAAGTGAAAGAGAAGTAGGTCGTAGGGGAGAGATGGCGGATCAGCAGGACGGTCTCCGATGGCCTGCCCAGTATGCCAGTCAGGATGTGCAGGTGGCCAAGGCGTTATGGATAGGTGCGATCAATTTCTACGACGCCAATGTTAATACAACCCTCGACTATAAGGTGGTCCATGTTGGCCCGCGAGTACTAGACGACGTCAACGAAATGATGCCGCAGGAATTCAAGTTGTATGGTCGTCGCCACCACCCCTACGTACTTGTAGACGGGAATCCAGGTTCGAACCTGATGAATGGGATGGATGAGGTTGACGAGATCGATGCGAATCTAGCCGCTGACCGTATGCTTTATAACCTAGTCAACACCGCGATGGGTATTACTGTAACACGCAAGATCCATGCTTTCTCCAATCCATATCGTCAGAATTACCATATCTACGAATACATCTTTAAGAACACCGGGCTAATTGATAACCAAGGTACCGTGTATTCGCAGACCATAGAGGATGTGGTTATTTTCTTCCAATACCGCTATGCTCCAACCCGCGAGGCATGCATCTATGAAGGCGCGTATCTGCCTCAATCGGCGACCTGGGGACATAGTACGGTCAACGACGCCGTATCCATCCATCCGGTTACGACTGAGCCTTTCCGAGCTCAGTTCGCATGGCTAGGACGACATTCTCAAGCAGGTTTCAGTACTATTGGAGGACCAGCCGCATCTGGAGATGGCCATCTTGCAGCGGCCCAGTATGTGGGTGTGATCACCTTGCACGCAGACGTTTCTCCAACCGATCCAACCGATGATCCGACCCAACCATTGACTACCATGTATATTAACTCAGACCTCGACATCACCTTGGCAAACAGCCAATTTGATACAGCGAAAATGGCAGCTGAATATGCCTATATGATATCCGGGCATCCTGCCAATACCCATGCGGTGGATATGAGCTGTCCTACCCCGATCGATTGTAACGGCTACGCGAATACCTATATCAGGTCTGGTGATCCTGGTAATATGGGCGGTTACTCGGGCGGGCAGGGCTTTGGTCCTTACACGCTGGCACCTGGGGACAGTATTTGTATTATCCTAGCTGAGGCAGTTGCTGGGATTGATTGCCAGATGCGTCTGGAGGTTGGCAGGAATTGGCTCGAGGGGAACTCTCCGTTTGCCCTACCAGATGCGGCCGGTCGAACCTATTCAGGCGGTGGACCAACTGATGATGCTGATTTCTACAAAAATGTGTGGGTGTATACAGGTGAAGATTCCCTTTTCCAGGCATTTGAGCGTGCCAGCCGTGATTATTCATCTGGCTACGATGTACCCGTTCCACCGCCGCCACCGGATAGCTTCTTCGTTAATTCATCTGATGAGGAAATCCGGTTGAGATGGGTGTATAAAGGTGATCTACCCGCCGAGATAAGCGGATTCCGGCTTTTTCGGGCTGTTCAGCATCCGGATACAGCGTATGATGAAATCTTCGCCTGCGGTGACGGATCGCCTATTGTGACGGAATTTGTCGATGCTTCTGCAGTGCGTGGTCTCAATTACTACTACTACGTTATAGCATTTGATGATGGCAGCGGCAATGATATCGAACCGGGTGTGGCCTTAACGAGCAGCAAATTCTGGACGATGACGAGTATACCGGCCTATCTACATACTGTTGCCAGTACAAAGGTGTCAGTAGCCACGCCCAGGGGCTTCACTCTTCTGCAAAACTATCCCAATCCATTCAATCCAGAGACGAAGCTGCCCTTCTTTTTGCCGGCAGCTACCGAGATCCGTCTAAGTGTTTATGATCTGCTGGGACGTGAGATCGTTCGATTAGTGGATGGGTATATGGAGCAAGGGGATCACCAAGTGATCTGGGATGGCAGGACAGACGGTGCGATCGAGGTGCCTACTGGCATGTACATCGCTCGTCTGATATCCACAGTGCATACCAGGTCAATTAAAATGGTTATCATTCGCTAGTTTCCACCAGAAGCAGTAAATCCAAAAAAAACCGCTGGAACACCTTCGGTATTCAAGCGGCTATGAAGGTAAAAGTTATGGGCAGTTTCTGCTCAGGAAGTGAAACGCGTGGTGATGTCCTGAGCCAGTTTCGCTTTAAGTCGGGCAGCTTTGTTGCGGTGAATAACCTTGGCCCCGGCACTCTTGTCTATGACCTTGATCGCATCAAGCAAGGCGGTCTCAGCGACTTCTTTACTCTCGGCGCTCTGTACTTTCCTGATGGAGGTTTTAATTTCCGACTTGGCAGCGCGATTCCGCTCATTCCGCTTCAAAGATTGTCGATGTCTCTTTATTGTCGATTTATGGCGATCCATAATTTTGCTTTTATCTCCTTTTTAAACCAGTAATATTAAATAAATATCCCTTATCAGGCAAATGAGCCTGAACACATAAATAGAATTGCCTATTTTGGGTAGTTAATATTAGTTTTCGGCATGCAACAACCCTTAAGCATTCTTCGCGAAGTACCGATCTTTACTGAATTGGAGGATGATGATTTGGCGGTCATCATGGAGATGACGGTCCGGCGCTCATTCCCAAAGAACACCATGATCGTTATTGAAGAAGATCAGGGCGATACACTGTATATCATCGAGGTGGGTAGTGTAAAGATAACCAGATTGAACGAAGAAGGTCGGGAAGTGATTCTTGCGATTCTGGGGCCCGCAGAATTTTTCGGTGAAATGGCCCTGCTTGATGGTCAAGGGCGTTCAGCCAATGTCATGGCTATTGAAGAAACCGTGCTCTTTACATTAAACCGGCGAGATTTTCTAGATGTACTGGAGCGGTTCCCCTCGATTTCCATCCAATTACTCAAAGAAATGACGTTACGCTTACGAAAATCTGACCAGCAGATCAAATCGCTGTCGCTCTCGGATGCTGAACACCGTATCGGAATTGCTATCCACCGGTTCGCCGAAGACATGGGAATTTTCAAAATGGGACAAGTGGTCATCAACCGCCTGCCTTACCAGCAAGACATCGCCAACATGGCAGGAACCAGCCGGGAGACGGTTTCACGCATGCTCAAGAGTCTCGAGAACAAGGGTTTGGTTGAACGGGAGGGTCGCCGTCTCATTATACGAGATTACTCCGCCTTCACCAGGCTGTTTGGTTAATCACCTCGCTACTTTAACTTCCCCGCTGGAATCGATCATCCGGGGACAAACTGCTGCTAATCGTTGGTACCGACTCTAGTCGAACAATTGCTGTCTGGCTCGCCCAGGGCTCTCGCTCAAGTGATCAGTCGGGTGGAGAATGAATCACCCCAGGTGCCCTCGTATTTAAATACCCTCTACCCACATGTGGGTACCGCTTATCGCATCGGTATCACGGGACCGCCCGGTGCCGGCAAAAGTACAATTGTGGACCAGGTTACCAGACTTTACCGCCAGGCGGGAAAGCGTGTGGGCATCATAGTTGTCGACCCCACCAGCCCCTTTACCGGCGGTGCGCTGCTTGGGGATCGTCTTCGCATGGCTGAACACTATCTGGATAATGACGTATTTATCCGTAGTATGGCCACTCGTGGTCAGACAGGGGGGCTGGCGGCCCGCAGCCAGGAGGTGGGGGATGTGCTGGATGCTGCTGCATTTGACATTCTCATCTTTGAGACGGTTGGTGTCGGTCAGGTGGAACTGGACGTGGTCGAAGCGGTTGATACGACCCTCGTAGTTCTGGTTCCCGAATCCGGTGATGATATCCAGCTTATGAAGGCCGGCATCTTCGAAATAGCGGATGTGTTTGTGATCAACAAGTCAGATAGAGAAGGAGCCAGCCAGTTAGGTCACATTCTCGACCAAATGCTGGCCCTTCGGGAGAATGACACGGAATGGGGAATCCCCGTATGCATGACCAGTGCCACCCGGGGAACCGGCATTAAGGAGCTCCTGCGGGTTTTGGAATCCCATCACGAGCATCTCCAAAAAAGCGGGATGCATACTGTGAAGCGTCGGGGACGAACTCGACAGCGGGTTGAGAGACTAGTGAGCCAGGGAGTCATGACTGATTTCTGGACTTCCGAGCGTCGGGAAGCGCTGGAAGCCGGGTTAGACGCTAGCCCCCCATACGAACTGGCTCGTGTTATTCTGGAGATGTCCTGAGCGATCATGGCCGATGAACGAGAAATGACCTTTCTGGAACATTTGGAGGAACTCCGTTGGCGTATCCTCAAGAGTCTGGGTGCGATTGTTATCTTCGCTATAGCTGCGTTCATTAAGGCAGATTGGCTGATAGGTTTCCTCACCGCACCAGCATTGCGTCTGGAAGAACCGGTGATACTGCAGGCGCTGAAAGTATCGGATGTGTTCATGGTACAGTTGATTGCCAGTCTGATGACAGGACTGGTCTTGGCGAGCCCTGTCGTGATTTATCAGATTTGGCGGTTTGTTGAACCGGCCATGGGCAAATCATCACGGCGCATCACGCTTTCCGTTGTCTTTTTCGGGTCGTTTTTCTTAATTGTGGGCGTGACTTTCGGATACCTTGTTCTGCTGCCTTTCAGCCTGCGTTTCTTTACAGCTCTTGGCGGTGACATGGTGGAGGCAAATTATAGCATTCATGCTTATCTCGGCTATGTGGTTTGGATGCTCCTGTCGGCTGGTCTCGTTTTTCAACTGCCTGTGATCTCATTCATACTGACCCGCATCGGGCTGTTGACACCGGCCTTCCTGCGGCAATACCGCAAATTCGCGTTGGTAGGTATCCTTATCTTTGCGGCCGTTCTCACTCCACCCGATCCCCTCAGCCAGGTATTCATGGCCGTACCTCTTCTGGCCCTGTATGAACTTTCTATCCTCATATCAAGGATCTTTCATAAGACCGAGGACGCTTGATTTGCCCCGACGGTACCAGTAAGTTTTTACGATGAAGATAAGGCTCAGCGATATTGTCGCTCCCATCGTTGACGATCTGAAGCTCTTTCACCAGGAGTTCGAGAATGCTCTGCGGTCTGAGGTTCGTCTGGTGAATACGATGGTGCGGTATGTATTGCATAGTCGCGGCAAGCATATCAGACCTATTCTGACGATTCTCTCTGCACATCTTTGTGGGCAGGCCAACCTGAACAGCCTGAAGGCGGCCACGTTAGTGGAGATTCTACACATCGCCACGCTAGTGCACGACGATGTGGTTGACGAGTCGGACTTGAGACGTAACTGGCCTTCACTCAGGAGGGTATTCAACAATAAAAAGGCAGTCCTGATTGGAGACTATTTCCTGGCCAAGTCCCTGAGTAATATCATACGACTGCGGAACTTTCGAGCGTTAGAAGTACTATCGAATACTGCTGAGCGACTGAGTAGCGGGGAAATACTTCAACTGGAGAAAGCGCTCCTTGGTGGTATGACCGAAGAGGTGTACTATCAGATGGTGAAAGATAAAACCGCCAGCCTTTTCGGAACGGCATGCGAACTGGGTGCGATAACCGCATCGGAAGACCAGAGCAAGTGGGAATACCTCCGGCAGTTTGGAGAGAACCTCGGTATCGCTTTTCAGATCAAGGACGATCTGTTCGATTTGACAGGGGAGAAGGGAACGGTCGGTAAACCCGTAGCGTTCGATGTGAAAAAAAATGTACGGACCCTCCCACTCATCTATGCGCTAAAGCAGTTGGAGCCAAAGGAACGGCGTCAATATCTGAGGGCCCTGAAATCCCATGCCAGACGTGGGAAATTGACTCAATTGCGCGGTGCGATTGAAGAAGGTGGCGGTATTGACTACGCAAACAAACGTATCCAGCATTTCAGCGATGCGGCTATTGAATCCCTAGCCTCTTTTAGCGATTCAGAATACAAGACCGCATTGATCAATATCGTCCACTTCAATGCCCAGCGAACATCCTAGCGTGTGACCAGCGTACTAGTGATCCGGTTCAGTTCCGTGGGGGACATCATCCTTTCTGCACCGGTGATTAAAGCCCTGCACCTCTCAGAGCCTGAAATCAATATCGATTATCTCGTCCATGAGAGATTCAGTGCACTCGTTCGGCATTTTGATCCCCCGCCACACTCTGTCATTCCCTTTCCTCCGACGACAAAGGCCGGGCAATTAGCTGCCTACGCCCGGAACCTGGCTGCCAGGAATTATGATGTAGTCATTGACCTGCATAACTCGTTACGGAGCAAATACATCAGACGATTTTTCCGATCTTCCGAGGTGCGTGTATACCACAAACCCCGGATAAAGAGGTCGCTGCTTTTTTATTTGTGGATAAACCTGTTTTCCTCGGATTTTTCGGTCATAAAGGAGTACCTGCGGTATGCGGGCTTTTCTGCATCTGACCAGACAGATGCCCCTCGCCTAGCTGTTGCTGATAGCGAAGCAGAGACAATCTGCCAGCAGTTTGGACTAGGCAATGATTATATGATCAGTATACCTGGCGCCGCCTGGCCTCAAAAATCCTGGCTAGCGGGGCGGTATAGTGAATTATTCTCAAGGATCTTTACTCAGTATGATGGACAGTTGGTGCTCCTGGGTGGAAATCAGGATGGCATCTGCGATCTAATCGCCGGTAACCTAACGTCGGAGAGGGTTGTCAATCTTAAGGGGAAGACTGACCTAGATGAGGCATTGGCGGTGCTATCACGCGGTCGCCTGATCATTGGCTCCGATACAGGTCTGGTCCATGCAGGCGAAGCCCTGGGGATACCAGCGATCATGATGCTAGGACCGACATCCAGGGAGACCGGCGCCCGAGTACATCATCCCCATTCCCAGGCGCTGGAGGTGGCCCTCTGGTGTCGACCGTGCAGTCAGAACGGCAAACGCCGATGCTACCGTAAGGAACAGTATTGCATGACAAGGATCGCGGTGGAGGATGTATATAAAATCGCGAGTCGCTTCTATGAAGGCAATTGACATATAATGCACTGGATTTGGCGATTACTCTATAATCTGGTGGCTTTGCCGCTGATGGTGCTGGCTGCCTATGCTCTGGTCCCTATTAATCGCAAGGTCCGGCGCGGTCTGCGGGGCAGACGTCGAACGCTTCGCCGAGTCACCGGTTTTCGGGAAGCGATCTTTGACCGATTTGGCCCCTTATTCTGGTTTCATGTAGCATCGCTAGGGGAATATGAGCAAACCAGGCCAGTCATCGATGGTCTCCGCGAAGTGGTACCAGAGAGTATTATCGTCGTTAGCTTTTTCTCACCCTCCGGGTATGAGCACTTCGACCACGAAGCAGTGGATTTCGTCTTCTATCTCCCGCTGGATTTTTCCTGGACTATGCGGCAGCTGCTAAGAGTGCTTAAGCCCCAGAAGGTGATCTTAACGAGCTATGATATCTGGCCCAACCTGATCTGGAATTGTAGACAGAAAGGCATTCCCACTACCTTATTTGCAGCCCGAATAATACCCGGCAGTACGAAACAATGGCCGATCCTTTCGAATTTCTACCGCCATATCTTCGGTGCCATTAGCCATATTTACACCGTTTCCGACGCCGATCACCTCAGAATAAAAGCTATTCTGGGACAACATACCGGCACGGAAGTGAGAAATCTGGGTAATCCGCGCTATGACCGCGTGAAAGAGCGCAACCAGAAGGGGGGACAGCGGATCCAACGCAAAAGCGGGGACGAGCGTGTAATCGTTCTGGGCAGCCTTCACAAGGAAGACGAACAGGTGATAGCATCGCCCCTGTTGGAGATTCTCAGCCAGGATACCACCATACGTGCCTACTGGGTTCCTCACGAACCGGAAACTGAGGTGGTGGATGCAATTGGCAACCGCCTATCGGAAGCCGGAATCAGCTGGGAGCATTATAGTCGGCAGTTAGGCCGTTTTCGTGACCGCCAGGTATTGATCATTGATGGAGTGGGCTATCTAGCCGAGTTGTATGGTCGTAGCGACCTGGCCTACATAGGCGGGGGATTCGGTTATAACGTTCATAATGTGATGGAAGCAGCCATCGCCGGTATCCCGGTGCTATTTGGCCCCCGGTACAGTAGAAGTCATGAGGCTGAGGAGTTGATCGCACATGGAGGGGGAATCTCGGTATCTTCAGCGGCGGAATTTCGTCACCATCTGGATGCCCTGTTATCTGATTCAAGCGCCCGTGAAAAAACCGGTGCAGCAGCCTTAAAAGTTATTGAAGCAAATCTAGGGGCTTCCGCCCGAATCCTCCAGGCCATCCTTGGCAGTTAGTTACCACCTGCGTGACCTGCCCCCAGGCCTCTATCAAGTATACCCTGACAGCCCGGATCTGATTGGGCGATTATCCCGAGCATTAAGGGCACATGGCCTCAGATGTCTTGTTTTTCCTCTCCAATTAGCCGATTATCTGGTGGCCGATACAGTCCGCCGGGAAACTGCCTTTGATCTGGAAAATCAAGGCGTCACAGGTAGTCGACTCAGCGAGGCCGTCGATGGAATTATCCGAGACAGCCCCTTCCACGAAAGAAGTTGCCAGGCACCGAATACACTATCTGGAGGAGAGCAGCAATTACTGGCCATCACGGCGGCACTCCAACAACCCCATGAATTCCTGGTTGGCCGACATTGCTTTGATTTTTTAAGTACTCGCAACATGCAATTGATCGAGGAGCACATAGTTGGGCATGAAAAGCGGATGTTGGCGGTTACTTACCACGCTAACATGCCGGGTCATGAGCAGTCATCGATGTGGCGAATCAATGGAGAGCAGCTGGAAGAATTGACCAAAACAGAGATGGAGGCTTCCTTGCCAGAATGGCAAGCCGATATTCCCCAGTGGCGACTGATCGCAGCTGGTGTGGAGAAAACCTTTGAAACATCCGGTTTTGCCCTTCTAATTCCCGATCTCGTGATCGATAAGATTCGATGCCTGGGTATTTTCGGAGAAAATGGATCTGGCAAATCCACCCTGGCCGACTGTCTCACTGGTATTGAAGTCTATGCTGGCAGTCTCACAGCAGCAATACCGGGGACAGAGAGCCCAAAACTTGGATATCTGGTTCAAAAAACGGGTAATCTGAGCCAGGGTCTAAGTATAAAGGATATCCTCCAGCGTTTTATTGACCATGAACGAATCAGCAGACTAGATGGAGGTCGTATCGAGCAAATGCTAAATGATTTGCCTGAATACCAGGCGCTGGCTGTGCAAGACGCCCGGCTTGGATTCCGGCTTGTCATTGTCGCGGCGCTATTCGCCGGCGACTACGACCTTGTCATCCTGGATGAGCCCACCTATGGTCTGCCAACTTGGGCGGTGGCCAATTTCCTTATTCGCACCATCGAGGAATGGGGGGCAAAGCCGTTGGCAATCATATCCCATAATCGTAATTTTCTGGCCTTCTTCTGTGACAGGATTATTCAAATGGAGAATGGAACGGTCCATGAAGCGGACTTCTGACCGCATCGTAACGGTCAGCAATGCTTTAAGTCTCTTTAGAGCTTTCCTTTCTATACCTCTGGTGTGGGCACTGGAAGTGGACCATCTCCAAGCCGTATTGGTAATGATCTTGCTGGCAGTGCTTTCAGATTTTTTTGATGGTTACCTGGCCCGGCGCGCTCACACCATCACTGATGTCGGCAAGATGTTGGATCCTATCGCCGATAAAATCATCATGCTGTCCGTAATGATCTTCTTGATATTTGATCCCGAGCGCCAGTTTCCGATCTTCTTCTTCGTGTTGTTGGGTATTCGTGATATAACTCTCTCCAACATCGCGACGTATCTCATGAACCGTAGTTCTGTAGTCTTCCAGTCAAATTTGACGGGTAAATGGTTTTCCAGCGCTACCGCCCTGGCCATGATTTTATACGTCCTCAAACTCACTGATATAGGATTCTGGGTACTCATGATAGCTACCCTGCTCCTACTCATCAGCTGGTACTCCTATTTTCGGCGATATCTGGAGTACTTCAGGGACCTTTCCGAAATATAGAGCCAATTTTTCAAGTTCCGGGTCAGGCACCTTCTGCCGCCTGCTAAGCAGGGTGGGTGAGGGACAAACCATGATCCTGGCTTGGCAAGATGAGGTGAGTATCCCGCCAGGGCCCGAATGGCCTTTTCTGCTTATCAAGTTCAAGGTTTTCCCCCTGACTCATGATTAACTTTAGAGGCTTTTATCGACTTTCACAGATGATTCTTGGATAAGGGAGTCATCTTTTATAACCTCTAATGATAGCTTCGTTTATATTAATCCTTATGATAACATGGAGTCCGGTGCGTAGTTGCCCCTTCTTCGGATTCCTGGAGATCAATCCGGCATTTTTGTGGAGTAAATGATGAAACCCAAGATGGTGACTATTGACGGCAATGAGGCAGCCGCATATGTAGCCTATAAGACGAACGAGATTTGTGCGATCTATCCCATAACCCCCTCCTCGCCAATGGGTGAGTGGGCAGATGCCTGGTCCGCCACCGATAAGCCCAATATATGGGGAACGGTCCCGGTCGTGACAGAGATGCAGAGTGAGGGAGGGGCTTCCGGTGCAGTGCACGGGGCACTCCAAACAGGTTCCCTGGCCACAACCTTCACCGCTTCCCAGGGCCTGCTTCTCATGATTCCGAATATGTTCAAGATTGCCGGTGAGTTGACTCCGACAGTCTTCCATGTTGCCGCCCGGACTGTCGCAGCACATGCACTTTCGATTTTTGGAGATCACAGTGACGTCATGGCTACTCGAGGGACCGGTTTTGCGCTCATGGCCAGCGGATCTGTCCAGGAAGTCATGGATTTCTCCCTGATCACCCAGTCTGCCAGCTTGGAGAGTCGAATCCCGTTTCTGCATTTCTTTGATGGATTCCGCACATCACACGAGGTCATGAAGGTTGAGGAGCTGCCTGATGAGATCATGAGAGCCATGATCAAGGATGAGTGGATTAACGCCCACCGTGCGAGAGCCCTGAAGCCGGAGACGCCTGTGCTTCGGGGAACCGCACAGAATCCGGATGTATTCTTCCAGGTCAGAGAAACCGTTAATCCCTATTATCAGGCAGCACCAGCAATTGTACAGCGCACAATGGACAGATTTGCGGAATTGACCGGACGCAGCTACCACCTATTCGAATATATCGGTGATCCGAAGGCTGAGAGAGTTGTTATCCTGATGGGATCTGGCGCGGAAGCGGCCCATGAGGCAGTAGATTATCTTAATACCACAGGGGCAAAGGTTGGAGTACTTAAAGTAAGACTTTATCGCCCGTTTGACGGCAATGCATTGGTAAAAGCCTTGCCCGATACCGTGCGAAAGGTGGCTGTTCTAGACCGGACAAAAGAGCCAGGGAGTGCAGGTGAGCCACTGTACCTGGATGTTGTGAACGCGTTCAACGAATCTGCCACGAATGGTTCGAAATCCAGCGCGAACAGGCCCACGATCCTGGGAGGGAGATACGGATTATCATCGAAAGAATTCACAGCCAGTATGGTAATAGGCATTTTCGATGAGCTCAAAAAAGATACACCGAAAAATCATTTCACGATTGGCATCGAAGATGATGTTTCACACCACAGTCTAGACTACGATTCTACAGCGGGTACAGAGCGGGAAGATGTTTTCCGTGGGATGTTCTTTGGGCTAGGCGCCGATGGCACCGTTGGTGCGAATAAGAATTCAATCAAAATCATTGGTGAGGGAACCGATTTCAATGCCCAGGGGTATTTTGTATATGATTCCCGCAAG
>CP070787.1:2662807-2675356 GCA_020346745.1 Fidelibacterota bacterium | reverse complement strand
GATGGTCGGTTCGACTCCGACACGTTTCCGCAAATGATTAGAAGGCTCTTGTTAATAGCGATACTGGTGGCCGTGGCTTGGGGCCAGTCGCCAAAGCTATTCTGGGATGGGTACAACTGGATGGAGATGGATCGGATAACCCAGGAGTACCCTGAATTCAGGCTGCCCATGAAACGGGCCTACGTGCGGGGATTGCTCAATGGTAAGCTGTATGACTATCTCCAGATACAGTCGGCGGATGCCCTGCTGGCAGATACTATTTTCCGGGATTATCTTGGTCGGTTCGCCATCGACGAACTAATCCGGGGTACTGACCAGTTTTACCAGGATCCGGCTAATCGCTATGTCCCGGTTATCTCCGCTCTGGTGATTACTTCCCTTGGTGCTATGGGCTTTCCCGACAGTATCGTAGCCGTATATGCCCAGGCGTCACGGGATTGGATCAACCATCTGACTAGGCTCGCTATGGATGAGGTCCCGGTGAAGGTAGAAGGTATCTCGAAACCACCCTTGCCAAAAACGCCTTCGGAAGTCTATTTGCCGCCACCTGCCAGGAAAATCCGCAAGTGGTATAATCCCGAGTATCTGATACTCCCCTGAAATCCGGAACCTTGCATCGAGTTTTTCATAAATGAGGATGATGGGTATATCTGCGCTGATTGAACAGGGTGTCCAGTCTCTGGCCCAGGTGGCCATCATTGAGGGACGTGGTAAGATCCGCGATGGCGAGGTGGTCTTCTACCATCTGGCGGAAGGTGAGGCGGATAATGCGGCCCAAACCGCCTTGGAGGGTCTGGGACTGGATGTCACATACTCTCATGAGAATGGCCGGTCATATGTCGTACTTCGTGAGCGAACCTCGGCTCCGTCGCATCGCCTGTCAAGGACGCATATCGTGCTCTTTCTGGCCACGATACTGACCACGCTCGCCGCCGGTGCAATGCTGGATGGACATGACATCTTCAGGCAGCCTGGCACTATCGTCTCTGGGTGGCCGTTCAGCCTGACTCTGCTAGCTATTCTGGGTATCCACGAATTTGGACATTACTTCTATGCCCGTCGACACCGGGTGGACGTGTCCCCGCCCTACTTTATTCCCCTGCCCCCGCCCATTACGTTTATCGGAACCCTGGGTGCATTCATCAAGATGCGGGGACCGATACCCAACCGGTTGGCACTGCTGGAAATTGGCGCTGCCGGGCCGATCGCAGGTTTCCTGGCGGCGGTGCCGGCCATCTTCTTGGGGCTTCACCTGTCCAGTGTCGTTGCGATTGAAAGCCCGGGCTTCTTCCTGGGTGAAAGCCTACTAATGAAATGGGCTACGGTCGTGATGTTCCCCAATCTGGGACCGGAACAGGATGTCCTGTTGCATCCGGTGGGCTTCGCCGGATGGATCGGCTTGCTGGTAACAATGCTGAACCTTCTGCCGCTGGCACAGCTGGATGGAGGTCACATCGCTTATGCCCTCCTGGGAGAACGCCAAGAGTGGCTTGGGCGGGCCATCTTCGTCGCCCTCATACCTATGGGGATTTTTCTCTCGCCAAACTGGCTTTTTTGGGGTTTCCTCATACTGATTTTAATGCGCACGGTCAAACACCCGCCGGTTTATGATGTGGGCACTTCCTTGACACCGCATGAATTGCGCATTGGTATTATCTGTTTAGCCATTTTTATATTGTGCTTTATTCCCGTTCCATTCAAGACGATCTAGATTGTTAATGAGTATGGTCGAATCCGCAATTGTTACTGAGAGCAGGCAGGTGCTACCAAATGAGGCGCCGCGGGACCAAGCCTTTATGGCGCAGGCCTTGGCACTGGCTCACAATGGGCGGGGCCAGGTGAGCCCGAACCCACCGGTGGGGTGTGTCCTGGTGCGTGAGGGGGAAGTTGTTGGCCTAGGATATCATGAACAATTCGGTGGACCCCACGCAGAGGTGAATGCGCTAAAGGCTGCGGGCGAAAAGGCACAGGGTGCGACTGCCTATGTCACTCTCGAACCCTGCACCGATGCTTTGGAGGGTAAGAAGACACCATCTTGCACCCAGGCTCTGATAAGTGCCGGCATAAAGAGGGTAATCGTAGCCACCCGTGATCCGAATCCCAAATTGAATGGTCGTGGGCTTATCCAGTTGCGGTCAGCCGGCATTGAAGTCTCTGAAGGGCCGTGCGCGGATGAAGGTGCCTGGATGATCCGCTATTTTGCTAAATGGATCACTTCTGGCAGACCCTATGTTATTCTGAAGGTGGCACGTACGCGGGATAATTTTGTCGCCGCCACCCTGGCGGATGGGCACTGGTTTACTTCTCCCGAATCCCGCCGGTGGGTTCATCAGCTGCGGGCTGGGGTGGATGGTGTAGTGGTGGGCCGGAAAACGGCGGAGAGAGATAATCCCCGGCTGACTGTTCGAGAAGCATCTGGACCGCACCCCACGCGAATTGTATTAGATACTCATTTGAAGCTGGACCCGGAACTCCGACTGTTCCAAGACGGTGTCGCCCCAACAATGGTCTTTACATCAGTTGGGGAATCCGGAACAACCATTTGGGGTGAGCAGGTCCGGGTGTCGCCATCGGCAGCGGGAGTAAATCTCAACCAGGTGCTCGATATCCTGGGGAAGAAGGGGATCACTTCCATCCTCGTCGAAGGAGGTCCCACCTTGCATCGGGAATTTCTTCAGGCGGGGCTGGCGGACGAAGTGATCCTTTTCACGGCACCGCGAGAGGCTGAGCAAGCGGTTCGGTGCAGGTCTGACCTGCGCAATTCCCTCGAGATACCTGCTGGGTGGTATCCGGTTCTTGAGGAAGAAGTGGGCGCTGATCACCTTATAGTCGCACACGCCGATACCTCATTTTCCAAGGCCTTATCACAACATTAGTTCGTGAGGAGTTATTGATGTTTACAGGCATCGTAGAAGAGATGGGACAGGTAACCGATCGTATTCAAGGGGACGGATTTGATTCCCTCACTATCGCTGCCCGGACGATCATGTCGGACCTGGCGGTGGGGCATAGTATCGCTGTCAATGGTGTCTGCCTGACGGTAGTGGATAAATCAGAACCGAGTTTTACTGTCCAGGTAATCCCGGAGACCCTGGAAAAAAGCAGTCTCGGCGATCTCTCTCCAGGCAGTTGGGTCAATCTGGAGCGAGCTTTGCGGCCCGCTGACCGGTTCCACGGCCATGTGGTCCAAGGGCATGTGGAAACGGTGGCCTACATTGATCATATTGCTACTGACCGGGGTGATGTCCGTATGACGGTTGCTGTGGACCCTGAATGGCTGCGATACTGCGTACCGAAAGGCTCCATCGCTTTGGATGGCGTTTCGTTGACTCTTACCGACGTTTCCCCTGCCGGACTTACCGTGGCGCTCATTCCCTACACTCTGGCACATACTACCCTTGGCAAAAAGCAGACTGGCGATCCGGTCAATGTTGAAACCGATATCTTGGTTCGATATCTTGAGCGTTTCCTGGAAATGGAAAACGGGGCCGAGGTCTGGCACCCGGATCTGGACAAGCTGCGCAGCTGGGGATTTGGAGAAAGTTAGCCATGTTTGAATCGGTGGAAGCCGTCCTTGAAGATCTGAAGGCCGGGAAGATGGTTATCGTTACTGACGATATGGAACGGGAGGATGAGGGTGATTTCGTCATGTTGGGGGAGAAGGTCCGTCCTGAGGACATCAACTTCATGATACGCGAAGGAAGGGGTCTTGTCTGCGCTCCCTTGACTGGCGAGCGTGCCCAAAAGCTGGGACTTCCACTGATGGTCCATCGTAATACGGCGCTGCATGAAACCGCTTTTACCGTCAGCGTGGATGCCGCGAAAAGTACGACCACCGGGAGCTCCGCCCGGGATCGTTGGCAGACCCTGCAGGTACTGCTTGATCCTGAGGCTGAAGCGGAGGATTTGGCCCGCCCCGGGCACCTGTTCCCTCTGGTCGCAACACCGGGTGGCGTTCTCCAACGTGCAGGGCATACGGAAGCCAGTGTGGACCTGGCACGATTGGCAGGGGCCCAGCCTATCGCCCTGCTGGTGGAGATCGTCGACGAGGATGGCACCATGGCCAAGGGAAAGCGGCTGGAAGCCATTGCTAGGCAGAATGAGATGAAAATGGTAAGTGTTGCCGAGATTATTGCCTATCGACGGACAAATGAGAAGCTTATCGAGTTGCTTACTACTCTCCAGTTCCCTACAAAATATGGCGAGTTCAATCTGGCCGTCTATCAGGACACACTGCATCACGATACTCACTTGGCCCTCACAAAAGGCGAGTTCCCCACTGATGATCCCGTATTGGTGCGTGTACACAGCCAGTGCCTCACTGGAGATATCTTCGGCTCGGAGCGCTGTGATTGCGGTCCGCAACTGGACCGGGCGCTCGAACGCATTAACGAAGCCGGCCAAGGCGTATTGGTCTACCTGCGACAGGAAGGGCGGGGGATCGGACTTAAAAATAAGCTGCTCGCTTACGGCCTTCAGGATCAGGGCTTAGATACGGTGGAAGCCAATCAACGCCTGGGCTTTAAATCCGATCTTCGGGAATATGGTATCGGAGCCCAGATCCTGAAAGATCTAGGCGTTCGAAAGCTGCGGCTACTGACGAATAATCCCCGGAAAATTGTTGGCCTGGACGGTTACGGTTTGGAAATTGTGGACCGAGAACCGATAGAGATTCCGGCTACAGCAAAGAATAAGCAATATCTGGAAGCCAAGCGCGATAAGCTTGGGCATCTGATTTTACAATAGGAGCATATTATGGCACGATCCATCGTCGGTGAGGTAATACTTAAAGACCAGGCCATCGCCATTGTGGCCAGCCGGTTCAACAGTATGATTACCCAACAGTTACTATCAGGCGCCGAGGATGCCTTTCTGCGGCACGGCGGAAAGGCCGACAAATTGACTGTCGTCTGGGTGCCTGGCTCGTTTGAAATCCCGGCCACCGTCAAGAACCTGGCAGAAAGCGGTCAGTATCAGGGTGTATTGGCCCTTGGTGCACTGGTCAAGGGGAGTACCGCCCATTTTGATGTCCTAGCCAGTGAGGTAGCGCGTGGTCTGACCGACCTCTCTGTAAAACTTCCCGTTCCCATATCCTTCGGAGTACTAACGACCCTGAATTTGGAGCAAGCCCTTGAACGAGCCGGTACCAAAGCTGGTAATAAAGGGGCGGAGGCTATGCAAAGCCTGATTGAAATGATCAGCCTCACTGCCAAGCTCGCTTGATCCCGCGTTACATCTTTTTCGTCACTCTCTACTGCCTTATCGCCGATTGGGGGATGGGGCAGGTCCGTGTAGGTGAGTGGCTCAATTCCACCTCGACTATTAGTCCTCGTAACCTTGAGTTCTATGATGGCCGGGTCTACATGGCTACCGGAGGCGGTGTTCTGGTATACGATCCGGAGGATACTTCGTTCGCCACCATTGCTACTGCTGAGGGTCTGGTCTATACTGACATCAGTTTCCTTACTGTTCAGGGTGATTGGATGTGGTTGGGAGGTGCCCCACCGAGAGGAATCGTCCAGCTCGTTAATCTCATTACGGGTGACGTGCATTTTGTGGACCTCGGACTCGATGAGATCATTAATATAGTTGCCACCGAAGAGCAGGGCTTCGCTGCTTTCCGCCAAAGCCAGGAAGTAGGTATTGTCGAACTGCGCTGGGATGGCAGCAGCTACAGCTTCATGGACATATATTACAACTTCCCCCTTGCAGTCAGTGAAATCCTGGATTTAGACCTGTGGGCAGATTCGCTCTTCGTGACTACGAATGTGGGGGTGCTGGGAAACGATTATCGACGCTCCAATCTGAAGGATCCCCTCACTTGGCAGCAGGTTGTGCAGGAAGAGAGTGACGTCTTCCAGTATCATGTCGACTCAACCGGGCATTACTATCTGACCTCGAATGCCCTTTTCCATCGGGCAATGGATGGATGGCAAACGTATTCCTCCTTCGGAGGCGGTACTCTGCACCACCTGATGCGGCGCTCCAATGGAGATTTCCTCGTCTCGATCTCCCGGCTTCTGATGGGAATTCGTCCCAACGGAGCCAGATACTCTTCCCCGGCCCTTGAGGCTCAGGTCATAGCCTACACAGACGGTAAAGACATAAGTGAGGGGTATGCTGCACTCTTCGACCATGGCCTGGCTAAGTATAACTATTCCAGCAGGAAATGGACGCTCCTGCGTCCCAATACCATGGCAGGTCAGACGTACTCTTCCATCCTCAAATTACGAACAGGCGAGCTGGTCGCTGCCGGCACCCGCGGGATCGCTCGCTTCAACGGTTTGTCGTGGTATAATCTACTGCCCAGCTACAATATTGCCGAAGGTCCGGAGGGGGATCGCATTGATGATGATGCCCGGGTTCAAAGCAGCACCTTTTTCTTGGCGGACACCATCTATTTTCGAGGCAAGCAGTCCTGGAATATGCTCCAGCGCCCCAGCGGTGATATCCTCATTGGTTTTAAAGGCAATCCACCTAGGGCGGGAGGTATTCTGCGGCTGAATTTTGATGACGTGGCCGGATATATAAAGTACGATACCACTGACGGCCGTCTCGATGGCCTTGCCAGGGATGCGTTTATCACCGTTCGTCACATGGCAATGGATCGAAATGGCAACGTATGGATAGCTAATCCTTTCTCCCAGATCAGACAGAACGTTATCGCGGTGTTAACAAGGGATGACACCTGGCATCATTTCTCAATCTCGGACAGCCGGAACGTATTGAACGCCCTGCCTACAGAGATCGCTTTTGACAACTGGGGCCGTGTATGGATTGGCAGTCAGGTTTTCGGAGAATTGGGCAGCTTGGGGGGTATTGCGGTACTGGACCATGGAAACACCCTCGGGAACACCTCCGACGATCAATGGACCTCCGTATCCGCCAGGCTTGAATCCGACCATTCCAATACGGTCTGGTCGTTGACTTTTGATCACAACGATGTACTCTGGACCATATCACCAGATGGTGTCATGGGTTACTATGTTCAACCGAACCTCTCCCTTACACCCTTCACACAGTTCGGTCCTTATCTCCGTGATATTCCCTTCGGTGAGGGATCAAAGATCAGGGTAGATGCCCAGAACAACAAGTGGATCACCACCCCCCAGTACGGAATATGGGTATTGTTGGATAACACCACATTCTGGCCAACTGTTGATGGGTTTAACACCGATAACAGCTCACTCATATCGGATGAGGTGCTGGATATCTACCTTGATGATGAGGACGGAGTTGCCTACCTGGCTACGTCCAAGGGGATATCGGCACTCAAGATGCCTTTCAAGAATAACCTGGCCGATTATGGCGAGATGGTGATCTTCCCAAGCCCGTATCGTATCCCCTCGGATCAGTCGCTTATCGTGGATGGATTGCGCCAGGGATCAGCAGTGAAGATCTTCACCGTCACTGGTCGGCTGGTTAGAGAACTGACAGCGCAGAATGGAGGAATTCAGGGGTACCAGGCTGCTTGGGACGGGAAGAATTCCTCCGGCGACTGGGTTGGATCAGGTGTTTATCTGATTGCCGCCTACCTGCCCAGCGGCCGATCCGGTGTAGGCAAAGTGGCAGTGATCAGGCGATAATTAACGGCTTGATGCCGAACCCGGCTTCTAATTCCTCTATCACCGATTTGATCACCTCCCGCCGCTCTTGATGGCTCATGAAGCTGGACTTGAATCCATTGATAATGATATCACGAAAATCGTTGAGGGTCAGACCAAAGGTCTCCTTAGCGATTAGGTATTCCCTAGAGAGCGTTGTGTCGGAGACCAGGCGATTGTCAGTATTGAGCGTTACGCGTATACCTTGGTCATAATAGTATTTGAATGGGTGCTCCTTCAAGCTGCGAACACTCTTGGTGTGCACATTGCTCGTGAGACAGACTTCCAGTGCAATCCGATGGTCGTTGACGTAATGCATCAGGTCTTGATCTTCGAGCAGCCGGGTGCCGTGGCCTATGCGGTGCGCGCCGCAGTAGTGGATGGCCTGATGGATGCTGTCGGGGCCAAATGCCTCCCCGGCATGCAGGGTGGTGTTGATGTTGTTCTTCAAGATCAGGAAAAAAGCTTCCTGGTGATGCTTCGCCGGAAAGTTCTCTTCAGCTCCCGCCAGATCGAATCCCACAACTCCCCGGTGTTTGAACTGGACGGCCAGATCAGCCAGCCTTAAGGAGACTTCCGGGGATATGCTCCGAATCCCACAGATGATGATGCCCACCCGAATGCCCAGGTCTATCTCGGCGCGGTCCATCCCACGCTTGACGGCTTCGATGGATTCCGCGCCCGTCATACCTGCTTTGGTATGGAGGATAGGGGAGTAACGTACCTCCATATACCGTACACCATCATTCCATGCATCCTCGGCGAGCTCGTAAGCCACCCGTTCCAGCGCTTCGGGTGTTTGAAGGACTTTTAGAGGCAGCTGAAAGCGGTCGATATAATCTTCGAGTGAGCCCAGGCGCTCGCCGATTGCTATGGTCGCTTTGAGTGCATCGGCATCATTGGTTGGCAGCTCAATCTTCTGCTGGGCTGCCAGATCGAAGATCGTTTCCAGGCGTACTGATCCGTCAAGATGGCAATGTAGCTCGGCTTTGGGTAGCCGACGAAAGAACTCCAGGTCCAGCTTCATTAGGCTCTAATCGCTCACTCTCATTTCCCCTCGTAGAATGCCCTTCCTTAACCGCTATTGCCTAGGTGGCGTGCCGGGTATGCGTAACCACCCGGTACAGCCATACAATCACACCACCCAGGAGAATCAGTCCGGGCCAACCACCCAGGGGTGCCGGAATGATGGCCAGCACGTCACTATCTCCAGAAATCACGATGGGTATCGCCATCAGAATGCCTACCAGAGCCTCACCCGTGATCAAACCGGAAGCGAACAGCAGACCGTGCTGGCGCAGGGTGTCCACCACGTCCTCGGGCTGGTTGGAGCGCCGATAGAACCGCTCGGCAACGAAGGAGAGTAAACCGCCGATGAAAATGGGAACACTCAGCTGGAGGGGCAGGTAGATGCCCACCGCTACTGCCAGAACGGGCGCCCGCCAATTCGCACCTCGTGCCTTGAGGTATTGATCAAGGGAGATAACCGCTACCCCGATCAAACCTCCCACAAAAATAATATCCCAGGGGAGATTGCCTCCAAATACCCCTTCCGCTACTGAACGCATGAGGGTCGCTTGTGGTGCTTGCAGGGAATTAGGATGCTCGGGAGTCGCGGGACCGAAACCGTAGGCCTTGAGCAACAGCATCAGGATGGGGGCCATGACGAACGCTGCCGATAGGGTCCCCACGCCCTGCATGACCTGCTGCTTCCATGGTGTGGCCTTGAGAATGAAGCCCGCTTTCAGATCCTGCATGTTATCACCGGCGATGGCGGCAGCCGCACACACCACCGCGCCGATCATGATCGCCCCGGGCGCCCCGGTAACGGATCCCCTGCCCAGGAGAACCAGCAACAGGAGACTTGAAAACAGGATGGTGGCAATGGTGACACCTGAGATGGGATTGTTCGAAGATCCAACCAGACCGGCCATATACGCCGCGACAGCTGAAAAGAAGAAACCGGCGATCAGCATGATCAACGCCATGGGCAGACTTACGTAGAGATGGCCCACAACCGCCTGATAGATCAGAAAGAGCGGGATAAGTGCCACGACCAGCGCTGTGAGTACATATTGCATGGGCGTATCCATTTCGGTCCGCTCGATCGCCGGGGCACCAGGCTCCCGCCGGAATTGCCGCAGTCCCGTTCGTATCCCAAGAAGAATGGATCCTCCCATGCTGATCAGGGCCCAGAGGCCGCCTACCACCATAGCACCCACACCAAGGTATCGCGTCCGCTGTGACCATATCGTGCCAGCCCAATCCACTGCGGATACCGGCTGACCTACCTGCTCCTGGACGGCCGCGTTAGCTGCCTCCAGCGCTGCCAGATTCTCCGCCGTCATTCCCGGTGAAGGCTCTTCCAGCTCCAGGAGAAATGTATTCCAGGCCGAAGCATCCAGGTCCGGTGAAGCCAGTTGATAGGTCGGCCATTCCTGCGTACCGGAGATGATAGGGATCGCCACGAACCAGTTCATGGCTCCACCAAGAAATATGAGCACGGCGATGTTCAAGCGGACGATAAAACCCACCGAGATCAGTGCGGGGGAGAGGTTGGTCCCGATGTAGGCGATGGATCCTCCTACCCGGGCTCCGGCTTCGACGGTGGCCGTCCAGACCCGCAGACCCAACTCACCGAACTTGAACAGGGCTCCAGCAATACTTGCCATGGCAATGTAAGCGATGCCCCGGCCACCTGATTCACCCGTCTTCAATACTTCGGCGGTGGCCACACCCTCGGGAAACATCAGCTGACCCTCAACGATTAGCGAGCGGCGCAGGGGGATCGTGAATAACACACCGATCAATCCCCCAAATCCCATGATCAGGGTCACCCACAGGTAGTCGAAATTCGTCCAATAGCCCATCATCACCAGTGCTGGCAAGGTGAAGATGGCACCGGCTGCCAGCGATTCACCCGCTGAGGCCGCCGTCTGTACAATGTTGTTCTCCAGGATGTTGTGCTCTCGGAATAAACGGAGTATCCCCATGGAAATAACCGCCGCCGGGATAGAGGCTGATACGGTCATGCCCGCAAAAAGCCCCAGGTATGCATTGGCAGCACCCAAGAGTACAGCTAGGATAATGCCGAGAATGACTGCCTTGAGAGTGATCTCTGGAAGTTGTTTCATGGATATACTCCGTTGATAAGTTGGCGGTAAAGGTAACCATTCTCCGACGAAGGATTCAATCTCTTTGAGCTAGCTGGCAAGCTCATCTAGTCAATGAGCTGCCGTAGTATAGCTTGGAGTGTGCTGTCCGAAGTCCTTGAGACCGGGACAGCTTCAATGTAACTTTTATCATTATGGGGTGCTGTTCCACGCGAGTGGGATGGCTGAGATCAAACCCTTTGAACCTGATCTGGATAATACCAGCGGAGGGAACCTATGATGCGCACATCCTTCTATTCGTTCCTGACAACACTCGCAGCAATTTTCTTTCTTTTTCCCGTTATCATCATAGCCGGGAGTGAGAGTAGTACGATCTCCGGTAGCGTCGTCGATAAGGTCAACGCTCAACCACTGCATGGCGCTAATGTAATGATTGAAGAGCTGGGAATCGGCACGACGACGAATAATGCTGGAGCCTACCGGCTGAGTGACGTACAAGCAGGAAAATACACCCTCAGTACGAGCATGATCGGCTATGCCGTGCTCAAACTGACCATCGTGGTACCTGGAGACACGTCCATTGACTTCGCACTCTCACAAACTGTGATACCTGGACAGGAGATCATTGTGACGGGCGATAGGGCTCGCCGGCGCGAGAGTCCCATCGCCTTCAGTGACGTAACCCGAGAAGAGATCGAAGAAAGGTGGTCCGTGCAGGATGTACCTATGTTGTTGAATTCACTTCCCGGCGTCTATAGTTACTCTGATGCCGGGAACGGTATCGGCTATACCCAGCTAAAACTCCGCGGATTCGATCAGCGGCGCTTGAGCGTCACCATCAACGGTGTACCCCTGAACGATCCGGAGGACCATAACGTCTATTGGGTCGATATCCCCAACCTGCTCTCAAATGTCGAAGATATTCAGATTCAGAGAGGGATAGGCACATCCCTGTATGGCCGGAATGCCTTCGGTGGTTCGGTGAATCTGGTCACCACGAATTTCCCGGCGCACCGTCGCTTCGGATTCGAACTCGGAATCGGAAGCTATGACACAGAGAAATACAGCTTCGATTTCCTGTCGGGATTGATCGACAATACCTATTCATTCTATGGCCGCTTTTCGAGGATCACCACCGACGGCTATCGGGATGATGCCTGGTCGGAGCTGTGGTCCTATTTCCTGAGTGCTGTCCGCTACGATCAGCATACGACCACCAAAATCAATATCTATGGCGGTCCGGAACGCTCCCACGCAGCCTGGGATGCCAGCCCTGAGAGCGCTCTAAATCAGGATCATCGGCATAATCCCTACTCTCACTATCAGAATGAGACCGACAATTTCAATCAACCGCATTATGAATTCCATCATGAATTACGGCTGGGAGAGAATACTGTTCTAACCAATACTCTGTTCTATATCCGTGGTGAAGGGTATTATGAACAGCTGAAAGACGCCAGGAAACTGGAAGAATACGGCATCGAGGAGTTCAAAATCCTCGATCCCGGTTTGTTCGGGGCCGATTCCCTCGAATATTATTCCGGGATCGATCTCGACGGCGACTGGGAGAATGACATACTCGAAAGAGACAACGGATACTTCACACTGAAACGAACCGACCTCGTACGCCAGAAATGGGTATTAAAAAACCAGTATGGCTGGGTGCCCACTCTGCGCTGGAACTTTGCACGCAGCACCATTACCCTGGGAGGGGAGATCAGCACGTTTGATAGTGAACATTTCGGTAAAGTCTTGTGGGCTAAATACTTGCCTCAGTCCGCCAATCCTGAAGATCCTTACTATTCCTACACCGGAGAGAAGTTCTGGATATC
>CP070787.1:2658340-2662707 GCA_020346745.1 Fidelibacterota bacterium | reverse complement strand
TGAGGCGGTTACCGAATTTATGCATGCTCCGGAAGGCCCGCGTGTCATGCTCGCTCAGCCGCATCCCCACCACCATGTCGGCCCCGCTTTCGTTCTGAGCCGCAATCAGCTCCGCCGCCTTGTCAGGGGGATAGGTATCATCAGCGTCGACCATCAGGTACAGGTCCGCGTCGATGACCGCGAACATATGGCGCACCACGTTGCCTTTCCCCGGCTGCGGCGAGTGCACCACCGTGGCGCCCGCTTCCCGGGCCAGGGAGGCGCTCTGGTCAGTGGAATTATTATCGAACACGTAGATGGCAGCGTCGGGCAGGGCGTTTTTGAAATCCGATACCACCTTGGCGATGGTGGGCTCTTCATTATAGCAGGGTAAGAGTACTGCAATCTGAATGGCGTTCCGGTCTGTCATCATTTCCCCCGCAGTTGGATTCAGTTCTCCATTCTGACCGCCGGCCACAGAACAAGGCCACGAGGTTCGTGCCGCGAGCCCACAGGTTTAGGCTGTAGTCGCAGCAGGGCGACGTTATAAGCCTGCAGCAGCTGCGCATCCTCCCGTAGACGTTCCATCCGGGATAGAAGATAGAGGGGGCCCTGATGGTTGTCGATCAGTTCGCGCATTTCGGCGACCATCCGGGTAGGACGATGCGGCCGGGTAAAGTTACCACCCACCCGCACGAACCGCACGCCTGAAGGGAAGGCCGGGATCAGGTAGGACCAGGGCCGGTCACTGGCGATGAGCACTACGGTCTGATCGGGTTGCTCAAGCGGTGGGGCCTGGGTGTCGAAGAACTTATTCGACCACGGCAAGCGTTGGAAACCAGGTGGACGAACAATCAGTACACCGATGAGGAAGAGCACGCCCAATGCACCAGCCCTGATTTCCCGAGCGCTGAAAATCCGGAAGACCAGGATCATGATCATCAAGGGAGCCAGGTGCTCCAGCGGAGGGATGTACCTTATGACGGAAAATTGCAGCTCCCAGATCACGTAGGAGCTGATGAAGAAGGTGAGCAGGACCAGCTCCGCGGATGTCAGTCGCCCCGGTCCAAGAAGGTGCTGTTCTCCCTGGGGCTGGCCGGGAGTCGTTTTCCCCCGGATAAGGCGTAAAACGAGAAAGGCACCCAGTAATACATAGATGATAGCGTAGCGTATGTCGCGGAAATCGTTTGAATGGTAGGTAAACTGATTGGAGGTGAAGAAATAGAACGGCTGGAACAACCACTCCAGCACAGACCTGGGCATAAAGCGGGCATCCCCGAAATTTCTCAAGTCGTAATAGGGTGACTGGAACCACTGGTTATAGAAGGGAAACAGGGGGCTGCGATAATGGGACCACATGGTGATCATCCAGAAGCCCCCGGAGAGGAGAAAACCGAGTACGAGACCGGCCACCAACCAGCCAACGGTGGTCAACCGCTGACGCCAGTCTTCTCCGATTACCAGCGACGCAAGTAGCAGCCCCAGAGCGTAGGGGACGGCGGTCAGTTTCAGGCCGCAGCCGATGCCCATGATCAGTCCGGCGACCAGCAGCTGGGCGGGCCGGGTCTTCAAGCCCGGAATGCGCTCGCCCGTCAGCGAGCGGATGACCACGAGGAGGGCGGCCATAGCGAACAGGCCGGTGAACAGATCGTTTTCCGTGGCGCCCAGCTCCGCCAGCGTGATGGGGCTGTACATCCCCACGGCGGCACACAGCAGGGCCAACCCGAGGCGTAGGGCCGGAGTTCTACCCGGCAGCAAAACCCAGGCGATGGCGAAGATGAGGCCGAAATTGAGGCCGTGCAGGGCGCCCATGACGAACCCAACTCCCATCGGCGGCAGCACGTTCACCAGGAAGTAGAAGGGGAGATCCTGCAAGGGATTCAGGAAGGATTGAATCTGGGCGGGGGCATAGTCGAATCCCAGGCGGCCATTGAGCAGGGCGAAGGGATTGTAATAATGGTAATTCCGCAGGTCCCAATTATTATCCTGCCCCAGCAGCACGGACCATATCCCGTATACAGCAGCTCCCAGGCCGAAGGCAAGCAGGTGGAGACGGACGGCATACCGGCCGGCAAAGAGGGACTGCAATGGTCCCGCTTTCATCGGTTGGGGCTTGCTTTTTGGTTTCTTTTTAGCCACTCAATCTTGCCATAGGACTAGTATAGAATGAGTCAGCACTGATCATTTCAGGACTCCCGCTCTCAAGATAGACGGTAGAGATCGGGATCAGATACGGCGGTCGATGCCGGATCGTCGTGGATTGTCTGCGCGGCGTTCATCACCCGAGCGCCGCTCCTCCTCCGGAACAACCTCGGGCTCATCAGCCTGCATGGCCTGATAGGCCCGCTCGGCTTGAATCGCAGTACGCCGATCAGGTTTAACTCTCCGTTCCGGTTGTGCTCTACGCTTTTTACTGCTGCGTCTTTCTTCAGGCATTACGATATGCTCCGATCCATATTCAGAAGGACAATTTGAGGCAAGACGCAGCGTTTCCTCAAGGAAAAACCCTCACCTGTGCAATAAAGTGTAGCTATTCCCGGAATTACCGTATTTCCTCTTGGTGAATTACTCTCTGGGCAGGAAAACGGGGCAAGGATTTGCCCTATGGTGAGCACTCCTGATTTCCAACTGCAGCGCTTCGTAAGGTTCTACTCCGTCGTCCCGAACGGAATGGCCAAATCTTTGACCCTCTCTTTCAAACCTTCCGCGAATTCCTTCGCACGCTGCCGATCCTTCGCATTCGGTCTGAATTTGTTGATCCCGGCGGCAAGCTTGAGAAAACTGTTCGTATTCCAGCCGGGGCAGTTGTATTCACCAAGAATGTTGCATCCTTTGGACAGCAGTTTTTCCCGGAGTACTTCATGCGGGTCATCAATGTCATTCTTGATGGCAAATTTTCTTGAAACACCGCTGGTTGAGAAAATGAACGTTCTTTTCCCTGAGACCTCCTTAAGGTTGTCGGCAAGGTCAAGCAGCGACCGATGATGCTGTTGATGATATATCCCCGATCCGAACCCGATTAAGTCATATCTCTGAAGATCTTCAGGCTTTATCTCTGGTGGCGACTTTATTTGTGCACCAAGGGTTTCTGCAATGACATCAGCAATTTTCTTGGTGTTATAATGATGAAATGACCAGAGCACCAACAGGATGTTCGAATTGGGATTGTCGAATTTGTCAGTGGAGAGTTTCTTTATTCTGGCCGAAGTGGTCCTGCTGAGTTGTTTTTGAGCTGCAGTAAGTTGTGTTATCGAAAAGAGCCCCAAAACCCCGAGGAACATTAATAAAAAATCTCTGCGTGTTATAATTCGTGCCATTCTAACTCCTTACTGTTAGGGCGCTCACCGTAGGGACTCATGTACCCCGGGCGTGGTACGAATGCGTCCGGCTATTACGCCGCCGCGCCGGGGCTGCCGCGCAACAGGACGATCCCCAGCCAGATGAACCACACGATCTCGCCCAGCGCATAGATGTAGATAAATATCTCGGCCAGCGGGGGGACAACCGAGACGATGCCCGCAACACCGATCACCGCGCCGAGGTAGTTCAGCACCTTGGGAAGCTCTCCGGCCTTCAATGCTGCCAGACTTATCAGTAGAATCCATATGGCGCCGATAACCTCATTACTGCCACCTAATCCGGCAAACACAGAGTCAATGGCCAACCAGACCGTGGCCGCTTGAGCCGGGTCCTTTTCATAGAGCTCGACGACCTGCTCCATGCCGGCATTATGGATCATACCGGCTGCAATGATCACGCAGGCCCAGATCATGGCAAAGACGGTGGCGGTCTGGGCCAGTGCAGACGAACCGGCCTTCAGCCGATCGTAGAGCGCCAGTCCCAGGACGACCAGAAAGACGGCCCAGACCACATAGATGATCAGATACATGATGTATAGGAAAGTCAAGTTGTCCGCCATTAAGGCCACTTTCTGGACGGGATCGACCACGCCAGAGATGTTCACTACCAGGAGAAAGCCCACCATCCCCCCGATGTAGGCGGCTCCCGAGTATAGTGCGGCGATGCCGCCTGCTTTTTGTAAACCCTTCATTTATGTATCCTCCCCGTTTATATAAATTGGATGATCTTCCAGTGCTTCAACCTGCGAGATCTATCACCCGCTTTCACGGCTTCGCTTACGGAATCCTGGCGGCTGCGAGGCGGCAATCGACTGCCTGGTGATCAGAAGTTGGCGAGCTATTTATATTTCAGGAACAAGGCATCTATCTGGATTTCGGAGGAGCTGGAGCCCCCCATGAAAAAGTTATCCTTGCCGATCCCGGTGATTAAAATGGCATCGGCACCTTTGAGTTGAGCCACCTCGATCAATTTCGCCCGGATCTCTTCACTATCTTCAGAGCCCCATCCCAGCATGCTGCCAAGTGCAT
>CP070787.1:2655072-2658240 GCA_020346745.1 Fidelibacterota bacterium | reverse complement strand
GGGAGATAGGTGGTATCACCGACGCTGAATTCGTTGCCAAGCCCCTCAACGGACGGCAGGGGAGCCTGCTCGATGCACCCGGCGAGCAGCGCCAGTAGTCCCATGCTACTCAACCACTTCATAAGCTGAACCCGATACTGATTCGCTGCGGACTGGACAGGTAAGCCGCCTGGGTGTAGGCATAATCGAACCGGATCTGGCGGCCGCTCCGGAACCGGAGGTGGAATCCGGCGCCGAAAGTGAGATCGAATTCATCGGCGTTGGCCATATAACCAGCCCGCAGGCACAGCGCCTTGCGGAAAGTGTAGTTGACACCAAAGGCGTAGAATTCGGCATTATCGGCCGGGTGGGTCAGCTGGATGGCCACGGTGAGTTGTTGATTGTCCGCCTCGACGAGTTCATAGGCTGCGCCCAGACGAAACAGAGTTGGGGGCGAAAAGGGCTGATAATTCAGGTCCGCCTCCACTTCATCGCCGGTCTGTTCATCCAGTACCAATTTCTTGTACGTACCATCCGGTCTTGCCTGGCGTCCAAAATTGGAGAATGAGGATGAGAGCCGCAGCGAGCGGAAACCCGTCAGGTAGTAGGTGCCGAAATCGAACAGCACGGCAGTCATCCCCACGTCAGCCAAAGTTTCTCGCACGTATTTAACGGTTGTGCCGAAGCTGAACCGGTCCGTCATTCTGAGACTCCAGGTCAATCCCAGGACCTGGTCTTTATAGGTGAAGGTGTTGCCAGTCCCGTAGGGCATATACTCGGTGGTTTCCAGTAGCGGTTCTGTCTGGAGGCCCCCGTAGCTCACTGCCAGGTGCTGGTGTCGCCACAGAGGGAGGGATACGGCGACGATGTCATAGGATATGTCCGCCGGCCAGCGGATATGCGATACCACGACGTTCAACCGGGGGAGATGAGTGATAATGGAAGGATTGTAGAAGATCCCGGCGGCATCGGTCGGTACGGCCACGGCGGCCCCGCCCATAGCTGCACCAAAAGCGCTGGTCTCGATCTTCAGGAAAGGGAATACAGAAGTGCCAACCCGTTGCCCGCCAAGGTTCTGGATCAAGCCCTGGCCGTGAAGATGGTGCACCAACAGGGCGCTGAACAGAAGGATCCTGGCGGTTCGGTTCATCATGATCTAGAAGGATACCTGCAGGCCGACTTCCACCCGGCGCGGTCTTTCGTAACGGGAAGGATCCAGGTTGGGATTGGGACGGCTGGATCAGCGAGTAGGAATAGAGCTCACCAGGTTCGAATCCTCGTCCGGTAAAGGGATTGATTCTCCGGGGTATCCGTGCATCCAGGAGATTCTCCACCTCCACAAAGAGCCGCAGCCGGATGTTCCTCATGCGCCAGTTCTTGTATAATCTGCCATCGAGGTAGAACCGCGGCTGCTCGGCGATCAAGTCGTACGGTTTATCTGAATTCGAGGTTCCGTTGTAGTACAGCTTGCCGTCCGCCCCTTGAATGATGCCCAAGGGGTATCCCTCGGTGTAGATCAGCGTCTGCGAGGTATAGCGCCGGCCGGTTTCATAATCGATGCGCAGGGACGCACCCCAATCCCGCAGTCCAAGTATACGGCGCCGGTTATCCGATGGTACGAAGAAGGAAAGGTTCATGAAGGTTTTCCAGGGGCGGTCCCAGGACAGGTAGTTCTCGCCGAGGGGCTTTTCCCTCAAGGCGCCGGCCTGCACCAACAGGTTGTCATTGGGGTTGGAAGCCTTGCCGGTGGTGATGGAATAACTGATAGTGCCATCGGCGTAGAAATAGCGCAGGAAGCGACTTCGAACGATGGCCTCGACACCCCTGGAACGGGCATAATCGGCGTTGAAATACATGTTGAAACTCAGGTGAGCGTAGCGGGGATTCTCCGAGCTGATCGTCTGGGAAGTCTCGTAGTTATACATGTTCTTCCAGTAGGCCTTCAGCTCCAGGATCTGATCTTCACTGAATCGATGCTTGAGACCGATCTCGTATTGGACCGTCGTCTTGGGATTCAGGGTGGGATTGCCGATGATCTGGTAGGTTCCCTGGGATTTGCTGTTGAGCTTGGCGAATACGTACTGGAAGGTCGGCTGCTGGGAGAAATGGCCGTAGTAGAAATAGAGGACGTCGTTGTCGGTGACCGGGTGCGAGATTCCGAGCCGGGGACTGAAATGTCCCTTGACGCGCTGACCGAAGAGCGGAAAAGACTCGTCGTAGAATTTCTCCCGGGCGGCATCGGTGATGATGATGGAATTGGTGTCATCGATAGCCGATTCGAGATACGACCCTGGTATCCAGTAGTCGTAGCGCACTCCCAGGTTGACGATCATCCCCTCGAACACGAGGTTGTTCTGGACATAGAACGCACCATTGGACGTTCTGGCCTTGTAGATGTCGTAGTTGGCGCCCAGTCCCGTCGTGCCGGTCCATGGGTCTTCGATGTCCAGAACCTGGATGGTGGTCCGATTCGCCTCGAAGCCGGCTTTCATTCTCCGCCGGTCCGAGAAATGATAGGTCCAGTCCCCTTTGAGCACCACGTTATCGCTGTAGGTATCATACCATTCGGGCGACATCCCGGTATCATAAAATTCATCACCGTAGGTGATCCTGATATTGCCGTCCCATGAGGCGGGATTATAGAAGGTCGGTTCCAGGTCCAGGTGCTGCTGATACTCGCTCCAGTGGAGGTCCTGCACAGCGCTGTGCTCGCGGGTGGCGAAACGTCCCAGCTTCAACTCATAGAAGCTGCGCGGACTGAGCGTATGGGACAGGATCGTATTGAATAGAACTGAGGTCCGGGTGATGGTGTTATAGTTATCCAGTACCTCCATGTAGCGATAGGGGAAGTAGGTACTGGAAAAGGCGCGGGCCATGAAGTAGCCCTGGTTGATATTCATGGACATGTCGTACGTGGAGCTGATGGTGATGCGTGGGGTCAGCTGCCAGGTGAGCTTGTACATGCCGTGCCAGTCATTCTCCTGCCGCTGAGCGAGTTTATCCAGCAGCCGCTTGCTGGCTTCCTCGGAGAGCAATCCCCCAGGAAAGGAATAATTGAGGTGGGGGTACAGGCGTTGAGCTGTTGGCAGGTGTGTATCGGTGATTTTTCCGTAGCCCACCAGGAAGGAGTAGAATTTGCCGGGAATTCTCAAGCCCAGGCGTTCCATCACCTGCTCCCACGCTGCCGGG
>CP070787.1:2645190-2654972 GCA_020346745.1 Fidelibacterota bacterium | reverse complement strand
GACCGTCCCCTCGATTACGACATTGGCCCCCGGTAGAGGTTGTCCCTCCACATTCATCACGATGCCCCGGATTTTCCCGGTGGTGCCAGCGGAGAGGATGTTGATAAGAAGTATCGGTATGAAGAAGAAGTAAACGCGCTTCATGGTGGTTGCTCCCAACTCACTGCGTCGCCGCAAAACACACCTCCCACGATGGGCCTCATGATCGAGGCCCATCGCGAAGAGGTTCTATTGATATCAGACGTCTATTTCAGTAAGGTCATTTGACGGGTCAGCTTGACGCCATTGATCTGCAGTTGTGCAATGTACACACCACTGGCAACCGGCGTGCCGGACGCGTCGATCCCATCCCAGGTGGCGACAAAGTTCCCTGCGGGCATCTCCTTGGAGACCAGGGTAGCTAGCTTGCGGCCGATAAGGTCGTAGACCGCCAGTTCTACATAACCACCCACCGACAGGTCGAACGATAGGGTTGTCGTCGGGTTGAAGGGATTGGGATAGTTCTGCGACAGACTATAGGACTTCAGTAACGGGGCACCGAAGTCGCCTTCTATGGCCGTCACTACGGATCCAGTCTCCTCGATCACTACCACGTAATCTGTCGCTGTCGTGTCGCCTGATTCGTAGGCAATCACCAGATCCGGGTGACTATTACCATCCAAGTCGGCACTCGTGCCCCCATTGTTAGCGGCACTGCCGAAGGCCACCTGATACACCCGGTCCTCACGGGAGGTGCTGTCTGCGGCTTGCTGATAGATAATCCCGTTGGCTATCCAGCTGGCGGAATCGGTAATATCGCCGGTTCCGTCGTATTCCCAGTGAAATACGCTCTTCTGCCAGCTGCCGCTGATGAAGATATCGGTATTGCCATCCTGATCGAAATCGCCCACCACCTGGCCGCGCGGGGTATTGTCCTCGTTCGGCCAATGACCGAATACCTCGTGAACATGCTGGGTATCGGCAGTAGCCAGATCCGTGACGCCGGTGATAATAACCAGGGCGCCACTACCCTGCACGTTGGCCAACAGCAATTCTTCGGTTCCGTCGCCATCGACGTCCCAGGAACTACCGCAGTGGATCGAGCTCAACCAGGCCTTATCACCAGGAATCACCACGTGATCATAGGTGTCGGCCGTACCGGTTCCTTCCCAGAAATGGCCTTCATCATAGGAATAGGAAGAAACAAAAGCCTCCTTCATCCCGTCGCCGTCGATATCCGTGGTGGTGGCCCAGTAGTTGGTGCCAAAGTTGCTGGTGGTATCCACCACTTCCTTTTTCCACGAGGTGAATTCACCGGCGAACGCACCATCCAGTGAGAAGATCATCACAGCATCATCGGTCACCGCGTCACTGAAGTTCCGGAAACCGACCACAACTTCCTGATCGCCGTCACCGTCAAAATCGCCCGTGCTCATCCCTGCTGGACGAGTGTTTGACTGAGCTGTGACATCGAAAGTCCAGGTGGCATCGGGTTCATCGGGCAAACCCGTGGCCGTCTCTTCGAACACATAGAACCGGGCCTGATTGGCACCACTTGCTGGATAACCTTCGCCAAAGGGAATACCCAGCAATACTTCCAGGTTACCATCACCATCAAGGTCTCCGACGGCCTGGGTTGGGAAACTGGCTCCACCTGTGTGCAAGGTCTCATCAAACCAGGACCAGACCAACTCGTAGCCGCTGGAGCTACCTTCGTACAGATACAGGGAGGCGCCGGTAGTTTTTTCCGGTCCGCCACCGTTCGGATTCGAATGGTCGGTCAATACCAGGAACTCCTTGTTCCCGTCCCTATCGAAATCCCAACCGGCGGATACCTCATCCGATACCAGGACGGTATCCTGATGAGCAGCCGGGACCGCTGTAGTTCCATGGGTAGTTATGCCCAGAGTTTTCGCCCATCCCGTAGCAATGCTGTCC
This sequence comes from Fidelibacterota bacterium, assembly GCA_020346745.1. Taxonomy (GTDB): domain Bacteria; phylum Fidelibacterota; class Marinisomatia; order SCGC-AAA003-L08; family TS1B11. Next base: position 2,653,055 of record CP070787.1, on the reverse strand, counting down.
TGCTGGCCCATCACGGACTGCGATAGAGCCACGCAGAGGAACAGCACGAGTAAAGAGTTACCAAGTGCTCTCATATACGTCTCCTGTTTGCATATTCTAGAGGTGAGTAGGTAATTGTACCTCGTTATTACGTTAACCTGTGAAATAGTGAAATGCAACCGAGAATCTGAAGCGAAGAGAAGATTTGCAGAGATACAGCAAGTATTGATATCTAATCTCAATCTGTCCTTATTTAAGTACTTCGCTGCAATAGACCGAGTAGCGACTTATTGTCCCACGACTGGTCGGTCCTCTATAACATCATAAAGGAAAATCACTGGTTCACGTGACATGGTCATTATATTTAACCAATATATTCGGAATCATGAAGCATGCGCAACCCATCACTGGATCTAAAAACCAGTTATGATCGACTGACCATAGAATACGTCAGACGTTTCTATCATGAACTGGACCACAAACCCCAAGACCGCGAACTGCTGGACCGGTTCGCTGAAGAGGTCAAGGATCTGGGTCCGGTGTGCGATCTGGGCTGTGGACCAGGCCATATAGCCCGCTACCTGAAAGACCGCGGTGTGGACAGCTTCGGGATCGACCTTTCGCCTGGCATGGTGGCCGCAGCCCGGCGATTGAATTCAGGTATCGAATTCTATCAGGGTGATATGCTTGCCTTGACTGCCGAGGATGCTTCGTGGGGCGGCATTGTGGCCTTGTACTCCATCATTCACATTGACCATGACAAAGTCCCCCGTGCCCTGCAAGAGATGAAACGGGTTCTGAAACCAGGGGGATTACTCCTCATCTCGTTCCATATCGGTGATGAAACCCTGCACCTCGACGAATTGTGGGGCGAGCAGGTATCCCTCGATTTTATCTTCTTCACCATTGCTGGGATGCAGGACTATCTGCAGGACGCCGGCTTTGGGATCAGGGAGTCCCTTGAGCGGGCTCCGTATGAAGAAGTTGAATATCCCAGTCAACGAGCCTACATCCTTGCTCAGAAACCGGTTCTTCAGGTATCACATAATTAGTACAGTTGTATGAGGCTATAATAAAGGGCCTCCAAATCATGCAGAGACCCCTCAATTCATTACTAAAGCAGTTTTATTGGAGAAGTGAACCGAGCCTGATCAGGACTCCTTGAGCAGCTGAGCTAACTCCTGCCGCTTCTTGCGCATTCCGGATGCCAATTCCGCCAAGGTTTGATGCTCGAGTGTATCGCGGATCAGGCTGCGAATGTGGGTCCACTCGAAATGAAGCGGGCAGGTAGCTTCGTCCGTACAGACGTCCAACCCGATCACACACCGTTCTTCCACTGGAGGAGGTCCGTCGATGGTGTTGACAATCTCCATCATAGTGATGGAATTGGCGGGACGCGCCAGTTCGACACCCCCGCTCCGCCCACGGTAACTCTTGACCAGCCGATTCCGGCTCAGAGTCTGGATGAGTTTAGCCAGGAACTGCCGGGGAATATTATACTGCTCGGCAATAGAGCTTACCATTGACAGCCCCTCGCCTTCGCGTTCAGCCAGATAGATCATGGCCTGGATCGCGTATTCTGCTGACTTCGAGTAGAGCATATTAGATGGACCTGATTGTCTGCAAATTATAGGTACTTGTTTTTACAGGCAAAGCCTAATTTGAAAATACGGCCAGCTATGTTTTCTCAAACAGAAATGGATATCGATGCGATTACACCAGAATTTTATCAGCATGGAGGAGATCGGAATACTGCTCATGCTTGATGGCTTCGGCGTGCTTGCGTGCGGTAGCCAGAGCACTGACGATATAGCGATTGGCAGTAAACACTTTGCGGCTGTCGAGATCAGCTTCGTCCAGCAGCAGATATCCGACGTATATGAAACAGTACATCTCTACGAGTTCCCTGGCAGCCACGTCCTGGAAATACTTATCCTGCTTATCCACGACGTATTTCAGGCTTTCCTGAAATATCTGGCGAATCTCCTTTAAATAGTCGGTCAGCTTTGCCAACACGCCTTTATAGCTGCGTTTTTCCTTCCGGTCGAATTCATCGGCCAGGACATCGTTGATGACTCCACCAGTTGCGGCAACGATCTGCAGCTGGGACGTGCCCTCATAGATGTTCGTAATGCGAGCGTCCCTGGCAAGCCGTTCGATGGTGAATTCCTTCATATAGCCCGCCCCACCATGAATTTGAAGGGCATCGTAGCATATCCGGTTCGCATTTTCGGACAACATGTATTTGGCTATCGGTGTCAATACTGCGGATATCCTGGAAGCCTCCTTAAACCGTCTGTTTTCCTCCTCATAGGGCTTACCGGCATCCTTAAGTCTGGAGATCTGTTCTTCCAATCTCTCGCGAAGATCAACCCATTGGGCGGTGGAATACAGGAGCGAGCGGTCACTCTCAAGTGTTACCCGCATGTCGATAAGCATGTTGGTGACAACGGGTATGTTAATGATCTTCTGCCCGAATTGCTCTCGTGCTTGCGCATATTCCAAGGCTTCTTCATATGCTGCTTGGGAAATACCGAGGGCCTGGGCGGCAACTCCCAGCCGGGCGCCATTCATCAGGTCCATGACATACTTGATGAGGCCGAACTTCCGTTTCCCGATCAGTTGGGCGGGTGTGTCATTGAATTGCAGTTCACAGGTCGGAGAACCGTGAATGCCCAGTTTGTTCTCGATGCGCCGAACCTTGACCGTTTCATCGCCATAACAGACAAACAGACTCAGACCACGCCCATCCTTGGTCCCAGGTTCAGAGCGGGCAAGTACCAGAAGAATATCTCCACAGCCATTGGTGATGAATCGTTTAACTCCCCGTAAATGCCACTCCCCCTGCTCATTTTCCTGGGCTTGCAGCCGGACAGCCTGCAGATCCGAGCCGGCGTCAGGTTCTGTCAGCACCATGGCTCCCGTACATTCCCCGCTGGCAAACTTGGGTAGATATTCCGCCCGCTGTTCGTCATTGCCGAATTTCGCGATCGTCATCCCGATATCCTGCAAGCCGAAGATATTCATCAGCGAGGCGTCGGCTCTGGAGATCATCTCGATAGCCATGGTGTAGATCGTGGTAGGGAAGTTGATGCCGCCGTACTCACGCGGCAGAGTGAAGCCCATCAGCTCCGCCTGTGCCAGCTGATCCAGAGCTTCGCGCGTTCCCTGGGCATATTCCACTTTGCTATCCGCAAATACGCTGCCCTCGGCATCTACCTCGGCCGCCTTCGGGGCCACGACGTTGGCGGTAATGTCGCCGACAATCTCAAGAACCTTACGGTAGTTCTCGAGAGCATCCTGGTAATCTGTAGGGGCAAACGGATATTCCTGAGCCTGCTGATAGTCATTCTCAAGAATAGCAACGATTTCTTCAATATTCAGATGATCGAAGTGAAAGAGAATATCTGTATTATCTGTGAAATAGTTCAGCATCCGGCCCTCTATTTCAATTTCCTGCGGTAGGATTCGATGAAGGACGGGATCACTTCCATAGCGTCGCCCACGATGCCGTAGTGACATATATCGAAAATGGGTGCTTCCGGATCGGTGTTGATGGCGATGATTTTCTGCGCATCCTGCATACCTGCCCGATGCTGAATAGCCCCGGATATCCCGCAGGCGACATACAGTTTCGGCCTTACAGTGACTCCGGTCTGCCCGACTTGCCTCTCAGGAGCAACAAAGCCGGCATCTACGGCCGCCCGGCTGCCCCCTACTTCCCCTCCGATCAGGTCGGCCAGCTCATGGAGCAGGGCGAAGTTTTCCCTATTCCCCATCCCATAACCGCCAGCTACAATGATAGGTGCTGCCTTGAGGTTGACCTTGCTTTCTTCCCGGTAGCTCTCGATGATACTGACCAATTCTGCCATTTCATCGGCTTCATAGGGCAGTTCGGTAATGGTGCCATCGTGGGTGCCATCCAGGACGGTCTTTTCCATGACCCCTTCCCGGACAGTGGCCATCTGAACGGGCACATCAGGTGTGATAATGGTGGCGATAATATTCCCACCGAATGCGGGTCTGATCTGGAGCAGCAACGCAGGATAGTCCTTCTTCAGATAATTCACATCGGCTATCCGGAGATCGGTGCAGTCGGCGGTCAACCCGCTGCGAGTGAAAGAAGCCACACGCGGCGCCAGATCTCGGCCAACGAATGTAGCGCCGTAAAGTACGATACGCGGCTGATGTTTGCTCACCAGGTCACTCATGATGCGAGCGTAGGGCAGCGTTCGGTAATTCTCCAGGTGAGGGTGGTCAATCATCATCACTTCGCTGGTTCCATACCGGAATGCCTCACGGGCAACGCCTTTCATGTCGTGCCCGATAACGATGGCCTTCAGGGAACCACCCAGCTGCTCGGTGAGCTTATTCCCTTTAGTGAGCAGCTCCAGGCTAACATCTGCCGGTTTGCCGGCATGCTGCTCAATATAAACCCAAATATCCGTCGACCTCTTACTCATACTGTGCAGTTACCCGAAAATGTGATCTTGCATCAGCTTGTCAACCAGAAGATCCATCCCTTCCCTTGTAGGCTCAATCTTCTCATGTTCACTTCCGGCGAGAACTACATACTCTACCTTGTGCACCTTAGTCGGCGAGCCCGCCAAGCCGCAGCGGGAAGGATCGACGTCCAGATCATCGATAGTATACGTGGGTATATACAGATTTTTCGACTCATACTCCTGCTTGAGATCTTCAACGTAGAGGAGAGAATTGGCTTCTGCCATTTTCTCCAGATCGAGAAGTGTCCTGGCATTTTTGTAGGCCATGACGCGTTTTGCCTTGAAGGGTCGGGGAGCAGCCGCATCCTTGATTACGGTAATCAGAACGGGCAGCGTACTCTCGAGGATCTCATGCCCGCCATCGATCCTTCTTTTTGCCACCAGTCGGTTATCCTTAAGATCAATAATTTCTTCGGCATAGGTGATTTGCGGAATGCCGAGTTTCTCTGCCGTTTGAGGTCCCACCTGGGCTGTATCACCGTCGATTGCCTGCCGCCCGGCGAAGATCAGGTCATAGTCACCAATTTTCCTGATAGCCTCGCTGAGCACGTACGAGGTGGCTAATGTGTCGGCACCGGCGAATTTCCGGTCACTGATCAGGTAGGCCTTATCGGCACCCATATACAAACATTCCCTCAGCAGGTCGGAGGCCTTGGGAGGACCCATGGTAACAACGCTTACTTTCCCACCGAAACGATCCCGCAGCTGGAGCGCCAGTTCCAGGGCAACTTTATCCTCAGGGTTGAAGATCGCCGGGAGCTTTCCCCGATTCACCGTACCATCGGGTCGCATGACCTGCCCGGATATGTTTGCGGTATCGGGGACCTGCTTCACCAACACCACAGAATTATGAACCATAATTCTCCATCAAAGACAAGAATTGGCGCAGAATATAATGATAAAATCAGAGAGTAAGGTATGTTTCATTACTTGCCCGACCTAGTGCACTGTGAACCAGAATAGCGCTGCCCATGTGGCCAATCTCAATCAGATCCAGCAAGCAGCTTGCTGCCTACCGGCGGAGAGTTCCCCTCCAAGTCCGGTTATCATTCAAGTTCTATATAATTAGGAACATAAACCTCGCCGGTAAGGATAGATTCAAGATCTTCCTCCAAGGTATTTATGGGCGTTTCTATGATCCTCCCAATCTCCACCTGATCAAGATAGATGATAAATGTTGGCACGTGATGAATATTCATGTCTGCTTCTTCACGGGTGGGGCTCGCTTTCTCGCGGTTCAGCATTACCAGCTTCACATCACTATTCGAGATTTTCAGGGAATCCAAAATCTTATAGAATCTAGGGACCTCTCTCCGACTATCGCTGCACCACGCACCCATGAAGATGTCGATTTTAAGGCTGGCTATCGAGGACTTCAGTGAATTGAGCACGTCACTATTTACATCATAGCCCTGATATTCCTCGAGATACCAGACACTATAGGGTTCTCGGGTGAGAACGGTTCGGTCTTGGATTCCAAAAAGCCGGGGAAGTTCCACAGGTGAGCCGGTCGAATCTTGCGCGCAAACCTGCAACAAGGCAATGAGTAAAATGAATACAACGGGAAAAATCCGGTGATATATATGCATTCCGGTCTCCCCTTCTTATTTATCTTGAAACACTCAAAGTTATACCCGCATGGCTCCATCGGCATCCTTTTGATCGAATCTGCAGAGTAGAGCTGATCACATAACCGGTTCCTCATAACGTAAAGTCGTTGCTTGACGGGCTTTTTTGCAGTATGCTCAGTTCACTTATTACGCAAAACAGACGCGTCAGTATGACTATAGAAGATACCACCGAGACAAGATCAGGTCGCTTCATCCTTCAGTCCGAAGGGTATAAGGTGTTTATCCCCTGGGGCTTGCCACCCGATCCACCAATCGAACCGGATTCTGAATTATGGCTCCTACTCTCCGATGCAGATCGATCGCTGGGAAGGCTGGACGGATCCGCCGAGACGCTTGCCAATCCGGACCTATTTGTACCGATGTATGTGCGTAAAGAAGCTATCTTCTCGAGCCAGATAGAAGGATCCGAGATATCACTAATAGATCTACTAAAGTTCGAGGCGGGCGACAGGAAGCTCGGATCCTCCTGGGAGGTGAAACACGTACTAGGATGTCAGTATGCCATCAACCACGGCTTACATTTACTCGATAATTCTTCGGTTTCCCTTGATCTAGTTCTGGCCTGTCATGAGCAGCTCTTTTCAGCAGGTTTAAAAACAAAGGAGTCCCGTCCCGGTGAATGGCGACAAACCCAGAATTTTGTCGGTGCTCCGGGAAGTACCGTTCATACGGCGCGATTTGTTCCTCCTCCAGTCAGCGAGCTGAGACCCCTTCTGGAAAACTTGAACGATTATTTTAGCGCTGAGTCAACAATACCACCCCTGATCAGGGCCGGGCTTGTGCACGCCCAGTTCGAGACGATTCATCCCTTCGAAGATGGCAACGGCCCGATCGGAAGATTGCTGATCACCTTGCTCCTGAAACAGTTGGGTATTATCAGACGCCCCCTGCTTGCCCTCTCGTGCTACCTCCAACGTCACCGCAAGGAGTATTATGATCGGCTGCAAGCCGTGAGGGACCATGGAGATTGGGAGAACTGGCTTAAATTCTTCCTGCGGGGTATAGCAAGGGTAGCGCAAGATAGTATCGAAACGGCAATCAAGATTGTCCATCTCCGCGAGAAGCACTGGCGTACGATCGCAGTCCAGATGGCCAGCGATGCCGGAAACGCCCTCACATTCCTGGAGAAACTGTACCAATACCCGATCGTCTCCATCAGCCAAGTTACCAAAATCCTAAAAAGCAATAATTCGGCGGCACAGAAACTCATAGGCAAATTCCAGAAAATAGGCCTGCTGCACGAAATTACCGGTCAGGTCCGTGACACCAAGTTTGCCTATGAGCCCTATCTTGCCCTGCTGGAGGATCTCCCTCCCTGTGTTCAGGACGAAGAAGTACTTTCGACTTCAGAGGGAGGTGGGACACCTCCCTCGCAAATCACTACCTGACTAACGCCTGGACACGGGGATTTCGAAGACAATCCTTGTGTCCTATTGCTTACCCTGAGTAAACTACTATCCGGAAAGTCATTGATTTTTCTCATATCACGCCAGGGAAGTCCTGTGAGAATCAGGCGCTGCCCCGCAACTGTATGTTCCAAGAATGATGCACCTGAGAAGATGCATTCCCGGAACGAGCCAGACACCTGTCTTTCATCTTAACCTTCGAGGGCGAGGTTAAAAGGCCAATGAGCCAGCGATACTTCACCCCGAACAGCATATCGGGGTTTTTTGTTACCGTATAGTTGTCAGCGAATCGCGCTGTCCTTAGCGAATTGGGCTGCGATGAAGCCGCCTTCGAACCAACCCAT
>CP070787.1:2629589-2645090 GCA_020346745.1 Fidelibacterota bacterium | reverse complement strand
TCTGCTGAGAAGAATAATGGAGTGCCCATCGGGGAAAGTGAACTTGTCCACCTGGGGCTTGATATTCTCTTCGGTAATACCGGCAGTATTTTCAAGGTAGGCCACATCGATCTCAATATCGAAGTGACCGATATTGCAGACAATGGCGTTGTTTTTCATCCGCGCCATATGCTCACCCGTGATGACGTGCTTGTTGCCGGTGGCCGTGACAAAGACATCACCCCGCTCACAAGCCTCGTCAATGGTCGTCACCTCATAGCCCTCCATGGCTGCCTGAAGCGCACAAATGGGATCAATTTCAGTGACGATCACTTTAGCGCCATAGCCCTTCATGGACTGAGCAGAGCCCTTGCCAACATCACCGTAGCCAGCTATGACCACCGTTTTACCGGCCAGCATGACATCAGTTGCACGTTTTATGCCGTCTGCCAGACTTTCCCGGCAGCCGTATTTATTGTCGAATTTCGATTTGGTCACCGAGTCGTTCACGTTGATGGCCGGGAAGGGAAGTTCACCATCCCTGGCTAGGCTGAGCAGTCGATGAACACCGGTGGTGGTCTCCTCCGATACACCCTTGATGTCGGGGACCAGCTCCGGGTGTTGCTCCAAAACCACAAGGGTTAAATCCCCACCGTCATCCAGGAGCAGGTCGGGACCCTTGCCACCGGGAAACCTGATGGTCTGCTCAATGCACCACCAATATTCCTCTTCGGTCTCCCCTTTCCAGGCAAAGACGGGGATTCCCACGGCAGCGATGGCAGCAGCGGCATGATCCTGGGTGGAAAAGATATTGCACGAGGACCACCGCACGTCAGCCCCCAATTCAACAAGGGTTTCTATCAGCACGGCAGTCTGGACTGTCATATGAATACAGCCGGATATACGGGCCCCCTTAAGGGGCTTTGCAGCTCCGTATTTCTCCCGCATGGCCATAAGTCCCGGCATCTCCTCCTTGGCCAGCTCCATCTCTTTGCGGCCGAAATCCGCCAGAGTGATATCGGCTACTTTATAGTCCTCAACGGCGGTCTCAGTATCACCGTTGGGTGCCATCCTCTCTGCGGTAACATCCTGTACAGCCATTTTTAAAACCTTCCTCTCATACAAGCAGTATTAGCGGCCCTAAACTTAAGCGATTCAAAATAAAGTGGGTACCCTTTAGATAATCCCGTATACGGCTCAAAAATTGGCATACGGCGTTGTCTATCCAACCTAGTCCCACAACCGGTCGATATAGGGACCCATGGCCATTGCAGCCGTCAGGCCCGGGCTATCGATACCAAGCAGGTTTACCCAGCCGGGACAGCCAGCCTCATCTTCGGCCTTGATATAGAAGTCATGGTGGAACTCATCCCTGATGAATAGGTGAGGGCGGATACCAGCCCAATCCGGTTCCAAGGGGTAGTCTTTCACCCCTGGCCAGAACCGGCACACCTGACGACGAAATTCACTCTCGAGGGCCGGATCTACGGTATAATCCACCTCATACCCCGGCAGATACTCGGCATCCGGTCCAAGCAGCACTTCATTTAAAAGATCAAGCCGGATATGAATTCCCAAGCTGTTAGGAGTGGGCAGCGGGTAGATCAGGTTGTGAAACAGGCCCCGAGCACCGGGGACCTTGAAATAGGAACCTTTGCAGTGACGAACGCTGTACTCCTGGGCTACATATGGAAATCCTGCCAGTGACGCAACGTTCAGTGCGTCGAGACCGGTGGCATTGATTACCCGATCCGTGTGTATCGTAATCGTTTCGCCGGCAGCATCGCTCATGGTGAGGTCATAACCTGTCTCACCAGGTGTCATAGCGCAGAAGGTAGACTGCAAGGCCAAATCACCGCCACCAGCTTGGAATTCTCCCGCAAGATGGCGCATCCACGCGTCAGCTGATAGAATACCAGTGCTCGGACTTGAGAGCGCCGGACAAGGGGCCAATTGAGCGTACTCGGCATGTAGAGTATCGCCAGTCACCAGCTCCAGATCATCAACACCGTTGGCCCTGCCTTGCTCGAAAAGATCCTGCAGCTCCTGTTCCTGACCCGGGGTGGCAACGATATATTTACCGCAGCGCCGGAATGGGAGACCATTCTTTTCAAGGTAGTGATAGAGGAGTTTCTTGCCCTCGACACACAATAAGGCTTTCAGGGAATTGGAGGGATAATACAGTCCGGCATGGATGACCTCACTGTTACGGGAGCTGATGCCCTGGCCTATACGCGCCTCTTTCTCCACCACCAGGCACCGGAAGCCACGCTCCACCTGAAAATAGCGTCCCACACTGAGGCCCACCGCGCCAGCGCCGATAACAATCAGGTCATACATGGTAGAGCCGGACTATAACGTTATGCCATCTCGACGGTTCTGTCGCTTCCAGAAACGCGTAAAGGGATGACAGGTATGGAGGAGTGATTTACTGGTGGCTAGTCTATCGCTCCATGACGCTTCCCATTCCAATAGATTCTGCTGGATGCTGCGGCGAGCCTGTGCCAGCTGACGGCCCTTCTGGGCTGCAAGATCAACGATCATACTCTTCTCGAGTTCATCACGTTCCTTCAAATACTGCGTATCCAGACGAGAAGCGAGAAACATAGCGCGATGCAGCGTTTCCTGACGCCACCACAGGCTGTCCGCATGATATCGTGATAAATCGACCCCGGCTAAATCAGCTTCCAGAGGCAGGCTGAAGTAAACCGGTTTGAACACTGACAGATCAGGAGCGGAGGTTCCAGTGAGGAAGAAATCACGACGTCGCGCAGATACCCGGGCAACCATTGAGCCGGATGTCTGGCTGGACCGAGACATGCCACTCGCGTAGAGCGCCATGTCGCTCTTTGACCGCCACCGCGGGTGCGTTCCTTTGCGCAAGCGCAGGAGGTTCAACAGATCAAACACCAGGCGTTCGCTATCCAAGCGGGCCAGTTTGTCTAGCATGAAATCCCGGTGCCACCGATCATCGGTACTCCTCAACCTCGACTGTTGACCGAAGGCGGCGGCAAAATGCACATTTTCCCTTCTACCTGACCAGCCCTTCAGTTGGGCATATTGGGTCAACGCGTAGGAGCTACGGTCATAGTCTGTAGCAAGTGTCAATCTGGATGATAGGACGGCCATAGCCTGAATCCGTTTGGCTGCCCAGTGACGGCCAGCAGTCTCCAGCAACCAGACCTCATTGGCATCGGCGAGGATGAAACTGCTATCGCAGCCAACGGAACGATCGCCAAGACGACAGGCGCCACCTTGCCCGTGAGTTTGAAGGAGAGCCGTGATAACGCCCAGTGCCTCTTCTGCGGTCCCACCCCGTTCAAGACCCAGGCGAACTAAATCGGGACCAATCAGGCCGGACTCGGATTCATGATCGCGAGTGGCAATCGATTCACCACCGATGACCACTCCCTTCTCGTTGGCTCCCGTATCCCCACCCCAACACCACCAAGGTTTATGAAGCAGGACGCCAAAACGGTGGGGCACCTGGGAAATAGTAATGTGGGTACACTTTAGCAGGGTATTCGAATCACGCTCGACAGCGGGGATGGTGACCACCAGCTGACATTCACCGGGATCCCGATTGCTGTTCCTGGCAAAGTAAGCTGCGCCGTCGGGGCTGGACGCTGGGCTGATAACGAGAGTACTCACCATAGATTCTCAAAGCTATCGCTCATTCACCAGTTACGTCCAAGGTTTTCTTGCGGTCCGAGGCCGGGATGATGATCTACAGGGAACGGTTCAGGAGAGACAGAAAAGGCTACAGGTTCAGCTAGGGGGCCAGCCGATCGCAGGCCACTATAGTCCGGCTTCCAAGGCTTCCAGTTTGGCGGCAAGTCGGGCCCGCCCTGAGCGTGTAGCAACGTCCGCCGAGAAAGTACCATCCAGCTTCCGTACCCATGCCAGGCAGGAATCGAACTCAGCCAAGCCGTAATAGCCAGTGGCCACGGTGAAGGTAAGGTGTTCGTGAGTAATCGTGGCATCATGCTCGAATTCCCAGGCAGGGGACAGAATCAGAGCTGCCTTGGCATCAGCGACGGCACCGGCGAGGGGAACGACGCCGGAAAACGGTTCCAGTCCAAGCGCCAACCAGGCAAAGGACCGTCCCGCCAGGATTTCTGTTCCCACCTCAGATGTATCGCTCAAGTCAACACCATCACTGAAACGCAGAACGCTCGTATCCGGAATACCGAGTTTCGCGTAGGTCCATCCCAGCCCATTCCAGCTGTCGGCATAGGCCGCGTCCATCACGATGGCCGCTTCGAACTGGTCGATGGCCTCACGGTAATTCTCCTCGGCGAACAGTTCCCAGCCGTACTCCACGTAATCGGGGATGTCGGGCTCAAGCCTATCACGGCACCCACTCATGATGATCACCAACAGCATCAGGCTGCCGAGAAGAATTGTGACTATGCCTGGTTTCCGTTCCATGCGTCTACCTTACCAGCAGCATTTTCCTAGTCATCTGGTATCCGGTGCTCGTACTAAGGCGTACGAAATAGATACCACTGGCAACAGCTGCTCCCTGATCATTAATCCCACGCCAGACCAGCTCATGCCGGCCGGTAAGGGCTTCACCGTTGTATAGTGTGCGCACCTGCTGACCTAACAGGTTGTAGACCACGACAGTAGCATGCTGGCTTAGGCCATCCATGAATCCCAGATCGAATACGATCTTGGTGGTGGGATTGAAGGGATTGGGGTAGTTCGGGTGCAGGCTGGTGATCCGGGGTACGATGATGGTCCGTTTACCGAGACGGAATGTGCCGGCACTTCTCGCCCAAGTGGATACCCGTTCTCCATCGTCGAGAGTGGGCAGTTCCTCCCACCGGCCATCGGAATGTAATATATAGATCGCCTGAGCTTCGGTTGCCCCGGTGGCTCGGTCTATTCCAGGCAACATGCTCACCTGAACCGGTTCATCAAAGACAAATTGTCCATCTCCCAGCCGATATTCAGCGCCAGCGCTTTTCGCCGAACCCATGAGCGTGGAATCCACCACCAGCAGATATCTGTCATCATGAACGGAACGCGGTGATCCGGTAATGATGAAGCGCCGATCAGCACTGGCGGCTATCCAGGATTGACCGGATTTGGCCAGCGCCGCACCAAAACTTGACGTTGCAGTATCGTTGCCTGACCAGCTGAATCCGGTAACCGCTATAGCGTGGGTTCCGGCCGTATCGAGCTTGTAGGTACCCACGTAGACAAAAGTATCAATTTCCGTCAAATCTACCTGCAGGGTGTCAATAACCAAACGGGCGCTGTCGGCCATACCCAGAGTATCGTTGGCAAAGACTTGAATGAAATCGGTCAGCACTGAATTCTGCACTACATTTACAGTCATCTCGGGTACGTCAACTATTCGAACTCCGTCACTGGTAACGGAGTCGGAGACATTGCCAGCACCATCGGTTGCCCGTACGCTGAAGTAGTAATAGAGCTTGCGGACCAGTTCCAACCCAGTGACTATCACCGTGGTGTCGGTGCTGTTCTCCGTCCAGTCGATCAGATCACTCCCACCCCTGGTTGTGCCCATGGCATACTCATACAACACGATATCGGATACCGGCTCGGAGAAGCCCGCCCAACGAACGGTGATGCTATCTGTGTCTATGAACTGGATGGAATCGAGATCGGTAGTACCTCCGTCGTAAACGACAGCACTCTGAATTCCGGGTGCCAGGGTGTCGTAGGTGACGGTCGTGACTTCGGCGGTATCGGCATTGCCCAACTCATCGACGGCGATGAACTGGAGAGTATAGGCTGTCCCCTGGACAAGGGTAGGATCGTTGGTGATCTCACCCGTGTGGCTGCCGCTGTTCAGTTCGGGTCCGGTCAGAGCCTGGGCATGGGGCGAGGCAGCATCCGCTGTCCCCGCTTCCCGGGTCCAGATCACCTGACCGCTCTGGATGGTCTCGTCCAAGGTATAGGCTACTTCTGTATTCCGCACAAAATCATCAGGTTCCGGATATGAGGGTGCTATCTCAGGTGGCGTATTGTCGACTTTGAGGGTATTGACGTTCCCTGATACGGCCACCGACAGATTATCCACCAGGTCATAGGCTGTTACCGTAACGGTGACGAAGCCATCATTACCGGTGGGGATATCCACCTCAAAGACCCAAACTGAATCATTGGCACCCATAGTCATGTCGGCCCCACTGGTATCGGCACCGGTACCGGCAAAATCGATGGCGATCCTGGGGGTGTCCTTCACGGATTCCAGGAATGTGGCGGTAATTTCCACCGTTTGTCCCGCAGTTACCAGCGAGTCATTGTAGGATAAGACATAACCGGGGGCGGTATTATCCACGATAAGGTCGGTTGAACCCGTCGTATTGCCGGTTGTGAGGACATTGCCGGCCAAATCGGCAGCTGTGATTTCTACTGTAACTGTCCCATCATTATCTGCTGGCATAACAGCTTGATAGGTCCAGATGAGAGAATCAGCGGTGGCCGACATAGCAGCCCCGCTTGGCCGTGTGATGTCATCGTACCTGACCGTGATTGCAGGAACGTTCAAAGCGGCTTCACTAAGGACCAACGTAATCGTCACCGTATCACCTTCAGCAGCAAGACTGTCACTGTAGCTCAGCGTAGCCCGAGGTGACAGGGTATCATAGGTTACGCTGTAGGTTTCCACGGTATCGGAATTGCCGGCAGCATCGAGGGCAATATATCGCAAGTTATAGGTAGCTGAGGATACGAGCGCGGGTGGATTGGTCAGTATCCCCGTATGCGCTCCCACAGTCAGCTCGCTAGCTGTCAGCGTTTGGGCATGGGGAGCGGCAATATCAGAAACCCCGCTACTCCAGATCCAGGTGATGCTGCCGCTGGCTGCGGTCTCACTAAGGCTGTAAGAGACCGCAGTGGTGGATACATAGTCGCCGGAGTCGGGGGAAGATGCGGTCAGGGTCAGGAAAGTGTTATCAACCAGCATAGCGGTGGAACCCGAGACATGAGTCGCCGTATTGCCGGCATAATCTGTTGCACTCACGGATACGTTAGCGTAGCCGTCATTGCCGGTGGGCACGACGATAATATGTGACCAGATCGAATCAGGCCCTGGAGAACTCATCGCAATGCCGGAGGTGTCCGCCCCAGTGCCGGCATAATTGATACTCAGTAGCGGTGATGCATCCACCGGTTCATCAAAAGTGGCCGTAATGGTCACCACATCGCTGGCCTTAACCAACGAGTCCGAATAGGACAACACGTAGCCCGGGGCAATGTTATCCACGACCAAGTCGTTGGCACCGGTAGTATTCCCCGGAGTTAAGGCATTCCCGGCCAGATCAGCGGTATTTATAGTGACGGTTGCGGCACCATCGTTGCCCAGGGGCATGGTGGCATCATAGGTCCAGACGGCGGGATCGGCAGTGGCGGTCATAGCCACCGGGCCAACGCTGCTGCCGCCCGCGAAGAGAACGGTGATCCGGGGTGGCTGGGGTGTGGTTGCAGCCGCTTCAGTCATGGTGGCCGTAATCGTCACCAGGTCACCTTGATGAGCCAGCGTATCACTATAGGTCAAGTCCGCCTGGGGCGCTACATTATCAAAAGTAACCGGACTACTTACGACACTGGTGGCGGAATTGCCGGCGCCATCTTCCCCGGCAAAGGTAATGCTATATACCGTACCGCTTACCAGTGTAGGATCATTGGTAAGGGTGATATCCGTATGAGCCCCAGTACCGAGTTCAGACCCGGTGAGTGCCTGAACATGAGGGGCGCCAGGATCACTAGCCCCTGAAAGCCGTGTCCAAGTAATACTGCCACTGACAATATCTTCGCTGAGGGTATACGAGACCTCGGTGCTATTGTGGTAGCTGGAGTCAGCCGGGGCTACGCTGCTGATCACGGGTACGGTGTTGTCCACCTCCAGGTCAGCAGCACCTGAGATCACGCTGGCAGTATTGCCAGCCAGATCGGTGCCCGTGATCGACACCGCAGCCGTGCCATCATTGCCCGCAGGGGCAGCGGTGTCATAGGTCCAGAGTGAATCGCTGGCTCCCAGGGTCATCGGATCGGCACTCACATCCGAACCAGTTCCGGCGTAGTCAATGTCGATAGTGGGAGTGGCGGCGCCGGGCTCGGAGAATGTGGCCGTTATGGCGATCGGATCGGTTTCCTTCACCAGTGTATCGGAATAGGATAGAGCAACATCGGGGCCGGTTAGATCAAGGTTGAGATTCAGCAGCGGTGAGAGCCCGGAGGGATTCCCTGCCACGTCGTATACGCGAGCCTTGACATCATAAGTTCCCTCGCTCTGGGACGCCGGGGTGATATCAATGGAAGTGGTTACCGCCGTTCCCGACGCTACTGCGACCCCATCAAACACCAAGGAAACAAGGTCCCCCGCTGATATACCATCGCCATCAGTGATCCGAAACGTAGGTGTATCGTCGTTGGTAATATTATCGGTGGTGCTGACACCTGTATCCGAGGCTGGCAGCAAATCGGGGATCACCGGGGTGTCAGGTGGGGTGGTATCGATGGTAAGGCTCAGATCACCAGAAGCCGAGGAAGTGTTGCCGGCGGGATCGGTGGCAGTGGCAGTCACGGCATATACGGCATCCGCTAAGGTCGAACTGGTCAAGCTGATGCTTGACCCCGTGGCCGTTCCACTAGCCTTCTCAACACCATCAAATCGGACCGCTATACTGTCCCCAACGTTGATCCCTGTAACAGTTATCGTTGGTGTGTCATCTTTCGTGATATCGTCGGTACTGCTGGACCCCAGGTCAGAACCGGCATCCAGATCGGGCGTATCCGGACCGCCCGGCGGCGCAGTATCGATCGTAACCGATAGCCCGGTGGATGCCGCTGACAGATTGCCGGCGACATCAGTAGCAGTAGCAGTGACGGTATAGACTCCATCGACGATCGCACCGGCAGGTGTGAGTGTTATACTTCCAGTGGTGGCAATGCCATCGGCCTCGGAAACACCATCGAAATTCAGATCAATCTGATGGCTTGCCGTCACGCTGGCGATAGTGAAGGTGGGTGTATTATCATTAGTCAGGTCATCGGTGGACGAAACGCCGGAGTCCGATCCGGGCTGCAGGTCAGGCTTCCCCGGAGCGGTGGGCGCCTGGGTGTCGATCACAATGGTAAGGGCAGCGGATTCATTAGAGGTGTTGCCAGCCACATCGGTTGCCGCAGCAGTTACATCATAGGAGCCGTCAGCCTGGGTAACTGAAGGAGCCAGATCGATGCTGGTACCTGAAGCTACGCCGGTCGCAACGGAGGCACCATCGAAGAGCAGGGCTACGCCATGACCAGTGGTCACACCGCCAACGGTATGAGTGGGTGTCGTTACGTTGGTGGTATCATCGGTGGAACTCAGACCGGAGTCATCACCGGCAGCCAGATCGGGCGCGGAAGGTGGGGCCGGCGGAGTTGTGTCCAGGGTCAGAGTTAGAGTAGACGAGGCATTCGAGGTATTCCCCGCCACGTCGACCGCCTTGGCGGTAACCGCCAGAGTGCCAGGATCCAGAGGATTGGCAGTGATCGTCACGGAAGTCCCGCTGGCGATCAGGCCTCCTTTAAAGGAAGCATCCACCTCCACAAAAATAGAATCACCGGAAGTGACGCCAGCGATGTCAAGTGTCGGGGTTGTATCCTTAGTGATATCATCGGTGGTGCTTGTACCGGTATCCGATCCCGGCTGAAGATCGGGCAGACCGGGCGGGGTAGGGGCCTGAGTGTCAATGTCCACTGAAAGGGCACTCGAGGTCCCGGATACATTTCCCGCGACATCCGTGGAAAAGGCGGTTACACTATAGGTGCCATGCGACTGGGTACTGGCGGTTATGGCCACCGTGGTGCTGGATGCATCCTCGAAGGCGACGGTCACACCATTGAATTGCAGGGTCACTCTGTCATTGGCGCTAACTCCGGAGACATTGATGGTGGGGGTCACGTCGTTGGTGATGTCATCGCTGGTGGACCGGCCAGTATCCGAACCATTATCCAGATCGGGCGTATTGGGTGTGGAGGGCACAGCAGAATCAATGGTTATATCTAGAGAGGGCGACAGGGCAGATGTATTTCCAGCCGGGTCAGTCTGGGAAGCATTGATCGTATAGTCGCCGTCAAGTTGTGTGGTAGCCGTCAGAGTGATACCAGTCGAGGTTGCAATGCCCGTGTCCACCTCCACACCGTTGAACTTCAGCGATATGAGATTGGTCGTAGTTAGGCCATTGATCAGGAATGAAGGCGTAGTGTCATTGGTAATGTCGTCATTCGGAGACAGACCGGTATCGGTGGTCAGATCCGGTGCCAGGGGTGCGCCGGGAGGGGTTGTATCAACGGTTAGCGTGAGGGCTCCCGATAAATTGGATACGTTGCCGGCACGGTCTTCAGATTTAGCCGTCACACCATATGTAGCCTCCCCCAACGCGATGGAGGTAAGTGTTCTAGTAGTTCCGCTGGACCAACCCGAGGCTATCAGCGTCGATCCTGCATCGGAATAAAGGCGTATCAATTCGCTGGACGATATGCCCGAGATGGTAAAGGTGGGGGTAACATCACTGGTAATATCATCGGTATCGTCATAGCCGCTGTCCGATGAACTCTGGAGGTCGGGGACATTGGGAGGATCGGGTGCCACGTTGTCGATAGTGAGGGCAACCGCGATACTGGCGTTAGACGTGTTTCCAGCCGTATCCCGCGCGGCCACCGTGACCGAGTAGCTCCCGTCATCCTGGGGTGTCCCGGGCGCGAGGCTCCCGGTCGCACCAGCGGCAGTAGTCTGTGCTTTCCATGCACCGTCAAAACGAAGGGTTATCGTATGGCCAGCGGTCAAACCGGCAAAATCAAAATTGGGCTGGGTGGTGGTCGTGATATTATCGTTGTTATAGGCTCCGGTATCGTCACCGGACTGCAGATCCAGGTTAATCGGGGCGCTGGGGGCAATCTGGTCAATGAAGAAGGTCTCGGCAGCACTTTCAGCATTAAGAAAGCCGGGATTGTAATACTCTATGCGGAAGGTCATAGTGGCCCCTTCCTGGAATCCGAAGCCGACCGTCTCGACAAAGGCGGCCGGTACCGACTCGTTATAGGCTGTGTTGCTTAAGAGCCCTGAAACGGGATGTCCCGATCCTGTCTTGGTACCCCCGATAACGCGATAAATATACGCCGAGCCACCGTTGTAATCGGCTGAATCGGGCGTGGTAAAACTGACGATCACGGCAGTGTTAGTGCTGTTCCAATAACCAGTGACCACAGTCCCCCCACTGCCGGTTGCGGACGGGGAAAGCCCCCAAGCCACCTGGACAAACGCCAGAGCTACGATCATACCGGCCAGTACGTTCCGCCGGGGACGCTTTCTTACTCCAACGATCATTGTGCTATTATCGGTAGTGTCACTGCCCTGCTGTGCGTCAGCTTGCCGGTTAATATAATATCGCCACGATTTACAGTTAAACTAAAACTTTAAGTCTATCGGGAAAGTGATGGGTATCAAAAAGGAGAACCAGATGTGAGCCAGATCAATAGCCTGAGTTGACCCGGCGCACATGCTGCCAAATACCATTGAAGTGGTCGCCTGCAAATGTTCTCTTTGCTTCTAAAAGCGGTAGCCGATGCTGCCACCAACGTCCAGCCAGTAGGCAGAACCCGACACAACGGCATCCTGGACGTAGGTAAAGCGCGACTCCAGCGTGATTGCCAGGAAGCGGATGAAAGGAATCGTGTAGCTGGTGCCAAAGAACATCCCACCCCGGACGTTACTTCCGGAGGCATAGATGCCCCCGCCGGCTGCCACCTCCAGTGGTCGGAGCGGAAAACGCATCATGGCCTGGATGGCCACCCCGCGAAACAAACCCCCGGATGGGTGGGTGTTCTCAAAGCTGAAAGTGCCTACCTCGATGGTGTAGGCGGGAGCCAAGGTACCGGCCTCCGCTTTCCGAGGCAAGTCCAGGGCAACGCGGGCATCGATGTAGGAATACCACCAGGCATCAAAGCCAGCTCCCACCAGCCAGGGGGATGAAACGGACACCCTGGCGGTGTAGCCGCGGATAACGCGCGGCTCTTTTACCTTCGGCTGCTCAATTTCCTGAAGTTCCACCTCACCTGCCTGATCGTCAGCCAGCTCCAGATCCTCTTCCCCTGCGACCGGCTCCACGTCCTCTAAATATTCCTCATCAAACGTCTCGTCAAAACCCTCTTCATCGTAATAGGTATCGTCCTCGTAGTACTCTTCCTCTCCCTCGTAATAATAATCTTCTTCGCCATAATCTTCTTCGCCGTAATATTCATCCTCGTAATAGGTGTCATCATATTCGCCTTCATAGTACTCCCCCTCATAGTATTCGTCTTCATAGTAGTAATCGGTGGTATCCTCGGGAAAATATTCCTGGGGGAACGCCAGTCTCGGTACAAAAGCCACAAAGGCCATGGCTACCAACACAGCTATCCGGTGAAAGGCGCGATTATCGGTGATGTCAGGACTCAGAGCCACTGCTAATTCTCCTGTGAAATAGCCGTGCTTCCCATGGACAAGGGGTCAGTGACAATCATCATGACTAAATGTAGGCATCCAGAGAGGCAAGTAAAGATATTTTTCTTCGACGCCCATATAGTGCTGAATTCCGTTGAGCAGACTACCACGGTGCTGCCTGCAAACATCAATACCAGGGACGGGTAAATGGTCCACGCCTTAACAGATAATGATCCAAATCCCTATAGTACCAGCCAAAATATATTGACAAATCCACAGGGAGGGGGTACCTTTAAAGAGATATTAAGACAAAATTATCCCTTTATTATGTTTTCAAGGAGCGCCGCCCAAGCCATTCAAGTCATGGGCTACCTGGCCCGGAATGCCGCTCAGCAACCCCTGAAGCTTGAACAAGTCTCGGTCGATACGGGGATACCGCGGCACGCGGTAGTTAAAGTGGTACAGGCAATGCACAAGCAGCGGCTACTGACGACCAGTCGAGGCTCACACGGGGGCGTGGCTCTGGCGAAGTCACCCGGTGCCATTATGTTGAGCCAGGTTGTCTGTGCCGTGGACGGCCCACCCGACAACTGCCCGGTAAACGGGGGTATCGGAGTTTGCCAATCAGGGCAAGACTGCGTCATGTACCGAGATTGGGAAAAACTGGCCTATCAGGTGCATACACTGCAGGCCTGCCATGATCTGCAGAGTTTTGCTGAGCGCAATATCCCTCTCGATTTCTATAACTGAGAGCAGTAAGGCTAGCCTACCGCCAGCAAGTCAGGAAAAAATCCTCCGTCAGTTCATCCACTGAAGACCGATGAGAAAGCACTACTACAATCACGGGAATCCAGCGGCGCATCCCGCTGCCGGGCTAATTCTAAAGGATCTCGGGCGCGAGAAGAATATAATTTGAGTCTTTTATCCTATTATGTCTAAATTTTAGACACCCATGTGTAGATTATCCCCCAGTCATCCTAATATGTCTATCAACCGCTCACTACGCACATGGATGCTTGCCACAGTACTGGTATGCTCGATCACCTGGGCTGCTAAACCAGAGGTTGCCTTCCGGGGAGCCTTGGTGTACCCCCGTGCCGACCTCACCACCGCTGACGAACTGGTATGGCGGGGTCAGATAACGGCGAGCCACAACATCAGCGAACGGATCAGCTGGTACCTGTCAGGCGATGTCACTCCCGTTACCCTTACCCGTGCTGCAGGACTGCGAGTATACTCCGGGTACCTCAAAGCCAGAATTACTCCTTCCTGGGCCGTCACTGCCGGGAGGCAGGTTCAGTGGAGTACTCTGCAAACCACCCGCTTTGACGGTCTCTCCATAGATCGGATGAAAGGATCCTTTGGAGACCGCCGGCAGCTGTCATTCTATGCCGGCCTGATCCCTGACGACGAAATCCGTACCGACTATGGCGATGGCGGCGCTAGGGTCGCTGGAGGCATGCTGAAACGTACTTCGGGTCCGAGTCACTACTCAGTTCAGATTTGGACTAACGAGGTAAACGACACCAGCCGGGTATATGTAGGGGGATCTCTCCGGCGGTGGTTCGGATCCCGCCTTACCCAGGTGGCCGACCTGGCGCTGGACATCCAGGAAACTGCACTCGAGAAAGTCCGCCTCCGAACGCAGGTCCGCTTATCCGCCAAGATCAGTACATACCTGCAATACAGATACTCCGGAAATCTCACAATTTCACCCTATCCGTGGATCACAGAGCGCCTGGAACCCCGCAACGCAGTTTCCGCCGGAGTGAGCGTTACGCCCATGAAGCGCACACATCTGAGGATGAGTCTGGTTCAGCGCCTGGGTGAGAACGCAGGCCGTTACCTGACCGCTCAAGTCACCTGGGGGCAGCTCCAGTTTACCTGGCAATCTCAGGATCAGACAATCTACAGCAGCCAGTACATGCAGTTGAGCGGACAGCACACACTATTTCGTACCATGAGAGTGGGTCTCAGCGCGGGAACCGGTTCCTACGCCCTTTTCGACAATGAATCGCCAGCGATCACAGCCTTGGCACTGAGCGAGGAAGAACATACGATCCTAGCGGTGGCTGGTTGGATGCAGGGAACGATGGGGCAACATCTCACCTACCGTATCTTTGGCCAGTATGCCCAGAACCGCTTCTTCAAGCAGGATGGCCGCTTTGGCCTGCAGGTGAGTTATGCGCTATAGCCTGTTGCTAGCTGCCGGGCTGCTGACGTACGCCGGGTTGTATACCGTGCGGGCGACAGCGCAGGAACCGGCTGACCGCATCATCTTTCCCCATATCCTCCATGTCGAGGAAATGAGTATGGAGTGCTCCGAGTGCCATGAAGGGATGGAAACCAGCCAGGAAGTGACCCATGCCCTGCTACCGGTGATGGACGCCTGCCTTGCATGTCACGATGGGGATACGGCTTCGGAAGAGTGCGATATCTGCCATACCCAGCCGGACGAGGCCGATACCTATACCTGGCAGCCTACCTCCGGTCTGATTTTCCCCCATAGTACTCATATCACAGCAGGCGTAGATTGCAGCCGCTGTCATCCTCAGAGTGCGGCGGCTGAGGCCCTGGCTCCCCGTATGCCACCGACCATGAATGTCTGCATGGACTGCCATGCTACGCCCTTGTCAGATGCCGGCTGCCAGGCCTGTCATGCCTCCCTGGACGGCAAGCTGCCCGCCAGTCACGGAGCCGACTGGCCGCAAACTCATGGCATGTACATCCACGGTTCCACCGGTGACGATTGCACCGTCTGTCATCAGCAGACCGATTGCGAATCATGCCATGCGCAAGCCCAGCTGGAAAAGAAAGTTCATCCCGTCAACTACGACTTCCTGCACGCGGGTGACTTCATGGGTCTGGAGAAGGAGTGCAGCACCTGTCACGCCATGCCTCAGGAGTGTATGAGCTGCCACCTGGCAAGGGGAATCATGCCTCTGAGCCACAACAGCCCCGCCTGGGTGAACCTGCTTGATGGTGGTTTTCACCATGAGGAAGCACTGGATAAACCCGATTACTGCGTTGTCTGTCATGAACCGGCCAGCGATCATACCTGTCAGAGATGTCATGGC
>CP070787.1:2618839-2629489 GCA_020346745.1 Fidelibacterota bacterium | reverse complement strand
GGTATCCAGCTGCCACCAGGTGACCGACGTCTCGTGATGACCACCGGTCCTTTCGTGATGGCACTTGGCGATACTCAGGATGTAGTGCTGGCGTCGCTTGCTGGCATGGGCCAGGACAATATCTCATCAGTGACCGTGCTGAAATTCTATGATACCTTTGCCCAGTATGCCTACGACAACGACTTCATCCTGCCCAGTCCTCCGCCGACACCTTCGGTCGAAGCCACCGGCCTGGACGGCCGGATCATCCTGAACTGGGGTGAAAATACTTCGGATTACATGCCGACAGAAACTCACGAGAGTTTCGGCTTCGTATTTGAGGGCTACAACGTGTATCAGCTGCCCACCTCTACCTCCGGCTTGGCCGAAGCGGAGAAGGTGGCCACATTCGACGAGATCAACCTGATTCAGAGCATCTTCGATCCCGGTGTCGATCCGAACTCCGGTTTCGTGCTCGATCAGCTGAAGCAGCAGGGGACCAACTCGGGCATCCAGCGGTACTTCAGCACCGATCGGGATGCCGTGCGTGATCGACCGATGTCGAATGCAAACCCCTACTACTTCGCCGTTACGGCCTACAGCTACCTGACGGATAATATTGGCAGCCCGTTCAAGACACTCGAGTCGAGTCCGAACGTAATCGCGGTCTTCCCCGATGTGCCCCTGCCAGGCGATGAACTGGGTGAAGAGTACGGCGAAGGCCAGATAACCACGACACACACCGGTACGGCCGATGGTGACGTGGAAGTGATGGTCGTATCTCCCCCCGATCTGGTAGGAGCGGACTACGAGGTCTTCTTCAACGCGCAGCACTACTATCGGGACGTTGATGGGATCTGGAAGGAGACCAATTATCCCGATTCCGTGGGGAAGAACCTGGATAAGGGTATGGATGTTTCGGCCTCCACGGTAACCATTGCGGCACTCGCTGCCGAGGACGTGGGCACCGTCGATCTCACGTTTACCTTCGAGTTGGAAAGCGCGACTGGTGAGTGGGTAGACGGATTCCGTTTGGACCTGCCTGATGGCCTGACGATAAACTCTGCCACCGCCACCGGTGCCTATTGTAGTTATCCGGAGTACGGGCAGCTCTGTGAGAATATACCGGACGGCTTGATTCATCCCGGAACCAACACCATAATGTGGGGGGATTCATCACGCTCCGGCTTTGGAGGCATCGATGGCGACATGACGTTCACCGTGAACGTCGACCTGTTCACCTTCCCGATGACTGCGGTATATCAAGTCTATGATGATGGCTACGGCACCGCCACCGTCGATGCGATCGGGACGGTTACAGCTACCGAACTCGGCTATGAGTTCCTCACCCTGGAACACTGGAACCTCAGGAACCTCACCAGCGGCGAGGTAGTACTCGAGGACATGGCCTTCATGGACGGTGAGGACATCTACGACGGTGACTACGGCGATGATAGCTACGACAGTGAGTTCATCGGTGTGCCGGCCGGGCCCATTGTAGAGGGTATCCAGATCAACGTCTCGGTGGGTTACGCCGCGCCGGAGGACTTCGGGACGCTGACAGAAGACGGTGATGGTGACTATGATATCGACAGCTACCTGGCCAATAGCTGGGCCGCATCGGCCTTGGCCAGTGACCCGGATACGTGGGGCTGCGGTACCGCTGACATCGGCATCCTGCAGCGGGACCTGGAGGTACGGTTCACGGGCGTGTATGCTGATCCGGAGACCACGGTCACCGGTGTCGATACACTGATCTATCATCCTATCGAAGATGGGACCGGATCGATCGCTACCATCGTTGGATCCCGGCTCTATGACCTGGACGTTCATCCCTTGAATCCGACGGGGACCGATGCACACTTCACCGTCCGGATCCCGTTCGAGGTCTGGGACCTGGATGCCGACGGCGGCCCGGAGCAGATCGACATCATTATCTATGATCGGGAGCAGGAGCCGACCGGTGCCGGTGGTGGCTTTGCCGGTGACTTCTACGTCTTCAATCCCGCTGGACGTATGTACTGCCACTTCCTGCACCGGCCCTATAGTGAAGACGTGGCCGATGTTGGTGAAGAAGGTGGGCTGGATGACGCTGGCAATGTCGCCTGCGGTACGGAAGGCGATCTCCTGTCCTGGAACACGGTTTGGTGGGAGACGGATTGGGTAACGGGTGATGTACTCACCTTCCAGTATGATAATCCGATCCAGCTCGGCACGGACGTCTGGACCTTCAGCACAACCGCACCGACGCTAGCCGACGAAGATCTGGCTAAGGAAGCGGTGGAGATGATTAACGTTTACCCGAATCCCTACTATGGTTACCACGCGTTGGAGACCAGTCGCCAGGGTAAATGGGTGAAGTTCACTCACCTGCCGCCCGCTTCAATATCCGAAGTGACCGTCCGTATCTTCGACTTGGGAGGTGCGATGGTGCGTGTGCTTCACAAGGATGATGAAACCCAGTACTTACAGTGGAATCTAAGGAACCAGAGCGGCTACCCGGTCGCCAGTGGTATCTATATCATCCACATCGATTTACCAGGTCTAGGTAAATCCAAGGTGCTCAAACTGGCAATCGTACAGGAAGAGCAAATCCTAACTAGGTACTAAACCGGGTAGTATGAGAATTCTCAACATGCCAAACGAGGAGTTAAAAATGGCGAAAACAAGGCTTAAAACCGTGGCTATGGCTGCGTTCATAGCCGTCGCTCTCGTATCGTTTGCTTCCGCTCAGGGCCCGCGTAACGGCACCAGTGGGGCATCGTACCTGTTGATACCCCAGGGAGCTCGCTACCTCTCAGGAGGCGGAGCCACTGCGAACGCTGTGGGAATCGACGCTATCTACTGGAATCCCGCCGGTCTGGCGCGTGCCGAAGCCGGTGTCAGTGCCATCTTTTCACGGCGAAACTACATCGCCGATATTGGCATCGACTACTTCGGCGCCGCCGTCAAGTTCGGCCGGCTGGGTTCAGTGGGAATAGCTGCCCGGATATTTGATATCGGTGAGATTGATGTCACCGATATCTACTTTCCGGATGGCACCGGAGAGAAGTTCACTCCGAACTTCTTCGCGGTGGCCTTGGGCTATTCCAAACTGATCTCGGATCGCACGAGTATCGGTCTGAATGTCAATCTGCTGAATGAAGGGTTTACAGGAGTAGTTGCAACCGGTATGACCTTAGATGCCGGGGTGCAATACTCCTCATTCCTGAACATTCCAGGTCTGGCTATCGGAGTGGCTTTGAAGAACTTTGGCACTCCCATGCGCTATGGCGGTTCCAGGATGTGGGTCGAGGCCGCTGTTTCAGGCAGCGACCGGGAGACCGAATGGTACAAGATCACCCCCGGGGCATTCGATATGCCCTTCGTGATGGACATCGGTCTCACCTACCGACTGAACCTCGGAATGGGACATCTGGATATCGGTGGGACGTTCGAGAACAACCACAGCGCCCAGGATGAAATTCGCCTCCTCGGCGAGTTCACATTCGGGGAACTGGCTTCGGTTAGGTTCGCGAATATGTCGGCTACCTCGGTTTCCGATAACGATAATACGCCCGATGTCGATGAGAGCGAAATCGAGAATATCTGGGCGTCTTACTCGTTCGGTGCGACCCTGAATCTGAAACAATTCACGGGTCTCGGACTGAGTATCGACTATGCCTTCATCGCGACCAAGTTCTTCGATGATAACCAGATATTTGCGTTGCGATTAGACCTCTAGACCTCTGCCCACTAATCGCACACAATGAATGCCCCGCCTAACCCACTTGGGCGGGGCATTTATATTTATATTCCAACGCGCTATGCAGCTGGCAGCCATTATCTGGGATTGGAACGGAACCTTACTTGATGACGTGGATTATGCCCTCGGCTGCATGAATCAGCTGCTGGCCCGGCGGGAAATGCCCCTGCTTGATCGAGACCGGTACCGGCGGATCTTCGGCTTCCCGGTGGAAAAATATTACCGGCGCCTGGGATTTGATTTTCGAACGGAGCCGTTCGATGAAGTATCCCGTGAGTTCATTGAGGACTACTATGCGGGATTGTCCGTCCCAACGCCTCAGACCGGCGCCCAGGAGCTGGTACGGGACCTGGATGCTGCCGGTATCACGCAATGTATCCTATCGGCCATGGAAATAGAACCCTTGCGCTATCAACTGGAGATCAACGGCTTTCTGGAGGTCATGAAATACGTTCAGGGGCTGAACCACAGCCATGCAACCAGCAAAGTGGCCGAGGGGAAAGCCCTCCTCCGGCAACTCGGACTGAGTAGAGGCAGGGTTCTATTTGTCGGAGATACCACCCATGATCTTGAAGTAGCCCAGACCATGGGACTGGAAGCCCTGATCCTCGCTCATGGACATCAGGAAATTATTGGCAAGGGCTATGGTCCTCATATGGTCTGCCGCGATCTTGAGGAGCTGCGGAACGTTCTGGGAAGCAGGTACGGCGTACACTGGAGAACGGGATCGTGAGCCGGTCACTCTCAGGGCACTATATTCAATCTAGCCGGAAAATCAGGTAACGAAGGAAAATCACCACTCATCTCTGTGATCTGGACATGTGACCGGGGTCATGTCCGAATTCCATATAACGTGGTATACTTTAACTGGCATATTGGCATTACCTTTTATCTGGGAGATTAGCAAAAATGAAAATCATCGTAAGATATTTAAAAACACTCATAGTACTGATTACCAGCGGTGTGATGCTCCTCAGCTGCGAGTCTGCAACCGACAGCGATTCTGATGACGGAGAGACGAGCAACCTTTTGGTCCTGCTCAGTGATGCACCCTTCCCGGCTGATACGGTAGCCGAGGCCATCGTCGTTATAGACAGCATGGATATCCGGGCCAAGGGTGATGGTGAAGGGGACGGCCCCTTTATCACCCTTTCCCGTGAGCGGGGTGCGTATGATCTGATGGACCTGCGGAACGGGGTAACTGCCAGTCTGGTCGATTTGGACGTCCCGGTAGGTCGCTATGATCTTGTACGCCTGTTTGTCGATTCCGCTTATATTTTCCTCAAAGAGGATGAGACATCGTATCCGCTCAGGGTACCCGGTGGAAGTAGCGCGGGCTTCAAGGTCTTTATCCGGCCGGAGATCGAAGTGATCAGCGGGATTACTTCCGAGCTGCTGATTGATATCGATGTGAGCAAGTCGCTCCTGGTGCAGCGGGTCGGCCAATCCCCCAATACTGAACTGCGTTTCACATTCAAACCGGTTATACGGGCGGTGAACTACAGCAGTACCGGTCGGATCACCGGTGAGGTAAAAGATACTTCCTCAACACCGGTATTGATTCGCGATGCGCAGGTATCAGTGTATCAGGATACCTTGATAACATCCACATTCACCGATACGACGGGAGCATATGCCCTGATCGGATTGGAGGCGGGCTCATACAGCATGATTGCTTATGCCACCGGGTATGATTCACTCGAAATCGAAAATGTGGAAGTCGTTGCGGCCACGGAAACCCCGCAGGACTTCGTCCTCACTCCGGTTCCGGAAGAGTAACAAATCACCTTAGCGGTATAGTGGACATTACAGCGGGGCGTTTCCTTCAGCGCCCCGCTTATTCTATACCGGCATCCCGGGTAGCGCTGAAAAACGGCGCCCATTTTTCCTCCGGGGAGGGCTTGGTCAGGAGGCTCACCAGCACCAGCAGACTGATGGAAATGAGTACCCCGGGGATGACTATGTAATCGCTGCTGGCGAAGTCAAATTCTGTGCCACCCAGCGCCATGGTGAAACTCAGTCCCAACCGGCTCAAAATCGCAATACCTACGATGCTGCCGAGCCCGCCGGCGATGCAGGCTACACCCCCTTGTGGTGTGACCCGTCGCCATAAGAACGCAGCCAGTAGGGCCGGTGTTAGACTTGCCCCCACCAGCGAATAGGCGTACAGGGCCATGGATAGCACGGTCTCGAACTGGGTGAGGATGAGTAGACCCACTCCTCCGAAGAGCACCACGAAAATCCGTTGCAGGTTGATCATCTGCTTTTCGGTGGCGCTGGGGCGAATAAAGCGCTGGTAAATGTCCCGGCTCGCATTGGTGGAGGGCACCAGCAGGAAAGTGTTCCCTGTGGAGAGCACGATGGCAATGGCGGCCGCCAGGAGAATCGCTCCCCCCAGAACGGGCAGGCCGTGGCGGGCGATGAACAGGATTACCGTCTCCGAGGCGGCTCGACCGATCACCGACGTCTGCTCCATCAGATCCGGGTAGGCGGCCCGGCCGACGATCGCCAGCAGTGCCAGCGTGGTTTCGATCACTACCACTCCCAGTACCATCCCTACTACCGCTTTGCGCGCGGCGCGCTCGTCTTTAGCGGAAAAAAACTTCTGGTACATGCCGCTCTCACCCAGGAGCAGCAGGAAAGTGGGCAGGGCTATACCCACTACCCACAGTAAGTTATGCCCACCCAAGGGTGTCAAGTGGGTTGTGGGCAGACTCTCGACAACCTGGCCGATCCCTCCATGGCTGATGACCATATATGGCAGGGCGATAAAGATGCCCAGGATAATAAATGCACCATTGAAGATATCCACCGTGACGATGGAGACCATCCCGGCCAGGGCGGTAAAGATGACGATGGCCGCAGCGGTGATGTACATACCCTGGGTCGGTGAAATGGCTCCGTCCGTTACGATACTCAAGATCCACCCGCCACCACGAAACTGATAGGAAGCGATGGTCACGTATGCCAGAATGATAGCCAGGGTACCCAGTATGCGTGCCGCTGCATTGTAGCGCTGCTCCAGCAGGTCGGGAACCGTGTATTGCGCGATGCGTCTTACCCGGCCGGCAATGAAATAGGCGACTAAGAGGCCTACCCAGGCTCCGAAGGAGAACCAGAGCATCGAGATCCCCGACCTGAAGGCCAAACCGGATCCGCCAAACAGCGATCCCGATCCGATCCAGGTAGCAACCAGGGTGCCTACCAGGAGGAACACCGGTACTGATCGTCCCGCTACCATAAAGTCTTCGTGACTCTGCACCGTGCGGGAGCGCCACAAACTGATGGCTATCAGGATGAGTGGATAAATAAAGACAACCGCGATCAACAGGTTCATACCGCTCCTCCATAACAGATTGATAACCGGCTGTGAGGCCCAATGCTCATGACAATGACCGGCCCGTCAAAAACGATGGAGTTCACCCGAAATTGGTCTCGTCATCGGATATGGATTATACCATCGTACAAAGGTCGGAATTTGGGCACTTCAGCTGTGAAAGGATAAAGTAAGTTACAGCTTGCTTACCCCATCCTCCACACGCTCAAGGGCTTCTCGAATATTCTCCACGGAATTGGCGTACGAAAAACGAAGGTACCCTTCTCCGTACGCGCCGAATGAGGTCCCCGACAGGCTGGCTACGCCGTACTCCTCGAGAAAGTACTCCTCCAGCTCCTTGCTGGACCTGGGCAGGCTCTGTATGTTTGGAAACACGTAAAAGGCCCCCTTCGGATTCCGGCAGCTGATGTCTTCGATGGCATTTAGACCATCGACGATGACATCCCGTCGGCGGCGAAACTCCTCGTCCATGGCTCTGGACTCGTCCTGGGAACCCTTCAGAGCCTCCACGCAGGCCATCTGGACGAAGCTATTGGTGCAGGAATTGCTGTTGGTCATGAGACGTGCTACCCAAAAGGCCAGCTCTTCCGGCATGATGCCATACCCCGCGCGCCAACCGGTCATGGCGTAGGTCTTCGAAAAACCGTCCAGGAGAATGACCTTCTCCTGCATTCCGGGGAACGACAGCAAGGAGATATGCTCGCCATCATATACGATTCGGGAATAGATCTCATCAGCCAGGACCATCATGTCATGCCGTGCGACCAGTTCTGCGATACGGGCCATCTGGTCATGGGTAATCAGACCGCCGGTGGGATTGGCGGGCGAGTTCAGGATCATGAAAGTGGTTTTCGGAGTGATGAGCTCGGACAGCTCATCCACATCGACACTGAAGTCGTTCTCCTCCCGGATGGGCAGCGGAACTGCTTTGGCATCCATCCAGTTAATGACCGACTCGTAGATGGGAAATCCGGGATTGGGATAGATGACCTCATCTCCCGGATTAACACAAGCCAGCAGTGAGAAAAAGATGATGGGCTTGCCCCCGGGGGTAACCACCACATTGTCCGATCCTACCTCCACTCCTCTGGTCTGGGTGATTTCCTCAGCGATGGCCTGCCGAAGGACGGGCAGTCCCGCTGCCGGACCGTAATGCGTGTAACCGGCGTCCAACGCCGCTTTGGCCGCTTCCCGAATATTGTTGGGAGTGTCAAAATCGGGCTCCCCGATTTCAAGATGAATTACGCTTCTACCCTGGGCCTCGAGCTCCTTGGCACGTACCAGAACTTCAAACGCAGTCTCGGTCCCGAGACGGGCCATGCTGGATGCAACTTTCATTGCTCTACTCCTGAAGCACTAAATAGTAATGGATAATGGTTGACTGCCGCTCTCCAACCGGAATAGCGTTGGCGGTATAGGATTCGCATGTCGGGGATGAATTTCTACCGCAGTGGTTCAACATGCTTGTATATGAGCAGCCTGTTTAGGTATGCTGAAGGTACCATGTTTTAGGGCTGCAAATCTATACTTCACCGTTGTTCGTTGATGAATTATTATTGCGTACTCATCCGGGTTGTTCCTCTTACTGTTTTCCGCTAGATTTCAAACCTGTATTTGTTGGTGGATTATAACCCTATCTGAGGAATCGACACCGAAGCGCGTTATCGATGAGAAGAATTATCAATCTTAAGCTGCACTGGCAGATATTTATTGCCATGATCCTAGGGGCCGCCGCCGCGGCGATATTCGGGGAACGGATGCTCCCCGTTGCCGGCCCGATGGGTGATATTTTCATGCGCCTGCTGCGGATGGTTATTGTACCCCTGATTCTCACCTCCATCGTCTCCGGTGTAGCGGGCATTGGCGATTCCCGGAGCCTGGGCCGCCTGGGTGCGAAGACCTTCGGCTATTATGTGATGACCAGTACGCTGGCTATCATCGTGGGACTATCTCTCACGAACCTTATCCAGCCGGGCGTAGGTGTGGAGGTGACCGGGGGGCAGGAGGTTTCTCCCGAGGAACTGGAACAACCAGGATCGCTGGCGGACGTCCTTACGCGCATCATCCCTATCAACCCGATTCGGGCCGCCGCCGAGGGGGACATCTTGGGCGTCATATTCTTCGCCATCGTCTTCGGTTTCGCCATTACCCAGCTGCCTGAAAAACAACGGACTCCCCTCCTGAACTTCTTCGATACTGCCTTTCAGGCCATGATGAAGCTGACGAGGGTGGTGATTCGCCTGGCGCCCATCGGCGTATTCGGACTCATCAGCCGGGCTGTATCCACCATGGGCTACGATGTCTTTGCCGCAGTCGGCAGATACATGCTCACGATCGGCCTTGGATTGTCCATCCACCTCTTCATTGTACTACCGACCATATTTTTCCTGTTGACCAGGCGGAATCCCCTGGATCACTTCCGGGCGGTGGCCTCGGCTATGGCCTTTGCCTTTTCCTCCAGCTCATCTTCGGCCACCCTGCCCTTGACCCTGGAATCCGTGGAAAAGAATGCCGGAGTCTCCAACAAGGTGTCAAGCTTCGTCCTGCCCATGGGAGCTACCGTCAACATGGATGGTACCGCCCTTTATGAGTGCGCCGGTGTGCTATTTATTGCCCAGGCCTTGGGTTTCGGGCTGGACTTCGGACAGCAAATCATGGTAGTTATCACCGCGTTGCTGGCGTCTATCGGCGCTGCGGGGGTGCCATCAGCAGGGCTGGTGATGATCTTTATCGTACTACAGGCCGTAAACATCACGTCGCCGGCTGCCTACGTTTTGGTGGGCGTTATGCTGGCCGTGGACCGCCCGCTGGACATGTACCGCACGATGGTAAACATCACCAGTGATTCAATCGGCGCGGCGGTGATCGCTCACTCTGAAGGAGAGCAACTCACTTACCCCATGGCTATGGGGGAGGAAACAGCCTAGTATCCCCTTTTTTCGGGCTGGAAAGCGTTTGAATGGGTCATTATACACCCACCACTTTGACCTGTAGCCGATCCACGGTTGAGGTATTCTCCACGGCTTGGTTCATATACATTGCCGGTGATCGCTGAACATGGGGAATAATATAAGCCAACAGCATCATAGTCTTAACGAATCCCACCCGCCTACACTACGCAGGACGCTAGGGGTTTTCGACGGCGTTGCTATCCTGATCGGTATTACCATTGGTGCGGGCATCTATTCAACACCACAGATTATTGCGGGCTATCAGGCGTCCTTCTATCCCATTATCGGTCTCTGGATAGCTGTCGGGCTTTTCGTCTTCCTCGGTGGTCTGATCTATGCTGAGTTGGGCAGCCGGCTGCCTGATACGGGCGGAGAATATGTATACATTAGCCGGTGCTTCGGCCCATTCGCGGGATTCATGTTCGGCTGGGCACAACTTTTCATCATCAGGACGAGTCCTGCTGCCGGGCTGGCGATCATTACGGCTAATTACCTGGGATACTTTGTCGAACTGGACCGGGTCGCACATACCACGGTGGCCCTCTCTGTCATTGCATTATTGGGTGCACTCAATTACGTTGGTATCCGGAGGGCAAGCGTATATCAGAAGCTATCGACCGTGCTCAAAGTTGGTGGTC
>CP070787.1:2599804-2618739 GCA_020346745.1 Fidelibacterota bacterium | reverse complement strand
AGACCCGCTGAGCTGGTTGGAACTGAGACTGAGATATGTGAGATTGGCCAGGTTCCCCAGCTCGGCCGGGATAGACCCGCTGAGCTGGTTGGAACTGAGACTGAGATATGTGAGATTGGCCAGGTTCCCCAGCTCGGCCGGGATAGACCCGCTGAGCTGGTTTAATTGAAGGTGTATCTCTGTGATCGCCGTCAGGTTGCCGATCTCGGCCGGGATGCCCCCGGTCAGCTGGTTGTAACCAAGATATAGAACGGTCAGACTGATCAGGTTGCCGATCTCGGCGGGAAGGGCGCCGGTCAGTTGATTGCCCCTGAGATCCATCCATGTCAGATTGACGAGGTTACCAATCTCCGGCGGTATGGCCCCGCTCAGCTGATTATTTTCAAGTACCAGCCATTGCAGTTGCGTAAGGTTACCGATCTCGGGAGGAATGGCCCCGGTCAGTTGATTGGATCTGAGACCTAGATCTGTGAGCGCCGTGAGGCTGCCGATCTCGGCGGGAATGGAGTCGGTCAGCTGGTTGTAAGAAAGATGCAGCTTCGTCAAGTTGGTCAGGCTGCCGATCTCGGGGGGAATGGCCCCACTGAGCTGGTTGGATTCAAGGTATATCTCTTTGAGCGCCGTGAGGTTGCCGATCTCGGCGGGGATGGACCCGGTCAGTTGATTGGCATCAAGTATCAGATATTGCAGTTCCAAAAGGTTACCGATCTCCGGCGGTATGGCTCCGCTTAGCTGATTATCTTCAAGTACCAGCCATTGCAGTTGCGTAAGGTTACCGATCTCGGTAGGGATGGGGCCAGTTAACTGATTGCCGCTGAGATACAGATGGCCTAGATTGCTCAGGCTGCCGATCTCGACGGGGATGGCCCCGCTGAGCTGGTTGGATTGAAGTTCTAGGTCGGTTAGTGCCGAGAGGTTGCCGAGCTCAGGAGGAATGACTCCGGTCAGTTGATTCTCGTGAAGCCATAGGGTTGTCAAGTATGCGAGGCTGCTGATCTCCGGAGGAATGGAGCCGTTGAGCTGGTTGGAATGAAGTTCCAGGTTAGTGAGCGCCGTGAGGTCGCCCAGCTCGGCGGGAATGGAGCCGCTGAGCTGGTTGGATTGAAGGTGTATCTCCGTGAGCGCCGTGAGGTTGCCCAGCTCGGCGGGAATGGAGCCGGTTAGTTGGTTGTAGCTGAGATATAGAACGGTCAGACCGGTCAGGTTACCGAGCTCGGCTGGGATGGCGCCGGTCAGTTGATTGGATCTGAGATCCATCCATGTCAGACTGGCGAGGTTGCCGATCTCGGCTGGGATGGCGCCGGTCAGTTGATTGCCATAGAGATTGAGATTCTGCAAACTGGTTAGGCTGCCGATCTCGGCGGGAATGGCGGCTAGTTGATTGTTTGCCAGATCCAGCCAGGTCAGACTGGCGAGGCTGCCGATCTCAGCGGGTAGGGCACCAGTCAGTTGATTATCCCTGAGAACCAGCCTTGTCAAGCTGGTCAGACTGCCGATCTCGGCGGGAATGGACCCGGACAGGTTGTTGCCACCCAATTCCAGCTCGGTCACCCGCCCGCCGCTCACCGTTACGCCGTGCCAGGTGTCGAGCGGTTCCAACGTGAGCCAGCCGGTGTGATTGCTCCAATTGGCCCCACCGGTGCTGTTGTACAGGGCCACCAGGACGAGGGAGTCTTGCTGGAGGGGGGTATATTCCACGGCAACGTGAATAGGTCGGCTGTACAGGGTCAGCGCGGTGGCGATGGTGTTGGTGGTGCGCAGGATATAGGACCCGGCATCGGTAAAATCAACCGTGGGGATGGTCAGGGCATCGCTGGTGGCCCCGGCAATATCCATCCCTCCCTTCTTCCACTGGTACACGTTGGCGGTGCCGCCTACTGATACAGAAAGGATAAGACTTACTCCCGGAGATACGGTGGTGTCTTGCTCTACACCTACACTATCCTGGGGTGAATAAATGAAAGTGCTGCTCGGCACCCCAACATTGGGTTCGATATCCTCAAAGGTGAATTGATTGTTTTGTATCTTTAGTTCTGATAAAGATTCCAGCCCACTTAAATCGGGCAGATCGGTCAGTTGATTGCTATAAAGATACAGATACGTCAAACTGGTGAGATTGCCCAGCTCAGCGGGCAGAGAGGTCAGTTGATTGTCATAAAGGTACAGCCGAGTCAGACTGGTGAGGTTGCCCAGCTCGGCGGGAATGGCGGTCAGTTGATTGCTGTAAAGATACAGATACGTCAAACTGGTGAGGTTGCCCAGCTCAGCGGGCAGAGAGGCCAGTTGATTCTCATAAAGAGACAACTGCGTCAGACTGGTGAGGTTGCCCAGCTCGGCGGGAATGGCTGTTAGTTGATTGGCACCCAGATTCAGATACTGCAGACTGGTGAGGTTGCCCAGCTCGGCGGGAATGGCTGTTAGTTGATTGTTATAAAGATACAGCTGTGTCAAACTGGTGAGATTGCCGATTTCGGTGGGAATGGCACCGGTCAGTTGATTTAGATGAAGATATAGACTTGTCAAACTGGTGAGGTTGCCGAGCCAGGTGGGGATGGCGGTCAGTTGATTGTTATCAAGAATCATGTATTGCAAGTTGATCAGGTTGCCGAGCTCGGCGGGCAAAGAGGTCAGTTGATTGTCAGCAAGGTTCAACCATGTCAAACTGGTGAGGTTGCCGAGCTCGGGGGGGATGGCGGTCAGTTGATTGTCATAAAGATACAGCTTTGTCAAACTGGTGAGGTTGCCCAGCTCGGTGGGAATGGCGGTCAGTTGATTGCGCCCTAATTCCAGCTGCGTTAAACTGGCCAGATTGCCGAGATCGGCGGGAATGGCACCGGTCAGTTGGTTGTTATAAAGGCGCAGATCCGTCAAATTCGTCAGGTTGCCGAGCTCCGCGGGGATGGACCCGGTCAGTTGGTTGTTATAAAGGCGCAGATCCGTCAAATTCGTCAGGTTGCCGATCTCGGCGGGAAGGGAACCGGTCAGTTTATTGCCACCAAGATCCAGATATAGCAGGTTGGTGAGGTTGCCGATCTCGGCGGGAAGGGAACCTACCAGATTATTATTATTGTACAAAACCAATTGCCTCACCCGGCCCCCGGAAACGGTGACCCCAAACCAGTTATCCACCACCGGATCGTTAAGCCACCCGGTATTGTTGTACCAGTTGGCCCCGTCTGTGCTGTTGTACAGGGCCACCAGGGCCAGGGAGTCTACCTGGAGACCGGAAAGTCCGTCAACGATTACATTAATTGGCCGGCTATAAAGCGTCAGGTCGGTGGCAATGGTGTTGGTGGTGCGCAGGATATAGGCTCCGGCATCGGTGATGCTAACCGAGGGGATGACCAGGTCGTTGCTGGTGCCCCCCGCAATATCCACCCCATCCTTCATCCACTGATACTGGTTGGCCGTGCCCCCCACGGTCACAGAAAGGGTGAGACTGGCACCGGTAGCCAGCGAGGTATCTTTTACGGCACCAACGCTGTCCTGGGGCGAATAGCTGAAAGTGCTGCTCGCTATCCCAATGTTAGGTTCGATATCCTCAAAGGTGAATTGATTGTTTTGTATATATAGGTGTAATAAAGATTCAAGTGCAGTTAAATCGGGCAGGTTCACCAGTTGATTGTCATCAAGATACAGCGTTGTCAAACTGGTGAGGTTGCCGATCTCGGCGGGGACGGCTGTCAGTTGATTGCCAGAAAGAGACAGCGTTGTCAAACTGGTGAGGTTGCCAATCTGAGTGGGAATAGCGCCGGTTAGTTGATTGTTATAGAGGGATAGCACTGTCAAACTGGTGAGGTTACCTATCTGAGTGGGAATGGCGCCGGTCAGTTGGTTGTCATAAAGATACAGCTTTGTCAAACCGGTGAGGTTGCCGAGCTCGGGTGGCAGAGGGCCAGCCAGATTATTGTTCCATAAACTGAGCTGGGTGACCCGCCCCTCAGAAACGGTGACGCCGTGCCAGGATTGGACCTGGGTCGAGGTGAGCCAATAGGTGTCATTGGCCCATTCGTCCCCATTGGTGCTGTCGTAGAGGGCCACCAGGGCGAGAGAGTCCTGCTCTAAGGTCTGGGCGGAGGTCGGAGCAATGGAAATCCCCAGAAGAAGAATTAGCAGGTAGGCATTACTCCATCCACAACGCAAGTTTGGCTTTTGATTTAACCGAAAAGGTCTCATGATCTACCCTCCCCCTTTTTATATATATAAGGACAAGCAAGGGCGATGAAGCATCCTAAGGCACTCGTCTGGTCGAGATGAACACAGATGCAAGGCTTGATCAGTCAGGCGTGATGTTGACCAGTGCCTCAGCGGCACAGTTTCCATCAACTGGCACGGAAGTCCTCATGCAGAAAACTTCCGATGCAATGTACATAAGTCCTATAAATATGTCAAGTTAAACCGATGATCCTG
Organism: Fidelibacterota bacterium; assembly: GCA_020346745.1. Classification (GTDB taxonomy): domain Bacteria; phylum Fidelibacterota; class Marinisomatia; order SCGC-AAA003-L08; family TS1B11. The sequence continues at coordinate 2,614,329 of CP070787.1, read as the reverse complement.
ACACTGGCTCCTTCTCGTTGAGGAGAGGGTAGACAGAGACCAATATGAGGCACCAGCGATATTTTTTGGACCGCACGTGAATCCTGTGTAACATGCTGCGGGAGCGGCTTTCCGGCTCCGGAAACGTGCAGGCGATAACATAGATATACTTAAAGGGGGAACAAGTTATGACGAGACAGAGAGTTGGCCTGGTGCTCTTCGTGATTGCAGTGGTGTGGGCCATTGCGTGGGGCGCGATCGTGTCGCTCAGCGTGGATTCGGCGCTGAACACCTATACCATGGAGGAGCTCAAGGAGACCGCCTGGGCCATGGATGGAACCCTGATGATGCTGTGGGGTTTATTCGGGGTTCCGCTGGGAGCATTGGTGGCGGGGATCGGACTGTGGCTCCATACCGGTGCGAAATGCAGCACCATATTGATCAGCGGTATAGGTATTGCCCTGTCGATATTCGTGGGCTTGATGTTTACATCCCTGGGGCATTTCCCCCTGCTGTTCGGCATCGGGGGAACCTTGATACTGCTGCTTTTCTTCGGGACCGTTTGGTTCTGGGCCAGGGAACGTGCGGCCTTGGGAGATGCGGGTGTCACCGCGGCCGATCTCAGACTGATCGGCTACGTCTTTCTCGTTATCACCGCCTGGTTCACCTGCGGAGCGCTGAGCCAGCCATTCGCGACCGCCTTTGAAGGTGAAGCGCCCATCAGTCCGATCCACATCATGATCTTCTTTGTACTCGGCTGGCTGTTCCTGTTTCTCAGCTATTACCAGTCACGCCAGCTGGCAGCAGCTGCTCCTGAGAAGGCCGCAGAAACGGAGCCAGCTGAAGAAGCATAGGGTCTGACTGAGGGGAGCCTGATTCGTTCGGGCGATTCCCTTTCAAAGCGCGAGCTTGCTTGCAGCCCTCGGCTCCCAATGGAACCGGGGGCTTTGGTTTCTAGCGGCGATACCCTAGCCTACTCTCTTCGAGGCAAGCTTCTGAAGGGCGGGGGCGAAAGACGGATTGCCCGCTATGTTACGCCTGGAATGGCAAGGGATGAAAAAGGGTGAGATTCACCGGGCAAGCAGATTGACGAAGGTATTAAATATCTCTCGGTTGAAGGGTGTCACCATTTCCTCTTTCATGACCTTGAGGGCTTCGAAGGGGGGCAGGGCCTTTTTATAGGGGCGTTCGGAGGTGAGGGCCTCATAGACATCCGTGATGGCGCACAGACGTGCCAGGTAGTGGATCTGCTCGCCTTTCAGTCCCATGGGATAGCCCTTGCCATCATCCCGCTCGTGATGCTGAAGGATAATGTGCTTAGCCTCCGTGCTCAGCTGCTTGGCATTGTGCAGAATTTCATAGCCGAAGGCTGGGTGGCGGTGCATGTCCCGCAGCTCCTCAACGGAGAGTTTGCCCTTTTTATTGAACAGGGCATCCTCGATTTTGCACTTGCCTAAATCATGGAGGAAACAGCCGACGCCCAGTTCGTTCATGGTGTGGGAGCTAATGCCTTTCATCCCCAAAAGCACTTCCTTTCCCAGCATTATGCTCAACATGCCCACATTGACGCTGTGGGTATAAGTATAATAGTCATGCTCTGCCACTTCCTTCAGGTTATGGGCTGAATCCTCCTCCTTGAGCATATGATTTACCACAACCCTGATGATGGTCTTGCTTTTCTGGATGGCGGGCATAGTGGGCTGTTCCAGCAAGTTGTTCATCATATCAATAGAACTACCATAAACGATCCCAGCCTTTTCCACCGGTTCAAGTTCGGTGTTGTCGACTTCTTCAAGCAGGTCATTGAGGATCAGTTCCATAGGTTCAAGTACTTCGGATGGCGGAGTAGGTTTCCCAGGGCGTTCTTCGGCTCTGGCTTCCTGCGTAGCCAAGCTTTTTTCGGTATCCACAGCTACTTTCTTGATGCCGTGAGCGGCGATCTTTTTGATCTGATCCTGGGACCGGAGGACGAATTTATTGGCGGCAAAGGGGTGTTTCAGCCAGGACTTGGAAAGGTTGATATACATCCCAACCTTGAGCTCGCTGACGGGTATGATTTTAATCACGAGTCGGACTGGTTAGTCTATACATCCATATGTTGTTTCAAGCAAAGGTAAGATAGACACTCTCCCGTGCCAAGACTAATATGGGGAGTTATCAGATATCTATTGTCGGTTGTTATTGAAGAGGGTAGCATCCATTACTGGCTTCAAGTTGATAGTTACATAATAAGAGGACGCACTACCAGCAGTTGCGTATTCTGTGATTAGAGGATAAGAAGTTCTTTGCCCTTTTTTAGAAAGAATAGGACCAAAAGAAATTGGCGATCTCCCGGCGCTGAGGTCGGGACAGGTATAAACTCGTCCCGTCCCGAACATTGGGGACGGGACTGGTGCAAGGCAACCAAACCGCACCCGGGGAAGTCTAAATACCGGACACACGATGATGTAACTGCTTGCTAATCAAATATTTCACCGGGGAGGATTCCTATGAAAATATCCCTTCTGATACTCGTGCCCGCAGCAAGCTTTCTCCTGGTTCTTACCAGTTGTGCCGATAACGACGACGCGGATGATAACAGCGTCGTGACGGGTCCGGTGGCTGTTACCCACGTGAGTCTGGTCGCCATGACGGATGAGAACATCGCGGCCGATCAGACGGTGGTGGTTGAGAATGGCAGGATCTCGGCCGTGGGCGCTGCCGCTGAGGTCACCATCCCGGCTGAGGCCACGGTCATTGACGGTGCCGGAGCCTACCTGATGCCGGGACTGGCGGACATGCACGTGCATACCCGGGATGACTGGCTGGAGAGCCGCTGGCCGGTGTCACCACTGCACTTATTCCTGGCAAACGGCGTGACCACCATCAGGGATTTCGGTCCCAACGGAGTCGATCTGACCTATCCTCTGGAGTGGCGGGATGAGATCAGCAAAGGGACCATGATGGGCCCCACGCTGTACACTTCCGGCATCCAGGTCAGGTATGACCGGGGGACGACCCTCAGCCCCCAAGCGATCGTCGATTGGAATTACGCGCAGGGTTTTGATTTTCTGAAAGTGTACTCCTATGTATCAGCCAGCGGTTTTCAGGAAGCGATGGCCACCGCCCGGCAACTGGGGATGTACACTGCCGGTCATATTACCTATACCGTGGGATTGGAGGGTGTCGTAGCCGCGGGGTATGATGAAATTGCTCATGTGGAAGAGCTGGACTGGGAGTTCGTGGAACTCAACCGGGACACCGTGTTGGCCTGGGAGAACTGGCTGCCCTACCTGATCGGCAACGTGCTGCAGCAGGCTGATGTGGCCGCTGGTTTTGATCCGGTAGATTTCCAGACAAGGTACGGTGACAGGCTGGCGGCGGTGATTGGCATCCTGCAATCAAACAACATCCCTCTGAGTACAACCCTCATCGTGGATGACCTGATCGTAGAGAAACTCTTCAACTCCGGGACCTTTCTATCACGTCCGGAACTCATATATCTACCACAGGACTACCTAGCCGCATTCAACCAGGGAGTGGAGAAGCATCAAATGCAGTTTCAGGGGATAGAAGCTCTGGCTACGTACAAATATGGACTGGACAAGCTGCTATTGACTGCGCTCCATCAAGCAGGAATTCCCCTGTTCCTAGCGACTGACGCAGGCACTGGTACCATGGGAATCGTGCCGGGATTTTCGATCCACGATGAGCTGCGACTCCTGGTAGAGAACGGATTCACGCCGTATGAAGCCATTGCCGCCGGGACGGTGGTGGCCTCGGAGGCCGTGGAGGCGATGACCGGTGAGGATGAATTCGGCACCATCGAGGTGGGCAAGCGGGCAGACCTGATCCTGGTGAACGAGAATCCCCTGGAGGATGTGGCCCACATCAAGGATCATCGCGGTGTCATGGCGGCCGGGAGCTGGTATTCCGAGGCATTATTGGAGGAGATGATCACCGTTGCAGATTGAGGGGTCATTATTGCCAGTACCACGCATCGATTTATCGCCGAGGAATACAGCCTATGGCTTAGCTCGGGGTAGAGGCAGATCAGTACCAGGAGCATGACTGGGAACAACCAAGGGGGGCCAAATAGAATGATGAATTGTAGAAGCACACTTCAGCGTGTTCGCCGGTCCATGGTGAAAGCGGGCCTCATTATCATGGCCGGTTCCATGGCCCTGTTTATAGTTCAGTGCAGCCTTCAAGAGGAAGTGGCAATCCCGGTGATCGCAGAACTGCTGGTAAGTCCCGATACTGTGGACATAGGAAGGAGTGCCTGGCTGGAGTGCGTATTGGAGCAGGAGTTGGAGGAGGAGCTGACGTACAGGTGGGCGGCTAGCGATGGGTGGTTTCAGGGAGAGGGTTCGATGGTGAACTGGAACGCACCTCTGGTGGAGGGTGAGTATACTATTTCGTGCACGGTTGAAGATGATAGAGAGAACGCAGATTCGGCAGCGGTGGTGCTCACGGTGGAAGCGCAGGAGCATCCAGCAGGCCACTGGATAGTGAGGGCACCCATGCCCACTACAAGGCAGGAACTGTCGGCGGTGGTCCTTACCAACAAGATTTACCTCGTGGGGGGCATGAATGCGAATGGAAGTCCTATGGCCCGAGTTGAGGCCTATGACCCGGTCACGAATACCTGGGAGGCGAAGGCGCCTTTGCCTACGCCGCGGCATCATGTTGCGTTGACCACACTAGGAGGCAAGCTGTATGCCGTTGGCGGCGTGAGTTCGACCGTTCCCATATGGACAGGGGAACGGCAGGTGTACGAGTACGATCCGGAACAGGATGCATGGCGTCGGGTGACGAACATGCCAAGCAACAGGATCGAACCGGTTGCCATAGGATTCGAAGGAAGGATATACGTCATCGGCGGGCGTATCGGAACGAGTAGGGTGGCTACAAATGAGGCCTATGATGTAGCCACCGGGAGCTGGAGGACCCTGGCACCTGCACCAGTACCGATATCCCACAGTGCGGTAGCAGCTGTTGACTCATGCATCTATGTAGTAGGAGGCAGGGATGGCATGTTGGTAGAAGGAGTATATGAGGTAGTGAATTCGCGTCGGCTCCAAGAGTACCATCCCGCCAGTGATACCTGGCGAATCCCACCAAGTATGCCGACAGCCCGAGGCGGCCTCGCTGCGGCCGTGATGGATGGGGTGATATACGTATTCGGAGGTGAGAACCTAGGCTCCGTGGATGTACCTGCAACGGTATATAATGCCACTGAGGCCTATGATCCACTCACGTCCAGCTGGAAAATCCTGGCACCCATGCTTACTCCTCGTCACGGGATGGGAGCGGCGGCTTTGGACGGGATCATTTACGTGATCGGGGGAGGCATCGAGGCCGCCATTGGCCCCAGTGATATAAATGAAGGATTCATACCTTGACGATTCAGCGTCTAAGAATCCACCGAGCCAGAGTATCCCACCCAGCCTACGGTGGACTACAGGTCCGCTTCGCCTCGGGGCGGACATGCCAAGTACGACAGCGGAGAAAGTGACAGGATCACCATCTTTCGGTCTGGCTCGCCGCTTAGTGCGGACTGATCCTAATCTCCGTAGATGAGATACGCTTTCCGTTGGTCAAAGAATAGATCCCGGTCCAGGGCGTAGGTGGCAACATGAGTGCGGATATCGCATTCGTCATCGATGAAGCGGCGGAGTTCATCAGAGCCCCACAACCGGTCAAGGTGCCGGGGATGCTGCCATTGGAACTGGTGGGGATAATGTTCCCGGATGGTATGAACCATCACGACCCCGGTATTAATGGGCACAAAGCTCACGGGGTCAGTGATCAGGAGCCGCACTCCCCCGCAGGCCTGGTCCTGAAACTTGGGATGAGCGGCTCCCTGTATAGACCGGGGGGTATAGACGATATCTTCGAACAAGACGCCGGGTAGATCATAAGCGTTGAGCCTATCCGCCAACCCTTGTTTTATCCAAGGTGCTCCACATACGAGGAAGGGTTCACGAGTCCCCCGCCCTTCGGAAACATTGGTACCCTCGAACAGGCAGGTCCCCAGGTAGGCCAGGGCGGTCTCGGGGGTTGGAATGTTGGGTGAGGAAGGGACCCAGTCCAAGCCGGTTTCGTCCCACCACAGGTGGCGCTTCCAATTAAGCACAGGCACGACGGTCAGGTCGGCGTGCAGTGAGTCGCTCAACCAGCCCATTTCGTTGATCATGACGGCCAGTTCCCCAAGAGTCAAGCCGTGACGGATGGGTACCGGGTGCATACCCACGAAGGAGGCATAGGCCGTATCTAAAATGGGTCCCTCAACGATATCGCCGCGGACGGGATTAGGCCGATCCAGCACCCAGACGGGGATATTTTGCTGTGCACAGGCTTCCATTACCAGGGTCAGGGTACTGGGTTTGGTATAGTAGCGGGCGCCAGCATCCTGCGAGTAGAACAGCAGGACATCAATCCCGGCCAGCTGCTCAGGAGTGGGTTTGCGTGTCTCACCGTAGAGACTGTACACTTTCACGTGGGTGCGAGTGTCCTCGGAATCAGCCACCTTTTCTCCGGCGGAAGCCGTTCCGGAGAGCCCATGCTCAGGGCTGAATATGGCTTTGAGCTCAATTCCTGCCTGCCGGTGGATGATATCCAAGATATGGTTCCCTTCCCGGTCAAGGCCGGTCTGATTGGTCAGGACGGCCACCGACTTGCCTTGCAGGGGGGCAAAGCGGTCATTCACCAAGACATCCAGGCCGCAGACCGTTACAGAAAGATGCCGGATTGAATTGGCTGGCTCGTAGATCCTGGAATAGCGCCAAGCGGTGCTGGACACGGTACCGCATGAGGTGAGTACTACCAGAGGCAGGATAGCCCGGCCTATGGCAGCCATTATTCTCCGTTGCATGCCTGCTGTCCTCATTCGGCCGGTTGAATACCGGAATTAAATTAGCTCCAGGTCCTCAGAGCAATGGATTCCGTGGAGCACGGTGCCTGGCGGCCGCCTGTGGCTCAGCTTCCTGCCCCACCGGGAGCGGGATTAACGCTTTCCTCACTTACAGGGGAGCGTCTCAGGATTTGAAGCTGTGAGGGTTCCTGAACGACGATGTGGGGTATACCATCCTCTTCTTCGATCAAGCCAGTGACGCAGATGGCCTTACCCTTAAATCTCTTTTCGGGTGCCAAGCCAAATTTTTCCCGGTCGAGGCCCCAGATTATGACGTCGAATATCTGGTCAGGGTAGGGTTCGTCCAGGTTCATAAAGGTGGGCTGTCCCCGGGTCCAATAGATATACCTTGCGCTGGCAACCAGACCATAGACGGCCTGAACTTCGCCGATATGTTCGGCAGCTTCTGAGGCGGGAATAGCGGAAGGCGGAGCTTCCACCTTAGTCTCAATCTTTTGCTGTTGGCAAGCTGTGAAAGCGATCACTAGAAGAGTTACCGGTAGTGCGATTCTGATCTTCATACGAACATTCCTTTGATGTCAGGTCCAACCGCTAATCTAGCACCATTCCCGAATGATTTAGTATTTCATTCCATTTTAAGCATAGAATCACCCCCCATGCACAATAAAACGTGATATGCATGAACCGCGCACAGGGTAGTACCGCTGTAAGCAGTCGGCAACCTTTCAATCCCCCGGACGGCTCACCGCTGCCACTACATGTCGTCCCTATACCCGGCGTTAATGGCCTTGCCCCATCCTGTGATAACGCTTGGTAATCTTACGTCCAGTATTCTAGCTTGACATGTGGAATCATAGTTACACAATCAGTATAAACGGCGCGTGGACGGGACTCAGGCCCGACACACCAATCACTTCGGGATTATTTCCCGGAGATCGTGGTAGAACGGGAGGAGAAGTGAGACGCCGAATCAAGCCAACCGCAAGTCTGATCCTTTCGCTATTCCTATTTCCATTATGGGCGGATAATGAGCTGGGCATCCGGTATAGCCTAGATCTGACATTCCTGCCCAAGAGCGCGGGGCAAGTGGCCCGGGTGGAGGGGACGAACCTGATCACCATCGCCAACCGATGGGACCGGTCGCTCAACGAGATCTACCTCCACAACAATTCCAACGGGTATTTCGATCCGGATGATGAGAAGAGCCACCGTACCGTTGTCGGTGATATCCGGTGTGAGCGGCTGGGTGTGGTAACGGACAAAGACGAGATCTCCATGAAGATCGAGCTGAACCCGGCCTTGCCTCCCGGGGACTCGGTTGACATCGAAGTACCGTTCAGGAGCATCATTTCGCCCAACGGGAATCCCTTCGCGCCGACGGTAGGTACCAGTGGGGACACCACGATCTACAACCTCATCTTTTTCTATCCGGTGCTGGAATATTTCCATCCGGACGGCTGGCACGTGGAGCACCACAGCGGTGCGGCCGATCCCTACTCCAATCTGGCCGAGTACCATGTGACCATTACCTTTCCCGCAGGGTATCAGGTCGCCACTTCAGCCCACTTCCTGCAGGCAGACAGCCTGGATACAGGTCAGATCCGGCGTACAGTTCACTACCCGAGGGCGATCAGTTTCAGTATGGTGATAGCCAATAACCTCATAAGAAGGTACGCAGATATCCAAGGAATCGAAGTGGAAGTGCTCCACACATCCGGGCAGTCGAAGAATGTGGATACGCTGCTGGCGACGCTGGAGGAGCTGGTCCCCTACTACGAGGCGCGATTCGGTCCCTGCCCGAACGATAAGCTTACCATTACCATGGGCTACTCGTTGGGTGAAAACACCGGCGCCCTAGCGACCACCAACTACATCATCTACCAGGGCAGCATGGGGAGCATATCCACGCTGGCACACGAATTCGGTCATCAATGGTTCGGGGGCTCCATCATCAACGACGAGAGCTATGAGACCTGGCTGGCGGAGTCGTTTGCCGAGTACGCGGCCCGGCATTACATGATATCCAAAAAGGGTGGGCAGATGGCCGCCAGGGATCATCGCACGTTCGACTTCTGGAGTGATATCCGCGACATGACTAGCGAACGGCTATATTGGTGGATGTTGGACATTATTGGTGAGGAAGGGAGGCAGCCGGTCCATCGTCCGGGGCACAAGATCGACTGGGAGAAGCTGGACGACATCACCGCTATCATGGCCGAGGCGCTCAACGTCTATTATATCGGCAGCAACGCGCTGCAGATGCTGGAATCCGCCGTGGGTGACAGTATGATGGCTGAGATCCTCTTGACCTACAACCGGGAATACGCCTGGAGGACGGTCACCACTGATACGTTTATAACGTTGGTTGGTCGGATGGCGGGTGAGGATATCGGCGACAACTTCCGCCAGGCCATCATGACCAGCAAGCGGCCGGACCTGAAGATCACGCGGGTGGCTCGTGAGAAGGGTGAAGATGGTGGTTGGACCACCCGCATCCATACGGATTATCATGGTGACTGGCTACTACCGGTGGATCTCCAGGTGATCACCTCCCGCGGCGATACCTCACGATTTACTCAAGTCTGGCTGGACGGGCGGCGTGAGTTCAGCCTGAGCACTTCCGATCCGGTGGTGGCGGTGCAGCTGGATCCAGCAGGCCGGATGTTCGACTACAATCGGAGCAACAATCGCTGGCCGCGGCGATTGCAGATCCAGCCCCTTATCGGTCTACCCAGTTGGGATGTCTACCGGATTTATTTCCGGCCCAGGATCAAGAGAGACTGGCGCGGTGACCGGCGCTACGGACTGCAGCTGACCAGCGTGCTCGGTGCGAATCTGATGCCCTGGCTACCGACCTTCTTTAAACATGCTTTCAAGCTTGATATCATGGTTGGCCCCAAGCGAGGAGGTAACCGTTTGGGTGGTACCTTCAGTTACCGTACTCCCTTGCCTATAAGAAAGTTGACTTACCTAGAGCTGAGCGCTAGCTATGAATACCCGCGGAACCAGCAAGCTGTCAGCCTGATCACTTACCTGGGCCAGCCGAGGTATTACCTAGATGGTGGGCGATCACGGTATTTGCTGCTGAGCACAGCCGTGGTGCGGACGGAGCTGCAAGCGGAACCCGGTGACTGGTGGCAAACGGGAAGCTCATTTGCTCTAATCCAGCATTTTACGGGATACAATCACAGCTTAGCAGGGCAGTCCATCCTGCACGCCGCGTATGTGGTGGGGAAGCCCAACACCTTTAAGGTTGACGGAATGCATGGCCGCTTCACAGTGGGTGCCGACTTCGAGAAGTATATGACGATGCGAATCTTCTTGCGCGTCTGGGTTGAGGGGGGTTTTGTCTGGGATGATCGCACAACTGATGAACTGCGGTTCCGCCTGGCCGAACTGCCCCAAATATGGAACGAACAGGTGCGCGGTATCTCCCGCTTCCGAGGAACCAACGACGTTGAACATACGCGCTGGAACAACCTGGTGAACGGTGGCTTCAGTGCCGGTTTCAGGAAGCCGTCGCGGATCAACGCCAAGCCAATCATTTACGCGGATTGGGCGATTGTCGATAATGCCCGGGGCACCTGGTTCCATCGGCTGGGTGAGATCAGCAAGGCGGAGCAGCTCTATACCGCTATCGGGCTGGGCCTGGAGTCACGCTCCATCTTGCACCTGGGTTTATATTTTCCCTTCTGGGTATCCCATCCCCCGGGCAGTGAAGACAACCTGCGCTTCCGCACGATGCTGCAATGCAGCGTGAACTGGTAGGCAGGGGACAACCTGATACAGAAGGTAATCTGCAGTATAACAGGTCCAATAGTTGAATATTGGAGCATATATTCATTCTTATTAGTCCAACAACCTGTTCGCGCCGTTCCAGCCCATGGGGGCAATTGCGATGACGCGGCCAGCAATATAGCCCAGTGTATCGGGCGAGCTGAGGGATCGGATTGTGAGCGCTATTCTCGAATTACAGTAAGTTCGTCAACCCAGACCTCCTCAATGGGGAAGTAGAGGGTCACCAAGATTGGATCAGAGGTGGTCACATAGAAGGTGGTACTCATGAACGTCCAATCCAGATGAGTTGAATCTGTCCAGCTGGCCCAATCTGCATTCGAGTCATGATAGACCGGGGTCATGAAGAAGAGGCTGGTGATAAAAATGAAATTCTGTGAGATGGTAATTTCAGGATCGCCTACATCCAGATACAAGCCATTGGCTTTGAGCCAACATGAGAGCACATATGTCACATTAGGGATGAGCGCAACCGGTTGATTCAGGGTAAGTTGTGTGGACCTGTTAAAGGCCCTTGGATTGCTATTATATAGAGAATACCGGCCGGCCTGCTTATCAGTGCTGTCCAGAAAGGTCTGAAAGCCTTCAGCAGTATCGACATTAGCAATGCGGACGATCAACCAATGATCTGCAAGGCAGTTAGGATCTTCGAAACCGCCGTCGGGGACTACGTTGCCACCCAGGGTCTGGGCGTTGACGATGTTGCTACCACCGAGACGTCCATACTGGTTCATGACATATACTCGATAGTAGTAGGACTGTGTGGCTATGAGATCGCTGTCGGTGAACGAGGTATCATCTCTGGCAGTAGCAACATAGACCAATTCACCGGTGGTCTCATCCAAGCCAGGTGTTTCTCTGCGATATAATTTGTATTCCACAAAATCCTCAGCATCGGTGGAATGCCATCGAAGAGTGATGGATGACATGGTAACATCCTGGGGTTCTTCCATAATCACGGGTGATGGCAAGCGCAAGGCCTCCAGAAGGAGATCGTCGTAGACGGCAATCGTTAACGATCGTTCTACGAAGCACGAGTCATTGCTTCCCTGCTCGACAAAGAGGGTATGACTGCCCTCAGTCACCTGTTGAATTTTGAAATAGCCGTCTATGGATGTGGATGTGGTCCAATTATAAGCGTTGTCAATGCTGACAGTTGCACCAGCTACCGGGCCACGAGAATCGATAATCGTCCCTTCTATAGAGTGGAGGCCATGGTCAGGATCTGTGACGTCTTTGCTGCAGCTGAAGAAGGATGCCAGTGATAGGACTACAACCAAGGATAGAGGTGTATATCGCACTGTTTTGTACTCGCTAAATTGTCCCCCAAAGATGATAACATTCCATAGTTATAATTAAAATATCTCAACCAAAGCTTCAACCTGGTCGAAAGAAATCGTCGAATGTCTATGACAAGATACGATCTTCTAACCTGTGACACAAGTGATATGACACCTCTCAATAATGAAGACAACTTACGCTGCCATGCGAAGCTGCAATGCAGCGCTAACTGGTAGGAGTGGCACATCCCGGTAAGGAGGGCTGCCTGTCACATGAAAAATCACCCTGAGAAGAGGTGGGATTCTTTGAGCAGTGGAATTGTGCTGGCGGGAGTAGCCCCTGGCGTCAGCTGGTGGGAGTTGCGTGGGCGGCAAGGGCGCAGGCCATCGTCGCGGCTACCGATTTGGACATGGCTTGATTCCTGAGGTCGGCGGGCAGCCAGTCGACGCGTACGTCGTCGATCTTCTCACCCACAATCTCGATAGATTGCTCGTGTATCTCACCCAGCCCCATATCATAACCCAGCTGGAGCTGTACCTGGTCGGACACATCGTGGCTCATGATGCGTGCGGCGGTAGCATCGGCGGCCATGATATCGGTGCTGGCCAGGACCACCCAGGAGCCGAGCCGCTGTTGCATATCTACGGTCAGGCCACCATGCCCGGTGGTGGGGCCATCACCTTCGACGCCGATGGAGAAGTCGATAACGGTGAGATCCGGTTCTACGGCGGCGACGATATCGAGATAAATCTGAGCAATTGCCCGGGGGCTGCTGTGGTCGAACTCTTTCCCCCGGTCCCAGTAGCTGTTATTGATCCAGGCAGCGTAACGTTCCAGAGAAGTGACGCCGATGAAGTTTTTACACCCAAGAGTGAGCTGGGCCCATGAGTGGGTTTTAGCTACCGGGATTGAGATCACCCGATCGGCTTGGGCGACAAGACTGGAGATAGATATTTCTCGGAGGTAAGTACTAGAGGGGACATCCACCCAACCGGGGGAGTCATCCTCCAGGCACGCCAGAGTGACCGTTCCGTCGTAAGTCGAGGTAAGGCGCGCCGCTTCCCTGACAAGATCAGTGGATCCATTAAAGGTTGCTGCGTACTGCCAGTCAAAGGACGGCAAATGGGAGCCATCTCCGATGATGACATCTGCTGCTCCAGCCTTCAGGCACTCTTCGGCCACAGCGATGATAATCTCGGGTTTGGTACATTCACCGCGACGGAAGCAGTTGTTGGTTCGCGCCCAGGGGAAGTTGACGAAGTTGGGTTTAATGAAGACGGTCTCGCCCGGGTGCACGATCTCACTCATACCACCTATGGCTTCAATTGCGTCGCGGGTGATGGTGTCAAGGCGGGAACCACGGATGACGGCAACCCGTGCGTTGATATCCGAGGAATCCAGGACAGCGTCCTCCTTCCGGCAGCCGGTAAAGAGAGGCGCGGCACCGAGCATGACAGCGGAGCCGGCACTCATCCTTATAAACTCCCGACGTGATATCCTGCGCATCAGGTCTTATCCCATTCTAGCATAGTTATACTTTGTCCAAGACTTGGGGAGGCACAGAACGAAACCTATAGGAGATCAGGGCCGGTTGCAAGGATTTAGTGGAGTGTGTGGGGGCAGGAGGACCCACTCTCAGGTATACCCAAGCGTGGGTGAATTACACCGGGCCGGCCATGCCCAGGTAGCAGAGGTGGGTAGCGAGCGGGTAGACTACCTAGGAGCCGTGAGAGTGGCGTTTACGGTTCAACCACCAGTAGAACGGCAGACTGAATCCAAGCCCGCCCACGAGCGAGAGCAGCCCGAACCAGTACCACGGAACCGGTCCGATGGGTCTTAGGCGGAAATACACTGACAGTAGCGCGAGGATCATGAACGCATCCAAGATGAAGGCCAGCGCCAGCCGATCCCCGAAGACAGCGGCGAGTCCATCGCATTCCACCACCAGCCAATAGAGGAACAGTCCATTGGGCACCAGCAGGCCAAAGAAAGCTACAAGCAGGAGAATCATCCCAAATCTAGAGCTGGTTTGCATCAGATAGCTGGTCTACCCATACGGGTGGGATCAGAATTTCTGCTGATATACGTGGCAGTAAGGGAGGGTGCCCTTGCGGTCGTAGTAATCCTGGTGGTAATCCTCGGCGGCGTAGAAGGTGGTGGCGGGAGTCACTTCGGTGACCACATCGTAGTCTTGGTCCTTAAGCAGTCCTATAAGTTTCCGCGCAACGGCTTTCTGCTCGTCATTCAGATAGAAGATAGCCGAGCGGTACTGATGACCGATATCGGGACCCTGACGGTTGAGCTGGGTGGGATCGTGGGTCTCGAAGAAGAGCCGGGCCAGTGTCTCGTAGCTGACCTTGGCGGGATCATAGACGACCTCGATAGCTTCCGCATGTCCCGTGTTACCGGTGGATACCTGTTTATAGGTTGGATTCGGCAGATGACCACCGGTATACCCCACCGTGGTGGAGATGACCCCATCCACTTTTTGCAGATGGTACTCGGTGCCCCAGAAGCAGCCAGAGGCAAAGATGGCTCGTTCGGTGCGAGGCTCATCGCTGGCGGGGATGAAATTCATGGAGATGGAATTGACGCAATGGCGAATGTTCTTGGG
>CP070787.1:2591506-2599704 GCA_020346745.1 Fidelibacterota bacterium | reverse complement strand
GTCGGTGCTGGAGGCCGGCGGCCGTGTCAAGGCGCTGGTGGTACCCGGGGGCGCTGGTTACAGCCGCAAGGACATCGACGGCCTGTCCAATCTCGTCACCGAGTACCACCGGGCCAAGGGGTTGGCCTGGATGAAGGCCGGGAGCGACGGTCTGGAGGGCGGTATCGCCAAGTTCTTCCCCTCCGAAGTACAACGCGATGTCATTTCCGGTCTAACCCTCAGGGAGGGCGACCTGCTACTCATGATTGGCGATCAGGAGGGCATCGCCCTGCCGGCCCTGGGTGCGCTCAGGGAGGAAATCGCCCGTCGGGAAGGGCTGATCCGAACAGACGAGGTGCATCCCCTATGGATCGTGGGCTTTCCCATGGTTGAGTATGACGAGGAGGAAAAGCGCTGGGTGGCGGTGCATCACCCCTTTACCGCCCCGCATCCTGATGACGAACCGCTGCTGGAAACCGATCCCGGCAAGGTGCGCAGCCGGGGTTATGATCTGGTGATCAATGGCTGGGAGATCGCCGGTGGTTCCATCCGAATTCACGATACCGCGCGCCAGGAACGGATATTCAACCTGTTGGGTATTTCCCAAGAGGAAGCGGAAGAGAGATTCGGATTCCTGCTGAAGGCTCTGCGTTACGGCGCACCGCCCCACGGTGGTATCGCCTTCGGATTCGACCGGCTGGTGATGGTCCTGGTGGGAGCGGAGCAGATCAGGGACGTGATCGCTTTTCCAAAGACCACCAGCGCCCTATCCCTCATGGATGGCGCTCCGGCAGAGACGACCGATGCCCAGCTCAAAGAGCTAGGCCTTAAACTGCGGGCAGGGAAGAGCGAATAGGGGTATCCCGGGCCAGATGATCTCGCGAATGGTTGCCCGCGCCCGGTTTAGCAACCATGCGGCATGCAGCTGCGTAAAGTTGGATTCTGGCGCCGTTCCGGGGTAAGTTTCGGGAGTGATAACCTGTATTCTCCGTTTTTGGCTCACCGTTAGGGTTGCCGACCGAGCAACCCCCTTCAAGCGGACACCTGTAGGCTCATTCTTCAACCGATCGTGAAGCATTCCTTCGATATCAAGGATACCGATCCCCTCCTGCTATTCGGTGTCAACGACCAGAACCTGCAGATCCTCACCAAGGCTTTTGAGACCCAATTGATCGCGCGGGGAGGGCATATCACCATCGAGGGTGCCAAGGAGCAGGTCCAGCGTGTGGAGCAGGTTCTGCGGGATATGATCAACACCATCAACCGCAAGGGCTCGCTCTCAACGAAGGATGTCTCGGCATTAGTGAAGGTGTCAGTCGATGGGAAGGTTGCCGTTCCGAAGGGGGAGATGCCGGTGATAGTGTATACTCCCAAGGGGGAGGTCACCCCTCGCACCGAGGGGCAGCTGCACTATTTTGAGGCTATGTTGAAGAATGATATTGTCTTTGCGGTGGGGCCGGCCGGTACCGGCAAAACCTACCAGGCGGTGGCGGTAGCGGTAGCCGCTTTGAAAGCCCGGCAGGTAGACCGGCTGATCCTGACCCGACCTGCCGTTGAGGCCGGTGAGCGGCTGGGCTTTCTTCCCGGCGACCTTAAAGAAAAAATCGATCCCTACCTTACACCCCTGTACGACGCACTCCAGGATATGTTGCCCCACGACAAGCTGCGGACGTATATGGAACAGAGTGTTATTGAGATCGCACCCCTGGCCTATATGCGTGGCCGGACCCTCAGCAGTGCTTACGTTATCCTGGATGAAGCACAGAACGCCACTTCTATGCAGATGAAAATGTTCCTCACACGCCTGGGGGTCAATTCGAAAGCGATCATTACGGGCGACATCACCCAGATCGATCTGCCCCCCAGCGAGGAATCAGGTTGTATTCAGGCCATGCATATCCTGAAGGGAATCGACGGCATCGCGTTCTGCCGCCTCGATGAGAGCGACGTGGTGCGCCATCGCTTGGTGAAGGATATACTGCAGGCCTATCAGGGTTACTCAGAGCATTGACCACCTTGCACGGAGGGCAGCCATGGACACCGCCGAAGTCGTCATCACATCCTTTACCCGGACCCCCATCGGATCATTTCTAGGTAATCTGTCATCCATATCGGCGGTCCAGCTTGGATCAGTCGCCATCACTGCCGCTCTCGAACGCAGCGGTTTGGCTCCTGAGCAGGTGGATGAGGTGATCATGGGCCATGTACTCACCGCAGGTGTGGGGCAAGCCCCTGCCCGCCAGGCGGCGCTGGGAGCGGGATTACCCGATCACGTTGAGGCGCTAACCGTCAATAAAGTCTGCGGTTCGGGAATGAAGGCGGTTATGCTGGCGGCCCAGGCTATTCAGACGGGCGATGCCCAGGTCATTGTAGCCGGCGGCATGGAGAGTATGAGCAACGTGCCCTATTATCTTCACGGAGCCAGGCAGGGTGTACGTATGGGCAGTCGTGAGCTGGTGGACGGCATGGTTCATGATGGTCTCCGGGATGTGTACTCCCAGCTTCATATGGGCAGCTGCGCTGAAATGTGTGTCAAGGAGCGGCGCTACACCCGGGACCAGCAGGACGAGTACACCGTGCGGTCGTATAAGCGGGCGTTGGCGGCCCAGGATGGTGGCCTATTCGAGGCGGAAATTGTTCCGGTGGAGGTGCCCCAGCGGAGAGGCGATCCAGTAGTGGTAGATAAGGATGAGGAGCCGGCGCGGGTCAACTTCGACAAAATTCCTACGCTGAAGCCGGTCTTTAACCAGGATGGGACTATCACCGCCGCCAATGCCAGTACAATCAACGATGGTGCTGCCGCGGTCGTGGTCATGTCCGCTGCCAAAGCTGAGGAGTTGGGGATCGAACCGGTAGCCCGCATCGTAGGGCAAGCCGCAGCCGCCCAGGCGCCGGAATGGTTCACCACAGCTCCGGCCAAGGCTGTTGACAAAGTGCTCCGGAAGACCGATCTATCTATCAAGGATATTGAACTTTTCGAGGTGAACGAGGCTTTCGCCGTAGTAGCACTGGCGGCTATCGACGAGCTGGGGCTCGATCCGGACATCGTGAATGTTCATGGCGGAGCGGTTGCCTTGGGGCATCCCATCGGCGCCTCTGGAGCCCGTATCCTGGTCACTCTGCTTAGCGCAATGAAGCAGCGCGATCTCCGGCGTGGGCTGGCCGCCATCTGCATAGGTGGCGGTGAGGCGGCAGCGCTAATCGTGGAACGGGCTTAGTTTCACACGGTACAGGCTCACTGCACCGGCCGTGCCGGGCTCGCGCCGGGCACAGTGCGGTGGAAACATCAGGGCAAGCACTGCCTTAAAAGTGTAAATTATATAGCTGTAATCAACGCTCATTGAGATAGAACGATGTCACACAACATCACTTCCGTCGCTGTAATCGGTGCGGGTGCCATGGGCAACGGAATCGCCCATGTCTGTGCTCAGCATGGATATCAGGTCACGCTGGTGGACCTGAATGAAGACCTGCTTCAGCGAGGTATGGAAACCATCGCGAAGAATTTAGGCCGCCAGGTGGACAAGGAAATCCTGAGTAAAGATGATGCCGACGCAGCTCTGGGGCGTATCACTACAACGACTGAGCTGGCAGCTGGGAAGTCCGCGAACCTGGTGGTTGAAGCCGCCACAGAGAATACCGATCTTAAGCGGCAACTCTTTCAGGATGTTGATGGCATCTGTCCTCCTGAAACTATCCTCGCTTCCAATACGTCTTCCATCTCCATCACGCTATTAGGTGCCGCTACTGGACGGCCGGACAGGGTCATTGGCATGCACTTTATGAATCCTGTGCCGGTCATGAGGCTGGTGGAGGTTATTCGAGGTCACGATACGAGTGACAAGACCCATAAGACCATCGTGGAGCTGGCCAGGGATCTGGAGAAAACACCGGTGACGGTGACCGATTATCCGGGTTTCATCGCCAACCGGGTGCTTATGCCGATGATCAATGAGGCCGTTTATTGTCTCATGGAAGGGGTCGCAGAGAAAGAGGCCATCGATGAAGTCATGAAGCTGGGGATGAACCATCCCCTGGGTCCCCTGGCTCTGGCCGATCTCATCGGTCTGGACGTGTGCCTGAGCATCATGGAGGTATTGCAGCGCGAGTTGGGCGACGATAAGTATCGTCCCTGCCCATTGCTGCGGCGACTGGTCGCGGCCGGCCATCTGGGTCGGAAAACCGGGCAGGGCTTTTATGATTACCGTAAATAGAACCGGTTTGATCCTGTGAATTTCGAACTCACCGAAGAACAGGCTCTTCTTCAGCAGACGGTCCGTCGATTTGCTGAGGAGGAGGTTGCCCCTGGAGCCATCGAGCGGGACGAATCCAAGATTTGGCCTGAGGATATCGTCCGACAGTTGGGCGAGATGGGCCTGATGGGAATGATGGTCCCGGATAAGTGGGGTGGTGCCGGCATGGATACTGTGGCGTATACCATTGCCATGGAAGAGATTTGCCGGGCGGATGCCTCGGTGGGCGTCATTATGAGCGTCAACAACTCCCTGGTCTGCAGCCTGCTGCATACTTTTGGAACGGATGATCAAAAGGACAAGTATTTAACACCTCTGGCACGCGGCGAACAACTGGGAGCCTTCTCGCTCTCCGAGCCTCAAGCCGGTTCCGATGCCTCGAACCTCTTGTGCCGTGCAGAGCGGGATGGAGATGGGTACCGCGTGAGCGGTACCAAGAATTGGGTATCCAACGGACAGCACTCGGATGTGGTGCTGCTATTCGCTTTAACTGATCCTGAGAAAAAGCACAAGGGCATTTCCTGTTTTATCGTTGAGAAGGGTTGGAGTGGATTCAGTGTGGGCAAACCGGAGGACAAACTTGGCATCCGGGCGTCCGATACCACGGAGCTTTATCTTGATGAAGTGAAGGTTCCGGTGGAGAATCGGATCGGTGGTGAGGGGGATGGATTCCGCATTGCTCTAGCTACCCTGGATGGCGGTCGTATCGGAATTGCAGCCCAGGCCTTAGGGATTGCCCAGGCAGCTTTGGATCACGCCTTAGCGTATGCGCAGGAGCGAGAGCAGTTCGGCCACCAAATTGTCGATTTTCAGGCCATCCAGTTCAAGCTGGCCGATATGGCCACTGAGGTTGAAGCGGCTCGGCTGCTGGTTCGGCGGGCGGCGTTCGTGAAAGACCGGGGTGATTCTGCCAGCTCGGCCGCTGCCATGGCTAAGGTTTTCGCCTCAGAAGCCGCTATGAAGGCCGCCACCCAGTGTGTACAGATTCATGGCGGCTACGGTTACATGCGGGAAACCGGTGTGGAAAGACTTATGCGCGATGCCAAGATCACTCAGATCTATGAAGGCACATCCGAAATTCAGCGGGTTGTTATTGCCCGTGAGCTACAAAGGAAAGGATAATTTTCATGGATGTATTCCAGATGATGGGTCGGCACGACCACGAACAGGTGGTGTTCTGCAATGAATCCGAATTCGGGTTAAAAGCAATCATCGCTATCCACGATACGACGCTAGGGCCCAGCCTGGGCGGGTGTCGCTTCTACCCCTACGAGTCCGACGAAGAGGGGCTCCAGGACGTGCTCCGATTATCCCGCGGGATGACCTACAAGGCATCCATCGCCGGGTTGAACCTTGGCGGTGGCAAATCGGTGATCTTTGGGAATCCCGATACAGACAAGAACGAATACCTTTTCCGGGCCTTCGGGCGCTTCGTCGATGGACTGGGAGGACGGTATATAACTGCCGAGGATGTGAATACCACCGTCCGGGATATGGAATGGGTGCGGATGGAGACCCAGTGTGTAACCGGCATCTCCCGGGCCCTGGGGGGCAGTGGCGATCCCTCACCGGTGACCGCCTTCGGTGTATTTGTGGGCATCAAAGCGGCCCTCAAGACCAAGCTGGGGACCGAAAGCCTCGATGGCGTTAAGGTTGCCGTCCAGGGGGTAGGACACGTGGGCCATAATCTCTGCCGGTATCTGCATGATGCCGGTGCGGAACTGTTTATCTCTGACATCAATACGGCATCTGTGGATCGCGTTGTAGCTGAGTTCGATGCTACTGCATTGGATGGTGATCAGATTCACGCTTTGGAGGTGGATGTTTTCGCACCCTGTGCGCTGGGCGCGGTTCTGAATGATAAGACCATACCCGAAATCAAGGCCTCCATTGTGGGTGGCGCGGCCAATAATCAACTGGCTTCATCCAAGGTGCACGGCGCGGCTCTACTGAAGAGAAATATTCTGTACGCACCCGATTATGCCATTAACTCCGGTGGTCTGATCAATGTGGCTAACGAGCTGGAGGGCTACAATCGTGAGCGGGCGTTCAAGCAGGCTGAGGGGATTTATGATACCCTGATGGAGGTTTTCAAGATGTCAGCTGATGAAGGGATACCCACCAATGAAGCTTCTGACCGGCTGGCGGAAAACCGAATCCTGAGCGTGGCTAAATTCAAAACCTTCTATACCAATACATCCAGGCGGGTGTTCAAGCGGAGGTAGCGCATTTCACGAAAGGTTCTGCGGCGCGCCCGTGAAATGGCTCTACAGAGTCTCTATGCCGCTATCCTCGGTGGCGGCAGTCCGGAAGAAACCATTGACTTTTTAACCCTGGAAGCGGATGAGCCCATATCAGAGGAAGGACGGGAATATTGCCTTAAGCTGACCTCCAGCACCTTGGCGCGGAGTGAGTGGTTGGATCAGGTTATCGCTTCCAAGCTGGAGCACTGGGAATTGGGGCGGGTAACGCTTATCGACCGACTTATTCTGGAACTAGCGATGGTTGAAATGGTTAACTTCAAAGATGTGCCCTTGAAAGTAAGCATAAGCGAGGCTATCGAAATCGCAAAGATTTACAGTACCGCAGACAGCCCCGGTTTTATCAATGGGATTCTGGACGCGGTATATCATGACATTCTGAAAGGAAAATTAAGCGACAGCTGAACATGGCGGAAATCATCTGGATATGAGTTTTATTTCCAAACTATTCGGTGGGACCAAGTCTGAGCGGGATATCCGCAGTTTCAAGCCCCTAGTTGACGAGATCAACAGCATATACGCTTCCCTGGAAGAGCAGTCACTGGACTACCTGGTGGGGCGCCTGAAGGAAATTCGCCAGGAAGTTGCCGACTCTCGTGAAGCGGTCAAACAGTCCATGCCCGATGATGCTGAACGGGACGAAGAGATGTATCGCGCGGAGCAAGACGTCCTTGATCGCCGCATGACCGAAGTCTTTGCTATTGTCAAGGATGCCTGTCGCCGGCTCATGGGCCAGGAATTCAAAGTACTTGGCCAGGACATGGTCTGGGATATGATCCCCTTTGATGTCCAACTTTTTGGCGCCATTGTGCTTCATAAAGGCCGGATAGCCGAGATGAAGACTGGTGAAGGCAAAACGCTGGTAGCTACCATGCCGATTGTACTGAACGCCCTCACGGGGCGAGGTGTACATATCATCACCGTAAACGACTACCTGGCTGAGCGGGACAGCCAATGGATGGGACAGATCTACCAGCTGCTGGGGCTCTCGGTGGGCTGCATTCTCAACCGCATGACGCCGGATGAGCGCCGATTGATCTATGCCTGTGATATCACCTATGGCACCAACAACGAATTCGGCTTTGACTACCTCCGGGACAATATGGCAGTGACACCCGAGGATCAAGTGCAGAGGGGTCACGCCTATGGCATTGTGGATGAGGTAGATTCGGTGCTCATCGATGAAGCGCGGACGCCCCTCATTATCTCCGGTCAGGTGGATAGCCCTATTGATACCCAATATGTGGAGATCAAGCCCAAGGTTCAGCAGCTTATTCGAACCCAGACCAATCTGGTGAACTCGCTGGTATCGGAAGCGGAGAAGGAGTGGGAAGAGGACGAGTACGCTGCCGCTACCAAGCTACTCATCGCCAGTCGAGGGATGCCCAAGAACCGCAAGCTGATGAAGATGTTCCAGGAAACGGGTGTTCAAACCGCCGTTCGCTCGGTAGAGAACGATTACATGCGTGACAAGAAGCTCCATGAGCTGGATGAGGAGCTGTATTTCTTTGTCGATGAAAAGAGCCATATTATCGATCTTACGGACCAAGGCCGAGTCCATATATCTCCTGACAATCCTGACGCCTTCGTAATCCCGGACTTGGGGGAAGCCTACCACGCCATTGAGAATGAACCCAACCTTTCCACCGAACAGCAGCTGGTGAAGAAGGCTGAGGTCCAGGAGCTCCACACTCAGCGGAGTAAT
>CP070787.1:2578238-2591406 GCA_020346745.1 Fidelibacterota bacterium | reverse complement strand
TTGGACCGATGCCTGGTTCGTCGGCTTTACTCCTCAGTTGGCTGCCGGGGTCTGGGTAGGGGTGGATGATCCCCGCGTCAGCCTGGGTGAAGAGCGCTACGGTAATATCGCCGCCCTTCCTATCTGGGCACGCATCATGGAAGAAATCCACCAGGATTTTGACCTGGCGGTTACCGATTGGCAGATGCCCGATGGTATCGTGGTGCTGGATGTCTGCCAAGTAACCAAAGACCGTCCTACCAAGTACTGTCCCAGGGAGAAGGAAATCTTCCTAGAAGGCACCGAGCCCCCGGACCAGTGCCAGGTGCATACGGGTGTGGATACCCGTCCCTATCGTCCGGATGATGACATCTTTCTGAACTGATCCCGCGATTTCCGATAGATCCGCACTCTCTACGCTGATTTCAGCCAATAGCATGCTGATTGGCTGCATCCGCAAGCAAGTGATTCGCCACAATATTTATGTAGTCATAGGTAGGCATAGCGACTATCTTCACTCGCAGGGTGTGTAGCCAGCCCTTCAGTGCCTGTCAACCGGGGATGATATGTCAATCGTAGGGTGACTCGTGCAAGAGTAACCGCCGGTTTCTTCCTGCCCGATTAGGGACCGCCGGTATTAAGTTTAGATCGGTGCATCTTATGCCTGCTCTATATATGCCCGCATGCTGAAGTCACTGCTATACTGGATTTATCAGAAGCGCTGGCTGCTCGTCGCCATCGTGGTTGGGGCCGCGCTGTATCACTTACCCTATCCGGAAGGCATCTCCAAGGATGGGTACCGGACCCTGATCCTCGCGATCATGGTGGTGATTCTCATTATAAGTGAAGCTATTCCCTTGCCAGGAATCGCTCTGTTTATTGCGGTGTTGCAGGTGAGTTTCGCAATCGCGGAGCCCTCTGAAGTCGCGCAATCGTTTATGAGCGACGCGGTTTTCTTCATTATGGGCTCTCTTATGCTGGCGGTAGCTATTGTCCGGCAGGGACTGGATGCGCGACTTACCCTGATGATCCTGACCCTCACGGGCAACAGGGTCCGGAGCATCATGTGGGGCTTTTTTGTGATCTCGTTGCTTCTCACGTCGTTCATCGGAGAGCACACTGTCGTGGCCATGCTCCTGCCTGTAGCCCTTACCCTTGTTCGCAGCACGTCGGAGGAAAAGGATGACGTCTGCGATATCACCAAGCTGCTGCTATTTGCCATTGCCTATGGAAGTATCATTGGTTCTATCGGGACTCCATCGGGCGGTGCCCGCAACGCCATCATAATCAATTATTTGTCTGACTTCGGCTTGGCGAAAGTCAGCTACCTCCGCTGGATGGCGTATGCATTCCCTGTCATGCTGGTTGAGATCCCCCTGGCCGGGTGGCTCTTATCAAGAGCATTCAAGCCGGAGTGCGAGCGGTTGGATGGGGCTGTCAAGAAGTTGAAGTCCAAAGTAGCGGAAGCGGGCCCCCTGACCAACCAGCAGATTCTGGCCATTATTCTCTTCGTAGTGATATTCTTAGGTTGGGTGTTCTTCAGTGCGCGTTTTGGCTTGGGCGTGATTGCCCTGGCGGGAGTTTTCCTATATTTAGCGGCGGGTCTCGTCCAATGGCAGGAGATTAATCAGCGAACGAACTGGGGTGTCGTTTTGTTTTTCGCCGCTGCTATCTCCCTGGGAGTGCAGCTGAAAAACACGGGTGCCGCCCTGTGGGTAGCGCAGCAGATCTTGACGGCCACGGGTGGTCTTCTTGAGCAGTTCGTCCTCGCCCAATATACTCTGGTCATTGCCTTCACCGCTGCAGTGGCTAACGTCATGAGCTCCAGTGCTACGGTGGCCGTCTTGGGCCCCTTATTCATGAATTTCGGGGGCAATCCGGTCCTGTTGGGTCTGGCGACAGCGGTCTCCTCGGCTTTCGGCTATCTCACAACCGTTGGTGCCCCTGCGGGTATGATCATCGCCGCCACCGGGCTAGTCAACGCCAGGGATTTCATACGTGTCGGGTGGCGTATTACCTTGGCCTCAATCGCCGTTTTAGTTCTGGCACTTCTGTTCTATTGGCCCCATATTTGACGCAGGGTGGAAACACACATGACATGTAGCATATAACGATGCGTTTCCTGGTTGCCATACGAAGTTCGACTTACTCGGAACCCACACTGCAGATCGGGAGTGCAATCGCCAATGCTTTCTCCGCCGATCTTTCCGTCGTCTACGTTGGAGACCGGCCTAAGGAACTGCTTTCCGGAGGTGTGCATCTGGCCCGGGACGCGCTCCTTAACTGGGAGATCAACCATCCGGGCGTGGATGTGCTCCGTTGGGCATATCGGCGGCTGCAGGAGTGGAAATTCCTCGATCCAGCCCTGGAACAATTCGATCCCACCAATCTGGTGCAGGATACCGATCGAGTCCGGGTGATTCTGCCGCATCTCCATGGAGAAAAGATCCGCCTCATTTTCAGGGAAGGAGATCCGGTTGATCAACTGCGCAAAGAAACCGAGTTTCGCGATTATATTTTGACCATCGTCGGGGGTGGTAGCCGTAAGAGACTGACTAGGCAACTGGTCCAGTTCGTGGATACCAGTATCCTGTTCGTCAAGAACTTTGATCCTGACTGGAACTACAAGCTCCTGCTCTGCGTGGATGATTCCCAGGCCACCAAGCGAGCTGTGGTCTTTGGCACCCGGGTGGCTCAGCACTTCAAGGCCCCGGTGGACCTTCTCACGGTGAGCAAAACCCAACGCTTCGGTAAGGGGTATCGTGGTGCCGCCCAGTGGGCCCAGCGCTATATGGACCGCATGCAAATTCCCTATGAACAGCACTTCAAAACCGGCGATCCCGCTACGGTCTTCGCCGAAAGCGCCGGCACCGATCATATCATCATTATGGGCAAATCGAAAATGAATCCCCTGAAAGCTTTTTTCAAGGGCACCAAACCAGGGGACACGGTGCTCAGGGCTTATGGCCCCGTGATCCTGGTGAGATAATGGCGGTCATTCCATTTATATAGGAGGATTACCTGATGATCAAGCAGATCACAAAGATCTCCGTTCACCAGACCAGCAAGGTGGTTGCCATCACCTATGTGGGTTTGGCGGTCATCCTGGCCATTTTCTTGTTTGTTGTCATAGGACTTTTTGGTAGCCCGAAGGAAAGGGAATGGGCCTGGCTGGCGGCCCTCCTGTATCTGGTTTTCATGCCCATAGTGGCCTATATTCTCGTGGCGGTCTTCGCAGCGATTTACAACTATGTCGCCGAAAGATTCGGTGGGATTGAGCTCGAGCTGAAGGATATGCAGGGCGAGTAAGCAGCTGAAATAGTCGTGAGATCTCCAGTCACAATCCTGGCAGCTGGCTGGTTGTCAACTAGAATACCTTCCGTACGGTAAATCCACTCTCTCTAGCGTAGTTGTAAAGTTCCTCCTTGAAGTCGGGGTGGGCGATACGGATTAGCTCCTCGGCGCGCTCGCCCATGGCCTTGCCGTTTAGAGTGGCGATGCCATATTCCGTCACTACGTAGTGCACGTCCCCTTCGCTGGTGACGACTCCCGCCCCGGCATCCAGATAGGGAACGATGCGGGATACGGTCTTCTTACCTGCCTGGGCGGTGGAGGGTAGAGCGATGATGGGCTTCCCGCCCGGAGAGCGAGCGGCGCCACGGATGAAGTCCACCTGGCCGCCGATACCGCTGTAAAACCGCCTGCCTAGGCTGTCGGCACAGACCTGCCCCTTGAGATCGATGGAAAGGGCCGAGTTGATGGCTGCTACCTTATCATTGCGGGCAATATTGAAAGGGTCGTTCGTATACTCGCTGGGGCGCATTTCCACCACTGGATTGTTGTCGGCCCAATCATACATTTCCCGCGTACCCATCATGAAGCTCGTTACCACTTTCCCAGGGTTCAGTTTCTTCCTGTCGTTGGTGATGACTCCAGTCTCTATCAGGTTCATAATTCCGTCAGATATCATTTCGGTATGGACGCCCAGATCCTTATGAGCGGTAAGAAATTCCAGTGTGGAGTTGGGGATAGCACCGATGCCCACTTGCAGGGTGGCACCATCTTCAAGAAGGGAGGCTACGTTCTCCCCGATTTTGCGCTGATCGTCCGTTGCCGACTCTTCCTCAAACGTATAGAGTGGATAGTCGACTTCCACCAGGTAGTCCAGTTCGTTCACATTGACAAAGGAGTAACCCTGTGTCCGCGGCATGTGGGGATTTACCTCCGCGATGACCAGCTTACTGGCTTTGTAGGCGGCGCGCACCACGTCCACCGAGACGCCCAGGCTGCAATAGCCCCAATCGTCCGGGGGACTCACCTGAATGAGAGCCACGTTCAGCCCGGCCATGGTCAGGTAGTGGGGAACCTCGGATAAAAAGGCGGGGATGAAGTAGGCCCGACCGTCGTTTACGGCCTGACGGGCATTGGGCCCGATAAACCAGGCATAATGGACGAAACTCCGGTCCATACCCGGCAGCAGGTAAGGGGCGCTCTCTTCGGTTGTTCCCATGGTGAGAATATGGTGTACCTGCACCCCTTCCAGTTGTTCATAGCGGGCAGTCATGGCATGCACAAGCGTTCTGGGTATAGCCGCGCCGGACCCGACAAAAACCTTGTTACCGGACTCGATTTGCCGGACCGCCTCTTCAGCTGTGACGAACTTGCCCTTGTTTCCCCTCATGATACCTCCTGGCCCGCGCCTATCGGCTAGGCGGATTCATCACCGGCATGGATGACCACTTCCGATGTTATTGCCACTGAAGCATTTATCGTATGCGTGACCGAGCAGTATTTTTCCTCAGAGAGCCTCACCGCACGCTCCAGTTTTTCTCTAGGCAGATTGTCACCCCAGAAATGATAGGCTACATGGATCCTGGTGTACTTGCGAGGTTCAGAGTCGGCCCGCTCTCCGGACAGTTGGATGCGGAAGTCGCGCACGTTCACCCGCATCTTGCGCAGGATCAATTCCACGTCGATACCACTGCAGCCGCCTAAAGCCATGAGCACCAGTTCAATCGGTCGGGCACCACCATCATGACCGTAATTCTCCGGTTTGGCGTCCATGACTACCCAGTGGCTGGAAGGACCTCTGGCCATGAAGGTACTACCTTCGACTCGCCTGACTTCTACTTCCATCATGAGCTCTCTTTCTCCATGTTCCTACTGAAAATTCAGGGCGTTCTCGGAGATGCAAACCATACTCGGAAGCTACCATCGATCCCGCCTGTTCGAAAAGGCGTATTCGGTCATTCCCGAGCGACCGGTGTACCATCTATAGCAGCGTAAAAGCACTGTTTGGGACCGCAACTTGCGCCTTTCGAGGTGCACACCTAAATTTCCACCCGAGTCTTTCCTGCCGGATAATGCGGTCATCGAATATATCCGGGTGCACGAACACCCGATAATCGAGGGGGTATCAATGCGAAATTTCCTGAAATGGATCGGCATCCTGCTTCTGGTTCTGGTTGGCCTTTTTATCTTCATCCCCAATCTGTTTCTTCGTGTGCCGAAGCCTGTCAGATCAGGCAACCTCACGCTGCCAGCGCTTGAGAAAGCGGTTACTGTTTATTTTGACGAGTACGCAGTACCGCACATTTACGCCGAGAATGAGCACGATCTCTTTTATGCTACTGGCTACATCATGGCCTCGGAGCGCCTGTTCCAGATGGATATAACCAACCGGGCTATCCAGGGACGACTAGCGGAAATGAATGCCGGACTGGTAAATGCAGATAAATACCTGCGCACCTGGGGATTCCACCATATAGGCAAACAGATGGTCGTTGCTATTGACACTGAGAGTAGACAGCTCGTCCAATGGACCTGTGACGGGATCAACGCTTATATCGATGCCCATAAAGACAACCTACCCCTAGAGTTCAGGCTGCTCGGACATCAACCCCTATATTGGGATCCCTCCATCACCTGCGGCTTTGCCCGGTTTATGGGAGAGGACCTGAATACAGCCTGGGGGAAGGAATTGGCAGTGAACCGTCTCCTTGAGATTTTTGATGAGCAAATGGCCCGGGACCTTTTCCCGGCCCTCTCCCCTGAAAACGCACCCATCGCGTTGTCCTCGTTGGAATCAGGAGCCTTAGTAGAGGCCATTGGTGATGTTCAGAGGGAGATCAACGCTGTACTGGGCAACTTCACCGGTCTGAGAGCCAGCAATAACTGGACGGTTTCTGGTACCCGCACAGACAACCTTCCCTTATTGGCTAACGATATGCACCTGGGTTACTCCCAGCCACCGGTGTGGTATGAGCTGCATATGGTGGGAGGTCGTTTTAACGTGCGAGGAGTGGCGTTCCCCGGAGTGCCTGCCATCATGAGCGGCCACAACGAGCACATTGCCTGGGGAACGACGAACGTGGAAGCTGATGACACGGATTTCTACCTGGAGAAGGTTAATCCCGATGACTCTTCAACCTACCTGTACCAGGGAAGATGGGAACCCTTTGAGGTACGGGAAGAGGTCATCCAGGTTCGGGATGCCGAACCGGTAACCTTTCAAGTGAGGGAAACGGTACACGGCGTGATCATCAATGATTTCCACCACGTTGCCCGGTTGTCGGACCAACCCATTGCCATGCGCTGGTCCGGGCAGGATAACTCGGATGAAGTCACCGCGTTCCTCGAGCTGAACCGGGCCACCAATTGGAACGAATTTTCGGCAGCTGCGGCCCATTTCGCCGTGCCGGGACAGAATATGATCTACGCGGATCGTGCGGGCAATATCGGCTGGCGGCCATTCCTGAGGGTACCGATCCGGAAGGGTGCTTCAAGTTTGCGGGTTCTGCCGGGAGCCTCCGGCGAATATGACTGGGAGGGATATGTTCCGTTCGAGGAGATGCCCTACCTCTACAATCCGCCCCAGGGGCATGTCGCTACGGCCAACCACCAGAGCATTACTGAGGATTTTCCCTACTACGTTACCCATTACTGGGTTCATCCGTACCGCATTAGGCGTATAGTTGAAATGCTGGAAGCACAGGACGAGCACTCCATGGAAACCTTGATGGCCATCCAGAACGATGTCCTTTCGGTTCGGGCCAGGGATCTGCTCCCCGTTCTGCTGGCAGCGAATGAACAACCGGCCGGAGACGAGGATAATCTGCAATCGATGAATGATGCCCTTGAAATACTGCGTCAGTGGGACTACGTCATGGATGCCGAGTCACCGGCGGCAACCATCTTCGCCAACTGGGTCAAGCATCTAACAGAGGCAATCTACAAGGATGAAATGGATCAGGCCGGCGACAAGGTCTACGAGCATTTTCTGTCGGCCGGTTTCGTCGCGAAAAGCCTTGCTCACCTCCTCACCCGGGAGGATTCACCCTGGTTTGATGATGTACGGTCCGGCGATGTGGAAACGCGTGAGGACATCATCCGCCGGGCATTGGAAACAACCGTTGGTGACTTGACCGAAGGCCTGGGTCCGAAGGCATCAAAATGGACCTGGGGCCGTCTCCATACCCTGACCCACTCCCATATCCTGGTGGGTGATGGGGCCGTAGTCAAGTTCCTTAACTGGTGGCTAGGATTGAATGTGGGACCATTTCCAATGAGCGGCTCGGGCTATACTGTCAGCGCGGTCGATTACAGTTCAAGTGAGCCATTTATCTCGCGAAGTGGTCCCAGCCAACGCAGTATCATTGACCTGTCGAACCTGGATAACTCGCGCATGGTGCTGCCTACCGGCCAGAGCGGCCACCCGTTCGACCGTCACTACAACGACCAGGCAGAGCCATTTAACGCCGGGGAGTACCGCCGGGTCGATTTCAGCCGCGAAGCGGTGGAGCACAACGCCTATAGCACCTTGATCCTCCAGCCATAGGATTACCTGATCATGCCCACCGGACTCCCGTGGCTGGTCCTGCTGATCCTGTTGGGATATGGGGTAGTGGCAGTGGTGCGCTACATGTGGTTCTGGCAAGCCCGTGAGGTACCATTCTATGCCGGGGGGAAGAAGTTGTACCTGGCCCACCGGGGCGTGTCATCCGAGGCCCCGGAGAATACGCTCCCCGCGTTCCTGGCAGCTTTCAGCTCCGGTCTGGACGGTATCGAGCTGGACGTGATGAAGACCGCCGATGATGAGATTGTTGTCATCCATGACCACGATCTGGAGAGGATCACCGATGGCAGTGGGTATGTCTGGGAAACGACCTATGAGGATCTCGCTCGCCTGAATGCCGCCCATCACTGGCATGGTACTCATCCGCCGACACCGATCCCGCGCCTGGAGGATGTCCTAAAGATCCTGCCCCCGCAGATGGTGATCAACATCGAGGTAAAAACCAGGCATTGGTTCACGCCCGGTCTCGAAAAGCGGGTGGTTCAACTGGTGCGGCGCTACCACCTGGTCAAGCGAACCATCATATCAAGCTTCAATCCCTTTTCCCTCCTGAAAGTGCGGTGGCTGGAACCGGAGGTGGCCATTGGATTCATCTGGCGGGATACTCTGGTTCCCTGGTACCTCCGCAGGCCCTACCTGGTTAATCTTGTACATCCCGACCTCCTGCACCCCCATGACGCGGTCGTGACACCTCAGGTGGTCACTAAAGCCCACCGCCGGGGCATGCGGGTGAATGTCTGGACCGTCAATAATCAACCCATGATCCAGTATTTGGAATCCATTGGCGTGGATGGTATTTTCACCGACTTTCCGGAACTGGTTCTCAGGGACGGAAAGTCATCATCATAGAAGGGCTGACATACGAAATCCGCTCGAAGAACATTTAAAGGAGTGATCCGTGCGAAGGTTAGCGCTCATCTGCATATTATTGTTTGCCTGTGCCCCCGGACCCAAGCGGGAGGACCTGCTTAAGGACTTGCCTAGGGGACCGATTTCACCCCAGTCCCTATATCTGCATGCCCGCTTCCTGGCAAGTGACAGCCTGGCCGGCCGGGCGGCTGGCTCGGTCCAGGATAAAATAGCAGCCGAATACCTGCGACGGGAGTTCAGCCGCTACGGTTTGCAGCCGGCTGTTCCCGGCTACCTGCAGCAGTTTCCCTTCGTCGATAGGGTTGAAATGGGCCCGGGGAACACAATCAGTTACTCGATGGTGGATCGGGCAGATCGAGGGGCTCTTATTCCCGATGAGGATTTTCGGCCACTGGGTTTCTCCTCGTCTGATCGGGTGGAAGGGATCCTGGTCTTCGCCGGATATGGTATTACATCCACCGATCCCCCGTACGATGACTATGCCGGAGTGGACGTATCAGGCAAGGTGGTAATGATCCTGCGCTATTCCCCTGATGGCACTGATCCTCACGGAGCCTTTGGCGCCCATACCCCCTTGCGGAAAAAAATTCTCACTGCTCGTGAGCAGGGCGCCGCGGCCGTGATTATTGTAACCGGCCCCGCTGATGATGAAGAAGATATGCTCATGAAGCTGCGCTATGATCGTGCCGGCCATGCCGGTTTGCCGGTGGTCCATCTGACGCGCCAGGCCGCTGATCGGCTCCTAGCCGCCGACCATCTCCTGATCGCGGAGCTGCAGCGGGAGATCAGCGATACTCGCATGCCTCTGAGCCATGAACTGTCCAGCGTCACTGTATCGATCACGACTGATTTGATACAGCAGGAGGTGGAGTCTCAGAATGTGCTGGCATCGCTCCCGGGTCGGGGGACACTCCAAGGCCAGTGGGTGATCATAGGCGCGCACTACGATCACCTGGGTCTGGGTGGAACCGGTTCAGGGTCCATGGTACCCGATACCGTGGCGGTGCACAACGGCGCTGATGACAACGCCTCCGGCACTGCAGCGCTCCTGGAACTGGCACGCTACCTCGTGACCAATCCACCTGAGTGGCCAAATCGCCGCTCCATCATGTTTCAGGCCTTCGGGGCCGAGGAACGGGGGACGCTGGGATCATCGTATGTGACCAAACATCCGCCGGTTCCCATGGACAGCGTGGTGGCCATGCTCAACATGGACATGGTAGGGGGGCTCAGGGATGATAAACTGCTCATTGGCGGTGCCGGCACCTCACCCCTGTGGAAGGAACTCCTTCCAGTCCTCAATAGTGATTCGCTGCACCTGATCTATGATGACGCCGGCTACGGTTCAAGTGATCATCAATCCTATTACCTGCAGGATAAGCCGGTGCTGTTCTTCTTCACCGGCGAGCACGACCGCTATCATCGCCCTTCGGATGACGTGGAATTCCTCAATCTTGATGGCTTGGCCCTGGTTGGCCAGCTGGTGGCCCGGGTAACCGGAGATCTCGCTACTCGCTCCACACCGCCCGGGTTCGTAAAGGCGGAGGGCGGTCGCCCCACTGCCCGTAGGGATATCAAGGTTGGATTAGGCGTGATCCCCAGCTTCACCTACGAGGGTGAGGGCATGGCCATTTCCGGTGCCCGGGGCGGTGGTCCGGCCGCCAAGGCGGGCTTGCAGGCTGGCGATATCATCATCCGTCTGGGCGAGACCGAGATTAGGAGCATCTATGATTACATGTATGCCCTGGAAGCCGCCCAGGCCGGGGAGGCGTTGAAGGTTGTAGTCAAACGAGGTGAGGAAGAGCTGGAGCTGGAGGTTATTCCGGAGCGGAGGAGGGAATAAGCTCGGCGCATCACCCTGAGCTTTGCCTGTCCTGAGCGGAGCCGAAGGATCGAAGGGTGACCTTCTGCTACAGGAACTCGGTCCCCACCTCCATCAATATCCAATCGTGATTGCTCTCCAGCCGTTCCATAATGGCTGACAGCCTTTTCTCCACCACCTTCTTCTCCGCCGCCACGGTGACGAAGGCCAGCTCTGCCCGGTTCCACACCTCCTGCTGACCCACCTCCGCCACCGATACGTTCATATGGTTCACCGTCCGGTCCTTCAACGACTTGATCACCCGCCGTTTGTCCTTGAGGGAATGAGCCTCGGGTATGGATATCACGGCACGGAGGAGGGCGATGTGCATGGACTAGATGCGCTCTACTCCTACTGCCCCCCCAGTATAATCGGCAGACCCTCTTCACCGGAGCCGATGACCACCACCTTGGCGTTCTCGCTCTTGGCCAGGTTCTCGGTGGCCTCGATGCCCTTCCAGCGCAGCAGCTGATCGCTGATGCCTTCGGCCACGATCTTCTGGAAGTCGGCGATACCCGTGGCCTCGATACGCTTGCGCTCGGCCTCCTTGGCCTCCCGCTGCAGCACGAACTCCATGCGCTGGCTTTCTTGCTCGGCCCGGAGCTTCTCCTCGATGGCGGTACTCAGGTCCGTGGGCAGTGCCACTTGCCGCAGCGGCGTGGATTCCACCAGAACGCCCCGGACCGATGTAGCCGCGTGCAACTGCTGTTGGATATTCAGGGCCACTTCCTCCCGCATGGACGTATACAGGGCCTTGGCCTCGTACTTGGCCGTCACGCCTCGCACCACCGAGCGGAAGTTGGGGATCAGGATCACCTGGATATAATCCCCCTCGCGGCCTACAGTCTTGTAGACCTCCGGGGCCTTGGCACCGTCCAGGCGGTAGAGCACACTGATCTCCAGCCCTACCGTGAGCCCTTCCTGGGACGGAACCCGCATCTCCGCCCGGCGCTCCTGGGTCTTGATACTCAATTTGATGACGTTGGCAAAGGGATTGACTACGTTGATGCCGGCGTGCAGGGGCCGCTCGCTTACGTAGCCGAAGAAGTCCACTACCCCCACGTGGCCGGCCGGAATGACCCGCAGGGTCTGAGAGGCCGCTAGCAGCAGGGCAATGACACCGATGATCTGCAGCCCCCGGGTGCTCACACCCATGGCTGCCAGACGACTGGAAAGATCGTGCCGGCGGCGCACCTGCACGGCCACGCCGAAGGCGATCAGGGCGAGAATTAGAAACAGGACAAAGCGCATGATTGAATGCTCCTCATTGCAGTTTTGATGTTGATAACGGGACTGTCGTCGACCCCGAAGCTATCGTTTATGGCCCTGAAAGTCCCCCTTTTTCTTTCCCACTGCTGGCCGACCTTGGAGTGTCCAATGTATAAGAATTCTTGCATGCTGCCGATTTTGGGCCTATTGTTGGTCTGAAACGGGACTGCCGGGCTATCCCATGCCTGCTTTGGGCGTGGATAAGTCCCGTGGTCCTCGGAAACTGAAGCTATGTCCATGCGCCTATCCCTCGCAGCCTCGGAGGAGATGCTCCTCCAGCGCTTCCACCTGGCGGAGCTGGGTAGGCCGTACCATAAGCATTACAACCTCGCCCCGGGTCGGCCGGTCCTGGTCCTGGTAGAGCGGGAGGGCACCAACCACCTGGCGGAGCTGGTGTGGGGCCTGATCCCCGCCGACGCCCACCATGCCGCTGTGGGCGCCGGGCTGTTCCAGGTGCGGCAGGAATCGTTGCTGGAGCTGGAGGCTATGCGCGAGCGTCTGGAAAAGCGGCGCTGTGCCGTGGTGGCCGACGGCTTCTTTCTGTGGCAGAAATCCAACCAGGGCCCACAGCCTTGGTATATCTATCTGAAGGACAATGTCCCCTTCGGCCTCGCCGCCGTGTGGGAGGTATGGGGACCCAAGGGCGAGGAGCCGGTCTATAGCTGTGCCATCGTGACTACCACGCCCAACGAACTGGTGGCTCCCATCCATCACCGCATGCCGGTGATCCTTTCAAAGGAGGGATTGGCTGACTGGCTGAATCGGGATAAGACGCTGGCCGAGGAAGTGCTGCCCCTGTGTGTGCCCTATCCCGCGGCCGGTATGGAAGCCCACAAAGTCGGACCGCTCATCGACAACGAGGATGCGGACACCATCGAGGTGACCGACCCCGTCATCTAGGCTCGGTCCGCGTGGATCAATGGGCCGGGGGCACCTCCTTCGTAAGGTTCATGCGGGACAGCAGCCGCAGCACCAGGGACCGGCCTTCCTCCCGGTGTTCCTTGGTGATGTGGCGCTGGATCACCTTCCAGGTCACACCCAGCAGGGCCGCGTCATCCACCAGGCCGCTGGGAAGCATGTCCGGGATCAGGTCGAGTGGATTGAGAAAATAGAGCAGGGCGGCTGCGACCTCCGCCTTAGCCGTCAGAGGCACCCCGGGATCCTTGAGCATCAGGAACATGGCCGCCACCTGGTTGAGGGTAGCCCGGAATAGCTTCCCCTCACGAAATGCGGATGCCATTTTGAGCAGCAGTCGGCGTTTAGGTATGCTTCTCATGATCGCATGGTTGCGTGCATTGGATGAACTGGTGCTCCCCTGGGGCCGGAATATAACG
>CP070787.1:2565195-2578138 GCA_020346745.1 Fidelibacterota bacterium | reverse complement strand
ACGTAGGTTGAAGGGATGGTGGATGAGGCCAGATCGGCGGGGGGGATGGGCTGCCGCTCGTCGGTGAGGGCGGAGCCGCCGATACGGGCGAGGTGGGTCTGGTCGATGACCAGGCGGTGGTCATCGGGGACGCGGTAATGATCGGCGATATCGTGGAAGGCACGGAGCTCGCGCTGCGCGGTACGCTGGCCGTAGTTGGCGTGGAGGAGGGCGAGGTTATATTCCTGAGCGGCAAGGGCGGTGGGGAGGAGTAATAATATAGAGACAGGGCGCATGATGGCTCCTAGGATACCTGGCTATGAGGGATTATCTGGTTTTACGGTCACAGCTCGCACAGGCTTTAATCGACATAATCCAACACGACATCGATGAGAGCTTCCAGCGTGCCCCATAAGGAATTCGGATTCATTTCGTTGATCATCACCGAGATGCTGACGCCATAATCCGGTAAGTATATCATCACATTCCGATATCCATAAACAGTTCCACCGTGGCCATATGCCTGTTCTCCCCGTACGATTTCAGGTTTAAATCTGCTGACTCCCAAGCCGTATCCATTACCTGCCTGTCCCTCCATGGAATAAGGATAGAAGGTGAGCATTTGGCTCAAGGTAGCCGCGCTCAGTACATCTCCGGTGAAGAGTGCCGATGCCCATCGGACGATATCATCAGGTGTAGAGACCATGGCCCCCGCCGTCCATTCGAGACTGAAGAACGCCGTTAACGGATAGTCCGTCATATCATCTGCTTCGGGATCATCATCAACATCGGCCCAGCCATGGACCAGCTCTCCGGGTATCGTTTCCTCAACCTCGAAGAATGTCTGGCTCAGTCCCAATGGATTGAGGAACCGATTCCTGATTTCCGCAGAGACCTCATTCCCCGTGGCATCCTGGATAATCATGCCCAATAGGATGTAATTGGTGTTCGAATAGTGATAATCGGTGCCGGGCGGGAAATAAGGTTCGGCCACCAGGGTGAGGATTTCTTCCGGCATCCATCTTCTATTCAAGTTTGCAGTAAGAGAGTCCTCGTAAGCAGGATTGTAGTAATAGTCAAACACCCCCGAGGTGTGATTCAGGAGCTGTCGGATGGTAATGGTACTATCGATGTTCGGGATGGCCGGAAACCAGTGATAGAGCGAATCCTCCAATATCAATTCACCCTCTTCGACCAATTGCAGAATACAAGCGGCTACAAACGTCTTCGTGACGCTGGCTATGTAAAACAGCATGTCCACGTCAAGAGGAACATCTTCGTGAGAAATCCCGCTCGTTCCCACCCAGACATCCTGATCGGGCATGAGAACAGCCGCTGAAATTCCAAGGGCATCATGCAATTCGAGAGAATTGTCCAAGGCTTTCTGAAATTCTCGTGAAAGCCTCTGTTCCGGTCCAGTGGTTGAATTTTGCGAGCAGGAGAGAAAGAAGCACAATGAATATGCGATTAAGATGATTGGCAGGGCTGTATTCTTTTTCATGTTTATCGCTTGATATATTAATCAGTTTAATAGTTGAGCGACATCGATGGTGAGGCGGGGGCGGCTGGTGGCGTGGGTGCCGGTCTGGGCGAAGCCGACATGCAGGAGCATGTTATCCGGTTCGAAGACTACGGCGTGCTGAATGAGGAGCTCGGGGCTGGAGGGGACCTGGCCGAGGAGCTGCCAGGCCTTGTCAACGGTCAAGGGGGGAGCTTGGCCGGCGATGATGCTGTCCAGGTGAGCTTGAATCAGATCATACCGATTGGACTGCTCAGGCTCCAGACGCTCATAGAACTGATTGGTCTGGATCATATAGGGGAGTCCATCTTCGGGTTGGCGTACGGTGAAGCCATGGCCGGTGGTCAGGTCACCATCCACCTCGAACACGGCCGAGCAGGAGCCATGACCGGATGGCCAGGACATGAGAAGCGCCTCGCCGCCGTTGGTGTACAGGTTCTGCAATACAGTGGAGACGTCCGCGACCACAGAGGCAGCTCGGGCGGATTCCAGGAGCTTGCGCTGGAGGAGAGTTTCGGGACAGAATCCATCCGTTGCGGAAGTACTCCGGATCAGATTCACTTCCTGAGTAGCAAACGTCACCCCTTCGCTATTCATGGCCGTTTCGCAGTTGAGCGCCCCCGGCAAGGCGACACCGATCCAAGCCGGAGTTGCCGTCCCTGGAGGGGACTTACGAACGATAAAAATATACCTACCCGTATAGATCTCATTATCAGGATGATCATAGTTGCGGCCGGTTATAGTACCTCCTACAGTCAGTTCGTCCCCAGCGCTAAAGGAGGTACAATGAGTGGTCAGAAGGTGATCGATATTATCGAGACAGGTGGAGACGATCAAATCGTTGAGAGTGAGGATTCGGTCGACAGCGGCTACATACACCTCATCACCGGCACGAGCCTCCATACCGGCCAGGAATCCTTGCATTTCCTGCAGGTATTCTACAGGGACATCGTACTTGTCGATATTGGGAAGCATCACAGTTTCGAAGAAGTCAACAAGACCTTCTTCCTGGATCAGCTGTTTTTCCAAGTACTCGATAATCTCGGGTGCGTACAAATAACCGTGAGCGTAGCCCTGCTCGTAGCTACTGCCCCAGAGGGTGAGCAGAGGGATGCCCTCGATCTGGGTCAGGGTACCATTGACATTTTCCGTTGGTTCCAGCCACGTATTCCCCGAATTTTCCGCTTCAGTGGGACTGTCCTTCTGACAGGCAACCAGATTGATCAGAAAAGCCAGAGTTAGAGAGAACGTCGGTATAAGGAACAGATTTTTCATCATATCAGCAACCTCCTGATCTATAGGGCCTAGTGGGCAGCCAGTCGCGGGGAAAGCAGGTCGTGATTAGAACGCTGTTTTGCTTGGTCCTCGTCAAGAAGCTATACCCGTTATATGAAAACCAGATTGACCGATGCCGAATATGCCGAACAAATCCGTGCCAGTCAAGAATCTGCTTTACAAGCACTTTTTGATGCCTACGCCGAACCGTTGTTGGATTTTGCATTCGGCTACGTAGGTGATGTGCAGGTTTGTGAAGACATTGTGCAGGAAGTATTCGTCAGAGTCTGGCGGACCAGGACGAGATTGAATCCAGAGTTATCACTAAAGGCATATCTTTACAGGTCCGTAAGAAACCAGGCTCTCAAATACTTGCGGCATGAGAAGGTTGAGCGTGAAGCCGAAGGGTATCTGCAGTCCCTGTATTACCATCCTGATACTCCTACTCCTGAAGATGAATTGCGCCATGCAGAACTGACGGTGTTGTTGGATCGGACAATCCGGGAGCTCCCCGCAGGCTGCCGCACCATCTTCCTGATGAGCAGGTTCGATGGTTTAACATACAGCGAGATCGCCCATATTCTGGATATCTCCATTAATACCGTGAAAACGCAGATGGGACGTGCCCTGGCCGCCCTCCGCAAAAATCTCCTTTCTGAGCGATAATCTTTTTTCTTCGAATCATTTCCAGCAATCCCGCTTCGTTGTCATGGATGCCATTCCCAACTGAGGCCGATCGAGGGCAATAAGGGAAACCAGTACTCTTTATCAGATATAATCCGTCTCTGACCAGAAGGACCTTCGACATCATCGTATTCGATGGTTCTCAGGTTCTTGTTGTTAAACAGGTTGATGACCTGTAGATACACGGTCAGCAGCCCGGTGCCCAGCTGGAATTTGCGATTGATGCGCAGGTCCACCCGGGAGTAGGGATCATAATTATCGCGATTATAGCGGCTGAAATCCTGGCCCAGGTCGATGGAGCCATCCGGCAGGATGACCAGGAATTCCTCCAGATCGAAATAGGGCAAGCCGGTGTGGAACTGGTAGGCCAGGTTCACATGCCATCTGGAGCCGGTGCGATAATTCAGATCGAGATAGAAGGTATGGCGCTGATCATACAGGTTCGGATGAGTGGTAAAGCCCTGAGTATAGACCGAATCCCGATAGACCACATTCCTTACCTTATCGCTGAAGAAGGACAGGGCATAGCTGGTCCACCAGCTAAAACGGCCACCCCGGTCGTACTTGAGATAAAGCTCCAGACCTTTATACAGGGCACTCTTCAGATTCAACTGATAGCGGTCATCCTCCAACTCGGGAAACTGGATACGGTTGGAGCCGTTCCGATAGTCGGGTCTGGGCTGGGACCTGCTCTTGTAATAGGCTTCCAGGCGAACATTGATACCATTGTTGTAGGTGTGTTCGAATCCGGCCACCCAGTGCTGGGCCATATCGGGGGGGAGGAAATGATCTTCGCCGTCCTCGACCCGGATGTCGTGGATACCGCTATTCTGATAGAAATGTCCCCAGCCGAAACGGAGGAAGGTCTGGTCTGCCGGTGTCCAGACCAGGTTGAACCTGGGGCTGAGTTTATTCGATCGGCTGTATTCCACGGCATCAAAGCGCAACCCGACCTCAATGACCAGCGGATCAATGATCCTGAAGCGGTCGGCAAGATGGGCACTATATGAATATCCTCTCGGATGGAGAATGGTGCGGATCGTTTTCTCCCAAATACTGACGCTATCATCATCGCTGGTGATCTCTTCGGCCTGATAAAGGTCGAAATCATAATCGGCCTTATGATGCTGTATACTGAATCCGCCTTTGAGATGCATGTTGTCGGAGTATTGATAAGCCCAGTTCTGCCGCAGGCTGAACACCCGGGCGTCTTTCCGGTCCAACAGACTGAAGCGCTCGGTTTCACTGGAGTTCATCGACTCTCCCCAGCGGTGGCGTCTCAATTGTCCATACGACATTACCGTTTGGGAATAGAGGTCAGGTAGTGGTTTCGCCCGATAGTTCATCCAGCCGTAGGTGTTCCCGAAATCAGTTTCGCCGACTTTCCTTTCGTATTTGTGGAATTCATCATAATCGACATATTCCGAGTGATCTTCAGCGTGCAGGACATGCAGGGAGATCTGGCGGGTCCTGTCCAGTTGATAATCCAGCTTGGCATGCAGGTCATAGAAGGCCGGCCGCGGTATTTCCCGGCCCGCATCCATTATATCCAGGAGGATGTCCAGGAAGCCCCTTCGCGCTGACAGAAACCAGGCGCCCTCAGTGCCATTGAAGGTCCCTGACGACCTGAAGAAGGCATTCATCATACTCAGGCCTACAGACAGCTGGTTACTACCGATTGGAGGCCTGATGGTCCTCATATTCAGGACACCGCTCATGCGGGTGCCATATTCCGCCGGGAAACCGCCGGTGAGCAGTTCGACCCCTTCGATCACGCCAACATCAATAAAGCTGAAAGCACCTCCTGCCAGGTCCTTCAGATGGAAGGGCTCATAGATCTCCAGACCGTCCAGCAGAACCAATATTTCTTCATTCTCACCGCCCCGGAGGGTGAATTTGGCCGAAAAGTCATTGGCGGTGACACCAGGCAAGCGGGTCAGTGCGCGATAGACATCTTCTCCAAAGGT
The DNA here is from genome assembly GCA_020346745.1 of Fidelibacterota bacterium. Taxonomy (GTDB): domain Bacteria; phylum Fidelibacterota; class Marinisomatia; order SCGC-AAA003-L08; family TS1B11. The sequence goes on along the minus strand of CP070787.1, from coordinate 2,572,714 downwards.
GATATTCTGCATGTCCTCATGTGTCAGGGTCTGACGCATGACCGGGCCCTGCCCCATGACCGAGAACAGACCGGGCGTAACCGTGATTTCCTGCAGCAAGATCTGCTGCGGCTCCAATTCAATGGTCAATGGAGGGGCCTTATTCGTGTTCGAGAGATAGGAAACCACCTTCCGTATTTTGTAGCCGATATACTTGAATTGCAGGATCTGGAATCCTTCGGGAGCTTTCGACAGGTTGAAATAGCCCGCTGAATCACTCACGCACCCTATGGTTGTGCCCAGGATAGAAATATTGGTCCCGATCAGTGGCTTTTTCGTTTCACTATTCAGTACCTGACCAGAAAGGGAGGCGTTAAACACACGTCTGGCCGGGACCACGGCCAGCTCTTCATCAGGCGTGACAATCAAGGTTGTTTTCGTCTGCTGCAGCAGTCCGAACAGGATCTCGAAAGCCGGCGCATGCTCCACTTCGAGCGTGACGCTGTGGTTAACCGGGATTCGATTCCGGTTGTAGTTCAGTTTGAAATTGCCCTTGTCGGCGATGATTTTCAGGGCTTCCCCGAACGCTAGCCGGTCAAAATCCACCGATATGGAATCCATGAGTGAGGCAGGTATGGACTGCCGGTTGTATTCAGCAATCAGCGTGGAACCGAAATCGGCCTCCGAGATTGCGGGCGAGACCAACAGCATGACTGGCAGCAGGGAGTAAGTGAACTTTCTCATGAGGGTATCAGCCATATGAAATGTCTTCCGTGATCATTATTGCATCCAGTCCGCTTCGTTAGCTCCAATTATTCGGAAGTGAATAGACGTATGGTATTGTCAGAGTATTCATAATTCAGGTCGGTGAGTAAGGCGATCATGTCCAAGACCGAATCAATGGATTTCTGTCGGGTATGCAGGGTCAGCCGCTCGGAAGCCAGGACATCATCCTCAAGGATGAATTCCACATCGAACCATCGTTCCAGATGGAAGAGGATCTCCTGCAGGGATGTATCGTCGAATCCGATGTCATGGTTCAACCAGCCCAGGTATTTATCCACATCGACATCACGGGGTGGCTCCAGCACCCTATCGGCCATGACGGCCGCCATCTGGCCGCGAGCAATCACGACGGCATCCCGCCGTGGAGTCCGTTTCCCCCGCAGGGACACTTTGCCCTCGGCTACGGCAACCCTGACCGTCCGGTCCAACTCCCATGAGCGCACTGAGAATTTTGTGCCAAGCACCTGTATCAGCGCATCATCAACCCGGACAATAAATGGCCTTGAGTCATCGGGCGTTACCTCGAAGTAGCCTTCGCCATGCAGATAAACTTCCCTTTCACGTGCGGTGAATTGGGGTAGATAGGCAAAGGAGCTGCCCGCATCCAGGGTGACAACCGATCCATCGCTCAGGGTGAGTTTTTGCTGGGTAGCCTTCGCCACGGCCAAGCTGATGCGAGACTGTCGTTGGGCCAGATAGTCGATGGTCCTGAACGAGATGAGCGTGACAGCAACCGCCAGCAGCACGCCGGCTGCAACGATCAGATAGCTGGATCTTTGCAGGTAGCGGGATGCGGAGAATCGCTTTATCACTGGAATCGGGGCCTGCTGAATACCGGCAGCGTCGCGAATCTTCAGCCACAGACCGCTTTTGTTCCAAACAGGCGGCCGTTTCTTGTCAGGGGACCAAGCCTTTATCAGTTCATTCAAAGCTTCACTATGCTCGGGATTGGATCGCAGCCATGTCTCTATCGCCTGCAGCTCCTCTTCGGTACATTCACCCGATAGATAGCTGGCGAAAAGGCGGTCATCGGGAATACTCTTCATATTGCTTACCTGTAGGCTCAAATGTTCCTTCCTACAACACGCTTCTGTACCTAATACCCTTTTGACCCGTGTTCGGGTGACAAGCAAATCTCAGATGGTGCACCAGTCCCGTCGACAATTATCCCGGAAAAGTATCCAAGATACTCGAGTAGACGAAGGATGATGGGATACTACAGGTCACTATCAGGCACGAAGGCTACCGTGCCGCAGGCGGAGGTTCACGCGGCTATGTGTCAAGACAAGCCGGACCGGCAGAAGCCTAGAAGAAGGCTCTGCCGGCGGCCAGTATTATCAGACGGCTTCGATAGTTGAAGGTGGTTTCGGTGCGATGTTGTAGGTAACACTGACAACGCCAGGCACTTCGTCGAGGATCTCGCGGGCGAGCTGTTCCAAGACATCGAACGGGAGGTTGGTGGGCGTGGCGGTGCGCGCATCGACGCTATCCCAGCAGCGCACTTCGATCTGCTGGCCGTAATCGCGCTTACCATCGCGCATACCGGTCACGCGATCCGCATGCAGGATGGCCATATACTGGAAGGCGCCCCGGTCCTCGAGCAGCCGTTCGACAATCACGGTGGCCTGGCGCACGGTTGCGATGCGCTCACTGGTCACCGCGCCGATCACCCGTGCCGAGAGGGCCGGACCCGGGAAGGGAATGCGCCCGAACAGCTCAGCCGGGAGACCGAGGGCCTCGCCGACCTTCCTGACCCCATCCTTGCGCAGCTGAATAAGCGGCTCGATGATATGGTATCCGAAGGCGTCCCGGGGATCGATCCCCAGCTGCTCGAAGACGTTGTGCTGCCGCTTGATCCCGGCGACGGTTTCATCGACATCGGTCAGGATGGTTCCCTGCAGCAGGTGCTTCGCGCCGCTGTCTTTCACGAGGCGTCCGAATACTTCACGATAGAAGGTCTGGGTAATGGCTTCGCGCTTCTCTTCCGGGTCCGTGAGGCCCTGGAGTGCCGCAAAGAACTCCTCGCGCGCATCGACAATTTCGACCTTTACACCCAGCTCGCTAAACAGATCAGCGACCTGCCGGGATTCACCCTCGCGCATGAGGCCATTTTCGATGAAAACCGTCCGGAGGCGCTCACCCAATGCCCGGTGCCCGAGCATGGTTACCGTGGAGGAATCGACCCCACCTGAGAGCGCGTTGATCGCCATGCCGTCCCCAACGGCTGCATTGATCTCTTCGACCTTCCCGCTGATAAAGCGCTGGGGGTCCAGCTCCTGCGCCGTGATCTCCTTGATCATTTCACGACCTCCTTTTCAGGTGATAGCCTCGGGTTAGCGCCAGTCGGCAGCAGTTAAATCTAGGCATGAAAGACACCAAAGAGGAACACAGGTGGCAACCAGTAGCCGTTCCGGGGCACCCTCTCCAGATAAGGACACCATTGTCGAATACGGGTTTAAACTTGGAATAATATCCTGTCCATTTTAGTTTACAGCATATAGTATTCATACTTGAGCATAATTATGCAGCCCTAAGGAGAAGACCATGACCAAGGATTTGCCGCCGATCATAGCGTGGGATAATTCCTGGAGTATCGGGGTCGAGGAGATCGACGAGCATCATCAGAAACTGGTGAGCATGATCCAACTACTTTTCGGAGCGCTGATCACAGCGCAAGGTGCCGACTATATCAAGGGGATAGTCAACGATCTAATCGATTACACCAAGTACCATTTTCACCGCGAGGAAGAGATATTCGAAGAGTACGGCTATGACCGCATAGAGGAACATAAGCAGCTGCACCACGAGTTAGTGGAGCGTGTCCTAGAGATCTGCAAACTGATTATTGAGAAGGGTGGCACCGAAGACTTGGGCGACGATGTGTACAGGTTCCTCAAGACCTGGTTGGCGGACCACATCCTGGAGGAGGACATGAGGTTCAAGGAGTTTCTGGACCAGCGGGATACTCCTAAGGACACTCATGCAGCCTCATCCGGGGAGTGCCACTCCTGACAGTAGTTCACATCACGATCCTGCCGTTTAGATACTCATATCCCGGTCAGCATACTCACCATCACGCCGACGAGTGTGCTGACACTGCCTGAATTCCTGCCAGCGGTTGGAGCTACGAGAGTATCGGGTTCAGTTGCGCCAGATTCGGGCGACTAGGAGGGACTTTTCTTGGAGGATTCCCGGAGGTCGATAGCCTTAATTCCTGTGAAGAAAGACTGAATATTCTCCCAGCAGTGGCTCCAGGTCGTCAGCAGCATGAAGGCGATATACAGCAGAAATACCACAAAGAAGCGGGGTGAATGCAGATAGCTCATCAGCAGGCAGGTCCCGTAGCTGAAGCCGATAAAGGCCGCATACAGGGTCCAGCCGGTGAACACAAAGACGGCCAGGATGAGATAGACCAGATAGAACACGGTGAGCCAGAATGGAATCATCGCACTTAGGGAGAAAAAGATGAGTATGGAGAGGGCTAACAGGACGTCAACAATGATGTCATTATCACCGATCCAGGTATGCTTTGCGCCGGGATCTCGGCGGGCCAGCTGACCATCCACAGTGTCGGTCATCCAACCCAGCAACAGGAGGAGTAAGGCCGTATGGAGTCCGTCCTGGCCGCGAGTCAGGCTGACAAAAATGATGGAAAGAGCGATGAAGAACCGAATAAAGGTCAGGATGTCGGCAATCAGTTTTGGTCGTATCAATCCGGATCCCATCCTTCGCTTCCCTCCAGTAAGCCTCCGCAAGCAGTGGCTGTCAGCTGGAATACTATAGGCCGCTGCGCAGTTGATTACTACTGATGATGATAAAACTATTCGATGCCACTGATAGTTTAATGAAAAACCACCCGCGGAGTTAATGATATCTCAAAATACCGGCCATCACCGGGAGCGCAAGTGGTGCTCCCGGCTGGCGTTATAGCCCCTTCCGTGAAACCAATCCCCGGTTTGACAATTCACCTGATTTCTCGTACCTTAATTTTGTATAATTCTATCAAGGAGACAGCCATGAAGCTGAATGTGAAGGCGCTTGGCCTGGCCTGCGGTCTGGTGTGGGGCCTGGCGATTTTCCTGCTTACTTACTGGTTCCTGTTTTTCGGCTACGAAGGGGAAACCCTATCCCGGCTGGGGAACCTATATCTGGGTTACTCAGTAACGTGGTACGGCGGATTCGTAGGCTTGATCTGGGGTTTTGTAGACGGCCTTATCGGCGGGGCACTACTCGCCTGGCTGTACAACGGCTTTATCCCCCAGCAGGCCAGAGCGGTCGAAGAAGCCACTGCCTGACCAGACCGGCCAGCAGTTAGACCGGGCAGCCCGGATGTTGCGCTGCATCCGGAGATGGGTTTCGTACCGGGCCTTTCCGACCTGGTAGTCACCGGCTTCTCATCCTATAATGCTGGATACGTTATCATGAGCACAGTACACAATGATCGAACCTGTATCATCTGCAACCCGGCGGCGGGAGCAGGCTCTGCGGCGCGGAAATGGGAACGTTTCGAGCGTCAGCTGCGCCAGCAAGGCTGGTCAGGTGATTGCAGCACCACGGAGCGGCCTAGCCAGGCCACGGAACTCACAGCCGCCCGAATCCGCGAAGGGTACCGACGCATCGCCGTATTCGGTGGGGATGGGACGCTTAATGAAGTACTCCAGGGTGCGGTCAGTCGGGAGGGGCGACCGCCCCGTGATCTGCAGTTAGTGTTCCTGGCCGCCGGCAGCAGCTGCGATTTCGAGAAGGCCTTCCGGGAGCGGACCCCGCTGGCCAGCCGACTATTCTCTGGACAGTCGCACCTCGTCGATATCGGCAAGGTGGAATGCCGGGACTTCGACGGCAGACCCCAGGTGCGGTATTTCCTGAACAATTCCAGCATCGGTGTGATAAGTCTAGGCACGCAAAAATTCAACCATGCCAAAGGATTTCACCTAGCTCTTAAGCGCTTGAACATGGATGCAGCCGCCATCGCCATAGGCCTGAGCGCCATTGCCGAGTACCCGGTCATCAAAGCCGAGCTGATCCTCGATGAGGTGGAAGCCCTGGACATCCGGTTAAGCAACCTGACCGTTTTCAAAGCCCCTTACTTTGCAGGGGGGATGTACCTTGGCGCCCGAACGGAGCTGGATGACGGCATCCTGAACGTGGCGCTCATCCATGCCACTTCCCGGTTGAAACTGGCCCGTATGATCCCTTCACTGTATACCGGGAACATATTCCGGCACCAGGCTGCGCAGCACCGGCAGTGCCGGTCGCTGGTGCTCAATACGGAACAGACCGTTTTTGTCGAGACAGACGGCGAGATCATCGGCCACCCGCCGGCCAGGTATACTATCATCCCCCAGGCGATTCAGATAGTCATCTGACCGGCAGGATCTGAAGATGAACACACTGACTGACATGTGCGCACCGGGAACGGGCATCCGGGAAGATCTGATCTCCGTGAGCGAGAACGTTACTCTGCGAGTCTTCACCTTTACACCGCCGGAACCACGCAACAGACCTGCCGTGCTTTTCGTATCCGGATGGATCTCCACCACTTCCAGCTGGCAGCACGCGTTGCGCGAGATGACCAAGGACTTCACTGTCCACTACGTGGAGACACGGGAGAAAGCCTCGGCGGAAGTGAAAGGCACTGTGGACTACAGCGTAGAGACTATCGGCCGGGATCTCATTACCCTTATCAAGCATTTCCAGCTCGACTCAGGGAATTACATCCTGTTCGGCAGTTCCCTGGGTGCTACGGCCATCCTGGACTGCTGCCGGTTCCTGGAATCCGAACCTTTGTGCCTGGTACTGGTAGGGGCCAACGCGATCTTTCAGGTACCCTGGTGGGGAATGATCCTGGTGCGGCTGTACCCTCCCGCCATTTACCTGGCGATCAAGCCGTTCATCAAGTGGTATCTGCGAACCTTCCGGGTCAGCCGCGGGGGCGGAGCCGCCCAGGCCGCGAAGTACGCCCGCAACCTGGACATGGCGGAGCCTTACCGACTCAAGAAGGCTATGCTAGCCCTGGCGAAATACGAAGTCTGGGACCGGCTCGAGGAGGTGAGGTTCCCGGCGCTGGTGGTCGGGGCTTCAGGTGATCTGCTGCACGATCCCGATAACATCCGTGAGATCGTCTCGCGACTGAACGATTGTGTCTACCTTGACCTGGAAACCAACGAGCGCACCCACAGCGCCGAAGTGGTGGTGGAACTACGCCAATTTATTGCCACCGCAACCAAGAAGTCATCCAGCCACGTTGCTGATGCCGCGAGCAAGCCATCGAATGGATGACGCGGCAAGCCGCCAGTCTATTCCGCCTATTATCGGGGTACCGCAGCCAACTAAGAAGGACTGATGGCAGCTTCGGGTGAGCCGGGTCACACCTGTGCCGGCAGCGGGTGGAGAACGTTCGCTTCAAGACCGATATGGAAAGCAGAGCGAGTAACCGCAGGAGCAGTCTGCAGCAATGTCGGAAGAGAGTGAAATTCGGAAAGAGGTAGATCGTCTGACGCGCCTGGCAGAGGGTGGCAAGGAGGCATTCAGCCAGCGCGAGATGGAGGTGTCCCGGAAACGGCTGCGGTGGTGGGAAGAGAACCGGGAACGGCTACTGCAAGAAGGCCTTGAACATCTTTCCGTTCTCGATCAGGCTTACCGCGTTTTCTACGTAGAGTATCTTGGACTCAATCCCAAGGAGGTACCGATCGTAGAGCGTTCCGAGAGACAACTCACCATCCATTGCTACAATTTCTGCCCCGTGCATCAGGCC
>CP070787.1:2555748-2565095 GCA_020346745.1 Fidelibacterota bacterium | reverse complement strand
CAGGCAGCCGAGCGGGAAGTGGATGTAGAGAAGCAGATGCAGATCGTCGAGAACCTGATCCAGCGCAAGGTAGCAGCCTTGTGCATCACTCCCAGTGGATCAAAGGAGATCGTACCGGCCATCGTCAAGGCGAATGAGAACGGCATTCCCGTGTTGATCGTCGATACCCGGGTAGATGCTGCCACCTTGGCTGCCGCAGGAGGCAAGATCGCAACCTTTATCGGCTCAGATAATTATGAGGGCGGTCGGATCGCCGGCTTGTATCTGGCGGATATGCTGGGTAGCCGGGGGAAGATTGCCGTGCTGGAGGGGATTCCGGGGCACGAGACAGGTGATGCAAGGTTGAGCGGTTTCCATGACGTTCTTGGCCAACTGCCGGATATGGAGATCGTTGCGTCGCAAACCGCGAATTGGGAGCGGGATCAGGGATACAATGTGTTTCAAAATATCCTGCAGTCTCATCCTGAAGTACAAGCCCTGTTCGCCTGTAGTGATCTCATGGCCTTGGGAGCGGTGGAAGCGATCGCCACAGCTGGACGGACTGGTGAGATCATCGTGGTGGGTTTCGATGCCATCGTCGATGCACGGGAGGCCATCGCAGAGAACGCGATGAGTGGATCCGTCGCCCAACATCCTTACGATATGGGGCGGATTGCGGTTGAGCGTGCGCATCAACTGGTGACGGGGGGTAATGTGGAAGAGTACATCCCTGTGAAAATCGAGTTGATAACCAAGGAGAATCTGGGTGAGTAAGTAATGCGCCAGGTTATCCCCACATAGGAATTTTCGAACATAACTATGGATAGAAAAAAGGTTATTGCAGGCTTGATCGGTGCGGGGCGTATCGGCAAGATGCACGCCAGAAACATAACTACCCAGTTGCCCGATGTCTTTCTGAAAACCGTAGCCGACTGCGAGCCGGATGATAAATGGGTCAATTCACTTGGGATTCCTGTGTGTGCCGAACACTGCCAGGTGGTACTGGATGATCCTGAGATTGAGGCCGTAGTCATCGCCACCCCTTCAGCGACACATGTGGATATGATTACCGCTGCGGCGAAGGCCGGGAAACAAATCTTCTGCGAGAAGCCGGTAGCGTTTGAGGCGGAGAAGGTCGGACAAGCGGTGGCGGCGGCAAGAGACGCAGGTGTCGGTTTACAGATAGGATTCAACCGCCGATTTGATCCGGATTTCAGGGCTGTCCGGGACGCAGTGACGTCGGGGAAAATTGGCACGCCGCACATCATTCGCATTACCAATCGTGATCCTGTCCGGCCAGCGCTGGATTTTATCCCCGATTCGGGTGGATTGTTCATGGATTTCAGTATCCACGATTTCGATATGCTGCGCTTTCTGAGTGGCAGTGAAGTCGTCCGGGTCTATGCGGCTGGAGCCGTGCTGATCGATCCGGAGATCGAGAAACTTGGCGATATTGATACAGCGTTGATCACGCTGCAACTGGCCAGCGGCGCTCTCTGCATCATTGATCTCAGTCGGGAAACCCATTACGGTTACGATCAACAGGTGGAGGTGTTTGGATCAGAGGGCAGTATCAGCGCCCGGAATACCACGCCGACAAATACGGTTCTCAGTACAGCTCAAGGTGTCTTTTCGGACCAGCCTCACTATTCTTTTGTGGAGCGGTATGAGACCGCCTTCGTTGAGGAGATGCGTGCTTTTTTCACCAGCGTGCGGGATGGAACGCCACCCCAGGTGACAGGTGAGGATGCGCAGCTGGCGGTCAAGATTGCCCAGGCAGCGCAGGATTCCTACAAACACAATCAGCCGGTGGAGGTAGTCTGATGAGGACAGTCACTTTGGGTGCCATCGGGGCCGGCAGGATCGGCAAGCTGCATGCAGAGAATATACTCCGGATGCCCGGCGTCCAGTTGAAAGTGGTGGCAGATCCCTATATCGATGAAGACTGGGCGCGGAGCAAGGGTTTAATCGCCGCGCGGGATCCGGAGGTCGTCTTTAAGGATGATGAGATTGAAGCGGTCCTGATATTCTCTCCCTCTACCTTGCACGCTGACCAGATTATCACCGCCGCCGGGGCCGGCAAGCAGATCTTCTGTGAGAAACCGATAGCCCTAGATCCCGACCGGATCAGAGAGGCCTTGGCGGCTGTCGGGAAGGCCGGTGTGAAACTCCAGATCGGATTCAACCGTCGTTTCGATCCCGAATTCCGGCGTCTCAAACAGGCAGTAGATGCGGGGGAGATCGGAAAAGTGTACCTGATCAGGATCACCGCCCGGGACCCGGCACTTCCCCCCATCGATTACGTGAAGACCTCGGGAGGGATGTTCCTTGACATGACCATACATGATTTCGATATGGCCAGATATCTGTCGAACAGTGAGGTGAAAGAGGTTTTTGCCTGCGGTGCAGTGTTGGTCGACCCGGCTATCGGTGAGGCCGGTGATATCGATACAGCGATCACGACCTTGAAATTGAGTAATGGCGCCCTTGCTGTGATCGATAACAGCCGCCAGGCAGTGTATGGTTACGATCAACGGATCGAGGTCTTCGGGTCCAAGGGGAGTATCATGGCCTGCAACCGCACACCGACTCAAACCGTGAGTACGACGGCGAGTGGTGTTATAACGGAAAAGCCACTCTATTTCTTTCTTGAGCGCTACCAGGAATCATTCAGAGCGGAAATGGAAGAATTCGTTCAGGCTCTGCGCGAAGATCGTGATCCCTCAGTCAGTGGGAGCGACGGCCTGATTTCAACTCTAATCGGGCTGGCAGCCACTGAATCAATGGAGAGAGGGAAACCGGTTCGCGTAGCCGCGTAGTCCTTTGCGGATTGGGTCCTGTAGCTCCTTCAGCATTCAACACAGGTAATTAATCGGGAAGAGCCATGGTTCATATATTACGTTTTTTTGCCAGAGGAGAGGATAGACCCCTGCTGGAAGATAAGGGGGAGATAGACCGACTATATAAGCGTTACCGCATGTCTGTAATGCTGGCTATAACCGTTGGATACGGGATCGCCTATACCTGTCGCCTGGGATTGTCAGTCGTCAAGAAACCACTCATCGATGGTGGGATCATGTCAGCTTATGACCTGGGTGTCATCGGCTCAGGATTACTGTATGGCTATGCTCTTGGAAAACTGTCCAACGGTTTCCTGGCCGACCATGCCAATCTCAAACGCTTCTATGCCACCGGGGTATTGGTCTCGGCGCTGATCAATCTGGCCATGGGGCGGACGGAATTACTCTGGATCTGGGTTGCACTGTGGGCGCTTAATGGCTGGTTCCAGGGATTCGGTGCGCCCACCGGTGCGGTATCATTGGCCAGCTGGTTCAGTAACCGGGAACGCGGCCGGTATTATGGTCTCTGGAGTACTGGTCATGCCATTGGCGAGGGACTCACTTTTGTGGGTTCTGCTACGCTGGTCACCTTTTTTGGATGGCAGGCCGGATTCTGGGGCCCGGGTTTAATATGTATAGCCGTTGCCGTGGGTATCTACCTGGTTATGCAGGATCGTCCCCGCAGCCTGGGATTGCCGGCCGTTGCCGACTGGAAGAATGATCATGGGGTGCCGATTACCGATGCTGACGGGCAACCCCTCAAGACGGGGAAGGCCCAGCTGCTCATTTTAAAGATGCCCACGATCTGGGTCCTGGGTCTGGCCAGCGCGACCATGTATATGACCAGGTATGCGATAAATAGTTGGGGTTTCCTGTATCTCCAGGAGGCCAAAGGTTATTCCCTGGTAGAGGCCGGAGGGATTCTAGGTTTGAATACTCTAGCTGGAATTGTTGGGTGCGTAGCCTATGGATTCATATCTGATCACCTCTTCCGTGCTCGCCGTCCACCGGTAACGCTCATATTCGGCATCATCGAAATCCTGGCACTGTTCGTTATCTTTTTCAGTCCCCCCGGTCAACCCGTGCTTCTAACGATTGCGTTTGTGGTCTATGGTTTCACGCTGAGTGGTCTACTTGCAGCCCTGGGTGGATTGTTCGCCATCGATATTGTTCCGAAGCAGGCGGCAGGCGCGGTGATGGGTTTCATTGGGGTATTCAGCTATGTAGGGGCCGGTATCCAGGACCAGATCAGCGGTATCCTGATCGAGCAGGGGACTACTGTTCTGGAAGGTGTACGCCATTATGATTTCAGTGCAGCGGTCATCTACTGGATCGGCGGATCGATAGCCTCGATGATCCTGGCAGCCACCTTGTGGCGCGCCAAGGTGAGTGACTGACAGGAGTAGCCTACAACATGAACAGAAAATCGGAACGCTACGATATTCTCATCTTTGGCAACTATACCAAAGACACGATTATCTCGGCAAGCGGGACACGGCACGTTGATGGGGGCGGATTCAACTATGGCGCTCACGCCGCGGTAGCTTTGGGCTTGAGAGTGGCAGCCGTCACTCAGCTGGCCAAGGAGGATTTCCATGTGGTGCGGAACCTGGAGCGCGCAGGTGTAGATGTTTATGCCAAAGCGACCGCCACCTCAACCCGGCTCAAGCTGGAATACCCGACCTCAAATGTTGATGACCGGATCTTGACAAGCACGGCCTTCGCTGGGTCATATTCCCTTGATCAATTCGCCGGACTCGAGGCACAGGCAATTCTCATCAATGGCTCGGTACGGGAAGAAGTCCCCCTGGAAGTCGTTAGGGGCTTGAGCGCGAGGGATGCCTTCCTGGTTGCTGACGTACAGGGATTTGTCCGTGTGATTGCACCCGATGGCCAATGGGTCAACGAGGAGTGGCCAGAGATGGAGCAGGTCCTGTCCATGTTGGATGTCCTGAAAACGGACGCTGTCGAGGCAGCATTTCTCACCGGTGAGACGGATATCCAAAAGGCAGCCCGTGCACTCGCGGAATTCGGGCCGAAGGAAATTGTCCTTACCCATCGGAACGGCATCCTGGTCTATGCTGAGGGACGGTTCCATGAAGCGTCCTTTTACCCGAAAGAATTGGTCGGAAGAAGCGGCAGAGGTGACACATGCATCGCTTCATACATGGCGAAACGGCTGACATTGCCAGCAGGAGAAGCCATTATCTGGTCAGCGGCTGTTACCAGTCTTAAAATGGAGGCCGAGGGTCCCTACATGGGGGATGAAGCCGCTGTCCGCAGTCTGATAGATAGCAGGTACCGGGCTTGATAGGGAACATCCGGACAGTTACTTGGATCCGGTCTCCGTTAGATAAGGAGAAATACATCATGATAGCCAAGGCTTTCCGAATTATCCTTCCCATGCCCATGCTCTGGCTGGTGTTCCTTACTCATTGCGACAAACCTGCCGAAGCTGACCTGGTCTTTATCGCAGCGGCCGATTGGCGTTATACTGCTACCGAGGAGTATCACAGCCCGGAATACTTCCTGGGTGCGCTCAATGCGATCGCTGAGGTGGGCAAGGGGAGTTTCATGATCAGTCCGGGTGACGTGGAACCCCTTTCGGCATCTGAAGAACTGATCGCCCAGGTACTGGGTGCCGACTATCCCTGGTACCCTGTTATCGGCAATCACGAACTGGAATCCCCGGACTACCTGGATTATCTGCGGTCGGTCAATGCCGGGGGGACCACACTTCCAAACATCGTTCGTGCAGGTCCACCGGGGAGCCTAGAGACCACCTATTCATTCGATTGGGGCGCTTGTCATTTTGTGGTCCTGAATCAGTACTTCGATGGTGAATCAGATACCGGTACTGATGGGGATGTGGTACCGGAATTGCTTGACTGGCTCGAGCGTGATCTGTCTGAAAATACGAAAGGCCTCATATTCGTATTCGGCCATGAACCCCTTATCGCCATACCAGACATGCATAACGGACGCCTGCGGCATCAGGGCGACTCACTGGATAAATACATGAAAAACTGGCATCGCTTCCACCAGCTGCTGTTGAAGCATGATGTCACGGTGTATATCTGCGGCCATACGCACAATACTTCAGTCGCGAAGATCAATGGTCTATGGCAGATCGATGTCGGGCATGCCAGAGGTACAGAAGATCTCTTCCCGGCGCTGCTATATAGCCGATTGGTAGAAGCGGTTGAAACTGGACAGCGACTTGGCAAGCGTGAAGATGAGATTATTGCTGAGTTCTTCCGTCCCAGGATGTATGGTGTCAAAAAAACCCTTTATTACTCGGAGTTAACGAATGGGATTTCATACAAGCAGCTCGCCGACCAGCCTGGTCTCGAGGCCTTGATGACATTCTATAGTACGATACAACAGGATCCCGAGGTGCTTGATCAGTACTGTCAGCGGTACTGGGATAACTGGAATCTGACCCGGAGTACATTTGTCCGGATGCGGATTAAACGCGAACAAGTAACCGCTGAGATTTATCGGAATAATGCCCGGGGCGGACCATACACCTTAACGCATACGCAGATAATCAATTGACAAGGTTTGATTTAAAAGGGTGATCAGGAGGGAAAGCGTCCGGAACCGTCAGGCTTGCTGATTCTAAGCATTAGACATAGTGTCCAGCGTATCTTCTTCTATTACTTACTATACTAATTTTACCTAGCTACCTGCCCGAAGGTGCGCCACCACCACTCCCTCCCCTATGAAGAAAAGGGAGCTGCTACCCGTTCTCATTGGTCGCATTGACCTTATAGATGGCGACTGAACCTCGTTGCATCATCAGGTTGAGCCCCAGTGCCTTGGCAGCCTTGGGATGTGGCCGCTCGTTGTGTTCGAACATGATATGGGTGACGCCGTACTTGTCCAGGATCTGCTGACACGCGGCCGTTTTTGCCTCGGGCGATATCTCCGCCTGGATGAGTTCCGGAAAGATTCTCTGAAGCAGGGCATGGTGTTCCTTGCGGCCCGAATACCAGGAGGGATCCCCCTTGAAGGTCAAGGCCTGCACCAGGACAAGATCCTTTATTCGCTCGGACCCTTCCTGCTGGTATGGGCCTGCAGGCAAGTCCCAAACTTGGCGGATCTCTGCGGTTTGATCGAGGCAGTACCAGTAAAACCGGAAGATGTCCTCGACCCGTTCCAGGAAGTCCTCCTGGACGACGATACCCTTATACTTGTAGTTCTCGAGCACAAACTGCCTGCCGGAAACAGCAGTGGCGAAGAAGCCGGACCAGGGCCACCATTCCGTAGCGAATTGGCGGTTTTCCCAATTCAAATCTTCGTAGTGTCTGCCCCTGAGTATGATTGCCTCCCGGGGCAATGCACGCATATCAAGCAAGGCGCGGTATAGATCATCGGGAAACCTGTCTCTGGGAGAGATCTTTGGTGACTGCTGCATTATTTTCCGAGCCAGGTCAATCATACGATACTGGAACCTGACCGTAAGTGGCTGCTGGATCAAGGTCTTGTTGGAATCGATCCTGGCCAGAGGATGGCGCACTTCGAGTGCGGTGTTGACGATGATGATAATGATTAGCAAGGGGACCAGGATTACCCGGAACCAGCGTTGTTCCAGCAGTGGAGCAACCATGAGTATCAATCCTAGCCAGCCTACCCATCGGTAAGCGGTAGCAAAATACACGTGATTGTACTCGGTGAATTCGGAGCCCAGGGAAGAGAAGATCAAGGCCAGAGCGGCCGATCCGAAAATCAAGATCAGACTGCGACGTTCAGCGTAGGGCTTGTTTTGATTTTCCTCACCTACCCGGGCGGATGTTTTCCTCAAAAGCCACCAGCCGCCGATGATGCCGACCGGTAAAAAACCAAAATTGCCCAGGATGCCTATGGGGAAAGCCAAACCCCAGGCGGCGATTTGCCTGCCCAGGCTCGTCTCCGCAGAAAGGATATCCACTAACGCCGCAAAGTGGGGGTGATGGGGAATGAAAGCCCAGAAGTTGTGACTATGGGCACCACCCATGAGTACCAGGAAGGGTAGAATAGCAACTGCACATGCGGAGGCGAACAGGACCAGTCGCCACCGGTGCTGGCGGAGAAGATCGAGAAGTCCGATGATCCCTATCACTGCCAACAAGGGTGCCAGGAAAGGGGCCTTGGCAAAGAACGCGTAAACCACCAACAGGAGGGCCGCGATCATTCGCCGGAAGTTCGCTTGATGCCGTATGATCGGTATCAGCACTATCAGCAATGCTAAAACGGCCGGCCAGCCCAGAGCCGAGCTGGCGTGGATCACCAGACGACGATAGAGCGGAACGGTAAAAAGCAGCGGCATCCCCATGTTGAAGGGAACCACGATAAACGGGGATATAAAGAGGACGGCCAAGGGCGTCAATAGGGCTGCCGTATCGTTCCCGGTAATCCTGCGGGCGATGAACGCTATCAGAATCACACCTTGAAGCAATTGCCAGATGGGCAGTACCCGAAAGATCACTACGAGGGGATCAATGCCCAAGGTGGCATCCATTATGGAGACCCACGTTGGTCCCAGCATATGGAATTGGACACTTTTACCCGCGTACGAAAGGTCCGGGCGGATAAGACCGGCTATCTCCGTACTCTTGCCCATGGCCAACTCGTAGATGGGATGTAAACTGTCGCGGAAATAGTAATGACCGCCATCGAAGACCAGCATTCCCCCAACCAGGAGCAATCCGAGGTTCAGTATAACCAGAATCAATGCTAGTTGGCTGAGATGGATCCTGTTCGTACCGCGTATCCCGGTATACACACCGCGTAACGAGGGGCTCGATTTGAATAATAAAGCGATACCGAACAATGCTCCCGGAAGAAGCACAAACCAATCTGATAAGCCCATAGCGCGGGTAAAGAACACCGTCAGGGTTAACGCCGCCATACCGATTACCGTCTTTAATGCCCAGATCCCCAGCAGCTCCACAAACGAGTTGTCCTGCTGCCTCGTATTTAGCAGCAGGTGGTCGAGCCCGTGCCCGACTATAAAAGCCAAAGCATAGAGCAAAAGACTTTTGCCAAGGGCGGAAAGGCCCAGAATATCGATAGTAAGAAGCAGAAACAGCAGGCCGAGCACCAGCACGATCACGATAGATGTGGAGGACTTGTCTTTGGTCATGGTTCTTGATGTCCGGAGTGTAAGGATTCATATAAATAGATCACCAGCCCGGCAAGGGTAATGGGCAAGAATTGGGACGCATGGACCAGGATGCTCACGGAGAGGGCCACTTCATTCGAGATTCCGAAGAGTCCCAGGGCCAGAACGGCCATGCCTTGGAAAACGCCAATGTAGGCTGGTGAGGACGGCACCAGGAGGCCAAAATTGACGACGGCCAATGCAAAGTATCCCATGGCGAGGTTCAATTCAAGGCCGAACGCCATGGGAGCGATGACAAACATCATGCCTTCGATAAGCCATACGAGGACACTCAAACTGACGATAGCCAAGGTAGTCCTGTCCAAATTCAGGAAATTCAAGGCGTGGGATACTTTGGCAATGACCTTGGCCATCAGGGGGAA
>CP070787.1:2544972-2555648 GCA_020346745.1 Fidelibacterota bacterium | reverse complement strand
CTGGGTACCCACAGGCACGGTCCGGCGAAGATATCCCCTTGGCCGCCCGCATCACCACCGTGGCCGATGTCTTCGACGCCCTCACAACCGACCGGGTATACAAGCAAGCCTGGCCGCTGGAAAAAGCCTATGACCACCTCAGGGAACATTCCGGCTCACATTTCGACCCCGCTTGTGTCGAGGCCTTCTTCGCAGTTCAGAGTGAGATCGAGGATATCCAACACACCAGGCCGAATCACGAGACGTAAGGTTCGGTTTCGTTGCCCTTGAAAGCATCACCTGAGCAGCAGATCACCATCAATGAGAGCATCCGGCGCAAGATGCATGCCCTCCAGACCATGACGCGCAAGATCGCCCACGACACCAACAATTACTACGGCATTATCCAGGGCTATTTCTCCCTGCTGGAAACACCCTCTGCGGATAATGACCTTCTGCAAAAATACCTGCCCGCCATGAAGGAAGCCCTGCTGTCGGGCATCGAGCTGAACCAGCGGTTAGCGCGGTTCTATCGGGAAAGTCAGGGTATGGTTGCCCCTGCCGATCTTGTCGCTGTCGCCGGAGAGGTATGTGCAGCCTTCAAACAGGAGCACAATTTCACGGCGCAGGTAGTTGCTCGGAAAGACGTGGAACCGGTGCTGCTGGATGAGTCCGCTTTCCGGTCGCTGATCGAGAACTTGTGCCTTCTTGCAAGAAAGACCGGGACCGATCCGGCCGTTATGGAGCTGGCGCCCGTTCAACTGGAGGATGAAGCCGTCGCCGCGATGGTTCTGGACAGTCGGCCCGGTCGTTATATCCGCCTGCTAATGACTATCTCGCTGGCCGACTTTCCTCAGACCGAAGACACTGAATTTCTTAATCCCTTCTTTATAGATCCGCACCGGTCTGAAGACCTCGGGCTGGCGCTGTTGTATAGCTTCTTGCGGAATCACCACGGCAATCTGGATGTCACGCTCCAGGACCATGATCTAACGTTGGCGATCTATCTTCCCTGTAGTAACAAATGAGTGCTGAGTTGAATACGGCGGTGCAATTGGGAATCCTGCTGGTGGTCGCCGAACCGGATGAGCGTACCCACCTGGAGAAGCTCCTCAATTCCGCAGGCCATGAAGTCCGAACAACTGCTAGCGGAGCCCAGGCCTTTGAATTACTGGCGCGGGAGCAGTTCCATCTGGCTCTCATTGATCTCGCCCTGCCGGATATGAAGGGATTGGATGTCAGTCAGCGGGCCAAGCAGGATTGGCCGGAACTGGTTACGGTGCTGCTGTCAGCTTCACCCCTGGAACCGCAGGAAGAGGTTATTCGGCATCAGGCGGACGAACTCATGCTGAAGCCCGTCAGTGCAAACCAGCTTGCTTTCCTGACGGAGAAGTATGGGAAATATATTCAAGCCCTGTTGTTGGCGAGAGAATTGCAGGAACGTCTGGAGGTGGCCGAGGAGAAAAGCAACCTGTTCTACGAGGCGGGGCACCAGCTGAAGACGCCCATCGCGGTGCTCAAGGAATTCGCCCACCTTTTTCGCGATGCGTTCGGTGGTGAAATGTCGGAAAAACAGAGCCTGTATTTGGAAGCCATCGATCAGAATATCGACCGCTTGCTGTATCTGGTAGATAATATCGAGCAGATGAGCCGGTTGGATCGCGGCAGCTGGTCGATCCGGCTGGAGGACAGTGATCTCCGTGAGATTATCAGTCAGGTGGCCAGTAGCTGGCGGCCTATACTGCAGGGACACAGTCTTCAACTCGCCGAGGTGCTGGGAGCTGATCTCCCGAAGGTACGGACAGACGCCGCCGCTCTGGAGCAGGTCCTCTTCAATCTGGTCGATAATGCCGTTAAATATGGACCGGCAGAGAGTACGGTTACACTCCGCTGCTATCAGTCCAACGACCGCCAGGTGCGGATTGAGGTGGAAGATCAGGGTTCCGATATTTCGGAGGAGCAGCGGGAGCTGCTTTTCAAGCCCTTCGCTCGCCTGCAGGAGCATGCCTCGGCTCCGGGTCTGGGGCTCGGCCTGAGCATAGCACGAGATCTGATGGAGCGGATGGGCGGCGAACTCTGGCTCGATACCGCCGATAAGCCCGGGAACCGGTTCTGCCTCCATATCCCTATAGCTGAACCTGCCACCTGAGCCCGGCTCCACTTTTCATGTCTAATCCAGGGATCGTCCATGACGGGACCATAATCAGTACCTAGGTTGGGGGCGGGCGAATCCCATTGACAGAAGTAAGTAGTTGGCCTAATATTGCCAGCAATGAGAGTAAGGAGCAATTGAAGTGTTCCTCGGCCGGGTGGTTGGGACTGTTTGGGCCACCAAGAAAGACGAGAAGCTGGAAGGTCTGAAGATTCAGATCGTGAAGCGGGTGGACGACGAGCTCAACCTGAAACGCGATTTCGCTATTGCCGTCGATTCGGTAGGCGCCGGAGCCGGTGAGCTGGTCCTGTGTGCCAGCGGCAGCTCCGCCCGCATGACCCGCATCACCCATGATAAACCGGTGGATACGGTCATCATGGCCATCGTGGATGAAGTGGACTTCTTTCAATCATGAACCTGGCACGAGTCGTTGGTCGGGTCTGGGCGACCCGCAAATTGCCCGATCTGGAAGGTCTAAAGTTCCTGATCCTCCAACCGATGGATTTAGAGAGCAGTGACGATGTGGGCGCCACGCTGGTGGCTGCGGACAGCCAGCAAGCCGGCGAGGGTGAGCTGGTGTATTACGTGACCTCCAGGGAAGCGTCGTTCCCTTTTGACAGGCAGTATACTGCGCTTGATGCGGCTATCGTCGGCCACGTGGATCGGATTGATCTATGAAGGTGGTGGTAGGGACACAGAATCGGGATAAACTGAGGGAAATCAAGGCTATTTTCGCGGATTTACCGGTGGAACTTGTAGATCTTGATGCTTTCCCACAAGTTGAGATGGTGGAAGAATCGGGAACATCCCTGCGCGACAATGCTTTATTAAAGGCACGCGCGGTTTTCAGGGAAACCGGCCTGCCGGCCATCGCCGACGACACCGGTCTGGAAGTAGATGCCCTGAATGGGGCTCCTGGAGTATACGCCGCCAGGTTTGCTGGCCTCGGAGCAACCTATAGTGCCAATGTGGAAAAGTTGCTGGCTGCAATGGAACATGTATCCGATGAACGTCGCACTGCCCGGTTTCGAACCTGCGCGGTATACGTCGACGACTCTCGTGAGCTCGCCGCTGAGGGGACCATCGAGGGTCACATTACCCGGATTCCAACCGGTGAGAACGGATTCGGTTACGATCCGGTCTTTCGGGTAGCAGGCACAGGACAGACCTTCGGTCAAATGACGGATCAGGAAAAACACGGCATTTCTCATCGGGCCAAAGCCTTCGGAGCACTGCATCAGCTGCTGATGCGGTCCGTTTTTACTAACCTCAATGAGGAGACACCTGCCTAGGCACCACTGATACCGGCTTTTTGGACAGTTAACGAGTATCAGGAGCTGGCGGGTGTTCCGACATCACACGCCTTACAGGGTAGGTGTATTTGTCATATTCTCTTTGCTTCCTCTCTGGGGAGCACAGGAGGACTCCGTCTATACCCACTCCGTCCGACAACCTGATTTTCTTGCCCGCTACATCGCTGTACCGCTGCCCGACGCTCGCATGACAGGCTTGAACCTGGTCGGCTGGGTTGACAGCCTGAGGGCGGACACCGCTGCCATCCCGGAAGAGGTCTCGGCGGATACTGCTGTATCTCCCACAGATGCCGCCGGAAGGCCCCCGGTGCTGACGATCACTCAGGAAAAAGCCAGCGATGTCCTCCGGCGAGGGGGTCACCTGCTGCCCGTTACCGTGCCTGGTCTCAACAGGTGGTCCGAGATCGATTCAACCGGCAAGCAGATTACTTTTTACGAGGATCATGAAGGGTCACTTGTGAAGGTACCTTCCACGGTGCCGTTAGCCTGGTATATCCAGGAGCAGGAGGCCGATCAGTTTCAGGCTTTGGCCCAGAAAAAGCTTGCTGGCGCGCTCCAATCGACGAGCGCGCAGCAGGCCCGGCGGGGTCGCACCATCGAGCTGCTGGGAACGGACATCGCCGGCCAGCGGGTTTCCCTCCGCGTGTCAGGGAACGTGGCTATCAATGGCGGTATACTCTATAAGGACCAGTCCAAGAGCTTCACGAATTTCCGCGCTAATAAGCAGTGGGATCTGGACGTGAACCAGAAGCAGCGCTTCGATATCGAGGGCACGATTGGGGATCGAATCTCCGTTCTCGTCCACCAGGATAGCGAAAATGACTTCGAGTGGGAAAATGACATGAAGATCGAATACCAGGGTGAAGAGGACGAGATTCTCCAGCGTATTGAGGCCGGAAATATCTCCCTCTCCCTTCCCGGCACCCAGTTTGCTACCGGTGGCGGCGGCAAGAGTAGCGGCCTCTTTGGCTTCAAAACACAGTCCAAGCTGGGACCGGTGGATATCACCACGGTGGCTTCTATTGAGCGCTCGGTCAAGTCATCCAAGTCTAGCACTCTGGCCCAGGAGTATACCGTAAGCGATATGCACTATATTGCCAATCGGTACTTCTTTCTCGACATGGAATTCAGGGCTCGCTACTATCCTTTGACCAAGGGTGATCCATCCCTCCCCGATGGTTTACACACGGTGGATGTGAACAGGGTCGTCACCCGCTTGGAGGTGTACCGCTCCAGTCGCGAAGCGGCTGCTACTTACCATGGCAAGGCCTATGTCGATCCTGATGATCCCGAGTTCGAATCGAGCTATGCGCGGGAAACCAACTTTGAACGTCTGGTGCTGAACGAGGATTACTTCTTTAATCCCAATCTGGGCTGGATCCGTCTTCGCAGTCCCGCCAGCGAGTATGAGATTATCGCCGTTGCCTATGCGATAGGTGATACGAGTCTCGCGGAAACAGATACCGTCGGTGATGTGGATTACGATCCCAACGACACTACCGGGGTAAATCTATTAAATCTCAAGCTCATCAAGGATACCGGGCAGACAGCCAGTCATCCCACCTGGCCGCTGGAATTCAAGAACGTATACAGTCTCGGCGGAGTGAACATCAGTCCAGAGGGCTTCGAGGTCAAGATCTTCTACCGGGAAGGGACGACGGAGAACGACGACCGTTACAAAGGAGAGAGTTATCTGACCATCTTCGGCCTGGATATGCAGAATGCCAACGAGCAGAATATTCCCGATGAGCTTGTCGATGTGACCAATCCCAACCTGGTCAATCTGGTTTGGGGGGAGCTGCATTTCCCGGCCCTGCTTCCCTTCGCCTATTCGGATGTACCCGGACTGGCTACTGATCATGAAGCCACTGAGCAGGCCTACGATTATGTGCTGGAAGATCCCAACCAGAACTTCGAGTTCGAGCCTGATGTAGAAGATTTCGACGGGGACGAAAAATGGGATGTGCCGGCCATCTATTATACCAAGAACCAGAATAAGAAGAACGAAGAGTCCCGCTTTGAGATTTCGGTGAAGCAGTCCAGCCGCGGTGCCAGTGAGTACCACCTGGGCTTTAACCTGGTCGAAGGCAGCGAGACCGTTTTCGTTAATGGCAGTCCTCTGTCGCGGGATCAGGATTACCGGATTGATTACTTCACTGGAACGCTGACGATCCTGGACCTGGGCAAATACGGCGCTGATCCTGAGATCACCATCGATTATGAAGAGAACGTCCTGATTTCATTCGACAAGAAGGTGATGTTGGGCACCCGGGCCGAGATGGATCTGGGGGAGAATTCATTCTTGGGGGTGACGGGTCTCTACTACAACCAATCCATTGTGGACGAACGGATCGATATCGGCAGTGAACCCGTTCGGAATATGCTGTGGGATGTCAATGGTCGGATTGCTCGGGATGTGCCTCTCCTCACCCGTCTGGTGGATCGACTGCCCCTGGTGGAGACCGACGCTGCCAGCCGGTTCCGGTTGGAAGGAGAAATAGCTCAGGTGCTGCCCAACCCGAATCCCCTTGGGCAGGCGTTTGTGGATGATTTTGAGGCCGCCAAGCGGACGACCAGCCCCTCCCTCCAGTATCGGGCGTGGCGACCGGCCTCCGTGCCGGTTGGAAAGCATATGGGTGATCGCCGTAAGCTGGCCTGGTGGAATCCGTATGTTGACGTGAATGTCAAGGATATCTGGCCGCAGCGCCAGACATCCGTCCGGGCCAGGAACCTGACCACTACGGTCCTGGTTCTCAATGCCCTATTTGAGGAAGGCAATAACGGGACCATCAATGACAGTCTGTGGGCCGGTATCACTTATCCTTTGCTGGCCAGCGACTACGATCAGACACTCAGCAAGTTCTTCGAAATCTGGATCAAGGGAACCGAAGGACGGATGCATATCGATATCGGTAGTATCAGCGAGGACATCAATGGCGATGAGCGCATCAATACCGAGGACCGGCCTGATGGGGGCTTCACCGAAGGGAACGGCCTGCTGGAGGAGAGAGAGGATGTAGGACTGGATGGGTGTCCGGATGAATTTGAGGATGGTATGGGTGGCTGCGTTTCGGGAGATTTCGACGGTGATGGTACCATTAGTAGGGACGAGGCCGAACGGGCGAATGACGATCGCTACAGAGCCGATGGTGATGACTTCATTGATGAGGACACGGAAGACATCGCCAGACAGATTCTAGCTGGAGACTATGACGGCATTTATGATGGCCCCCGCGTGACCTGGGCGAATCAGGACGATCCCAACGGAGATAACTTTTATAACACCCAGGCACCTTCTCCCGACAATGGCCGTAATGACAATATCAATGGCACCGAGGGCAACAGCAAAATTCAGGAGGGTAGTTATCCCGATACGGAGGACCTGGACGGCCTCGGCGGGCTCTTCCCCGATGACCAGAATGCTTACTTCACGTCTAGTTTTCTATTGGATCCCAGCCAAACGGATCCCTCGGTTGTGGGTGGAGAAACGAGATATGATAATGGAAATCCTACCGGTTGGCGCCTGTTCAGGATCCCGCTCTCCGATTTCGTGCAGGTGGGTGAGGGAACGACCAGCTGGGATAATGTCAGGCATCTCAGAGTGTGGATTGATAGTGTGGATGGTTCCCAATCCCTGAACGGTCTCAATGCCCGGATACAAATTGCCAAGATCGAATTTGTGGGGAACGAATGGGAGGAGCTGGGTGTTGCGCCGCTGCGCAGCAACGCTTTTGAGAAGGATACGCTGGAGGTCGGCATGGCGGTGACCGTGGCCAACACCGAGGACAACGCCGACTACATTCCTCCTGGAGGAGTGGAGGGCGAATACGACCGCCTGAATGACATTCGGTTGCGTGAACAGTCTCTCGTCCTGGATTTCAGTCGTGGTGGAATCCCGCCGGAGAGTAAGGCCGCCGTGAAAAAATCGATTCCCAAACAGACCGGTACCTTCCTGGTCTATGGCAGCATGGATATGTATGTGTATGCTGAAGGTAACCTCATAACAGAAAATGAAGATGATAGCAGTGCTGTGTTTTGGCTGCGGCTGGGTCAGGGCGAAGACCATTACTATGAAGTACGCAAAAATGTGTACAGCGGCGGCCCTGATCCCGAACACCGCGGCTGGGATGATCGCAACCATATCTCGCTGCAACTGGATAAACTGGCGGGCCTGAAGGACACTTCCCGCGTACTACCCGATAACACCGTCATCATTGATGAAGGCACCGACAAGCAGGCCACCATCAAGGTCTATGAACTGGAGGATATGGAGGTTTACATCCAGGGTGAGCCGTCCCTGGAAAGGATCGACCGCTACCTGGCCGGGGTGATCAACATGCATCCGGATTCTACCCTGCGGGGGCGGATTATGATGGATGAGCTGCGGTTGACCAATGTGAACCGCGAACCGGGCATGGCTATGCGTCTCAGCGGTGCCGTTAACTTCGCCGACTTGGTAAGCACTTCTTTCAACTATGCCAGGAGGGATGCCGAATTTCATACTATCCAACAGCGGATCACTCGTAACGCCGTGACCAATGAGAACTGGCAAGCAAACGTGACGGTCAATCCCCACCAGTTTTTACCCAAGTCATGGGGTATTCGTCTTCCCTTGAACGTCAATTACAGTCAGGCGGTCAGCTCTCCCAAGTATCTCCCCGGCAAGGATATTCTGGCGGGCGATTTACACGAAGCCCCTGAGGATATTCAGAGGCGGACCCAGCAACTGGGACTGAAGGCCAGTTACGACAAATCGGCGCGGAGCAAGAGTTGGCTGGTGCGGCAAACCCTTGACCGCTTTAGAGGCAGCCTGGCATTTTCGCGAAAACGGGAGTCCACGGAGT
Source organism: Fidelibacterota bacterium (assembly GCA_020346745.1). GTDB lineage: Bacteria > Fidelibacterota > Marinisomatia > SCGC-AAA003-L08 > TS1B11. Next base: position 2,547,360 of record CP070787.1, on the reverse strand, counting down.
TAATCCTGAGCAATGAGGCACGGGCTATTACCGGCCAGGTGGGATATCCAATCAAGTTCAGTGAAGAGAATTACATCCAACCTTTCAAGATTCTGGGATTCATTCCCTTACTTGGTGAACGCATCAAGGATACCCGTCTTTATTATAGCCCCAGCAATCTGGACTTAGCTGCCAATCTGAACGAGGCAATTACAAACCGGACGACCCGCGCAGATCCTGACTCGGTTCTGGAGACGTATAACTTCAACATGGCCCGGTCCATCAAGTCCAAATACCGCCTGACTGATCGAATCAACGCCGACTACGGTCGGGATGCTAACTTTGTCCTGGACGAGTACCGTTATGACAAGACGGAGATACTCAAGTCATGGAATCCGGGTTTGCGTCGCCAGTTCTCGGAGCAGTTCACGTTCAACTACAGTCCCGAGCTGATCACTTGGTTTCAGCCCAAGCTCATGTACCAGACGCGTTATAATTGGACCAAGAATGCGCCCCTCGATAGTCTGAAACGGGGCGCCAAAATATCAACCCAAGGTCGGTTCAGTGGGAATGTTACCGTGAAATTGACCGATCTTGTCGAAGTGTTCTATACACCAGAGAGTAGAGCAGGTCCTGCTCGCACTCGCAGGGGTCGGGGCCGTCGAACCCAGACCGGTGACGCTCAACAAGGCGATGGAAAAAAACCTCTTGAGGTAGCCAATCCACAGATTAAAGCCGTGTTGAAGACCTTGCATACGCTGGTCGGCAAGGTTTCCCCCATTGCTTTCAACTACGTCTATAGCCGCCGGGGAGCGGAACCTGCTGCGATCGGGCAGCCTGACTATAATTATCGCCTGGCCTTGGCTACCGATTCTCAGCTGCCTGCAGATGTGGAACGGACCGGTGGTCTTAATCAGCTCACGGAGGGAGAGGATCGGGATATCTCCGTACGCTCCGGCTTGACTCTCTCTAGATCGATAAGTCTGAATTTCTCTCATGCTCGCAAATGGTCCCGATCCAGCAGTCAGAGTGCCAGAACCACCACGCGTTCCGAAGACTTCCTGGTGCTGGGGGATACGAAGAAAGTGGGTATTCCCTTTGTCAACTGGAATATCCGCTGGTCGAACCTGGAGAAACTTCCGTTGCTGAACAAGATCCCCTGGAGAGTGAACCTGGATCATAGCTACTCCGGTCTTCATACCAAGAGCATCCAGAATGAGCGTCTTCCCGTAGAGAAGTACAACCGGCAATTCCAACCCCTGATAGGGCTGACCATTAACTTCACCAGCGGAGTTTCAGCGACTATCCGTACCAGTCATACCTTGGCTCTCGATGCCTTTGATAATGGCCGGAGTAAAACGGTCGGACAGCAGATAACGGCTTCCCTGGGATATCAGCATCGGGGCGGGATCACCATTCCGCTCCCATTCTTGAAGGACCTGAATCTGCGTAATACGGTCAACCTCAATCTTGACTTCGACTACCGGCGCGACCGCCGGGAAGAAATGAAAAGTGAGGCGACCAAGTACACGACCATGTCCTGGAGCAAGACCTGGTGGGTTACGCCCCGCATTACGTACACCTTTACCGAGAAAGTGACCGGTGGCTTCAATATCAGGTATGGAGAGTCCGATCACTCGGTGACGGGCAGGCGTATTGATCGAGACTTTAAGTTCGATGTCAATATAGCCATCAGGGGAACTTAGTGGGAACAGCCCTCAGGAAATGGCGAGTACGGTTGGCAATCGGATGGCTGCTTATCTATTGCTCGGTGGCATGCGGCCAGCAGGTACCATATTTTGATGGCGAACAGGCTTTCCGGCTGCTGGAGGAGCAGGTGGCGCTTGGTCCGCGGTATCCGGGATCACCGGGCCACGCAGCCGTTGTTCGTTTTCTGGAGGATTACCTTCAACCCCGGGCCCACCAGACGGTCCTCCAAACAGTAAGCCGGGATCACCCCTATGAAGACGGTCCCCTCACTATAATCAATGTCCTGGCCCGGTTCAATACCACAGCGCGTAAACGTGTGTTGTTGCTGGCTCACTACGATACGCGGGAGATTGCGGATCAGGATCCTGATCCCGAGAATCGCTCCAAACCCATCCTTGGGGCTAATGATGGTGCCAGTGGCGTGGCCGTACTGCTGACGCTGGCGGATATCTTTGCCCGTGATGCGCCTGCTATCGGTGTGGACCTCTTGTTCGTTGATGCGGAGGATATGGGACGCTCCGGTGACATAGCCAATTTTTCACTGGGAACCAAGGCGTTCCTGCCCCAGATGAATGAGCTGCTGGGAGGGGTGAGACCTCGGTACGCCGTATTGCTGGATATGGTAGGTGATGCTGAACTGTCGCTCCCGATGGAGTACAATTCCTGGCGGGGTGCACAGGAGTTGGTCCGCCGTATCTG
>CP070787.1:2537860-2544872 GCA_020346745.1 Fidelibacterota bacterium | reverse complement strand
GATGGATTCATGAGTATGATCGACGTGGAATCCATCCGAGGCATCGATATGATCACCGGTGCATACCCGGCAGAGTACGGGAACCGACTGAGTGGCGTATTCAACCTGAAAACAATCTCCCCACTGCCCTATCGGAAACGCACTTCATTGGCCATCAGTTTCCTAAACGCCCGCCTGCTGGCTGAAAACAGTTTTGCCCATGGCCGTGGTCAGTGGATGTTCCTGGCGCGGCGGGGTTATATAGATTTACTCCTTAAAGGGTCCGGTGAAGATCTTGGAGCTCCATACTATTATGATATTCTCAGTAAAATTCATTTCAACCTGAGCCCACGCCATAGCTTGTCCGGGCATATCCTTATCGCTCACGACAGTTGGAATCTCTCCCTGGATGATAATATAAATCTGGACACCCGCAACCTCAACGGCTATGGCTGGCTGACCTGGTACAGTCAGTGGGGCAGTAGCTTGAAATCCCGGACGCTGTTTTCGCGAGGCTGCATTGAGGACATGATATCCGCAGACTGGTATGAAGATGATGGTACGGAAGTAGAAGATTTTTTTCTAGACCAGCAATATTTGCATCTTTACGGATTGAAGCAGGATTGGAGCTGGGATATATCAGATAATTACCTGCTGAAATGGGGTTTTGATTCCAAGGATTTCGACTCGCACATTAGCTATTATCATCGATATGAGATTATTCTCGGTCAGATAGACAGCTATTTCACCGAGGGTTTTGATCTTGCCTCGGCATACGGTGCGAAGGATGGGATTGAATTCAGCAGCTACATAACGCAAAGGATGCGTCCCATAGAACCGCTAGCGATTGAAATGGGTTTGCGCTATGAAAGCAACACCTGGAGCCATGACAGCAATTGGAGTCCCAGGATCAATCTAGTATACAGCCTTTTCGACTACACGTCGATTCGCCTTGGCTGGGGTCATTATTACCAGTCTCAAAGTATCAATCAAGGGCTCGCCAAGTATAGCGACCCTGAATATTACCCAGCAGAGAGAGCAGAGCATCGAGTGATGGGTATCGAGCATGAATTGCCGAATGGCACCATGCTGCGAGTAGAGGCATATCGGAAGGTGTTAACCTCCCTGCGGCCCCATTATATCGACTGGGGAAGAGTGGTCACCCGGATTATCCCCTCCGTGAGCACCAACCGAATCAGACTGGAGCCTGATGACGGTGAGGCTGCAGGCATCGAATTCTACTTGTACAGTGAAACGAATGGTCCTCTAAGCTACTGGCTGAGTTATAGTCTCTCAAGGACACGTGAAAAGGTTGACGGGCTCTGGTTACCCCGGTACTACGACCAACGGCACACATTTTATTGCGACATATCCTGGAAACCTAGCCTCAAGTGGCGCTTAAACCTGGCCTGGCAATATCATACCGGTTGGCCATATACGGAGGCACAGGTAGTGGATCTCCATGAAACATCGCCCGGCTTCTGGGACTGGCGGTGGGGTCCCGGTCCACTATATGCCGAGAAGTTTCCTGAGTATAACCGCGTGGATCTGCGTATTAACCGGTCTTTTTACACCCGTTATGGGCGCATAACAACCTTTCTCGAAATCAGGAATATTCTGGACCGGAAAAATCCACGGGAATACAGATATACAGGCGTCATGATAAGTGATGATGAGGGAGCCGAGCCGGAAATCGAGGTTATTGTGGACGAATCCCTGGTCTGGATGTCTCTGGTGCCCTCATTTGGTATTATATGGGATCTATAGAAATCATAGGACAGAATGCTTCCGGCAGGGAAAGCCGGGGCTATGGCGGCTTGATGTATCGAATCCTGGTAATTTGCATTGCCCTGCTTGTCATACCCTGGCTTTCCCCAACGCCGGGTCAGGAGGACAGTACTCTCATTCAGCTGGAAGAGCTCGATGGTCAACGGGCACCTGCGGTCTTGCTGAACAGGATCTCCCTGCAATTCGGGCTGATCAGCTTTGAAGATGCCCTGATGCTCATTTCCCAGCGTGGCAGGGTAGGAATAAGCTACAACCACAGCCACTTGCCCCTGGACCAACCGGTGTCCTTGCAGCTGCAAGACGTTTCGGTCCTGGATGCTTTGCTGTCTCTCCTCGCTCAAACCGGAACTGACCTGGTCATAACCAACGAAGGACAACTGGTTGTTGTGTCCCGGAAACCGTCCGAGAAAAACAATCCAGATGGGCATTGATGCCCGTGCTAAACGTAATCATATAACTTGGGGTGATTGGATATGCATAGAAAAATAATGTACACCACCGCCGGACTCATCGTGGGATTGCTGCTGGTAGCCTGTTCACCAAAGACATTCGACAGCGAATACCAGTCTGATTATCCGCTGGCGGAAGAGGAGGGGCTGAACGGGAAGGCCCTGGAGTGGTTGGTGCAGGATATTGACGAAGGCAAGTATGGGGAAGTACGCAGCCTGGTGATCATGCGCAACGATCGGATTGTGCTGGAAGAGTATTTCCGCGGCTACGAGCAGGACGATCTGCAGTCGCTCTACTCCATCACCAAAAGTGTGTTATCGGCCCTCTTTGGCATTGCCTTTCATCAGGGTTATATCAATTCCCTGGACAAACCCATGCTGGGTTATTTCGACGAGTATGAGCCCATCCAGAATGTAGATAGTTGGAAGGAGTCGATCACCGTCGAGCATCTGCTCAGCATGTCAGCGGGATTTGACTGGAATGAACTGGGAGTGCCATATAGTGACTCGGCCAATATATTCAATCTCTGGGAGCAGGCGGAGGATGAGATCCAGTTTGTCCTTGACCGGCCTGTCGTGAACCAGCCGGGCACGGTAGTGAATTACAATTCCGGTCTCAGTCAATTGCTATCCATGATTTTCACCAAGGAAACGGGACAATCGGCCAACGATTTCGCCGCTGCTAATCTGTTCAATCACCTGGGCATCACCGAGTGGTCCTGGTCGTGGTATAACGAATCAGTCAGCAATGGAGGCTGGGGCCTTCGTTTGCGTCCGGTTGACCTGGTAAAATTCGGCCAGCTCTACCTGCAGCAAGGCTACTATGACGGAATGCAGGTAATTCCGGAGGAATGGGTGGCCACCTCAACCGACAGCCTGGGTATCATGAGTGTCTGGACCAATTATGGCTACCAGTGGTGGCGCTACTCCAGCAGGATGGTAGAGGCCGGAATGCTGGACAGCACCGGCATTTACTTCGGCTCCGGCTATGGCGGGCAGATTCTGTGGATCATCCCGTATTACAATATGGTGATCGCTACTAATGCCGCCAACGGTGATAACTACGTTCTGGGTGAAGCCATGCTGTGGGAATACCTGCTGCGCCTTGTCCAGGCGTAGCAAGTCAGCGCATCTCACTCGGCAGCGAACCACGATGTACGTCAACTCAACGTAGAACTGCTCGCAGAAAGTCCTGGTCACTGTTCACATCAATCTCTCAGCGGAATTTCGGGAGCACTACTCTGTTTGGCCTGATAAGGGAGTTAGATCCCGAGAGGCACTAATTACTGTTATCCTGCGTGGCGGTGTCTTCCCTGGCCTCCTCTTCGATGATCTTCTGTTGTTCAACGATGGCCTTCTCGTGCTGCTGATCCCCCCGCTTGGTCTGCCGGCGCTTGTCCAGGTCTTCCACCTGTGATATTCGACCATAGACGATCAGCACGTCCTTCGGTAGGACGAGGGTTTTCCCATGGGGGGCACCCAGATAGGAACCATCGGCCCGCTTGATACCCAGGACGATGATACCCTCATCTCCCAGCTCTGACTGTGCCAATGTCTTACCTTCGATCCAATCTCTAGGCTCCACCTCGATCTCTACAAGACTGTATTCACCGGCGAGATGCATAATACTCGAATAATCTCTCACCTTCAAGTCCGTGTATCGTGAGAGTAGCCGATCTATAAGTTTCAACAGTCGTCTATCGACAATCTTACTGTGGGCTACCAGCCACAACGCCAATAAACCGACTGCCAAAAGTACCATTCTAGGGACGATGGATTCGGACTCTCCCCGGTTGACGAACGAAAGGATAAAGGTGGAAATGACCGTGACTATACCTGCATTCCCCAGCATCATCAACATCATGATGATTCTTCGACGTACCGGGTGATTAACTACCTCCTCCGATTCGGTGGTGGTGAATCCGGAACCGGTGAACGCCGATCGGGCCTGGAAGCGTGCAGACTCTAGGGGTAGTCCAGTATGTACTAGCGCGATTGTGGCTATGCGTGTAATCAGGATTGAAATCGAGACGACGAGCAGTAATGTGATAATCGCGAACATCTACACCTCTTCAATTGTCTGGACTATCGAACCTCCCGGTTCGCCTACGGCGTATGGATTGCAGTCATCCATTCTCAGGATACAACCTTTTCATTCAGGAAAGTGGAGTATTTTCGATCATGGATCATTATATGATTCGCTCACCTCTTTTTTAGGAGTTGGGCCAGCTATCTTTCCAACAATAGTCAAGGATGATCAGCAGGTCATGTGCATGCCGATAATACAAAAGATAAGACCTGCGTACCACCAATGAAACCTCTTAAAATGAAATAGGGTGGGGGCTGGACTGGTGCAGGCTTTGACAGACAATAATAGACTCAGGTTTTCCACTAATGCTTTTTATTCAGGGGATCGATGATGTTGAACTCTATGCAGTCTATGGATTGAATGCTAATCAGTCAGCATCGGTAAACCACCCTACTCTCTTGAGGTAGGAAAAAGGGGACGGAGTGTGCCAAAGCCATCCTTAAGAGGCGATCTTTAAAGCCAATAATCAAAAGACGGTACAGACCGTTCGTGTGGTGGATTCTCCATTGGAATCCCGGAATGACCTCCTTACTTTCAATTCCCTCAAAAGCTAATCGTTATATTAATGGACATGGCTAAGGGTCATATACATATCAGGTGGCGCTCATGAAAATCAAACTGATCCTATCTCTTTCACTGCTCACATTCGTTACCCTATCTTGTCAGCGCGAGGTGGGCTGGGTGGATCTGTTCAATGGTGAGAACCTGGACAACTGGCGGATCACGGAGGGGACCGCCGAGTTCAAGGTTGAAGACGGTATGATCATTGGCGTAAGCAGGTTGAACACCCCTAATACCTTCCTGGCCACCGACCGGGAATATGGCGACTTCATCCTTGAGTACGAGGCCAGGCTGGACAGCGGTTTGAATTCCGGTGTGCAGATCCGCAGCCTCAGTACACCAGAGTACGAGGATGGCCGATTATACGGTCACCAGGTGGAGCTGGATGCCTCGGCGCGAGCCTGGACGGCGGGTATCTACGATGAGCGCCGTCGGGGTTGGCTCTATAACCTCGAATGCAATCCGCCAGCCAAATCCGCCTATAAACCGGAGGCCTGGAACCAGTTCCGGGTGGAAGCCATCGGCAACAGCATCCGTGTGTGGCTGAACGGTGTTCCAACAGCTGACATCGTGGATGACAAGACCGCCAGCGGTCTCATCGCCTTGCAGGTGCATAGTATCAAAGACCAGGCGTTGGAGGGCAAAATGGTCCGCTACCGGAACATCCGCATCCTCACCGCACAGCTGGACCGGGAACGGACACTCCCCTCCGATGCGATTCCGCAGAACAGCTATTTGACCAATCAACTGACTGAACGGGAGAAACGCGAGGGGTGGCAGCTGCTGTGGGACGGGGAGACCACCGACGGTTGGCGGGGTGCCCGGCTCGATCACTTCCCTGAGAAGGGATGGGAGATCGAAGACGGGATCCTATCGGTGGCAGCCAGCGGCGGCCGGGAATCGGACTACGGCGGCGATATCGTGACCGTTGAAAAGTACGGCAGCTTCGAGTTGGAGGTAGATTTCAAGTTTACCGAGGGAGCCAACAGCGGGATCAAATACTTCGTCGATACGGAACTGAACCAGGGCGAGGGTTCCGCCATCGGCTGCGAATATCAGATCCTGGATGACGCCCTACATGCGGATGCCAAGGCGGGGACGGCCGGTAACCGAACCCTGGCTTCCCTCTATGACCTCATCCCGGCCCAGGCCAAGCTTTACGCCCCCAATGAATCCCACGAAAAGCGGTTCAATAATTACAAATGGAACCGGGCGAAAATCGTTGTGAACGGCAAGCAGGTGCAGCATTTCCTCAATGGTATCAAACAGGTGGAATATGAAAGAGGCACCCAGATGTGGCGCGCGTTGGTTGCCCGCAGCAAGTATGTAATATGGCCGAATTTCGGTGAGCTATCTGAAGGCCACATCCTCCTCCAGGATCATGGAGATCGGGTTTACTTCAAGAATATCAAGATCAAGGTATTGGGAGGCTAGAACATGTCCAGGCAATATTCCCGCAAGGAATTCATTGAAACTGCATCTATCGCTGCGGCAGGAGTAACGCTGGGTGCCGCTGCCTTTACCTCCAAGAGTTATGCTCGTATTCTCGGTGCGAATGACCGGGTCAATTTTGCGGTTGCTGGTGTGCGTAACCGCGGCGGCGAACATATCAACGCTATCGCCTCCTGTGATAATGCGGCGGTAACCCACATATGTGATGTGGATAAGAGATACGCGGAGAAAGCTTCCCTGCAGGTTCAGGAATTGTTCGGGCATGTGCCGGCGAGCGAGAAGGATATCCGCAAGTTACTCGAGGTGAGGGACGTCGATGCCATCACCATCGCTACACCGGAGCACTGGCATGCACCCATGGCGATTATGGCGCTCAAGGCGGGCAAGCATGTATACGTGGAGAAGCCTCCCAGTCATAATCCGGCCGAAGGTGAATTGCTGGTCAAGGCACATCAGAAATACGGGAAACTGGTACAGATGGGCAACCAGCAGCGCTCTTCGGCGTTCATGCCGGAAGTCATCCGGAAGATTCGAGATGGCGTGATCGGCAAACCCTATTTTGGCAAGGCCTGGTACAGCAACGGCCGGGGTCCCATTGGCGTCGGGAAAAAGGTTCCGGTACCCGACTACCTGGATTGGGAACTCTGGCAGGGACCAGCCCCTAGAAGGCCGTACAAGGACAATGTCCATCCAT
>CP070787.1:2535196-2537760 GCA_020346745.1 Fidelibacterota bacterium | reverse complement strand
GCAGACGGATGATCCTATGATGTTACCCCGCTCCAATCCTACCTTGGAACCCGGTCCGTAAAGGCTCAGATCCTGCAGCTCATTCGCATCGTCCTCCGGTTTTTTATGCTCCAGGAACTTATAGGAGCCCAGGATTAAACCCTCCACCATGGCCTGTGTCAGCTCCTCCTCGTCAAGAACGGCCTCAAAGGCCAGCAGTCCACATGTGGTCAGGTTATGCTTCCGCGCCAGACCTGCCGCCTTCCCCGCCGCCTGACGTGCCACCTCCAGACTGAATTTCTCCTCTTCTCCCAATCCGACCAATCCAACACGAGCGAGGGGCGAACCCGTGAACAGCACCAGGGTATCCCCCTTCTTGCCCTTGAAATCCTTAGCCTCCAGGATCTTTCCGATAAGGCCATCCAGAGCGGCATCCACCGCTCGGTGACTATCTTGCAGACCTTTATCCTTGAAAATACCCAGAGCAAGAAACTCGGTGGGTTTGGTATAATCCGGTTCAGGGATATGACGAACTTCTTTCACGTAGGACATTCGCTTCCTCCTTAAGTCATGGCAATGGATGAAAGGTCAACCGGGATGGTCACAGCACCTATGACAAGTGGTGGCTGGTAGCCATGGCGGTCATGACGATTTCACCCCGCTCGTTGATAAGCTTGGCCCGCAAAAAGGCTACGGTATCACCCTGCTTCTCCACCCAGGCTTGACCGTACAGCCTCCCCGTGAATTCCCCTCCTATATATCGCGTAGATAGCGAGGACAAGGTAGCAGTGTCTCTATCGGACGGCTCAGTCCTTTGCAGGGCTGCTTGACATAACTGCACAATATAAAGCAATACTCGCCCCTCCGAGTCACTACTGCCGGAATCCAGTTCTATCTCACCTTCCGCCAGGCCGAGATCTGGACAGGTTAAATAGCTGTCCCGCAATGTTGTTTCTGTTTTCACTGGGCTTGTTGTCAGGTTATGTAATCCTGAATTTAGGTCACCGCCGTCCTATCCGGCAGGCCTTTGCCTCCAGTCTATCTACCTAGTGGTTGAAAACGAGTGAACTGGGCCTCAGCTGTGGCGATCAACTCCCCCCGCTCACTCCTTAATTCGGCCTCGGCCGTGAGGTACATCCCCTCATTGCTGACTACTCGACCCTCTCCGGTCAACTGCCCGCCATTTACTGTCCTGAGAAAATGAGTGGTCATCTGGCTGGTGCCAAACCGGGCCTGTGGATCGCCCAGTGAAGTGAAGACAGCATGACCCATGAGCGTATCCAGCACCGTCATCAGGAATCCACCGTGCACGTATCCCACAATATTCAGATAATGTGGTAGGATATCCAGGGTAATCTCCGTCTGCCCCGGCTTGGGTGAAGCTGTATGAAACCCAAGATGTTTGGTAAAGTACTCCTTAGGGAGCTGGAAGGGAGCCTCAGGATGCTTCTCAGCCATCTTGGCTCACAGACCCGCCTGCGTGTTTATTCTGCATCAACGTAATACCTTTCACCCGCTTCAGCCCGCCTGACCAGATCCGTCGCCGGTGTGAATCGACGGCCATATTTCTCTTTCAAATTCGTGAGTTGCTCCACAAAGCCTGCCAATCCGATCTGATCCATCGCCCAGAAAGGACCGCCCAGGAAAGGTGGGAAACCGATTCCATAAATAGCGCCGGTATCACCAACATAGGGACTATCGATAATGCCATCTTCCAGCACATGGGCTGCTTCATTCAGGATAATCGCAAGCAGCCGTTCACGTACTTCTTCGTATCGCATGGCACTCCGCTGTGGCCGGTCCAACAACTGGTACATCGATTTGTCTTCTTCAGCTCGATGACCTTTCTCGTACGTATAGAATCCCCGCTCATTCTTATGGCCCAACCGGTTGTCGCCTATCATACGTTGGATAATGTCAGACGCTTCGACACGCTCGCCAAACACCGGCAGCAATACTTCTCCAACTTTATAGCATATGTCCAGACCAAGCTCATCCATCACCGCGCAGGGACCTATGGGAAATCCCATACGCTGGGCGTAGCGGTCCAGTTCAGTAATCGAAAGACCGTCCTCGAGCAATTTAAAGGCCTCGTTACAATAAGGTGTGAAGATACGGTTCATGAAGAACCCCGGACTGTCCTTCACCACAATCACTGTCTTTCCCAGTCTCCGCCCCAGGTTCACCGCAGTGGCTAATGTCTGGTCATTCGTGTGCTTGGAGACCGTGACTTCCAACAGCGGCATCCTCTCGACGGGCGAAAAGAAGTGCATCCCGATGATGCGCTCCGGATGCTGCGCCTGCTCCGCAATCTTGGTAATGGGTATGGAGGAAGTGTTGGTAGCTATGATGGTTTCCGGCGGAATGATCTGCTCCAGATCAGCAATGATACCTTGTTTGAGATCCAGATCCTCAAACACCGCCTCGATTATCGCCTGGCTGCGTTGGAATCCGGTAAAATCCGTCGTGACGCTGTAGTGGGTCAGGGTCAGGTCGGCATCCCGCCGCGTGAGGATGTGTCTTCTCACCCGGTCCAGAAAATAGCCCTGGATATGCGCCCGCGACTTGGCCAGGGCTTCGTAGTT
>CP070787.1:2529377-2535096 GCA_020346745.1 Fidelibacterota bacterium | reverse complement strand
CAGCCCGCGCAAAGATGAGGTTGGTGAGCTTGGTCCCCATGGGTGCTTCATAAACACCCGGTTTCTTCACATGCCCACTGATGCAGTAAAGCTTGGGTCCAGGGCTCTCAGGACTGGCACCGATGCCGCGGAACCACTCTGAACCGTTGTTAATGATATGAGGCAGATTGGAAAGGGTCTCGACATTATTCACCACCGTCGGGCAGCGCAGATAGCCTTCAATGGCGGGGAAAGGTGGTTTGATACGCGGCCAGCCACGCTTGCCTTCCAGCGACTCTATGAGGGCCATCTCCTCCCCACAGATATACGATCCCGCTCCCCTGTGGACGATAATATCCAGATCGTATTTACTGCCGAAGATACCTTTTCCCAGGATATTATTTGCTCGGCATTCTTCCAGCGCAGTCTCAAGCAGCCGGGCTTCTTTGACAAACTCACCCCTGATATAAACAAATGCCAGATGGCAGTCGATCGCCTTACAGGCTATGATCATCCCCTCTATCATTTGGTGGGGATTATGGGTGATAAGCAGTCGGTCTTTAAAGGTCCCAGGTTCACTTTCATCGGCGTTGCAGATCAGATACCGGGATTGACCACTGTTTTTGGGAATGAAACTCCACTTTACTCCCGCTGGAAAACCGGCCCCACCACGCCCCTGAAGGTTCGAATCCTTCACCACCGCAATAACCTCGTCGCTGCTCATGTCCAGCACTACCTTGCGAGCCATTTGGTATCCCTCGTGGGCCAGATAGAACTCAATGGTTGCTGAGCCTGGCTCGCCAGCGTACGTGGTGAGTATGGGCTGAAAGTCGCTCACGGCAGCTTATCCAGTATCCGCTTCAGCTTATCTTTGGTTACCCGCTCATAATAATCATCATTGATCTGTACGACGGGAGCAGTGCCACATGAACCCAGGCACTCTACTTTTAGGAGAGTGAACCGGCCGTCTTCGGTTGTTTCCCCCACCTTGATCCGATATTTATGGGCCAGGTGATCCACGATCTGGTCCGCCCCGGCCAGACTGCAAGAAAGGGTCTGACAGACCTGAAGCAGGTATTTCCCTCGCGGCTTGGTATGGAACATGGTGTAGAACGATACCGTGTCCATCAGTGAGGCTGGAGTGATATCCAGCATTTCCGCCAGAGATTCGATGATCTCCGTGGATAGGTACCCTTCCTGTTCTTGGGCCAGGTGAAGAGCCGGTAGCGCAACCGACCTCTTATCCGGATACTTTTTCAGCAGGGCTTTGAGATGCTTCTGGTGTTCAGTCTTAAAACTGAAGCTCATCGATCCAGCTCACCAGCGATGACGTTCAGACTTCCCAGGATGGCAACCGCATCAGAGACCATCATATTTTCCATCATCCTGGGGAAGGCGGAATAGTTGATCAATGAGGGTGGACGCGTACGTACACGATAGGGCTCACGGCTTCCATCGCTGACAATGAAGTAACCCAGCTCACCGTTAGGGCTTTCCGTTGGTACGTAGGCCTCACCCACCGGGGGTGTAAAACCCCGGTTTTCCATGGTGACCATAAAATGATGGATTAATCCTTCAATGGAATTGAACACTTCGGGTCGGGGTGGGAGTATATACTTGGAGTCAGCGTCCACATTCACCGGGCCTCCTGGGAGGTTATCCATAACCTGACGACAGATCTTCTGACTTTCCCACATTTCGTACATGCGTACGATATAGCGATCGTATACATCGCCGTTCTGGCCAATGATGACGTCAAAGTCGAAATCCTCGTAGGAGGAATAAGGCTCTTTTACTCGCAAATCATAATCCACGCCTGCTGCCCGCGCCAGCGGTCCGGTCAAGCCATAGGAAAGTGCTTCATCATGGCTAATGGGACCTATTCCGCGCGTCCGGTCCAACCAGATGCGGTTGTGGGTCAGTAAGCCATCGATTTCCTTGAGGGTAGCGGGTAAGCGGTCAAGGAGGTCATACACCACCGGGATCGAGTTCTCGGGCAGGTCACGCATAAGGCCACCCACCCTGGTATAACTGGTCGTGAGACGAGCACCGCAGACCATCTCAAACAGATCGTAGATCTTTTCACGAAGACGGAAACCGTATAGAAAAACCGTGAAAGCACCGATATCCACCGCCTGCATACCGATCTGTACCAAATGGTCGGCGATACGGGATAGCTCGCACATGAGAACCCGTATGTATTGGGCTCGTTTGGGTACCTTGATATCCAACAGTTTCTCCGCCGACAGGGCATAGGCCACGTTGTTGCACAGAGGCGAGATATAATTCATCCGGTCGGTAACGGTGACAAACTGATTGAAATCCAGATGTTCGCCCAGCTTCTCAAACCCACAATGCAGGAAACCGATCTCCGGAACGGCCTTAGTCACCAGCTCACCATCCAGCTCCACAATCACCCGTAATGTTCCGTGGGTCGCTGGATGTGAAGGCCCGAAGTTCAGGACCATCTTTTCCGTGGATAAGGCTTTTGCTTCCAGTGTCATTCAAAGCCCTTTTCGCTGGGCCATTTACTTCCGATACTGCGCTTCACGACCTTGAAGTTGTCTCTTTCGCCGCGGCCTTGAAGCGGGTAGTCCTTGCGGAGAGGATGATACTCGAAGTAGTCAGGATTCATGATCCGCATCAGATCAGGATGATCGGTGAATTCAACACCGAATAGGTCGTACACCTCCCGTTCCTGCCAGTCGGCTGTTTTCCAGAGAGGGTAGGCAGAAGGGAGTCTGGGTTCTTCCTCATGCACCCAGGCACGGACAACTATCCGCCGTGCCTCATGCTGATTGAGCAGGTGATACACGACGGAAAATCGGGCATGGCCTTCCATCTCCAGATGATCGACCGCCGTAATGCCAGAGAGGAAGTTGAAAGCAAATCTTGGATCTGTTTTCAGGGTCCTTAAAAGCTTGAGTACATGCTCTCCGCGGATATGGATAGTAAGCATATCGCGGAATTCGGTGATCTCGATAAATCCCTCTGGAAATTTCTCCCTCAGGACAATTGTCAACTGGTCCTTGGGAAGCATGGAATTAGGTGGCGCCTTCCCCTTGAGGGACCTTATAGTGGTGGAGAGAGTCTTTCTCGATCAGCTTCTGGATTAATATCAGCCCATCAAGGATCGCTTCGGGACGTGGCGGGCAGCCTGGTAAATACACATCTACAGGGATGAAATTGTCTATACCCTGGATGACGCTGTAGGTATCGAACACCCCACCACTGGAAGCGCAGGCCCCCATGGATATCACCCATTTGGGCTCCGGCATCTGTTCGTAAATGCGGGTCAGCACCGGCATGAGTTTGATGGGAACTCGCCCGGCTACGATCAGCAGGTCCGACTGCCGGGGAGAGAAGCGGATGGCTTCAGCCCCAAACCGGGCTATGTCGTGGCGGGATGCGAGTACCGACATGAACTCGATCCCGCAGCAAGCCGTCCCAAAAGGCATCGGCCAAAGAGAATTTTTCCGCCCCCAATTGACTAATGCGTCAACCGTGGTGGTGAGCCAACCCACCTTCCCACTTCGGTCTACTCCCACTCAAACACTCCTTTCCGCCAGACATATACATACCCAAACAACAGTACCGTCAAGAAGAACAACATTTCGTAGAGAATGAAGGGACTGCCCACGATGAAATCCTTGAATACCACCGCCCATGGGAAGAGGAATACGATCTCGATATCAAAAATGACAAATATCAACCCTACAATGAAATATCGAACAGTGAGACGGGGATGACTAGGAGCCAGCGGGTCGACACCTGATTCGTAGGGCGACAACTTGACCTTATCCTTTACTCGCGGTCCAAGAAGGTGAGTAAGACCCAGAAAGGCCAGCGCTGCTCCCACCGCAAGGATAAAGACAAACAGAACAGGTAAATAGTCGCTGATCATGATCGCATTGATCCTACTCACCAGGTGGCTGGTTTCCCTCTCCTTTCATACGCCGGAGACGATCTTCCCGGCGGCTCCGGGCTGCTTCAAAACGACGCTTATCGTCCTCCGTCACCGGCACTACTTTTGGAACTGGTGTGGGCCGGCCCCTCTCATCCAGGGCTACAAAAGTAAGATAGGCTGAACTCGTATGCCGCTTCTCCCCCGTGAGGGGCTGCTCAGCCTCAATTCGCACTCCCACCTCCATGGAGGTGTGATCTGCGTAGTTCACCGAGGCTTTGAGAATCATGAGCTCGCCTACCTTCACGGGGTGCACGAAGCTTAAGTGATCAACTGAGGCCGTCACAACCACTTTGCGGCAGTGACGCATGGCCGACATCGCTGCACACATATCCATCAGATGCATGACATGTCCGCCCAGAACATTGCCGAGAACGTTGGCATCGTTAGGTAGAACCATCTCGTTCATTACCACCTGGGAATCGGTTACAGGTCGCTCGGTGGGCTCAGGTTTGATGAGGTTGGTAGCAGACGGAGCCATGCTTACTGGCGAGAGGGGAACCAGTGCATCACATACCCTGACTGAAAAATTCCAGGGAGGAGCGCACAAGGTTTATCAACGGGCTCCAGTAAACACCAAAGAGAAGGACCGGCACCATCAGTACCAGTATAGTGCCAGTAAGCGCTGGATGATCGGATACTGTCTTGCCTGTCGGCTCGGCATCTAAAAACATGACCTTCAGGATACGAACATAATAATACAGCGAAACCACCGAGTTCAATACTCCCAGAACGGCGAGCCACCAGAACTGTCGGGCTTCTACCAGGACGGAGAAGAGATAGACTTTCCCAACGAATCCAGCGGTGGGCGGTAGACCGGTCAAACTGAATAAAAAGACACCCATGGCAACGGCAACCGCTGGTGCCTGGAAACCAAGCCCTTTCCATTCATCGATCTCATCAACACCATATATGTTATGAATGAATATGGCTACCAGAAAGGCTCCCAGGTTCATGAACAGGTATACCGCCAAGTAGAACATGATAGCACTTAGCGCCTGGGCACTCAGGATGGCTGCTGCCATGAGCATGTAGCCAGCGTGGGCGATGCTGGAGTAGGCCAGCATTCGCTTGACGCTGCTCTGCTGAATGGCGATGATGTTTCCTACCGTCATTGTGGCCGCAGAGAAAATGGCAATCAAGATTCCAAAGGGTAGTCCCTCAATCGCCATCCAGGTGCCCATGTTCATATCAGGACTGGCCCCAAAGACGATGCCCAGCACCCGTAGCGCCAGAGCAAATCCGGCCGCCTTAGGCGCCACTGACAGGTAGGCCGTAATCGTGGTTGGTGCACCTTGATACACATCCGGCGTCCAGAAATGGAACGGGACCATAGCGATCTTATACCCGAAGCCGGTGAGAATCAGGAGCAGGGCGACGGCAAGTGTCAGATGGGCTTGCTCCGGCACCCCGGACAGTGCCGCCTGGACATCAAAGATGTTGGTGGACCCGGCAATACCGAATAGCAGGCTTAGGCCGTACAACATTACACCTGATGAAAGAGCACCGTAAATAACATATTTCAGGGACGATTCACTGGACAATGGATCCCGCTTGAGAAAACCGGCCAGAATAAACGATCCAATGCTCACAATCTCAATTGACAGGTAAACAATTATAAGATCGAGCGCAGAGGCCATAAGGAACAGGCCAAATACTACCACCAGCATGAAGAGGTAATATTCATGCCTCGGATTCTCATCCAGCTCTTTGGTATAGGGCGAGACGATGTAGATTATAGCTGTCGCCAGTAGAAAGATCCACTTAAAGAAGCGG
>CP070787.1:2524300-2529277 GCA_020346745.1 Fidelibacterota bacterium | reverse complement strand
GATGGGTATTATCGCCTGGGAAATTTGGCGCCAGGCACCTATGATCTCGTTGCTCATCATATAGGCTTTGAGCTGGAGGTAAGAGAAATCTTAATTACGGGAAATGATACGCTTCGATATGATTTTAAACTCAGGCCTAAGGTCATCCAAGGCGATGAAGTTATAGTCTTAGCGCCGCAACCCAAGGGTTTGCTGTGGTCGCTGCATCTGGCTCGCTTTCAAGATGAATTTATCGGCGAAACAGAATATTCCAGAGAATGCAAAATACTCAATCCTGAGGTGCTCAACTTCCAGATTGATCCTGACACCAAGGAATTTATCGCTTCGTCAGATCAGGTACTAGAGATCGAGAATCAGGCATTGGGGTATATGATTCATGTCATTATTCAGGAATACAGGAGTCAGCTACCTAGCAGTTCAGTTGGATTCCATCTCCGGTACACGATTCTGCCAAGATTTGAAGTGCTTGAGCCAGGGAACCGGCAGACTATGGAAAAATGGGAAAGAAATCGCCTGCTCTGCTATGTAGGTTCGTTGAGGCATTTTCTGGCTACCCTTGCAGGTAATGGGGACAGCAGCAACAGTTTTAGGATATATTCCGGTGGTCCGGTTGCTTTGAAGCTTGGTGTGGGAGAAATATTGTCGACGGACGAGTTACAGGTCACTCTGGATGATGAGACCCTATTTATCCGTTGGGAATCAGATAACTGGATGAGAGTTGTTTATGGCGTTGATCAGCGTGACCAGCGAAATTCCAGTATTATCAGGCTCCCTGAGGGTTATACCCTATTCGATAGATTCGGCAATTGTATGTTTAAGTATTCAATCGAAATGCAGGGCTACTGGGCATTAAAACGTATGGCAGATGCCCTGCCTTTTGACTACCGACCAAATCTTTAAGCTTAAAAGAGAATGTTTCTTGAGTAGAACAAAACGTAGCGCTTCGGATTAGTGTGGACCATTCGTGTGTTTCCACTGAGAGGTACTTTTATCGGGTCGACTTAGGGGATATAAGGCAGAGCAGAGATGCGGCAATGCTTATATAATAGGCATCTACATCGCACGACTAATCACACCGGAGTACACAGAGTCCATCAAGATGCTTTTACTTAAGTAATCGTCAGAGTAGTCCCGCATAATGCGGGGGTGCTGCTGAAGTAAATTCCTGGCAGCTCTTTTCCTGCAGACACACTAATAAACCGTCCAGCGAGGTCTCATGGATGCTTCCCACCGGGTCTTGGCAAAATGGGCAGGCATGGACAGCGCCGTTCGAATCGATGTAAAGATACCGGAAGCCTGCAGCTACACAACCCATTCGCCGCTGGTGGTAACCATGGTAGATCACCTGGGGAGCACCTGGTGCCAGTCCACCGGTGGAGCACTCAAGAAAAAATACTTCCAAATCTGCCACATTTTCAGGAGTCAGCGCAACATCGTTGCCGGCGTATCGCCCGACCGATCGCGGCTCCAGCAGCTGGATAAATGCGACACCCCATTCTTTTGCCAGCGTGTGGTACGATACAAGATTATCTCGAGATACAAAATCCCTTGTCGCACAGATTGATAAGCAGGTCACTAATCCCGCCTTCTTGGCATGGACAACTGCTTTTTCAGCCCATTCGAAAGCCCGCGTCATACCCCGAAAATGATTGTGCCGGGCAGGCTGCCAATGATCCAGACTCACATTCACTCCGGTTAATCCGGCATCCGCAAGCATACCCGCTCGTGTGGCTGTAAGTCCTACCCCGGAAGTCAATATCCAGAAATCGCAGGTGGGCTGAGCGGACATGAGAATCGTCAACAGGTCATAGAACCGCTCCAGAGGCTCTCCGCCACTCAGTTGGATGGTTCCGACTCCCCTTTTCTGCAGTTGGGCGATTGTGTTCTCCAACATCTCAACCGAAACGGTCTCCGTTTCACCGAGGCGATCCCACTCAAGACAATGTTCACATTGAAGGTGACATCGCCGTGTGATAGCAACAATCGCCGTAACCAAGCTACCATTATGGGTCGGTGAAGACGCATGTCCAAGCTCGTGCAGCACCCACCGGTCAAACTGTGGGGACGGCCATCCTGGAATATGCAATCCCAGGAAGTACCTGCCGTTGACCTGCGCGAATCGATGTCTTGCCTGCGGGCCGTGCAACGAATCATGCGTGTGGAACAGGTATTGCAGGAACTTAACTGTCTTGGAGACCGACCCGGTTCGTACCCATACGAGCCGTACGAGGTGGAGCAGGATTCGGAACAGGACGACCCAGACTTTCAGGCTGGTCAATACCGTCCTGGGGGAAAGAGATCCAACCGTCACGACCAAACCCACCAGGGCGCCTTGCTCAACTCACTATAGACGATAATATCAAAGCAGGCGTGAGCAGTTATGGAAGGTGCAATATGACCGGATCGTTCCCTCATCGCTCCGAACGCCAACCCGGCGAGAAAGGTGGCGATCACCAGAAAGCGCAGGTTAATGTCCAGGGGGAATGAGGAAACCGCGAACAGGGCGCCTTTGTAGCCGGAATGAAAGAGCGCGGCCACCGCCACCGCCGGTAATGATCCCAGGCTATGCAGAAGACTCTGCAGGTAGCCGCGGTACAAGAGCTCTTCAGCGGACCCTATCAAGGCGGCCACCAGCACGAACCAACCCAGGCGAGGCGGCATGGGGGTTGCTGAAAAAGCCCAGCGGTAAATGATCCCCAGGCTCAAACCGATGAATACGCCGAGGAGGGCATACTGACCAACCTTACGTCGAAACCGGGAGAACCCGAAGGTTTCACTGACAGACGCCCCGGAGCTGAGGTGGAGGGAGATGCAGAGCGCCGCCACCAGCAGTCCCGTGACGGACAGCAGAATCAACGGGAAGCCTTGGTGGCTGAAAAGGGCGAAGAGAATCATCCCCGTCCCTACCAAACCGCCCAGTATAATGGATCGCCGTGCTGCTGCGGGGATCGGAAGCGATTCAGACAAGGGTTATTGCCCCATCGTAGGACGGTTTCTCCAGCGGAGCAGGAAAACAATCATTGCTACCATCGGCAGCAGGACCAGTATCCAACCCGAGCCAAGACAGACTCCCCAGGCCGCGATCACCGTTTCCGGCAAGGATGCTTCAATCATGGCAACTGTCCCCAACGTGTCTTCGAATACATCTTCTATCAGGCCCAGGTACCGCAGTGTGCTGAGTTCACGCAATGGGCTATAGTCATAGTCCTCCTCACATATAATAATGAGATACTCTAACTTGCGCAGCTCCGTTAATGGCGTCAGATCATGGATACTCGGTTCCTCCATAAAAAGCTCCAATCCCAAGAGGTCCGGGTGGTTATCGACAATGGCGGCGAACTGCTCCTGATGGATATTCGCGGGTAGACCTAACCACCGGAGTCCTTCCAATTCTTGCAGATCCGCAATCGCCAGGGAATCAAGCAAGGAAAAAAATGTTACAGATCGAAGGTTTGGCAGCTTTGAAAGGGTGCTGATATTGGTCAACATCAGGTCATCATACGCCACCAGTCGAAACTCCTGCAGGCTGGTGAGGCCTTCGAGATTGGAGAGATCAATCGAATCAGATTCCGTCCCGATAATGAGGGAACGCAACTCATCCAGTTCGGCGGGCAGGGATCCCATGGAGTTCGTCCACTCCATAATCTCCAGGGTGCGGAGGCCGGAAAACTCATTAAGGAAGGTCAGGCTGTCGGATTCCGCCACGGTAAGCCATTCCGGATTCATATCAGCCAGCAGTGCATAAACATCTTCAGCCGACGCAGTGGAATCCATCGCTCCAAGGGAATCAAAGAATATCCAGAAGTCCGAAGAGAGAGGAAAAACGGCAAGGGATTCATCCCAGCTAAAAACCACCTTAAGGGAAGGCCTTATCGCACTCAGTCGCTGGAGAATCTCCTTATGAGAAGGATCCGGCTTCTCGGTATCATCAATTACAAGGAGTCGGAGCAGGTCAAGATCCTGAGGTTCAGCCTCCGCCAGCCATTTCCAGGCGCCGGTTCCTTCAGAAAGCAGCAGGGAAACGGCCCGGCTATTCACCTGCACAAGGGAGCTGTCGAGCTCCAGGGAAGGGCGCAAGCCGTCGCCGACATCATAGAGATAGAAGTTTTCGTTCTCGTCCTCCTCATCGCTGATATAGAGTAAATCGCCATTGCGAACGGGCAAAGCGACGGGATAGTCGGCCACTTTGTACGGATAATAAACCATGAAATTTCCTTTGCTGGACAAATTGTTGGCTTCCGCCACTCCTTCCAGGGTTACCAGCAGTGGGGGTTGCCATTCGTCCTCGGCCCCTACCGGTGTCTCCTCTTGCGGTTGCCGCAAGACACAGGCACCCAAGCCGAGTAGGATTATCAGGGCGATAGTGTAGCCGATCTTTAGCTTCGCGTGTTGTGTCATCGTGGACTCCTTGCTAGTTGTGCTTGAAGTACCGTAGCCTCTCGTATTAGATCAAAGCCTCTTGAACCCTTGGGATTAAAACTAAGGGAGACATTCTGTTGATCCAACGTTTAGTTAAGGCTCTAATAGCAGCCCCGCACCTCAGCAGCACCATCTTGATGGTTTTTAGTCGGGCTGGAAATCAGTCAGTTGTATCTTATCGCTGCCGTCAGAATTCATTATAAAAACGTTCCTGGTTTTAAAAAAGGGATCAACACCACCATCGCAATACACAATTTTTAAGCCATCAGGTGATAAACTGGGAAATCGCCCCTCTTCAGCAAGTGTTTCAATATTATCCCCGCTAATATCCATGCTCATTATGGCTCCCGAATCCTCATAATATAGTCTTGACCCATCCGGAGAAAATTGTATGTAAGCATTGTCAAGACTGCTTCCCACTTCTGAAAGTCTTGTAGGATTACTACCGTCTGCATCCATGATATAGAAGGAATAACTACCTTCTATATGTGCTTGGAAGACAATTCTTGATCCATCGGGAGAAAACTTAGGATACCCATAGAATTCCGGATTGTTTGT
>CP070787.1:2518000-2524200 GCA_020346745.1 Fidelibacterota bacterium | reverse complement strand
AACTCCAATCGGTCTTGATCGCATCGAAGTAGTTCGGGGCCCTACATCACATTTATACGGTGCAAACGCCCTGGGTGGTGTGATAAACCTGATTACCCAGCAACCCGTCCGAAAAACCGAAATAACAGGCCACTATGGCAGCTTTAATACGCAACACCTGCGACTTCACACCGGGCTGGGGCACGCAGACAAGGGAGCACTTTTCGCCCTAAATCTGAATAAGTCCGATGGGTGGCGCGGTAACGATGACTTCCTGCTCCGAAGCTTCCTGGGAAAATATACCACCACCTTCGGGAAACTTCGCTTGAGCATTACATCAGGTTACCAGGACGCAGACGTCGGTATACCAGGGCCCAAACCACTGACCGCCACTACGTATGGCGATAGCGATGTCACCAATCTTTTTGATCGGCAACTCACCGAGAATATCTATGGGCTGTTCGCCCTCGACTCCGAGATTGGCGATTACATTCTACAACTGAGAATCCGACCAGCTCGGGACATTACCGACTTCAGTTCCAAAGATGATAATTATCTTGGTGAGATGATTCTCGGCGCTGACCACTATGTGGCTGAGAACCTCAGATTGAACGGTCAGTTGGAAAAGCGTTGGGAAGCGCGACGCTTCTTAGCGGGTTTCGAAATCATCCGCGAGCGGGGATTCGTGGAACAGAAGACCATTAACCAAGCAGCAGATGAAGAAACATTAATTGAGTGGGATCCCAGCAGCAAGTCTTCTGCAATCTGGACTGAATATATCTGGCAGACAAAGGGATTCGTTTTCGTCTCGGGAGTGCGTGTAGATCACCACAATATATATGGATGGCATGTGAATCCCAGCCTGGGTATTATCCTCCGCCGCAACAAGAGCACACTGAAGCTATCAGCAGCGCAGGCATATCGAGCACCCACCTTCAATGACCTATTCTGGCCTGATGATGGATTTACCTCGGGGAATCCTGAATTGGAGAGTGAGACGGGCTATGCACTGGAGATGGCTTTGGTGCATCACCTTTCCACCAAGCTGCGAGCCAGCCTTACGGTGTTCAAGCGGGATGTGGACGGCATGATCGCCTGGGCGCCAACCGATGCAGGCAAATGGCAACCCACCAACATCAATCGGTATGCGGTGAACGGGCTCGAGGCCGAAGTCAAAGTGCTCTTCGAGCCACTCCAGGCCAGAATCGGCTGTACCCTACTGGATGCGACCCAGCAGGATTTTGGGATTGAAAAACCGGCTGCTTTTACTCCCCCTATATCTGTGAACACCGAGATAAGCATGAAAATCGCAGGGATGTCGCTTGTTCTGCGAAGTGATTCTCGAAGCAGGATCAGTAACTACTATGGCGAAGAAGAGAAGCTGCTGGCTGCAAGAACGTTATTGGACATACAGGCAAGTAGAAAATTCGGTCGATGGGAGCCATTCCTGGAGATTCGCAACCTTACGGATGTTCAATACAGCGATCAGTTTGGCTTCACACTGGCGGACGGTGACTATCCCCTACCGGGGAGAACCTTCGGGATCGGCTTGCGTGCTACCCTTTAAGGGAGATTCTGATCCGCGCCACCACCCGCCTATGGGCATTATTTAATCCAGTAGAGTGAGGGATTTAATCAGGTCGCTTTGGCAGCAGATCCCTGAGGAGCTGACTCCTTCACCGGCTCAACTCCGGGGAGTGGCTTCATTTGTTCCATAGAGCTGACCTCCAACAGAGACAGGAGGAACGTAACCGATGATTCGGCACCTTGATTCTGATTGGCTCGATCCGGATGCAGCCCATCGCGACACCCCCCGGTCAACGGATCATAGAGTGGCAGATTGAGATCATTTCGACCAAGGTACCAATCGAATGCCTTCCTGGCTTCCAGCCGCCACTTCTCATCACCGGTGATATGATAAGCTTCAATGCAGGCTGAGACTGTCGCGTAGGTTTCAATGGGTTGCTGATCGAAGCGGGCTCGCTGCTTGCCACGATGATAGAATCCATTATTCCCGATCGGAACAAAATATCCTTCCTCGGATGTTTGCACTTTTGTGAGCCATTCCAGAGACTCAAGCCCTATCCGGGTAATATCATCATCCGAGAGTGATGGTCCACACACCAGCAAGGCGTGGGGCAGTTTCGCATTACTGTATGTCAGATAATCTTCAAACCATTGCCACTCGCTATCACTACCCTTCTCAAAAAGCTCAACGAGGAATCTTACCATTTTTTCTCTTACATTCGCTGCTCGCAGGTCACCAGAGAACCTTTTCAGATATTCGTTTATCCCCCGGGCTGTAAAAGCACATGCCCTGGGGCTCTTGAATCTGCGAGATGCGGGCAAGGCACGCTGGAACAACTGATCGGCCACCTCCCTTAGTCCCCGCACTCTTGAACGCCCCACCACAGTGCCAAGAGCCCAAATAGACCGACCGTGGCAATCCTCCGATCCATCCTCATCCAGCCATCTCCGATCATAGCTGAGCATGTTTCTGAAACGAGCAGTCTTCCGATTGAAGGCATGCCACAGGAAAGCGAGATAACTGAAAGCGAGTTCCTGGGCTTGGAGCGCATACTCCTTCCAGTCCTCCATCAGAACTGCAGCAATCAAGGCCCGCGCATTGTCATCGGTCGCATAGCCATGCTCGAATCGGGGAACTGCATGGATGGCATGTTGGAGGATGCCGGTGTCATCCGTCAGGCGCTGGAGATGGTCGATTTTTCGAGATGGCAGATCAGTTACCAGCTCCCCTACCTTGTTGGAATTGACTATAGGCTGAGGATGGGAACGTCGCACTTCCAGGGCATTGGTGAAACTGGCCATATACTTGCGTGCAGTCTCCTCCCACACCATCTCTCGACTTTTAAGATAGCCCCGTTTGCGCAATGTGTGGCGCTTGACCTCATCTTCAAGGAGATAGAGAATCTGCTCCGAAATTGCATTCGCGTCTTTGAATGGAACCAGTAATCCACGACTTTCAGCCAGGAGCTCCTCTGCGTGCCAATAAGGAGTGGAGATGACTGCCTTGCCTGCACCGACAGCATAACTCAGCGTACCCGAAACAGATTGCTCGGGATTTAAATACGGTGTGATATATACATCCGCTGCACTGATATATTCAATCAGCTTGTCCAGATTGACAAACCGGTTGTGAAATATCACCTGCTCGGTAACTCCGAGATCTTCCGCCAGCTGTATCAAGGACTCTCTGTATTTCTCCCCCTCCCATCGTAATACGTTTGGGTGGGTTGCTCCCAAGAGGATATAGACAACATTCGGATGCTTCTCCAAGACCGCCGGTAATGCTTGTATGACGTACTCTATACCCTTATTGGCGGATAGAAGTCCAAAGGTGAGGAGCACATACTTACCCTCAACACCTAATTGATCCTTATAGAAATTGGGATCTATGAACGGTACATCAGGGATCCCATGGTGGATCAGGTCAATTTTCTGGCGCGGCACCGAGTAGCGCTTCTTCAGGAATTCCATATCGCGACGGGTCATGACGACCACTCGATCCGAGAGGTCGATAATATCCTTTAGTATACTGGCCTGCTGCTTTTTCGGCTTCCGGAGGATGGTATGGAAAGTAGTCACGACAGGCATTTGGAGATTCCTCAATAGAGACAGGATATGACTCCCCGAAGGTCCCCCGAAAATGCCATACTCATGCTGAAGGCAGACAAGATCGACATGATTCATGTTAAGGAAATAGGCGGCCTGGTTATAATAGTCAATCTCTCCCCTCTCGATAATGAATCTCACTCGCTCCGGGTATCCACTCTGCACGTCCGGATCACTAGTAGGCAGGACTAAAAAAGTGGTCTCTGGGAATTGTGTGGCCAAGGCTTCGGTTAGGTCGGTCGTAAACGTCGCGATACCACACAGTGAGGGCAGGTAATTTCCTACAAATGCGATGCGCTTGATCGGCACTGCGGTATGGTTGAACTGCGGAAATCTTGTATCAGGACGATTCACTACGCTTTGCCCTTTCTCGGATTATGCTGCCAAAATCAGGTTTTTTCCATCTCCATACATTGGATCAGGTCTGACATTTTCGCCGTGGCGACTGCAATAGCGGTATCCGCGGCACCATAGTATACTTTGATATGTCCATCTGGTTCAACAATCGCCCCACAGGGAAACACCACATTGCCTACATCTCCAATCCTCTCGTATTCATCCCGTGGTGCCAGGATAGGAATATCGCAACGCTTGATGACTTTCGTGGGATCATTCTGATCCAACAAGGCAGCCCCTGCCCGGTAGATAGGTCCGGCCGAGGTCATCTTCGTCCCGTGGTAGATTTCCAGCCAGCCATGCTCGGTCATGATTGGCGGTACGGATGCGCCCACCCGGAAAGAATCCCAATAGCCCCTGCGCGGCGATAACAGTACTGAAGAATCGCCCCAGCTCTGCAAGTCGTTTGAATAGGACACCCAGATACTACCTACCCCCAGTCCGATCGGTCTATCCAGTCTGACATAACGCCCAGCGATCTTTTCAGGAAAAAGCACACCATCCTTATTCCCTGGCTCCGAGACCAGCGCAATCCGTTCGAAAGAGCGAAAATCGTTGGTAGATGCCAGGGCTATTCTGTACCCTACTTCCGAGACGGCAGTGTACATGACATGATAGGCCCCATCAATATAGGTGGCGCGGGGATCCTCGATCCCGCGACGCTCATAGAACTCGAAAATCCCTTTCCGCGCCGGTTCGAAGACCGGCTTTTTCTCGACCCTGAAATAGAATCCGTCCTCGCTTCTAGCCAAGGCGAAGAAAGAGTAGCCCTTCTGACCTTCTACCCTCAGGAGGAGTATATACTCATCATTGAGCTTGACGGGAGTGCCATTGAATACCGAGTTACAGGGGAAAGGCATATCGTCCAAGGTAAGGATCGGATTACCTTCCCAGCGATGTAGGAGATCTCGTCCCTTTCGCCGATACTTCATTGTCTCTCACTCATAACAGGCTTTTACAATCTCGTCAATGGTAGTGGTACCGACTGCAATGCAGGAATTGGAGGCTCCATAGTAGAGTTTGATCTCCTCCTCCGGCTCCACGATTGCTCCACAGGAGAACACCAGGTTAGGAAGATCGCCAATCCGCTCGTAATACTCTCTGGGTGAAAGGATCGGCTCGTCGGTTCTGGCGAGGACGTTGACAGGATTGTTCCGATCCAGAATAGCGGCACCCAAACGAAAGAGTGGCCCGGCTGAAGTGTGTTTCACACCATAGTAAACAATCAGCCAGCCGGCTTCAATGATCAAAGGCGGGGTAGCTACTCCAACGCGATCACAGTCCCAATAGCCCCCCCGGGATGTCAGGACCACCTCGGACCAACCCCAGTACTTCAGATCATCCGAATAGGACAGCCAGATATTACCGCCCTCCCAGGGTCGCTCCAGGCGTGCGTACCGGCCCTTGAATTTCCTGGGGAATAGGACACCGCCCTTGATATCCGGCTCGGATATGAATCCCAGCCGCTCAAACGCAAGAAAATCGTCCGTCCGAGCGAGTGCCAGCCGGTATCCGTGAGATCCGAACGCGTCGTACGAGACGTAATATCGGTTCCCGAGCCTAGTAATGCGCGCATCCAGGACCCCCAGGTGGTCGTATTTGTGCGAAGGGCCTTTGGATGAGGGTCGCAGTACTGGTTTCTTCCCCACTTCAAAATGAAAGCCATCCTCACTCCTGGCAGGATAAATGGAGTAGAAGCCCTCAAGGCTCTGGATTGTAAGGAGAAGGATATACTCATCCTTAACCTTCACCGCCCCAGCAGTGCTGATATCCGCACAGGGAAAGGACAGATCATCGATAGTGATGACCGGGTTACCTTCCCAGCGGTGGATAAGATCTCTACTGCGCTTTTTCGGCATAATCAAGAGCTTTCACCTGAAGTAATTGAGCACTTGTTCAGTCAGACGAATAGCTGGTCACAACAGGGTGGAGTACCAACGGCCTGCATAGTCCTTTAACATTATGACTCCAGACGCCCGCCGAGCCCAAATATATCACTCCAGGATGAAAATTAAAATTAAAGCTTTTGAACCGACATGTCTGTTGAAGTTTGTAGCTCATCGATGATCAGTGGGTATTTGAATCATAGCAGTAGTTTTTTAGTAGGATATCCAGGATTTTCGCTGGCATCGTGTCTCTCCCCGTTATACTTTTGCGCCTTGTCACGGCCCGTTCGAGGCATGAATAGACCT
>CP070787.1:2503857-2517900 GCA_020346745.1 Fidelibacterota bacterium | reverse complement strand
TAGATACGATAGCCTTCGAAATCATAACCATAGATAGGATCACGAGAAGTCTCAGCAACTCGATCCCAGTAAAGGGTGACCTTATGATCACCGGCCACTGCTGTAAGATGCGGTGTCTTTGGTGGAAAGGCAAACGAATAGTCAGCGTTATAAATGGTCTGCATGATCTGCGCGTTCCGCAGAATATCCGCCATATCGCTACCGAAAAGCATGGCGACAGCAAATTTCTTTTTCTCGCCGGGCTCCAGGCTGAAAAAACCCGAACCATAGAGGAATGTGATGTCGATCGTCTGCTCGGGTACACTGAAAAATCCGGTTCTCAGTTGGCTCCATAGCTTTTCATCGTCCTCAGCTACAATGCCATCCCATTTCACGGCGTAGAAACTGGTGAGACCGATCTGATCCGATTCGTCGTTATCGGTGAACTCGAAATTGGGTTCACCAACGTCGGGAACACCATTGCCTTCCGTACCGTCAGCATCCGGGGCTACGTAAGCATCATGCTGAGGGCCCAGACCATCAGCACCCAGGTCATCGTTCTCTGGATCCCAATCCAGATCATTATCGATCCCATCGAACTGGCTCTCATCTACCATGCCGTCAAAATCGTTATCGATCCCATCGTTGGGATTTCCGGGAGATTCCAGGAACTTCCAACCGAAGTAGGCAGGTTCGAATCCACCTTTTGCCGTACTCCAACCATCGCTATCCCACTGGTAGACGATGGCGTTTTCCCGCTCAAAATAGGAATTATCATCCCGCTGATCGCCGTCATCCCCAACATCCGCATCACCGTACATGCCGAAAACGACCGAATCCAATTTCGAAGCGCCCTTATTGGTAATCCAATACGTCCAGATGATGATATCCTCGGCCGCTGCATGGGCCCACTGGTACCCTCGAACCTCAACCTCGAGTCCCAGGCCACGACGATTGGAATCGGAGGGATCGGGATAGAAGGCGAACTCGTCGTTGTAATAATCGTCCATGACGAAATAGGATTCCTGGTCCGCCCGGGGGTACTTGCCATACTGGCCGTTCCAGACACCGTCCCAGTCAGATGGCCGGTTCGGCCAGGTCTCAGGCCAGGAGTCCGGATCGTCACTCATGGCAATGTTTTCCTGATTGGGTTCAGCATAGCCTGGCAGCGGTTCGAATCCATATTGATAGCCGGTCGGAGAAAGGTCCTTGCCATTGTTGGATACCATGCCGTCGGACACTATATGGATCCGTCGTCCGTTGGTATCGATTACACTGGCAGCTATAACCGGAGTGAACTCGGCTATGTACGATCTGCCGCTACCTACCGGATAAATGCCGGAATCGTAGCGGCCAGTGATAGTCCAGTCCCCAATACCGCCGTAGTTGTAGAAGCGTGTCAGGATCTTATTGCCATTATGGACGCTGAATTTGCGATCACCCGAGGCAGCAGCCTCGGCAGCTTTGCTGAGAGCTCTTTCCTGCTGGAGTACATCCGACTTTGTCTTTTGGGCGTGGATTGCCAAAGGAATGACCAGCAACAGAAGTGAGATGAGTGTATGTTTCTTCATAATGCCCATTAGAATTTTGCTGTTAATCCGATTTTTATCTGGCGGGGAGGCGAGTAATAATCAGGCCGCACAATGTATTGGCCTAATGTGTTGTACCCCTGGTCCTGGGGCTCCAGTAGGGCGTCCAATGAGTAGTTCGCCCGGCCGGTAGAATCAAAGACGAGTTCCTCGTTCCGGCGGTCAAGCAGGTTGTAGACATTCAGATGCAGTGACAAGTCGAGCCCCAGAAGCTTGATAGCCCAATACGCGCGCAGATCGACATTATACTGGGCGGGCTTGCGTTCGCTGTTCTCAAAATAGAGGCGTGTGCCAGCCAGCTCGGGCGTATATGGCAAGCCACTGCCGTAATTCCCAATGAGGCTCAGGCTGTGTCCCTTAGTGGATCTGAATGTCACCGTGGCGTTCAGGGTATGGCGTTGATCCCAGTTGAGCGGCACCAGTTGCTTCTCGGCTTCATTCCCATTCTGCTCATCATAGTACGCCGCGGCCGGATCCGAGGCGCTTCCTTCAGAAACAGAATAGGTGTAATCCACGCGACCGGAAAGAAACCCGGTGGGACGTCTGAATAAGGCCACGGTTATACCCTTTACATTCCCGTACTCACGGTTGATATATTGCGTATAACGTGTGTCTCCAATGAACGTATCGATAATCTTGGTCCCCAACAGGTTGCGGATATCCTTATAAAAGCCGGTCACATTAAGCCCAATATCCATACCGATCTGCTGCTTAATCCCCACTTCGTACATGGTGGTGCGCTCAGCCTCCAGTTCGGCATTACCCATGAACCTGTAACCACCTGAAGTGACCTCAAAATCCGGATTGGCATAGAGATAAGAATTGGGTGGAATCTGGAAGAAGTGGCCATACGAGAAATGCAGCACGCCGCGATCGGAGATGGGAAACGCCAAGGCAACTCGGGGACTCAATTGGCTTTTCACCGTTGGCTTCTTATACCAATACTCCAGTCTAGCCGCATCCGACTTCGGGGTTGTTTCATCACTGCTAATCTGACCATCCCCATTATCATCCACATATTGGTTGACAGGTTTCATCGGCTCCAGATAATTGGGGTCACTGGGATCATTCAGAACAACTCCGTCAGGTACAAAATGATCATATCGCAAGCCAATATTGATCACCAGGTCAGAATACTCGAGCTTGTCTTGGATATATGCCGAGTATTGCTGCGGTCTCCGGTTATACAGATCGTAATTAATCCCCACAGAGTCCACCTGAGGCAGGTAGCGTGTTTTTTCGTTATACAAAATGGTGAACAGCTTCCGGGAGAGGTAAATGGCCTTCCCTTCAATCCCCAACTGCACCTGGTGAAGTGGATTCAGTTGGCTGGTGAGCTCGATTTTGGCGGTCTGCGTCTCAGACTCTGTCCTGCTATGGTCCATCCGAATACCGCCAATATAGAACCGATACCCCCGGGCCTGATTGAAGACCTGGGGATCAACGTTGTAGCGCAGCGCATCAAAAGGATCACTGTAAACATAATACCAATACTTTCGCTCAGCGAGGGCATAACTGAGTATCAGAAATGTGGAGGCGCTCAGTCCTTGTTCCACCTTGGCGATGATACTCTGGTTAGTGCGAAAACGCTGATAGTCACCATCGGGATTCCACTTGTATTTATGGGCGTAGGTGCGGTACCGGGTGTTACTATCAAGAATATTCAGGGACAACTTGAGGCGTGACGTAGGCCGCAGGCTTACTTTGGCTTGCCACGATCCCTGGCTACTCTTATTCATGGGAACAAACAGGCTATCTCCCATTTTCTCGGGGTCAGGGACCCATTCAAGGAGATCGGCATCGTAGCGGTGAGACTGTGGCAGGAAATATCTTCTGCCATATAGATAGCCCTCATCATCAACATACCGTCCAGAGAGAAAGAAGGAACCCAGACCCTTGAGGAGTGGTAAGGGACCACTGAAGCTGGCCTGGACATCGCCCAGCGACAGCGGATCGAATTCGGCGACAGGGGCATCGAAAACACTGGTGTCACGACTCCAGTAATCACCGGCATTCAGGCTGATGCTGCCGTGGTAATCGCTGTAGCTGCCATCTTTGGTCACGATATTGACCACACCGGACATGGCCTGACCATACTCGGCATTGAAAGTGCCACTGATGAGCTGCAGTTCCTGGATGGCATTATTCTCGATTTCCACAGCCATTCCCTGCGACATGGGATCAGTCACCGACACCCCGTCGATCATGTAGGCAATCTCATTGCTTCGGCCACCACGAATATGCAAGGCTCCACCAGCATCCACCACAACACCGGCCTGTATCGCCAGGATATCCTCAAATTCCTCCACCGGCAGGTCGGAGATCTCTTCAGAACTGATATTAGCCTGGGAATAGGTAACATCCGCCTGAACGATAGGAGTTTCGGCAGTCACAACCACTTCCCTTAATCCGACCACTCCCGGCTCGGCTTGAATATCAATGGTGGTGGTCAGATCAATTCGCACTCGTACACGCTCAATCCTGAAGTCGTTATAACCTATCATCGACGCCCTGATTGCATATGTACCTGGCGGGACCATAAGTATGATATAATTCCCATCCTCGCCAGTGGCCGCTCCCAAATTCGTGCCTTCCAGTAGAACGTTTGCCCCGTATAGGGGCTCACCGGTCACAGCATCGGTGACCTGCCCAACAACCTTGCCCGTGGTACCTCCCATCAAACTGAACGGCAGGAGCAGCAGACAGATGATTAATCCCGACCACCAACGAACGCGCCCTGTGTTATGCGGACGGTCTCGAAGGTCATATTCACAGCGACGATATGATCCAGTGTAGCTATATGGTAAGGGTACTAGTTGCATAACCTGATCCAATAATGAATGCTTGAGTGTATTATAACGCCGGCCACGCTGGCAGTCGACGTTTCCGTGTCCTGCGCCAGGAGTGAATATAATTCCGGTAATCGTGGTGAGCAACCATCGCGGCACATCTTGATCCGGGATGACACCTGGCGCTTGCATCGTGCCTCATGCTACCTACGCACTGTTTTCATTTCAGCAATAGCATCTTTCTAGCCTGATAGAAGTCTTGTCCCTGGAAACGGCAGACATAGATGCCCGCCGGCGATTCCTCGCCAGCGGCATTCCTCCCATCCCAGAAAACCTCATATCTTCCCGGCTGGAGCTGCTGATCGATGAGAGTCCTGACACCCTGTCCCCGTATGTTAAAGATCTCAAGGACAAACCGTCCTGGCTGGGGTACTTCGTATGTAATGGCTGTAGCAGGATTGAAGGGATTGGGATAGTTCTGGTAGATCCGAAATTCCCGGACGGGAGACCGTTCAGCCATCTCTGTGGAAAGGGGCGCACTGAAGAAGTCCAGGATCTCGCCCATGAGGGCGGTGCGCTCAGGCTCGGTATGAATGGTCTCAAATGGAAAGGCCAGATACACTAGTTTTCCCGGTACCTGGCTATCGCCGAACACTCCCTCATACTGAATCCCAGCTCCTGTTTGTGAGCCTCCAGTGTAGACTAGACAGACTATACTCCCATCCATGGCAGCGATGATGTCAGGATAGTCTTCCCTGTACGGGGCACCGTCAGATGGATCCCCATACGCAACCGAGAGACCATCCAGTGTCGTACCTGGTACACCCATGGCCGAGAGAATATTCGAGTCATCCCCGATGTAGCTGGCCTTAAGATAGTTATGGTAGAAAGCCATATCGGAGCTTGAACCGCGCTGCACCAGATCCCACCCGATCTCCGAACCGGATATGAATAACCGTCCGCCATTTTCCAGATAGGCGCGGACGATATCCTGCTCTGCCGTGCTGAATGTTTCATGCTCTGTGGACTCATCTCCCAGGCACCACACGACGGCATAATAATCCTCCAGCCTGACGTTGCCTGCAAGCAGCGCGTCGTTATCACAGGTCTGAAAATTCCAGCCGTTGGCAGCGATGCTCTCGCCTGCGGTTTTGGCAAAGGGATGAGCTAAATGGGTCCAACTTCCGTCATTCCTATCGAAACCATCCACGATAAGAATAGCAGGAGCGGGTGCTTCCAGGTACGCCCCGTAGATATCCGAGTCGTAACCAGAGCGTGGCGGAACAGCAGTATCGACCGCCGCGATTTTGTAATAGTTCTCTCCCTGCGCCGGTAGGGTAACATCTGAGGTTCCAGCTAGTATGGTGCTTTCGTCTTCCGCGAGCAGCCAGCTATCCTCCATTTCGGTGAACAACCGGAAACCACCAAGGCCAGTAGTATCCAGATTTTCCCACCGTACCACCACTTCCCCGCTATCGCCCATTAGTACGGAACTGAGTGTAGGTTGCGGTACGGTGGGGACAACCTGGGCGGGATTATCAGCCCATTCTGCGAGCAACAGGTTGGCTTCGAGGTTCTGCAGGATCAGTGCCATGATACGACTGGTATCCGGCAGAAACCCGTCACTGCCGGTCCCGACTTCGACGGTCATGGCGATGATCGCCGGCTTGGTAACGGATTCACCGTAGAGCCAATCGACGGCTTCGCCGTTCATGAGATAATTCAGGGTCTCAACACCGTTACCATGTCGATAGTTGTTAAGCATGCTGAGCCTGATAGCCATATGCTCAAAGACCGGATGATCCGGGGTATGCGCATTGATATAGCCCCAGGGATAAATATAGATATTTCCGGACGCGTGGTAGGTGAATGCAACGGTGAAGCGATGAGTTTCGACAAAATCACGGATAGCTCGCGTCTCCGGTTCCGACCAGGGTTCTGCACCTCGATAGTTGTAATCTCCGCCATACGAACTGGAACCCATACTATCATAGCCCCATTGATAAGCATAATTCCGATTGAGGTCCACCCCGAAGGTACCATCGCCATTATCTCGCCGGTTTTTGCGCCACATGCGATCAAATTTCTCAACGTATATATGACCATCAGGATTCACCATGGGGATAATCCATATCTGGCGGCTGTTCACGATAGAGGCTATCCTGGGATCAGACTCATATCCTTCCAGCAGGTGCCGGGCGAAGTGCAGCGGGATCTCGACGGAAATGAGTTCACGGGCATGGTGATTGCCCATATAGAGTACCTCCGACTCGTCGATTTCGTCCAGCTGGACATTGTCAGATATCTTAAGTCCCCATATGGTTCGGCCTTCCAGCGAAGCGCCCAACGAATCGAGCCTAGCGAGGCTGGGGTATGAATCTGCAAGCAGGGCCAATTCCACCATCATCTCCTGATAGGTATGATATGGACCCAAGGTGGTATCAAGTAGCGCGATCTTGCCAGAAGGCGCCCGCTGCGCTGTATGGTAACCGAACGTTTTCTGCGAGAGCTCCAGATTGGCATCCAAGTATATGATCTCAGGTGATAAGCCGGAAGACCTGAGTTGGACTAGTTGCTCCTCATCGACAATCAGCAGGAGCTCCTGGCTCGCCCGATCATAGCCGGCAAGATCAAATCCGTTGGACATAAGGTATGATATCCGCGCCCGGCCATCCTTTGAGACTTTCACCTTAACTATTGACTTCAGGATGGCACTATCCTCCGCAGCGGCTGGCAGTGTACCAAACGACAGAATCAGAAAGGCAAGGAGGAACATGCGATAGGCATAGAGCGGAAACTTCCCAGAGAGCATTGGAGCATCGATTATCGATTTGGCACGGAATAACATGTGTTGATCATTGCCAGGATTATACGAAGCCGTGATGAGTCTGGCGTAAGACTCCTGATAGAGATAACGACAGTCACTTTGAGGGTGGGCTAGGAGGTTTGTTGACGGGAGCCGATCAGAAGCCAAAACCAACGGAGAATTGGTGGATGTCTTTCAGGCGACCGAAATCGGTTACCGCATAATCTACCTGCACCTGCAGCCCCTGGCTCAAACCAAGATCCAAGCCAGCTCCAAAGGCAAATCCCCCTTCGGCTTTCTTCATACCATATCCCCGGTATCCCGTGCGCAGGGATATCATATTCAGCAGCCGTGCTTCCACTCCGCCGTTGAAGAACTCGTTATTATCATTTGGATGCACCATGTCAAGAGCCGCTGACAATTTAAGAGCCTGTGTGGAGATAATATCGGAGGCAATCGAGGTCTTCACGTTGAGCGGAATCTCCCACTTCTCCATTTCCAGCTCGGCCCGGATGGTCTCGATATTGCCCTCAATGAAGGGATGCGCGTCAGCGAAGATGAGATTGGCACGCCCTGCGAGTTTCATAGGTAGGCCGAAATTGCTCAGGGTGATCCCGATACGCAGATTATGCCACCGGCTCTGGTAGAGCGTCCCGATATCAAGCGCCACCGATTGAGAAGTCATGGACCAGATACGTTCCTGGATATATTTCCCCACGATGCCTACTGAAAACCGGTCGCTGATCCTACGGGCATAAGAGAAGCCGATGGCAATGTCGGAGGCGGAGAAACGCTCACCGGTGCCGTCCGGTTGCTCAACGGTTCGGACCTCATCTTCAGGAACAGCCACGGAAGTGGCAAAGGCGCCCACGCTGCTGTTACCACTCACCTGAAACGCGGCGGCAAAGAAATCATAATCGATGTCCGCCAACCAGTCTATGTGACTGGCCAGGAGACGATTACGAGACATGTGGGCCAGGCCGGCAGGATTCCAGAAAATCGCACTGATATCATCGGCGATGGCACTGAAGGACTCACCCATCCCGGCGGCTCTAGCACCAGGCCCGATCTTTAAAAACTGGGCCGTGGTGGTACCGGTTTTGGTTGTCGTCTGGGCCTGCAGCGGAACTGCTACAACGGCACACATGACCATCATCGAGAGGAGAAAGGATTGTTTCATTTTATAATCGCCAATCTGCCAATTCGTTCGTGGCCATCGGGTGTTTCAACATGATAGATGTAAATCCCAGGGGCAATATCATGCCCATCCTTATTCAACAGGTTCCACGATTCCGTCCCATCGAATATGGGCTCAGAATGTTCAAGCGTCTGGACGTGCTCACCTGCCATAGTGAAGATCCTGATAGTGCACACCTGAGGCAGGTGGATGAAGTCGACGCGGCGTTCTCCGCGGCCGTAGGTGAATACCTGCGGTGGTGGCGTCTCCATTCCCGAGGTAGCCACATAGGGATTCGGCACTACCGCGATGTCAGCCATCTGGTCCTGCACAGTGGATGCATCGATGGATGCCGGGGTAGCACTTATTCGATAATAGTCAGCTAATCCGAAGGATACAAAGGGCTTGCTCACCCACAAGTTGAAGGTAGTACCCTCGGGTGGTTGGTCGGAACTATCCGCTATGGTGAAGCTCCATGTACCCTTTGCTGCCGGTATATAGACCACCGGCCTAATCTCATCTCCAATGGAGAGTTCGTTATCGCCATCTCTATCGAAGTATACAATATCCAATTGAGTGTTTTCATTTATGTTCCAGGCCTGGACCTTGATCGGCTGGGGAGAGACCAGCACGGATGTATCAGCGAAATCCGCGAAAAAGCGCAGCTCTATATCCCGCGGGTATGGAATTCCGGTGGGGGCCTGTTCGATATCCATCTCGAAATATTCAACGCCATCCGACCATCTGGTCGAATCAACCTCGATCTGGATTTGATCGAGGATGTACACCTTATAAATGCCAAACTGGAGGGTGCTGAACATGTGGGTTTTAAGATCGCCTAAAGAGATGTCCGGGATCACCTGGGTAGCATCAGTGCCATCAACCTGGTAGACACTCACATATTTGACGGAGCCCGATTCATCGATGCGTACCTCATAGCTGGTATCATCCGTATCAGTTGGATCCAGGAGAGTAACCTTGAAAGTGGCAGTACTGTAGCCCTGGTAGTGGTCCACATTAGCAGCCGCCTGTTCGAAGCCGGCTGCGGGTGCGTTGGGAACCACTGACACGACGTTGGGTTCACCGAAGGTCCGGGAGCATTCCAACGGCGGGAGATTCCCCTCTATGCTGCCAAAGTCATACGCCGTTACCGCATAGTAATAGGTGAGGCCATTGAACAGATTGGTATCCACGTAGGAATGAATCAGCCCGGTTTCATCCCCCATATCCATATGGTAGCCTTCCGCTGAAGGGAGGGTGTGCGGCCCCTCGATTTCATCGATCAGGTCAAAGATGGCGATGGGTGTATAGCTTATGGGCACACCTTGATTGTCAGTAATGGGCTTGCCCCATTCCCCCTTTACCGTGCTGCGGTAAATCTTGTATCCCTCGAAGTCCTTTCCATTTACCGGATCAATGGAAGCTTCGGCCACATCATCCCAATAGAGGGTAGCCTTTTTATCTCCCGGGATCGCCACCAGATTGGGTTTCTCTGGCGGCTTGGAGAAATTGAAGCCCAGGTTGTAGATCCAGTCAGCTACCCGAGCGTTAGAGAACAGGTCCTCCTTGCCCAGTCCCATGATAATGGCGATGGAGAAGTTCTGGGACTCACCAGGCTCGAGTGAGAAATACCCGGAGCCGAAAATGAAGATGTTATCCTGGCCTTGCTGAATATCTAACGGCCCGGCGAAGGCACCCGGTGTCATGCGCTGCCACATTTTATCATCCTGCCAGGCTTCCTCGGTGGCATACACCGGAGCCCAGAAACTGGTGAGACCGATCATGTCGCTTTCGTCGAGATCGGTGACATCAAAGTCGGGTTCGCCAGGGTCAGGCACGCCGTTGCCATTAAGATCATCACTCTTGCCATCCAGGTCACCCCAGTCATCGATCCGGCCGTCACCATCCTGATCGACGCCATCCCACATTTGTGGATCAAACCAGTTGCGGGCTTCGGCGGTATCGGCTGCCGCGTCTTCATCGGTTGAATGCCAGTCTCCGTCGTCATCGATACCATTGGAGCGGCTTTCATCCGTCCGGCCGTCACCATCATTATCGACACCATCATCTTCGACACTGGGACTTTCCAGGAACTTGTAGCCCAGCCAGCCCAAGTCTTCCCACGGAATGCCGCCGTCATTGCTGGAGCCTTGCTTGTCCCAACAGTACACCAGGTTGCGCACATCCTGGACTTCTCCAGTCGGATCCCCATTCACATCCAGATCGCCTTCGCCGCTGTTATCAATAAATCCAGCGTAATCATCGGCGAAGTCACCGGCGCCGCCGATATGGGGATCACCAATCATGCCCACCACCACCTTGTCGAGCCGCTTCTCACCTACGTTGGTGATGGTAAACTGGAAAAACAGGATGTCTTCCGCTACAGACGCCGCGTACTGATAGCCGCGGGCTTCCACCTCCAAACCCAGCCCCCTAATGGAAGAGTCCGTGGGAACCGGGTAGTAGCTGAACTCGGCGTTGAAGCGGTCATCCATCACATAATAGCTTTCCACGTCGGCCGTGATTACTCCGTCTCCAAACTGCCCCGGCCAAATAAGATCCCCGTCGCTATTGGTTGGGAAGTTGTCCCCCCAGGTAACCGGATCATTGGACATGGCAACGTTTTCCTGGCCGTCGGCGGCATAGCCCGGCAAAGGTTCCCAGCCCCATACATTAGAGCCGCCGGTCGCATCCGTATCACCACCATCGAGCATACCGTCGGAGAAAATAAACACGGTATCCCCTTGATTATCAACAACTTCCGCTCCTACCAGCGGACCGAATTCATAGGCATAGCCGAGATTGGAGAATGCCGGCCACTCCATGGAAGGCTCGGTGTTAGGCCGGCCGATGGAGCCATAGTTGTAAAAGAGGGTTCTAATCTTATTGCCTTCGTGGAGATTGAACTTCCGGTCGGCGTTGGCCAGGGCTTTGCTGAGCGCCCGCCGGGCCTCCATTTGTTTGATGTAGGTCTCGAATTCCGCCTTCGTCCAAGTTTTCATAGGACCTGCCGGCCTATTCACCTCCTGGCCATTGAGAGATGGAGTGAAGGCCAGCCACAGGAGTGCCAGGAGACCCAGGACCAGTGGAAAGTTCAGAGACTTCTTCGGCGTATTTAGCATAGCTTAATCGTAACCTGTGCTGGGGTTAGAAGTTTACACTGAGACCGACATAAACACGTCTTGGTTCCGAGTAATAATTCGCCCGGTTGATCCATTCCGGTGTGGACACATCGCCATAGCGCCCCAACGAATACCGAGCACTACCGGATGTATCATGGACATAATTCTGGTTACGGCGGTCCAGCAGATTGTACGCTTTCAGGAAGAGCGTATAGCCCACCTCCATCGTTCCCAACCTAAGGGCAAAGTTCTTGAACGCCGTAAGATCGAAATGAATCTGGGTGGGTTTGCGTCCGGAATTCTCTTCGGCGATCCGGATAATGGCGTTGGCATCCGTGGGTGTGTAGGGATAGCCGCTTTCGATCCGGCCAATGGTGCTGATCCGCCAGCTGCCGGCTTGACCCAGATTAAGATTGAATCTGAAAGCCTGGGTCTGATCCCACGTCAGGAAAACAACCTTTTTCTGCGGCTCGATGTTCAAACGGAAATCCCTTCGGGTACGGGTTGGATCGGATTCGTTACCCTTGGCAACCTGGTACGTGTAGTCCACCGATCCGGAGAGCATCCTGGTCAGGCGCTTTTCGAAGGAAAAGGTGACGCCCTTTACATTGCCCCAATCGCGATTAATGAACAAGGCGTAGGAATTCGAGCCTCCCGGGAGGATATAAACCCTCTGACCCAGCAGGTTGCGCAGATCTCGATAGAATGCTTTCAGAAATACTGCTGCATCTGATCCAACCTCGTGCTCAAAACCGATCTCGTAGCT
The DNA here is from genome assembly GCA_020346745.1 of Fidelibacterota bacterium. Classification (GTDB taxonomy): domain Bacteria; phylum Fidelibacterota; class Marinisomatia; order SCGC-AAA003-L08; family TS1B11. The sequence goes on along the minus strand of CP070787.1, from coordinate 2,505,672 downwards.
GACGGTCTTCTGTGGTTTGAGATCCGCGTTACCTATGTCGCTCTTAATCACACCGGGTAGCACCTCAAAATCCGGATTATGGTACAGCCGATGATAGGGTGGCATCTGGAAAAAGTGGCCGTAGGAGAAGAACAGTCTTCCCCGGTCGGAAACGGGATAGGCCAATGAGAAGCGCGGACTGAACTGCTGCTTCGGACTGGCCGCGACCGTGCTGTCCGAATGGGGATCATTCCAATCGACCGCCACCTGGCCTCCAGTATCAAAATAATCCCAACGGAGCCCGATGTTGATCACCATGTCAGTCAGCTCGATCTTGTCCTGGATGAATGCGGAGTATTCCTTGGGATCAGCCTCCGAGCGAATATTGTATCCACCGCCACTTTCGATGATGTTGCCTCGAATGCCGTCGCCGTTGCCATCATTACCCCGGTTCCATACTCCGTCACCATTCAGATCGACGAAGGTTTCGCCTGTATCATAATCATCGTTGCCATTGGCGTCATCCCAGGATTCATCCCGCATATCGACGTCCATGGACACGTCCGTTTCCAGCAGATCATGGAACTTGACCTCGATACCGGTCTTCAGCTCATGGCGGTCATTCAGCTGGCTGGTAAGCAGCCATTTACCCAGAGTCGTCTCCAGTAAGCGATCATAGTGCCAATTTTCCGTGCCACCGGTATAAAACTCGTAATTGTCATCCGTGCGGTAATATTCATCGGAGACCTGCCGCAGATCGAGCGGATCCTCGTAGGGATGATACCAGTAATCGTTATCGGCCCGGGAGAAACTGAGGGAGTGGAAGGTTCGGCTGCTCAGCTGATGCGTGAGCTTGAAGATATGGTTGAACGCTTGTTTGTAATAGGAGTAATGCCCTGCGTTGATGAATTTTCTCGAATGGGTGTACTTTTTCCATCTGCGGTCTTCGAAGAGCAGGGTGTAATTGATCTTCAGACTTTCAGTCAGCGGGAGAGTGAATTTGGCCTGAGCATTGATCTTGCTCGACGGATTCTGCTGAAAGGCTTTCCATTCAGATGAATCTTTTTCGACCCCATAGGGTGTGTATCGATCCACGCCATACAGATAACCGGCATCAGAATTGTATCGCAGCGAAGTGTAGAACCAGATTTTCTTAAATAGCGGAATGGGGCCGGACAGGCTGGCCTCGATCTCGCTGTAATCCGCTACCTCGAATGATCCGGCTTCATCCTGCACCAGGGGACTGATATCCAGGTCATAATCGGTTAGCATGTCCCCTCCCATGACCGAGATCGATCCATGCAGGTCGGAGGAGCCTTCCTTGGTGACAATGTTGATCACTCCCGACATAGCCTGGCCGTATTCGGCACTGAAGGAACCAGTGATTACCGAGAGTTCCTGAATGGCATTCGTCGCGATATCCACACCAAGTCCACTGTCGTAGGGATTGATATTAGGCACCCCATCCACGAGGTAGGCGATCTCATTCTCCCGGCCGCCACGAACATGTAGGTCGCCCTCCGGGTCCACGGTCACACCCGCCTTGGTCTGGACAATGGCCTGGAAGGTCTCCACCGGAGCGGATTCCAGTACATCACTGGTAATCACGGCTGCGCTGGCCGTGGCGTCACGCTGGATCAGGGGACGTTGAGCGATAACATTCACCTCCTGAGCTTCCAGAACCGTGGGTGTCAGATCAGCGCTCACCTCCCTGGTCAGGTCAGTCTGCACCAGGAGATTCGTCATGACCAGTGGATTATACCCGATCATGGAAAACTGAAGGGTATGGGTTCCTGGCGGGACATTAAGAATGATGAAGTTCCCCCCTTCATCAGT
>CP070787.1:2476777-2503757 GCA_020346745.1 Fidelibacterota bacterium | reverse complement strand
CATCCGCACCAACAACCGTCTATCCGGATAATGGAAACCGATCGGTGTATGAGTACGGATACCACTTCCCAGGATTACAGGTACACTTACGATAACAAGAAGGTAGCGCATAGGATGTATTCGGGGAAAAATAGGGGTGGTTATTCGGTGGAGACCGGGTGATTGTGTATGATGTTTCCTGGCGATGAACAGCATTTAGCGGTACGGCTGAAACTGCCTACCGACGGCTGACTTTCAAAGCAGTGATCCTGTTGTACTCGTTCCTGAGGAATAGGACCGCTACCCAACAGGGAATCACAATTACCGGTTATCTGAAAATCCATCATGTCTTCAACACAAACTATCATGTTACCCAAAACAGGTGCAATTCTCATGCCAAAGTGCCTTATTCTGCCGTATAGACCGAGCTGACAGTTTCTGTCGTCGAGGAATGCATCCAAACAGCCTTGAGTTCTGGCCGACACTGTACCTCGGAATGAGCAGTCAATAGGCTGCGATTCATTCCAGCCACTACCCCCAGCCGGAACTTTAGCGGTCAGTAGTGTTCCTGCCTTTTCCTGCTTACATTCCACAGGATCGATCCAAAACCAAGCTCGGAGATTTCCTCGAATAGCAGGTGCTCCCTGATACGCGAACTCCAAAGTGACCAAGCAATCCAAGAATCTGAAATCAGAGGTTATCCAATGACAATAATCCCTGGTTCAAAAATTAGCGAGCAATTTACTATTTTGAGAGCAGTGTGGGGACTTTTTCTTGCGCTGGTGATTGGCAGTTGTGGCACATCGTCGATTTATATCATCGTCAAGCGGCCGGCCGAAATCAATCTCAAGGAATATCGCAAGATCGCCATTGGTGATATCACTGGTCAACATGGTAGGAAAGATAGCCATGCGAACGATCTTGCGGATGAGATTACCTCGGTCTTGTTTACGTCCGGCCAGTTCGAAGTTCTTGACCGGCAGCATCTGGCCCGAATAATGGACGAATATTCCCTCAGTGAAACAGGAATCATCGATGAGAGCACCGCTCCGGAGATCGGAAGGATCGTTGGGACAGCAGCCCTGATTTTTGGACGCATCCAAACCGACGAATACACGGAAGACATGGAAAGGGGGAAGCCCTACAAGGACAAGCAGGGGCGTTCCCACCAGATCAATACCCGCAAAGGCACCTACACCATGTCAGCGAACCTGCAAGTCATCGATATCCAGACAGCGAGAATCCTGGCTGTTAAGAGTTTGTCAGCCAGACATACGGCTCGCAGGAGTGCTGATAAGCGCGACCCAGCCAGTATCGATCGCAACGCCCTCTATTCTCGATGCGTAAAGGAGATTTCAGGGAAGTTCATGCGGATGGTTGCACCCTACGATGCCCAGGTACGTGCCGCCTTCATGACCGACAAACTATTACCAGAGGTTGATCAGGCTATCAGTTTCTTCCGCATAGGTGAGTGGGAAGACGGTATGGTACTTCTAAGGGGAACTATAGGAAAGTCAGGTCTCCCGGGCGAGGTCCAGGCTAAGGCATTCTACAATCTGGGCCTTGCGGAAACGTACGCTGGTCAATTCGATACAGCTATCGAGCACCTGAAGACCGCTCTGAGTCTGAACCCGAAATCAAAGAGAATCCAGGATGCGATCATCAGAGCCAAAATGGAGCAGGAGAATGCTGAGCGGCTACAGGAGCAGCTCTAGCTGGTCTCGATCCTATGCTACCGGAAATTCGCGTATACGGCAATTGAAACACTGAGTCCCTGCCCGGCCTTCACTATCTTAGTATAGCCATCTTGATCTGTTGCACGAATCCAGGTGCTGTCATGACCGCGAAATACACGCCGCTGGGGACCTCTTTCCCACCAGACATTCTGCCATCCCACAGCACCTGATGATACCCTGCCGGCAGAACCCCATCCACGATCCGGTTGACCTCTCTGCCCTTTAAATCAAATACTGCCAACCGGACCTTGACCGCTTTAGGCAACGCAAACCTGAAAATAGTATTGGGGTTGAACGGATTGGGAAAGTTCTGGTAAAGTGAATATTCACGCGGGATATCATCTACCGAAGCAATCTGCAGGCTACTCATATCCACAGCCAGGCGGAAGGGACCATTATGAGCCCGGGTAGTATCGGTACCGTCAGTCGCCAGGACAGTCCAATGGCCGCTGAGTCTGCCAGTAATGCCCATAGTCCTCAACTGGGTCGCGAGGTCTGAATAAGCCATAGTCACCCTGGTTCTCGTAATACTACCCGCAGGCAGCAATGTTGACAGCGTATCATGGGATTCGAACCGATAGGAGACCGAGTCTCCATCCACATCATGGGAAGGCTCCCAGCTGAAAATAAGGCTATCGCCGATGTTCTCGGCGATTATGGCAATATTGCTCGTGTCGGGCCCAGGTTCAAGCAGAGCGAAAGGCCCCGGGCTATCGTTCACAGGAAAGACATCAATGGTAACGCTTGCTGTATCAAGCAGGATGCCATCGCAGATCCGATAGCTGAAAGAGTCCCGACCGAAGAAATCGGGCTCAGCTAGATAGGAGAAAACTATCCCTTCAACTCCTGCAGTATCCAGCACGAGCATGCCTACCTCTCCGTGACCAGCGTGCCACGTCGTATCCGCAAGAGATAACCAGTCACCATCCGGATCGTAATCGTTCTTCAGGGCAGCAAATAATGCCACGGAGTCTTCGGCTGTTGTGACCTCGTCGTCCGCCGCCAGTGGTGGATCGTTGACCGGTGTAACAGTTACATACACGCGTGCTGTATCGATACCATCAATATTATCTGTGATGAAATAGGGGAAGGTATCCGGCCCGAAATAATTTAGCTCGGGTGAATAGGTAACCAGACCATCTGAGCTAAAAGTCACCCCACCATGCAGAGCAGGGCCAGCATTGACTACAATGAGTGAATCTCCATCCCGATCAATATCGTTCGCCAGTACGTGAATACTGACAGGTGTATCTTCCGGCGTGGAGACCGTATCATCTCTGGCGTCCATGGAGTCATTAATTGCGGTAATTATGACCGTGACGACGGCTGAATCATAGCCACCATTGTTATCGCCTACTACATAGGCAAAAGTGTCACTGCCGTTGAAATCCTTCTCCGGTGTGTATACAACCGCGGTATCTCCAGCAGCAATTGAGACCAGGCCGTTCTCCCCGGATTCAGTGGAGATAACAGAGAGTGTATCCCCATCAATGTCCACATCATTTGACAAGACAGAAATCAGCACCGCCATATCTTCCAGCGTTATGGCCTCATCGTCCAGGGCAACCGGATCATCGTTTTGACCTTCCACCGTCACGCGGACTATCGCACTATCAAATCCACCTCTGCCATCGGCGAGTTCATACGTAAAGCTGTCAGCCCCGAAGAAATCAGGTTCAGGTGCATATATGACCGTGGTATCTGAGGGACTGACTGACACTTGCCCGTGCATCCCTTGGGTGTAACTGGAGATGGACAGCTGATCGTTATCGGGATCGTAGTCATTCGCCAGCACCGGAATGGATGCCGTCGAGTCTTCCTTCATATTCACTGTATCATCCACTGCCAAAGGTGGACTATTAGGCGATGGCTGAGATTCGGTCAGGAAAAAATCAAATAAGCCGGCCAGGAGATCCGAGCGTGTGCTGGGAGATACACCATCTACCAGCTCGGCCAAGGCGTAGGAAAATACGAACGTCCTCTGACCATAGTCCCCGGAATGCTGAGCAGCGACCGTTCCGTAGTTGCTCTCAATGAAAGCTGTCGTTCCAGTGCCTGGATAATAGATGTCAGGATATTCGTTATGTATCTGCGTGGAAGAGCTGAAAGACATCCCGCTGGCTAGGGTCTGGGGCTGTCCTTCCAGTCCGTCGATCGGATTAAAGCTGCCATCAACTACTGTCTCTATTCCAAGCAGAGCAAGCAGCGTGTCATTACCGGCCAAATCAACGCCCAAGGCGTCGCCGCCCTCTAGATAAAGGCTGCCGCCCTGCTCCAGGTAGGTCTGTATGATTATAGCCATCGTATCATTGAGAACCGTTCTGTTCACGGGTGGCCCAAATGATAGAAAAACGGCATCATATGCGTCCAGAGTCATCGGGAATACCGTGGAATAGGTCAAATCCACCTCGCCGACCAATGGTAAAGTCTCCCGAATGAAGGAGCCACTGTAATCGACTTTGGTTGAGTCACCTTCCCATGCCAATATGTCAGGTAGCGCCGGGAACGTCGCACCGGAGATGATCATGGAAAAACTCTGGCTCCCGCCAGCGAGGGAGCCCTTATGAGCCACCGTGATCAGATATTCCCCGGGAATCGGTAGGTCAATGAGAACCTGCTCCACGTTATCGATATCATTATCAGCGATGATGGCAGCCTGATCAGGAAAATCGGCTGTCAGTCTCCAGGGTGGGAACACATAGGCATCGCTTGCCCTGATAACACGCAGGTCTAAATCATTGACCAGAATGGGTGCTCTTGGATCCAGCTCCGCTGGGGGGACATTGCCTGGGGGATCAGTCCAGGCGATGGTCACCTTTAGCGCATCCAGTCCTTCACTCATAACAGAGAGTGAATAATCATCACCACTGTTAAGGATCAATTCCTGGATTGATTTATGCTCCTGGTTATCTTCTGAGATCAGCTTCACTGCCCCTCCAGTATTTAGTAGCCCCCAACCATAGGAATAGTCAGGGCCAAAACCCTCGCCAGCTTCGTCCGCAGAATGGATAACCAGCGCTCGGAGGGTGGCAGCCAAAGGAAGCTCGCCATCATGTGTTGCCCTGTAATGTTGCCGTAAAAGCGCTATGGAACCTGTGACCGTGGGTGCGGCCATGGAGGTACCGCTCATTGTCCCATAACCGGTATCACTCACTGCCACGGTGGAATAGAGCTGCGAACCATTTGCTACGATATCTGGCTTTATACGTCCATCGTCCGTCGGTCCCCATGAGCTGAAAGGGGTCATCACAACGTCGGATGGATTAGTATAACCTCCCGGTATATCTTCTACCGCACCTACGACCAACATATTTTTTGCTACCTGTGCTCCCCCTGGGAGGCAGTCGTACGGTCCATCAGGATTACGGAACTGCGTAGATAGAATCCATGCACCGTTGCTATTATCCCAAACCCAGTGGGCGGTGTTCGGCGCTGAAGGCCCATTGTCAGTACGATCGTTACCCGCCGAGGTGACGATCAGATACTTGGGAGCCGCCGTAGCAATCTGATCCCATTCCCGTGCCGTGCTGTCGTAAAAGCCGAAGCGATAATCGTCGGTGGTACTGATCGATTCATCCCCGAACCAAACCCAAAGGTTGTCATCAAACCAATTCCACTGCCATCCCCTAACATAACTATATGAATGGTTGGAAAGCGCTAAGCCATTTGAAGCAGCTATAGTCATTTCCAGCCCGTCTAGTTCCCAATCATAGCTATGCAGGTTCCCTGCACTGGCCATGCCGTGGGCTTCAGGAACAAGGCCAGCGGCTACTATAGTTCCAGCGACGTGCGTTGCATGCGAGCTCATATTAATTGCAGCGTCCATAAGTGTAACTCTATCACCGAATTCCTGGTGAGTACTCAGGACACCTCCATCATCCCAGATCCCGATGAGCTCATCAGAGCCGATGAGGTTCAAGCCCAGTTCGCCTCCTGGCCAGACACGATCCGTGCCAACTGTTCTGGCCGCTATGAGGTTCGTAGTGATATAATAAAGTGGATGTCCGTGCGAAAAGCGCTGCAGAGCAGCTCGCCGACCATCGGAGAGCAAGAGGTGTAATGCCAGCCGATGTGCTACAGCAGTTTGCTTCACCTGCAATTGAGTGGTCCGATACCGCTGCTGTAATTCCTGGGAGAGATCTTGGAGAGTGAAAGAGCTAGCCGGGAGGGGCTGTGGCTGACCCCAGCTCAGAGTATGGGCGATCCATCCCACGACTACGGTCTTCCCTAACGTGAGATTTGATCTCATTGTACTTAATTAAAGCGGGCTGACTATTGATGACTGTATTAATACGTCATATGACCTATTCAATATTAATAAGATGCCCTCTTCCAGGAAAGCTCTTTACAGGTGAAATGTATTAGTTGGTTGAGATTTTACTTGGCGGTAAGAGTCCAGCTGCCGTCCCAGTCATCGCCGGGCGGATTAGCTTTGAAGTAGTCGCAGCGCTCGATATACACGCGACTGGGAGTGGCAGGGCGTTTCGCGAAGACTTCCTCCAGCCGATCACACTCCTCAAATGTCTTCCGGGCTTGGTCCCATTGCTGCTGCCGGTATTGAACCATACCTTCCTGGTATTGATCCCGCATTTCCAGTAGTGATCCGTCAAGCTGGCCTTTGTGGGCCATGATTTCCACCGTTTCCACCGCTTCTGATTTGCCAACCACCCGGACCTTGTCGATCTCCCGCCACTCGAATAGCTCAGGTCCGGCTAGGTTCAGAGATTCGGTGGTACACTGGATATAGATGCCGTACTGCTTGGCGGAGGCCTCCAACCGGGCCGCGGTGTTCACTACGTCCCCCATCATGGTGTAGTTCATGCGGGTGATGGTGCCCATGTTTCCGGTAACAAACTCACCGGAGTGAATGCCAATGCGCATGCGCATATTATGTACCAGCTCGGGCCACTTATCTCCTTCGGAAGCCCACTTCTGCCGGAGTCCCGCCAGGGCATCCTGCATACCGAGCCCGGTGTGCATCGCTCGCAGGGCGTGGTCTTCCATAGGCATGGGAGCACCAAAGATACCAACAATGGCATCACCCTCGAACTTGTCCAGAGTACCCCCTTCATTCAACAGGATGTCAGTCATACCAGTCAGGTATTCATTAAGTAACGCCACCAGCTGCTTGGCAGTGAGTATCTCAGAGAAGCTGGAAAAGGACTGGATATCGGTGAAGAAAGCCGTCCGCACACCCGACTCCCCGCCCAGCTGGGGTTCGTGCTTGCTCTCCACCATTTGCTCGATGAGTTCAGGGGATACATATGTGCTGAAGGTCTTGCGCAGGAATCGTTTGTCCTTCTCAAGGACCAGGAACTGATACAGATTCACGCTGAGAAATGTCCCGCCAAAACTGATGATTGGCCGAATCATCTCAAACACCTCTAACGCACTTATAAAATGATAGTTAACAAACAGCATCCATCCGGCGACAGCAGTGAGGGTAATGAGCAATGAGGCAATAACCTTTAGCCTTCCAAGGAAAACACCGAGCAGCAATCCTAAGATGCCGCCAATCAGCAATCCGAGAATCCCAACCAGCAATAAGCCGGAAAGGCCTCCCAGCACCAGCCCTGAAGCGCCTCCTAATAGCCGCCCAAGGTCTGCGCTTTGCACCAATCCAAGGATACTGCCAAATACCAGTCCCAGAGCTACTACGATCCAGAACATTGAGACCTTGGAAATGGGGCGCACAAATTCGTTCATGAGGATGCTCATGATCACGTTGGCGTGGATCTCTACCCCCGGGAAGGCCTCCACAACCGGGGTACTTCTTAAGTCCATCAATCCCGGTGCTGAGGATCCCACCAAGATAATCCGGTCCTTGAAGTATTCCGCGGGGATCATGTCCGGTGCTGCCCAGACATACGGGATGTATCGGAAAGCGTGGTAGCCGCCATAATAATTAACCCAGAGCCGCCCCTGTTCATCGGTGGGGATCTCCCTTATTAGCTGACCACTCCGGTCGGTCATTCGAAGGCGCCGATTCTCCAGATCATAATCCAATCCATCCTTGGATACATCTAGAATATCCATGATGGCAGCCATGGTCAGGGTGGGATAAACCTGTCCAGCGCTGGAAAAATAGACAGCCGTGGGAGCTCGGCGGATAATCCCGTCAGGATCTGTTGGGAATTCGACGCTCCCAATACCTTTGCTGGCGTTGAGCAGGCCGATGAAGGTATGATCGAACCGCTCGCCCGACGGGAAGTGAGCTGCAGTTTCCAGCGGCACCTCGAGTCTATTTGAGGCAACATCCAGCTGGGTGGGAATCCGTACCACCTGGCCGGTCCGGATTCGGCCATCGGGAGGGATAAGGTCAGTGTTCAGGTCCCTTAGAAAGGCTGCTGCCTCAGGATCACCGAAATAATATTTGGCCACTTCCTCCAAGTTCTCACCTTGTGATACCGTATGAAGATAGAATCCATCTGGCGGCGCGCTCATAGCGTAACGGAAATTCAAACTGTCGGTCGCAGACAGATTAAAGGCATGGTAGACGTTTCCAGCCCGGTATGTGGCATTTACGAATGCCGTATCATTGTATGGATCGGGTTCGGCGTCAAAGATAACGTCGAATAATACTGCCTTGGGTTCTCCGGTACTGATGTGATTGATCAACTCAGCGTGCATCCCATGACGCCATCGATAGTAATTGCCCAGCTCCTCGATGGACTCCAGATCAATGTCAACAATCAGAACAGTGTCAATGAAATCTTCAAGAAAGTCGCCTCTTGCAGCTCTAAGCTGCGTATCGCGAGAGTTCTTTGCCCGAAATCGACTGTCGTAGGAGCGGAACTCATAGCCATCCACGACTTCCTTCAAAAAGGACCATCCAGCGGACGTAGCTCCCCAGACAAAAAGGGCTGAGAGCAGTCCCAGCCCAGACCCGATTAAAATCTGTTTTAGTTTATCCCAAAGACGTGTCACGAATCGTCCCTGGTATGATGGTGGTCATCCGATCTATTCTTCCTGTTGCTCGTCAAGATCCTTGTTCCAGCGGACGAAATCTAATTGGGCATCTGTGGCTTGATCGAATTCGAACATGTGATACCTGCCATCCCGTCGGACGTTTATCTGCATACCCTCCACTAGGGTAATCCACTCTTCCAGGGAGACCTCATAGGGACGAGGCACTTCTTCCGGCGGGGCGACTTCCTGTGGGGGACCAATTCTGATTGCACCGGGCGCACCGCTGTCCCCGGCATCCCCCTGTTGCGATTCCTCCACCGCCTCAGCCCAGATCACGTCGACTTTGCCTTCATACACCAGAACGGAGCTTTCAGCCGTATCAGCCAAGGCACGATACTTGGTCCCCCTGATGGCCGCAACTGCGGTGGGGGCACGGACCGCAACATTTTTACTCTCACCAAATGCGGCTTTCGCGGCCACCCACACCTGGCCCTTTGATACTGTAGCCCCGAAATCCTTTTTCAGTGGAGTCACACTGGCCTGAGTCAGTTCCATCTCGGTCTCTTCACCGATCCGGATCTTGCCACCTCCGTTCAATGTGATTTCACAGCGGGATTTCACCAGCGTCTTAACCTTATCCCCCACAAAGACATCCTGGTTGAGTTTCACCTTCTCCCAACCAGGATTGGGAGTCACCTGCACCTGTACTGTCCCCAGGGGAAAGGTAACTCGCCCGAAAAGCTGCTTGTTCTGGGCTGAAAGTCCACTCAAGATGAGTATGGCAAGTAGAACAGGAGTAGTCTTTGTCATGGTAGCTCGGATGTGAATCAGCGTTTCAGGTGATATTCAAGGGAATCACTCCCCTAATCAACCTGCAACTGGTTGTATGAAAAGTTTTCTGGTGACCCGATCGCCGAACGACCTGTCATCCTAATCCAGGATGAACATCACCCGGCAATTGCTGATCGCTTCTGAAAAACCGGTGTAGCCAGCAGCTAGCTGGGCATCGTTCGTGGCTATCATCACATCAGTGCCCAATGTTCCTGTCGTACCGGTCCCCTTGACAGTTAGCGGATTGCCAGCCACCCTGGCATCCCTTTTAGCCGCTTCAATATCCTTATGATAACCCACAACTCCCTGAGTTACAGCGAAGTCACGAGGGTATTTGCCCGGCCCGTACAGAACGGTTCCATCCTGGCTGAGGATACGCGGCGACATGGAAGGTTTTACAGCCAAGCCTCGTGTATCAATAATAAGGCCGGTGATGGGTTGCCCGGCGACTTCCGGAGCAACTGCAGGTGTCGCCCCAACCTGCGTAGATTCAGTACCAGGCGCTATGACTTCCCCCGAAGTCGGGGGAACAGCTGGCGCTGCAACCGGAAGGACAACATCCATGATGCCACTCATAGGCACAGCCATAGTGAGCTCTACGGACGCATCGCTTAAATACTTTACTTCTCCCACTTGCTGGGCACCCCGGACCATCGCGTCAACCTTGGTCCGGATAACGTCATTCTCAACCATGCTGTTGTTGACGGTCGTCTCAGAAGATACCCGTACAGCTTTTACCGCCTCCACCAGGTTGCGTAAAGCGTCCATCTTTGCTGCCCGTATGGCATTTGCACGGGCCGCACCAACATTAGGCGCATTTGCCGGGACAGCTCCTATTCCAGTGGCCGTGATAACCCGTTGGGAATAGTCAACGAGTCCAAACTCATTCTGTTCTGTCACTGCGCCAGGAGTTGCACTCCACTGGCTCCAGGCTATCGAAGTACAAAGCGTCAATAATACGACCGCGGCAACTAGTTTTAAGCGTAGCATGTGTTCCTCCCTGAAGTTGACGTTCTCCAATTCTGAATAGCTTGCCGTTTAAGCCACGTGTTGTCCGGCTAAAAGGTGATGCGGAGGGAAGATTGAATCTCCCGTATGATGAGCAGCGCATCGGCACCGGTTACCTTTCCGGCCGGATCAAAGCGGCCGGACATGAGATCAGCTTGCATGATCCCACGCTCGGCGCACAAGGCCATAGCGTTATAAGCGAAATGACTGCTAGGCACATCGCCGAAGCGCGAAGGACTCTCACCGAAATACCGTGTCTCCAGAGAGGCATCCCGGGTTGCGGTTATGAGAATGCGCTGAATCGCCATGGCATAGTCCACCCGCATGACCGTTTGGGACGGGAAAAAGTTGCCAGATGGATCCACTTCAAACACGCCTAGGTCCAGCACCTCCATGATCCAGGGCTCAGCCCATTGACCTGCTACATCTGCCGGAACCGTTCTCTGGTCAGCAGTGGTCATCGCGCTCGGGGGCTGAAAAGCAGGCTGCCCGGAGGGAGGAGCCAACCGCTCGAAGATCTCAGCTAGCTTCAATTCCTCTGCGAACAGCACGGCAAGATCGGCCCGGGTAATCTCAGGCTTGATGGCTATCTGCCGGCCAGCTTCCGTACCCGGTCGTGCCCGAACGATTTTTTGGGACAGGCTCCACATTTCGTCGGCTTTGCCGGCCAGTTCACCTTTCAAACTGACTACTTTTGCGAATTGGGCCTCAGCTCCCTGGAAGTTCAGGCTGTAGAAGTAGGCTTCTCCCAGGTAATACTCAGCGGCTTCGTTACCGGGATCCAGGCTCAATGCACGTCGGAAATCATCTTCGGCCTTTTCCAGCCAATTCCTTCTGTCCCTGCTAACCGTCCAGAATCGCCCGCGAAAGATCCATACAACCTCGTCCTTGGAAGCCAGGCTGATCCCTTTATCAACATCATCCTTCCCTTCAGCAGAATTGCCTAAATATGCCTTGGTGAGTCCCAATCCGCTCCACCCACGAGCGAATTTTCGATCCAGGTCCACCGCTCTTTGGAAGGCGGTCAACGCTGTTTCATAATCGCCATTGTTCATGCTACGGACACCAAGCCTGAAATGGTATTCAGGTGTATCCAGATCAGACTGCGACACCGCTTTCGGGGCACATCCGGTAAGCCCAAACAGTAATCCGAGAGACAAAAGAACTATCAGATTGGTACGCATAGCACAAACTCCTCTAGTGGAGGTTATTGGATAATACGGTAGGCAAGAAAGTCAACTCAAAGGTAGGAACGGAAGGTACTATCTGCAAGGTTAATGCCGATTAAGTCCAAGTTGGGATTTTAGGTTTACTCCAGGAATGTACATTCGAGAAGCGACGGACTGCCTACTATCTACCCTGGAACCACGATTCAAGCCAACCTTATTTCGCCTGGACGGCCAGGTCAAAACCATTGGGAGTCTCGCCCACGATAAAGAGAGCATAGGTGCCAAAATCCTTGCCGTCCAACTGGAAGCCCAGATCTTCATTGCTGCCGGTATATTCCACAGCCAGGGTCACCGTGCCAGCTGAGAAACTCCGCTGATCCACTGAACGAATCCCCTCAATCTCGCTATTCAATACTTGGATGATCTGCCCACGCGCCTGGTAGGTCACCCCCGAGATACGCAGCGTGAGTACCCGCGCATTCGACTGTTCAAGACTCCACCGTTTCACGGTCTCGGCCATGAGATATTCACTCAGCTCTTCCGCGGCACCCTTCAAGGCGTTAACTCCGGCGGTGTTTGCGTCAATATGAGTACTCTTCCCATGGAAAGTCTCTTGGGCAATAATCTGTGCGTTATCAGCCCTGATGACCTGCGCACTGATATTCGCCTGCCCTGAAAGTCTGGTACCAAGCATCGGATGACTAACGGCTTTGGAGCTGGCACTACCAAGGATGATATACTCAGCACCAAACTCGGTCGCTATGCCCGATACCTGGGTAGGATCTCCCTGGGCCGAGGCCAGGTTGATATTTCGCTGCTGAAGAGCTTCGGTCTGGCTGGGACTGACAATATCAAATCCCTTGGCTCCCATTATCCTGCCAATTTCCGTCTCGGCAACTATCGAGCTGGGATCATCAATGTTTTGCTCATCAATCATGATCATAAATCGGGGATGCCTCACCCACGACAGGAGCAGATCAAGAGCGAGCTGGTCCTTCACCACCTCATCAAGTATATCCGTGACCACTGCAGAGATGGTGACTGTCCACAGCCCATCAGGTCCCTGGCTGGAGGAAGTTTCTTCATACGTCTTAACAAAGCCGTTGGCCTTACTTAAGATTCGGTCATCCGCAACCTGAAAATTTCTCACCAGGGTTTCACTGGCTACTACGACACCAACGCCCTTCTCCACAGCATCCCGTTTCGCTGCTGAGAGTGCGGCATCATGAGTCATCCCCATACCCTCGCCTACCACGGTTTGGGTTTGGGCACCCAGCACCCCACCAAGAGCTGTGATGATGAACACTAGAGATAGGGAACGATTGAGGGAAGGCAGGACAGATGAGATGAGACCGATCATAATCTTTCTATTTCCTTTTATTTTGGGAGCATTAACGGTCCAGCTTTTCTAATGAAACCCACCTATGGGGAATCTGGAGGTTGAGCGGGTGAAGGGAATCGAACCCTCGTATCCAGCTTGGGAAGCTGGTGTTCTACCATTGAACTACACCCGCTTTGAACAAATCAATTTACCCGTCGGGTTTTCCCAAATCAAGATGCTTGGATTGTAGCAAAGTGATCCGAATCTCACTACATATAGTGAGATCCAGTGAAAAATATCACATTTCCCCCAATATATTGTGGCTTAGATCACAATTTTGCTTGCGCCGTAATTTCCGCCGTCCTACATTGACCCCCGGCTTTGTATGCCTTCCGGTGTCTTAATACTTGCCAATAATCCGATTTCTTCAGGGATTGCTCGAGGAGCTCAAACGCTTTTAAGGAGGACAACGTCGCATGGCCGAAGCTATGGACTTATTTAGCTCCCCTGATCCGGAACGGAAGCAGAATGGGAAAGGAACAGCCGTTCCTGATGAAGTGAGTGAATCCCTTGCCACTATGGCGCAAGCATCACTCCCACCAAAAACACGCGAAGAGGACTGCCCTCCAAAATATGCTCTCGATAATTATTATCAGGATGATGAGATCGCTAAGGACGTCCTGCGTAATAAGTATCTGGCTCCTTGGGAAAAAAATCCATGGGATTTATGGGTCCGGCAAGCTAAGGCCATCGCCAGTGTGGAAAAGACCGAAGCATTGAGGGAGGAGTGGGAGGCCAAGTTTCTGAGTATCCTGGAAGATTTTCGCTTCGTGCCCGGTGGACGCATCATGCACGGCGCCGGTCGTGATGATATCAAGACGACATTGAACAACTGCTACGTAGTAGCTATCAAAGAGGACGCAATCACGGCCATTTACCAGGCCGTAATCGATGAAGCACTTACTTTTAAGTATGGCGGTGGTTGTGGGCACGATCTTTCCGGACTCCGCCCCTCAGGCTCACCCATCAACGGTACCGGGGGGGAATCCTGTGGGCCCACTGGATTCATGGACTTGTTCAGCACCAATACCAATACCATTGCCCAGCACGGGCGGCGTGGCGCAAACATGCAAACCCTCCGTGTCGATCACCCCGATATCGAAAAGTTCATTACCATCAAACGCGATCTGAATAAGGTCAAATACTCCAACATCTCCGTGCTGCTCACCCACGAGTTTATGCGCGCAGTGGAAGAGGATAGGGCGTTCGATCTACGGTGGGACGGCCAGGTCTATCAGACTGTACAGGCGAGGGATCTATGGCATAGAATCATCTCCGCCGCTCATGTCAGTGCTGAGCCCGGACTCCTGTTCTGGGACACAATGATCGATTATCACAATGGAGAGTACTGTAGTCCTCTGGTCTCTACAAATCCTTGTGCCGAGCAGCCCCTGCCCGATGGCGGTTGCTGTAACCTGGGTAGCATCAATCTGGAACGGTTCGTAGATGACAACGGCCAATTCATGCTGGCCGAATTCAAGGAGACAGTAGGGATCGCAACCCGTTTCCTTGATAATGTCATCGACTATAACCTCGATCGGCATGCCCTTCCTATTCAGAAAGAAAATGCCACCAAAGACAGGCGCATTGGATTGGGCATCCTTGGCCTGGGTGACATGCTCGTACGGATGCGTACCAAGTATGACAGCGATGATGCCTTAGCCGCCGTAGAGGAAATCATGCAAAGCATGTGTTCCACGGCCTATGCCACCTCTTCCGCTCTGGCCTCAGAAAAGGGACCGTATCCCAATTTCGATTGGCAGGGGTACAAGAAAAGCAAATTTGTACAGAACCTGTCGGAGACCGTCCGAAGAGATATTATTGATCAGGGGATTCGTAACGTCACCATTCTGACAGTCCCGCCTACGGGCTCCGGGGCGATCGTAGCGCAAGTCACTTCGGGTATCGAGCCCATCTTCGCGACCTCCTATAAGCGGCGAGTGAAACAAAATGAGGGCTACGGTGATACTTTCAAGGAATACACCATTTATCACCCCATTATCAAGAATCTCTTCGGGAACGATAAAGACCTGCCAGAGTATGTGGTGACCGCGCACAATATCGATCCCTATTTCCGCGTCAAAATGCAGGGAGTGATTCAGAGGTTTGTAGATAGCTCTATCTCCTCCACCGTCAATCTCCCTGAGGACATCGATGTAGAGACGGTAGCAGACATTTATATGACTGCCTATCATGAAGGGCTCAAAGGCATCACCGTCTACAGAGAAGGTTCGCGTGAAGGTATCCTGATCTCCGAAGATCAAACTGAGAAGCAATCTGACCTGCGCGCCCGTTCAGCGGGCAATGGCTCACCTGAGGATTCGACCCAGGGGGATATCAGCACAGAGCAAACAGAGGCCCTTCCGGGTACAGTAGATCCGGCTGAACAGACTTCTGGGCATGATCCGGTTCTACGTGACAAACCCCATCTCCACCCTCGGTCCCGCCCAGCGATCACGCACGGACTGACTCGCCGCGTCCGAACTGGTGAGGGGAATCTTTATATAACTATCAACGAGGACGAACGAGGCTTGTGTGAAGTTTTCACGACCATCGGCAAGGCAGGCGGGGTGGCATCAACTCAAGCGGAGGCCATCAGTCGACTCATTTCCCTGGCCTTGCGGTCGGGAGTGGATGCAAGAGAGATCGTCAAGCAGCTCAAGGGGATCAGCGGCCCCAGTCCAACGTGGGAAAATGGGCGGCTGGTCCTGTCAACACCCGATGCCATCGGTCAGGCTTTGGATGACTACCTGGATCAAAGACCTCAGCATCAGTGGGAGATCGTTGATAATGACGCCGCTCTACTGAAAAATCCGCGCCCTGAACCCAGCAATCCTCCCCCGGCTGATAGTCACATCACGGAAACCACCACCAAGAGCATGACGACCTGCCCACGCTGCGGCGGCACAGTTGTACACGAAAGTGGTTGCGTTACCTGCCATGGGTGTGGATTCTCCCGCTGCTGATTATTTAAACCTGTTTTCGGAATATTAAAAAGCGGGTTCTTGACCCGCTTTTTATTCCATCATTAGCAGTTTTCAGTCAGGATCAGTCGTGCATGATCTCCTTCTCTTTCACCGAAAGGAGTTCATCCAGGATTTCGATATGCTCATTTGTGAGCTCCTGGAAATTATCCATGGCACGATGCATGTTATCTTCCGAGATGTCATGGCTTTTTGCCAACTGCTTTAACTCACCATTCGCGTCTCGGCGCACATTTCTCACGGTTACTTTACCTTCTTCCACCACTTGATGAGCCACCTTCGCCAATTCCTTTCGGCGCTCCTCCGTAAGTTCCGGAATAGGTAGTCTGATCACATTGCCGTCACTACTCGGATTGAGCCCCAAGTCTGCAAGCTGGATGGCCTTGACTACATTGTTGATCTGTGTCTTGTCGTAGGGCTCCACGACCAACAGCCGAGGTTCCGGTGCAGAAATGCTTGCCAGAGTCTTTAACGACTGCTGACTCCCATAGTATTCAACTTTGACATGATCGACCATTCTGGGGTTGGCCCGGCCGGTTCGAAGAGTAGCCAGTTCCTGCCGAACATGCTCGATAGTCTGATCCATGCGAGCTTTTGCATCTGCGTGCAGTTCATTAATCATGACGTATCCCCCTTCACTATGGTCCCGATGGGGCTTCCCATGGCAGCCTTCAACATGTTCCCCTCTTCCTGAACATTGAAGACGACGATGGGTAGTTGATTTTCCATACATAGGGTTACTGCCGTGAGGTCCATCACCCTCAATTTCTTTTCAACCACATGCTCATAAGTGAGATTCTCATATTTCCTGGCCTGGGGATTGATAGCGGGATCCGAGTCGTAGACCCCATCCACCTTCGTACCCTTCATGATCAAACCCGCCTTGATCTCGATGCCTCGCAAAACGGCCGCCGTATCGGTAGAAAAATAGGGGTTCCCGGTGCCGCCGGCGCAGATTACCACACGGTTCTTCTCCAGGTGGCGCACAGCACGCCGTCGAATATATGGTTCTGCTAATTGGGTGATGGAAATAGCTGAGAGGACTCGCGTATCCAAGCCGTATCCTTCCAGGGCATTCTGGAATGCGACCGAGTTCATGACTGTACCCAGCATGCCAAGATAATCACCTGACACCCTATCCAGTCCTTCCGATTCCAACGAGGAACCCCGGAAAAAGTTGCCGCCACCAATAACAATCCCTACCTGGATTCCTTTATCAACCAGTGATTTGACTTGGCTGGCAAGATTGCCGACAACTGCCGGATCGATACCGAAGTCTTCCTGCCCCGCAAGGATTTCGCCGCTCATTTTCAGGAGGACACGACGATAGGGCAGGCTATCCATTAGAGGGGAAAATGGTTCAGGCGCTATCGCCTTTATCTGGTTCTATCTCTCCAAGCTGGAAGCGTTTAAAACGTGAGATTGCTACATTCTCACCCAGACTACCGACGGTCTCCTGGAGGTATCGCCCGACTGTTTTTTCAGGATCCTTAACGAAAGCCTGTTCAAGGAGCACATTCTCCGCGATAAACTTATCAATTTTGCCGCCGACAATCTTCTCGAGGATATGGTCTGGCTTACCCGATTGCCTGGCTTGTTCAAGATATATTTCCTTTTCGTGCTCCAGAACAGACTGAGGCATATCCTCCCGGCGGACGACCATGGGAGCCGCGGCAGCAATATGCATGGCCACATCCTTGACAAACCGCTGAAATCCATCTGTTCCAGTGACGAAATCAGTCTCGCAATTCACTTCCAGGAGTACACCTAGTTTGGAGCCCGGGTGGATATATGAAGTCACAACACCTTCGGATGTATCCCTGCCAGATTTCTTTTCAGCCTTGGCAATCCCTGCGGTACGAAGATAATCAATGGCCTTGCCGATATCACCACCAGATTCTTCCAGCGCCTTCTTGCAATCCAAGATGCCGGCTCCTGTCTTTTGGCGCAGCTCTTTAACCTGGTCTGTCGAGATCATTTCTCATCCACTTTCTGCTTTGTATCAACTTCAGCCTTGATTTCCTCTGCCTCTTCTTCCGGAGTCACCGGTTCACTCTCAGCTGGTTTTGTCTCAGTCTGCGCATCTGTCTCGGCAGGCAGGTCACCAGACTCAGCCGGAACGTCCTCTTGATCAGCCTCGGCAGGAGCAGCGGTTTCTGCTGCGGATGCGTCAGACTCTGACTCCTCCGCCTCCTCGAACGACTGGCCACCGCGGGCTTCAATAATAGCATCGGTGATGGCACTCGTGATCAGCTGGATCGTGCGGAGCGAATCATCATTCGCTGGTATGGGGTAGTCGACCAGGGTTGGATCCGAATTGCTGTCGACGATGGCGATAATGGGTATTTCCAGTCGGCGTGCTTCCCTAATCACAGTGGCTTCGAACTGAGCGTCAACAACGTAAATCGCATCGGGGAGCTGTTTCATGTCCTTAATCCCCCGGTGTTGGTCTGACAGGCGAATACGCTCTCGCTCAAGGCGTAAGATTTCTTTTTTAGTCAGTGTCTGGTAGAGGGTATCGGCATCCTTCTCCAGCTGCTGCAACCGCTTAATGCTACGTTTGATGGTGGAGAAGTTGGTCAGCGTTCCTCCCAACCAGCGCTCTACCACGTAGTACATACCACTACGATCAGCTTCTCGCTGTAGAACGTCTTTAGCCTGTTTCTTAGTTCCAACAAAAAGAACCGATCCCCCTTCACGCACAATTTTAGAAACAGCTTCAATCGCACGATTCAGACAATTCATCGTCTGTTGGATATCAATAATGTGGATGCCGTTCTTCTCCATATAGATAAACGGCTTATAGTTAGGATGCCACCGGCGGGTAAGATGCCCGAAATGGGCGCCGGTGCTAATGAGGTTTTCAGTTGTCACCTGTGATGCTGAGGCCATACCACCCTTTGCTAAACTAATCTTAACGTTTCGAGAACTGGAATCGCTTCCTGGCGCCTGGTTGCCCGTATTTCTTGCGCTCAACCTCTCTAGCGTCACGAGTCAAGTAGCCGCCTTGCTTAAGGGCAAGACGAAAATCCTCGTTGACTTTTTCCAGAGCTCTGGCAATAGCCAGGCTCAAAGCACCTGCCTGACCTGAAAGACCGCCCCCGCGTACACTGGCCACTATGTCGTACTGGCCAACGACATCCACAGCTTCCAGCGGTTCCAATAGGAGTTTTCTATAAGTTACACGATGAAAGTAATCGTCGATATCACGTCTATTAATAATAATGGCGCCTTTGCCACTCTCAAGGTGTACTCGGGCGACCGCAGACTTCCGTCTTCCTACAGTCCGCGCAAGGACTTTTGTCATAAATTGCCTATATATCCAGAGGTTTTGGTTGTTGTGCCTGGTGGGGATGATCGGGACCAGCGTAGACTTTCAGGTGCTTAAGCATTTTCCTGCCCAATCGGTTGTGGGGCAGCATGCCACGAACGGCATTTTCAATGACTCGCTCGGGATGTTTCTTACGCATCGTTTCCAGATTCTTGGTTTTCTGACCGCCTGGAAAACCGCTGTGACGCCAATAGACCTTTTGCACTTCCTTCGCCCCCGTGGCTACAATCTTATCCGCATTCGTAACCACCACACAGTCACCCATGTCCAGATGAGGGGAAAAGGTTGGCTTATGCTTCCCGCGCAGCACCGTAGCAATGCGTGTAGCAAGGCGTCCTAGCACTTGCCCATCGGCATCCACTATGTACCAGTCTTTCTTAATCTGTTCAGATTTGAGAGCTAATGTTCTCATAATTCCAAATTACTACAGCAGAAAAATTTAAATTTAATCTGTTCTTGGGGTCAAGGGTTTTCAGAGGGTGTTGAACCACATATTCAGCCCAAGAGTAGCTTTCACTCGACCCTTGAACTTCATGCCCAGCATCGGTGTGTTCCGGGAGCGGGAATGGATGTCGTCTCTGGTAAAGGTCCATTCCTCTGCAGGATCCAGCACGACAAGTTCCGCAGGCTGACCAGGTATTAGGTGATTTAAATCCAGTCCCAGCACTCGTGCCGGTCCGGTAGTGAAGAGATCGATTACTTTCTCAGTGGTCAGCCCCGCTCCCAGCAGGGTAGTATGGGCCAGCCCGAAGGCGGATTCCAATCCGATCATGCCAAATGGTGCCCGGATCATGTCCTGCTCCTTCTCTTCAACAGTATGCGGAGCATGGTCGGTTGCAATGCAATCGATCGTCCCGTCAATCAGTCCCGCCACCACTGCCTGAAGGTCCTCTTGACCTCGTAGCGGGGGCGCAACCTTGGCATTAGTACTGAAGTCGCGTACCAGTTCTTCAGTAAGGCCCAAATGGTGAGGTGTGGTTTCCGCTGTAACCGGGACGCCACGGCCCTTGAAATTCCGCACCAGATCTACTGCCAGGGCCGTGCTGATATGAGGCACATGAAGGCGTCCCTGAGTATCCTCAGCTAAAAGCAGATCGCGGTAAACCATGGCTGCCTCGGCTAATGCCGGATTAGCCGGCAAACCCAGACGGGTCGATAGGGCACCTTCATTCATTACTCCCTCGGCCCTTAAAGCCACATCCTCCGCATGATTAATGATGGGAATGCCTAGATCACGAGTATAAAACAAGGCCCGTCGCAAAACTTGCCCATTTTGAATCGGTTGTCCGTCATCAGAAAAAGCTACCACCCCGGCAGCCTGCATCTCCAATAATTCGGCCAGCTCTTCTCCACGTTGTCCCTTGGTCACTGCACCAATAGGATAAATAATCACCGGTAGGCCTTCAGATCGCTCTAAAATAAAACGGGCACCTTCTGGAGCATCTATGGGGGGATCGGTATTGGGCATGACACACACCCGGGTGAATCCTCCCGCCAGGGCAGCCATCGAGCCAGTCGCCAGACTCTCCTTATCTTCTCGACCAGGCTCTCGGAAGTGGGCGTGGATATCGATGAAACCATGAGTGATGATACAACCCTGGGCGTCTATCACTTTGGCTTTTTCAGGTTTGATATCATCTAGTCCGGCCAGCCTGCCATTTTTAACAGCGACTGACGCTTGACTGGTCTGACGAGTTGTGGGATCATAGAATGTCCCCCCTTCGATGAGAATTTCCCGTGGGATAGACGCAATGGTGCCCATTAGGCTTCTCCCTCACTTAGTCGGGATCCGAGGAGATGAAATAAAACGCTCATACGGACCGCTACGCCATTGAGCACCTGGTCCAAGATGACAGCTTGGTCACCATCAGCCACATCACTGTCGATTTCCACTCCTCTATTGATGGGGCCGGGGTGCAGGATAACGATCTCCTTTCGATGCTTGCTGAGCCGTTCGTTGGTGATTCCGAATCGGTTGCGGTATTCACGAACTGACGGAATAATCCCCTCTCCCATCCGCTCTCGTTGGATACGCAGTACATTCACCGCATCAGCCCATTCCAGCACTTCGTCCACGTCACAGTTGATACTCACCCCAAGATCACTGATATAAGGGGGGATGAGGTGCCCGGGACCGCAGACTTTGATCTCCGCGCCCATCGTGATCAAACCGAATATATTGGATAGAGCAACCCGGCTATGCGCGATATCACCGATAATTCCAATTTTCAGGCCCTTGAGATGTCCAAACCTCTCCTGTAGCGACATCATGTCCAGCAGCCCTTGCGTGGGATGTTCATGGGTGCCATCGCCGGCGTTAATCACAACGGCATCCACAAATTGGCTCAATTGCCTTGTCGATCCTGGTGCCGGGTGGCGCATGACCACCGCATCCATTCTCATCGCATGGATATTCTGAATGGTGTCTTTAAGACCTTCACCCTTGTTCAGGCTTGAGGCGCTGGCGGCGAAATTGGTTACATCAGCACTGAGGCGCTTTTCCGCAAGCTCAAAAGAGATGCGCGTGCGGGTGGAACTCTCGAAAAATAGGTTGACTACATTGATCCCGGTGAGGGTGGGGACTTTCTTGATGGGTCGATCAAGCACCTCACGAAACGAGAAACCGGTGTCCAGCAGAGTCTGAATATCCTGCCGGGAAACCCCCTCCAATCCCAGAAGATGTTTTATGGAGATTGCAGGTTCACTCACTCACCGTACTCCATAAGGAGAACTTCATCAGTGCCATCTACATCGACCACGTGGACATGGATTTGTTCGTTCACCGATGTGGGACGGCTATACCCCACATAATCAGCCTGGATTGGCAGCTCCCGGTAACCACGATCCACCAAGACCGCCAACTCGATTGACGCCGGACGGCCAAAATCCATCAAGCTGTTCATAGCAGCTCTAACTGTTCGTCCGGTAAAAAGGACATCATCAACAAGAACAATATGCAGGTCATCCACGCCGAAGGCTATTTTGGTAGGGCCGACACGGGGCGCCGGCAGGCGGGTCCGAAAATCGTCCCGATGGAAGGTCACGTCAACGGTACCGAACTTCACCTCACTAGCGGTATGCCTGCGGATAGCCTCTACAATTCTACGGGCCAGAAACTCACCACGCCGCTGAATGCCAACCAGCGCCAAACTAGCTAAATCCGGGTGACGCTCAATAATTTCGTGTGCCAACCGTGTAACGGTCTGCTCCATACCCGTGGCGTCCATGAGCGTGGCTTTTACCTTCTTCACAAGTACTCTCTCCCACATAAAATAAAACCTCCACAAGGAGGTTTGGTGAAGACGGGGACGCGATCTCCACCTATCACGGTTGATGATTGTTGGGGTCGCATTACCGGAGTCAAAGTTAGTCAGACTTGACCTGAAATCAACAGGACAATGTTAACCGGCACCATGATTACCCTAAATTAGACAGATTTGATATTGATCAGAAGAGCAACCAGGTTCCTCCTGGGATGAAACCCTTCTGGTATACGAACATGCCACTTTTAATCGATCATTGTTTCCCCTAAACTGGGATGCTCGCATAAAGGGTATAGGTATATATTCTACCTCTATCGAATTCAGTCAAGTGTGAACCATGGATCCGGCGATTAATGGCGCCATAGCCATCATTCTGGGATACTGCCTCGGTAGTTTCTTACCCGCCTTTTTTATCGCAAAAGCAATGGGTTTTGATATCCGGACAAAGGGTTCCGGTAACCCAGGGATAACCAACGTGGCAGATACAATGGGCTATGGAGCAGCTGTCTTGGTTGCAATATATGATCTTGCCAAGGCTCCCCTTGCCATTCTCATCGCGAACCAGCTCGGCAATTCCTTCCTGGTCAGCTATGCCGCCGGATTCGCTGCCTATGTAGGGCATCGAATTCCCTTCTATCTCCGTTTTCGAGGAGGAGAGGGCTTAGCAACAATGGTTGGCATCGGATTCTATTCCATCGGGATGCTCATCCAAGCTGATATCCGTTTTGCCTATAGCTTTGTACTCATACTGGTCGGAATGGCAACAGTATTTTTCCTCTCCAGCGACAAGAAGCCCGCTAACGTATTGGCGCTGATTTTTGTGCCAATCTTGCTCAATACAGCTATCCTACTGATTGGATTCACTGCTCACAGCATCATGCTCTTCGTCGTCAGTCTCTATATTATCGGGCACAGGATCTATAAGTTGATGCAAACTCATCTGCGCGAGATGTCCGACCAGGAGAGAAAACTCCTGCGCCGTAAATGGCTGCGTCCATTAGCGGTGGTATTTCCGCTGGGAACTCTCTTTTTCAAAACCTATGCCATCATTGTGCTTATTGTGGTGTTTCTGTTCTTCGTTGGATTCGAAGTAGCCCGATTCCTGAAAAAGTACAATCGTTTTCCGGTACCCTACAAACAGACGGAAGAATCCCGCTTATCTTCTATGGTCATGTTTTTATTTGCATCCGTCCTCGTGCTAGGATTCTTCCCGGCCAATATTGCTACACTGGCTATCATGTTCGTCGTTTTTGGAGACCTATTGGCCTGGTGTGTCGGTTCCACAATTGGAGGGTGGGGCTTCCTGAATAAAACCTGGAGCGGAACACTCGCCTGTCTGGTTACCTGCCTCACGCTTACGATCGTCTACTACTCACTTGATCTGGTGACGCTGCCGGTCGGGATAGCAGGGGCCTTGACGGCGACTCTGGTAGAGGTCGCTCCCCTGCAGGAAGACAATTTTGTCATGCCGGTAGTCAGCGTGATCATAATGGCGATTATCTAGATCATGCTACTGCTTAAGGAAGATTTCCCTCAAACACCAAAAGCGAGATGCTCTGGCCACCATTGTAGTACGGATACCATTGAATAATTATGAGATCGGTCTAGCTAATGAAACGGTCTCCAATTATCGGTGTTATGGGTGGCGGTCAGGTGTCGGAAGAGATAGCTGACCTTGCCCGCGACCTGGGACGGGCGCTGGCGAGGGAAGGTTGGATCGTCCTGAGTGGCGGCCGAAACACTGGCGTCATGGCGGCCGTTTCCGAGGGCGCTGCGAACGACAACGGAGTCGTCGTCGGTATTCTTCCTGACAAGAACCTGGAACAGGCTTCGCCGCACCTCACCATACCTATTCGCACCGGATTGGGCGATAGCCGGAATATCGTGAATATACTCTCCAGCGACGTAGTTGTTGCCCTGCCAGGTAGCGCCGGTACGCTCTCGGAAATCGCTTTAGCAATAAAAAATGATAAGCCGCTCCTGCTACTCGGCTGGAAGCAGCCCCCTATCATCCTCCACGATCATGAAACGGCAACGTCTCTGCATAGTATTGTTGAGGTGGTGGATCGAATCAAGGAGCTGCTATCCGCGCATCAGGGAGCGTAGTGTTTGTAAATTTCTAAAAGCAAGCATGATAATGAGGTTACCATGGAAAAGCTCGCCTATATTCTCATAGGTAGTGTAATGCTGCTGTGGATCATCGGTATCCTGGCCGGGTTGATCATCGCTTTCCCCTATGGGATCATCGGGCTTGTCGTTCTGGTAGGATTTGGCCTGCTGTTCATCAAGGTACTTAAAGAACGGCTGGCCAGCAAGGAAGATGACTATTATTCGAAGAACATTCAGCAGTGAGGTACAGATGTTACTAACGACTCAAGATAGTTTCGAGGACCACGAAATCGCTCAGACTTTTGGCTTGGTTCGTGGAAATACGATCCGGGCACGTCATCTTGGCAAGGATGTCCTGGCCGCCTTCCGTGGCATCGTGGGCGGTGAGGTGACTGAATACACCAAAATGATGGCGGAGGCTCGCGAGCAGGCATTGGATCGAATGATTGCCACAGCTGAATCATTGGGTGCCGATGGTATCGTAGGCATCCGGTTCACCAGCGCAACCGTCATGAGTGGAGCTGCCGAAATCGTGGTTTATGGCACCGCGGTAAAGCTGAAATAAGCTCCCGTGACCGGCTCTCCTGGCGAATGATATGCCAGAGAATTAGCGCGGAAAATTTGAGCTCGGAAGTGGGGGATCTGCTCGCACCGTTTCACTCCATCCTTTTCAACCGAACCGACGGTGCATCGGCTTTATTCGAGCAGTTTATCCAAATTGCCCGCCACCAGACCCGTGACGTCGTAGTAGCAGGGCTGCAGGCCTGTCAGGATGCCTTCCCACTAATGGCAGTCTGGTCCTACGCTCTGGTTCAAGTAACTCAACATGGACACGAACTGGAGCAGACAGCTGCTGAAATGGCACAGCAGACCGTCGGCACCTTCGGCCAGGGTGCCAGGATAATTGAGCACTACCACACGATTCTTACTCTCAGCAACAGCTCCCTGGTGAGACGTGCAGTGTTGAGTGTATCTGGACCGATTCAGGTTCTGTGCGCCCTGTCTCTGCCGGGAGAAGAAGGACGCGAGTTGGCGGCTGCCCTGAACAAGGCCGGCATACAGGCAACACTCGTTGCCGACGATCAGCTATCGCAAAGGTTGTCGGAAATCGAAGCCATCGTGCTGGGCGCCGACCAATATGACAACCAAGGATTCGTTAATAAGATCGGATCAGGCAGCTTGGCCCGGCTGGCCGAGCAATCAGGTATGCCTGTATGGGTTCTAGCAGAGGAATTCAAGCGTGTTCCCCAACTGCCCGAACTGACGCCGGAGTCAGCCGCATTAGAACTTGAATTCGACGGGCAAGTTTCCCGGCATACGGTCTTCGAGAGGGTATCGTGGCAACCTCACATTAAACTGATCACGAATGCGAGTGAGGAAGCCTTCAGACTATTATAGCAGTGTCTATTCCGACTGTACCTTTTGGACTTTCAGTAGATTGGTGGTGCCGGGTTGCCCGATGGGCACACCCGCAGTGAGAACAAAATAATCACCCGGTTTTACAAACTCTCTCTCTAGCAGTAGACGCTCAGCCATCGTGATCATCTCATCGGTGTTGGCATATTCATTTACCTGCAAGGGGGTGACACCCCAGCTGAGTTGAAGTTGTCGGCAGGTGGAACTGAAGGGCGAGAGAGCTACAATACGCGCCCTCGGTCGAAACCGCGACACGCTTTTCGCAGTACTCCCGGTATGGGTCATGGTAACAATGACGGGTATGGTGAGATCCCGTGCAATCATGCCGGCAGCATGGCTGATGGAGGCACCAACTCCCTTGATCTCATGGTCCTCCCGCCGTCTGCTCTGATCTCCTGTCGTCACACCCTCAGTAGTAGAAGCGATTGCGTGGAGCGTTTCCACAGCCTTGACGGGATACGCGCCGATAGCCGTCTCATTCGACAACATGACCGCGTCGGTACCGTCGTAAATGGCATTGGCGACATCATTCACTTCGGCTCTGGTAGGAAATGGTGCGGCTACCATGCTGTCGAGCAGTTGTGTCGCGGTGATGACGGGTTTGCCTTCTTTATTGCATTCCCGAATGATGCGTTTCTGAATAAGGGGTACCTCCTGCAGAGGCAATTCCACACCCAGATCCCCCCGGGCGATCATTACTCCGTCGAATACCTTGATGATCTCTTCCAGATTATCTACGGCCTCCGGTTTTTCAATTTTTGCCATAACCGGGACCTGCCGGCCGACCTCCGCGAATATCTCATCAATAGGTTGTCGATCTTCGGGGGAGCGCACGAACGAGAGAGCCACCCAGTCGATTCCCTG
>CP070787.1:2451970-2476677 GCA_020346745.1 Fidelibacterota bacterium | reverse complement strand
TCACCTTGAGCGACGACTTCCGGTTTGATGCGCCCGTCAAAGGTCGGCCCGTGGCTTGAGAAACTGGCGATATTGCCATCCGCGTCTACTGCCCCTACGGCGATAATGCTGTCCGCATCGGCGGGTGCTATGATATAGCCCCCCCAGTCTAGACTGTTACGTTCGTTGCCGGCGGCGGTCACTACCAGCATCCCTAATCGGGTCGCCCAACGGACCGCACGCGTCGTCACAGCGGTCATTCCATCCAGGGAGTCGTACGTATACCAGTCCAGATATCCTAATGAACTGGAAACAATATCCGCTCCTAGTGCTTCGCCCCATTCCAGTCCAGCCACATAATTGTCCTCTTCAGCCGGGTATTCCCCGGGCACCGACTCGGTTTTAGCCAACAGGAAATTGCATTGGAATGCTGGCCCGATCAGGTAACCGGGCTTGTAACCGCCTAAGGCGGTATATGTATATGTCCCATGACGGTGCTGTCCAACACGATCCTCTTCTACGGTCTGATTCTGGGTCTCATCATCACCCTCCAGAAAATCGTACTCTGCCAGGATCCGGCCAGGCCAGATGGATTCGTGCTCTTGGTAGAAACCGGTGTCCAGCATGAGGATGATGACACCTCGGCCGGAATAGCCCAGTTCGTGCACTGCCGGGACGTTCATCAGCTGTAACTGGCCCAGGCTCGGGCCGTAGTCAAGGGGCGTGGACTTGCGATTAGCTGAACTGGCTACCCGTATGTCATTCTGGTTATCTGGAAGGGGCGGAGTTGATAGCTGCCGCACGGGCTCGATCCGGCTGACGAAGGGGAGCTTGGCTATTGTCTTTAGCTGTGCGCTAGTGGCTTTGACGCTGATGGCTTTCATCCAGCGACTCACATGACGGATGTCCGCACCGGTTTCAATTACCCGTTGCAATAAATCGGGCGAAACTAGGCGGTCTAGCTCCTGGATCTGCCTTTTATCTAGCACGCCGCGCCGAGCTCGCCGTCGCTTTGCCCGTGAGGAAATCTGCTGCGGCTCGCGCTCCTCTGCTGAGCCGCTGTATTGGTGGTTGATAAAGACCCAGGCGTGGATCTGCCCGTTGCTCCGGGCACCCAGTTCCCAGGTGGCCTGATCGATCTTGCCCATTGCCGATCCGGCGAGAATGAGGGTGGCCATCACTATGGTGATAAGCTTTCCTACACTAGATCGCCACCATATCGTTGGTCTCAGGCCTGTTTTCTTGTATTCCATTGCTGGATAACCGGTGTCTGCGCAGCGGAAAGTACGAAGCCGCCAGCCGCATTTTCCAAGCTTATTGACTGGTTGTAACGCGCCGGTTTACCCACAGATTAATGTTGCATTTTTTATTGACATGATAGCACCTTCACCTGGTGGTCAGATCGCTGAGAGGTATACTTCCTTTCCCTCCAGATGCCATCTTGGGTCTGATTGCTGTGCAACGGTATACAAATAAAAGGCTCTATGCACTTCCTTGGTGACATGATCATCTTGCTGGGGCAGCTTGCCAGGCTTACTATCCAGGTTCTGGAATTACTCATTATTCTGCAGGTCGTTTTGTCGTGGTTGCGTATCAGCCTGCCGCTCAATGCGATTACCCGGCGGTTCTATGCCGTCACTGATTTCATCTACCGGCCGATCCGGTCTGTGGTTCCTACGCTGTTTGGTGGCCTGGACTTCTCTCCCCTGATTGCTCTGATCGTACTCTATCTGATCGACCGCTGGCTGGTGATGGCCATAATCGATTTCGGGTACCGGTTGACAAGGTGAACCTGGTTTCACCGGTGTGGATCTGGACACCGCATTTCTCCCTGGCTGTAGAAGCTGCCGGGAGGGAGGTTGATCCAGCCGTCCGGCTTATAATATTTGAACCTTCGAAGCCGCGGGAGATGTTGCTCACTTTTAGAAGCCTTTATGACGAGCAAGGCTCACTGACGGTGATTGTCTTTGATGTTGCTCGGTTTCCGGATGATACGAAGTGGGCTTATGTTGCGGATGCCGTCGGCAGATCGGGTGCAAATCCCCTGCGTGGCCTGGGCCGATTGTTGCGGTCACCGTTTATCGATGTAAGTCGGCTTTATCATCTGCCTGCTGATGAAACGGGGGTTGTTGCGACATCTCTGGGTGCGCGATACTCAGAGCTGGCGCCTGATGCTGCTTTGTTGCACTCGGGTCGTCCCCTGTGTGGAGAGCTTCATAGCGCCGCTGTTATCGCCCATGCCGAGCGTCTTCAAGTAACCGGGGTTCTAGTGGCAGAGCCGTACCTTCACGAATTCGATTTTTTGCGGGTACTGAATAGATAGACTGAGCACCTTACCAGCTGTAGCGTCCCCCTATCCATTACCTCCAGGGGCGCGGCGCTGTAAATCGGTCTGCGATTGGGTGACTACTTCGCCGCGATAACGACTCCTGCTGTCACGGCTCCAATTGCGAACCATAGTAGGCGGGAATTACGCAGGCGGATTCGTTCTTCTTCCAGAGCCTTGTCGGTTTCAAGGAGCTTTTCGTACCAGAAGCTGGATTCGACGCTTCCAAGGGTGATGGAGCTGTCCGATAGTGCTACCCGGTCCTCCAGCACGACCAACCTCTCCTGCAGAAGATTAATTTTCTTCCTGGCAAGGATAAGTTCCTGCGACGCTTCCAGAAACTTGGTTAAAGCCTCGTTGGACAGGATAAATTCATCTTCTCCCGAGGTGTTGGTATGCGATTCTCCTGCATCGAGCGGCTTGACCGCTCCATCTTGCGCGAATGCGGTTGTGCTCAGTAAAGAGGCCAACAGCACCCCATACATGATCTGTCGGGTATTCATTCGTATGTCCTCTTTAATAAGATCGGAGGGTTGTGATCACAACTGACTCAATAGATAATTGGCCAGCTCGACTCTTTCCTCCCTCGACAGGTTACGTATCTTATTGATCCTGGTCTGTTCTTCTTCATCCAGCTCTTTTAGTTGCAGGGATATTTCGGCTGAACGATAGTCAAGGTAATCCATCCTGGCCTTGAGCGCTCTGAAATTGCTGTCATACTCCTCTTTGATGCGCGCCCACTCTTCGCGCTTCTCTACATGTTCGGCCGTTATTTCTGTGGCGCTCTTGCCGAATAGCTTCGACTTGAATGAGGCCCATATCCCGGCCAAACCGCCAATGAGGGCTCCTGGCGCTCCATTGAACGCAACGTAGCCCAATAGTCCCAGGATTCCGATGATGACAATTCCACCGATGATTAATGTTGACTTACTGAATTTCATGATTCCTCCGGGTCAGATTAGACTGCGATCACTGTGCGCTTTTACCTAATCAGGTTCTTCGGCTACGATTTCATGGCCTTCAGGCGTCACCAGTTGCATGTGTGAATTCTGGAGCTTCAAGGCGGTTAGCTTCTCCTCTGTGGCAGCTTGCTGCTCAGCTAGCTGCCGCTCCGCCTTGTCGCGTCCACCTGCAATCCTGAACACTTCCTTCATGCCGAAGATAAGAGCCCACACGGTGGTATTGAAGGTGACCCACTGTGCGCCGCTGAACCCCTTGATAATGGTCTTATCATCGATAATGACTACGCCCCTTAAATAGAGATATGTCGAGACCGCTGTGCCCGCGACTAGGCCCCATACTTTAACGCTGATCAGGGTGAACAGTAGCTTGGAGAACCATGAGGCCCAGAAACCCGGCTCCCCGATCTTCAGTTTGTCTTCGTCACGCTGCTTTGACTGAGTAGGATCAACCATTTTCTTCCTCCGTTGTCAGTGCTAAAAGCCGACGCCGGGTTTGTGGTCCCGGTATACCATCAATAGACAGTCCTTGATCGCGCTGGAAGGCCCAGATGGCCCCGGTAGTTCGGGGGCCGATGATTCCGTCCACTTTACCAACGGCGTATCCTAATCTCTTGAGCTGTTTCTGCAGGTCTTTAATGGAGATGACCGCAATCTTGGTGTTGGCCCCTGGCAGGGTCCTGCCGCGATATTCCTCGATCCATCCAGTGACATAGGATCCCGGACACGCTGGCTTGCCAAAGTGGTAGTGACCGTAGAGGTCCTGATTGGTTAGATCCAGGAGATCTATCAGATGTCCTGCAAGCCAATTCAGTGAATCAATCTGGGCCTTGCTCGGCTTCTCATGGCCAAGATCGTGACCCATCCCCTTGAAGTTGCCTTCCAGCATGATCCCGACACCGACCCGGTTCTGCCCACCGGTGTGCCAGGTGATATGGGTCAGTTCGTTGGCTTGAATGATCTCACCATCCGGCGGCCCCTCAGGGCGCGCCATTCTGATACCGAAATGGTAGCAGAAATGTGGAGCGCCCTTCTTGGAAACATGATTGTTGTTACCGGGAGTGATGTGATAATTATTGACCGCTTCGACGGTGCCATCGCTCAACTCCTGGTGCACGATGATCTTGTCAATTGCCGATAGGTCTCGTGTTCGCCACCGTCTCGCCTCGTGCCAGGGCAGCTTCTTGACAACATTGACTATGTCCATGAACGATTCCCCCTCCCTTTATGATGTTCGGTGATAGCGATGCTCCTCTGCGCGCATCTAGGTCATAGTGTGTGCTCCATTCGGGGTCGCGTATCTACGCTCTCGCACGTTCGGGAACGTTGGATAAATCTTGTTTGAGCGCTGGGTGTGTTTGATCTTGTCGGCTGGCCCCCCGAATCCGTTTCCAGTGGATGATTGCGCAGTCAGTATCCCGGGTAATGCCCCCTCATTCGTCAGCGTGGGCCCGCTGAGTGTCCTAGAAGGGGATGTCGTCGTCGTCAGGCGGCTCTTCACTGACGGCTTGGATATCTTCCACGGCCCCTTCGCCGGGCTTGAGCCCCCCTAGGGGGGTGATCAGGTTTGCTCTCACCTCGGTGGTGCGGCGCTCGACCTTGTTGCGGTCCTCCCAGGTTCGAGTCTGTAGGCGTCCTTCGATATAGACCAACTGGCCCTTCTTGATGTAATTGGATGCAAACTCGGCCTGCTTGCCCCATAGCACCACCCGGTGCCATTCGGTCTGGTCCTGATCGTTCCCCTCTGCATCCCTCCAGACCTCGTTGGTCGCCATCCGTAGGTTGACTACCGCCGTACCTGAAGGTGTATATCGCGGTTCCGGGTCGGCACCCACGTGTCCTACCAAGATAACCTTATTGACGCTTCCTCTTTGCATAGCTCCTCCAGCCGTCAGGGTCGTTGAGCCCTTAGGTGTGATATCCTGTTGTCAAAAATATTTTTCCAAAGGGAAATTCTGGCTGTAAACGTAAGAATTTTCATCTGGCGATGCAATGCCAACTTTCTTCCTTTAGATGACTAGGCGCTTCCATGGTCCGTACCGAAATCGCGAGTACGCCAGGATGGCGTAGCCGACGATATACACCGCTAGGGCTATCCACCCGCCTACGATTCCCCAATCTAGTCGTATGCTGGTGGTATAGGTGATAGGCAGGAAGATGAGCCACATGAGCATCAAATCAACTACTGCTGGGAAAACATTATCTCCGGCTCCCCGCAGTGCCCCGTGATGAACCATTCCCACGGCATCGAAAAACTGGACCAGACCGAGTATTCTCAACGGCATCGTTCCGGCTGTGATGATCGCCTTATCCGGGGTGAACATCTGTAGGATGTGTTGTGGGACCAGGATGAAGATGATACCCATCGTTCCCATTAGCAGGATGCACAGCCAGGTTGCAGTGCTGGTGGAAGCCTCAGCGTCGCGATATTGACCCCTCCCCATGCTCTCGCTGACTAACGTCTGGGTGGCGTAGAGAAAGCCGTTGGCTGGCATGAATGAAAGCGACAAGATGTTGATGACAATTTCTGTTGCGGCCAGGGCGACTGTGCTTACCCAGCCCATGATCACGATGAATACTGAGAAGCCGATCATGACTCCGAAGTTCTGAATACTGGCTGGCAGCGCCAATTTTAGTATTCGGGTCAGGGTTCCGGTCTCGCGCGGTCCTCGCCATAGGCCGGGGTACTGGCTCTGGATGCGTGCGGTACGAGTGAAAAGAGCATAAAGAGTAAAGGCTACGGCTGATGACAAGGTCGTCGCCAGACCGGCGCCGGGCGCACCCAACTCGGGCAGACCCAGCCGGCCGAAGATCAAGCCGTAGTTCAAAACCACATTCAGCGTGTTCGACACTATGGACACGATCATGTGCACGCGGGTCTGGCTGATGCCGTTATAAAAGGCGTAGAATACGTAACCCGCCATGACAAGCCCCAGACTGAGTCCTCGCATATTCACGTAGGCGGTCCCGATGGCCACTACTTGCTGATCTGGATTGATTGCAGGTAGCAGATGGCGCGTTGTCCAAATAAAAAGGGCTGCAAAGATTGAACCGGTAACGAGGGCGAAATACAGCGAGCTCCTTACAGCAGCCGCTGCATCTAGATGCCTTCCTTCACCCACTCGCCGTGCAACGATGGTTTGGACCCCGGCCTGAATGGCATTGAGGAAGGCGCTTACCGTGTAGGTCAGCATTCCGCCAAGCCCGACAGCGGCCACCGCTGCCGCGCCCAACCGGCCAACCATGGCAATGTCTATCAGACTCATTAGAGTCTGGGACAGGCTTGCCAGCATAATTGGCACAGCCAGATTCATAACCCTGCGGCTGAGTTCACCTGATACCATATGCCAGGGAAACTGTATTCTTGACGTCGTGGTTGTCATAGCTGTGAGGCTGAATTTAGGCGACGGCTATCTAAATGGCGCAGACTATCCGGCGGAATTATCTGGAGGCTGAGCTGCTTTTTTCAGGCTGGCCAGGCGCGGCAGGAATTGCCCGGTTTCCGCAGTGTATTGGGCGTAGGCAGTTCCAAAACGGCGGCATAGATCCGCCTCCTCATGAATGACCAGCCATCCCCAGATGATATGGAGCGGAATTACTCCCAGCAGCACTAGCCAGGACTGGAAAGCGAAAGCCACCGCACCTGTTCCGCTCCATAGAACGGCACCGTACATGGGATGTCTGACAAGTGCATAGGGCCCTGTTTGGGCCAGCGCTCCCTTCTGGCGGGCCGAGGTCAGGGCGAAAGTACTCCAGATAAGGGTTCCGAATCCGTCCAGTAAAAAGAGCAGGCTGATAACCCAGCGCCACATGGGTGATAAACGCACGTGGGGCAGGGGCAGAATCTGTTGAAGGAATAGTAGCAGCGCCCACACGGCAACGGATATGAGCATACCTATAGGACCCACACCCAAGGCGCTGCTCTCTTCGCTATTCACTATGGGTCAGGGCTGGGGAGCGGATTCGCGGAAGTGCTGCAGAACATCCTGGCTGTGGGTCGTGACATCCACATCCTTGATGATCTTAACAATGTACCCCTCCTCGTTAATTAGGAAGGAACGGCGGATGGCTAGGGGGTAGATCCCCCTGGTGCCATATAGCTCGGCGACGACCTTCTTGCTATCGCTGAGAAGGGTAAAAGGCAGGTTGTGCTTTTCTCGGAATTTGCGGTGTGACCCGGGCGTATCGTAACTGATACCCAGAATGGCAATATTGGCTGCTTCGTAATCGGCATAGGCATCCCTGAGGCCGCACGCCTCCTTGGTACATCCCGGAGTGTCATCCTTGGGATAGAAGTAAACCAGTAGCTTCTGGCCGCGGTAGTCGGACAAGGTATGATTTACCTCGTCTTGGTCGGGCAGGGTGAAATCTGGTGCCAAATCACCCTCTTTAAGACCCTGGGGCCAGGCTAGCAGCGCGGTCGCTGCCAGCCAGACTCCAGCAGAAAGCAACCCCATGTGTATGTTGCGTTTCACTGTTCAGCCAAGGTACAATGTCTGACTTAGCGATTCAAGACATTTCATTGTCAGATGTCGGCTGTGTGATATATTTCTCATCCCTTTAGTCCAGCACGGCCGCGATTTCTTCAATCTGTTCTTGCGCAAGGGCTGTGCCAGAAGCAGCTAGAGTCTCATCCAGCTGCGGAGGCCGCGAGGCACCCACAATGACCGCCGTTACCTCCTCCCGTCTTAAACACCATCGCAAGGCCATCTGCGCTAGTGTCATCTCGTATTTTTCCGCTAGCTGAACAAGCTGCGTAACTTTTGCCAGGTTTTCGTCCGTCAAGAACCGAATATCGTGTTCGGCGCGGGCTTGGCGGCTGCCCGCGGGAAGATTTCCGCCCAGGTACTTGCCTGTTAGCACCCCTTGGGCCAGTGGCGAAAAGACAATATTGCCTACCCCCAGTCTCTTGCAAGCGGGGAATAATCCTCTCTCCGGCTTTCGCTCCAGCATGTTGTAGCATGGCTGGCTGGAAATGAACCCGGTCCCGTTCCTGGCTTCGGCGGCGGCATTGGCGTCCTTGAGCTGCTTGCCGGAGAAGTTTGAACACCCTAGGTATAGTACTTTTCCTTGCTGTACTAGCAGGTCCAGGGCAACCATAGTTTCCTCGATAGGCGTCTCCGGATCAGGAGCGTGGACTTGGTACAGGTCGATATAGTCTACCTCCAACCGCTTCAGGGATGCCTCGCAGGACTCGACGATATGCTTCTTTGACAAACCCTCTCCCAGTGGTCCAGGCCACGCGCGCCAGCGGCACTTGGTGGCTATAACCACCTGCTCCCGGGGCAGCTCCTTCAGGGCCTTGCCCAATACAATCTCCGACTGGCCACCGGCGTAGACGTCGGCCACGTCAAAAAGGTTTACCCCGGCGGCAAAGGCCTGGTGGATGAGACTGACGGAGATCTCCTCTTCCACCCAGCCGCCGATGTTCAGCCAACCCCCCAGGGCAATCTCCGAAACCTTTAGGCCGCTGGAACCTAGAGGGCGATATTGCATTCTTGGCGTGCTCTCATTCTGATGGCCTTTGGATGGTCAGGCATCCTCGCGTCTGCCTGAGCGGGCAATTTACACGGCAGAAGGGCAGACGGCAACTGCGAGACTTTGAATTGAGCTCCCTCACGGATTAGGGTAAATTGACCCGGCAACCGCTGGTTTGTAATAGGAGGAGATATGGAACTGCTCGAGCCGGGCTCACCAGCCCCCGATTTCACCCTGCCGGACGCCTATGAAAAATCCGTTTCGCTGAAGGACTACTCGGGCCATAAACTGGTCTTGTGGTTTTTCCCCAAGGCCAGTACACCTGGCTGAACCATCGAGGGCAAGGGATTCCGTGATGAGTTCCAGGAATTCGAACAACGGGGCATTAAGATCGTCGGCATGAGCGCCGATCCACCTGCTCGCCAGAAAAAGTTCGTAGAGAAACATGGCTTCAACTACCCGATGCTTTGTGACGAAAGCCATGAGGTATTAAGAGCCTACGGCGCTTGGGGACCTAAAAAGCTGGCTGGCCGGGAATACGAGGGCATCTACCGCATTACCTACCTTATCAACGAGGACGGCACTATCCATAAGGCTTACCCTAAGGTCAAGCCGCCGGGGCATGCCCGCCAGATCCTGGAGGACTGGGCAGTATAATCCTCTATGATCCTGATTCCTGGTTGTATGGTGGCTTAAACCGGCGATCGCATAAAGATCATCGCCAGCGGTACTCCCAGTGCTAGCCAGATTAGGTTCAGGATGATCCCGAGCTTTACCGGCACACCTAGTAGGATCCGTAATCCGGCCACGATAATTACAATTCCCCAGACATCGATAACCAGATGACTTATTCCTAGTACAACGTCGCTGTGCCAGCCTAACCCGAACCAGATCCAATCCCACACCACGAGCACCGTCCCGACTACCAGCGCTGCCATCCCGGTGAGATTCAGGATTTGGTCCAGGTCACTTGCCCGCCCCGTAAGGCGAAGTACCACGTGCAGCACGGCACAGAGCAGTAGCCACTGGCCGAGTATGAATAGTGGTGCCATGCCCACCGATATGGCATAGTAGCTCTCTGTGGGTATAAAACTCAGTGTCGATGGACTCTCGGGTACTGCCCCTATAATTGACATTGGCAGGTACACCAGCAGAGCATCCATCATAGCCCGTATCAGTTGAGCTGCCAATCCCCAAAATGGCGCCGGTTTGTCCCTAAGCGCCTCCCCCACCCTCAAGGGCTGGGTATAGCCCATTAGCCATACCCGCAGGAAAGATGTGGGCTTATCTTCCATTGAATATCTTATCCTACGAGATCGAGTAGGTGTGCCTTGAGGGGTGTGATCATGGCAATGATAACCAGCACATCGAATACCGCTCCTGCCCAGGCTCCAGGCGGCACTGTCCGCCACCACGGTACTATTACTACTAGCGAGATCGCCGCCGCCGCAACCGCCAGAACCGGCCACCAATCCTGGCGGAACAATAACCCCAGCCCTACTCCAACAAAGCCGGCGGCTACTACCAGCCACAGGAGCCCGAAGATTCGGCCTACGGTGCTTTGTAGTGTGATACCTGTAGATAGGAGCCACGGCCGGTCCGTATAACCCAGGTCTGCCGTGGTCCATGCGCTGAGAAAGCCGGATATGTGAGCTAGCCCGTGGATGATCAGGAGTATGGTGAAAACGAAGCGCCCCATGGTCACGTACCTTTCATAATACATATGGCGGGATAACAAGGCTCAACGATACAATCTTCACGGGCGTTTGTCAATGGCTGGCGATTATGGAAAAAGTTTGTGGGAAACAACCCGCCCTACTGCGACAGCATATAAACCGCAAAGGACGCCAGCCAGTGTTCCCCCTCGTACTGACCGCTGGTCACATGCTCCAGTGTGGCCTCCGCGTGTCTGCCTGCGGCCGCGCGCAGAGTGGTCCGCAGAGGATTGTCTTCCGGGTAGCTGGATGCGATCCCTAGCATGCACCACGCCCGGCTCAGGTTCAACCCGTCTAGGTGCACGATCTTCGGGTCACGCCGGTCCGACACCTCCGCTGGCGTGAGAAGTTTGGCGTGCTCACCGGCCGCTACCCCCGGCAGAAACCGCTCGAACCACTCCTGGAAATCCCCCTGCTCCAGCACCCGCCGCATGAGGTCTGCCTCCATTAGGCACGGTGAGAAAAAGTCGTCACCACCTGGCTCCCACTCTGCCGCGCAACCCTGGTCACTTTGATAATAGGCCAGACTCCGCTCCAGGAGTAGATCCTCAAATGCCTTGTCCTGTGTCTGGCGTGCGTAATCCAGGGCAAACGCAATGCCGAAAGCCGTGTTCGCATGCACACCTCTCCGAATCGGATAGGTCTGCCGCGGCAGGAAATCGGTATAGCGCTCTACCAAAGCCTCCACCAGCGGCTCCAGATTCTGGGACCATGCCTCCCCAGCTGCGTCTTCCCAGCCCTGCAGCTCCTCAGCCAGCTTCAACAGCCAGGCCCAGCCGTATGTGCGCTCGAATGACTTGCGATTCTCTTGGTAGAGATAAGCCACCTCGCGTTGGACGTTATCTGCTGTTAGGTTGGCCCCCAGCGCTTCCCGGATATCACTGGCTTCCGGCAGATTAGGATACAGCTTCAGTAGCCTTACTAACATCCAGTGGCCGTGTACCGCTGAATGCCAGTCGAAGCATCCATAGAAGGCCGGATGCAGATCCGACGGTGGCTGCACTTCCTCAGCGTCGTTCATCACGTGGTCCAGCTTGTTGGGATACTCCTGCTGAATGCACTTCAGTGCCAGCCGTGCAAATCCCGAGGCGGTTTCTTGGGTCAGTGCATAAATCGCTAATGCATCATCAGAGGGAATTTCCCTTTCTCTTGCCTCTCCTGTGTCTCCACCACATCCCAGAATGATGATCGTTAGGAGACTGATTGGCAGGCTCCGAATTGGTACCATCATAATTCCCCTTTCAAGGTATGGGCATGTACGCAGGAAGTGTCACCCTGAGTTTATACTGCGTATCACACTGTAGTAGGGCTTGCCTGCCCGTAGCGAAGCGAGGGTCGAAGGGTGCCGTCTATCGTCGCTATCAACTAGCCTTGGGGTATAGCGAAGATCTTCGACACGATCCGCCAGCCTTCATCGAACCTGTAGAGCAGCATGTAGTCGGTGGAGAAATGGACCTCGCCGCGGTATACATCCAGAATCGCCACCGCTGCGTAGCCCGCCACGTCTATCAGCTTGAACTGGTGACTTGCTTCGGCGGTCCATAAATCGGGATTATCCTCCTTCATGCCCTCGATACGCGTCAGCCAGTCGTCAACACTTACTTTCTCGATCGTATTATCAGCCCGTACTAGCATGTTGAACTCTTCATGGAACCCGCCCCGGATCAGGCCCTCGTCCTGATCACCGTGGATCCCCTGTATGTAGGCCGCCTCGATGACTGATTTAATCTCTTCGTGTGATTGGTTAGCCATGTTGGTACACCCTCCATTTGCCGCCAGCAAGACGACGGAAACGATTACCATGGAAAGCACTGGTCGTGTTGCCAAGGGTCTCATGTTCGGCCTCCTGTCTTTGGTTGGATTGTCAAGCCTGAGGCCTGCCGTTGAAGTAGATCTGCCTGCCTGAACCGTAAACGGCCTTACCCGCCCGGCCTAAGATAAGGACCGTGATGTCACCATTCAACGGCTTTCATACTATAAGAGTTTAGCTGCAATCAGCTCATATTACGCTGGGGCTAGCTGCTGATTTTAAGGTGCCTCGCTGCTAACCTTCGGGCAGCTGAAACTCTCTCCCCGCTGCTCCGGACACAGCACCTGGACCTCTGGATGCAGATTCATGAACATGTCCCGGAAGCGACGGATTCTGCTGGGGTCGTCCTCTCGATTCATGGGAAACATGTAGGCCGTGGGGAACAGCTCTGCCAGGTGCGCCGCCTGCTGGAAGTACTGATCGGTCATGTCAGGCACCCCGACCATACAGGCGATGTCAATGCTGTCGGCCAGCGTTGCGAGGTACGCGTAATCCTCTTGGTAATTCGCCTTGTAGTCGCCGTTATGGTAGATGGTGTATCCGTCCACCTTCACCAGGAAGGCCACTTCGGGCACATTCGAATGGTGCGAGTAGATGGTATACACCTCCATATCACCCACTCGTGCGCTATCACGCAGCTCAGACAGGTAATAATGCTCCGGGTTGTCTCCAGCCTCCCAGCCGAAAAAGTAGGTGCTGCTGTCGATCTGGTCCTCCCACTCGAGGATCACCGGGTCGTAATGGTCGAAATGCGTGTGCGTCACGAAAACGTATACCCGCATGGTATCCAATACCCCTGGATCAATGTACCCGTTTTGGAGGTTGCGCTCGGTCCGTGGCGGCGGATGGGGATCAGTCTGCTCCTGGTAGTCAAAGATCAGTACCCGGTTGTTGATATTCACGGCATAGCCGTTGGCCCCCAGGTACCACACGTGGGCCTCAGCACTGCACGGAAAATATTCTAGCGGCGGTTGTTCGGTTGGTGTGCTGCAGGCGAAGAATGGGAATAACAGTAGTAGTCGTACATTGATAAGCATAGATCCTCCTGCAAGGTGGACTTTAGGTCAAGCCTGTTTGGTCCTGCCCCAATATTACAGCTGCAACTGAATAGCTGCACCACAAGCGTATAGGTGCATCACCCCGCATCCCACCTGAAAATAGTTGACAACCTTCATATTTGACCTCTCGTCTTATGATTAAATCACTGGTGAAATACCTGCTTGACTTAAGTACTCGTTCTTGTTTTGCCACTATCGATGTCGGGAGGTTAAAAAGATGCCGTTCCGCCCCTGGATAAAAATACCTGCCCTGCTCCTGGTGCTTTCTATAGCTCTGTCTGGATCCCTCTCCTTGGCTGCGGACCGCTTGCCCATCAATCTGGGATCAGCTGACGAGGAAGTCCCCAACCTTGTTCCTCCTGCCACCACTCCCATCGTCATCGATGCCTTGCTCGATGAGGGTGCTTGGCGTAACGCCTTGGTGCTGGAGCTCAATTACGAATTCGATCCCGGTGAGAACGTTCCCGCGCCAGTGCGCACCGAGGTTCTGCTTACCTACGACGACTACAACCTGTATGCTGCCTTCCGTTGTTGGGACGACCATCCTGACGATATCCGCGCTCACATCACTGATCGGGAAGAATGCTTCGGCGATGATCACGTCAATATCCACATCGATACCTTTAACGATGAGCGGCGCAATTTCACCATTGGAACTAATGCCCTTGGTGTTCAAATGGATGCTGTTGCTGCCGTGAACCGTGGCTGGGACTGGAGCTGGGATGGTATCTGGGAGTCCGCGGGACGCATCACCGAATGGGGTTACGTGGTGGAGTATGCCATCCCCTTTAACCAGCTCCGCTTCCAGCGCACTAATGGTTCCCAGGTCTGGGGCTTTGACGCTTGGCGTGTCTACCCCCGCGGTGTCGAGCATTTCATTGGCGTCATTCCCCAGGATCTTAATAACAACTGCTGGCAATGCCAGATGATCAAGATTCACGGCTTCGCAGGCGTGGCCCCCGGGCGTAATCTGGAAGTATCACCCACCGTCACTGCTGCCCGTACCGATGAACGCAGTGACTTGCCAGGTGGTGATTTCCAGCGGGGCGCGGGACGCAATGACTTCGGTGCTACCGCCAAATGGGGGCTCACACCCAATTTGACCCTCAGCGGCACCCTCAATCCCGACTTCAGCCAGGTGGAGGCCGATGCCCTCCAGATGGATATCAACGAGCCTTTCGCCCTCTATTACAGCGAGAAACGGCCCTTTTTCACCGAAGGCGCCGACTTTTTCCGCACCCTGAAGGATGCCATCTATACCCGCACCATGCACGAGCCCGCGTGGGGCCTTAAACTCACCGGCAAGGAGGGTGTCCACACCATCGGTGCGTATGCCGTTCGGGACTCCGTCACCAACCTGATCTTCCCCGGCAGCCAGGAATCCAGTTCCGCCTCTCTCTCCCGCGGCTCTACCGCATCGGTCCTCCGCTACAAGCGCGATATAGGCAGCCGATATACGCTCGGAGCTCTGTTCACCGATCGTGAAGACCGGGATTATCTCAACCGGGTGCTGGGCTTCGATGCTGACCTGCGGCCCACCGAGGTCGACCAGTTCCAGCTACAGCTGCTGGGCTCAGTGACCCGATACCCTAACGAAACCGCTGAAGAGTTCGACCAGCCGGTAGGAAAGATCAATGACACCTTTATTGCCTTCGAATATGATCGCTCCACCCGGAATAACTACTGGTGGCTGGACTACGACCAGGTTGGCCCCGATTTCCGTGCTGACCTAGGCTTTATTCCCCGTGTGGGTTTCCGCAACGTCGAGGGCGGCTACTTCCACACCTGGATCGCGGATCCGGGCCTCTGGTGGTCGCGCTTTCGAATCGGTTGGGAAGCCAACTACTACGAGGATTTCGACGGAAATCTCCTCCAGAAAGGTGGGGTAGGCTGGCTCACCTTCCAAGGTGTGCTCCAATCCTATCTGCATATCCGGGCTCACAGCTCCCGTGAAGCCTACAACGACCGCGAATTCGACCTGACTTATTACTCCCTTCAAGGTGGATTCAATCCTTCAGGCAACGCCAGTTTCTGGCTGTACACCCGTGTTGGTGACCGCATCGACTACGATAATACCCGCCACGGGAGACAGGTGTATATCAGCCCCGAGCTGGAGTTCAAACTGGGGAAGCATCTGCAACTGGATGTTGAACACGGCTACCAGTGCCTGGTT
This sequence comes from Fidelibacterota bacterium, assembly GCA_020346745.1. GTDB lineage: Bacteria > Fidelibacterota > Marinisomatia > SCGC-AAA003-L08 > TS1B11. The sequence continues at coordinate 2,461,179 of CP070787.1, read as the reverse complement.
GTTGCTGGTGGTCGCCTCTATACTGCCAATATTAGTGAACTGGCCGTCATCTACCAGTTCAACACTCGTACCTTCCTGCGCTGCATTCTCCAGTATCGCGACTACCAGCGTGATCCCAGCCTGTATCTTGACGAGATCGATGCCGAGGAACAGCACCTTTTTACCCAGTTGCTCTTCTCCTATAAGATTAATCCTCAGACGGTGTTCTTCCTCGGTTACAGCGACAACCATGACGGCACACCCGATTATAGCCTTACCCGGAGTGATCGCTCCTTTTTTCTGAAACTGGGCTACGCCTGGCTCCTGTAGAACTACTGGTATTGCGAGATCGGGCATAGCCGTGTAAATATCCCCTCACATCAAGAGAGGGCGGAATCCGCTCACTTCCCTCCCCCTTGGGGAGAGCGCAGGTGGTGGGGGATCGGAAAGTCTTCGTCCTATTACTCCTTTGCGTTCCTTGGCAGCCTGCGCCGAGTGGCGTTTCGCGCTCATCTTCTGGCCTACCAGGTAATAAATTCAGTGGGCTGCATCAATGGAGCCTGATATATGTCCACGATCTCTCTCAGGATGCTCGCGGTTGCCACCTGCGTGATATTTGCCGCCTGCCGCCCGGCCAAGCCGCCAGCGGAATCGGCACCTCCCGGCCTTTGGGCCGAACACACTCCCTTCGATTGGCCCCACGACGGCCAGACGCTGAAGACACCCCATTTCATTATTTACAGCGATGCCGCCTCGGCTGTTGAGCGTGAAAAACTCTCCCGGGGACTGGAGATCCTCTTTCACCAGCTCACTGGTCTGCTGAAGATCGATCCCGCCTCGGTCGATTGGTATCCGGACAGCACCCAACCGTTCGTCGTGTATATGAACCGTACCCATCCGGAGGTGCCGGGCGGGCACGTCTTCCAGGGCGGCATGATCGTCGTCTCCCCGGACGCTGCCTTCTTCGCCAATCCCTACCCCGGACACTACGGCCAGCTGGTCATGCACGAACTGACGCACGTCATCGATCTGGCTGCCACCCTTGGTGCCTTCGATCAACCTCCCCACTGGTTCCGGGAAGGCTTCGCTATGATCTGTTCCGGGCCGCGGCCGGGGGATATTCGCTCCATCAAGGCCTTGGATAGTACCCTGGCCGCCCTGGACCTGGATCGTGAAACGTGGTCACCCCTCTCTATTCGCCAGTATACGGATTTTCCCGAAAAGATTCGTCAGCAGAAGCTCGATGGCTGGTACTACCCCCTTTTCGAACTGGCGGTACGCTACCTGACGGATGAGCGGGGCGCAGGACGCACCCCGGCTGATGTTCTCCACATGCTCGATGGTCTCACCCTGACGTTGCCCTTTGATGCTGCTTTTCATCAGAGCTTCGGCCTGTCCCTGGAAACCTATGCCCAGGAGTTTTATCAGCGGATAAGCCCGTGGCTGGAACAACCGGATACCTGAAAATCCTTGCTTGCTGATCAACCGGGTCTATATTCTCTTTCGCATCTGTGGTGGGAAGCAGGCTCGGAGGAGTAACGCCCGCCCATGAAAAAGCCCCGCTCTCACGGGGCTTCTCATGTACGCTTATTTTGGTAAACGGGTGTTCGGAAATTACATCTCTCCCATGATCCCCTTCTCGTACTCGCTCTCCAGGTCGTGCTTGTGCTGGGCCTCCTCCTCTGCCATCATGGTGAAGAACTCGTGGAGGAACGGCTCGTCGGCATACTTATCCGCCAGCGTCTCGTACAGGTCTCGCGTTGCCTTCTCCCGCTGTGAGGCCAGGATCAGTACTTCCTGCGTGTTCAGCTCCTTCTCCGGCTTCACCACCAGGTAATCCGTGGTCTTCAGATCGATGACCTTGGTGGGGGTGGTCTCGAAGAACGCCTCCTCGTCCAGCTGCTCCAGCTTGGCCACATGGCTTTCCTCCATCTTCACCAGGCCCTCGTAGAGTGCTTTTGACGCCGCGTCATCGGATTGCTCGGCCAACGATTGGTAGAAAGCCACCGCCTCCTTCTCCAATCCGATGCAGAACTCAATGATCTGCTCGTAAGTCATGCTGTCAAAGTCTGGCTTATCCATCGATCTCCACCCATTCACCGGTTTCCAGGTATTCGTGCATGGCTGCTGCCGCCTGTCGGCCGGCACCCATGGCCAGGATAACGGTAGCCCCACCAGTGACGATGTCCCCGCCGGCAAATACGCCCTTCTTGCTGGTACGGCCTGTTTCTGCATCGGCAATGATGTTGCCCCAGCGGTTGATCTTCAGTCCCGGAGTAGTCTTGGCCAGCAGGGGATTGGAGCCGTTTCCGATGGCTACCACCGCTAGGTCCGCGTCAATCGTGAACTCGGATCCCTCGATAGGCATCGGCCGTCGGCGCCCCGACTGGTCTGGCTCACCCAGCTCCATCTTCAGGCACTCCACCCCCTTGACCCATCCCTTACCGTCATCCAGCATCTTCGTTGGAGCCGTCAGGAGCATGAACTCGATACCCTCTTCCTTGGCATGCTTGATCTCCTCGTCCCGGGCAGGCATCTCCTCCTCGGAGCGGCGGTAGACTATGATGGCCCGCTCAGCACCCAGTCGCTTGGCAGTGCGCACCGCGTCCATTGCCGTGTTGCCGCCCCCGAAGACCACTACCGTGTCGGCAATCTTAATGGGCGTGTCCGACTGGGGAAAGTTGTTGGCCTTCATCAGGTTGACCCGGGTGAGGAACTCGTTGGCCGAGTAGACCCCGTTGAGGTTCTCACCAGGGATGTTCATGAACCAGGGTAGTCCGGCACCGGTGCCCACAAAGACGGCGTCGTAACCCTCCTGCCCCATGAGCTCGTCCACCGTCATGGTTTTGCCGATGATGAAATTCTTGACAAAATTGACGCCCATATTCCGGAGGTTATCGATCTCGGCACCCAGGATCTTCTTTGGCAGACGGAATTCCGGGATACCATACACCAGCACGCCGCCGTATTCGTGCAGCGCCTCGTAGACGGTCACCTCGTGTCCCCACTGTACTAAGTCGGTGGCGCAGGCCAGGCCGGCGGGTCCGCTGCCCACGATGGCTACTTTCTTGCCTGTCGCCTTGGCCTTCTTCGGTAACTGGACTTTACCCGATTCCCGCTCGTGATCGGCTACGAACCGCTCCAGGTGGCCGATGGCCACTGGTCGGAAGCGGTTGCCTACCACGCAGGTCGCCTCGCACTGGGTTTCCTGAGGACATACCCGCCCGCAGACGGCTGGCAGGGAGTTATCCTCCTTGATCTTGGCGGCAGCACCCGGGAAGTCCCGCTCCACGATCAGCTGGATAAACTCGGGTATCTTGATCTTAACCGGGCAGCCGTCGATGCACAGTGGCTTCTTGCATTGTAGGCAGCGTAGACCCTCTTGGACCGCTGTATCGGCATCAAAACCTAGGTTCACCTCATCGAAATTGCGGTTGCGTACGTTCGGATCCTGTTCCGGCATGTCCTGCCGGGGAATGCGCATACGCTCCTTGGGTGTCAGGGTATTTGCCTTGTTGGGCTCAGTACTCACTTAGTGGTATCCTCTGATGAGGCCGATTCCAGTTTGCAGCGCTCTAGGAACTGGTCTAGCGATTGCCGCTCCTGCTGATGGTACATACTGCCTCGTTGCCGCAATTCGGCGAAATCTACCTGATGGGCATCGAATTCTGGTCCGTCAACGCATACGAACACTGTCTCACCCCCTACCGTAGCCCGGCAGCCGCCGCACATACCCGTTCCATCGATCATGATTGTGTTCAGGGAAACCACGGTCTTGATGTTATGCGGTCGGGTCATCTCCGCTACCGCGGACATCATTGGCAATGGCCCCACGGCTAGCACCATCTGCGGCGGCGTATCACTATTGATCATCGGCTCCAGTGCGGTGGTCACCAGCCCTTTGATGCCATAGCTGCCGTCATCGGTGGTGATGAGCACCTCATCGCAGAGCTCCTCCATCAATTTTTCGGCAATGACTAGGTCCTTGGTTCGGGCCCCGATGATGGAGGTCACGTGATTGCCAGCCTTCTTCATGGCCCGTGCGATAGGCAAGGCCTCGGCTGTACCAACTCCGCCGCTTACGATCACCACCCGGCCCCATTTCTCGATGTGGGTTGGTGTGCCTAGGGGACCCACCAAGTCTTGGAGGTGGTCCCCGGCTTCTTTCATATTCAATTCTTTCGTCGTGCGGCCGATGCCCTGAACGATTATGGCTATCTCACCCTTGTCTGGATCACTTTCAGCAATGGTGATGGGAATCCGCTCCCCATTGTCGTGCACACGCAGGATAACGAACTGGCCTGCCTGATGCTTCTGGGCAATATAGGGGGCTTTGATGTGGAATAGCTTGACGTCCGGGGCGATGAACTCGGCCGAGGTGATAGTATACATGTCGGTCTTCCGCTTCACTTCTCTCGATTAATAATCTCGTGTTTCTTGCTTCCGCAGCTGGTGAATTTACGGTGTTGTGAACGTGCCATTCAACAGGGCGGCGACAATTATCTATTTGCTTTTTGGAGTCTCGGTACGGGTAGGAATTTGTTATTCAGCTCTCGTGGAGGGCATGTGCCTGCGCTTGTACCTTGCGGATAGCGTCGGCAATGCCGTCCATCATTGGGCGCTCGGCCAATAGCTCAAACTGGCGTATCCAGATACCATTCTGACATGCATCTTCCGTGACCGGTAAGATAAACTCGCCGTTTGCGGATTGTTGTTTCAGAAAGGGCAATCTATAGAGTGGCTGGTATCCGGGGGTGGCGACTACCCCCTCAGCGCTAAGCGCCTCTAAAAAGCGTTCCTTTGATAGACCGTCGAAATGGCTCTGGTCGTAGCTGAAAATGAGTAGATGGTAGGCGTTCCTGGTGGTACCTGGGTAGCGTCGTGCGCAAGTGATACCGGGGATCGTATTCAGTTGTTCCTCAAGGTATCTCCCGTTGGCCTCCCTGGTAACCGCCCATTCTTCCAGGAAAGGCATCTGATAGAGCAATATAGCCGCCTGGAAGGCTGACATGCGCATGTTCAGGCCGGGACTGACGTGCTCATACCAGGGACCGTTGAGGGTCCGGCCACAATTGTACACCTCAAACGCTCGTTCATACACCTCTTCGCTATTCGTCAGCAGCATGCCACCTTCGCCAGCGGTGATATTTTTTGATGATTGAAAGGAAAAGCTGCCTGCGTCTCCAATAGCGCCTGCTTTGAGACCGTTGTATACGGCACCGTGGGCCTGAGCCGCATCTTCGACTACAATCAGGCTATGCTTCTTGGCCAGTTGGCCGAAGGCGTCCATGTCTGCCGGATTGCCGCCTATATGAACGGGCATGATTGCCCGGGTATGGGACGTGATGCGGTGGGCAACATCAGTAGGGTCCAGATTGAACGTCTGTTTGTCGATGTCTGCGAATATGGGCACAGCGCCCGCTTGCAGGATTGCTGTTGCAGAGGCCACAAAGGTATAGGCTGGAATGATGACCTCATCTCCAGGCCCAACACCGTTTGCTTTCAGCGCTGCAATCAGGGCCATGGTTCCGTTCATCATGGCAAGGGCGTATTGCGCATCGTGGCTCTGGGCAAAGGTGGTCTCAAACTCAGCGATTATCGTAGACCTTACCCCCCACTGGTCCTCTTCTACTACCTGACGCAAAGCCTCGGTCATCCCGGGGAGTCGTGGTGGCCACGTTGGCCACTGATCCCGATTAACAACTGGGCGACCCCCTAGTAGTGCGGGTTTTTGCTCAGAAGAAGTCATGGTACTCCATTCCTGGCTGATTTTTGCCGCCAAAGCTAAGTTGCATTGGTATTGATTGCCCTCTTTTTTCTTGGCTCTGATAGCAGCATTGCTTACCCCGGCAATGATACGTACTTTCTGAAAAAGATTATGTGTATGCTTGATTCCATTCGGAAGGGCTGGGAAAAGTAGAAAAATTGCCTGCTCGTGCACATTTAACTTGACTGATTCTACACTGCCAATCCAACTTTATAGGCGTGGCAGATAAGTGTGGACAACTTGTGGATAACCTCCTCAATGCCACATGCGCTTTCACATTAACATATCCTAATAGAAGAGTGTCAGTGGACACCTCAATTATCTGGCAAAATTGCCTAACACTCATCAAAAATCGGGTAGCTGCCCAAACATTTGAAACTTGGTTCGCTCCACTTAGAGCAGCCAGTTTGGAAGACTCCCAACTGACCCTACAGGTACCCAGCCAGTTTTACTACGAATGGCTGGATTCGCATTATCGTTCCCTCATTCTAGATGCGATCAAACAGACTACCGGCAAAGAGCTACAGATCAAGTATAGCGTGGTTATTGGCGATGCGGCTAAGGAGCAGCCGCGTCCTGCCTTGTCGACGGAAAACGATGCCAAAAACGGCATTCCCAAGCACTCCCAGCTGAATGACCGCTATACTTTCGATAACTTTGTTGAAGGATCTGGCAACCAATTCGCCAAGGCAGCTGCACTTTCCGTTTGCGATCGTCCCCAGAAGAACCGCTTTAATCCCTTGGTCATCTATGGTGGCGTGGGCTTGGGCAAGACTCACTTGCTTCAGGCGGTGGGCAATTTCGTGCTATCTAAGGAGGCACGAACAAAGGTGGTCTATGTCACCAGCGAAAAATTTACTCTGGATTTCATTACCGCCATCCAGAAGAACCGCACAACGGCTTTTTCAAGGTACTACCGAAATGTGGATATGTTACTGGTGGATGATATTCAGTTCTTCCAGAAAAAGGAACAGACTCAAGAACAGTTTTTCCACACCTTTAATGATCTTTACCAGCGCGGCAAGCAGATCGTGATGACACTGGATCGTCCCCCCAGCGAGCTTTCCGGCCTGCAGGATCGACTCATCTCCCGCTTCCAATCTGGACTCATCGTTGATATTCATCCCCCAGATCTCGAAACCCGGATAGCTATTCTCATGCGCAAAGCTGATGAAGATGGCCTGGATATCCCCTATGAGGTCACGGAATACATCGCACACTGCATCAAGGCCAATGTCCGGGATCTGGAAGGCGCCCTTATTCGGTTGTTAGCCCACAGCTCCCTCCGCAAACAGGAGATCACGCTCGAAATGGCGCGCCAGGTTGTTCAGGAAATTCTCGGCAAGCATGCCGCCAGAACGGTTTCAGTCGATGAGGTCATCAAGTCGATATCCCACGAGTTCGATATTCGTGAAACCACCCTGGTTAGCAAGGGGCGACGCCAGGACATTGCCCTGGCACGCCAGGTTGCCATGTATTTGTCCCGGGAACTGACCGGCGCCTCCTTGGTCAATATTGGGCTGCACTTTGCCGGGCGGGATCATTCGACGGTTATCCATGCTTGTCGCACCATCGAGAAGAAGATGGATAATGACCCTGTATTCAGAGCGCGGGTAGATACCATCCAGAAAGAACTCGCCAACGTAGTGTATTAATTCTCTCCCGTTCATATACATCTTGGTCAATGGGAATCCCCTCATCCGGTTAGATACTCGCTTACTGATTGGAGAATCTTGTCTGCGTCTGTGTCTGAATGGATTGGGTCTAGCTGCATCGGAAGTCAATTTTCTCCGTGACAAAATGGATTTCTATACCAGTGCTGCTACTGGCACTGGCGTTGTTCCTGACGCTGATTGGCCCACCTGATTCAGCAGTGCGCCCTCCTGACAGCAAACCAGGGACTCATCGGCCACCCCACCATCTCACTAAAGGCTTTCGCAATCCGTGGTCTGACGAACGGGAATATGGATTCCGGGACTTTTTCAGGTGGCGACAATACCGGAAAGAAGTCGAGCACTCATCATCGTTCCGGGATGCAGCCGCTCTGCCGATCGTGGAACCCAATTGGCTGGTGATCCATGAACCAGGGGACAGCTTGGTGGTGACCTGGATCGGTCATGCCACCTGTCTCGTACAAATAGGCGGCTTAAGCATCCTTACCGATCCCATTTTCAGTGATCGGTGTTCGCCAGTATCTTTCGCCGGCCCTCAACGAGTGACTCCCCTGCCACTCGACCCGGCACGATTGCCAGCCATTGACTACGTATTGATTTCCCATAATCATTATGATCACTTGGACAGAGCAACAGTCAGGCTGTTAGGCAACCATCCTACTTGGTTTGTCCCCTTGGGACTCAAGGCCTGGTTCGCCAGGCAAGGCATTACTAACACTGTGGAAATGGACTGGTGGGACAGCACGGAACTACGAAATGGCGGTGAGGTGGTTTGCGTTCCTGCCAGACATTTTTCCAGCCGTACACCTTGGAACCGTAATGAAGTTCTCTGGGCTGGTTGGGTCTTGTCATCAGGTAAGCAAAGGTTCTATTACGCGGGTGATACAGGGTACAGCGTTCATTTTGCGGAAATCGGTGCCAAGGTTGGTCCTATTGACTTGGCGCTCCTTCCGATAGGTGCCTACAAGCCTGAGTGGTTTATGCTGCCCATGCATATCAGTCCCCAGCAGGCGGTGCAGGCCCATCTGGATCTGGGTGTCGAGCGATCGGTTGGGATTCATTGGGGAACGTTCATTCTTGCTGATGAACCTTTCGAGGAACCGCCGCGCCTTTTCCGCGCATCCGCCGTTGAAGCCGGACTCTCCGAGGATCAGATCATTGTCCTGCAGCATGGCCAGACGCTTGTACTGCCATAGCCAATATTGGGTTGCTGACTGGGAATTACGCCCATTCTTTCCAGACCGGCGTAAGTTGATATCGCGTACATGAGGAAGTAGATTTAGCTGGAACCTGACCCAACCATAACATGATTTAAGCATGCTGTGGTTGCAGTTCCTCAGCTGTAACACCGGGAAATCCTTAAGGAATAAATGTTGAGGGAGTCATGAAAAAGCCGCAGAATCTTCCCCCCAAGGAACCCCAAAAAAGTCCCAAGCCCACCGAAAAGCCCGAGAAATCCAAAGCCGCCCGCAAGGAGAAGAAAGCCGGTCCGTCAAGATTTACTAGGGCTTTCAATACCATCAGACATAGACTGTTCCTGGTCTTTCTGGCTGCAGCCATTGTATTTGCCGCGGCCGTGGCCGGCGCTGTAATAACCCATGAAGTGCAACGTGATGTCTGGGAGAAAAAACTGCACCAGAAGGAGCAAGAACAATTGATCGATAAGCGGGTTGAGCTCATGGAACAGACTATTGCTCTGATGAGCAGGGGCAAAGTCGTAAAGGAAATGGATGATGAATATAAAAAGACCACCCTTTCTTCTCTGGCGAAGGTAGGTCTTGATCCGACCA
>CP070787.1:2435462-2451870 GCA_020346745.1 Fidelibacterota bacterium | reverse complement strand
GCACTGATAATGCAACAACATAATCCAAAGGAGATATTGTGAGCCAACCGGCCAAACTGCCCCGCGTGATGGGCCTGCGCGACCTGGTCCTGCTGCATATCGTGGCCATTATCGGACTCCGCTGGCTGCTGACCGCGTCCAGCATCGGGTCCTCGTCCATCATCCTCTGGCTGCTGGCGGTGCTGCTTTTCTTCATCCCCCAGGGACTGGCCGTGCTGGAGCTGTCCTCGCGCCTGCCCGAAGAGGGCGGCATTTACGTCTGGACCCGCGAAGCCTTCGGACCCCTGCACGGCTTTATCTGCGGCTGGGCTTATTGGGTCAACAACCTGATCTATTATCCATCCCTCATCGTCTTCACGGCCGGCAATGCCGTGTTCATCCTGGGCCGGCAGTATGCCGGTCTGGCGGACAACGCCCTCTACCAGCTCATCTTCGCCCTGTGCGTGCTCTGGCTGGCCCTGGGCCTGAACATCATCGGGCTGCGCACCGGGCGGTGGGTGCAGAATACGGGCGCCACCGCCAACTGGCTGGTGGTGGTCATGATCATCATCCTCGGTGCCGCCGCCTGGAGCCTGGGTGTCGGGCGCAATCCCCTTACCGTGGGTGAGCTCCTGCCGCGTCTAGGCCACGAGAATATCGGCCTCTGGTCCAGCCTCTGCTTCGCCCTGGCGGGGTTGGAACTGGCAGTGATCATGGGCGGTGAAGTACGTGATCCCGAGCGCACCCTGCCCCGTTCCATACTCATCGCCGCACCCCTCATCGCCGGGACCTACATCATTTGTACCCTGGCCGTCATGGCTACCTTCCCTGATTCCGGAGTCGATATAGTCACGGGGGTAGTCGAGGCTGTCGCCCATGCCGGGGATCTCCTGGGGGTCTCACTTTCCCGCCTGGCCGGACTCCTGCTGGTCCTGACCGGCCTAGGCGGTATCGGTGCCTGGCTGGCAGGCAGCGCGCGCATCCCGTTCGTCATTGGCATCGACCGCTATCTCCCACCGGTTCTGGGGCGTGTCCACCCCCGCTGGCAGACCCCCCACGTCGCCCTCATCGTACAGGGCGTGGGCGCGACCGTCTTCATCCTCCTGGGGGCACTGGGCAGCTCGGTGGAAGAAGCCTATCTGGTCCTGGTGGACACCACCCTTATCGTCTACTTCATCCCCTACCTGTATCTGTTCCTGTCCCTGGCGGTGCTGCGTCGCCGGAACGTCAGCTCCGGGGGACGGGTCTTTGCTATCCCCGGGGGAATGGGCGTGGTCTACCTGGTGGCCATCGCCGGATTCGCCACCACCGCAGTATCCATCATCCTGGCCACCATCCCCACCGAGATCGCCACGTCGCCGCTGTGGTTTGTCCTCAAAGTCATCGGCGGAGCGGTGGGACTATTGGTTGTGGGTCTATTATTCTATTTCAAGTCGACCCGTCAAACGGGCTAAGCACCTCCAACCTGCAAAGACAGGTCCCCTTCCCCATCTCAACGCAGCGTCGGTTACCCGTTTCTGCTACTTTGGATAGCAATAAAAGTAGTCACGCAATAGTACCATCTTGACATCGAAAATTTGCCGTGCTATAATATTAGAAAGTAGAATGATGATTGGACGCTTACGGCATACGTCAAGAATCGCTCGGATTTCCGGCTTCTGCTACTCTCCCTGTTCCTCCTGGTCGTATCCTGCGGCAAGAACCCGGGAGAACCACCTGCCGATAATAGTGAAGAGAGAATCCTCTTTATCCGTACATCAAGGGATTTCAGTGAAATCTGCACTATGAAACCAGATGGTTCGGATGTTTATGTGCTTCTGCACCACGATCGCAGCAATGACTATTACAAGCAAGCGTATCAAAACTGCAGGTGGTCTCCGAACAAGGGCATGCTGGTGGTGGAGGGTGGCCCCGGATCTACTAATGATTTAAAACCCTTGTGGCTGATGGATCCCTCTAAGGGGCGGGTGCGTGAATTGACCTGGAATGGCCGCTCACCTTTCTGGACACCCGATGGGCAGCATATCATCTACAGCCACAACCGATGGTTCCTCTCGCCAATCTGGGATTTCTATAAAATCAACATTTCTTCCCTTGAAATTGACACTGTTCTTTGGGTTGAGACTGGACCCCCGGGTTCAAACTCATGGTATGGATATCAACTTTATGGAATCTTCCCGCAGGATGGAACCAAGCTGCTCATGCTGGAGTGGTTTACCTATCAAGATACCACAGGTATCCAAGTTGATGATGATGACGAAATCATAATCTATGATTATGACCTAAAGCATAAAACTTATCTGACTAATAACACACTTAATGAAGGATGGTGCAGCGTATCCTCAGATGGAGCATTCATCGCATATACCCGTCAGAATCCACAGATATATCCTTATACCAATAACGTAATTCTGATGACCGCCGATGGCGACAGCGTGAGACAGCTTACATCTGGTTTGAGTGATGTGTATCGGCATCCGGTATGGTCCCCGGATGGACAATACCTTGCTCTTTATAAGAAGGACCAATCCGAAGGATATAATCCCTATGGGGAGATCGTTGTGCTTGAATTACAAACTGGCACTATGGACACATTGACGCATACCGCTCACCTGGACAGCATCGGGTATGTCATTGCAGAATGGAGATGAGGCTGGCGAGGCCTATATGAATAAAAGCCGACCGCTAATTACCCTTTCACAAACTTATAGCCCGCGGCATGCATGGTAAGCAGGTGGGCGGGATGGGAGGGATCATCCTCCACCTTCTTGCGCAGGGCGAGGATGTAATTGTCCACCGTGCGGGTGCTGGGAAAGGCCTCGTAGCCCCACACCTCGTCCAGGAGGGTGTTCCGGGAGACAACCTCCCCTTCATGCAGTACGAAGAATTTCAGGATCTCCAGCTCCCTGGCGGATAGCTTGACCGGCTGCCCGGCCCTGGTGGCCTCGTGGGTTTTGAAATCCACGTGCACGTTGCCGAAAGTGGCCTCATCGATGTCTTTCCGGTACTCTGGCCGGCGCCGGAGCAGGGCCCGGATACGGGCCTGCAGCTCCCGTACGCTGAAGGGCTTGGTCATATAGTCGTCGGCCCCCAACTCCAGGCCCAACACCTTGTCCATTTCCTCCTTCCGGCTGGTCAGCATCAGGATGGGAACCTCGATCCCCTCGGCCCGCAAGTCCCGGCAGATCTCGTCGCCGTTCTTCCCAGGCAGCATCACGTCCAGTATGATCAGGTCCGCAGGCTCCTCCCGCGCCAGCCGATAGCCTGCCTCACCATCCATCGCGCTCCGCACCTCGTAGTGCTCCGCCTTCAGGCTGGCTTCCAGTCCCTTCAGAATAGCAGGATCGTCCTCGATGATCAGCAGTCGTTTCACTATCCCCCCTCCATTGGAAATAGCAGTGTGAATGTGCTCCCCCGACCCGGCTCGCTGCGTACTTCGACCTTCCCGCCATGAGCGTCCATGACGTGCCTGACCAGGGCCAGTCCCAGCCCGGCACCCGCCGAACGCTGGGCACCCCCCTCCTGCGTGCGGTAGAAGGCATCAAAGATGTGCGATAGCTCCTTCTCGGAAATACCGATCCCTTTATCTTCCACCGCTACAGCGGCGAATCCGTCCCGGTCGAAGGTGGCGATGCGCACCGCTTTCTTGTCGCGGGAATACTTCATGGCGTTCGAGAGCAGATTCGTCAACGCCTCGATCACGGCCGCAGGATCGGCGTGGATCAGGTGGTCCTCCGGAGAAATCTCCATCTCCACCCGGAAGCCCTGCATCCTGAACTGATAGCGCATGGAACGCAAAACCTTTTCCACCAGCTCTTTGAGGCTCACGTCCGTCAGGTGATATTCCTTCACCCCCCGTTCCACCTGGGCGAAATCCAGCACGTTCTCTATCAGCATGGACAGACGCTCACTCTCGCCCTCGATGATCTCCAGGTATTCCTGGCTTTGCCTGGCACCGGGCTTCTTCTTCGAACGCAGCAGCTCGGCAAACATTTTTATGGACGTCAGCGGAGTCTTCAATTCGTGGGAAACACTGGAAACGAAGTAAGACTTGAGGCGGTTCAGTTCCTCCAGTCGCTGCGTCTCGGCCCGTTCCATCACCAGCTTTTCCTGAAGGGTGATACGATCCATGGCCAGCCCGGCCTGGGTAGCGACGGAATTGAGCAGATCCAGATCCTCAATACTGAACCTCGTTCCCGATCTTTTCAAACCCAGCACCAGCAAACCCAGGGTTTGCATTCCTTCGGAACACAGCGCCAGGACCAGAGCCAGTCCCAACTCCCGGAACAGCTCGGGATCGGCAGCTTCAAAGACGGCTCCGGCCTCAACCTTGTATTCAAGGGCCAAGGGGAGCCGGGCGCCGGGGTGCAATCGAGTCACAGACTCCGAAACCCCCGGTGCACCGAACAGACCGCCATTCCTGTGAGCCAACAGGATGATCCTCCCGCCCGGTTCCTCGATGCGGAAGAATCCGATCCGCTCCAATTGCAGGATCTCGTCAGTCCGACGAACAATTAGATCGGCCAGTTGCTGTACGTCTGCACACTGCATGATATCATCGGTAATTCGCCGCTGGACAATCCGGTAGTCATACCTCACCCGGAAGAAGGTGCGGTCGACCACGTTCTGGACGAAACGCCGAGTAGGTTCAAAGAGCAGCGCCACCACCGTGGCCGCCACGCCGGAAGCGATCAGCGAAGCGCGAACGGTCAAGGTACCCGCGAGTATCGCCGCCGTACCCACCACCAGGGCGTAGATCGTGAGCAGCACACCCAGCAGCACAGTATATACCGTCCCCCGGTTGAAGATGAGGTCGATATCCATGATGTGGTACCGGATGATGGAAATGGCGAAGGTCGCCGGGGCGATGGCCGAGATCAACACAATGATGTCCGGGTCCACCAGAGAGCGCGCCAGCACGATATAGGGGATAACCCACAGGACAACGAAACAGAGTGGTCCGACACCCATACCCAGAATGACCCAGCGAAGCTTGCGCCGCTCCTCTCCTTCCCTCGATGTGAAGAACGAATGGAGCAGGTTCACCACCCCAACCAGAATGCTCAGCGAAAAGAACCAGCGGAAGGTGTTGAAAGCCTGGAGAAAACGCTGGAAATCTGCACTGGATGGCGGAGCTAGGGCGCGCAGGAATGCTATCGTCATCCAAAGGAAGAATCCGCCTGCGATCAGGTATAATGCGGGAATGAACCGTTCACCCCGAGGCTTCTCCCGAGGGAAAACGCAGCTGAAATGGACCAATAGCACCGGTATGGCGGCATTCGCCAGTAAATCCAGCACCTGCGAAGCGGAACCCAACCCGCGTGGTAGAATCGCGTAACTGGCCCAGGTGGACATGATCATCACTCCCACAGCCACCGACAGCCAGTGAAACACCAGAGCTGCCTTGTCGCCGGGTCGCTTAACGAAGGCCAGGACGCCTAAGAAGAAATAAAGACCACCCACCAGGCACTGGATAAGCAGGTATCGGAGACCATAATACCTGCCTAAAGTGACGGACAAGGTCATAGCCTGACCTGCTCTCTCCACGTCCAGAGCAACCGTGTCCCCGATCTGGAAATGATCGGTCAGGAACTCCATACCCTGCAGCGATGATACTTCCTGTCCATTAATGGCCCGGATCGTATCGCCCTGAAGAAGGGGCGTATACGGGATCCCGGCTTCCAGATCACGTACATAGACCCGGCCTCTGTCCACGGATAGATACGCCGGAACACCGGCTCGCACTGCTACGCGGTATGCACCCAATACGCCCATGACTACCAGAAGCGCATCGATTCCCAGGACGACTGCTCGATGCCTGCGCTGTGATATCACGACTTGCCTTAGGTGATTCAGCCCTTTGGGACAAGGAATATATCACCTGCCGGATACGATTGGAAATAAAGTTTCTTGGAAGGTAATCGGCTTGATCACCGGGCAGCAAATACTTGTGGCGCCGGCTACATCCGCATGCCGCAGCCACCACCCTGATTGTGGGCTAGAGACGAACAAGCCCCCGCATTGCTGCGGGGGCTTTGTCGCGCTTGGTTCGGCACTCCCTGTAGGAGTACCGGGGGGGTCAATTCAATTCAGGTAAACGGCGCAGGTTTGCCCTTGCATAAAAATTGCCCGGATCAACCACACTGGTAATCCGGTCATCTGACAATACTTTCCTCAAGACTCGCATCACATTCCTAAACACGCAGCAAAATTAATCGGCCTCTTTGGCCCGCAAACGTGATCAATGCCACAAAATGTGGTCATTGACCTCCCCTTGTGTGATATCCGTCACACGGACACCTCCATTCATCTCAAGTCAGGGGTAAATGAGCCGATGAGTTGAGATTGCTATTCCCGCACTTGCCGACCCATGCACCTATACACCACACTCCCGCTTGACAGGCAGAGCACTCATATCAGCCGACATCCCAACCTGCGCGTATGATCGTCCTTGCCCGCCGACGAAACATTTTCCACGCGCGAGTGTTCTCCCGGCGCGGCAATTCAATCTTAATAAAGGGTTGATGACGAAAGCAGTGGCATTGAAATTGCCCGAATTCTCTTGTCAATGATCGTGTAATTGCGTAGAATTCCGCGCTAATGAGTAACCAGGGAAGGAACCAGATGCGTGATCATTATCACGCACCGAAAAACAACGACTTAAGCCTATCGCATCAGCACCGATGTAGGTATTGGTTATCTGCCTGGCAGGAAGTGATCTAAGTGCTTGTGACTAATGTCACATAGCCAGAATTTTGTGACTTTAATCACGACCGGGTATTGTATTTCTACGTATCGTTGCTACACAAGACAGAGTCCGATTATATGAGGGAGTCAACACCATTATAGGTAGTTTAACATGATTACGCCGTTTAAATACTCGCGCAAGCTCATCATTCTGCTGTGCCTGTTGAGTGTGCAGTTCATCTGGGCACAGAAGAACAAAGATAACAACGATCCGGTAGCCGTTGACGATGCGGCCACGGTGGTGCAGGGCGAGACCGTCATCATCCCCGTGCTAGCCAACGATTACGACGTCGATGGAGACCCCCTCTCCATCCAGCGTGTCCGGCGGGCCAGGGGCGTTGTCCATGTCATCGGTGATACCGTTCTATCCTACGAACCAACGCCGAATTTCCTGGGCGAGGATAGCTTCGAATACCGGGTGACCGACAGCAACAGAGGCCGGGCATCGGCCACGGTCGTCGTCACAGTGCTGGCGGCTGCTGCCAACCAGGATCCCATCGCCGTAGACGACGCAGCCACTACCGATGAGGATATTCCGGTCACGATCGATATGCTGGCTAATGACAGCGATCCCGATATGGATGTATTGACTGTCGAGAGTGTCACCCAGGGCAGCAACGGTGCAGTAACCCTCAATCCCGATGGCACGGCCACCTACACCCCCGATAGTAATTACAACGGCTCCGACAGCTTCGGCTATACTATTTCCGACGGCAAAGGCGGTTCCGCCAGCGCCACCGTATCCGTTGCCATCGACCCGGTGAATGATCCACCGGTGGCTGACGATCAGTCAGTGTTCACCAATGAGGACGAGAGTGTTGCCATCACCCTAACTGGCTCAGACATGGATGGCGACCAGCTGATCTATTCGGTGATCAGCGGCCCGGCCAACGGTCAGCTGGCCGGTACGGCCCCTGACCTGACCTATACCCCGGATGCCGACTACAACGGCCCGGACAGCTTCACCTTCGAGGCCAGCGACAACCAGGCGAGTGACGAGGGAACCGTTTCCATTTCTGTGGGCGCGTTTAATGATCCACCGGTCGCTGTCGATGACGATGCCGTCACCGATGAAGATACTCCGGTTACCGTGGACGTGTTGGCCAACGATAGTGACCCCGAGGGGGATGCACTTAGCGTATCCGGCGTCACCCAGGGGGTCAACGGCGCGGTGACCCTTAATTCCGACGGCACGGTCACCTATACACCCAGCGCCGATTTCAATGGTACCGACAGCTTCGGCTACACCGTTTCCGACGGGAATGGAGGCACCGATGATGGTGCCGTCATGATCACCGTAAATGCGGTAAATGATGCTCCCGTAGCTGTTGATGATGCCGCCACCACCCAGGAAGACACCCCCATCACAATTGATGTGCTGGCCAATGACTTTGACGTGGATAAGGATATTTTGAGTATCCAGAATGTCACTCAGGCTAACGGTGTGGTCCATATCAACTCCGATGAAACGCTGGACTATGAGCCGACACCCAATTTCTCAGGCATCGATGAATTCTACTACACGGTTGTAGACGGCAATGGCGGGCAAGCCACGGCCACGGTCATCGTGACTGTGGGCAGTGAGAATGACGCCCCCGTCGCTGCCGATGACCAGGCCGTTACCAAGGAGGATACACCCGTCGACATCGACGTGCTGGCCAATGACATTGATTACGATGGCGACCCACTAACGGTAACCGACGTCACCCAGGGCGCCAACGGTGCGGTGACCATCAACACCGACGGTACCGTTACCTACACCCCTAACGCGAATTTCAACGGCTCCGACAGCTTCGGCTATACCGTATCCGATGGCAACGGCGGCTCGGATGACGCCACCGTTTCCATTACCGTCACCGCGGTGAATGATTCCCCCATAGCCGACGACCAATCGTTGACCACCAATGAGGACGTAGCGGTGTCTATCACCCTTACCGGCTCTGATCCCGATGGGGATCTCCTGAGTTTCTCCATGGCGGACGCACCATCTAACGGTACACTCTCAGGCACGGCCCCCAACCTGACCTATACCCCGGGTGATAATTACAACGGCAGTGATGCCTTCACCTTTACCGTGAGCGATGGTATCGCCACCAGCCAGCCCGCCACGGTGTCTATTACCGTATCCGCGGTGAATGATCCCCCGGTAGCCGATGCCCAGTCAGTGATCACCAATGAGGACGTAGCGGTGTCTATCACCCTTACCGGCTCTGATCCCGATGGGGATCCCCTGAGTTTCTCCGTAGCGGATGCGCCTTCCAACGGTACACTCTCAGGTACCGCCCCCAACTTGACCTACGCACCCAGTAAGAATTACAACGGCAGCGATGCCTTCACCTTCACCGCAAGTGATGGTATCGCCACCAGTCAGCCCGCCACCGTATCCATCACTGTCGATGGAGTCAATGATGCCCCGGTGGCCCAGGATGATGCCTACAGCGGCAGCGAGGATACACCCCTCACCGTGAATACGCCCGGCGTGCTGGCCAATGACGATGATATCGACGGTGATGCCCTTAACGCCACGCTGGTCAACGGTCCCGCGAATGGCAGCCTGAACCTCAACACCGACGGCTCCTTCACCTATACACCAGCCGCCGGCTACAACGGCACGGTTACCTTTACCTATCGGGCGGATGATGGTACCGTGTATTCCAATAACGCCACCGTTTCCCTCAACATCTCTGCGGTAAATGATCCCCCGGTGGCCGATGCCCAGTCAGTGACCACCGCTGAGGACGTAGCGGTTGCTATCACCCTTACCGGCTCCGATCCTGATGGGGATCCCCTGAGTTTCTCCGTGGCGGATGCACCAGCTAACGGTACACTCTCAGGCACCACCCCCAACCTGACCTATACCCCAGGTGAGAATTACAACGGCAGCGATGCCTTCACCTTCACTGCAAGCGATGGTATCGCTACCAGCCAACCAGCCACTGTTTCCATCACGGTTAATGCCGTCAATGATGCCCCGGTAGCCCAGGACGATGCCTACAGCGGCAGTGAGGACACGCCCCTCACCGTGGATGCGCCCGGTGTGCTGGCCAATGACACGGACGTTGACGGCGATCCCCTAACGGCCACACTGGTCGACGGTCCTGCGGAAGGCAGCCTGACCCTCAACGCTGATGGCTCCTTCACCTATACACCGGCTTCAGGCTACAACGGCACCGCTACCTTCACCTATCAGGCGAGCGATGGCGACCTGGCATCCAATACCGCCACCGTTTCCATTACCGTATCCGCGGTGAATGATCCTCCAGTTGCGGTCGATGATGAAGCCTTTACAGACCAAGACACACCGGTCACCATTGATGTCTTGCTCAACGACAGCGATCCCGATGGAGATGTCCTGACCGTAAGCGAAGTGGACGATCCCGACCATGGCACCGTACAGATTAACCCGGAAGGCACACTCACCTACACACCGGATGCCGGCTTCAACGGTTCCGATATCTTCTCCTACGAGGTCAGCGATGGTCATGGCGGTCACGCTAACGCATTGGTTACGGTCTACGTGAACATCTCTGGCATCACAACAGGAGTAACCGTCGGACCGGATGGGGGTACCGTATCCTCGCCTGACGGGGCTACAATAGATATCCCCTCCGGCGCCCTTAGCGGCGACGTGGACATCCAGATCGGCACATATACTACTCCTCCACTGGGAGCCGACGTGGCGGGCCTGGTGTACTTCTTTGGACCCACGGGAACACAATTCGCGACACCCGTCACTATAACCGTTCCCTACGATCCGGCCCTTATCCCTGAAGGGTATAGCGAGTCTGACCTGGCTTTACTCCTCTATGACGAGAGTAATGGCAGCTGGGAAATACTGCCCAGCTCGGTCAACACGATCACTCACATGGTTACGGGGACCACCACCCACTTCTCCGGCTTCGCCCCGGGGATACTGCCCAACCAGGCACCACAGGTCCTGCTAAACCTGCCCGATGAGATCATTGCTGAAGATACACCCTACGCCACTATCGTTCAGTCACTTGGTGACTACTTCGGCGACCTGGATGAAGGTGATGTTTTAACCTTCAGCGCCACTGCCCTTGATGACGGCCTGGAAACCGTGATTGTCGACCAGGACCAGAACCTCATCGTGGTATGCAGCGCAGACTTCTTCGGTGACGTGCGCATTCTGGTGACTGCCACCGATAACCATGGTGCCTCCGTAAGCGACACGTTGACCTTGACGATAACGCCGGTGAACGATGCACCTCGATTCCTGGCCATCATCCCGGACTTCAGTATGCCGGAGGACGGGGACATAAGACTGCCGCTCAGCGCGATGGATGTCGAGTCTGATCCGCTGTCTTTCAGTGCTACCAGTGATACTTCCGGTGTTACCGTAACCGTAGCCGACACCCTTCTCCAGATTGAACCAGCCGCCAACTGGTACGGTTCGGCCCAGGTCATCGTCAGTGTTTCCGATGGCCAGTTAGCCAAGCAGGATACCTTCACGGTTACCGTCGAGTCGGTGAATGACGCCCCGTCCGACTTTGGACTCTTCGAACCGGCCCACGAGACCACCCTTCAGATGCAGGCCGGAACCGAAGATTCGCTCACCTTCTCCTGGGATGCCAGCAACGATCCTGATGGAGACGCCGTGACGTACACCTTCCAGCTGAGCGACAGCGCCGGCATCACCTGGGAATATGAAGGTCTTACCACCAACGAAGTACGGGTTGCCCACGAGGATATAGTAGCAGCCATCAGGGATCAGGGTATTACTGTCGCCACCTTCTGGTGGACCATCCTGGCAGTTTCCGGCCAGGATGCCGTCGAAGCTATCGATGGACCCTACCTCCTCATCATCGACGTGGGTACCTTGGCAGTCGGGGAAATGGATTACTTCCCGCAGTTCTTCGTGCTGCACCAGAACTATCCTAACCCCTTCAACCCCCTCACTACGATCAAATACGAATTGCCCGTGCATACCCAGGTACTGCTGGTGATCTATGACCTGCGAGGTAGGGAGGTTATAAGGCTGGTGGACGGCTACGTGGGAGCCGGGTACAACAAGGTTGTGTGGAACAGCAGTGACGCTACCGGGCGACCAGTACCCTCAGGTGTGTATATCGCACGTCTGATCACGCCCGAATACACCCAGACCATGAAGATGTCACTGGTTCGATAGCGGGGTATATCCGGAACACGGGCCGCTACTATACTTCAGCATTGTGCCGGGATTCAGCCAGGAGGCTGAATCCCGGCTTTTATTTTGTTTTGCATTTCCAGACCTGTAGTGCTACCTCCCACCTAACACAGTTACACCGGGCACCAAGGAGGAAACACCGCCGGTTCTTGTTAGAGGGTGCATCTGATGATTCGACCCGTTTGGAAAATCTCAGCAAGTTCGATCTTCAGGTTGTAGATTTAATTGGACTCAATCCAGTCTGACAGAACGATCCGATGCGGCTAGTCCTGACAATTGCCCTATCCTTTATGACCGGACTCCTCTGGGGGCAGCAGCCTCTCTGGGAGCAGCTCATCGAGCAGGGAAATCAGGCCCTCGCCAATGGGGCTTTTTTTGAGGCTGAGACCTACTACCGTCAGGCACTTCAAGTTACAGATCAGTTCACACCCCAGGATTTGCGCAAAGCTACCACGCGGAGAAATCTGGCCCAGGCGCTCATGCTTCAAGGACACCTGGAACCCGCCGATTCACTCTATCGGGACGCCATCAGCATCGCCACGCGCTCCCTGGGTGTCCGGCATACATATGTACTTACGCTCCAGGAGGAATTAGCCCTCCTTCGACAGACCATGGCAGCAGCCCAGCTCCCGGAATCAGTACCTCAGCAACCCACTTCCTGGGAGGATATCCTTGCCCAATGGTTGGAGTGGCTGGCTCGGAACTCCGCACTGCAACTCGGAGCAACCATACCGCTTAGTGACAGCCTAGCCCAGTCCAATGAACGGGGACTGACATATGGGCTGAGTGTGCACATCCCGTTGACAACACTCGGAGCCATCGACATCGGTCTGGGTGTTGAACATGTCATTACTAAACTTCCTCCCAAGCATACCCTTGACGTTCCCATTCCTATGCAAGGAACCTCCCTTTTGCTTGTCCCCTCTCACGGTCCTCTGATACTCACTTTTGGGGGCGGAGTTTATAACATTAACATCAGCCAGGCACCTGAGGCGCGGCTTGGTCTGCAAGGCGGCATCGGTCTTTCAATCAGAGGAAGACATCGGCGTTCAGGCGTAACAGGACTTCTAGTAGCCATGCATGTGCGGGGGCTTTATCTTCCCGACCTTGCCCCGGTCATTGAGGGTCCGGTTACCCTGCTCCAGGCTGGCCTGGTCTTGGGCTGGGCGTGGTGACAATGCTTGGATACCAACGTGGAAAGATCAGTCTTGATATATCATGATTAGTGAATACCGCCCTCAGACTTATCCGGCCTGGAGACAATAATATCAAGTAAGGAGATCAAAAATGGCCCGTATTAACCTTACGGAGATGATCGAACGCCTGGAGCTGGAATTACGCCCCGTGCTTAAGAAGGCAGTGCAAGAGACGCTTCCCGACATCGAGTTTGATGAAAAAGCCCTGTACCGGGAATTCCGTAAGGCGGCCAGCCGCCGCTTCCAGACCTGGGAGCGAGTACCCGACAGCTGCGTCAAGCCGGAATACTGAACCGAAGGACTCAGAAATTCTGCTCGAGCATATATGAATGCCGGCCCCCTGGGTGAATTGCACCAATGACTGAGGTCAGACTAGACAAGTGGCTCTGGGCCGCACGGTTGTACAAGACCCGCCGTGGGGCCGCCGAGGCCTGCCAGGCGGGAAAAGTGAAGCTGAACGGCCGCTCGGTGAAACCGGGCAAATCCGTGAAGGCAGGTGACGATTTACTGATCACACGCAAGCTGTACAAACAGCAGATCAGGATCGTCGGCCTCCAAGAGCGCCGCGTAGCTCCCAAGATTGCCATTACCCTCTATGAAGATCTCACCCCTGCAGAGGACATCGAACAGTCCCAACTGGTGCGCACAATGGAGAGCGCCTTCTACCGAGACCGGCGCAAGGCCGGGCGTCCCACCAAGCGGGACCGGCGGGCAATGCAAAAACTCAAGGGTAAGTTCTGATCCGGCACCAACTAGCCAGCCAGTACAGTGCTAGGCTGTCCGGCTGGAACTCGTCAACCGCCGAATCCAGCGCGGGAATGGCCGACCCCAAGATGCCGCCCGCCAGATATGGGAACCAATGTGACTGACCAAGGCAATGGTTCCCTCCGCCTTCACATCCCGCAGACGGAACAGCAAGGTCAAGGACAGCACGCGCATCACGGCCGTGATGATGAACATGGCATGGTGGACCATGAAGGTGCGTCCGCCTATGGCCGGCAAGATAATCCTCCAATCCGATAGCGTCTGGGCAAATATGCCACCTGCCAGTGCGGAGACCACAAATCCCAGACCGCTGACAATATAGAAATAGGCCAGGTAATAGGACCGGCCGATCCGCGGACTGTACCGCATGGGATAGGTATAGGCCGACAAGTTGAATCCCGTCCAGCTCAGCCCGCTCAATATCGCGATAAGCCAGATCCACCCCGGGTGCTCACTCGTTGGAAACAGCCAGATGATCGGCAGGGTGGTAACCACCAGCCCCGAGACCAGCAGGACGGACCTGATCTGAAAACGGTCGATAATCCGGCCCCACCGCTTGAACAGGAACATGCCCAGAAATGGATTGACAGACTGGAATATGCCAATAGTGATGAAGGAAATGTCCAGTTCCCGGATCATATGCACGTTGAAGAAGGCCGCCGTGAAGCCGACCGCAACATTCCAAGCCAGGAAAAACTCCAGTGCCCGCCGGAAGCTCCGGTTCTTGAAGGGACGGATGAGCAGGTCTTTTAACCGGGGTGCTTTCCGCTCCGCCGGGCGGGGTATATCAGGCTGCCTTCCCAACAGGATCACCCCGATACAACCGGCCAATGAGGCCACCACCACGATGTATGTCAGTGCCGTCGATTCCCCCAGGTTATCGCTGCCCCAATCCAGCCAGATACCACCCATTATGGAAGCGGCGATGGTTACCGCTGCTATCAGGCCGTGCCGGAAGCCGAAATAGCGGCCACGCAATCGCTCAGGGATCAGGTCCGCCATCCACGTTGTCCAGGCGTTGCCCGCCATGAGCCCCAAGCTCGACGACGCGATGATGATGGCCAGAAACCAGGCGACTGCCGTCTGAGAATTATGCACCAGATAAAGCAGCGGCAGCGCGACCCATAACAGACGGGACATGCCGGCACCAAGAATGGCAATCAGCTTCCGGCGACCGGTAGCTTCCACCAGGTACGCCCCGATGAGCTGAAAGATCTGGGTAAGGTGGGGCACGGCCGCCAGTAGACCCAGGTGCCACGGCTCGGCGCCCAGGGAGAGGGCTAATGCCGTGAGAAAAATGCCCCCGGTAAGGATTACGTGGGCCTGTGAGAAGGCCCCTTCCACCGAAGAAAGCCGCATGAAAAGCCTGGTGGGAAAGCCATGGTAGCCGCGATGGATATTATGGCGATGAGTCTCCACTTGCGCACCAGCACAAAAATGTCGCCGCAAAGTTACTCCCTGTCTCAGGGGCTGTGTTGACTTCAGTTACCTTGGTCTGGCACGTATCATGTGAAAAAGCACGGCAGGCTGCGCACCGGCATGTAACTTTCGTTTCTTAAATGGCATCGTACGCGGATGATAGTACCCATCCCAGCGCGGTCCATGCCTCGCTGGGCTTCCTGCTGGCCGTCGCGGTGGAAGAACTTTTCCCCGGCCGTGCTTTGTTCATTGAACATTCCTTCATCGGCGGCTACTATTGCCACTTCGGGGTTGCCGATCACGCTTCCACCGATGACCTCCAGGCCCTCACCAGCCGCATGCAGGCTTACACGCAGGGCGATAGACCTCTGGAAATCATAGAGGTAAAACAGCATCTCCTGGAGCAGCGCTTCAGAGAGCGCCAACGGGTCGACAAGCTGGAAATCCTCCATCGCCTGGGCCGGGATATGATCCCCGCCGCCCGTTTCCGTCACTACCTGGATTACCGCTTCGAACCCATGGTCGCAGACCTGGGGCTGCTCCAGCATTTCAGCCTGGATCCCTATGACCACGGCTTCCTGCTGCGTTTCCCCAGCCTGCTGCCGCCTCACCAGGTCCCCCCGCTTAAGGACAGTCCCAAACTATACCGGGTAATCCAGCAGCGTGAGGAATGGGGCCGGGCCTTGCGGGTAAGCAACCTCTGCCAGCTCAACGCGGAACTGGAAAGTGAACAGGCGCGCGAACTGCTGTGGGTGGCCGAGGGTCTTCACGAAAAAACCATCGCCCTTATCGCTGACCAGCTCTGCAATGCACCACCTGGCAAGCGCGTCGTCTTCATCGCCGGGCCCTCGTCATCCGGTAAAACCACATTCGCCAAGCGCCTAGCCATCCAGTTGAAAGTGAACCTCTTCGATACCCTGGCACTTTCCATGGACGACTACTTCCATGATCACCAGGACCTGACACGTCTGCCTGACGGCACCCTGGACTTCGAGTCCCTGGATGCGGTGGATGTGCCCCTTCTCGTCGGGGATATTCGGGCACTGCGAGACGGCCAATCAGTTCCCAGGCGGCGATTCATCTTCCAAGAAGGCCGGGGAACCGATACCGCTGAGTTGCTCCGTCTGGAATCCGG
>CP070787.1:2410326-2435362 GCA_020346745.1 Fidelibacterota bacterium | reverse complement strand
CTGCTTATCGTCACCCTTCCGCGCGGAGTGGACGGTCAGCGTACGGGTGCTTCCGGTGCGGGAGGTAAGGGTCATAGTCATGTCACTGACCATGTCATCGGGCTGCTTCTTATCATCTACCATTTTGGCGATGTCGTAGCCGGTTTGAGCAGCCAGCGCGCTGGTGAAAAGGAAGAATAACAGGAATCGTGCCGGGGATTTAGGTATTGTCATGGGTGTGTTCCTTTCGCAATTCGGTGGCATGGGATGATACTACGCCGTCACTTTCCTTCTCATGAGGTGGATAATCGCCGCCATGAGCGTCAGCGTGCCCACGGCACAGGATATCATTGAAATAATGACCAGGCCTCCCATGTAGTTCATGGGAACGAATTCGGAGAACAGGAGGGCTGTAAAGCCCACGGATACGGCGACCACATTAAGCAGGATGGGATAACCCACGTCATCGATGGTTGCCTGGCTCACTTCATCCCGGCTGATACCGCTTTTCAGGAAGTTCCGGTATTGCGCGATATAATGCACGGCGAAGTCTACGCCCACACCGATGATAATAGCGGTGAACAGCGCTGTGACGTGGCTAAGTTCGATGCCCAGCCACCCCATCAGGCCGAAGTTCAAGGCAATGGCCGATGATAACGGAATTACCGCCAATAGTCCCCACCGCAGGGACTTGAAGAAAATCCCGGCCAGGATCATCACCATAATCAGCGACAAACCTATGGAGCGCAGGGAGCTCTCGATCAATACACGGATGAAATCCCGCATGAAGACCGGAAAGCCTGACAGGCTGACTTTCAGTTCTGGGGATTCATGAGTGTCAATGAAATCACGGACCCGGTCCACCATTCCTAGCAGTTCTTCAGTGGCACTCATTTTCACCGTGGCGCTGATAAGCCCCGTCCGGTAATCATAATCTACCAGCGAGGAGAAATCGTCCGGGTCGCCGGACATGCTGTAGAGCGTGAGAAGGTTGGCTACTTTTTCCCGGCTGTCAGGAATGATTTCGTACTGGGCACTATCATCCATGACCGCGCGGTGCAGCTTCGCAATAATATTCGCCAGGGAGACTGTATTGCCTACCGTCGGCTCTTGCTCCAGCTGCTGTTGGATCCGCTGCATCCCTTTCAGGACCTCCGGCTCTTTCAGGTCGCCTTCTGTCTTGAAGGCGAAGTTGAGAGTGCCATAGAAGTGTTCATCCAGGAATTCCATACTCTGGCGGATGGGGGTTGTGGGTTTGAAGAAATTGATGATGTTGACTTCGACGCGCACCATGTAAACGCCTATGCACGCGACTACCACGACCAGTCCGGCTGTGACGAGTACGGTCCTGGGTCTGCGGAGGACATTCTGTCCAATGTGGCTTATGATCCGTTCTAAGGGTCCTGCGGTGCGCAATGCCCGCCCTTCGAGGTCCCAACTGCTGACGGACATGAGGCTGGGTAGAAAAGTGACCGAAAGGTACCAGGCCCAGGCAATACCGAAGGAGACCGTAATCCCGTATCCGATCATGGCTCTCAAAGGGGCAAAGACCAGGGAGATGAAGCCGGCCATGGTAGTGATCGAGGTGAGAAAAACGGGTAGCATGAGCACGTCCATGGTAGCTGCCACCGAAGCCTTCACGTCTCTCCGTTGCCGGACCTCCCGAAAGAAGCGGGTCATGATATGAACGCTATCGGCGGTGGCGATGGTGAGCAGGATCACCGGCATGCTGCCATTGACCAGGGTGAAGTTGAACAGGTCGCTGCCGGTCAACTTGTGCATCCAGCCGAAGAATCCCACCATGGTACCGACTGACAAGCCTATTACGGGCAGAACCATGCGTAATGCACGGGGGCTCCTTAGATTGATGAGCAGAACGAGAACCAGTACCGGCAGGGCGATGCACATCAGGGTGATGATTTCCCATAATATCAGCCTGACCAGGGTGCCCCGCACGAAGGGGAGTCCGCCGGTGTGGCCGCTTCCACCCAGAGGATCCTCACCCGTTGCTTCAGCTACGGCCTGGACGAGTTCCCTATCGGAAGCGCCGACGGCAGGCACGACAGCTAACATCGCAAAGAACTCGTCATTCGAGACCAGCATGCCGCCCATATCAGGGTTGCGTGCAAGGTAATCCCGGATGCTGGTGATCTCTTCAGGATCAAGGTCGCGATAAGGCATGAGGTCACCCACCTCCAAGAAACCCTCCTCGCTGTCGATCCGGTTCGTGGTGGCCAGGCTGCGGACTTCATCCACGGTTGGATGGTCTTCCAGGGTGCGGGTAAGGTCCCACACGGTCGCCAGCCCTTCGGCGGTGAGAATGGATTGGCCTTCCTGGCCTACGCTCACCAGCAGCGGTTCGGTGGAGCCGAACTGCTCCTCGATCTCGTTCCAGACGATGCGCGATGGGATATCTTCAGGCAGCATCTTCATGATGTCATCTTCGATGTGGAGGAAGCAGACACCCGAAATCAGGATCAGGCTCATGATAACAGCCAAACCGATGGATTGCCGGGGACGGTTGAGGGTCCAGTCGATGAACTTCTTTTCCATATGTATCAATCAGCTCCCGTTATCTAGGTTTCGTTGTTCGCGGACTCAGTCATCTGGTTGCGCACGCCCCCCAGGATGAACTGAACCACATGCTGTTTCATATCCTCGTCGTACAGTGATATCCCGGATACCAGCATGATCTCCGCATACAGGGGTTGCATGAGAAAATTTGATACGATACCGATCATGATGCTGGCAACCATCTGGCGCAGCTGTCTGTCTGGCAGGCTGGATACGCCTAGATATTGGTATATCTTGGGTGCCCACAGGTTCAGGATGCGCACTGCCATGGAGGCGAACAGGGGCCTGACGTGCGGTGCACCATCGGCGATCTCGCGGGCCATGAAAGCCCGCAGGCGCTCTCCTTTCTGTGCGAAAAGGCCGGCGTACAGATCATAGACCTGCCTCAAGGCCTCCTCCAGCGATAGCGGCTGTGAGAGAATAACGTCCAGCTGCTGAAATGCAGGCCGCAGGTTGCTATGTAGAACCTGGGTGAAGAGGGACTCCTTGTTATCAAAATGGTAATAGAGCATGAACTTGTTAACACCAGCGGCGTGGGCGATTTCGCGCATGTTAGCTCCGTCGAAGCCCTTGGCAGCGAAGGCGGCTTCGGCGGCTTCCAGTATGCGACGTCGAGTTTCCTCGGTTTTTTGTCTGGTGCTTTCTTTCGGACGCGGTGTCATGATAATCTCTGGTCTGCCATAAAATTTACTTACCGGTTGGTCAATATCCCAGCCCTTAATGTCTGCTCCTTTGCTATGGATATTGATCCTATTCTATTGGTATCGACAAAGGTAATTGGAATAGCTTACATTCCCGGCGCTGAAATGAATCCGCTCGACATTTTACAACAAGAGTTGTTCGGTATCACCGTTGTGCGCTACCTGGTGGCATCCCTGTTGGTGCTGGCAACCCTGATTGTGCGAAAGGTAGCTGACCGCTACGTCTTCCGATGGCTCCATACCTGGACGTCGAAGACCCGTTTCCGGTATGATGACCTGATACTGGAGGCAATTCAGGGACCCGTTGGTGCGATCATCCTGCTATGGGGTTTCTACCTGGCGACGTTTAGCCTGGCATCTGAGACTCCCTTGGATGAGGTGCTGCGCCCGTTGTTCATGGGAGCTACCTCCATTGTGGTTGTGTGGGGACTGTATCGCCTGGTGGAGGTACCCGCCCAATGGATAGAATCCGTGCTCACGCGACGGGATGAGACTCTTGCGGCTCAGTTCACTCCGTTAATCCGCAAGGCCATGCGGATCACGATTGTCCTCTTGGGTGGTTTGCTGGTGATCCAGAATCTTGGCTTCTCGGTTACCAGCTTGCTGGCTGGATTGGGTATAGGAGGGTTGG
Organism: Fidelibacterota bacterium; assembly: GCA_020346745.1. Taxonomy (GTDB): domain Bacteria; phylum Fidelibacterota; class Marinisomatia; order SCGC-AAA003-L08; family TS1B11. The sequence goes on along the minus strand of CP070787.1, from coordinate 2,431,477 downwards.
CAATCGCCTTGGCAGGGCAGGATACCATTGCCAACCTTTTCGGGTCGCTCGTGGTGCTCACGGACCGGCCGATGGTAGTAGGCGACCGTATTCAGATCGGTGATGTGCAAGGTATGGTGGAATCCATCGGGTTCCGCTCTACCCGGATTCGCACCTTTGAAAAGAGCCTCGTGGTCATACCGAATAAGAAGCTGGCATCAGACGTGATCGAGAACTGGTCTGCCCAGCCGGGCCGACGAGTGCGGATGACCATCGGCGTTCAGTATGACAGCCTACCCGACAAGTTCGAACAGCTCTTGCAGGGTATCCGCCAGATCATTGCTGAGGATGAAGCCCTGGAAACGGAAGGCCAGTACGTGCACTTCATCGATTTCGGAGCGTCTTCGCTGGACATTCTGGTGAATTACTTTACCAAGACCACCGACTATCAGGAGCATCTGGTAGCGCGGGAAGCGATAAACCTGAAGATCATGGCTCTCGTAGCCTCATTGGGGCTTTCGTTTGCCTTTCCCAGCCAGACCCTCTATTTCGGGCAACCATCCCCATTCGAAAAGTCTCCCGGTACTTGACCGGTACGTGTATCTTCAGGCTGGCTGCGACTATTCGCTAGGGATTCTGGACTAGTACCGTATCGGCAGCAACTGTCTGGTTGCCGGCGTGATCGTAGGCCGCAACAGATATAATGTAGCTGCCGTTTGGGAAGACTGGTGTACCGTCGTTGCCTACCTCACGAGTGTCCCAGCAGAGAGTTTGGGTGCCCGGATTCAGAATACTGAAGCCTTCAGTACCACTAGAATTGGTAATGATGTAGAATGACGGAATCTGTGAATAGCTCTGTGGCGGATCAGTTTGGACTGTATACCAGAACTTGTAGACTGTCTGAGCAACTTCTGAATTTTCATAGGGTGTTCTCGGAATGATGCTCCAGCGGAAATCGAATGACTGTCTTTCGAGAAGCATGTGGTCATCTCTCAGTATTCTGTAGTCGATCCGTCCTACACAGAGTCTGTCTCCGAATCCGCTGGAATCGCGAGCATGCTCACCTGGATCTCGGATGGCCACAACGATGTCAACCTCCCCTGAAACAACGGTGGAACCTGTCCTTGGGAATTCGGTATCGCTCTTGTTCTGGTAGAAGTAGAACGGCGTCTCAATGACTGGTGGCTCGCTGTCAGGGTAGAAGAAGAACGAGTCGGGGAATAGGTACTGGTAGTCGTCCAGCGAGTTCCAAGAACCACCTTCTCGTAAGCTAACCCGGGAGAGATGGACATGTCCGAGCCCGGTGGGGAAGCTGACGATGGCAATAGGGTGTCCCTGTGTGACAGGATCGCCAGGCTGGACCGAAAATCTGTCAGTGTGAGCATACATCCAAGCTGAGCCGAAAGAGCCTGAGTCTTCGATGACAATCGCGCGTTGCCCTTCCATGCTTCCCAAAATCGCCGCCACGTGCCCATCACTAACGGAAAATAGCTGTGTCTCGTTCTCCAGAATGATATCAAGGCCATCATGTAGGTACATGGATTCCGGGGTTGTGCCCCCTTGATACTGCCCGAAGTTGTTGATGATGAAGAGCTGCTCCATCATTTGATTATACTCGGCAAAGGAGTAAGCCGGATCATGCTGTGGCCAAGGGAAAAAGCCGTTTGGTGGAGGGTGCACGTAGGAGATTGGTTTTTCCGGAGCAGTGGGATTTCGTGAGCAGGCGTCAGCTAGCAGTAGCACGAGGGCAAAAAGAGCTATCCAACAGCAGTGTGTTGCCTTAGTCGCCAATCTAGCGTCCCTGAGCCGAGGTGCGGGAGCTCGCTCTATCACCGAACAAACAAGCATGCCCGATCTTCCATGGTTAGCTGTCAGGGACTTTCCTTGAATGGGGTATTAACCTAGATCCACAATTGGGGTGAGTGAAGTATAACCATTATGCCTCCGATCGCCGGGTTGATAATAAGACCGATCTCCCATGCTCTGCCAGCATCTTCCTCTTTCCATTCCGGAAACGAATAGTAAGAATAGTGGAAACCAGTTGTCTGATCAACGGCCGGCGCCTGTCCAATGTGGGTACTTTCCGGGCCTATGTAGAGGCTTACTTAAGAAGTCATCCGCTGATACACCAGGAGATAACGCTGCTGGTGCGCCAGCTCGATCCGGAGCCTAAAGGGCTGCCCATCGAGTTCTATGCCTTTTCCAAAGATACGCGCTGGGGCAACTACGAGGCCATCCAGGCGGACATCTTCGACCACATCCTGGCGGTAGTGCCCCTCAAAGGCTAAGATAATTATCGGTCGGTGAGCTGCAGGTTAGCCGAACAGCTCCTGCAGCGACTGCACTTGGAAGTTGCCGGTCTGCATGCGGCGGATGGCCCGTACCATGGCCCGGGCGCCGCTGAGGGTGGTTATGACCGGCACGCGGTGGTGAATGGCGCTTTGGCCCATGGCGTACTCGTCTTCCCGGGCGCGGGCTCCCAAGGGCGTGTTAATCACCAGCTGCACTTCGCCGTTGCTGATGGCGTCGGCCACGTTGGGGCGCCCTTCCCCGACCTTGTAGATCGGTTCGGCAGCGATGCCGCTCTGGCGCAGGGCTTTACAGGTGCCCTCGGTGGCGACGATCCGGAAACCCAGTTCGGTAACATCCCTGGCAATGGAGATGACGTTGAGTTTATCATCGTCATTCACTGAGATAAAGACGGTGCCCTCTGTAGGCAGATTAGCACCGGCTCCCAGCTCCGCCTTGGCATAAGCGCCCCCCAGTGCCTTGTCCAGACCCATCACCTCGCCGGTGGACTTCATCTCGGGTGATAGAAACACTCCTTCCGTGGGGAATTTGTCGAAGGGGAACACCGGCTTCTTGACGGCCAGCGCTTCAGGTATAGCGTCATCAGAGAGAGCATCCAGGTTGGTACCGCCGGTAAGTTCCTGCAAGGTCTTTCCTAAGGCGATCTGGGCGGCCCACTTTGCCAGGGGGATGTTCCGGGCCTTGCTGACGAAAGGCACCGTGCGGCTGGCGCGCGGATTGACCTCCAGAACATAGACCACTCCACCCTTCATGGCATACTGGATATTCACCAAGCCTTTGACATCCAGTTCGAGCGCCAGGACTCTGGTGTAGGTGCGGATTTTCTCCAGGGCATCGCTGGGCATGAAATAGGGCGGTAGAACGCAGGCTGAATCGCCGCTGTGGATCCCGGCTTCCTCGATGTGCTGCATGATGCCACCCAGGAGAACTTCCTTGCCATCGCAGATAGCATCCACGTCAAACTCGTAGGCATCTTCCAGAAAGGCATCGATCAGGATAGGGTGTTCCCAGGAGACGTCGGCGGTGCGCCGGATATACTCTTCGAGTCCCTGCTGGTGATAGACGATTTCCATGGCGCGGCCACCCAGGACATAGGATGGCCTGACCAGCACCGGGTAGCCCACCTGCTCGGCCACTTTGGCGGCTTCGTCTATTGTGCGCGCGATCCCGTATTCCGGGCGGGGAATTTCCAGGCGGTCCAGCAAGGCACCGAATTTCTCGCGGTCTTCTGCCAGATCGATAGCCTTGTGGGAGGTACCCAGGATCGGTACACCGGCGGCTGCCAGCTGATTGGCGATGTTCAACGGTGTCTGTCCACCGAACTGGATCAGAACACCTTCGGGTTGTTCCAGCTCCACCACATTCATCACGTCCTCGAAGGTGAGCGGCTCGAAGTAAAGCCGGTCTGCAACGTCGAAGTCGGTGGAGACTGTCTCCGGATTGCAGTTCTGCATGATGGCCTTAAGACCCATTTCCTGCAGTGCGAAGACAGCCTGGACGCAGCAGTAATCAAACTCGATTCCCTGCCCGATGCGGTTGGGACCGCTGCCCAGGATGAGCACTTTACGGCCAGGCAGGGGTTCCACTTCCTGCTCGGTCTCGTAGGTACCGTAGCAGTAGGGTGTAAGAGCTGAGAATTCCCCGGCACAGGTATCCACGGCTTTGTATGTAGCTGTGATCCCGATAGAGATGCGTGTTTTGCGAACTTCAGCTTCGGTGGTTTCCGTCATGCGCGCGATCTGGCGGTCAGAGAATCCGCGGCGTTTGCATTCAAATAGTGCGTTTCCAGTCGTATCCTTGGAGGGGGTACTGTTCTCCTTAATCTGGCGGCCAGCCTGTGTAGAAAGGTGCTGGCCTGCCTCCAGCATTTCTGCGATCTGGTGCAAAAACCAGGGATCGATACCGGTGAGTTGTTGGACTTCTTCCAGAGTCTGTCCTTGCAGGAACGCCTCGCGGACCTTCAGGAGGCGGAAAGCGGTGGCGAAGCGCATGCGCTCCAGATCCAGGGGACGCCGGGCTTCATGCGGACGCGGCTCCAGGCCGTCCAGCCCGACCTCCAGAGAGCGAAAAGCTTTCTGCAGGCTTTCCTGAAAGGTGCTGCCGATTGCCATGATCTCGCCCACGGCCTGCATTTGAACACCTAGAACGCCAGCCGCTCGGGGGAATTTCTCGAAGTCGAACCGGGGTACCTTGGTCACTACATAATCGATGGTTGGTTCGTAGGCCGCCAAGGTCTGCTGAGTGATGTCATTCTGGATCTCGTCCAGGTGATATCCGAGCGCCAGCTTGGCCGCTACCTTGGCAATGGGGAATCCGGTTGCCTTGGAAGCCAGGGCGGAGCTGCGGCTCACGCGCGGATTCATCTCCACGATGACCATCCGTCCATCCTGCGGATTCACGGCAAACTGTACGTTTGAACCTCCGGTCTCGACTCCTACGGCCCGGATACACGTAAGCGCCCAGTCGCGCATCCGCTGATACTCGCGATCAGTGAGGGTTTGAGCGGGAGCAACAGTGATGGAATCACCGGTATGGACACCCATGGGATCGATATTTTCTATTGAGCATACTACCAGCGCGTTATCGGCTCCGTCCCTCATAACCTCCAGTTCGAATTCCTTCCATCCCAGCAAGGCTTCCTCTATCAGAACCTCTCCGATGGGACTGGTGGTCAGTGCCCGAGCCACTTGTTCGACATACTCTTCTTTGTTATATGCCATACTTCCGCCAGTGCCACCCAGGGTGAATGAGGGACGAATGATTACTGGCAAGTTGAGATCTTGAGCCAGGGCTTCGGCGGCTTCCGGGGTGTTGGCCCGGCCACCACGGGCGGTCGGGATACCGGCACTCGACATGGTCTCCTTGAAGTGCTCGCGGTCCTCGGCCCGCCTGATCACGTCCACACTGGCACCCAGGAGTCTGACACCGTACTTGTCCAGAACTCCTTCTTCAGCAAGCGTTACCGCACAGTTCAATCCGGTCTGTCCGCCAACCGTGGGGAGCAGCGCTTCTGGCGACTCCTTAGCGATGATCTGGGCGACGATTTCAGGCCTGATTGGCTCAAGATAAGTGGCATCAGCCAGATCGGGATCAGTCATTATCGTAGCCGGATTGGAATTCACCAGAACTACCCGGTAGCCCTCCTCCTTAAGGGAGCGGCAAGCCTGGGTGCCAGAGTAATCAAATTCACAAGCCTGTCCAATGATAATGGGACCGGCCCCTAAGATCATGATTGAATGGATGTCTTTATCTCTAGGCATCAGGTTCCGTCCGAGGAGTATGAGGCAGGAAATAAACGTGCAAGGTAACGCTTGGCGTGGTCCTGGTGGATAGGGCTAGGTGCCATCGTCGACATATGCCAACGCCAGGTTGTGCTGACCATCCATCCTCAAATGTAGTAAGCGACCTTTGAGTGCCTGACGCACATCGATAACCTTGATATACGGTTCCAGCTGTGTGGATTCAGACGATAGGGAACCGAGTGCGTTGGGGGTTTCGGAAAAAAATTCCTGCTGGAAACTGTTGTCACTCTCATCAGGAAACAGGGGCAGGTAATGAATGCCCTTTTCCACCAGGTCCAGGAAGAAGTGGGTGCCGAATGAGACCTCAGGGGTATAGTCGCTCTCCCGATGTGCAATCTCAATAAGAACCTTGGTATTGTTGATCTCGCTGTATTGTACCGGGATACCCAGATTGATGTTGTTACTGCCCCAGCGTCCCGGACCCATAAGGATAAATTTCTTACCCACCATCCTCTGGTTTAATGTGCCAATCAGGCGGGCGAGCTGATGCCGGGTAGGATCATCGGTTATTTGGTGGTAGGCTCGGGGATCGCAGTAAATGATGTATTCCACATTGTCCACTTGGCCATTGCGTACATACCGCTGGGTACTGAAAATTTGATCTTGCAGAGGGATATTTCTGGGAATAACCACTGCTTCTTCCGCCACCCTCTGGGCCATAGGCCGGGTTTGCAGAAGGTATAAATGATGCCCATCGTGGGAGAATTCGATATCTATAGGGCACTCATAGGCTTCCTCCAAGACGCTTAGTACATTGCGCATGATTCCAGGGAACGGGGTGTTTCCCATCAAATTACTGAAGGTGACCACACCCTTTGGATAATGCGCTGGAGGTACGTCGGTGTAGGGTGCCTGAAGGTAGCCGTCTTCTTCCAGTGAGATAATTTTCTCAGCCTCAGGCATCCTCTCATTGCACCATAGATCTCCCAAGTGTATGATCTCGTAGCTGTTGGTCTGCAGGTTGATAACATCAACGTGGGTTTGGGAATATCGCTTCTGTTCCTCCAGATTGGATTCAGGTCTCAGGGATGGAGCTGAAAGGGCTACCAGACGAGGGTAGTCATCCCCGACGCGGTCAACCGCCCGTGTACCCAGTCCCATGACGATGCGCATCAGGCCGTCTTCTTCACGAATACGGGGACTCCAGGTATAGTCGTTACGTGAGAGCGCTACGCCGGCGTAGGCGGGCAGGAAGTAATGGGAGTATTTAAATCCAACGACCCTCTGAATGAGAATCCCGATTTTTTCATCATAATCCAGTAGATTGCGTTCCCGACGGTACATAAGTGGATCCGGGGCTATTCCACTGGCGAAGACTTCCCCGATCGCCGCCAGGAGCTGGGATAGACGCTGGTCCAGGGAACCCTGATTGCCCAGAAATACACTCTGGTATTTGCCGGAAAAAGCCGCTTTGAAGTTGTCTTCCAGGAGGCTGCTGGAACGGACGATGATTGGATGCTTGCCTAGTTTCTTGAGCATGGCACGGCACTGTTTCACGATATAATCGGGGAACTGCCCGTTGCGGAAAACCTCCTGTATTGCTGGATACTCGTTCCTGATCTCTTCCGGGGACTTGTATTTCTGGTGCTGATATTTGGTCAGTCCGTTCAAGCTGAGGAAGTCTTCGAAGACGTCAGTGCGCAGATAATGGGATTGTGGTATGCGGATGAGGTCCCCGTACTTGTCACCCAAGGTTGATTGGATGATTTTGTAACCCAGAAGCATTCCCGCTGCTTTGCCCCCGATGCGGCCATGTCCTGCCGCGGAACCAAGAGTGTTATCCACCACCGGTTCCATATCCCGGATGGTGATGTAATGCTTGGCGATGCGGATGTACTCAAGATGCTCACTGATGAAATGACGGAGCAAGGAAACGCGAAGTCCTAGGACCTCTTCCTTGGGAAGCGGCGTCATCGAGGGGATGCGGCAGAATTCCCTGACCTTGTCGGCCACCACACCGAAAGAAACGTCTGTTAAGTTGGCGATATTTTCCAGAGCATAGACGTAGTCGCGTTTTACCACCGAGAAGATTAGCTCGTCAATCTCCTTTTCCGAAAGATATTCGCAAGCATATTTCAGGGTTAGCCGGCGGATGAGTCGCCGCTCATTGCTTGACCACTGGTCCGGGCCCACATTGGGACTGCCGGGGTCGTGATCGTATTGGAAGGTTTTGACTTCCTTACGTGCCAGTTCGTAGATGTCGTCAATGGCGACGTAGCGTTTTTCGTGGAGATGCAGCAGTAACTGGAGGTAGACCTTTTCTTCCAGATGCGGATATGCACGGATTTTGGCCCGAATCTCCTGGGACGACGGCCGGGAATTACACTGGTTCGTCTTCCGTGATGCAGACACCCTTTTCTCGGCTCCTTTCAGCTCTGGCCGTGAAGTTAAGGGAAAAAGGGAGCCGGAAGACAGATTGCACCTCTCTGCCTCCCGGCTGCTTAACAGGTTTGAAGCTGAAGGTATTACGCTACAGTGGTCAGACCCAGCCTCGCAGACGACATGCTTCGGCTACACGTGAAATGGCAATCATATAGGCCGCTTGTCGCATGTGAATATCCTTGCGGCTGCTATATTGATTGTAAACATCGTGGAAGGCCTGTGTCATTTTCGCATCCAACCGCTGGTGCACATCCTCCAGTTCCCAATAGAAGTTGTAGGTGTTTTGCACCTGCTCGAAATAGGAGACAGTCACACCGCCAGCGTTAGCCAGAAAATCGGGGATAACGAAAGTTCCCTTTTTATGCAGGATCACGTCTGCTTCCGGTGTGGTGGGACCGTTCGCGAGCTCGCACACGATTTTGGCCTTGATCTTGTCGGCATTGCTATCGGTGATTACACCTTCAAGGGCGCTGGGGAAGAGTACAGACACATCCAATTCTAGCAAGTCCGGGTTACTGATAGGCTCTGTGTTAGGGAATCCCTGCAGGCTTCCGTTCTTGAGCTTATAGTCAACCGCATCCTTCGCCGGGAATCCTTTGGGGTTATAGATTCCACCCTTGGAGTCGCTGGCAGCAACCAGTTTTAGCCCCAGAAGATCCTCGCCAAGCAGTGCCGCGAACTGTCCCGCGTTACCAAAGCCATTAATGGCCATAGTGGCACCGCTGGTACCGACGTTGAGGACCTTCGCAGCCTCACGCACCGTATAGATGCCACCCCTGGCGGTAGCGTCGCCGCGACCTTGCGAGCCCCCTAGGGGAATAGGTTTACCTGTAATCACGCCAGGATGGCTCTCACGGATGATCTTCTCATATTCATCCATCATCCAGGCCATGATTTTGGGGGTGGTGTAGACATCGGGAGCGGGTACGTCTTTAGTTACACCAAGTATGTGAGCAACAGCGCCCATATAGGCCCGGGCCAGGTGCTCCTTTTCCCGGTCGGACAGCTCCTTTGGATTGCAGGTAACACCGCCTTTGCCACCACCGAGCGGGATGTTTACCACGGCAGTTTTCCACGTCATCCAGGCAGCCAGAGCACGGACTGTATCTATGGTTTCATCGGGGTGCCAACGCAGACCACCCTTGGTGGGTCCCCGTGAGGAGTTGTATTGCACGCGGTAACCGTGAAATACTTGCACGCTGCCATCGTCCATCTTCACCGGCAAGGTTACCTTGAACTCGCGTTGCGGCCAGCGCAGAAATTCCCGCATGGCAGCATCAAGCCCCAGTAACTCTGCGGCTTCGTCGAACTGCTGCTGGGCGATGGCGAAAGGATTGGTGTTGCTCATTGTCTTAAATCTCGCTCCATGATTGGTAAGGAATTACAGTTTGCGGTTTCTGGAAAGGCGTCGCGTTGTAACCTGAGTAGTCTAATTGAGGTTCATGGCGATAAAGAAAGTTACCAATGTGCTGCGTAACGTCAAATACCCTAATTGCATTCCAGCGACGGGTGTGGTCAGTGTCACATCTGAGTCCTGTCTGGAATGTTTTGGCCCCAAGAAACGGCTATAACGTAAACTGTCTCGCTTCCGGTCTGGCCAGCCATTGGGCCAAGGTTTGAGCGTTACGGTCCTTTTCCGATAACATGGGGGCGTCAATCGGCCACTGGATGCCGATATCAGGATCGTCCCACCGGATTCCCGATTCACAGTCAGGATTGTACGTGGCGGTGCACTTGTATTGTACCTCGACTCGGTCGGTTAGAGCGCAGAATCCCCTGGCAAATCCGGCGGGAGCCCAAATCTGTTTGCGGTTGTGAGCACTGACCTCCAAGCCGAACCATTGTCCAATTGTTGGCGAATCCGTGCGGATATCAACGGTTACCAGAAAGGCCTTCCCGACAGTCACCCGCATCAGTTTTCCCATCGGCGGATCCCACTGGAAATGAAGACCCCGCACAACGTTCCTTGTTGACTGTGAGTGGATGTCCTGGACAAAATCGGGATCTATCCCGAGCTCGCGCTGGAAGACATCCTTCCGGTAAGACTCCATCAGAAATCCTCGTGCGTCCTCATAAATATCTGGGACAAGGACGTACACATCAGGTAGCGATGTGTGTTCAGCTTTCAAGGATTATGAATCCTTTTGCCGCAGGAGTAAGGTAATCCTATATCCAAGGGATCAATCAACCACACGTTTTTCGCCCTAAGTTATGCACGCTGATCCCATATTTCTGAGAATGTCTTTTTCCTCCTAATGTAGTAGGCCAGTGCTACACTCCTGGGATATAGGAACTTGTCCACTTCTTTATCGCCTACTCTTCGAAGTCGTTGGACTTCCCGGTGTTTTATGTTAATCAGGTTGACGTGAAACAGTAGCCAGAGATAGGCTCCCGCTACTGCGGTCGCTCGCTTCAGGTCCAAAGTGAGCAGTGACTTGATAATCAGCGCCAGGTCCAATAGTAGTCGTTTCGGCAAGACCTTAACGATACTTCTGAAGGTATAGTTCTTCAGCAGCATGAAAACGCTGTTGCGATGGTTGTAGTACATCTTGGCGGTTTTTTCCCGGCCCAGAGTACCACCCCCATAATGGTATATCACGGCGTCCGGCCGTGCTCGCATGCGATATCCGAGGAGATGCAGACGCCAGCACAGGTCGATTTCCTCCATGTGCAATACGAAGTCTTCATCCAGGAATCCAGCTTCGTCTAATACATCTTTACGGATAGCCATAGCCGCACCGGAGGTCCAGAATAAGTCTACAGGGGTTTGATATTGATGATGGTCTTCTTCCACGGTGTCAAAGATTCTGCCCCTGAGAAAGGGATAGGCCAGCCGATCCATGAAACCACCGGCGGCTCCGGCGTATTCGAATGCCTTGCGGTCTCTCATATTCAGGATCTTCGGCTGGCAAGCGGCGATCTGTTTATCTGACTCCAGCTCCTCCAGGAGCGGCTCAAGCCAGCCCGGCGTCACCTCAGTATCGTTGTTCAGAAGCACGATATACTTACCTCTTGCTTGGCGCATCCCAAGGTTGTTGCCGCCGCTGTAACTCAGGTTAATGGGGCTCTTAACAATTTGAACCGATGGGTAGTTCTCCTCCACGAAAGATACACTTTCATCCGTGGAGCCATTGTCCACCATAATGATTTCTATACTTGGATAGGTTGATTTATTGAGAGAGTCGAAGCAGGTTTTCAAGAATGCCAATCCGTTGTAGTTGGCGATGACAACGCTGAAGGTGGGGGGCGTTTGATCAGTCGTAGAAGGATTCATTTATCCCGGCAGGGTTGCTACAGGTGATCCAAAAATTTCTCTGGAATTATACCATCATTCACTGTGATAGCTTTTTGGGTGACTTGGCTGGAGATCTTTCTGACGCTGTAGTTCGCGCTATGGGCGCTGCAGTTCCCGCAGAAGTTCTTTGGCACCCTCATCCTGGGGATTGAGTAGTAACCAATCATTCAGAATACTGATGGCCTGGTCGGAATGACCGCTCTGGCGGTAGATCTGCACCAGATTCCCAACGATTTCACCGTTTTGGGGATGCTTGGCATACAGATCCTGGAAAATGGCATCAGCGGCATCCCAATCGTTGAGTTCTCGACTATAGGTTAGTCCCATGCCGAAATAATCCATTGGCGCCAATCGATATGCCTTGGGTGCTATTGCTAGTCTCCGGCGCGCTTCTACTGTATCACCAGCCATTGCGTATAGCTGCGTGGCCTGGAAGTACAGCTCTTTATTTCGTACAGGGATTGAAGACTCGGGGATAAGCTGGCCAAGGGTATCCAGAATGGCCCTTGTTTTTTGGGGATTATTGTTGAGTAAGCCATCCAATGCCAGCTGCATGAAGCTGGCACGCAGGTTCTGCATCAAGCGCTGGATGTTTGGATTAAAGTAAATCGATGGATCGTTGAGATTTCGGTAGCGATAGGTTTCCAGCAAGTTACGCTGCAGCAGCGCTAGATTGATGGCGGGGCTCACCGGTTCAGGCAGCAGCTCGTACACCAGGCCCTGCATCTCCAAGTATTTCTCCAGACCGATCTTGTTGTCAGGGGCCACAGTGACGGCAAAGTATATGGGCCGCGTCCAATTCATATCGCGGATAATCTGCACGATCATTCTGTCTTGGACGCGAATGAATCGGCCCCCGAATGTCGGGCGTAATATCCATTCTATGTTCCCGGTGGGGTGATTGGGATCGCTCACCGGTAAACGCACGGTGTTTTGCTTCCAGGGAATGGGGCTCATCTGCCGGATACTCTCGTCGCTGAGGGTCAATGGGAGCTGGGGCTCGATATCTCGCAGCTGGCGGATGTACCAATCGGTGTTAAGCAGACTCAGGTTCACTACCCGCACATCCTTGCGCACCCCCTCCACTTCCTGGAGATACCAGAGGGGAAAGGTATCATTGTCACCGTTGGTGAATAGGATGCTGTTTTCCTTACAGCTGTTGAGCAGGTTGTATGAGTAATCCCATGCCACGTAATTGCCGGTGCGATCGTGCTCGTGATAGTTTGCGAAGAGCATCACTCCAGGTATGATGATGATGAGAGAACCCAAAATCCCCGACAGGGCCATCCGCCGTAACGAGTTTTCCTTCAGCTTCTTGGATACGGTTTCCAGCAGTCCCGCTACTCCTATTCCGATCCAGATCGAAAAGGCCAGGAAGCTACCGACGTAGGAATAATCCCGCTCTCGGGGCTGAGGATCTGGCTGGTTAAGGTAGAGGATAATCATTAAGCCGGTGGCAAGGAAAAGAGCCAGCACGGCCATACCGTGTTCCCAGTCCTTGTACAGGTGATAGCCCATGCCGATAAATCCTATTATCAGGGCCAGCGGCAGGCCGAATTGCGTCCAGTCAACGCCATCTTCGGTAGGTGAGGCTCCAAAACGAGTAACACCGCTTTCGGTTGCCGGACCCCGACCGGCGAATTGCCACAGGAAATAGCGGACGTACATTTTCTTGATCTGATATTGCCAGAAGAACTGGCTATCAGAATTATAGCGCTGATATGATCTAATATGATCGGATTGTCCGGAGTATCGGCGGGGGAATAGCACATCTGTACTGGTAAATGTGCCTGCGGCATTATCCCAGGTACGGCCTCTTAACAATGGCCGGTCCCCATATTGCTCTCGCTCAAGGTAAGCCACTGCTTGTTGGATAGTGTCCGGATCGTTTTCGTCAATAGCCGGATCGTGTTGGGACCTGATAAAAATGGTGGCATAGGTGGAATAGCCCAACACTATGAGCAGCAGAGAAGCCAAAATGATGCTGGTGTTTCTCATGTTACGCCGAATAGCCCAGGCGGTGACCGCAACAGCTGCCAGCAAAAGGCCAACAACAACAGGTATGCCCACAGCCTGTGCTAATTGCGGCAGACCGATGATCACTCCCAGGTGGATAACCATGTAAGCAGCGAGGGTGATGCCCACGGTGATGAAAAAACCGGTCCAGGTGAACTCTCGCCGTCGGAAATAAATAATCAGGGCCACGAACGGTAGCGCCAGGAGATTGAGAAGGTGTATCCCTGCCGCCAGGCCGAATAGGTAGGCCAGGATGAGAATGTAGTAAACATGGCTTTTTGCCTCGTCTTTCTGACTCCAGCGCAGGATAAGCCATACGGTAAGTGCGGTGAGAAAAGTGGAGACGGCATACACCTCCGCTTCTACTGCGTTGAACCAGTGGCTGTCGGTAACCATGAAGGTGAGGGCGCCTACCACTCCCGAACCGTAGGCGATCAGGGCGTCGGTTGGGGACTCAACCTTGCCGCGCCATTTGCGTACTAGCATGACAATAGTCAGATAGAGGAACATTACAGCCAGAGCACTGGTGAGGGGCGAAATGAGGTTTACCCTGGCGGCTATGTCACTGCTGAAGGGCAGAAGACTGAATACCCGCCCCACGAGCAAGTATAGGGGACTACCAGGCGGGTGGGGTACACCCAATATATATGACGTGGCGATGAATTCTCCGCAATCCCAGAATGAGACCGTGGGTGCCATGGTCTTCAGATACAGGAGCAATGAGAACAGGAAGATAATACCGGCGATCAGGCGGTTAGCTCTAGGTATCATGTTTCTCCTGTGCAGATTTTCCGGTTGATTGCTTGCCTTTTTTGGCACTGGATGTCTTTTTCTTAGCGCCCTTTGCGGCAGGCTTTTTCCCGCTGGCGGATTTGGCTTTGGAGGTGGTAGGTTGCTTCGCTGGGCTCTGGTCTGTGTCCTCCTGAACCGGTTCCTTAGCTGCTTCATGGGTATCCGCTGGCTTCTCTTCCGGTTCTTCGACTACCGGCTCGTCAGGCTTGCTTGATTCTGTAACGTAGTTCAGTTTCAACTGTTGCAGGGAATCCAGCAGTAGCCGGTCTTCTGCATCAGTGCGATTGCCGGCTGTCTTCCGGCTCAACATGTCCAGCATGTCGATGATGATGCCAGCCGCAGGCACATTGCGCTCCAGTTTGTCAGAAACTGGATGTTTCCATTTGCCGAGAGCAATCCACGCTTGTGTGACAAGATCGGTCACGAGTGTGATGAAGAGTTGATCATCTGAAAAGCCAGTCGTTGTTTCATTCATATTGCTAGCTGATGGTTACGAAGTCCAGTTGATGCCGGTACTTTTGCATGAGAACTTGTTTGATCGGCTGGTGTTCCCTACGGCTGAGGTTTGGATCCTGATTAATTATAGAAAAAGCTGCCTTTCGGGCTGCGCGAATGATAGTGCCGTCGCTCACGAGATTGGCCAGACGCATCTTCTCAAAGCCATGCTGCCGGACGCCAAAGAGTTCTCCAGGGCCGCGCAATTTAAGGTCTTCATCGGCGATTTCAAACCCGTTGGAGATGTTCTCCATGATTGCCAGGCGCCTGGCTGCCTCATCTCCTCCACCTCGCTTGATCAGGAGACAGTGTCCTCCCAACAGGCTTCTTCCGATCCTGCCGCGCAGTTGGTGCAACTGTGTCAGACCGAACCGCTCGGCATTTTCCACAACCATGATGGTCGCATTGGCTACGTCGATTCCAACTTCAACTACGGTAGTCGAGACTAGGACGTGTGTTTTGCCGGCCTGAAAAGCTTCCATGACGGCTTCCTTCTCCGTCCCCTTCATTCGGCCATGGATATATCCTACCTCAAGCGAGGGAAATATTTCATCTCGCAGATGATGGAACCCCTCTTTGGCCGCTTTCAAGTCCCCTGTTTCCGATTCACTGATGAGGGGAAAAATCACGAAGCATTGCCGACCCTGATCTACCTCTTGGCGCACCAGTTGATAGACTATATCAATCTCATCGGGTTCCACTACCCGCGTGGTCACTTTGCCACGATTTTTGGGCATTTCGTCCAGTACTGAAGTGTCCATGTCGCCATGGTAAGTGATAGCCAGAGTTCGGGGGATCGGGGTGGCTGTCATCGCCAGCAGATGCGGGTACACTCCTTTTTCCATTAGCCGTCCACGTTGCATAACACCGAAACGGTGCTGTTCATCCACGATGATCAGAGCCAGGTCTCCGAAAGCCACGTCCTCCTGGATAAGAGCGTGGGTGCCTACAAGTAGAAGTACACGTCTTGAGGCAAGAGCATCCAGTATCTCTGCCCGCTCGGTTTTGGGGGTGCTTCCGGTCAGCAATTCCAGTGGTAGATCTACGTCTTTGGTTAGCTCTCGAAAAGCGCGGTAGTGCTGCTCTGCCAGGATTTCCGTAGGAGCCATAACGGCGACTTGTGCCTCAGCCCCGGCCACGATAGCTGCAGCCAGCAGGGCGATCACCGTTTTACCACTGCCTACGTCCCCCTGTAGAAGACGGTTCATCATCCGTCCGGATTGGAAGTCGGCTCGCAGCTCCCGCATCACACGAACCTGAGCGTCTGTGAGCTGGAAGGGTAGACTGCGATAGATTTCACTGACTATAGGCCCCAGTTCGGGAAATTTTCGCCCAGGATAATCATCAAGGGCCTTCCGGCGTAGGGCCATCAGCAGCTGGAGAAAAAAATGCTCATCATATTTGAGACGGTGTCTCGCCCGGTCGGTCCACTCCTCGCTGTCAGGGGCATGAATCTGCTTCAGGGTTTCACTCAGATCAGGTAAGCCATACTGGCTTCGGAAGTCAGAGGAGAAGTGGTCTGACACGGAGGACAATCGATCCCAGCAGGCTTGAACCACCCGGCGAAAACGGCGGCTATCCAGTCCCTTGGCCTTCAGTCCTGCCGTTCCGGGGTAGAGGGGCACGATCTTCCCCGTGTTAAGGGGATCTTCATCCAGTTCAAGTAGATCGAAATCAGGGTGTACCATTTGCAGGTGCTTGTAGAACTCCACCTTGCCATGAACGGCCACCCGGTCTCCAACGTGGAAACGTTTCTGAATCCACTCGATGCCGTGAAACCAAACGCAGGCCAGGGTTCCGCTTTCATCTGTTAACGTTACCTGAAGGAATTTTCTTCGGCGAGTATATCGAATGCCCTGCCCCACTACCCGGGCCAGAACAGTGGCTGCCTCACCAATTCTGAGACCGGAGATGGGCGTCACATTCCGCCGGTCAAGGTAACGACGGGGAAAGTAGTAGAGTAGATCCTCAACAGTTTTGACACCCACCTCCTCCAAGGCTTGAGCGCGAACCGGACCGATTCCTTTGACGAACTGAACAGGATCGCTCAGGCGCAAACTCGGTGTGGAGCTATTTGGTACCATTCAAGACGGTTTCTGCCAGCTAGGTGGAAAGTTAAAGTCTGCTATGAATAAAGGGGGATTAATCACAGACCGGCCATGATGTGTACGTACCTTGGAGATATGTCTTCCCCTGGATCTAGGGGTGGCAAAGACGTGCCTTCGTGAGGTACCTGTCAGGCTTCGGTAGTTCTGATCTTCTCTTTGGTGGCATTCGGTTCCATACCCAATCTGCTGTAGATCCAGCTCCAGATGAGGTAGAATAGCAGACCACTGACCAGACCCGCCGCAGCGTCAATGCTGTAATGGAATGCACCGTATATAGTGGAGATGGTGAGACAGACAATCAGGCTGATTGAAACCGCACGTATAGGGAGGGATTTTGGCCGGAGTAACAAATACACTACTACCGCCTCCCCGATATGTGAGCTGGGGAATGCCCCGGCCGAGCTGTCCCCGACAGTGTAGAGTAGATCAATGAACGGCCCGAGCACACCATAACCGGAGAATCTCAGGAAACGGTCGTCTAATGGCCCGATGACGGGAAATACGATGAAAATCAGCATATAGGAGCAGAATGTTCCCAGGAAGATGAAAACATATCTGAGGAAGTCACGTGATTCATAGTAGCCAGTTTCGCCGTTGCCTGATGTGCGTCCCCGGTGCCAGGCGCAGAAGAAACCGCCGGCTATGATGAAATAGTAGGTAATGTACATCAGGTGAAAGAATTCACGCCACCAGGGCCCGGGCAGCAGGTCTGCGAGGTACTGGTGCGGGTGTCCGCTGAATAACCACCGGTCCCATCCCTTTACCAACTCGTCGAAAACCACCCCGCCATGGAATATGGTGCCCACCAGCTCTACTTCGTAGTGCAGGGGCATCAGGAGAAAAAGAGGATAGCACCAGCGCAGCCAGGCCCGGGGTCCGGACCGAGCGGTAATACCTGATATACGCAGTACCATGAAAATCATTACCATGTGCATGAGTGCTGTGATCAGATAGATCAGACCGTAGTAAGAACCAATAAATGTGATGGCGAATATCACACCCAGGTACCACAGGATCAGGCGGTCGAAGTGATGGCGGGCTTTTTTCATAGTTTGCCAGCTTTCCGATACCAGGCGACTGTTTCGGAAATACCCTGTGGCAGAGGCATTGTTGGGCTGAAGCCCAGGTTGGCCTTGATCAGATCGGCGCTGCAGGTCCATGCCCGTTGGCGCAATTCCTTGAGCTTGTCCGAGGTCATCCGTTGTGGTTTAAAACCAATGTGCTGTACGGCGCCCAGAGCAAGCTCCGCTACCCTTATCAGTCCAAGTGGTACGGGAACCGGGACGGTCCATTTGCCAACGCTTTCAGCTACCAGGTAGAGCACATCATTAACATTGTGAATGGGCTGGCCATCGTTGATGAAGTAAGTTGATACCGGTCGGGTCTCTTTCGTGAGCACCAGCCAGATTGCCTGGCAGACATCCAGGACGTGGATGAGCGAGATCTCCAGGTGCCCTGGGTAAAAACGCGTGGCGATGTGGTGGGCGGCCAGCCGGAAGAACCGGAGCACATCTTGATCATAAGGCCCATAAGCAGCTGGCACCCGGAGTACCGTCCAGGGGAACCCGGCCACCTCCAGCTCGCGTTCTCCGGCCAGCTTGGACTTTCCATACCATGAAATGGGCATCTCGATTGACACTTCAGTGAGGGTTTCACCTGGTTTTGCTGGCCCTGCCGCAGCCACGGTGCTGATGTAGACAAACCTCTCCAGCGAGGCCTCGAATGTCTTTGCGTTCTGGACGAGGCGCCTCGTCCCCTCGCGATTGGTTTGATCGAAGTCTGCGTAAGTACGGCCCCATGGCTGTCCCGCCAGGTGGACGATGGCCTTAGCCGTCGCCATGGCTTCCCTGGCCTCGGCACCCAGGGATTCCAGATTGCCCTGTACTGTTCGGACTCGGGTGTGAAATTCTTTCGGGAGCCGTCTTGGATCGCGCAGAAGGCACGT
The DNA here is from genome assembly GCA_020346745.1 of Fidelibacterota bacterium. GTDB lineage: Bacteria > Fidelibacterota > Marinisomatia > SCGC-AAA003-L08 > TS1B11. The sequence continues at coordinate 2,412,853 of CP070787.1, read as the reverse complement.
CAGTTGACAATTCCGCTCCAGCAAGTAGGGGACCAGGTTTTTGCCAATGAATCCGGAGGCGCCCGTCAGAAAGATATGCATGCCGGGAAATTTCTGATTGAGAGTGGAGTCAAGGAGAGACGCAGGAATTTAATTGACTAATCGCTTTCCTTTGGCGAGAGCGACTGGCCATAGATTCGGTAAGTTTTCACTTTCTTGGCCCCAATCCTGAGCAGGGCGTTGTTCATGGGTGCGTTATCCTCCAGAATCCAGGAAGCCTCTCCCATCGTGTAGCCCTTGGACATGCCGACTTTAAAGGTTCGCATGTAGAAAGCGGCGTCAATACCCAATCGCCGGTAAGGCTTCAGGACCCCCATGATGAAAGCACGCAGTGAAGTAATCCTGCGCTTGTGCCACAGCAGTCTTAGTATGCCCAGCGGGAGCAGGCGTCCGTTCGTTACATGGGCGAACGCCTCGTTAATGTTAGGCAGATTAATGGCTAGACCCGCGATTTCGCCATTTACCTCCGCAATGAAGGTGAGGTCGGGATCGACCAGCATTTTCAGGTCTTTCGCGATATGGGTGAACTCATCATCGTCCATCCATAACGCACCCCAGTTCTCGGCCCAGGCTTGGTTATATATACCTTTCACCAGTTCCACTTCATCCCAGAAGTGTCTCATGTCTATATTTCGAATGGAGAACTTGCCCCGGGCCTCTACCTTTTCGCTGAATTCAGCTAGCCTTGAAGGTACACCTTTGGGCGAGTACATCTCGTAGGTCCACACATCCTTGATCTTGGAAAAACCCAGGCGCTCCAGGTGGGCGGCATAATATGGATAGTTATATGTCATCATCATCATGGGGGGTGAATCATATGCATCCATCAGGATACCAACGGTACCGTTTATGTCCGGGTTGAATGGTCCCTGGATGGCGGTAGCGTCGAACTGCTTCAGCCAGTCACGGGCAGCCTCCATGAGTAGACCGGTTACCTCTACGTCATCCACCATATCCAGATAGCCGAACATGCCGATATTGACGCCGTAGACATCATTGTGTCGTCGGTTGTGGAAGACGCTGATGCGGCCTACGTCCCGCCCGTTATGGGTTGCTAGGAAGAAGGCGTGTGACGCATGACGATAGAAAGGGTGCTTATCCGGCGACAATTGTGTTTTCATATCAACCCGTAGGGGTGGTACCCAGTAAGGGTGACCTTCGTAGAGCCGGTATGGGAAGTCGATGAAGCGCCGCAGGTGGGACGCTGTGGATACTTGTTGTACTTGCACGCGAATCCCTTCCTCGACAATAGGCTGCAATTTACGTGAGAGCTGGCGGAGGAGAAAGTATCGTGATTGCCTTACTTAGCCGCATGCTTGGTGCGGAAACAGCAATCGGACTCACGACGAAGTATTTGAAAAGAGAATTGCCCGCCGGACTAAAGACAGAGAAGCTGCTATTCCTCTTCAGCTAACCTGATTCTCCGGAGCGCTTGTCTGGCCGCGTTCTGCTGTCGGAAGTGTGCCTCCCGCTCGATGCTGGCCTTTAGAGATGGTATAGCCGCGGGATTACCTATCTTTCCCAGTGCACGGATGGCAGCCAATCTTACCGTGAACTGGGGATCACCCAATAGATTAGTGAGGCTGTCCCTGATCTCCTTTTGCCTCTTTGGGGTAAACGGGGCCAGGTGGGCCAGAGCACGGATGGCACTGGTGCGGGCTTCTGAAGGTCGACCGTACCTGGTCCAATCCAAGATGTAATCCAAACCCTCAGGATTACCAAGTTTTGCTAATCCCGTTAATGCCGCCTCGCGGATGACCTCTTTATGAGACGGAATTCCCAGGGCTTCTACACATAAATCATAGGCGCTGGCAGTGGCGAGTTTAGCCGTGCTTTTCACAGCCGCAGCCTGGACATAGTAACTGCTGTCATTGCGGAACATTTCCTCCAGGCCGGAAGCTACCGTCTCGTCACCTGCGAACGCTCCAAGTGCCTCGATGATTGCCCGCCGCACATGGGCATGTTCAGCGCGCATATTGGCTAGCAGTGAGTCCCGCGCCGCCTTTGTCCGCATTTTGCCCAAAGCGTGGGCCGCTTCGGATTTAACTCCGCGGAAGGGATCGTGACGCAGAGCGTTCCCCAAGGCCTTGGCCACTTTCCCATCAGGGTATTCAGCTAGCCATTTGGCCGCTCGCATCCGGCTGATGTCCCTACCATTCTCCAACTGCTCCAAAAGTTCCTTTTTCGATTTCCGGAAGGTGAGCTCCTTCAGAACATGGTCCTGAGGATCGAATTCCACCCGCTTGGGCTTCGAGGATACCGGCAGATAGAAGGTCTCCTCAAGCTCCTCAACTTGAATAGTGAATGATTCAGTGCCGGTATCGTCATTAGTGACGACTTGGACAGGCATGCGGAATAGGGGCGTTACCTCGTCTATATCTTGGACTTGCCGCACTTCCAGAGCTACCGCCTGCCTTTTTCGATCCCATTTCCAGGTCACCTCGTACTCAGGGTGTCCGCCCTGGTAGATCCATTGGTCAAAGAACCA
>CP070787.1:2397566-2410226 GCA_020346745.1 Fidelibacterota bacterium | reverse complement strand
TGATAAGTGACCTCCAGAGTTATCGTTTCCCCACTGGAGTAGGTCTTGTCCAGCTCTATGATCAGCTGCCCGTTTTCGACGGTGTAGGCTAATTGCCGTTTTCCTAGATGTTCAGAATCTTCGATGTCCACGTTGACGGCAGAGGAGACCGATGTGATAGTGAGATCCACAGCGTCAAGGACGACTTGGTCTAGACCATCATTAATGGGAGTTAATGCTGTGGTAGCGGTACCACTAACTGTGCCTTCTTGTTGGTCGAAAGTGACGTCCAGCTTCAGATGCTGAATGTCATAAGTACGGTCACGGGTACCATGCAGACGGGCGCGTTCGTTGCTGAATCCCCGGTCCTGGGACCACCCCGGGATAATGAGGGTAAACCAAAGGCATGTCAATACAGAGACCCAGTGGCCAAAATGTCTATTCCGGCTCATGCATATTCCTGATGTTTAAACTGCTCGTTACTCGACTGACTCATTTAGGATAGGGAGTAGCTACGGTAGGAACTTAGCGTCAACTAATGACATCGCCAACGCTGCAAATAAGAAAATATGCTCTGGCTGGTTTGGCCAGGATATTTATGTGTGATCATTACCGCTGGATTCGTCCTGGGATGCAGATGCCAGCAGCCGCACGGCTTCCCAGGCCGCTGCAAGGTAGACCGGATGGGGATGAGTCGTATATTCCCGCAGACATGCCTCGGTGCATATAATGGCGTGCTCATTCTGGGTGCTTATGGCCTGATCAATCAACTGCTCTCTGTTCTCGCTTGGTGATTCCCAGGACTCAGATGGATTGGCACGGCCGTAAATGGCATACATAGCCCCGGCGAACTGCCAGCCGTATCGTAAGAGAGTTGGTTGGTATTCCGGATCAAAATGGGGGATGATATAGCGTAGCGCACTGGGCACCGCGATGGCCAGGATAAAGGGGATATGTTTACCGGGATCGTAACTGTTTGACAGGAATACACGTGCCATGGCCTCAGTGGTCTGTGCCAGGAGTTCCAGGTGCTTTTCTGGGATTTTCACCAGGTTAATAACCCCTGCAAAGGGGGAGAATCTGCTTAGCCCCTGTAATCCCACCATGACGTTTTCAAACCGGGGAGGCTGATCTTTGTACTGCCATTTTATGTGTGCCAAAGCTTCGATCGGTGCAAAACTGCCTGCAGTGACACTGCCTAGAATGCCTGGTAGTTTTAGGAAGCGGGCGGCCCAGTAGCCCAAGCTCTCGGCTAGTCCGGTTTTCCCGGGCTCCGATTCCGCTAGGGCTAGGTTGTGAATAGCACGAGCAGCTCGGAGAATACCGTACCCGGCTGAGCCCGCCAGGCCTGGAGCTAGACGTGGAATCCAGTCTTTGATAACTGCGCTCCAAGGCGCTTGGCCCAACTCGCGCTGGAAGAAGGTGGTCCAGTCACCAATCCGCTCCTTATCTCCCAGAGCTGATTGCCAGTTATCCCGGATTATGGGCTGCTTTGGCTGTGGGCTTGGCTCCAGGTTTGCCTGATAGGCCTGCACCCATGGGATCAGGAGATGAGGACGGTTCATTACTGCCAGGGCATCTGCAATGATGGAGCCTGTATTCGGCCTCCCATCTCTATTTTCGGGAGCGGAACCCTCAAGTATTTGCAGAGCATCTTCGTATACGGTTGGCAACTTAGATCCCTCCCGGCTAACTGGCAGTGAATCGTTCTGAGGCATTATTTACCATGATAATCATCTTTGCACAGCTCGAAGTAGTGGTGGTCAATCCGTTCCCCCTGAATGACCAGATACCTCCGTTTGAGCCCCACGTAGGTGAAGCCGCACTTTTCCAATACTCTCCGAGATGCAGGATTATGGACGGAACAGTCGGCCTCGATTCTCTCGACGGGAGTTTCAGTAAACAATTGGCAAACGATGGCCTTCACAGCAGCTGTGGCATAGCCTTGTCGCCAGAATTCCTTGCTGATCGTGTAGCCGATGCGAGCCAGCCCGTGCAGACGGGAAATGATCTCAAGAGTTATCCAGCCCACTGCTTCCTCGCGGTTTTCATCCTCGATGATGAGGAGATAGTCGTTATCTGCCAGATCGGCTAACTTGGCTGATTTCCTTGATTGTAAATAACGGCGCAGCTGTTCCCTGCTCATGGCCGTGATAGGCTGGTGCTCACGGGCTTCCGGTTGGGATCGCCACTGGACGAGCTGGTCAATCATCTCATCAGTGAGAGGAGTCAATCGCACACGCGTGTTCGAGACCTGGTGAGTCAGGATTCGTCTCTTATGTTGATGACGGTTTGATGAGTTCTTCAAAAAGCGCCGGCGATATTTCCCTCAGGGAATGGACCACCGAGTGTGCCCTGGGCATATCAGCAATGGGAACGGAACCGGTGAGAGCAATGGTCCATGCACCTGAGGCCAAGGCCGAGGTGAGTCCATTCACGGAGTCTTCTACCACTACCGATTCACTTGCCGTCACCTTGAGGCGGCGCATCATCTCCAGGTAGGGATCAGGATGAGGTTTGCTGTTAGTTGTCATTCCACCATAGACCACGTCCTGGAAGTAGTGATGAAGACCGATCTTCTTGTCCATCCACTCATAAATATCACCGGGTGTTGAGGTGACCAGGCCTACGCTATAATGGCCTCGCAGCCTTTCATGGAGTTCCAGAAAACCCTCCCTGTAGTCCAATCCCTCATCAAATGCGGTGAGAACATACTGGCGTCCTTTCCTGCGTAGGATCTCTGCTGGTACCTTGATTCCATAGCGGTCCCGGGCCAGCTGATAGAAGCGCTCTTCGGTACAGCCGCGGAACAGCGTCCAGTCGTCCTCCGGGATACTGACACCATACTCCTGAAAAAGTTGTTCCTCTGCTTTCTGGTAAAGGGGTTCGGAGTCTACTACGACACCGTCCATGTCGAAGATTATCGCTTTTATCATTTCAGGCAAGCCCCATTCTCTATCGGCTCATCAGGTCGTAGCAGGCGCACCGCGCCGGTGGACTCGTAGGCTCCCAGGACGAGTACCTGGCTCTCGAATTCGCCGATCCGCTTGGGAGGGAAATTGACCACGGCGATCACCTGTCGACCGATCAAATCCTCAGGCTTGTAATGGTCAGTGATTTGAGCGCTAGAAGTTCGTTCCCCCAAGTCGCCCAAATCGATCCTCAAGTGGTATGCCGGCTTGCGGACTTTTGAGGCGGTGCTGGCTTCCAGGATGGTCCCCACCCGGATGTCCAGAGCAGCGAAGTCATCAAGCGTAATCGTTTTGTCCATGTCACTCCAGTAGATACGTCACAATTTAAGGTCTCAAATAGTGCAGGTGGGCTCGCCATTCACATCCATTCTACATATCGGGGGATTGAAAAAGTGCCTGCTGGACGATAGTATTCATTGTGGAAATGAGCCTAATTTTACGCCAGATCAGGAACTGTATCTGTCTCGGGCAACGTTCCCGCACGTATATATTATCTCCTGATCAGATCTTGTGAAAGGGCATGAGTACGTAAGCGTGATGTTAGAATCATTTTCACCACTGATTTTTCGCTCCGGACTGGTAGCAGCGGTCCTGTTGACCATCGGTCTGAGCAGCTGTGGTCCGTCACCCGAACCGGTCTCTCTCAAGAGAGCAACTGCAGCTGATATCATACAGCAGGTTTCAGAGTATAAAGGCCGTGAAGCGGTTTTGGTCAACTTCTGGGCCACTTGGTGTGCCCCGTGTGTGCAGGAATTTCCGATGATCGTGGAGCTGGGACGTCGCTACCGCGATGAAGGCTTGAAGATTTATTTTGTCAGTGTGGACTGGTTGGAGCAATCGGACAGGGTGAGGACTTTCTTGGAACAACAGGGGGTGGAAGGCCTCAGCTTCATCAAGGATGAGAAAGACAATCCCTTTATTGATGGGATTGCTCGCGATTGGACTGGGGCGGTACCTTTCACTATTGTCTATGCTAAGCGGTCAGGGGCGGCTATGGAATTGTGGGAAGGGAAAGCCCACCGCGAAAGGTTCGAAAATGCAATTGAGATGGCCTTGGAAAACTAGCGGATTCGTAGAATAAGGAGGATAGAATGAAACTGACCATGCGTGTGTTACCAGTAGTTCTGCTGCTGGTTTCTACTACTTTGGGGAAGGAGCTGTCGTTAGGTTCCAGTATTCCCTTGCCGGATCTGAAGATGCTGGATGTTGGTGGAAAAGAGCTGAGCTTGAATGATATCACCGGGTCAAATGGCTTGGTAGTCATTTTCTCCTGCAACACCTGCCCATGGGTAGATGCCTGGGAGGATCGCTATGTGGAGTTGGCGAATGCCTATCTGCCAAAGGGATTTGGATTTGTAGCTGTGAACTCTAATGCTGCTTACCGGAGCAAAGGTGACAGCTACGATGATATGCAGTCACGTGCCAAGAAGATGGGCTATACTTTTTATTACACCTTAGATAAGCAGTCCGAGCTGGCCAGAGCGTTCGGTGCCACCAGGACCCCCCATGTGTTCGTGTTCGACGCTGATAGGAAACTGGTATATCGTGGCGCTATTGATGATAATGCCAAGCGTCCGGACAAGGTCGAGGCCCGTTACCTGGCCGATGCCCTGGACGCTTGTCTGGCGGGCAAAGATGTCAAGACTGCTTCCACTAAAGCGCTGGGATGCACCATCAAGTTCGACGACTGATCACCGAATATTCCCACCTATGTTGAGTCCCTCGGATTGGGTATTCAGGTAACCTGATCCCGGGGACTTTGTTATTTGATTATGCTGGGCATAGCCCCCTGTATCCACGGGAGGAATGCTTGCCCTTCTTTGACATATCCATGACAAAGTTGATCGCCCTATCCCGTATCTTCAATCAGGAGTCATGGAGAAAATACTGACGGTTGGTTTTATGATAGATGTTTCCCTGCGTTCAGTTATGACCTGCTTGGGGGCATAGGTGACCGATCAGACAAATTCATGCAGGGTTTACATCGACATATCTGTTATATTCCAGCCGCCGGTGATTGGATACATGACCATATTTCCAACTCAGAACTGTAATGTGCTGTAGACCTGCTTTTTCCCTATGCTGAACATGCCACGACCAGAGCACATGAACATACGCTGCTGGCCTGTAGTGCGTCGTGCATACATCTTGAGGACGGCTTTCAGCATCGTTCTGCTGGCTATCGCAGGCTGGGCTTGCGACCCCATCGTAACAGTATTCGATGATGTTGAGGAAGCAGTGTACTATCAGGCGGATAATATCAATTCCGCACCCACCTCAGTCGATTCACTGGTGGTTATGACCTGGAATATTAAGTATGGCGGAGGAGATATCGATTTCTGGTGGGCTTGTTATGATGACAGGGTCTTAATGACTGAAGATGAGGTGCTAGCGAACCTGGATAGTCTGGTAGCCTACATCGATGTAGTCGATCCTGATGTCCTTTTATTGCAGGAAGTGGACGTGGGCTCCAAGCGCGCTGGCTATGTCAACCAGATGCAGTATATCCTGGATAATACCTCCGGTCTGAATTACGGTGTTTACGCTTCGATGTGGCAGGTACAGTTTGCACCATCGGATGGCCTGGGACGGGCCGATCTGGGACCGGCGATCCTGTCGCGCTGGCCCCTGCACGAGGGTGAACGCATCGGGCTCGATCTCAGGACCGATCAGGATGCCTTGACCACCTACTTCTATATCCGGCGTTGTATTGTCAAGGCAAGGATTGATATTCCATTACTGGAGGATTTCTATGCCTTGACGGTCCATACAGCTGCCTGGTCCCAGGATGGGACCAAGATCCGGCACATTGACCGTTTCAAGTCCGAGCTGCAGCAGCTTGCTGATGAACAGAGTTGGTTCGTTGCCGGTGGCGATCTGAATACCATTCCTCCTGGTTCAGCTATGACCCACAATTTCCCGGACTCGAAATGTGAGGAAGGAGACTTCGAGGGTGATGACTACCGGGACGAATTGCAGCTCGGTGTGTTGGACGAGCTCTACGAAAGATACCCATCAGCCATTTCCCTGTCTGAATACCAGCAGGCCGGTGACCAGTCGCCCTATTTTACCTATGGCGACAAACCCGATTCTTTGGGCTTTACTCGCAAGCTGGACTATCTCTTTACCAACCTGGACTGGATTGATGGGTCGGCTCACACGCACATCGGGATTGCTTCCGGGGGGCGCACACTGTCAGATCACGCCCCGGTCTCAGCCATCTTGAGTTTGACAGGCACTCCCTGATGGAACGATTCACCCATCAATGGATTGCAGCCATACTTTTCTCGCTGGTCTTGGCGGTCCCGGCTTCTTCGGCTGAACAGCGCTCCTGGTCAACATCAACAGGCACCGCGTATACTCTGCCCAAGGGACACTGGCAGAAGGGACTCTTTGACTACCTGCGGTATGGGCAAACGGATCGCTTGGAGTGGGCTACGCACCCGGTACTGGATCTGGTTGTCCCCAACCTGAAGGTCAAAGTTGCCCATCGCCAGGTCCATAACTGGGATCTGGCCACACAATATAACTTCCATTATCCTACACTTCTGTTACGGCTGCTGCGCAGAGAGGGCATCGGCGGGCTGATTGCCCCGGATCCTGATATCCCTGAAATCCCCCATATCTTTTCGCTGCGTAGCGAGGTGCTGGCAACCAGGATGCTGAATCCGTCCTTGTGGCTAACTGGCAAGGGGGGAATAAGTGTAGCCCTGAAGACAGCTGGTGATCTGGATGAGCGCACAACCATTGATATCCCGGTCGTCTTTACCCGGATGGCAACCTATTACCATGGCTTTCAGTTGAATTTCGGGTTGGGTCTTGATGGTGATCTTTCTGGTCGCTGGGCATTTTCAGCTGACACTGATATCTTTTTAATCCCCGGCCAGGATGAGTCTTTCGCTTTTGAGCTGCGTGGTTGGCTGAGCTGGAGTAAAAGTAGCCGCTTCCGAATCCTTTTTGGGTACATGCTCACCTATACGGTTTTCCCCTTTGGTTCTCAATGGCAGATCATGCCCTATCCTGTGGCGTTTGGGCCTGGTGCCCGGAAGCTGGTCTTCCCCATGATAGACCTGCAATGGGCCGGTCAGCGCAAGGTAAAAAGATAGCCTCTTCTCTTCTAAACCGTCTTTGCCTGGCCGTGAATCCTCATGGTGGACGAAAAACGGGACAGGCAGTGCTGGAAAAGGTCAAACCGGTCTTCGATGAGGCGGGTATAAAACTCGACATCTTTGAGACGGAATATGCCGGCCATGCCCGGGACTTTGTCCGCAAGCTGGATCTGGCGGAATGGGATGCCTTCTGCGCCATCGGAGGTGACGGCATGATGCATGAGATGGTCAACGGCCTGCTTGCACGTCCTGATCAGCGGCAATTGCCCCTTGGGCTGATTCCTGCCGGTACCGGCAACTCATTTCTGTATGGTTTTGGCTGCCATGATCCAGTGGATGCTGCCCAACGGATTGTTGCCGGTGAATCTCAGATCATTGATGTCGCTCAGGTTTCGCTGGGTGAGCGATCCATGTTCTCATGCAATATTATCGGCTGGGGTTTGATTACGGACATTTCCATTCTTGCCGAGCAACTGCGTTGGTTGGGGGAAAACCGCTATACGGTGGCCAGCGCTATCGAGGTCATGAAAGCCAAACGGCGCCAGGCACGATTGAACGTTGATGGCCAGGAAACCGAAGGGGACTTCATCTTCGTTCTGGCCTGTAATACTCAATATACCGGCAAGGGCATGCGCATGGCCCCTCATGCGGACCTGTCAGACGGCCTAATAGATCTGATCATTGTCCGTGATGCATCCCGGTTACAGATGCTGCGGCTGCTACCCAAGGTTTTTGATGGCTCCCACGTAAAATCGCCGCTGGTGGAGTATGTTCAGGCCAAAGAGTTCTCCCTGATCCCTGAGGTTGATGAAATCGTCAATGTGGATGGGGAGCTCATCGATCCTGGCCCGATTGCCGTGAGCATGCTGCCCCAAGCTATCCAGGTGCTGATCTAGGATTGCGCATAGCAGGCATGCCGTCCTTGTCGACCGGGCGATGCGCCTGCGGTCACTTCAACAGCCTGGTTGCCGCTCTCTGTTTTAATTATTGACCAACCACAGCAACGTAAATCTGTAGGTCACTGTTTTCGTCTAGTGGCCGACGCTGGTAGTCACCCCACTTTTCCAGTACCCTGAACCCTGCGTCATGGAGAAGCCGATCCATGGTATCGGGGAAGTACATGCGGAGTGTAAAATCTATGATCAGGAAATCCTTTTCATGTTCCTTGGAATAATACCAACGCAAGTGATTGAGCTCGGTGTCCGGATCGTATCTGTTGGTTTCTTCAACTTTTACGGGTGCACCGGAATCCGGGTCCGGGTAGTTCTTGGCTGGCACCCGCTTGTTCTTAGGGCGGTAAAGGAACAGGGGGTCCGGAACGAAGATGTCGATGATCAAGTGGGTGTCGCTATGGCAATGCTCCCGCACGCAAGCCAGGGTAGCTTGGGCATCAGCATCAGTCAGGAGGTGCAGGAAGGAATTGAAGCCAATGAAGATCAGGTCAAAGGTTTTCTTAAGGTGAAAGTCTCGGATGTCCCCGCGGATCAGGCAGGCCTGCTGATCATATGCTGTTAGCTTATCACGTGCCAGTTTGAGAAACGGCTCGGATACCTCTACCCCCGTATAGGTAGCCCCGGCTTGGAGGACTGGGATCGCCAGTCTGCCTGTTCCGGCCGCCAGCTCCAGAACTTGTGGCCCGAACTCGCCGGCCATGGCCTTCCAGAAAGCTAGATCGTCGACTTTCCACCAATGTTCGGCATCGTATCGGCCAGCGTCCTGGTAAACGGGAAGATCAGCCTCGGCCGGGAAGTTCCTCATATCATCGCAAAGGTATATCCATAGGAGCGGTCATAGGGCAAGTAATGGGCTTAGTGCGTTGCTTGAGATATATTTGCTGCAAACCTAGATTTTTTCAAAACTTACTATTATAAATATGTGGAAACTGCCGATATCAATAGTAGCAAGGCACAGTTGCAGACATGGTTACGCCAGTTCATAACGCTCAGTGGAGTCCGGTTACGCCGGTTCTGTGGCAACCAACTTCAGCTACATCACGCGACAGGGAGATACCCCGGAGTAAGGGCGGAGACCTCGATGTTGCCACTGATCTCTCACCCCTGGCTGTTAAGCTTTCGGAAGAGGGCTTGGATTTCAGTTCCTCGGTAGTCGATGCGCTAAGCGCACGTATGGATTTCAACCTGGAATTCACATCTGGTTCCATCGAACGGCTATCGGCATCCGGATATTACTCGGAAGAAACACAATCACTGAGTGTATCCTGGCATTTGATCTACCAGAAAGAAGTGACCACCGCAGGGGGGAAGGAACTCCGCACCTTTGAGGCTGATCTCCAGGTTAGCGCTTCTCAGGTTAGCCGTATGGAAGTATCAGCCTACGTGCACAAGGAAGACATTATGTCCTTAGTGCGTCGCTTGCTCGAGGATCTTCACGAAATCATCACCGATGAGGACAAGGCCTTGGGGGGAGTGATTCTTGAGTATGCCGATTTTCGGGAGCTGTTTGCCTTGGATCATGGCAAGCTGGCCCATGATGTCATGGCCCTGATCAACTTGACGATCATGCTTGCGCGCCTCAAGCAAGTGCTGGATGGCGATGAAGAGGTCGTTGTTCTGAAACCCAAGCGTGTGGAAACCAGAGGCCTGGCGATAACCAAGACCGATATGAGGGTGGAGAGCTTCAAGCTGGAGATCAGGGATGTCACCGCTCAGCTCTCCACCACCTCTACAGGACAAATACCGGATACTTCGACCTACAGTAGCGGCGATACGATGGATTCAGAAGGATCTGATCAGCAAGCTCAGCAAGTCAGGAACACCGCCGCTGGTGCGCCGAATCCCAATTACCAGGTTTAATAAAGCAGAAAATGGGGGTGAATTAGTGGTCCAGCTGAATGGACCGTCCTCCTCAATCTAGGGCATTCCGCCCTCGGGGCCATTGGATTATTATGCGGGCTAGGAACCGCCGGTCATCTGGCGGATGATTGCTTCACGCTCAGCTGCAATTCGCTCGGGATCACTTCCCTTGGCCTCCAGCATGTCCAATACCTGCAGTGCCTGCTGATGTAGGCCTTGCACCTTGTAGATCGTGGCCAATGTGAAGGTGGCTAGCTTGGGATCAATTCTGAGTTTGTCGTCGTCAGCATCCTCTTCTGTGCTCTCTTCATCCAGGGATACCGCTTCAGTGGCCTGGTCTTGCTCCTCTTCTTCAGGTTCGGGCTGGGTTTCCTCTTTCCACGCGGCAGTGCTGGGCTCAAATTTTTCACCAGCTACTTCTTCCATACCGTGTACCGCTTTGTCTACGACATGTTGCTCGTCCTTGGCTTCCTTGTCAAGAGATACCACATCCGGTTGATAAGGCTCTTCTTTCCTCTCGCTCTCCGCAGCATCTTGGGTCCTCAGCGCTTCCTGGTCCAGTTCAGCTGTTGCCTCTTCGGAATCCTCGTCCCCCGGTTCGAAAGGCTCTCTCTCTAAATCCTTATCTTCAGCTTTGACGGTATTCAAGGACTCTTTGGCTGATATGCGCTCCTCATCAGCACTTGGTTCTATTGCCGCATCTTGGCCCTCTGGGCTGTCCTTTTCTTCAAGGATTATTTTGTCAAGGGTCGCACTTTCCTGCTCTGCGACTGGTGCTTGAATGTCAGTGTGCCAAGCCTGTGCTTCTTCTGTGTCCTTACCTTCCCGGGTCTCGTACCCCGGGGCTGCTTCTATGGATTCAGCCTCCGGTTCCTCTTTGGCAGGAGTGCCGGGCTCGAACTGGGCCTCGTCACGCTCTTTGTCTTTCAGTATGATAGTGTCGAAGTCTTTGTCTTCGGGTCCCCCCTGAGGCTCCTCAACCGGGAGGTCACCCGGTTCGCTGGTGGGTAAGTGCAATTCGGCGGCTTCTGGCTCCAGGTCCTCGTCGATTGCCTCATCCATATCTTGGGCAAATGTAGTTTCAGGCTCGACCGATTCTGCTTCGCCTGCTTCTGGCTCCTCTACTGCGGCCGCAGCTTCTATGGTGTGCCCCGCTCCCTCATCTGGCGATGGCAGTCCCGGCTCGAACAATTCTTCCTCATCGCGGTCTCTCTCATCCATGGCCACGTCAGCGTCCCTGCTCTCATCCTTGAGGCCAGCCTCACTCTCAGCGAAGCGCAAGTGCTCGGGTTCCACCTCAGCTGCCTCGAAGGCACGGCTAGCAACTGCCGCGCTCCTGGCTATCTCCTCTGCAGTCTTGATATCCTCGTGAATGGCCGTCCTGTCAGGTTGATAGGGTTCCTCCTGTTTCTCTTTATCTTCGACAGAGACCCGGGAAAGGTCGTCTATCTCCTGTACTGCCTCCTCTTGTGCTGAGGTAGATTCCGCGCCAGGCTCGAATAGATCGTCTTCTCCTTCAAGACCTTTCGCAGTTATCTCATCTGGTATACCTGACTCACCTCCCGCCGTCACTTCGTCACCCGGCTCACCGGCATCATATGCTTCTTTCCCGGCCTCCTCCGTTATTTCAGCCTCGGCCTCTGTCAGCTCTCGATCTCTATAGGCATCCATTTGGAGCACGTCCGCTTCTTCCAGATGCACCGCCCCCGTTTCCTCACCTTCCTCAGCAGGTCGTGTTTCCATTTCCCCAGCGATGGTTTCAGGTTCCCCTTCAATGGGCGTACCAGGCTCGAAAAGTGCTTCCTCTTCCTCGCTGGATGCGGCCGTCACGTCACCTGATTCTCCGACCTCTTCCCTGCTTTCATCGGCTGGAAGTGGCGTTTCCCGCGTTTTGGGGATATCCGCTGTTTCTTCACTATCACTTGTTTCTGGCTCGTAGTCAGTCTCTGCTGACAGGGCGTCCTCGTCAATGAAGAGGGGAGCACCGGGCTCGAAGGAGTCACTCTCCTGCTCGTCAATCTTTTCGGCTGTGTCTGCTAAACGGTCCTCGATCAACGCTTCTCCTCGGTGAAGGGAGGGAGCTCCTGGCACAAAATCCTCATCCCGGGTTTCTATTTCGTCAACCCCAATTCCTTCCGAACCAAGGTGGTTTCCTTCTTCAAAAGGCTGACTGGTGTCGGCTGGCACGGTCTCTGCCTCAATGGTCTCTGTATCTGCGGTCATTAGGTCGGCGATGTCTTGCTCCGGCTCAATCTTGCCATGACTATCCGTCGCCTCATGCTGATGCGGCACCTCAGATACCCCATCTTCCCTCATACCTTCGGTATCGGCCTTTATCTGCTCTGGTCTGGGCTCCTCATCCAGGGCTGCATCTTCCCCCGGCGTGAAGTATTCCTCTCCTTTTTCATCCTCCCTGGCTGTAGCGATTGAAAGTCCACTCTCCATTTCGTGCTGCTCTTCACTTGGGAGCTCTCCCCTGGGTTGAGCAAGTGTGTCCATGTCCTGAGGACCTTCAGATACAAAGGGGTCGGGGAATGTTTTCTCCGTTGGTGCTTCTTCCGGTCGGCCGATTATAGGCCAGCCTCCGAGTGGTTCCGCCTCTTCTGCTCTGTCGTCCATCACGGTTGCAGTGGGGCTTTCCAAATCGGTTTCCGCTACGTCGGGTGTTCCGGGCTCGAAGGATTCTTTCTCTTCGGTCTCGCCTGCGCTGGGATGTTCAACCTGGTCGGCGGCTTCTACCTCCACCTCATCTTCTTCAGTGAAAACGACCCCGGGCAGCACGGTCTC
>CP070787.1:2386213-2397466 GCA_020346745.1 Fidelibacterota bacterium | reverse complement strand
TTTTTTCAACCGCCTGGTGCAGAGGTCTGAATGACAGTCGTTCCCCGGCGCGAAAGAAAATCACGTTGCTGCGTTCCTTGTCCATATCCATACCTGCGTCACCAATAGCCACGGATACGCCGGGATGAATCGCTCCATGAATACGGATCGTTTCGGCTTCGATCTTCTCTTCCTCTGGAGTCTCGCCCTCGCCACCCAGCTCAACCTCTCTCACACTTTGTTCACGATGCTTGCTGAGCAGTAAACCCTCCTTCTTTTCGAGCTCGGCGAGCTGTCCCTCTTTATCCCCATCCAGCTCCCCTAGTCGCTCTTTCAATAACTTTAAAAATGTGATGCGTTTCTGGACATACTCCAGTTCCCTGCGGTTTCGCATCTGATCGGTACGCAGCTGGTATCGGATTCGGGAGAGATTGAGTGGAGGCGTATAGCCGACTTTCAATATGGTCTCCACCTGACTCTCCGTACCCGCCGTGCAAACTTCTATCCTTTTCTCTGCAAACAGAGTTCCCCCCCGCACGATTCCTTCGTTGGTGAGGGCAAGAATGTTATTCCCCGCTGTAACGGTGCTGTTGATAATGTAGCGCTCAGCTTCAACATTCAGTTTCGCACCCACGGTGGCATCCTGGATGAATCCTGCCACTACATTCCGCCCGGCAAGTATCCGGGCCCGTCCCTGACCCATAATGCCATTGCGAACAATTACACTCCCTCCCCGAGAGTAAACTTCCGCACCTTCGATATTGCCACCGATATACACATCACCGATGGCTTCTACCCTGAATCCCGCCCGCACATCCTTTTCGATGTGAACAATGCCGTCGTGTTTGATGTTTCCCGTGCCCGCGTCCACACTGCCCTTGATATGGTTGACTTCGACTACAGAGACTGTCTCACCACTGATAGAGGCAATACCCGCTCTGGAAGCCAGGAGGGTCGAGCCATCCTTGGAGAGCTCGGTCCCTTCTCCCTGCGGAATAGGAACATCGATACCATGTGCTGACATGGATTCGCCAAACACGTTGACCCCGGCTGTTCCCTCTCCTGCTGCCTCCTTGGAGAGAATCGGCTGCCCTTTTTCCACGCGCATGAACAGGTACAGCTCCTGGCTGGGATTTGCTAACTCCGCGGTCACATCTCTTGGTGATGTACCCGCTGCAGAATTGTCATGCCACAGGAGCCTGGAATTGCCGCCAGTTTTCGGTCGTTTCCCCTTCGCAAATACTACTGATTTGCCTCGGATCTGATGATGAAGCAGTTTTTCAACAGCACCATCATCAACACCATAACTCACACCGGCCTTCTCAATAGCCAGATGCACCTGCTTGGCAGAAGGGAAGTCGGCCGCCCCTTCAGGGACGAACATTGCGGCAGCAAATCCATCCTCCTGAATCTGAATCTCAATTGCTGAGGCGCTTGCTGATTCTTGCTCTTTTTTCTCTAGATGGTCATTCATTCCTTGTCACTATACTCAAAACGAACTTCCTGGTTGGAACCACAGCCACACCTGATGTGAAGCCCGACGATGGTGTCGTTCTCCATCAGAGGAGTTATTTCCATCTGCTCCTGCCCCGCAGATTCCGGTTCCAGCGAAACCTCGTGGCTGATGGTCATAGGCGTTCCTTGGCGTACCTTGCCCTTCTTTATTAGTCGTCGATGGCCAAGTCCGGTCGTCTGCTTCAATGGCAACGGCTCTTCCCGCCAAGGAGTGAATTCCGTATCTGCTGAGGCCTCGTCACCCTCGGTGCCTTGACCTTCGCTGCCGTCAATCGGCACAAGCCCCTCAGAGGACTTCTCCTGTGACTCCTCATCTACTTCCGAATCGAACATAAGCTACTCTCCTTTGGTGCCCTGGACCGGCATTCGGCTATACACTCGCGGTCAGCTGCTGCAACCCTCACCTCTCATCGAAACACGACCAGATACTATAGCGACATTTTGAATCTGTATGCCCACGCTCCACCACAGCAACTGTAGTCACCATTAAGGATACCGGCAAAGCCTATGCCAGCCAACGATCTGGTTTTATCAACTGCTCCCTTTACTGCCAGGATTATGATACTCCTGACTGCAGGAGAGCCGCCACAGTATAGTATTTTAACTTAAGCTAGGCAATATTTTCCTACCCGCAAATCCTCCCGCACTCCTCACCTGTAGCCGCCCCCTAGCTAGTGAGAAGTATAGCCTGAGAATGTAATGTAAATGAGATGCATCGCTCGGCTGATCTGCAGCGCCCACTGGTATGCAATGCCATGCGGATAAAGTCCCGGGGTGATGCTTCAACCCTGATATGGATTTTCGATGCTGACAGGTGAAATCAGATGTCTTCACCTCATATTTATTCCTATTCATCTGCCGGGAAACTCGCTGCTTTGCGTATACCCGAGGCGTGGATTTAACGTAACTTTATGCAGCATATTGACAGGCTGCCGATTGTGTAAGATCACTGTTTTTAAATAAGGAAAAATGGTCATGACTGAGAGGACTGCTGATAGCGAGAAGATCAGCTACCAGAACAAACGCGGGATTGATCTACTGAATAATCCCAGATTTAATAAGGGCACTGCCTTCACGGCTGAAGAAAAAGACCAATTAGGCCTGCGTGGGCTTCTACCCCCCAGATACATACCGATCGAAGAACAGTTGGAACGTGTTCACGAAAACTATGGGTACAAGCGAACTGACTTGGAAAAATTCATATACCTGAACGGGCTTCTTGACAGGAATGAAACCCTGTACTATCGTTTACTTGTTGAGAACCTCGAGGAACTGATGCCCATCGTGTATACACCCACGGTTGGGCTGGCCTGCCAGAAATACAGCCGTATCTTCCGGCGGCCGCGGGGACTGTGCATCAGTCTGAAAGACCGCGGTCGGGTTGATGACCTGCTGGCCAATTGGCCCTATCAAGATATCCGCATCATCGTCGTTACAGATGGTGAACGCATTCTGGGATTAGGCGATCTGGGATTGAACGGAATGGGCATCCCGGTTGGGAAGCTGAGTCTCTATGTAGCCGCCGGGGGGATTGATCCAAGCATGACTTTGCCGGTGTGCCTGGATGTCGGTACCAATAATGAGGAACTCCGCAATGATCCCCTGTACCTCGGGTTGAACTGCGAACGTGAGCGGGGGAAAGCTTACGACGATCTGGTCGACGAGTTCATTCATGCGGTTAAGGCGCGTTGGCCTCAATGTATTATCCAGTTTGAGGATTTCGGCAATACCAACGCCTTCCGCTTGCTTGAAAAATACAGAGACGCGGCACCAGTGCTGAATGATGATATACAGGGCACCGGGGCTGTTACTTTGGCCGGTCTGCTGGGAGCGCTACGTATCACTAAGCAGTCCCTCGCAGATCAGCGCATTGTTTTCCTGGGCGCCGGGGAAGCCGGCATCGGCATCGCCGAAGCTATCATGACCGGACTCTGCGATGAAGGACTCACTGAGGAGGAAGCCAAGCAGCGCTTCTGGCATGTGGACTCGAAGGGGCTGGTAACCCATGCCAGACCAGGAGAGCTAGCTCCACATAAACTGATGTTCGCCCGGGATGAAGCTGCCATCGGCACCCTCGGGGGTGTCGTTGAGAAGGTCCACCCAACAGTCCTGCTCGGTGTCTCAGGACAGCCAGGCTTATTCAACGAAATGGTTGTCAGGACCATGACCCGGCAAGTGGAACGGCCAATCATTTTTGCCCTCAGTAACCCGACCTCCAAAGCCGAGTGCACCGCTGAACAGGCATACACTTGGAGCAATGGCCAGGCTATTTTCGCCAGTGGCAGCCCATTCGATCCGGTCACCTTGAACGGCCGCTTCTTCCGGCCCGGACAAGGGAACAACGCCTATGTCTTCCCCGGCCTCGGTCTGGGTGCCATCATCAGCGGCGCAAAACGGATAACGAGCAGCATGTTCCACGAGGCGGCTAAGGCCCTGGCCGGCGCCGTCCCCGACTCACTGCTGGAAGAGGTAAGCGTCTACCCGCGCCAATCGGACATCCAGAAGGTGTCGATAGACATCGCCATCGCAGTCGCCCGGGAGACCTATAAGCTGGGCCTCAACGGTGTGCCGGAACCTGACGATCTGGAAACCTTTATTAAAGACTGGGTCTGGAAACCGGAGTACATTCCCTACGTCTAGGTGGGTACTGAGTCACGTCGCCAACGGTGATCCATCTCCCCCGCGCTACTGGGAGCTTGGAATCCCGAAAGCTGGGGGTGTGGCTATCGGGGTAGACATCCCTCCGTGAACAGTCGGATCTATCTGAGTGCCCCTTTCATAAGGAAGATGGTATCGGCACTTCCCGATGTTGAGAACGGGAGAGTGACAGCAAGTCTTGGAGCGTTAGGCATGCTCACCGTGGACGTGGGTGGACTTCACATTGGGCAGGATTTACTCCGGCTGCCGCTTAGCCTCCACCCGCAGGGTAGGTTCCCCTCCAAGAGCATCGATGCTACCGTACATCTGACTGACTGGCGGATAGATGAAAACACAATCTGGTGCACTGTCAGGCAGATTGGTGGCATCCAGGGTGCTCTGCTGCAAGCGGTAAAGGGTGCTCTACCTAAATTGGTCACCAAGGTCCTCACTCAAAAATCGCGGGGAGCGATAAACCTGAAACAGCGCCAGGGCCAGTTGGGTCTATCTATCGAGCCCCTTATGCGGGGTTGGGCAGGTAAACTGCCGGAAATGGAGCTGACGAGGATCGAGCTGAGGGGCGGCATAATTCTATACTTTCAGTAGGCTTGCCGATCCGGTATCCGGTACACCATTATTCGGGTTGTGTTCCTCTCTTTCCCAACAAGTCCCCGGCGTTGGGTAGATCTGCCGGGTTTTACGTTCACATTTGATTAAGCAACTTACTATTGCATGTTTACCTGGCAGCCCTTAAGATATTCGATATTGCTCGTAGTATAGCCGAAGGGAGAGCCTATCAAACCAACTCAGCTTAGAGGAATTATTTTTCTTCTGTTGATCCTGCCTGTCACCCTCCCTGCGCAGAAGCTGGTACGGGGGAATGTTCTCCAGAGAGATGACCGCTCCCCTATTATGGGTGCCAACGTAATGATCGTGGGAACGGACGAGGGGGCTGCAACCGACAGTGAGGGCTATTTCGAATTCTCGACCGCACAGTCGTATCCTTTCACTCTGAAGATCAGTCATATTGCTTTCCAGACCCTGGAGATTACGGTCGGGGAGGATACGCTTCTGGAAATCCTGATGGTGTCGGCAATGTTGCCGGGCAAAGACATCGAGGTCATCGGTGAACGGACCAGGGTGGGAGCGGAGGTGAGTTCAGCTGTCGAGATATTGACTGTCAAGAAGATAGAGGACATCGGTGCCAGGGATGTGGGCGATGTCCTGCGCACTCTGCCGAGCGTGGTTGTCGATGCCTCCACCACCGGCAAGCAGACGGTAAGTATTAGGGGGAGCAATCCGAACGAAGTTGCCGTATATCTGGACGGCCTTAGACTCAACGATACCAATACTGGCTTGGCGGACCTCTCGGCCATCGATCTCAATGAACTTGAACGGGTAGAGGTGGTGAAGGGCGGAGCGACGGCGCTCTTCGGGCATGGAGCCTTCGGTGGCGTTGTGAACCTGACTTCTCATCTGCCCGACAGCAACCAGATCGCCTTTACCCGGGGCTATGGTCTTACCGATGACGCCGATCAGGACTTGAGTATTTCCGCTACTGGACGGCTGGGAATGTTCGCTGCTGGCGGACGCTACTCAGGGAAATCCCGCCGCTATGATGGAAGATCCTTCTACACGAGTATTTTCAACTCCCTCTCGGCAGCTGCTACGCCTCGCTTCGGTGAGCTTGCCGCCAGAAGATATTATCTGAATAATTACATCGAGTTGCCCTCGATTGGCGTCGCCCAGAGCGATACGACGATCCTGACCTCCGCGACCTATAGAGGCTCAATCCTCACGTCCCCCGATTGGAACCTATTTGTTGGGAAGCGACAGTGGGGATGGACTGATCATTTTTTCACCAATCTCAAGCGGCTGCTTGACGAAAACACCCTGAGCGGACGTATCAGCAAGCAGATCATCAATGAAAGAACCAGCAGCACTCTCCAGGTGAGCTATGAGCAGCGCAATTTCTCTGGAGAAAACGTTCGACAGGTTCGCTATTCCACGGATACGATTCATGAATTGGCCGAATTGGAGCGCACTTGCCTGGGCTATACCGCCGTCGTGCGTCTGCTCACTCCGGAACTCGCTGATCTGGATGCCCGCATCCGGTTGGAAATGAGTTTGAGAGGTGATGAAATCGTAACTGACCATCAGCAGGAAGATTGGATCGCCGACTCGATAGGCACCGCCAGAAATGTAAGTCTCTGGGTGGATAGTCGTTCCCGTCAGAAAGCACTGGCTAGGCGGATGGGGGTCAGGATCGAAGGCAGTACCCCCCTTGTTCATTACTCTTTCTATATGAACCAGGGACGGAACCAGCGACTGCCTACCCTCCAGGATCTGTTCCTCTGGAAAAACAGCTTCGATCCGGAGCTGCGAGAGCTGCCACTGGAAAGGGAGTTTGTCTCCACTACCGATTTGGGACTGAATCTGATCTATCACCCCCCTGTTTATACCCAGCCGGATTACGAAGTAAACATCACGGCCGGTATATTCGTCAACAATTACACTGACAAGATCGCATACCGTTATTACGAGGACTACGCCCCCAGCCCACTGAACACGGGGACGGCCAAGATCTCCGGCTACGAAATATCAGTCGAGGGGAGTATTTGGGATCGACGCCTGAGAGGCCAATGGGCCTACCAGCATATTAATCTGGACGATCCCCTGGTCTTCCCCAACAAACCGGAATCACGCCTCACCTACATCATTGAGTTTGATCTGCCCTGGCTGGTGATCGGTTATGACTACTATCGTGATGGACCCCAATTCATTCTATACAATGGCTTTATAGCCGCGCAGCAGCTGGAGAGTAGAGAGAGCGCGAATTTGAATGTCCGGTTACGGTGGCAGATCTGGCGCTTCCATATGAGCCTCGCCTACACGGTCCGGAATATCTTTTCTGACGAGCCTGTACTGGTGGATCAGATGGCATCTACTGCTGGCCTGCCTTTCCAGTATTACGAGTCCCACCGGAAAATTATCACTTTCAAGGTGAGCCTGTGAGGTTCCCCCACCGCCTGGCAGCCTTGCTCTCTATCCTGTGCTTGTCCGCATGCGACTGGCCTTTCAATACCCAACCGACCATCGACGATGCCATTTTCAAGATTTCGGCGCAGCTGCAAACTGAACGCATCGTTTCCTTTGCCTATGTGGACCTGTCCTGGCCGTCTGTCGGAGTTGATGATTTCCGTGAGATCCGGGTTACCCGCGCCTATACGAACCAGCAGGATACTCTCGAAGATCAGTGGCTGACCCGGGCAATCATTGATAATCCCTACACCACCGCTTGGAGAGATACCCTGTTCGACGACGAAAGCGTGAGCTACCGGCTGATGGTCTACCGGCTGACAGGTCCCGCCGGAGATTCCCAGGTGGATGTCGTCGTACCCCCTACGACCAGCCTGACGGTTCCTGTGGAAATTCAGCCCCTTGCGGCCACTATGGAATCCCCCTTGATCGATGATGGCGACACGGTCTATGTCCTCCCCGGGAAATACGATGTAGACTCCCTCGATTTTCAAGGTCGGGCGATTCACCTGATCGGTACCGGGGGCGCGGCCAACACCTGCCTGATGGGATTGGCCGATGAGTCTCTTGGCGGTGCCACCATCGATCCGATGGTCATGATCCGGATGGATGCGGGTTTGATCGAGGGATTCACTATCGCTGAGGGTGCCTCTGAACTCGGCGGCGCGGTGGAAGCCACCGGCTCCATGGTTGTCCGACAATGCGCGATCGTCAATAATTTGGCTATCCCCTGGTATGGAGCTGAAGTCACTGCTATTTCCGGCTGTGGTGGCGGTCTACTGCTCGGGGGTGATGCCCGGGTGGAAAACTGCTTGATCTACAATAACATGGCGATCAGGGATGGTGACGGCATCTTTGTCACCGAGGACGCACAGAACGTGAGGGTCGTTAACTGTACGGTCTACAGTAACCAGGGGAGCGGTATTCACATCGCTCGTGATGGGGTAACGATTGAGAACTGTATCGTGGTGGGCAATCGGGATGGGAATGTGCATGCTTTCCCCCAGGAAGATTATCCCTATGTGATCGTGTATTCCAATGCCGGAGAGAAATGGACCGAGGTTGACAGCACGAATATCTGGGATGTACCGGGCTTTGTGGATACGACCTTGGCGAGTGTATACCTGGTCCCCGACCTCCGACTCCTGCCTGATTCCCCCTGCATCGATGCGGGCAATCCTGACCCCGCCTATAATGATCCGGATGGCTCCCGCAACGACATGGGAGCCTTTGGCGGTCCCTATGGGGAATGGGAACCAATTGGCTGCTACACCACTCCCGACCCTTAGCCTCGATCACCCTCTTATCTGGCACCTGGAGGGCGTTCTGTCCCCTTGTGAGCTCCTCCCCTAGCGGATCTGGTCCAGGCGTCGCAGCGCTGCTTTCGCCTCATCCACGGCATAGGTCTTATTATCCAGATTCGCCACGAAGCGATAATCCTCCCTTGCCTTCGTAAGATTACCCCGCGATTCCAGTATCTGACCGCGAATATAGTGGGCAAATCCAAGGTGCCAGTCGAATTCCATGTCGTAGTTGTCTATCACCCACTGGCAGCGCTCCATCGATGTATCCAGCTCCCCCTCCTCGAATGCCAGGGCAGCCTCGAGGGATGCATACTTGAGGGCCCACTCCAGGCGCTGGTTGGGATGAGACTGCATGAATAGCGCTTCGAGTCGCGGCATGAATGCCCGTGCCTCTGGCAGTCTGCGGGAGCGGACTAGCTCCTCCCCCATGAGAAAATTGAAGTAGTAATTCGCGGGATAGTGTTGTATCAGCAGATCGGTATAACGATACGCCAGCTCCGGCTCATTCTCGATGTACAGGTAAATGATGGATAGCGTACTGGCAGCTTCGATCCAGGCGTATGGTGCCAGCTGAACGCCTTTCTGGAGGATCTCGATGCCTCCCTGGCGATCAGGATTAATCCCGAACATACGCGCCAGCAGCTGCACCGCTGTAGAGCTCATCCCCGCGTAGTAGTCGAAAATACCGATCGGCAAGTAGGCATCAGCAAGGGTGCTGTCCTGTTCATGCGCGTTGTGCACCAGGCTCCAACCTTTCAAACCGGAGTACAGCACGGCGAACCAGTTCTTTTCCGCCAGGTGAACCCGGGCTCTTAGGCCGTATGTGCTCCCCAGGAAGAGCAGAATATCCGCGCGGTGTCCATGACGACTGATCATTTTGTCATAACGCGGAATGGTCGCATCAATGGCATCGAGCAGTGCTCCATGCGAAGCCGCAAAGCTCTCCTCCGTGAGGCTCATCAGCCACTGATTCGCCACCGCCACGAACGGTGCCACGGTATTGTCTGAATCCGCGGCCATTACCGAGTCCAGGGCATCGGCAGCCTCGTGAAACCGGTAGGAATACATGGCATCGATTCCGCGCCAGAGCATCGCATCGAAAGCGCGATTACCAGCCGAATCTGCCTCTCGCAAACGGACTGGCCGTTGGGACAGCTCCGGCCTCTCCTGGCCTTGAGCCGCTTCGAATGCAAGCAGCACGCTGCCCACTAGCCCGAAAACCAGCACCCTGTTCTTCAACGTTTGCATGGAGATGGAGATGTCAGAAGAGGCCTGCGGAGACCTCAGGGTCGACTGATTTGCTGCAGTTCCAACCGGGCATCAGGATGACCGGGATCAATGGTTAGTGCTTGGTGTAACGTTGTTAAAGCCTTGACCGAATCTCCCATGGCGCGGTATGTCCGGCCCAGCCCGATGTAGGCCTCGGCTCGGAAGGGATCATTCTCCGTGGCCTGGGAGTAATAGTCCAACGCGCGCTGGTAGTCGTCATGCTCCCACGCAGCATCACCCGCCCGGACGAGCGCGGTGGTCATCCACCCGGAGTGGCGTCCTTCGGCCATTGATTTGGCCTTCCCATGGGCATCCAGGGCGTCCTGGAACCGGCCTTGATCCCTCAGCTCCAGCGAGTACAGGTAGTACGCTTCTGGTAGCCAATGCTGCGATGCCTGGTCCTCGGGGTGAAGGTAGCCTAGCATTTCCCACTCCTCCACCGCTTCCCGCAAGCGCAGATCCATGAGGTAGGCCCGGCCTAGGTTAAGGGATGCTGCGGCATCCCCCGGCCGGTCATCCAGCACCCGCAGGTATGCCCGCACCGCCGTCGAGGCATTGCCCTCCTGCAGCGATACTTCCCCCAGGGCGGCATAGGCGCTCATCAGGTCAGCATCCAGGGATAGCGCGTCGTAGAAATCCGTCTTCGCCCGGTCAACGAGCCCCAATCCTGCGTAGGCCTGCCCCCGGGCGACATAGAGCGGGGCATGATCGGGATATAGCGCCAGGCCCTCCCTGGCGACAGCGACTGCGGTGCCATAATCTCCCTGCCCCATATGGTTCAGTGTACGGCCAGCATACGTCCCAGCTGACGGGCCGAAATCGTTTTCCAGCTGGTCGTAGATCGCCATCGCTGCCCTGTAGTTCCCCTCGTCCTCACGTACCCGGCCTTGGGCAAGGCGCGCCTCGATGCTCTCCGGGTTGAGGTAGATGATCTCCTGGTACGTGGACCATGCCTTCGTATGCTCCCCGTTCTCGAGATACATGTCCCCCAGATTGAATAGCAAAGCCTGGTTCAATGGCTCCAGGGCCAGCGCTTTAAGCAGGTAGTTCTCGGCAGCCCGGAACTTGCAGTTGCGGCGATGAATGTCCGCCAGGGCAGCGATAGTAGCCACGTCTTCCGGGTGGTCCCGGTGCTGTCTGCCCAGCTGCAGTGCTCGGCGATAATCGCCTTCGAAACGAAATCGCAGGCTCTGCGGTATGGTATCGAGATCGGCCACCATCGAGAGCCTCCGAGCCGTCCGCTGGTTCAGTGCCGTCAGCCGATGACTGAACGAGGCGATGTCGGAAGCCATGGACTTCAACTCCGCACGCGAATGCGATGGGATCACCGGATTTGGCGGTCTTCGGGGCGGCTGCTGTCTTGCGGGTTGTTGCCGCGCTGGTGGCCGCCGGCGCTGGGCCGTAGACGAACTCCGCGGCTGTGTAGTGCGCTGCTGCGGACGAGCCTGCGATTGCCCCGTGGGTCGCGCACTTTCACCCGCCGGTTTAGCCTGCGGTCTCCGACGTTGGC
>CP070787.1:2368178-2386113 GCA_020346745.1 Fidelibacterota bacterium | reverse complement strand
GGGTGGAGAACCGCGACCGGGACAAGACCTACAACAAGTACGAGGTTGCGGGGCTGGATGAATTGACCCCCAGCTTCAGTTGGAGCGGATTCCTGGCGGCGGCGGAGCTGACCGGCAAGGTCGAAGCAATGATCGTACGTCAGCCCAGTTATCTGGAGGCTTTTGGCAAGCTCTACGCCGGAGTTTCGGTGGAGGACTGGAAGAGCTACTTCACCTTCAAGCTGCTCAATGCCTACGCGCCGGAACTGTCTGCGGCGTTCGTGGAGGCACAGTTTGATTTTTACGGTCGTACGGTGCGGGGAATCGAGCAGATGGAGCCGCGCTGGAAGCGGGCGGTGAACAGCATCGATAACATTCTGGGCGAAGTGGTCGGCCAGGTATACGTGGAGCGCTACTTCAAGCCGGAGGCCAAGGCGCGGATGGAGGCGCTGGTGAAGAATCTCAAGGATACTTACGCGGAACGCATCAAGGAGCTGGACTGGATGGGGGCGGCTACCAAAGAAGAGGCGCTGGCCAAGCTGGACAAATTCAGGACCAAGATCGGCTATCCTGACAAGTGGAAGGACTATAGCGCGTTGGAGATTTCCGATGATGAGCTGGTGCAGAATACCATCCGGGCGAACCGGCACGAATATCATCGCGAGATGGGCAAGCTGGGCCAACCCATCGACCGGGAGGAGTGGTTCATGACACCCCAGACGGTGAATGCCTACTATAACCCGCCCATGAACGAGATCGTGTTTCCGGCCGCCATTCTCCAGCCGCCGTTCTTCAATTTCGAGGCGGACGATGCTGTGAACTACGGAGCCATCGGGGCGGTCATCGGGCACGAGATGACCCACGGCTTTGATGACCAGGGGCGCAAGTCCGATGGTGAGGGCAACCTGCGGAACTGGTGGACGGAGGAGGACGAGACGGAGTTCAAGCAGCGTGCCCAGATCGTTATCGATCAGTTCGCGGGGTACGTCCCCATCGATACCATGCATATCAACGGTGAGCTGACCCTGGGTGAGAACATCGGTGACATTGGTGGCGTGACCATCGCGCTCGATGCCTACCATCGCTCACTGGGGGGCAAGGAAGCACCGGTGATCGACGGCTTCACAGGTGATCAGCGTTTCTTCTTTGGCTGGGCGCAGATCTGGCGGCGGTTGTATCGCGATGACGAGCTGCGACGCCGGGTGATCACCGATCCCCATTCACCCAGCGAGTTCCGGGTGATCGGGGTGGTCTCAAACATACCGGAGTTCTACGAGGCGTTTGACGTCCAGGAGACCGACGCCCTGTACCGGCCCTCGGAAATGCGGGTGAAGATCTGGTAGGGATTATGTACTGTATTACGTCAGACATGAACATATCATTCGGATTCGGCGGATCAGTCCGTAATAGGTAGCCATATGGTGTCTTTACTATCGTAGATGCTCTCGCAGTTGTAACAGTACATTGAAGGAGTAAGAAGAATGAAAAAGGGATTGATGAGTTTTTCGTTGGGAATACTTTTGGTGAGTTCCGTGTTAGCCCAGGAGGAGACGCTAATGGGTGGCGAGCTCTCACACGGTGGTTTTGGCGGTCCCGTGCTTAAGATCACTCAGATAAACGAAGAGCTCGGTCTTCTAACGGGAGGTCGTGGGGCCTGGATCGTCGGCCACATGATCACCATCGGAGGTGGTGGTTATACGCTGATCAATGACATCGAAGTAACCAGTGTGGCGGATGCTCCTAACCTGCGATTTGAGTACGGTGGTTTTGAGATGGGATTCATTATCGCCTCGGATAAGCTGCTTCATTTCTCGGTGAATTCGCTCTTTGGGACAGGTACAGTAGGCCACCGTTGGGGCGAGGGAGATGGCGATTGGGATGCTGCCGATACCGACCACTTTTTCGTTCTGGAACCAAGCGCGAACGTGATCGTGAATGTGGCGAAATTCTTTCGGATCGGCTTGGGTGCCAGTTACCGCTACGTTACAGGTGTGGACGACTTTGGTGATATTTCAGATGCCGATCTATCAGGTGTGTCAGCGGTTGTAACACTGAAATTCGGATCGTTTTAAGAATAATCACACTTGAGCAGACTGCCATCCATAATCAACCAATATAAAGGATGGCCGTCGATGGAAACAAGTCAAGGCTGCAAAATGAAGGTTTGTATGACTACCGTCCCGGTACTGCGGGTTATCCTGCAATGGGCAGGTATTCTCATCGTCGGTTGTGCCCCCAGAACCGTTACGGTACCAGCATTCGTTGATGAGGAAGTGTACTTTCGAAGTGATCCGAACGAGATGTTCGGGATACTGACGCTCCCTGCTGCGGAAGGACCGCATCCGGCCCTGGTGCTCCTCCATGGTGCCGGCAGGGAAGGCGTGAGTAGTGGCTATTATACAGAGCATGCCCATCGTCTGGTTAAAGCAGGTTACGCGGTGCTGAGGTATGACAGTCCGGGAGTGGGGAGGTCGCTGGGGAGCAGTGCATTTGAGAGCCTGGAATACCGATCCCAGGAGGCGATCGCGGCGGTGAAATACTTGCAGGATCGGGCGGATATTCAGTTGGAGGGAGTGGGTTTGTGGGGTATCAGCCAGGGGGGCTGGATATGCCAGATGGCGGCGGCCACCTACGATGGGGTGGCCTTCATTATTCCGGTATCCGGACCGGGGATCACGCCAGCGGATCAGGAGGTCCATCGGGTTGAGATGCAAAGCAGGGCGGAGGGATTCACCAACAATGAGGTGGCCAAGGCGGTATTGATGCGACGGCTAATGGTGGATATCGTGCTGTCGGAGCCAAGGTACGAGGCGTTGAATAAAGGCGAGGCGGCACGTCTAGGTGAGGGGCCCTGGGATAACATGGTGGAACTAGTCTACGCTCCAGTACCAAGCGTTCCCGGCATCGAGTTAGAGAAGGTCAAGGAGGTTTTGAACAGCATCAAGGCTGAGCGTTGGGCCAGATACCTATACCTGGAACAAGTCCTGCCGCTATTCGATAACCTTCCGGGGGAACACTGGGAAGCGGTCAAAGCCCAGATGCAGGCTATTATGGTGGTTGATCCCGCCGATTATCTGACCAAGGTGCAATGCCCCGTGCTGGCCATATTCGGGGAGGCGGATGCCTTCCTGCCGGTGAGCAAGAGTGTGGAATTATACAGGCAGTATCTTGGAGAGGCCGGGAATTCTCAGGTAGAGATCAAGGTCTTTCCCAACGCAAGCCACTCAATCAAGGTGGAGGGGGAGTTTGCGCGCGGCTATTTTGAGACGATCTCGAAGTGGCTGATAAGCCTGCGATCCAGGTAAGACCGAAACCCTTATTCCAACAGCCCGATGGCGTACTCCAGTTGTATATCCTGGCCGCGCTTGATGTCCTGCGCCGTTTGTGGCACGCGAATGTCCGGTGGAACCCCAATTGTTTCCCACGGCAATCCATCCAGCCGTCGTAGGTCAAATTTCGGTATATTGATCATCTTGCCGCTGGGGAGGACGTGTTTCCCGGCATAATACCCGGTGCTATTCTGTCCAGCTGATCCGCCGCCAGTGGTGTCGCCAATGACCGTGACATTCGGCAGTGACTTCATGCGGTCGGCGAAGTTTTCGCGGGCACTGTACGCACAACCATTGATGATGATCACTACCGGTCGGGTGTATTGGAAAGGGCCCACCGGAACATAGGAAGGCCAGTCCAGTGCCTGGCCGGCCGCGTCATAGACCTGGATGGTATCTATGGATGAGGTGAGGAACCGGCCAACGGAATACATGGTGCTCTGCAGGGAGCCGCCCGAGCCGTTGCGGTCGTCAATGATAAGGCCGTCAGTGTTCCTGAGGTATTCCAGCACCTCGGCGAAGCCGGTATTGAAACCCTCGGATTCGAACGACGAGATCCATACGTAGCCGATGTTTCCCGGGAGCAGCTCGTATTCAAACACCCCGCCCGGGGTGATGCGCAGTTCCCGCTCGAAGTAGGTCCGCACCACATAGGGACTGTAGGTTCCTCGGTCCCGGTGCGTGCGGGGCGTCGGGAAATAAGGATAGACTTGGCCTCCCCCCTCCGTCTGGTAATACACATGGCCATCCTTCAATTCCCCCAGCAGGTCGTGCAGTACCACGTAGAATTCGTCACCCCGGGCCGCCTCCGCACGGGGGCGATACACCGCCCGCAGTGAATCCCAATTGATCTGCTTCCAGTCCAGATAGGGATATCGGGTAGCGACGATATCCCAGGTCATATCAAAGTCGGCCAGGTTCTGGTTGGACGAGTTTTCCACAACCAGCAGTTTATTGCAGGCGCACGCCAGAACGGCGCTCATCACGATGGTGATATATCTCATAGCTGACATGATCGTTCCACGTTTATAAGTGATAGCTGGCCGTCAGGGTGATGTTGTCACTTACCGAGAGGAGGGGATTCCATTTGCCGATGCGCAGCACCTGCAGCTTGTAGGCCGCTTTGAGGGATAGCTTGTCCAGGATGAAATATCGGATGCCGCACTCGGCGGTGGGATCGGTGCCGGAGAAGAGGGTCAATATGCCGCCCATGGAGCCCTCCCCTTCGACAACATCCATGCTGCGCACACCCATGGCCAGGAGACTCAAACGCAGCGACCCCTCCGCTTGCAGCCTGGACCGGACCGGAACAACGACCATGGCATTCATGCCGAGGGAAATCAATGTGACCGTGGAGTAATCAATATCGAATGCCCCCTGGTTCGCGATCTTCTGATCATTGGTGTAGAGACGGATGCCGGTAGAAGGTCCGAGGAACAGGTAGGCGTCCTTGCCGAACAGTGATTTCCGCCCTACAGGGTAGATATAATCCCGATAGAGCACAGCCTGGAAGATCTCGGTAGCAACATTGTTGTTGCGAATGTCGGCACTCTGAGAGAACTCGAAGCCCATCCGGTAGCCCCATTTCCCATGGAAACGCGACCACTCGGCGCTGATGAGGGGCAAGGTACCCGCGTATCTCTCCTTCGATATGTACTCATCACGCAGGGCATACTGTCCCAGCCCGCCCTGGATGGAGAGGCCGGTAGGAGGCCGAATCGGTACATCGGGTGGTTGGGCAGGGAGTGATCCGGCGCAAACGAAGAAAATCAATCCAAGCAGGACGGAGCGGTATAACATCCTGATACCTCCTGGTTCGCATCACAGAGCTCGTTCATGGATCGTCCGGTAAAATAAATGCTATGATTCACATCGAACAGTTAACGGATTAGACATTTTCGGGCTGGGATTGGTTGTCCCGTATCTTTGCGAGGGTAAGCGAGCCGGACGCGGCGGGGAGTCGGGCAGTACCGGATCAGGTGACGGCCGGTTCGAGCATGCGGATGGAGCCCTCGCCCGCGTCGATGCGGACCTGGATTCCAAGGGGAACGGTGAACTTGTCGGTGATATGGCCGATCATGGCGCCGTACCAGGCGGGAACCTTGAGCTCCAGCAGGTGGTCGTTGAGCACTTCCTCCAGGGTCAGTGAGCCGTAGGAGTCGCCTGGTCCGCAGTTGGTACATTTGCCGAAGACCAAGCCGGCAATCTCATCGAGGACGCCGGCGAGACGCAGCTGGGTGAGCATGCGGTCGACGCGATAGATCTTCTCATCCACCTCCTCCAGGAACAGGATCTTGCCTTTCCAGTCGGGGAGGTAGGGGGAGCCCAGCATGGCGGTGAGGACGGAGAGGTTGCCGCCTACCATGATCCCCTGCGCCTGTCCCGGAGTGATGGTCTGGACCCGGTTCTCGGTCTGCGCGAGTTCATCCTCAGGCTTGCCCGGGTTGCGGAGGGTGGGTGTTTGGCCTTCGAACAGGATGCGGCGGAATAGATCCACGGAGAAGTCGTTCCAGGTGGAGATGCCCACGGGACCGTGGAAGGTGACCAGGCCGGTTCGGGCGTAAATGGCAAGGAGCAGGCCGGTGATGTCGCTGTAACCCATGATGACCTTGGGATTGCGCCGGATGAGGTCGTAGTCCAGGAGGGGCAGGATGCGGTTGCAGCCCCAGCCGCCCCGCACGGCCAGGAGGGCATCGACGGAGGTATCGGCGAACATCTGGTTCACGTCGGCGGCGCGGTCGGCATCCTTCCCGGCCAGGTAGCCGTAGCGGTCCAGGAGGTGGCGGCCGCGCTTGACCTTCAGATCCAGGGCGGCAAGGATTTCCTCCACGATCTCGATGTCCACGGGGTGCCAGGTGGGTCCGGCGGGATTGATCAGGCCTACGGTGTCGCCCGTTCGCAGACGGCGCGGTTTGAGGCCATTACTGGAGCGCAGGTTCGATAGTGCCATGGATGGCAGGAGGGCAGCGAGCGGTAGCGCAGCCAGCTGTTTCAGGAAATGTAAACGGGATGAATGGATGGCTGACATAAAATGACCTCGCAAAGGTGTGGGCGAATATCCTGATCGATCGGAGCTGCAAAACTAAGGGGAGCCGTCGGGGATTCCAAGGGTCATTGCGGGCGGGCAGAGAAAAGGCCCCGGCGGTATACCGGGGCCTCATGCTTGGTTTGTGGAGCAGGAACGTGCCGACTGAATACAGCGGTCGTCTCCTGCGGGACTCCCCTGACGCTTACTTCAGCAGCAGCATCTTGATGGTACGGGCCTGTCCGCCGGGCATCGTCAGGCGCGAGATATAGACGCCTGATGGAACCTCGCGGCCGGAGGCGTCCCGTCCATTCCAGCTGACCTGCTGCAATCCGGCGGGCCGCTGACCCTGCACGAGGGTGGCTATTTCGCGTCCCAGCAGGTCGTACACGACCAGCCTGGCTTCAGTTGCGAAGGGCAGGTTGAAGCGGATGGTCGTGGCCGGGTTGAAGGGATTGGGATAGTTCGCATGCAGGGCGAGTCCTGATGGCAGAGGTGTGCCAGCGACTCCCAGGGGCTCGGCGGTTCCCACTTCTCCCGCCACCGCCAGGGCGCTGAAATGGGCAACGGTGGAGAAGATGCGGTTGAGACACAGGTCGGCCACCGTGTAACCGATGCCCGTGGTGTCGAAGGTAACGGTATCGCCGCTGATGGTGGCGAAGTAGAGCCCCAGCGTGGCGGGATCGATGTTCATCTTACTGATCAAGCCGCGTTTATAGACCAGGCCGACGATGAGGGGAGTTCCGAAGGTATAGGGTTCGACCAGGGTATCATTCACGAATACCTGGAACTCCATACCGCCGATGATACCCTCGTGAGTGAAGCCGACGCTGTCGGCGAACGTCCGGGTGAACCCGGGCAGCTGGATATGGATGCGGATATCCTCCGTCAGGGCACCCACGGGGAAGTAGACTCTCCCGCCGTTAAGTACGTTGAGTGGATGCGGCAGGCCGCCGATAGTCCACAGTTCACCCTCGGTGAGGGTAGCCATGGTGGTATACTCTGTTCCCCCCTTGGGACTGGGCTTGTCTCTCGTGATAATGATGGTATCGATCCCGGTGGGATCGGCGGACGGATCGATGACGACGACCAAGGCTGAACCTTCCCATTCGTCCAATTGGGCATGCACCACCGCGAAGCCGGTGGCGCTGGACGTGAACAGACCGGTGGAATCATTGATCTGCCCGACGGGCATGCCTTCCAGGGACCATACCAGGGTGGTATCGACGGAGGTGCCGGGGAAGTCGGCGGAATCGGGGTAATAGGCGGCAAACTGGACCTCTTCGCCCAGCAGCACCAGGGTATCGCGGGGCACGATGACCAGATGCCGATACTGGTACTCGGTGGAATCGTCCTCATCCTCCTCCATTTCGATCGTGACGTCAGCCCAGTCAGAAAGGGTATCGAGGGTGCCGATGACAACACATTCTCCGGGCAGCTCGGCGATGAATAGGCCGTCGGTATCGATCGTGCCGAGTGAATCGGGATATACCGCCCAGGTGGCGGTGGTATCGTACTCCACATCGGCGGTGTCTACGTACACGGCCTGGAACTGGAGGGATTCGCCGACTTCGAGATTAGCTTTAGCGGGATAGATTTTCAGCTTCTCGCCAGGGGACCCCTTCCCTTGAGCGAGCACCATGGGATGAATGATGCATAGGGCAGTGATGCCGAGGATTATTCTGGATATCTTCATGAGCGCCTACCTTTCTCGCGTTCGCGCGCAAAATTCATACATGTATGTGGCAAGTTATACCTTATGATCTAATAAAAGTAGTGACCCGGCTCACAACCGGGTTTTTAAGATAAATAGCAGGGGGATGGTTTGCTAGCCGCGCCGCACGGCAATGATTACATTTCCCACCAATCAGAGGGTGCATAATTAGCTGGGAGAACATCCTATGAAGAGGCGTAGCCTGATGGTGTCCGTGGTCGTGACGCTGGCCATGGGTTCTCTTGGGGTCAGCCGTCTCCAGGCGCAGGATTCGCTGCAGGTCCTGGAGGAGCTGACCCTGGAGAAAAAGCGGGTACTGATCCTGCCGACGGATATTGACGAGGAGGATACCCACAGCATCGATAAGGAGGTCACCGCCACTATCGCGAGTCTGGCTGTGCGGTTGGGCCGCTTTGAGGTCATTGACCGGAATAACCTGCGCAGTATCCTGGCCGAGCAGGACCTGGTGCTGCTGGGGCTGGTGGATGACTCGTCCGCGGTGGCCATGGGGAAAATCGCCGCGGCCCGCGAGGCGCTGCTGGTGGAAGTGCTCGGTTTTTCCCAGAAAGGCGTGCGCCCGGAATCAGACCGCGATGAGGATGATGACGACTCGGGTGTGGTGGGCACGATTGTGAAAGACCTGGTACGGGGTATCGTGGAAATTGCCACCATCAAAGCCAGGGAAAAGAAAGGCAAGGACGAAGAGCTGTATCCCGGCAATATCCAGACAGCCCTCACGGTGGAGGTGCGGAGTCTGGACGTGGAGACGGGGGAGGCCCTGTACTCCTTCGTGGTGGGCGCCAGCCATACGGGCGGTAGTAAAGGGAAATCGCGGGCGGAGACCATGAAGCAGTTCCGGCGGCTGGCCACCAAGGAGCTCAAGGCCTATTACCTGCTGCACTCCCAGGTACTGGACAGTCAGGGGGATGAGGTGCTGCTGCTGTTGGGGAGTGATGTGGGCATCCGCCGCAACATGGTGTTCACCATTTCCGAGCCGGACCGCATGGAAACCTTTGGCGATAAGGAGATCGCCATTCCGGGACGCATGGCGGGGTACGCGGTGGTGAGCGACGTTTCGCGCGACAGCAATCGTTCTGTCGTTACACGGGCCTGGAGACCCATTCGGAACGGGTACAAGGCGGAGGAATACCCCGGACACGTCGGATCAATCCGGGTTGCGTTCTGTCCACCGGTCCTTTCCTCCTATTACAGCTTGGGGCTCCAGCTTAACGCCAGTGCGATCCATAGTGGTTCCTGGGGAGTGGAAGTCGGTGCGTGCAATCTGCCTGATTCATTCGGGGATCGAAATGCGGGGATGAAGCTGGCGGCATTCGGGGGCAAACGCATCTTCAATGCACCGACTTATTCGATCGAGGGAGATATCACTGCCTCGCTGGATATAGCTTTTAAATCCGATGATGAGGATGAGCGGGTTTCAACGGCGATCCCGGCACTCATACTGAGCGGCAGGCTGGAGCTGCTGCTATCAGCGAAGACCGACCTGGTGCTCACGGCCGGCTACCGGTTCGGCGGCCGATCAGGCAGTTGGAACCGCCTGGAGGATGAGGATTCGCAGCCATCGGTGTGGTATCAGGGCACGCCCCGCATTGACATTAGCGGTCTTTTCCTGACGGTAGGACTACAGTTCTATACTCCGGTCCTCATACTGGGAGTATGAGGAGCGGGGTGAGGGTGGTCATCGCCAGGGACAAAGGTTGATGGTCCGAACGTGATGGCGATGATAGTCAACCCAGGCCGGCAAGGTGGTGGGGGCAGGTCGGGGTATTATTCTGCGGCTGAGGCGAACTGGTGGCAGCCAGTCTGTTGTAGACGAGATACCAGGTCCACCAAAGGTTCTAGTAGGCAATTGCCGTTGGGTTTACGGCAGAAGGGGCAGGCGTGGACATTTCCGAAGGTATCCACATATAGGTAGCGGTCGCCGGCTCCGAAGCAACCCATGCGGCGCTGGTGATAGCCGTGATAGGTTACCAGAGGAAAATCGCGGTACGCCGGATCGTGGTTGAGTGCAAGGAGGAAATCTTCCAGCAGGGCTTCCTGTCCCGGTGACAAGGCTACCTCCCGGCCGTTGAAGCGTCCCACCGCCCGGGGTTCCAGAACCTGAATGAATCCAACCCCCCACTGACGGGCGAGGCGAGCATACGCCCGCAGGTTATCCCGGGTGACGAAATCGGTGGTGGCGCACAGGGAGAGGCAAACCAACAGGCCGGCCTCCCGCGCGTTCTTGGCCGCTTTCTCAGCCCATTGGTAGGCGGCGGGGAAGCCCCGAAAGGCGTTATGCGCCTCGGGCTGCCAGTGATCGAGACTGATGTTCACGCTGGTCAGGCCCGCCTGTTTCAGCCGCTCGGCGTTCTCCCGGGTCAATTGGTAGCCTGAGGTCAGAAGCATGAAGTCGGTACCCGGTTCGGCTGAGGTGATAATCGCCACCACGTCATCCAGGCGCGCCAATGGCTCGCCGCCGCTGAGCTGGATTTGGGTGATGCCCCGTTCCTGGAAGCGGGCCGCGATCTGCATGAGATCGTGCCGGCTGAGGGTCTCCGGCTGGTTCAGGGTATCCCATTCGAAGCAGTGCTGGCAGCGCAGGGGGCATTTCCCGGTAATGGCCCACACCATCGTCTGCAGGCTCCGGGTCCGACCCTCCTGGGGCAGGACACGATGCAGTTCGTTCCGCATAAAGGTCACGAAGGTACGCGACGGCCAGCCCGGCGCGTTCTGCCCCCAGTAGTAGCGGCCAGCGACCCGGGCATATTTCACTTCCCGGTGGCGGTCCAGGTATGCCGTCCAGAACCGCTTCAGCGCGCCCAGGGCTTTCACCGCCCGGAGCGGCGACCGGTACGTCGCCAGCGCGATGGAAAAAATGGAACCCCAGATGAGCCCTTTAACCAGCGTCTGGTGCAGGCCGTACACCATCGCGGGATTGATCCTACTGCTCCGGGAACGGGCCGTCATCAGTCTGTGATCCTGCTCAGGAGTTTCGCCAGACGCTCATTGGAGAAGCGATTGAACGCCCCCGGATTCCTGAAAGTCTCCAGGTAGGCGATATCCGGCCGGCCGGAAGACGGCCGCAGGATCCGGTAATAGCCGCTGGCGTGCAGGAATATCGAGCGCTTTATATCCCGGGCCTGTCCGGGTGCGGCAAACGAAAGGATCGCCTGGTCGCCGATAGCCGGCAGGTGGTAGTAGGCGGTATCGGCGGCGGCTAGCAGCGGCTTCACATCCCTCTCATCTTGGGCAATGCCGTTTTCAATCATGATCCGGTTCATCGCAACCGGCTGGGCGGGGGAAAAGTCCATGGCGGCATAATCCAGCTCCCAGAACATGAATCCGTATTCGAGTTTGATCCTGACCGGGCCGGCCTTCGCCCTCGAAAGATCCACTGCCAGCACGTCATCCCTGAAAGCCATGGGACCCATGATATTGAAATGGTCCACGTACTCCCAGCCATGTTCCGTATCGAGGTAGACCGCCAGTGGGATCCCCTGCTCCCGCTGCCAGTTGAGGAGCCGGTCCCGGTCGGCGGATTCCTGTTGCTGCTCCCACTCATCCTTGAGGTCACCGAAGAGGTCCGTAAACTGGCCGAAGATGTAGTCCAGCCAGAAGGAGTTTTTCGCCCGGATCACGAGCTTGCCTATGTCGGTACCGGCGGGGCGATCGAACGTGAGTACGGCACCGTCACGGAGCGGCTCGGCCGGGATGGCCTCCTCGCCGGTGTAGGCCAGACCGTCCCGCTCACTCAGAGGCTGGCTGAGGGACTGGCCTGTATTCAGGGACAGGGCTTCCAGGGGCGGCCTGAGGTCACCGAGAGTATGGGTCGCACCGTGTTTATCCACCAGCACCCCTGTTCGAGGGGAGTGGTCCACTATCAGCAATTCGGCCAGGTTGATGTGCTGGATCTCCTTCACCTCGTTTGTGATCCTGATCCGATACTCACCGTTCACCGCCTCCAGCCCGGTCATGGGCAGGTAATCGTGCCGTTCCAGCGGCCGATGGATGGCCCCGCTGAAGATCTCGCCCACGAACTGGTAATCCTCACCGTTCCAGGCATAGATGAACGGGCACGATTCCTTGGTGAGCAGGATGACGAGCCAGATGGCGCCCACGATCGCGACGCCCCCGCCAACCCATGCGAACAGAGTTTTGCCGATGGCGACATCGTAGATCTCCACCTTCTCGACGGCGGTGATGGGGATGCTGACAGCCCCGTTCTCACTCACCTCCAGGGGGACGGAGCGCCCGATATAGAGATGGGTCTCCTCCATCTTGCGCTGGTCACCCCGGGACCGGGAGGTGATGCGGGTGGCGGGACTGAGAACGCCTGACAGGTGCGAGGCGGTGATCTCGGCAGCGCTCAGCAGCCAGGTTCTGTCGCCGTGATGGATGATGATCTCCTTCTCCGGATCCAACATGATGGGCTGCTCCGCTGGTATCTCCACGGGCCTGTAGTAGATGCACCCCACGGCAAGGTTCAGCAACGCCGCCGCCAGCATGCAGGCGAGGCCGCGCACCATATATACTCCGGGTTTCATTTCAGGATTCCCCTGATCAGGTTGGCGGGATTGAAGTCGAGTCCCATGGCAAATATGACCGGTATAGGCCTGGATTGATCGAAAACGAAATCCACAAATATAAGCCCGCTGGTTTCAGCGGAGACTCGCAGGTTGATGCCGGAGGAGAGTTCGGACTGTAGTGCGATTCCGAAGGGGAGATCGAATCGTGGCTCATGGTCATCTGCTCGATCAATGGTGAGGTATTCGCT
Organism: Fidelibacterota bacterium; assembly: GCA_020346745.1. Classification (GTDB taxonomy): domain Bacteria; phylum Fidelibacterota; class Marinisomatia; order SCGC-AAA003-L08; family TS1B11. Next base: position 2,373,292 of record CP070787.1, on the reverse strand, counting down.
ACCCTGGGTGACTAGGCTGAATCCCAACATGAATCCGGCCGAGATGGGCTTGGCCTGGTACCAGCGATGATGGAAAATGAGATCCAGGGATGAGTACACCCTCCTCCATTGCCCCTCCCACTCAGTTTCCCGGATCTCTGATCGATAGCCGTAGTATCTGACGGCCAGATGCGATCGTGATGCGATGTTCAAGTTCACGGCTGCACCCGGCAGCATGTTCGAAACCGGTTTGGACCTGGTACCTAGATGGTGTTCAGCCGCGGCGCGGTTCACGAACAGCATGAACGGTTCTACCGAGAGGATTCTCGATTTTACGGGTGTGCGCAGTTCAGGAAAGGGCGCATACTTGATCTGAACGCCCAGGGGTGCCAGGGGTTTGCCGAAAGGCGCGAAGAATAGGGACTGGGACAGACCGATTTTCCAGCGCGCTGTGACCGGGATCAGCAGCTCCGCCTGGGCACCACCCCCCACCGCGGGCTCCCCGAAGTCCTGGAGAAACGCGGTCAACACCCCGACAGACGCATTCACCTGTACCTTGCCAGCCTGGAGCAGCCGGTTCCTCAGGGCGGTGTAGAGGATGACCACGGCGGATTTCTTGGTCACGATGCCATCATCATGCTCGTAGTCGGTATCTGAATATGTGCTCAATAAAGCCAACAGCTGCACGGAATGGTTCTGGAATGGTCTGTGGAGGTTGAGCTGGATTCCCGTCTCAACCGTTGCCTCATCGTCGGTGCCAAGCCAGGTAAGAACGCTACTCAACGGTCGGGATGCAAAGATGGCAGCTAGGCCTACGTCCCAGCTGCGTTTCTCGGGAAGCCTGAAGTAATCCTGCCCGCGATAATACGTATAGTCCGGTACCAGCGCCGCGATGCCTGCAGACGCGCCGGCCACGAACGGGACGAAGAGACCGCCGTACAGCAGGTTCCCTATGATCGGCCAGAGATCAGGGCCACTCGTCAGTCCGGCAGCGATGGAAGCGGCCGCGAAACTCAGCATGATGGGTCTGGTCAAGTCCGACATGCCGCGGGTGGAAAACAACCGTGTGCGGGAGAAACCGACCGCTGAGATGGAATCCCGGGGCAGAGCCTGTACAGCCGGGCCGCTGGTGCTGTCGACGCCCAGGATCATGACCGCGTTGTCGGCACTCAATTTTGGCGGGGCCGGAGAGTGCCATGTCCGCGTCGGGGAGGTGATGACAAAGGTACCCAGCTTCAGGAACGACAGGTCAAAGTCATGTTCGCGGGCCAGGGACCTCACCGGCCTGAGATCAATGAAGCGGCGGGATCCAACGTGCTGGACGGGTGAACTCCCGGCCGGGTCGGTTCCAGCCGTATCCTGCTGGGATTGGGGATAGAGCAGTCCTGGGTAGCTGCAGATGAAGAGTGCGGAAAGCAGGACCGCACACCCCGGCACGCTGCTCGGCAGCAGGGGATTTTTCTTCATGGAATCCTCCCGCCTGGCTTGGGCTGCAAGTAACACAGGGAAAGATCAGAATACAATCATTTTCGCTAGGACCTGCGTAGATTGATGCTGAACGATCCCATTCGTCGTGCCGCCAAGCTCCGAAATCAAGCGGAAGGGATTGTCACGCCGGTATCAAAGAGTTGTAAAATCCTGATGGAACGTCCCTTCAGGACTCAGTGCCGGAAGGAGATAGCCGTCAGCGGGGCGGAATGAAGCACTTACCTTTCCTTTTTCGTGAATGTCTCTCCAATTGAGTAAGCTTCCCCCAGATGAATGCCGATGCCGTAGTAGGCCGCTTGCTGAGGTGCGTACAGGAAGGGTTTGATCCGTTGGATGTTGGGTTGGCCGTGGTCGTCCAGGATTGACTCATCGGCTTTGATGTCCACGATCTCGCCGATGAACTGGGTATGCAGACCGATCTCGTGGACCTGGATGACCTTACATTCCAGAATGAAGGGGAATTCTTTCACGTAGGGTGCGTCGACCAGGTCGCTCCTGACGGGGGTCAGTCCGGTATCGGCGAACTTGTCCGTTTTCCGTCCGGAGACGGTGCCGAAATAGTCGGCGGCGGCGATATGGGCTTCGCTGGGCAGGCTGATGGTGAAGGCCTTGCGGTTCAGGAGACCCTGATAGGAATAGGTGGCCTTGCGGAGGGAAATGGAAACGCACGGCGGAGTCGTACAGCAGATGCCGCCCCAGGAGACGGCCATCACGTTCGGCTTCCCGGCGTCATCATACGTGCCGACGATAAAAACGGGTGTGGGGTAGACGATCGGAACGGCTCCCAGGGATTTTTTCATGGTGGGTCTCCGTAGGTATTACAAAATTAGGATGCAGTACGAGGCCGGGTGAATATCATGTGTCCCGGCGACCAGGGGAAACTAAGCAGCCCGGCTGCCCTATCCAAGGTTCACGTCGGATGTGTGTTGCGGCCGTTAGTGCTTGTCGCTGGTCCTTTTGGCTTTTGAACGCCGCTGCTGCTTGCTGCGGACGCGAGCCTCGCGAAACTGGGCTCGGACCCGCCCGGCGGATACGGCCATGACTATGGATTGTACGGCACCGAGCTCCTCATCGGTCAGTCCCTCTTCTCTGGCGACGCCAAAGTAGTGCTCCATTCAAGGGTAGCAGGCCACGGCCATGGCCGAGGCCAGGTGCAGCATGAGGGTGACCTTGGGATCCAGGATATCGTTATGCCGGGCCGAGTCGTAAAAGTCGGTATAGGCCTGGTGTTGTTTCTCCGGCAGCATGATGACCTCCTTTCAAGCTGATGGATATTATGCCCGTTTATTAGCGGATGGCAATCCATGGTACGTCGTGCATGCGGAAAGGCCCTGACGGCCGCGGTTGATCATCCGAGGTGTGGTCCGCCTCCTTCACAAGCAGGCGCAGGGTGCTCCGGATGCCATGCCTCAATCTGCTGAGGACACGGCCGTCAGTTGAGCAATCCTGAACTTCCGTCACGGACCTGGATCGGGATAGCCGACCAGCGGCCGGAGCTTGTCCGGGCGCTGCAACCTGGTCATCGATGCTGGCTGGTGTTGTCAGAGTGGTGGTGTTCATCATGATATTCTCCTTGTTCGCCGTTCCGGTTGCTTGTCATCGTTAAAAGGTCATTGACACAGGGCTTATAACCATCTAAATTCTCAATGACGGTTAGAATTTAAGCAGGCAAATACTAACCGGCAATACTTATTTAGATGGTTAGACATATGTTTGGAAAGGGAACGTATGGGAGCCGGCAAGGTAGAGAGTTCAGCGGCTGAGCCGCGGACGTTCGTCTGTTTGGAGTTTGCCAATACGGTGAGCAATCACCGTGCGGACAATCCCGGGGAGAAACTGGGCAGTTATGCTGATCTGGTGCACTGGGCGCGGAAGTTGGAGGTCCTGACGGACCAGGAGGCTGAGGGCTTGTTGGAGGCAGCCTCCCGGAAGCCTGCCGAGGCCGAGGCGGTGCTGAGGAAAGCCAAGGCGCTCCGTGAGACGATCTTCAACATCTTTTCATCCGTAGCCCACGGGCGGGCGCCCTTGCGGCCGGATCTGGCGATTCTGAATACGGAATTTGCCCGCGTTATGCCCTACCAGCAGATCTTACAGGAGGATGGCGGTTTTCTGATCGGCTGGCAGAACCAATCCGGTGACCTGAGCCGTCCCCTCTGGACGGTGGTGCGCTGTACCAGCAACCTGCTGACCTCGAATGAGCTTGGCCGTGTAAGTGAGTGTGATAGTGATGCCTGCACCTGGCTGTTCATCGATCGGAGCAAGAATGCCAGCCGGAAATGGTGCGACATGGGAACCTGCGGCAACCGGGCCAAGTCCAAGCGGCACTATGCCCGCATGCATCAGCAGGAGGCGGCTGAGGGCTAACACCAGGTAAAACTCTATGGGAAAGTAAAAGCCCCGGGGAATTTCCCCGGGGCTTTTGGCGCCACTGCGGATCAGACGCGGCTTACTCACGCTCCTGGAAAACCTGGCGATGAGATAAAGACCGGTAAGCAGCCATGGCAAATCGTCGATCACGGTCATATTCTTCGGGCAGGTCGTAGATCACGTGCTCGCGCATAAACAGTGCCGGTGGGAAGTCGCCGGCTTGCAGTTGTTCCAGTGCGGTACGGCGGAAGGTCAGCACGATAAACGGGTAGGGTTCCAGCGTACTGCGGGCCTGCACCTTGAAGGTCGTGACAACCGGCGGCAGCAAGTCCATCATATCGGCGATCAGCTGCACCTTGTTCCACACGGCTTCGTCGTAGCTGGATGATCCCCAGGTGGTAGAATAGCTCCGCAGGTGGTTGGCTGTATGACTTGATGGGTAGCGGTCATTCCAGGTGGCGATGGAATAGCCCAGCCCCACTCCCGTCAGCAGCAGGGCGAGACCGAAGATGACTCCTGTCCAGGAATGTTTCAATTCCAGGTAACCGGGCAATCCGTACTCACCCAGATTCGTCATGCTGCCATGACCTTCGTTCGGCTGCGTCGGTCAGCAGCGCGTCTTCCGTTTTCAAGTGACCGTTCCATTTTCAGTTCGCTTCCAAATAACCATCATTGCTAATTATGGTGGTTAGAATTTAGGCAGGGCACATCTAACTAGCAATAATTATTATGACGGTTAGATTGCCGTATTGGAAAAAGATTGGCTGAATAGAATAAGGGTGTTAAGGCAGGTTAAAGGGGAAAACAGAAGGCCCCGGTACCTGCCGGGGCCTTTCAGTCACAGATGTTACAGTGGTTCTGCCGGGTTATTTCTTCAACTCGGCGGTGCCGGAGGCGGTGGCGAGGCGGATGACGGGTTCGTCGCTACCCTCCGTGAAACTCTTGCGCATATAGGTCACTAGGCGTCCGCGATCTCCCCAGCCCGGTTCGTATTCCTCCTCGGTGTCGAACTTGAAGGGTGAGACGATTCGTCCGCGGTCCATGCGGGCGGTGAACTCGAAATAACCGGTGACGGGATTGCCGTTGTAGTCCAGGACCACATCCCCGGAGGCGGCGTCCAGTTCCAGGTCGTACTCGGAGCTTTTGGCCAGGCTCACTAGGACATCCCCGGAGGCGGTATCGAAGTTGCTGTCATCCTCAATGGTGACGCTCTTCGCCTCGATATCTCCGGAGGCGTTGTCCACCTCAAAGCGGCCGCTGGCATTATTGATATCGATATC
>CP070787.1:2364632-2368078 GCA_020346745.1 Fidelibacterota bacterium | reverse complement strand
CTGAACGAGTGGACTTGGTCTCCGGCGATTCCGGTTTATGGCCTCACTCGCTGCGGGGCTTCAAGGATTGGATTGCCTGAAGCGTGTCATTATATCTTTCCAGGTGGTGAACAGGACTCCTTCATTCTCCAGAAATTCGGTGACTTCATCGTCATAGAACAGCTGGGCTTCCCAGGCCCTCTGCTGCCAGGTGTCGGTGATACTTTTCAGGTTGTCGCTCTCCACCGAAGGATGGAAGATGATCTCGGTGATCCCCGGCTGGAGGGATTGAACCAGCTCGTAGAATTTTTGCTTCTTGTCCTCATAGCTTTCGCCATCCGAAATCATATAATAGTCATCCAGTTTCGGGAGTGGGTAGTTCGCCGCCAATTTGAGTACCTCCTCGTCAATGATGAAGCCGATAGAGCGGAATCGTTCCACAATCGGCTCGCTAAACTCGATCACCATGGCTGGAAGGCCGTACTCCATGGCGATATCCATATAGACCTCGGCGTATCCGGCAGTCATTAAAAGAGTGCCCATGTGCGTATCGATGTGACTGGGTTTAATACCGAGGGAAAGGGCCTTTTCGATTTGCCCGCGGATTTCCAGCTCGACCTCCTCCGGCGTCGCAGATCGAAGCACACGCCAGTCGCGCCACATGAAGCCCTCAGGATCGATCAATCCGGGAACTTGGGCGGTATCAGTAACCGGGTCCCATCGGTATGTCTCCCACTCGCTGTTCAGAGTCAGGTGGATTCCGATATCCTTAGTTGGATGGCGGCGATACCATTCTGCCATCGCCTGAGAAGCGGGACAGGGCATCATGATGGCACCGGACTGGATGCGATCATCGGCCAGATAGCGTGCACCAGCCTCATTGGCCTCAACGCACATGCCGAGATCATCGGCGTGCAAAATGAGTACGCGTTTGTCTCTCGGGAATCCTAACCTCTCGCCCCAGGTCTGCCCTTCGGTAACTACTGGTGTCGGCGATATATCAGCTCGATAGCAGGCGCATAGTGTAATCATCAGACCCAGAAACGGTATTGAGATAATCTTTCCCGATCTCATCTGATCCTCTCTCTGATAGGCACGATTGTGGTTAGCAGGTTAAGATATAACTGGATATAGGTAGCTGGTGGGGTCCATTGCGGATCTATCTCAGCAGCCATCGAAGAGTTCGAAATACATTTTTTGCATTGCTCAGTTGCACTTGAGTGTAATACGGGTGGCTGCCCTATACAAGTAGTCATAGACGATCGGCTTCAGATTTGGAGCCGGTTACGCGCTCATATAAAATCTGAGATCGATCACTCAGGAGAAAACCACAGTTTCATCGTGGATTTCAGCCGGAAATCATTGGTATTAGCGGATCATTATCGAGGCTGGCGTGGAATCTCATCTCTGGAATCATAATCCAATTCGTCCTGATGCGACAAGTATTTGCCTGTACCAAAAAGTGTAGCTTTCTATATATGGTATATCTACATTACATTCAATGAGTGCGGAATTTATTATAATCCATGGATACCGCCTGAAAATAGCCGCGTGGTTCGAAGACGTGGGCAAAAGTGAGGACTCTTTGTGGGACGAAGCTTACTTCGATTAAAGGAGAAGTCGTTGGAAGGTATCCCCCATGGTTATTCTCTGGGGGCTAACTGGCTGGTTCGCTCGACACACAGGCTGTCACAGATACCAGAACAGTTAATGCTGTGGCCTTGGTACCGAACGATAGCTATTGACCGACCGATTTTTATTATCGGTCCCTTCCGCTCGGGCACAACGATCCTGGAAAAGATCATCTCCGAACATCCCAGCGTAGCTTACTTCTGGTATCTGACGAATGTTTATTACAAAGCGCCTGTGGTTGGCTTCTGGACAACACGTCTATTGCAGAGACTGGGCATTATCGATGGCGACAGCATCCCTGCCCTTCACAATCCTCGAATCCCGATCACATTACTGGATCCTTATGAATGTGAGTGGGTATGGTCCCAATCCACTAGAAATCTATGGGATGAGAACTGCACGAATATCACTGCAGGAGCCGACTTTTCAGATCCACGCTTTGAACGGTATCTCTTCGGTATGATCCGAAGGCATATATTGACCAACGGAGCCTCTCGCTTCCTAAATAAGAATCCAGTCAATTGCCTGCGGATGTCCTATCTCTGCAAGCTGTTTCCTGATGCCCGATTCATAACGATTGTACGTGATCCTATCGACACAATAGTATCCCATTATCGTACAGCAGAACATATGCAGCGCATTCTCTATTCTGATGCAAAGGTCAAACGCGCCTTTCAGGAAAAAATTCGAACTGACGTGCTCTTAATACGCATCAAAACCCGTAACTACGCCCGGACCCTTGAACTTGACCGGGAGCATCCCCTTTTAGGATGGGCTAACCAGTGGATAGATATGCAGACCGCGGTCATGGAAAGCATCGACAATGAGCCGGACCTGGCCGGCCAGGTATTGCAGCTGCGATATGAAGAACTGGTCTCACAGCCAGCGTCCGTTCTGAAAAGAATGTGGGAATTCGCCGGATTGACGGGTGAAGACACGGAAACGATAACCCGTACTTACTCCAACCAGATGAGCTCGCCTCCCCCTGTCGAGCTGAATGCTGATGAGAGTGCCTTCTTGCCTCGGGTCCAAGAGATCGTTGCACCGTTGGCATCGCAGCTGGGATACGTATAACACTTTAACTAGACTGTGGCAAAAGGAAGCGGGGAGGCCTAGCTCTCCTCTATCAGCTGTATTAACCGCTCGGATGCCCGCTATCGGCGGGGCAGAATATTGGGAGATGTATTAGCGAGCAGTTAGATCATTGGCTTGTACAATCGAGGATAACAGATGGACTTTACGATAACTACCAGCAAAACACAGGAATTGGTCGATATCACCCAGGAGGTAGCCCAGCTGGTTCGGGATGTGAGAAAAGGGCTGTGCAACGTTTTCGTTACTCACGCCACCGCAGCAATCGTGATCAATGAAAACTACGATCCCAATATCTGCACCGATTTTCTGGATGCTTTGAATCGGTCCTTTCCCGATCATGCTGGCTATCGTCATGACCTTGTGGATAACAATGCGGGTGCGCATATCAAGGCAGCGCTGCTCGGTCCTTCAGAGACCATTCACATAGAGGACGGGAAGCTGGTGCTCGGAACCTGGCAGAGCCTCATGCTCGTTGATTTGGACGGTCCCAAGCGTAGAAACATCAGGGTGGAAATAATATCGTAAATATTGCCTGATTCCCTGCTGGACTCCCGCCTCATTCTCTGGCTTTCAGCAAAGCTCGTACAGTATAACCAACTTGCGCGCTCTATCAATGATGAACTACTGGGAAGCGTGCTGATCACCGGGTCCGATGTTTTATTGTCGCCGGAATTACTGTAGGTTCTGGGAGTATGATCTAGGGAGTTGAAGTGAGTACGACCCTTTTCCGAGTCGCCATC
>CP070787.1:2358820-2364532 GCA_020346745.1 Fidelibacterota bacterium | reverse complement strand
GAGCAGGTCGGCGGCCATGTCCTGGGCCAGCTTGGCATCTCCCAGCATGATGGGCACGATGGGGTGTTCGCCGGGAGTGATGTCGAACCCGGCGGCGGTCATCTTTTCGCGGAAATAGGCGGTGTTCTCCGCGAGCCGGTCCCGCAGGGCAGTGGTTTCCGATAGCATGTCCAGGCAGGCGATGGCCGCGGCGACGATGGCCGGGGCCAGGGTGTTGCTAAACAGGTACGGCCGTGAGCGCTGGCGCAGGATGTCCACGATGTGCTGGCGTCCCGCGGTGAAGCCCCCGGAAGCACCGCCCAAGGCTTTCCCCAGGGTAGAAGTGATGATGTCCACCCGCCCCATCACGTCCCGGAACTCGATGGAGCCGCGTCCGGTGGGGCCGAAGAAGCCGGTGGCGTGGGAGTCGTCCACCATGACCAGGGCATCGTACTGGTCGGCCAGGTTGCAGATCTCGGCCAGGCGGGCCACATCGCCGTCCATGGAGAAGACGCCGTCGGTGGCGATGAGCCGTGTGCGGGCTTTGGCAACCTCTTTCAGGCAGCGCTCCAGGTCGGCCATGTCCGCGTGGGCGAAGCGGTGCCGCTGGGCCTTGCACAGCCGCACACCGTCGATGATGCTGGCATGGTTCAGGGCGTCCGAGATGACAGCGTCGTCGGGACCGAGGAGGGTCTCGAACAGGCCGCCGTTGGCATCAAAGCAAGAGGTGTAGAGGATGGTGTCATCGGTCTGCAGGAACCGGGAGATCTTCCGCTCCAGAAGCTTGTGGATGTCCTGGGTACCGCAGATGAAACGCACCGAGCTGAGGCCGAACCCCCAGCGCTCCAGACCTTCCCGGGCGGCCTTGATCAAGCCGGGGTGGTTGGCCAGGCCTAAGTAGTTGTTGGCGCAGAAGTTGAGGACGGTCTCGCCCCCCACCTGTATTTCCGCGCTCTGCGGTGACTGGATGATGCGCTCGTGCTTATACAAGCCGGCATCCTTGATACCGGTGAGTTCATCGGCCAATCGGGTTTGAATGGTATCCATAGTTGCTCCTTGTCAGGCCGTCCGGTGGTCTAATGGATTCGGTACCGTGTGCGGATGTCAGGAATGAGGTAATCCGCGAAGGCGGCCTCGAAGTCGTGTTCCGGCTGCCAGCCCCAGTCATGGCGAGCGGCGCTATCGTCCACGTCCGCAGGCCAGCTGTCCACCATGGCCTGCCGCTTCCCATTCACACTGAAGCCGATCTCAGCTTTGGGGAAATCGGCGAGCACTCGCTCACGGAACTGGGCCGCCGAGGGATTGAAGGCGCGAATGTTATAGACCAATTGGGAAAGGGCTTCCCGGGGTGCGTCCATGAGCAGGTGTATGGCCCGGATGGCGTCAGGCATGGTCATGAAGGGAATGGTGGTATCGTCCCGGACGAAACAGTCGTAGTCGATACCCTGGGCGGCGGCATGCAGCATTTCGGGGGCATAGTCGGAGGTACCGCCGGAGGGGGCGGTCACGGCGCTGATGAGCCCAGGAAAGCGGATGGCCCGAAAATCTATCCGCGCGGTACCCGCCTCAGCGGTCAGCCGCTGATAATGGCGCGCGTAATAGGAGCCGAGCAGCTCACAGTACAACTTGTTGCAGCCGTACATAGTCTGGGGAAACAGGAATTGACTTTCCGCGACTGTTCCCGCCCGGTTCTTTTCCTCCAGATCAGCCAGTCCGTAAACCGCGATGGAGCTGGGGAAGAAGAACTTGATGGGTCGGCCCTGGCTCCGGGATTGTTCGACGGCGATGGACAGCAGGTTCAGGGTTCCGTCAACGTTTACCTCATGGGCGGTGCCGGGGGAAAACTCGGCCCGAGTGCTCAACAAAGCAGCCAGGTGATAGATGGTGGTGAGTTCGTACTGACTGTTGATCCGGTCAAGGATGGTCCGATCCAGGATATTCCCGACGATATTCTCCCATAATATCCCTTTGGTCGCCGAGTCCATCTCTTCAATATCCAGACCGATGAGATGCTCCCCGGTCTGCTCATGCAAAGCGGTGATCAAGCCGTGGCCGATTTCCCCGTTGGCCCCGGTGATGAGGATTGCCTTCCTACGCATTATAACCTCTCGGAAAGCGATGCCCCGAGCAGGGTAATATCAGGGGCTGATTGTCGGTTTCGGATGTTCATGTGTGGCGGTGACGCGAATATTCGGTTCCTTGACCGCGGCCTCAAGGGTGTGCTGAAGTTCTTCTATGCTGAGCTGTTCGGGTAGGTGGTCCACGACCAGTGTGAGGGTAAAGTTTTGGCGGTCAACGTTGTGTGCGCTGGTCACAATTCCGCAATTGTAGTCGGCAAGGAGGGTTGTGACGGCGGTCAGTATACTCTGCGGGCTTGGTCCCTGAATGGTGATATTGATCCGGTCCGGTTCGCTGACGTTGCCAGCAGTCCGGGTCTCGGAGGATATGATGGGAAGGGGTGCGGAGGTATCGTCTGCGCTGGGGGAATCAAGCTGGGGAAGCAGCGCACAGACCCGCTGGACGACCGAGTGGACCATCTCTGGGGTGGCTTCGGGTCCCAGGCGCTCGCGAACCCGCTGGGTGACCTGTTCCAGGGTAACAGTCACGATGAGGGTTCCGGTGGGGGTATGTCGATCCGGTCTACGATTCCGATGACCGCCGAATCAACCGATAGGCTGCGGGGATCGTCCGGTTTGATAGCCTTGCGTGCGGCGTGGCCGTAGGCGCAGATCACCTGCTCTCCGGGTCCCGCACCCAGCACGTCGGCCACCACAACGTATTCTTCCAAGTTACGCTTGTGAAGCTTCTCCGGTTTCACAATCAGGAAGCGGAGATTGGTGAGATTGTCGACCTTTTTAGTGGCCCAGACGGTTCCAATGACTTCGGCTAAGAACATAGATGGCTGAGAGGTAGGAATGAATTTAGATTTTGCCCCTTTCCCGAGCAAGACAATACTCCTGATAATCCGTCGGGGAAAAGCCGCGGAGGGCAGGTTGAGTTCCTTGCAATGAATTAATATAAAATCTTAGATTCATTAGCTAAAGAAAGATGAAATAGTCAGCGAATCCGGCGTGTCCAGCAACTCCAAGATCATCACGATTGCCAACCAGAAGGGCGGTGTGGGCAAGACCACAACCGCGGTCAATCTGGCCGCGGGTTTGGCCGCCAGTGAGGTTCCAACCCTGCTCGTCGATCTGGATCCGCAAGCCAACGCCACCAGCGGTCTAGGGGTGGAGACGGGTCCCGCCCAGCGTACAGTCTACGATATTCTTACCAATAACACCACGATTGACGAGACCATCGTTGAGACGCAGCTGGAGCACCTGGATGTGGTGCCATCCACCCATCAGTTGGTTGGAGCTGAAGTAGAGCTGGTGGGGATGCTGGCCCGGGAGCACATCCTCAGGAAGGCTATCGCTGACATGACCCGGCATTATGACTTCATTTTCATCGATTGTCCCCCCTCACTCGGACTGCTCACCATCAACGGCCTTACGGCGGCCGATTCGGTTCTGATTCCGATCCAGTGCGAGTATTATGCCCTTGAAGGTCTGTCCCAGCTGTTGAATACCATTCGTTTGATCCAGCGGCAGCTTAACCGGAATCTGGAGATCGAGGGGGTTTTGATCACGATGTACGACAGCCGGTTGAATCTTTCGAAGCAGGTGGCTGAGGAAGTGCGGGCATACTTCAGGGAGAAGGTCTACAGCACCGCCATCATGCGCAACGTACGATTGAGCGAATCGCCCAGCTATGGCAAGCCGATCATCCTTTATGATGCGTCATCGGTCGGTTCCCAGAATTATATGGCCCTGGTGAGCGAGGTACTGCAGCGGAATGGCTAAGCAACGCCTAGGGAAGGGTTTGGGTGCACTGATCCCTGTGGCTGACGTGGAGTTCGACGCAGGCAGTGGCCAGCCATACCTCCCGGTGGACCTGATCGATCCCAATCCGTTGCAACCGCGCAAGGAGTTTGGCGATGAGGAGATGGCCGATCTCATCAATTCGGTCAAGGCCAAGGGCATCCTCCAGCCCGTAACGGTGCGCGAATCGGGCAACGGCCGCTACCAGCTAGTAGCCGGGGAGCGGCGCCTCAGGGCTGCCAAGTCCCTGGACGTGGACCGTATCCCGGTGTTCATCCTGAGCGTGGACTCGGACGTGGAGATGATGGAATATGCGTTGGTGGAGAATATCCAGCGGCAGGATCTGAATCCGGTGGAGCGGGCCGAGGCGTTCGCCCTGTTACTCAGCAAATTCAATTTAACCCAGCAGCTGATCGCCGACCAGGTGGGTATGAGCCGCCCGGCGGTGGCGAACACTCTTCGTCTATTGCGCCTGCCCTCGGAGATCAAAGAGAGTCTGAAGCAGGATGAGATCAGCATGGGGCATGCCCGAGCCCTGCTGGGTTTACCGCAGCGCGCCCTCATGCAGCGCCTGTGGAAAAAGATTGTCACGCAAGGGCTGAGTGTCCGGCAGACCGAAGCGGCGGTACAAGACCTCACAGAAGTGATGGAGAAAAAAGCTGCCCCGACCGCGGAGACGCTGAAGAAGGCTCCACCAGCCAAACCGGCCTATGTCAATCAGGCGGAGGTGGAGCTCCTCAGCCGCCTCAACACGAAAGTCCGGATCAAGCCCAAGCGCAACGATACAGGAACGATAGAGATATCCTATTATTCACAGGACGACCTGGATAGACTACTGGGCCTGATTCTAGGTGAATCGGAACAGGGTTCGGAATAGGGGCCAGATCCGGGCTGGATTTTCCGTTGACTCCCATTTTACAGACGGGCTAAACTCATGGGCTTTTTGAAAAGAATCTGGCACAAGAAATATCAGTTCCTGTTCATGGCGGAGGAGAGTGGGTGGACCCGGAGCTTCCTTTTCAGGGGGAGCCATCTGAGTATTGCAGTTCTGACTGCCGTCCTTATTTTCATAGTGTTCGTGGGTGGTTTGACAGCCCTCATAGTACGGGTTGCAGATTATTCCGATCTACTGGCTGAAAAGCAGCGCCTGAGGAGCTACCGGAATAAGGTTCGTCACGCTGTCCTCCAATCGGCCGAGTATGATCTTGTCGGTGCAGGCCTTCTACAGGAGCTGGAGCTGGCTATTGATCTGCAGGATGATGATGGTGAGCCCAGAAGCCTACTGGATGAGCGCAGAGGGGGAATCTTCATCGATCAGATCTATTTGAACTTCCTGGAGAATGTCCCCACGTACCCACCTGTGGATGGTTATGTCACGCGGGGATTGATGCTCCATGATCTGGATCTTGAAGTCAATCACGATGGTATTGATATTGCAGCGCCGGCAGGTGAGATCGTGGCGGCTGCCGCTTCCGGGCTGGTGGTGCTCTCCCGGTGGACGGAGGACCTGGGGTATATGATCATTCTCAGTCATGGGGATGGCTATTTCACCATCTATGGCCATAACCAGACCAATCTGGTTGTTCCCCGGCAATGGGTTGACCGAGGAGAGCCCATCGCACTGGTCGGGAATACTGGGATCAGCCAAGGTCCTCATTTACACTTTGAGATCTGGAAAGATGCCAGATCAATTGATCCTCGGCTCTTAATTGACCTTTACAGAAAACAGGATGTCTCGGTAGAAACACATGGCTAAAGAAGAGAACTCTCAGACCAACACGATTGTCGGGCCCAATACTATGATCCAAGGCAATCTGGACATAAAAGGCTCACTACTGGTATACGGTACCGTACTGGGGGATGTGCACGC
>CP070787.1:2347678-2358720 GCA_020346745.1 Fidelibacterota bacterium | reverse complement strand
AGCCTGAATCCCTCGCTATCCTGGACCTGGAAGGCCGCGGCATCTCCACGGTAGAGGCCACCAGTCTCACCGACCGCCTGCGGAATGCCCTGGTGAGGACCGGGGGCGTGACGATCGTCGAGCGGGGACAGATGGAGCAGGTGCTTAGCGAACAGGATTTCCAGCTCACCGGCTGCACTTCCGATGAATGCGCCGTAGAGGTGGGCCAGCTGCTGGGTGTCACCACCATGGTGGCCGGTTCTATCGGCAAGGTGGGAGCCACCTATTCCGTGGACATCCGCACCATCGACGTCCAGAGCGGCCGGATCACTCACTCGCTGTGGCGGGACTACCGGGGCGAGATCGACGGCCTCCTGGGACTCATGCCGGACATCGCGGGCGAACTCGTGGCTGCTATCGGAACCGCGCCCGCTCCCGAACCGGTCATCCCCCCGCCGACCATCCTGACGGTGAACACCTCTCCTCTTGGGGCCCTGGTCACCATGAACGGCGCGGAAGCCGGGACCACACCCCTCGATAGTATTGAGGTCGCAGCTGGCCAGTGGCATACCTTGTCTCTCAGCTTCGATGGTTACCGCACTATGGATACCACCATCTTGGCCGAATCGGGTCAGTCCCATGATCTCTTCTTCACTCTGACACCCTTACCCAGCCGGTTGACCATCCTGAGTGACCCGCCCGGCGCCCAGGTGGTGGTGGATGGCGAAGACCGGGGCACGACACCCCTCACGGAATTCGCGTTGGCCGGCAACCGGACCTATACTGCCTCCCTCCGGATGACCGGCTATCAGCCGGTGGATACGTCGTTCTATGCCGCGGCCGATGAAGTCTCCGAGCTGCGGTTCACACTGAAGAAATTGCCTGGCCGGTTGACCATCCTGAGCGATCCGCCGGGAGCCGCCGTCTTCCTGGACAGCAGGCAGCTGGGACAGACGCCGGCCAATCTTGACCGCGTCGTACCCGACCGGCGGCACACCGTGGCCTTGCGGCTGGATGGGTATGCGCCCTTGGATACAACCTTCTTGGCTGTGGCTGGTGAACTCCACCGGCTGGAGCTTACCATGCAGCCGGTGGCCGTAGCTGCCACGACGGTTACCGTCCCTGAGATGCCGCCATCTGAGACCCAGCCGGCACAGCCCGTTGTCAAGCCTGAAAAGAAAGGCGGCGGAACCTGGCTGCTGGTCGCTGCGCTGGCTGCCACCGGGTACTACGGCTACACCCAGGGGTGGTTTGGGGAGCGGCCGTCCGGTGAGGAACTGAGAGTTGGCCCCCCACCCCCTGTGCCGTCGCCATGAGAGGTTGCATGCTGCCGTCGCGTTCTACTTTCCACTCCCTCCGCCATTGCTGCCCCGTAGCTCTCATCGTGGGTTTTGCACTGTTTATAGTGTCGCATTTGGCCGCCCAATTCCCCTCCGATGGCACGGTTAAGTCCTTCCAGAAGATCAGCGCCACCGAGGGCGGCTTTTCTGCCACGCTGGATAATAGCGACTTCTTTGGTATCTCAACGGCCGCCCTGGGCGATCTGGACGGTGATGGAGTGCTGGACCTGGCTGTGGGAGCCGCCTATGATGACGACGGGGGGAGTGGCAGGGGCGCGGTATACGTGCTTTTCATGAACGCCGATGGGTCCGTGAAGTCATACCAGAAAATCAGCGCCACGGCGGGCAGCTTCACCGCCACGCTGGATAACAGCGACTACTTTGGCCTCTCGATGGCCGCTCTGGGTGATCTGGATGGTGATGGAGTAACCGACCTGGCCGTGGGGGCTGGGTATGATGATGACGGTGGGAGTGACCGGGGCGCGGTGTACGTGCTGTTCATGAATACCAATGGTTCCGTGAAATCGTTCCAGAAGATCAGCGACACGCAGGGCGGTTTCACCGCCACCCTGGCCAACGGCAACGCCTTCGGCAGCGCCCTGGGTGCCCTGGGTGACCTGGACGGGGACGGCATCGGCGATCTGGCCGTGGGAGCTTTTCTTGATGACACCGGCGGACAGGACCGCGGGGCGTTGTATTTCCTGTTTCTGAATGCTAATGGTACCGTGAAGAGTTACCAGAAGGTGAGTGACACGGAGGGCGGTTTCACCGCCACGCTTGATAATTTCGACTACTTTGGCCGGTCGCTGGCCGCCTTGGGTGACTTGGACGGTGATGGGGTCACTGATCTGGCCGTGGGCGCCGATGCTGATGATGATGGCGGGATTGAGCGGGGCGCGGTATACGTGCTGTTCATGAACGCCAACGGGACGGTGAAATCGTACCAGAAGATCAGCGCCACTGAGGGCAACTTCACCGCCACGCTGGATAATGACGACCGCTTAGGCATGTCGGTGGCCGCCCTGGGTGACCTGGACGCCGATGGGGTGACCGACCTGGTCGCGGCAGCCTATGCCGATGACGACGGCGGGAGCGGCAGGGGAGCGGTGTACGTGCTGTTCTTGAACGCTAACGGGACCGTGAAGTCCTTTCAAAAGATCAGCGATACGGCGGGCGGCTTCACTGCCACGCTGGAGGATACTGACTCCTTCGGCATCTCGACGGCCTCCCTGGGCGATCTGGATGGTGACAGTGTGACCGACCTGGCCGTGGGTGCCCACTACGACGACGACGGAGGCACTAATCGGGGAGCGGTGTATGTCCTGTTTCTGCATGAGGCTGGCCTCCTGGCCTCCTACCCCTTCGACGGCAACGCCAATGACGCCAGCGGGAACGGAAATCATGGCACGGTGAACGGTGCGACGCCGGCTCCCGACCGCTTCGACAATACCGATGCCGCCTACGAGTTCCCGGGCAGCAGCTCCATTTCGATTCCCACACCTGCCTCCATCCTGAACACACCTATCGATCAATTCACGTTTCAGGCCTGGATAAAAAGCACCAGTGGTAATGGTACGCAGAATGTATACGAAGTCTCTACCTCGGCCACTGCTGTTAACAATGAGGTCTACTTCGAAGCCGACATGCCGGCACCCATGCGGTTCGGCGTCACCAACAACAGCGGGGGGGAATATCAGGCCAGCAGCCAGTCCCTGGACCTGAACACCTGGTACCAGATCGTGGGCACGTACGATGGCAGCGCCCAGAAACTGTACGTGAACGGGGAACTGCATGATTCCCTGGCATGGGCGGATAATTTTACCATCACTTCGGGAGCCCTGATCGGCCGGGATATCCAGGGCGGCCAGGACTTCAATGGCCTCATCGACGACATCCGCATTTATGACCGCGCCCTGAGCAAGGCCGAGATTCAGGCGCTGTACCATGAAGGCGGCTGGGATCCCGACCTTATAGCCTACTACCCCTTCAACGGCAACGCCAACGACGAAAGCGGGAATGGTCACCCTGGCACCGTGTATGGCGTCACCCTCACGAATGATCGCTTCGGGAATGCTAACAGTGCCTTCAGCTTCGACGGTGTGGACGATTTTATCTGGATGGGTGATAACGTTGACTGGGATTTTGCCTCCGGTGATTTTGCGCTTGGATTCTGGATGTCATTGGCCGATCTGGACAATACCCACGATGGTTTGTTTGGCAGAGATGATTATCAATGGATTGCCCTGGAATACAACCACAGCGACAGCCGGAAACTCTCGCTTTGGATCGACGCTGATGGTGCGTCTCCCTGGGAACTTGAACTCGTCGAAGCTGGGCTTAAAGATGATTGGGTGGCCGATGAATGGCACCATGTGGTCGTAACCAGGCTTGGAGATTCCGTCAAGGTATATGTGGATTGCCAGGTGGATATGCGCGCCCAGTACACTTCGTCGGTGTATAATCCGACCGGTACGCCGCTCTATTTTGGACGCAGCCAGCTTGTTGGTCGCCAGCATCACGGCAACCTCGACGACATCCGCATCTACGGCCGCGCCCTGAGCGAAGCTGAGATCCAGGCCCTCTACCACGAAGGTGGCTGGGGTGCCGAACTACCCGCCATTGTGTCCACCTCCCCCGCCCGGAATGCCCTCAACGTGGCACAGAATGCCGCCATCTCCGTCACCTTCGACATGGACATGGACCCCGCCAGCCTGGACGCTGCCACCTTCGTGGTCCACGCCGGGCAGACGGGCAAGGTTGGCGGTACCTACAGCTACGATTCTGGCACCTATACCGCTACCTTTACCCCGGACAATTCCTTCAAGGTGGGCGAGCCGGTGAGCGTGACACTGACCACCGGTGTGCAGAGCGCAGCGGGGGAAGCGTTGACGGATCCTCATAGCTGGTCCTTCACGGTTGAAGTGCCGGAGGGTGCTGGTGAATTCGCTGCCCAGGCCACCTATGGGACCTGGAGTCATCCCTGGTCAGTCACCGCTGCTGATTTCGACGGTGATACGAACCTGGACTTGGCCGTTGCCAATATAGGTTCCGGCAACATCTCGGTGCTGCTGGGCAATGGAGATGGCACTTTTGCCACCCACGTCGCCTACCCGACTGCCAGCTCACCCTATGCGGTCGCCGCCGCCGACCTGGACGGTGATGGGGATCTTGATCTGGCTGCGGCCTGTTATTCCGACAGTGTCTCCATCCTGTTGGGCAATGGTGAAGGCACCTTCACCACCCGGACATCCTATGCTGCCGGGTCTGATGCCAGGGCGGTTGGGATCGCCGATTTGGACGGCGATGGCAACGCCGACTTGGCCGTGGCGAACGAATCGTCCAGTGACATCTCCATATTGTTGGGCAATGGTGAAGGCACCTTTACGGATCAGACTACCTATACTGCCGCGGGCAATCCCTGGTCGGTAGCCGCCGCCGACCTGGACCTGGACTGGGATATTGATCTCGTTGTAGCGAACGAAACTACTGATAATATCTCCGTCTTTTTGGGCAACGGTGACGGTACCTTTGCCGCCCAGACTGCCTATTCTACTGGCGACAGCCCCAGGTCCGTGGCAATCGTCGACCTGGATGGCGATAGCGCCCCGGACCTGGCCGTCACCAATGAATACTCCAATAATATTTCGGTACTGCTTGGCAACGGTGACGGTACCTTTGCCGCCCAGACCACCTATGCTGCCGGTACCTATCCAGGCTCCGTGGTGGCCGCCGACCTGGACGGTGACGGTGACGCCGATCTGGCTGCGGCCAATAATTATTCCGACGACGTCTCGGTGCTGCTGGGCAATGGAGATGGCACCTTCGCCGCCCAGACGACTCATGCTGCTGGTGGCTACCCCAGTTCCGTGTTAGCCGCCGATCTGGACAGTGATGGCGACCTGGACCTGGTCACAGCGAACTACAATTCCGACAATGTTTCGGTACTGTTGAACACCAGCGGTGCGCCTCCGGTTATAGGTCTTATCGCCTGGTACCCCTTCAACGGCAACGCCAACGACGAGAGCGGGAACGGGAATTACGTGACGGTAGATGGAGCGATGCTGGCCGAGGACCGGTTCGGCAATGCCAGCAGCGCCTACAGTTTTGACGGGGAGAATGACGTGATTGCCGGTTCGCTGATCCAGTTCAGCATGAGCGATACCGCCCTGACAACCGCCGCCTGGTTCTACCAACCGGGGGCTGAGGGGCACCCCGGCAGGGGTATCGTGGGCGTGGGAGAAGGAAGTAACAGGCGGCACTTCTACCAGCGGCTCTCCACCGTCCAGGGGGATGCCATCTGGGATGGAAGTGATGGCCAGAACCGGTTCTGGATCAGTGCGGACGATGGCGGTGCCGATCGCTGGTGGGGCTCCGATACCTTCATCACCACCGGTGAGTGGCACCTGGGCGTCACGACGTATATCGCCTCCAGCCGGGAGGTCCGGATCTATATCGACGGTGTGCCCGACCGCACCATTACGCTCTCCGCTGAATTGACACTGGCGAACGACCTGTTCATCGGTGGCGACGGGTATAACGACAATTATTTTGCCGGTCGCATCGATGACATCCGCATCTACAACCGCGCCCTGAGCATAGCGGAGATCCAGGCACTGTATCAGGAGGGTGACTGGGATCCGGATCTCGTCGCCTACTACCCCTTCAACGGTGATGCCGAGGATGAAAGCGGGAATGCCCACGACGGGACCATCCATGGGGCCGCCCTGACAGAGGACCGCTTCGGCAATGCCAACAGCGCCTACAGCTTCGATGGGGTGGATGACTATATCAATGTAGCTGCTTCGGACGCGCTGAAGATAACCGACGAAATAACCGTCACTGCCTGGATATCCTTCACCGGCGGCGGGCAGAATCCGCGGATCGTGTCCTTCGGACCCCTGCCCCGTAATGGCTATGAGCTGATGACTGAGACGTCCCAGGCTGCCCGGCCGGTGCGGTTCGAGTTCGGAGGCCGCATCGTCATATCGAAGAAACAGCTGCCTGAGAATACCTTGTTCTTCGTGGCCGCCACAGCTGACGCCGTGGAATCGCAGCTCTATATCAATAGTATCCTCGATACCACCCAGACCGGGACAACCGGTGATTTCGACTACTCGACCCCCTTCCTGATCGGGCAGACCGGAACCAGCAGCCTCGATGCCTGGGGCGGGACCATCGACGATATCCGCATCTACCGCCGTGCTTTGAGTGCAGAGGAGATCCAGGAGCTCTACCTGGAAGGGGGGTGGGTCGGTGAGGACGTCCGGGGTCCGGCGATCTCGGACGTGGACGCTCCCGAAAGCATCGCCCGGCGGACCCCGGTAACGGTAACCGCTACCCTTCGCGATCCCCATGGCGTCCAATCTGCCGATCTCTTCTATCTCACCGGCGGGACGGACAGGTTCAGCCAGGTGCCCATGACCGATCAGGGCAGCAACAACTGGAGTGGCACCATACCCGGAACCGCCGTGGCAGCGACCGGCTTGGCCTACTTTATCGCGGCCAGCGACAGTCTGGGCAATACTGCCCGCTCGCGTAAGGCCTCCATCCCCGTCACCTTCCCGGCCGGGATCATGTCGACCAGCATCACCGGCAGTGCCTTCCCTGATGGATTTCCTGTTAACAAGTGGCGGCTGATCTCCATACCGGGCGCTATCGACGAAACGTCAGTGGATGGTATTATCCAGGATGCGCTGGAGACTGCATCTTCCGATGAAACCTGGGGGATGTTCAGGTATACGGGACCCGGGGCCGACGATTACGTGACCGTCGCGGAATTTGCCTCCGGAGAATCTTATTTCCTCAAGCAGATTGTGGCCGATGACGTACACTTCACCCTGGGAGGCGGCCAATCCCTTGATCTTACCGGCTACACCTGGACCCTTCAACCACGGCGCTGGCACTTCATCTCATCCCCCTATCCTTTCACGGTCACCGTATCCGCCGACCAGGATACCTTCATCGGACCCTACGCCTACGGCGAGTTTGGCCCCGGTGGACAGGAAGGCTGGTCCACTGAACAGGTTCAGACCGACTTCCAGGCGTGGGGCGGATATATCCTTTACAACAATACCGATGAGACCAGGACTCTGGCGACTACCCCGCCGGGCATGGCGAAAAGGATGCTGCTTGCCAAAGATGCTGACCCGCCGCCCCCGGGCTGGCTGCTGCACCTAACGGCCGAGGGTGAACGCTTCTTCGATGGCGGCAATACCGTCGGGAGGCTGGCAGGTGCCCTGGAGGATCGGGACGATTACGACCTGCCCGAACCGCCAATACTCACAGAATGTATCTCGCTTACCATGCAGCGGTCCGATTGGACTGCAGGGACAACCTTCTTTACCACTGATATCCGTTCGCTGGAAGAGCTGAACGGCGTCTGGGACCTGGACTTGCATACCAGGGGAGAGACCGGACCTGTCGTTATCACCTGCCGGATTCAGGGCGAGGTTCCGCAGGGAATCCAGGTGGCTCTACTCGATGTCGTCCGGCGCCGGGCCTGCGACTTGACCGCCGGTGAGCAGCCGGAAGCTATCACCGGGTATAACGAACAGCTGCCCTACCGCCTCAAGGTGGTGGCCGGTTCAGCAGGCTTCGTGCAGGCCACCATCGCTGAAATCCTGGCCCGGTTGCCCGACGAGTTCGCCCTGGCTCAGAACTATCCCAATCCCTTCAATCCCTCCACGACCATCAGTTACGCCCTGCCACTGCCCGCCAAAGTCTCGCTGCGCATCTACAACCTGCTGGGGCAGGAGGTTGCGGTGCTGCACAACGATTGGCAGGATACCGGCTATTACGAAATCCTTTGGCACGGCCGCGATCAGGCCGGCAGGAATGTGGCCTCGGGAATGTACTTTGCCATCCTGCGGGCCGACCGGCAGATACTTGCCCGCAAGATGGTGCTGATCAGATAGTCCAGTTCTTGCACCGGCCTCATACGCGTAGGCCGGGATGATCACATCTTGGAGACTTTCTCCAGAATATCCGGAATTGCCCCGTCCATCATGCTTTTCATCACGTCGTAGCGAAACGTTCGCTCTTCGAACGACCGGTTGTTGATCGCTCCCAGGAACCGCTTCTCGAATTCAGCGAAGTACGAGCCGTATATGTGGTAGCTGTCCGCCTGGTGAGCATAGCGGCCCAGCTGCACATTCTTGCCGGATAACTCGGAGATTCTCCCGGCGATCTTTTCCTGTAGCTTGACCAGGGCGAACATATTCATGAAGGCGGCCTTGTAGGCATCGTTGGAACGGAAGCGGACATTAGTATTCAGGTACCA
Organism: Fidelibacterota bacterium; assembly: GCA_020346745.1. Taxonomy (GTDB): domain Bacteria; phylum Fidelibacterota; class Marinisomatia; order SCGC-AAA003-L08; family TS1B11. The sequence continues at coordinate 2,350,122 of CP070787.1, read as the reverse complement.
GGTATCCTGTTCACCTTCCAAGAGGCGGCACCAGATGCTCTGGAGGCAGGCCGGGTCATAGCAGGAGGTGTCCTCCCACACTTTCCAGGTTATCGCCTGGGCCCGCCGGGTATAGGGCACCTCGGATAACTTGGCTGCCAGGATCTCGATCTGGTCGTAGACCGTGTCCATCTGGGGTATGGAATACTCGAACAGTCGCTGATGATAGGTGTATTCCCAACGTGTATCCTCGGGGTCGTCAGGATCGCGTACAAAATGATCCTTGATCCCGTCCAGCACCTCCAGGACGTACTCCTGCAAATCCAATATGCCGCCTGGCAAATCCTTGTGAATCATTGGTTCGGCCAGGGGGTTCTTCACCTCGATGGTCATGGTGCAGTCCTTGCTGGGAGGATCTTCCGGCTTGTCGTACTCGGTCTTGATGTCGCAACCGTCATGATAGACCGCCAGCAGCGATTTTTCCCAGGCCTCGGCCAGGCCTTCACCGGTTACGTGCAGTACTGGAATGTTACCCTTCATGGTCTGGTTACCTCTTCGATGCATTAAGAAGAAATGTGAGTGGCCCGGGTGTAATCCATGTCACCCTCAAATCGGGCCCGCAGCCTGCTATTCGAACCTGAGTTCCAGTCCCTCGTCTCTGAGATCAGCATCCAGGTCCAGCGCGATGAGATAATGGTTTTTCGCCAGCTCGGCGTCCTCATCATCGGAGATTATCTTTGCCAGTTCAATATGAGCCTGGGCATGCTTCAGGTCCACAGCTACTGTGTTCTCAAAAAACCGACGAGCCTCCTTTTCCCGGTCATCCCTTAGCGCCATCAAACCGAGCTGGTAGTAGGCATCCGCCAGGGTAGGATCAGATTCCACCGCCTGGGTGAACTGCTTCTCAGCCTCACCGCTGTCTCCGGTGCTCAGTAGGATCAGAGCGAGCTCGTAGCTTGCCCGGGCAGCCAGGGCTTTTTCTTCGTGCGACTTGATCAGGGCGTGTCTCGCCCGGTCGAATTGATGGTGCTCGCCATACTCGGTCGCCCGCACGGCCTGCATATCGGCACTCCGCCCGGCGACCTCCACGGTTTGCCTCAGGTATTGCATGGCCTCTGGGTCCCGGCCTTGCTCCTGCATGTACAGGGCCAGGCGGAACAGAGGTGCCGAGTAGTCAGGATCCAGTGCGATGGCCCTTTCCAGGTGATATTGGACTGCATCCGGTGAATTCAATGGCACAACCTCGACAGTTCTATGATGCGGGTTCTTCCCCTGCAGGCTCCGCTTGCTCAGGCACCAGCTTGCCCATCTCGATCAACAGCAGGGCAAGGTAATAGTGGGCCTTCGGGTAGTCGCGGTGCAGCTCAAGAGCCCTCTGAAAATGATCCTGGGCTGAGGCGTACTCCTCCCTCTTGGTCAGGATCTTGGCGATGTTGAAATGGGCTTTGTAGTTCTCCTGGTCGAACTCCAGAGCCTTTCTGAAATGCTCCAGGGCCGATTCATCTTCCGGTTCCACGACTAGGGTACCATCATTATCGATCCGTTTGCCACCGGCCAGCAACTTTCCCAGGTAGTAATGTGCCGTGGCGAAGTCCGGATCAATATCCACGGCCATCTGGTAGTTCTGTTTAGCTATATCATAATCATCGGGAGCCGTGAGCAACCGGGCCAGTTGGTAGTAGGCCCTGGTGTGGTTCTGGTCAATATCCGTGGTCTTCTGCAGCATATTCTTGGCCTCGATATATTCCTCCTGCTCCTCAAGGAACAGGGCATAATGATAGTGGGCTTCGGCATGGTGCGGGTCCAGTTCGATCGTACGGAGATAGTAGGTCCGGGCTTTCTCGTAGTCCTTCTTCTCATGGAAAAGCTGCGCCAAATGGTAATGCCCCTCGACGTGATTTTCCTCCAGCTCCACCACCTTCTTCAAATGCCGTTGGGCTTGCTTGATCTCGCCCGTACCCTTCAGGAGCAGCGCCAACTGAAAATGCGCTTCGGTATATTCGGGATTCATCTCGATGGCTTTTTCGAGATGTGTTCTTGCGTCGCTGATGGCTGACTCCATTCTTTTGAGATTACTTGGATTTAAAGACCCAGACGCCGTCCCACTCACCCTCGGGAGGGTTGTTCTTCAGGTGTTCACAGCGTTCCACGTACATTTGTGAGCACTTGTCGTCAGGATTCCCTTTCAGCGCTTGTTGGAACAGCTTGACCGCATCATCCCACCGGCCTTCATTGTAGTACTCGATCCCGTCGTTGAAATGCCCCAATACTTCGATCATGTTGGGGAACGACTCCTTGGTGTGATAATCCACGACCTCGTAGACCCCCACCGGTTCCGTTTTACCCTTGACAATCACCCTGTCCACCTGGCGGGTTCGGTAGGTGGCCTTGAGATTGCCGAAGGTATACTCGCTCAGGAGGATATGAGCACCATATTTCTTGCAGGCACTTTCCAGCCGGGCCGC
>CP070787.1:2336107-2347578 GCA_020346745.1 Fidelibacterota bacterium | reverse complement strand
TTACGGCGGGTGAAAAGGCGGGTGGCGGTGTTACCGTAGGAGTTCGGGACAGCATATCGGCTGGAACAGGCGCATTTACAGGCCCACGAGCTAGGAGGATTGTAGACATTGCTAAAAAGAATGCTTTCAGGCTTGACATGGGTAATAGTCCTTTCGCCAGTATAGAGCCACCCAACTGCCACCGATACAGGGATATTCCAGGCTGTTGAAGTCTTCTATTTATACAACACCAAGTGCTAAATATAGCTTTCATCCATTAGTAATGCAATGCATGGCAATTAGGCGTTATCAATACAATTTATTGTTACTGGCGGATCTGAGGGCGGAGGAGGTGCCGGTGGCTGATGAAGCGCAAGTTAAAATTCAGTTTGGCATTTATCGTGCGTGGTCGTTGTATTCTCAATGGGTCTTTGCTAACTTAAAAAGCTATAGAATTTGAAACTTGAAGGAGGTGATACAGACTCAATGGTAGAAGTGACCGTCAGAAAAGACGAGCCTTTGGAGCGGGCCCTGCGGCGCTTCAAGAAGAAATATGAGAAAGCCGGCATCCTGAAGGATGTCAAACGGAATTCATATTATCTGAAGCCCAGTGCCGAGAAGCGCATCAAGCGCTCCAAAGCACTGCGACGCATGCGGCGCACCATGGCGATTACCAACCGGTAACATCTGTCGCCTCCTTTCACTTACCATTTGTGGGAAATAAATCCAGGCTTCCAGTCTGGATTTTTTCTTTTTATACTCACCCTCGATCCCGGGATCGATATGCATCAGTTACCCATTACAATTACCGGCCTGCCTGCGGTTCCACGATGAATCCGGTGGTTCGCGAATTCAAGCAAGATCCATGGACTTGATCAGATCGGTTTCCGGTGTTCGCGGGGTAGTTGGCGAGGGTTTTGATCCCCAGGTTGTATTCCGCTATGCACAGGCCTTCGCCGGGTTGCTGCCACCGGGACCAGTACTACTGGCTCGTGATAGCCGCCCGCACGGCAGGCAGCTGGTCTCCGCCGCCGCACAGGCATTACATCAGGCTGAAAGGCAGGTGATCTTCGCCGACTTGGCTCCCACCCCGACGGCTCAGTGGATAACTCCCCGTAAGCATCTGGCGGGCGCTATGGTCCTGACAGCCTCCCACAATCCCATTGAATACAACGGCCTGAAGTTCATCGGTAGCGATGGTTGCTACCTGGATGGGGACCAGTGCGACAGGCTGTTTGAACTGGTGGATAAGACCGAGATCCCACGGGAGATACCTTCAGGGCGCATCCGGAGTCGTCTGCTGTTTGATGCCGTAGGCCTGCATATACTTGATACCATCAACCTCAGCTGTATTGATACCGTTGCCATACTGCGTAAGCGCTTCAAGGTGGTTGTCGATACGGTCAATGGAGCCGCTTCATTTGCTCTGCCCACCCTGCTGGAAGCATTGGGTTGCGAAGTGATTCGTCTTCATACCACACCGGACGGTACTTTTCCCCGGGGAACGGAGCCGCTGCCAGGGAACCTGACTGATCTCTGCAACGCCGTTACCGAGCACGGAGCGGATCTGGGTATGGCCACCGACCCGGACGCCGACCGCCTGGCCGTGGTGGATGAGACCGGATCAGCTCCCGGTGAAGAACTGACCCAGGTGCTGGCTGTGGACGGCTTCCTGCGCCGGACCGGTAGCCGGCAGCCAGTGACCACTAACCTCTCTTCCTCTATGTTGCTTGACCATGTAGCCCGGCGCTATGGCATTGGGATTCACCGCTCGGCGGTAGGTGAGATCAATGTGGTGGAACTGATGCGGTCTGTGGGAGGCGAGATTGGCGGTGAGGGCAATGGAGGAGTTATCCTCGCGGAGTCTCATCTGGGGCGGGATTCGCTCGTCGGAGCCGCCCTGATCCTGGATCGGCTAATCCAGGAGAATCTCCACCTTAGTACTGTGCTTGAAGAATTGCCGCAGCTCCATTTTGTGAAGGATAAGGTCTCCGCTGACAGCACGAATGCCGACAAGGTAGCACATCAGATCACGGAACACTTTCACGAAGCTGAAGCCATCACCCTGGATGGATTGAAACTCCAATGGCCGGACAGATGGATTCATATCCGCCAGTCGAATACGGAGCCGGTGATCCGCATCTACGCTGAAGCACCGACTGAAAATGAAGCCCACGGCTTGGTACAGGATGTTCGGGACGTGATAAAAACTGTCAGCCCGGGAGCCGGTTCATGATTCTCGGCAAGGTGGTCGGCTCTGTGGTTTCCACCATCAAGGATGACCATTTCCAAGGCCAGAAACTGATGATCGTCCAGCCCATTGATCTGCAGGGACACAAGGATGGTTCCACATTTATCGCGCTGGACCGTGTCGATGCCGGCAAGGGCGACCGGGTGATTGTCAACAAAGAGGGCGGTGGCGCGGCCATCATGTACGGCACCCGTATGCCGGTGCAGGCTGTGATCGTCGGCGTTGTCGACCAGTTGGAGATCGAATATGAGGGTGACTGAACCGACTTCCCTGGATGTGCTGATTGACCAGGTTATTTCCCAAACTGTTCCGGGCCAGGAAGCCTGCGAGAGCGGACTGTGGCAGTGCCGTTTGTGCCGCGACCAGCGCTGCCCGGAGCGGGACCAGGCGGCAGTACGCAGTATAGTTGACGCCGGTGCTGATCGGATCGGCTCCACGCTGGGGGTTAAGCGCAAACCCGATATGGCCGGGCAAATCGACCATACCTTGTTGAAACCTGATGCTACCGAAGAAGATATTCGTAACCTTTGCCGGGAGGCTGAACAGTACGGCTTTGCCTCGGTGTGTGTGAATCCGGTCTGGGTGGAGCTCTGCAGGGAATTGCTTGCAGACTCGAACGTGATGGTCGCCACGGTGATCGGTTTTCCATTGGGCGCGCTGCCGGCGGAAGCTAAGGGAGCCGAGACTGCCCAGGCGGTTGCCGACGGCGCCCATGAACTGGATATGGTGATGAATATCGGCTTCCTGAAATCAGGCCGCTACAGCGAGGTGGAAGCGGATATTCGCACAGTCGTACATGCGGCGGATGGCAGGCCGGTGAAGGTGATCATTGAGACTGCGCTGCTGAGTGATGAAGAGAAGGTGAAAGCCTGCATTCTGGCCCAGCGGGCTGGCGCCCAGTTCGTGAAGACATCCACCGGGTTCAGCAAGGGAGGCGCAACCATACACGACATTACCCTCATGCATCATGTGGTTGGCTCCGGGATGGGGGTGAAAGCGTCTGGCGGGATCAAGAGTGGGGCCGACGCCCGGAAAATGCTCGCCGCCGGGGCTTCACGCATTGGAGCCAGCGCGAGTATCGCTATTGTCACTGATGACGATGAACGCCGTACTCGTGCCGGCTGAAATGGGCGGTTTACACTTCCCAACGACGTCCGCACCAGCTTAATTAACCCGAATCCCTATCCCTTCACCTGCAATTGGCCGAGCTCATCGACAATACCCAGCCACCGTGCGCTACGCGGCCTGATTGCATATCCATCTGTCATCTGTATGGCGTAAATTCATCCCCGGTATCTGATATAGAGGGCTTATGAAAGACGAATTCATCTCCGGTATCCCGGACTTCGATCCCGATCTGGAACCACGATCGGACTGCATAATCTGGTATCGCCCGAAGACCTCTGGCGGCCTGCATATACAGCTGGAATCCAAGGTGGCTGTTATGTACGGAGTCTCCATTCAGGAGCTGGTCAAGAGCACGCTGACAGATCTTGGCATAGCCAATGCCGACCTGCGCATCGAGGATTATGGGGCCCTGCCTTTTGTGCTCCAGGGGCGTGTCGAAGCAGTCGTGAAAGCGGCCCACCCCGAAGTGCAGCTGGAGTCGCTGCCCACGGTGAAAGACCATAAGCGCTATCCCCCACAGCGGGACCGTTTCCGCCGCAGTCGCCTCTACTTGCCCGGAACCATGCCCAAGTTCATGCTCAATGCCGGTATTCATCGACCGGATGCCATTATCCTGGACCTGGAAGACTCGGTGGCCCCGCCGGAGAAGCCTTCAGCACGGTACATTGTGCGCAACGCCCTGCGAACACTCGACTTCTTTGGCGCGGAACCCATGGTGCGGATCAATCAGGGCGACCTGGGTATGGAGGATCTGGATGCCGTGGTGCCCCAGCCGGTTCACGTGATCCTGATCCCCAAGGCTGAGACGGCGGACCAGGTTCGCGCCGTGGATGAGAAAATTGCCGCAGTAAGCCGGAATTGTGACCGGAAAGATCCCCTCTTTCTCATGCCTATCCTGGAGAGCGCCCTGGGTATCGTCAACGCTCCGGCCATCGCCCTTGCTAGCCCCAACAATGTTGCCCTGGCTATCGGCCTGGAAGACTATACCGCCGACTTGGGTGCCCAGCGAACACTGGAGGGGAACGAATCCTTCTTCGCCCGGAGCATGGTGGTGAACGCGGCTCGCTCAGCGGGATTGCAGGCCATTGGTACCGTATTCAGTGATGTGGATGATATGGAGGGACTTCGAACCTATGCCCTGGAGGCGAAAAGCCTGGGCTTTGATGGTATGGGCGCTATTCACCCCCGCCAGATCCGGGTGATCCACGAAGCCTTCGAGCCGACAGGTGAGGAAATTGAACGCGCCACAGACATCGTGCTCGCCTTTGATGAAGCACAAGCCAAGGGGCTGGGCGTGGTGTCCCTGGGAACCAAGATGATCGATCCACCGGTGGTGAAACGGGCTCAGCATTCAGTGGACCTGGCACTGGCTGCAGGCCTGTTGCCTGAAGACTGGAAGCAGATACCGCGGGAAGAATTATTCCCCGAGTCCGTCGAGCAAGTGGAGGAAAGAAGGTGAAAGCGAAGGTTGGTGGCAAGAAGATTGAACTGGTAGCGAATGCCGCCGGACGACCGGTACCGATGGAGGTGAATGGTAGCCCTCAGACACCCTATCAGGGGGTGGGAAAATATCAGCCCCGCGGGAACAAAGCCGCTCCCCCTATCCGGACCTGCTCAGAGTATCCACCCGGAGGTGATAAGCGTGTGGGTTCCATTAAGGAAGCCTTGCAGAAAGCGGGCCTCCGCGACGGCATGACCATCTCCAATCACCATCATTTCCGGGATGGTGACCTGCTCATGGTCCAGGTCTTTGATGCCGCGGCCGCGCTGGGAGTGAAAAATCTGCGCTGGTTCCCCTCGGCTTCCTTCCCCTGCCACGAGCCGATCATCAAGCATTTGGAGAGCGGCGTTATCGGCTGGATCGAAGGCTCTATGAATGGTCCCCTGGGCGAGTTCGCATCGGCGGGGAAGATGAACGGACTGGCGGTCCTCCGCAGTCACGGTGGCCGCTGGCAGGCGGTGCAGGATGGCGACGTACACATCGACATCGCCGTGATCGCTGCCCCCACCGCTGACGCCTTCGGCAATGCTACCGGTGACCGGGGACCTTCCGCCTGCGGCCTGCTGGGTTTCGGTCTGGTAGATTCCATGTATGCTGACAAGTCCATCGTTATTACCGATAATCTGGTGCCCTTCCCCTGTGTGCCCTGGCAGATCATGGGGCAGAATATCGACTATGTGGTCGAGGTGGACAAGATCGGCAATCCCGAAGATATCGTTAGCGGCACAACCGAGGTTACCCGCTCCCCGGATCGTCAGTATATCGCCGAGCTGACGGCTGAATTCGTCCGCGCGGCGGGCATCATGCAGGACGGCTTCAGCTTCCAGGCCGGCGCCGGAGGGACGTCCTTGGCCTTCGCCATCTACCTGAAGGAGATGATGAAAGCGGCGGGCGTTCGGGCACGCTTCATCCGGGGTGGCTCTACCAAGTATCTGGTCGAAATGCTGGAGGAAAACCTGACCGACTTTATCCTGGACGGCCAAACCTTCGATCTGGAGGGTGTGCGCTCCATGCGGGAGAATCCCCGTCACATCGATACCTCACCCTTCACCTCCTATAACTGGCACGGCAAGGGAAATTTCGCCAGCATGGTGGATGTCGTCGTTCTGGGTGCCACGGAAGTGGACGTGAACTTCAATGCCAATGTGGTGACCCACTCGGATGGTATCCTGCTGCATGGCATCGGCGGCTGGCAGAACTGCCTCTTTAGCAAGTGTACCATCCTGCCTATCCCTTCGTTCAGGGACCGCATTCCCATTATCGTGGACCATGTGACCACCCTCTGCGGCCCCGGCGAGCTCATCGATGTCATCGTCACCGAACGAGGCATCGCTATCAATCCCGCTCGGAAAGATCTGATCAAGGCTACCAGAAATAGCGGTCTGCCCATTCGGCCTATCGAAGAGATCAAGACCGAGGTGGAGGATCTCTGCGGCGGACCACCCGCCAAGCCCGAGTTCACCGACCAGGTTATCGGCGTGGTCAAGTGGGTGGACGGCACCGTGATGGACAGCATTTTCAAGGTAAAGGGAGTGGACAATGCGTGACAAGGTACTGGAGATCTGGCCGGAGATCAGCTGGATCGAGAATGAGAACTTGAGGAATAAAGTCATTGATGCGTGGTCATATGCCATCGAGAACAGCGTGCTTTCGGCTGAGGATCTGGAGCAGATACCCTTCTCCCTGCTCATCAAGGATTGTAAGGTGTCCTTCATGAATCACAAGCGCACCTGTGTACAGCTGGCGGTGGATATCGCCAGACGGATGAAAGACAATTTCGGCGCTGAGATCAGCATTGATATGGATACCCTGGTTGCCGGTGCTATCCTTATCGATGTGGGCAAGCTCCAGGAATACGAGATTGTCGATGGCAAACTGGGGACCAGCCCGGCCGGCAAGCTCGTCCGCCATCCATTCAGCGGCTTGGCCATCGCGGCCCGCTTCGACCTGCCACCTGAGGTTCAGCATATCATCGGCACCCATTCCAAAGAGGGTGATCTGGGCACACGCACCGTGGAATCCATCATCGTCCACCACGCCGATTTCGTCAGCTTCGAACCATTCAAAGCCTAGATTACCATGCCCCAAAACCTAATTGAAAAAATCGCCCAGCGCTTTGCGTTGGGTTTGGAAGAAGGCCACCAGGTCCACAGCGGTGACTTCATCTCCATCCGGCCGGCGTATGTGATGACCCATGATAACACCGGTGCCGTGATGAACAAGTTCAGGACTATCGGTGCCACGAAGATGGCCATCCCGCGGCAGCCGGTGTTCACACTGGATCACAACGTACAGGATACGAGCGAGGCCAACCTGAAGAAATACGCCGGTATCGAGGCTTTCGCGAAAGAGATGGGGGTGGATTTCTACCCGGCGGGACGGGGTATCGGCCACCAGATCATGTGCGAGGAAGGCTACGCCTGGCCCGGCAGTATGGTGGTCGCGTCGGATAGCCATAGCAATATGTATGGTGGACTGGGCTGCCTGGGGACGCCCGTCGTGCGCACCGATGCCGCCGCCATCTGGGCCACGGGCCGGACCTGGTGGCAGGTGCCTCCGGTAGCCCGGGTGGAATTGCACGGAGAACTCCCGCCCGGGAGCACCGGCAAGGATGTCATAATTACCCTGTGCGGTCTGTTTAATAACGACGAGGTTCTGAACCACGCCATCGAGTTCGTGGGTGCTGGCGTCGCCCATCTTGGCGTCGACGAGCGCCTCACCATCGCGAATATGACCACCGAGTGGGGCGCCCTGGCGGGTGTGTTCCCCCTCGACGGGGTGCTCACTCAATGGCTGCGGTCTAGGGCTGCTGCTGTGGAGCGGCGTGGTCCGGCCGGTGTACCCTCCGATGCCGACGGCAACGGACAGCACCCCCGCTTGAACACGACCCGCATTGCACTGGTTGAAACCGATCCCCTTGGCCCTGACCCCGACGCCTACTACGCCGTGGATCTGTCCCTGGACCTGTCCACCGTCTCACCCTTCGTGGCTGGTCCCGATCATGTCAAAACGATGACCAGCGCGGTGGAGATGGCCGGTAGGAACATCCCCATCCACAAGGCCTACCTGGTCTCCTGTGTCAACAGCCGGGTGGAGGACCTGGCCGCCGCGGCGCAGGTTGTGCGCGGGAAGCAAGTGGCCGAAGGGGTGGAATTCTACATTGCTGCCGCCTCCAGTGAGGTGCAGGCGGAAAGCGAAGCTCGCGGCGACTGGCAGACCCTGGTGGACGCCGGAGCTATTACCCTGCCGCCCGGCTGCGGGCCCTGCATCGGCCTCGGCACCGGACTGCTCCAGGACGGGGAAGTGGGTATCTCAGCTACGAACCGCAATTTCAAGGGCCGGATGGGCTCCCGGGAAGCGCAAGCTTACCTGGCGTCACCGGCGGTGGTAGCCGCCTCGGCTGTGGCCGGAATCATCACCGCACCCGATGGCCTGGAAGGTGTGACACCGGCGGGGCAGATCAAGGTCAATCCCAAGCCTGAGAAAACGGCCGGGGAAGTGACCATCCTGCCCGGCTTTCCCGAAACGATCGCGGGAGAACTCATCTACTGCCGCCAGGACAACCTGAACACCGACGGCATCTTTCCCGGTAAGTACACCTATATCGACGACTTTACCGCCCAGCAGCAGGCCGAAGTGGTGATGGAGAACTATGATCCCGAGTTCGGCCAACTGGTGCGGGAAGGGGACATACTCGTTGCTGGCTTTAATTTCGGCACCGGCAGCTCCCGCGAGCAGGCGGCCACCGCACTGAAATACCGGGGCATACAACTGGTGCTGGCAGGGTCCTTCAGCGAAACCTATAAGCGTAACGCCATCAACAATGGTTTCCTGGTGCTGGATGCGCCCGGCCTCGTCGAAGAGATCAAGCACCGCTGCGGAGATGACCGGCTTACCCTGCGTACCAACCTGAAGGCTGAGGTGGACTTCAAACGCTCATGCGTGCGGGTCGACGGCAAAGAATACCCCATCGGCGCTGTGGGCACCGCCGCACAGGAACTCATCATCGCCGGTGGGCTCGAATCATGGGTCAAGATTCAGTTGTAACACTTAATTGGAGAGAGATGACATGGCAAAGTATAACATAGCCTGGCTTCCAGGCGACGGTGTCGGCAACGACGTGATGGACTGCGCGCGTCTGGTCCTCGATAAACTTGGGCTGGACGCCGAGTATATCCACGGTGACATCGGCTGGGAATTCTGGGTTTCTGAAGGCGATGCCCTGCCCCAGCGCACCATCGACATGATGAAACAGACCGACTGTGCCCTCTTCGGCGCCATCACGTCCAAGCCCAAGGAGGAGGCCCAGAAAGAGCTGGATCCTGCACTCAGAGACAAGGGCTTCGTCTACTTCTCGCCTATCGTCAGGCTGCGCCAGGAATTCAATCTGCATACGAACCTGCGGCCCTGCAAGGCCTACCCCGGCAATCCCCTGAACTACCGCGATGACGTGGATATCGTCATCTTCCGGGAGAATACCGAGGGCATGTACGGCGGGGTGGAATTCCATCCCCTGCCTCAGGCGGTCTTCGATGCCCTGAATGCCAATCACCCCAAGATGGGGAAGTTCGAGCGATTCGGCCTGGAGAACATCGCCCTGTCCACCCGCATCATGACGCGCCAGGGCTGCGCCAATATCGTGACCCAGGCTTTCGAATATGCCAAGAAGTTCGGCCGCAAATCGGTGACGGTAGTGGACAAGCCCAACGTGTTGCGCGAGACCGGCGGCCTCATGATCCGCACGGCCCGCGAGGTGGCGAAAAAGTACCCCGATATCGAATTATGGGAGACCAACATCGACGCCCAATGCATGTGGCTGGTGAAGAATCCCCAGGATTACGAGATCCTGGTGGCCGAGAACATGTTCGGTGATATCCTGTCTGACCTGGCGGCTCAACTGGTGGGAGGACTGGGCTTTGCCTGCTCCGCCAACATGGGGGATGAGTTTGCCGTCTTCGAGCCCACCCACGGCAGCGCGCCCAAGTATGCCGGTCAGTATAAGGTCAATCCCATGGCCATGCTGCTGACCACCAAGATGATGCTGGAATGGCTGGGCGAGGCGGACATGGCCGCCCGCCTGGAAACGGCCGTGGCCGAGGTCATCGCTGAAGAACAGGTGCGCACCTACGATATGGGTGGCACCAACACCAGCCTGGAGGTTACCGAGGCCGTGATCGAGAAACTTTGATTGAATTGCTCATTGTCTCTGTGGTTTGCTAATGGAAAGGAATAATGATGGCTGACAGCATTTCCCGGCAGATAGCCCGTTTCGCCCTGGAACTGAAGTACGAGGACCTTCCGGCGGATGTGATGCATGAGGTAAAGCGCTATCTGTACGATTCCATCGGCTGTGCTTTCGGCGGGTACTACACCAAGGACGTGCAGATCCTGCGCAAGCTCTACCGGCAGATGGAGGGCACCCACGAAGCCACCTTGCTGGTGAGCGGGGAGCAGATGCCCGCGGTCAACGCGACCCTGGTGAATTCGCTGGCCGTCCGGGCGCTGGACTTCAATGACATCTACTGGAAGGAGGACCCGTCCCATCCCTCAGACCTGATCCCTGCGGCGCTGAACGTGGGCGAGCTGGTGGGGGCGACCATGAAGCAGGTGATCGTCGCCATCGTGCTGGCCTACGAGTTCGAACAGCGCATGTGCGAGTTCGCCGTGCCTGGCCTGCGGGAACGCAAGTGGCACCACGCCACTATCACCCAGTTCGTGTCGCCCATTGTGGCCGGGAAACTATTGGGCCTCTCCGAGGATCAGATGGTGAACGCCATCGGTATCTCCGGCAGCCACAGCCACACCATCGGCTGCCCCACGGCGGGCAAACTGACCATGATGAAGAACACCGTGGACCCCATGGCGGTCCAGGCCGGGGTCTTCGCCGCCCTCATGGCCAAGCAGGAGTACACCGGCACCGAGGAGGTCTTCGAAGGGAAGGAAGGGCTCATGGACGTCTACGGTCCCGACTGGGACACGGGTAAACTGCTGGACGGCCTGGGCGACGCCTACAAGGTCATGGAATGCTCAATGAAGGCCTTTCCCACCGAGGCGCTCACCCACACCCATATCACCGCTACCCTGAAGGCCGTGATTGAGAACGACATCCAGCCGGAGCAGATCGACGAGGTGCGCATCACCACCATCGCCCGCGCCTGCGATATCCTGTTTGATCCCCACAAGTACGAACCCACCAGCCGGGAGACGGCCGACCACAGCCTTCCCTACTGCATCGCCCGGGCGATCCTGGACCGGAAGATCACCACCCAGACGTTCGATGAGGAGAAGATCAACGATCCGCGCCTGAAAGAGGTGATCCATAAGATCAAGGGCGAGGCCAGCGAAGAGTTCGAGCAGCTGTTCCCCGCCAAGCAGCCGAGCCGGGTCATGATCCGCACGACTGACGGCAAGGAACATTCCGTCTATCTGGAATACCCCAAGGGCGATCCCCGGGAGCCGATGACGGAAGGCGACCTGGATGACAAGTTCGCCGCCTTGACGGCTCCGCACCTGTCTGACGAAGGCCGCCGTGGGATCAAGGAGGCCATCTTCACCTGCGAGACCCTGGCAGGAGTCAGCCAGTTCATGAGCCAGATGGTGAAGGACAAGTAG
>CP070787.1:2330284-2336007 GCA_020346745.1 Fidelibacterota bacterium | reverse complement strand
ACGACATGACCGCTCCGGTTCTGGAAGTTTCCGTGAATCTTGGAAGCACGCTGAACCTCACCGCGGGAGCGGCATGGGTAGGATTAACAGCAATGACGGGCGGTTCCTGGGAAAACCACGACATTCTGAGCTGGTCGTTCTCTCAAGCTGGAAATCCGGAAATCGTGGTATTCCCGTCCGATACGCTGGACTTCGGCGACGTTTTTATCGGCTTCCCTGACACCATGGCCGTCGAGGTCATAAACACTGGCTTCAGCGCCGATTCGCTGAGCATAACGAATATCCAGTGGACTGGCAGCGGTTTTACCGTTGATAACCAGACGTTTTCCCTGCGCTACGGCGAATCACGGCCGATACCCGTGGTACTCGATCCGGCAGCTATTCAGGAGTACACAGGGACGCTGACCATTTCTAGCAACGACTTGAGTGATCCTACCGTGGGTATAGCACTGGTGGGTCAGGGCCTGTTGCCACCAGACATTGTTGTCACGCCCGACTCGTTGAGTGATACCCTGCTTACCGGTGCATCTTCGGTGCAGCAGATCACGATCGAGAATGCCGGGGATAGTGATCTGCTATGGAAGATTGCCCTGGAGAACATGGGACTCGGAACCGTCACGTTCATCAAGGAAGATTACGCGGATTGGACCCTGCCGGAGAACCAGGATCGCATTACGGATAACGTGTGGATCACCAGAGCTGACCGAGAGGGTATCTTCAATGCGGCCACCGAGAGCGACTTTACTCGTTCCATATCACCTGAAGGTACCGAATGGGCCTACGGCTTTACTGAAGAGCTTACACCCAATCACTACACGTCATGGAACAATGCTGTAGGCGGCAATCCTCCGGCCATGGTGGGCAAACCGATGTCCGTGCACCTGATAGCGGATGATCTCTACTTTAACCTGGAATTTCACAGCTGGACCTGCTGCAACAATGGCGGCGGTTTCTCCTATACGCGGTCAGATGTGCGGCCCGTATGGCTGAGTGTGTCGATGGATTCGGGAGTCATTGCTCCGGGAGGCAGCCAACAGGTGGATGTGACCATTGACGCCACCGGCCTGGATGCAGGAGGACATGAGGCATTTATTCTGGTGCATAGCAACGATCCGGACGAGGGGCTGGCAGCAATGCCGATCCATCTGGACGTAACCGGTGCGCCCGACATTTATGCATCAGTAGATACGCTTGATTTCGGACAGGTTTTCGTTAACTACGCTGATACGCTGGAGCTGGTCATGGAGAACAAGGGGACTCAGGACCTGTTGCTTCCCATCGTGTCGGCGAGTCCTTCGGAATACACGGTTGACCCATCTTTCGCTAGTATCGATCCCGGTGAAACGGAGACTTTCCTGGTCGCCATGGCACCGCTGGCGGTAGGAGATTACCCCGGGATTCTAACATTCTCAACTAACGATCCGGACGAGGGGACTTTCGTGCTGCCTTTAGCAGGCGTGGGTGTGGAGCCTCCGATTGTGGGTGTATCGGTAGATTCCCTAACGGCGGACCTATTCACGAACGATACCCTCCAGCGGTTCTTCAGCCTTGAGAACACCGGGGGGAGTGACCTAGTCTATGAGATTTGGGCCACATCGGTAGATTCCGGGAGCCAGGCGGCCTCATTGCATCACCCGGTGCGTACTGCGTCCTCTATCCGGGATACCGAGGAGACAAAGGACTACCTAAGGAACCTGCTTGAGGATTTGCGGGGTGAACGCCCAGAGGTGGGGGCGAAAGACGACCCAGTGAGGCCACTGGCGGGCAGTTCCTCGCCACCGGCCGGACATCCTCTATGGCAGCTGCTCTATACCGATCCGGACGAGCCGTGGCCGGCCCTCGACATACGGAACGTCTATGGCGCCAGGACGCTGGATGAGATTCTGTTCAAGCTTGACACCCATGAACCTTTGACGGGAACAGATTATCGTTCGCTAGTCGTAGTCATCGATGCCGATCAGGATATAGCTACCGGATTAGACATTGACAGTGAGGCGGGATACGGCTGGCAGCTGGGGATCGATTATCTGATCGCTTTCTGGGGAGGCATGGGTGAATACTCCGGGGAGCTGCGCCAATATGTAGCTACACCTTACGGCTGGGGCTGGGAAGAAGTAGATAGCCTGACCACCATGCTGGAGGACCAAGAGAATGATGAGATCATTGTAGGGATCGATGCTCAGCACTTTGAAGCCTATCCAGCACTCAACATTGCCATAGAAGCCTATTCTGGTGATGATGATCATATCCCTGACCTAGGAGCGGGCCATATCACTTTTGCCTTGTCTCCACCCTGGCTTCGTCTCAGTACAACCGGAGGGATTGTCCCCGCCGGAAACCAGGAAGAGATCAGGGTGACATTCGATGCCCAGGCGCTATTCAGCGGGAATTATTATGCTGACATCCAGATCGTGAGTAATGATCCCATCACACCTGTGGAGATCTTCCCAACCAGACTGGGAGTTACGGGCATTCCAATCTACGCCGGGCCCGACACAGTCGATTTCGGCACGTCGTTTATCGGCTATGCGGACAGTACCTACCTTAGAATCGATAATGTCGGTACGGAAACTCTTGAGATCGGCAGCATCGTCTCGGGTGCTGGGCAGCTCTCGTTTACACCGTCCGCGCTTTCGATCCCGCCGCTGACCGGTGATACACTCGTATTGTACCTGTTGACCGAAACCGGGGGCGCATTTGCCAGCACGATTTCCTTTGCCACGAACGACGCGAACAAGCCGGCGGTCAGCCTGCCGGTTGTATCTTCGTTGCTGGTTGCGCCCGATATCGCGGTTGAACCGGCCGAACTATCCTTCTGGGACCACGAACCGCCAAAGTTGATCGACACGATCCGGGTCAATAACGAGGGTGGGAGTGATCTGGTCTGCCACATCGATATCAAAGATGCGGGTGTTGAATCCGTGACCTTCACCAAGGCGGACTATGCCGACTGGACGCTGGCGGCCAACCAGGATCGCATAAGCGACAATGTCTGGATCACCCGGGGCGACAACCAGGGATTGTTCAACGCCGCTACCGAATCCGGTTATAACTGGGGTTATTCACCCGACGATACTGAGTGGGCATACGGTCTTACGGCCGAGCTTAGCCCCGGCGACTACCAGGTATGGCGGGATGCCGTCTACGGGGATCCACCCGGGATGGTAGACCAGCCGATATCACTGCACCTGATATCAGAGGACAGATACTTCGATGTTATGTTCCACGGCTGGACCTGCTGTAACAATGGCGGCGGCTTCTCCTATACCCGGACGGAGGCCTTTCCCCGCTGGCTGGAGGTCAATCCGGAGGACGAGGTGGTGGCGGCCGGTAGCTCGGTGGAATTCATTGTAACCGCGACGCCCGAAAACCTGGGTCCGGGAGAATACCTGGCGGATATCATCATCGCCAGCAACGATCCTGACGAGCTGGCCGTTATTGTCGCAGCCGACCTAACCTTATCGGGCGAGCATTTCCCGGTGGATATTGCCGAGCATGACAACAATAACGTCACCATGTCGGTATTCAACAATGGCGTTGTGGGAGCCAGCAGGGGTCAAGAAGGGACTGGATTTCAATATGCTGGATTGAACGGCCTATTCGAAGGGAGTTTGACGATTGCGACCATTGCAGGCCCCGATAGTCTCATCCTCGGAGGACTTTACCAACGCGATTTCACTCCTATGACTTTGGTGCAACCGATCGAGAGTACCCTTCCCGGATTCGATCAAGCATTTCAATCCAGCTTCGGTGATGATTTTGCACCTCAACCGTTAAGCGTCACCGTCGTACAAAGGTCCCATTCCAAGTCCACCAGTCCAGACGATGATTATGTGATCATGGAGTACGTGATTTACAATGATGGGACCCAGAACATTTCCGATGTGTACGTAGGCCTGGGATTAGACTGGGAGGTGGGATATTATGCGAACAACATGGGTGGCTACGATGTTGACCGGGGCATGAGTTATACCTATGAGAGTGGTGGCGGCACGAATGCCAACTACTATGGATCAGTTACCCTATCCGGGCTAATATCAGGACATACACTTACCGTTTCTGGTGTACGTGACGATCTCGAGTATTACGAGGCCATGACCGGTTTCCTCGACATGCCGGATACCCCCCTGGACTGCCGGTCCCATCTGGCGGTGGGTCCTTACGACCTACCCGCGGGTGACAGTGTTCAGGTGGCTTTTGCCATTGTGGGGGGTGACAATCTGAGTGATCTGGCAGCCAATGCTGCCACAGCACAAGCGGTGTGGGCCACGGTCGCGGGAGCTGATCCTCTGGCTGGGTTGCCCACCGAATTCGCACTCCATCAGAACTACCCCAATCCCTTCAATCCCATCTCAACGATCCAGTATGATTTGCCCACGGGCACGAATGTAATCCTCAAGGTTTATGATCTCCTGGGTCGGGAGGTAGTCCGGCTGATGGATGGGTACGTTGAGCCTGGTTACCACAGCATAACCTGGAATGCGAAGGACCAGATGGGACGAGACCTGCCTTCAGGTCTGTATATCGCCAGGCTCGTAACGCAGGAGTTCAAGAAATCGATTAAGATGGTGCTGCTAAAATAAGGTTGATAGAATCCTCCAGAATGCCGAAGCGCAGGCTATGAAAAGGGACCAGACCTATTATACAGGAGACATACCCATGCAAATCAGGACTTTGGCAGTGATCCTTATCCTGACGCTTCTTTTTCCGGGATCAGGTTGCATCCTGGCCCAGGATTCTCTCGCTCAAACCATTCAGTCGGTGCCGCCGATCAACCTGGCTGGTCCGCGAGTGGGGATCACTATCATCACCGGGGAGTCCGCTCGAACGCTGAAGGACGAACTGGATGCTGCTCCGATCGTCACGCAATTCGGCTGGCAGCTGGAGCATCGTTTTTTCACGGTGGAGAACGGGCCGACCGGCCTGACTGAGTTCGTCTTACTCATTGGAGGTATAGAGCAGGGGATCTTTCTGCCCAGTATAAGTTGGCTGGTGGGATTACGGATGCCGAGTGGTTCGGAGTTCGCACTGGGACCGAACCTATCAGTGGGGGGAGCAGCTTACGCCGTCGCTTTCGGGATTACCAAGCAATACGGTGCTCTCAACGTCCCTATCAATCTGGCTGCGGTGCTCTCTAAAAACGGTATCCGGATCAGCTTGCTGGCAGGATTCAATGCAAAAGCTCAGGCGGGAAAAGGCAGCTGGCTCTGGTCAGACTAGCCGTTCCCAGGATCATGGAGAACAGGAGCAATAGGACACCTTCAATCGCGATCCATACTGTGCATCCTCAATAGTACGACCGGCGGGCCTGATAACTATCTGGGTGGTAGTCGGAGGGAAAAACAATATATATTCCCGCATGTGCATGGAGAGCCAGATTTGAAATTACAGGCCAAGCTGACCAAGATGATGCGCGACATTCTCCCAAAGAAGAGTGCGGGCAAGACGGGTACAGAGAGAAAGACGGGGGATCAGAAGGTGACCAAGGAGATTGCCAAGAAGATCATGGCCGATGCCCGGAAGCACCGGTTGTCGATTGCCGAGGATCAGGAGCCGGAGAGCTAGGGCGCTCGGCCAGCGCCAGAAGATTCTTCCCAAAGAGAAATTCCAGACCCAGACGATCCAGCAGCCGGCTGACCGGGAAGAGGACCCGATCATAAAGCCGGAGAGCCCGGGTGTCAATATCGCCTTCCCGGCTACCGAGCAGCTTATATATCAGGGTG
>CP070787.1:2324456-2330184 GCA_020346745.1 Fidelibacterota bacterium | reverse complement strand
GAATTAGCGCCAGAGTGAAAAAAACGTAGCCGACCATTTCAATCACGGGGCCCAGCATCTCTAGGAAGTAGAAGTAGGGGAAAGCCACTAGACCGATCCGTCCGTAACGGGGATTCGCCAACATATTCCTATGGCGCGTCATTGTTTCGTAGAGCCCCCTTTGCCACCGATCGCGCTGGCGGCCCAGCACCCGCGGCGATTCGGGGCACTCCGTCCAGGCGACCGGATCGGCCACATAAGCAACCCGGTACGGGATTTTATTCTGGCGGCAGTGGCGATGCAAACGCACCACCAGCTCCATATCTTCTCCCACCGTATCTGTCCGATATCCACCGGCATCGACAACCACCGAGCGCCGAAAAATACCGAAAGCCCCCGATATTATGAGCGTAAGCCCAAGGGCGTCCCAACCCATTCGGCCGGACATGAATGCCCGCAGGTATTCCAATACCTGAAACCGGGCCAGCAGGTTCTTGGGCAAGCCAATATTCGTGACTCCACCCTCATGAACCTCACAGCCGTTCACAATGCGGATGATACCTCCGGCTGCCATAGTGCGCGCGTCCTCCAGGAAGGGCCGGACGATGCGCACCAGAGCTTCCCGCTCCAGGAGGCTGTCCGCATCTATGGCACAGAACAGGGGCGTACGGCAATAATTAATGCCTACATTGAGAGCATCGGCTTTACCGCCGTTCTCCTTGTCAATCACCCATAGGTTTGGCAAACGTTGACTGCGATAGATCCCCCGGACTATGGCTGTCTGCAGGTTGGCAGTGGGTTGCCGATAGGCTGGAATTAATTCGAATGCTTCTGCGAGGCGCTCATGCGTTTGGTCAGATGACCCATCATTCACCACGAGGATTTCATATTGGGGATACTTAAGTAGAGAGAGTGAACGCGTGGCTTCCACGCAGGTGGCTTCCTCGTTGTAGGCTGGTGCGATCAGCGTGATAGGGGGTGCACCGGAGGACGTCAGCAATTCCTCTATTTCCAAGGCCTTCAAGCTGCGGACGTATCGCCGCAAGGAGCGGAATGCAACGACGCTGGTGAACATGTAAATAAGGTTCAGCAAGATGAAGTAGGCGAGCACCAGGACATTGAAGCCGTCCATGATGATGGTTCCGATCCGAGCGACGATCATGCTACGCTCCCCTCGGCCAGTACCTGGCGGGCCAATTCACTGCGGGGATGGTCGCGGGCAGCGAGCTCCCGCAGGAGGTTCTCGCCACCTGCCTCCCTCAATCCCCGAGCAGCCTGGATGGTCGTCCAGGGGGATTCATCTTCCAGGCCCCGCTTCAGGATTTCAAGCTCACTGGCACCACCCAATTCCCCCAGCACACGCAAGGCTTGAGCCCGGACCACAAAATCATCGGACTTAACAAGGGGACGTACATTCTGTAGATGTTCAGGTCGTCCGACTTTCCCAAGCAGGCGCAGGATGGCCGCCGTCAGGTCACGATCCGTCTCCTCAGTCAGTACCGCTGTCACCGGATCGCCTGCTTCCAGATCATTTAAAGCCCGCAAGGCGTCGGCAGCTACCGTCCTAACGCGGGCGTCCTTTTGAGGATCCAGCAGGGTATATCGAAGGACCGGTGTCGCTTTAGGGCCTACGGTAGTCAGCATAGAAGCCAGGTAACTCTGGCTCCAGTTTCCGAAGCGATGGAGCCGCTCCATCACCGCGGCGATACATTCAGGGCTACCTCTCTGGGAAAGCGCCCGGGCCGCGATCATTGCTACCAGGGGTGAAGGATCATCCAGCGCTGCCTCGATTACTTCGTGATACTGCTCAAAGCCGAGCATACTCAGGGTGCGCACCGCCCTAGCCCGCTGGGGTGGATCTCCTTTCTGCACCCGCTGGGCCAAAGCCGGCAGGTAGGGTTCAATCAAACGCCGAATAATATCCGCTTCCTCGCCACTGAGTCGCTGAGCGAAACGCTGACAATAATCGATAAAGAAAACCGATTCATGGTGGCCGACAAGCTCCCTCACTGCCCCGTAGGTGCTCTCTCCCGTCAGAATATTGAGAACGGCAGGTTCCCACAGTAACTCCAATCGGCGCCAGTATCTGGCCTTCCGGATATTGCGCAGCCGCAGGAAAATGGTATAGATGGCGAACAATACCACCAATACCAGTGAAACGGCGATAGTGATCGCCAAGACGAGGAAGACCTGGTCCTTGAGAATAAGTTCTTTCAGGTAGGTCAAGACGATGTGATCAGGCTCCGGATGATTCCAGGATGGTGCTAACTTGGCGGGCAAAATCAGCGGGATCGAAAGGCTTATGAAGCACCTCCTGTGCGCCTCGACCTTTGAGGTCCTCAGCCAGTGCCGGATCACTCTTCGCCGTAAGGAACACCACCGGGATCATACCCAAGTCCTCATCTTCGTGCAGTCGTTCAAGCAGGTCCGTACCATCCATGTCCGGCAACATTAGGTCTGTAATAATCAGGTGGGGTTTCTCATTCTGGACTTGGGTCCAGGCTTCCTCCGCCGTTTCGGTCAGCGAAACCTCGTAGCCACCAGCTGCCTCGAGGGCCTTCGAGGCCGTCATGCGGATAATCGGGTCGTCATCAACAATCAGGACTCGGTAGGCTGCCGCCTGGACGGTTGCCGACCCCTTCACCAGACGACGTATCCTAGCCAGCAACTCCACGGGGGAGAAAGGCTTCATGACGTAATCATCTGCCCCCAGTTCAAAGCCCCGTACAATGTCTTCCTCGTTCCCCATGGACGTCAACATCATGATGGGAATACCTCGAAATGCAACTAGCTTGCGGAGGTTACCCAGTAGCTCAAATCCATCCATGCCCGGCATCTTCACATCCAGAATCGCCAGGGATACCTCCAACTCAGGTGCTGCCCGCCACGCGGAGGTACCATCGGGGAAATGGATGACCTCGAAGCCCTCCTTACCCAGGCGGTGTTTCACCACTGAGGCCACGACGTTGTCGTCTTCGGCGAGCAGAATCTTCTTCGCCACTTCCGCGATTTTGACACCCCTGGTCAGCACCTGGTTGCGACCACTCTCCTTGGCCAGATACAAAAGATGGTCGGCCTCGGCAACCGCCTCTTCCACGCTGGCCTCTTCGGACACCGCCGTCACACCCGCCGAAAAGGTGACTCGCGAAAGCGTTTTCTCCTCCACGGTGAACGTCTCCGCACTGAAAGTTTCCAGTGCCTTGCGCAGCGCGCGGGCTGCACCGTCGGGATCCGCTTTGGGAAACAAGACCACGAACTCTTCACCACCCCATCGGCCGATGAAGTCTGTCTGCCGCAGGGCCTCCGTCATCACTGGCCCAATGCGCTTCAGTACCTCATCACCCATGCGGTGTCCGTACGTGTCATTAATGGATTTAAAGCGATCCAGGTCAAGAATAGCTAGGGATAGCTGATCATGTGAGCGTGTGGCCAATGAATGAGCCCGCTGGAAGGTTTCGGTGAACGCCGCCCGGTTGGGGAGACTCGTAAGAGGATCGGTACGTGACTCGCGTGCCATCTCACTTGAGCGTTTTAGCCGAGCTGATACGGCGGTGGCCAGGACCTCAGGATCGACGGGTTTCTCGAAATAATCGTCCGCTCCCAAGGCAAGGCACTCCGTTTTAGCTGCCTGACTCCCCTTCACCGATACTACAAACACCGGGACTCGTGTCCAATCCGGGCGTCCGCGTAACTCCATCAGCAGATTCCGACCATCGGTGTCTGGAAGGACGAGGTCCAGCAGGATAAGATCGATCTCTTCTGTACCCAAGAACTCTCTGGCCTCGGCGGCTGTCCCTGCGGTGAAGACATCCCGATTGCCTGTAGAAAGCCGCTCTTGGAGAATCCGCGCGGCAATGGGATCATCCTCGATGATCAGGATCCCATAGCGCCGATCTTCGCCCTCAGTGGCGACCTTGTGAATGAGTTCGAGGAATTTAAACAGGAGAAGAGGGACGTCATTCTCTGCGGCATCTTCGACCTGGGCTGCCGCATCCGAGATCTCCGCGTACCCGACAGTCCCGGCTGACCCTCGTAGCGTGTGAGCAATCCTTCGGATGGAATCCAAGGCTTCCGGATCCTTTGCTTCCAAGGCCTTTTTTGCCGTCTTAAGGGCATTGATATGGGCGTCCAGGGATTCCCTGAATAATTGTTTCACTTCATACATCGATCCAGTCCCATTTTCCGGGCTCAGAGCTCAAGAATCCTATGGATACTGACTTAACTAATTGAATCCAGTTAATTCGACAAAACGATGCTGAAGGTAGATCCAACCTCTGGCTCACTGTCTACGGTCAGTTCATAACCCATTAATTCACATAAAGAATGGGATATGGTCAGGCCCAATCCCGTGCCACCAAACTTGCGTGATGTGGGACTTCTATCAGCCTGTTGGAAAGCATCGAAGATCGTGGAGAGACGATCCGGTGCGATGCCGATGCCCTCGTCATGTACCTCGATGCGTTCGGGATTATGAGTTTCGGGATTGACAAGAATAGCCACTGTGACACTCCCCTTTTCGGTGAACTTGATGGCATTGCCCACCAAGTTAATAAGGACCTGCTTAAGTTTGGCTTTGTCCGTCTGAATCGGCGTGACCTCTGCCGGTAGCTCAGCCAGTAGCTGTACCTCCGTACCCCGAACCTGCCCCTCCAGTTGTGCGACCGTTTCATTTACGACCTGATCAAGAGACACTGATGATATCTCCAATTCTAATTTACCGGCCTCGACCTTGGAAAGATCGAGAATATCATTAATCAGGCTTAATAGGTGTTGACTGTTCGATAATATTCTATCCAGATAGGTGAGATCCTTCTCTCCCAGCTTTTGATCTTGATTTTTCAACAGGACATTGGTGAAGCCGATGACTGAGTTCAAAGGCGTGCGCAGCTCATGACTCATCTTTGCCAGAAATTCGCTCTTGGTACGGGTAGCTCTTTCCGCTTCATTGATGGCTTGGGCAAGCGTCAGATTCTGAGTCTCCAGTTTCTGTGAGTATTCCTGGATGGCGACATTACCTTTCGATATCTGGCGCAGAGAGAGAATCAGGACAATGGCTGTTAAGAAGATGAGGGGGATCATGAGCAGGCCGAGAGTGAGAAAGCGTAAGGTGCTAGAGAGAGCCTCTTCGGTTTCCTTTTCCTTTATCGCACTCTGCTCTAGCACCGCGCTAATCAAATAATCCAAAGCTTCGAACGCCGGCGTATCATCTACCTTCACCCGGGTGTCCACCTGGTTAGGCGTTTGGCCTTTAGCGATCAGTTGTTGGGCAAGTTCAAATTTGACCAGATACTCTCCAAACACATCCTCGAAGCGTGTTATGGCCACCTGCTCTTGCTGGGTAAGGTCCAACCGTTTGAATTCTTCGATATCAGTAATAAGGTCGCGCTTATTCCGGTCGATGTGGGTGATCAGCTGTTCATCCTGCCGCAAGACATAATTCTTAAAGTTGTGAATGAAACCGCCATAGCCCATGTGTGACTTGATGCTACTCATAAGGCGGTATTTTTGAGTGGCTTCACGGTGATAATCCCGCCAGAGGCCTTCAAGGCGCATAATCCGCTCGCTCATGGAGAAGCCGAAAAGCAAGAGAACGATTGTGATCAAGCTGGCCATGGATAGGATAAGGACTACCCTGTTTTGGTATATCCTTGAAGCCATATTCACCACTCCCGAGGTACGAAGATTAGAGCTAAGTCCAGGCCGGAGGACGTTAGCACCAAAGACCAGTCTCGAACACTTGCGCTTATGA
>CP070787.1:2320772-2324356 GCA_020346745.1 Fidelibacterota bacterium | reverse complement strand
GGTGATAAATGATGATATTGTCGCCTACAGCGAAGGGACCGGCATCCGCCACCTCGAATTCTAGCGAACCCACCAACACGGTATCACTGGTGATATCGACGGTGGTGTTGGGCACCGCATCTCTCCACTTGGTAGAAGCACCTCCTCCGGCCGACAGGACGGTAGTGCCCGGTGCGTCTGAAGTAGCCAGCAAAATGGTGTTCTCCGCAGGATCATCCCCATCTCCGCTGCCGCGCAGCACCACGCCGTCAAAGCGCAGCTGGATCGTACTTCTGATCTCGTATATGCCTGGCGAGAGCAGCAGGGCGCCGCGAAAGCCATCCTCGTTCTTGGGCAGCAGACCAAGCTCGAACAAGGCAGTCTGGATGCTGTCGGCATTGTCCCCTTCTACTGGCGACAGGGTCCGCACCACCGGGATCTCGGGGATCGGTACCTCGCCATTCCGGTACCCTGCATAGCTGAAATCGGGTATGCGATTGCCTTCTTCATCCGCCACGTAGACCAGCTTGTCATCCTGATCATAATACACGATCGACGACTCCCAGGAGACCTGCCCGCTGAGCCGGCAGATCCCTCCTATCAGCAAGGTGCCCAGCACCAAGCGAGGATGGAAACGGCGTATCAAGTCAGTTCGCATGGCTGTTCAAACAGGGTGCGGCTACTTAAGGTACAGCATTCGAATGATATCCGCTCTCCCGTTGACGGCCAACCGGCACAGGTAGATCCCGGAGCCCAGCCCCTGCGGCTCCCAGTGATAGACGTATCTTCCAGCACTCAGCCTCTGGCTATCCAGGGTCTGCAGATGTTCGCCCAGCAGGTTGAAGATCTCCAACCTCACCTGCGCGGCAGTACTCAACTCAAAGGTCAGCCTGGTAGCCGCGTTGAAGGGGTTGGGGTAATTCTGGTGCAGAGTGAAGCTGCCCGGCAGGGCCGGTCCAGGCGCTCCCGGCACAGACAAGACCTCCCCGGACCACCGCAGGTCACCCATGGCCTTGCCGTCATCTCCCTGCCCCCTCAAGGGCGAGAGCTCAGCCAGGGTAAAGTCACCCGCCAGCCGGTCCGCGTAGAGCGGATCCAGCGTCAGTATGTTGCTCCCCACCGATGCGTTGCGCTCCGTGACAACCACTCCGGTCCTGAACAGGTTGCTGTAGTCAATCGAGGCCATGAACCCGTAAAGCGTCACGGCGGGATACTCCATGGGCGTGTTGCTGAAAATGCTGTTGCGGATGATCGTATCATCAACCTCCAGCGCCGCGATGACCGCCGAGCCCTCGTAGGCACAGGAATCAAAAGTGCAGTGATTGACCCTGATCACCGGGCCGGGAGTAAAGGCAATATCATCACCGGCATATACGTAGACCGCTTCTTTCCTCGTGAGCCAGAACGTGGAGTTGGTCAGCTCCAGGTAGCCTGCATTGAAGTTACCACTGTCTGATGCCTCGTCCTTTAGGCGGATGCCTTCCTTGCCGCTGTTGGTGAACAGGCAGTTCCTGAAGACCAGGGAGTCAGCATACGTTCCGGCGTATGCCCGGAAGAAATTGCCGTCGTCACCCAGCACCACGTCATGGAGATAGCAATCTTCCACCCTTAGGGTGTAGGAGCCGGTCATGGCACTGTCCACGGTGCGTATGAGGTACTTGGCGGGAGTGGCTGAACCGGCCATCCCGTCCAGGTCCACCCCGCTGAGGGTCAGACGTCCCCCATCATTGATCACGAACAGGGACCTTGCGGCTGCGGCCGGTTCGGTCTGCCGGATGATGGGCCTCTCCTCCAACCCCTCCGCCGCGCGGATGGTAAGCGGGATAGTGATCAGCAGATCGGCCGTGTTAGCATATATACCGCCAGCGGTGACCAGTTCGATGATATCCCCAGCTTGAGCCTGATCGACGGCGTACCGCAGGGAGTCGAGACCGGCACCGACGGCAATAATTGTCGGTAGCAGCGGCCACCAGTCCGGACCAACATCCTCCGGTGTCAGCGGACGCCGGGTGATGGGCTCAGCGGAGCGCTCATCGGCGCCGATATCCTTCAGTGTATCACGGGGCTGGCCATCCATGTCGCTGGTGACCAGGGGATAAGCGCCCACCGCCGAATCGATGAGGATACTCTCCATTGACGGCCGCCAGAGTTTATCCTCAGAAAGCGAAAGCGAGGGATCGCTCTGGTCGATACCGGAGGGCGGGGTGATGCCCAGCGGGGAACCGTACATTATGTTGCCTTCCCAAAGAGGATCCTGCGGGGAGTCTTCAACAGTAATGAGATAATAGCCCAAATCAGAGAAGACAACGTTATTCGCAAATACCGGGCGGAGAGGTGGCAACGTTCGACCTCTATCTCCATATCCCAAGCCTAGGATAATGCTTTGGCTGCAGTTGACCAGCGTATTGAACGCTACCAATGGATCCTTCACTTGAAAATACTGATTCAAACTATCCGTTGTATTCGTAACATTTCCATCCATGAGCGATATCGCTGCCCGGTTCCCGGTTCCCGCCAAATCCTGGAAGTAATTGTTGTATACCTTATGCCGCTCACCGATGATCCGCACACCACCCGTCATGGATTTGTTATTCCCGATAAAGAAGTTCCCCTCCACGGTGCAGTCATTCCCGTGCCGTAGCGTCAGGGCCCCTTCACATTCATAAAATGTGTTGTAGCGGTAGACGTTAAAGCACGACTTGCTTGAAATGATCTCTACCTCCCCGTTGCAGCGCTCAAAATAATTATACTCCACCGTGGTGTAGGAATCCGTTAGGGAGTAGTCGCTGGTTCCCACACGGATCGTCTCACCGCCATTTTCGCCCAGCGGCGGGCGGTACGCGAAATAATTATGGTCAATGAGATGGTAATTGGGCTGGCCGCCGTTGTAGTCCAACCAGACGACCAGGGTGGTACCATTGGTGGTTTTGCCCCGCAGATAACAATGATCCACGCGGTTGTGAGTCCCGTAGATCGAGATCCACTTGTATTCTGGCGTGACATAATAATTCACGATAGCCGTATTCGTTAAACGGGAATGGTGAGCATAGGTCCCCGCTCCATCCCGGAATTCGATCACTGCCTTTTGATTGGTATTGCCTTCCTTGAAGTACAGCCCATCCACAACCAGGTATTCCCCGGCAATCTTGAGGTAGGATGTCCCCGATAATACCACCTGCCCGGGTGTCTGCGACCGGAGCAGGATCGGCTGTTCCTCGGTGCCGTCGGCCCGAAAGATAATCTCGGCGTCCATCCACACCTTATTGGTCATGGTGAGGGTGTCACCCGGCTGGACACCTGGCAGGACACTCTCAATCTCCTCCGGCGTGGAAACCAAGTACTCCGTACCGGTCAGCGTCCCCAGGCTGAGGCCTATGAAAGCCATCAGCCGGCCGGCTCTACTCCTGAGCGCAGCTCTACAATAATCCTTGTGTGTCACCGGCTTGCTGTCTGTGGATGCTGGTAGTTGGTGCTATACTATGCAGGTTAAGAAAAAAGAATCGGCCGGATAAATAACGACGGTATCCATCCGGCCGATTCCTTGAGTCCATACGCTACTACTTCAGCAGCAACATCTTGTATGATTTCACAAAATCACCCGACCG
>CP070787.1:2310876-2320672 GCA_020346745.1 Fidelibacterota bacterium | reverse complement strand
TCGGTCATCAAGGAGGTTAACAAGCTGGTTATTTCGGGGGATATGACCGCGACAGATCTGTATTGTGCACAGCTGCTCGATGAGCAGGACGGGACTTTCAGTAAGGAACTGATCCTTCCGACACTAGAGTACGCACATACTCTGGGACTGGGAGTGATGGATTTGACTCAAGTGAAAATCGTCGAGTTGTCGGCTTGATTGGATTTACCGGAAAGCATTCTATTATCGAGAAGTATTAACAGGGAGAATCACGATGCGTCTAGAAATATTCGCAGACTCACAGGGAATGGCCAAAGCAGCGGCGGAACACGCCGTGCAAGTCCTGACATCGGCAATAGAGAAGAGCGGGCGGGTAGCTTTTATCGCCGCGACCGGTGCTTCTCAGTTCGAGTTTCTGGATATTCTTACCGCGGGCCACTCCATTGAATGGAGCAAGGCCACGATGTTTCATCTTGATGAGTATGTAGGTATACCCGAAACCCACCCTGCGAGCTTCAGAAGGTATCTGAAAGAGCGCCTGATCGAGAAAGTGCAGCCGGGGGATGTATACTTGGTCAATGGAGAGGTAAACGATCCGGTTAAGGAGGTACACCGGTTGAACGCTATACTCTCCCGGTATGACATTGATGTAGCCTTTGTAGGGGTTGGTGAGAACGGTCATTTAGCTTTCAACGATCCACCGGCGGATTTTGAGGCTGAGGATCCATTTATCGTGGTGAACCTCGATAGCGCCTGTCGACGACAACAGGTAGGCGAAGGCTGGTTTTCATCCGTAGAGGAAGTGCCGCCGCAAGCCATCTCCATGTCGGTGAAGCAGATCATGAGAGCTAGAACCATCATTGCCAACGTACCCGGTTTCAGAAAAGCACAAGCTATCAAGGACTGTTTCGGTGATGAGGAGGTATCGCCCCTGAATCCGGCATCCATTCTGAAGCAGCACCCCAACGCGCACATTTATCTAGACAGGGAATCGGCATCACTACTGGAGCAATAATATGCCGAGACCAAGTGAATCGGGAAGCATTCCTACGGCTGCGGTGCCATTGGAGGGGAAGCAAGCTGCAATACTAGTAGCGGATAACTTCCAAGTGCACGAAGCGTATTACCCCTACTTCCGGTTCCGGGAAGCGGGCGGCCAAGCCATTTTTGTTGGAGACGAGGCGGGCAAGACGTACCGGGATTATCACGGGGAGCCATTAAGGAGCAGCCTGGATGCTCAGTCCGCTCTTCAACAGGACTTCGATTATCTGCATATCCCGGGAGGATTTGCGCCGATGAAAATGCGCGCCAATGCAGATATGCTGAAATTAGCCTGCGATCATTACGGGGCGGGGCAACTGCTGAGCGCGATATGTCATGCGGGGAGTTTTCTCGTGGCGATGAATATTCTAAAGGGTCGCCGGGCAACCTGTTTTTTCACTCTGAAGGACGATTTGGTCAATGCGGGTGCCGAGTATATTGATGATGCCCCCATCATCGATGGCAACCTGATCACGGCTCGAACACCAGGTGATCTTCCGGCCTTCATGGAAGCAGTCGTCAGGTACCTTGAAGGGGGCATCTCGGCGGCGACGACCATGCCGGCTCAGCTGCCGTTGGAGGGTAAGGTAGTTGCACTACTGGTAGAACCGCGCTATCAGGTCCACCAGGTCTGGTATCCCTACTACCGGTTGAAAGCGGCCGGATGCGAGGTACAGGTTGTAAGCGCGAGAAAGAGGAATGTGTGCCGGAGCAGGATCAGCCGGCTAGACATAAAGAGCGATATGTCTGTGCGAGATGCTCTTGATAAGGAATTCGATGCCCTGATTGTGCCGGGTGACTGGGCCGCGGACAGGATGCGGACGAATCGCGCATTTCTTGAGCTGGTAAGGGAGCAGTTGAAGAGTGGCAGGCTCCTGGTAAGTATTGCTGAGGGTCATAGCGTCGTAATCTCGGCTGATGCTATGCGGGGGAGACAGGTGGGGGGCCTGCCGGAGATGGCGAAGGATATCGAGAACAGTGGAGCAAGTTGGATTGACAATCCGGTCGTTATGGATAGTAACCTGATCACCGCACGAGACACCGACGACCTACCGGAACTGATGAGGTGTGTCATGAGCCGGCTGACATCGAACTGATTTCAGGATATGATCCGCATCCTGCTTAATACCATCGCCCTGGAGCCTCACCGCTGGACAGCGGAGAAGATTCCTCACTTTCGCCTGGCCGACTTACTTAGCCGAATCGCTGAGGCTGGTTTTCATTTCGTGGAAGTGTGGCAATACCACATCTCGACTGAAGATGATAAGGCCGTTCGCGAGATAAAACAGATGGGTGATGATCTGGGTGTGATCTTTCCTGTAGTGGGCGCCTACCCCAAGCTCCATCTCCAGGATCAGGCAAGGGAGCAGGAACTGGAAGGATTTTCCCGGATAGTGGAGCGCGCGTCCCTGCTCGGCGCGAGGACGATCAAGATATTCGTGGGGTCGAAGGGGACGGATGAGCTGACAGACGATGAATTGGAGCAGTCGATTGATTTTCTGAGTCAAGTGTTGAAGCGAGCTCAGAGCAGTGGTCTGGATGTGACAGGTGAATTGCACAAGAAGACGCTGTTTGATGGAGTGGAGACGACCAAAGGGCTATTGGCGAAGATAGGCGCTGGAAATTTCCGAATCTGTTATCAACCCTATGATTTCGAGTCAACGGAGCAGGCTATCAAGGATTATACAGCGGTTGCCGAGAGTGTGACACATGTACACTTCCAGGGGCGGAAGGATAAGAAGTATGAATTACTGCAAAACTCAGAAATTGACTATGCCCTTCTAGCTGGGGAAGTCGTCAAGCATGGATTCGACGGCTATTTTTCCATCGAGTTCGTGAAAGACTGCGTGGTCAGTAACGTGCGAGAATTCGATCTACAGGCGGTATTAGATAATGCAAGGAAAGATAAGGAGTATCTTGGGGTAATCCTGAAGCAAAGTGGCGCGCAATATCTGGGATAACGAGGATTTCAACACAAGGAAGCATCCCGATGAACGGAGAGTGGACATATAGAAGGTTACTTAAGCACGTCATCACCGCAGTGCCAGGACTGATGTTGCTGGGACTAGTCTACTCATGTGGGGAGCGTGTCAGCCCGGTAAGGAGTGGCTGGTCGCACCCCACGGAAGTGCGTACGCTCTCTGGCCACACGGGTGAGGTGACGCGGGCTATGTACAGTCCGAGCGGTTCGCGGATCATCACCCTTTCCCAGGACAGCACAGCACGTATATGGGATGCAGAAACAGGCGCAGGGGTGGCCGTCCTGGTTGGACATTCCAACGCGGTGATGTGTGCCGTTTTTCACCCGGGAGGCGAGTTGGTCACGACCTTTGCCCTTGATCGGAAGCTCATTAGGTGGGATGTACAGACAGGCCGGGTAATGAACAGCACATCGCTGGCCGGCAACGAGGCTCGCATCGCCAGTGCTGATTTCAGCCCAGATGGAACGCTTCTCGCGTTGGGGCTGAACGGCCGATCCGAGGTCTACGATGTGGAAAGCGGCGCCCTCATCTATGAGCTTTCGCCCTTTGGACACCCAGGGCTGCGCGTCAATACCATGGATATCGGTTTCCGGCCTGATGGAGGCCGTATTCTGACGGCGGCATATTCACAGGAGATTGCGGTCTGGGATGCGATAGATGGTGCTCGCATACTGAATCTTCATGAGCACGGCCAGGGTGCGATTACTGCTGCCTATCATCCTGAGATGACACACATTGCATCAGGGTCGCGCGACAGCACAATCATCATATGGCATGCAAGATTGGGCACAATCCTGACAAAATTGCGACCTGGCTGGGAGGTGCTGGCAGTAGCCTTCAGTCCGGATGGTTCCACACTTTTAGCAGTGGAACGGGCTCCGCGTGGTGAGGTCCGGCGGGCATCCTTATGGGATCTGGCTTCATATCGGCGGGTGGCGAAGCTCAGTGGATTCGGTCCGGTGCGTAATGAATCTTTCAATCCGGACGGTAGCCGATTCGTAACACCGACAGGGCATACGGCCAGAATCTTTGCGGCGGGTAACGAGATTCAATATGAGCGGCCGCAAGCGATCCAGTATTCCGTTGAACCAGCTGTGCTTGCGGATACTGCACTTACGAGCAGCGATGGGAGAAGGCGGATCGAGGCGGCCCATGCTTTGCGTCAACTGGGCTGGGCCGCGGATGTGGTAGTACCACGGTTGACGGATTCCCTAGTCTCCCGTAGTCCAGATACCCGTCTTCGGGCAGCCTTGACCCTGGCTGATATCGGGGTGCCATCATGGGGCGGGATCTCCGCGCTGATTGATCGTCTGGGAAAAGATCCGAACGCTTCCGTGCGGACGGCGGCGGCCCTGGCCATTGGAGGCATTTCCGGGGCGAAGGGTGAAGCGGTCGCTATTCCGCAGCTGATCGCGCGCCTGAAAGATGAGGATGCAGGAACACGGTACCACGCTGCGCACGCTCTTGACCAGATGATGGGTGATGCAGAGGACATCCTCCCGGCGCTGGCCGAGGCGGTACTCACGGATCAGACTTTCGGTATCAGGAGGATGATCGCCTTCAACCTAGGCAACGCAGGGACCATCGCGCTCAGTGCAATTCCCACTCTGATCGAAGCGACGACCTCCGAGAACGAGAGGTCCCGCTGGTGGGCTTCATATTCGATCTGGAGTATCGCCGCCGCCAATCGAGAGGCGACCAGGGACGCCATCCCAGCTTTGAAGCTGGCGATGGGTGATCCCAGTGATTTCCGGGATAAGAATGGTGGTCCGCCGCGTAAATACGCCATCCACGCAGTGGGGGCCGTAGGCCCAGTGGTGCTGGAGGTTGATCCGCATGTCATACCAGTGCTTGGTGATATCATGATCAACGATGATGATTATTACCACCGCAAGGCGGCTGCCCTGGCGCTCGAGAATATTCTCCAGGTAAAGGGATTGAGGCAGAAGGTGAGGGGCTACGTCAGGCGGACACCGCCGCCACCAGCGAAGGTTTCGCAATAAGTATGACAGTAAAAGAATCTGCATCCAGCGATAGGGCTGCCAAGCTCTGACCTGTATCGACCTTGAAAATGTCCCTGGGAATGGAATCCAGGCTAGTACCTGACCCACGAGGTCACGGTGATGCCCTCCAGGTGAAGGGTGATTGGCTGTTAGTAGAGGTCAGCGACGGCACGCATATCGGCCGGGGGGAGGCTTCACACAGCGGCAATGATGCGCTATGCCTGGAGAGGATCCAGGCTCTGTTCGAACGATATGTGAAGGGAACGAAGCCATCTTTCGAGAGCATCAGAAGGATGGAGCAAGAGGAGTATTCAGAGCTGTCCGATTTTGTCACGGCCACGGCCATTTCGGGTATAAATCAGGCACTGTACGAGCTGGTAGCGCTCGAAGAAGGCGTACCGGTATGGCAGCTGTTCACACCCGGGAGTGCCAGGGAGACAGTCCCGGTATATGTAACCATTAATCGGGCACTATCGGACCGGTCGATTGATGATTATCTTGCCGTTGTTGACGGTGCCCGGCGGCAGGGATTCACTGCGATAAAGTGTGCTCCATTCGAGGCTGTCACCATGGACGGCAATCAGCAAGTTCAAAGTCGGTATGGGTGTTCGGTGCTGCAAGCCCTCGCCGATGAGTTTGGGGATGTCAGCATCAGGGTCGACTTTCATGAGCGTTTCTCTCCGGCTAGTTTTCTACAGCTCCTGCCCGAACTTGATTCTTATGGACCGTACTGGTATGAAGAGCCGTGCGAGATCGGTTCCGCTTACAAGGATATCATAGCCCACACCGCTACTCCAATTGCCGCCGGAGAGGCGTACTACACAATGAGGGAGCATGAATACCTCATGGCGACCGGTTGGGTGAATGTGGTGATGCCCGATGTAAAGCATGTGGGTGGATTGGGATGTCTAATTGATATCTGCCGGAGTGCTTCGCGTCATTTAGGCGTCGAGGTGTCGCTTCATAATCCCTCCGGTGCTATATCCACCCTGGCCTCACTGCACGCCGCGGCGGTCTCGCCTGAGGTGACTTCCATTGAGATTCCATTCAGCACACAAGCGGCAGAAGTATCCTATCGGGATTATCTTGAAGGCGGTTACATGCGCGTTCCGAGTGAACCTGGATGGGGTCTTACGCTGGATCAAACAGGAAGCTAACATACGATGAAGTTGGCAGCGAAAATCCAAGTCTCGGCTAGCAAACCGGTCGGGATGATCAATCCGGATATTTACGGTCATTTTACCGAGCTGATCTATCGTTCCTTTAACGGGGGGCTATGGGCGGAAATGCTCTCGGTGAGGAAATTCGAGGGTGATGACGGTGAGGGGCAGCAATATGGTATCGTACGACCGTGGTACCCGATCGGCAGAACTCCGGATATCCATTTTATGCATGACAACACAATTTTCTACTGTGGCTCACAATCCCAGAAGATCGTCAGTGGGGCGGAGCCTGAGCACAGGGTAGGTATTGGGCAAGGCAACCTGTTCATTGCTTCGGATCAGGATTATGAAGTCCGGCTTAATCTGAAACAGGAGGGCATCCAATCGCCAATATCGGTGACTCTAGAAGGTCAGAAGGGGGTATATGCGAGTCATGAGATTTCGTTGGATGATGGGGGATGGGCCCGTTTTTCCTTTTCATTGAGTCCGGTCCAGGCCGATCCGGACGGATCCTTTACGATCACATTCAAGGGCAGTGGGACGCTCTGGCTGGGGACCGCTTCTCTCATGCGCGCAGACCATCTTTCGGGCTACCGTCGGGATGTGATTGAGGCGATCAGGGACATCAAGCCGCCCAACATCCGCTGGCCCGGCGGGAATTTTGTCTCCTACTATCACTGGCAGGATGGTATCGGCGATCGCGACAAGCGTCCTCCGCGGCCCAATTATGCCTGTCTGGGAGCCCAAGGCGAGGAGTGGGAGGACGGCAAACCATGGGAGCCCGGTGATGTGGGCATTGATGAATTCATGGACCTCTGCCGCTTGACCGGGGCCAAACCCTACGTGGCTGTAAATGCAGGAGATGGCACGCCTGAGGAGGCTGCCAATCTGGTGGAATACTGCAATGGGTCCGCCAGTTCACCGTATGGCGCCATGAGGGTGGCCAATGGGCATCACGAGCCGTACGGTGTGGAGTTGTGGGGGATCGGGAACGAGATGTTCGGCGGTTGGCAGCAGGGACACGTGGATGAGGAGACCTATGCCCGGCGGCATCTGGATTTCGGAAAGGCCATGCGGGCTGTTGATCCTGACATCAAGCTGGTTGCCACCGGAGGCAGGTACTGGTTCTACCCGGGTTGGAATCAGGCGCTCTTCGGCATCGCCGGTGATCACCTGGATTACCTATCACTCCATTCCTATGCCAAGAAATATCGCGGTCAGATGAAGAAGGAGGATCTACAGGACCTGGAATTCGCCGAGGAATTCTACTACTACATAGTCTCATCACCGTATGGTATCGAGGAGCAGATCAGACTGACCGCTGAGGAGATACGGGATACTTTTACCGAAGGTCCCGAGATCATGGTGGCTTTCGATGAGTGGAACTGCTGGGCCTACCGGGCACCCCGGCACGAGGTGGAATTCGCGCTACGAGATGGACTTTATACAGCAGGCGTGCTGCATGCCTTCCGGAGACAGTGGGATGTGCTCACGCTGGCGAATTTTGCCATGACGGTGAATGCCCTGCCCATGATACGAGTGAACAAGTCCAGCCTATTCTTCAATCCGCAGTATCTGGTGTTTAAGATGTATCTGAACCACCAGGGGCCGCAGCTTGTCCAGACAGTGGTGGAATGTGATACCTTCCCTGCTCCGGAATATGAACAGGGGCGTCCCCAGGCTATCGGGGAGATCCCCTATCTGGATGCTTCAGCAACCCGTAGCGATGACGGAGGGACCCTCTACCTGGGTGTAGTGAATATGCATGATAGCGCGAACATTGAGACGGCTATCTCGATCGAGGGTTGGGAATCCGGAACCCAAGCAAAGGTCATCTGGCTGGATGGTGATCATTACATGACGGAGAACAGCTTCGAAGATCCAAACAGAATCACGATCCAGGAAAAAGAAGTGGGGATTCAGGGTGCCACCCTCGAGTATCGCTTTCCGCCGCATTCCGTGACGATCATCGAACTTGGGCAATAGTTGACTCGGCCGTGGTGAACGACAGGTCAGTCCAATCACCGAACCTGGTCTTTATTCTAGCGGACCAGCTCCGGTACCAGTCTTGCGGGTATGCAGGGGATGACAAGGCGCATACTCCCAACATAGATCGACTGGCAGGTGAAGGGGCTGATTTCCGCGAGGCTATCTCCGGTCATCCGCTGTGCGCACCGTACCGGGCTTCGCTCCTGACCGGCAAATATTCAAGTAGTACCGGCATGGTGATCAACGAGCTGCGGATGAATCCAAATCACTGCTGCTTCGGTCATGTGCTGCATGAGAGCGGATACCAGACGGCGTATATCGGGAAATGGCACCTGTGGGCGAACGAGTTGGGGAACCATCATGATCCCAAGAACTCATACATCCCACCGGGGCCATATCGGCTGGGATTTGAGGGCGACTGGGCCGCCTATAACTTTCATCATCGCTATTTTGACACTTATTACCATAGAGATAGTCCGGAACGGATCTCCAATGAGGGATACGAGCCAGATGGGCAGACTGACCTGGCTATCCGATGGTTAAATGAGGAACGGGATTCTGCTAAATCCTTTGCTCTGTTTTTATCTTATGGGACACCGCATGATCCCTGGGATCCGAATAATGTACCGGAGGGCTACTATCAGCTGTTTCAAGATGTAGCATTCCCACTGCCGCCCAACTACCGGACTGACAACGATACCCATGCAGACCGCTGGGGCCAGTTAGACTCGAAAGGGCGGGAGATGCTGGGGGATTGGATGCGTGTGTATTACGCGATGACTGCTAATCTGGATTGGAATGTCGGACGTCTCCTGAGTACATTGGATGAAGCAGGGCTTCGTGAAAGCACGATATTTGTCTTTACTTCTGATCACGGGGAAATGTTTGGCTCGCATGGGAGGAGAGCCAAAAACATCTTCTACGAGGAAGCGATTCGGGTTCCTTTTTTGATCCGTTGGCCGGAGCGAATCCCGGCGGGGATCAGAACTGATGCTAGCCTAAACACGCCGGATGTCATGCCGACCCTCCTTGCCCTGATGGGGCTTTCAATTCCCTCAGGAGTGGAAGGTGTGGACCTGGGGCATTGTGCACTTGGGGAGCCGGGGCCGGAGCCGGAAACCGCGTTTCTGCAAGGTATGGGTTGTACGGCTGCGTGGGATGATGGGCATGAATGGCGTGCCCTGAGGAGTGGGCAGTATACCTATGCCCTCTACCATTCTGACAGCAGCGAGCTCTTATTCGATAATCGATCTGATCCTTATCAAATGCAGGATCTTTCAGACAGCCCACGCCATACTGAAGTGCTTCAACATTACCGTGCCATGCTGAAAGAGCGGATGGAGGAGCTAGGTGATACATTCGAAATCTGTACGTGGTACCGCGATAACTGGACGGAGAACCGTGAGATTATGCAGAGTGCCACCCTTGATCCAAGATTTTGAATAAGGGAGAAAACAGGAGGAAAATTGTCACATGAAAACGAGGAAGCTGGGTTGTAAAGATGTCAACCTGACCACTATCGGTCTTGGCACCTGGGCTATCGGCGGTCCTGGCTGGCAATTCAGCTGGGGTGCCCAGGATGACCAGGAATCCATCAAGACCATTCATCGCGCCCTGGATCTTGGGATCAACTGGATCG
>CP070787.1:2308024-2310776 GCA_020346745.1 Fidelibacterota bacterium | reverse complement strand
TTGATAACCGCACCTTTACGGTCAATCAGGATACAACCCTGGCGTGGAAGTGGTTCAACGATGAACCGGCGGCGGCCGAGTATGACACCTTCACCGTAACCCTCACCCTGAACTCAGCGACACTGGAAAACATCACCGACTCCACGGCTTCCGTCTACATGGTCGGGGATTTCAATGGCTGGGCGCTGACAGATCCGGTGACGATTTCTTTAGGGGATTACCATACGGGTTCCATTGAAGTGATCGGCCCGTCAACCGGCAAGGATATCCTATACAAGTTCATGTACGTAGATGCCGTCGATGACCAGTACTGGGAGGCACCTGGTGGAGATCCCTTCGCCAATCGCTCGGTGACGATCTCCAGTGATACGACCTTCTTCAACTACTGGAATGACATCGAACCCTTCACCCCGACAGACAGCATCGACGTCTGGTTCCGGGTCAACATGTCCGGTGTGGCGACCTTTGATCCCAGTGCGGGAGACGTGGTGGGAATCCGGGGAGCTATCCCCCCCACCAATTGGGATGCTACACTTCCACTGGACCGGGAAGCCGACACCTACTACTACTCGGGATTGTATTCCTTCGCGAATGCATCGCAAGGCAATACGATCGCATACAAGTTCGTCTGGGGTGATGCGCCGAACTGGGAAAGCAAGATCTCTGATCGCACCTTCACTCTGAACGAAGATACCACACTCGCGTTCAAGTACTTCGATAACGAACCCCCAGCCGGTCAGATCGTCGAGGCGGTGGTGGTGTTCTCGGTGGATGTCGGCGCCTATGAAACCATGGGCGTTTTCAGCGTCGACCGGGATGACACCGTCCAGGTTCGGGGTGGTTTCAACAGCTGGGCCGGTGCTGCTCTGCCGGATCAGAGCAACCTGGTGATGCTGCGGATACCGGGGACCACGATCTACCAGCGCAGTATTGCCATGACCAAATTCGTCGGTTCGACGGATGAGTATAAGTACTACATCAAGCTCAGCCAGACCTCCCTGGATCTCTTCACGGCCATAGATCCGTACTTCCATCCCGACTGGCAGTATGAGAATCCGGCCGATTGGGGTGGCGCCAACCGCATGTTCACCTTCGAGGGGAATCCCGATACTCCCCAGCAGTTGGACCTGGAGTACTATGCCGGGGTGCCGCCTCTGGGACTGATCCCGGCAGGTGATACCGTGTCCATCACGTTCACAGTGGATATGCGGCCCTTCATCACTGCCGCTACTCCTCTTTTCAATCCCGCCACGGACTCGGTATGGTGGATACCGCAGGACGAATGGACCGCGCATGTGCTGGAATATTATCGCATCGCTGATCATCAAAGACGACCGAATCTGAAGATGGCTCCCACGGCGGCCAATGACTCCATTTATACGGTCACGTTCGATTACCTCGGACCTGTTCCCTATACCATGGTTTATGTGTATGAATGGGGCAATACGGGCGACGGATATGAACAGGAAGGCGGTGGATTTGCAGCCGGCCGGTATCGGGCCCGCTACATACAGCCTGAGGCCTCTGGACCTGTCTGGCCACGGAACTACGTGGTTCCGACCGACCTGGCACAGCTGGATCCACCGCTGATACAGGAAGATCCACCTGACCTTGTCTACACCGGGATCGCCGAGGGCCTACTGCCCATGGAATTCTCGGTGAGTCAGAACTTCCCGAATCCGTTCAATCCCACGACGGAGATCCAGTTCACCTTGCCCAAGGCGGATAAGGTCACCTTCACGATCTACAACCTCCTGGGTCAGCAGGTGGCGACGTTGAGCCAGCACTTCCCCGGTGCCGGGATTTACGCTTTCCGCTGGCACGGTCGCAACCAGGCCGGCGTGGAAGTACCCAGTGGCATTTACTTCTACGTCGTGAAAACTTCGGAGCATCGCGTCACCAAGAAGATGACGCTTCTGAAGTAAGTGACCTGCAGTTTTCCGAATGCAAAGCGGGTTTCCAGGAGGAAGCCCGCTTTGTATATTCGGGGCCATTATCGACCTTGGATTAATATGATTAGCAGCTCATGACATTCGACGAAGAAACCACGGTCAAGATCCTCAAGTCTTTAGGACTGACGGGAAACGAAAGCCGGATCTACCTGACGCTGTTGAAGAAGAATCCTGCTACCGGCTATGAGATCAGCCAGATGGCCCATGTGCCACGCTCGGCCATCTACTCGGTGCTGGGTAAGCTGGAAACCATGAATCTGGTCAACAGTGTGGGAGACCGGCCGCGACGGTTCATACCCATTCCGCCCGAAGCCCTGATCGATCACTTCTCCGATCAGGTGGAGCGGGATCTGACCGAGCTGCGCTCCCGG
This sequence comes from Fidelibacterota bacterium, assembly GCA_020346745.1. Taxonomy (GTDB): domain Bacteria; phylum Fidelibacterota; class Marinisomatia; order SCGC-AAA003-L08; family TS1B11. The sequence goes on along the minus strand of CP070787.1, from coordinate 2,308,453 downwards.
TTGGCCGATCTGGGCCCCAACTCCGATGAGTACCATGTCTGGTACATCAAAGGCTATGATAATATGATCCTGAAGGCGAAGGAGACCATTCGCCAGGCGCAGGAAAGTTTGTACCTGTCCCTCTGGCGCACGGAGTTCGGGCTCCTGGAAGGTGAGATCAGAGGGGCGCTTGAGCGTGGGGTCATGGTCACGATCTTTTCTTTCTGTGAGCTGCCGGATATCAACGCCAACGTGGTATCCTATGATTTGGACGAGGATCGGCTACGCCAGGCCTGGAAGATCTCCATCATCCTCGTTGCCGATGATCGGACGGCTATTATGGGGGGAGCCACACCCGACCCCGGTAATCAAGTGGTCTGGACCGATCACCCCTCCCTCATGGGATTGGCAACGAATCATATCATCCTGGATATTACCCTGGCTGGTATC
>CP070787.1:2286365-2307924 GCA_020346745.1 Fidelibacterota bacterium | reverse complement strand
CGAACAGGCCGAGATTCCGGTCTCGCTCCGCTTCATCGCAGGAGGCTATATCGGGGAGGACGATGCAAAAATAGGGGCATTTCAGACCGAGTTCCTGGAGTTGTGCCTTGATGTGGGATCTTTGCGAGTACATTGCCAGCAAGTGATCGGCACGAATACCCTCCAGTTCGACGCTGGAGAATCCAAGGGAATGGGTGGTCTTGAGATAATCAGGTGTATCCTCGGCGGGAGGGGGATAGCCATACTTCGAGATGAAGTAGAGATAGGCTAATACGATGTCTTTACTCAGCATGCCCAGGATTGATCAAGCGAGTGGTTGTGGCAATGACGGTGGATTTTCTCATTCGGGCCGCTCTGGTCTGGTACTCCATCTAATTATCGCAGACGGTAAAGAGAACAGTCTCTCATGCAAACGCGGATCTGGCTCTAGAACTCGGAGACGAATCTCCGCGCTGCTTTCGCGTCATCGTCCTCGGATTCATCCATAAACCAGTCCAGACCGTCTTGATATGCTTCGAAGGCCAGCTCGGGCGAGCCGCTCTCTTCGTACAGTTTCCCCAGGTCAAAATGGATATCACTGTCTGAGGGTAAAATCTCCAAGGCCTGTTGAAGGGTTTCAATGGCGCGCACGGTATCGCCCTGTTCCAGCCATACTTCGGACATTAGTTCATAGCCGCCGGGACTGTCGGGTTCCACGACGACCAGTTTCTCGCAATACTCCAAGGCAGCCGGGAAATTCGCTTTGGCCAGGTAATATTCGGCCAATACCTCGTAGGCATCCGGATGCGTCGGTAAGATGTTAATCGCCTGCTCCGCGGCTGCTCTGGCATCTTCGAGATCACCCAGTTCGAACGCCGAGTTGGCTATAATTGCCCAGGCTTCTACGCAGGTTTGATCCAGAGCGATGGCTTCCCGCGCTCTGGCAACCGCCTCCTGGTACATCTCGTCATCCATCAGGCCATCGGCCTCTCGGGAAAGAACACTGACGTCGTATACGTCTCTGATCTCATCAAAGATCACTGCGTCAGCGTAGTAGGTTTCCATCGCGTCCCGATCACTCTTGTCCAGAACCAGCTCGTCAATGATCTCATCGTGGGTGTTGATGGCTTGGAGCCGCATTTTTTGACCATCAATAGCGACCAGAACAATACCGAAAACACGTTCGACATAGGCGGTCCAATTCAATTTTCGTGTATACCGCATGGGGGTTCCGCCGTTGCCACAGACGATGTACGTGACCGGTTTCGAGCCATCATGGCTGACAACAGGTTTAATGCGTTCGTAGTTGTGATCGTGACCATTGAATACTACGTCGATCCCGTATCGCTCGAAGATCGGATGCAGCAGGTTCTGGCGGTAGATGCGGTCTTTACGATAGTAATTCCCCCCTGAGGTGAAGGGGGGATGATGGAAGAAGGCGAAGGTCCAGTCAGACGTATTGTTCTCCAGGTCGTTGATCAGCCAATCGATCTGGTCTCCCTGCTCGAGAAAATCCTCGTCCGAATCCAGGACCACGAAGTGAGCGTTGCCAAAGTCGAATGAATACCATTGTTCATTGCCTGGCAATGAAAAGTAGTTATAGTAGTTATCGGCATGGTCTTCATGATTGCCCAGGACGGGGAAGAGGGGGATGCTATGCATCATTCGCTCTGCGGGACCAAAGAACAGTTTGTCCCATTGTTTATCGATCCCGCCCCGGTCGACCAGGTCACCGTTGTGCATCACGAGGTTTGGCTTTTTGGCCAGAATGAGATCAGCGACCCGCTTGTGGTTGAAGGGTCCGGACTTGTTGTCGCCGTATGCAGCGAAGGTGAACGGAGAAGTTTCCTTCACTGCGGTCTGGAAGCTGTACTTCCTGCTCTTGCCGGCAGCCGTTACAATTCGGTACCAGTATTCGGATTCCTCCATGAGATCAACCAAGGTGATCTCATGGATTTGAGTGGAATCGGTATCGCTCACCAGTTGTTTGACGGAATTGCTGCTCCAATATTCTACAGCATCGAGGGTGGGCTGGCTGGTCTCCCACATGATGGTTATGCTGTGCTGCTGGACATTTTGGAGATAGGGTCCTTTTACGAATGCCGCTGAACCAATCTCCCTGGTACAGGAACTCGATCCCAGAGCAAAAACGCCGGCAACCACAATTCTGAGAATAGTATGATTATACTTTATATTCATGATTCGAGAGTCCTTGTGTTCTTTCGTTCGCCTGCTTTGTGGTACGACTACTGTGTTGGCCTTTAATCGGCGGAACGGTTATCAGATGCATCTTGCCTCATCAACTCGTCGATCTCCACCCCGGCGATGATCATCGATCCCAATCCGCGCGGATCGTGGTCAAAGGTAGACCGGTCATAGTAGAACTGAAAATCTTCCCCGATCCCGGTGCCGCGGCAGATGCCGTGGACAGTTCCGTCGGCGTCCACCTTCCCGGAGATGGCTTCCCAGCCTCGCGTTGCGATTTCCCTATATTCATCTTCAAGCCATCCAAGCCGTACTCCCCGCGCCATCGCCAGCACGAACATGCTGGTGCAGGATGTTTCTTCATAGGATTGGGGGTGGTCCAGGACCTGGTGCCACATCCCGCTCTCCGGGTCCTGGTACCTGGCCAGGCCGGCCATGTGCCTGCGAAAGAGTTCCAGGATCAGGGCATACTTGGGGTGATCCTCAGGCAGGTGTTTCAGCGTTTCCGCCGTTGCCCAACTGACCCAGCCGTTAGCGCGTCCCCAGAAGGCGATGGATCGTTCACCGGTAGGCTCGAACCAGCCGTGCTTGTACAGACCGGCATCTTCGACGAACAGTAGTTCAGCGAAGTTGAGCACTTGCCGGGCGGCATCGTCGTAGTATGATGGATCACCGGTGAGCTGCCCCATGCGCAACAGGTAGGGTACGCTCATGAACAGATCATCGGCCCAGACGGTGTAGGGGACCGGCTCCGGCCGGCAGAACGTACCGTTCTCCAGACGGACCTGCTGATTTACGATATAATCCGCCACGGGGTAGACGATGTTTTCATAGGTTGTGGTTTGATCACTGATTGAAAGCTGAAGAAACGGCAGAGCTGGTGCGCCGGTATCATCGAGCATCGTGCGCCGGTAAAGGCGATGGAAACTGCCCCGGAAAGCATGCAGCTCGGTGTACTGCCACTGGAAGTAATCGTAATGTTTGACGATGAAATCGCAGTAGCGCCGGACGAAGTCCCGGTAGCGGTCATACCCGGTGGCATCCGCCAGGGCCAGGATGCTGAGCATGGTCGCACCGTGCGAGTAGTGCCAATCGTTGTACGCCCAGCGTGGATAGTCACTGGTCAGTTTCCAGAGCCGGGACTGCCCCGGTGCGACCCAGGTATATCTGCTCAGATGCTCCGTGAGCAACTGCCCTGCGAGAAAATCCTCCTCAATGGTGTAGACCTGGTCCAATACCGTGGGGAGTGAACTCCCGTCAGCTGCCTGAAAAGGTCCCAGGCAAAGCCATCGTGATCCGGCCAGTCCGGGGGTGACGGATGCCTCCGCGAAAGCGACCGATTTTTCCAGATCGCCATCGGTAGTAACAGGGCGCAGGAAGAAGATCCAGGGGTGCTCACGAGTGGCGACTTTTACCAGGATAGGGTTGGCACCCGCGTTCAAATGGACCGAAAACGTGTCCTGAAAGGTGAAGCGATCGTAGGCGATTTCGGTCAATTCAGGTGTTCCGGGCTGATCCCAGCGATAAGCCAGGCTGCTGTTGAGGAAAACCTTAATACCGTCTCTGGCACTGACACCGAAAGTGACGAGCGTGTCATGATCGCTCACCACATTACTGAGTGCATACCCGACACCCGGACCGGCGGTTCCGAACAGCCGGCGAAAATCGACAACCTCCACGCCCAGGACCACTTCCTGGGGTACAGCCTCGAATTCGAAGGTTGTCCCTTTGATAACCTTGTCAGCGATAGCGCTGGCGACCTCCAGTGCAGTCTGGGTGTCGCGCGGTCCGCTGCAAGCAGGTAGAAGGCATAGCACGAGGAGCAGGCAGCTAAGAGGAAAGAATCTCGCCAGATGTCCAATGGACCATCTGAGCTTCGGGCTTGAAGAAACCAGATGAGCTAATCGCATGTTCCGGGTATCCATAGTGCGTGGTTGTTGGGAATTACGAGTAAACGAAAAATCGATGTACCAGCGGCGCATCGGAAAGCTAGGCACCCACGATTGAGAAGATCCACATCATCACGATGAAGAACAAGACTATTACCGCACCTGAGAGGAATCCCAGGACATCGGTTCTGTAGCGTGACCAGGCGAATTTCTTTGGTAGGGAGAGCAGATCGACGATCAGCAGTCCATCCTCGTCTTCGCGGCTGAAGAGCAGCTTCACGATCCACGACCTTTTCGGAGCGGGTGCACTCCTGCTCTGGGACAATCCTTCCAGTTTAATCTCGATATTCGCATCCCTCAGCCGCTGTTCCTCCCCGACGGGAGTATCCAGCAGGGTGTAGAATTTGCGCAGCTGTTCCGCCGGCTCCGGGCGGGTGAGTCGGCTCACCACCAACATGACAATGAGGCCAACCGGGAGATAGGCCGCGATCTGATACTGTACCGGGAGATTGAGATGGAACTGGACGTATAACGACACCGCCACCATGCTGATGGTGCTCACCAACGCGCCGTAGCGGTTGGCCCGTTTCCACATGACACCCAGCCAGAAGGCGATACCCAGGTAGGCGGTTACTTTCCACACTTCCATCAAGCCCTGCACGACACTGGGAAAATAGAAGGCAAAGAAGACCCCACCGGCTACGATGAATAACGAAGTGATCCGGCCGACCCGCAGCAGGGTCTGGTCGGAGGCCGTCTTGTTGAAGTACGGGAGGTATATGTTGCGGGTGAATAGAGCGGCAGCATGAACCATGAAGGCGTCACAGGTAGACATGACGGCTGCCGTCATGGCAGCGATCATCAATCCCACCAGTCCGACCGGCAGCAGGTTCTTGGCGGCCAGCCCGAAGGCCAGCTCCCGCTCTTCGAAAGCCAGGCCCGGATAGAGGAAGGCCGCGAATACACCGATGAAAGCCCATCCCATGGTAGCGAACCGCTTCAGGAAATTCCCGTAGGTCCAGCCGGTCCGGCAGGCGATCTCCGTCTTGCCGGAACCACCGATAGCCATGTGATGCGGCTGTACCACTACGCCGACCAAGCCGTTGATGACGATCATAATGATGAAGAACAGGGTGACTTCATGGGGTGCCACCAAGCTGAACATGTGCTCCGGCAAGCCGTCATGGAAAGCACTCATGCCTCCTGCCGCCGAGATCGCGAAGGGGATCAGCATAAAGGACATGACCAGGATCAATACGCCCTGAATCAGATCGGTGATCACCGCGGCTACCAGACCGCCGGCCAGGCCGTAGATAACGAACATCACCGTAGCCACCAGGATGGTAGGCTCTTCCGGCATAGCTCCACCGGTCAACCCCTCGATGGTCACCCCGGTCCCTTTGAGCATAATACCGATGTCCATGCAGAAATACACGATGCCCATGACGGTGTACAGGATCGCCAGGAGGGGGCCATAGCGCTCCTGGAAGAAATCGGCCATGGTGACATAGCGGAGCCGCCGGTAGATGGGCGCGATGATCCAGTAGAACGGCGTGGAGAACAGCCACATCCACTGATACCAGATCCCGGCCAGTCCGGTGGTGTAGGATGCGCCTGCAACCGAAACCGGCTGGTCGGTATGCGTACCGGCGCCAAAAGCCTGTGCGATCATCAACACTTTTCCAAAGCGTCGGTTGGCCATGAAAAAGTCCCCAGATGAGGTAATCTGGCGGTGAGTCCAGATTCCGAGCAGCACAATACCGACGAAGTACGTCAGTAGAACGATCAGGTCAAGTGGTGCTAATCCCAACATGGTCTCTGTTCAGCCATCTTCCTCATTGATGCTGGTGTTGTGGGGGTGTACGGAGTTACGATCCAGACTTCTTGCCGTTTAAGCGCCAACGGTCACGGATGACGAAGGCTGCCAGCTTCGGATCTCGTTGCCGGTTGAACACACCCTTCTTGTTCAGAATGATCCGCCGATGGTGCTGGGCGGTCCTGAAATCTGCAAAATTCCAGATGTGCTCTCCGATCATGAAGGGCAGGGAGTCGATGATCTCAAAATATTTTCCAATGAGCAGGCTCTGGTACTCCTCGGTGAACATCTGGGGATAGGTGGCATGCTGGCCTTCGATGGTATCGGCACCGAACTCGGACAGCAGAATAGGCTTCTGGTAGCGCTCGTAGAGTCCTTCCAGTTCCGCCTTAAGCTGATCGGCCGCTTCATTCATCTTGACGGGAATCTCATACCAGCCCCAGTAGCGGTTAACCGAAATGAAATCAGAATACAGGTAGGCCGGATCCTCATCCCCGGTCTGCACGCAGGTCGGAAGCGTGATCGGACGTGAGTTGTCCAATTCCCTAGTATGCTGGAATATCTCCTCCCAGTACCTGATCCCTTTCTCGGTTACGGCTTCCGGTTCCCCCCAGACCCCGGCTTCATTGCCCACACTCCAGGCGATAACCGAGGGATGGTTCCGGTCACGGGTGATCAGCTCGGTCAAGGCTTGCTTGTGTTGGCTCAGTGTCTTGTCGGTGACGTACTTCAGATTAAGACTCACCGCCGGCACTTCATCAATGACCAGGAATCCCATCCGATCAGCCAGCTGCATGATCTCGTCCGCGTAGGGGTAATGGGAGGTGCGGAATGAATTGGCCCCAATCCATTTCAGCAGCTGGAAATCCTTCACGACCAGGGGATAGGAGAATCCTTTCCCCAGGACAGGAAAATCTTCATGCTTTCCGAATCCTTGCAGGAATATCGGTTTACCGTTCAGTAGCAGCTCATCGCCCTGGACGGTGATTTCCCGGATCCCCACTTCCAGTCTATATTCATCCAGCAAGGCGTCCCCATCCATCAGCTTCAGGTGAAGCCGGTAGAGGTGTGGAGAATCCGGCGACCAGAACCGGCAGTCAGGTACCTGTAATTCTCCGATGCAACTGCAACCGTCCAGTGCGTCCTCGTACGAAGCGACCTGTTGGTCATCATCCCATAGGAGTGCCTCGATCAGGGCCCCCTGGGCATCGTCGGACACGGCTACCGTGAACCTGAGTTGGCCGGTGCGATCCCTGATACCAGTCTCGACCTGGACAGCTGTAAAGTGCTGATGGGGCAGAGCTACCAGCTTCACGGGGCGGGGAATGCCCCCATAGGGGAAGAAGTCGAAATTGGCCGGGGGGAAGGTCTGGTCACGCTCCTTGTTGAAAGCGGCGTAATCGTCCTTGGTGACACCCTGAGGGATAGTATCATGGCTCAGGACATTATTCACCCGGACGACCAGAACGTTGTCGATCTCCTTCTGTACCAGATCGGTGATCTCCAGCTCGAAGGGGAGGAAGCCTCCCTGATGCTCACCTGCCAATCGGCCGTTTACCCATACCGTTGCGTGATGATCCACCGAGCCGAATCTGAGCACGATCTTTTGCCCTTTCCAGAGATTGGGCAGGGTGAAATGCTTCTGATACCAGACTGATCCGATGTAGTTCATGAGTCCCAGCTCGGAGAGCTGCTCATTCCAGCTGGCCGGCACGCCGGCGCAGATGTCACTGGTAATGCCTTCTGACCAACCCTCCTCCAGCCCGCACTCTGATGCATCGACCTTCAGATCCCAGAAACCGGATAGATCGATGACGGTTCGGCAACGATTATTCTGTGGATAGAGCATGATAACGATATCTCGGATTCTCAGTTAGTAAACATCTACTAGGGTTGAACCGAATGCGTGTAACGAATGGTCAGCTCATCCTGTAAGGTTACTCCTGCTTTGTATCCCACGGCCTCCAGACGATTCACGCCCGCTCTGAAGCTCACTTCCCAGGTGAATGGGCGTTCCTGGAATCCCAAGCTGCTCCCATTCACGAAAAACTCGACTGAATCACAATTGGAAAAAACCTGGATCCCTTTCTTTTCACCTGCGATGCCCATCCGGTCGGTCCAGGTATGGGAAACAATATGGACCATTGGTTCTTCAGTCCAGATGCTCTGATAAAAATAGTAGACGTCCTTCGGTTGTCGATCAAAGTCTGCCAGGCCTTTCTGGTTAATGTGAGGGATGTTACCACCCTTTTCATAGGAACCGAAGTCGAACATATTCCATACGCACGAGCCAGCGATATAGGGACGTTGGCTGATCTGTTCCCAGTAGCTGCGGTGGAATGCCAGTTGCCATTCTTCGCTGAAGTCCGGGAAGGTGGGATTCTCGATATGGAAGCCACGTTTACTTCCGGCACCGTACTCACTGATTATGAAGACCTGCTGCGGATAAAGTTGCTTCCGCTCATCCATATTGGCACCGAACTCTTCGAAGACACCCCGGTACCAGCCATCATAGCAGTTCCAGCCTGAAATTTCAGTGATACCCATGATGTTCGTACCCCGGTCCTGGAACTGGGCCTGGGCTGTATAGCGCGACGGATCGAGGGCATGAGCCAGGTCGACCAATTCCTGGCACAGCTCGACGCTCCAGTGGAGCTCGTCGTCGGGCTGGTCGCGGACGACCTCATTCATCACACCCCAGATAATGATGCTGGGATGGTTGATATGCTGATCGATCATCTCCGCAAGCATCTGCACAGCGTTGGCCTTGAAGGCCTCGCGACCGACCGATCTGACTACCGGGATCTCTTCCCAGACCAGCAGTCCCAGGCGATCGCAGGCATCCAGGACGGCGGGGTCCTGGGGGTAGTGGGCCAGACGCACGAAATTGGCCCCCATGGCCTTGATCAGCTGCATATCGTAGACATGCAACTCGTTCGGGACGGCATTCCCATAGCCAGCGCGGTCCTGGTGGCGGTTCACTCCTTTCAGTCTCAGGTGTTCACCATTGAGAAAGAATCCATGATCAGGATCGAACGAGAACCAGCGCAGGCCGAACCGCTCACTGAGGCTGTCGATCACTTCGTCTCCGGAGATGATCTGGACTTTGGCGGTGTACAGCTGTGGCTTCTCCGGGGACCAGAGCAGGGGGTGGTCCAGTCCGTCCAGCTGCACCTGGAGTTTAGCGGTTGTATCTGAAGGGAAGCTGATCTCAGTGGAGCTCGACGCGACCTCCTTACCGTGCGGATCGTGAACAATTGCCTCCACACGCCCGGCGAATGATGCGCCGGATGCATTAGTAATGCGTGTATCCAATATCACTATAGCCTGTTCCCGGGATACCTTGGGAGTCATTACATGGGCGTGGTCGAAGTAAACCGGTGCCGTCCTGACCAGGTAGACGTCCCGGTAGATACCACCGTACATGGTATAATCGGCACTCTGGGGCGGGATGTCATAATGATAAGCGTTGTTCACCCGGACGGCAATCAGGTTGTCCTTGCCCAAATTGACGTGAGGTGTGATATCGAACCGGAATCCGGTGTAGCCGCCCGTATGATTCCCCACGTGTACTTCATTCACCCACACGTCGGCGACCTTGTTCGCGCCCTCAAATTCCAGGAAGTATCGCTGTGGCTCCCTGCTCCGAGGCAACCTCACCATTTTGCGGTACCAGGCTGGTCCTCGATAATAGCCTGGGGCGATGTCATAGCCGTCATCAACACCCCGCTGGTCAAAGGGATCGTCTACGTTCCAGGTGTGGGGGAGATCGATCCGGGCCCATTTGCGATGCTCCAGGTCGCGCTTGTAGCCACCCTCGACATCTCCTTTGTGGAACCGCCAGCCGGTATTCAGTTTTTGGATGGACCGGAGACCGTTCTGCTGCACACCCGAATCGCATGACAGGAAGATCAGCACGCCCAATGTAAGCGCCGAGAGTTGGCCGGTGCGAATGATGACACGCCGCTTCAAGGCCGGTAAGGTTCCTTCAGGGGAAATATCCGGATAAGCTGGCTCTCGCTATTACCCAAGGGAAACTCGATCACCTTTTCCTCGCCGAAGACACTGGCATCCACCACCAGTCGGACCTCTTTCGGTTCTTCGGTCGCGACGAAGATAACGGCTTCCCGGTCATGCCGGATCCCGATGGTGAAGGTGTTGCTCTGAATTCTATCGGTGAAAGAATGACCGTACTTGCGATTGCGAAAACTGCATACCTCCACGTCCGTGGCGAACATGATCCCATTGCGGAAGAAGAATTCCACCGGTTGGCCGTTACTGGTGGTACCCCTGCCGGCTATCCAGGTCCAATGGGGAGGCAGCTGGGGATTTAAAGTCAAGCCCTGGCCACCTTCGGCATATTGCAGCAGGTCTAGTTCGGTAATGGCCTGGCCTTTGATCTGCTGGTTCACGGCCGGATCCGGAGTCATGACCAGGAAGTCGCTCTGACCAACCAGAGAGCCCACCATCAGGAGCTGGAGAAGCGCTATAACTGTTCGAGGGCTGCCCATATAGTGGTGATCTTTGTCCCGATAGACCGGTGATGCCGTTTCAGATCATTTCAAATAGGTTGGAGAGCAAAGAAGAGTGCAATGTCGGTTCCGGTTTGGACCGCGCTGGTTCAAGGCAGCATTGCCGCAGGCTGCAGCTGCAGCACTACGTGTCGAGATCGGCACCGATGGTCTCCTTGGATCTGCTTGCTGGGCGCTGCTGCGCACCACACGATTCACGGACGACCAGCCTTGGTTCCAGGAACGTGCGCGTCACCTCCTCATCCCCCTCGATCTTCCGAAAGAGGGTCTCTACTGCAGCTATGCCGATCTTTCTCGTTGGCTGATGGATCGTGGTTAGTGGTACAGGAGCATGCAGGTCGCGCTCGATATCATCGAAACCGACAATGGCTACATCTTCGGGGATTCTCAATCCCTGCGAAAGCACCGCCTGCTCAAAGCCGAGCGCAGAAAGATCGTTGTAGGCGAAGATGGCATCGGGTCTCGTTGCCAGGCCAGCGAAATACTGCCCCACCTGGTATCCACCTTTGTAATGATCCGAGCGGTGCGGCAGAGGTATCGGTGACACGAAGTCTTCGTTAAAAGACCGGCCGTGTGTTTCCAACGCACGCAGATATCCCTGCTGGCGCAATTCGCCGAGTACGTTCCCCTCTTCACTATTCAGATACCCGACCCGTTCGTATCCAAGGTTGATCAGGTGCTCCGTGGCCAGATAGGCACCATGCTCGTGATCCGTGCCTACGTAGTTAATATCCTCATTCTGCACGAAGGATACCATCACAAATGGAAATTTCTCTTTCTGAAGCTCAAGTATCTTTAGTGTGGCTCGATGCAGGTAGCTCATTGAGGCAATGATCATCCCACTGACGCCAAAATCACTAAGCCGGGAAATTTGGGATTCCTCCCGCTCCTCACGATCGCGGCTGCTCGAGACCAGGAGATTATAGCCCAGTTCAGAGAGCTTCTCCTCAACGCTATGCACAATGAGCGAGAAAAAGGGGTCCTTTAAATCTCTGAGCACCAGGCCGATGGTTTGTTGGGCGGAAGGTTCGGTCGTCTTGCGTGTTTGGGCTACAAATACGCCCTTGCCTACCCGGCTGTACAGTAGGCCAGAATTGATCAGTTCGGCCCGGGCCTGCTTGACAGTGAGCAGACTTACACCGTACTGCCGGGCCAGCTCGTTCTGCGAGGGGATCTGATCCCCGGGTAGCAGCTCCCCCGAGGAGATCTGCTGCTTGATATCCGCGCTGATCTGGCGGTATAGTGGGGTAGGATTCTGAATGTCGATAGCCATTATTGCTCAATCTTTTTAAAAGCTAACCCCGTCAAATCACCATGGAAAAGAACTCTCGTGCATGGTGCAGGTATTTCCACCTGAGAGATTTTCAATACAATGGGGCACGAAGCCACTGCTCCACCACACATGGAGAATAGGGGTGGAGCAGTGACTTGTTACCTTACTATGGATGCTGTCCTAGCGGAGGAACAGCATCTTCCGTGTCTGAGTAAACCCTTCTGCTTTCAGGCGGTAGAAGTACACTCCGCTGCTCAACAGATTGCCGCTGGCATCATGGCCGTCCCATTGGACCTCATAGCTGCCGGCTCCCTGATGACCAGATTTCAATCTCACGACTTCCTTCCCCAGCAGGTTATACACCATCAATTCCACGTCGGCCGCATGCGGCAGCTCATAGCGGATCATGGTCGCGGGGTTGAAGGGATTCGGATAGTTCTGAGAAAGGGTGAAACCTTCGGGGACTAACTCTTCCCGTCCCTCGACGGCAAGGAATTCGGGGAACCAGTTCAAGTCTCCCAGGGGCGTATTCCCATCACCTGCAGTGTAAGATGCCGTTGTGGTCGGATAAGTGAAATCAAAGGGCATGGTTCCAAAGCCGGTTTCACCATAGCCTCCCACACCACCGTGATCGAAGGGTGACTGGTAATCGGACTCGCCGGCGTATTCCTCCCATACGGTCTTGATAATGCTCAGTGTAGTATCCAGAATCGGTGCGTCGGTGAAAGTGATCGCTTCCCGGGTCATCGTTGATGTATCAACCAGCGTCAATCCCAGGGAATCGAATACGGCTCTCTGGACAACGCCACCGGCATTTACCAGGGAATCGCCTATAGTGAGGGCTGCATGCGCCGCTACGATTGCCGGGTCCAGGTAGAAGTTGTTGTTGCGGAATTCGATGGTCTGGGTTTTGCCTTCCAGGGTCAGCAAACTATCGAGCTCCTCATGGACAACCGGCACAATTCCCTCCATGAGCGGTGCTACCGGATCCTCGTAGAAGGCGCATTCGCCCAGGAATCCGGTATTCACCACCAGGTTGTTGGTGAATATCAGTTCGCCGACCTGCTCAAACTCCATGAACTCTTCGCCAACGTTATAGAAGGTGCAGTGATCCCATTTCATGTACTTGACATAGCCGCTGCCGCCCTCGCGCATCACCTTGCTGATGATATTGTAGAAGGTGCAGTTTTCCACTACCAGTGTATCGGTGATATTGCCGCGGCGGTCAAAGCCTCGACCATTATCGACACTCCAACTGAAGGTAGAGTTCGTGATGTAATAGCTCTGATGATGGGAATCAAGCCTGATAAAGGACTGGTGATCCCCATTGAAGTGGCAATCATCAATGACGATTCGGGTGCCTTCTCCCGAGGCCCTGACGATGTTCTTGTCTGAGAATATGGAGCCTTCCTGATCCACATCGGTCAGATAGAGCCCTTTGAGGGTTAGATCACCTCTCGCTCTGAAGCAGCGCGATGCTTCACCACCGGAGATGATGCCCGGTACGAGTTTGGGGCGGGGACCATCACCATCCTCGGCGACGATCGTCAGGTGATACCCCGAGTGTTCGATGGTGCCGTTGAGGGTATAGTATGCGTCCGCTCCCCGCTCCAGTTCATAGACCGTACTGGAATCGACTCGCTCTCCGGTGGCCGTCGTGTCAGCGGCAATCGTGTCATTCAGAATGCCGAATGCTGTCGGCGCAACCTGGACTATCCTCGGTTGAGCGCTTGCCACACCAACCAGACTAACAGCAACCACAGCGATGACCAGCAACGCTGGCAAACGCTTGTTACAAGGTTTCATCGTTTGGTTCCTCCATCATGTTAGATACTACTCCGTTTTCAGATCACCCATCGCAATCACCGGAGATTCGATTGTGTCTCAATCCGGGATCATGTAATACTTCGCACATAAAGATCTCAGCCGCTAGAACTGGTACCGTATACCTAGATCAGCAGTCCAGCCAAAAAGCTTGTCCGAGGTTTTAAAGGGCAGATCACTTCGCCACATATAGCTGCCTTCGGACCGATTAGCGATATTGTTCAGGTTCACATACAGGCTCAGTCCTTGAATTATCTTCTGCTGCATGGTTATATCCCAGCGCACGTATTCATAATCATATTCATCTGTCTCTGCCCGGATGCCTACGTTCTTCAAAATTTCGCCCTGAAGAATCATCGAAGCGCGACCGCTGAATCCGCCCTTCTCATAGCCAATGGCAAAGTTGGCAATTTGGTCGGCCTGTCCGATCATGGGGGCCATCCGCAAGGTATCAATGAAAATGGATCTGAAGAAGGGAGGTGGCCCTCGCTCTACCAACAAGTACGGGTAAGCGGTTTTGGAATGAACCCGGGAATAATTGGCGTACAGCACGATGCCATCCAGGGGGCTGGGCAGCGATTTCAGATTGGTCTGAAGTTCAATCTCGTACCCGTGCACCTCGGTCATGTCGTCGATGTTCTCAGGCCTTTCAATCCATACCAATTTATCTAACCCTAATTCTTCTTTTTCATCATCTGAGAGCCGATACCTTCTGATGTAATCGACATTCTCGACTTCCTTGGTGAACAGTCCGATCGTAAACAGCCCCAGCCGCCCGTAGAAGGAGAAGAAGGCATCGTAATTCCAACTCAGAACCGGTTTCAGATCTGGGTTTCCTTGATGAAGCTCGGTCGCTTCCTCCTTAAAAGCCCGATAAGGTACAAGATTGCGAAAATCTGATCGAGTAAGGGTCTTGGTAGCAGCCAGGCGGATATCGAACCAAGTGGTAGGTTTGAACCGCAGGTGATGCATGGGTAGCAGTGCGTCTGAGGTCCGGTAGCCGGATGTATCGATGAGTCCGTGGAGCATGAGCTGGCCTTCATCGCCCGTGGTGATCGGTGTGCCATAAACAGTACTGAAATCGTTGATGGTCCGCTCGTGCCGCACCCCCGAGAGCAGCATCAATCTCGGGCCAAGATTCACCTCCGCCATCAGGTAGCCGGCCTGTATCTGCTCACCGGCCTCATAGCTTTCGATCATGACATCCGGATCTTCGATATACAGATTTTCCAGAATATTGACCAGGTATTCGTCGCGATAGGTATAGAGGAAGTCGTTTAGGGCTTCGCGATCCAGTCCCGGTCCGAATTCATAGTCGCCGCCCAGAAAATCCCCCGCCTCGTAATCGGGATCGTGGTAATTGACGAAACCGATCTTGCCCTCGGAATCAAGCACCCATCGATCGGGATATTGTTCCGTCAGATGCTCGGTGATATGAAAGTCGGTCGCTTCGTAATGGGAGCGTTCCAATTTTCGGTCTTTAGCCCGGTACTTGCCCCCCGCTTTCAGGTAGCCGGCGATGTGCCGGCCCAGGGCAAAGGGCATCTTCAGGTCCACCTGAGCGGTCAGATTGGCATCGTCAACCCATTCCTGCTCATCGTCACTAGACTTGAAGAAAGTTGCTTCCAACCGGTTATAGGCGGCCAGAGGAATGGGTGCAGGCCCCTGGTTTTCGATGAGGTTGGGAGCATCGAAGGCGCTGAGTTCATAGAAGCGCACGGTGTGCAAAAAGGGTGTTTCCTGGGCAGTGGCTGAATAAGATGCCTGCCAGTTCAGATCAATATTCAAACTCTGGGGGAGCAGATTATGTTGACCGCGCAGTGAGTTGGCCAATAGCTGGGTCTGCATTTGTCGATCTCGCAGCGTACGTTCCTGCCGGAACGCATCGAGATTATACCTCCGCCGGCGCCGCAACTCATCCCGGTCGGTTTGCGCCCAGAAGCTGTTCAAAAGGATCTCGCCGTTCTGGAGCTGAAGATCCAATGTCAAGCTGGCGCTATTACGCGTACGGATTTCAAAACGGTCGGCGAGATTCAGGTTATCAGCCAGGACGTTTGCGACTCCTTCCGATGTTTCCCCATCAATAATGTAAGAGGCATTAAGTTCATCGGAACCGCGATTGGCACGCTGAGTGCTGCCGGTCAGCACTATGCCGATCTTATTATCAAGGAAACGATCACTGACGCTCACACTGCCCTTATACTGACCATATTCTTCTTCATGCCCATTGTAACCTGATTGGAGCCGCGTATTGGTCTGAAAACCATCAGATGCCTTTCTGGTCACAAAGTTGACGGTACCGCCCACAGCGTCGGCATCCATATCGGGAGTGAGCGATTTGAACACCTCGATACCGGCCAGGATATCCGGCGAGACCATGCTCAGGTCAACTGAGCGATTCTCAGGATCGGTAGAAGGGATGCGTTGACCATTCACCGTAATGGCGTTGAATCGTGGCGATAATCCCCGGACAACTACCTTCTGACCCTCACCGGCATCCCGTTGGATGGATATGCCCGGCAAGCGGCCCACGGACTCGGCCGCGTTCTGGTCAGGCAACTCCATGATTTTATCCGCAGATACGATATTGACAATGGTGTTGGAAGCCAACTGCTGGTTGATCGCCTGGGCTTGTCCTTCCAACTGGGCTGTTACCAATACCTCCCGGCCCTGGATGACGGCGAACGAGAGTCCGATGTCCAGCTCCACTACCTGATCGGCCTCGACAGTGACTGGAAGGGCCCTGCTCTCATAGCCGATGTAGGAAATATTAAGTGTGAACTCTCCCGTCGGGATTTTCGGGATGGAGAATATGCCGTCTCTATTTGACGCTGCGCCAAGAGCTGTGCCCTCCAATACCACGTTTGCTCCGGGTAGAGGAGCACCGGTTTCAACGTCTCTGACGATGCCCGAGATGGTTCCCGTTGCACCCATGAGTAGATGGACCGCGAAGAAAGAGATGAGAGTCAATTTTACTAGATCAGTTGTACGTGTCATACTCAACCTTGCTCCGTCATGCTTATGGATGGATCTGTGATCGCTGGCAGGGGAGACGCTCGATCGATGTGAGCGTCACTGTCGACATTGCCGTCAGTCTCGGATCTGGTATAGGAAGGATTACTTGGCATGCCAGGCATGCCAAGTGTACACATGACCGGATTATTTGTCAAGACTTTATCCCGTTAAGATGGACTAATTATGCTCTGTTAAAAGACGATTGTAGAGTAGTGTATTAGATCAGTGCAATGCAGGAAGGATGGGAGATGGATGCTGCATGCCAAAGAAAATGGCATGTGTGCGCTAGACGCCACATCGCTTAGCCCACTCCAGGTACCGGTCGGTCAGCTCCGCAACCCGGTCTGGTTGCTGTGCGGCCAGATCATGCAGCTCGGTGCGGTCGGCTTCCATGTCATATAATTCCCATTTGCCATTTTCGACGGAGACCAGTTTCCACTTGCCGCTCCGGATGGCCCGGTTGCCCTCGTGTTCCCAGCAAAGATCATCATGGCCCTGGCGCTGCTTGCCTCGGAAGACGGGGAGGAGGCTCTGCCCTTCAAGGGGAAGCACGTTCTCATTCTGATAGGTCTCCGGATAACGGGCTCCGGCCACGTCACAGCAGGTGGCCATGAGGTCGATGACGTGGCCCAGCTGGTGGTCGATGTGCCCACGCTTCTTGATCACTGTCGGCCAGCGTGCTATGAGCGGAGTGGCTATTCCGCCCTCGTGAACCCAATGCTTGAAGAGCCTGAACGGTGTATTGCTGGCATTAGCCCAGGAGGAACCGTAGCTCATGAACGAATCCACCCCGCCGGGTGGCAGCCCGTTATTTCGCAGGTCAAAGCCCAGGGGGCTATCCTCATGGCAGCCACCGTTGTCCGAGAGGAACAAGACCAGGGTATCTTGCTCCTTACCCAGCGATCGGAGGGTAGCGAGGATCCGGCCGATTCCCTGGTCCATCCGATCAATCTGCGCGGCATAAACGGCCATCTTGAGGGCCATTTCGTCCTGGTTCTCAATCGATCTCCAAGGAGGTACTTCAGGATCTCGCTCGGATAGCGGCCATTGGTTATCCAGCAAGCCCAATTCGATCAAGCGCTCATATCTCTCCCTTCGCAGCACATCCCAGCCTTGCAGGTATTTTCCCCTGTATTTCTCGATGTCCTCCGGCAGCGCATGCAGCGGCCAGTGTGGGGCTGTATACGAGACGTACAGGAAGAACGGCTGATCTTGGGGACCGTAATCATCGAGGAAATTGACTGCGTATTCCGAGATGGCATCCGTCAGGTAAAAGCCCTCTTTGGGTGGTATATAGGGTTGGTCATCGATGGCGATGACTCTCTTCCTGCCGGGGGCTTTGGCCTTGGTGAAATCAAAATAATTCGCTGCACCATTGATCAGGCCGAAGTAGCGCTCGAAGCCCCGGTCCAGGGGCCAGTGCGGCTTACTTTCGCCTACGTGCCATTTGCCCGACATCAGGGTGTGATACCCCGCTTTATGGAGGACTTCCGCGATGGTCACGCACTGGTCACTGAGGTAGCCCTGGTATGGCCCCGATGGTTTGGGATTACCCGGGCGGCTCACCATCCCGCCCATACCGGCCTGGTGTGGGTACAGACCTGTCAGAAGCGCCGCCCGGGTCGGGCAGCATCGAGCGGCATTATAGAAGTGGGTGAAGCGGATCCCCTGGGCCGCCAATCCATCAATGTTGGGCGTATGGATCTCTCCTCCGTAGCATCCTACGTCGGAAAAGCCCATGTCATCGGCCATGATCAGGATGATATTTGGTCTTTGGGAAGAATTGGTAGCTGGCAGCCGCCCTAGTGCCTGCGCCCATCCCGGAGTCGCCAAGGCGACAGTACCCAATCCCATTGTCGTCAGGAAATCACGACGGCTGACTGTTGGCCTACCCATAGACTGCGCCTCATGTTTGCTCTGGTGCTAGCGTTGATCGGGAAGAAGATGATCAGGAACGCGTTGTCCCTCTTGAATGAATTCAGGATTGTATTTGCCCCGCTCTCTGAAACCCTCGAGCTCCCGCATCCGGTTGAAACGGGGGTAACTCTCGAAGATATCTCCGTAGCCCAGAAGGCGTGGATCTCCCTGCTCGGTAAGGACCTGCTCCAGCTCAGCCCGTAATTCGTTCCTGACCTGCTCGTAAGCGGGATCGTCAGCCAGATTGTGGAGACAGCCGGGGTCCGTTTCCGCCGCGTACAGTTCCTCAGCCGGTCGTTTGCCGGTGGCCAGATCGAATAAATAACGACTTCCTTCCTCTGCCTGCTCCATGAGCGCTGCCTTGGAGGGAGAGTCGTAGTCATCGATGTCATGGTACCCGGGCGGATCACCAGCTGGCCAGCGGTCGGGTTTGAAATTCCGGATATACAGGTACTCAGGTGATCGGATTGCACGACTGGGGTAGCCGACGTTGTCCGGCCGGGTATGCGTATGCCGCTCCCGGCCGGTAAGAACGCGATTACGATCCGGCTCTATCCGCCCCGATTCTTTCGAGGCTAGAATCTTCATCAGGCTCCTGCCGGTCATTCCCGGCGGTACCTTAAGCCCGGTCGCTTCCAGCAAGGTGGGAGCCAGATCGATAAAACTGATGAGATCGTCCACAACGCGGCCGCCTCGAACCCGCTCGCCCCAGCGGATAGCCAGCGGCAGGTGTGTACCATATTCATACAGGTTGGCCTTGGCCCGGGGGAAAGGCATACCATTGTCCGATGTCACGATAATAAGGGTACGATCCAGTTCGCCCCGCTCCTTGAGGGCTTGGATCATGCGTGCCAAATGGGTATCGAACCATTCAATCTCCAGGGCATAGTCCAACAGATCGCTGCGAACCGCCTCGGTATCCGGCAGGAAAGGAGGGACCACTACGTCAGCCAATTTCTTACCAGCCCGTAGGCCTGATCCCCGTTCGTACGTACGGTGAGGCTCTCGGGCACCATACCAGAAGCAGAAAGGCTGTCCGTTCTGACGTTTGCGCAGGAATTCCTCGAAGTTGCCGGCATAGTCAGTTGATCCAATTTCCGAGGTACTGGCGGTGGTGTTCTTCAGGTTGAACTCCCGGCCAGCCGGATTTCGTTTTCTTCCACTATCCTGCCAATTGCCCGGTCCCCAGGGCTTACCGGTGTAGCCAACAAAATATCCACTCGCTTCCAACAACTCCGGGTAGACCTGGTACTTGCCGGGGAAAAGACTGGCATGGGTACCGGCCTCCTCCAACTGCCAGATATTTCGGCCCGTAAGCAGGGCAGCACGGCACGGGCTGCATTGCGGAGCCGGGCAGTACCCGTGAGTGAACAGGATGCCCTCTTCTGCGATCCGGTCGAATGCCGGGGTCTTGACGAAGCCGCATCCGTACGCCCCTGCGTGAGGCCACGATTGGTCGTCGGAGATGGCCAGCAGGATGTTGGGATGCTTTGCCCGCCCTCTACACCTGAGAATCAAACCCGGCATAGACAGAGCGGTCGCGCCAAGACCCAACACCTTCAAGAAATCTATTCGATTGTAACGTTTGTTCAATTTCTACTCCCGTAGCTGCGCTCGGCGGGTGGGTATGGACTGTTTAACTTATAGAGTAGAGTGACCAGATTGAAGAAATAGCTGATACTATTTATAGCAGGCCGCTGTATTGATCAGTAGAAAGTAGCGAGTCGTAGCTGTTTGAGGTAAGTACAGGATTTTCGAGCGTGGTGGAGGTAGCTCTGAATGCTGCAGTGGCCGGGTGAGCGTCGGAAAAGATTGATACCCGGGGGTACGGTACGATAAAATTACCACGCTTACCGAATGGGAGATCAACATGTATACCAGAAAATCAGAATATTTATTCGTAGCCGTGCTAACGGGATTTATCCTGGGCTGTGGCACGGATCAACGGGCAGGGAGCCAGGATGCAGCCTGGGAGGGGGTGCCAACCATCCTGGAGAAGATGGTAGTCCCAACCTTCCCAGCCAAGGATTTTAACGTAGGTGATTACGGTGCCGTAACCGATGGAGTAGCCGACTGCTGGGCAGCCATCACCTCGGCCATCGAGGCCTGTGCGGAGGCGGGAGGGGGCCGGGTGGTCCTGGACGCTGGGGAATACCTGGTGAATGGCCCCCTACACCTGAAGTCCAATGTGAACCTGCACCTGGCAAAAGGAGCTGCGCTACGCTTCGGCGTGAATCCGGAGGATTATCTCCCGCCCGTACTGGTGCGGTGGGAAGGTACGCGCTGCTACAATTATTCGCCCCTGATCTATGCCTACCAGCAGGAGAATGTTGCCATTACTGGTGTGGGGACTATCGATGGACAGGCCGAAAAGTTCTGGTACCTGTGGAAACTGGTCCACGAGCCGGACAAGGCCAGCTTGCGGAAGATGGGGCGGGAGCTGACGCCGGTAGAGGAACGAGTGTTCGGGGCAGGGCATTTCCTCCGGCCTACCCTTATCGAGTTCTACGAGTGCGAGAACATCCTCATCGAGGGGGTGACGGTAAAGAGCAGTCCGTTCTGGACCATCCATCCTGTGCTGTGCACTAGCGTGACGGTGCGGAAGGTTACGGTACAGCGGGGCAAGAGCAACGACGACGGATGCAATCCCGAGTCGAGCCAATATGTGCTCATCGAGGACTGTACCTTTTACACCCAGGATGACAACATCGCCATCAAAGCCGGGCGGGACAACGATGCGTGGGTCGAGAACGGCGGGCGGTCGACGGAGAACATCATCATACGTAACTGCAATTTCCGGGGCGAGACGGGAGCTCTTACCATCGGGAGCGAGATGTCGGGTGGTGTCCGGAGGGTATTCGCCGAGAACTGCACTATGGATACCACGCGGCGGCCGTTTTACATCAAGTCCAACACGGACCGGGGGGGGATCGTAGAGGACCTGCACTATCGTAACATCAAGATCAAGCATGCCACGGATGCCGTGATGCTGATCCAACTGGACTACAAAGGGGGGACCGGAGGCCCCTACCCTGCCACCTTCCGGGATTTCCATTTTGAGAACATCACCTGCAATAGTGCCTCCACGGGATTCAAGATTACAGGACTT
>CP070787.1:2282502-2286265 GCA_020346745.1 Fidelibacterota bacterium | reverse complement strand
GATAATCCACCGCGTTGCGTACCCGGAAAATACCACGCTGGGTCTCCACACCCACCTGGCTGCAGATCCGATCGGCCACCAGGTTGGAGGTGATGTCCAGCCCGTAGTTGCTGAGCGCATCGAAAATATTACTCTGGATCTGGGATCCAAAACCCCGGTTCAGATCGGCACTTACCCGGTTCTGAGCCAGGAACAGCGGCCGCCCGGTCATAATGAATTGATCCAGGTTATAGAGCGCTGCCGTGGAGAGGCTGTCCTTCACGCCGTTGAAGATCAGCAGGTCGATGTCTGCCGGCACCTGGGCGTCCAGGCTCACCGTACGCACATTGTAAGTCTGGCGCAGAAGGTCCTGGATATTCTTGTTCTTGCCCTCCCTATCTGTGGCACTGACAATTCCTACTGTCCGCTTGTCGGTATCGATCAATTTCTTGATAGCCGAGGCCAAGTCATACTCAAGACCGGCTGTGGATTGGATGACCGGCAGGGTTTCGCGCTTGTCCTCGTAGAGCAGCGCCAGGCCCATCCAGACATTCTTGATCTCCATCCGGTCGTTCTCTATAGCCTGCAGCTGCACCGGCGGGATGCCGTAGCGCTGAGCCTCCTGCTCCAACTCCGCGTCATCCTCCGGACGGTAGAACTCAAAGTGGAACTCTCCGCCCGAATACGCCCGGAATTCCTCCAGGATGTCCTGGAGATACCGCCGACTGTTGGCATATTCCCCAGGTAGATTGTCCGAGAAATACACCTTCGCCAGCAGCCGGTCGTCCAGCTTACGGATGATGTTCCGGCTGGACTCCGAAAGGGTGTAGACCTTGTTCTTGGTCAGGTCCCACCGGAAAAACAGCGTTCGGGAGATCAGGTTGGCGAAGATCACGATCCCGACCACGATCAGGGCATAAATAAGGAAATGGCGTCGATTGGTAATCGTCATCGGTCTACCTCCATTTCCGCATTTCAAGGACCCGGACGGCCATGATGAGGAAAACCGCGATCATCGTCCCGAAGTAGATCAGGTTGCGGGAGTCGATCACGCCCCGGGATATATTGGACAGGTGGTAGTCCACACTGATAAACTGCACAATCCCCGCCATGAAGCTGGGAATAAAGAATAATACCTTGTCCATCATGAAGAAGGCGAACACTATCAGAAAGCCGAGAATGAAGGCCGTGATCTGGTTGCCCGTGACGGCACTGCAGAACACGCCCGCCGCGGCATAGACACCACCGGCCAACAGCAATCCCAGGTAGCCGGCAAAGAGTGCACCAACATCGATGTTGGTTCCCACAAATGTAAGGGTGAAGAAATGGAACAGCGTATACAGCAGGCCTACGGCGATCAGGCTCACCGCCGCCAAGTACTTGCCCAGCACCACCTCCCAGTCTTCCAGCGGAAGTGTCACCAACAGCTCCATGGTACCGGCACTCTTCTCCCGCGCGATTAATCCCATGGTGATCGCCGGTATAAAGAACAGGTAGATCACGGGGATGATATTGAACAGTCCCCGCAGATCAGACTCATTGATGAGAAAGAACGAGCTGGAGAAAAACCATCCGCTGATAAGCAGGAAAACCACCAGGGTGATATAGGCTACCGGGCTGTTGAAATAGCCGCCGATTTCCTTCCGGAAGATGATACCCACGTGGCGCGCGCCCGTCTGCATCTGATCACGCATGGGCGCCTCCTTCCTCGACCGTGAGACTGCGGAATATATCCTCCAGCCGGGCCTGGCGGCGGGACATCTCCAGCACTACCCAACCCGACTCGACCGCGTAACCGAAAATCTGCTCACGCAGGTCCTGGCCAGTGGGGTATTCCAGCTCAAGAATCCCCGCTCCATTCTTGATGTTATCAACCTGGATCTGGATGTCGGTGAATTTCGTTGCCAATCCCTGGATCGATTTCTTGGTGGCTTTCTTCACCTCCAGGGTAAGCTGGGCTTTGCCCTCGAATCCGGCCATGAGGTCGGTGGTCGTGCCATCTGCCACAACCTGGCCCTTGTTCAGGATCACCATGCGGTCGGCCACCGCCTGCACTTCCTGCAGAATATGGCTGGACATGATCACCGTCTTCTCCTTGCCCAGCTCCTTGATGAGCGCCCGGATTTCCACAATCTGGTTGGGATCCAGTCCCGCCGAGGGCTCATCCATGATCAGGATCTCCGGATCGTGGATCATGGCCATGGCCAATCCCACGCGCTGGCGATAGCCCTTGGACAGCTCGCCCACCAACCGGTGCAATACCTCCCGGATCCCGCAGGACTCCATTACCCGGCCCAGGGCTTCCTTGAATCGCCGACCGGTAATCCCCCGGGCGCTGGCAACAAAGACCAGCAGGTCGATGACCGGCATCTCCGCGTACATGGGATTCAACTCCGGCAGATAACCGATACGTGAACGCAGCTCGTTGGAGTGCTCGGCAATGTTCAAGTCATCGATATAAACCGTCCCGGCGGTAGGTGTCAGATAGGTGGTGATGATTCTGAGCGTGGTGGTCTTCCCGGCTCCGTTGGGACCCAGAAAACCCAGGATCTCACCATCGTGCACGGTGAAATTCACATCCTTGATGGCGCAGACGTCACCGTAGTATTTCGTTAGATTTTCGACACGAATCACGTCGTGCTCCTTGGCATTATCATTCGTTGCTTGGTTCTAGATTTGCAGCAGCAGGAACTACTGGGTCTACAAATGCTTGATATCTTCAATGGTTCCAGAAATCCGCGCCAAACTTAAAAATTTTCACCGTGCCGGGCAATCCGCCTGTTGACCGCAGCTGGCGGAACCAAGTCTGGCTTACGTTTTATTCTGGTGAACCATACCCCCGGCCGGATGACCACGCACCGCCAGTTGGTGAGCTATCGGACATGCTTGCAGCAGCGCCAACATTTCCCGCTGGAGAATGAGCCCAAATCTGGCGAACTTCTATCCCGGCCTAACTGGCATTGGACATGAGAATGAATGCGCCATAACACCTGTCACATCCATCCATGACGTCCACACCTGCCACCGTCCTGGTACTCAATCCCGGCTCTACCTCCACCCAGCTGGCTCTGTTCAGTCGCGAGGACGAACTCTGGCGGGAGGAGGTGCAGCATCAGCCGGAGGACCTGGACCCGGAGGTGGTTCGCCAGATGGACATGCGCTGGATTGCCATAGAACCGCACCTGGCGCGCATACCCTCCGGCAGCCTGGCGGCAGTTGTGGGGCGCGGTGGACCCCTAAAGCCCCTGCCGGGCGGCACCTACGCCGTCAATGATATCATGATCGCCGATCTCTCATCCGCCCGCTACGCCAACCACGCCTCCAACCTGGGCGCACTGCTGGCGAGCAAGATAGCCGACGGATTTAGCGTCCCGGCATACATCGTCGATCCCGTCACCACCGACGAGTTCGAGCCCCTGGCCCGCATCTCCGGCGTGCCGGAGATACAGCGACGCTGCCGCAGCCACGCCCTGAATATCAAGGCCGTCGCCAGGCAAGTGGCGGCTCAGAACAATCACCAACTGGAGCAGACGAATTACATCGTGGCGCATCTGGGTGGCGGAATCTCCGTGGCCGCCTTGCGGGGGGGGCGGATAGTGGATGTCAACGACGGCCTCCTGGGCATGGGACCCTTCTCCCCTGAACGGGCCGGCGCACTGCCTCTGGAAGGTCTCCTCCAGCTCGCTTTCAGTGGCGACTATACCTTCGAAACCATCACGCACAAATTGAGCCGGGAATCGGGACTCACGGGCTACCTGGGCACCAACGACCTGGCGGAAGTGTT
>CP070787.1:2266666-2282402 GCA_020346745.1 Fidelibacterota bacterium | reverse complement strand
CGCTTTTCCAGAGCCCATCGCACGGCCAGGGGATAATACTCACGGTCATTAGCAACCTCGATGCCGTGCATCCAGCCCTCCTGCAGCAAGGTATCATGGACGGCGTACCACCGGGGAATCGTCTCCGGTTGCCGCCAGCCGGGGTGATTCCAGAAGACAAACGCTCCCTGATCAATCGCCGCTTTGATGGCATCCTGATAGTTAACCCGGACCAACAGATCGATATCCTCGATGAAAATCGCGTTGAAATGGCCGGGAGGCATGGACCTGGTGATTTCCGCTCCCTTGATCAGGATCAGATCGAATTCCTGTGCTCTTTGACTGGCCAGTTCGATAGAGCGGCCGTGATGGGTGGGAATATCCTCCCTGTGCGGCTGGTGCTCGAGGTGTTCCGTCAGCGCAATGGCATCCAGTCCTTCCTGCCAGGCTTCGATGATCCGGATCGGGGGCCAGACGGATCCATCTGAAAAGACTGTATGCACATGAAAATCGCATTTCAGCGTCTTGAATCCCAATATATCGGGGACGTTTATCTCCGACCTGGTGCTGTACTGCCCATGGCAGATACTGATCAGACCGGCAATGACCGGGATAGCCAGATATCTGACCATCGTTCTGTTATTCCTCGGGGCTGATATTTCCATCACTCCATCCATAAATACGTGTTTGAAATTCAAGCGGTTTGACGTTCAGACCACTGCAACTATCCCACCCGGCAACCCGTTGGACGCCGCGGAGCAAGGGGCAACTGGGAAGGATGTTCCTTTCGACTCTTGCTAGCCGCCAGGCTTCATGAACCTGAAGTAGATGAATCCCAGGCCTAACAGCAGGTAGATGACTACTGTGGACCAACCCAGCTCATTGACCACCCCATCGATCTGCGCCAGGAGGCTCACGATAAAGCCTACCCCATCAATAACGATGAAACCCAGCACAACCCCGGAGCGGGCATCAGCAGACATAGTACGGGCGAACCAGGATATGATGGCGACACCGAGCAGGGTTGCACCGAAAAGCCGGGCTACGAAGATTCCCGCCTTGGGCATCAGCTTCACACCATATTGTGCCAGGGCATCCTCCGGCAGGAGGACAAATACTACGCCAAAAAACAGGGCCACAATGGCATTAACGAGTAGCAGATTTTTCAGGTTCATTGTTCAGGCTCCATTTGCGCTGAGCAGATCAGGTAACCCGGCCGGGTGCTCCCGGTCTGATAGATGGGAGGGCAAATTGTTACCGCTGCCAGTGCGTGTTGAGGATCCACCCAACCGGCTGAAACTAAAGGAATATATGGGAAAAGTCAATTCGGGTGGTGGTCAGAGATCTGGGCAAGGCAGGTAGGTCAATGGGCCTCCCTGCTCGGAAGAGAGTCATGGAATTTCCAGCCGTATCACTTAGTTTTTAACCGTTGATTTATATAAAATATAATCCACCCTTAAGAGTATCAGACCGTCAATAACTATCATGGATCCCTGTAACCTGGTACACGGGGGACTTTGCGGGAGGCAGCCATGAAAAACCGGCTGGCGCTGCTGGAAGAGCATCAGTTTCACGTCTGGGAGGGTGGTGGAGGCATCCGGACGATCTGCGAGAACGCCCATCTGCTCAAAGGACTCAACCTGGCTGGTAAAAAGCAGTACCGGGAGGCTCTGGAGCATTATCGCCAGGCATTGGATTATCCCGAAAACCTGCAGGTCTGGCGCCTGGATAGCGGTATCGATCCGAAGGTGGACTACCTGACCGGATTAGCCTATTAGAACCTAGGCGAATCTGATGAAGCCAGGGATTATTACCAACGCTCCGCTGCTTACCAACGGGATTTATCCCAGCTCAGCTACTACCAGGGAATGGCACTAAGCAAGCTCGGTCGTACAGGGGAGGCCAACTCCATCTTCGAACAGCTGCTCCAGCTGGGCAGGGAGATGTTGGCAACTGAACCATCCGTCGATTTTTTCGCGAAGTTCGGTTTTCAGCAATCGCAGAACGTCCAGCAAGCCCAGGCTCATTACCTGCTGGGTCTTGGGTATGCAGGCCTGAACGACATCCGGAACGCTAGAGCAGAGTTCTCCAAAGCACAACAGCTGGACATCAATCACCTGTGGGCCAAGTCAATGTTGCCGGGATATCGATAACCAGCACGCCGGAGCTCGGCTTAAACACACTGGGCACTTAGCTGTATATTCCGCTATACAATACAGCCATTGGGAAAGGGTACTTGATGTCTGCCCCTTCCATCAGCTGAACAATACCGGGAGGTAGTACTATGAGAGTTCGATACGCGTTTATGATTGCCGGTATCCTGGCCGCCGGTTGCGGTTCCAGGGAGACTATCACCTGGCAGAACCTCACCCTGGACCAGGCGCTGGCTGCGGCCGGTGATCGCCTGGTGATGGTCGATTTCATCACCGACAACTGAACGTGGTGTGAACGGCTGGATGCCGTTACGTTCCCTGATCCCCGGATCATTTCCTTCGCTAAGCAGAATCTGGTCAGCATCAAGGTCCACAAGCTCCAGGGCGAAGGTCCGGACCTGGTGAAGAAATACCACGTGCTCGGCTACCCCACAGTGGCGTTCCTGCGGGCTGACGGCTCGGAGGTGGACCGTATCCTAGGGTACGCTCCCCCGGACGAATTCCTGTCGGAGATGGAGCGTATCTCCGCCGGTGACAGCACTTTCGAGAGCTGGCGTCAGCGGGTGGCGGATAGCCCGGCTGACCTGAAGGCCCAGCTGGCCCTGGCAGCAGCCTACAAGTTTCGCAACATGTACACCGAGACTGTCGCCACCGGCCGGACCATCACCGGCCTGGCGCAGCCGGGCAGTCCGGAGGCGGCCAGGGGCAGGTTCCTCACTGCCTGGGGACAAGCCGGGAAAGATACGGTTCCCGAGCCCCTCTTGGAGGTCATCCGTGAAGATCCGGACAGTCCCTTCTACCACGATATCTTTGACAACCTCATCACGATCTACCGCGCGAACAAGGACACCCTCAACGAGGTGTGGGCTTTCAGGGAACTGATCGGCCGAGCGATCGCGGCGGATCGCATCACCTATTCCATGCTCAATGCCTACGCCTGGCGCATGACCCGCCTGGACACTAACCTGGAGGACGCCCTGGAGAAAGCCGTCCTCGCCGTGGATCTGGCCAAGGAAAAAGACGCCGATGTCAGGACGAATATCATGGATACCCACGCCGAGGTGCTCTGGATGCTGGGGCGCACGGCGGAAGCCATCCAGGTGATGGATAAATGCATCGAATTGGATCCTGAGTCGGATTACTTCAAGGAACAGAAGGCTAAGTTCGAGGAGACCCTGGCTGGCGGCTAGCCCTGCCAACTGCGGGGATACAACTGTATCCCACCTTCGGCGGAGCATACCAATGACTCGTCTCTTCATCGGAGCCTGGAATTGGGATGGATTCAACGCCAGGTGGAATCCGATGTCCTCTGGCAGAACAGAACCAGTGCAAGCCCTGGGGATGGTTCCCAGGGCCTTTTCGTTCAAGCCTGGTCTTTGAACGAGACGCGGCTCACCAGGCTGTAGACGGAGGGCACCACGAAGAGGGTCAAGGCGGTGGAGAACACCAGACCGCCGATGACCGTCAAGGCCATGGGGACGCGCATCTCGCCGCCTTCCTGTCTACTGATAGCCATGGGCAGCATCCCGAAGATGGTGGTAAGGGCGGTGATGAGTACCGGGCGGAGTCGGGTGGCCGCGGCCTGTACAATAGCCTCCTTGGCCTCCACACCCCGGCGCCGCAGCTGGTTCATATAATCCACCATCACAATACCATTATTGACCACTATCCCGGTGAGGAGGATGAATCCTATAAAGGTGGGGAGACTGATAGTCTGGCCGGTCACGAGAAAGGCCAGCACCACCCCGATCAGGGCCAGCGGTATGGTAAACATAATGATGAAGGGATGGACCAACGATTCGAACTGTGACGCCATAACCATGTAGACCAGCAGGATAGCCAAGGCCAAGGCCTGACCGAGCGTGATGAAGGTCTCGATCATGTCTTCATATTGTCCACCGAACTCAATGAAATAGCCTTCCGGCAAGTGCTGCTCCAGATCCTCCAATCTGACCTTGATATCCCTGATAATACTCCCCAAATCCCGACCAATAATATTGGCCGTGACCAATACAGCGCGCACTTGTCCCTCCCGCTGGATGGCAACGGGTCCTTTCTGCTTTTCCACGGAGGAGATCTGTATGATGGGGATCTGGGTTTTCATAGGGGTCGTAACCGGAATCATCTGGATATCACGGAGGGTACGGCGGTCCTGCTCCTTGAATTTCACGCGCACATCCGTCTCCTCCCCCGCCAACCGAAACCTGGTAGCGACCTGCCCCAATGTGGAGGTCTGTACGGTGGAGGCGATCTGCCCGGAACTCAAACCGAGGCGATTGATCTCCTGCCGGTTGAGGGCGATGTGGTATTCCGGTCTGGCTTCCTCCAGGGAGGATTTAATATCCCGGAGTCCCTCCACATCGGCAATACGCCTTTGGATGTCGGTGCCGATGGCTTCCAATACGGCAAAATCCTTGCCGAGAATCTTGATCTCTACCGGCGCAGCGGTCCCACCGGACATGCTGGACATATCCATTTCTTCTATTTTGACTCCCTCCATGGCGGGCATCCGGGCACGGAGCTCCTCGACGATCTCTTCCGTGGACCGGGCCCGTTCGGCCATGGGCAGCAGTTGGGCCATGAT
The DNA here is from genome assembly GCA_020346745.1 of Fidelibacterota bacterium. Classification (GTDB taxonomy): domain Bacteria; phylum Fidelibacterota; class Marinisomatia; order SCGC-AAA003-L08; family TS1B11. The sequence goes on along the minus strand of CP070787.1, from coordinate 2,277,686 downwards.
CATGCCTTCGTGTGAGCCCCGGGAGCCAAAACCGCCGCCACCTCCCTCGCCCTCCTGTGAGCCCACTGACGCGAGCACCGTCTGTACAGCGGGATCGTGGACCAGGATCTCCTCTGCTTGCCGCACGACACGATCGGTCTCTTCCAGGGACGAGCCGGTGGGCAGTACAACGTTCAGCATGAGCATGCCGCGATCCTGCTTGGGCATGAATTCCGTTCCGACCAAGGGAATAAGCAGCAGGGCGATGACAAAGGCCAGTCCGGCACCGCCCAGGACTCTGCGCCGATGGCGGAGGCTTTTGGACAGTAACCGGGTATAGCCCGTCTTGATACGGGCAAACCAGGCCTCCCCAAATTCCTGCTCATATTTCTCAGCCCGGACATGCTTTTTGAAAAATACCGAGCCGATCATGGGCACGATGGTCAGGGACACAAATAGGGAGGCCAGAACGGCAAATGAGATGGTCAGGGCCAGTCCCCGTGAGAGCTGGCCGGCAATGCCGCTGCCAAGGGCCAGGGGAATAAACACAGCCAGAGTGGTGAAGGTGGAGGCGGTTATGGCCATGCCCACCTCCGAGGCCCCGATCTTGGCGGCATCGCGGCGGCGTTTCCCTTCCTCGAGATGACGGAACATGTTCTCGATAACCACGATAGCGTTATCAACCAGCATCCCCACACCCAGAGCCAGCCCACCGATGGTCAGCAGGTTGAGGGTGTAGCCGGCAATCCGGATGGGGATGAAGGTGGCGATGATGGAGATGGGCACGGCTACACCGATGGTCAGTGTGGGTCGGATATTTCTCATGAAGAGATAGATCAGCACCATCGCCAACAATCCGCCGAGGAAGGCAACCATGGCTGTGCTTTTCACCATGCGTTTGGTGGAATCGGATTGGTCCCAGGCTATGTGGAACTGGATATCCGCGGGCAAAAATGCTTTGATTTCTTCGAGCTCTCTCTTGGCCTCATCGGCTACCTGCACCACGTTGGCACCGGATTGCTTGCTGATCAGCATGACCACGCCACTTGATTCTTGAATCCGGGCGACGGAGGTGGTTTCCTTGATGGTGTCCTTAACGGTGGCTACCTGGCGGAGTTGGATGGGGTGGCCCAGTTGAGACATGCCGACCACCAGGTTTTCGATTTCCTGCAGGCTGGCAAATTCGGCCTTGGTGCGAACCAGATATTCCAGATGATCCTCTGTAATGCGGCCGGCCGGCAGGTTCAGATTTTCGAATCTTAATACCTGAATCATCTGGTTGAGGGTCACTGCGTGTGTTTCGAGTGCGCTGCGGTCAACCTCGATGAGTATCTCGCTTCTTTCCGTCGATTCCACCATTACGGAGGCGACCCCATCGAGACGCTCCAGCCGGTGAGCGACATTATCCTCCATGATCTTGGTGAGCTCCTTGGTAGACCGGATATCGCTGGTAATCCCATAGAACAGGATCGGGATCTGGGATATATCGAACTTGAGCACCAGGGGCGTTCTGATGTTCTCCGGGAGATAATCCGTGAGCATAGCCAGCTGGTCCCGCAGGTCCTGGGCGGCAAAATCCAGATTGATGCCGGATTCAAACTCCACCATGACAACGGAGGCGCCTTCAATGGAGCTGGAGTTCACCCCCTTCACACCCGATACGGACGCGACGGCCTGCTCGATCGGCTTGGTCAGCGAGGACTCCACATCTTCCGGGCTGGCGCCCTGATAGGAGGTCACCACGGTCACCACCGGGAATTCGATGTCGGGGAACATATCCAGGCCCAGGCCGGCAAAGCTGATGAATCCCACCACCACGACAATGAACGTCAGCATAGTGGCTGAGACGGGTCTATCGACGGAAAATTCGGGCAGTTTCATGATCTAGATGCCTCCCACTTCGACCTGAACAGCACTGCTGTCCACCAGCGTATAAGCGCCTTCAACGACAACCGTATCGCGTTCCTGAAGGCCTGCGGCCACCTCAAGGCGGTCAGGGGTAATCAGGCCAGGCGTAATTGGAGTTCGGTATGCTTTATCATTGCGGATCACGAACACTTCGTCACCTTCGAGGAGTGCCGCCCGTGGGACCACCAACACCGCGTCACGCCTCTCGACTTCGATCCGCACGTTGCCGAAGGTACCCGGGCGCAGGAACCCGTCGGGATTCTGGAACAGGGTTTCCACGTAGAAGGTTTTGCTGCCGGTTTCAGCAGCCACGTTCACGATATTGACCACCCCTGGATAGCTGCGATTCCCGGCGGACTTGATGTCCAGAAAGGCGGTCTGGCTCTTACGGATGAGATCGATTTCACTGAGCGGAACCAGCAGGCCGACCTTGAGAGCGGTGACATCCATGACGGTGTAGACCGGCCCCCGGGCCATGCCGGGATTGACCAGGTCTCCTTCTTCGTATCCCCGGGAGGTAATCACGCCGTCGAAAGGCGACCGCAGCACGGTCTGTCGATACTGATGATTCAGCAGGTTGTGAGTAGCCTCGGCCTGATCCCTTTGGGCCTGGGCAGCCTGGTAGCCCAGGCGCGCCTTCTCATACTGCTGATCGGAAATGGCCTGTTCCTGGTACAGGTTCTGGGTACGCTGCCAATTCTTCTCGGCATCGACCAGATTGGCTTCAGCCACGGACAGGCCCGCCCTGGCCTGATCCAGCTGGTACTTGAGCGTGCTGTTCTCCATGACCGCCAGCCGCTGGCCTTCGCGGACAGGATCCCCGATATTAACCTGGAGAGACTGGATCTTGCCGGGCATATCCGGGAGAATGGCGGCCACCCTAACCGGCTCCAGCGTCCCGGAATAGACCAGGGTCCTGGACAGGTCCTGACGGCTGACCACGGCAGCCTTGACCGGCGCCGCCTGGCGGGCAAATTCCGCCCGGTCCTGTCCGGGACCGCGGTTACACCCTGTGAGCACAACGCTTATACCAAGTATCACCATTTGAAGGATTCGTTTCAACATTACTGCGGTACTCCTAATTCTTCCATCAGGTTGCGGCCAACAGCCTTCTTGATCCTGATATTGGCCAGGGTATAACTGAACAATGCCTGGGCGTAGTTGGCCCGGGCATTGGTAAGGTTGGCCTGGATCTGATTGGCCTGAAGATGGGTAATGGTTCCGGCCTGGTATTGCAGTTGAGCCAATCGGGCGGCCTCTTCGGCCTGAGCCACCGTTTTCTCCGATGAGAGCAGCGTACTTTCCGACTCAATGAGCGTGTGGTAAGCACCCTCAACCTCCAGTTCGATCGCGTCTTCCAGTGCAATGCGACCCAGTTCGGCCTGCCGGATGGCTACCTGGGCTTTCTGCACGCTGGTGCGGCGCCTGCCGCCGCTGAACAGGTTGAAACTCAGCCCCATGGATACGGTATAACTGTCCTCCCACTGGCCAACTTCCGCCAGATCATTTCCGAAGGTGGAATACGATCCCGACAGGGCAATCATGGGCAGATAGCCGCCCCGCGCAATGGACCGGGCATAGCGCCCCATCTGGCCACGCAGATCCATCTGCCGCAGCTCATGACGATTCGCCAGCGCCTCGGACAGAAGCTCATCCAGGGAGTATTCATGCGCTTCATAATGAAGCTCATCGGTGAGCAGCAGCGATTGGGTGTCCTGAATACCCATGACAGTCTTCAATCCGGCCTCGGCCAGTTTCACCGCGTTCCGGGCTTGGGTTACCCGCGGGACCAGGTTGGCCATCTGCACTTCCGACTGGAGCAGATCCAGCTTGGAAGCCAGTCCCTCATTATACATCTGCTGCGTGATGCGGTAGAAATCCTCCGTGATCGTGTGGGCCTCGGTGGCAACTCGCAAAAACTCCTGGGCTACCAGCATTCCCAGATAGGCCTGTGAAACCTGAAGGGTCAAATCATTGCGGGCCAGGAGCTCATCCAGCTGAGCACTCTCCAGATTGGCCCGTGCCAACTGGAGGCTTTTGGTGAGTTTCCCACCGGTGAAGATTGGCTGGGTGATGGACCAGTCCGTTTGGTAGTCGTAGGTGAAATCGAGTTCCACGCTAATTGTCTGGCCGGGATTAAAGAAATCCGGCATTTCGATCACCCGGATCTTCTCGTCCAGGATGGTACTGCCGCGGGTGTCGATCTGGGGCAGGAATCCACTCCAGGCTTCCCGCCGGGACAGTGCGGCGTCCTTGACCCTCTCGCTGGATATCTTCGCACTTGGATTGTTCTCCAGTGCCAGGCGAATACTTTCTGTCAGCGACAGGGGCAGCATCTCCTGACCCGAGAGGAGCAGTGGAAATGCAAGCATAATTGTGACAAGAATTCTCATAGCAGGAACCATGGTTTACGGATTACCGGTTGAACCGAGATATCCATGAAGGAGTACGGTCAAGATATCCTCCCTGGCTTGATCCAGGTTGATCTCACCCCCCGACAGTAGCCAGTTCATCATATGGGAGGTGATGGCACCATTGACACAGAGAGCCAGCGACCGGGGAGCGTAGGCGGTGATGGATTCATTTTTCATATGGCGTCCGAAGGTATCTTCGATCAGTGCGAGGAATTCCTGTTGTTGGTGGATGAATCTCTGCCGCGTTTCCTGCGAAAGGGTCTGTTCGAACTTGGATTGTTCGACCATGGCCAGGCGGAAGAAATGGTGGTTTTTGCTCAGGAATTCCAGACCGTCAGTCACCATTACGGTGATGGCCTCGCGCAGGGAACCGACCCCCTCCAGCCTGCCCTGAATGTGCCGGGTATAGTTCTCGAATTTCCCTTCCAGGATGGAGAAGAGCAGCTCTTCCTTATTGGTGAAATAGAGGTAGATGGTGGCCTTGCTGATGTCGATATCAGCGGCCACCTGCTCCAGGGTAGTGACGTGGAAGCCTTCTCTGGCGAAGCGTTTCTCGGCCGCCGCGAGGATAGCCTTGCGTCGTGATTCTCTTTCTTTGGACCTGCGATTCTCAATAGACATCGCTGGATCTCCTTCCAAATTACGGGCGGGTAACTTACTGACTGGTCAGTCATAATCTCAAGATCTTTTGCCCTGGCTGGACCCTCCTCCCCGCCATCGCTTGAGATCCATGAGCCACTGAATGCCGGGGTGGGACAACGCGCTGGATCAAAGACCGACAGCGGCCGGCAGTGCTGTGACGATGACCTCAGCTTACCTCCACGCAGACCTTGGCATGTGCATCCATTCCCCCTGACACCACCTTCATGCCCTCCCTGGCGCCATTCGTGCCATTCTCCTATCCTCGCTAGACCGCGAACGACAATTTCCGCCTGCTAACATGGAGTGATAACCAGGGAGAAGACAGATGAAGGCAATCATGGTCAACGTTCTACTGGGGCTCGCCATGACCCTTTCGGGTAAAAGTGATGTGGTTTCCGGCGAGCCGACCGTCTCCGTTGAGAAGTGGAACAGCACGGAGCCTTTTATTCTGGACGGCATACTTGACGAAGATTTCTGGCAGAGTGCTGCCAATCTATCCGACTTCAAGCAGGTATCACCTTTCCTCGGGGAGAATCCTACGGAGGAGACTGAAGTTCTGCTGAGCTATGACGACGACTTCCTGTACATCGGGGCCCGGTTGTATCACTCCAATCCGGATGAGATTTTTGCCTCCGTACTGGAACGCGACCAGGATCTGAACGCGGATGACTTCTTCGAGGTGATTATTGACAGCTATAATGACAAGACCAACGCCCTCGGATTCAGGACAAACATGTTGGGTACCCGCGTAGACTATGAAATGTCCAACAACGGCGTGACTATAAATCAGGCTTGGAACACATTCTGGGACGTGAGAACCACTCGAACGGATGCCGGTTGGAATGCTGAATTCAAAATCCCCCTGTCATCTCTGCGCTATGTCCCCGCCAGGGAAAATACCATGGGATTCAAATTCATTCGCAGGATCAAGTCCAAAAGCGAGATGCTGCTGTTCCCCATGAAGAACCAGACCTTGACCGGCCTTGAATACCACCTCCAGAACACTACCGAGATTGCGCTCAAATCTCTGGGAAAGAAGCGGCCCTTATTTATTACCCCCTATTCCGCTGGCAGCATAACCCAGACGGCCAGTCTGAATCGCGATAGTACCGCTTATATCAGCGAGACTCAGGTATACCAGGGGAAAAACTATCTGCGTCAGGACTGGATGGATAAGCTATTGAGCAACAACGGTTTTGATATCAAGTACAGGTTGAATAACAGCCACACCCTCGATCTGACTGTGAACACCGATTTTGCGCAGGCCGAAGCGGATGACCGCATCGTGAATCTGACACGCTACTCTGTTGCTCTTCCTGAAAAGCGGGCTTTCTTTCTGGAAAATGCGGATCTGCTGAGTGCCACCATGTTTCATCACGTCTTCTTCCACTCCCGAAATATCGGCATCGAGTCGGACCAGCAAGTGCCCTTGGTGGCCGGTGCACGGCTCACCGGTACCACGGGAGGATTCCAATATGGCCTGTTGAACATCCAGAGCAAGGAATTGCCGGCAAGTGAGATCCCTGCACGCAACTTTGGTGTGGCAAGGATCAAAAGGAATCTTGGGGACGATGATTCGTATATCGGTGGAATCTTCACCTCTGTCAATTCTAGGGATTCCTCCCCGTCTAATCGACTGATTTCTGCTGATGGTATTTATCGCATCACCGATCAGTTGGTTACGCACTATTTTCTCTCCTCAACCTCAGACAGCGGATTAAATGGCAATGATCGTTATGCCTTCGGCGTTAGTATCAGTCGTTTTCCTTCAAACGGCTATGAGTTCTATTACCACTACCGGGAATATCAGGAAGATTTTTCTCCCGGGCTAGGTTTCCTCAGCCGCCCTGACACCAGGCAGGTTATTGTGAGAAACGGCTACAAGCGGACATTTCGGAGCCACCCCTGGCTCTCCAGGGTAATCTTCGGCCAGTATGCCACGCAGTTTTGGATCTCCTCTACCGGCATGAGAGAGTATTCCAGCATGAATCTTTATCTGGCCGTCTACCCCGTCAACGGCGCTCGAATCGTGGTGCTCGCCCCGATTTACACCGAAGACAACCTTTTCGAACCGTGGGACTTTTCGGACCGGACAACCATCCCCGCAGGCCATTACCGGATGAACCAGTTTGAGGTCCAGTTCGAATCCGGTAAAAAGGAACGCTATCAATATTCAGGCTGGACGCAGCTGAGTGATTACTACGGTGGTAAGCGCTTCACACTCTGCACAGTTTTCAATTATGTCCTGAACCAGCACCTGAGTTTTGAATTATCCGCCGACTACAACCGGCTCCGATTCCCCTCCTCGTATTCCTCAGAGGGAAACCGGATTGAGATCAAGTCGATCTATTACGGGAAACTCAATCTCACATTCACTTCCAAACTCTCCCTGAAAACGCTGCTTCAATACGATAAAAACCTTGAATCCCTGGCGGCAAATGTCCGACTGCGCTATAATCCCACCGAAGGGATAGATCTATATATCGTCTATAACCAGGATCTGAACACTAATCCTGGTTCCTTTGAACCTGTCAAACCCTGGATACAGTCCCAGACACTGATCGTCAAGTACTCGCATACCTTCCTCTTCTGAGATGTGGTTTTTAAAAATCAGGTTCAATGCGGACGTTTACCGCAGGGAAATAAGACTACAGCGGCGCACGCATCCCAACTAAATTAGGAAAGCCGTAACCATTCCTTCATTTTACGGGACGATTATATGACTAGGGACGTGCGACGAAGCCTGTATGCCAGTTTGGGGGCCAGTACGCTGCTGGGTATTATATTCTCTGCCGAGAAGTATATAAGCGCATATATGGACGGGAAGTCCATCACCATCCTGGAATCCATGGCGTATGCGATGGTCTCATGGTACACGTTCGGCTTCCTCGCACTGCCTAGTCTTTATCTGTTCAACCGATATCCCCTTAAACGGGAAAAGGTATTTACAGGTATTGCTGTCTATCTGGCTGCCAGTCTGATGTTTTCTTTCTTGCACACTATCATCACCCACCTGCTCTGGTTCAGGAGATTCGGTCCAAGCTTCGTTGTCTCCGATGAACTGCCCATGCACCTGGTTGTTCATTACAGTTTCAATGTGGTGATTTTCGCATGTGTCCTGGGGGCGTATTATCTGGTGACCTACTATCGCAGCTTCCGGGAAAAGGAGATCCGGGCTTCGCAGCTGGAGGCACAGTTGTCCATGTCCCGGCTCGCAGTACTGAAAATGCAGATCCAACCGCACTTTCTGTTCAACACCCTGCATGCTATCGGTGCTCTGATGTATGACAGTGTGGAAGCGGCGCACAACATGCTCACCAGGCTGAGTGATCTGTTGCGCATCTCGCTGGAGGGCACGGATCAACAGGAAGTGACGCTGGACGAGGAGATTCATTTCCTCTCGCAATACCTCGATATACAGCGGGTGAGGTTCCAGGACCGGCTCTCCATCTCGCTCGATATCAGGCCGGACACCAGGAGCGCGCTCATACCCAGTATGATTCTCCAGCCGCTGGTGGAAAATGCCATAAAGCATGGTGTGGAACCTCACGCTGGCCAGGCGGAGGTGAAGATTGGTTCCCTCGTGGATAACGGGAGGCTGATTGTCCAAATCATCGATAACGGTCCCGGCCTGACCGCCAGCGCCGAGATCGAAGCGGAGAAGGGCGTGGGACTGGTGAATACCCGTGAACGTCTACGGCATCTGTACGGTGAGGAGGGATCACTCTCCCTGGAGAACGGCCCCTCGGGGGGCTTGATAGCGACGCTCTACCTTCCCTACCGGACAGCTAGGGATTGAGTCTACCGGCTGGACTCCGGCGAGCCGCATGATCCGAGTACTCATCATCGATGACGAACCACTTGCCCGAAACCTGATTCGGAAATATCTCAAGGATGAGACGGACATTGAGATCGTTGGGGAGGCTGGTGATGGAGCACAGGCAATCGCGCTGATCCGGCAACTGGCGCCGGACCTGATCTTCCTGGACATTCAAATGCCGGAAATGAGCGGTTTCGGTGTCATCGAGAACCTCGCCGTCGGCCAGATCCCCCATATCATCTTTGTCACCGCCTATGACCAGTATGCCCTGCGAGCTTTCGAGGTCCATGCTCTTGACTACCTGCTGAAACCCTTCAACAAACCCAGATTCCGGGATGCGCTCCAACATGCTCGTGACCGGTTGGCCTATGAGCCGCCCACAGTGATGACAAAAAGGATCGAGCAGCTGTTGGAGCAGATGCAGGCTCGATCCAAGTACCCGCAACGCATACCCGTTAAGGAAGCTGGACATGTCCGCTTCGTCAGGGTGGCCGACATCGACTGGATAGAAGCTGCCGAAAAATATGCCCATCTCCATACCGCACAGAAAACCTACCTGATACGCGAATCCATGAAACGGCTCGAAGAGGTCCTCGATCCCGATACATTCTGCCGTGTCCATCGCTCCCGGATCGTCAACATTGACCGGATAAGTGAGATTCAACCGTATCGAAAAGGGGATTACGTGATCATTCTTGCCAATGGCATTCGCATCTTCACCGGCAAGAAATACCGGGAGTTCATTCGAGCACTCTGCAATAAGACCAGCTAGAACCTGCCGGGGCTAGCGACTGGCAGCTGCCCCCAGCATCGCTACTAGACATCAAGTCTGAATCCCGAATCAGGATGCGAACCTGCACATCCTAAGGGACACTGGATCCTAGATCCTGAGATTCACGAGAAGGAATTATAAAGAGTGTGCAGTAATTGAGTAGTCTTATGCGCGGAGGCTTAAAAGAAGATCGTGTTATAGACCGCTCCAGGTGGTAGTTGAAGCTCCCCGCTGTCAGCTGTAGCGCCTAGTCAGGTTTATTAGCTACTATGCTCCACAGTTATGACGACTTTACCTCGGACGTGTCCCCCTGCTGCATAATCCATAGCCTCAGGGGCCTCGCTCAGCAGGTAGGTCCTGTCGATAACCGGTGTGACCTTGCCTGATTCGATGAGCTGTTTCAGAACATCCAGGTCCTCATTCGTGGGCACCGCCATCCATGGGCGCCCCAGCTGGCGCATGAACGGTGATAACAAATACGCCTTGATTACGTAGCCCATGCCGCCATGACCACTGTTAGGAATAATAACACCCTGGGGAGTGAGCGTACGTCTGAGGTCTGAGAACGAACGATTGGCCACATTGTCGAGGATAAGGTCGTAGCGTTGACCGCTTTGTGTGAAGTCCTCCTGGGTGTAATCAATGATATGGTCCGCACCGATCGATCGGACCATGTCCACGTTCTTCGCGCTGCAAACGCCGGTCACCTCCGCTCCCAATGACTTGGCGATCTGTATAGCGAAGGTCCCCACACCTCCTGATGCGCCATTGATCAAGACTTTCTGACCGGGCTGCACCTTGCCCGCATCGCGAAGACCCTGGAGGGATGTAATTGCCGCGGTTGGCACGGCAGCGGCCTGCTCGAACGTTAGGTTGGCTGGTTTCATGGCGATCTGGTTTGCGTCCGCACTCACATACTCGGCGAAAGTGTGCTCGCACCCGCCGAATACCTCATCACCTGGTTGGAACCGCTCAACCTGTTTTCCGACCGCCTCTACCTTACCGGCCAGGTCCCATCCAAGAATATAGTTCTTTGGCTTGGGAAACCCGACGGTTAAACGGACGATCCACGGTGAGCCTTTCATTGCGAAGTAATCCCCCGCATTGACGGCTACCGCATGAACACGGACCAGCACATCGTTATCCTTGACCACCGGCTGGTCGACCTCTTTGAGTTCGAGGACCTCCGCCGAACCATAAGCATTCTGAACTATTGCCTTCATATTGATCCCACCTTATGTGTCGGACTTACTATCTTTATCCATGGTAATGACTACTCGTCCCGTTTTCGGCCCCTCTTCATAATATTTATGAGCCTCGGCGGCCTCTTCCAGGGGATAGGTTCGGTCTATTATCGTTTTGATCTCCCCCGCCTCAACTAGTTCTTTGAGCAATACCATATCTTCCTGTTTTTCACTTCCCAGAGTACATATCACCTTCTTGCCGCCTATGATCGAAGTCCCCAGCATCTGGAGAATCTTCACA
>CP070787.1:2265513-2266566 GCA_020346745.1 Fidelibacterota bacterium | reverse complement strand
CGGTCCTGGTTCTCGTTCTGCTGATCAACCTGAGAAGCCCTCGCGGACTGCGCATGGTTCTGCCGGTAATCGGCCTGTCAGTAGGTACCATGGTAGGCTTCTTCGGCTGGATGTATAAACTGACCGGGAGTGACCTGTTCAACTTCACCCTGGTCAACGGCAGCATGCCGGTGATCCTGCTCACCATTGCCACTGCCGACAGCGTTCATATCATGACCCGTTTCTTCCGGGAAATGCGGCAGCGAAGGAACGTGAAGGCCGCGGTGGCGGCCACCATGGACGTCCTCATGCTCCCCGTCTTTCTCACCTCGATAACCACGATGGCCGGCTTCATCTCTCTGGTCGCGGCTCCCTTGAAGGCTATGGTCGGCTACGGTATTACCGTTTCCTTCGGTATTGCCTGGGCCTGGTATCTGTCGGTCACATTTCTACCCAGCCTCATGTCCATCAGCAAGTGGGACCTTCAATCTCGGGCACTGCAATCAGCGGGAACCTTCGAGCGGATCATTCACCGCATCGGCCGGTTCGTACTCAGCAAATCCCGGACCGTACTCGTAACGGCAGGACTGGTCGTTGTAGTCGCGTGCATAGGCATTATCATGGTGCGCGTGGAAGTCAACATCATCAACTTCTTTAAACCTACGACGGCCATTCGTCAAAGCATGGAATTCCTGGACAGCCACTTCTATGGCACCCTCAACTTCGCTTTCAAGGTGGAGGGGGATCTGAAAGATCCGGAGGTTCTGCTGAGTATGCAGCAGATCCAACACCAGTTGGAGAACGAGCCTACAATTGGCAACACGGTCTCCTTGGCGAATATTATTGCCAAGCTCCATCGCGCGGTCATGGACGACAGTGCCCAATATGAGATCATACCCGACAGCCGTGCAAAAGTAGCCAACCTGCTCACGCTCTACAGCATGTCCGGTGATCCCGACGATTTCTCTTCCCTGGTAGATTACGACTATCAGACTGGGCTCATTACTACCGCGGTTAAAATGAGTGCCACCGAGGAACTCCTGGCCATGGTAGACCGGGTCCGCAATTTCGTTG
>CP070787.1:2263939-2265413 GCA_020346745.1 Fidelibacterota bacterium | reverse complement strand
TGGTTTTTCGATCAATGGCTTTACCGCGCAGGGCACCCCGCATACGAAGTGGCTTGGACCTGGGACCGCAAGCAGCAAGCTGTTGCTCTGGAAGTGAGCCAGGTTCAGGCAGAGGATGGTGTAACGCCGATATTCCGGATGCCGGTCGAAGTAGTTACCACTGGCGATTTCGGCACGGAAAAATTCACCATCCAGGTCAACAACGCTGAGGAGACTTTTTACCTGCCGGTTGCCTCGAGGCCGGGGCGCGTGGAATTCGACCCCGAGAACCGAGTTTTAAAGACCCTCACATTTACCAAGAGAAAAAAGGAACTCCTGGATCAACTGGCCAACGCTGGGGATCTCAGCCGCATGCGTGCGGCCGAGTGGCTTGCGGAATATTCCGACGGCAAAGTCACCATAGCCTTGAGCTCCTCCCTGCGGAATGATCCTTTTCGTGGTGTCCGGACCGAAGCTGCGCGTACGCTGGGGAAAATCAGAACAAAGGCTGCCAGAGACTCACTGCTGGCAAATTTGCACGCTGAGCATTCCCACGTACGGCGGGCAGCTGTGGCAGCTTTAGGAAAATACATTGGTGACAAAAAGGTCGCGGCTGCCCTGGAGATCGTTTTCCGGAATGATAGCAGCTATTACACCCAGGCAGAGGCACTGAAGAGCATTGCGAAACTTGACGTCCCCACCGCGTATGATCTGTGTGTCGAGGCTCTCAAGGTACCATCCTTCAGAGAGGTGATCCGCAGCAGCGCCATCCAGGGATTGGCCGAGCTGAAAGATCCCCGGGGTGTGGATCATGCCCTGCAACAGGCAGTATATGGGAATTCACCCTCCGTTCGTGCAGGAGCTATCGCTGCGATGGCGAAAATGGTTCACTTCGTTCCTGACCGACGATCAGAAATTATTGACACACTAACTGTGCGCCTCGAGGACCCCAATTTCGGCATACGGCTCTCAGCCATGCATGCCTTGAGTAAATTGGGTGATCCCACCGTCATCCCGTCACTGGAAGCAAGCCTGGCCCGTGAAGCACACTTCCGGCATCAGGACACTGCCAGAGAAGCGATTCAGAAGCTCAGACAAGCTGGAACAAAGTAGAAACACCCTCAGCAGAAAAAGTCTGGCCTACTCCTGGGCGTTGAATATCTCCTTTCCTCAATAGGCACGATGTAGGACGGCGTCGAAGGGAAAACCCGCCGATTGCAGGCTTAATAGAACCATAAAATTGCTGATAAGTTTCGTGCGCATACCTCTTTCCTCTGCTCATGAATGGTAACAAGAAAGCACGATTTGAGCTGTCAAGAATGAGACAGTTATGTGATACCCGGATCGGATTCTACGCTTCCCTGACTGGTATCCGACAGCATCAGATCGTAATCACCCCCTTTCCAGGCCGCCTGGGCACTAGTAAATTGCGCCAAACCGACGAGAAAGGGGGATTTGTGCGCATTCTGCCAGTGACCACGAAAGCACATCTGCG
>CP070787.1:2259401-2263839 GCA_020346745.1 Fidelibacterota bacterium | reverse complement strand
TGCCTCGCCGTCGTGCTCAGGCTATCCTTGATGATGGGAAATGTCAAAGCCATCATCAGTAATTGGTCGGTGGTCGTACCGGTCCATTCTTCCGGAGTTTCCTTCCATTCACCGCCGGGCTGCTGCTGCCGGATCAGCCAATTCCCCAGATGGATTGCTGCCCGCAGGTAGGATGGATCACCTGTATGTTGGTAGGTAACCGTGAATGGGTAAACGGCTTCGGCGGCCCGGGTGTGGTATACATTACATCCTGGGCAGGTCAGCGCCCCGAAGTCAGGATCTACCAGGTCCGTGACCTGCAGCTCAACCAATCGGTCCACCAGCAGGATAAGTGTCTCGGAACACTCTGCTTGCAGGTCGACCCGTTCCGCTGGTTTCCGGCAGCTGCCAAGTGTCAGTAGGAGCAAAGCACTGGTGATAAGTACAGGTTTTTTCATCGGTCGTTCCCCGGGTTCTCAAGAAGGGATTGAATGTACACAGCTACGAAGAATTATCCGCGGCATTCGATAAGATAATCCTCCAGCTAGCCTGCCTGCCTCAGAAAGCATACTCGTAGTAGTCACACAAGAAGCGGACACAGAAGGCTGTACCCACGTCACGGTGGATCAGACGCACACCGTTCTTCTTTTTTTTGGTCCGCAGCTCGGGGAAGCCCCCGGCCAGGTTCCTGTCCGGATGATCCTGTGGGTATCGGTTATTGAGGATCCACCCAAGCGAACGTTCAATGTTAGCCTGGAACTCGTCACCGGCACCATACTGGAGCAGGCGGAGCCAGAGAATCCCGGCAAAGGCAACCGTCGATCCGCTGATGGAGTAGGGATCCACGGATCCATCCAGAAAATTGCGATAATAGAAGGTCCCGTCGTCCTTCTGATACCTGGTATAGAACCGCGCTGTCTTCAAGGCGGCGTCCAGATACCTTTTATCCTGCGTCAGGTCGTAGCCTTCGAGAAGTGACTCGGCGTACCAGAGATTGAAGCGGGGATGAAAGTAACCCTTTTCCTTGTTATTGGGCGTGAAATCCATCCAAATCCCCTCGGATCCCTGCTTCTCGATGAGGCTCTCGCAGATTTCCAGGAAGATGTCCCGATACTTCTCATCACCCGTATATTCGTATATATCCTTATAGAGCGAGCCTTCGTTGTTCGGTCGTGCGACATCATTCAAGGTCTGGGCGTCTTTCTCCTCCCAGAATGGACTCCACTCCTTCATCACCGCGCCGGTTTCAGGATCTACAGCGTCGTAGAACATCCGGCTGTTGGGCTCCCACATATGGGCATACATCCAGTCGCCGGCCTGGGTAGGGACGCTGGCGTAGCGTTCGTCGCCGGTCAGATCGTAGAGCCTGAAGAGTCCGGCGGTACCATCAGTGACCGTAGCGAAGACAATATAGTCCACACCGGCGCCATGAATCGCCCTGACCATGCCCTTCAGCTGCGGATGATCTTTGATCTCCAAGCTCAGCCACCAGTCGCCCGCTTTCTGCGCTGTCCTGAGATAGCCCTTGCTGCCAGTGACCTCGTATGCTCTCGTCAGGGCATAGATGATCTGTCCGGTATGCCAGGCCGGTTCGTAGTCCTGCCAGCGGCCTTCCAGGATCGAATACTCACAGCGGCTCTTGCCGTTCTCATCCAGGAGCACATCGGCAGCATAATCGGTGCCTGCGCGTATCGCATCCTCAATCTGGCTCTTGAGATCAGGCTGAGCTGAGCTACACGCCTGAGACTGGATAAAAACAACGAAGAGGATGAAGTGAATAGCCGGATTCAGCCGTTGCGTGGTATGTGCCATGCTGTTTTTCCTCTAATTCATGATGTGACATATTCCATAACTAGAGCAATCCTCTGATCCCGATAATGCCGGTGACCGCCATGAAGACAGTGAAGAGCAATATGGCTCCTACCAGCAGATTGAAACCTTGGCCGGGCCGGTGTGCGCCCATTACGCCTTTCTTATTCTGCAGGATGAGCATGCACAGCACGATGACCGGGGTGGCCACGGCGGCCAGCACCTGAGAGACGATCATGATCAGTACCGGCCGCATACCGAAGATGGGAACCACCAATCCCAGGCTGGTAGTGAACAGGGCGATCATCCGGTTGGAGGTCTTGCGCATATCGCGGGGTTTGTTCCGGATATCCGCCAGGAACCAGGGTGCCAGCAGGAGATGGGGGAAGAGGGAAGATAGTCCGGCGCTGACGATCCCGGCCACGAAGATGGAGATAGCAAACCGGCCGGCCAGCGGTTCCAGCAGCTTCACCATGGTGATGGCATTGTCGACCTGCAAACCGAGGGGATGGAGTGTCCCGGCGGCGGCAGCCATGATGGCAGCGCTCAGCAGGAACATGAGGACAGAGGAGATCAGGGCGTCCCGCCGCTCCTGTCGTAAATCGCTCACTGTCCAACCCTTCTCCTTGACCAGGATAGACCTGACCAGGTACAGGACTCCGCCCATGGTGGTGCCTACCATCCCTGCGACAAGGAGGGCAGCGTTGGACTCCTGCGGCAGGCGCGGCACGAGTCCGCGGATGACCTCCATGGGATCGGTGATAACCATGAACATGGTCAGGATGAAGCTCAAGCCCATGAGCGCCACGAAGATCATCAGTATCTTCTCGAAGAAACGGTGTGAGCCGTTCCAGAACAGGTAATAGATCAACGCACCGAAGATGATGCTAAGGAGGAGCATGCTGATGCCCTCACCGGAGGGAGTAAAGGGTCGTGACCATTCCTTCACGACTTCGGTGATGACGCCCATGACACCCATGAAAGCCACCCATTCACTGAAAACGACGGAGATGAGGATAAAGGTTGCCACCCCGGTGCCGAAATGGTTTCGAAAACTAAACAGCGCCGTTTCACCCGTGACCGCGGTGTATTTACCGAAGGCGATGATCAGAACGAACGTGAAGATACACGACAGCAGCAGTGGCCAGACGAACATCATCCCGTATCTGGCACCGGTGGAAGCGGCCGTGGTGACGCTCCCGGTGCCGATGTTGTAGCCGATCAGAAAGATCCCCGGCGCAATGGATGCGAGGAACAGGCTGATCTTTTTCCAGCTGAGCTTTCCAGTCATTCGAATGCCCTGTTCAATCGTGATTCATTCGTTCAAGCGCCTGTTATGTCAGCCGACTGTTCTTGAATATTCGCTGCCGAGTAACGATCGAGGGAAGACCTATTCTCCGTATGATCCGGATCATCCCAGGTTCAGGGGAGAATTCGATACTTGTAGTCATGGTTCCGGATCTTGGCATCAGGCAGTTGGAAGGAGAAGCCCCAGCCGCCGTTACCCTGGTCGATCTTCAGCATCAGGTGGTTCTTTCCCTCCAGCAGTGCCAGCTGCAGCTCATCTTCGTCGGGCATCAGGCTTCTCATCGCGTGACTCTCATAGACCAGTTCTCCGTTGAGGTACACCTCGATGCCATCATTACTGCCCAGAGTGGCGCGAACAATCCGAGCCTTATCCGACTCAATCCGCGCATAGGCGTACGCCACGGCATGCCGGTTGCGCGCGTACATCTTCGCCAGGTCTACCACCCCGTACTCCGGTGAAAAAGTCTTGGACCAAGGATATTCGGTGCCATCCAGTTCAACGACGGAGTAGATCGTTGGCCGAGTATTTGCGGTCCCGCCCGTGGCAGCGAGATAGTCGGGATTATCCTCTCGCTTGCGGTCGTAGGGAAAGGCCCCGCACATCAGCCAGTTCTGGAAATATCGCGCGGTTACCACTTCGATATCCAACCGCACCTGATTGGGTGCCGGGAGCGGCTGTCCCTGCTTGAAATCCGCCAGGACAGCCTGGAGTCTGGTTTCCACATCATATAGATCAGCCAGGCGCTCATCAAACTTGTGTAGAATATTGTCGAGTGAATAAGAGCGGTTTTCCCGCAGCCAGAGTTTGGCAAAGCGGTGGCGGAGGTCAGCCAAGGAACCGGCAGCAGTGCCGATCTTGTCCAGCGCAGATTCCAACGCATCGCGGGTCTTATCCCTGTCCGTGAGCTGGTCAAAGCAGGCTTGCCGGTAGTGCCCGGCGGCGGCAGCGATGCCCCGGCGTGCCTCGGCCATGTAGCGGTACTGATCGACTGTAAACCGGAAGTAGTCCAGATCCCCGCCGCGGCTTTTCGGTCCCGCTTGCTCGAGAACGTGGTCAACCGCCCCACAGACCTCCAGCACCTCATCCCAGTCGTTCAGATTCATCCGGAGACGATCTCCGCGTGCCGGGACCAACCGGTTCCAGAAGACCTGCTCGTTCATTTCCTGGGTCGGTGCCAGCTCGGTCAATCGACCCAGCTGATTGACTACGCCGGCCAGCGTACCCTGTGGATCACCGTAGAAAGCCGCGTCGAAGCGGCCATCAAAATTCCCTTCGTCGCCAGTCTCCGGATTCCAGCACAGATCCGCCGCATAGGCCACCCCGTACCAGTCCTTGGTAAAC
>CP070787.1:2245012-2259301 GCA_020346745.1 Fidelibacterota bacterium | reverse complement strand
CAAGGCAACTATCGTGATGCACTGCAAGAAGTAGAGATGGCTATCCAGCTAAATCCCGATCTAGCCGTTGCATATGCACGTCGGGGTTCGATATATTATAAGCTAGGTGATATCCAGCGCGCCACGATCAATTGGAATCTGGCGCTGAAGCTTGATCCGGAATACGATGATGTCCGGAATATTCTCCGCGCTTTGAAAGAGAATCGCTTGAAAACGACTTCCCTTAAACAACAGTAGCAGGCTAGTATGGATTTAGCAACTATTCTTGGCATTTTAGTCGGCGTTGGCCTCATTGGTGGTGCCATATATCTGCAGGGGATGCAGCAAGGAACCAATGTCGGCGTGTTTCTTTCGGTGAACTCTTTCATGATCGTTCTGGGTGGCACCCTGGCAGCAACGGCCATCGCCTTCCCTCTTAAGGAGGTCATGCGCCTTATGACGATCATGGGAGCGGTATTTAAAGGTGGCAAGCAGGAGGTGGGCCCCCTGGTGGATGAGATCGTAGATATGGGGGCTGTTGCCCGCAAGGGTCCCAAGGACCTTGAGGATGCTCTGTCCCGGGTTCGCAATCCCTTCCTTAGGGACGGTCTCCAAATGGTGGTGGATGGCTATGCGGTGGAAGAGATTCGTGATATTCTAGGCACCCGGGTGGAATATCGTGAGGAGAGAGAGCATACGGAAGCCAACCTGTTTAAAGCTATGGGCAAGTTTTCGCCGGCTTTCGGTATTATCGGCACGCTGATCGGTCTGGTATACATGCTCAAGGGCATGGGGGCCGGGGGAACCGAGGATGTCGCTGCCCAGGTTGGTGGTGGTATGGCCACGGCGCTGATCACGACCTTTTATGGTGCTGTACTCGCTAACCTGATCTTCCTGCCCTTCGCTGAGAAGCTGCTCAGCCAGATCAGCAATAAAAGTACCATGCAGAACATGATCACCGAGGGTGTTTGTCTGCTGCAAATGAAGAAGCACCCCTTGATCGTGCGCGAGAAGATCAATTCGTTTATCCCTCCCAGGGAGTGGAAGAGAATGGAACCGGGAACGGGAGGCGGCGGCGGAGCATGAGGCTGAATTATGGCAGTTAAACCTAGAGAAGAAGAGGGTCTACCGGAGTACTTTGCTACTTTCGCGGACATGATGACCCTACTGATGACCTTTTTTGTGCTGTTATTTTCCATGTCAACCCTTGACCCGGTGAAGATCGCCGACATGGCGGCATCCATGCAGGACAACCTCACGGGGAAGGCCCGCGCGGAAAGGGTGCCTATCAAGACTCAGAGCGAGATTCGCAAGGAGGTGCTGGAAGCTATTGAGCAGACCCGCATGCAAAACGTTGCGGAGGTTACACACAGTCCCAAGGGGACCAGTATCACTATTGACAGCCGCTTTGCTTTTGATGTCGGTGAGGCTGAATTGAAGCCGGCCATCTATCCCTTTCTGGATAGCATTATCCCGATCATGATGGACCAAGGGAACAAGTTTCCGATTGCCGTTGAGGGCCATACTGATAATCTGGCTCCAATAGGCGAGATTGCCCGTCGATATCCAACCAACTGGGAGTTGTCGGCTGCGAGGGCGGCCCGTGTCGTGCGGTACTGTATTGAGAAAGGTGTACCTGGGGGCAAGCTTCGGGCCGTAGGCTTCGCGGACCGTGTTCCAGCTGGCACCAGCTGGTCACAAACCCGCAGCGGTGTCACTGAAGAGATGGTCCGAGCGGGGAACAGCACTCCCGAGCTCCAATCAGCGAATCGGCGGGTTGAGATCACCTTTCTCGCAGTTGGCTAATCCAAACAGGAGTACCTGATGCGTCTGCGCACTGCACAGTTTATTCCCATTTTACTTGTGATGCTGGGAACAGTTGCTCTGATCAGGAGCCAAGAAGCTGGGTATTTATCCCAAAAGCTGCTACTTGAAAATACTGTTCAGCAGCGGATCACAAACGCCGTATCCAAGATTCTAGACGAGTCCCAGTTTGTTGTTGACGTCAAGATTGAGCTGGACTTCACACCAGCCCGGCAGGTAGAGACGGTCTACCGCACGCCCGACGGACGTCTGATCGAGCGCGGTATGCCCCCCACGGGCGAATTTATTGAGGAAGATGCCGCGGCTGCGGAAGAGGCCCGCCGGACAGTAACCAATCCATTTCCCATACCGGGCTTTCCTGATGTTGAGACGGAAGTGATGGAGCCCGCACGTCCTCTGGATGAAATGGAGCCCTCGCCGCCAGCCGGTGAAGCAGTTACCGGGGATGAAGTGACTCCTACAACCGCTGGTGAGGTCACCGAGACTACTTCGGAGACAGCTGGTGGTCTACCGAGCATCAAGTCGATGGCCATCAGTATTATTCTAGAAGATGGTGTCTCACCCCAGATAATCGAGAATGTGCGCCAGGTCGCTCTCATCGCCTCACGTTTTGATCGCGACCGGGGAGACGTGTTATCGATTACTACGGCCTCTTTCAGAGATCGGCGGCCAGTGCCTGGATTTGCAGGGGCTGCTACACCAGTTACCGAAGTCCAGATTGAGCAGACCAAAGAACTGCAGGAGAAGCTCCAGGAAGCCCAAGCCCGCAACGAAGAGCTCATGCAAGAGCTGCGGGACCGTGAGCTGGAATACCTGGAACGGTCCGAGGAAGAGCGTAAACAAGCCTTGGCTGATCTAGCCCAGGTACAGAATGAGCGTGCCAAGGATCTGATTTTTCTCCAGCAACAGCGGGAGGAGCAAAACTCCAGATTGCAAGAGGCACTGCTAACTCAAATAGACGAGATGCGCAAGGATCTCACGTCGGGAGGACTGCCGCCTGATGAGCAAGATATCGTGTCGCTTCAGGCAGCTTCGCTGGAGGATTCGCTAGATGCCATGCGTCTAGCTTTTGCGACCGAGAAAGAGCGGCTTCAGGCCCAGATTGAAGCGGCCCTTGAGCGGGAACCAGCGGTGCCGGAGAAACCGGGTATCCTGACGGGGAATGGCCTGTTAATACTGATCGGCGTGATCTTGTTGGTGGCGTTTATCGTCCTAGCCGTTCTGTTGGCCACAGCGCGGAGCCGAACTCAGGCCGCACCTGTGGGCATGGTCTACCCGGGTCCAATGCAACCACCGTATCCGCGGAGGCGCAGACCAGCACCTAAAGGTGCACCTCCAGGGCCAAGAAAGAAAGCCAAACCTAAAGCGGCGGCCGTTGGGGAAAAGGAAGCCAGAGCCGAGGAGGAAGCGGCTGCACCTACTGAAGAGCCGGTGTCTGAGGTCAAAGCTGTGGCTGAGAGCAAGGGGGTTGAGCAGGTGGAAGTCTTGGAACCTGTCGCCACACATGTAGAGGAAGATCCGGATGTCCTCCGATCGGAGGTCAAGTCTATCCGCCAGTCGGTGGTCTCGATGAGCGTGGGTAGACCAGAATCGGCCACGCGTATCCTGAGCGATTGGTTGCAGCAGGAGGTCCCAAAGGAAGAGGCAAGCAGCACAGAGAGCGAGGTGCCTGAGGTTGACGAGACCAGCGGTGAGGAGGAATCCTAATATGGAATTTGCCGGCTTATCGGGCCTTGACAAGTCCGCCATTTTATTCCAAGTGCTGGGTGACGGTCTGGCTGTGACCATCTTTAAGGAGCTAAGTGACACTGATCTGCGCAGGATTCGGGTTCGGGCGCGGGAACTCGCGGATGTGCCCTTTAAGGTAAAAAAGGCGGTTCTGGAGGAGTTTTACTTTGCCTTCCTGACAGAGAAGTTCAAGGAAACGAGTGGCGATGCGCGCAAGCCGTTTGCCTTTTTAGCTAAGTTATCTGATGAGCAGATAGCATATCTGCTCCTGGCGGAATCCCCATCGATCGTTGGGCTGGTGCTGGCGCAGCTGGAATCGGATCGTCAGATGCAGATTTACGAGCGCCTTGATCATGACCAACGGATCGAAGCTCTCGTTGAGATGGGAAACGCAGGTGCCATGAACCTAGAGGCGGTAGTAAGTATTGCCAGTGATCTTAAAGAGAGGGCTCGCTACCTGCCGAAGGCCTCGGAGTTTGAGCGCGGCGGCGGGGAGAAGCTGGCCGATGTGCTGAATAAGATGGCCACGGATCAAGCCGATCTGTTCATGGAAAAACTGAGTCAGGAGAATCCGGAGCTATTTAAAGAGGTCAAGCGCTATTATCTCACTTTCGAGGATATCTTCCTGCTTCCGGACAATACTCTGAGAGATGTCCTGAATGCCATCGAGCTGGATGATCTAGCCAGAGCGGTGAAGGGCATTGCCGAAGAAACTATTGAGCGGGCAATTACCGTATTGCCTCAGAAGAAGCAGGCTATGTATGAGCCCGTGGAGGGAGCCTTGGCCAAGCGCGAGGTCTATGAAGCACGGGGAAAGATCATGGATGCAGTTCGCAAAATGCAGGCGGAGGGTCAGATCAACCTGGCGGATGTACTCGGTGGGGAGATGGTCGAGTAGAACAGTTCCTTACTACACACACATACACAAATTGAGACGGGCTGGGAATTCTCCCAGCCCGTTTTAATCAATGGCTATCTCCGAGTCCGAAATCTATGCTGGCTTGCCTTGGTTCAGGGTGGCCTGGGCTGCAGCGAGGCGCGCTACCGGCACGCGGAAAGGCGAGCAGCTCACGTAGTTCAGACCCACCTGGTGGAAGAAGTGGATGGAGGCAGGATCTCCTCCATGCTCACCACACACACCCAGCTTGAGGGTTGGCTTTTGGGCGCGACCTTTCTCAATAGCAATTCGCACCAGCTCACCAACCCCAGTCTTATCTATACTCTGAAATGGATCTTCCGGGTAGATGTCTGCTTCAATGTAGTGTGGCAGGAAGGAGCCGGAATCATCGCGGGAGAATCCGCATCCCATTTGGGTCAGGTCATTAGTGCCGAAACTGAAGAAGTCGGCCACTTCAGCGATCTCATCAGCGGTAATAGCTCCTCGGGGCACCTCGATCATAGTGCCGATTGAGAGATGGGGAATTTCGCCGATATTCTGGCGTACCTCGGCGTACACGTTCTCAATGATTTCCCGTTGATTCACCAGTTCCTTGAAGTGCCCGACCAGGGGAACCATGATTTCAGGGCGTGCGTCCTGGCCATCGCGGACCAGTTCGGCCGCTGCTTCCAGGATAGCTCGGGCTTGCATTTCGGTGATCTCCGGGTAACTGATACCCAGGCGGCAGCCCCGGTGTCCCAGCATGGGATTGAATTCCTCCAGAGCCTCGACCCGGGATTGGATCTCTTCCGCTGTACGAGCCATATCGGTTGCCAGCTTGATCTGCTGGGCCTTCTCATGAGGAACGAATTCGTGCAGGGGGGGGTCGAGTAACCTGACGGTGACCGGCAGGCCCTCCATGGCGGTGAAGATTCCGCGGAAATCTTCCTTTTGAAATGGTAAGAGCTGCATAATGGCTTCCCGCCGCAGTTGGGCAGTATCTGCAAGGATCATCTGGCGAACATACTTCAGGCGCTCCGGTTCGAAGAACATATGCTCAGTACGAGTGAGGCCAATCCCTTCAGCCCCCAGGCGGCGGGCCTGGAGTGCATCCTCAGGCCGGTCAGCGTTGGCGCGGATACCGAGTTGGCGTATCTCATCACACCATTCGAGGAATGTTTTCAGGTTTTCATTCTTGGCCGGGTCAATGGCGATCAGGGGCAACTCACCCTCGTAGACCAGTCCTTTAGTGCCGTTAAGGGTGATGATATCTCCTTCGCGAAGCACCTTGTTGTCCACCTTGACCTGTTTTTGATCGATGTCAATGTCCAGGGGCTGACAACCGACTATGCAGCACTTCCCCCAACCACGAGCCACCAAGGCGGCATGGCTGGTCATTCCGCCTCGGGAAGTGAGGATCGCCTCGGCGGCATGCATGCCGTGGACATCTTCGGGGCTGGTTTCGGTCCGCACCAGAATTACCTTCTCGCCAGCCTGGCCCAATTCTTCCGCCCGGTCCGGGGTGAGTACAATTTTGCCCGTTGCACCTCCTGGGCCAGCGGGCAAGCCTTTGGCCAAGGCCTGGTGTGAACGCTCCTCCGCTGGGTCAACCATGGGATGCAAGAGCTCGTCCAATTGGGATGGATTGACCCGCCGAATGGCGGTGGCCTTGTCGATCAGGCCTTCCTGGAACATTTCTACCGCCATGCGCAAGGCTGAGATCCCATTTCGCTTGCCCGCCCGAGTCTGGAGCATGTATAATGTCTCATCCTCAATTGTGAACTCCAGATCCTGCATGTCCGTATAGTGGGCTTCCAGTTTATTGCGATAGTCTACGAGTTCTTTATAAAGGTCAGGGGTCAGTTTTTCTAATGAGGGTAGTGTATTGCCCTCGTTGCGACTGGCTTCGTTCAGTGGGTTGGGCGTTCGAAGGCCAGCAACCACATCCTCGCCTTGGGCATTAGGAAGCCATTCACCGTAGAGTGCATTCTCTCCAGTGGCCGGATTACGCGTGAAGGCGACACCGGTAGCCGAGTTCTCACCCAGATTGCCGAATACCATAGCCTGAACGTTGACACCGGTGCCCCAATCACCGGGGATACCCTCAATCCGGCGGTAGGCTACGGCCCGTTTGCCGTCCCAAGAGGCGAAAACCGCCCCAATGGCACCCCATAGCTGCTCCATAGGATCA
Source organism: Fidelibacterota bacterium (assembly GCA_020346745.1). GTDB lineage: Bacteria > Fidelibacterota > Marinisomatia > SCGC-AAA003-L08 > TS1B11. Next base: position 2,252,702 of record CP070787.1, on the reverse strand, counting down.
TCGGGGAATTCCCTCCCAAGTACCTCCAAAATCCTGTCTTTGAAAGCATTGGCAAGAGACTGCAAATCGCTTACAGTGAGCTGATAATCGTAATCGTAGCCTTGCTCTTCCTTGACTTTATCAAGTAGTTGGTCCAGCTGCTGGCGTATTCCCTGCCCTTCAGGAGGCCGGATGCCGGCAGCCTTTTCCATGACTACGTCACTATACATGGTGATCAGGCGCCGATAGCAGTCCCAGACAAAACGCTCATTGTTGGTGCGGCTGACCAGACCGGGCAGTGTCTTAGAAGTGAGTCCGATGTTAAGTACGGTTTCCATCATGCCGGGCATAGAGATGCGAGCCCCCGACCGCACTGACATTAGAAGGGGATCCTTTGGATCCCCGAATTTCCGTCCCATGATATCTTCCGTTTGGCGAATAGCAGTCGCCAGTTCATCCTGTAGAGAATCAGGATAGCTGCGGTCGTGGGCATTGAAGTAAGTACAGACTTCGGTGGAAATGGTGAATCCTGCGGGAACCGGTAAGCCGATGCTGGCCATCTCTGCCAGGTTGGCGCCCTTGCCCCCCAGCAGGTTACGCATCTGAGCAGAACCCTCGGCCTTGCCGTTTCCGAAACTGTAGATGTATTTGGTCATATCTATAACTCCAAGTTAGAAAACAGAGCGCAAAGTTAGCGAAGGTTGGGTAGGGCAGAAAAGGGAGTCATTAGAGTTCCATAAAGTTCTGGGCAGTTGCCAATAGCTCCGCTTACTTTTTGATGTTGCTTAGCACGGCAGAAGTAGCGATGATTCACTTTGTGGATAAGGGTTGTCCACAGGAGATCCAGAGTTTTTTAACTCATCCCAAGAATTTTTCCAGTGTTATCCCGGCCAAGCGGGGAAAACAGGAGCAAAACATGTTATACAAGGTTGATCTTTCCAGGTTGTTATCAATTGGAATTATCCTTAGTTGGCTGGCAGCCTGTTCCGGAGTGCCTCCAGAGGATTATGAAGATTTGATCGCTGAAGGCCAGTTTGCCAGAGCCCGACAGGTAATCGAGGATATTATCAAGCATGACAGCTCACTGTCTCCGCAGGATAACCTGGGCCTTCAGTTTGAGCTTGAACGGATGGAGCGTATCAGGAAGGATTTTACCCAGACGAAGGAAGAGGTCGTAGCATATGTGATGAAGATTATGCCGGATATCGGCGCTTCCCGAATCCGCAGCTGGGAAGCATCCCGAGCCTTGGAGCATATGTTCATTGATGGCGAGAAGCGCTATTTCAAATATGCCGGTCGGAATCTTTTCCGCATTGACAAAGAGGCCAAGGCTGCGTGGGAGGCTGAACATGCCGATGAGCAGCAGACTGCCGGCACCGGGGCTGCTATTGATATGGATGTACATAATGCGGCGGTGATTGCAGCCAGCATGCAAACAGGCCGTCAGTATGTTGAACCAGTACGGCTAAGGATCAGGCAATCGGTGCGGATTCAGCCCGGTGAGGTCCCGGCAGGAGAGATCATCCGGTGCTGGATCCCATTTCCCCGGGGGATCCCAGACCGACAGGAAAAGATTCGTCTCATACTGACAGACCCGGAGATCCGCCTGATCGCCAGTAATGAACGCAATCTCCAGCGCACCATCTATTTCGAGAAGTCAGCCCAGGACAGTATTCCCACGCAATTCATCGTGGAGTATGAGTATACTTCGCATGGTTCATACACACAGATCAATCCTGCTCTGGTCCGGCCAGCAGTGGCTACTTCTGCACTGGCGCCGTTTATCGCTGAGGAACCTCCTCACATAGTGTTTACTCCCGCCATAAGGGAGTTGTCAGGTGAGATTGTGGGTGATGAGGCTAATCCCTACTTGGTAGCACGTAAGTTGTTCGAATGGGTAGATATAAATATTCCTTGGGCTTCGGCGCGCGAGTATTCAACCATTCGCAATATCAGCAGCTATGCTTACGAGAATATGCACGGTGATTGCGGGATTCAAACACTTCTGTTTATTACCCTTTGCCGATTGAATGGCATTCCAGCTCGATGGCAGTCAGGTTGGGAGTTCGAACCGCCCGATGACAGTATGCATGACTGGGGCATGATCTACTTCGAACCCTACGGCTGGGTACCCATGGATGTCACCTATGGGCTTCGAGATACAGACGACGAGCAGCTGAGGTGGTTCTACCTGCAAGGAATGGACAGCTATCGTCTGGTCTTTAATGATGCTTATTCGCAGGAGTTCTATCCTGCGAAGATTCATCCTCGGTCGGAGACAGTGGATTCGCAGCGTGGTGAAGTGGAGTGGCGGGGGGGAAATCTGTATTTTGATCAGTGGAGCTGGGGCTTCGATTGGGAGGTGATTGAATAGGACTCATATTGTGTGAGCATAACCTTACTCATGAAGTCTTGCTATGATAGCTAAATCCATACTGATCCTGGGTGGTTACGGCAATGCCGGCCTGGCGATTGCCAGACTCTGTCTCGAGTACACGGACGCACGGCTGACGCTAGCGGGTCGGAGTCAATCAAAAGCTGTTGAAGCCGCCGCGCAGCTGAATGCTCAGTACGAAGGTTTCCGTGTAGCGGGCCTGCAAGCAGATGCGTCCAAAGAGGAGGATTTGAAGCGGGCTCTTGTAGGTGTCGACCTGCTGGTGGTGGCTTCCAGCACCTCGCCCTATGTCCAGCAGATTGCCTCCGCTACCCTGGAATCGGGGGTGGACTATCTAGATATACAGTTTTCAACGGCGAAAGTAAAGGTTCTGCAATCCCGGGCTGATGAGATTAAGGAGGCAGGCCGCTGTTTTATCACCGATGGCGGCTTTCATCCCGGAATTCCGGCTGCGCTGGTCCGATACGCAGGTGATAATATTCCCAACCTGGAGCGAGCCATGGTCGGAGCTGTCCTTAAGATAGACTGGGGAGCCTATGACATTGGAGCCAGCACCGCCGAAGAGTTTGTAACGGAATTCAGGGATTACCAGGCGGAGGTGTTCAGAAAAGGGCGCTGGAAGAAAGCCAGCATGTTGCGCATGAAGAACTTTCCCAAAATAGATTTCGGCGAGCCTTTTGGCCGTGTCCCTACTGCCCCGATGATGCTGGAGGAAATGCGTTGCCTGCCGGACATGATACCCACGTTACGTGATACCGCTTTTTACGTTGCGGGTTTCAATTGGCTGGTGGATTGGGTGTTATTCCCGGCGGGCATACTTGCCATGCGTCTGGGACCCAAGGTGGCTCACCGGGCGGTAGGGGATGCGGTTTTCTGGGGCTGGAAAAAATTTACCAAGCCTCCGTACGGCATCGTTCTGCAGCTGCAGGCCAGAGGCACAGAGCATGACAGGAGCAAGGTCTTGCGAGTCAGACTCGCGCATCAGGACGGCTATTTCCTTACGGCGGCACCAACGGTCGCTTGTATCCGGCAGTATCTGGAGGGTGTTGCGATGAGGCCGGGGCTCCACTTCATGGCCCACATTGTTGATCCTGCCTTGATGCTGAAAGATATAGAATCAATGGGTGTGGAGGTAGCAATCAAGGAGGACACCTCGCTCTGAGACGCGTTGCCTAAATGATGACTGGATACATGTGGGAGCCGCTGGTACTTGCTGTTGGTCAGTTTATCAGCAAGCTTGGTGTACCAGCCGATCGCATGCTCCTTTATGTTGGGAGCACGCAGGGAAGAGCATTCATGCTCCCAACGGCCCGCAATCGTCTGGTGGCATGCTCCCAACTCAGCCTCCGAGAAGAACATATAATTGCTGAGGATACAGATAATCAATGACAGCGCGCATCAGCCTAGCTGAAGTTCAGGCAGCTGCAGCACGCATACGTCAGTATGCACACAGGACACCGGTCTGGACCTGCAATAGCCTGGATGTTCAGGTAGGGGCGCAAGTGTTTTTCAAGTGTGAGAATTTTCAGAAGGCGGGAGCCTTCAAGTTTCGCGGGGCTTGTAATGCCGTCTTTTCCCTGGATGATGATGAAGCTGCCAGCGGAGTAGCTACTCATTCCTCGGGTAACCATGCGGGTGCCCTAGCCTTGGCAGCGAGGCTGCGCGGCATCCAGGCGCATGTGGTGATCCCGCGTACCGCCCCGCCGGTAAAAATGGCTGCCGTGAAGGCTTATGGTGGTATTATAACTACCTGCGAGCCGACCTTGAAATCTCGTGAGAGCACCCTGAAGGATGTGGTGGCAAAAACCGGTGCAAGTTTTATCCACCCATTCAATGATGCGCGTATAATCGCAGGTCAAGGAACCGCAGCAATGGAGCTACTTGACGAGGTTCCGGAACTGGACTTGGTACTGGCGCCTGTGGGAGGGGGCGGTCTGCTAAGTGGCACGGCCGTGGCGGTTTCGGAGCTCTCGCCCGAGACCAAGGTATTTGGTGCTGAGCCGGCCAACGCTGATGATGCCTACCGGTCTATGAAGGCTGGGCGGATCATTCCCTCCGAGGACCCTCGGACCATCGCTGACGGCTTGCGCACCTCCCTTGGAAGCTTGACATTTCCTATCATACAGGAACGGGTAGAGAACATTGTTCTGGTGAGTGAAGAAGCTATCATTAGCGCTATGCGTTACGTGTGGGAGCGGATGAAGATCATCATTGAGCCTTCAGCAGCGGTCGCAGTGGGAGCTGTGTTGAATGGTGACCTGGACATCAGTGGCAAACGCGTGGGGATCATTCTCTCCGGTGGAAACGTGGATCTGGAGCGGCTGCCATGGTAGATGGGCAGTAATGGGCAGGGTATCCGGTGTATAAATGAAAAAGGCTGATTGCCTGCAGCCTTGTCCGTCCCCTACCTTCACGGCACTATTTTCGGGAGTTACCTATGCAAATTGAACGTATTAACAAGGGTCAATGGGGTAAGATCCGGGCCTTTTTCGACCTGCGCACCAGCGAGGGATTGGTAGTGAAGGGCTTCAAAATCGTTGAGGGGACCAGCGGGCCCTTTGTCGGGATGCCCAGCCAGAAGAGCAATGATGGCCAGTATTATGACACGGTTGTGGCTGATGCTGAGGTGAAGGACGAGATCACCCGCCTGGCCATGGAAGCCTACGGCAGTGACATTGTACAGAGTGGTCTGGGCCCATCAGAAGAGCCGCCCGTACTGGGCGACGATGATATTCCTTTCTAACCCAAGCCCTCAGACCGCTCACTAGCGATACTCCGAGGACAAGACCAGTTTTCCCACAGACAAGATCTGTACATGGAAACTTATGGAATATTGTCTCTATTGCCCCCCGCGGCTGCACTGGGTCTGGCTCTGTGGAAGAAACAGATTTATCCCGCTCTATTGTTGGGTGTCTGGATTGGCTGGTGGGTGCTGGAGGGATGGAATCCCCTGGCGGCTACCAGCGCAACTATTACTGCTATTGTCGCCGTTTTCGGAGACGCCGGTAACACCAGGATAATTCTATACAGTCTATTGGTGGGCAGCGTCCTTACCCTGATAAGCGCCACTGGCGGTGTAGAGGGATTCATCCGTTGGGTGGGAGAACGCCACTGGGTGACCAATCGTCGCCAGGCCCAGCTGGTGCCCTTTTTTCTTGGTATCCTGATCACGGTGGAGAGTTCCATTACTTCACTGGTGGCTGGTACGGTGGGCAGGCCGCTGACAGACAGCTACAAGGTCAGCCGTGAGAAGCTGGCTTACATCTGCGACTCAACCTCAGCGCCGATCTGTATGCTGGTGCCTTTCAATGGTTGGGGAGCAATGGTCATTGGTTTGCTGGCGGTACAGGGGGTAGCCAGCCCGGTGGCGGTGCTGCTGTCAAGCATAGCCTGGAATTTCTATGCCATGGTGGCTATCGTGGTGGTGCTGGTGACGATTCTCGCCGGATGGGAGGTGGGTTCCATGAAGAAGGCGGAGCAACGTGCTCTTGACGAAGGCAAGCTCATGGCCGATGGGGCGCATCCCCTGGTGGGGGAGGATGTGCTGGGCGTGGACACCCTAGAAGGTCTTTCGCCGCGCCCCGCAAATTTAATTGTTCCGGTGGTTACCATGATAGCCGCCATCATTTTGGGTATCTACTTCACCGGGAAGGCCAGCGCCCCTGAGGGGAGCGAATTATGGACCATCATCCAGGCCAGTTCCGGCTCCACGGCGGTTCTATGGGCGGTGATCGCCAGCATAGCGGCCATAGCGGTTCTGAATGTTCGACCGGCTTCCCGTCGCAAGCCTGAGCGCGCTGGCATGTCCGGGCAAACGTTCATGGATCTGTTGTTCAAGGGGATGGGCGGCATGATACCGGTCGTTACCCTGCTGCTGATGGCCTTCGCGTTGGGCAGCACGGTAAGGGAATTAGGCACGGGTGCTTACGTTGCCGGGATCATCAGCGGCGTGGCGGGTGACAAAGCGGCGGTTGTGGGGCTCTTTCTACTGGCCTGCATCATGGCTTTTGCCACTGGAACGTCGTGGGGCACCTTCGCCTTGATGGTGCCGATTGCCGTACCGCTGGCGGCGGCGCTGGGAGGTCATATGCCTATCTACCTGGCGGCGGTTCTGGGCGGTGGTGTCTTCGGTGACCACTGCTCACCGATCTCAGACACGACAATTATATCTTCTATGGCCTCGGCCTCCGATCATATGGACCATGTACGGACGCAAATTCCTTACGCCTTGATTGGCGCGGGGATTGCCTCGGTCCTTTACATCATCGTTGCTTAACTGATATGTAAGAAAATGTGGGTACTCAAGCCCACCTTTTTGCACGATGGTTTATCAGGCACTTGTAATTTAGACCTACTTGTCCGAAATTATAGGGGCTGTCAATTTATGGATGTATGTGCTTTGTCTACCTGTATACTTGCATCCTCTCCCACACACTGTCTGATAGGAGGAATTAATGTACAAGATTAAGGAAGGCATGTTCTCCTGGATCTTGCATAAGATCACTGGAATAGCTCTGGTCGTGTTTCTCATTTTCCACATCTGGAGTATGTCCCATATGCAGGAAGGTCCGGAGGCGTTCAACAGATGGATCGAGCTTTACAAGGGTCCCTACTTCCGGGCGGGCGAGATTCTGCTGCTGGGTGGTGTTCTTTTCCATGCCCTCAATGGCATGCGGCTCATCCTAGGAGAATTCACCGCTTGGGCGATGAAGCGTAATAAGCTACTGGCATATATCGTATATGCGACAGCTGGCGCGCTGTTTATTATTGGTGGATATCTTATGTGGGGGGCGGAATAATGAGTAGTGGTGGTTCCAGTACCTGGTTACTGCAGCGCGTTACAGGCGCTCTCCTGTTTGTCACCCTGGGTGCACATTTCTATCTGTATCACTATTTCATGGGTCCCGGCATGTGGGGTTTCGACAGCATCGGTTTCGGTGCTACGGACCTGGCGACACTCAAGGCAATGATGGAAACTAATCCGGATATGGCGAAGTACTACAAACTAGCCCACCTGTTTGCAGCACCCTGGTGGAAGGTGTTCGATGTAGCTTTCATCTCGTTCGCTGCCTATCATGGGTTCTACGGCATCAAGTCCATCATTGATGATTGGGTCACCCACAATGGCTGGCGGATGTTTGGCAACTGGGTTGTTTACCTGTTCGGCTTTGCACTGTGGCTAGTCGGCATCCTGACGGTTATCAACTTTAATCCTGAACTGTTTTAGGGGGCGGCCATGGTACACAAGTTTGACGCGATCGTTGTGGGTGCCGGTGGTGCTGGCCTGCGGTGCGCCCTGGAGCTCAGTCAGCATAA
>CP070787.1:2213449-2244912 GCA_020346745.1 Fidelibacterota bacterium | reverse complement strand
GGATGGGTCCATCACTTGGGCAAGGGGCCTACCCTCTATTTCGCCTTCTACCTGTTGTTTTGGTCCTTCATTGTGGGCGGCGCCCTGATTGCCGCCTGTGGACTGGCAGGTCACGCGTTGGTCGATGCGGTCTCTGTACCCTGGTGGGGCGTGATTCATTCCCTGGCCGCCATGCTTCTGGTCATGCTGGGACGCTATGCCCTCTTCGAGCGGCTGATGAAGGTCTTCATCGCTGCCATGTTCGTGGTCATGCTGTACGCTGCCATCGCGGTCAAACCCGACTTGCCTGCGCTGGCCAAGGGGCTGGTCATTCCTGTCGTACCCGCTGGCTCCGCAACGTTCATATTGGGGGTAATGGGTGGCGTCGGCGGCAGTGTTACCCTCCTTAGCTATGGGTATTGGATGCGCGAAAAACGCTGGGTGAATACCACTGATCATCCTACCATTCGGATTGATCTCGCGGCCGCCTACCTGCTGACGGGACTGTTCGGTGTGGCAGTCATCATTATTGCTGCCGGCGTCAATCCCCAGCAGGTAACCGGTCCTCGCATGGTCATAGAAGTTGGGCGGGTGCTTGGTGAGCTCATTGGACCGGTCGGCAAATGGACCTTTCTGATCGGCTTCTGGGCGGCGGTCTTTTCATCTATGCTGGGTGTCTGGCAGGGTGTGCCCTATATCTTTGCCGATTTTGTTGCCGCTTGGCGTGCGGTGAATGGGAGCCCATCCCGGACTTCCGCAGCAGTCTCATCTCCGCTCTACCGTGGCTATCTCCTCTACTTGGCCATACCACCGATGTTGCTTCTGCTGGTGGATAGACCTGTCTGGATTGTGATTGGCTATGCGGTGGCCGGAGCGCTCTTCATGCCCTTCCTGGCGGGCACACTCCTGATAATGAATAATCGTCGGGATTGGATCACTGACCTCAGAAATGGCCGCCTGACCAATCTTCTGCTTTGGGTTGCTCTGGCCTTGTTTGTCTACCTGGGGGTGGTGGAAATAATCCGCTTACTGTAGTTGGTCGGGCTACAACCTGCTTAGATAGCCTGCCAGTAGCGCGAACAGTATGGCCAGTCCGGTTTCCAGAAACCCTATCTTGGTCATTTTTAGACGCTGGTATTCATCCAGGCGCAGGATGATCAGCACCAGTTTCACCAGCGGGATAAGGAAAGTCCAGGCCAATTCAGGTTTCAGCAATTCCAGCTGTACCAGGAGGAACACCACTGCCAGTGCCGCGATGTGGTAGGCGGCCGCACCGGCCAGGACTTCGTCCCCCAATAAGCGGAGGCGTACGGTGAAAATGGCACTGGATAACACTAATGTGCAAAGCAGCCACAGGCCTAGTAGTTCCCTGATCATCTGACCAGCTGTAGCGGTATATGCGAAGGGTAGTGCGAGACAAAGTCCGGCAAAGACAGCCAGCTCATTCCAGATCGATTTCTGATCTTTTTGAACTGCTCCGATCAAGTTGATCAATAACACCCCGACAGCAACGGCGTAGATACGCCCCAGTATTGGATTGTGCAGCCACAGTGTTCCTGCCCCTACAATAGCGCCGAGGCCATACAACAGAGCCCAGGTAACCAGGCGGAGTTCAAGTCGGCGGCGCCTGATCATGCGGGTTAGGGGAACCTGCAGCTCAAAAGCGGTGAAGGCGGTGATGAGTGCGATAATGGTATTCAGGTTCCACTGTCCCGCGATCCAGGCTCCCATGAGAAAGCAGATAGCGAGGGTGACACTGGCACCATGTTCAGCTGATAGCGGAGGTTTGACCCATAATTGGCGTTTTGTGCTAGACGGCTCTTTACCCATGTTGATCTTTCCGCTGAGATATTGCAAGCCCCTTAGGCTATGGCTCCCAAAACCTGCGGCCGCCATATTAGTGTGAAGTTATCGGAAGTGCTACTTGCCGAACAAGGCAGGGATAGTCAGCGTGATGCTCGGCACGTATGTTATTATCAATACGCCGATCGCAAGGATGATGAGGTAAGGAATTACAGATAGGTATACCCTGGGTAGCGATCTGTTAAATCGGTAGCTGCTGAGGAACAGATTCATGCCGACCGGCGGAGTCAGGTATCCCAGCTCCAGGTTTACCAGGAAAATGATACCTAGATGCACGGGGTCGATGCCAAACGCTTCACCCATCGGGGCGATCAGCGGCACGACGACGATGATGGCCGAGAAGATATCCATCAGCGCGCCGACTACTAGCAGGGCACCGTTAAGAGCTAGCAGGAAGACAATCTTTGAGTGAATGTGGGCCTGAACCCAATGCAACGCCCTGGAAGGTATCTGGGCGTCTACCAGGTAGCTGGTCAAGCCCATCGCTACGCCCAGAATGATCAGTACTCCCCCGATGAGAGTAGCACAGCTCACCATGGTGGGAATGACATCCTTGGTCAACTTCAGGTCCCGGTAAACAAAGACTTGGATGACGAAGGCGTAGACCGCTGTAATGGCGGCGGTCTCTACCAGGGTGGCTACTCCGCCGAATAGTCCGGCGAGCACGATGACTGGCGTGAGCACCTCCCACTTCCCACTCCAGAGTGCTTCACGTGCTTCTTTCCACTGGAATGGAGTTCTCTGGGTTTTGCCTATGATGCCTTGGCGTACACCCCAACCGGCGACAATCGCCACCAGGAACAGGCCTGGGAGAATCCCGGCCAGGAACAACCGGTCGATAGGAGCCTGCGCACGAACCCCGTAGAGGATTACCGGCAGACTGGGTGGGAACAGCAGGCCAATGGATCCGGAAGCCGTCAGGATTCCCGTTGAAAACTTCTTGCTGTAAAGGTCTTTGATCAGCATGGGGAACAGCAGACCACCCAGTGCGAGAATGGTCACGCCGGAACCGCCGGTGAACGAGGTGAAAAAGGCGCAGACCAGTACCGCGACCAGAGGAGTGCCGCCCGGAATCCAACCGAACCAAGCCCTGAAGACTCTTACGAGTCGCCGGGATGCGCCGCCCTCAGCGAAAAAGTAGCCGGCCAGCGTGAAGAGGGGCAGGGTCGGCAGCATGGGATGAACCACGATACGGTACGTCTCCGCTGGAATAGCTGCCATTACACCCCACTCGTTCCAGAAGAGCAAAACGGCTGCACCGCCCAGGACGACGAAGATCGGTGCCCCGAAGACGACGGCCAAAATCAATCCAGCGAACCCGGCATAAATAGCCCAGCCTCCCTGCAGCTCCAAGCCCAACCCCAGGTAGCCCAGCACGGCAATACCGACTATGACTAGCAGTCGGTAGGCCCATTGGGAGCTGCTTCGCATCAGCAGTCGCCAGGCTACCACACCGAAGCCGATGGGCATGACCAGCTGTGTCGTCCAGACCTGGATAGGCCCTAGGATAGGACGGGGGAACATGCGCTCGGTATTCATCAGGCGGTAGCTGGCCACCATGAGTACGATCGTTATCCCCACTGAGACGATACCGGCGACCACTCCCGTCCATTCCCCCCACCTGTCGCGTAGCCAGGGGGTTTCCCCCGTGAAAGAGAGCAGCCGTCCCTCCCGCGCCGCCAGCATGGCACCTACAAATCCGATCCAGAGTGTGAGATGACGCACGGTGACAATGGCGCCCGGTATACTGGACCGGAATACTTCTCGGGCAATCACCTCGGCCATGGGTAGCAGAGCCATAGCGGCAAGAATAATGATCACGGCCAGGTTTTCCACCGAATGCACCTGTCGCTTGACCAACTGGAGCATTTGGCTGGTTTTTGATATGATGGAATTCCTATCCATCTCAGGGCAGGACAAATCCTGGCTGGTCCATCGTCTGTTTCAATGCCAGAACCCGCTCAAACATGGTGCTGTCAACCAGGGTGCCTTTCAGCATGTAGCTGTACTGTTCGATCAACTGCTGCCACTGTTCTCTCTCGGCGGGCGTGATCTCGATGACCTTCAGCCCGTGTTCCTTCATGACTACTACCGCCTCGTCATCCGTGTAGCGGATTTTATTCTTTATATGTAGCGCTCGCTTCTCTACTGCTGCCAGCAGCTGGGGACGCAGCTGCTCCGGGATCCGTTCCCAGGTGGCCCGGTTGATTATCAGACCACCGGTCATGGCTGCCCACGGCAGGTCAGTCATATATTTGGTAATGCCGAACCACTGGAAAGATGCTACCGTCAGGGGTGAGCTGTCCACGGCATCGATCAGCCCGGTCTGGAGCCCTGGCAGGACATCAACGGCGGAGAGGGAGACAGCGTGGAAACCGGCTTTCTTCCATAGCCGGGGCGAATGGGGATCGCCCGCCCAGGTGAACAGGCGCAGCTTGCGAAGATCATCCGGCGTTCGCACCGGGGCACGGGTAAACCAGTAGACCCAGCCCACGTCCGCCCATGCGAGCACGATGAATCCCTTTTCCTCGTATCTTCGGCGCAGTTCCGGCTCTACCTGGGCGCGCAGCCAGTCTAGTTCGGTATAGTTGTCCACTAGCAAGGGTAGCGAAAGCCCGTAAATGCCCTTGTCGATGTAGCTGAGCCCTTCGGCGGTGAGGGCAGCCGCCTGTACCTGGTTCAGCCGCATCTTGCGCACCATGTCACCTTCGTCGCCCACCACACCACCAGCATAGATCCTCAGACGCACCTGGTTGTTCGATAGCTCCCGCCAGTCCTGGGCAATATCCTCCAGGACCTGGTACCAGGGAGATCCTTCCGGCGCCAGGGTGGCCATCTTGACGTTCACCGGTGGTGCTCCAGTCAGAACGTTTGTGCTTGCGATAGCAGCAACTATGACTGGTATGATTAGCCACCAGCGATGTTGGCTGCATGTTGCGGCGGAATCGGATTCGACGAATGATTTCGTCATCGATTTATATGGCAATTCACGGGTGTATTGATGTGTAGAATTCCAGGCGTCGTGTCTTATAGGAACAGGTCGTCAATCCGCTTGAGGAGCCACTTTGCCCGCCGTTTCGCCATGCGGTTCATGACCCCGCCGGTCTTCACCGACAGCGCTTTATCCAGCATGGCGACGAAGTTCTCGCGGTCCTGTTCCTGGATGCAGATTACCTCGGCGTAGCTTACGAAAAGTCCGGCGCTGCTGCCCTGGGAATAGGACAAAGCCTGCTCGTAATAGTGCCTCGCCAGGGATAAGGATCCACCCATCATGGCTGGACGACTGGCCTCGTAGATCATCAGCAGCTCATAGGCGGCACCGTCCATAAAGTCCGGCTGGAGCTCTGTCACCCGGTAGGCCAGCGTGCCGATTTGCGCCAACCGGATCAGCATGTCCGGCCGGTCCTTGGATAGGCCGATGGCGGATCCCAGGGCGGCGGCGGTCCAATACAGTAGAGGAACGTCTTCTGCCGTGGTCATCGCCGCGGCTTGACCGGGATTCATCATCAGGGAATCGTTGAAACCGGGGTGGCGCTTCTCCAGCTGAGCCAGCCCGGCCTGGAAGGCCTTCACATAGTGCCTACGAGCGCGGAGGTACATCTTGCGCGCCCGCTGCAGGTTCTTGTCCTGAATTCGATCGGCCCGTTTGGACAGAAACGCATACGCGTAGCCGGTGTGAATGGCCGTTTTCCGGTGGGCTGCTCCGGGTCCGGCACAGCCGGTGGTCAGTAGTATGATGGCCAGGAATGAAAAGACGATAATGCGGGATTGAAGAGGTCTCATACGGGCGGGAATGTAGGTCGAGAGGATGGAAGTGTGAAAGGAAAAGCTGATAACCGGACCGGAAAATGCCTTGCCAACAGCACTACCAATTACATCCCGGCCCCTGTAACTTTCCTCTCATGAAGCCTGGCGTGGCCGTGTTGATGCTCCTTTCAGTCGCACTTGGTCAAGTCCAGTATGTGCGGCACGATGCCTTGGCTTTCAAGGCCACCTATTACCCACCGCTGGATACTCATATCGTAGCCCGGTACTGGGAAACTACCGCTGTACACAGCGAGGCTATGTACAATGGCAATGGCAGCTGGGGTCTGGGCTACGCTGACTGGCCTACCCGGCCTTATCCGGCGGATCACCCTTTGGTGCGCGTCGCTGCTCGGCATGTATTGGGTCTGCTCATACTGATCGAAGCCGGTTTATCCGATTCGGCCGTAGTCCATAGGGCTAGAATGGGCCTCAACTGGCTTCTGGACAATAAGACTGCGGAGGGCGCTTGGCCGCTCTACACCACTAATCAGGGAACTGTCAATAGACACAGCGCCTATCCTACCGCTTTGGCGGGCAGGGTTATGAGCCGGGCTTATCGCGTCTTCCGGAATCCTCGCTATCTGCTGGCGGCCTCCAAAGCCTTGGAATGGCAAACTGTACGCCCCCAGGACGATTCACCTTTCTACCATGCGCTGGTCCTGGCAGAGCTGCTGGAACACTATCGGACAGTACATGAGTATAAGCTGGTGGAACAAGCCGTGGATGAGGCGCTGATCATCATCAATCGACAGCTGCCCAGCGGTAGCTGGAACGATCCCGGACCGCTCTCCACCGACGATCATGCGATCGTTGCTGAAGCACTGCTGCTGCTGGAACAGGCGCTGGCGATTGACCATCCACAACTGCGTCGGATCAAAGGTGGCGTGAATGCTGCCCTGAACTATCTGCTGGAAAATCAGTTAGAGAATGGGAATTTTGTGTCTGGAGAGGCCGAATTATCGGCCTATCAAGTACCAACATTCGAATTGGTAGCCTTGATCCTTGCTAAGCAGGTCAGAGACATGCGGGAATTCGATATGGTGATAACGGGTGCCGTACGGGCACTCAATACCCATTCCTCCAACCAGGATGTTCGCTGGCGTAGCAACCAGGACGGCCGCTTTCTGGCTATGGCCCATGCCTTGGCCTGGTTCACTCATGTCCATCTTGAAACCCGGGCTAAGGAGGAAACATCCTCACAATCCTCTGGTAGCGTATTCCCTCCCTGATGACCGCGAAAAAAAACGATCCTACTATCTTTCAGCAAGCCGGTGGCCGGAACCTGCCACCACTGGCTGACCGCGTTCGCCCTACCATACTGGCGGACTTCGTAGGCCATGAACACTTGGTGGGGCCAGGTCATCTGTTGCAGCGCGCTCTGGAAACTGAAAGCATCTTCTCCATGATTTTCTGGGGTCCACCTGGCTCGGGGAAAACCACCCTGGCCAAGCTGCTGGCCAGGCATTCTCAGGCTTCTTTTCACGAAATCTCGGCTGTGGCGGCCGGCGTCAGGGAGGTGCGGGGAGTGCTGAAAGCGGGCCGGAGCAACCGGGAGCTCGGCCGGAAGACCATTCTGTTCATCGATGAGATTCACCGGTTCAACAAGGCTCAGCAGGATGCTCTCCTTCACGCGGTGGAAGACGGGACTATCATTCTCATCGGCGCTACCACTGAGAACCCGAGCTTCGAGGTTATCGGCCCTCTACTTTCTCGTTGCCGGGTTATTCGTCTGTTGCCCTACACGGATGAACAATTAACGGCCATGCTGGATCGTGCCTTGGCCGAGGATGTCGTCCTATCCCGTCGTGAAATCGCAATAAAGGGCAATGTCCGCCGCCTGCTTATTGAGTCAGCCGGTGGTGATGCCCGCAAGATGTTCAATGCCTTGGATATCGCCGTAGGACAACACGGCAGGAAATCGGTGATCACACTTACTGAAGACCACGTCAAAGAAGCACTCCAGCAGCGGGGACTCCTTTATGACCGCGCCGGGGATTACCATTATGACACCATATCAGCCTTTATTAAGTCACTTCGCGGCAGCGATCCGGATGCCGCCGTCTACTGGTTGGCTGTCATGCTGGAAGGTGGGGAGAAACCCGAGTTCATTGCCCGCCGGTTGGTGATCTTGGCTTCTGAGGATATCGGCAACGCCGATCCACAGGCATTAGTGGTGGCCACTTCTGGCATGCAGGCGGTTCATATGGTAGGCATGCCTGAGTCCGGCCTGATCCTGGCGCACGTCACCACCTACCTGGCTTCTGCGCCCAAAAGCAATGCTGCCTATCAGGCCCTCAAGGGAGCGACCAGCCGCGTGAAAGAAGACGGCGCTCAGACAGTGCCCCTGCATCTTCGTAATCCGGCCACCGGCCTGATGGCTACCATGGACTACGGCAAGGACTATGCCTACCCCCACGATGAACCGGAGCACTTCATTGAGGTTGATTATTTCCCGGAGCAGATGAAACCGCAGGTGTTCTACCGTCCAACGGACCAGGGACATGAAAAATTTATTCGTCAGCGCTTGGAGAAGTTGTGGTCCGGCCGGTACTAGTATACGTAACACTTGTGGCTTCCCTGGGGCTGGTATCCGCCGCCCCACCCGATGAGCGCCTGCGGTGGACCGCTGATATCCAGGAGCATGCTACTCTCAATGGCCAGCCGGCGGATATTCTCTCAGGCAATGCCAGACTCAAGAAAGGGGATTGGGAGCTCTTTACTAGGCGGGCTGTATACTATCGTCGCGATGAACGTATCGAGCTGTCGGGACCGGTAAGGGGAGTGCGTCCCAATGAGGACCTCAGGTGTGATTCGCTGGTCTTCTATAATGGTGAGGATAAGTTTCACGCCCTGGGAGCTGTAAGATTCGTTCAGGAGGATCACACCATTACCTGCCGGGAGCTGGTCTACTGGACAGAGCTGGATACTGGCGTAGCCTATAAGGAGGTGGTCATGATCCAGGATGATCGCCGGCTTACGGCTGATGAGTTCCGTTATCAGAAAGAAGATGGCCCGAGGGGGGCTTCCTTCTATGCCCTGGGGGCGGTAGTTGTGGAGGAAAGCGATCGCCTGATTACCGGTCAACAAATGGTTTATAACGACTTGGCAGGAAGGCTTGATCTGGCCGGTGAGGCAGCCGTTGGGGAGACTGACCGGAGCTTGCGCGGTGGTCGCATCCGACTGATCTACGAGGGAGAGATACTTAAAACCGGATTCGTTGAGGACGGTGCCGAAGGTACGGCGTTGATTCAAGCGCGATTATCACCTGCCCGGCAGGATAGGCAGACCTTTACGGATGTGCTTACCAGTCGGCAAATGGTGGCTGACTTCATCGATGATCGCCTGGCCACGTTGTGGCTTAACGGTATGGCCTCGTCCACCTATCATGTGGTTGAGGATTCGATTCTGCAGGGTGTAAATAATACCACTGGGGACACCTTGACACTGGACTTCGATGCAGAGAGCCAACTGGTTCGGATCCGGGTTCAAGGCGGTGCCCGTGGACGCTTCGAGCCCGAGTCGGGCAATTCTGAAGTCGATACCGTGGTGATATATAAGGCTGAGTATCTTGATTACGATATCCCGGGAGAAGTGACCTACCTTGAACAGGGTGCCCGGGTGGATTATAAGGAGAATGGGCTGGCCGCCGGATTTATCATGGTCACTTGGCAAGACAATCTCATGCGGGCGGAGGTGGCTTTTAACGAACGCCCCACGCTCCACCAGATCGGTCGTGATCCCATGTACGGCCAGCTCATGGAATTCGACATGGTAAAGGAGGTCGGCCGGGTAGTGCAGGGCAGGACACAACTGGAAGATGGCCACTATCACGGGGAATTAGTGCACCGTCATCCTGGCAATGTCTACTATGTACGTCACAGTCGCTATACTACGTGTGCACTGGATACCCCACATTTTTACTTCGCCTCCCAGCGGATGAAAATGCTCCAGGGCGATAAAGTCATTGCCAAACCGATTATCCTCTACCTTATGGATGTACCGGTCATCGGTCTGCCATTTGTCGTTTTCCCAAATGAATCTGGAAGGCGGAGGACTGGATGGATCATGCCTAGCTATGGCCAGAGCCGCGGGCATGGTCGCTATATTGAAGGGCTGGGCTATTTCTGGGTGTTCAATGACTACGCAGACGCTACCGGCTGGCTGGATCTGTTCGACGAACGGGGGATCCGGGCCAGGGGAAGACTGAGATATAACCGACGATATAAATTCAGTGGAGAAATGAATTCAACTCTCTTCCGGCTCGTGGATGAACAGAATATCTCGAATCTGTTTACTCCCGGCAAGGCAGCCAACCAGTGGAGTGCCTCTTGGCGTCATAGTCATACCCTGGACCCCACTCAACGTCTGAATATTGACGCCCGGTACACCTCAAGTCGCAGATTGTTCCGCGACCAGGGACTTGACCGCCGCACTCGGCTAACTCAGCAGATCATCTCTAACGCCAGCTATAGCAAAAGCTGGCCGGGTACGCCAAACCGGCTTAACGTTGCCCTCCAGGAAAAGTATGACCTTCAGGCCCTTGATAGGCTAGGTACACCGCCTGTTAAACTGGGCCAGCATATGGAGGAGAAATCACGCACCCTACCTAGAATCAGCTTCGGCCGTGCCAGTAGCGCTCTGTTTAACCCGGCGAAAGGCCAGGTTCCCCGTTGGTATCATAATATTCGATGGTCACTCAATAGCAGCTTGAACAATCATCAGAGTATTTTCTGGGAAGCGGACACACTCACCGTCCAGACATTCCGATATGATACCACCAACACGGATGGATTGGTAGTGGACACGGTTGCAGTTGACAGCTTGACCTACTTTTGGCCTGAGGAGCAGGTCATACTCAATCGCACTTGGGCAAAAAACAACATCAGTCTGCAAGCTCAACAAACTATCCTCAGGTATATTACCCTGAATCTTAACCTCGGCATCAACCAGGATTGGACTACTAGGTACCGGTCTGCCTTTCTGGATACAGCTGGCCAGGTCGAATATCATATGGTGGATAAATCTGCTGTGAGACATACGGGTCGAATTTCACTCTCCGCCAGTACTAAGCTTTATGGCTTGGTTCCATTGCAGATCGGCTCACTGCAAGCCTTGCGCCATGTATTAACCCCTTCTATCAGTTATAGCTACACGCCAGACTTTTCGAAGCCGGTATTTGGCGTCGATCTGGGGTATTTCCCTCTGGGACCGGATGGCGAACCGTACGACAAGTTTGCCGGGTCCCCGGTCGGGGGTACACCCAGTAGGGAAAGCCAGGCCATGAGCATCTCGATCTCTAATGTGTTCCAGACCAAGAGTGAGGTGGAGGGCAAAGAGGTCAAGACCAATCTGCTTTCTTGGAATATAGGCACCAGTTATAACTTCACTGCCGACAGTCTCCACCTGAGTCCCATTCAATCCAGTTTCCGATCTCCCTTTCTGAAGCAGCTGAATCTCGACATATCTATGGAACATGACATATACGCGTGGGATGAAACCCTTCACCGTCGGATAAACAAAGTTCTGACCATACCTAGGCTCTCCCGAATGAATGCCAGAACCAGCATCAGGTTGGCAGGCAAGCGTCTCGTTCCTATAGAAGAAGAGGAAGCACCAGAGGAAGAAGTCATGCCTGGCGACACCTTGCTGTTGGATGAATCTGAGGATATGGATGACCAGCTGGCATTCCGCCGCGGTGTGTCTAAGCCGACGTTGGCTCAAGGGAACCTCTGGGAGGCCACCCTGGGCATGCGCTATAGTCTGATCCCTTCTCTGGATCCTGAGAAACGCGAGACCTTCTGGCTGAACGGTAACTTCAAATTTAATATTGGCCCTGGCTGGACCGTCGGCTACACGGCGCGTTTCAACATGCTCACGCAGGAACTTGTTAGCCATGACCTGCAGCTGTATCGGAAACTGCACTGTTGGGAATTCTCGTTCAGCTGGACACCCTCCGGAAACTGGCGAGGCTTCATGCTTCGCATCAACGTGATCAATGCTGATCTGAAAGACATCAAGTATGAAAACCGTGGCGGCCGGCAGAGCGGATTGTGGTTCTAGTCGCTACGCGTGGCGTGTCGTAAGTTAATGGGGATCAAAATGTCTTGTATTCACGCTGGAATGAAGTAAAATTCGCCCGCTCAGATGAGTACCGTTTCAGCTCTCCTCTCCCCGCAGTTTATAATCCTGCCAATGCGCGCTACGGATCGGAGCTCGGCCGTTCAGGAGCTCCTGACACCCTTGGAGGAACAGCATATCATTGACTCTAGCCAGGAGTGTTTGGAAAGCATCCTGAAGCGTGAACGCCGCATGAGTACTGGCGTTGGCAAAGGAATTGCCCTGCCCCACGGGCTAAGCAAAAGCGTTAAGGAGGTGGCTTTGGTCATGGGGATATCTCCTGACGGCATTGACTTTAAAGCCGTCGATGGTGCCCTTTGCCACATTTTTATCCTCCTGCTTAGCCCCGAGCAACAGCCCGACAAGCACCTCAAACTTCTGGGACGTATCACTAAACTGTTGAGTGATGGATCATTGCGCAGTGCTCTGGTGGAAACCAGTACACCCGGTGAAGTACTGGAAATTCTCCGGAAGTGGGAGACCGAGGGGGAAGATGCCCCCATCTGATTTGTCTAGGCGCTAAAGGGTCCGGCATTTTCCCCTTCGCCCAGACGTGTCACTATAGCCCGGTATCAGCAGGCCTCCTATTAATAATTGGCTTTATCATTCAATCTGTTCATGTCCTGGGTCGCATAAGTAGGCAGAAGGAGAAATGTAGAAATGGGTGATAGGGTGAATCGTGTCAGGGGGGTGCGGGATATACTGCCTGAAGAGACCCACCTCTGGCGGTTTGTTGAGTGGATCGTGCACGCCGTTATGTCCACCTACGGCTATCAGGAGATTCGCACACCAGTCTTTGAACTCACCGAGCTGTTCGAAAGGGGCATCGGCCTGGAGACGGACATCGTCAACAAGGAAATGTACACCTTTACCGATAAGGGCGGGAAAAGCCTTACTCTCAGACCGGAACTCACAGCCCCGGTGATCAGAGCCTATATCCAGAATCATCTCGATCGAGATACTCCCATTACCCGCCTGTATTACATGGACAGTCTCTATCGCCAGGAGCGCCCTCAGAAAGGACGTCTTCGCCAGTTCAGCCAGTTCGGTGTGGAAGCGATCGGATCACCCCACGCCGAGCAGGACGTTGAGGTTATCGCCCTGGCGTATGATCTGTGCAGCCTGTTCGAGTCACAGGGGCTGTCTGTCCGGTTGAATACGATCGGTAGCCCCGAAGTGCGCGGCGACTACCTCCAACGGCTACGCAAGGCCTTTGAACCCTATGCCGGAGAACTGGGTGAATTGGACCAGCAGCGTGTCAAGAATAATCCCCTCCGGCTCTTCGACAGTAAAAATCCGGAGACACAGGCCCTCTTGGACCAACACGCTCCCCTCATCAGTGACTACATCTCCGACGAGGATCGCCTGCATTTTGAGGAAGTCATGGCGGGGCTTGAGGCTTTGGGGATTCCCTTCGAGCATGATGCCAAGCTGGTCCGTGGTCTCGACTATTACACGCGCACTACCTTCGAGGTGACCTCTGAGCAGCTGGGAGCGCAGGATGCCCTCTGTGGAGGTGGGCGCTATGATGGATTGGTAGCCCAGCTGGGTGGCCCGGATACGCCTGCCGTGGGTTTCGCCGCGGGACTGGAACGGCTGCTGCTGGTAGCGGAAGACCGCCTGAAGGAGAAGCTCTCTCCCCGCCAGCTGGATGTCTATCTGGTCGTGCTCACCGACGAGGCCCGTATCCCGGCCTTGAGTTGTGCCCAGCAGCTGCGGACAGCTGGCTACACCGTTGTCCTGGAGACTCTCCGCCGCAGTGCTAGAAGCCAGCTCCGGGAAGCAAACCGGTCGGGTGCTCGGGCTGCTGTTATCCTGGGTGAGGAGGAGGTCAAGAAGGAAATATGCACCGTCAAGCGCATGGATACTGGGGAACAGGTAGAGGTTCCACTCACCCAGTTGGCCGACCGGTTCGACGATATATTTCCCAAAGATTAGCACTGTGCCGGTGAATGGGCCTGTCTCAACGCGCTATTAAGGAACTCCGAGGCCTCAGGCAGAAAAAATTGCGCCAGGCGCAGGGCCGCTTCATTATAGAGGGGGCCCGATTGGTGACTGAGGCCCTGCAATCCTTGGCGGACATCGAGCAGGTCTTGTTATCCCCCGAATTTGCCCGGTCAGCTTCCGGGCACGATATCGAAAGCTTGGCGCTTGCCCGAGGAGTGAATCCCGAATCTGTCACCACCACCCAGGCCGATCAGCTGGCTGACACCCGGCACCCCCAGGGCGTTTTTGCCGTCGTGAAAACACCACCTCTCGATCATCAGGATGATCAACCACCGCGCACGCCAATCCTTATTCTCGATGGTATCGCCGATCCTGGCAATCTGGGCACACTCCTGCGTACCGCCGATTGGTTTTCAGTGCCTACGGTCTGGGTCAGTAGCAGCAGTGCCGACGCCCTGAATCCCAAGGTCGTGCGTGCAGGTATGGGAGCCCATTTCCACATCCCGATTCTCAGGCAGCTGGATATCTCGGTGCTGGCTGACACCATCTTTGACACGGGTGTCGTACTGGTTGGGGCGGTGATGGATGGCAAACCCCTCGATCAGGTCGAGGTTAAGGACGACCGCTGGGCACTGGTCATCGGCAGCGAAGCGCACGGGTTGAGTCCCTACTGGAAAGAGCGGCTGCATGAAGCGGTCACCATCCCCGGCAACGGCCAGGCAGAGAGTCTTAACGCAGCTGTAGCGGCCGGTATCATCCTTCATTATTTTTGTGGGTGAAATATCCTCACAGCGCATCCTGATCTGGTGACTTTTTTACTCTTCATCAAATCTATAGACTGAGGAACATCTATGCCTGATACCCCTAAAAAGCAACGCCTCGCTTCTCTTGATGCGATCCGCGGTTTGACCATTGCCGGCATGATTCTGGTGAACAACCCCGGCGATTGGTCGCATGTCTTTCGTCCCCTGCTCCATGCCGAGTGGAATGGCTGGACCCCTACCGACTGGATCTTCCCCTTCTTCCTGTTCATCATGGGTGTGGCTATGGCCCTCTCCCTCCGGGTGCGCATCGAGACCCTGGAGCATAAGGCCGCGGTGTGGCTCAAGATCTTCAAACGCACTGTGCTGCTGTTCGGCTTGGGACTGGTCCTGTCCGCCTTCCGCGTTTATGACGTGTCGCTGGTGAAGTTTCTGGGCATCTTTCTGGTACTGGCCTTGCTGGTGGCCGGCCTGTTCGCATACCTGCGCCTGCGTTTTGATACTGCGGAGGAACGCGGGGCGGAAGCCCGGCGGATTTTCAACGCGACTCTTTTCTGGGTGCTACTGGCAGTGCTCCTGGCTGGATTCTATTCCTTCAACTTCAGTAACGTCCGGATCCCGGGAGTACTCCAACGCATCGCCCTGTGCTACCTGGTGGTCTCAGCCATGATGGTCCTCCTGCCTAGACCCCGGGACCAGTGGATCGCCATGGGTGCCCTGATCTTGGTCTACCTGGTCATTATGTACGGACTGTATGTGCCTGGCCATGGACGCGCTGTCTGGACGCCGGAAGGCCACGCCAGCGGCTATATCGACCGCCTGGTCTTCGGCCTGAAACACCTGTGGTCCGGCACCCGGGACGCCGGCTACGATCCAGAAGGTATCGTCACCACCTTGCCCGCTGTTCTGTCTGTTTTCCTGGGGCTGCAGTTCGGGAAAGTGCTGGTGCGGGTACAGGATCATAAGGAGCGTCTCTTCCAGTGGCTGGCCTTGGGCAGCTTCCTCACCGTGTTGGGCTTGACCCTCGATTTCCTGATCCCCATCAATAAACAGCTCTGGACGCCCACCTACTCCATCTTCATGGCTGGTCTCGGTGGATTGCTCCTGGCGGGCTGCTACTGGCTGATTGACATGCAGGGGACCGATAAATGGGCTCGGCCTTTCGTGATGATGGGCATGAATCCCCTCATCATCTTCTGGTTCAGTGGCTTCCTGGTTCGAAATATGTTCCTGGTCAAGGTAGGCGATACTAATCTCCGACACTGGCTGTATGTGAACGGCTTCACTTCCTGGCTGGGTGACACCAATCTTGCGTCACTGGCCTTTGCCCTCTCAAATGTCATTTTCTGGCTGCTGGTGGGTTGGTTCATGTATCGCCGCCGGTGGTTTGTAAAGATCTAGGCTCTCGGCATATCAACAGCACTAATAGCCGGCGTTTCCTCCCACCCAGGCAGCGCCGGCTTTTTTGAGTTGTAATCGGATAACCATATTGAGAACCTTTGCCCAGTGGCTTGGCTTGCCCTAGTTTTAGCTGCTTTCACATCACGCTCTGATCCAAGGAGTCTTCCTATGCAACGATCTGCCCTTGTGATACTGTGTCTCCTTATCTATTCCTGCACCATGTTTTCCGGTTCATCGGCGGTCGGCGCCAGGGCAAAGGCGGCTAAGTGGACCTACCCCGACGCCCGCAAATCGGATGTGGTCGAGGACTTCCATGGAACACAAGTGCCGGATCCCTACCACTGGATGATTGATCCCGATTCCCCCGAGACGCAGGCTTGGGTGTCCGCGCAGAACCAACTGACCCGCTCCTATCTGGATGCCATCCCGGCCCGGGATACCATCAAAGCCCGTCTGACCGAGCTGTGGAACTATCCGCGGTATGCAGTGCCTGAACGCCATGGGCAGTACTATTTCTACTCTAAAAATGATGGTCTCCAGGATCAGTCGGTTCTTTATATGGTGTCCGAGCTGGACGGCGAGCCTGCGGTGGTGATCGATCCCAATACTCTCAGTGAGGATGGTACGGTGGCCCTTATGAGTCAGGAATTTTCCCCTGATGGGCAGCTGCTGGCCTACACCATTTCACGCCACGGAAGTGATACCCGTGAGATCCTGATCCGCGACCTTGCATCGGATCAGGATTTTAACGAAGTCCTCCATTGGTCCCGGTATACCAGCATTGCCTGGAAACCTGACGGCAGCGGCTTTTATTATAACCGCTTCCCGGAGCCGGGCACGGCGCCTACCGGGGAACAGAATAGCTACGGTTGGGTCTATTGGCACTCCCTCGATACTCCCCAGGAACAGGATACACTCGTCTTCTCACTGCCGGAACACAAGGACCGCGATGCCTATCCCTGGATCACGAAGGACGGGCAGTACCTGCTCATCTGGGTCTATCGCGGTACCGATAGCCGCAATGGCCTCTACTACCGTGAGCTGGATTCTCGGGACGAATTCACCCGGCTCTTCGATGTCAGGGAAGCCCTCTACGACGTTATCAGCAGTAATGGCAGCACGTTCTATGTCCACACCGATTTTGGTGCCCCTCGCGGCCGACTCATGGCCTTGGATGCGGCTGACCAGGATCAGCACAACTGGACCGAACTGATCCCTCAACAGGAAGACGTGATCAGTGACATCCACCTGGTTAACGACCACTTCGTGCTTCAGGTGATGCACAACGCCCACGAGTTATTGAGGATCTACGATCTTGAGGGCCATTTCGTGCGGGAGATCGAGCTGCCCGCCATGGGGGAGATCGAGGACCTTTCCGGCCGCCCGCAGGATACCGAGTTCTTTTTCTCCTTCACGTCGTTTTTATATCCTGCCAGTATCTACCGCTACGACTTCGAGACTGACGAGGTCACCCTGTTCCATGGGCCGGAGATCGATTTCGATCCCTCTGGCTATGAAACCCGCCAGGTCTTCTATCCGTCGAAGGATGGCACCCGGGTGTCTTTGTTCCTGACTCACCGCAAGGGTTTGCAGCTGGACGGCGCCCATCCCACCCTGCTCTATGGCTACGGTGGCTTCAACATCTCCTACCTGCCCCATTTCGCCGCCCATCGCTTGGTATTTCTGGAAGCCGGTGGTGTGTTTGCCATGGCGAATCTGCGCGGCGGCAGCGAGTACGGTGAGGAATGGCACCGCGCGGGGATGCTGGAAAACAAGCAGAACGTCTTTGATGACTTCATCGCGGCTGGCGAGTGGCTCATCGCTAACGGCTATACCAGCCAGGATCGTCTGGCTATTACCGGCCGGTCTAACGGTGGCCTACTCACCGCCGTCTGCCTGCTTCAGCAGCCCGATCTGTACGGTGCCGTCATCTCGAGGGTGCCGGTTACCGATATGCTCCACTATCACCAGTGGACCGCTGGCGCATACTGGACCGGCGAATTTGGCAATGCCGAGGAAAATCCCGATCACTTCCGCTTCATGTTCGCCTACTCACCCTTGCACAATGTCGACCCCGGTGTGGCGTATCCGCCCCTTCTGGTGACCACCGCCGACACCGATGACCGTGTCGTCCCTGCTCACGCCAAGAAGTTCGTGGCTACGCTACAGGAAAAGGCCTCGCCGGCCAATCCCAGCCTCTTGCGGGTGGAGACCAAAGCCGGGCACGGCGGCAGCAGCGGCAGCACCCCCGTTTCCAAGCTCATCGAGGAGTTCGCCGATATCTACGCCTTCCTGTTCCACAACCTGGACATGGCAGTGGAGTGATGGCTCCCAGGCTGTGAGCCTATCTCAATAGCATCATCTTGCGTGTCTTGATCTGGCCCCCGGCTTGCAGGCGGCAAAGGTAGATGCCCGCCGGCACCGACCTGCCGTCCATATCCCGGCCTTCCCAGCGCACAATATATCGTCCCGCCGTCTGCTCGCTGTCCACCAGTCGGCAGGTCTCTTTCCCGTTCAGGTCGTACACCACGACCTCCACCTGGCCTTGCTCCGGGAGGCTGTATTCGATCACCGTCGCGGGATTGAAGGGATTGGGATGGTTCTGCATCAGTGCCAGCTCCAACGGGAGGATCGGGGGATCATCCTCAGTCCTCAACGGTGCAACAATGGCAAAGGGGCCATCGCTGGTATCTACTACCGTGGGGTCGATCATGTCCTTGATTTGGATTCTGCAATCCGTCGAAACCGCATCCGGGATTACCCACGTCCGCTGGCCGTCCGCGGCGTTCACCGAGCGGGCCACAGTACCCCAGGATGTTCCTCCGTCCGTGGTATACTGTATCAACACCTGATCGACAAAACTGCTGATCCATGCCACGGTCTGGCTCGTACCAACTTCCCAGGTCTCACCACCGTTGGGTGCCAGTACCGTGATCGCCTTGGTATAGATGCCGAACACGCCGTTGCTCTCATCCGCTGTCACGCTGTCTGCGGCATCCGTTATCCGCACCCGGCAGCTGGCGGAAATGATCTCCGGCGTCGTCCAGGCGTAGCTGCCCTGGCTGGCGGTTATTCCCAGGGCGATGGCCTGCCAGGTAACACCGCCATCGTCACTGTACGTGATGTTCACAGTAGACACCCCTGTCTGAACCCATTCAATGGTCTGCTCCGTATTGGGCGGCCAGATTTCCCCTCCGTTTGGCACTACCACCTTGACGGTCTTGGCAGGATTATCGATGGGAACCCGGTAGAACGACAGCGCCGTGACGCCCCGGCCATTCCGTAGCCACGGTCCGGCATAGGTTGGCGTGATCGTATTATACTCCTTGTCGGGCAGGTAGATGATGTGGTCGAAAAAGTGGGGACCAGTTAGCTGCAGGCGGATCGAATCCCCGGCTACCACTGCGCTGTCCACCAGACCCCAGTCGCCGTCCAGGTAGAAATAATCCTCCAGCCGCTGCCCCAGGGTATCCTCCGGCCATACTAGTGAGTCGGTATTCGCGAACGCCAGCTGTACCTCCTGGCTGGCAGCGTCATAGGCCGCCCCGGAAATGTTGGGCGGATGGATATCCACGGTGTCCAGCGAACCGTAGAAATCCACCGCCAGCAGGGGATTGATCCAGTCCGCCATGGCGCGATATCCACCGTGGCTGTAATGCAGACCGTCGTAACCCGGCAGGCCGTTGGTGGACATGAGCACGATGTCCTGACTGCCCAGGGAATCGGGCAGCGTCCGCTGGATCTCGCGGAACATACCCAGCGTACCGCCTCCGCCTCCCGGCCGCAACTGGAAGACGTACACTTTCTCTGGTGCGAAATCCGCCTCCCAGGCCTCGTGCAGCTGGCGGAACCGCTCGCGGTAGAAGGGCGTGTTCGCGGGATCGCTGTCGTTCTCACCCTGGTGCCACAGGATGGCCCGGATACGACCCAGGTCCCCTTTCTGCACCCGGTAGAGCACCTTGCCGTAAATGGTCTTCAGGTCCATTCGGTTCGCTGCCGAAGGCAGGTGCTCGCTGATCATGCTCCCGCCAGTGCCCCCGTTGATGAGACAGGTCGGGATCTGGTGCTGCTCACTGATGAATTTCTGGATGTAAAGACCCAGCACACCCACGTTGGGACCCTCCCAGGTGGTGGCCTGCGACCACGCCCACAACGTGTCACCCGCCAGGTATTGCTCGTAGTTGGAGTTACCCGTCTTAACGCCGAACGTCCGCCAGTACTCGTTCTGCATATCGGCGTCCGCCCACACGTAATGGGAATTGGATTGCCCCGTCAGGATGTAGGCGTCACCGCACACCACGCTGTCCACCGTGATCACCGGCGTCAGTGTCGTTCCGGTCACCAGCTCCACCTCGAAGCCGTACTCGCTCAGCTCCGCGTGGATCTTGGGCGCCAGGCTGAAGACCGCCGTGTCCGCTGCGTAGGATAGCGCCGCCGCCTGTCGCTCCTGCCGGACCCCGTCCTTGAGTACCGTCACCCCGATGGAATCGTGACCGGTCTGGACCACCGTCCCGCTGAACACCACCACCGCCGAATCGTTATCGTCACGGGTGTAGAGCTGCAGCGCCCGGGGCCGCTCGCTGAATACCACCAGGCTGTCTAAAGCCCGGACCGGCAGGGGTGCCGCCAGTGGCAGCACGAGGAGTGGGAACACGAACCGCAGTCGTTTCATCGCTGGTTTCCTTGTATAGGGGAGTGCATTCGGTATGAGTAAAGATAATAAGGCCGCCCTCCCGGAATACACGGGAAAAATGGCTGTGTTGGTCTGGCTAGATCGAACCCTAAATCAATTCCCCCCTCTGCTCCTTACAATGGGTATAACTACGTGTCCTTCACCTGAAATAACACTTGTTATATAACGCATGTAATATTAAATTGTGCCCTGATAGCGAAAGTGAGAACCATAGATGCCACCCACGACTAAAATCATCCGGAAGCAGGTTGTCGAAGCGGCCTTCAGCATCGTACGTGACCAGGGGCTGGACGCCTTGTCCGCCCGCAGCGTGGCCGACCAGCTGCACTGTTCCACGGCCCCGGTCTATTCACAGTTCCACAACATGGAAGCATTGCGCTTCGCCGTGGCCCATAAAATACTGGCGCTCATGGAGGAGTACGACACGGCCGAGTATACTGACCGCACCTTCCTGAATATGGGCATCGGAACCGTGTTGTTCGCCCGGGATTACCCCCACCTGTTCCGGGCCATCCATCTCGATACCTCCCAGTTCAATGATCTGATCACCGAGTATCTGGGCCGGCTGGTGGACATGATGCGCCGGGAAAAGCGGTTTAGCGACCTTCTCGGTACCGCCCGGGCCGACCTGCTGGAAAAAATGTGGATCTACACCCATGGCATGGCCACTCTGGTGACCACCGGCTACTTCCATGATGTCACTCGGGAATCCATCACCCGTTCCCTGGAAGAGGTGGGCGGCATCGTCATCGCGGCTGCCCTGGAGAAGCATGCCAACGGGGCGTGAGGCCGTGCGGCCCTGGTGGGAGTGGAAGCCCTGGTTGGTGCTGTTCAATGACGCTAGAAAAAGGGGCTGACCCTCAATGCTGAAAACGAAATACATCCTTATCATTTGCCTTGCCGTTGTGGTTTTATTCGGTGTCAAGTGGTGCCGTGATAGACTGTCAGCGCCGGGCACCACGCCCCCCATTACCGGTGTGGACGGCCAGTCATTGCCCGGAAGTATTGCCTCACTTGAGCGGATCGACCTGGGCGGAGTGCAGCAGTGGATCCTGCTGCGCGGCGCGAATATCGATAATCCGGTGATCCTGTTCCTGCACGGTGGGCCCGGTGCCGCAGACATGACCCTGCTGCCGCGCCATATGGGAGCGCTGGAAGAACACTTCGTTGTGGTCTGCTGGGATCAGCGCGGCGCGGGTAAATCCTTCCCGGCCGCCCGCACCGGGTCAGACATGACCATCAACCGGTTCGTCGCCGATGTCCTCGAACTCACCGAGCTCCTTTGCCGGCGCTTCCAGCAGGAAAAGATCTATCTGGTCGGCCAATCGTGGGGCAGTATCATCGGTGTGCTGAGCGTGCAGCGGAATCCTGGGCGCTACCATGCCTATATCGGTATCGGCCAGGTGGTGAACGGCTCTGAGAATGAGCGCCTGTCCTACGAATGGACGCTGGCTCAGGCTCTTGCGTCAGATGATACAGCCGCCGTTGAAACCTTGCAGGATATCGGGCCGCTGCCCTATGAGGATGACCTGGTGGAGAAGCTGTTTGCCCAGCGGGAACTCCTGGGCAAGTATGGCGGCTCCATCTACGGCAATCCCGGGGGTGCCCATGGCTTGTTCATCGCGGGCTTGCAGGGGGCCACCGAGTACAATACCATGGACAAGATCAATTTCATCCGCGGGCTGCGTAAGTCATTGGAGCTGCTGTGGCCCCAGGTACTGGCCGTGAATTTTATCGAGCAGGCCCCGGTGCTGGAAGTGCCGGTCTACCTCTTGATGGGCAGACATGATTACCAGACGCCCTTCGCCCTGGCCGAGCAGTATGTCGATCTCCTTGAGGCACCCCGCAAGGAGCTGATCTGGTTCGACCACTCAGCCCACATGCCCCACCTCGAAGAGCCGGATAAATTCTCTGATCTGCTGATCAATCATATCCTGCCGGCCACCTGCTGCCCCGACAGGTAGGCTGGCTGGAATCCCGGTCTCCACTCTGGGAGTGCCGCGTTGTACCGCTGGTCCCCTCTCACTGGGGACTTTTAGTCCCGTCTGCAGGCGGGGAGCGGCCTGTCCGGCGCCTGTCCGGTTGCTGCCGGACGTAGACGGGAGAGGTCCTTACTCTTGATTAGCATCCAACATCCAACATCCAACATCCAATATCTATCACCACTCTTTGTGTCCTCTGTGGTTCTCTTTCTTCCCTTTTCTCGCGCACCAGGCGCACCACGCGCACCAGGCGAACGACAAACCTCCCCGCAATGCCTACCTTCCGGCACTATGACCATGGCTACAGCATATTACCGGTTCTCCCGTCGGTGTTTGGGCAAAATTCAACGGATCTGCCGAAAAACGCCTGTTTTTGCCACTTTCTCGACGAGAACATTTTTAAATCTGCCGGATTTTAGTGGGGTTTTGTCGAATTTTGGAACCGAGGGATTATGGGGCAGGATACGACAACTTTCCCCCTTACACCCGCCCCCCTGTCACCCTAAATTCGGTCCTATGTCAAAAGGCGTTACACCGCGCAGTCATGACTACGCCCGCTGGTACACCGACGTGGTCCAGAAAGCCGAACTGGCCGACTACGGTCCCGTGCGCGGCACTATGGTCATTCGGCCTTACGGCTACGCCATCTGGGAGGCCATCAAGGAGGCGTACGATCAGCGCTTCCGGGCCACCGGTCACTCGAACGCCTATTTCCCCCTCCTGATACCCAAGTCGTACATGAGCCGCGAGGCCGAGCACGTGGAAGGCTTTGCCAAGGAATGCGCCGTAGTAACCCACTCCCGCCTCCGCGCTGCCGATGAGGGCGGTGTGGAAGTGGATCCTGAATCCAAACTGGAGGAGGAGCTGATCCTCCGGCCCACCAGCGAGACGGTTATCTGGGCCATGTACAAGCAGTGGATCAACTCCTACCGCGACCTGCCCATTCTCATCAACCAGTGGGCCAATATTGTGCGCTGGGAGCTGCGCACCCGCCTGTTCCTGCGCACCACTGAGTTCCTCTGGCAGGAAGGTCACACGGCCCATGCCACCGAGGCTGAAGCCCGGGAAGAGACCCTCCGCATTCTGAATATCTACCGGGAGGTCGCCGAGCAGGAAATGGCCTTGTCGGTGGTTGCGGGGCTCAAAAGTGATGCCGAGAAGTTTGCCGGCGCGGTTGAGACCTGGAGTATCGAGGCCATGATGGGTGATCGCCGGGCCTTGCAGGCTGGCACCTCCCACTTCCTGGGACAGAATTTCGCCAAAGCCTTTGATGTCACCTTCCGCAACGAGGCCAACGAGGAGGACTATGTTTGGGCCACCAGCTGGGGTGTCTCTACCCGCTTGGTAGGAGCGGTGGTCATGGCCCACGGCGACGACAAAGGTCTGCGACTGCCGCCTCGCATCGCGCCCATCCAGGTGGTTATCGTTCCCATCTATAAGGATGAATCCAAGGTAGCCGTCATGGAGGCGGCGCGCCAGCTCACCGGTTCCCTGGAGAACGCCGGGCTGCGTGTGCAGCTCGACGACCGGGATACCGTCACACCCGGATTCAAGTTCAATGACTGGGAAATGAAGGGTGTACCGGTGCGGATTGAGATTGGTCCTAAGGATGTGGCGGCAAAACAGGTGGTGCTGGTGCGCCGTGACGTTGAGGGCAAAAGCACACTCGGGCTCGATCAGGTAATTCAGGAGCTGCCGCCCCTGCTGGATGAAATTCAGGACTGTCTATTCAAACAGGCGCAGGCCTTCCGGTCGACTCACACCCGCCAGATCGTTGACTGGGAGGAATTCAGGGAATTCATGGAATGGGGCGGCTTTGCCATCTGCGGCTGGGATGGTGATCCGGCCTCGGAAACGGCGATCAAGGAAAAGACCAAAGCCACAATCCGCACCATTCTTGAGGATCAAGAACCCACCGATTTAGCCTGCATCTATTCCGGCAAACCGGCCAAGCACACGGTGGTGCTGGCCCGAGCTTACTGATACGAGCGGCAATTTGGACTGTAATGATCATGGTTGAGAAATAGGATGAAGATCACGCCCTTCTATGTTGTGCTCCTCGGAACCCTGCTCGCTGGTTTCTCGGCGCTGGGTAACGATAATCCGGGCAGTGGCTCAACGGCAGCCTTAACGCCAGTCACTCACACACTGCGTCTTGAAGAGGAAAAGGTTTGGGTCAAAGTATACCAACGTCCTGGTATGAATCTCAATTTTGTCAGTTTGCATGATAACGAGAATACCAGTGCTGAGGCGGCGAAAGCCTACATCCGTGCTCACGGCGGTCGACTTGTGGAGCTGGTGCATGGCAGGGGTAGAACGGTGGTGATCCGCCGCAACGGTGTTCTCCACCACTTTGATCCCAATCGCATGTTCACCACTGAGGGTCTCAGACACTCTCTGAAATATTTTCATAACCTGTCAGAGGAGAATCTCGGCCTCGCTTCCCGTTTTGCCAGCCAGGTCGGCGACATCATTGGATTGGAAGCAGGGAAATCAATCATTTCCGTCCACAACAACACGCCTGGGAAGCTGACTATTCATGACTTCAAGCCCGGTGAATGGTATGGTGAAGATACCCGAGACGTTTTCATTAATCCTGCCGAAGATCCGGATGACTTCTTCTTCACTAATTCGCCTGCTCTATTCCGGGCCCTTAAATCTCTGCGCTATAATGCTGCCCTGATGATTCAAAACCCCCCGGATCGGGGTAGTTTAGGTAATCTTGTTGATAATCTCGGTGGTTTGTATGTCCTGGTAGAGGCGGAACACGGCCACCTGACCCGCCAGATCGCCATGCTGGAGGATTTAGGTCGGCTCCTTGGCGGCGATTCTTTCCCCACCCAGTGAAGTAGCGTACTAAGGTATCCGGCGCAACAAACCTGGGCAAATCCAGGTATTGTTCACGACGATAACAGGACCTATATTCTAGTATTCATTTGAATACTAGAATATAGTGCATGGCGCTCAATTCACAGTCTGATCCACCCCAAAAGCCCTTATTCGACGAGTTTGCTCGCGTAGCAAAGGCTCTTGCTAGTCCGGTGAGGCTTGAGCTGATTGATCTGCTCTGCCAAGCGCCTCGTACCGTAGAGGTTTTGGCCGAGATGATTTCTCAGTCGGTGGCGGCAACGTCCCACCACCTGCGAAACCTGTTGGCCGCTCGCTTGGTAGTAGCTGAAAAAAAAGGCCTCTACGTAACGTACCGACTGGCGGACCAGGATATATCCGATACCTGGGTCGCTTTGCAGAGTCTTGCTCACCACCATCTGGCTGAACTACGAAGGCTGGCTCACGAGTATCTGGGCACAACCGAAAAGGAGGAAACCATGGATCGTACCACCCTAATGGCACGCATGCGTCGAGGGGAGATTACCCTGGTCGACGTGAGACCCTGGGAGGAGTTTGCAGCAGGACATATTCCAGGTGCAGTATCAGTCCCCTTGGATTACTTGGAGCGGATGGTGTATTCGCTTCCTGTAGACCAAGTCATCGTTGTGTGTTCACGTGGGCCGTACTGTATTTTGTCACGAAAAGCAGTGGAGATTCTTCGGCGGCATGATTTTCAAGCGGTGCCACTATCGGATGGCATACCGCAGTGGCGAGCTGCGGGCTTGCCCATAACAGTGGCTGAAGAAAAGGCTCCTACGGAGGTATAAACAAGGAGAGAATGTGAAAGACAAAGTATCGGTCATGCAGGTCCAGATATCGCGTCATGGCGGTCCTAAGGTCCTGCGTATGGCTGAGGTTTCGCCGCCAGATCTACGCCAGGACGAAGTCCTCGTTCGTACACATTTCGCGGGGATCAATTTTGCTGATATAATGGCCCGGCTAGGCCTATACCCTGGCGCACCCGGACTGCCGACAGTCCCTGGCTATGAGGTGTCCGGTGAGGT
Organism: Fidelibacterota bacterium; assembly: GCA_020346745.1. Classification (GTDB taxonomy): domain Bacteria; phylum Fidelibacterota; class Marinisomatia; order SCGC-AAA003-L08; family TS1B11. The sequence goes on along the minus strand of CP070787.1, from coordinate 2,218,469 downwards.
TATGGAGGCAGGCTCAGAAGTAACCGTGATCTCCCCAGGTCAGCATGTCTTTGGTCTGACCCGTTTTGGTGGCTACAGCAGCCAAGTTGCGGTGCCTCAAGGGCAGGTGCGGCCTGTCCCGGAAGGCATCTCGATGGAAGCTGTAGCGGCACTACCGGTGACGTATCTGACGGCTTACCTGATGATGTTCAATCTGGGACATCTGAATGCTGGGCAAACCGTTCTGATTCATAGTGCAGGCGGCGGTGTCGGAACGGCAGCTGTTCAGCTGGCGAGTATCGTGGGGGCTCGAATATTTGCCACGGCGTCCGTCACTAAGCACAAGCGCCTACAGGCAATGGGGGTGGAACTATGCATTGACTACCGGCAGGAGGATTTTGTCCAACGTGTCAAGGAGGCGACTGCTGGCCGCGGTGTTGATTTGATATTGGATGCCCAAGGCCCAGCCCATTTCCGACGTGATTACCACCTGCTGTCACCGCTGGGTACGCTGGTGATGTATGGGGTTCAGCATAATATCGGCCGCACACGGCTGCTGTCCATGCCGTGGCGATTGCTGAGGGAGGTGTTAACGGTCCGATTTGCACCTTTGTCTATGATGCATGCTAACCGGGGCATCTACGGGTTCCATTTGGGGCGCTTGTGGGATCATTTGGGGCCGGTGGAAGAGGCTTTGGACCAGCTGCTGACCTGGCTGCGCGAAGGCCGGATCGATCCGGTCATTGATCGCATATTTTCCTATGATCAGGCTGTTCAGGCTCACTCCTATATCCAAGACCGCCGAAACTTCGGTAAAGTCCTGCTGGATTTCAGAGCTAGTTCAGCAAGTGCAAGCTAGCTGGGCTGGAAGGGCGTTTCCTGTTTAAAGCGGTCGATTGCCAGATCCAGTATATCCCTCCATTTACTTTCGAACTGTGCCCGGGAGTGGTTCTCAAGGACGTACTTGCGGGCTTCACTACCAAGTTGCATTGCTAAATCCAGATTCTCCTCGAGCGAGTGGATTTTTTCACGCAAGTAGGCTAAATCCGAGGCCATAAACCCATTCTTGCCATCGGTGATCGGTGCGGTCGAGTGCTGATTGCATACGATGGGCATGCCGGTTGCCATGGCTTCCAGGCTGGCCATGTTGTAGCCGTCTTCCATGTCTTCAACGGCAGTGTGGATGTAGTAGCGTTGGGATTGATACAATTGCAGAAGCTCTTCCCGGCTAGCGGCTGGCTGGGTGCCCAGTCGCGGATTGAGCCCGACCACTCGCACATCGATCCCTTCTATGAGGGAGGAAAAGAATTCCAGGTTCAGGGCAGCGCCTTTCTCCACCAGGTGATTAGTCACGCGCAGTCCCTGGGGATTAGAGCCGTGGTAGCCCTGGAAGAAGTCGGTATCGGTGTAGAAGGGAACGATAGGACAATCGGTGATACCCCAGGAATTGGCCTTCATGGTGGACACCGCAGTAACCACCACGTGCTTCAGGGTGATGTAGGCCTGAAGGATGCGATGGATGTCCTCGCGGGAGTAGGAGGTTTCCTGAGTGGTCAGCAGCCGGTCGAGGGAGGAATGGATCATGAGAACGGAAGGCAGGCTGAGCGTCTTGATCATGCTCAAATCAGTGAGGTTGTGGGCTACGAAGACATCGCACGCGGGCGGACGGGCCAGCGCTGTATTCAAGGCGAGCAGCTGAGCATTATCAGGTAGTGGACGGACAGCCTCGTCCCATTTATCGCGCTCCCGGCCCGGTATCCGGTCTACAACCAGCAGTTCTATGCCACTGATCTGCGCCAGGTCATAGATATAGGGCTGATGGGAGTTAAGGGTGAGAATCCGCATGGGTCAAAATTAGGGGTGTGGGGACTGAACCGCTAACTTCTAAGGGGAAAAAAGGTGCGTTTATGAAACTTTCCCTTGTGTCTCCCGATCTACCTTGCGAAGATTCCCGCCTTGAGAATGACCTATGACGAACGCTAAACAGGCCCTGGTAATCGTGGAATCGCCATCCAAGGCGCGGACCCTGCAGAAGGTCCTGGGGGCTGAATACCACATTGCAGCTTCTATCGGACATATTCGTGATCTGCCGCCACGGGAGATGGGTGTGGATACCGATCACGATTTCAAGGTGACCTACCAGATAGCGCCGGAGAAGAAGAAGGTTATCTCGGAGTTGAAGAAGGCGGTCAAGGGAGCGGAGGTGGTGTATCTGGCCACCGATCCGGACCGTGAGGGTGAGGCGATCAGTTGGCACCTGACGGAGGCACTGGGGATCACCGTGCCCACCTATCGACTGGTATTTCATGAGGTCACGCGTGAGGCCATAGAACATGCCTTTGAAGCACCCCGGGACATCGATATGTGCCTGGTGAAAGCCCAGGAGACCCGTCGAATCCTGGATCGCCTGGTAGGGTACGAGATATCGCCGCTGTTGTGGCGGAAGATTGCCCCCCGCCTGTCCGCCGGGCGGGTGCAGAGCGTGGCTATCCGTCTGGTTGTGGAGCGGGAGCGCGGCCGGTTGCGCTTCAAGAGCAATGCCTGGTGGGACATCGTGGCCGATTTCGCCACCAGGAAAGGTGAGCACTTCAGCGCCACACTGGTTGCACTCGAGGGTAAACGCCTGGTGAACGGGAAGGACTTCGATCGCACGACGGGAGAACTGAAAGCAGTGGGAAATGCACTGCTGCTGGATCAGGAAGATGCCGAGCACTGGACTAGAACTCTGTGCGATCGCAGCTGGCGAGTGACGGCTCTGGAGGAGAAACCATCCCGCTCCAATCCCTGGCCGCCTTTCACTACCAGTACGCTGCAGCAGGAGGCTTATCGGAAGCTGCGCTTTTCGGCCAAGCGCACCATGCAGGTGGCCCAGCGGCTGTATGAGGGCGGCTACATCACCTACATGCGCACCGATTCCACCAGTTTGTCCCAGGAGGCCCTGGCGGCCGCGAGAGATTTGATCATGAAAAAATTCGGGAAGGAATATCTGCCTGCCAAGGCCAGGATCTTCAAGACCAAGGTCAAGAATGCCCAGGAAGCCCACGAGGCTATCCGGCCGGCCGGTGCCCGCTTCAGGGAACCGGTGGAGCTGGCCGGTTTGGAAAAGGACCAGCAGCGCCTGTACGAGCTGATCTATCGCCGTACGCTGGCCTGCCAGATGACTCCCGCCCTTATCCGGCAGACGACCGCCGAGATCACCGACGATGCCGCGGTTTTTCAGGCCACAGGAAAGGTGGTGGAATTTCGCGGCTACCTGGCGGCCTACCGAGCGGGAAGGGACGATGGGGACAATGACGATAAAACCTTGCCGTCCCTGACCGAAGGTGAGACAGTCACCTGTGCGGAACTGGAGCCCAAAGGCCACGAAACCAAGCCGCCGGCGCGCTATACGGAAGCCACGCTCATCAAAGAGATGGAGTCCCTGGGCATTGGGCGACCCAGCACGTACGCTTCCATCATGGACACCATTCAGCGCCGGGAGTACGTGGTGAAGCAGAAGGGCGCCCTGGTGCCGACGTTTATCGCCGTGGCGGTGGTGCGGCTCATGGAGCAGTATTTCTCCGACCTGGTGGACTACCAGTTCACCGCCCGGATGGAAGACGTGCTGGACGAGATCAGCCGTGGCGAGCGGGAAGCGCTGCCCTATCTCCAGCAGTTCTACTTCGGCCAGAATGGCGGCCAGGGCCTGCAGGAGCTGCTGAAGCATCCTATCGACGCCCGGGAAGTCTGCACCATACATATCGGCGAGGGGGAGGATCAGCAGCCGGTGCTGGTGCGTGTCGGGCGCTACGGTCCCTACCTGGAGCACGGCGACGAGCGGACCAACCTGGACCTGGAGACTCCGCCGGCGGAGCTGTCCCTGGAGCAGGCGCTGGAACTGATCCGCAAGGGAGGTGAATATCCCAAGGAGCTGGGCCTCGATCCGGCCACGGAGCTGCCGGTGCTGCTGAAAAAGGGGCGCTTCGGGTTTTACCTGCAATTGGGGGATAATGAACACAAGCAGAAGCAGAAGTCGCTGCTGCCGGGCATGCAGCCTGAGGAGGTCAGCCTGGAGGTGGCGCTGGCGATTCTCGGTCTGCCGCGGGACCTGGGTCCGCATCCCGAGACCGGAGAGCCGGTACGGGCGGACCTGGGGCGCTACGGGCCTTACCTGAAGTGCGGTGACGTCAACCGGCGGCTGCCCAAGGGTGAGGACCTGCTGACCATCGAGTTGGAGCGGGCGGTGGAGATTCTCAAGCAGGGCGGCCGGGGTGCTACAGTGGTACTGCGAACGGTTGGCGCGCATCCCGAGACCGGTGTGGAAATTCAGGTCAAGGAAGGCCGCTACGGGCCGTATATTACCGATGGCAAGACCAACGTCTCGCTGAAGAAGAACGAGGATCCGGAAGGGGTGGAATTGACGGACGCGGTGGAGCGCCTGGCGGCCAAGGCGGCCCAGGGTCCCTCCAAGGGGCGGCGCTATACGAGACGCAGAAAGAAATCCTAGTCTATGGGCAACCAGACCGACCTGATGGACAAACTCACCTCCCTGGCCAAGCGGCGGGGCTTTATTTTCCTGAGCAGCGAGATCTACGGCGGTCTGGGCTCCACCTGGGACTACGGTCCCCTGGGGGTGGAGTTGAAGCGCAACGTGAAGAACCGCTGGTGGCGGGACGTGGTCACGGCCAGAGAGGACGTGGTGGGCATGGACGCGGCCATTCTCATGCATCCCAAGGTGTGGGAGGCCTCCGGCCACGTGGAGCAGTTCCACGATCCGCTGGTGGACGACAAGATCACCAAGAAGCGCTACCGGCTGGATCACCTGCTGGAGGCGCAATCCGAGGAAGTACTGGACGCCTTGCACCAGGAGCTGTTCGACAAGTCCAGGGAAGGTGAGATCGATACCCATTTCATCACCGCCCTGACGGAGGCCATCATGGCGCGGGTCGACGCGATCGACCTCAACGCCTTCGGTATCCTGGATAGCGACGGCAAGGAGGCCGACTGGACCCTGCCGCGCCAGTTCAACCTGATGTTCAAGACGCACGTGGGTCCCACGGAG
>CP070787.1:2208740-2213349 GCA_020346745.1 Fidelibacterota bacterium | reverse complement strand
ACCCGGGCCTATCGCAGCTGCCGGCAATATCGGTGCCGAAGACTATCTCGGAGTTATCATCGGTGTCGGCCTGCTGACTTCTATACCAGTTATCGTTGTCAGCTACTTATGGGCGATCCGAGCGGGCAAATCGATTCGGATCGAGGGAGAAGAGAATCAACCCGAGCCAGCTATCGAGGAGGAGATTTATTCACCATTGCCTTCCGCCTTGAAGTCCTTCGTGCCCATCCTGCTACCCATCGCTCTCATCGCCACCGCTTCCGTCATTAAACTCGCTAATCTGGATGGCGGCTTTGCTGAGACCCTCCTGTTCCTTGGCCAGCCCATTGTCGCCTTGTTGATTGGTGTGGGCGTGAGTTTGCTACTCCTACCCAGATTCGATCAAGAGCATCTGAATGGATGGATTGGAAGGGGTGTCGTACAAGCTGGGCCCATATTACTCATTACCGGTGCGGGAGGTGCCTTCGGGAGTGTGCTGAAAGCCACCCCCATTGCTGAGCTCATCAGCGGGCTCGCCACCGGCTCCGTCTCCTCGGCCGCCCCCTTTCTGATCATTACTTTCCTGATTGCCGCTGCGTTGAAAAGCTCTCAGGGCTCTTCTACCGCTGCTCTGATTATCACGTCCTCTTTGGTTGCACCGATTCTGCCGGCCTTGGGTATGCACACTCCCATGGCGTTGGCCCTGGTAGTGATGGCCATCGGATCCGGCGCAATGGCCGTATCACATGTCAATGACTCGTATTTCTGGGTGGTATCACAATTCAGCGGGTTGAGGATGGACCAGGCCTATCGCTCCTTTACGTTGGTGACGTTGCTGCAAGGATTGACAGGCCTGGCAACAACACTACTGCTTTATTACATCACGGCATAATACGATCCCTGACATCGGTTCGATAGCTCCTGGTCACGTCGCTACTCAGCCATTAGATAGATCGCCACCACGGCAGACACCATCCCGGTCAAGGTAATGGGATGCGGTATGACGCTGTAGATGATTAATGATAAAATAATGGTGATCACGGGTGCCAGCGCTGTCATGGGCACGACGATGATCGTTTTCCCATAGCGCACGGCGTAGACAAACATCAAGGCGCCGACAGCATTAAGTACCTGTATCATGGCGGCAAGATACGGACCCCGAAAGCCCCAATTGATTTCCTGCGAGAAATCGGTCATCAGCAGAGCAATGGGGATCAGGACGACCCCCGTCGCCATCATATAGAAGAACACACTCTCGGCTTTCATGCTCTGTTGGGAGAATTTCATAACATAGGCCTGGATCCCCCAGAAGAGGAAAACAAAGAATGCCAGGAACAACCAGATGACCCCTCTTCCAGAGCTCTCCGGCGGTTGGTAAGACAGCAGGACAATCGCGGCCAATGCCAGCACGATCCCTAGCCAGGACCGACGATTGGCTTTCTCCTTCAACAGCCAAACTCCCATGATGATGGTTACGACGGGGTATAAAGAGATGATGGGAAAGACAAGGTATGCCGGCCCCCACCTGAGCGCCTGGAACAAGATCAATTGCCCACCAGCTCCGAGAAAACCTACCATCGAGCCCAGAAATACAGAACGCTTGTCGTATTGCAGCTCCCAATGAATGATCCGCAATGCAACCAGGGCACAAGGAACCATCGTCAACGCCCAGACCGTATATCCGAGTGTCGCCGGGAATCCTGCCTTCTCTGGGATCTCGATAAAAGCACCCCAGACACCCCAGAAAAGGGTTGTAATCATAGCAAACAGTAGCCATGGTCTTACTTTCATGAATACCTCATCCCTTATGGCAGAATCGCATTCTGCGGGTTATTGAAGACTTTTCAGGGAATTGCCACAAGCCCGAGCATAGAGCTCAGTGACTTCCATGATTTTATCGTGGATCATGTCTTGGGGAGTGTTCTTGATCCGCCCCTCCCGTATGGCCCGGTATTGATTCGGCATATGTTGGCTAACTAGCGTGAGCGGTGGAGGAGAATGCTCAAGGTTGGCAATCAATCGGGCCACCGCTGCCTGGACCTCCGTAACAGGCCAATAATAACGTACGCGATCACTGTAGCTGTATTTGCGCGCATACTGCTGCTGATGCTCATCCCCGTGGTAATGGTCCTGCCAATACACCGGTTCGCTTATCATTGCATCCTCGAGGACCGCTCTCAAATTCGACAGTGCCACGGATTTATGTGCTGACAACCACTCTGACTCCATATAGGCGAGAGCGAACAATGCCTCCCTGAATGCGAATGTGAGCCAGGGACCGACTTTAAGGATAGCATAGTGATCCGCAACCATCTTACGCAATGTCTCACCAGTTTGGTAATCAGTGGAGTGAGCTTCATAGACCAGGTTATCATATTCCTCGATCAGCCGCGAAAGCTGTACTGCTTTCTCTGGTTTATATTCCTCCACAATGCCATCACCGAACTCAACGCCTGGTTGCACAACAATACCGATCACACGATCCCATGCTGATTGGAGATCGCGCTTACGAAATGCTTCCTGGTGCAGCTGAATTGTCTGTTGCGCCACTAGCTTCGATGTTACATGGACTCGACCGGTCGCCTCCTGCGCGCCGCCAGGATGGGGCACATCAGTACCAATGATATAATAGGGTGGTGAGCTGTTCCCCGGGTGCACTTCATAGGCTTCCTCTGCCACCAAGGCCAAGTCCGACGCCCTTTCGGCAACGACTTCAGGGGTGGGAGGTATATCAGCGTCACCCGGATCATCACCCAAGCGCATGCTCGTATCCAGATGAATTTTTGTGAATCCGGCAGAGACATAGGCCTGAACCAGTTCCCGGGCCTTGGACATGGCTTCCTCAGCGCTTTCATTCCGCCACCGATTGGGACCCAGATGATCACCTCCCAGGAGAATGCTTCCTCGGGGATAGTCCAACGATTGGGCGATCCCGTACACGTAGGTCACAAACTGAGCGGGTGTCATACCTGTATAACCGCCGAACTGGTCAACCTGATTGGAGGTGGCTTCGATGAGCGCATGCATTCCATCCTTTTTAGCCTGGAGCACCGTGGCTTCGATCACAAAGCGATTGGCTGAACAGACTGAGTAAATCCCCAGATGTTCACCTTCCGCTTGGGATCTGACTACTTTGATTAAGGGATGGATCATGGGAGATCGAATGATGACTTCGTCATCCGCAGCTAGGCTTGATCGACAAAGATAGGTTCATCTCTATACTCATCCAGGAAAGATTCGAGCTCCTGGATAGTGGGTGAAGCAGTGCTGCCCCCCAGCTTGGTGGTGGCCAAAGCCCCACAAGCGCTGCCTGATTTCAGACTTTGATGGATATCCTTCCCACCTAACCATTCGTAGAGAAAGCCGGCATTAAAGCTGTCACCGGCACCGGTTGTATCGACGGAATTGACTGTATAAATACCGGTCTTGATACTTTCACCTTCCGCCAGGCAGACCGCTCCCCCGCTTCCCTGTTTAATGACCACTACAGGCGAGTATCCCCCCAGCTCGGAAATGGCGGCTGCAACCGTACTCTGATCCGAGATGCTCAGCGCTTCCTGCTCGTTGGGCAGAAACACATCCACAAAGGGTAGCACATCTTTGATATCCGCTGCCCATTCTTCCTGTGGATCCCACCCGGGATCGAAGGAGGTCGACAGACCGGCCTCCTTAGCACGTTGAAAGAGCTCCGCGCATCCCGGGCGCAGACCAGGCTGCAGGTAAAAGGAAGACAGGTGCAGATGCCGGCCTTGCAGGACATAGTCAAGCGGTACTTCTTCGAGAGAGTATTCTTCCATCACCCCCATGTAAGTGACCATGGCATAATTATCCGGGAAGGTCATTGACACTGTGATGCCCGTACGAGCATCCGCATCCTGTGTGATGCCACCCGTATCGACCCCGCGTTCTTCCAGGGTGGCGAGCACCACCTCGGCGAACCGATCACGGCCCAGCTTCCCGGCAAAACCGACTCGCACTCCCAAGCGAGCCAGGTTCGATGCCAGGATGGCGGAAGCACTGCCCATCGTTAATTCCATACCCTCGGCTAGCTTCTCTTTCCCCATTTCCGGCAAAGAAGAGACATCCTGAAGGATCAGATCAACATTCAGTTCACCGACGACTACTACATCGAATTCGCTCAAGGTTATTCTCCGCTTTAGTTAGAGCCACCCATTTGAAAATACATCAGGCGAGGGTTACCACCTGGGTCAGGTGCTTGGGATTATCTGGATCCAATCCCTTGGCCACTGCATTATGATACGCCAGCAACTGGAGAAAAGGCATATAGAGGATCAAACGCGACTCGTCGGTCAAATCCGAATTAAGCTCAACCAGATAATCACCCGCAGATTCGATCTCGGGATCTGCTTGCTCACAGATCACCAGCGTTCGCGCACCGAGTGTTTTCATCTCTTTTAATAGTATCTTTTCCTCATCACGGGCCCGCTCGGATACAAGACAAGTGAGCAGCATGTTGTCATCCACCAAGGATTTGGGACCATGCCGATATTCCAGGCTATGATATGCCTCCGATACCGATAATGACATTTCCTTCATCTTTAACATAGCCTCGCAGGCTAGACCATAATATGGTCCTTGACCCAGGAATACGAACTTGGAGTAGTCACCG
>CP070787.1:2204915-2208640 GCA_020346745.1 Fidelibacterota bacterium | reverse complement strand
GGGTTTGCAAATCTGGCAGGCTGCCCTTAGAGAGCGGACTGCGACCAGGGGTATCCACCAAGATTACGTCACATTTCGCTAGATTCATTAGAGCGCGTGGGATATCATCCACCCGTCTGACTTCGATAATTGGCACTGAAATAATATCGCCGAGCGATTTCAGCCCGGCATTTGCTCCGGCACGGAATATATCGGTGGAGATAATGCCCACCCGGCGATCACGATAGACCCCAGGGTGCGAGGCCATTTTGATGATCAGAGATGTCTTACCCGCCCCGGAGGGTCCCACAACGGCTACTATCTCACGCTCACGGCGGCGGCTCTTCCCGGCTTGAAGCAAAAGCAGGTATGAAATTTGGCGTTTGAGCTCTGCTAGAGCTTCTTTTCTGGTGAGGGGACCAGCTTCTCCCATTCCTACTAGTTGTTCTTCGGTTCGCATCACCAGCATTTCAGCTACGTGGTCCGGGGTGCCCGCCTCAGTTAACGCATTAAAACAGAAATCAAACGGCTCGAGGAAAGGGCAACTTCTCACCGCGCGTAGATGAGCCTTCAGACTACGCAGCTGTTCACGCAGTTGAAAAAGCTCAGCTATTTCAGCGCTGTCAGTAGGCGCTATGGATTGCGCAAGCTTGGATTGATGCCTGGATGACTCGGGGAGCCCTGGTCCGGGGGAACTACCCGCGTCTCGACGGCCTCGCAATCCTCGTGGGATCACCCCCACCTTCAAGATGACTTCTTGCCCATTGCCGTCCGAGCCATACTTCCCTGGACTACGCTGCAGATCCAGAATCATGATGTCTTCCCCCAGCTCCCGCTTGGCCAGGGTTATAGCTTCACGCTCGTTGGATCCGGTGTAAGTCTTAAACAACATCAGGATACCTCACTGACCCAACAGATTTCAGCTGCACAGTGGGCGATAATTCTGAGAAGGATAGCACCGCCACGTTTGGAAGCACCGGTTCCGTGAACTGTCGTACACTCCTGCGAATGGACGGCGAAACCAGAATGGCCGGGCGACCGCCATCACGCACTATCTGGCCCACCTGCTCACTGATCGAAGTTAGAACGTCCTTCACCTGGTCCGGGGTCAGGCCCAGATTGCCAAGATAGGCCTCCCCTCTCTGTGTAGCTTGTAGGATATGGTCTTCAAGTTTGGGATCAAGTGTTGCCACGGGTATCGGCCTGTCGTCCGTCTTGAAGATATCGGTAATAGTATCTGCGAGGGCACTGCGAACGTATTCGGTCAAGGCGTCGGCGTCTTTGGTCGCATGGGCGAAATCAGCCATGGTCTCCAGTACGGTCACCAGATTGCGAATGGGAATCCCTTCCCTGAGAAGATTCCGGAGCACCTGCTGAATGACACCCAGAGGCAGCAGTTCCGGCGTGAGTCCCTCCACCACAGCAGCCTTGTCCTCTTTAAGATCGTCCAGCATTTTTTGGACTTCCTGACGATCCAGCAATTTATAAGCGTTGGATTTAAGCACTTCCATGAGATGGGTGGCGATAACCACTGGCGGTTCCACAACGGTATACCCCGCGGCCTCAGCCTTGGTCTTCTGCTCATCTGAAACCCATATGGCGGGCAGATTGAAGGTCGGTTCCACCGTATCAATACCAACCAGGTCGGCTTCCGGCTCAGGATTCAACACGAGGTAATAACCCACCATGACATCTCCCCGGGCTACCGTGATCCCGTGGACTTTGAAGAGATATTCATTCGCCCCCAGGTTGATGTTATCCCGCAGGCGGATTGGGGGGATCACTACTCCCATCTCCAGGGCGATACTTTTACGAATGGAGGATATTCGACCGAGCAGATCTCCACCCTGATTGGTGTCCACCAGGCTGATCAGGCCGTAGCCGATCTCAATCTCGAAGGGATCCGGATGAAGAAAGGCTTCAATTCTTTCTTCTGGCACTTCTACCCGCGCCTCTTCCGCTTCGACCAGTTTTTTTGCCTCAACGATCTTTGCTCTGGCTTTCATCACTCCGGTTCCGGCCAGGCCGAGTGCCAGGATAAAGAACGGCAGGAAGGGCATCGCTGGTATGAATCCCACCAGAGCCAGCGCACCACTGGCAACAAAGAGGGCTCGAGGCTGATCGGAAAGTTGGCTGGCCATGTCACCAGCTAAGTCATGTTCGGTAGTGGAACGCGTGACGATGATTCCGGCAGCGGTTGAGACGATGAGGGCCGGAATCTGGGCGACCAGTCCATCCCCAACCGTCAGCAGCGTATATTTACGAGCCGCATCGCCCAAAGCCATGCCCACTTGCAGGGTGCCGATAACCAGCCCGCCGATAATATTGATGCCGGTAATGAGCAGGGCGGCAATCGCATCACCACGGACGAACTTGGCGGCACCATCCATGGCCCCATAGAAGTCTGCTTCAGAGGAGATCTGTCGACGCCGTTGGCGGGCATCATCTTCGTCAATCAAACCTGAGTTCAGATCGGCATCGATGGCCATCTGCTTGCCGGGCATAGCATCTAGGGTGAACCGGGCGGCGACCTCGGCAATACGGGTAGCACCGCGAGTGATGACCAGAAAGTTGATGATCACCAAAATCAGAAAGATGATGAAACCCACCACATAATTGCCCGAAACCACAAAGGAGCCAAAGCCCTGGATAATCTCGCCGGCATAACCACGACCCAGTATGAGGCGGGTAGTGGCGACATTAAGAGCCAGTCGGAAAAGAGTCACCATGAGCAACAAACTGGGAAAGACAGCAAACTCCAGGGGCCTGAGCGTATAAAGCGAGACGAACATGATGACCAAGCCGCCTAATATGCTCATAGCCAAAAAGACGTCCATGAGGAAGGTCGGCAATGGGATTAGCATCACTGCCAATATCAGGATAACAGCGGACCCGAGTCCTATGTCCGATGCTTTTAGAATGCGCATAAATCCTACCCCAGTGTTCTCATGTTAGCGCAAGGGAGCGGCGGCCGCAGCCGGCTGACCCGCACCATAGCGTTCCCAGAATAGTTCGGCTAAAAGCTCAGCCACTGCTTTGTAGTAGGCATAGGGTATTTCATCCCCTATCTCACAGCTTTGGAAGAGTGCCCGGGCCAGTACAGGACTTTCCTTCACAGGCACATCATGCTCCCGTGCTATTTCCTTGATCCTTTCAGCCACCTTTCTCTGTCCCTTGGCGACCACTTCGGGTGCCGAAGTAGTATCCTCCTCTTCATACTTTAATGCCACCGCCACATGAACAGGGTTAGTGACGACGACAGTGGCACGAGATACTTCAGCCATCATCCGGTTACGACTCATCTCACGCTGCATCGATTTCAACCGTGAGCGTACTTCCGGATTCCCTTCTGTCTGCCGAAACTCGTCTTTCACTTCCTGCCGAGTCATGCGCAGCTTGCGCTTGTACTCCCAGCGCTGATAAGCATAGTCGGCGGCGGCCATTGTCAAATAAGCGATGCCTACATACCCTCCAATTCTCAGGAGGTCGGAGGCGAGTGATCCAATGATCTGCAACGGCGTCATATAGGTTAAAAACGGGTAATCTTTGACGCGGTCGGCAATATAAACGTAAATAATCATGCCAACGATCACCAGTTTCAGAATGCCCTTGATCAACTCGGCCAAGCCTCTCGTCGAGAAAATCCGTTTGAAGCCGGTCATGGGACTGATACGGTCCCAGTTTGGACCCAGGGCTTTGGGGGCAAAAATTACCCCCACCTGTAAATAATTCACTAAGAGACCCAT
>CP070787.1:2202141-2204815 GCA_020346745.1 Fidelibacterota bacterium | reverse complement strand
CCAAAACCAGATCTGAGCGAAGTGGATGCCTGGCGTTACGTAAGCCGATCGCAGATTACGGCCGAAATCAGGCTCCGGGCCATCGATTACACTCCATGGTTTAGACTGATCTACCGCCGGGTATGGGATCATCTCGTGCGGTTTACCCGATCTTCAATTGAATATGTCCAGACCTAAAGCAGTCGCTGTCATTGGTGCCGGTCTGGCCGGGATCGCAGCCGCCTCCTACCTGGCGAAGCCGGGTTATCAGGTACACGTTTTTGAGAAGAACAACGGGCCAGGGGGGCGCGTGCGTCAATTCCAGTCCCAGGGCTTCACTTTTGACATGGGTCCCAGCTGGTACTGGATGCCGGACATCCTTGAACAATATTTCAGAGACCTGGGACGATCACGCGGAGACTACTACAGCCTAGAACCGCTGGACCCCGCCTACCGGGTTTATTTTTCAAGAGGGGAGGTGCTGGAACTTCCCAGGGATTGGGGACAGCTGCTGACCACATTCGAGAGCATCGAGCCCGGTGCGGGGGCAGCCCTGGATGCCTACCTCGAAGATGCCAGCCGGAAATACCGGCTTGCCATGGGCAAATTCGTTCAAAAACCAAGTCTTACCGCCCGGGAATACCTGCGCTTCGATCTACTCAAAGCCTTCTGGGAGCTGAATCTGCTGACACCGATAAGTCGCCACATACGCCGGTTTTTCCATGATCCCCGCCTGATCCAGATTCTGGAATTCCCAACCTTGCTGCTGGGAGCGACACCTACGAAGACCCCGGCACTTTACAGCCTGATGAACTACGCCGACATGGTGTTGGGGACCTGGTATCCACAGGGCGGCATAGGCAAAGTATCCGAGAGCATGTATGCGCTCAGTCTAGAACTGGGTGTGACCTATAGTTTCGATGCCGAGGTTGACCAGATAAACGTCGATCGCGGATGCGTCGCAGGGTTGACGATCAATGGTGAACGCATCCCGGCGGATGTCATTATCGCCAATGGAGACTATCACCATATCGAGACACACCTGCTGGATACCCAGCACCGCTCCTACACCGAAGCATACTGGGAGTCCCGTATCCTTTCTCCCTCAAGTCTGATCTTCTATGTGGGAGTCGGTAAGTCGTTGCTCTCGTTGGGCCACCATAACCTGTTCTTCGATACCGAATTCGATCCCCACGCCACGGCCATCTATGACGAGCCCCGCTGGCCTGAGGAACCGCAATTTTACGTCTCCTGCACCAGTAAATCGGATGTCGCGGTGGCGCCCCCTGGTGCTGAGACCTTGTTCATTCTTATACCTGTCGCTCCCGACCTCGAGGACAGCAAGGAAACCCGGAAGCGCTATTACGAGCAGGTCCTGGATCGTCTAGAGCGGATAACCGGGGAGGCTATCCGCGAATATGTAGTGTTCAACAGGTCCTATGCTCACACAGAATTCAAGCGCGACTATCACGCCTATAAAGGCAACGCCTACGGTCTTGCCAGCACTTTGCGTCAGACAGCGTTTCTTCGACCGAAGGTCAAGAGCCGTCGTGTCAGGAACCTTTATTACACCGGCCAACTCACGGTGCCCGGACCGGGGATGCCACCAGCCCTTATATCAGGCAAGATCGCAGCGGAACTCGTAGAGAAGGAGGTAAAGGATGAATAACCGTGAGCGCTACGAGAAGATGGCCCTGGAGACCAGCCGGAAAACAACCAGGATTTACAGCACATCCTTCTCGCTGGCTACGCGCCTGCTGGGATCTACAACCAGGAAGGCTATTTATGCCATCTATGGTCTGGTACGACTGGCTGATGAGATTGTGGACACCATGCACGACATGGATAAAGAGGCACTCCTGAACGAGCTGCAGGAGGATACATTCCGGGCTATGAGACAGGGTTTCAGCCTGAATCCGATCCTGCACAGCTTTCAGCGGACTGCGCACCGGTTCCATATCAAGCTGGAACTGATCACCGCCTTCTTCGACAGCATGCGCATGGATCTGGACCATAAGAGATACGACCCGATGACCTATTCGAATTATGTCTACGGTTCCGCTGAAGTAGTGGGTCTCATGTGTCTTCGTGTATTTGTGGGCCCGGATGAAGCCCGAATCGTGCAGCTGGAGGATCACGCCAGGAGCCTGGGAGCGGCTTTCCAGAAGGTCAATTTCCTCCGTGATCTGAAGGAAGATTACTTTGAAAAGGGAAGGCTCTATTTTCCCGCCATGGCAGAATCCGACCAGTTCAACCAAGCCGTCAAGAAAACGATCGAATCAGAGATCGAGAAGGACTTTCAGCACGCTCTAGGGGGGATCAGGCGATTGCCTTTCTCCGCTCGGTTGGGTGTGTATATCGCTTATCGATACTACCAGACACTATTCAGGGTTCTCAAACGTACACAACCACACATCCTCTTCAACCACCGGATTCGTATCAGTAATCTACGCAAAGTGGGATTGCTGCCCATGACCATACTGCGTGTGGTGTTCGATCAGATATGAAAACCGGCATCCTCCTTGGTCTCCTACTCCTATTCTCATTTTTATCAGGTCAGGAATATCCCATAGAGGTGCTGAGGGAAGCATATCTGCGCTCCCTGGATGATGCCGAGTACGCACGTCAGTGGTACTCGGAACTCAGCTTAGCCTGGGAGGAATTAGACGATGCCCTAGTATTAGGTTATCTGGGT
>CP070787.1:2199381-2202041 GCA_020346745.1 Fidelibacterota bacterium | reverse complement strand
GAGCTCACCACTGTAGGAGCAGGCCGGGATTTCCCCGCGGCATATGCATTGAAGGTTGTCGAGACGAAAGGTTTAAAAGTAGGCATTCTGGCCTATGGAGAGGCACAATTCGGAGCTATTTTACACGAATACGATGATTCTGGGGGCTTCGCCTGGATTAACCATCCACGGGTCAATGATTACATTGTCATTGCGCGAAAAAAGGTTGATCTCCTTATCATCCAGGTACATGCTGGAGTGGAGGAGATTGACCTTCCACTACCCGAGTGGCGGGACCGGTACCGCCAACTGATTCACTTGGGGGCAGATGCTGTCATTGGCCATCATCCCCACGTTCGACAGGGCTGGGAGCTCTATCAGGGAAAGCCCGTTGTTTATAGCCTTGGCAACTTCATCCTTGATCCTTTCCATAAACGTGGAGTGGATTCTACTGGCTTTTTGGTGGAACTGACATACGACGGAGGTGTATTCTCATCCATCCAATTTTATCCTGTGGTACAAAAAAATGGGATTGTGGAAATTGACCAGCAGAATAATGCTGAATTAGAGATCGAAAGACTATCTGGTCTTCTATCCCCCTCTGAGGAGTATGAGAACTCCGTAAATCATATGTCCGTAAAGCTATGGCAAAGCATATATAAGGAGTACTACAAACAGGCCGCTGGTGCTATGTACGGGAAAAAGTTTTTACGATCTCTGGCCCGAATTACTCGGAACCTGCTATCCAGTCAGGCAAGAATAAGAAACGATCTACTATTGCTCCATAATATAAGGATCGAATCCCATCGCTGGTGTGTCGAGAGAGCCTTATCAATATTAATTAATGAAAAGTATCATTAATAGATTTAGGAAAGAGGTTTGAGCAGTCATAGCATTTGGCGATGCGACAAGAAAGGGCTAGATCAAGAACGATGACTAGGATTCCAAGAATCCTACTAATCACGTCCGCCACCATGACCGAAGTCAACGGGGGGACGGTGCTGCTTCGAGGACTTATTAAAAATATCCCCAACGATAAACTCTGCTGGGCAGTGGTTGGCGGGGATAGCAGGCGCATACCAGGGTGGATGCAAGGCTATCGCCGGGTGATATTCCCTTCCATCATATTCAATCGAATAATCCAGGCGCTAGCGCGGCGGCTACCTATTGCCAGGTTGTGGGGATGGGTCCAATTCAGGCTCTATCCCTGGCGGGTCATATCGAAGATTCTGGCCTTTCTCCAGGAAGAGCAGGTGGAAAAGCTCTGGGTGGTTGCTTCGGGTCAGGCCATTCCCGTGGCTGAGCGCCTCCATCGGCAGACCGGCCTGCCCGTCCATGTCACGGTCCACGATGATATAGAGGGACACAGCTCACCCGCCCAGGCGGCCTTGTTGCGGGACGACTTTCAACGGCTACTACAAGCCGCTACAACCTCGGACCTCACGTCCACAAGCATGCAGGCATACTATGAGGAGCGCTACAGCGCTCCCCGGAACCCCCTGGTATTCTGGAATGGCTTCTTCATGGGTGAGGTGCTACCGCCCCCTGAGCTTCGCCAGCGGGTGAGATCCATCGGCTATGCGGGCAACATCTGGTCACCGGACAATTTCCGCATCCTGCTGAAGGCACTTGAACTGATGAATAAAGATCGAAAGCCGGAAGATGCGATCAGGATTGAGGTTTTTTCCGAGCGCCTCCAGAAGCACTTCGGCCTGACGAGTCCCTATTTGATTTATCATGGTCTTGTCGAGCCGGAGAAAATTGCCGGGAGGTTGCGTAAATGCGATCTGCTGTACGTGCCCATGTCATTTCTGACCGGGAAGGCGATCCTGGCCAGAACATCACTTCCGGGAAAAATACAGAGCTATATGAAGGTCCAGGTGCCTATTCTGGCCCACGGCCCCGAGTACGCCACCCACATCGGCTTTGTGCGGGACTATCAAGTAGGGCTCACCTCGACTTCGCAGGATCCTGGGATCGTAGCTGCTGAATTGCTCGGCTATGAGGCAGCCTACGATCAGCGGATGGCGGCCAGCCAGCGAAGCCGGGAACTGTCGTTGGGGGAGTTCAGTCCCGAGGTGGCGTGGGACCGTTTTAAAGCCGTGCTTTACCGAATTTAGAACTTCATTTCTAAACGAATCATTTGTAATGTAACGACGGTCAAGAGGCATCTTATTGGAGAGAATTTAAGTTTGGATTTCCTTAGCATAATAAACATGCACGATCTGCACAAATTGACACGCGCGAAACCATAGATTCCCGTTCGATCATGAAAAGAGTATTGATACTCGGCGGCGAAGGTATGCTGGGCCACAAAGCTTGCCAGGTCTTTTCTGAGCATTATGACACATATGTGACCTTTCGATCCTACGACGAGCTGTACCAAGGATTAAATTTTTATTCTAATGCACAGGCCGTTGATGGAGTAGATGCCTTCGAGATGGATAATTTGGCGAAGGTAATTCATGAAACGAGGCCGGAAATCGTGCTCAACTGCATCGGAATTATCAAGCAGCGAGAAAAAACTGAAAATCCCAGAAGATCCATATATCTTAATGCCTTATTTCCCCATCTGGTTGCCGAGGCTTGTCAGGAAGTAGACGCAAAACTCATCCAGGTTTCCACCGATTGTGTATTCTCAGGGGAAAAAGGTGATTACACTGAAGAAGACCAACCAGACG
>CP070787.1:2193847-2199281 GCA_020346745.1 Fidelibacterota bacterium | reverse complement strand
AGGGGATGCCTGGGAGTACGCCCTGAATCCAGAGTTCATATTGGCTGATGTCTTCGAAACTCTCCAGGGACATCTCTACTTTGATCGTTTCCATGGCCTTCACCTCGAAGCCATGATCCTGGACCAATTGACCATACCCGGCCTCCGTCAGACGCTGTCGGGCTTCAACCTTTTCCTTGGTCGGACTCATGTCGTATCGGCTCTTAAGGAGACGTAAAGCTTTAAGCATCCACCGCTTGTAAAACTGCTGCGATTCGGGTGGTTCCGCTCCCTCAAAAAAAGACGTGTTGAATGTAAAAATGCCGCCTTGGCGAAGCGCTGCCCAGATCTCCTCCACCACAGTAGCCTTTTCTTTAACCAGGTGGATGGCGTTGCAGAAGAAAACTGCGTCCAGTGGGCGGCGGACAATCTCCGAGAGCCGCTCTGCCGTGCACTGGACATAGCGTACTACGGCCCCACCCACATCCTCCAGATTGCGTCGGGCGATCTCCAGCGCCGATTCAGAAGGCTCAACCGCAATGACCTCCGCCCCACGAAGACCAGCCACCTTCTCAGCAATCAGTCGGGTAACCGCGCCGGTACCCGCTCCTAGATCCATCACCCGTTGACCGGGGGTGAGTTCGGCCAGAGCTACCAAACGATTGAGGACATCCTTATAAAAGGGATGCCGGGCAAAAGCATCGAAACTGAACGTTTTATCTCCCACGTATTCCACTTCTAGAACAGTTCACCATCCGAAGCATCACCAGCAATACACCGCCAGTAGTTAGGCCGCCAACTGGCAATGATGAACAAAACTGTCCCCACGTATCAGGCTAATTGGGGCAATACCCATATTAACCTGACTCTTTCCCTGTAAGTCTAACGCGCAAAGTTAGATAGAAGGAATTGTCGGTGCAAGGCTTACCGACAGTGAGTCCCATAATTCACTGAATTGTCACGCTATCGATTACAGGCATTAATGGCCATTTCCCCCGCCCTGTCATGTGAGCCAGGCCAGCAGTAAGGCAAGGCGGCTAATTCTGGTGTTGGAGCAATACTCAATAGCCACACTCAATGTCGTGTTTTATCTCTTTGTACCCGGGATCGGAACATGTAATCTTGAGATCTATAAGTTGGACCGTTGTACTACAGTATTTTAGCATACCCCATTAGGATTGACAAAGCGTGTCGTCTATGAACCAAAGCAAGTCTCATCGTGACTCACTGGAGGATCTGCGCCGTGAGATCGATCGGCTCGATCAACGGCTATTTGCACTAATAGCCAAGCGAATGGCGGTCGTCAAGCAGATCGGAGGTTTGAAGCAATCACAGGGATTGCCGGTGAGTGATCCGG
The DNA here is from genome assembly GCA_020346745.1 of Fidelibacterota bacterium. Lineage (GTDB taxonomy): Bacteria > Fidelibacterota > Marinisomatia > SCGC-AAA003-L08 > TS1B11. Next base: position 2,197,945 of record CP070787.1, on the reverse strand, counting down.
TGCGGGAAGCACTACTCAAGGCCAGCCTGAAAGAGCAGGTCTCCGGCGTACTTGATCCCTGGCACGTCGAGGAGCTCGCATCAGTGCTCTTGCGTATCTCCCGTGATCTGCAAACTCAGTCCGCGAAGGAGCCCTCGCCTTGAGGCCGGGATCAGCACCTCTGAAATACCGGCAAAGTGCTTGCCCCTTCACTATCGTGTCCGTAAAATCCGCCATCATTTGAGTACACCCGACCATATGGAGAAGTATCGTATGAGTGACAATCGAGATGGAAGCGATCGACGCGATAGCGATGGACGGCGTATGGGTAGTGATCGGAGGATGAAACTTACCCCTGTCAATGCAGACAGGAGGACTGGTGATGATCGACGGGATGCAATGGATCGACGCATCGGGATAGACCGGAGACTCATCAGCACTTTTCTTGCGGATTTCTGAGATGATTGCTGTACGCAAACATAATTATTTCTACGTGTGGTTCACTGGAGCGGGTTGATGTTGCGCCCCTGATACCAGAATCACGCCGAAGCGCAAATCAACCCTGTTCAAATTGGACAGGGTTTTTTTTACCATACCATGAGCAGTACGACAGAGCAGAATGAATTTCGATCAATTTGAAGCCCTGGCGCAGAAGCATTCAGCCGTGCCTGTGTACCGCAAGGTGCTGGCTGATCTGCTTACGCCTGTATCCGCCTTTATGCGGTTGGCCAGGCATTATAAACCCACCGTACTGCTGGAGTCCGTCGAAGGTGGCCGGCAATTCGCACGCTATTCCTATATCTGTGTCGATCCCCATACCGTCGTTACCCATGCTGACGGCAAGACCATCGTTGAGCAGGGATCGAAGCGACGAACAGAGAAAGCACCCTTCCTCTCCATTCTAAGGGAGCAGCTGGCCAGCTATGATCTTCCACAAGTGGATGGGATTCCTGATTTCTGCGGCGGCTGGGTTGGATACCTGGGATATGAAACGACAACGTGGGTGGAGCAGGTGCCAATACATCCGCACACTAGCCAGGATATCCCTGATGCGGTCTTCATGCTGTTCCAAACCGTGATGGCCTTTGATCACCTTAAACAGGAGATCATCATCTGCCACACCCAGCAGGTGGATCGGGACCAGCCTCTGCGGTCTCAATATGAGGCTGCCCTGGCCGCGGTGGATCAGGTAGGCGAAGCGCTACACACCGATATCGACTACCAAACGCCGGCCGTGATGGCCTTGAGCCGGCTTGAATCCAACCTCAGCCAACCAGAGTTCATGGCTGCTGTGAAGCAGGCCAAGGAGCACATTTTCGCCGGAGATGTTTTTCAGCTGGTCCTGAGTCAGCGTTTCTATAGAGAGACCCAGGCGGATTCACTCAGTCTATACCGGGCCCTCCGCAACATTAATCCGTCGCCCTACATGTTTTACTTCAGCCTGGATGACTTTGCCATTATCGGCGCATCACCGGAATTATTCGTGAAGGTCGAGGGTCAGCAGATGGAGGTTAGGCCGATCGCCGGGACGCGGCCGCGTGGAAAGAACCACGAGGAGGATGCCCGCCTGGCCGAAGATCTGCTGGCGGATGAAAAGGAGCTGGCCGAGCACCTCATGCTGGTGGATCTGGGTAGAAACGATGTGGGGCGGGTATCCCGGTTCAAGTCGGTATCAGTGAAGGAGTTTATGGTTGTGGAGCGCTACAGCCATGTCATGCACATTGTGAGTGACGTCCGCGGTGAACTGCTGGCCGACAAGGATGCCCTGGACGCACTGCTGGCCGGTTTCCCGGCTGGTACGGTGACCGGCGCACCCAAGATCAGGGCCATGGAACTGATACATGAACTGGAGCCCTCCCGCCGCGGAATCTATGCCGGCACAGTGGGTTATCTGGATTTCCACGGTAACCTGAATACCTGCATCGCCATCCGTACCATGCTCATCAAAGATGGGGTGGTGAGTTTCCAGAGTGGCGCCGGTATTGTCGCAGATTCAGATCCGGCCAGGGAATATGACGAGACAGTGCACAAGGCTGAGGCTATCATGCGAGCGGTGGACTTTGCCGAAAGGGGTCTGGAATGATCCTGGTATTGGACAACTACGACTCCTTCACTTACAACCTGGTGCAGTATGTCGGTGAGTTCACCGGGGATGTGGAAGTAGTGCGCAACGACACACTTTCTTTAGAGGAAATCTCAAGGATGTCGCCGGCGAAGATTATCATTTCCCCCGGACCTGGCCGCCCGGAGAATGCAGGCTTGTCCGTCGACCTGGTACGGCAGCTGGGACCGAAGGTTCCCATCCTGGGAGTCTGTCTCGGACACCAGGCTGTGGCAGCCGCCTATGGAGGCCGCGTGGTTCAAGCCCCGGAGATGCTGCACGGAAAAACCTCCCTTATCGAACTTGACAGCAGTCGCCTGCTGAGAGGCATCGCCTCACCGCTGCGCGCAACGCGTTACCACTCACTGATCGTGGATGAGACTTCCCTGCCCGATCAGCTGCAGGTCATCGCCCGCAGCGAGACCGGCCTGGTCATGGGAATCGAGCACAGGACTCATCCTGTCTGCGGCCTCCAATTCCATCCCGAGTCGATCCTGACCGATCAGGGACTCAAGATCATCGAAAATTTTATCGTGAGGTTTCCATGAAAGACATCCTGAATAAGATCCTTGGGCACCAGGACCTTTCGATGGCGGAAGCCCGGGAGATGATGATGCGCATCATGTCGGGTGAGTTCGACGACACCCAGATCGCGGGCTTCCTCGTGGCACTCAGGGCCAAGGGTGAGACACCATCGGAGATCGCCGGGTTCGCACAGGCCATGCGTGAGAAAATGATCAAGGTTCCCATCGGGGTCGATGCCATTGATATGTGCGGTACTGGTGGGGATGCCAAGGGGACGTTCAATATATCCACGGTAGCATCCTTCGTCGTAGCCGGAGCGGGCATTCCGGTGGCTAAACACGGCAACCGGTCCATCACCAGCAGTTCCGGGTCCGCGGATGTACTGGCAGCCCTCGGAATTGACATCACGATGCAGCCCGACAGGGTCGTCGAGGCCGTGGAGCAGGTTGGCCTCGGCTTCATGTTTGCTCCCTCTCTGCATCCGGCCATGAAACACGTCATGCCGGCGAGGAAGGCGCTGAGCATCCGCACGGTCTTTAATATCCTGGGCCCACTCTCCAACCCCGCCGGTGTCCAGCGGCAGCTGCTGGGAATCTTCGATGGCACCTTGACTGAAACCATGGCCGAGGTGTTGAAGAAGCTGGGATCCAAACAAGCCATGCTGGTACACGGCGAAGACGGACTGGACGAGCTGACGATCACCACCTCTTCCAAGGTAAGCCACCTGCTGGAGACCGGCGTGGTTAAATCGGCCATTGTCAATCCGCGCAGTCTCGGCTTGCCCCATGCATCCCTGGCTGACCTCAAAGGTGGGACACCTGAAGAAAGCGCCAGGATAACCACCGATATTCTAAGCGGCGCGAGCGGCCCCAAGCGGGATGTCGTGCTGCTCAATGCCGCCGCCGGACTCATTGTTGGCGGCGGCGCCGCCGATTTCAAGGAAGGGATTGCCCTGGCTGAAGAATCCATTGACAGCGGCCGCGCTCTGAACGTGCTCAAGAAACTGGCATCCTTTTGAAATAGCCATGTTGAAGAAGATCCTGGCACACAAAGTTGACGAAGTCCGGCGCCGCCAGATGCAGGTCCCGCGAGCAACCTTCACACCCCGGTCGGGCGGGGTCCGCGATTTCCAAACTGCACTCAAAAAACCGGGAATAAGTATCATCGCCGAGGTGAAGCGCAGATCCCCATCCGGTGGCAATATCCGGCGGAACCTGGATCCCGGCGAATTAGCCCGGGACTACGAACAAGCCGGAGCTACCGCTATTTCCGTCCTCACCGATGAAACCTACTTTGGCGGCAGCTTGGAAGACCTGGAAAAGGTCCGCGCCGAAGTAAGTCTGCCGGTTCTGCGCAAGGACTTCATCATCAACGAGTATCAGGTGCACGAGTCGTTCCATGCCGGGGCTGACGCCATCCTCCTGATCGCCGATGCACTGACAGACGAGACCCTCCATCGGCTTGAGCAGACGGCCCGATCCCTGGAGTTGCAC
>CP070787.1:2188692-2193747 GCA_020346745.1 Fidelibacterota bacterium | reverse complement strand
CTCTCAATTTCGAGCCAGGACTTCCTACGCGTTGATGCCAAGCCTACAATGATCGAAACACAAATTCAATCCTATAACAGAGATAACATCAAAGAGGGGACTACCATGCGTAACTTGGTAAAAGGATACGTTGCGCTCGTGGCCACTATTGTTGCACTATCGAGTGTAGCATATGGTATTGTTTCCTATACGGTGACCCCACAAGAGGTCCCGAAAGGAGCATACGCCAACGGTGCCGACGGGGATCAGGTGTTCATCCAGGCCCTGTATGTCAAATTTACAGGAGTTTGGGCTGGCGTGCCTGATACCCTGAAGATCACCCTCCCGGACAGCGTCTACGTAGCTGACATCAACAATGATGGCACTTATTCCGATGAGATCAGCTTCTACTACCTAAGTGCACCGGCTACCTTCGCGCTGGCAGGGGTGACCTCCGGCTCCATCTGGTTTGAGGTCACGGCCGCATCACCAGCTAACAATGATGAGCTCTGGCTATTCTTCCCGATTGAGACGGAAGAGGACGCCTCCGCCGATGACGATTACACCTTCGCGTTCACCGACGCGAACGGTGCGGCAACAGCGGAAGGTGGTCCCTTTACCGTTACAATCAGTTATGAGGACCAGCCGGATCTGATCACGTGGGAAGGTGGCGGGCCACCTACCTATTTCAATGACAAGGGCAGCGGCAAGACCCAGACGGACCTGCGGGGTAAGTACTTCCCCGATGGTGCTACATCGGAGGTTGTGTCTGATAACAGCTTGCCCCAGTTCATCGTGGATCCTCCCGCCGTCACGGCTTCCACGCTCAGCCCCGCCCTCAATCTCGCCAGCTGGGTGGGCACGTTCGCCGCCCTGAATGCAACCGATACTGATGATATCCTATTTTACCTCTGGGTGTCGGATAATCCCGATCTCACCAGAGTTAATGAGGATGTGGCTGACCGGGTGATGGATTATTATGCGGCCGCCGTTTCACCGGCTCCCGACACCCGGGTTTGGCAGCCCAGCTATGACGGCCAGGACTTCGCTACATCCGTCCCACCCGCCCAGACAGGTGTGGTGGCAGCCTTCTATATCGATGAAGGCGACCAGTACTTCTACGTCACCTCAGACGTGACCGGTGAATGGGTCGTGGGGCGCAGTGATACGGTAGAGGTCCGTCATCAACCCGTATTCAGCGACTACGCCTCAGCCGTCGGTACCGGTTTGGGCTATGACACTGACTGGAATGACGTTTTCAATCCAGTCGACGGCGTTACCGATGACCCCGACCTTCTTGTCCTGACCGCGGCGGGGATCATTCTGGAATCTGGCGGTTCCATTGACTATATTGGCAACTTCAGTCCCACTAACAACCATAAATACGTCGATATCTACTGGAATGTGGAGGACGTAGACGACAACGCCTATATTTACGTCTTCCGGGCCGAAACGGCCAACCTCGACGTAGATGACGTGGAGACCTCTACCAATGGCAACGGCTTCGAGACGGTGACCGGATTGACCGGTGCCACCATGCTCGATACTACCGCCTCCCGGGAAGAATCCTCCACTGCCTATCGTCGGTATAACATCTACACCAGCGATATTATATTTGAAACGGCGGGAACCTACTATTTCTACGTCGTCTTGAATGACGGCAATAATCAGGCTATTCGGATCGTGGACAACGTGGTCGCCGCCCCTCCCTCCGCGGCGGTACCGGTGACTGTCAAGCACTTCCCCTATTTTGCCTGGCATCCCTACCTGCCTGATGACGGTGCCGGCCCACCGGCGCAAATCGACATAGATGCAGGTACCGATCGCTACGTCAGCCTGAGCTGGGCTAACCCGCCCCTTTCCGGTGTCGGAAACAAAGATGGCGATACGGACCTGGATGCAGGCGGTGCGGCCACCATCACGCTTTATGCCGCCCAGGGCGCACACGCTGCGATCGTGCAGCCGAATCCCATCAGTGATGCCGCCCTGCTCGCTGCTGTCACAGCCGGGACAGCCGTGCAGATCGGGCAGATCACCGACAATGCCGACACCAGGGATGACAACCGCTACGATTGGGACGTACGCAACGCCGGCCTGACCGCAGCAACCGACTACTACCTGTATGCCGTGATGGAAGATCAAGGTGATAAGATCGTGGTTCAGTATAACAGCTTGGGTTACCCCAGCGGCGCAGGCGCCCTGCTCCACGGCAGTGAAGATGACGAGGAGTTCAATGTAACGTACAGCGATAACACTCTGCCCATGGCGCCCTATGCGGGCCCACCGGTGGAGCTGGATCAGGGCGACATGTTCCGTCTCACCTGGGATGCCTTCAATACGGATCCCGTACTGGCCGCCGTTCCGGCGAACTACATGGTGAAAGCCGTCGCGGTCAAGGAAGGCGCCAGCAATCCCGGTACAGCAGATTGGAATACCTGGGATGCTTTTGCCGCCTCCGATGACATCACCTGCCTGCTGGGTTCCAACACCCCTGCTAGTAACAACGGACTCATGGGTGCGGCTGGCGATGGTTGGCAGATCAACACGAACGGCAATAGCTATACCTTCACTGTTTCAGATATCATAAATCGAGCGGGTGGCGGCGCTTTGACTGGCGGCACTATGGCCGCCGGCAACTGGGAAGTGTACTACTTCTTCACATCCGACGGTGCATTCAGTACTGAGACACCGGTGAAGGCGCCAGGGGTCATGTACATCACGGGGCTTACGACCACAACGTACAGCCTTCAGCTGAGTCCCAACAAGGCATCCATGTCGCCCGGCGACACCATGCTGGTCGACATCCTGGCAACCACCGATGGCACCAACGCTGCCATGGCCTCGTTCTTCATCAAGATCCCGCAGTCCTCGTACTTCACGATCCTTGATCAGTTCGCGGGCACCGCCGGCACCCAACCCTTCGACAACGCCGTCGGAGCAGCCAGCGGCAACACACTAAACGGTGATGTACTGCTCAACAACCTCCAGACACTGCCCGACGGCAGCTACCTGCTGGGCTATCTGGAGAAGCGGGCCACCGGTAGTGCGGCACTGGCCGCTGTAAATATGGTCTCGTTCCAGATCGCCGTAACCGGCGACCTGAGCGAACCGTTGGAGAGACTGGAGATTGACTTCTACACCGACGATACCTACGTGAGCAACCTCTACGATCTGGACGGTTCGCCACAGAGCACCTCTATCCCGCCCGCTGCCCTGGACATGCTTTTGGGCAAATCCGGCGAGATCACTGGTGTGGCGGATATCGAGGGTCGTGATGATGAAGGCGAAACCATAGACTTCTACCTGGTCGAGACGGGCGGTGCCACGCCCCTCACCAACGCCTCGTTCCTGGACGCCAATGACGATTCTGACGGGTCCGACGGCGTGCAGATCACATTGGATGGTGGCGGATACTACACCATCAGCGGTGTACCTACCGGTGAATACGACCTGATCGCCCGCCACAGCGGGTATCTGGACGCCATCAGGGAGAATATCCGCGTCAGTTCCATGGATGTGGTCTCACTCAACTTCGCGGGCGGCAATAAGCTCTTCGGCGGCGATGCCGCAGGCTTCGACCATGACGGCGATAACGCCACGCCCGAGCAGCCCGATAATGAGGTCGACGTCAAGGATACCGACGCCATCGCTGATGCCTACGGCACCTCGTCTGGTCAGCCACTATGGAACGCCTATGCAGACATCGACGAGAGCGGCGAGGTGGATATTAACGACCTGTTCATGGCCTCACGGAACCGGGGCAAGGCCGGCGACGGGATCTTCTATAAAGAGGTCCCCGGCACCAACAATGATGCCATGATCTGGCTGGCCCAGGTAGACGAGACCGCCGAAGGCGTCACCTTCGCGGTGCGCGCTGATGGTCTCGTCAGCTTGGGAGCCTACGCGATCGAAATGCTCATCTCCAGTAGCGACTGGGAACTGGCGGCCATAACCGATGGCCTCAACGACTATACTGAGACTACCCAGGCCAGTCGCATTCAGGGTGACTTCGCCAGCTACGGCAGCGCCGTGATCGGCCACAATGCCATCCAGAATGAGGCGAGCATGGACCTTATGTACCTGACTCTCCGACCCTTAGCAACCGATCCCGAGCTGCCCAACGTCTCCGAGGCGACGCTTATTGACGCCAACGGGGGCAATAGTAAGGCGCTCATCGGTGGCTTTGACGCCGGTGTTCCTGAGGAATTCAGCCTCAGTCAGAACTACCCGAATCCCTTCAACCCGGTAACGACCATCAACTTCAGCCTGCCCACGGAAGGACGGGTGAAACTGGCGGTCTACAACCTCCTGGGACAGGAACTCCGTACCCTGGTGACCGACTATCTCAAGCCCGGCACCTACAAGGCGGTATGGAACAGCCTGGATAACTCAGGACGCAAGGTTCCTTCGGGTATGTACTTCTATCGCCTGGTTGTGGACAACCGTGTGATAGGAACCCATAAAATGGTCTTGCTGAAGTAATTCAGCGACTTAGGTGTAAAAATGGCTCTGGGGATGCACTTCTCCAGGGCCATTTTTACTGCCACCGGGTACGTTCGACACATAGATTTAACGAAGAGGAGGTTCTATAGCCTAACGATAACAGAAAAAAAACAGTAATTGGCACATTGTTTGCTTCTATATTAAGAGAGATGAGAGCACAACGACGGAATCCTGCCGGATCTTTCTACCGGTGGCCAATACTTATCTGGTTACCCCTGATGATTTCCACCCTTTGGGGTCAGATTCCAAGAATTTGGATTGAAACGAGTCCCGCCAATCTACCCCTCGTCAGCCTCGAAGACACGGTTACCTTTTATGTAAAAATTGATCCCCAAGGTCTTCCCATAACCGGTTTTCAGTTTCACCTTACAGTAGATCCGGACGTCTTCGCGCCTATTATCATCCAAGCAGACACTGCGATAACAGGCACCGACACCACCATCTACTATCGCCCATTTAAAAAAGGGGACCGGCTCCCCAATGTACCTCGAGTCAACGATACACCTGGCGATATCCCGGGGGCAGATCCGCTGATAAACGGTTTTAGTGGCTTTCAGCTGGCGTTTGCCCAGG
>CP070787.1:2178392-2188592 GCA_020346745.1 Fidelibacterota bacterium | reverse complement strand
TTCCATGTTTAGAGGCAGCATCTGGTTATGAACCAGTGCCGAAGTATATCCTGCCTCTGCTGTCCTCACTGTCATTAGTTCCTTGGAAGGGAGTAATCCATGTTCTGGTCCTACGTGAAAATTGCCGTCCGCAACGTTGTCCGACAAAAGCTGTATTCCGCCATCAATATCCTGGGTCTGGCTATCGGGGTTGCGGCCTGTATCACTATCCTGTTGTATGTCAAGAATGAACTGAGTTACGACCGCTACCACTCGAAGGCGGACCGCATCTACCGGGTGGCCATTTCCGCCACGATAGGAGGTAACGATTTCAACTTGGCTCTCTCCGCACCGCCTGTGGCCGCAGCATTGCTGGACGAGTTCCCGGAGGTGGAAGCGGTTACACGGATCGGCTATGTCGGTGGCTATCCGGTCATCAGGTATGGCGATCGTGTGTATAGTGAGGAGCTTTTTACAGCTGCGGATTCCACTATCTTTGACGTTTTCGACATACCTGTCATCCAGGGTGACCCAAAGACTGCCCTGACAGAGCCCAACGGTCTGGTGATTACCGAAACTACAGCCAAACGTTACTTTGGCGACGAGAATCCCATCGGCAAGATGATGACCTCAGATAAGGTGAATGAGCGAATCGTCACCGCTGTGATTGAGGATTTTCCTCAAAACTCTCACTTCCATTATGATTTTCTGCTCTCGTTTGTGACCTATCCCTTTGTCGAGAGTCCCAACTGGCTGAACAACAACCTCTACACTTACATTGTGCTGAAGGAGGGCGCCTCGGCTGAGGAACTGGAGGCCAAGTTTCCGGATATGGTCAGGAAGTATGTGGGACCGCAGATCGAACAAGCCCTGGGTGTCACTTGGGAACAAATGGGAGAGGAAGGCTCCAATTATGAGCTCTTTCTGCAGCCTTTGACAGACATCCATTTGAGATCGCACCTGGAGCGCGAAATCGAGGTAAATGGCAATATCACCTATGTCTACATATTTTCCCTCATCGCCGCGTTCATTCTGATCATCGCCTGTATCAATTTCATGAACCTGGCAACTGCCCGGTCGATGAACCGGGCCCGGGAGGTTGGCGTGCGGAAAACCCTCGGCTCGGACCGAGGACAGCTGATTCGCCAGTTCCTGGTAGAGTCTATTGTCCTCACTTTCGTTGCAGTATTCGTGGCAGTCGTTATCGTACAACTTGTTCTTCCCTGGTTCAATAACGTAATCGGCTTACGCTTGGCCTTCGATTATGGCGATTTGCCCTGGATTGTTGCAGGTGCCATCCTGGTTGGCATCCTGGCAGGGAGCTACCCAGCGTTCTTTCTCTCCGCATTCAATCCTGCCGTGGTTCTGAGGGGTACCTTGAAACCGAGCCGAAAGGGATCGAGTCTGCGTGCCGGGTTGGTTATCTTCCAGTTCACTATCTCCATCATCCTGTTCACCGGTACGATGATCGTGAAGAGACAGCTAGACTATATGCAGGCTAAAGATTTGGGATATAATCCGGAAAGCCTTCTGGTCGTGGAAAAAACCGACGACATCGGTCGAGATATCGAAGCCTTCAAACAGGAGCTGAGAGCGCATCCCAATTTAATCGAAGTCACCAACTCGACGGTTATACCGGGCGAGCCGCCCAGTGGAGAAAGTGTGTTCAAAATGAGCACACCGACCGGCGACCAGATGCAAATACTGGCTATGTATTTCACCGATTTCAACTTCCAGCAGACGTACGGATTCAAGATGGCGGAGGGGCGCTTCTTCTCGGAGGAGTTCAGCACCGATTCCGTCTCCGCCGTCATCAATCAGGCTGCCGCCGTGGCCTTCGGCGTGGAAGATCCGGTAGGACAGGATCTGGTCGGATTCTTCGGCGGGCCGGACAATCCGGAGGTACGCCTCCCCATTATAGGTGTTATGGAGGACATCCATTTCGAATCGCTCCACGCCGCCATCCGTCCCATGGTGATCATCCCCTTTGGATCTCGCATCTTTGGTGGCCAAGGACCAACATTCGGCCGCTATACAACGCTCCGTATCCGGCCCGATGACATCACGACAACATTAACTGCGGTCGAGGATATCTGGATGGGATTTGCGCTGGATCAGGCCTTCGAGTACGTGTTCTTTGAGGATTCCTTCAATACCTTGTACGAGAATGAGTCCCGTACTCAGTCCATCGCCAGCATGTTCTCAATACTGGCCATCTTCATCGCGTGCCTTGGGCTGCTGGGGCTGGCCTCATTCACAGCTGAGAGGCGCACTAAGGAAATCGGTATCCGCAAGGTTCTGGGCGCGACAGTTGCCAGTATATTCACACTCATCTCGAATGATTTCCTCAAACTCGTGGCAATCTCGGCACTGTTGTCCTTGCCTCTCTCATGGTTAGCCATGCAAAACTGGCTGGAGAACTTTGCCTATCGGATAAGCTACAGCGTCTTTACCTTTCTCATGGTCAGTCTCATTGCCTTGATGATTGCCATGCTCACGATCGCCTGGCAGGTGCTGAAAGCGGCCATAACCAATCCGGTGGATGCGCTGCGGTATGAGTAGATAGCGCCGATATCATCTTACTTTCACAGGCGGTGAGCCCCATCGTATCCAGCCCCGGGTATTTCCCGGGGCTGTTGTCATGCGGGAGGATCCATCCTAGTCTGAATTACTTCAGCAGGGACCTATTGGCGAACCGGCAATGCCCACCTTGATCGGCTGAACGGCAATCATGACGCCAGTCATTTTATAAATCGGAATATGAGAACCTTGGAACCGGGATGTGCTGCCTATAGCTTTGTTACCGTCATTTCTACTGATGGGTCTTGCGGTGCTATTCCAGGTTGAGTACAGATTCAGAGTGAACTCCAGACGTTCGACAATGATCAGGTATGGGGGATCTACGGCGTGAGCTTGCTGATCAAGGATGTCCTCGTTGGTCAGAGTGTGGAGGATATCCTCATCGAGGGTAACCGTATCCAACAGATCAGTACTGGTATCCAGGTCGATGCTGATGAAGTGTTGGACGGGAGCGGAAAGGCGGCTATTCCCTCATTTATCAATGGACATACCCACGCGGCCATGGTGTTGCTGCGCGGCCACGCGGATGACATGCCGTTGGACGAGTGGCTGAACAATAAAATATGGCCGATCGAGTCCCATCTCACGGAAGAGGATGTCTACTGGGCTACGCGATTTGCGTGCCTGGAGATGGTCAAATCCGGGACCACGTTCTTCAATGATATGTACTGGTACTATCATGGCGTAGCCCGTGCCGTGGAAGACGCCGGTATCCGGTCCGCTGTCTCGGCGGTATTCATCGACCTCTTTGATGAAGGCAAGGCGGCGGAGCAGATCGAATTGAACCAGCGACTCTTTGATGAGACCAGCCAGTACAGCTCCCGAGTTCATTTCGCTCTGGGTCCCCACGCAATATATACGGTTTCAACCAGGAGTCTGGAGTGGGCGAGATCGTTCGCCGAAGAGCATAATGTCTTCATCCATACTCATCTCTCGGAAACCCGTAGTGAAGTCGATGAATGCCAGCAACGCTTCAAGAAGCGGCCGGTTGAATATCTGCATGACATCGGTCTTCTGGGGCCCAATCTCATTGCGGCACACGTGATCTGGGTAAACGACCGGGAGATCGAGCTCCTGAAAGAGCATCAGGTGCAAGTGATCTATAATCCCACCTCGAACATGAAACTCAGTGCAGGCATTTTCCCTTATGAGAGGCTAAAGAAGGCGGGTATCAACATCGCTTTAGGAACCGACGGCTGTGCCTCGAACAATAACCTTGATATGCTGGAGGAAATGAAGTTTGGGGCATTGCTGCAGAAGTTGGGAGAGGAGAATCCGGCCGCGTTGCCCGCCGCGGAGGTCTTTCAGCTCGCGACGAGCAAAGCTGGGTCAGCCTTTCGTCTCGAAGCCGGTGAGCTGCGAGAAGGCATGCTGGCTGACCTGCTGCTCATCGATCTCAACGAAGTCCATTTGATCCCCCATCATGATTTGCTGAATAATCTGGTGTATTCCGCGCAAAGCAGCAGCGTCGATACGACCATCTGCGATGGTAAGATACTAATGAAGCACCGGGTAATTGAAGACGAGGAAGAGGTTAAGCAGAAGGCCCAGGAGGTAGCCCGGGACCTCCTACAACGCTGATCGGGACAGCGATAGCGCGGCATCATGATGCCGCAGAGCTTCCTCACCAGCCTGATCCAGAGTTTCCCCCAATGCCAGAAATCCATGTTCCCTGATGACAATGAAGGTCTGATCCCCAAGTACTTTCTGGATTTCTCTCATAAGTTCCAAGGACCCGTAGGGCTGTGCCATGGCCGTAGCGGGCAACTCTAATTCGATATAATATCTCAGTATCAAATCATCATGGCCGTGGAGGACGGCATTGATCTCCGGTCTCTGTTGATAGACGGCGGCATGCAGGAACGATTCTGATGAAGGCTCCCTTGGACCTTGTGCAAATATGATCCGTTTGCGTGTATTCACTTCCAGGACCTGGATATAATCATTATCAGACAGGCTGGCCAGGTCGGCGCCCGCGGCGGTAATGATAAATCCCGGTTCCGTCCTGATGCTAAGGTTGCCGGCCTGGGCAAGCCCGGCACCAGGAGTCAAACCATGTTCGGCGAATTGTCTGCCCCAGGCCGCCAGTTCAGCGAGCCGCCGGTCACGGACCGGGTCACGGTTCTTGAACATAGTCTTGAATTTTGGCCCGGTGTAAGCTTCAGGCATGTCGGTCGGCAAGAGTCTTTATGTCTTCAGGCTTGAAGATGCCCTGCTCGGTGATGATCCCCCGAATGTATTTTGCCGGGGTGACGTCGAAGGCGGGATTCATTGCCGGGCTGGTAGGGGAGGCTATTCGCTGTCCATCGATGTACAGGATTTCACTTTCGTCGCGCTCTTCGATGGGGATGTCCCCTCCAGACCTGATCTGGAAGTCAATGGTCGATAACGGGGCGGCTATGTAGAAGGGAATGTTGTTCTCCCCGGCGAGCACGGCTTTTTCATAGGTGCCGATCTTGTTCGCTGCGTCGCCGTTGGCGGCGATGCGGTCGGCTCCGGTGATGACGATGTCGATATCGCCGGACCGCATGTAATGTCCGGCGGCACTATCGGCGATGATAGCGTGGGCGATGCCCTCCTGGGCCAACTCCCAGGCGGTGATTTTCGAGCCCTGCAAACGGGGCCGGGTCTCATCTACATACACGAAGATGGATTTCCCATCATAGTGGGCCATCCGTACTGCTGCAAGGGCCGTCCCGAAGTCGACGGTCGCGAGTGCGCCGGCATTGCAGTGGGTCAGGATGCGAGCCCCGTCCTCAATCAGGGCATTGCCGTGAGCGCCGATCTGTTTACAGGCTTTTGCACTAGACTCAGCGTAGGTTTCTGCCGCCTCCACTGCGAGGGCTTTCATCTCCTCTAACGTCCTGGCTGGACCGATGTGGTCCAGCACATACTTCAATCCATGGGCCAGGTCGTGTGCGGTAGGCCTGGTCTGCTGCAATTGGGACTTGATACGATGGATCGCGTCCATATCCAGGCGAGGCAACTGCTGTAAGGCCTGGGCTAAGCCGTAGGCTCCCAAGGCGCCGATGGCTGGTGCTCCCCGGACGACCATGGTCCTGATGGCATCGACGACCTCAGAGGTATCGTGAAATGTTATGATTTCAAATTCTGCGGGGATCAGCAGTTGATTGATGGCATGGATGAGACCATCGGCCATCCAGACAGTTCGATAGGTTTTACCGTTGATCAGCATAATGGATGTGGTATATGCAATCCCCGTTTCATTTTCAATTTACACAGGAAAGGAGGATGCCAGCGCAACGTTTCAGATTTGCAGAGATACAGACAATGCTAATGTCAGCGGAAATTCAACTGTAAGTTATTCCCAATTCTTTTGCGCCTCACCGAGATGATTGAATGAATACGAGCAGCGATATTATCCTTGAGATGCAGCATATCCGGAAGACTTTTCCCGGGGTCGTAGCCCTGGACGAGGTGCATTTCGAGCTCCGGCGTGGTGAAGTGCACGTTCTGCTGGGAGAGAATGGTGCGGGTAAATCCACCCTGGTGAAAATTCTCAGTGGTGCCTATCAGAAGACGTCGGGGAGGATCGTTTTGCATGGTCGGGAGACGGAAATCCATAATCCCCACCATGCCCAGGAATTAGGTATAGGTATCATCTATCAGGAATTCAATCTGGTACCGCAGTTGTCCGCTGTCGACAACATTTTTCTGGGCCGCGAACAGCACTTGCCATCGGGTTTGATCGATCAGAAACGCCTCGCTGCCGCTGCACAGGAAGTCCTGGATGAACTGGGTGTAAAGATTGACACCCGTTGTCCCGTTGGGGAGTTGGGTGTAGCTCAACAACAGATGGTGGAGGTAGCAAAAGCACTGTCACAGGATGCAAAAATCCTGATCATGGATGAACCTACCTCCGCCCTGACCGAGCACGAGATCAAGCAGCTGTTCACCGCCATTCGGCAGTTGAAGACACAGGGGGTGTCGATCATCTATATCTCCCACCGGTTGGAGGAGCTGTTTGAGATTGGTGACCGGGTCACCGTTCTCCGTGACGGGAAATATATCGGCACCGAGCAGATCTCGGACGTGACTAAATCCCAACTCATCACCATGATGGCGAATCGGGAATTGAAGGCGCATTTCCCGAAGGAGAAAGCAGCCAGAGGCGACGAAGTGCTGAAGGTCAGCGGTCTTGTTCGAAAGGGTGCGTTGGATGATATCAATTTCTCACTTTACCGGGGCGAAGTCCTGGGTATCGCCGGGCTACTAGGCTCAGGGCGTACCGAGCTGGCAAGGGCGCTGTTCGGGATTGACAGGATGGATGCCGGTCAGATTTTCATCAATGGCAAACCCGAGAAGATCGGTTCACCCAAGCAGGCTATCGATCTAGGTATCGGGTTTCTTACCGAGGACCGCAAGTCGCAGGGCCTGATCATGGCACTCACAGTGAAGGATAATATCTGCCTGCCCAGTGTGGCGGAGTTTGCCCGATTGGGTTTCGTGGACGGCAGGGCGGAGAATGAAGCCGCGGACCGGTTTGTGAGGGACCTGCGCATCAAGACGCCGGGACTTAACCAGCAGGTCATGTACCTAAGCGGAGGCAATCAGCAGAAGGTGGTGATCAGCAAATGGCTTTGCTGCCAGGCAGATATCCTGATATTTGATGAGCCTACCAGAGGGATCGATGTTGGTTCGAAGGTGGAAATTTATCAGCTGATGAATCAGCTTACAGCACGAGGAGCGGCCATTATGATGATCTCATCCGAGCTGCCGGAAATCCTGGGCATGAGCGACCGAATCGCCGTTATGAGCAGGGGCAGCATCGTCGGAGAATTCTCAGCCGGCGAAGCTACCCAGGAAAGCATCCTGCAGTGTGCCTTGGGAGTGACATGATGCAAAGAGACTTCCTCCTGCACTATGGTCGGCAGTTCGGGACTCTCATCGGCCTGCTGGGGCTGGTCCTGATTCTCTGGATCCTGACGCCCTATTTCCTGACCGTCTCCAACCTGCTGAATGTTGCGCAGCAGACGTCGATTAACGCGATCATCGCTGTGGGGATGACCTTCGTGATCATAACGGCCGGGATCGATCTGTCCGTGGGATCCATCGTCGCCTTTTCCGGTGTCGTCCTTGCCAGTGCCCTCCAGATCGGGATTCCACTGCCGTTGGCGCTCGTCATCGGCCTTGCGGTTGGTGCCGTGTGCGGGCTGGTCAACGGCCTGTTGATCACCTATGGGAAACTACCGCCCTTCATCTCGACATTGGGCATGATGAGCGTTGCCCGGGGGTGCGCCCTGCTATATACCGGCGGCCGGCCGATCTCAGGTTTCTCGCCGGGATTCCGTTATCTGGCGACCGGGGAATTACTGCATATTCCCGTTCCCGTGATCATCATGGGTGTGGTATACATTATCGCTCATGTCGTTCTGACCCGGACCAAGTTAGGTCGCTACACTTATGCGATCGGCGGTAACGAAGAAGCGGCGTTATTGTCAGGTGTAAATGTCAGAGCCTATAAAGCGACGGTTTACGGGCTATCGGGAATGCTGAGTGGCCTGGCTGCCATTATCCTGACAGCGCGACTTAATTCCGCCCAGCCCATTGCTGGAATGATGTATGAGCTCGACGCCATTGCCGCAACGGTGATCGGCGGTACCAGCCTGATGGGAGGCGAGGGGAGAGTGGTAGGAACCCTGATCGGAGCGCTCATTATGGGTGTCTTGCGGAACGGGCTGAATCTCCTGGGAGTCTCCTCCTTCGTTCAACAGACCGTCATCGGCTCGGTCATCATCCTGGCGGTATTGATGGACATGGCCTTGAAGAAGCGACGAAAGTGACGCTGACGGTCGTGTCCCGAGCTGCAGGGGCTCAGGCCTGTGTCAGGATGATGGTTCTGCCTCTATAATCGCAGTCTGTCCGGGTAAATCCAATCCCTACCGGTGCCGGTAGCCTGGTGCACCGGGATCATTCCTGGCTGATATATCGGGCGCTAAGATATGGCTAACTGTGGGAACCTGCTCCTACTTATCTTGGATCCCAGGCGGTCTCAATGGTCAGTGGTGGATCAAACATACGCGCAATGGTACCCCACCGCACACATTTGAAGTTCTGATTGGCTCCGGGATTTGAGCCATCCTGAACCACGAACAGTCCATCGGGAAAGTTCGATCCCAGGGCCGCATTGGTGACATCGATCCCGTCCGTGTCAGATGTTCCATCGATGTTCTCGCTGTTTATAATCCTGAATGTGCCGACGTAGTCGTTGTTGACCTCGCGGGTGTAGATCACGTAGGTATTGTTTCCCTGCGACGAAGCGATCAGATATCCCGTCGAATCGTCAGCGTAGTAGATGGTCAGCCCTTCCACATCCGGCACCATGTGATTGCCAACCTTATCTATCATCTGTCCTTCCGCCGGATCAGCCGGTTCGGCGCCGAATTTCCAGATACCCGCCTCTTCTTCTCCGACATAGAGCTGTGCCAGGATATCGTCAGCTACACAGCCTTCAGGTTGTGAGGGTACCGAAAGCGTGCGAACCAGTTCACCATCCACGGCTCCCGCGCCATTGTCGAAAAGCCGCCACTGCTCGATGCGGCCGTTCTTGTCGTTAACAATAGCGTAATAACCACCGTCAACGGGACTGTGATACATACATGAGCCGTACACCTCCTCCAAACCTAGAGGGATATCGCGGGCAGCCACGCTATCCAGGTTTCGGGTTGCCGGATCCACTGTATAGATGGCAAGGGTATTCCGGGAGCGTTCACCAGCCGTGACCAGGGCTACTTTTTTATCGCCCAGAGGGAAGTTATACCGGATATCCACGTTGTTCATCTGGCCGCCCCCGGTGAACTGGATCTCCTGTCCCTCCAGGTCGTAGACGTGCAGGCCACCGCCGACATTCTTGTTGGTGCCGATGATGGTGGAGAGTGCCGGATCGGTGGGGTGGATCCAGATGCAGGGATCATCGGCGGTATCATCGGTGGTGGGTACAGCGGCCGTTTCCATCGTAGCCTGGACGGGGAAAACCTCGTCCTGGATGTTATACCGCTTCTCGCAGGACCAAGTGATCAACAGGATTGCAGAAGACGCCAGGAGTGTTATCTTATTTGCCGTCATACCTAAATTCCTTAATATGATTGGAGCTTAAGGATAAAACTGACCAGAGAAAAGCCGCTCAGATCACCAAGGATACTGAGCGGCTTTTCTTGTCTTCTATATTGAACTCCTAGAGGTTGACTTTCAGACCCACATTCACCCCAAAGCCATATAGTTCTCTCTGGACGGGCAAATCTGGATCGCCCTGGTAATATCTCTCGCGGGCATTGGTCAGATTAACTGCGTCACAGAAGAGAGTGAAGGTTGGGCTGATACTGTAGGTAGCCGAGAAGTCTACCTGGGCGCGAGCATCATAGATGCGATCATCATCAGCGTCACTGCCGACCTCATCGATGAGCTCGCCATGATAGTTCACGGAAATCTGCCCTGCGAAGCCATAATTCTCATAGGACAGAGCGAAGTTCATCACATGCTCGGCCTGACCTGGCAGCGTGGTCGGTTCCCTGTCAAAGTATTTCGCCTCGGACTGTGTATTCGTGTAATTCACGAACACACCCAGCCCGCTTAAGGGACCCGGCAGGAAGGTGAGCTGCTGCTGCCAGTTGACCTCGAAGC
>CP070787.1:2167880-2178292 GCA_020346745.1 Fidelibacterota bacterium | reverse complement strand
GTCAGGTTGCCAATCTCAACCGGGATCGAGCCGCTCAACTGATTGGAGCTGAGACTTAGATAGGTCAGATTGGTGAGACTCCAGATCTCATCAGGAATCGAGCCGGTCAACTGATTAGTGTACAGACGTAATTCGGTCAGATTACTTAGGTTTCCGATTTCAACCGGGATCGAGCCACTCAACTGATTGCCGGAAAGATATAACCACATCAGATTGGTCAGGTTGCCAACCTCGGGAGGAATTGTACCGCTTAACTGATTACTTTGCAGTTGTAATTGTCTCAGATTAATTAGATTCCCGATTTCAACCGGGATCGAGCCACTCAACTGATTGCCGTATAGATATAAATACTGCAAATTGGCAAGGTTGCCAATTTCAACGGGAATCGGGCCGCTCAATTGATTGTTTCTAAGAGATAACATGTCCAAATTGGTAAGGTTGCCAACTTCAGCGGGAATCGAGCCGCTCAACTCATTGTTGCTAAGTACGAAGCTAGTCAGATTGGTAAGATCGCCAATTGCAGCGGGAATCGACCCGTTCAGATTATTATTGTCCAGGGATAATTGCGTCACCCGCCCGCCGCTCACGGTTATGCCATGCCACGTATCCAGGGTCGAATCGGGCGAGAGCCAGTTGGTGTTGTCCGTCCAGTTGGCCCCGCCGGTGCTGTCGTACAGGGCCACCAGGGCCAGGGAGTCCTGCTCCCTGGGCGTGTACTCCACGGTCACATGGAGCGGCCGGGAGTATAGGGTCAGGCCCGTCGCAATGGTATTGGTGGCCTCACAGGTATAGCTGCCCGCATGGGTAAAGTCCACATTGGCGATCGTATAGGTGCTGTCACCGGTGTTGGAGGCGATCTGGTTGCCGTCCTTACGCCAGACGTAGGTGTTGTTCGCCAGCGTCCCGCCCACCGGCAGCTCCAGCACCAGGTTCGATCCCACGTAGGCCACCGTGTCCCGCTCCACCCCCACGCTGTCCTGGGGAGTGTAGATAAATTCATCGCTCGGAACACCGATATTGGGCTCGATGTCCTTAAAAGTAAACCGGTTGTTATGTACTCTTAGGTCTTTTAGCGAGTCCACCGGCGTCAGGTCCGGCAGCGCCGTGAACTGGTTATTGTAGATGCGCACATTTTCCAACCGCGTCAGATTGCGGATAGCGGTGGGAATCGGGCCGCTGAATTGATTGTCGTACACGGAGAAAATGATCAGATTGGTGAGATTCCCGACCTCAACCGGAATCGAGCCACTCAACTGATTGTTGTTGAGATATAAATACCGCAAATTGGCCAGGTTGCCGATCTCAACAGGAATCGAACCGCTCAATAGATTACCGCTCAAAGACAGCAGATACAAATTGGTAAGGTTGCCAATCGCGGCGGGCATCGAACCATCATGTTGATTACCGCCGAGATCCAGAAATTCCAGATTGGCAAGGGACCAAATCTCGGCGGGAAGCGAGCCGCTCAACTGATTGCCGCTGAGATACAAGTTCCTCAAATTGGAAAGGTTACCAATTCCAGCGGGAACCGGGCCGCTCAACTGATTGTTGTTGAGATATAAATACCGCAAATTGGTCAGGTTGCCGATCTCCACGGGAATCGGCCCGCTCAACTGATTGCTGTAAAGATACAGGGACTGCAAATTGGTCAGGTTGCCAATCTCAACAGGAATCGAGCCGCTCAACTGATTATTGCTCAGGTACAGAGCAATCAGCGAGGAAAGACTACCGATTTCGGGAGGGATGGAACCACCTACTTGGGTTGCTGCAATCCGCAAATCAGTCATAGACGTGAGGTTGCCTATTTCAGCCGGAATCGATCCAGACAGAGGATTTGTGGAAAGTTGAAGCGATCCCAAACCTGTCAGGTTGCCGATCTCCACGGGAATCGGCCCGCTCAACTGATTACCATACAACCACAGGACATATAGACTGGTCAGATCACCAATTTCCGGTGGGATACTTCCAGACAGGTTATTGGATCCGAGCTGCAGATAAGTCACCCGCCCATCCCCAACCGTCACGCCGTACCACGAATCCAGGGCCGAATCGGGCGAGAGCCAGTTGGTGTTATCCGTCCAGTTGGCGCCACCGGTGCTGTTGTAGAGGGCCACCAGGGCCAGGGAATCCAGTTCGCGGGGTGGGGGCGGCAGGACGTCGTCAAAGCGCTTGTAGATATGGGCCGCGGTCGTGCCGTAATTGAACACGGCGTAGAGCCATTCCGTGTCCCGTTGATTGACCGCCAGCGTGCTGATGGGGTAGCTGAGGAAGGGTGACACCCCGGTGTTGCCCATATCCGTCCAGGCTGCGCCGCCATTCAGGGAGCGGAAGACCTTGCCGTCCTCCGTGCCCGCGTACAGCACCACCGGCAGGGTGGGATTGATCACCAGCGAGCGGATAATGGCGTTGGTGATACCGCTCCCACTGGCTGACCAGTTGGCGCCCGCGTCGTTGGATTTGTACAGGCCGTCACCATACGTGCCGGCGAACAGCGTATCCGCGTTGCCGGGATGGATCGCCAGGGACTGGATGATCACGCCGCCCGGCAGGCCGGTATTGGCCGCCGCCCAGTTGCCGCCGCCATTGGTGCTCTTGTACAGGCCTGATGCCGTGCCGGCGTAGACGGTGGTGGGTGTGTCAGGATCAACGGCGATGACGTTGATCTCCAGGTTCCCCAACCCGGTGTTGATAGCCGTCCAGTTGACGCCGCCGTCGGTGGACTTCAATATCCCGGCGGTGGCACCGGTATAGTCATTGGTCACTGAACCGGCATAGATGGTGTGTGGCTGCTGGGGATCGATGGCCAGGCAGGAAACACTCGTGTCGACGATCATCTGGGTCCAGCTGTTGCCGCGATTGGCGCTGCGATAGATGCCCCGCCCGCCGGTACCTATGGCTTCCACACCGATATACAGGGTATCGCGATAGAGGGGATTCAGGACGATGGCGCCGGTGTGATCCGAGGTAAATATGGTTACATCGGTCCAATTGGCACCGCCATCGATACTCTTGCAGATGCCGTAGGAATGGGTGGCGTAGATCCGGTTGGTATCCACGGGATCGATGATGAAGGTGATCGGATACCGCGGCAGCGTGGCCAGGGGTATCCAGGAAGACTGCCCTTGCCCGATGACCGGCAGCAGAAGCAGCATGCAGGCTGTCAGGATGGACCGCCGCATGGCGCTAATCCCCCACCTCTACGACGCTGCCCCGTACCATGAGGATTTCCACTTCCTCGTCGTTCGGATTCCGGGCGTCCACTACTGACAGGGTCAGGGCACTGTTGGCCACCCGCAGCACGTCGAACCGGAAGGTGATGATGGTGCCCGAACCGCTCACACCTGTCGCGGGACCCTGGGCCACCCCGGTGCTCACGTTCCACGTCTCTCCCACCTCGCTGAAAGTGATGGTGGTGCCCCCGTCCTTCGCCAGGAAGGGCCCGGTCAAGGCCGTATCAGGTTGGAGGGAGGTACCGTCGTATGCCAGGGTCACCTCCACCCCCGTCAGGCTTGGCATGTCGTGGGCCTGGAGCTGTACCTCCAGCGGCTGGCCGCTTACCAGCTCCACCCGGTAGGGATACAGCAGCAGCGACTGGTTGTACACCGCGTCCACCGTGAACTCCACCTGAACGGGAGATGTCTCCTCCTCACCCGTTGCGTAGCGGGACTTGATCTCGAACAGGTGATCGCCTTCGTCCAGGTACTCCAGCGTTATCGAGGTGTCACTGGCCCAAGCTGACCAGGACTGGCTGTCCAGGCGCCAGGAAAACTCCAGCAGCTCGTGGCTGCCCTGCCACGAGATAGTTACACTGCTTTCATACACAGTTCCGGGAGGAGTGGTTACAATAGTCGTGATAGGATCGATGTAGTCGTCACCTTCGGGATCCAGGGGATTGTCGAATTCCGGCTCACCCGGCGGGCTGACGCAGCTCCACCAACCGGCCACCAGGACCAGTACCAGGCCGGTTCCAACTATCTTAATCAGTCTGGCTACCATGCTTGCAGTCGCTCTAGAAGTAGATCTCCACAAGGTTGGCGAGCCATACCCCGCCCAGGACACCGGCCATGATATTCAAGGAGCGCGCAGAGGATATCATGGCTTCATGATCCGTTTCCATTGTCCGGCGCAGGCTGTCGATGTCCTCCAGAGTACCAGCGTTGTAGTAGGCATCGTGCGAGGACTCGTAGCTGTCCTTGTTTTCCATATACGCGGCAAACTGGTTATAGGTGAGATAGCCGCTCACCGCCGCCGCTGCGAGAAACAGCAGTCCCCTGTTCCGGTAACCCAGGTAGAGCTGTCCGCCCCCGGGGACTAACGCAGAGAACAGCAGGGCCGGCCGCCGGGGCTTGTTCTGTAAACTGAAGCTGACCTGCGCCTCTGCTTCTCTGCTGACGGTCACCTGGGTGGTGTAGGGGAAATACTCGGGCTTGGTCGCTTTGAACTCATGCGAGCCGACCGCCAGCTGGACCCTGTCCAGCGGCAGCGAGCCCAGGAATTTTCCATTCACACTAATGCGCGCGCCTGGGTCTCCCTGCACCCGCAGCCAGCTTTTCAGCTGCACCAGCCGGAGGTTGAGCCGGTAATGCTGACCGACTTCAGCAAACAACGTGGTGTCCAGGGGATAATAGCCATCCAGATTGAGAGCAACACTGTGCTGCCGGTTGGGTTCCAGTTCCAGCCTGCTCAAGGGTGTGACGTTCATGAATTGGCCATCGAGCTCCACCTCGGCCCCCGCCGGTTGGCTGCGCACCTCCAGAGTTGGCATGGCGGGAGGAGCAGGTACCGGGACGGTGGGAGTGGGAGCAGGTGGCGGTGCGCTCAGCCCGACTCCCGAAATGAGACTGGCCGCCTCGGATAGTCCCTCGGTCAGCACCTGGTCGATCTCGCCCCGGATATCGTAGGAGGCGGTCTCCAGGATGCCGCCGGTGGTAACATCGATAATGCGCATGTCGATGGTGTAGGTGGATCCGATCTTGCCGAAAGAGCCCGCCAAGATCAGCTCGGCACCCAGCAACTGCCCGATCTCCACCGCACACTCATCGGAGGTACAGCCGGCCATCTGGAAGTCCTGCTCCTCCAGGATCTGCCGCATCTGGCCCCGCTCGATGATGCGATAGACACCCGACTGTACCAGATACGTACCGAGACGATTCGTCAGGACGCTGGCTTCCTGCTCAGAGATGCCGAAACCATCGAAATCGATGATCGCCAGGCTCATCTTTTCCTGAGGATGTAGAACGGTGAGGGAAAAGAAAGAGAGTATAATTATTTGAGGGACAAACCTGTGCTTAAGCACAGCGAACATCCTGCCTGTACCCCTTTATTGAATAATCGTAGGCCTCCCTGGTGAACTTGCCCCCGGCAGTTCGGGCAAAGGTAGGCAGAATGTTGCTAAATTACAAGTATCAAGCGTTAAGAGAGTTAGGGGCCATATCTATGACTATAACAGCCATTAATCCCGCCACCGGCGAGACGATGAAGACCTACCAGGAAATGACAACCAAAGAGGTTAGAGCCTTGATCGAGGCTGCTGACCAGGCTTTTTCTACCTGGCGGCAAACTACCTTTGGCCATCGAACAGAGCACATGAGACAGGCCGCCCGGATCCTGAGGGACCGCAATAATGAATTCGCGGCGCTGATGACCCTGGAGATGGGCAAGCCCATCACCGAGAGTCGCGCGGAGGTGGAAAAATGCGCCTGGGTTTGCGATTACTACGCCGAAAACGCGGAGTCCTTCATGCAGCCGGAAATCATCCCTACGGATGCCCGCAAGAGCTTGGTCACCTTCCAGCCGCTGGGTGCGGTACTGGCCATCATGCCCTGGAACTTCCCCTTCTGGCAGCTTTTCCGGTTCGCCGCACCGGCCCTCATGGCGGGCAATGTGGGATTACTGAAGCACGCCTCCAACGTCCCCGGCTGTGCCCTGGCCCTGGAGGATATCTTCCGGCAGGCTGGTTTTCCCAAGGGCACCTTTACGACCCTGCTGGTGGGCAGCCCCCGCGTAGCGGAGATTATCGCCAATCCCCTGGTCAAGGCCGTGACCCTAACCGGCAGTGTTCCGGCCGGCAAGGCGGTCGCCGCGGAGGCCGGAGCATTGATCAAGAAGACGGTTCTTGAGCTGGGCGGCAGTGATCCCTACCTGATCCTGGAGGATGCCGACCTGGAAGCTGCCGTGCAGACCTGTGTCACCAGCCGGCTGATCAATTCGGGACAGAGCTGTATCGCCGCCAAAAGGTTCGTGGTGGTGGCTCCCATCCGGGAAAAGTTCGAAGCCCTGTTCGTGGAGCAGATGCAATCACGTAAGCTGGGCGATCCCCTGGAGGAGGACACCGTTGTCGGACCGCAGGCCCGCCATGATCTGCGGGACGAGCTGCACGCGCAGGTTCAGACCAGCATCCGGCAAGGCGCCCGGTGCCTGCTCGGTGGAGCGATCCCGGATGGGCAGGGGGCTTACTATCCACCCACCGTGCTCACCGACGTACGCAAAGGCATGCCAGCATACGATGAGGAGCTGTTCGGTCCCGTGGCGGCCATCATCCCGGTAGCCGATGAGGCTGAGGCCGTCCGGGTAGCCAACGACACTACTTTCGGGCTGGGCGCGGCTGTCTTCACCGGTGACCTGGAAAAGGGCGAGCGTATCGCCGCTACCGAGCTGCAGGCCGGCTGCTGTTTCGTCAACTCCTTCGTCAAATCGGATCCCCGCCTGCCCTTCGGCGGCATCAAGGAAAGCGGCTACGGCCGTGAATTGTCCAGCTACGGCATCAGAGAGTTCGTGAACATCAAAACGGTATACGTAACCTGACCGGGATGGACTGATACGTACAGATCCGCCTCCAGTAATGGCTGGTGTCAATGAAGAAGAATGGCAGAGGTCCTTCAACAAATACGTGAATTAAGGACTTGAAAACGCTGCGCTGATAGAATACATTGGCTGTGGTAGCTGTGCAGCAGTATTGCTTTATACAACAGGATCGTGGGCACTATCCGGCTACGTCAACCAAATATGGTATATGCGCGAGGTGGGCCACGTGTATTAACTTGTCCACCGCACCGGCGCTTGAGTATTATTGACCCGTGTAAATTCTACCCACCGGGTGCGTGGCACCATTGTTTACGGCCGGGATCGCACCAGGTGGCAGCCGGAACCAGTTCCCAGTAGCAACCGTGGGTGAAGCATAATGACCGTTGAAACCGTTCCCGGACCGGGTATTTTCGCCACCCCGCCACGGGGCAAGAAAATAGACGATCTGGAGTCCGTAACCCGGTTCATCCAGCGTTATAAGAACCTGAAAGACGCCCAGGCCTGGCGCCACGTAGAAAACTTCAAGGAGGCATTTAACGGCCTCCGTCCAGAAATGACCGGCATGTTGGCAGAGGCCAATGAGAAGGTGCGCCTGCATGCTCCTAATTTCAACCTGTTCAGACTTCTCCATCTTGAAGCTCGCGAGGACGAGCTCCATACACCCCTGGTTGCCGAGCTGCTCAATCCCCGCGGCGTTCATGGCCAGGAATTCCTGTTCCTCCGCACCTTTATCAACGCCATGCAGCAAAGCCACAGCCAATTCCCTTCCCCCGGAGAGGACTTTGAGCAACACACCTGGTTTGTGGAAACCCAGAAATATACCGGCCAGGGAACCTTGGATATCGTAGTTTCCTGCCCAGCTTTGAGTTACCTAGTCGTTTTTGAAAATGAAGTCTATGCCGGTGAACAGCCTGACCAGCTCGAGCGATACACTGCGTGGATGCACGACAATAGCGAGTATTACCCTACACAGGCACTGATCTACCTGACACCAACGGGCGAACCCTCTGAGACCGCCGATCGCACCACCTATTACACCGCTTCCTACCGCGGGCAGATCGCCGGAATGTTGAGAAACGCTCTGCCGGGAATCAGCGCTCCTCACCTGCGTGAGATCATTCTCCAATACCTTGATGTCATCCAAAAGATTTGAAGGAGGATAACCGATGGACGCCTATGAAAATGAAATCACCAGCTTCCTTCTGGAAGAGGAGAATTTCCTTCTCGCCCTGGACATTGAGAAATACTTCGAAGCCGCAAAAGATCAACTGCATCGTGAGTTCTGGGAGAAACTGCGCGACAACGTAGCTGCCCGATTGCCCGAAGAAGGCTGGAGCGTCGAACTGGACGACTTCGAGGGTGAGTTCAGTGTGGCCCGGGGCTATTTTGGCATGAGCATCCTGCCCCCGGATCAATCGCCCCAATTCTACCTAATGTTCAGAGTCGAACAACATGCCGGTCCAACCTATCTGCCCCTCTATGGAGGCGTGACCTGGACGGAGGTGCCGGGCATAGCTGCGGCCGAGAATCTGGTCAGCAGCTTCCAATCCCTGCTGAAAGAGGATGGCTTCACCCGGAGCAATGAGAAATGGCCCGGCTGGAGATATATCCGCGGTCTTTCATCCCGGAATGATTTTCTGCGGGAATACCGGGAACGCAGCGATGACCTGCTCGGGGAGCTCACCAACCATACTATCATCATGGTCGAGCACCACTCCCAGGAACTGCTCAGGACCAACCAGAACATCCAGGAAAGAATCTGAGAGCTTCCCGCGTTTAGCCCAGATCACGGAACAGGTTCCCCACCGTAAGCGGGACTCTGTGAAATGAGCCCCCTGAGACACAGATATATGCTTCACTCCGCTGCACTCCTCGCGGTTTCCCTTGCCAGTCTGCTTCCCATCAGGCTCCACGCCGACACGGGGCTCGCCAGCGTCCCACTCCCGGTCTCCGGAACGGACACCTCCCAGGTCTACACTTTCAGGGAAGCCAGCCCGGGCGGCACCGGGAAAATCTACCTAGGCCGCGAGATCTCCAGGGTCATGAGCCACGCCGGAGCCTCGTGGCTGGACCGCCCCGCACGAGAAAATGAAGAACAACCCCAGCTGCTAGTGAACAATCTACCCTTGAGACCAACCGACGTCGTAGGAGACATCGGAGCGGGAACCGGCTATTTCTCCTTCCGGATAAGCCCCCTCATTCCCCAAGGCCGGTGCCTGGCAGTGGATGTTCAGCCCGAAATGATCGACATCCTACGACAGCGGATCGATGAGCGCGGGGTGCGGAACGTGGTGCCGATCCTGGGATCTCCCACCAACCCCAACCTGCCGGAATCCGGGGTTGATCTGGCATTGATGGTAGACGCCTACCACGAATTCTTCCACCCGCGCGAAATGATGACCGCCATCGTTCAGGCCCTCAAGCCGGGTGGGCTGGTGGTCCTGGTGGAATACCGCGGCGAAGACCGTGCCATCACCCGGCATCCCCTACATAAGATGACCCAGGACCAGGCTATAAGGGAAATGGCTGCGGTGGGACTACGCTGGAAGGAGACCAGGGACATCCTTCCCCAGCAACACTTCATGGTGTTCGAGAAACCGCAACTTTTGCAGAAGAATTAAAAGCCAAGCAAGTCCAGGGATAAGTACCTTCCGGCAGTTCGCCATTCATAGGTTGGCCGTAGGTTATGATTGATATCACGCCTAGTATCAGGATCGATGAGAGCGAGATTCAGCTGGACTTTATCCGTGCTTCGGGGCCGGGTGGTCAGAACATCAACAAGGTTGCCACGGCCGTCCAGCTGCGCTTCGACGTGGGTAATTCCCCTTCCCTTCCAGACGATGTTCGCCAGCGCCTAGTAATGCAGGCCGGCAAGCGGATGACCGCCGACGGTGTGCTGATCATCGAAGCCCGTCGATTCCGCACCCAGGGACGCAACCGCCAGGATGCCCTCGACCGGCTAGTGGCTATGCTGCGCGCGGCGGCACAGAAGCCCAGGCACCGCCGTCCAACCGCAGCAACACCCGCATCCAAGGAACAGCGGCTGGAGAACAAGCGCCGCCGGGGCCAGATCAAACGCCTGCGGCGGCCCGTTGCACCTTCCGAAGATTAGGCAACCACCATCATCAGGGAACTGAAACTGAGAGACAATCACCGTACGGGAGAATGACCATGTCCAAAACCATCGCCAGTGCCGCCCGGTTGAATAACGGGATTGACATGCCGTACCTGGGACTCGGCGTGTACCTGACCGCCTCGGGAGCCGAGACCCGGAACGCGATAGGCGCGGCAATCGAAATGGGGTACCGGCATATCGATACCGCCAAGATCTACGGTAACGAGCGGGATGTGGGCTGGGCGGTCCGCAACAGCGGGCTGCCACGGGAAGAGATCTTCGTAACCACGAAACTGTGGAACAGCGACCACGGTTACCAGAGCACTATCCGGGCCTGCGAAGACAGCTTGCAGAGGCTGGACCTGCCGTACGTTGACCTTTACCTGATTCACTGGCCGGTCGAGGACCTCCGGGGCGAGAGCTGGAAAGCGTTGATCGCCCTCCAGGAGCAGGGGAAATGCCGGGCGATCGGCGTGAGTAATTATACCATCAG
>CP070787.1:2159688-2167780 GCA_020346745.1 Fidelibacterota bacterium | reverse complement strand
GGATCCGGATATCCACAGACCGGAACTTTTGGGGGCATTCCAGCATCGCAGTCGGTTATTCTTGGAATCATTTGCCCATTACTTCAGTGATACTGCCTCGCACCCTGCCTTTGGCCGCTCGCTTATTTATCGGTGCGCACTGGTTTCAGCGGCTATTGTAGGAATCTGGAAGGACTTCTCGCCGCTATCGGCTGGTTTGACCCGACGGCTGTGCAGTCAGAGCCTGAAATACTTCTGGGAGCGCGGGCTCATCGCCGACGATGGAAGCATTCCGCTCGGTTGGACGGGGAGGTTCGAGGCGGTCGCCGAGAAATACAGCGGACCAGCATCGCCGCTATGGCTGAATAAGGTTTTCGCTGCATTCCTCATGCCGGCGGATCATCCCTTCTGGACCGCACCTGAAGAGCCGCTGCCCGTCGAGAAGGGGAATTACTGTATTACTCACAAGGTGCCGGGTTTTCTGGTGCAGGGCCATCAGGGGACCGGACACATTCAGTTGATCAACCAGGGCAGTGATTCCTACGTGAACGCACCGACCGACTGGAAGACTCAGGCCTCCGATTCCCTTTACTTGAAATTCGCCTACTCCAGTCATTTTCCAAATGATGTTGGTCCTACCCAGGATGGGCTGGTCTGCGGCAACATGATCAGCCTGTGTGAAGAGCAGCGAGGATTCAGCCACCGTGAGCGAATCTATCCGGTCCATATATCTGACAGGGTCGCCGTAGCGACTCACTATCCATTCGGTGAAAGCTACGGGAGCAAGCGGGATTCCCTGATCGAAACGGCTGTCATTTTGAAGGACGACCACCAGATTCGTGCTCATTGGGTGATCAGTCCGAACCGTCCGATAGTCTACGAGGGGGGATACTCCCTACCCTATACTGGAGAACCACCCCGCGTGCTGGAGGGGAAAAACTGGATCTGCATCCAAACCGCAGCTGGCAGTTCCTGTGTTAGGGCTTTGCTGGGATACGATGAGGTGGGTACGAGTAGGTCATCAGGGACGAATCCGCTGGGCAAGCAGTCATGTATGCCTTTTATGAAATCAAGTCAACCTGTAGTGGCGCAAGGTTTTTATATCTGCGAGGTGCTTGCCCGTCCGATGGATTTCAATCCTGAGCAGGAGCTCCAACTGTTGACGAGCTGCACCCTGGCGGGGCGGAAGGTCACGCTTACCTTTAATGACGGCGAGGCTGTCGCCGTGAAATTGGGCGCCGTGGAAGCCGGGGAAGAAAAGGTAGGGTGGATCAAAAAGTGAATATCAACCGCCATTCATTCATAGCTGTCTAGATGAGGTGAAACTATGAAGATACAGGCCAAGCTCTCGATTAGGGTTCTAGTGATGGCGGGTGTTCTCTCCCTCCTGTGGGGCAAGGGACCGAACCTGGTGCCAAATTCGAGTTTCGAAGAGCTGACGCTATCGATCCCTCCGATCAACTTTCAGCTGGCTCGGCCAGCGAACGCGACGGACCCACCTGAATATAGGGTCAACATCCCGGATTCCTGGAGGATCGTGAGCGGATATTCCCGTGGATATCTGCCAAAGGAGCAGGGCTGGGGTGTGGCGGATCAGGGTCACACCGGTGAGCACAGCCTATATCTGGGTGATGCACCGGCTTTTCCAGCCTGGTATTCGGAAGATTTCCCTATCAAGCCGGATGCTGCCCATCTGGCAGAAGCATATATCCAGCCATCGGGTATGGGGTACCATGATTATGTCCGCATTATCTTTTCGATCCTTGATCAGAATGGCAACTGTCTGGGGTATGAGCAGATTGTATCAGCCCGGGCTGAAACCAGGAACATTCGTTCGTCGGATTTTGGCGAGTTGGATTGGCGTCATAAGCAGGTTTATATCCGTCCCCGTCCGGGGCAGGCAAAAATGCGGATTATCATACGCCTGATCAATACTGGAGTCGTCTACGTGGATGACATTGCAGTGAGTGCACTTACACCTTCCGAGGCTGCCGAGCTGGAGCCGCCCTTCAATCAGAAGACACCAGTTCCTAGAAAAGTCCGCAAGCAACCGCGAATTCAGGCTACCGGTTTCTATCGCGTGGCGAAGGTAGAGGGTGTCTGGTGGCTGGTCGATCCTGAAGGCCGCCTGACGTGGAGCATCGGCATTCAAAGTATGGGCAATATCCTCTGGGAAAATCCAGCTCTAAGTAAATTGATCGAGGAAAAGTACGGTGGCGACCAATCCCGGTATCTCCAAGATCAGATCCCGCGCCTCCGGAATTGGAATTTCACCACATCCGGCTCCTGGTCAGGACCGGCGTTTTATGAATTGAATACCCGCCTGATCGCTCGCAACGAGGAGCCGTTCCCGTCGTTTCATTTTATCGGTTTCACCACCGTCGGGGATCAGGAGTATACACTGCGCAATCGAGAGGGCATCGTGAACGATTTTGGCGAGCACGCCATGGTTGATCCGTTCAATCCTGAATGGCGTGAACGGGCGGAGGAGAAGGTCAGGGAGATCACCTCGCTGTACACGGAGATTCCCTGGCTGGTGGGGTACTTCGTCGATAACGAGATCAATATGCGAAACCTCACAAAGTATCTCCATACGCCGCATTGCCGACAGGAGCTAGTCAGGTGGCTGCAGGAGCGATATGCTGACGATATCGGTGCTCTAAACACGGAGTGGTCGGTAGGCGACAAGCGCTACCGCTACGGGAGTTTTGACCAGGTCGGGGAAGATATCCCGGACGAAGATCCCTCCCCCAAGGCAGAGGAAGCGCTGCGTGGATTCGTCCGGCATCTCATGAAATCCTATATCGACTTCACGGTTGATATTATCCACAAGCATGATCCTAACCATCTGATCATCGGGAACCGGTTTGCACTTGGCACGAAAACGCGCGGCGTAGCGGAGGTGGGAGGTTTCATAGACCTGTTCAGCCGATACGACATCGTCTGTACCAATCTGTACGCCCAGTCCGGCGGCTCCTACGGCCCAGACCAGATGGCGCTGCTCCAATATCTACATGAGAAGACTGGTCGGCCGCTGCTCATCGGGGAATTTTCCTTTCACGCCAATGAATCCAATATCCCGTTGGATCGCTGGGGTGGCAAGATCGTGGCTACCATGGGAGAGCGGGGTGAAGCTTATAATCGAACCATGCTATCCTGGTCATATCTCCCTTATATGGTGGGTGCCCATTTCTACAAGTGGTGTAATGGGTATGGTCCGGTGGGGAGATATCGGGGCCGCAATGCGGGTATCGTGAATGACCAGAATGAACCTTATCAACCGTTCGTGAAAATGGTCACAGAGACAAACGATCACGTACTGCATGCCAGACGTAAAGCTGGTGGGCATGTCAACGATTTTGAGTATATCCAGTAGATTATTGGATCATTCAGAGAGTACTGTCGGCAGATATTCTCGAGAGGTGTACGACTCGTATTAATTGCCTATAAACAAGAGGATAATAATGCAGGGAAGCAGAGATAAATGGGTAGACGATCTGCTGGGGCGGATGAATCTGGCGCAGAAGGTCGGACAGATGATGGTGTTCGGATTCGCAGGGCCGGTGATCACGCCGGATGTGGTTGATCTGGTTCAGAAGTATCACATCGGCGGATTGCGCATCACCTTGAAGTTCCGGACTCAGACACTCCTTCACGATCTGAAGCCAGGTACAGAGCCCAATGAGAATATTCTGCGGTCGCTGCAATATCCCAGTGGGATCAACCGGGATTATGCTGATCCCAGCCAGTGTGTTGCCTGTACACCCCAGGAGTACTCTGCTGTTCTCAACCAATTGCGGGACTATGCTCTGGAGCGGGAGTTGGGCATTCCTATCCACTTCACAATTGATCAGGAGGGCAACGGTTCGGACGACCTGATCAACGGGCAGCGGCTCTTTCCCAATCCCATGGGACTGACAGCTTCGGGTGAGCCCGAACTGGCCTATCGAGTAGCTGTGGCGATTGGCAAGCAAGCCCGGGCGATCGGAGCCAATATGATCCATTCCCCGGTGCTGGATGTGAACAGCAATCCACAGAATCCGGAGATCGGCCCGCGCTCCTACTCGGACCGCCCTGATGAAGTGATCGAATACGCCCTTCAATCGCTGCGTGGATTCCGGGAGACAGGATTGATCGCCACTGGCAAGCATTTTCCTGGGCGGGGAGAATCGGTAGCCGACGCGCACTGGGATCTGCCCTCCGTTGATCTGGACCTGAAAACCTTGAGAAATGTTCACATAGCGCCGTATTCGGCGCTAATCGAAGCTGGCTTGCCAGCCGTGATGACTGCTCATTGTTGTTACCCGGCCTTGAGTGTCACTGACGTGCCGGGGTCCACCTCTGAACGAGTGATCAAGGAACTGCTGAGGAAGGAATTGGGATTCGAGGGTGTTGTCACAACGGATAACATGATGATGGGGGGCATCCTCCAGCGGTTCGAGATCAGAGAAGCGATTATCCGTGCCATTCAGGCAGGTAATGACCTGGTTCTGTACCGCGATGAGAGTCCGCAAAGGATCCGCATCCTGGAGGCTGTGATGGACGCAGTTAAAGAGAAACGCATCCAGGAGACCCAGATCGATGAGTCGGTGGCTCGTATCCTAAGGATGCGCTGGGAGATGCAGCTGGTAGAGAATGGGGGCAAGGTAGATGCCTCACAGGCAGCGATCCCGATCAATGATCCCTTTGTTGAGAATGCGGCCAGAGAGACGGCGGAGAAGTCTGTGCTGCTGCTGCGGGATGAAGGTGGCTTGGTCCCCATCAGTCCCAACCGGAAAGTACTCCTGGTGGAACAGGTATTTTCCACCCACCGGATGGCCAATAACAAGTCGTGCCATCCGGGTATGCTTTGGGAGGAAATGTGCCGCGAATCCCCGGCGGTCGGCTCCGTTGAGGTTCCTATGTTGCCGTCAGAGCTGGATCGGGAGCGGGTCATGCGCAGGATAGACGAAGCGGATGTGATCATCGCCACCAACTACTACTACCATAAAGCGGCGGCAATCATGACGGACATGGTACGTGAGCTTCAGCAGACGGGGAAACCTGTCATCGTGATCACCAATAATCCATTCGAACGTGCTGCTCCGGGTGATTTTCCCAC
Organism: Fidelibacterota bacterium; assembly: GCA_020346745.1. Classification (GTDB taxonomy): domain Bacteria; phylum Fidelibacterota; class Marinisomatia; order SCGC-AAA003-L08; family TS1B11. The sequence continues at coordinate 2,162,700 of CP070787.1, read as the reverse complement.
CGTACTGACGGTCTTCACAGCCGGTGGCCGGGAGCATCTACGGGCGGCAGTGGAAGTGCTGTACGGGAAGAGGACATCCCAGGCACACCTGTCGGTACGGCTCGCTTAATAAGGCGATACGGGGCTCAAATGAGTGCCAGCGAGTTGTTTGGCATCATTGTACCCCGTATGCCATGGGAGTAGTATTTAAGTGCATATCTTGAGCCCGTGCAAGCGGCAGGACTAGGGGTATCGAATCAGAGCTATCACTTCTAGATTAGAAAGGAGCGAATACTCATCGTAGGTATGTTGCATAGAACTTTCGTTGGATCACTGCTGGGTTGCTTCCTGTTTAGCTGCACAACTGGTGGGTATTTAGCAACAGCCCCAATTGGAGGGTCTCGGGTATGTGTCCCCAACGGACGCGATTCGACGATTGTCATCAGCCTTGAGCAACTGCTTGATGCAAATAGCATCACGAACCGCGGCTTAAAGCTCACTCGTCGGTATTTCGACGGAAAACGTCCCCTTGAGGAAGAGCTGGGTGCAACGGTTTCACGAGTAACAGGCAATGAGATCTACCTTGAAATAGCGGCATCACTCAGCGTACCTGGTATCCTGCAAATAGCTTATCAACAAGCTGGCAGTTGGAAGTATGCTGACGGGGACCCAGTCGCTCCGTTTCAGGTCCCTGTCGCTACACGTCCCGGGCTCGTGGAACGCTGGGATCATATTGACCAACGCCGCTGGGTGGGGCCGAACCTGTGGGCCAACCGCCTCCAGGACTGGCAGATCCAGAATGGACGGCTGGAATGCATCACCACTGCGGCTCACCCACCCATGCGGACCGTGCACGCCATTACGCGAGAGGTGTCCATTCAGGAGGGTCAGGAATTTCACCTGGCGGTGCAGATCAAGGGTTCGGTGAACACTCTGCAGACTAACCAGAGTCTCGCGGGATTTCTGATCGGCGCCGGAAATGGTTGGCTGGACTACCGGGCTGCAGCCGTAGTACAGGCCTACTCCGGACTGGGTGGTGGCCTGCTGTGTGTAGTGGATTATGCTGCCAACCGGCTGACATTCCGCAGCAACCAGGACGAAGAACATGGCCACGTCTACCCGGAACTCGACGGCATCGAATACACCCCGGGAGAAGGCTTCGTCACCACATGCGAGGAGGACATTCTGATCGAATTGACCATCCGTAAGGAGTCTAGCAACGACTACACCCTTACGTTGACGGGCTGGGACTATTGGCAGGGTACATTCTTGGGTACGGCCGTGCTGAAACACCGCCAGGTTAGTGACATCAGCGGTTCACTAGCACTGGTGGCCCATCCTGGGAAAGCCGGATTTCAAACACCTCTGGCTTTCACTGATTTTCGCTGCTGGGGTTCAATGATCCAGCTGCGTGCTGATCGGCAATTCGGGCCGGTGGCCGGTACCCTGTATTCCCTGAACGGCAACGTGTTGAGAATGACGGTTCAGTTCATGCCGCTGGCGTGGCCGGGCAATTTACTGGACCGCTTCCCAGCACCCCTCCTGTCTGGGCTTGAATTCCGCGAGCGGGGTAATAAAGAATGGCGGAAAGCAGCGGTGGCAAGGATCTCGCAGCCCGAATATTTGGCCTTTTTCCGGATCGCGCCCTGGGACGGTTCTAAAGATTATGAGTATCTTATTTCGTTCGAGGACAAGTGGGGTACGCCGCACTCCTTCCAAGGAATCATCCGGAAGGATCCGGCGGAGGAAGCCGTAGTTTCTTTTGTTGCCCTGACTGGCATGGGTGTAATGGGACGGCGAGCCGATTCCGATCGCCTGGGCGAAGGCGCGGAGGCCGTCCACGATCAACCACCCAGCGGACGCTGGACGCCCAGCAACATGTGGTTTCCTCACATCGAGGCCGTGGTCAAAATCAAAGAGCAGGATCCCGATATCATTTTCTTCACTGGAGACCAAATCTACGAGAACAATCCGACGAAACCGGACCGGCGTGATCGGTTCCCGGTGCTGGACTACCTGTATAAATGGTATCTGTGGCATTGGTCCTTCCAGGATGTGACCAGGGATCGCCCGGTGATCTGCCAGATCGATGATCATGATGTGTACGCTGGGAACGTGTGGGGGTATAGCGGCGCCCTGAACCTGACCGGTTATAATTATGATACCGGGGGCTATATGATGGATCCCCTGTTCGTCCAACTGGTGGAGCGAACCCAATGCCTCCATAATCCGGATCCCTATCGCTTCACGGAACCGATGAAGAACAGCATCCAAACCTACTTCGGGAGCCTTACCTACGGCGGAATCAGTTTCGCTATCCTGGAGGACCGTAAATTCAAGACCCCGCCTCCTCTTGGTTCCTACACTCCCACGGATGAAATTTTGCTTGGTGCGTCACAGCTGCGGTTTCTCGATGAATGGGCCGATGACTGGGCTGATGCTGTGATCAAGGTGGTGGTCAGCCAGACCACCTACGCGTCCACCCACACCGCGTGGGATGATTTGGGGATGAAGGATTATGATTCGGGGGGGTATCCCAAGGAGGGGCGTGATCGGGCTCTGGAGGTCTTTCGCAAGACGCGGGCATTCATCGTCGCCGGCGATCAGCACTTGGGAACGGTAACCCGCATGGGGATCGAGAAACCGGGGGACGCCGCCCTTCAGTTCTGTGTGCCGGCAGTTGGCAACATCTATTGGCGCTGGTTCTTTCCCGAACCGCTGCTCACTCAATGGGAGCAGAGCGTGAAGCGGATTGTGCCGGATGTTTCGGGAGACTACAGCGACGGATTTGGTAACCACTTCCGCATGATCGCCGTGGCCAATCCGGGAAGTCCGGACGTCATGAAGTTGGGCAGAACGCGAGCCTGGCTGCCCCAGGATGACGACGTGATCCGGAAGCGGGTCAGCAAGGGGGACGGCTACGGCCGGGTAGTCGTCGACAAGGCCAAGCGGCAGATCACTCTGGAATGCTACCCGTTTGACGCCGATCTTAGCCACGGACAGGCCGCACAATTCCCCGGGTGGCCGCAGACC
>CP070787.1:2156950-2159588 GCA_020346745.1 Fidelibacterota bacterium | reverse complement strand
CCACTGGTACGGTAAGCTTATCCCTTATCTCTACCTGATAGAGACGATTGAGCAGTAACTGATCATCGATTGCTTGGAGCTCCCGCAGGTGCTCAGCGCGAGCAAGGAGCCTAACGGAATCTGCCCAGCTTATAAAGAGAATTTCATCTATCAGAGCATCGGTAAAAAGATGGCGTGAACGAAGATTGTCAGAAAGGCCAGTACCCCTCAAGAAGTGGGCATATTGATCCAGGTATTCATCAAGGTGGACGGTCGAGTCATTTACGGCAATAACAGTTGGATCGGGAACGGTTCGATTACAGCTGACACTAGCGAATGCAAAGATGATCAGTTGGAATAGTCGAAAAAAAACTCTACACCAAGAGCGTTTCAATTACGGCCATCCTATGGCTATATTTGCGTTAGATTTCAGAATAGTAACTCATAATAGAGTGACGCTCAAAGATAATCACTCAGATGACTAAGCGCAAACGAAACCGGCACTGGCACAGAATACTACCTACAATCCCAGCCATATAAGTGTCCCGCCTACCGAGCAAATATGGAATAATGACAAGTCTTGCGGTGCATACTAATTCGAAATTAGCGGTCCTATCGAGTAAGCTTGAGAAGGTAATAGACTAATGTCAACAGGAAGGCACATCATGAAATCATCGGCTTTGCATGCTATCTTTCCCTTGCTGGCTATCATCCTTCTGGTTCTGAGCTCTACCTGCCGACCGACGAGCTCGCTCTCCTCCCCGGAACCTGACTGGGCTGTAGATGCAGTCTGGTATCAAATCTTCCCCGAGCGCTTCCGTAACGGCGATGCTCTTAATGATCCATCCCGGCCTCTTGATCATCAGGAGATAATCCCCGGCTGGCGTCCACACCCCTGGGGCTCTGACTTCTATGAGCGGCAATCCTGGGAGCAGGATATCAGGCCGAACGATTTCTATTGGATGCACATGAACCGTCGTTATGGTGGTGATCTTCAAGGCATTATCGAGAAGTTGGATTATCTGGCTGATCTCGGTGTCACCGCGATTTACCTGAATCCCATATTTGACGCAGCTTCTCATCATAAGTATGATGGCAATACCTATCACCATATCGACTTCCATTTCGGACCTGATCCAACCGGGGATAGGGAACTGGTAGTCGAGGCAAAGGAAACAGAGGATCCATCTACATGGGTATGGACAAGCGCTGACCGACTGTTTCTGGACCTCATTCAGCAGGCACATGCACATGGTATCAAGGTCATCATCGACGGTGTATTCAACCATGTAGGGCGAGGTCATTTCGCATTCAAGGATGTAATGGAAAACCAGCGCGATTCCTACTATGTCAACTGGTTTGATATCGTTTCCTGGGACGATCCTGATACACCTGAAAACGAGTTCGATTATAAAGCCTGGTGGGGTTTTAAGACGCTACCAGAACTAAGAGAAGAAAATGGCACCCTTGTGGATGGGCCCAAACAGTACGTTTTTAGTGCCGTGGCCAGATGGATGGATCCTGATGGTGACGGCGATCCTTCGGATGGGATCGATGGTTGGCGCCTTGATGTGGTCCACGATATGGGTACGAAGTGGTGGCGGGAGTGGCATGCTCATATCCGGAGCATTAATCCCTCAATTTTCACCACTGCGGAAATCTGGGATGTGCAACCGAAGTTGCTGGAAGCAGATATGTTTACCTCCACCATGAATTATCCTTTTGCCATGGCTGTGTTGCCCTTTATCGGTGGCAAGCAGGCGAAACTCCTTCCTTCCGACTTTGATCAAAAGCTGACTGAGGCTAGAGAGGCCTACGGCTTCAACACATCCATGTTACTGCAGAACCTGGTGGTCAGTCATGATACAGATCGTCTTACCACCATCTTGCTGAATCCTGACCGGAACTATGATCGTGAAGCACGTCCTGATCAGCATTCAGGGCGCTATGACGTATCTCGACCGGGTAACCGGGAGCGTCGTCTTCAGCAGCTGATTGTGGCATTGCAGATGACATATGTAGGTGCCCCGATGATTTACTATGGCGACGAAGTCGGGATGTGGGGAGAAGACGATCCTGGATGCCGAAAACCCATGCTGTGGGCAGATATCGTCTATGATCCCGAGGTTCATCATCCACTCGGGTGGGATCGCCCCAAAGATGACGTGGCGCCCGACTTGGACTTATTTGCGTTTTATAAAAAGGCTATCGCCGTTCGGCGAGAGCATTCAGCTCTGCGGCGGGGTGAATATGAGACCATCCACGTGGATGATGATCATGAACTTTTCGGTTTTCGCCGGTGGAATGAGGAGGAAGTACTGATCGCCATCCTCAACAATTCCGATAATCAGCAGCAGTGCCAACTGGAAGGTGCTGCCGAGATGGAACTTCTGTTTGCGGTTGGTGACCTTGCTCCCATCTCCGCTAGTACCATTTCTCTTGAGCCCAGGTCATTAGTACTGTTCAAGCGGTAGAACCTTCCTGGAGGATCTTATTCCGAGCGTATCAGACTGAATGAACCAGATTAGGAGAACCTATGCATCGGACTGATATCGTCATCGTTGTTATTTATCTAATTGCGATTGTCAGCGTCGGCCTGGTGCTAAGACGCCGGGCTGCCAGAGGGATCGATGCCTATTTCCTCGGCAACCGCAACTTG
>CP070787.1:2104173-2156850 GCA_020346745.1 Fidelibacterota bacterium | reverse complement strand
TGGGCCGATGCCGATGAGGTCTTCCTGCCGGCCCGGGAGGTGAAGAAAGCGCTCCAGACGCTGCCGCCGCTCTAAAGATTGGCAGGGGAGCTGCGCGGCTGCTTGGTTATAACTGGTAAAGCAGAGGTGATTAGCCCGTCTGGGGATCCGGAAATAAATACGCCCGTGGCATGGGTATCATTCAGCTGCCTGAAGTAATAGCAGTGGTGTGGAACACCACCGGGAACTGCTTCTACTTGGAGCTGCCGCCCTCCAGGTAGCTCCGGTAGATCCGCTCGCTGTCCGGATTTAGGATCATCATTTCGGCCAGTTCGTTCCACATCCCGGCCAGCGCCATCATCTCGGCTACCTCCTCGGCGTGTCCCGATAAGAAGACCGACATATGGCGGTCCTGGCCTTCCCGGGTAACCACGGCATTTATGGACTTGTAGAACTGGCTGAGAGCGGCGCGCAGTTCATCAAGGGCCGGCTCTTCTTCCGCGAGCATGTCCAGGGCCTGGTAGAAGTGGGTTTTAGCCCGGCGCAGGTCCTGGTTGGCGGCCAGGCGTTCAGCCAGGCGGATCCGGTCGGTCCACCCGCGGTTCACGTGCGGATCGTTCTCCCCCAGAGTCGCCAGCGATTTTGCCTTGGTGTAGTAGGGTGAGCCGGCCAGCAGCTCGTACGTATCCAGCTCTCCGGCGATGAGCAGGTAGGCATAGAACTCCAGGAGCGAGGCCAAGGGATCGAACGCCGGTGTCAGGTTTACTGATCTCCCCGGTGAATAGGGAAAATTAGCGTCCTTGATAAAGAACCGCTGGTCCTGACGATTGCTGAGAACCACCTGGGCCTGGTAGTAGGTCTCATTGCCGATGGAAATGGTGGATTGGAATACGAATTGGATGTCCAGAAACATCTCCAAATCAGCGACCTCATCTTCCCAAGGCGAGCTCGTAAAGAATTGGCTGATGGCGTCTTCCAGTCCCTGGAGTTCCTGGCGCTCCCTGTCATTCAGCCGCTGGACTTCCGTCTGGACCGTCACCTCAGCAAATTGTGCGTGTAGAAAGCCTGTTAGGATTATCAGTATAATCGATAGATTCTTCATCATAGGCCTAAGATAGAGCCTTCCGGCGCCATTGCCAAGGAAAGAGTCGGTTTAAGCGCCCCGGGTCTTGGTCCCGTATCAGCCGCCCTGCTGTGGTTTTTGTCCCACGAAGTTCAAACTCTGCACCTTACCCTGCAGTTCCTTGATGAATAGTTCCAGGTTCTGCTGAGTGTCAGCGGTTGAAGCCCCACAGCAATCCGGGCTAGTTGTGTTGAAGAAGTCGCTTGGGCTATCGCTAAATAAAAGCTCAGCTGTGAACTCGGCGCGCATGTTGACCTTCACCTTCGCCAGGCCTGCTGTTTCCAATCCCGCCAGGTACTCCTCCTCACTGATCGCCCCGGCAATACACGAGTTGTACAGGATGGGATTGTCGCGGAGAGTATCCGGAAAATCGGCGACGACAATGTCACTGATACTGAACCGGCCACCCGGTTTGAGTACCCTGGAAATCTCGCCGAATACCCGCTCTTTCTCCGGCGAGAGGTTGATGACGCAGTTGGAGATCACCCAGTCCACCGATGCATCATCCACGGGGAGATTCTCGATGATGCCCTGGCGCAGGTCAATATTCTGATAGCCGGAGGCCGCGACGTTGGCCTGAGCGGTGGCGAGCATCTCGGGTGTCATGTCTACCCCGATGACCTGACCCTCTGGACCGACTTTTTCGGCGGCGATCAGCAGGTCGAAGCCGGCACCGGAGCCGAGATCAAGGACAGTCTCACCGGCCTGCACTTCGCTGAAAGACAGGGGATTCCCGCAACCCATGGAAGCGCCGGCCACCTCTGCACCTGCCGAGGTTGTCTCCGCCGGCGAATAGCCAATGGCTTGGGCATAGCTGCCGGGGGATGCACCACCGCAGCAGGCGGTCTGAGTAATGGCTTCGCCGTATGCTTTCTGTACTTGTGAGCGTATTTCATTCTCTGGCTTCACTTGTAGATTCTCCATTTGTATCAGGTTTACCGGCGGATGGCTGGCAGCAGGACTCCACTGTATCAGCCATGGTGCGTAGAGCGATAGGTAGATTTGTCTGATCGACGCGGTAGATCACCTGTTTGCCTTGCTTTTCCCTGGTGAGAATGCCAGATCGCCGGAGAATGCTCAAGTGGCGGGATACCACGGATAGGTCTATCTCACAGCAACCGGCGGTCTGGCCGACGTTTTGTCCCTGCTCTGCACCCAGGAGTGCAAATACGATTCGCAGCCGATTCGGGTCGCTCAGGGCTTTGAATATATCGGCCAGCGTGTCGATGTCCAGCTCGGTTTCGTCAAGCTGGGCAGTCGGCGTAGGTCTGGAAGATATTTGCATAACCGTGCAAGTTTAACTATTAATTGCATAACAGCGCAAGTATAGTCCTGGGTTAGTCGTGGGAATGGGTGCGTAGCAACCGGGACGTGTTGAAGTGCATACCTTGGATTGTGCCTACCATTTCTGTTAGCTTTGCTGCGTTGTGAGTAAGATCACCGACCTAATACAATCGCGTTCGGAGCACCAGTCTATCCTGGCGAAGGCCAGTGAGCTAGGCCGGGAGAAGGAGCTTGGCCTGTACCTAGTGGGGGGGTACGTGCGGGACCTGTTTCTGGGGCGGGAGAATCAGGACATCGATCTGGTTGTCGAAGGCGACGGCATTGCCTTTGCCGAGGCCCTGGGTTCCAGCCTCGGAGTGAACCGTGTGGTGCCTTTTCCGGAGTTTGGCACCGCTTTGGTGCCTCTAGAGGGGATTCAGGTGGAGGTGGCCACCGCCAGGACCGAGAGTTACGATCCGGACTCACGCAAGCCCCATGTCCAAGCGGGTACTATCGAATCTGATCTTGCCCGCCGGGATTTTACCATCAATACCCTGGCTGCTTCGATCCATCCCGATACCTATGGTGTGTTGATTGATCCCTTCAGTGGTATGCAGGATTTGAGACGGGGTATACTGCGCACGCCGCTGAATCCTGATACCACTTTCAGTGACGACCCGCTGCGGATGCTGCGTGCCGCCCGGTTCGCAGCCCAGTTAGGGTATATGATCGTACCGGAGTGTGTGGATAGTATCACGCGGCAGAAGGAACGCATCGCCATTGTAAGCCGTGAGCGGATCACGGAAGAGATCATGAAGATGCTGACGGCAGAGCGGCCAAGTGTGGCATTTATCATCTTAAAGGAGACTGGATTATTGGGTGCTGTGTTTCCCGAGTTGGATGCCCTTTCAGGTGCAGAGGTACGGGATGGTCGTGGCCACAAGGATGTTTTCAGCCACACGATGCAGGTGGTGGATAACGCCGCGGCAGCCAGTCCTAATACAGCTTTGCGGTTCGCCGCCTTAGTGCACGATATCGGCAAACCGCGCACCAAGAGATACGATGAGGAACGGGGCTGGACCTTTCACCACCATGAGGAGGTGGGCCGTAAAATGCTGCGGGAAATAGCACGACGTATGCGCTTCTCGAATGAGCTGCGTGATTATTTAATGAAGCTCACCCGGCTGCATCTGCGTCCCATCGCTCTGGCCAAGGAAGGTGTCACCGACAGCGCGGTGAGGCGTGTCATGCGGGAGGCTGGAGAGGATGTGGATGATCTGATGATCCTCTGCCGGGCCGATATCACCACCAAGCAAGTCATCCGGCAGACCCGCTACATGGCCAATTTCGAGCGGGTGGAAGCGCTCATGGCCGACGTAGTAATAAGGGACGAGATGCGCGCGTTTCAATCGCCTGTGCGGGGTGAAGAGATTATGGCGGTGTGCAGCCTTGAACCGGGCCCGCTGGTAGGAAGGCTGAAAACGGCCATTGAGGAGGCTATCCTGGAAGGCCAAATCGAGAATACTCACGAGGCAGCCTTAGCCCACTTGTATGCGATCAAGGACGAGATCCTGGCGTCTTCTCACCAATGACCGACGCAGAATTCTCCGATTATAGAAAATAAAGTAAAAAAAAGCTTGTACGCCAACCTGTTTTAGTGTTATACTCAGGTAGAACAGTAGTTCAGTGTAACAGTGCACACATTAGACATAACACTAGAAAGCAAAGCGGTTTTGAGTTGCGATAAGGTAACTGGATTTACCGCCAACGTACAGGCAGAGTCATGACACTCGACTTCGACCATAAGACCCCCATTTATCTCCAGGTAGCCCAGATGATCCGTGATGCCGTGTTGACGGGTGATTTGCCGGAAGGCGAACCGATTCCTTCGGTGCGGCAGGTATCGGTGGAGCACGGGCTCAATCCACAGACGGTGTTGAACGCCCACCGTATCTTAATGGAAGAGGGTATCCTGGAGAAGCGGCGGGGTTTAGGTTTCTTTGTTAAAGAGGGGGCTCGTGAGGCTCTCATAGGGACTGAGCTGGAGCGGTTCAAGTCCGAGGATATACCGGAGCTGGCAAATCGGGCCAGGCTTCTGGGGTTATCACAGAGGTCAACCCTGGACCTGGTGCGAGCAAACTTCAAGGAGTGAAGGGATGGAACCGTTGATCGACATACAGAATGTGAGCAAATCCTTTGGTGCTACCAAGGCCTTAAAGTCGGTGAGCCTGGATATCGAGGCTGGCCGGATCGTTGGCCTGGTGGGTCCCAATGGTGCCGGCAAGACTACCCTGTTGCGGGCTCTGACCGGCGGGATCAATTATCAAGGAAATATCCGGATTCTAGGACTAGAACCTCGCACTCAGCGCCGGAAGCTGATGGCCTCTACGGGTGTTATCCACGATGTGGCTGTTCTGCCGCCATGGATGAAGGTGAAACAAGTGCTGGATTATATGGAAGGTGTGCATCCACAATTTGATCGTCCGAGCTGTGAAGGCTTCCTAGCCACCACCGCTATTGAGCAAGGGAAGAAGATCAAGCACCTTTCCAAGGGCATGAAAACGCAGCTGCATCTGGCTCTGGTGATGGCCACCGAAACCCGTCTGCTGATCCTGGATGAGCCTACCCATGGTCTGGATATCCTGTTCCGGAAGCGATTATATACCACTGTTCTGGATGATTATTTCGATGGAGACAAGTCCATTCTCATTTCTACCCATCAGGTGGAAGAAGTGGAGCACATCCTGAGTGACGTGATCTTTATCCGGGACGGTTCTGTACTGCTCTACACGACTATGGATGATCTGCGGGAGAAATTTGTGCAGCTCATTTCACCGGCGGAGAAGGCCGAGGAGGTCCGCCAGTTGGGGCCACTCACTGAACACGAATTATTCGGCCGTAAAGTCTTTTTACTGAAGGATGTGGACCGCCAAGCCGTTGAACGATTGGGTAAGGTGCAGGTACCCTCGGTGGCGGATGTTTTTGTTGCGTTGATGGGAGGTGAAGGATGAAAACCTATTTAACCCTTCTGGTTCGTGAGTGGCGTGAATGGCGGACCGTCATGATCATAGTAGGCAGCCTTTATTTAGTGGGCATGGTCGGCTGGTCAGTGGTTCTGCATAAGGGATCGAATGCTCTGATCCGTGGTGAGATTCATACAGAATGGGAAGATTTCAGGGGTTTTGATGATGACGACGATGGGCCGGAATGGCTCACACCGAGGCAAATGGCCGCGGCCGGGAGAGCTCATGTGCTTCTTTTCGGTTGGTCGCACATGTTGCGTGTCGGGGCTGCATTCATAAATGTCGTGCTGCTGGTCCTGATCCTTTTTTATCTCGTGGATGCAGTGTACAAGGAGCGGTCTGACGGGAGTACATTTTTCTACCGAGGGCTGCCGGTGAGTGATATGTCTATTATCTCATCCAAGCTGGTCGCGGGTATGGTTGGATTTCTGGGCATTTCGTTTATACTGGGGGTGCTCTGGATATACTTTGCCCAGATTACTTTCCCCGGTAGCATCAGAGATCTGCTGGCCGGAGCCGACCTGTCCCCATATCAGGTGGCCTCTCTGGACCTGATCAAGGATTGGCTGGTATTTCACTGTCTACAGCTGGTTTGGCTAGTACCCTTTGGGGTCTATTTTCTATTTGTATCCACCGTGACACGCAGTCGGCCACTACTGGTAGGCATGGGTGTTCCCATCCTGCTGGGACTTTTCTGGAGGTTTCTGATCGGTGACGACGCCGTATGGGAACTCCTAACTACCAATTTTGGAGCCATCGGTTCGGCCATCCAAGCGGAGTGGTTGGGGGCCCATGGGCCGGAAGGTGTTATTGCCGGTGAACCCATCCAGTTGTTCGGTTCCTTTGTCGGCTACCTATTGAGTCTGCGCACAGTGATCTCGCTGCTGGTAGCGGGTGGATTGTTTGGCATAACTGTGTATGCCTATCGGAGAAACCTGCCTGTTTCCTAGAAGGGAGGTGGGAAAGTCCCCGGCTATTTTGAGGGAATGGAGCAGATTCAGACCTGGCAGGTGAAATCAGAGGATGAATTAAGCAATGTAGAGATGGAGTCAGGCATGGGTACCAAGATTCGACACATGTTCATTAATCCAGAAGAGCATCGCCTGCGTGCGGGGTGGCGGCTTACGGTATTCCTCTTGGCCATACCGGTAGTGGCGCGGATCGTTTCCTTGGGGATCAAGCCGTTATTCACGGGTACAGTTGAAGACGAGGTGATGTCGTGGCTTTCCCGAGGTGTCGTTGTGGTCATCGCCGCGACTCTGGTGGTGGGTATCAGTCGGCGCTTCCTAGACAAGAAGACGATAATCTCACTAGGCCTGCGCTTCGATTGGCTGGCGGTAAGGGATCTGGGCGTTGGCTTTGTGCTCAGCGGTCTGATGGTGGGCGTGATTGTGGTTGCTCTGCGGGCGTTTGGCCTGTTGGAAATTCAAGGTGTCGGCTGGGAAGGGAGCGAACTCACCCCATGGGTGGGAATGTTCCTGTGGTTCCTCGGCATCGGTGCCGCGGTAGGCTGGTCGGAGGAGTTGGGATTTCGCGGCTATATCCTGCAAAACCTGGGTGAAGGTATTGGGCTGAAATGGGCGGTAGGCGTTTCCTGCATCCTCTATGGTATCATGCATATGATGAGTCCCAATGCATCACTGCTGTCCGGTTCATTGATTGCGGCGATCGGCTTTGTGCGCATTTTTGGTTGGCTTCGCACCGGGCAGCTGTGGCTATCGATGGGGATGCATGCCGGCTGGAATTTCTTTCAGGGGCCGGTTTTCGGCTTTTCGGTGAGCGGTTACAGCACCATGAGTCTCGTAAGGCATTCACTCTCCGGACCTGCCTGGTTAACCGGTGGCCGATTCGGTCCGGAAGCGGGGATCGTAGTGCTCCCGGTGGTATTACTGGGTGTGGCTGTAATGTTCTATTACACTGGTTCCAGGGGTAACACTCCGTGGGGCCAGCTCAAGAAAACAGATACTCTTCCCTAGTCGGGGTATAACAATTGGTAGAGCGGCGATGAGTTCAGGTGGTGCAACCGGGTATACGACAGCACCGGGTGCTCACAAGTGAGACATCGATTATCCCTGATCCTGATATATCATGCGAATGGGCTGTAACTTCAGCCCAAGCGGTTAAATATCATTCGAAACGTATTTTAAGTGGTCACAGAGGAAAGTGACCACCTCAGAATTCAACGATCAACGGGCAACATTTTTACCGCGAGTCAAGTCTATATGAAACGCGAGAGTGATCAACCGGTCACTCCGGAGGCAGTCATCCATCACCAGCTTAGGGGAACAGGATGAACGACGAGGATAGCATGCATATCAAAACATCACTTCCGGTTGAACGCCTTTGGGGCGTGATCATTACTCCGAAGGCCACATTTCAATCATTGGCCCAGTCTATTGGAACGTGGGACCTGGTGGCACCACTTTTGATTCTGTTGGCTCTTTCGATGGCAAGTCAGGCGCTGGTGGGGCCAATAAGAATTGAGGAACAAAGACAGATTGTTCTCCAGCGTGAGGATATTCCCGAAGACCAGAAGGAGATTTACCTCGAGCGGTTGGATGGAGCTCTCGCCAGGCCCTCAAGATATCTGATTGGTGGGGGCACCGTAATTATCTGGTACGCCATGATCGGGGGTATCGTCATGTTTTTCGGTGCCTTCATTCTTGGTGGTCAGGCCAGCTACAGGGACACGCTAGTGGTGGTTCTGTATGCCAATCTGGTGGCTATTGTAGAGATGGCATTAAAGATACCACTCATCCTACAGTTGGGCACAACCAAGGTGAAAACCGGGCTAGTGCTACTGCTGCCTGGCAGCCTGGAAGGCGCCCTGCTCTACCGGTTCTTCCAACGCCTGGATTTCTTTGCTATGTGGAAAATCTTTCTGGTAGCGATGGGAACCGCGCTCATCTATACAGTGGAGGAAAAAAGGGCACGCACCGTCCTCTTCGGTGCCTGGTTACTGGTCATGTTCCTTTTGGCATGGCTATTGGACGGGCGGGGCATAGCTTGATCCGGCCTGTAGATGAGGCTACCCAAGTCCGAGTGGGGATCGGTTCTCACGGGAGGAACATATTAACCTTTTATGAATTTGAAGAATCTAACGAGCTAGGAAAAATATGAAGATACTTTATTGTCTTTTTTCAACCGCTGTACTTGGGGCTGGTCTGGTCTACGCCCAGAGTACGCCCGCTCTCACCCTGGACCAGCTCATCGATATCGGGCTGGACAACAACAGTGATGTCCTAATTGCTGAGCGCAATCTCGGTGCTGCCCGAGCAGAGAAGCGGGGTGCTTATTCTGGATTGGTGCCCTATCTCAGCACCTCTCTGCGACAAGATATGGACCCAGGGAAATCCTATATCAACCCGCTTACCGGTAGTCTGGTAGAACCACCAGTGTATGGCTCAGCGTTCAGTGTGAATCAGACGATATTTGACGGAGTTGCTTCCTGGTATGACGCTCGCAGCGGTGCCATCGCTTATGAGAGTGCAGAAGCCGCTCTGGAAGGCACCCATCTGCAGGTGGTCTTGAATATAAAAGAAGCCTATTATAACTTGCTATCCGCTGTAGAGCTGATGGAGGTGGCACAGGAAGCTCTGGAATTGAGCCGCCGACAGTTGGAGCTTGTTGAGGAACGCTTCCGACTGCAAGCGGTCAAGGAAACGGACTTGATGAAGGCCAGGGTGAGTACGGGTCAGCGGGAGGCAGAGGTACACCAGGCTCAACAGAATGTACGGATGGCCGTAACCAGTCTGCAAATGGCCATTGGGCAGGAACCGTCGTCGACTTTAAACGTAGCGCGGGATAGTGTCAGTCTCCAACTGGTTCCGGATCGAGCTATTGCCCTTGAGGCCATGATGACGAATAGTCCGGGGCTGCGGGCTCAGAAACTGGCCGTGGATCGAGCCCGGTTGAACGCCAAGAAACAACGCGGAGCCATGCTGCCCTCCATAAATCTCAGCTATTCCGTCAACACGAGTGGATCGGTAATTGGAGATCTCTATCAAGACAGTGAGAGTTCAACCTTCCTCTCATTATCGGTACCGGTTTTCACCGGGCTGCGCAATACTTCCCTTTACAGTCGGTTGAGGTACGCCGCACTTGCGGAGGAAGAACGATTGTCTGGCTTGGAACGGGAGTATAAGCAGCAGTTGGAAAATACACTCTCCAATCTTAACTCGCTGCACAAGATTTATCCTATTAACCAGGAAGTGCTAGCCTCGGCGGAGGCGGATGCGCGGTTGGCCAATGAGCAGTACAACCTGGGGGCTATATCCATACTAGATCTGCTGGATGCCCAGGTGTCTCTGATTACAGCTCGTAGTACGTTGGTGAGGACCACCTATGACATTAAAATTGCCGAAGCACGGCTTGACGCCTTGATGGGGACTATAAGCCAATGAAGATCAGTCTGAAGAAGTTCGGTCGCAAGCGCCTGCTGATCGGCGGCAGTGCCCTTATTCTTGTAATTATCATAGTTGTGGTGAATCTGTCCTCGGGAGGAAGTGGAGGCTCACAGCAAGGCCCACCGATAGCGGTTCAGGTCGAGCAGGTCCGCTTGCGTACGGTGGAGCAGACCGTCACGGCCGCCGGGAAGATCCAGCCCGTGTTCGAAACGGAAATATCCTCCACAGTCAGTGCCCAGATTATGGCTATTCTGGTAGAGGAAGGCCAGACTGTCCATCCCGGCGATACCCTGGTGATACTGGACCGTTTGCGGTACGCAGCGGCGCATGAAAGGGCCAAGTCCGCTCTCCGATCCGCCCAGGCCACACTCAAGAAGGTCACCGCAGAGCGGGACCGGAGCCGGCAGCTCTTTGAAAAGAACCTCATCAGCCTACAGGATATGGAAACCCTGGAAGCGTCCTACGAAGAGGCCTTAAGCCGGAAGGAACAGGCAGAGGCAACACTCGAGCAGGCCAAAGATGACCTCAGCAAGACCAGCCTGGTAGCACCGGAAGGTGGTGTAGTGACCAAGATTAATAAGGAAGTGGGCGAGATGGCCCTGGGCTCGACTTTCCAGGCAGACGTGCTGCTGGTGATCTCGGACCTTAGTATGATGGAAGTGGTTGTGGAAGTAGATGAGACTGATGTGGTGGACATCGAGTTGATGGATCCGGTGAAAATTGAGGTTGATGCTATCCAGGACACTGCATTCCAAGGCCGTGTTTCACAGATAGCCCATTCAGCTCTGGTTCTGGGCCAGGGGACCCAGGAGCAGGTGACCAATTTTGAGGTGGTGGTGACTCTTGATGTAAATCCCGATGCTGAGCGTGTTGATCCCCGCATCAGGCCGGGCATGTCGGCTACAGCTACCATCACGACGGCGCTTCACAAGTCAGTGTTGGCAGTACCCATTCAGGCACTTACAGCCCGGGCACCGATCATGAAGCCGGAGCAGCTGGCGGAGGGGGATTCACTGGATGAGCAGGTCACAGCGAATAGTACCGAAGCCCGTCGGGAGCGACGTGCAGGGCCTGGCCGTCCCGGTCGGGGACGTCCGGGTGGCGCCCGGATGATGGCACGTAGCTCGTCCCGATCTGACGTGGGCCAAGATGAATCTTCGAGGCCAGAGCCAGTGGAGGTGCTTTTTGTGGTCAACGATGATACCACCGGCTCATCAGGTGGTTTTCTATCCCGCCTGTTTGGAGGCAAACCTAGAGAGACAGTTGAGCAGCGCGAGGTGAAGATAGGTATATCCTCCGATACACACTATGAGATCACCGCTGGCTTGGAAGATGGCGAGGAGATTGTTATTGGCAACTACCGGGCGGTCAGTAAGGACTTGGGTGATGGGAAGCGAATAATCCGCAGGGAACGCCGAGGCCCCGGAAGAAGCCCGAGATGATGCAATCCTCCAAAGGGAGTTCCATGCGAGCCAGCGGTGGGAATAACCACTTGATTACACTCAAGTCGGTCACCAAGGTCTACGACATGGGCAAGGAGCAGGTCCATGCCCTCCGAGGGGTCGACCTGCGCATTCGGCCTAATGATTATATATCCATCATGGGCCCCTCAGGTTCGGGCAAATCCACATTGATGAACATCATAGGCTGTCTGGACACACCCACCAGTGGCCGGTACGAATTTGAGGGGGAGGTGGTCTGTGACGTGGCTGGTGAAGATGTCACCAAAATGAGTGATAACGAGCTGGCTGACATTCGTAACCGGAAGATCGGATTTGTCTTTCAGACCTTCAACCTACTATCCCGCACTACCGCTCTTCGGAATGTGGAGCTGCCTCTGATCTATGCGGGGATACATCGGCGGAACCGTATTGAACAGGCCAAGGAAGCTTTGAAACAGGTAGGTCTTGATGATCGTGCCAGCCATCGGCCAAGTGAGTTGAGTGGTGGTCAACGCCAGCGGGTGGCCATCGCGCGAGCGCTGGTGACGAAACCGGCCATCATACTGGCTGATGAGCCTACCGGTAATCTCGATTCAGTGACCGGCCAGGAGATCATGGTTCTGCTGGATGCGCTGCATGAGCAAGGTAATACCATTATCCTAGTGACGCACGAGACCTATATCGCTGAACATGCCCACCGGGTCATTCATATTCTGGATGGTCAGATCGATCGGGAGGAATTGACTGCCAACGGCAAGGCCGCGGCGTGATAGAGATTCTCCGGATTGCGGGCTCGGCCTTGTGGGCCCATAAGTTCCGCGCCCTGCTCACCACCCTTGGTATTGCGATTGGCATATTTACGGTGGGGGTGGTGATGGCGATTATCGAGGGGCTGAACGCCACGTTTTCTGAACAGATTTCAAGTCTTGGCTCCGATGTACTGTATGTGGACAAACGGGCTTGGTTCCAGGGGCATGAGGAATGGGTACGTTCCCGGCAGCGGCGGAACATCGGGCTGGACGCCGTAGATTATATCGCCCAACGATCGGAGTATGTCAGTCACGTCAGTCCCCGTGTATTCCAGCGCGGAACCCTGAAATATGGGGACAAAAGCCTGGAGAGTGTGACCATCCAGGGGGTCCATGAGGATATGGCGGTTATCTCCGGTACCGAGATTGTGGCCGGTCGCTTTCTGTCCCGTACGGATACCCGACACAAGAAGGCGGTGGCGGTTATCGGCAATTCCATCAAGGAGGAGTTGTTTGCGAGCGTAGATCCCCTGGGCCAGCGTATTTTCATAAATGGCCGCCGGTTCCTGGTGATTGGCGTGCTGGAGGAGCAGGGGCAGATGATGGGACGTGATCTGGATAATATGGCATATGTCCCAGCGGAGACGCTGTTAAAGATGTTCGGTCGGCGCTGGCGGAATATTTCGATTGCCCTGAAAGCGGCTCAGCCTGACATGGTGGGTGAGGCTCGAGATGAGGTAATCGGTATCATGCGCCGTTACCGTCAATTGCGTCCGGGTCAACCTGACGATTTTGCCATCAACCAACAGAGCACTCTCCAAGATCTCTATGACAATGCCACCCGGATGCTCTGGATGGTCGCTATCGGCATTGGCAGTATTGCCCTGATCGTGGGTGGGGTTGGGGTTATGAATATCATGCTGGTGACGGTCACGGAACGCACGGCTGAGATTGGCATTCGGAAGAGTCTGGGGGCGCGCCGGAGCACTATTCGCTGGCAATTTCTGGTAGAGAGCATGACCGTCTCGGCTTTGGGAGTCGTGGTAGGCTTTCTTCTGGCTTCGGGGGCAGCCATTATCGTAGAGCGAGCAACACCCTTGGCAGCGCGGATTCCACCTGCCTGGGGCGGTCTAGGAGTTGGCGTGGTCGTCGTGGTGGGATTGGTTTTTGGTCTATGGCCCGCCACCAAGGCAGCCCGGTTGGATCCTATTGAGGCCCTCCGGTACGAATAATGCTGGAATTCTTCCGCATCTCCCTGCGCGCTATTCTGGACCACAAGCTCCGCTCGGCCTTGACCCTGCTGGGCGTGGTCATCGGTGTGTGGGCTATTACCAGTATGCAGAGCATCGTGGCGGGATTTGATCGGGCGATGGAGGAAGAACTGAGTTTCCTGGGTTCGGAGACCTTTGTCGTCCAGAAGTTTCCGCCCATCGTTGTGGGACACAATTGGCATAAATATGCCCGTCGCAAGAACTTGACATACGAAGATGCGGTTTATCTGCAAGCGGCGGCTGCCAATGTGCAGGCGGTCACCGCGGTGATCGAGCGGCATGGTCGCACTGTCAAATACAGAGATAAGAAGACGGCGCCCAATGTACGAGTTGTGGGAACGATGGCTGAGTATATACTAACACAGTCTCAGGATTTGGCATCGGGCCGATTTTTAATAGATGAAGATGTCCGTCATACCCGGCAGGTGGCCATTATTGGGCGGGATGTAGCCTCCGAGCTGTTCCCATACGAAGACCCGTTGGATCGTCGGATTCTGATCAGAGGTCAGGCTTTTCTGATCATCGGGGTTATGAATCAGGCGGCGAGCACTTTCGGGGAATCACCAGACAACGTCGTTATAATGCCCATCACGGCCTACGAGAAGGTTTTTTCCACTGGTCGTCGGCACATGTCCGGGACAGGCTTATTTATCCGGGCGCGGGATACATATAGTGTAGATCAGGCCATTGATGAGGTGGTGGCCCTGCTCCGTGTCCGCCGGAAGGTACCGTTGGGGGAAGAGAACGACTTCGAGGTAGTCACCGCTGAATCCATCATGAGCACTATGTTGGACTTCACCAAGTATATTCGCATCGCCGCGATCGGTATCGCGGGAATCTCACTACTGGTTGCAGGTATAGGGATCATGAATATCATGCTGGTGTCAGTCATGGAGCGCACAAGAGAGATCGGCACTCGTAAGGCAGTAGGTGCCCGGCGCCGGGACATCCTGCTCCAGTTTCTCATCGAGGCCGTCATTCTTTCTGAAATCGGTGCAGTAATGGGTATCCTGGTGGGCGCCCTTACGGCGTTGGCCCTCTCTCCCGTACTGAATATGGAGGCACGCATACCCGCCTGGGCCGTGGTAGCGGCTCTAGCTTACTGTTCAGCCATCGGTATCTTCTTTGGCCTTTATCCGGCCAATAAAGCCTCGAAGCTCGATCCCATCGAAGCCCTGCGATACGAATAACCTGCTCCTTCCGTAGGTGCAGGTGCCACGTTTCCAATCTCCTTGTATTCCTATTTTGCCCCTCGTAACTTGCCATGGCACGATTATTGTAAACGCCCGAGCCATGACTGATAAGCAGACCGTTTCACGAGAAGAAATCCTTAAAATCGCCAATTTGGCCAAGCTGCATCTGGACGATGAGAAATGCGACGTTTATACGGAGCAGATCAACGCTATTCTGGAGCATGTTCAGGCACTGGAGAAGCTGGATGTCGCCGATGTGGAACCCCTGTCCCATGTTCTCGATCTGGTGAATGTCGCTCGCAAGGATGAACACGCCGAATCTTTGCCCCGTGAAAAGGTTCTGGCCAATGCGCCGGTGACGGAAGAAGAGCCTGATAAGAAACGGGCTACCGACGGTGAGTTTTTCATGGTTCCCCAGGTCATCAAGACCGACCGATGACCGCAGTCGGCATTATCCCTGCCCGGTATGCCTCCACCAGATTCCCAGGTAAAGTCCTTGCTCCCATCCATGACTACCCCATGGTCCACCACGTTTATAGACGAGCTGCTGAATGCAGCACCCTTGAAGAAGTGATCATCGCTACCGATTCTCAACTGGTGGCCGAGACCTGCATCCAATTAGGTGATAGAGTGATGCTAACCAGTTCTGAGCATTCGAGTGGTACGGACCGCGTAGCTGAAGCAGCCCAAAACCTGACAGCTGATCTGGTTATCAATATTCAAGGTGATGAGCCCAAGCTTGACACCAGCGTGGTCGATGAGCTGGTCACTTACATGCAGCGCCATGGACATCTGCCCATGGGCACGGTTGGCTCAACAACTATCACATCTGATGAAGTAGTGGATCCAAATGTAGTCAAAGTTATTGGCCGGGATGGTTTAGCGACCGGTTTTTACCGGACATTGCCCGCTCCGCCGCCGAAGGGGGAACTGTTGCGTCACATCGGCTTGTATGCCTACCGGCGGGATTTCCTGTTTCAGTTCACCGCCCAGACCCCCAGTTCCCAGGAGACAGAGCACCGCCTTGAACAGTTGCGCGCCCTGGAAATGGGGGCTTCTATCGGATTGATCACCACAGACTGTGTATGTATAGGAGTGGATACGCCAAAGGACCTTGAGCGTGTAGTAGAAAGCTGGGATGAGTAGGGAACGTCCACCTGTAAAATATATCTTCATCTTGGGCGGTGTGATATCCGGCCTGGGTAAAGGCATACTTTCCGCCTCTTTGGGGTATCTCCTTAAAACACGGGGCGTGAAGGTGACTATCCAGAAACTGGACCCCTACCTGAATGTAGATCCCGGCACCATGAATCCCTATCAGCATGGAGAGGTCTTCGTTCTTGATGATGGTTCAGAGACTGATCTGGACCTGGGCCATTATGAGCGCTTCATCGACATCGATATGTCTCTACTGAACAATACCACCACCGGCCAAGTTTATTGGGAGGTTTTAGATCGGGAGCGGCGGGGCGATTACCTGGGTCAGACGGTGCAGGTGATCCCCCATATCACGGATGAGATAAAACGGCGTATCAAGCTGGTAAATCCCCGCCGCAAATATGACTTGATCATCAGCGAAGTTGGTGGAACGGTGGGAGATATTGAGGGACAGCCCTTCCTGGAAGCCATCCGCCAGCTCTGTCTGGAAGTGGGCAGGCAGAACTACCTGATCATGCATCTGACCCTGGTGCCTTTTATCCCAAAAAGTGAGGAATTAAAGACCAAACCTACCCAACATAGTGTCCAGCGCTTGCGGGAGATCGGCCTGCAACCTGATATTTTAGTCTGCCGCACCATGGAAGACTATCACCTGACCGATGATGTCAGGGCTAAGATTGCCCTGTTCTCCAGTGTGCTCCCCGAGCACGTATTCGAATCGCCCGATGTAGAGAGCATCTACCAGATTCCTCTGGTACTCCAGGAACAGGGTCTGGACCGCGAGGTAGCCTGGCAGCTGGGATTGAAGGTAGAGGATGAGTCTTCATCCTTCCTCCAGGAATTCATTACGCGCTTCAAACAGCCCAGCTATGAAGTCACCATTGCCATGTGCGGCAAGTACAATGCCCTCCCCGATGCCTATAAAAGCATTCTTGAGGCATTCATTCATGCTGGTGTAGAAAATGATGCCCGGGTAAAGGTCAAGTGGGTGGATACGGAATGGCTGGAAAAAAGAGCCGACCCGACCACTGCCTTTAAGGGAGTGCACGGCATTCTCATCCCTGGTGGTTTCGGTGAGCGGGGTATTGAGGGGAAGATCAGCTCCTCGAAGCACGCCCGTGAGAATCGGCTGCCGTTTCTGGGGATTTGCTTGGGGCTCCAGTGCGCCGTCATCGATTTTGCGCGGCATATCGGTGGCTTGGAAGATGCCGACAGCACGGAATTCAATCCGGCCACCTCCCATCCAGTGGTGGACCTTATGGATAGTCAGCAGGGGGTGAAAAAAAAGGGTGGCACGATGCGTCTGGGCGCCTATCCCTGTGTAGTGAAGACAGGGACACGGACTTATGCCGCATACCGCTCTCGTCGGATAAGCGAGCGCCACCGCCATCGTTACGAATTGAACAATGCTTATCGGAAACAGTTAGAAGCTGATGGTATGATCTTCAGTGGAATAAATCCCGATTTGGATCTGGTGGAAATGATCGAGATACCGAATCACCCTTGGTTTGTGGGTGTCCAGTTTCACCCTGAGCTGAAGAGTCGAGTGGTAAGGGCGCATCCGTTATTCCGGGAGTTTATTCGAGCGGCGGTGCAGTACAAGAGGAAAAGCGAACCGTGAAGTTCGGCCCGTACGCCTTTGCCGATGATTCGCTCCCAATCATTGCCGGGCCGTGTGTCATCGAATCTGAGGCGCACGTCATGAAGATGGCCAAGCTGCTGGCCGGAGCCAGCCAGCGACTCGGTCTGCAATTGATCTTCAAGACCAGTTTCGACAAAGCCAACCGCACGTCGGCAACAGCCTTCCGGGGAATTTCCCTGGACGAAGCCCGGGTAATCTTCAAGCGGATCAAGGCAGAGGTTGGCTTACCCATTCTAACGGACGTTCATACGCCTAATCAACCGGATCAATTGTCCGATGTGGTGGATGTTATCCAGATTCCCGCCTTTCTTTCTCGCCAGACGGACTTACTTACTGCTGCTGCCCGGACCGGTGTGGCAGTCAATGTTAAAAAAGGTCAATTTCTATCTCCCTGGGAAGTGGTTCACATCATCGATAAGCTCAAGGAGGCGGGCTGCAGGAACCTGGCCGTGACTGAACGCGGCTCCAGTTTTGGATACCACAATCTGGTTTCTGATCTGCGATCCATTCCCATCATTCAGGAGTTGGGCGTTCCGGTGATTTTTGATGCCACCCATTCAGCCCAGCTCCCCGGTGAACAGGGAGATCAAACGGGAGGATTACGTCAGTATATCCCGACGGTGGCCCGAGCCGCCGTGGCCGCTGGCTGTGATGGCCTGTTCATTGAGGTTCATGATCAACCGGAGCACGCCCTGAGTGATGCCGCCACGCAATGGCCCTTTGAGCGCTTCGAAAGTTTGATGCACGAGGTACTGGCAATACGCAAAGCCTATCTGGAGGTGCGCAATCAAGACTAATCAGTTACAAATGCGGATTGAGCAAGTAAAGGCTATCTTCATGGACGTGGATGGCGTCCTCACTGATGGCTCTATATACGTAGGCCCCAACGATTATGAGCTCAAGCGGTTTACCGTTGAGGATGGAGTGGGGACGGCGTTGGCTAGACAGGCTCAGCTACTCTTGGCATTTATCTCGGGGCGCGATTCGGAAGCGACCGCTGTCCGTGCTCGGCAGCTCAAGATCGACCACGTTTATCAGGGATATATGAACAAACTGGAGGCCTTAGAAATTCTGCTGGAAAAATTAGCGCTCGATGCCCCTGAGGTCGTCTACATTGGTGATGGTCTGATTGATATTCCGGTAATGGAACGGGTTGGGGTGCCGGTGAGTGTTCCCAACGCTCATCCGCTGGTCAAGAAGATGGCGGTATATATTACCGAGTGTTCTGGTGGTCAAGGGGTGCTCAGGGAGGTTGTGGAATGGATATTGAGGCAGCAAGGACGGTTTGAGGAGGTCGTCGCCGGTCTGCGAGCGAACATTCATGAGGCCCGGTGGCCCGGCTAGGTTAAATAATGAGCAATCGGAAGAAAAAGGATGTTCGGGCCGCCGCAAAGGATGTCCTCCGGCATGAAGCGGAGGCAGTCTCTGCCCTGATAGATCGCATCGGCCCGGAATTCGATCAAGCGGTACAGCTGATGTTTGACTGTCGTGGTCGCGTGGTGGTGACGGGCATGGGCAAGTCAGGCCAGATCTCGCGGAAAATCGCTGCCACTTTGACGAGTACCGGTACTCCTTCACTATATCTCCATCCCAGTGAGAGCCTACACGGAGATATTGGGATGCTCAGCAAGGATGATCTGCTGCTGGTGGTGTCGAACAGTGGCGAGACCGAAGATATTCTGAAAATGCTGCCGACCGTGGAGTTGTTGAAAGTGCCCGTGGTGGCTATTCTCGGTCGTGTAGCATCCACCATCGGTCATGCTGCCGATGTTGCCCTGGATGCCAGCGTGGAACGGGAAGCCTGCCCGATGGATCTGGCACCTACCACGAGTACTACCGCGGCCCTTGCTCTGGGTGATGCTCTGGCGATGGCCTTATTAGAGTTGCGGGAGTTCAAGCCAGAAGACTTCGCTCACTATCACCCCGGGGGTGCCTTAGGCAAGAAATTACTTACGACAGTGACTGCACTGATGCATACTGGCGACGCACTTCCCCTTGTTCACATGGATACCGTGATGCGCGAGGTTATCGCTCTAATCACGAAAAAAAACTTGGGCATCACCGGCGTCGTGGATGATGAGGGGATTCTGGTAGGTGCGATTACTGACGGCGATCTGCGGCGTGGTTTAGCACGGGATGATCATATGTTGGATCTGAATGCCAGTGAGGTCATGACTCCCAATCCGAAATGGGTGCTGGCTACCGACCTGGCGGTACATGCCCTGGCTACGATGGAGGATCATTCTATTACCTCATTATTCGTCATGGATGAAAAAAACCATTCCCGTCCACAAGGTTTAATTCATATCCATGATATACTCAAGTCAGGGATTCGCAGGTGAGAATCGATTTATCACCTGTGTTCCAGCTAGCCATTCTGGCATTGTTTTGCACGGCATGCCAGGAATCTGCGGTAATCAAGCAGCGCGGTAGTAGCAAAGATATGTATCCCGATCATGAGAGTTGGGGGAGCAAGGTCGTCATTTCCCGTAGTGGCCAGCTGGTTGCGGCCGCCGATTCTCGGCGCATGATCAAGTATAATGATCGCGATATGGCTCACCTCGTCGGTGAAGTCAATGTAGATTTCTATGATGAACAGGGGCTGCACATGAGCCACCTGTTTGCCGATAGCGCTGATATAAACACACGGGCCAACACCATGAGCGCGTTTGGACATGTGATCATACGTTCGGATAGCGGCCTGGTCTTAGAGACTGAGACCTTGCGGTGGGATGATACGTATGACATGGTTGCCACCGAAGATACGGTCAGGTTTACGACCCTCGAGTACGACACGCTTTATGGCGTGGGTTTTGAGTCGGATGTGGACCTGACCCATTGGAAGATATATCAGCCCTGGGGGGTAAGTGAGCGAGGATTTGGGATCGATGAATAAGGTCGACTTTGAGCAGCAGCGGATTCTTGCCGGTAGAGGTCTATACCGGACCTATGGTCAGCGTGAGGTGGTACGCGACGTATCCCTGGAAGTTCAGCGTGGGGAGGTCGTGGGTCTACTGGGGCCGAACGGTGCTGGTAAGACCACTACGTTTTATATGCTCACCGGCATGATCCGGCCCACAGCGGGCAAGATTGGGCTGAATGGAGAAGATATTACTCAGATGCCCATGTACTTGCGGGCGCGGAAAGGGATCGGCTATCTATCACAGGAACCCTCGGTCTTTACACGTCTGACGGTGGAGGAAAACCTGCGGCTGGTTCTCCAGATGAGCGATTTCAGCGAGGAGGAACAAGAGGAGCGTCTGGAAAAATTGCTAGAGGAGCTGCACATTGCCCATCTTCGCAAGAGCAAAGCCACTACACTATCCGGAGGTGAGCGACGTCGTACCGAGATTGCCCGCAGCCTAGTGTTGGATCCCAGTTTCATGCTGCTTGATGAGCCGTTTGCGGGCGTGGATCCTATCGCCGTGGAAGAGATTCAGAATATTGTCGTGCAGTTGCGCGAGCGGGGCATCGGGGTACTTATTACTGATCACAATGTACGGGAAACGCTCAGCATCACCGATCGTGCCTATCTCCTGTATGATGGCGCCCTGATGAAATCGGGTTCTGCGGAAGAGCTGGCATCAGACGAGGAGACCCGCCGACTGTACCTAGGCCGGAGTTTTAAGCTGGAGCGACAGAGGACCTAGGGTTATGCCGACCCTCCAACAGACGCAGAAGCTGGTTCAGCATCTGTCACCACAGCAGATCCTGCAGTCGAGTATTTTGCAGCTGAATAGTCTCATGCTCGAGGAACGGATTCTCGCGGAACTGGAGCAGAATCCGGCCCTGGAGATGACGGAGCAGGACCTTCCTGCCAACACGGATGAAGCCACTGACACTGCGGAGAATGAAGAAGAGATCGACTGGGAGGAACTACTGAATAGCCCAGAGGATTATAACGTTTCCCGTTTCGAGGATTATTCCAAGGAGGAGGTGGATATCCAGCTGGCGGCCTCGGAGGAATTTGTGGAGAACCTTACCCGGCAGCTGGTTGACCTGGGACTATCCGAAGAGGACCTCAGAATCGCCGATGAGATTCTTGGAAATATAAATAATGAGGGCTACCTCACGGCAGAGCCAGTTCTGGTTGCTGACCGTCTGCAAGTCTCGGAAGAGGCGGTCGAGGAGGTGCGTCAACAGATCATGCATCTGAATCCCCCCGGCGTTGGTGCCGTTGATCTGCAGGAATGCCTCATTGCACAGTTAGAGGCCAGGGAAGTGGACGGTCTGGCGCTGGCCTTGGTGGCGAATCATTTTGAGGATTTTGCCAACCGGAGGTATCATCGCGTTATGCAGGCTTTGGGATGCACTGAGGAGGAACTTCAGGAGACCATCGACGTTGTAACTCGACTCAATCCCAAGCCGGGGATAGGCGGAACGACGGTCATCGGAGAATATATTGTGCCAGATCTTCTGGTAGAGGAACAGGACGGGAAATGGGTTATCACCCTGAACGACACTACTCTCCCCGAACTGAATGTGAGTCCTGCCTACATCAGTATGCTCTCCGGCCAGAAGGGAGTTGACTCTGAGGCCCGGCAGTTCGTACGGCGCAAGGTTGAATCCGCCCGCTGGTTCATCCAGGCGGTGCAGCAGCGCCGGGATACCATGGTCAGGGTAATGGGGGCTATTATAGCCCGGCAGAAGGATTTTTTCCGGACCGGCACCGGGCATCTGAGGCCGATGGTACTCAAGGATATCGCTGAGGATGTTAATATGGATATCTCCACCATCAGCCGAGTGACCAATGGTAAATACGTGCAGACGCCCCATCAGATCTACGAACTCAAATACTTTTTCACCGAAGGGATGACCACGGATCAGGGTGAAGAGGTCTCCACCCGCCTCATTAAAGAGGAGCTCCAGAAACTCATTGAAGGTGAAGACAAGCGGAAACCCCTGAACGATGAAGCATTGGCCGGAAAGCTGAATGAAATGGGCTACCCGGTGGCCAGACGCACCGTAGCCAAGTACCGGGAGCAACTCAAGGTGCCAGTAGCAAGGTTAAGACGGGAACTTTAATATGGAGAATGGAGATCGGCCGCGAATGGCCGATCCCAACTTTTTGAAGAGCGAGAAATCACAATGAACCAGACGCCGATTCACTCCACCACGATCCTGGGGGTACGCTTGGGACGCAAGGTTGCCATGGGTGGCGACGGCCAGGTAACCATGGGGGAGATGCAGCTGAAGAGCAAGGCGGTGAAGGTGAGGGCTTTTTCAGGAGAGAAAGTCTTGGGAGGTTTTGCCGGAGCGGTAGCGGATGCCCTTACCTTGTTCGAGAAGTTTGAGGCCAAGTTGGAGGAATACAGCCAGAACCTTCAAAGAGCTGCGGTGGAGCTAGCCAAGGAATGGCGCACCGATAAATACCTGCGGGAGCTGGATGCCTTCCTGGCTCTTATGGATGCTCGGAATAGCTACATTCTTTCGGGTTCGGGTGACGTCATCGATCCGGAGGACAATGTTATCAGCATAGGCTCCGGCAGTGGCTACGCGATGGCGGCAGCCCGAGCATTCATCAAGGCCGGTGAAAAGGACCCCAAAGTCGTTGTAAAATCCGCCCTGGAAATCACTGCTGATATCTGCATTTATTCAAACGATCAATTGACGATTCTTGAGTTGAAATGAAGGAATTGACGCCACGACAGATTGTGAAGGAGCTGGACCGTTACATTGTGGGTCAGGAGGCGGCCAAGAAGTCGGTTGCCATCGCCATGCGTAACCGGTGGCGCCGGCTGCAAGTTCCGGATCACCTCCGCGAAGAGATTATGCCGAATAACATTATCCTCATCGGGTCCACTGGTGTGGGTAAGACGGAGATTGCACGGCGGCTAGCCATGCTGGCCAATGCGCCGTTCATAAAAGTGGAAGCCTCCAAGTTTACCGAGGTGGGCTATGTAGGCCGCGACGTGGAGAGCATCGTCCGTGATCTCACGGAAGTGTCGGTAGGTATGGTCCGCCACGAGAAGGAAACCGAGGTTGAGGAGAAGGCCTACACCCTAGCCAACGAACGGCTGCTGGATATTCTGTTTCCTGTGGATGACCGGTCCAGGCCTGTAGCCGCTGAGACCATTGAGAGGGATCTGGACGAGGAGCTTCAGGCGCGGCATCAGCGCACCAGGGAGAAGCTGCGCGAACGGCTGGAGGCTGGTGAGTTTGAAGACCGGCTGGTCGAAGTCAAGACCCATACCGATAACGCCCCGATACTTCAGGTCATGGGGCCATTCGGAATGGATGACGTCAGTTTGAATATCCAGGAGATGTTGGGGAACGTGCTACCCAAGAAGCGCCGCACCCAGAAGACCACTGTTTCCGAGGGGAGGAAAATCCTGGCGTCCGAGGAGGCCAGCAAGCTCATCGATATGGACGAGGTGATACGTGACGCCTTAAGCCGGGTGGAGGAGATGGGCATCGTCTTCATTGATGAGCTGGATAAGATCGCCGGCGAATCGGCCACATCAGGACCCGACGTTTCCCGGGAAGGGGTACAACGCGATATCCTCCCGATCGTGGAAGGCTGCAACGTAGTCACCAAGTATGGTGTGGTAAGGACCGAGCACATTCTTTTCCTCGCCGCCGGGGCATTTCATGTGAGCAAACCATCTGACCTGATCCCTGAGCTACAGGGGCGCTTCCCGATCCGGGTGGAAATGGATGATCTGACACAGAAGGACTTCATCAAGATCCTTACCCACCCGCGGAATGCCCTGATCAAGCAGTATACGGCGCTCCTCAGCACTGAGGGGGTGGATCTCAAGTTTGAGCGGGCTGCTATCAACGAGATTGCCAGGGTCGCCCATGACGTGAACGTGAGTATGGAGAACATCGGCGCCCGACGGCTCCACACCATCCTGACCACCCTACTGGAAGATGTTCTGTTTGAACAACCAGAGGGCAACGAGAAACAGATCCCCATTACCAAACAGATGGTGAAGGACAAGGTGGAAGCTATCTCCAAGGATCAAGACCTGAGCAGGTATATTCTCTAGACATCGAGATTTTCCGGTATTCAGGAGCTTTTAATGGTAGCCGGCTTTCCAGCGCGTAAGGAGTATGCCGTAATGAAGAACTTCCTTCATATCACCGACCTGACAGCAGACGAAATCCTTAGCCTTTTCCAGCTTGCGGCGAAGACGAAGGCCCGTCTTAAAAACCGGGATGATTATCGTCCATTTCAGGGGCTTTCATTGGCCATGATTTTCGCCAAGCCGTCGGCTAGAACGCGCATTTCCTTCGAGACGGGCTTCTACCGGCTCGGTGGGCATGCCCTCTACCTGGGACCTAACGACATAGGCATCGGCAAGCGGGAAGCGGTCAAGGACATCGCCCAGGTCGTGAGCCGCTTTAATGACATCATCATGGCCCGGCTATTCGATCATCAGTACGTCGTGGAGCTGGCCAAGCATGCCACCGTTCCGGTGGTGAATGGTTTAACCGACTATAATCATCCCTGCCAGATCATGGCGGACATGTTTACCATTTATGAACGTCGCGGTCATCTGGACGATCTGAAAGTCGCCTTTCTCGGTGATGGCAACAATGTTGTTCACTCCTGGCTGCGTCTGGCAGCCCGGCTGCCCTTCGGCTTGGCGGTCGCCTGCCCAAAGGACTACCAGCCCGACCCGGAAACGGTGGCGCTGGCGCAGAAAGCGAATCTGAGTGAAATTATTGTCACACATGATCCCACCTCGGCGGTTGTGGGCGCTGATGTCGTCTATACAGACGTATGGGCGAGCATGGGGCAGAAGGAAGAAGCCGGAGAACGGCGCGCACGCTTCCAGGGATTCCAAGTTACCGAGCAACTCATGGCGGGAACAGGTAAGGAATCGTGGTTCATGCACTGTCTCCCAGCCGAGCGGGGGATTGAGGTTACCGATGAGGTGATGGACGCTCCCTATTCAATCGTCTTCGATCAAGCGGAAAACCGCATGCATATCCAGAACGCGATCATGCTCACACTCCTTGGGAAAGGCTAAGCCCCACTTCAAATCATTGCAACAGTAGTTCGGCGTCGGATATCAAAAGCAATGTCGCCTAGCCGTCAGCCGTCTACCCGGCTTTTCGCCAAATTCCCCAGCATCAAGATACGTATGGTGTACCCAAATTATGCGTGTACAGCACTGAAGTTTCAGGAGGCGTTTTATGTTCGGCAGGAATCTTTTGTTGGCCCTGTCCCTATTCAGTAGCGTACTCTCGGCGCAGGTTTCTAGTGTGGACTTTGCCACTCAGGTTTACCCTATTTTCAACGACGCCGGGTGTATGGGATGCCATGGCAGCAATGGCGGATTCACCATCGGGAGTACTGCCGCGGTGGCTTACGACAACCTAGTGAATTCCTCCTCGTTGGGTACTTGTCAGAAGACGTATGTTGTGCCGGGAAATCCCTCCGGTTCGTTTCTTTATGAGAAAATATCCGGTGCTCCGTCATGTGGTGACCGGATGCCACGGAACAATCAGAACTATTTCGATTCACACCAGGACCAACTTGAAACCATTCGGGTGTGGATCGAGGAGGGAGCTTTGTCGGAACCGGCACCCTTAGCGGCTAATGGAGTGGAACGGGCTCTTCCTGAAAAGTTCGAGCTTGAGCAGAATTTTCCGAATCCCTTCAATCCTTCCACGACGATCAGCTACCATCTGCCGAGATCCGCGCATGTGATCTTAACGATCTATGATGTGCTCGGGACGGAGGTCATAACACTGGTGAATGGCGTACAGCCTGGAGGTACATATCAGGTGCGCTGGACAGGTATTGACCGGCATGGGGACCCGGTTGGAACGGGAATTTACTTCTACGGCTTGCAGGCAGGATCGGAGATGAGAATGAGAAAAATGATTCTGCTACAGTAGTACAGGATCACCTTGATTAGTTTCTGATCATAAAAGCGATGTGAAAAGGGGAGCGGTTCCTGTACCAGCTCCCCATCTGCCTGCCTGCTACGGATAGCCGCAGGCTACTTACCCGGAGGTTGTGCCGCCTCCAGTTTCATTATCATCTGCTGGTAGGCTTCTTCCCTTTGCAGCGAGAATAAATATGGGTTGCGCTCGATATGGCGCAGGTCATCGAATCCATTGTCGATGGCCGTCTCTAAGGCGGTGAGGGCCTTTTCCTTTTCCCTCGTCACTGCGTAAGCCCCTGCCAGATGATAGAAGGGCGCTGGCTGGTCCGGTTGGATGATGCACCACATCTCCAAGACCGCCACCGCTTCCGGATAATATTTCCTTTCCAGATAGGCAAGCCCATCATTCCAGGCCAGGCTGACGATGTAGTTTCTGATCCGCGCCCTCATTTGTGCTTCAGCTGGGTCGTACTTTTTCTTTCCTGATTCTTGGAATCTCGATGCTGTTCTGATGATTGTATTGATTGCATCACGTCGTTGAGCAGGATCAATGATGGCTGCAAAGTTCTGACCTACAGACTGGAGCTCCCTTTCTTCCTTCTCCCGCCGCTTTCGTTCCCTGCGCTGGTATCGGCTAACCTCTTTCGATGCTGCTAATTGGGTAGCCTTAGTTTCCGCCTGGCCTATATCCCGAAGGCCGCGAAAGTCCTCGCTCACTTCAAGATAGCCGCGGTAGGCCAGCTGTGAGCGTCCACTCTTTTCGTGCTCCTCGGCTTGGTTTAGTGTCTTTTCGAATAGGAGATCTAGGAAATCCTCGTTTTTTTCCCGGGTGCCAGTTTGCATGGCCTGAAGCTCCAGCCATTCCACTGCTTCCATGCAAATGGTGTCGTCTGCCCAGTCATGCGGGCCATCGAACACGGTCAAGCGATTGGGAATGTTGAAGTCGTCGAGTATGCGGGCTAGATCCCGCAGCTCCAGAAAATTGAAGTCTTCATTGCCCACGAGACCATAGAAGATGAACGGGGTCTCGTGTGTGGGACCATGTCCCTGACGGAAACCGGCGCCATGAGCGATAACACCTGCGATATGGTATTGGGGCTTATAAGCGACTTCGCAGGCAACGCGTGCGCCACCGGAGAAGCCGGTGGCGTAAACGCGCGTTGTATCGATGTGCAAGCGCTCGCGCGTATCAGCCCACATGGCTCGTGCTGCCGTAAAATTGGCTGCCCAGGGGCCATTTCGTGAATTATTGGACCCGACAAGGATGTAACCGTACTTCTCAGCCGCGATGCTGAAGCGCTTGACTGGAACCCGGCCGCGGGCGGCAGGATCGAAAGCATAGATGATCGGCCAGCTGACTTGTGGATCGTATGTTGAAGGGAGGTACAAGGCGTAGCTTTGATCTGGATTGGCTGGGCAGATCACCTGCTCTATGATCTCTCCTTGGGGGAATTGCGCTGTCTGCTTATCGGCATCAGGGAATTCGATCGGATTGCCCCTAATTGGGCCCAGTAGTACACCTGCAATGCTTAATATGAGAACCGGAGACGGAACCATAAAGCGTATCATTTTTTTCACTGACTCTCCAGTGTGACGCTCTCAGGGAAGGTACGGTACTGTGATGAATTGCACCGTATGGCTCGATCCAGGTGGGCTTGTATAGTGCAGTTTGAGCTGGATCCGGTGGGGATTAGTCGATCCGCTCCCAATGGATTTCACGAGTGATATAGCTTACGGGATTGTCCTTGGCAATGCTAACCCGGACATGATATTCGGCTGTCTGTTCCGGTTCGAGGGCAGTATCCGTGACGACGCCGGAAAGGTAGGCCATAGTGGTGCCTTCAATAAACGCAGAATCCTCCGCCACTAATTCGGTCTTGGCATTCCACAATCGGAAGATAACCCGGGCGAAATCGCCTCGACTGATACCGGTATTCTTCACCCTACCGGTGTAGACGCGGTAGGCGTCATAAATCTCCTCTTTCGCGTCTCCCATGAATTCCAGTTTTGGCCTTAGCTCGGCAATATCCTGGATACTGCGGATGTTGGATTTGTCCAGAGTGAGGTTGCCCAGCGTGGTTTCTATGGTGAGTTCATCGAGGTTTTCTGCGGTGATGTTACCCCGCACAACCGTACCGTTGGTCATAATCACTTCGTGGGTCAGTTTTGGTGGTTGTACACGTTTTAGAATCGTCCGGTAGACTTCGGGGGTCATTTCACGGCTTTTGTAAGCTTCCACATCCACGCGAAGCTGGTTCATTTGCCGCCGTAGATCTTCCATGCTGGTCTGGAGGTCGTAAAAATCCTTGTAAGAGATGCGGCGGGTGGTTCTTCTGGGCAGGGTTTCCACCTCCTCACCGGCCTGCTCCGCCTGGCCCCATAACTGCCAGGGAGCAACCAGTCCGAGCAGGAGGAAGACTGTAGGGAGGAATCTACTCAGTGTGTATCTCATTGCTCGCCCTCCCAGCTCTTCTCAGCTTTAAAGGCAGCCCTTCGCAGGCGTTCATGCCCCTCTGGACCGGGCAACAGAGTTTCGGTTAAGGTATATATCTCTGCCCGAATATGATAATTCTCCGGATCAGCCAGCAGGGGAATGACCTGATCAAGTACCGTTGGATCGTTGAAGTTGGCGAGGTTGGTTATAGCCCGTTTGCGGAAGCTCAGTGGAAAATCATCCGAGAGGGCAATTTCCAGCAAGGTAGGCTTGATCACCGGATCGTCAAAGTCACTCAAGGCCGTTAGCAAGCTGTTCAACAGGGCATAATACTCCTGGCGTCCCAGCTGGTAGGTTTCGAGCAGGGCCAGTATCAAACGCTCTTCCTTGATGTCACCCATTGCCCGCAGAGCGAAGTCCCGCAGCTGCATGTTGGTAGTGGGGTCTCCCAGCATATCGGCGAACATACTGATGATCTCGGGTGTCCGTTTTTCGGCCAGGATTTCGATGGCGGCACTGCGAGTAGCCAGCTCGATTTCCGGGTCCGCAGCTATGTTCATCAACACCGGTATAGCTTTCTCATCACCGATGCTGCCAAGGGCCCGGGTGAGCATCTGCTGCATGCGGAGGTGGCTTTCGCGGCTGGCCTGAAACAGGTCGATGAGGGTGTGAATATAGTCCTCTGAGCCGATGGACTCCAGCCCCTCGATCAGTTTGCTGCGCAGTTGGGCCAGTTTCGCATCAGTGGTGGAGAGGGCTTGGGTCAGAGCTCTGGCGCTGGCATCGCTGGGAATGCGGGCCAGAACGTCAATGGACGTGAGCATAATGTCGATATTGAGGGCTTCGGCGTCACTGATATTGGCGGCGAGTGCATCAATAGCTTTGGGGTGCCTGGTTTCCCCGATAGCATTGGCGGCGGCTATCCGGACACTCAACGCCATTTCGGGATCTTCATAGATTTCGATCAGGTCGAGTAGAGCCCCCATCTTGCCTTTCTGATATTGGAGACGCAGTTTTTCTACGTCAACCTCATCTTTAGCCCGGCGAAACAGGGCACAGCCGGTCAGTCCGAAGATCAGCGCTGCTATCCCGGCGAGGCGCAGTAATGTCATTGGCCTAAGGGAGATTCCAAGGGATTGTTTCGGGGCTCGGCTTAGTGCTCGCATAACTACCTCAGATAAGCCAGGTTTCCAGGGTCAGGCGATCCTGCGATAATTTGCCATAAGTATAGTGGGAAATCCAGTCTCCTAGGCAAAGAAAACTTCTACCGTCCTGACCGATGTGGAGGCGGTTCAGGTGGTAGTGTCCCATTATTACAATGTCATATCCCTCAGCCCAACGGTCATGGGCATATTGGGAAAGCTCGTCGAATGTGGCATCTTGGTTGCCTCTTGGAGGGTTGTTTTTACGGCTGAGCCGCGACGCCGATTGAGCCAGTTTGATGCCCAGATCCGGGTGGAGACAGCGATAGAGAAAGACGGTAACTCGGCTCCGGAGGATTTTCCGCATCAATCGGTAACCCGTGTCTTCCGCCAGCAATCCGTCACCATGAGTCAGATGAATCCGGTGACCATCAATCTCTACCTCGGCTGTATCCGGATACACCTGTATTCCCATGGAGCTGTTGAGGAAGTCGTTGGTCCAGTAGTCGTGATTACCCAGGATAAAGTGAATCTCCACCCCTCTGGTACGGAGTTGTCGTAGTTGGCTGACGACGTCGAAATAGCGTTTGGGTATGACGTGGTTATATTCGAACCAGAAGTCGAAGAAATCTCCGACAATAAAAAGTGTGCCCCCTGATTGACCGATCATGTCGAAGAATTTAAACAGGTGGCGTCTTCTTTCCTGTTCGGGTTCACCGTCGTCGAGTGTGAGATGTACGTCGGATATAAAGTAAGCCGGGGTGGTCATCGGTGGTGAAATTAGGCGCTGCCCGTCGGAGAGGCAACGCAATATTGGGAGAAATGAGTTGACATTTGCAGAGGGGGCGGGTAAAATTTGCTTAATAAATCAACGACTTGCCAGAGGCACACCCCAATTTTACTAACTTTCAAATGATACACAATTCAGGAGGCCAATTTTGCCAATTTCCCTCGATGCGCTAGGTATGGTTGAAACACGCGGACTTATTGGCTCTATTGAGGCAGCGGATGCGATGGTGAAGGCAGCCAATGTGCGTCTGATCGGCAAGGAAAAGATTGGTGGTGGATTTGTCACCGTGATGGTCCGAGGCGATGTGGGAGCAGTTAAGGCTGCAACGGATGCTGGAGCCTCCGCTGCCGAGAAAGTGGGCGAACTGGTTTCAGTGCACGTGATTCCGCGTCCCCACAGCGATGTGGAATCCATTTTACCTAAAACAGAATAGTTCCCCAACTTATGACAAGTGCTGAGAAGGCCCTCGGGTTGGTTGAGACCCGGGGATTAGTCGCTGCCATTGAAGCGGCCGATGCAATGGTCAAAGCCGCAAAGGTCCGGCTCCTCGGCAAAGAAGTGACCAGAGCAGCCCTGGTGACCATAAAGGTTGAGGGGGAGACGGGTGCGGTGCGTGCCAGCGTTGCGGCTGGAGCTGCCGCGGCGGAGAAGGTTGGTGAGTTAGTCTCCACTCATGTGATTCCCCGGCCCCATTCTGAAACGGATAGGGTGCTTATCCATCCCGGAGCTCCGGGCGCGCCATCTGGGGGTCATCCATTGCGTGAGGAATTGTCAAACCTCCCAGTGCGGGAATTGCGGGAGATTGCCCGCCGTACACCCGGCCTCGAGCTCCAAGGCCGAGAAATCTCCCGAGCGAACAAGCAACAGCTCCTCGATGAGCTGCGGCGGGTTCTCTGACGCCGGCTTGCATATAGCTCGGTTTTCCACTACCTTTTTTTAAAGTGCCCGAAATCAGTATCACGATTCACCGATTGACGTGATTGTCAGGGACATGTGACCGAATTGATAGTCATCTTAACCTTTTTATCTTATAATTGTCAAATAGTTGACATCCCAGGAGTCGAACTTTCAGTCCAACAAGGCGTATAGAACATTATCATGCGGCGATTTCGTATTTTCATTCTTGTCTTGTCAGCTCTGCTGATAAGCCCTCTTCTGGGGCAATTCGGCCAAAATATCGTGCAGTACGACCAGTACGAGTGGCGCTATATTCAGTCTCCCTACTTCGATGTCTATTTTTACGGGGACAACCTGCGACTGGCCGAATTCACTTCTGAGGTAGCGAACCAGGCCTACAGCCAGATTTCT
The DNA here is from genome assembly GCA_020346745.1 of Fidelibacterota bacterium. Lineage (GTDB taxonomy): Bacteria > Fidelibacterota > Marinisomatia > SCGC-AAA003-L08 > TS1B11. The sequence goes on along the minus strand of CP070787.1, from coordinate 2,125,084 downwards.
GATCGGTTAAATTGGCAGCTTCAAAAGCGTGTCTCCATCATGGTCTACCAGTCGCACGCTGACTTCCAGCAGACCAACGTGACCTTCAGCTACATGTACGAGGGGATTGGTGGCGTCACGGAACTACTCAAGAATCGCGTAGTCGTGCCCTTTGAAGGCAGCTGGAAAGATTTCCGGCACGTGATCCGCCACGAGCTGGTCCATGCCCTTATCAATGACATGGTTTACGGCGGCAATGTTCAATCCATCATCAGCGGCAGGATACGGTATGCTATCCCAGGTTGGATGAATGAAGGACTGGCAGATTATCTTGCCGGCGGCTGGGATGCCCACTCTGACATGTATATGCGGGATCTGGCTCACCATGGAGATATCCCACCTATCCAACAGATTTCCGGCTATTATGCATATCGCAGTGGACAATCCCTATGGCGGTATATGACTAGTAAATATGGTGAGGAAGCTATCGCAGAGATATTCAGTCGAATCAAGATGAGGGGCAACGTAGAGCGGGGCATCGAATCTGCGATTGGTGCCGATTATGAGCTCCTTACCGACCAGTGGAAGGAGTATCTGAAGAAACAGTATTGGCCTGATGTTGTGGGTCGTGATCGGCTTAAAGACATTGCTCACCCGGTTACGGACCACGAAAAACTGGAAAATGTCTACAACATCGCGCCCTCTATTTCGCCTGATGGCAGCAAGTTAGCCATTATGCGCAACACCCATGGCATCATGGAGATTGTCCTGATCTCCGCCACCGACGGTCGTTTTCTGAAAAGCCTGATCCGGGGAGGCACCACCTCTGAGTTTGAGGAGCTGCACCTGCTCAAACCTGGAATAACATGGTCTCCCGATGGTAAGAAGGTGGCATTTACCGCTAAAGCAGCCAGTCAGGAGATTCTATACGTCGTTGATATTAAGACCAAGAAGATGAAGAAATATCCCACGGGATTGGAAGGCTTGTTCATGGCTGCCTGGAGTCCTGATGGTGGTACCATCGCTATCATCGGGAACAGCGGCATGAGCAGTGACATCTACCTGCTGGACTTGGAGACGGAAGACGTATCCAACCTGACCGACGATGTGTTCAGTGAGTTCAATCCTGTCTGGTCACCTGATGGAATGACGCTGGCATTCAGCTCTGATCGGGGTGACTATCCACCCTACCGTTTTGACCAGGATGGTAATCGCTATGCCTTCCAACTGAGGAATACTCCCCAGGGCGATAGCGCACTATCATCTGTTGAACCTGATTTCCAAATGCATGAACACGATACCGGCCAGCTGGACATTTTTACGATCGATAGGGATGGGTCCAATCTCCGTCGCATGACCCAGGATGCAGCTCGTGATGACTTCCCAGTATACGCCCATACGGCGCCGTATATGTATTATACCAGCGACCGATCCGGCATCAACAATATTTACATGTTGCATCTTGAGACGGGGCAGGAACAGGCTGTTACCAATATCCTGACGGGCATCAGCGACCTCAATATGGCCTCGGATGACAGCCGACTCTATTTCACAGGATTTGAGAAAGCAGGCTATGATATCTATCGGATTCATAGTCCCCTTGAATTATGGACTCAACCCAAGGAGGTGTCCCTTTCCAATTACATGCTGACGGACACCGCCACGGTTGAGGAGATATTGGTGAATGTCGATCGGGACCGCAGTTATCCGACTATGGAGGGCGGCTACGATAATTACATTTTTGGAATTGACGACCCGGCTGCCTTTGCCAGCGAGCCTGAAGACTCCTTGCTAGGGGTGCAGCTGGAAGAACAAGACTTTAAGGATGAGGGTGGACGTTATCGTATACATCCCTATAAGACCCGGTTCACGCTGGATCTGGTTCAGAGCTATGCTGGGTACAGTACCCTCTACAGCTTCCAGGGGATGACCCAATTCATGTTCAGTGATATGCTGGGGAATCATCGGATTTCCATTGCCACGGAAATGCAGATCTCCCTGGAAAATTCGGATTATTTTCTCACTTATCACCTGCTGCCATACAGGACGAACTATTACTTCACATTATTCCACACCGCATATTTCTATCCTACCTCTTACGGCGGGGGCCGACTGAGACACTACGGCGTAGATGTCACGGCATCCCTACCATTTAATCGGTTCCAACGGCTGGATCTGGGATTAACCGCAAATACGGTGGAACATACTGAATATCTTCTTCATTCGGACTATGTTCTGCGTCCGCTGTCTACCGAAACTCTGGCGACTTTCATGCCCCGGATGGGTCTAGTCTGGGACAATGCGGAGTGGGATTATCTCCATCCAGTGAATGGTTGGCGGACAAACGTCAGCTTTGGTATGAGCCCCAAGTGGGGGAGAAATGGCATTTCCTTCCAAACCATTACCCTGGATTTCCGGCGTTATTTCCGGCTCTTTGCCGGCACAAGTGGAGCCATCCGACTATCTGGCGGGGCTAGCTACGACCTCCGTCTCCGGGATCGCCGTCTGGTAAATGTAGGGGAAGATGCACAAAACTTCCTCGTCGGGGGATTGCCCTGGCTCTTTAGTTCGGAAAATAGAGGCTACTACGGTGGGCGTTATAAGCAGGATCCCCTGGGTTTGGAGGAACAGCAGCTCAAGACCATCTATTTTTCGGAGTATGTCACTCCCCTTCGCGGTACTCAGATGATGGAGCTGGTCGGCGACCGGGCACTCCTGATGAACCTTGAATATCGCTTTCCTTTCCTCGTTTATTATTTTCCAGCTCTGCGCATCCTCGGGCAACTGGGCGGGGTGCTGTTTATCGATGCAGCCACCGTCTGGGACAGTAGTACCGGTGATCAGTCCGGTGTCATCACATATGGATGGGGACCCCGCTTCCTGCTTTTCGGCCTGCCATTCCAGCTGGATTTTGCCCGGCCGTATAAGTCCCCCGATGGTGATCGCAGCCGTAACTGGTACCTAACCATCGGCCTTGATTTTTAAACTCCTGAGACGCTTGCAAAACGCTCCCCGGTGTTGAGAGCTTCCGACCCTATGAAGCTCGTGATCAACACACCCCATGGATAGCCATTTGCCTTTCACCGTGATTGTGGAGGACCGGTCAACGGCGGCTCGCCGCGGCCGGATTGACCTCACCCGCGGCCGAATCGAGACTCCTTGTTTCATGCCTATCGGAACATACGGTGCCGTGAAAACATCGGCACCTTGGGAAGTGGAGGAGCTGGGGGCGCAAATTGTCCTGAGTAATACTTATCACCTATTCTTGCGTCCCGGGATGGATCTGATCGGACGCTACGGAGGGCTGCATCGCTTCATGGGGTGGAACAAACCCATTCTCACGGATTCGGGCGGCTATCAAGTCTACAGTCTGGCTGCGCTACGTGAGGTAGATGACGAAGGCATTACCTTTCAAAGCCACCTTGATGGGTCCACTCACCGTTTCACACCGGAAACTGTGATCGATATTCAGCGGACACTGGGCTCGGATCTGGTAATGGCCTTGGATGAATGCCCACCTGGCGATGCGCCAGTGGGGATAATCAAGGAGGCCGTCAGGCGTACAACCCTATGGGCGCGTCGTTGTCAGGATCATTTCCAAGCCAAGCAGTCCTCACCAAGTCCCACCCAGCTGCTTATCTTCATCGTGCAGGGTGGCACCGAACCCGCCTTGCGCCGTCAAAGCGCAGAAGAGCTGCTGTCATTGGATGGACCTGCCTATGCTATCGGCGGCTTGGCAGTGGGTGAGCCGAAAGAGGAGCTTTTCGCCACCCTGGAGTTGATGAACGAGTTACTTCCCAGAGATAGATTCCGTTACCTCATGGGTGTCGGGACCCCAGCCGATCTGGTTCGCGCAGTGATGGCGGGGATGGATATATTCGACTGCGTACTGCCTACCCGCAACGCACGCAACGGCCAGTTGTTCACTCCCACCGGTACTCTTAACATCCGTAACAGTCGGCATCGATCCGCCCTTGATCCGGTCCAGGAGGGGTGTGATTGTCCATTATGTACCCATTTTGAACGCGCTTATTTGAGTCACCTGTTCCACACCGGAGAAATTCTGGGCCTGCGCCTCGCCACGGCACATAACCTGCGTTTTTACCTGCGGTTGATGAGCTCCATACGTGCTGCTATCGATGGCGGACACTTCAAGAGATGGTCCAAGGAGTTTCTCCAAACATATGAGGAAGTAGAGGTTTGACTGAGGCGATCGTTCGCTTGGTGGACCTGCATGTCATGCGCTGGGAGAATGGCGTGCCCCTTTACCTGGTTTTGCAGCGGTCACCTGGAGAGATCTACGAGCATGTCTGGCAGGGTGTGACCGGTAAGATCATTCCCGGTGAGACTGCCTGGCAAGCCGCCCTGAGAGAATTAGGTGAGGAGACGGGCCTGAAGCCACTACGTATGTGGACTGTAGATCATGTGAACTTGTTCTACGAATCGGAAACGGATCGGGTGAACTGTATCCCGGTATTCGGTGTGGAGGTGAATAGAAGTGAGGTGGTTTTGTCCAGGGAGCATACTGATTCTCGGTGGTGTTCGGTGGAAGACGCTGCGGAGCTCCTCTTGTGGGATCAGCAGCGCAAGGGTTTGAGGGCCTTCCATGATATGTTGACCAAATCCACGGGGAAACTCCGGTGGATGGCGGTAACTTTCGGAGGTGAATAGATGAAAGATGAACTCGCCAAGCTAGTCAAGGAAAAGCCGCCTGAGGACCGTGAGCGACTTGGTACACCTGTCGCTATCATAGGTGCAGGAACCAACGGTACCTTAATGGCGCAAACTATTGCTGCGCACGGGCATGACACGCTACTGGTGGAGGTGAATCCACAGCTGATTGGGCAGGTGCCAAAAGACCTGGAAGCGAATATGGATCGCGAGATCCGGCGCTGGGGCATGACCCAATCGGAGAAGAAGTCCATACTGGGACGTATCGCCATCAGTCCCTCGTTGGAGGATGCCCGCAAGTCTCATTTTGTTATGGAAGCCATTCCAGAGTCATTGGAAGCGAAGCAGAATTTATTTCTTCAGCTGGACCGTAACTGCCCCTGGGAGACAATTTTCCTGTCCAACACCTCAATTCTGTCCTTGACGGAGATCGCCAGCGTTTTACCTGAGCACCGTCAAGAGAGGGTCATCGGTCTGCATTTTCTCAATCCCGCTCCCCGCATTCCTCTAGTGGAGATTGTAAGGGGCATGAAAACCAGCGATGCCACTTTCGGGGAAGTGAAAGATTTTGCTGAGAGCCTGGGGAAGACTGCAGTGGAGGTCTTCGAATACCCTGGTTATGTGACGACGCGCATTATCCTGCCGATGCTCAACGAGGCGATGCACGTGGTCATGGAGGGTGTGGCGACGGCGGAGGATATCGATACTGCCATGAAGCTGGGCTTTGATCTGCCGATGGGACCGTTGGCACTGGCGGATCAGATTGGACTGGATGAGGTACTTAACTCCCTGCAGGTTTTGTTCCACGAGCTGGGCGATTTGAAGTATCGGCCCTGTCCCATTCTGAAGAAAATGGTGCGGGCGGGCAACCTGGGGGTCAAAACCGGGAAAGGTTTTTTCGAGTACGAGACCGAAGAAACCGATTCTACTCATTGGGCACTCTGACGATATGCGCAGGTCGGGATCATAGCTGTTGTTGAGTGGTCCAGATCGATGTTATCCTTGAAGTGAGCCACCAGTGGCGGGATTCGCCAGCTCCCACCTTATCATCTTTTCTATCTATCGGTTAAGAACAACATTCTATAAGAGAGACGGGACGTAAAGTCATGAAAATACTCGTGCTCAACTCCGGTAGCAGCACTATCAAATACCAGCTGTTCAAAATGGATAAGCAGCTTACTCTCGTCCGCGGAGTAGTGGACCGCATTGGACTGAGGGGGGCGTATCTCAAGCAGACGCGGCAAGAGGACGGGCAGGAGGTTTCCCTGTCTGGTGAAATTCTGGATCATCAGCAGGCTATAGAGTACATCCTCGCCGTGCTCACGGATAAGGAGCGAGGGGTGCTTGACAGCAAGGAAGAAATTGAGGCGGTAGGCCATCGGGTTGTACATGGGGGAGAGAAGTTCACTGCTTCGGTGCGTATCGATCCCGAAGTGCTCCATCAGCTGCATCGATTCGCAGACCTGGCACCCTTACATAATCCCCATAATCTGAAGGGGATAGAAGCCGGCCGGCAACTGATACCCCATGCGATCAACGTAGCGGTGTTCGATACCGCCTTTCACCACACCTTGCCGAAACACGCGTACCTTTATGGCTTGCCCTACATGCTGTACCGGCGCTACGGTATACGGCGGTACGGTTTCCATGGGCTGAGCCACCGGTTTGTCAGTGAAAGGTTTCAGGAGCTGACGCAGGTTGATCATCGTCCGCTGCGCCTAGTGACTATCCACCTTGGTAATGGCTGTTCCATGGCGGCGATTCATGATGGCCAAAGCGTTGATACTACCATGGGATTCACGCCAGTGGAAGGGCTGTTAATGGGCAGCCGCAGTGGCGATGTAGACCCGGCAGTTATCCTCCACATTATGGGCAGGGAGGAGATAAGCCGGCGGGAGGCCATCGCCTTGTTGAACAAGCACAGCGGACTATTGGGCATCTCCGGCGTGAGTAGCGATATGCGGGAGGTGTTAGCCGAGATGGCAGAGGGAAACACCAGGGCGGAACTGGCCATCCAGGTCTTTGCCTATCGGATCAAGAAGTACATTGGAGCGTTTGCTTCCGTGCTGGGCGGTCTGGATGGCGTTGCCTTTACTGGCGGTATCGGTGAGAATGCTTCCCTGATCCGTAAAATGGCCGTGAATGAGCTGGAATTCCTTGGGCTGGCTTTAGATGAGAAGAAGAACGAACAGGATGGAACGGAGCAACGGATCTCAACCGATGATTCCCCCTGTGAGATCTGGGTTATTCCTACCAACGAGGAATGGATCATTGCCCGGGACACCTTCAAGCTGGCCTCCGAGGAGGACGCCACGGCTTGACCGCACCTGACGTCCCAAAACGCTACCATCGAACCAAGCTATTCCTCTCACTGGCATCCACCGGTCTGAACTGGGCTTACCTGTTCGTATTGGTGATGACGCCTTTGGCTGGCTGGCTGGCGCGATTCACGGAGCTCAGTGCCAATCCCTATATTCATTTCTTGCTGTTCGGAGTGGTCGCCGGTGTGGCTGCCCACGTCTTTTCATTGCCCTTGTCCTTTTTCAGCAGCTACATCGTGGAACATCGCTATAGCCTGTCGAACCAGACGGTAGCTGCCTGGATATGGGAGCGGACAAAGAGCCTGTTGGTGGGTGCCGTCATTGGCCTGCCACTCGCCTTGATCTTTTATTGGTGTCTCAGGACTCTCGGTGCCTGGTGGTGGCTGCCGGTGGGATCGCTACTGTTCCTGTTTTCCATTGTACTCGGACGCCTAGCTCCGATCTTGATCTTTCCCCTGTTTTATAGGTTCGAACCCCTGGAAGAAGATCTGCCGCTGAAAAGACGGATTGAGGAGCTTTGTGCAACAGTGGGAATGGCCATATCTGGAGTCTATCGTTTTAACCTGAGCAAGTCCACCAAGAAGGCCAACGCCGCCTTCACGGGATTAGGCCGGGCGAAGCGGGTACTCCTCGCTGATACTTTACTCGATCAATTCTCCGATGAAGAGATCCTTGCAGTGCTAGCCCATGAGCTGGGACACTTCAAACTGAAGCACATCTGGAAGGGTATGGCTCTGGGGATGGTGCTGACTTTCCTGGGGCTGTTTGTCGTAGCACGTCTGCATGTCAGTTTATCGGATGGTGAGGTTGCAGCCTTGGCGACACTTCCCTGGCTGGCTTTATTCCTTGGCGTATACGGATTTGTAACTGGACCGCTGACCAATACCTATTCCCGGCGTCACGAATTCGCTGCGGATCAGTATTCGGTCAAGCTGCTGGGTAAAAGTTCAGCTCTAGCCGAAGGCTTGGAACGACTGGCCGAACTCAACCTGGCGGACCGGGATCCACACCCGGTGGTGGAGTTTCTGTTTCACAGCCACCCATCGATCAGGCGCCGGCTGGCAACACTTGAGGTGATGAATGTCTGAGGACTCTTGGCAAATCAGCCGGGTCACCCGCTCGAAGGGTGAGGCTAAAGCCAGCTATGATCGCTTGAGCAGGTGGTACGATCTACTGTCTGACCGGTCCGAAAGGAATCACAGGGAAGCTGGACTGGAGAAGCTGGCTGCCAAGAAAGGCGAAACGATTGTCGAGATCGGCTTTGGTACCGGCCATGCCCTGCTCGCTCTGGCACAAGCTGTCGGTGAAGCAGGCAAGGTCTACGGCATCGATATTTCACAAGGGATGTATAATGTCTCGAGAGCCCGACTCGAGAAAGCGGGAGTGATGGCCAGGGTGGAATTGACGTGCGGTGATGCCGCCCAACTACCTTATCGGGATGGATCTTGCGACGCGGTCTTCATGAGTTTCACCCTGGAGCTGTTTGATACACCGGAGATACCGGCGGTGCTGGGCGAATGCCATCGTGTTCTGCGCAGTGGAGGACGGCTGGGTGTGGTGGCCATGTCCAAGAGCGAGCATCCAGGATTAATGGAACGACTCTACGAGTGGGCTCACCAGAGGTGGCCCCGATATGCTGACTGCCGTCCCATCTATGTCAGGCGCGTATGTGAAGATGCAGGCTTTAACCTACGGGATGTTACAGGTTTCACTATGTGGGGCCTGACTGGTGAAGTAGTGTTGGTAGAGAAGGGATAACGAACAGTGGGTATCGAGAAGTGGTCAGTTCAGAGCATTTCAATCTTCATCACGGTCACCGCCTGACCTCCCAGGAGAACACGGTCTCCTCGTACCTCGACTTTTACCACTCCTCCCCTCGGGGAGCTCTGGTAGCCCACTAGCTCCTTCCTGCCTAACCTCTCACTCCAGTAGGGGCCCAGGCAGCAATGGGCTGATCCGGTGACTGGGTCCTCATCAATCCCAAGCGCGGGGAAGAAAGCCCGGGAGATAAAGTCGTACTCCGGTTGGTCCGAAGGTGCGGTGACGATGACGCCCCTACTATCCATATCACGCAGTTGCGTGAAGTCCGGGTGTAATCCTCTTACTTCACCAGCCGTCTCTACGACCACCAGCAGATCCAGCCGGTTCTGTCCCATATAGACAGGTTTGATGTCCAATGCTCTTCCCAGTCCCTTTGGTGGTGCCATGTCTTCGGGGGGTATGGCGGGGAACTCCATGTAAATCCACTTGCCGTCTTTCCGGGCCGTTAACGGTCCGCTGGCGGTGTGGAAATGGGCAGCCCGGTCGGCTTTCAGATCGCCGGTTTCCCATAGAATATGCGCGCTAGCCAGGGTGGCGTGGCCACACAGGTCCACCTCCACGATGGGAGTGAACCATCGCAGATGATAGCCGCCGATCTCGGGATTGAGAAAGGCCGTCTCCGAGAGGTTCATCTCCCGGGCAACCTGCTGCATCCATTCCTCATCACCATGAACGGGGAGGATGCAGACTCCAGCGGGATTACCGGCGAAGGGTGTGTCTGTGAATGAATCAACCTGGTATAGAATCGTGGGTATAGCGAACGTTCCTATTGCCATTTCGGCAGGTAGACTTCTTCCAGGGTTCGAAGTGCGGGAACTTCGTATTCTGTCTTGCCCATGATTAAGCCATCCTCCAGGTAGTACAAGGCCGGCCATACCCGGAAGGCTCTGCTAAAAGTGCTCGGGTCGTAGTAATAGATGGGAAAAGTTGCGCCGAACTCCTCCCGGAACCAATCAACCTCGTAAGGATCGCTGTTGGTGACGGCAAATAGTGTATAGCTGGTATCCTGGGCAAGAACATTCACGTTAGCGACGGTGTTCCAGCAGTGTTCGCAGCTCACCGCAAACACGAATACCAGCTGCCGGCCTTCCAATTCCGGTCCAGTTTCATCAGTGATTCCCTCATCAGGAAAGAAATGGCCTACTCGCGCCAGAGAAGTGTCGAGTTGCGGCGCATGGATGGTATAGCCTGTCACGGTGCCCACAATGAGCAGGGTGGCTCCTACGGTTGCTACCTTCCATGGATGCCATATGACCCGCGATCTGCGGTTGAAGTACCACACGACTCCGGCGATGAGCATGAGTACGATGTTTCGCACCAGCGCTGAACCGGGGCTCTGTTCCAATAAACGCCCGAAGCAGCCGCAGGTGTCCAATTCACCTCCAGCTATACCAAGAATCAGGAGGACGGTGAAGAAGGCCAACATGCCAAGGGAAGCCAAGGCTATGAAGCGAGTTGCTAATCCCATCAATAGAGCTATACCGAGGGATACTTCAATAGTGGGAACCAGGGCTCCCGGCGGGAGGAGCCAGTCGGGGAGCTGATAGAACGGGAGGGTAGCCATGAAGCTCTGAGCATCCAGTGCCTTCATTACGCCTGACACAATGAAGATGCTCCCTAATGCCACTCTGCCAACGCTGACCAGCCGCTGCTTCCAATTGGCAAAAATGTATTCTAAAGCAGCAGGCTTCTTGGTCTCACTGGATCCACTCATGGCTCATAATTCCTATGTGCTAATCCGTTTTACTTTGTACCGCAAATCAGGCCGTAATGTTCCGGGCGCCGATCATGCATAAGGTGGTTATGCTCAGTAACATACTTTTCATCTGCCCTGGCGGGATCGATATCCACTGTCACAATGGCTGGCTCGGCGTCGGGTGCCCGATCCAGAATCTCTCCCCATGGATTTACGACCTGGCTTCGACCTGTGAAGGCCAGGCTGGTGCTGTCGGCTCTCATATCTGTGCCAATACGATTGGCGGTCGCGGCGAACACACCGTTTTCCAAGCAGCGGGTTACCATCGCATCCTGGCAATACGGTTGCACTAGATTGGCCGGGTGCAAAATGATTTGCGCTCCCTGGAGAGTGAGGATACGGGCAACCTCAGGATACCGCCAGTCGAAACAGATCATCATGCCTACCCGAGCATTTCCCAGTTGGTAAACCTTGGGCGGTCTATCACCAGGTGCAAACCAGTGCTTTTCTTCATAAAACAGGTGCAATTTCCGGTATCTGCCCATTAGCCCTTCCGGCCCCACTAATATGGCCGTGTTGTAGAGTTGAGCGCCGTCCCGTTCGGCGAGGCCACCACAAATATAAGCGCCTTTCGCCTTGGCCTGGTCTATGAGAAATTGGGTTGTGGGACCACTGGGTACAGGCTCACTGAGTTGTCGGGCCTGGGTCTCATCGCTGAAGAAATAGCCGGTGGCAAAGAGTTCAGGGAGGAGCAAGAGATCGAAGTCGATGTGCTCGATAATACTCCTAGCAGCTTCAAGGTTGGACTCTACAGCGCCCAACCGCGGCTGATTTTGAATCAGTGTCAATTGCACGTCTGAGTTTAGCCCCGGCCGTTAGGGGACACCAACCCCATCATACCTTGATGACTCAGCCCGATGATGCCGCACGCCGCAGCACTAAATCCGATTCCCAGGAAGATCATTTCTATAGGGATAACCTCCGCCAGCGGTCCCACCAGTGCGGCTGACAGGGCTGTGAGTCCGATCACCGACATGTTGACCATTGAGAATACCCGACCACGGTATTGGAACGAGACCACCGTCTGGATTAGAGTGGTCCTGGAAATCGTGATCATGGGTATACCAATTCCATGGACCAGGAGCAGTGCTTTGGTCTGGGCATAGGTTTCAGTGAAGAACAGAAGACTATAGGTAAGACCATCCACAATCATTCCGACGAAGAGTACCAGGGATGGATTTAAAGGGGGACCGAACCGCCAGACCAGGAAGGATCCGATCAGCATACCCGCTGCCATGCAGGCTTCAATAATGGCGAAGGCTCGAAAGTCCAGTGCCAACACCTCACGGACGAAGATGGGCATGCCGATAATGGCAGGACCCATGATGAAGAGATTATTCAAGGCCGTAAGCAGGATCAGCAGGCCGAGTGCTCGTTCCCGCCATACATAGCGCAGACCTGCAATCAGGTCGGAAAAATGATCCGTCTGCCGACTTCTTTTTGGGGTGGCGGCAAATCTCCGACTGCCGATAAATACGAGGCAGATCAAACTAGCGGCGAAGGAGAGGGCATCAATCGTAAAGAGGTGTGTTAATCCCACCCAAGTGACCAACAGCCCGGCCATGAGCGGCCCTGCCAGATGAGCGAACTGCCCGGAAGTAGAGATAAATGCGTTCGCAGATGTTAGTGCAGTGGTGGGCACCAGATCGGGAATCAGTGCATCTCGAGCGGGGTAAAAGAGGGTTGCGAAGCTGGCAACGGTAAAAGCAATGATCCCCACAATGACCGGTGAGCTGGCGCCTGCAGTCAGAAATCCGACCAGGGCCAGCATCACCAACATGCGGGCCCCATCGGAGAAAATCATGATCCCGCGCCGGTCAAACCGGTCTACGATAACGCCCGCAAACAGACTAAGCAGAACCGCAGGTAAATAAGCGCTGAGTGCTACCAGAGAAGTGGTTGTTTTAGACCCGGTGAGTTCCAGTACCAACCAGGGTAGAGCCAGTTGGTAGATGGCGTCTCCGGCGTGGGAAATCACATGCCCCAGCCATAGTAATAACAGGTTTCGCTGCTGAAAGATATTTCTCGACATAACGAGGCTGAATTTCTTTAAAAGATCGGTTGGCTGCCATGGGAATAAAATTTGATTTTGATTGTGAATCCAAGGCGAGAAAAGGTAATTTTACTCGCGGGAGAAAGTGCAAAGAGTCCCTTTATAATGACATAAAAAATTGATGGAGGAAGATTCTAATGGCGTATATAATCTGTGAGCCCTGCGTGGACACCTGCGATACCGCCTGTGTGGAGGTTTGTCCGGTAGATTGTATCCACCCAGACGAAGGCTGGCAAAAAGGCGACGATCCTACCGGCCATATGCTCTATATTGATCCTGAAGAATGCATTGATTGCGGGGCTTGTGAACCGGAGTGCCCGGTAGAGGCCATTTTTGAAGAAGATGCCGTTCCCGAAGAGTGGAACAAATATATCAAGATCAATTACGACTTCTTCGGCCGCGAGTATTCCGGATAATTCTGCAGCATATTATCACTTTCATTGCGGCTGCCCGGCATACAGGCAGCCGCTTTCTTCTCTCACCACTCATTTCCAGTCGTATATGAACAAGGTCTCTTAATACCATGAAGCAAGAAATCCCCCGCGATGAGGTAATGCGCGTTCTTAAAACCGTTAACTACCCCGGATTCAGCCGTGACATTGTGTCCTTTGGCATGGTCAGTGAGGTGACAATCTCGGGCAATGAGGCCCGGGTGATCCTGACTGTGGCGACTAGCAATGAAGAGCAGAAAGGCTTGCTGGCCACAAGCGTCGAATCAGCCTTGACCGAGGAACTGGGAATCGATAAGGTGCTTGTGGAGCTTGTCCCACCCAAGCCCCAGGGGAACATTCAAGCCCCGGCAACTGCAGGCCAAAGTTTGGGCCAGACTCACATTCCCGGCGTCAAGTACACTATCGCTATAGCGAGTGGAAAGGGTGGTGTGGGCAAATCCACCGTGGCAGTGAATCTGGCCGCGGCTCTGACAATGAGTGGCGCCAAAGTAGGTATCCTCGATCTGGATATATATGGTCCCAGCCTACCTATGATTCTGGGAATCCATGAGCAGCCCGTGCTGAACGAGCGACAAAAAATTGTTCCCCTGGAGTGCCACGGGATGCATGTGATGTCCTTCGGATTCATCAGCGGCAATCAAACCCCAACCATTTGGCGGGGCCCTCTGGTTGCCAAGATGACGCAGCAGTTTTTTGAGGATGTGGATTGGGGGGAGCTCGATTTTCTCATTATTGATCTGCCACCCGGAACGGGCGATATACAGCTAACGCTGGTCCAGCAATTGGCGCTTACCGGGGCGATTATCGTTACCACTCCTCAGAAGCTGGCTCTGCTGGATGTGCGCAAGGGCGCGGACATGTTCGAAAAGGTGAACACGCCCCTTTTGGGAGTGGTGGAAAACATGTCTATGCTACTTCTGGAAGGTGTCATCAAGGATGCGCGAGGCCAGGCTGTACCCGGAGCTACGCTGGAGTTCGAGAACTTGGGTGATACTTCGGCGACTACGGGGGATACAGAAGGTCGATTTCAGTCACGTGTGCCCATCTTCCGCAGCGGAGGAGGTGATGAAGAAAGCCAAAGGCTGGGGGTTCCCTTATTAGGCCAGATACCACTGGTCCCAGATCTGGTTATTGCTTCCGATTCAGGCGAGCCTTATGTTGTCAACCATCCTGATGCTCCTGCTGGTGTGGAGTTCCGACGCATTGCGGAGGCACTCACAACCCGTTTGGATAGTCAAGCTTAAGAATTAAGGAAAGCTTGCTCTATTCCCTGGGGATATTTGGTGTCAGGCCAAGCAGGGCTTGTAGGGTTGTTATTCCTGTAATGCACCCCGGGAAATATCCTTATTTGCAGTTGGGATGATCAAGTGGGTGGGGATTATTATCGGGAACCGTTAGCCCTGATTGGACGTTGGAGAAGGGCCGTTCACTGTGCGGCTGCCAGCATCTTTGCTGGCGAGAGAACCTTATCCAAGTAGTAGAACCGATACTCAGTGGTTCGGACACGTGGCTGGAGATCTCAGCATATCGCCTGTTTCTCCAGGCATCTGATTAGTTGACATGATTTTTCCACTTGGACCCTGATCCGAAGGTCGGCTATCGGTGCTGCGCAAAGTCATTAGAGGTTGATGAGATTTGGCCAATCGACCCGTTTGATCACCGCTCAGCGAAGATGTATGGGCATGTATTACAGAAACGCCGGTGAGTACCCGGCGGTTGCCTCCAGCAAGAGGGAAAGGTAACTTAACCTGAATATAACCAATGGAACCGAGAACTGAAGCCGAACTGAAGGCTCTTATCCTTAAGCGGGGTAATTTGCCCCGGCATGTTGCCATCATCATGGATGGCAATGGCAGATGGGCTAAATCACGTGGTCTTCCCAGGGTAGCAGGCCATAAGGAAGGCGTAAACTCTGTGCGGGAAGTCACTCGCGCCAGTGGTGAGCTGGGCATCGAAACGCTCACACTTTATACGTTCAGTGCCGAGAATTGGAAACGCCCGCGCGCCGAGGTAGATGCACTCATGCGCCTGTTAGTGACCACCATCAGGGAGGAGGTGCAGGAGCTGATGGAGAATAATGTACGTCTAACCATCATCGGTTGCCTGGATGATCTACCCACCGTCGCCCAACGGGAAATGCGCAGTGCTATGGATTTGACAGCGGGGAATACCGGTTTAAACCTTAACCTGGCCCTCAGTTATGGTGGTCGTCAGGAGATACTGGATGCGGTGCGTCGCATTTCTCAATTAGCGCGGGAGAGCGAGCTATCTTTGGACGAGATTGATGAGACCTTATTCGAAGGTCATCTCTACACACGTGGCATGCCAGAGCCGGAGCTCGTTATTCGGACCAGCGGTGAAGCCCGTCTGAGCAATTTCCTTCTCTGGCAGTCCGCCTATAGCGAGTTGATTATTTCCGAAGCCATGTGGCCCGCATTCCGGCGAAGAGAATTGTATGAAGCGATTCGCGAGTACCAGCAGCGTGAACGGCGTTTTGGCCGGCTGAGTGAACAGGTAAAGACATCCTCAGTAGTGGAATAGCCATGGTGCGAATCGGGCCGGTTATATGCATGCTGATGTTCGCTAGTTTGAGCTGGGCTCAGCCGGCAGCCACGTTCCATATCCATAAGGTGAATGTCGAGGGCAACAATCGTGCTTCCGCCCAAGTCATACAGTCTGCGGCCCGACTATATCCCGGTCGTACTGTCACCGCCATGGATATCCAACGTGGTATTCGCCGCCTGTGGGATCTGGGCTTCTTTGCCAATGTCCAGGTCTATATGGAGGAGGAATCCGATAGCGGACTGGTGCTGCGTGTAGGGGTAGATGAGTACCCTTCGCTGGAAGAAATTATCCTGGAGGGAAACAAAAAGATCAGCAAGAATAAAATTCTGGAAGCCCTTGAACTCAAACCCCCTCAAATCCTATCCGAATATGCCGTATCGGAAGTGGTCCGAAAGATCAAGAAGCTCTACCATGAGGATGGATATCTGAATGTGGAGGTGGCTACGGAGCAGGAACCGGGTACTATCCCTCATGGCCAAGTGCTGAAAATTTATATTGTCGAGAACAAGAAGGTGCGGCTGCGACATATCCGTTTCGAGGGCAATGACCATGTTTCATCGCTCATGCTGCGGTTGAAGATGAAAGATACGAAGCGGTGGCGCTGGTACCTATTTTGGCGGTCTCCCTTTGACCGCGGCAAGTATGAGGACGACCTGAACAAGATCGTTGCCCACTATCACAACAGTGGTTATCGTGATGCGCGAATCCTGAGCGATAGCATTAAAGTGACGTCCAACGGCAAAAGGATGGAATTGATTATCAGGATTCACGAGGGTCATCCCTACTACTACCGTAACTTCTCCTGGGAAGGCAACATCCTGCATACCGATGAGGAATTGGAAGACGCTCTCGGGTTCGTGACGGGCGATTTATACGATAAAGAGGCCTTCGCGACGGCAGTCAGCCAGAGAGTCCATCCGGTGTACATGGATGAGGGCTACCTCTACTCCAGGGTGGAACCGGTGGAGTATCCGGTAGGAACAGATTCGGTGGATGTGATATTCAATATCATTGAGAATCAAAAGGTTTCGGTGCGTTACATTAATGTCACCGGGAACGAGAAAACCCGCGATTACGTCATCCGGCGTGAACTGCGTATAAATCCGGGAGATACTTTCAGTTATGAAAGGCTCAGCCGTAGCCAGCGTGATGTCTGGATTCTAAACTTTTTTGAGAATGTAGAACCGGATGTACTCCCAGTGGATGAGGACGAGGTGGACCTGAGTATCAAGGTTACAGAGAGATCTACCGGGAAGGCAAATTTGTCTATCGGCTATACCGAGCACTATGGGATGATCGGTGGGGGTGGTGTAGAATTTGAGAATCTGGCCGGTACCGGCCAGCAGCTGCGCCTTAGTTATAACCGCGGGGCACAGACCGGTTTCAGCTATTACTCTGCAACACGTCAGGCGGCCTACCAGTCCTTTTCCATCAGCCTACTCAATCCTTGGCTCCTGAACACGCCTAACACGGTGGGTGCTTCGGCTTTCTATTCCGAGCGGGGGCAGTCATCCTTGTACCTGCCCTTTAATATCAGACAGATGGGCGGTTCTGCCCGGTGGGGAAGGCGTTTTCGCTGGCCCGATTCCTTTTTCCGGGGAATGTGGATTCTCCAGGGTTCGGATAAGCGCTATCTGGGCGACCGGGAGAATCTAAAAGCTTATCTGATCGGTGTGGGGGATGAGGACATTAAGCAAGATAAGGATGGGGTTTCCTATGTTTCAACGGTGGGGATTTCCTTTACCCAGGCCATAACCCGAGATAGCCGCAATCGGCCTGAATTTCCAACCATGGGTTCGGAGATGAGCTGGCTTTCCACTCTCTCGGGTTCCATCCTGGGTGGCAATGAAGACTTCCACAAACATCTCTTTTCCCTCAAGTGGTATGTGCCTGTTGTTGAGAAACTTGTGTTCCATCAGCTTTTTAAGATGGGGATTATCAAACCGATCAGTGATTCGGGAGAACGGTCCATACTGCCGCCGGAGGAGAAGTTCTTCATGGGTGGTACGGGCATTCCATATGGGGAGATGCTCCGCGGCTATCCTGACAACACGGTAGGCCCCTATTCATCAGGCGGACGTCCCCGGGGCGGGACGGTGATGTTTAGATACACGGCCGAACTGCGGCTTTCGCTTTCTGAAAATCCGACGGTGTACGCCCTGGCTTTTGCGGAGATGGGAAACACTTGGCTTAATTTTAGTTATGTGGATCCATTTAAACTCAAGCGATCGGCAGGTGTGGGTGTGCGTATGTTCATGCCCATGCTCGGGATGCTGGGCCTCGACTTGGGCTATGGCTTCGATCCAGTCGAGGTCAATCAAGAAACTGGTCCACATGGCTGGGAGCTGCACTTCATTTTCGGAGTACCTTTTTAAATCCATAAGAGGAGGAACGGTGAAACACAGTAGATTAGCGGTATATGCATATGTATCGATAGTGATCCTGCCTGTATGGGTGTTGGGTCAACTTAAAATCGGTTATATCGATTCCAACCGCATCATGCAGGAGTTTGAGGAGGTTCGTGACGCCCAGGCCAAGTTGGAGAAGGAAACCCGGCGATTACAGGTAGAATACAACACCTTCGTAGAAAGGTTGGATAGCCTCAACCGGGAATTTGAGCGTCAGCGCTTGCTGCTGAGCAATGAGAAGATCCGGGAGAAGGAGGCAGAGATCCAGTCTCTGTACCAGACTACCCAGGCGTTTCAGCAGTCAAAGTTTGGCCCCGAGGGTGAACTTTATCGTTATCAGGCTCAATTGATGGCGCCTGTCCTGGACAAGGTTGACGCGGCGGTCAAGAAGCTTGGAGCAGAACGGTCCTATGATTACATAGTTGATGCGGCGGGTGGGGCCTTGGTGTACGCTCTTCCGGCCCACGATCTCACAGCCGATGTGATCGCTGAGCTGCGCCGTTCCACCGGACAAGAATAGACACGCTTAAGGGCATTGCCGACTCTAGCCCAGATTGCTGAGGTGATTCACGGGGAGGTGGAGGGTGATGGATCGATGGAGATCACCCATGCCTGTGAAGTGACCTCTGGTACCCCCGGGGGGATCACGTTTCTCGCTGACCCGAAGTACAGCCGTGAGCTCGAGTCATCACCTGCCAGTGCTGTCATCCTCAAAGATACCTTTGAAGCTTTCGGGAAAGCGGCGATTCGCGTGGCAAATCCTGCCAGAGCCTTCGCCGATACACTGGCGTTCCTGCATCCTGAAATCCCGGCCAAACCCGGTGTACACCCTACTGCTCTCGTTGGTGAGAATGTTCGGCTGGGTCGGGAAGTGAGCATTGGACCCTACGCTGTAATTGGTGATGAAGTCGTTGTTGGGGGCGGAACCGTCATCGGGGTCGGCGTCTACATTGGTCGGGGAACCAGTTTGGGTTCCAGAAATCGGTTGTATCCCAACGTGGTAGTCTACGAAGGGATGTCTTTGGGCGAGGAAATAATTATTCATAGCGGGTCAATAATTGGGTCGGATGGCTACGGTTACCTGACGGATGGGGATATCCATCACAAAATTCCACAGGTTGGGCGGGTTGTTATTGGTGACCGGGTGGAAATCGGAGCCAATACCGCTATTGACCGGGGGACGATCGGCGATACGGTCATTGGTGAGGGGACGAAGATCGACAATCTGGTACATATTGCTCATAATGTCAAGATCGGTCGTGGCTGCCTTTTCGCCGGTGAGGTGGGCATCGCCGGATCGGTGACCATTGGTGATTTCGTCACCCTTGCAGGACAGGTGGGTGTCGCCGATCACCTTACCGTTGGTGACCGGGTAGTAGTGGCGGCCAAATCAGCCGTAATGCAGTCTATTCCGAGTGGTCAGTTTTATGCTGGCATTCCGGCGGTTGAACATCCGAGATGGCTGCGGCAACATGGCGCGATCAAGCAACTCCCAGAGCTGGTCCGACGACTGCGTGAACTGGAAGCGCGTGTAGCCCGGCATGAGACTGAGACACATAGATAAGGAGAATGGCATACATGGCTGGTTATCAGCGTACCATTGCCAAAGAGGCTTCGATTTCCGGAATCGGGCTCCATACTGGCCTGGAGTGCACCGCCACTTTTAAGCCTGCGGACGTAAATACCGGCGTCCGTTTCGTTCGCACCGATCTGGATGACTTCCCCCCTATCGTTGCCGATATCGAGCATGTCGTGGATATTTCTCGCGGTACCACGATTGCTTTTGATGGTAACCGCGTACACACGGTAGAACATATTCTGGCGGCTGTGAGTGGCCTGGGGATCGATAATCTTCAGGTCGATCTCAGCGCAAAAGAGCCTCCTGTTATGGATGGCAGCGCCAAGCCGTTTGTGGATGTGCTGCTGGAGGCAGGCATTGAAGAGCAAAACGCCAGTCGGAAAGTACTGGTCATTGACAGGACCGTCTCCTATTCGGATCCCGAAAATAATATCGATATGCATGTCCTCCCATCAGAGACTTTCCGTATTACTTTTATGATGGATTACCATCATCTGACCCGGAATGGCACGCAGTTCATGTCGGTCTATAGTATGGAAGAAGATTTCGTAAAGCGCATAGCTCCCGCGCGTACTTTTTGTCTGTTCAGCGAGGTCGAGCAGCTCAAGAAGCAGGGACTTGCTCAAGGTGGCAGTCTTGACAATGCCGTGGTCTTCGTTGATCGAGCCATTGCCCCTGGTGAAATCGAACATTTAAAGCAGATTTTCAATATTAAAGGCGAAGTGGCTCCGGGTGAAGATGGTATCCTTAAAGGTCAGAAGCTCCGTTTTGAAAATGAAGCTGTCCGTCACAAGATCCTCGACTTAATTGGTGATCTGGCGCTACTGGGCATGCCCATCCAGGGCCATGTGGTTACGACTCGCAGCGGACACGCATCCAATGTAGAGCTGGTAAAGCGCCTAAAGGAGGTCTACGGAAAGCGGATTTCTCAGAAGCGCATTGAGAGTGCCAGTCCCAAGTACAAATTTGACATCCGGGCTATCACGAAAACCCTGCCTCATCGATTTCCCCTTCTTCTGGTGGATCGGGTTCTGGACGCGGAGCCGGGCAAGCGTGTACGGGCAGTGAAGAACGTGACTTTCAACGAGGCCTTCTTCCAGGGGCATTTCCCTGGTCAACCGGTAATGCCGGGAGTGTTGATCATTGAAGCTCTGGCCCAGGCGGCTGGTTTTCTGGTTCTCAGTCCCGAATCAGATCCAGGCAGCAAGCTGGTATATTTCGCTGGTATCGACAAGGTACGTTTCCGTAGAACCATCACCCCGGGCGATCAGATTATTCTCGAGCTGGAGATGCTGCGGGCACGATC
>CP070787.1:2101632-2104073 GCA_020346745.1 Fidelibacterota bacterium | reverse complement strand
CGGCGGATTTCGAGCAGGGGGTGGGGCAGCAGATCGAGGGGGCCACCAGGTTCCCCTCCAATATGGCGGTGGCCGCCACCTTCGATGAGGAAAACGCCTACCAGCAGGGGCGCGTCACCGCCCTGGAAGCCCGGGCCTTGGGCATTCATGTCGCTTTTGCACCGGTGATGGACGTAAATAACAATCCTGAGAATCCGATAATCAATTTCCGGTCCTACAGCGATGACCCGGAGTTGGTAACCCGCATGGGAGTGGCCTTTATCCGAGGTGCTCAGGAGCATGGACTGGTGGCTTGCGTAAAGCATTATCCCGGCCATGGCAACACTGCCACCGACAGCCACACCAGCCTGCCACTGATCCCGGGCAGTCGGGAGAGTCTGGAGCAGATGGAACTGCTGCCATTCAAGGCGGCTGCCGAGGCTGGGGTTGGGATGGTGATGGTAGGGCATATCGCCGTACCCGGCCTGGACAGTACCCAACTTCCCGCCACCCAGTCCAATGCCATCACCGAAAGCCTGCTGCGCGGCGAATACGGCTTTGATGGGCTTATTATCACCGATGGAATGGAGATGGGAGCTATTTCCGGCGGCCATTGGACCGGAGAAGCCGCCGTCAGGTCCATCGAAGCGGGGAATGATATCATCCTCCTGCCCCTGTACGTGGACCAGACCATCGACGCTGTCGTGCGAGCGGTGGAGACTGGACGCCTCAGTCGGGAGCGGATCGCAGCCTCCGTTGACCGTGTTCTGAACCTGAAGGCGGACCTGGGCCTGTACGAAGAGCGTCACCAGCTCAACCGGGATGATGTGCAGCGACGGGTAGGCCTCGCGGAATTGGGGGCAGCCGCGCGGAAAGCTGCCCGGGAATCCATCACCCTGGTGAAGGATGAGCAGAACCTGATCCCCTCCCGGCCCGGCCGCAGACAGACCCTCACCCATATCCTCATCTCCATGGACGACGACCTCCGGCAGCGAACCTCACCCTTCTGGCGCAACGTGGAGTTCACCTTCGGCAGCAGGCGGATAGAAACATTCTTCGTCAATGACGAATTATCCAGAGCACGCATCAGTGAGCTGGTCCAGGAAGCGAAGAGTTCCAGCCGGACCCTGGTGACAGCCCTGGTACGCATCTCAATGGACAAGGGTATTAGTACTATCGACTCAACCCACCAGGAGCTGCTGGAAGCACTGAGGAAAGCCAACGTCAAGTTCACCGTGGTCAGTTTCGGCAGCCCCTATCTGCCGTCACTGGAGCCTATTCCTGCCTATCTGTGCGGTTACGGCTACGGCAGCGTTACCATGCGAGCCATGGCCGACGCCCTATTTGGTCGGGCACCAATTACGGGTCGGCTGCCCGTCAACCTTGACGCTGGGCACCCCAGAGGCAGTGGCCTGACCCGAGAGGCCCTTACCGAAGCATTCAGCGAGTCATCCTCCAATACTAGCTCGTCGGAGTACGATTTCAGTCAGGCTTATGCCGTGCTGGATAGTGCCATCTTGGGAAAAGTCACTCCCGGCGCCCAGGTGTTTATTGCCAGAGGGGAACGTATCCTGGCCGACACAGCACTCGGTCGTTTCACCTACGGGCCTGACGCCCCGCCGGTCACCACCACCTCCATCTATGACCTAGCCAGTGTCACCAAGGTTCTGGTGGGTGGCACGGTGGCCATGAAACTGGTGGAGGGGCGCTACGTGGTGCTGGATGAGCCCGTATGGCACTATATCCCAACCTTTCGCGGCCGGTGGAAGGACAGGGTGACCATCCGCCAGCTGTTGACCCATTCTTCCGGCCTCCCGCCGTTTATCCAGTTCTGGAAGCAGGGCGTCCCGCCTGATGAGGTGCCCGATATGATCATCGAGATGGATCTGGACTTCGAACCGGGTACACGGTACCAGTACAGCGATCTGGGGATGATCCTGTTTGGTGCCATCACTAAGTTGGCAACGGGGGAGCGGTTGGCCAACCTGGCCGAGTCGTGGGTCTTTAGTCCTCTCATGATGGAGAGCACCGCCTATAATCCCCCGGCCGGATGGCGGGAGCGCATCGTTCCTACCGAAGTGGATGCCGAGGGTCGCCGTGGAGTTATCCGCGGTGAGGTACATGACGGAAATACCTGGTTTATGGGGGGTGTATCACTCCACGCTGGCGGTTTCGCTCCGGCAAGCCAGCTGGCGATCCTGGGGAAGCTCTATCTTAACGGTGGCGTAATCTGTGGCCGGCGGTTGGTGCAGGAGAGCACCGTGGATGCTTTCATCACGCCCCAGAACCTTGTGGACGGTACCCCATCCGGCCGCGCTCTCTGCTGGCAGATGGCCGACTCCACCGAACACTCCGGAAACCTGTTCTCCTCCTCCGCCTTCGGCCACACCGGCTACACCGGCACCTCCATCTGGATCGACCCCGAAAACGAGCTTGTCGTGGTACTATTTACCAACCGGGTG
>CP070787.1:2092983-2101532 GCA_020346745.1 Fidelibacterota bacterium | reverse complement strand
ACACTGGGCTGGTGGAGTCCGGTGAAGAATGCCGAATGCCGGCTGTCCTTCAACTCTCTCAAGGAATTACGGAAACTGCGCCGGGAGTTTGCTGCCCACAGCCGGTATTTTGCCGACTATTCCGGTCCGCTGTTCAAGAGCCGTGACCTGGGTAATTACCAGGTGTTGAAGGATTTCCCGGGAGCTACTACAGGAATCCAGCTCCCGTCGAAAATCAGCAGCCTTCTCAGCCAACCCGGGACTGGTCAGCACGTCGGGGCTTTCCCTCCGGTGCCGTAGAGATCTTCATCCTGTTCATCATGGGATATCAGGTTATGCAGGTGTATAGTAGTGCAAGATTAATAATCGACTGTGAAGGAATTATTCTATGCTGACAAAGCGCGTCGTGTTCGTTGCGATCTGCCTGCTTGGATTTCTGCCAGCAGTATCGTCGGCTCAACCACTGGCCGAGGGCAAGGACAAATTCCTGGGTAATGCCATCGGCAATGTGATCTGGCCCCATTTCGATAACTACTGGAATCAGGTCACGCCCGGCAATGCCGGCAAGTGGGGCAGCGTCGAGTATGTCCAGGACAGCTATAACTGGACCAAACTCGATGAGATCTATAATTATGCCATAAGTAATGGTTTTGTATACAAACATCATACGTTGATCTGGGGTAATCAGCAGCCAGGATGGATTGCAGGTCTCGATTCCGCTAGTCAGAGGGCTGAAATTGAGGAGTGGATCCAGCTGGTCGGCGAGAGATACCCCCTCATGGACTTCGTGGATGTAGTCAACGAACCGCTGCACGATCCGCCGGATGATCCGGAAGATGGGAACTATATTAGTGCACTGGGCGGCACCGGGGCTACCGGTTGGGATTGGGTCATCACCTCCTTTGAACTGGCCCGGCAATACTGCGATACCACCGTGAAACTGGTGCTCAATGAGTACAACGTTCTGCACTCCAGTTCAACGACCGACCAGTATCTCGCCCTGATCGATACCCTGAACGTGCGCGGCCTCATCGATGCTATCGGTATCCAGGGGCATTCTTTTGAACTCAGGTCTGATCGAATAAGTACGATGGAAAGCAACCTCGACCGGTTGGCCGCCACCGGACTGCCGGTCTATATTACTGAGTTTGACATCAACGAAGCCGACGATGATGTCCAGCTGGAAAAATACCAGACCTGGTTCCCGCTGTTCTGGGAACACCCGGCGGTCAAGGGCCTGACCCTGTGGGGTTATTTATTGGGGGACATCTGGCAGACAAACGCCTGGCTGGTGGATGAGGGAGGCAATGAACGCCCCGCCCTCCAATGGTTGCGCTACTACCTGATCAGTCCTCTGCCGCCGGTGCTGATCTCCCCGGTGGCGGTGGTCGATCAACCCCGGGATCCTGTCTTGATATGGCACACTTCGGAATCGGCCCTTACATACAATGTGCAGCTTTCGACTAGTAGCGTTTTTACAGAATTCACCGTGATTCTGGATACCACCGTTGTTGATACATCGCTACAGGTTGGTGTTCTCAACACGTCTTCACGGTACTGGTGGCGGGTGAACGCGACCAACGAATCAGGGACCAGTCTATGGGCGGCCATTACTTATTTTATCACCGGCGATCAGATCGTATCCACTGAAGATGGTCGTGGGCTCCTCGCCGAGTATCGGCTGCTCCAGAATTACCCCAATCCATTCAACCCGGCTACCACCATCCGCTATTCACTCGCGACCGGGAACCATGTCCGGTTGCAGATCTATGATTTGGCCGGGCGGGAGATAAGGACGCTCATAAATACCTGGATGCCCGCGGGCAGGCATTCAGTGACTCTACGTGCTGATGAACTGAGCTCGGGGATCTATCTCTACCGGATCACGACACCCGGTTTTAAGTACAGCAGACGGATGATCATCATGAAATAGATGGCCGCCGGGCAGTCTTCCTATTCCGGCGCGCCTGCTATCGCCGCCTCCTCAGCACCGCCTTTTCGACGAGCGGTCAATTCCTCTTCAATTTGAACCATCCGCTTATTGGTCAGGGGATACAATAGCATAATCGCAGCCCCAATCAGGGCGGGAATGGCTGCATATACGCTTATCGCCATCCTGATACCCGTCAGGGAAGTCGCCGTCTGTTCCACATTTGGCTGATACCCGTAGGCCGCCAGCAGCCAGGCCAGTGCCGATGCCCCCAGCGCCACACCCAGCTTCAAGGCAAACAGCGAAGCCGACATGATCAGACCGGTAGCCCGCCGGCCGGTCATGAGTTCCGAGTAATCCGCCGTGTCCGTATACATCGCCCATTGCAGCACGGACACCGGTCCCAGTGAAAATGAAACCAGGAAGTGCAGCAGGAACATCAGAATAACATTGTGTGGCCCCAGGAAAAAGAAACCTGCCGTGAATATTCCGCTGGCGGCTAGAAAGCCGGCATACGTATTCCGTTTGCCCAGCACATTGCTGAACCAACTGGCCAGAAGAGAACCCAGGATCGTCACGATTGAGCCTGCCATGATAAAGGTGGTAAACATCCCCAAATACGAAAATTGATAGCTGTTTCCGAATATTGTCACTTGCTGATCCTGCACATAATACGTGAAATAGAAAATGATGCAGCTGGTGCGAATGAGAATATGCGTCAGTTGAAAGACGGTCGCACCACCGATCAGCAGCCAGGGCTTGTTCCTGCCGAGATCACGCAAATCGATTTTCAGCGACGTTTTTTGTTCCTCCGGTGGCTTGACCCGCTCCTTGGTCGACACAAAGGTGATGAAGAATAGGATAATTGCCAATACGGATAGCACGACCATCGCCAGTTGGTAGCCAACTGCATCGTCGCCTTTACCAAACTTGGCTACCATTGCCGGTACTGAATATTGAATTATCAGCTGCCCGATGAAGGCGGCCACAAACCGGAACTGGGAAACCACCGTCCGCACTCTGGCATTGGAGGTGATAACCCCCATCAAAGCCGAGTAAGGTACATTGATGATGGTATACAGCATCATCAACAGCGTATAGGTGATATAAGCATAGACCAGTTTCCCGCCCGGTCCGATATTGGGCGTGGTAAAGGTCATAATCCCGACAACCCCGAAGGGGATGGCGAACCAGAGGATATAAGGCCGGAATTTACCCCAGCGCGTGTTGGTCCGGTCGGCGATCATACCCATCATGGGATCATTCACCGCATCCCAGATTTTGGTCACCAGGAACATCGTCCCCACCGCCTTGGCCGAAATACCGAACACATCGGTGTAGAAGATGGTTATGAAAAAGATGAACGTCTGGAAAAACAGGTTGGAGGCCGTATCCCCAACACTGTACCCGATTTTTTCTTTCAGGGAGATTCTATCTGTGGTCATGATGCGACTCCGTTCAAGCTGTTCTTAAGTCTCTTTTACTCGCTCCATACTTATAATCGAGGGCCATCCCATTAACGCATCTATAAAAGACTTCAATTGCTCAGAACCTACGACTCTATCACCTGTCTGCTCCTGCTGATCTCTAACGTGCTGCAAAACGATCTGCGTCATGACAGCCCCCGGCCGGGGATAGGCCGCGACGATATAATGGGGACCCGGGGTCGATTCCCCGGCTTCCTGCTCCAATTCAGCTCGCAGGTTGTCCGGCGTGATGAGAGAATTGCCGTACTTAAAGACCACCTTGTCCATGGCCTTGTATACTTCCTTGCTCTCTTCCACCATGCCGTAGTAATCCAGCAGCTGGGCAAAAACATAGTTCGAAGTAGTATACACGTCCTGCCCCTGCTCCGACTCCACCTGCCCCCCATCCTCCGTCCGGCACATGGCCCAGCCCATATGGGTCCGGTTGTTGTCATAGAGCGTCCTGAGAGCCTGCTTCGCCCGGTCCTCGGGAATAAATGACTCCTCTCCCATCGCGATCAAGGCCCATACCGCGTCCAGCTGGTTGACCCATGTATCGGTATTGGTGTTCCCCGTTTCCGGATCATAACAGGTGACATAATATTGCAGCCTCTGGCCGCGACTGTTCTTCTCATCCCGCCACAATTTCTCAAAAAGCAGGGACACTTTCTCGAAATGCTCATCGTATCGCTTTCTGGCGGACTCATCTTTCATCAACTCCGCCATCCTGCTCATTGCCCGGCAGCCGGCCATGAAAATGGTCACGTCGTAAGCATCGATGCCGAACAGGGTCAGGTTGTCGAACGTATTCTTCACCTCGTCAGGATTCCCTTCCGGAATTCCGTCACCGTCCAGATCGAGCTCCTTCAGGTGCTCGAATCCGAACTTCAGGGTTTCCCAGTTCTTACTCAGGAAATCCATATTGCCGGTGAATTTGACGTTGCGCAGCACCCGGGTGGCCAGCTTGGGGAATAGATCCACCCAGTAGTTGTTGTTGTACCAGGCATAGTCGCTGACATTGCGCAGGGCGTGGCCTTTGGGCAGCGCACCCAGATCGTGCGCCACGCTCCCTTTGACCTTGAAGGCATCTCTGATCTGGGTCAGCGACACATCTTCGTATTCTTCCGGATAGTCTTCAAAATGCTGCCGGGCCTCAACGAATGACGCGTGGAAATGATACCATCTCTCCGAAAGGTCTTCGGCCAGAATCGAGTTGATGAAACCCTGGCAGAGCTCTTCTTCGATCTCGGGAAACAGGATCAGCATCACCATGGAATACCAATCCACATCCGAAGGATTGATATACGCGTAATCAAAACACTCCAGGAAACGCGCGGTGTCCTTGCCATCCTCCTCTTCGACCCACACGGCCGCATTGGATAGGGGGAAACTGAACTCGTTCAGGATCAACCTGGTCAGCCGCAGGGCACCGTCCCGGTCATCCGCATAGGAAGGACTTTGCCGAATGAGCTCATATATCCTGCTCTGGATGGTCATCGTTCGGTCCAGCCAGTCCGGATACATATCCAGAGCGATTCTCACCAGATCAACGGTCCTGCTTTCCGGATCCTTGAAAGCTTTGATATACTTGCGTTCGAATGTTTCTCCATCGATGAAGCGCTGCTGCGGAAAATCCAGAACAATGGCCACCGGTACCTTCAGCGTGGCTCCCGGATCCAGCGTGAAAGTGAGACTGACAGCGGCTCCGTAATCCTGGTTCACTATCGGTGCTCGCTTTTCGTAGAAGCTGCCATCATTATTCAACAACAGATCCTGCTTGAGGTGATTCAGGCAGAAATAGGGCTGGGTATCGATTTCCACGCCCTCCATCGCGGGCACGGCGAGCGCCATCCTCTCCTGACTTTCCGTGCTGCCCATAACCACGCCCTCGATCCCATCGCTGCTGAACTCCTCATGCTCATGGCCATATACTGGGGTGGAGCATACATATACCGTGTCCTGATCCGTTGGCTTCAACTCCTTTTCCTGGAGATTGACCAGGGATGGTCGGGGAACGACCAGCGTAATGTCCTGCGCTTCATCCGTAGTGTTCTGTAACTCAAACTCCTCCACGCCGATCGGCATTAAAGCCTGGTCATTCCCCGAAAGTAAGGGCGAGATCATCCTCCTGATGACTCTCGCCTCCCCCATATCATACACCATTTCCAGGAGCGGCGTGGCGATGGAAACGGATACCTGGTCCTCTGCAACGGGCGGATGGTAGTAGTTCTTCGAGGCAGGCACGTCATCCGGACCTTCAACCTGCTCTGGAACCCGGCTCGTCAGCATCGCATACTCATCATCAATCCGGATAAATGGCGCCGAGGCGAACTGAATGGCGTTCTGATTCAACAGGATCAATCGGCCGGCGTTATTCAGCCGATTGTATAAACCCTCGGGCGAGATTCCTATCGAACAGGTTGGAGCCCCCTGTAGGGCAATGGTCTGCGGGAACTGAAGGGTCTTGGACATCCCTTGAAAATGAACCCGCATCCGATTATCACGATAGATCTCGGATATCTCGCCACCTGAGATCGTAAAGACGTCGCTGATCTTCAAGTCACCTGTTCTCGGCATATAGCATGTCCTCTATGAGTTTTCATCATTCCTGATCCTCATGCAGTCCCTGCACCTATGGATGACTAGCAATATGATAATTTCAAGGGATGTTTTTTGGGTGCCTTTAGCTTCTTCGCAGGGGTTTCCTGCTGACCCCCAAGTTTCACCGGCACTTTGGTTGTCGTCGAGGGTTCGATCTTCCCGAACAGCAGATCAGTCGAAACCCGGATGGAATCGGGTGTGCCGCTGAAGTGACACACCACTGCATCGGCTTCCTTTGTCGTGCCCTCTATATAGGGATAGTTGGTAACCACCACGACCTTATGCCCCGCTTCTTTCAGCTTCTTGACGAGCAGCTGATTGTTGCCCGCTTTCACGATCCGGGCGTAGTAATTGGTCATCACGACGAGATCCGCCTGTTTGGCCAGCTCGAGGCATTCTGCAATCTCCTCTTCAAAGGCCGAGAATTCCGTATCGGTCAGGATCAGGTTCGTCGAGTGATTGACCATCGCCTCACAGAACATATGCAGGTGCATATAGGGATCTTTTCCGACAAATTCGTACGGGATACGCTGTTCGATGACGAGTACTTTCTGCTGCGGATCCAGCGGCAGCATCTTCTGATCATCCCGCATGATGATCATAGCCCGCTTCGCCACCTCCCAGGACAGATCGACGATCTCTTTGCTCCTGGCGATAGCCCGCGTCTCCTCCGGGTCCCGCTTGCCGGCCGACTCGAACAGCCCCTGATCGTATTTCATACGCAGCAGACGCTTGACCGCATCATCGATCCGGTCTCCAGACAGCTCCCCCTTCTCAACGGCTTGCTTGATGCCGAAGAAGCACTGGGACCTGGACTCGTCATCCGCTTTCAGCAGGATGGTATCCACGCCCGCTTTGATGGTCATGGCACAGGCTTGCGGGAGCGGCCATTTCTTCAGGATAGCTGCCATGCCGATGGCGTCAGAGACGATCACACCCTCGAAACCCAACTCGTCCCTCAAGAGCCCCGTCAGTAGCTTTTCCGATAGCGTGGTGGGGTATTGATCATCGTAGGCGGGGTAGATTGAATGCCCGGTCATCACCGCCTTCACGCCGGCATCGATAGCCGCCTTGAAGGGAACCAGTTCCATCGACTGCATCCTCTGCTTATCAGCCTTGATGACCTCCAGCACATCATGGGCATCGGTGTCCGAATCCCCTCGCCCGGGGAAGTGTTTGGCGGTCGCCGCGAGACCCCCATCCTGAAATCCCTTGAGCAGGGCGACGCAGTGTTCCGCACATATATCGGGATCATCGCCGAACGATCGCACCCCGATCTCGGGATTCTTGGGATTGATATTGACATCACAGACCGGTGAGTACATCTGTGTGATACCGATTGCAGTCAACTGTCTGGCAATGGTCAGCCCCACCTGATAGGTCAAGTCAGCGTCGCCGATCGCTGCTAGCCCCATCGGCGGCGGAAATTGACGGATACCGCCGGACATGTAATCGTTCTTGAAATCACCCTCGAAATCGATCGTCAGGTGGAGCGGAATTCCCGAAGGCCTGCTTAGGGCGATCTCCTGCAATCTATTCAGGTCCTCCGTGTAGTCTTCCGGGGTTACACTGATACCAAAGGATTTGCCGGCAAAATAGGTGTTGGAGATCGTAAAGTAATCTGCGGGCTTATCGAAGTTCGGATCGAGCTGGGAATTGCCCCAATAGAGGTTTTTGCAGGTTTCCAGCGCATACGGCTCCAGACAAAGACCACCGGCGTGCAACCTGGTTATCTGTTCAATACCACTCGGTGTGAGGATGGTGCCGCGCCAGGTAAACGTCAAGCATTGGCCAACCTTCTCCTCCAGGCTCATACTGGCCAGCTTCTT
The DNA here is from genome assembly GCA_020346745.1 of Fidelibacterota bacterium. GTDB lineage: Bacteria > Fidelibacterota > Marinisomatia > SCGC-AAA003-L08 > TS1B11. Next base: position 2,093,727 of record CP070787.1, on the reverse strand, counting down.
GTCGATGAATGCGTCTCTTTGGCTTGACATGCTCGCTCCTGTTGATGTGCTGCTTTATGATTCCCATTTACCGTGATTCTCAGGCCCTACCCAGAATCCGCGCTCATACGTCCATCCCTCTCCTTCAATCTCCAGATTCTTGGTCTGCCAACCTGACTCAATTCGCCTGGTGAGATCATCAAATCCTTTATTCCACGTAAGTCCATCCGGAACCGTCACGTTCATGCTCCCGGCAGCGTTGGCATATCTCAGGCAGGATTCCAGGCTATGATTCCAGACAAACGCGGCGAGGAATCCGGCAATGGCGGCATCACCGGAACCGAGTGCTCCCACGAACTTTTCCTCCTGGTAAACAGGGAACCAGAGTTCTCGTTCAGCCCAGTTCTCCAGATCAGAACACTTGGCCGCTCCCAGCTGCTTCAGCCGGTCCTGACTCGCGGTGCGAACATACAGACCCCGGTGGCCGCATTTGACCATGGCGATAGCGGTTCCCATTTCGATCAGATCATGCCCCACCCTGGAGATCTCCTTGACCGTCAAGTGGTCGAGTACACCTTCTTTAGGTCCAAGGTTGGCTTTCTTTTCAAGAAATTCATCTTTATAAAGAAAATAAAATATCTCTTCCGCACTCGGGACCATGATATCGCTTAACGGAACCCAATCTTCTAGAATGGCTTTCCAGTCCGCCTTGCCGGCATGGCTGTTCATATCAGGAAGGGAAAGGTCGAGAGCCGTAGTGGTGCC
>CP070787.1:2085978-2092883 GCA_020346745.1 Fidelibacterota bacterium | reverse complement strand
ACCGAGCTGGGTGATATCCGGATGGAGCTGTATCCCTATGACGCCCCCGTCACCGCGGCCAACTTCCTGCGCTACGTAGACGACAACCGGTTTGAGGAGGCCTACTTTTACCGGACGGTAACCATAAGCAACCAGCCGGATGACAGCGTGAAGATCGAGGTGATCCAGGGCGGACTGGCGGTAGATACCTCCTTCTACCCGCCCATCGTGCACGAACCGACCATTCAGACCGGGATCAAGCACCGGGATGGCGTCATCTCCATGGCGCGCTTGGAACCGGGATCGGCCACCAGCGAATTCTTCATCTGCGTGGGTGATCAGCCGGAACTGGATTTCCAGGGCCGGCGTAATCCGGACGGCCAGGGCTTCGCCGCCTTCGGCAGGGTGGTGGACGGGATGGACGTGGTGCGGCGTATCCACGCCCAGCCGACAGAGGAACAGTGGCTCAGCCCACCCATCCTCATCGTCAATATCATCCGCCTGGAGTAGGGCAGCAGCAGACGGCCGACGCTGGGAGGGCTGTCACATCACAGGATGATCTGGGGCTGGATCACCAGTTCCCAGATCTTTTCTTTGTCGTTCGCGAATGATCCGCTGGCGGCGTCGTACGGCTTCCGGTTTTCATACAGGAAACCCACCTTCAATCCCACCAGGATATTTCGGACGGGAACGAACTTGGTGTATTCGAATAGGATCCGGGAGAAGCCGCGACTTATTTCCGAGGTGGGCCATTGGAGCTGCAGGAGCGTAATGTTGTTCTGTTCCGGATTCCACTTGAACCGCACCCGGTCCGTTCGGCCACGCTCCAGGGTCAGGGTCAGGGTGTTGGGAATCTCAGCCAGTCCATACCAGCGGTGGCCGACCTTAAGGTCCCAGTAGCGTTCTCTGGGACCTGCTGATCCCTCGCCTTTAACCTTCCATTCGATCCGCGTCCAGGGTGCCTCCACGATGCTGTTATCGAATAGCTGCTGCAGCCCGGCCGTGGCTACCAGTCCGGCGGCACCCCGGGCGGCGATCACCAGTTCATCCTCATCGTCCATGCTCCAATAGGTCAGAAGCTGCCCAAGGAAAAGGCTCACCGACCAGGGTTCCTGATAGCCTGCCCCCAGACTGCGGAGCAGGTTGAAGTCGCTGCCGACGTCGAACTGGTGGTAGCGGGCGTTCTGTTCGGCCTCCATCCAGGCCGACAAGGCTGCCAGGGGATACCCGGTGGCCTCAGCCACGAGATATTCCCATTGGAACGACCGGCGCACAAGGTCACGATACAGCTTGACTTCATCTTCGTGCCAGACCAGGAATTCATCTTTCCCGGCCAGATCCACAAACAGACTTGCATAGCTGCGGTACGGTCCCGGGACCAGGGCGGTGCCCAGGGTCCGCTTCTGCTTCTGTTCCGGCTGTTGGTCAGCACCCAGGAGGGGAAGGCTACCAAATAACACAAACGCGATACATAACCGGATAAGATCCCGCATGGCGGGGAAATGTACACTGGTCTGAAAAGAAGAGCAAGGTGGGTTGATACCACCGATCCCTGTCGACCGATCATTGGTAGCGGGGAAAAAGGGAATCGCTCTTGACCTGGCTGTATTATTGTTGTAAACTACTTTGCAATACAAAGTACATTACACAGCAGATGTTTTCAGATTAGAGGATTTGACAATGGCGGAAGACTTCGACCTTAAACGACTGGAACGCAAAGCCTATCTCTCCTATCACCAGGACGGCCTACTGGATATCGGTCTGGGCCTGTTTATCCTGGCGTGGGGCATCGGAATGGCGACAGGCATGGCCTGGATGGCGGGGATTCTGGCGGCTACGGGCATCTCTATCTATGCCGGGGCCAAGAAAGCCATCACGGTTCCTCGGGCGGGGCTGGTCCAGTTCAGCCCTGAACGTGTCCGGAAGGAGAAGAAAGAGAAATCGTTCTTCGTAGGGTTTTTTACGGTCTCGGCTGCCCTGGGGATTATGATGTTCATGCTGGTCACGAGTATCATCCGCGGTGAGTTCGGCGGCAGCTCGGGTCTCCTGGCCCGGGGCTTGGAAGCCTTTATCATGGCGCCGATGGGTCTTATCGGGGCCGCGGGATTAGTCGCTCTGGGCTACTGGAAAGAGATCAGACGCTACTACGGCTATGCCATTCTCCTGATGCTGGCGGTTGCCTTGGGTCCCCTCATGGATATCCCGCACCCGGTCTACGTTTCGACGGCGGGGAGTGTGATCACCCTGGCCGGATTGTTCATCCTGATGCGCTTCTTGAAGACCTATCCACCAGCGGACAAGAAGGAGACCACCCATGTCAATGATTGACCTGAAGGCACTTGAGCGCAAGGTCTGGCGGTCCAGTTTCCAGGATGGCTTCTGGGACCTTTTCATCGGGATCATGGTGCTGGGATTCGCCGTCATCCCCCTCATCAATGACGTTATGCACTCAGACTTCTGGAGCTCCTTCGCCTGGCTGCCGATCAATCTGGTTGCCCTGCTATTACTGTATCTTGGTAAGCGATATATCACTACCCCGCGGATCGGCCTGACGCGGCCTGACCCCCGGCGGAAACGCAGGCTTACACTTCTGGCGGGTATCAACGTCGCTGTGCTCAGTCTTGGTGTGGTCGCCGGAGCGGTGACCGCCGTCGATGGTGGAAAGGCACTGCTGGGGATCTACCCCTACTTCGTCGGACTGATGATTCTGGCCATTTTCAGTGTCTGTGCCTATCTGTTCCGCGTGCAGCGTTTCTATCTGTATGGCCTGCTGTTGGTGCTGGCTCCTACGATAGGAGATACACCCTTGTTGAGAAGCTGGCCTGCTACAGCCTTCCACCACGGGTATCCTGTAACGTTTGGATCGATTGCCGTGATGATCATCATTACCGGAATTGTGCTGCTGGTCCGCTTCATACGGGCAACGCCACGCCCAATCAAGGAGACAGTGGGTGGCCCGTAATCAGGGGGGGGATGACGAGCTGCAGTCCCTGACGGACGTTGACAAGCTGGTGCACGAACCGGCCAGGCTGATGATCCTGGCCTACCTGTATGTTGTGGAGAGTGCCGACTTTGTCTTTCTCGTCCGCCAGACAGACTTGACGTGGGGGAATCTCTCGGCTCATATCAGCAAGCTGGAAGCAGCCGGCTATGTAGAGGTGAAGAAAGAATTTGTGGGTAAGAAACCCCACACGATGCTTTCCCTGACCGCAGACGGGCGGGAGGCTTTCCGGAGCTACCGCCAGAGTATGAAACGGGTGCTGGATACCCTGCCAGACTGAGATTACTGCTGCACCGGACAGACTTTTGCCCGGGAGCGCAACGTAACGCTGTCGGACCACTCCTTCAGAGAGTTATCTTTCTGGCCTTACAGCGACCGACTCGGATACTATGAAACGCGTCCTTACCCTGCTTGACTCCACCATGATCAATGTGGGGACCATTATCGGATCAGGTATATTCCTGGTCCCCACCACCATTGCCCTTTATTTGCACTCGTCCATTCTCACCCTGGCGGTGTGGCTGGTGGCGGGGGTGGTGACCCTTTTCGGAGCACTCTCCATGGCGGAGTTGGGAGCAGCCATGCCCAGAGCCGGGGGGCAATTCGTTTACCTGCGGGAAGCCTACGGGACGATATGGGGATTCCTTTATGGCTGGGCTTCTTTCGCGGTTATCAATTCGGCTGCTATCGCGGCCTTGGCGGTAGCCTTCGCCACCTACCTGGGTTTCTTCAATCCCCTTACCCCGTTGCAGATCAAGTTGATCGCCATACTGAGCATTGTGGTTTTTACCTTGCTCAACGCTTATGGTGTGAAGACCGGGGTGTGGGCGCAGAACCTGCTGACCTTCCTGAAAATTGGGGCGCTGCTGGCCATTGTGGTGCTGGGGCTGTGCCTTGAGGGAGGGGATTCAGCCCATTTCCAGCCGTTCCTACCGACTCGATCTGTGACCTCCCTGATTGGTCCCTTCGGTTTGGCACTGGTGGCAGTGCTGTGGTCCTATGACGGCTGGATCGAAATCACTTACATCGGGGGGGAAGTTCGAAACCCCGGCCGGAACATTCCTCTGTCACTGCTCTACTCTGTTACGCTATTGATCGCCTTATATATCGTGGTCAACCTTGTTTTCATGTATCTGCTTTCAATCGCTGGCATCGCTTCATCGGACCTCGTGGCATCCGATGCGGTGGCAGTTGTACTGGGCACCGTAGGAACGACACTGGTGATCCTGGCCATCCTCATTTCGACGCTGGGAGGTGTGCACGTCAACGTGCTGGCCTGTCCGCGCATTTACTATGCCATGGCGGAGGAAGGATTATTCTTCCAGGCACTGTCGCGGATTCATCCCAAGTACGGTACGCCAGCCATAGCATTGCTAGTGCAGGGGATCTGGTCATCACTGTTGGTATTTACCGGAACGTTTGAGCAACTGATCACATACGTGGTCTTTGCCTCATGGATTTTCTACGCCATGTCGTGTGCCGGTGTTATGATCCTGCGCCGAAAGCAGCCGGAGCTGGATCGGCCTTACAAGACCTGGGGTTACCCATGGGTGCCCGTGGCCTTCATTATCTTCGCGGCGCTGCTGGTCCTGAACACCATCATCAATGACCCCAGGAACGCGCTCATCGGGCTGGGCCTCATCCTGACGGGTCTGCCGGCCTATTTCTACTGGAAGGGGAAAACTGTAAGGCAGCAGTAATCGGTCAGTAGTACACTGTGGGGAGAATCAACGGTAGTAAAAAAAGTCTCGGTCCAATGGTTTGATTTATACTAAATATTGCTTATCTTTTCTAGAGTTCATTCACACATACTTGATAGAAAGGAAGAGAAAACGGCACCACGAGAGACTGTCATTTGGCGGGGCGCCACCGGTCAACCGTATCAGTATTGGATATTCTCGTTACCCCCTTCCTTTAAAAACGATCCGGGCAATTATATCTACGCCAGGCGTGAGGAAGAGGGTTGGATTCCGATTTATATTGGGCAGGGTGATCTGAAAGACCAGATCGATAATCATCCTCAGGCTGACTGTATCCGCAGCAAAGGCGCAACGCATATCCATGTCCACCTTGCACCCATCGAGAGAACCAGGAAGGAGGAGGTAGCGGATCTGCTGGCTAAGCATCACGCTGCCTATGAGCCTCGGGGCTGCAACCAGGCTTCCGGGGATCAATTCTAGATCCACCCCTATCCTCAACATGACCTGTGATGGTTACTAAACTACTTGGAGCCACCCCGGCTTTACCTGTCCATGGGACGATGTATACATTGGCGGGGGAAAATCACCGATCAGAAAATTGCATTGGGGACAAGAATAATCTCGCCAAAGGGTAGTATAAGTAATTAATCTTGATGGGAGCTAAACCCCAATATTGAGTATAAATCAAGGGAGAACAGCAATGGACATTAAACGGCTGATTGCTATGGTCGTTATTGGTACATTTTTAGTTGCCAGTTGCGCTCCACCAGCTGCTGAAGAAGCGCCAGCACCCGAACCGGCGGTGGAAGAGGCGGTTGAACCCGCGGCCGAACCGGTGATGGAAGAACCGACCGAACCAGCGGTGGAAGAGGCGGTTGAACCGGTGATGGAAGAACCGACCGAAGCAGAACCGGAGCCTGAAGAGGAAGCACCCGAAGCGGAACCGGAAGCGACTCCGTAAGCCGAACACCGCGCAGAAACATTTCCGGTAACAGCGTAGCAAGGAGTTGCGCTGGGCCGAAGTGTGCGAGGTCGAGGGCAGACTTGATCATTTGACCAATCTCTGATGATTGACTCGCTTGCGTAGCGGGTACTTCAGATGTTGGATGACCATATTGAGATTCGTCAACTCCTGAGGGGGTGGTCTGTCCCTTCTAAAAGCTCACCAACAGTAAAGCTGCTGCCTTACTGTTACCCTGGAGTATACTGACCAGAACCTATCTTGAGTGGAGGTAATTGGCTGCAGGGCCACCAATTGCCTCCCACCCAACTCGCAGGTCTCTCCGCCCACTGGCGAAAGGGCGAGTTATTCTTCGCGCACCTCATGTATAAGGAATACGACAGACCGCCCAAGCCCATATAAACACCTCCAGATATTATTTATTGATATACAATAAATAATTATTGTTATACAGATATTACCTATCTACCTTCCCGGTAAATATGTTTACCGGGAAAGGGATGGTAAATGAATCGGTCTAAAGTCATCGTGAGCGTCACGGGGACGCTGTTGAACATTTTTTGGCTCCTGCTCTGGATTATCCTGATCAGCGTAACGGTGATATTTATCTCAGCTGCCGTCAATCCGGAACGCTCCCGAGCTGATCTAATCATTCCGGTTCAGTTCTCAGTGATGGAGCCGGGAAGCCTGCGATGGCCTGGCGAAACGGATCTAGAGGTGAGTATTCACCGCGCAACGGCTGAATTGGAAACCACAGGCCGTTTGCCTTTCAGCGTACAGCTCCTGAACTATAGCATGTATCTGGTAGCAATCTTTTTGAATCTATTGATTCTGTACCAGCTGCGCAGAGTGTTTGCATCCCTTCGGACCGGAAATCCATTTAGACGGGAAAACGGAACCCGGATCAGGTGGATTGGTGCTGCGGTGGTAGCGCTGGGACTGTTTAAAGCTGCATTTGGCATCGTATCGGATCCGCTGGTGATCTCCCGGTTGGAAGTGGCTGGAATTGAGCTCCGGAGTGGAATCAGCCTGGAGGGAGAATATATCTTTGTAGGCTTTTTAATACTGGTCCTGGCGGAGATCTTCCGGATTGGAGCGGAGATGAAGGAAGAGCAGGAACTGACGATCTAGGGGGAGGTGATGAGTATCCGTGTGAATCTGGATGTCATGATGGCCAGGCGGAAGATGTCCCTTACTGAGTTGGCGGGGCGAGTGGGGATCACCATGTCTAACCTGTCCATCCTGAAGACTGAGAAGGCCAAGG
>CP070787.1:2084618-2085878 GCA_020346745.1 Fidelibacterota bacterium | reverse complement strand
CACGATCCACCGTCAGTCAGCAGAATATTGTTGAGACTTGCGGTCAATGCCATGAGGATGTGAACGTCAATTTCGTGTCCTACCTGCAGCACTACAGCCCCATGGAGCATGAGGAGAATCCTATCCTGCATGGCATTGACACCTTCATGCGCTGGCTGCTGGGAGTCACCCTGGCTGTTTTCGGTGCGCACTCGGTTTTGTGGCTCATCCGGCTGCTTGTACGGCGCTTGATTGAGGGAAAGAAACCGCCGAAAGTCAAGTCAAAGCACCGAATCAGGCGCTTCCACCTGATTCAGCGATTCCTGCATCTAGGATTGATCCTATCCTTCCTTACCCTCGCCACGACCGGGCTCCCTTTGAAATACAGTCATACACCCCTGGCTACCTGGTTCGTGACGCACATCATCAGTCTCCGAGCGGCCGCACTTGTCCACCGGATAGCCGCTATGCTCCTGGTTAGCGTATTCATTATTCATGTCATCTTATTGCTTTACCGCTGGTTAATTCGGAAAGAGAAGGGGATTTTTTATGGGCCCAATTCCCTGGTGGTCCGTCCCAAAGATTTTAAGGATTTCTTCCAGCATCTGGGCTATTTCATCGGGGTGGTGAAGAATCCACCCAAGTTCGACCGTTGGACCTACTGGGAAAAATTCGATTACTACGCCGTTTTCTGGGGTATGATCGTTATCGGTTCCAGCGGATTGACCCTCTGGTTCCCGGAAACATTCACCCAGCTGTTCCCCGGTTGGGTTATCAACGCAGCTCACATCATCCATTCCGAAGAAGCCTTGCTGGCTACAGCGTTCATTTTCACTGTCCACTTCTTCAATACCCACCTCCGCCCGGGGGCATTTCCAATGGATGAGGTCATCTTTACCGGTTATCTCACGGAAGAGCGGTTTGCCGAGGAGCGTCCCACGGAGAAGGAACGCCTGGATGCTGACAATGAATACGATCAGCTGAGAGTAAAGCCGTTGCCCAGATGGACAAAGTATGTCCTCCTCGTCTGCGCCTATATCTTCCTGTCCATAGGTTTCCTGTTATTGATATTCATTGTTTTTGGAACTTTTTTCAGCCACTAATAAAAGAAAAAAATGAAGAAACTTACTTGTATCCTTGCCTTGATTTTACCGCTGTGGGCTCAAGATGATGCGTGTCTTGACTGTCACGAGGTATCGACGGAAGCATCCATTCACGAAGGATTTGAGTGCCTGGACTGCCACACCGGACTCGACCTGGAGGAGCATATCGATGAAGGAA
>CP070787.1:2082320-2084518 GCA_020346745.1 Fidelibacterota bacterium | reverse complement strand
GGATGCTCTCCATCCCAGTAATAATTACCCCAGTATAGACATTGGATTTGAGATGGCATTTCGTGAGTTCGCCTTTCTCCGAGCAGGCTACTCAGGGATTGGGATTGAGGATTCCATTGAAGGATTCAGCGTGGGAGCCGGCATCAAGTTGACGCTGGTAGGAAACAGTCGCTTTGCACTGGACTACGGCTACAAGGATTTTGGGCCTTTCGGCTACCTCCAAGCCATCGCCATCGATGTTGGCCTGTAAATATCACACTCCTACGGGGCATCACGCAGGTTGGCTATCCTTTTCGGGGCTGCTGATGGCCATGCTGTTCACCTTAAGCTGTCAAGTTGCCGGAGATGAGGATTATCTCACCTACTGGTGCGCCACGAATACCTTCGAGATTGAGTTCGCCCGTCAGATAGTCATCGAATGGAACCAGGATACCACCCACCTTCCTGTCCGTTTCCAGCCCGTCCCGTCTGGACAGTCCAGTGAGGAAGTCATTCTGGCAGCAATTGTTGGGAAAACCACACCAGATATCTACTCCAATGTTTGGCCTGGTGTCATTGAGCAGTACCGAGAGGCAGGAGCTGTGATCTCTTTGAGCCGGTTCGCTGATCTGGACTCAATGCTCACTTCGCGGCTTCCCCCTTCCTTGATGGAGGGATTCCGTTCGCCGGATAGGCGGTTCTACCAGGTTCCCTGGAAGGGTAATCCTCTCATGCTCTTTTACAACGCCGGACTTCTGGAGGAGGCGGGTATCAAGCAGATACCCAAAACCTATGAGGACTTCTTCCTTCTGGCGCCCAAGATCGTGGTTGACTTGAACGGGGATCAGCACCCTGATCGCTGGATGATGGACCCTAACATACTTGCCGAATGGTGGCAGCGGTTTTTCGATTTCTATACTTTCTCCATCGCGGCAACGGGTGGAAAGACACTAATCTCCAATGGGCGGGCGCAGCTTGACCGGGCAGAGACGTATGAGGTCATGTCTTTTTTCCGTGATAACTACATGGCGGGTTATTTTCCACGCTCAATTTTTCAGGAAGATATATTCTTAAAGGGGCAGCTAGCCTTTCATGTGTCCGGACCATGGATGGTTTCGTACATCAATAAATACAAATCCCCCGAATTCCGCTATGGGATTACGAAGCTTCCTGTTCCCCGCCACGTTCAAGGTCCAGTTCATACCTATGGTGACCCGAAGAGTATTGTGATTTTCTCCACTACTCGGCATCCTCGTGAGGCCTGGGAATTTATCAAGTTCATGACCAGCCGGGCCAACGACCGTCGCCTTCTGGCGGTAACTAGTCAGCTGCCCTTGAGAAAGGATATGATTTCTGATCCCCTCTTTAGAGATTTTTTCTCCAATAATCCTCAGCTGCGCTTCTTCGCGGAACAGATCCCCTATGTGGCCGGGACCGATCATACGATCTATCTCCAGGAAATATTCGACATCATATCGCAGGAATTCGACGCGGCGTGCATCCATCAGGCTAAACCAGTTGAGGAGGCCGTGGCTGATATGCAGATCCGTGTAGCTACCCTGCTGGAGCGTGAAGCCCTCGATGAGAAGACCAAGGGCCGCTAACAGAATGAAGCGATCCCGTTCCAGAACTACACCATATGCCCTGGTGTTTCCATACGGCATTCACTTTCTCATCATCGTCGCCTTTCCGATCATTTTTTCGCTTATTCTGACCATGCACAGATGGAATCTGCTGTCGCCTATGAGATGGATCGGCGGCACTAATTTCGTCCACCTTTTCTCCGATCCTCTTTTCTGGAAATCCCTATGGAATACCTTCCGATTCCTTGTCATCCATATTCCTTTGCAGGTTGGTGTCGCATTGGTTCTGGCTGAAGTTCTCAACCAACACCTTAGAGCCAAGGGATTCTTCAGAGCAGTATTCTTCCTGCCAGTCGTGATCTCGGGGGTTGTTGTGACCATCCTTTGGAAACAGCTATATGCTTCGGAAAATGGGGTTATCAATGCCATGCTCTTGTCTCTAGGTCTCGGGCGGGTTGAGTGGTTAACGGACCCTGTTATCGCTATGCCGGCCATCGCGATCATGGCTACCTGGAAAAATGTAGGGCTGTACGTAATTTTGCTTCTCGCCGGCCTGCAGAGTATCCCCCGGCAGGTGTATGAGGCCGCAACCATTGACGGCGCCAGCAAGCTGGATCAGTTCTTGAAGATCACAAT
>CP070787.1:2078584-2082220 GCA_020346745.1 Fidelibacterota bacterium | reverse complement strand
CCTTCTTTATAGGACGATCAAGTACCTCCCTGAAACTGAAACCAGTGTCCAGCAGGATCTGTATATCCTCCCTGGGTACGTGTTCCAAGCCCAAGAGGTTGTTGAGTGATATGGTCGGCTCGGTCATTTGGTATATTCCACGAGCAGAACCTCATCCTTACCGTCGACCTCGAGGACATGGAGGTGAATATGCTCATTAACGGATGTGGGGTGGCTCTGCCCGATATAATCTGCCTGGATGGGCAGTTCCCGGGAACCACGATCCACGAGTACTGCCAGTTCAATAGAGGCAGGTCGGCCGAAATCCATCAGACTGTTCATTGCTGCCCGCACCGTGCGACCTGTATAGAGTACATCATCGACCAGGACAATAGAAAGGTCATCTACACCGAAGCTGATCTTGGTTGGCCCCACACGCGGTGATGGCAACCTGGTACGGAAATCGTCCCGGTGAAAAGTTACATCAACAGTGCCAAACTTCACGTCAACACCTCTATATCGACGAATAAGATCAACAATCCTCTGAGCTAGGAACTCGCCACGACGTTGTATGCCGACGAGGGCTAAGTCTTCCAGATTCTGGTGCCGTTCCATGATCTCATGCGCCAAGCGGGTGATAGTCTGTTCCATGGCCTTCGGGTCCATGAGCGTGGCTTTCACTTTCTTCACAAATACGATCTCCTAGATAAAAGAAAACCTCCTTGCGGAGGCTTCGAGGGGGTAGGGACTCTATCTGTCCCCGCCGCTAGAGGTGAGAGATTGGATCGCATGCCGGGCTCAAAGTTAGCCAGACTTGAGCCGAAATCAACAGGACAATGTGAAGCACGTCGATGCACCCGTAAATTACCACAAGTGACTTCGGACTAGAGGAATCATCGGAACAAGACGAAGAATCATGCCCCTTCTAATGATCGTTACCACCACCGGTACAATCGTCTTAGCTTCTCCTTTCATGATCACTTGCGATGCAGATCTCAAGGGACTATTGCACCAGATGAGGTATCCGTTATGGACGATGTGCTAAAAGGCGCCCTCACAATTGCTATCGGGTACCTTTTAGGCAGTTTGCTGCCAGCCTACTTTCTCGCGAAGGTGAAAGGATTTGATATCCGTGAGAGAGGCTCGGGCAATCCCGGGATCTCCAATGTAGCTGATACGATGGGTTACGGAGCTGCGGTTCTGGTGGCTGTGTACGATCTCGCTAAGGCACCGCTCGCTATCCTGGTTGCCACTCAGCTAGGGAACTCAATGACAGTGAGCTACGCCGCCGGCTTTGCCGCCTACCTGGGTCATCGTGCCCCCTTCTACCTTCACTTCCGAGGCGGTGAGGGCCTAGCGACCATCATTGCCATTGGATTTTATGCCATCGGTAGATTAGTACTATTGGACAATCGGTATGCCTACGCTCTTGTACCTATCCTGGCTATTATGGCTGTCATATTTCTTCTATTCTTGGAACAGAAGCCAGCCGTCCCCTTAGTCTTGATTTTCGTACCTCTGCTGGTGAACTCAGCTCTGCTATTCACCGGGATAAATATTCACAGCATCATACTTCTGCTGGTGGGTCTATATATCATCGGACACCGCCTATATAAACTGCTGAATAAACACACCAAGCACATGATTACAGAGGAAAGGAAGCTATTATGGCGTAAATGGCTACGTCCCCTAGCTATCGTATTTCCCTTAGGAACCTTTTTGTTTAAAACCTATACCATCTTAGTCCTCCTGACCGTATTCCTGGCCTTCGTTATCCTTGAAATAATCCGGTTCCAGAAGAAGTACAATCGATTTCCCGTACCCTACAGGAAGACGGAGGAATCCCGGATTTCCTCTATGGTAATCTTCCTGTTTGCATCGCTGTTGGTATTGTGGTTCTTTCCGACGAACATCGCCACCCTGGCTATTCTGTTCGTAGTCTTTGGGGATCTCCTCGCCTGGTGTGTGGGCATCACCGTCGGCGGCAAAGGATTTTTGGGCAAAACCTGGAGTGGAACACTCGCATGTCTGGTCACCTGCCTCACACTTGCAATCGTCTATCATACACTGGGACTGGTAGCTCTACCGGTGGGGATGTTGGGCGCCCTCAGTGCCACTGCTGTTGAGGTTGCCCCACTCCATGAAGACAATTTCGTCATGCCAGTCGTTAGTGTGATTGTCATGGCAATTATCTAGTCTCGAGCATCTGCATGACAGGCCACCTATCACACATTTGTACCGCAGATTTAGTGATCAATCCGGCAACACGAAAGGACCTGGAATCCATCACCGCTATATACAACCAGGCCATTCTCAACACGACCGCCACCTTTGACACCCAAGAAAAATCCGAGGAAGAGCAGGAAATCTGGTACGACCAGCATGGGGATTCCTATCCGTTGCTGGTCGCCCGCTTGAACGGCGCTATAGTGGGCTGGGCTGCCTTAAGCCCATGGTCAGACCGGTGCGCATACGAAACCACCGCTGAAGTATCCGTCTACGTAGCAGACGAACATCGCGGCCAAGGTGTAGGCATCCAGCTCCTGCAGGCCTTGTTAGAGGCGGGTACGAAGAGTGGATTACACCTGGCCGTCGCCCGGATAGTGGAAGGTAATCCAGCTTCTCTCCGCCTGCATAAAAAGGTCGGATTTCGAACTGTCGGCACCTTGAAGGAAGCCGGCTATAAATTCGAGCAATACCTCGACGTTATCATCATGGAAAAATTATTAGACGGATCGCGGAAGTGAAGCGGATTCCCATCATCGGCGTTATGGGTGGCGGTCAAGTACCGAGCGATACAGAAAAACTTGCTCACGAACTAGGTCGGGCGTTGGCGGGGAATGGCTGGATTGTACTGAATGGCGGTCGGAATGCAGGCGTCATGGCGGCAGTGTCAGCGGGTGCGGCATCCGCCGGTGGCATGATCGTAGGAATCTTGCCCGACCAGGACCTGAGTAGGGCATCACCTCATCTCACTATCCCTATCCGAACAGGCTTAGGAGATGGCCGAAACGTCCTGAACATTCTTTCCAGCGATGTTGTCGTAGCGTTACCAGGAAGTGCAGGAACCCTCTCAGAGATCGCTCTGGCATTAAAGCATGGGAAACCCCTCCTAATGTTAGGCTGGGAATCTCTTCCCATTGACCTTTCAGAGGCTGACACGGTAGATTCTTTTCAGTCGATACCCCTGGCAATAGACCGCATTAGGGAAATGTTAGCAGCACTAGAATAAGGCCATCAGCTTTATATTCCGGATATTAGATAATCTTATGAGGGATCTATGGAAAAGCTCGGTTATATACTCATCAGCAGCGTAGCCATCCTATGGATTATCGGGATGGTGGCAGGACTCATAGTGGCTTTTCCCTATGGCCTGATAGGTTTGGTTGTCCTAATCGGGTTCGGCCTCCTGTTCGTGAAAGTTCTTAAAGAACGGTTGGCCAGCAAGGAAGACGACTATTATTCTAAAAACATCCAGCAGTGAGGCACATATGCAACTGACAACTCAGGATCACTTTGAAGATCATGACATAGCTGAGACTCTAGGACTTGTTCGGGGCAACACTATCCGAGCGCGGCATCTTGGCAAGGATATTCTGGCCGCTTTCCGTGGAGTGGTCGGAGGTGAGATTTCCGAATATACCAAAATGATGGCTG
>CP070787.1:2076008-2078484 GCA_020346745.1 Fidelibacterota bacterium | reverse complement strand
GACGGCATGCGATGGATTGAATCCGGCAAGGGTCAGTCCATCCAAGACCTTCAAGGTGCCACCTTGAAAGAGATGCACCCCGTGCGAGCCGATCTCCAGTATATCCCATGAGCCCACCTCGGGCAGCAAAGTGGTGGAATTCGGTTCCAGAGCATGCGCCAGGAGATACTCACCGGCCTTTTGACAGCCTACTTTGATCCGGGTGGTGGGATAACGCCCGATGAAGGCCAGTACCTCCGCAGTGGTCCAAATGCATGAGGGGGGATTCTTGCGCCTCCCAGCCATCTGCGGATGCAGCCAACCCCCATCCTCCCGCTGACGTTCCAGAATCCAGTGTGCCGCCCGGTGGACAGCAGGATTCCGGTGAAGGCCCAATGAGATCATCAGGTGGCCGATGGAGGCATGGTGGTGGTAGAGAAGCGGAAAGCGGCCATCTTCATGCTGGAAGGCCAGCATGGCAGCCAAGCCCTGCTTCACACCAGGCCAGTTTCGTTGGCCACCCTTAAGCGATAGAGCGTGCAGGTTTTCCAGTAGCCCCAGAAGTAGGAGCTGTTTTGTAGCTCCTTCAGGCTGATTCGACGATTTCACAGGCCAGCTGCCATCGGCTCGCTGCCGCTTCAGAATCCTTTTTACTTCAGGGGAGGATGCAGCCATTCGGCTGAGCTGCCTGCTGATGGGGTCAACCGCATCACGAGCATCATTTCTTAAAAGGGACAGGAGGTGCAGCTGAACACCAATGGGAGCATGACGTATGATTTTCGGGATGGGATTGTTCGGCAGAACTCGGACCCAGACAGGGTCCTGGAGCCGTCGGCTCAGCCGGGCTGCTATTCCCGGCCGGGGAGCTGGTGACAAGTGACGCAGTCTTTTCGTGGCTCGTGGGCGATCTTTGGCGCCACCAGACCGAAAGCGGGTAGTTCCTTTTCCTGGGCGTGACAACTGAGACAGGTCTCCTCGCTAACAAAAGCTTGGTGAAAAGGCTGTATACTTAATTGAGGTGCCGTTCCATCCTCAACCGCACGGGAACGCAAGCCCGTTGATAGCGCTGGCCCGTACACCAAATAGACTAATAATGCTCCAGCTATGATTATAACAGCCAATAACGCCAATTTCCGAGAATTCAATTTAACACCTCTGAACTTCAGCCTTGACGGAATACTGACAAATCATCTCGAGTACGACCGGTTATCCAATAATGCCACCTGCTCATCGGCATGGTAGGACGACCTCACCAGGGGACCTGCCTCCACAACCTTGAATCCCAAGCCTAAGCCTTCAGAACGATACCAATCGAACTCGTCAGGGTTGACAAAGCGGTCAACCGGGAGGTTCGTCTTGGTGGGTTGGAGATATTGCCCGATAGTGAAGATCTGACAGCCAGTCGCGATTACCTCGGCCATCATCGTCACCACCTCATCAGGTCGCTCCCCGATACCTACCATGATTCCGGACTTTACCGTCATCCCCCGCTCGTTGGCATACCTTAGCACCTCCAGGCTCTGTGGGTACTTTGCCTGTGGGCGGACCCGGCGATACAGCCGCGGTACCGTTTCGAGATTATGCGCCAGGATCTCCGGCTTGGCATCAATAACCTGTTCGAGCGCACTGAAGTCGCCCTGAAAGTCGGGTACGAGTACCTCGACACTGCACCCTGGCGCCTGCTGGTGAATCTGCCGGATGGTCTCGGCCCAGATGCCGGCTCCGCCGTCGGGTAATTCGTCCCGGTTAACCGAAGTAATCACGCAATGGTTCAAGCCCATGGCCTTGACGGCCTGGGCTGCCCGATGGGGTTCCGACTCATCCAGGAAAGGAGGCCGGCCGGTCTTAACCGCACAGAATCCACATGACCGGGTGCATGTGTCACCCAGGATCATGATCGTAGCACTTTTACGCTCCCAACACTCATACAGGTTGGGACAACGCGCCTCTTCACAGACCGTGTGCAGCCGCTTCTCCCGAACCAGGTCCCGGAGTGCCCGGTAGTTATCACCAGTCCGGAGCTTGATCTTCATCCAGGGAGGCCGGCGTTCAACGGGTCCATCGTGGATCCGCACGCCTGCATCGGAACAGAACTGTAGGTTCTGGCTCATGGCTATAATTCCGCTTCCCAATCTATAGATTGCAGGTAGTGGACCACTTTTTGGAGGAATTGCGTGCCATAGGCCCCGTCAATGAGCCGATGATCATGTCCAAGTGAAAGCAGCATCATCGACCGGACAACGATACTATCTCCTATCTCAGACTCCCACACCACCGGACGCTTCTTGATGCCCCCCACACCGAGGATGGCTACATTAGGCTGGTTGATGATCGGAAGACCAAACAGACTCCCGTATACACCGAAGTTCGTAATTGCGAAAGTGCTGCCCACCGCTTCCTCCGGAACCAACCGGCCGGAGCGGGCTCTCTCGGCAAGATCGAATATCTTTCGGGCCAGGCCGAGAAAATTCAATTCCTCCGCCCGATGTACCACAGG
>CP070787.1:2071255-2075908 GCA_020346745.1 Fidelibacterota bacterium | reverse complement strand
CATCACCGCTGCGAGCAGGAGGCTGAGCAGCTGTCCGACATAATCCCATGCCAGGACCAGGCCCAGCAGCAGAAAGAAGACCACGCTGTTGGCGATCTTGATTTTGCTCACGGTGACAAACTTCCCGTAGGCGTTGTAGATCATCTGGTAAAATAAGGTGACAGGCCCAAGCGCTACCATCCCGGCAAAAAGCAGCCAGGCAGTTCGGCCGGGTACGGACATGGACGGCCCCTGGACGGCGAAGATAGCCAGGTACACCAGCAAGCCTACCAAACCGGCAAAAAAGGCCATGAAGAGGCCGTTATTGTTGATCCGTTGTACGGCATCCTGGTCCCCGGCCTGGAGGCGCTTGGGCAACTCCCGACTCATGGACTGGAAATATCCCAGCTGTATCAGGGGAACGTAGAGCAGGAAGATGCCCAATCCCTGGATTGTACCGAACATCAAGGGTCCGATCAGCCGGGCCACGATGAAGCTGCGCACCATCCGCAGGCCCTGGCCCAGAATGGACGATGTGAGGAGATAGAAGAAGTCTACGGTAGTTCTGGTTTTAAGCCGCATCACCATCGTCAGCGCCAATCAACTGCCGCAGAATGGCATCGTTTTGCCGTAGCAGTTCCCGCTCCGCAGCCACCAGCGGGGCCATCCGCTCACGGTAAGCCGCTTGATCTTCTCCCAGTGCCTGGAGAATTCCCATTAGGTGTTCGGCTGTCATCTCGCCCAGCTCACAGGCGTAGCGCTCCAGCTGGAACTTATTGACCAGGGCCCGGACCTTGGGGTGGTAGATCACTGCACCGGTGGGAACTCCGGCAATCAGTCCGAAGATCAGGGAATGTAAACGCATGGCCAGCACCGCGTCGCAGTTTTGATATACTCTCAACATATCTTGGGGAGAAGTCCCGATTCCGGCAATATTGACATTTTGCACATGATTCCCCGTTAAGATATTCTCACAGATCTGCCTATCCTGGGAATTATCAAAAGCCACCAAGGTTACCTGAATGTTGCGGTTGGCCAGATATCTGATAAACTTGCGATATTCCTCAACGATTCGCCGGTCGCCTGTGGGATCAATACCCGAAACGCGGTAGAAAGGAAGCACGGAGAGACCCACTCTTCTAATGATCTCTTCCTTCGTGGGGATTGTATTTTTCACCGGGGGCAGCAGTCCAAAGGTCGGATCGGTGGTGGCTACGACTTTGCATGCCGGAACACCCAGTTCTTCCAGGAGCTCCCTGGAACGGGAATCCCGTACCGTAATCATGGTAGCTGCGCGGGCGGCCCAGCCGGTACACTGCCGGGCCTTGCGGGAGGCCAAGGGACCGATCCCGCTGGAGTACCACATGATCTTCCTTCCTGCCAGGCGGAAGAGCAGGTTAAGCGCGCAAAGGAAGGATGTGGTGCCTCCGCCCCCGGTATAATCCTGCAACATGCCGCCGCCGCCCATGATAAACACCCTGGTTCGGGCGATGATGGGTAACCATACCATCAGGCGCCGCCACCCTGGGGCGTGGATCTGGTACTCTTCCCCATAAGTGGCATACTTGCCTTCCTTGTCGAAGACGAAGATGAGTTTCGGTATATCGATGGATTGCATTTGCTCCAGCATGGAGATCAGGATAGCATTATCGCCGATGTTCCGTATTGGCGAATCATCGGCGGCGCCGTAGTAGCCGTAGAGGGCAAGATGATCACCCCTGGTGCGGCGCAACCAACATGCCCCAGTCAAACTGATAGCCAGATAGACCAGCGCCCGGCACCAGCGGATTAGTCGCAACATATTATATTCACATTAACATACGATATTTACTTTAGGGACATACTACTGGCTTTCTTGACTGCCCACAATATGATTTTCCAAGGGATCTAACCTTTGTCCATTGGCAAGCAGTTGTTCCCTGAGGCTAGGATACGCTACTTGCTGCACGGTTATACTATCTCGGACTGCAATTGCTGCTGCTATACCTGCGGACTCACCCAAAATCATGAATACTGGCTCCATGCGTATGGAACTATAAGCGATGTGTGAGGCAGAGAGGCATGTAGGAACGAGAAGGTTGCCACACTCATTTTCTCTGGGGACTAAAGATCGATAACTGATGGGGTATGGCGGAAATCCATGGACTTCAACATCTCCCTCATTGCGTACCTGACCTGCCTGGTTAACATAACGCTGTGTATGGTGCGAATCCATCCCGTAAGCTGCCAATCCTACTGATTCTGGGGCCAATTTTAGTCCTCGACAGTTTTGCTCAGTCATCACATATTCGCTCACCATTCTTCTGGCTTCTCGAACATAAAGCTGACGTGGCCAATTGTCGTTGTCCATGAACTCATCCATAGCCAATCCCCAACGGCTCACTTCAGTACGTATGGCTTCAGGGACGCGAGGATGATTGGCCAGAGTCCAGAGAAGACCTTGTACATAAACGCGATGCTGTCTAATAATTCGCTCACGCGTACTATAATCGCCATCAGGATAGTCGTAATTCATACCGATAAAATCGGTAGAAACAGCTTGAGCATTATTAGTATCAGTCTTCCGGTTAGGCATCTGTGCCGGTAGCCAAGGAATCTTTGCGAAACCAGCGTCATAGTACCGGAGCAGAAGTTCGTATTGGAGACTATCATAGTCGGCTGGTTTCTCAAACGGTTGTCGGTTAGAGGGTACATCGGTCAAACATAGTCGAAAATTATATGCTTGGATGCGTTTATCGGATGATCCTTCAATACCCGCCCCGCCGGGGTGGATACCGGGAAGCAGACTGCTCTTTGTATCACCCATAATGACATAGGGATCCACAGGGAGATCGAATTGATGGTAGATTGCCCGCTCGGTCTGCACTCCGTTGAGCGTTTCACCATATACCGAATTGGCTTCCCTTCCCACAATATAGCTTACTCCGGACAGCGCCATCAGATCACCTTCATATGTGGCATCAATGAACATCCTACCAGAGACAACCAGCCCTGATTCCATGACTAGTGAGACGATGCGGTTGGTCTCTTTCTGCACTCCATCATCAAAATTTAATCTCTCGTCATACACAACTGATATTCCTGCCTCTGCCACCATATTTCGAAAGACCTGCTCTGCTACGTGAGGTTCAAACCTCCACCAGGTGCTGTCAGCAGCCCAGTCAGAGGCAAAAGAATAATCAGTTCTCTCTTCGTAATCCCACACGCTGTCCTGCAAGTAATAATTGAATACCCGTTGATAGAACTCCCTGGCTAATCCCCCGATAGCTACCTTATTACCGATATCCGTCATACCTAAGCCACTGGAAGTCATACCGCCTAGATGAGAGTCCTGTGATAATAGAAGAACAGAACGACCCATCCGGGCGATCCCAATTGCTGTCATTACCCCTGCAGATGTGCTGCCATATACAATGACATCATAATTCTGTTCAGGTGAGATCGTTATCCTGATACGCATGGTATCGGTGAGCGTTGGATCGATTCCATCGTACGCTTTGAGGATTGCTATTGAAATCCCGGGGATTAGAGAAACAAACTCCAGCAATGAATCTGACGTCAAAGTAATCCGTGAATCATCCACCATAAAATCTGTATCACTATCATTATCCACCATTGTCGATAAGTTGACCCTCAGGGTATCACCAAGAATGATCTGTGTGTCCAAGCAGGCAGTGTGAAAACGTGGTCGACGATTGAGGGTCACTGCAATAGGAACGCCGATATCATCACAGGGTAACGCCAAGCTGGTGTCGGCGATATCAGGATGAGAAAACCTCAGTTCAAGGGATAGCGGTATCCGACACGCTTCCTCTTGAGCCGGGATATGTTCCACAGTCAGTCGCGCAGAACTACCCCGATTCAACATGGTTACTTTTCGCGTAACGGCACTGCTTTTAGTGACAATTCGAAAAAAGTAGATACCGGCTGGCCTGGCATATCCTTTGCCATCCAGGCCGCCCCAGACCGCTTGATATGTTCCTGGGGGCAATGTCGAAGAATGATCAACTCTTTGACCTAGTAGGTTATAAACAAATAGCTGCCCAGGCTCCTGGATTGTAAACTTTAGCAGGATCTGTGGAATAAATGGATTTGGATAGCCAGGTTGCATAGTGATCATCTCGTGCTGAGTCTGAGATTCTCCTAAACCCATTTGGTCAATATGAAATAATCCGTTCTCATCGGTTGTATCGCTTTCTATGCTGTGCCCATCGTGGATGTAGGTTACACTTACCCCTACGATAGGATGCCTCATTAGATCATGAATATATCCTGTTATACTTCCACAGGCCATCTCTGGCACTGAGAAGAAAATAAACAGGATAACAAGACCCATCAATACCTTGAAGATAAGGGGTTTGGGCTTTGTTTGGGTTCTGCATGAATGAACCCCGCAAGACTGACACCAATAATCGTCCAGACGTATATCCCTATCATTCGATCCGTCAGCACCGAGTAGTAGTTGGTTATAGTGAAGGCAACGAGTAGGGCCAGGATAACGATAGCTACGCTAAATATGTCGGGTGTACCGGCCAAGCGGCAGGAAGCTTTTACCGCCCGCGCGCACAGTAGCAAAACCAAGGAATATAGCACAACCCCCAGCAGACCATACTCGTAGATCATCCGATTTAGCGCCCTGGATGCGACGCCATACAGGGTATTTATATGCCACTC
>CP070787.1:2069281-2071155 GCA_020346745.1 Fidelibacterota bacterium | reverse complement strand
AGGTCTTGATGATCAGGCCGTGCAGCTCCGGGAAGACCGGCGAGTTGCGGTTGGCACGGTATAACACCTGCTGCCCCTGCTTCTCTCTCAGGATGATCCCCGCCTCGGTCAGGCGCTGCAGCTCCCGCTGGATCGTACCCTGGCCGATGCCCGATTCCCGCAGGATACCCCGCAGGTGGTACGCCCGCTCCACGTTCGCGAACAGCAGACCCAGCACCGCCCGCTGTGTCTTCGTAAACAATGCCCTGGAAATACGGTCGGATATCATAGTTGTACCCATTCTGGGTACGAATGTACCCATATTGGGTGCGATATGCAAACCGAACGTTGGGACAAAATGTGCTGGCTTTGAAAGGGTTACTCCATCCGTCTCCCCGCGGGACGTGGACGGTCGCGGCTACAATCCAGACCTGAAGGGAGGAAAAGGATTTGTTAGGAGATACGCTTACCCCGGGTTGAAAACCGGGACTTAAGGCTTTTGCAGGGAGGGGGAGGCTAGCAGGGCACGGTGGTGCCGTGCCGCTACAAGATTACATCACAGCTGGGTGAGTTAGATTGCCGGGCTAAGTCGAAGCCGCGGGGGCGTGGCGCTGGACCCGGAGATTGCGGAGTAGATACACGTGAGGGAGATGTAGGTAGAGGTCTATCAAACAACCATAGCGATGAACAAAGGCTTAGAAGGCCGTTGCGCTCCCGTCGACAGAAGAAAAAAGGTGGCAAGAAACGTTGACAAAATCCTATACTGCGGATTATGAGCTCAAGGTCCATCCGTAGGAAAAAAGAAAAACGTTGGCAACAAACCCTGACATGAAATCAACCCCGCCAAGAATTAAGTAATAACCATCCAAAAGCTTTCCTTAAGAATTTCACCTGTACGGGCATCAATAGTAAAGCGCTGTCCTCCACCGCTGAATTCATAACCATATCGTTCAAAACCAGTTGTGTTTTTTACGCTCCAGACATACCGCTTAAGGTCTCCTCCATACCAATAAAAACTCGTATGTATAATGAATATTCCATCCTCTAGCCCGGCTTCTCGGGCGATTTGAATAGCGGTCGCCTCATCGATGGGAAATTCGCAGTTACTTTCCGATTCTATACACGATAGGTTTGCAGCCGCAGAGCTACTATCAATAATCACTTCACCGATGGAATCCAGGGCCACCGTTATCAGCTCATCGATATACGGTTTCTCCGGAACACGAAAGCGAAAGGACACACGGTAATCCTGATCATCCCGTCTTGAAGCTCGACAGTCATATGCGAAATACTCATCGAAAAACATTTGACCCACTTGGCAGACGAGGTAGTCTTGTGCTTTCGTGAGAATACTATCGGGTGGAAAATAGGTGGTAGTATCGCTATTAATGAATTCAGGATGGCCAGGGATAAGTGAAAAATATACTTCTTGAGTCTCCGCAGAGCTTTCCGTATCGAAAGGACTATAAAAGGCCAACACCAGGGGGTCTTCATCCAAATCCGATGAAATTCTAAATGAGCCGCTGATCATGACCGGATAATCATCGTCAGCATCAAGAAACTTCGGAATATCCCATTGACCGGACCAGGTGCAGGTTGAAACCTTTTGTTCTCCCAGAAAAACATGATATCCCGTTAGGTATCCTACCAAACCAGGTGCCCTGGCATCAAACGTGAACCTTATTTCTCTGAAACCTGTTTCATCACTGCAGGATGCCAATACCTGATATACTCCCGTCTCATGGATCTGCTCGTCGGTATTTACTAGCTCGCAGCCAGCGAGTAAACCAAGTACTATAAATAGAGCAATAGGTTTCATTGTCATTACCTGGCCTATTGGCCTGTCCGAAACCTCACCCCTTTACTTCGTAATGCCCCTCTCCGTTAACGGAGAG
>CP070787.1:2066100-2069181 GCA_020346745.1 Fidelibacterota bacterium | reverse complement strand
GGGCATGGGCACCGCCGAGCCCCGGCTATCAGATCAGGTTCTAATCAGTTTCGAACTTGAAGGACAGATTGACCTTGGCACGGTAGGCAGTGACCTTGCCGTTCTCCACTTTCAGGTCAAGCTTATCGATCTCGGCAACTCGCAGGTTCTTAAGACTCTTGCTAGCGGTTTCGACGGCGCTACGGGCGGCAGCCTCCCAGGATTTCTCACTGGTGCCGACCAGCTCGATGACCTTGTAAACACTATCAGCCATGACATAGCCCTCCTCTATGGGGTTATGTGTTTTTCGGGATGATTCAATGGAAATTACGGGCTGCTCCCGTATGAGCCAAGGAGGAGATGTGGTGGGTGCTGTATTTGGACACCGCCGGATTAATGTATCTGGATGGCCCGGATGTTGTGAGCCACGTCGCGTCAGGATATGAAGCGAAACGAGACCGGATAGCGGTAGCGTTCGCCCTGATTGGCCTTCAGGGCGCCGATGATGGGAAAGACGACCATCATGATTCCCACGACAATCATCAGCACAAAGCCGATGAGTACCAGCATGAGCAGGGCACTTATTGCCAGGGCGATGAACATGGTGATCTGGAAATTCACGGCCTCTTTGCCCTGGTCATCGATGAAGGGATCATCCTCTTTCTTGAACAGCCAGACGACCAGGGGACCTATGAGGAAGCCAAGTCCGTTCCCAAGCAGGCCGGTCAGCGCCGACAAGTGGCAGAGCATGGCCCACTTGCACACGTCTCGTGATGGGGCGGTAGTTTCGGGTGCTTCTTCCGTCATCTTGGTTGCCTCCGGAATGATGAGGATTTAAAACTGTAAAGCAGATTACACCGGGCAGCCCGAAACTAAGCGGTACAGGCAACAAATCCAAGGTTCAGTTTGTCCCTGGAGGGGATTCCCCTTGCGGCAGCAATCGGCCAAATCACCTCACAGATGACGGAGTGCACTTCCTCCGGTTGCAGGCCATAATCAACAACGCAAAACAGGCATAGCCGGAGGTACCGGTCAGGGGACTTGAAAAGGGGCGTTTCAGATCGTAGGTTATCACTCCAGCTGCTTATTGACCTGTCTTTCCCCCGGATGGAATGCACATGCTTGAAGGGAGTCATACTATGACCACCACATCACGTGTTCTGATCTTGCTGAGTCTAGCCCTGTGGCCCGGCCTAGTGTCATCCCAATCGCCAGTCAGCGAGGAGACCACGGAGTGTGTCGATTGCCACATCTCAGTTACTCCCGGCATTGTAAAGGATTGGCAGACCAGTCGTCATGCGGGTACCACATTGGCCAGCGCCCTGAAGAAGAGCCGGTTGGAACGGCGCGTTTCCGCCGAGAGCATCCCCCTGGAGTACCGGGATCACACCGTGGGCTGCTACGAATGCCACAGCCAAAACGGGGCTGATCACACCGACAACTTCGAGCACTTCGGCTATGACATTAATGTGATCGTGACACCTAATGACTGCCGGACCTGCCATGCACAGGAGGTAGCCCAATACACCCCAAGCAAGAAAGGCCAGGCCCTGGACAACCTGCGCAACAATCCCATCTACCAACTGTTGGTAAACGACATCACGCGGTTGAAGGAGGTGACCAAGGCGGGTGTGGTCCCCAGCCATATCTCTGAGCATAACAAGGGGCAGAGCTGCTACGCCTGCCATGGGACGGAGGTCAAAGTAGAGGGGACACTGACCATCGAGACGGAGTTTGATGACATCGAGGTGCCCAACCTGACCAATTGGCCCAACCAGGGGGTGGGCCGGATCAATCCCGACGGCAGCAAGGGAGCCTGCACGGCCTGCCATCCGCGGCACAGTTTCGCCATCGAGATCGCGCGCAAGCCGTACACCTGTGGGCAGTGCCACCTGGAGCCGGACGTGCCGGCCTACAACGTGTACAAGGAGAGCAAGCACGGCAACATCATCTACTCAAAGGGTGCGGCCATGGATTTCAAGCGGGTACCCTGGCGGGTGGGTGAGGATTTCCAGGCGCCCACCTGCGCGACCTGCCACAACAGTCTGCTGACTACCCCGGACGGGAAGGTGCTGGCCGAGCGAAGCCACGACTTCGGGGCGCGGCTATGGGTGCGGATCTTCGGGCTGCCGTATACCCACGCCCAGCCAAAGGAAGGAGGCACCTGGACCATCAGCAACGCGGACGACCTGCCCCTCCCCACCACGTTCGCGGGTGTACCGGCCTCCGAATTCCTTATCGATGCAAAGGAGCAATCCATCCGGCGGGGACGGATGAAGGGGGTGTGCACCGGCTGCCATGCAACGAGCTGGGCGGACAAGTTCCTGACGCGTATCGATTCGACCAACGCCAACGTGGACCGGATGATCCTGGCAGCCACGCAGCTGCTGCAGCAAGCCTGGGACCGGAAGGTAGAAGACCCGGCCGATCCGTTTGACGAGACGCTGGAGATGATGTGGTTGCGGCAGTGGGTGTTCTACGCCAACTCGGTGCGCTATGCCACGGCCATGAGCGGGCCGGATTACGCGGCCTTCAAGAACGGGTGGTTCGACCTGGCGGAGAACCTGAGGGCGATGGAGACGGAGCTGAGGGTGAGGGCGAAGAAGAAGGTGTTCCGGCGGTGAGGTGAAGCGCGGTTAGCTGAGTTCGAGCATTCGTCCGGCGATTTCCTTAAGGAGCTTGGCGGCCAGCATGGCGGTGATACCGAGGGGATCGCGGGTGGGATTGAACTCTACGATATCAGCGCCGACGAGGGGCGCCTGGATATTCTGGATGATCTGAATGACATCGCGGGGAGAGAGTCCGCCGGGTTCGTGATGGGCGATGCCAGGAGCGAAGGCGGGGTCAAAGACATCCAGATCTACAGATAGATACAACGGGCCATCGATGGTGAGATCAGGTGGGGTGGTCCAGTGGCGCAGCTCGAAGACTTCCACACCGAATCTGGCGATCTGCTCACGCTGATGGGCATTGGGGGCACGGATGCCGATCTGAACCAAGCGTCCTATCAGCTTTTCCTCCATGACCCGGGCAAAGGGGCAACCGTGGGAATAGCGGTTGCCGTCCAGCTCATCATAGAGATCGGGATGAGCGTCCAGGTGG
>CP070787.1:2061376-2066000 GCA_020346745.1 Fidelibacterota bacterium | reverse complement strand
TCCCGCACCGCCAATTCAACCCCATCGTAGCCCAGTTGACTGACCTTGGCGAGACTGTCTTCCAGTTGCCCCCGGTAAGCCAGCGCAGAGAAGGACGCGGGCTGTGTTGAAACAACAATGCTCAGCTTCAAGAAGCTTAGAACCCCATTTTCCGAATGGCGTAGATCGGCCGCCAACCCTTAGTGAAGGGTTCTTTCAGATAGGGCTCCATCTCAGCTGATGTCCGAAGTGTGGTTTCTTCGATGGGTGGCAATTTGCCGGGTGGAAACGCCGCCAGGATTTCGTCATTGACCAGGGTAAGATAGGACAGAATAGCGGCGATGGTCCGCTTGGCCTTCTGGGCAGTTCCAATGGTGGGCCGGCCAACGACCCCCTCTGGAACCGATGCCACTTCAATGGGGAAATGCCCCTGGCCTTCAGACCACTTGCTCGGCCGGGCAAAAGGATCCACGGCCTTGTCAAAGTGACCGTCGGGCAGATATCCCTCCACCTTTGTCTCCTGGGCATATTTCATGTTGATGTATTCTGGAGCTAACAGCAGAAGTACGGAGGTTTCGGCTTCATCAGCATGGAAGAAATTATCCTCCCAATCGCCGCCCCGGTCTCTGGTCCGGAAGAATTCGCGCACCGCCCGGTGCCAGTCGATCACTCGGAAGATACCGGGCAGGTTCCAGGTCTTCTGGAGCTCCTGAATGGCCGCCTCCAACAACCAGAGATGCCCATGGTTATTGATCAGGACAATCTTTCGGAAGCCATCATTCCAGAGACCCACCATCACGTCGATCAACAGCCGCTTGAGCACCTCATCTTCCAGATGAATCGTCCCCGGCATGCCGACATGGTGATGTGGGTGCCCACCATAGTTCAAGGGCGGCAAAGCCAGATTGACCGGCGCTCCCTGCTTCGCCGTGAACCGGCGCACACCCTCCAGGATCTGGGTTACCATGAACGTATCCATGGCGGTTACGGTATGATTCCCGTGCTGCTCGGTGCAACCGATCGGAAGAAAAACAATATCATTCCTCTTCCGGTTCTCCACAACATCATGCCGTATGGTCGTCTGGATGTAGGATCCCGGCTTGGTCAATTCGGACGGAGAAGGAACACCGTAATCGGTTAGGATCTTTTCAATATCATCATCGGACGACTCCCAGATTTTCTTTTTCAGGCGGCCAACGGAGGTATCTTCAAAACGGAGATCCTCCCGGTCGGTTGTAAGCCAATCATTCATCTTCGCTCTCTCCAGTAGTATGTCTGTTAATCGAAGTTCTTGATGGTAATCTTTACCTCATTTCGGTCGGTCTGGAGGGTAACCAGGTTTTCTTCGACCTCATCCAGGCCGATCCTTTTGGTGATCATGGGGGAAACATCCATCCCCTTAGCCATGCAGCTGATGACGTTCGGGAAGGTACCGTGCCCTGAGTGTCCCTGTGACCCGACTACGCTAGCCCGCCGCACCTGAAGCACCTCTCCATTCAGGGGGATTCTATCGTCAGCCCGCGCTACCACCACCACCGTGGTATTCAAGGCCTTCCCTTCCCAGATGATACGCTCCACATCCGACCATACGATGCTGGGCAAACCCGTAGCTTCGAGAATGATCCGGGCACCGACACCATTGGTGATATCCAGCACGGCCTCGGCGGCATTTACTTCCGTCGGATCAATGGCGTGCGTGGCCCCCATGGTGAGGGCCATCTCCCGGCGTGACTTCGACGGTTCCGAAAGGACAACCGCAGCCGCACCCGCTCTGGCCAGGACGGCACAGGCCGCCACGCCGATCGGCCCACCACCCAGGATGACTACATTCTCACCGGCCCTGATCCCGCCGCCACGCTCAATGACGGCGTTGTACGCCACTGACGTCGGCTCCACCAGGCTGCCCAACTCGTACATCTTTTCTTCGCCATAGAGCTCCTGCAGGCCTCCAATGTTCCAGACGTAGCGCGCATTTACCTTCACGTATCTCGCGTACGCCCCATCAATGGAAAATCCCAGCTCTTCCAATCGCTCGCAATGATTCGGATAACCGTCAGCACAGGGCTTGCACTGCGCGCACCAGATCATTTCTTCGGAGCAGACGGCCTCCCCGGCCTCGAACTTTTTGCCGGTCTGCTTGTTTCTGGCTTCCTCACCAGCATCGACTACTATCCCGGAAAATTCGTGCCCCAGAGTAGACGGGAAAGCCGTCAGGCCGGGATAGAAGATGTAGCCTTCGTCGTCGCTCTGCCGCATATGGACATCACTGCCGCAAATACCACAGGCCTTGACCTCGATCAGTACCTCTTCCGGGCCCGGTACCGGCATATCCTTCTCTACAATCTCGATCCGGGGATTACGCCACACCTTGCTGCCCAGGTAGGTTAGTTTGCCCTCGATATCTTTTGTTCCCAATTTGAAATCCGGTTTGGGATCCCAATCTGCATTAAGGCATACAGCTCTCATTTTAGGTTTCCTTTTAATTATGGTGCGGTTAAACAGTTAATATGAATCTACGCTAACGCTTTTACAGATGAACGCTCCACCAGGTGTGATTTCAGGACAACTTGTTGGGGCTCGCTAACGTCACCCCTGATCCGCGCCAGGATCAGCCTCAAACTCTCCTGGCCGATCTCATAGATGGGCTGGTGCATAGTCGTCAAGGAAATGGTCGTGAATGGCAGGTCATCGTAGCCCACCAGCGAGAGATCGTCGGGAATTGATATACCCAATTCTTGAGCGGCTGAATAGAACAGCAGGGCAATCCTGTCATGCCCTGCAAAGACTGCGGTGAACGCCTTCCGCTGTTTTAGCAGCTTACGCGCATGTTGGAAATAGCGCTCCTTGACAAAGGGACCGGAATCGGCAATAATCAGTGACGGATCGATGGGAATGCCATGATCGGTCAAGGCCTGTTTGTAACCCTCCAGGCGTTGTCGCTCGGTGCTGAACAGACTGCTGATTGTGATGGCGATCTTCCGGTGCCCGTTCTTGATAAGATATTCTGTCAGGCGGTACGCACCATCGAAATTGTCGGTGGTTACGTAATCACTATCTACCCCGGGAAGTGTTCGGTCGGCCAGGACGATGGGGATATTCCGGCGGCGAAACCGCTGGATAATCTGGCGGTTCTTCTGGTCAGACGCGGCGGTTGGTATGAATATCACCCCGCTGACCGAATTCTCAATCAACCGATTGGCATGATGTTCAGCCTTGAGATGCAGATCATCCGTATTGCACAAAATGAGCGAGTGCCGGTTTATAGCTGCCTCATCCTCCGCGCCGCGGGCCAACTCGGGAGCATATCCCGTCCTTATGTCCGGGACGAGAATGCCAATGATGGTACGTTTTTCGAAGTCGATTTCCTGATCCGAAACATAGGTTCCCAGCCGCTGTTTTCTGGTCAGATACCCCATATTGACCAGGTTGCCAATAGCCTGCCGCACTGTTGCGCGTGCCAGGCCGGTCAGCCGACAGAGCTCATGCTCGGTCGGAATTTTATCATGTGGCTTGAACACCCCCTGTTCGATCTGCTCTACCAGCCAGGTCTGCAGCTGAAAATACTGGGGGACGGGGCTGTCTTTATCGATAATCATTTATGTGGGACACGCGCGCTTGTATATTTGTCTATACAAGCATACGAAAAGAATACCGCCGTGTCAAGTTTAATTGGATTGCTCCGCTTCCACTCCCCTGCCTCGTACTTCAGCGGCACCTGAATTTCCTTCGAACAACAACACCACAGCAAATTAATTCGGATATACTGATCATCATATCCCTACTTAAATCTTGACTTACCCATGATTATTTATTATTGTTCAGAAGTTCATGTATATACAAATAGACATTGTTGGGTCTGATCCTGCTGTTTCCGATAGGAACTGAGGGACGAATATATATCTTCGTGGAGACATTGATTCGGGCGTTCACCTGAATTGGAGGGACCCATGAAACCAAGATTCACTTCACACCTTTCATATACCTTTAGCCTGCTGATCGCATCCAGTATGATCATGATCCAGACTCTGGCTGCGGCCACGGTCACCGGACGAGTGACCGATGCGAGTACGGGAAGCTTCCTTCCCGGGGCTAATATAACTCTGGAAGGCACATCCCAGGGGGCAGCCAGCGACCGCACCGGAGTCTACCGCATCGCTAATGTAGCGGCGGGTTCCTACACCTTGCGGGCTACCTACGTTGGCTACGACGACTTCTCCGTAGAAATCACCGTCACCGACGAACCCGTCGCGCAAGACGTCCAACTCCAGGCCGCCTTCGTCGAGCTTGGCGCGGTGACTGTACAAGGGCTGAGACAAGGCCAGGCCAAAGCCCTCAGTCAACAGCGCTCCTCGGATCATATCATGAATGTGGTTTCTTCCGATCAGATGCAGCGGTTCCCGGACGTTAACGTCGCTGAATCTCTTCAGCGGATACCAGGTCTTTCGGTTCAACGCGACCAGGGCGAAGGCCGGTACGTCATCGTTCGCGGGATGGAGCCCCGGCTTAATTCCATGATGATCAATGGGCAGCGCATTCCTTCACCAGAAAGTTCCATCCGCAACCCGGCCCTTGATGTTGTTCCGTCAAACCAGCTCGCCAGTGTCGAAGTCACCAAGGCCCTGACCCCGGACATGGACGGTGATGC
>CP070787.1:2058431-2061276 GCA_020346745.1 Fidelibacterota bacterium | reverse complement strand
GCTCTAGGGTGATAAGATAGGGCCCTGCCCGAAGTGTTACAAGGCCTGATTCATCCAACCGAAGGCTCGCATCAGCGGGTCGCCGTTCTCAGGCCCGCCGCCGAACTGCTTCACGCCGCTCCCGCCAGCCAGGACGCGATATCCGGGAATGACAGGTTGTGGCAGTACAGGCCGAAGGCCTCCTCCCGGACCTCATGGTCATAAACCATTATCGTAGCCACCCCTCCAGCAAATGCCAGAACCGCTCTCCGCCGAGAACCGCGGCCAAGACCACCCCCAGCCCGGCTCCCACCACCAGCGTACGGAACGGGTGCGCCCGCATCAGGGCCACCAGTCCCCACCGTGTTTCATGACTAGCGTGATAGCGCGCATGCTCCAACTGCCACTTCAGCACCTCCGCCCGGAAAGCGTGAAAACGGGCCTCCAACCTAGCCAGACCGGCCTCGACTCCAGCGGCACTCTCTGAGCGCAGGACTACTCCTGGCGCAGGTGCTTCAGCGCCGCCGCGTCCGCCACCTTGCTTTGCAAACGGACCCGCTCCCGGAAATACTCCATCAACTCCTGAACCGCCTGCTGGAAGGTATCGCTCAGATCCCGCTCCAACTGGGTGGGATTCATGACCTCCAACAACTTTTCCAGCAGGGCCTGCTGAAGATTCGCCTGGGCTTGCAGGGTCCCCATCAACTTCTCCACGTCCGGTGCCGAACACCGCGAGCCGCCACCATCCGAGGACGCACGCAACAGTACCTCCGACTCCTCGGCCAACGCCTTGATAGCCTGAAGCTTCTCAATCAACTGATCGTGGGCCTTCTCCGCTGACATAACCGCAATCCTTTCCTTTCTTATCCTTTCATACCAGGCCAACGTTAACCCACTAATACCGTTTTGTCGTTCGCACTATGCGCACTATGCGCTAAATCGGAATCCTGCCTTTCCTTGATCCTACCCCCCACGCAAAACGTTTGCAGATCCGCGGTCTGCTGTGGAATTTTCCTTCGTCCGATAGTGCGCTTTATCATTATAAAATATCCAGCAGACCGGTGTCCAACACGGTCACGCCTGAAAGGAGCCTTCCATGCCACACCCCACGATACGGTTCATTTACCTCCCCTCTGCCGTGCTCATCCTCATTGCAATGAGTTGTACCGGGAAAGCCCCGCAATCAGGTCCCTACCTGGGGCAGACGCCCCCGGTGGATGAACCCGAACTGTTCGCTCCGGGCATCGTCTCCACGGGCCTTTCCGTGCGCGATATGGCCATGACACCTGACGGTAATGAGCTCTACTTCGGAGTTGTCGCCGGCAATTACAAGCACGCCACCATCGCCTGGTGCCGGCGGGAGAACGGTCGCTGGACGACACCGGAGATCGCGCCTTTCGCCAGTGATTCCCGCTTCTTCAACCTGGAACCCCACATCACCCCCGACGGCCAGCGATTCTACTTCCTCTCCACCCGGCCTCCGGAAGGCAAAGAACCCCTACCGGGCTGGGGCTACCAGGATATCTGGGTCATGGACCGCACCGCCGACGGCTGGAGCGAGCCCTACAACCTGGGCCCGCCCGTCAATTCCGAGGCACCCGAGTTCTTCCCCTCTGTCACCAGCGACGGCACGATGTACTTCACCCGCGGCGGACGGGAGAGCTACCTCTACCGGGCGCGCATGGTTGACGGCCAGTACGCCGAACCGGAGAAGCTGGGACCGGAGGTGAACTCCACGCCTGCGCAGTACAATGCATTCATCGCCCCCGATGAGAGCTATCTCATCTTCTCCACCGAGCGGCCCGACGGCTTCGGGGCGGCCGACTACTACGTGTGCTTCCGCAGCGCAGAGGACACCTGGACCGAACCCATCAACCTGGGTGAACGCATCAACAGCCCCGGACGGTTCGACTACTCACCGTATGTCTCCCCGGATGGCCGCTACTTCTTCTTCTGCAGCCAGCGTCTCCGGAGCGCGGCGGAGGTCTACGGCGAGGAAGTATCCTACGAGGAAATGCTGGCGGAACTGAATGCCCCCGAGAACGGCAGCATCGACATCTACTGGGTGGAGGCGGCCTTTATCGAGCAGCTGCGGCCCCGGTAGGGGGGCAGGGAGCCGGCCGTGCCGGCCCAAAGTGGAGGAGGGCTAGTCAGTCCGGGCCTGCTAGCGGGCCATGGCACGCTTGTAAAGGGCAATGATCAGGAATGCCATGTAGATAATACTGAGGAAGCCCTCCATCATCATGGTCGCTTTGCTGAGCAGTCCTGCCGGCACGATATCGCCGAATCCCACCGTCGTGAAGACCACCACGCTGAAATAGCTGAGTTCCCCGATGGTGTCCAGCAGGTTGCCGGAGCCGAACTGCACCAGCTGGTCACCATACCGGACTCCGCCGATGCCGAACAGGATGGCGGAGACCACCATGATGACGAACATGGAGGCGATGATCCGGCCAATGCTCTCGCCGTATCCGGTGGATACGTCGGCGATCTTGGACCAGATGCGCCGCGGGGAGAAGGGCGGCATCATCTTGCGGGCGATGATCATTTCCCGGTTGAAGACGGTCCCCACGTCACTGGAGTGGGACTGCCACTGTAAGGCTTCCCGCAGCATCCGGTACACGTCCCGCGCCTCCGTCAGCTTGAGGCGCGCCAACTCGTCATCGCCCTCCTCCAACGCCTGCTGGTATTCCTTCTCGTTGACGACAATGAGATCCTTGTTGATCTTGATATCCCTGAGCCGGGTGCCCTCCAGGTTCGCTCCCAGCAGGTTGCAGTCTTCCAGGTAAGTGCCGTTCAGGTTGGCCCGCTCCAGGTTAGCCTTCAATAGCGTCGCACCCCGCAGATCGGCACCGTACAGATGA
Organism: Fidelibacterota bacterium; assembly: GCA_020346745.1. Taxonomy (GTDB): domain Bacteria; phylum Fidelibacterota; class Marinisomatia; order SCGC-AAA003-L08; family TS1B11. The sequence continues at coordinate 2,058,433 of CP070787.1, read as the reverse complement.
GC
>CP070787.1:2054007-2058331 GCA_020346745.1 Fidelibacterota bacterium | reverse complement strand
CTTTGATGGCCACACTCTTTGCCATGCATTTCGCCGGTCACAGCCTCAATTTGATGACACTGGGCGGTTTGGCCCTGGGGGTCGGCATGTTGGTGGATAATGCCATTGTGGTGATAGAGAGTATCTTTCGGCGGCGTTCAGAAGGAGATCCTCCCGACGAGGCCGCCCCGCGTGGCACTGCCATGGTTGCCGGTGCTATCGCGGCCAGTACCCTCACAACCTGCGTGGTCTTCCTGCCTGTCCTTTTTGTCCGCGGCCTTGCGGCCCGGTTGGTTTCAGGCCTTTCCTTCACCGTGGTTGTTTCCCTTGTTGCATCTCTAGCCGTGGCCGTATTCCTGATTCCCGCCCTGGCAGGATGGTTCCTGCCCCGCAGAAAGGCACGAGTCCTTGATCCGGGCAAAGGTAGAATGGAGGCCATTGTCCTACGCTTGCTGCGGCATCCCTTTCGCGTGGTTGCCGTCAGTATGGTGCTTGTGGCCGTTGCAATCTCCCAGTTGCTTGGCCTGGGAACCGAGCTTCTGGCTCCGGCTGACCCCAGGGAGTTTTCTCTTCGCCTGATCGGCCCGCCCGGACAACGGGTGGAGTCCACCGAGAACGTGACAGCAACGATTGAAACGATCATCAAGCAGGCTGCCGGCAGCGATCTTCGTGCCATACTATCAGAGGTCGGTCGCCTTCCTGAAGATGATCGCCTTATCCGCGAAGAACGGTCCGGAGAAAATACCGCCCGGATTCTTGTGCGTCTGGCAGCCGGTGGAAAGACCGCAGGCCAGGTTGTTCGTGCAGCAGCATCGGCCGTGACCGCCCTTCCCAATGTGGAGGTCTCCTGGGAGGTAGGCACATCAAATCTGGCCCGTGCCCTCGGTACCACAGGTCCCCCCATACAGGTTGAGATCTCGGGCCGTTCCCTGGTAGATCTTCGTCGGGGGGCGGACAAGGTACTCGAACGGTTGAAAGAGCGATCTGAACTCTGGAATGTGCGCTCCTCCTTTGAAGGGGGCCCTCCGGAACTGCATGTCATTCTCAACCGCACTCTTTGCGACGGTCTTGGCGTGGAGATGAATACCATCGCCAACGTACTCGAGACCGTACTAGACGGCCGGGTTATTGATCAACTTTCCACAGGCGATGAAGAGCGTGATGTGGTGCTTCGTTTGGCCAGCGCGCGGCGTGTGGATCTGAAAGCACTGCCGTTTACGACGGATTCGGGGCAGCGCTTGGCGGTGGGAGATGTGGCGCATTTTGAACCTGTGGAGGGAGCACTGGAGATTTTTCGTCGCGATCAGCGGCGTGTCGCCAGGGTGACAGCCCGCATTGCCCCTGACGTGGAATACCCTGCTGCGCGTGAAGCGGTCGAAACGGCACTGTTGGGGATTGAAATGAGTCCCGGGTCGAGGATTCAGCTTTCCGGTGAGGAGGAAGAGCGGAAACAGACCTTCTCCGAACTGCAGTGGGCCGGGATTCTTGCCTTGCTTCTCGTGCTCATGGTATTGGCCGGCACCTTTGAATCATTAGTCCACCCCTTCACGGTACTTGCCTCGGTCCCTCTGGCCCTTGTGGGTGTGGCCATAGTCCTGGTGCCCGGTGGCAGGCCCATCGGCGTAATGTCAGTCATAGGCCTCATCGTGCTGGTGGGAATTGCCGTGAATGACGCCATCCTCCTGGTCCAGACTGCCCGTCACCTTATGGCGGAAGGGCTTGAACGGAAGGCAGCCCTGGCCAGGGCAGCAGCCATTCGACTCCGCCCCATCACGATGACCACGACGACGACAGTGCTGGCGCTGCTTCCCCTTGCCGTCGGCGCGGGAGAAGCCGCTCAGCTCAGGAGTCCCCTGGCCCTGACCATCATCGGGGGGATCATGGCTTCCACCTGCTTTTCACTCCTGGTCATCCCCTGTCTGTATCTTGTTTTGGACTTTTTCCGGTTTAGACGGGTCTAGTCATGAATTGGTATAGTCTCCCCGTCCGCCGGCCCGTGGCCACATCCATGTTGTTTGCCGCTATCACCCTGCTGGGCATCGTCGGCTGGCAAAAGATCCCCGTAGAGCTTCTTCCGGACCTGGAGGGCGATCAGCTTTACGTCTCTTTCTACCGCCCAAAGAGCGAACCAGAGGTGGTGGAGCGCGAGATTCTGATTCGCCTGGAGGCAAGGGTTTCCGAGTTGCCCGGCATGGCAGAATCGTGGGGAGAAGTCCGCGGCTCCCAGGGATCCTTCCGTGTTCGTTTCGAACCCGACAGTGACATAAAGGTGAGACAACTGGAATTGCAGCGACTTGCTACCGAATTGACCCGGGGCCAGCCTGAGGGGACGATAATCACCGTCAATGCCCAAGATCTTTCTTCCATTAGCCGATTCGTCATGATCATTCAGGTGATGGGGGGCGCGGATACCAACGCCCTGCGCAGCCTGGTGGATGATCGCATTCAACCTCGTCTGTCCGCAGTAACAGGAGTGGACACGGTGTGGGTAGCGGGCGGCGCACCGGAAGAAGTAACCGTTAGCATTGATCCTAACCGTTGCGCGGCGCTGGGTATATCCCCTTCCAGTGTCGAGATGTCACTCTCCCGTTCAGTGCAACGACTCCGTTTTCTGGGGGGCTTAGAAGGTGAAGACAGCCGTACGGCCGTTATGTTGGACGGTCGTCCCCGCGGTACTCACGCTATTGCCGAGACAAGGGTTGAACTGGACAAACCTGTTCTGATTCGTCATGTGGCCACGGTAGAGCGAGGCACAGGACAAAGAGACATGTTGTTCCGGGTCAACAGTAAGCCCTCGGTAGGTCTTATCGTGTTTCAAGAGGAGGGTGCCAATCTGGTGGAATTGGGGCGGGAACTACGCGCCCGCGTCCATAGTCTGGGGAATGAGTTCAGACCCTATGGCGTCGAATTCCTGATCGGCTCTGATGGTGCTGGATATGTGGAAACGCTGATAGACAGACTGAAGAAGCTGGCTCTCAGCGGGTTCCTTATCGCCCTTGTGGTTCTTTATCTATTCATACGCCAAACAAGGGCTGTGTGTGTCGTTGCCGTGGCCGTGCCTGTCAGCCTGCTTGCGGCCCTGGCCATGCTTTTTGTGGGGAGTTATTCTCTCAATCTTGTTACACTTTTCGGATTGGCTGTAGGCATCGGCATGTTGGTGGACAACAGTATCGTTGTCTACGAAGCCGTTCAGCGCAGGCTTGAACGGGGCGCGTCACCTGATGAGGCGGCAACCCAGGGTGTAGGGTTGACCATCCGGGCTATTGTGGCGGCTACTGTAACCACGGCCGTGGTCTTTCTGCCCGTTGCATTCCTCACTGAGGGCGTCATGGTAAGGGGAATGCTTAGGGTGCTGGCGGTGGCCATTCTGCTACCCTTGGTTTCCTCCCTGCTGGTTGCCGTTGGGTTGGTGCCCCTCCTTGCCAGACACCTTGCAGCGCCCGCTGCTTTGTCCCGTCTCAAGGCTATGCGAGAGCGGCGCAAACTTTATGCGGGCCAGGTCCCGCCTGACCGGGGGCGCGAGCTGTTTTCCGGTCTGTTGAAGGTGGCCCTGCGCCGCCCTGCAGGATGGCTTACGGTGGTCGCTGCTGCCGTGTTGTTCACGGTCATCGTGGCGATTCCATGGGTCGGCGTGAATACGATGTCCCAAGAGGCGGAAGAAGCGGACGAGATCCGGCTTTCCGTAGATGTCCCCCCAGGGCAATCTCTTGAAGCGATTGGTAAAGACTTTGTCGCATTGGAACAGGCGGCCCTCGATCTGGATGGGGTTGAGTATGTGGAGAGTGTGATCCAGGAGGGAGATGCCTCCCTCACCGTCCACCTTGTGGATCCGGATCAACGTCCCGAGGACATTTCAGCACGCCGGGTCCGCGCCAAGGTACGTGAGGCCGCAGACACACAAAAGGGCTTGAACATCCGGTCTGAACAGTCCTCCGGGGATAATAGCTCTGATGGCGGTGGCGAGGCTGGCCTTTTTGGGGAAGGTCCGGCTGAGATCGTGCTATCCGGTCCGGATGCCGGTCAATTAATGGAACTGGCCAAGGCCATAAAGGAAAGGCTCGAGTCTATCCCGGAGGTGGGCAGGCACGGTGTGTGGATTTCCGGGAAGGCGGGGCAGGATGAAATCCAGATCGTGCCCGATCATTTCATGCTCAACAGCCTGGGTCTCACACCGGGCGATGTGCTCCCTATGCTGACCATGCTCAGCCGTGAGGGCACCACGATGCGGACCGGACTGATTCTAGAGGACGGGCGAGAAATTCCCATGAAGGTCCGAACTCCTGAAATCCGGCACACAAACATCAGTCGGGAGATGGATCATCTCCGTCTCAATACACCGGCCGGG
>CP070787.1:2047063-2053907 GCA_020346745.1 Fidelibacterota bacterium | reverse complement strand
GGTGTTCAAATTAGGGGTGGTGGAATTCATGACAGGGTGCCTCCGGGTATAGGTGTTGATAGTCTACCTGGAAGAGTCGATTATCCCGCCGGATGCAATGAACGCGGAGGGGTCCAGCCAGCCCAGGCTGCAAGGATGGGCGTAAGTGTAGCCGGCCATCCAGCGGGCATCCATGGTGCCGTAGGGATAGTCCTCACGCTGGCCCACGCGAACGCCGAAATGGAGATGATCGATCCATCCCGCCGGGGTGGTATAGCCGGTGGCCTCATGGGCGTCGGCGATAGAGGCGATGGTGTCCCCCTGGCTAATCGCACCTGACAGTAATTTCCAGCGTTGTGTACTCACGTGGCCGTAGAGGGAATAGACGCCCAGATCGTGATGGTCGATGATGATCAGCCAGCCATAGCCATACATGTAGCCCGAGTAGCTGATCTGTCCGTCGGCCATGGCGAACACCGGGGTGGCGGCATCGGCGAAGGCATCTTCCCCGGCATGATAGCGGTCGGGTGAGGAGGCACCGAACAGGGCAAAAGGCTGCATGATGCGGTGGTCATCCAGGGGGTACGACACCGCCGGTCCGGGCGGGGAATCGTTGGTGGGGGATTCGCATTGTGAAGCAATGAGCAGGCATCCCAAGCCCAACAGAAGGGTATAGACCACCCGCGGCCAGTGCAGGAATGGGGTGTATTTATTCCGGGCTACCATCGCCTGAATATACAATCTGAGGCAGCCCAGCGGGGCTATGAGGCTGATGAGGGGCGGATTGTCTGGTTACGGAGCAGGGCCGGGGATTCTTGCACTCGATGGCGGCAGCGATGGCTGCCTGCTGCGGATATTTGTAAGGCCGGTATGCGGCCTCAGAAACGAAACACCACCTGGACGTGGTAGCTGTCCTTCCGGGACGTGAAGGAGAGAGATGGTATACCGGGTTTGAGAAGGCCCAGTCGCCGGATACCGAAGACGTCGGGGTTGACCATTCCGGTCCCTATCAGTTGTGCCAAGTCAGGGGCTGCTGGAGATGTCGGGTCCGGGCGCGTGGGGACCTGCCCAGATTCGACCGAGTAGACGAGTAGTTCCCAAACCTCCCGGGGAGCTGTGTCCAGCCAGCCGGTCATCAAGCGAGGATTTGCCGATGATTCATCCGGGAGGGGGGAGACGAGTGCTTCGCCGGGCGAGCTCAGGATGACATACTCTCCCTGGGGCGCTGGGATGTTCTCGAAGCGCGCACCCGCCAGCAGCGGCACGCCGGCCATAGCCAAAACGAGAGCTACTTTGACAAGGTGTGAAAACATGGCGTTCATCGTGCACAAGGCAGATCAGACTGTAGAGGATCGCCCAAGGAATGGGGGATCAGGTTTCTGAATCTCTCCGTTCATCCATCAGGCGGCGGTCATCATCCGAGCGCCGGTCCAAATCAATCCTACGGTCGTCGGATACGTTCCCGACAGCCTGCCTCCGGAGGAGCAGTCTGCGACGAGGTATTATCCGTCTACGGTCAGTGTCACGTGTGAGGATACTTTTTCTTGATTCGCCGGTAATCTTCCCGTCGAACCGATGAGAATCTGTCGGTGAGTGAGATTCCAAATCCTTTGAGTCGCCCTTATCAGGGTCATTTCCAGTGTTTTGAATTGTCATTAGTCTAACCCCCATGATATCATTAACGATTTCAGTACCTAGCGAACCAAGCGCAGTAATAATCTGGAATTCCGTGGACATTCCTATGCCAGTCTATCGCACTCGTTTATTTGTACGCCGATCTGATCTGGCTCTCCTATCCGCGGAACCGCGACGGCTTTTTCCGGATCTGCGATCGACGGTCACAGAGACGGAATTCTTTCTGCGATCAGGGGCGGTCCGGCGTCCATCTCCATGGACGAAAATGTTGGCCAGGGAATCGGTACGTCTTTCCGGATTTCCATTTGAGGAGTCGACCTGTTGATGGTGAGTTACGCCAGGAGTGAATTGGGAAGAGTCCCCGCGATTTCCTGTGGTGATCTTGCTATTCCGGGTCATGGTAGTTTTAATCATTGTGTACCTTTCGAATTTTCCTAAGTCAACCGTTGACTATCTCATGAGTTTATGAGGTCTGTGTTCTCATGCTCATGTGGTGTACTAAAGATACTTATGCATGTAGCGTGCCATAAGGGACGATGGCTAACAACCAGTGTGATATCTCACGCAGACCAGGGATTTGTCGTCGGAGGGATGTGCGTATGGGATTCAGCGGAGGCTGAGCGCGGATCAGGGGGTGCGGACCGGGATTGTTCTAAAGTGAAACGCGCGCATCATTATGATACACGACAAGGGCGGAGTATAGGCGGAGAATACTGGTGGAGTGGAATCAGGGCAGGATTGATAATGGCTGATGGTTACCCCGGAAATGGGGTGACCACCAATCATTAGATATGAAGAGCGGGAGAGGGATTCAGCGGAGGTGAGAGGTGATCAATTCAAGCTAGGGAGCGCGCCGGGCGGTAGGTCTGTGATGTTCCACGGCGGTCCTCAGCGGTGCGCCGATCCACGCTGGTTCTCCGATCAACGGCTACCGGGACCGTCCTCTGCCGTCTGTCCTCATTGAATCGACGGCCATCACCATGGACGAAGATCAAGGCCAGATCCACCTGGCGGCGGTCTTTGTTTTCACGGTTGACCTGAGAGATAGTGTTGGTACTCGCTGTAGATTGCATGGCTATACTTCCTTTTTTTCAGCCAGCCAATAGACTGACTACAGGGTAAAAGCCGATCAGGCAGGCCGGCGAAAGCCAGCCTGCCTGTCGACCGTTGATTAGTTGACTATCAGTAATCACGGTATCCAGGATTACTGGAGGGCGATCTGCCCACCGTGACTGTTGTTATAGGCGTCGTACCAGTCCTTGGCTTCCAGCAGTTCTTCGGCGGTGAACTGACCGGCATGAGCGATCAGATACTCACCGTAGAACAGGAAGAGTTCGGTAAAGGTCTCATTGCCGCCGATGAAGGCGCCATTCATGAGATTGAACTCAGAGCCAAGCAGCTGCTTGCTGAGCAGCACGACGGGATCGGACCCAGTGGCTGAGAGGATATCGAAAGCCTCTGACAGCATATCCACGTTGAGCGGATAGAGGGCGAAGGTGGAGATCTCAGCGAGATACCCGTCCAAAGTGGCGGCGTCCACCTGGATGCCCTTGGTCCGGCCACTCATGGCCTTGTTGACATTATTCTTCCAGAAGCCGATGGTGTAGCCATCAGCGGTCTGGCCGACGATGTAGGTAAAGTCAAGTTCGAAACCGAAGTCGACGTTCTCATCGGCGTAGCCAACGGTGATGTCTACGCTAACCGGTGTAGTGGCTGTCAGTCCTTCGGGACCTTCGACAACGACGGTATAATCACCGGGGAATACTTCGAACTCGTAGGAGCCGTCAGCATCCGTCAAGGTGGTGGCAATTACGTTGCCCATTTCATCGAGGAGGGAAACTGTCACCTGCTCGATACCAGGCTCGTCGATGTCCTGCAGGCCGTTGCCGGTGACGTCAAAGAAGACCACACCAGTTACCGCCGGCAGTTCGTAGCCGAAGTCCACATCAGTGATATCCGCATAGCCCAGCTCAACAAACTGTGAAGTGCTGGTGGAAGGATTCAGGCCACTGAGGTTGCCTTCGGGGTCCACGGCGACCGTATAGGAGCCGGGGAAGACATCCTCGAAGATGTAGTTGCCGTCGGCGTCAGTAACCACGGTGCTGCCATCGGAGAGGGTAACCGTGATACCAGGGATACCCTGCTCGCCAGCATCAAGGACACCATCTTTGTCTTCATCGAAGAAGACGGTGCCGCTCAGATTGGGCAGAGCGTAGCCGAAGTCAGCCGTAGCATCGGCGCCATCAACTATGATGGACTGCGAATCGCCACCGGTGGTGCTGGCCAGCCCGTCGAGGGTGCCCTCGGGGTCCACGACGATGGTATACTCACCATCAAAGATCCCGCTGAAGGAATAGGTGCCATCAGCAGCAGTGATCGTGGTGGCTACCAGATTTCCGTCGGCGTCATAGAGCTCGACGGTGATGCCCTCGACACCGGCTTCACCGCTGTCAAGCAGGCCATTTTCATCGGCATCGAGATAGACGGTACCGCTGACGGTGTAGGAGGGATCGGGATCTTCCCCGTCGCCGCCATCATCGCCGCAGCCATCACCGGCGAAGTAGGCAGAGTAGTACCACCAGCCATTGCCAGTGTTCTCCAGATCGCCACCATAGGCCGTTTCGCCGCCTTCGTTGGGGCTAATGGCTTCGGCATGGGTGAGGATATAGATAGAGCTGCCAGGATAATCTGCCAGCAGGAAGGTATAGGTGTAGGTGGTTACCCGGGGATCATGATGTGTCTGGGTGGTGTACTTACCGGGGGCGGGACGCCCGTCGGCGGGTTCATAGGTCACTCCATCAACCACGATGGAATCGGCACTTACGTTAACGTGTGTATGCTGGAGTTCCCAGCCGTCTTCAGCGTTGAACTGAATGTAAAGGCTGGTGCTGTCATCCCAGATGCTCACGTTGCCGATATCGATATGTTGTCCTGCACGGAACTGCTCGATAACGGGCTCACAGAGGCTGTCGGCCTTGGCGAGCGCGCCGGCTTCCATGCTCATTGCGGGCCGGTTGGACTGCTGGGGCTCGATAGGACTTTCACAAGAGCTAACCATCAGACCAGCCGACAATGCGATTAATGCGATTGCGATGGTATTGAAACGAAACACGATAGACTCCTTATTGTTCATTTTTAGTACGTGATTCATAGTCACCGGAGTTATTACACAATCCGCGTGCCAGTTTTTCGGGTGAACCGGAATTCGGTGACAAAAATCACAGGAAAGGGGCAAAAAGGGGGTAAACCAGTGGAATTCTGTGATCTCACTCACAAAACAAGCATGCCAAACCAGCAAGGATTCTGGTTTGGATTGCGGATAGAGATTAAAATACGTAACATTATGATACACGGATTCCATATTGAAACAGTGTTGGTGCAAATTGATACATAAACAGGAGAACCGAGTGTGAGTGCGAAGACAAAGCCATATCAGGGTGAGGCGATACTGATCGTGGATGATGATCCTGTGATGCTCAAGAGCCTGGAGCAAGCGATAAAGAAGGCGGGGTACACAACACTGACAGCCACCACGTTAACGGAATGTCTCGAGCTGGCCGGGAGCGATGATGTGGGATTGATCCTGTTGGACGTGGTGCTGCCGGAGGGATCTTCGGTGGAGTCTTTGCCGGAGGTCCTCCAGTCCAATCCAGCCTTGAAGGTGATCATGGTGACGGCTTCTTCCTCAATCGATCAGGCGGTGGAGGCCATGAAAAAGGGGGCCTACGACTATCTCACCAAGCCCATCGATTTCGACGTGCTGCTGATCGCCATCGAGCATGCCCTGGACATGGTGAGAGCAGACAAGGAGATCGCGCGTTTGCGGGATAACCTGAAAGGGAGATACCGGTTCGAGAACATCATCGGGGAGAGCCCGGCGATGCTGAACCTTTTCGACGGGATAGAGCGGGTGTTGAACAACCCGGTGACGATCCTGTTACAGGCTGAGAGCGGCACCGGCAAGGAGCTGGTGGCGAAGGCCATCCATTATAATGGTAACCGGTCGGGGGCAGCTTTCATCGCGGTGAACTGCGCCGCCATCCCACCGAGCCTGATCGAGAGCGAGTTATTCGGGCATGAGAAGGGCGCCTTTACGGGTGCGGTAGCGCGGCATCCCGGCAAGTTCGAGCAGGCGAACGAGGGGACCATCTTTCTGGATGAGGTTGGAGAGATGCCGCTGGAATCGCAAGCCCGGTTCCTGCGGGTACTGCAAGAGAGGGAACTGGTACGTGTCGGCGGGCGGGAGAACGTAAAGATCAATGTCCGGGTCATCGCGGCCACGAACAAGCTGCTCAACGACCTGGTGGAGGAGAAGCGCTTCCGAGAGGACCTGTACTATCGTCTGTCGGTCTTTCCGCTGAAGATACCACCGCTGCGTGAGAGGCGCACGGATATCCCCCTACTCACGGCTCATTTTCTAGAGCAGTACAAGAGGGATTTCGAATTCAAGGGGGACATCGGTGTGTCGCCGGATGCCATGAACCGGTTGGTGCACTATACGTGGCCGGGGAACGTAAGGGAGTTGGAGAACGTGCTTCAGAGGGCGCTGCTGCTGACGGACGACGGTCATATCTCGGTGGGGCATCTGCCGTTGGAGCTGGAGCCTTCGCTGGGTGCAGGTATGGCGGTGGGAGAGGGTGGAGTGCTGGTGGCAGATCCGGTCCAAGGAGGCCTGAGACCGTTCGATGAGATCGAGAAGGATGTCCTGGTGCGAGCATTGGAGGTGACCCAAGGCAACATCACCTCCGCAGCCACCCAGCTGGGGCTGGGCAGGACAACCCTGTATCGAAAGATGAAAAAGTACGGATTAGATCAACCCATATAGGCTCAGAAAGGAATCCCCGGCTGGAGAGATCCAGTTCACACAGTTCGCTTAAGCCTCGTTTCTATTCAGTGGTTTTCTGGAAGACGATGATGCCGTTCCAATAGGTCGGGTGACGGTTGCAATAGGTGGTACAATCCAGGAGCACCTGGTATTGGTGTTGGCTGCTGGCGATAAAATCGTAGGCGGCACGGCGCAGTTCATTGTCGTTGGTATCATCTATCAGGATAATGCAGTTACTCGAGAAGAACGGTTCCGCCAATTGGAGGGCTTCCAATTGCAGGTCATAGGTATGCCGGGCGTCGTAGATAAGGAATCCTATCGTTCCCTCGTGAATCTCGGCAAAATATTCATGATAATCCAGGTCATAAAAGTGATGATGTGAGCTCTTATATCTATTGAATCGCT
>CP070787.1:2045600-2046963 GCA_020346745.1 Fidelibacterota bacterium | reverse complement strand
ACATAGATGATTATCGGAAGTTCTGGGGAATTTTCACTACAATTAGACACGACCGGGTATGTAGATATAATGGAATTGACGTGAGGATTCCCATACATCCATAAGAGAAGGGACCAGCTGTGATTCAGGCTGCGGGTGGCCCTTTCAAGTGCAGTAAATCAGCCCCCTATAACGCAGAAGTCACGAGCCCGAAACGGGAGGACATGTGGGTATGCTTATCAAGTATAAGCACATTGTAGTAACAAATTGTGACTTCCCTTAAAAATCCTTTTCATTTAATTTTAGTTCACCATGAGATTGCGTTACAACTGGGATGAGATTCGCCGGCCGGAGGAACGCTTCCGGCTTCTGAAACAGTACTTCCATAGCGCTCCCGCACTGCCCAATAAGGCGGTTTTGAATCTGGTTATGGGAAGTGTGGAAGTTTCCCTCCATGTCGACGATCACGAGCGGTTCGTCGGTTATGAAGTGGGCCGGTTTGGTATCGTATGGATATGCACGAAGTGCGAGGCTACCACCACATTCACCACCCTTAAGGAATTTCGAGCCTCTGGTGAGAATTATTACGACGCCCATCAGCCAGATTGCGGCTAGACTCGTCAACCCTTAATTCGCAGCGCATCGCCCACAATAGACATAATCCGGGACTTCTACGGTCAACACGTGCGTTGTTAAATGCTGCCGCGCTCACGGAACAGAGCCCTTATTTCTTAGGGCTTATTACCCTGGGGAAGAAGCAGGATAGGCAATCCGAACAAATAATTTTGGGGGTCCAGTATGACCCCCGTAAGGAGGTATAACCAGACCCCCTGGCATTGCCCAGGATTGCTCCAAGGACAACGTCATTGTAATGAATGTGCTTGCTAAGAATACAGTATCGAGCGTATGAAGGATACAGCTCTGCGGCGTAAAAGTCAAGCGGTTCGTGAAAGTCGATACTGCTTATTAGGCCTACCTTTCACAGCCCCAGGGATTTGCCATTCACGATCTCAAGACTACAATCCGCTCAAGGGATCCGAGGAATTGATTGACGTGGTGTCGTCTTCTGAACATTTCAGAGGAATATTTTTTTATCGGCATGTCAGATTGGTCACACCTACTTGGTACCTATGCCCGTAGATTCGCGACCAATTATACAGCAGTATGAACATCCAGGGATAAGGCCATACCTTATGACACAGGATATTGAGAGACGAGGAAGAAATGGTCGTCGAGAAAAATCTGATCGACGTAAGCAGCATATGCCTGTTAAATCGGACAAACGCCAAAATTCCGATCGTCGTTCCGGTAATGACCGGCGCGATAAACAGTCCTAGCCTTTTCCAATACTCCTCTTGTACCTTCAGATTCCACAGCAGCCAAC
>CP070787.1:2040278-2045500 GCA_020346745.1 Fidelibacterota bacterium | reverse complement strand
ACTGGACCGGCAGGCAGGGGGAAGCGGCTTTCTACCGCCTGGATCGCCGCCAGCAGCGTCTGGAACTGGTCTTCGCCGATTCTCGCACCGGCCGGACCAGAGTGGCTGCCACCCAGACTGACCCGGCCTGGGTGGATGTCACCGACGACCTGAATTTCATTGATGACGGGGAACGCTTCATCTGGACCAGCGAGGAGTCGGGCTACCGGCATATCTACCTGCTCTCCAATGACGGGGAGCAGAAACAGCCCCTTACCACCGGTGAATGGGAAGTGTATGAGATCCTGGACGTGGATGAGGATCGGCAGGTGGTGTACTTCACGGGCAACAAGGATAATGTGATCGAGCAGCACGTCTACCGCGTAGGGTTTGACGGCACCGGTCTGCAGCGGCTCTCTCAACCGGGCGGTTGGACCACCTTTGACTTCGCCTATGATTTTGCTCACTATATCCAGCAGCGCTCCGACCGCGATACTCCTGCACAATGGAGCCTGCACGACATTTCGGGTGAGCAGCTCCGGGTGCTGGGCGCCGACCCGCCCTCCGATGTGACGACCCTGAATCTACCCGAATGGGAGTTCTTCACGCTGACCACCACCGATGGTACCGATTTGAATGCCGTTATCCTGAAGCCTGATAACTTCAACCCGCGCTCAAAGTATCCCACCGTGATCTACGCCTACGGAGGTCCCGGTTCCCAGTATGTGACGGATCGCTGGGTCGGTAGCCGGGGAAGGGGACTCTGGCACCAGTATCTGGCGCAGGAAGGCTATGTGGTTCTTACCGTAGATAACCGGGGAACTGGTGGCCGTGGGAAGGCTTTCAAGAACCTGGCATATGGTGACATCGGCAAATGGGCAGTCCATGATCAGATTGAAGCCTCCAAGTGGGTGGCGCGCCAGGGCTGGGCGAATCCCGATCGCATCGCCATCTGGGGTTGGTCCGGGGGTGGCTATCTCACTTCATTATGTCTTACCGCTGGCACTGAATATTTCAAGTGCGGGATTGCCGTGGCGCCGGTGACGGATTTCCGCCTGTACGATACTGCCTGGACCGAGCGCTACATGGGCCTCCTGCCGGATAACCAGGCGGGCTACCAGTCAGCGGATGTACTCAGCTACGTTGACAGCTACCAGGGAAATCTGCTGCTGGTACACGGCACTGGTGATGATAATGTCCATCCCCAGCATAGCTGGCAATTCATCCAGGAATTGACCACCCGCAACATGCCCTTCGACCTGATGATGTATCCCGGCAAGGATCATGGGCTGCCGGGCGTACAGTACCACCTGTACGATAAGATGACCACTTTCCTGAGAGAGAATTTATAAGGTCGGATGCCCCTTCCTCATACTCCGGTCGAAGTCCTCCCTGCGGTGTAATTCTGGAGTACACTTCGGGTTAGGACAACCCCGCCTCATGACTCGCTGTACCGGGTCCACAGGACCAGGCAAGTGTTATAAAAGATTTGTTTATCCTAATATCTTGCAACCCCGACTCCGCTGATTCTAAATTGGCACCGGGAAAAGACCGTTTTTGGTCTGTACGAGAGGGGGCAGACACAGTATTCGCTGTTGGCTTGCCCCTCTTTAATCAAGGATAGGACGATATGTTATATCCTTCGACCTGCCGAGTGATTGAGCCTTCACCATCCTTCAGTTTTGCTGGATGAAGATGGACGTGTTGATCGAAACGTGGCTGAAATCACCGCTTCAACTTCGTGGCAATTCCCACCATACGGGATCGGTGCTCTATATCCGCCTGGCCGACGAGCCCCGGATCTCCATACACATCCCTGCAACCATCTCTCTGCTGTTGTTGTCGCCATGTCGCGGAAAGGGAGCCTGAAATCATGAAAGTAAATTGTTGGGATTATATGCAGTGTGGGCGTGAGGTAGATGGGGCCAACGTGCCCACTCTAGGTGAGTGTCCAGCCTGGTCCTATTGGACCTTCCAGGGCAAAAATAGTGGCTTCCACGCCGGCCGTTACTGCTGGAACGTAGCTGGGACATTCCGAGAGGGTGAGCCCCTGTGCGATCGTGCATCAGAGTTTGGAGACTGCCGCAAGTGTGATTTCTATAAGCATGTCAAAAAGGAGGAAGGTCGCAACTTTATAGCTTGACCCGGCAACTGCAGTTGTTGCGACTCGGATCTGCTCATACACCAAGGGAATGGGTACCCTATGAATTACTGGCGCGTACCACTTGATTTAGAAGAGATTAAAATCCCACACGGTGACCTGCACATTATTGTGGAGCGTTGCAAGGGATGTGGCTTCTGTGTCGAATATTGCCCGAAGGACGTTCTCGAAATGTCGACCGAGTTTAATCGCAAAGGATACCACTATCCTCTTGCCTTGAAACAGGGCGCATGCGTGAACTGTAACCTGTGCGAAATGATCTGTCCGGAGTTTGCCATATTCTGTCTTGAGGGCGAATCGAGTCCCCCTGATCCTCAAGAGGTTCTGCATGGAGGAAACAAACGTGAAGGCTGATCCTATCGGTGTAGCCACCGGCAATTATTACATGGACGGTGACCACGCCTGTGCGGAAGGTGCCCTGGCGGCCGGCTGTCGGTTCCTGGCCGGATATCCCATCACCCCTTCGACCGAAGTGGCTGAACGTATCGCTGAGCGCTTCCCCAAGGTGGGTGGTATCTTCATTCAAATGGAAGATGAATTGGCTTCCATGGCCGCCGTGATAGGTGCCGCCTGGACCGGCACCAAGTCGATGACCGTCACTTCGGGTCCCGGGTTCTCACTCATGATGGAGAACCTGGGATTAGCTGCCATGATGGAAACTCCCTGCGTGGTGGTCAATGTCCAGCGGGGAGGGCCATCGACAGGCCTGCCCACTCTGACTGGCCAGGCGGACATGATGCAGGCTCGCTGGGGTTCCCATGGAGACTACGAGATCATCGCGATCTCGCCCAACTCGCCCCAGGAATGCTTCGATCTCACCATCACCGCCTTCAATCTCTCCGAAAAATGGCGCGTACCGGTTTTATTCATGATGGACGAGTGTGTGGGCCATATGACCGAGAAGGTGGTCATTCCTGAATCGAAGGAGATAGATATTGCACCGCGGAACTATTATGAGGGTGAAAAAGAGGCCTACCGGCCGTACAAGTTCAATGGCGCCAGCAATATTGCTCCCATGATCAAGGCCGGAGACGGGTATTATATCCATATCACCGGGCTGACCCACGATGAACGTGGATATCCTGTGATCAATGCCGAGGCGCAGGACAAGAATGTGCGCCACCTGGTCGATAAGATTCGGGACAATGCAGAGAAGATCTCGATCTTTGAGGAAGAAAATACCGACGATGCAGACGTGGTAGTTGTCTCGTATGGTATCTCCTCGCGGGTTGCTCTGAAGGCCGTAGAGGAGGCCAGCGCCCGGGGCATAAAGGTGGGTACGATGCGATTGGTCACCGTCTGGCCCTTCCCTGAGAAACGAATCCGGCAGCTGGCTGGTAAAGTGAAATCCTTTGTCGTACCCGAGATCAATATGGGCCAGATCGTATTCGAGGTGGAGCGTTGTAGCGCGGGGCAGGCGAAATCGATACTGGTACCCCATGCTGGCGGGTGGGTCCACGACCCCAAGGACATACTTGCTGCTATTGAGGAGGGCGCAGCATGAGCGTGAAGGAAAAAGAGTATACGGATACATTAACTATCCCGGAGCCGCAAGAAGAACTGCCACATCCCATGGAACAGTATCTGCGGATGGAGCGGCTGCCCCACATCTGGTGTTCAAGCTGTGGCATCGGTACGATCATCACAGCTTTCATCTCCGGGCTGCAAAAGTCTGAACTGGACCGCGAAAAGGTAGCGGTAGTCTCTGGTATCGGGTGTTCGGGACGGGCAGCGGGGTATCTGCGCCTGGACTCCTTCCACTCGACTCATGGTCGGGCGATACCATTCGCCACCGGTCTCGCACTAGGCAATCCTGAGCTGAAGGTGGTGGTTATCAGTGGTGACGGCGATTTGGTTGCCATTGGAGGCAATCATCTCATTCATTCCGCTCGTCGAAACATCGATATGACCATCATCTGTATCAATAATTTCAACTACGCCATGACCGGCGGTCAGGCGGGGCCGACCACACCCATCGAGGCCAACGCTTCAACCGCACCTTATGGCTGCTACGAGTTCCCGTTCAACCTGCCCTTCCTGGCCGAGTCAAGCGGTGCGGTGTACGTGGCGCGGTGGACCGCTCTTCACATCCGGCGGCTCACCGATTCCATCGCCGAAGCACTCCTGAAGCCGGGCTTCTCCTTCATCGAGATTATCTGCCCTTGCACTACCCTCTATGCTCGTCGTAACCGCTTGGGCGATGGTCTGGACCTGATGAGATTCTACCACGACAATGCCATCATCAAGCACGGAGCCGATACCCGCGAAGTGGATATCGATTTTCAAAGCCAGATCGTGGTGGGCAAGTTTGTCGACAAGGACAAGCCGACCTTCCTCGATAAGCGGGACGATTTCCTGAAAAGCAAGCTGGGCGACCAGTTCATACCATACAAGGGACCCAAGAATGGACATTAGATTTTCCGGATTCGGCGGCCAAGGGATCATCAAAACCGGAATTCTCGTCGGTAAGGCCGCCTCCTTGTTCGATAATAAGTTCGCGACCATGACCCAGAGTTTTGGCCCGGAAGCCCGTGGCGGTGCCTGTTCCGCGCAGGTCGTCATAGATGACTCACCGGTGCTGTACCCTTATATCGTGGCGCCGGAGATCCTGGTCACCATGTCCCAGGAAGCCTACGAGAAGTTTGCTGACGAACTGGTGCCGGATGGCATCATGCTCACCGATACTGATCTGGTCAAGACCGACAAGTTCCGCAAGGACGTGAAGGTCTATTCCATCCCCTCGACCCGCATTGCTGAGGAGATGGGAAACCGCATATTCGCCAATGTGGTGATGATCGGCTTTTTCACGGCAATTACCGGGATCGTGAGCCCGGAGGCCGTCAAGGAGGCGTTACCCGGTTCGGTGCCGGATCGGTTCATTGATGTCAATATCGAAGCCTTCGAACGGGGATATGAATTTGGCCTGGAGCAGCTGAAAAAGGGTAAGAGCAAGCGGAAAAAAGCGGCCGCCCCGGCCGCAGGCTAATACCGTAAGCTAAAACCCTGTACTAACAAATGAGTATTTGAATCGAATGGGATCAGGAGTATACATCGAGGATATTCTCAAACGGCGCGGTTCGAC
>CP070787.1:2039072-2040178 GCA_020346745.1 Fidelibacterota bacterium | reverse complement strand
AGGATTTCTACGACCTACAGACCAGTATGGAAGATGTACGACGGCAGATGAATCAGCTGCGGGTGGACGTGGAAGCTTATAAAAGCCGCGAGATGACCCCCGAAGTCTACCGAACCATCCTGAGGCGCATTCAGCCCCCCAAGATGACCCACGAGGTACTCTTGACCAACGGCACGGTGGTAAGGGGAACCATCATCGCTGAGAATATCGATGAGCTCACCATCGAAACATCTCTCGGCAATCTGACCCTGGACAAGTCCAATGTCCGCAGTATTCAGGATATCGCCGAGCTCAAACCCAAATTGGAATTTCTCGGTGACGCCAAGGAAGAAATCTACGACACACACCGTATTTACACCGGCAGGGTAAAGAATACCGGTATCAGCCGCGGGGATTTTGCGCGGGTGATTTTCAGGCTATGGAACGCCAAAACTGAGCTGGTCGCTGAGGATTCCGCTTTCGTGGAAGGTGTATCCATGGCCTACTTATCCGGCGTGGTCACGGATACCGCCGTCGAGCCCGATCAATCCGCCGAGTATCACGTGCGGGTCAACGTTCCCAAGGATGATCCCGTAAGCTACATCACCAGGGAAATCCACTGGGAACGTATGGACTGACCACCGCTCAGCTCATCACCACTGATGCCCATCCTCGCTACCGACCCATGGGACTGAGCCCTGGGAGAGGTCAAAGGTAGAAATGCTAGGTTTCCCTATAGCTCTTCTGAGCCTCATCTTGCTTGTGGCTGGTGCACTTCCACCGGGAGTCGCCCTGGCTGGAGTGCCCGGAACATCCAACTTTGCCAACCAGATGGAGGATGTTCCCCGCGGGGAAGTCGTCCGAACCATCATCTGCCGGAGCGATCCCGGCCAAAGCTACTCGGCCTATCTCCCCTCCGCCTACACTCCGCAGGAAACCTGGCCGATCATCTACGCTTTTGATCCCGGCGCTCGGGGGCAAATTCCCGTCGATCGTTTTGCGGCCGCAGCCGAGAAGTACGGCTATATTGTCGTCGGCTCCCACAATTCCAGGAACGGTCCCTGGACAGTGAGTTTTTCCGCTATGAAGGCCATGTGGACCGACACACATGAGCGCTTCCGGATTGA
>CP070787.1:2037230-2038972 GCA_020346745.1 Fidelibacterota bacterium | reverse complement strand
CAAAACAGATCCCGTAATTCCGATGCCACCAGTTGGCATGGAAGACGACCTCTACAGGTAATATCTCGCGCGGTTCTATAATCTTATAAATCCAGTCTTTTCAGTTACATGAAGATCAGAGAATCAAATTCACATATCTCCACTTTGACTACTGTTGTGTGCTCTTTCAACGCAAGACCATCATCTTGGTGACTTCGCGCATCGTACCTGCGCACAATTGACACAAATATATCCCACTCGATAGCGGATTTCCCCACTTGTCAATGCCGTCCCACGATACGGTGTATCCGCCCGCTTCGTGGAGACCATCGAAGAGGGTGGCAATCTCAGCACCGTTGAGGTTATACACGACCAGACGAACCTGTGTAGTTCGCGGAAGAAAAAATTTGACATGGGTACCTGGATTAAACGGATTCGGATAGTTATAGAGCAGCTTATAGGTTTCGGGGAGCCAGCTGCCCTGTTCATCCGTGCTGGAAATCACTCCGTCCCAAACGACGTAAGCCCAGCCGGTGTTCTTGCCATGATCCCATACCCGCTCAGGTTGATTCTCTCCCCATTCGGTCCCGTAGACCTCATCAAGGAAGGGCAGCATCCAAAGATCATCCCCATCTGCTTTCCATCCGCCATACGCAGCTTCCCACCGAACTTGAAAGGTATATCCGGCACGGTAAATGGCACTGTCGGTCACCTCCCAGATGGATAAGCCGAACCGTTCCAGTATCCGGGCTCCGGTTATAGTGCCTTGCAGAAAACCCCAGTGGTAGTCCGTCGAGCGGGCAGGTGGCGGATTATTGAAGGAGCCATTACGGCGCATGTCGTCAGGCATCACCCCATCAATATTCAGGCCCTGCTTAACCGCACCTTTGGGATTGATGAGACGAAGGTCATTCTCATCAACATGCCATGAGAGATCATCTCCATAATCCAAAGCCTCAGGTTTGGGTCCCACAACGGCCTGGACCCAGTAATCACGTACCTCGACCAACCTGGTGGTATCCTGCAAGTAAGCGTATATAGCGCACAAGGAGCCGAACGCATGTGTCCCCCAATTGTTAGGACGCACCTTGAACATCCACAGTAACGTGCGGTTATCAGTACCGACATAGACCTCGGCCATATTTCGTAGCCAAGTTTCGAATTCGGTTGTCCGGTAGCCGACCAAGTCAGCCGCCAGAGCATAGGCGCCAGTTTCCCGAGCCCAGGCAAGCGTGCGGTTATCTGCAGATTTCCCATTAATCATAGGTGATAAAGCGGGGTAGCCTGTAGTCGCCAGCTGTTCGCAAGCTGCCTCCACCTTGGCCCGATATACCTCATCATCGGAGCGGGCATAGACAATGGCAGCGGCGAGAATGTGCGCGTTATTGTTATTATCCTGATGTGATACGTAAGCCCATCCTGGATCCGCTTCATCAGCCGCACTTTTCATCCGATCCCACGGCAAGCCAAGCATGGGTTTGGCAGCAAGCTCCTCAGCGGACGTCCAGATGCCAATTTGAGCAGAAACCATTGAACTAGTTGCAAGGATACCAGTAGATACTGCAATCAGCATACGATTCATATTCAGATTGGAAATAGCTTTACTTTAGCTCATTTAGAGCGTGAATTCTGGTAATCACTTCTTCAAATTCCCCCATCGTACCTCCGCCACGCCTGAAATCATCAGGTGTCCAACGACGGACTTCATAACCCATACCATTGAAAAGGATTGCCGTGGGTATTCCGAAAACCCGGTGATCCAA
>CP070787.1:2032583-2037130 GCA_020346745.1 Fidelibacterota bacterium | reverse complement strand
CGATGATGCTGTGACTGAAGGTGCCGTTCGCCTCGCGGCTAAGCCGTCGCAACAAGGGATGGTTAAAGTCGGACAGTTCCAAGAGGGTGAGATTGGTAGTCAAGCCGAAGATTACTTCCAGGACTCCAATGATACCATACACCACGATTGGTGAGAGCATACCATTGATGGAGGCATACATCAGTTTGGAAGCAAGGGTGGTCAGATTGGTATACTTGAGGAACTCGACTGCAGTGATTCCCAAGGCGTAGGCGGAAACGATATAAATGATGGCGGTGAAGATCTGTCGCCGGCGGCGCAATTGACGAACGGCATAAATGGCCACACTCCCGGTCAGAAGATTCACCAGCACGAATTCCACCCGGTTGCCGACCAGGAAGCCAACCAGCACAGCCAGGGAAACGGTGGCGATGATACTGGTTCGGGCGTCGAAGAGGATGGTGAACGTCATAGCTACGACAGTGAAGGGGATCAGATATTCCGAGAGTCCGAAGCGATGATGAAACAGACTACCCATGGCCAGGAGGGTAACTATCAGGAGATTGGTAAGCAGTAGAATCCGGTTCTGCATGAACCAAGAGCGGCGGTAGACATACAGCCAGGCGAAGAAAAATACGAGCAAGATGATGGTGATAGCCACAATGCCAATTCTGGGCAACCAGAGCTGGAATCCACCGGCAGAAGCGATGGCCTCAGTTTTGGCGGCAGCCAGGGAGTTGAGTTTCTCCAGAATTTCCGGAGTGACCCTGGTATTAGCGTCCACTATCCGTTCATTTTCGAGTACAAATCCTTTGGACTTGGGGACTTTATCAACGGCGGCCTGTTGCCGTCGCGCAGTGCTTTCATCATCATAGATCAGATTGGGGCGGATGAAATAGATCAGCAGGTCGGACGCCACCGCGATTTCAATATCGGCAGCTGGCGGGTATTGGGCTTGAAGCCTCGTTTTGGCTTTGGCCCAGGCTTCATCAAGGTCCAGTAGGAATTTCAGGTCCACCGTTTCCTCCACCCCCTCGCTGGCGATGGCCACTGGCGCGTCACCCAGTTGGCTTTTCGGTGGAGGGCTGAGGACTCCCTCTGCAAGGATATCCCGGATGATGCTTACCAGTTCCCTCTGGAGCCGGGAGTAGTTGATGGTGCGGCCATCGGGTGCGGTCCCTGAGAAGAAACTGCTCCAGTAGGGAGCGTTCAGGTCCAGTGGAAACCGGAGGGCGAAATTGCCTCTGAGATCCACCACTTCGGTGCTATCGCGATCCACCGCGCGCTGCGCCTCGGCGAACCGTTCATCATAGCGATAGCGGTATGCCCGTTGGCGACTCTGGGCCAGCCTGTTCTCGGCCCGCTGGATGCGTCTGGTCCGGGTAAAGAGATCAACCACGCCGTTAAGCTGGGCAGCCGAAATCTGAGTATCGCGGCGGAAGAGCACCGGCACGGCGCGGCGGGCTGCCTCGCGCTCCTGTTCGAGGACCTCCTCACTTTTCAAGACCGGAAAATTGAAGGGTGCGATGATCGTCTCTTCGGTGATATCGTTCAAATCGTAGCGATATTCAAAACGCTCACCGATGGGAAACAGCCAGGAGATGGCGGCAATACTACCTGCGAAAATCAGGACCCGATAGAAGCGAGCCGAACGCAGCCAAGCAATGGAACGCAGCCAATCCCACTGAATCTTGAATTTTTGTGCCATAGTTATATCCTCTGGGCTTCCTCCAATATTGCACGCGCGATGATCATCCGTTGGATCTCACTGGTTCCTTCGCCTATTTCCAGCACCTTTGCATCCCGGAAAAAGCGCTCTACCTGGTACTCCCGGATATAGCCATAGCCGCCGTGTATCTGGATAGCATCGATGGCAATGCGCATGGCCAGCTCACTGGCATACAACTTGGCCATGGCGGCGGACTTGATCACGCTGCGACCCTGATCCTTGAGCCAGGAAGCATGGTAAACCAGATGGCGGGCAGCCTCAAGCTGTGTAGCCATATCAGCGAGGTTGAAGCGCACGGCCTGAAACTGACCGATTTTCTGTCCAAAGGCTTCCCGTTCCGAAGCGTACTTCAAGGCCAACTCGTAGGCTCCCTCTCCGGTTCCCAGGGACAGTGCCCCAACGGAAATGCGTCCGCCGGCCAGCGTTTCCAAGAACTGGCTAAATCCTCTGGCAGGCTTTCCGAGGAGATTCTGGGTGGGTAGTTCCAGCTCCTCGAAGTACAGCGACCGTGTGTCCGAGGCTCTCCAGCCCATCTTTTTTTCCGGTTTCCCCAACCTAAGTCCGGGTGTATCTTTTTCAACCAGGAAGGCGCTGATGCCCTGATCCTCGCCGTCATCGATGAGGCGGGCGGTGAAGACAATCACCCCGGCTTGACCGGCATTAGTACAAAAGGCCTTTTCTCCAGTCACTACAAAGCGGTCACCTTGGCGATGGGCCCGGGTTTGAGTAGCCCCGGCATCACTACCGGCACCCGGCTCGGTAAGGCCAAACGCTCCCAGCATTTTACCAGTGGCTAGCACCGGGAGGTATTTTTTCTTTTGCTCCTCATTACCGAAGAGGAGGATGGGCATGGTACCCAAGCTGATATGGGCGGCGGCCGTAATCGCCAGGCTGGCGTCCACCTTGGCCAGTTCATGGACGGCAATGGAATAGGACACCGTATCCATTCCAGCGCCATCGTACTCCTGTGGGATCGGAATTCCCATCAAGCCCAGTTCCGCCATTTTAGCGACCAGTTCGGCAGGAAAGCGGCCATCGCGGTCCAGCTCGTCTGTGACGGGAGCCACTTCGTTCCGGGCGAAGTCGGCCACCATGTCCCGCAACAGTTGGTGTTCTTCGGAGAAGTAGGGTAATTCCATGCTGTCTGACTATTCTATATTTACCACTTGATCATCGCCGAGGCCCAGGCAAAGCCTGATCCGAAGGCGACCAGGACCACATGGTTTCCCTTTTGTATGCGGCCTTCATTGACCGACTCGGCTATAGCGATGGGAATACTGGCGGCGGTTGTGTTGCCGTAGCGATCAATATTGGAGTAGACCAATTCCAGCGGCACTTTCAGGCGGCGAGCCACTTCCATCGTAATACGCAGGTTGGCTTGGTGGGGAATAATGAGATCCACGTCCTCAACCTGCAAGTTATTGGCGGCAATGGCTTCCATGATGCATTCCGGGAAACGGGTAACGGCATGGATGAAAACTTCCCGGCCATTCATTTTCAACCAGTGGCGTCCTTCTTCCACATCCTTGGATGAAATGCGAGGATTCCGCCCACTAGCGGGAACTTCCGACCACAATTCCCGGGCATACTTGCCTTCGGAGTGCAAATGGGTACTCAAGACGCCCCGGTCCTCTTCGGTAGCCGAGACAACGACAGCGCCAGCCCCGTCACCGAAAATGACACTTACATCCCGCCCGGCATCGGAGAGATCCATGCCAGTTGACTGGACCTCGGCACCGACCAGGAGCACATGGCGGAAAGTACCAGTGCGGATATACTGATCAGCAATCGAAAGTCCGTAGACAAATCCCGAACACTGTACGCGCACATCCAGAGCACCGATTTCCGGGAAGCCCATGCGGTCCTGAAGTAGGCAACCCGATCCGGGAGCCATGTAGTCCGGAGTTGAGGTGGCGAAGATGATCAGGTCGATATCCTTTACGGTGAGTGCGGCGGCTTTGAGGGCCTGTTCAGCGGCAGGGACGGCCAAGTCGGTAGTCCCGACACCATCCTCCACAAACCGCCGGGACTGAATCCCGGTGCGTTCCCGGATCCATTCATCGCTAGTATCCATCAGAGTGGCCAGATCGTCGTTGGTCACCACTTTTTCGGGTACATAAAAACCGGTCCCAGATATATAAGCGCGCGTCATGCTGAGTCTCCCATTTTGATGTCTTTGAGCTGCAATTGAATCTTTCGGTTACCCTGCCACTCGTTTTCTTCCACAACGTAAGCGATATCCAGGGGCTTATTCAAGAGTAGTTTTTCATAGTGGTCGGCCATATCAAAGCCGATGGCATCGAAGGCGGTACCGTTATGGAACAGCTGGCATTTCAGGTGGTTTGCGGCATCCCCGACAAGGCGGGGCGACCCGATGGACTGCACATTCCTGGTCACGAATACCGGTCGCCGATTCCCAGGTCCGAAGGGGGCGAGAGAGTCGAGAAAACGGAGGAAGCGGCGGTCAATAAGGCTTAGCGAGCACTCTCCTTCGGCTGTCAGTCGAGGCTGGAGCTGTTCGATGGTGAGTTTTTTGTCGGCCCATTCGAGAAAGCCGTTGTTGAAGGCGGGCAGGTTATCCCGCATAATGGACAGTCCGGCCGCTACAGCATGGCCCCCAAATCCCAGCAGTTGTTGCCGGCATTGGGTTAAAGCCTCATAGAGGTCAAACCCGGCCATGCTCCTTGCGGAGCCCTTTCCCACACCGTCTTGCAGGGCGATTATCACGGTGGGCCGGTGGAAAAGGTCTCGAATCCGGGCGGCCACGATGCCGATGACGCCTGGATGCCAGTCCTCTCCGCTGAGCACCAGCGCTTTTTCCCGACTGAGGTCGTGCTGA
>CP070787.1:2029597-2032483 GCA_020346745.1 Fidelibacterota bacterium | reverse complement strand
TCCCACTCTTCCTCCGTCAGCCGCCCTGGCTTGTTGATTATATAGGAAGGCACCTCGCACTTGCCTAGATCATGGAGGAAGAATCCGGCCCCCAGCTCATTCATGTCGTGATCGGCCTGGTCTCCAAGGGCAGCTTTCGCGAGGAGGACACCGTACATCCCTACGTTCACTGAGTGTGTGTAGGTGTAGTAATCGTGGGACGTGATCTGCGTCAGGGCGTCCGCGGTATCATCATCAGCCAGAATGAGGTCAACAATGTCACCTACCATCTTCTTCCCGCTGAGTATGTTTTCAGAAGTCGGCTGTTCGATAACATTCTTCATCATATTAATGGAGTGAGTATAAACAGCCTTCGCCTTCTTTTCGGGTGGGGCACTTTTGTCCTCGATAGTCGCCTTCAATTCATCGCTGATCATGCTGAGTGGGTCGAAGTCCTCGGGAATGGGTACTTCTACCTCGCTTTTCTCAGTGTCAACGTTGACCAGAGCAAGCCCTTTATCAACAATGTTCACAATCTGTTCTTCGCGGGTGATCATGAAACTTTCTTCAAACAGAGGTAGGAGGTGGGCCTGTTCCCCCAGTCGGATGTACATCCCGATCTTCAGGTCTTCAGCTTTAACAGGCCTCAGCATGGTGGCAACTCATAGTTGATTGGTGCATGGTTGAACTTACTGGTATACATGTTGGTGTGATGTGATGGGGAGCGCAAAGGTACAATGGGAGATAATGGGAAACAAACCCTTGTTTTTACATCTTACCAGCATCGGAAAAAAGTCGTATTTCTAAAGAGCACAGCAGACTTTCATTTATCGGATTTCGATCGCGGATGGACTTGGAACCCTATCCGCTGTCCTGGATAAGGAAATTCAGCACTTCCTGCGCTTCTTTACGAACGATGAAAGCGCGATCCCAGCGGTAGTTTTCATCCTGACCCGTGATTCGCTTGCATGCTATCCCGAGTTGATCGGCTTGGGAATCAGCGAGTAATCCGGCTTTCTCCATCTTGCCAAGTGCTCGTATCGCTTTTGCACGTATTGCTGAATGGTGATCGGCAATGCAATTGAAGAGCAGATCGAAGATGTCATCCCTTCGGGAAGTGGAAATATCCTTCGGGGTAATCAGCTCCATGGTCTTGCCGATAGCCCGGATGGCCGAATCCCGCACTTCCAGATGCTCTGATTGTACCGCTTGCATGACATCCATAAGGATAGCCAGAACGGCCTTATCCTTGACCTTGCCCAGGGCATAGAGCGCATAGGATTTCATGAATGGATCATCGGAGTGGCGGTAGAACTCTACCAGATGAGGAATCGCAGGCACGCCAATCTTACCCAATACCTTGGCGAAGGAGATATTGGCCTTGATATCGGAATTCTCGAAGGTGTCCATGATGAAGGGGATGATATCGGGGCCGGCTTCGGCGAGGATATCGATGGCCGCATCCACCGCGGGCTGTAGGTCCGGCCGGTCAAAGCTGTCTATGAAAAAAAGGCTTCCTAACGTGTCGGTCACCAGAAGCAATTCATCAGTACCAAAGGTGTGAATTCCAGCTCTGATAGCGTTCAAACCGGTCATGATCGTGTCCAGATCGTGACCAGCGATCTTATTCAGGGCTTGTTGGAGGTCATTCTTCATGTTGTGTATCAGGGTAATTTGTAGCTGCACGAAAGCTACCGCGGAATCTCGATCAAAGGCAAGCGCGGGCAGATGAACGCGATGATCCATGTGCTCTTAATCACGCTACCCGTCCCCGTTGCCTCAATAGTAGTAATAGGTCCTATCCGTCGGGCTTACATCGCTATCATGAAGAATCTCCACAAGTCTGAATCGATACTGCGTAATTTCTAGCATGCGCCATTCAGTTCCTCAGACAGCCGAAAGCACCGCGTGTAGGGTAACACGGGCATATTGATGACGATCTCAGACTTCGATCTGATCATTGTTGGGGGCGGTCCTAGCGGAGCGGCCGCGGCTATGTATGCCCGGCGCTTCGGACTGACAACTCTCTTGCTGGATAAAGCCACCTTCCCGCGCGATAAAATCTGCGGCGATGCCTTGTCAGGAAAATCGGTTGCCATCCTGAGAGATTTGGAGCTCCTGGATAGAGTCAGGGAATTACCGGGTGCCAATATCAGCCGTATAATCTTCAGTAGCCCCGATCACACGGAACTGGTGATTGATCTGCACCAGAGTAGCCTTGACCAGGTTCCCGAGGGATTTGTCATCCGGCGGCAGAATTTTGATCAGTTCATGTTTGAGCAGGCGAAACAGAGTGCCGATACCTGCATGGAAGGATTCACCGTCAATGATCTGATATGGCAGGATGGCGTTGCCCGCGGCGTTCGAGGCCTGACGAAGGATGGAGAATCCGTCGAGTTTCAAGGCCGCCTGATCCTGGGTGCCGATGGCTACAATTCCCTGGTGGCACGAAAAACCGGTCTCTATCATCATGATCCACGGCACTGGGTGGTGGCCTTGCGGCAGTATTTTCAAAACGTCAGCGGTCTCACCGACCAGATTGAGCTGCACTATGTGGATGAGGTGATCCCCGGCTATTTCTGGATCTTTCCCCTGGAGAACGGCTATGCGAATGTGGGTATCGGCATGCTCCATGAGTATATCAAACGCCAGAATATTGATCTGAAACAAGCACTGAGATCGGCCATTCAAAGCCCGTCGTTTCGGGAGCGTTTCAGTAATGCCAAGTCTCTGGAAGAACCGGTCGGCTGGAACCTGCCTGTGGGCAGTAAGCACCGCCGGATGGTGGGCAATGGCTTCATGCTTCTGGGGGACGCCGCGGGCCTTATCGATCCTTTCACGGGAGAAGGCATTGGTAACGCTCTCTATTCGGCCAAGTACGCGGTCGAGGTTGCTCAGGAAGCCATC
>CP070787.1:2026336-2029497 GCA_020346745.1 Fidelibacterota bacterium | reverse complement strand
CAAATTCTGGCAATATCTTTGCATATGTAAGTTCCCCCGATTATGTGCTTGCTCCCTTTACAGGACCGATTCCAATCTCACTTTGGGAACAATGGCGGGATCATCCAGATAAAATTCTATTGGACCGGGCCATAAATGGGCTCTACCCGCCTGGTTCGATTTTTAAGCTAGTGGCGGTTGCTGCCGCCCTGGCTGGTGGAGAAATCGATCCCGAAGAAACAGTGGAATGCAAGAATGTTTATTGGTTTGGCAATCGCGCGTTCCACTGCAATATCTGGCCCGGACATGGTCATGTAAATATGGAAGACGCGGTTCGGCTTTCATGCAATATCTATTTCTATAAACTAATACAGTGGATCGGTTTTGATGCCTGGGTAGAGATGGCTCACGCATTTGGCTTTGGAAGTCCAACCGGGGTGGATCTACCGTTGGAATCCGTCGGACTTGTACCCACACCCGAGTATATGGATCGGGAGTATGCTGAACAGGGCTGGACCCCGGGACATCTCTTGAATCTGGTATTGGGGCAAGGCGATCTACTTGTTACACCACTACAGATCGCACGGATGACGACCGCCATAGCTAACGGCGGCCGATTGGTCGCACCAAAGCTAGTTAAAACTATTCCTTCAAGTGATACCAAGGATGTGGTCATAAATCTGCCGCCTCGCGCTTGGAAGTTTATGCAACGAGCAATGTACCAGGTTATCAACGGGGAGAAAGGCACGGGTTTCCGTGCCCGTGTGGAGGGCGGAGCCATCTATGGCAAAACCGGTACTGCGCAGAATCCACATGGTGAAGCGCATTCCTGGTTTTCAGGATTCGTTAAAACCAAATCGAATCGCGACCTGGTGGTGACAATTCTTGTCGAACAGGGCGGACTAGGATCACGGACAGCAGCTCCGATGGCTGCGGAAATTTTTGCCTATTTCATCGCTGAATATGGTGATGGCAGGGGGGATCTTGCTCAAATCCCTTAGAGCTCAACCCAACCTGATAGCATGGGATGCCCTTTTACTGGCTCCTGTTATCATTCTTCTGGTGATCGGTTTCATCGGGCTGCATAGTACCAGCCTTCAAGACTCGGTCCTATCATCTGCACTATTCCGCCAGTTTGTCTGGCTGGCAGTCGCAGGATTGGTTGTGTGGCTCCTGCGGTGGCTTCATCCGCGTGCTTACTATGAACAGGGATATCGGCTATACATCGGCCTGATACTTTTACTGCTGATTACTTATTTAATGCCAGCCTTCTCGGGGGGTAGAAGGTGGATCGCGCTAGGACCGCTCCACTTACAGCCAGCTGAGTTTGGCAAAATTATCGTGGTTTTCGCGATAGCTCGTTATCTGACGGATTACCAAAAATACCTCCACAAGTTCCTGTATGCCCTAGTCCCCTTGGGCATGGCTTTACTTCCCGCTTTCTTGATCATCGGGCAACCTGACTTGGGAACCGCTATTATCTACATCGCCGTCGCTATCACCATGATGTATTGGGCTAACATTTCCTATTTTCATCTTTTAATCATTCTAGCTCCTGCCGTTAGTCTAATAACAGGTTTTAATTTCTACGCGTTCTCGATCTGGATGTTGGTCTTGGTTCTTATCCTTTATTTTGTCCGGTCGCAGCTTCGATGGAGCGCGATCATTTTCTCTGTAAATGCCATGTTTGGAACCCTTGCGCCGACCCTCTGGAATAGCTTACAACCTTATCAGCAGAGACGTATTCTAACCCTTTTGGATGCCTCGGCAGATCCACACGGCGCTGGGTATCAGGTGCTGCAGTCTCGAACGGCCATTGGATCAGGTGGCGTCTTCGGTAAGGGAATAGGCGAGGGAACTCAAACTCACCTGCGTTTTCTCCCGGTAAGCGACACCGATTTTATTATCGCAGTCATTGGTGAAGAACTAGGATTCATTGCTGTCCTGGGGGTTCTTATTTTATTTGGGTGGCTGCTCCTTCGAATGCTGGATCGGGCTTCAACAACTCAATACCGCTTCGCAAGTCTTTCGATCGTAGGGTTCAGTGCTATTTTCCTTGTACATGTGTTCGTGAATATGGGCATGGCAACCGGGCTTATGCCTGTAACGGGGTTGCCGCTGCCATTCATGAGCTACGGGGGCTCGTTTCTTCTAACCTGTCTCTTGCTGATAGGCATTACACATTACCTTCTGGCTGGTGAGCCTTAGATAGACTAGAGAGGGTTGCCTCGAAGTATACAGTGTAAGAGGGGTACCTGTAGGAGGATTATGTGTCATTGCTGTCCCGATACCAAAGTATTAAATTTTGATAATTAATTATGGTCAATGATTGACCCTGAGATACCGGAGGTTCAATGAGACGCCGGCTGGCATCGAGGCAGCTTGTATATCTTTCGTTTGCTTTCGTGATTTCCATAGTTCTTCTCCCGAAAAGCAGTGTAGCCTTTGCAGGTGAGCTAGCCTTTGGAGTGTATTCGGGCGATGAACAAACTCAACAACGTCAAACGAGACGATCACCCTCCCGCACGCCCAATGTGAGTCAGGAGCTCAGAAGGATCAATGGACGTGTGGCGGCTCTTAAGAGCGAGAACGATAGCTTGACAGCCAGGGTAAGGGCTCTGGAAAGTACAATTAGGGGTGTTAATGAGGTGTTACCTGAACTCCGGGCATCGCTGGCGTCGGCTGTGGAAGCCAAGGCTTCCATGGACAGCTCCGAGCTGGCGCTGGTTAATCGATTGAGCTTGATCATGAATAAGATCAGGTTGCTGGAGGATAAAGCGGCATATATAGACAGTACTAATTTCGAGATTCTATCCCAACTGGTACTGATCGAGAATAAGATTGTATCCCTAACAAGTAGTTTCAACGATATCATGGCTGCCCGTCAACCGGAAACTAGGCCACCCACTGCCGCGATGACCGACGAGGAGTTCCGCCGCTCCTATATCGATGCCCTGTCTGCATACCAGAATGGGCAGTACAGCCAAGCCGCTGATAAATTTGCGGAACTGATTAAAGACGGTAGCCAACACGAGCTGGCGGATAATTCTCAGTATTGGCTGGCGGAGTGTTACTATGCAAGGAGAAACTTCAAGCGGGCTATAAGTGAATTTGAGCGAGTATTTAATTATCCCTCATCAGATAAGGGAGACGACGCCCGCTATAAGATTGCCCTCAGTTAT
>CP070787.1:2019362-2026236 GCA_020346745.1 Fidelibacterota bacterium | reverse complement strand
ACCGACACCCACCCCACGGCGGAGTGGGTCTACAGCCGCGTGCGCCGGGAGATCCCCAATATCAGTCTGGGGACCGTGTACCGCAATCTCAACCAGCTGGCAGACGGGAACATGATCCAGCGGATCTACGATGACGGGCATGTCCGTTACGATGGTCACACGGACCGCCACGACCATTACCGCTGCATCCGCTGCGACCGCATTTTCGATCTTGAGATCAACCTGGGCGAGCTGCCGTCAGCGATCCTGGAAGACAGCAGGTTCAAGGTCACCGGTTATTCCGTGGAAGTCACCGGTGTATGTAATGAATGTCACCTGACAGAGGAGGAATGAGGAATTATGTCACTGAAAGCAGGCGATAAGGCGCCGGCCTTTTCCGGCAGCACACAAGAAGGCCAGCCGGTGGCGCTGGCAGATTATGCGGGCAAAATGAACGTTTTTCTGGTGTTCTACCCCAAGGCATTCTCACCGGTATGCACAGACCAGCTATCGCTCTACAGCGGGCACCTGGAGGATTTCAAGGAGCGGGGTACCGAGGTGATCGCCGTGAGCGTGGACAATGCCTTCAGCCAGAAGGCGTTCTGCGACGCCCTGGGCGGGGTTCAATTCCCGGTGCTGAGTGATATGACTTTAGAGATAGCGCGGTCGTACGGTGTGGCCCTGCCGGGTGGTTTTGCCAACCGGGCCGAGTTCCTGATCGATAAACAGGGCAACATCCGGTGGTTGAACATCGAGAAATCGGCGGGGGACAACACACCGACCATGGATGACATCTTCGGTGCTATCGACAAGCTGAAAAAATAACGACTACAGACGAACAAGTAACCAACACAGTGTAAAGGAGAACAGCATGAGTCTGAAAGGGAGTAAAACCGAAGAGAACCTGAAGGCAGCATTTGCGGGAGAGTCGCAGGCCAACCGCCGCTACCTGTTTTTTGCGCGCCAGGCGGACATCGAGGGCTATCCCGAGGCCGCCGGGGTATTCAAGAATACGGCAGACGGTGAAACCGGCCACGCGTTCGGTCACATCGAGTTCCTGCAGGAAGTGGGTGACCCGGCAACCGGTCTGCCCATCGGTGACACCGAGAGCAACCTGAAGGCGGCCGTAGCGGGTGAGACCTACGAGTACACCGAGATGTATCCCGGTTTTGCCAAGACCGCTCGTGATGAGGGACATGAAGAAATCGCCGAGTGGTTCGAGACGCTGGCCCGGGCCGAGAAGTCCCATGCCGGCAAATTCCAGGCTACCCTGGACACGCTTTAATCGATCCGGAAGGTATGCCACGACGTGACGTACTTGCGGCGTGGCATACGATCTTCCAAACGGCCATATCCGTAACTACCGATCTCATCTAACGACAGGTCGCCATCATGCTTAACCACAGTGATACCACGCACGCCATTTACGATATTCAGCGGCCGGAATACTGGGATTCCCACTCTCTGGACCAAGAGCTCGAGCGGGTCTACGATATCTGCCTCGGCTGCCGCCTGTGCTGGAACCTGTGTCCCTCTTTTCCGGCGCTTTTTGACACGCTGGACGAGCAGGCCCAACGGAAGCGCGAAGCAGCGGAAAAGGCCGGGCGAGTGGGTGCGAAGGAGGAGCGCGCCGAGTATCTGGACTTGCCGGAGGGCGAGCACGCCGTTGAAGCCAGCATCGAAGCCGAGTTCGTCGGTGACGTCACCGAGCTGACGGCGGCGGAGAAGTGGCGGGTGGTGGACCTGTGTTACCAGTGCAAGCTGTGCGATCCCATCTGCCCCTACACGCCGGACAAGGAGCACGAGTTCCAGCTGGACTTCCCCCGCCTGATGCTGCGCGCCCAGGCCGTACGCACCAAGGCCGGGCGCAAGAAGCTGAGCGACATCTTCCTGAGCAACACGGATGCCGTCGGCAAGCTGGGCAGCATGACCGCGCCCTTCTCAAACTGGGGCAACCGTTTCTGGCCCCTCCGTTTTCTGATGGAGAAGGTCATGGGTATCAGCCGCCACCGGACACTGCCCGATTTCCATCGTGAGACCTTTGCGAAATGGTTCCAGCGCCACCGCCGGACCACACCGGTACCGGTCAAACCGGCCGGGAAGGTGGCCATTTTCCCCACCTGCTACACCAACGCGAATGATCCGGAAGTCGGCATAGCGGCGGTGGAGATCCTGGAGCACAACGACGTGGAGGTGCAGTTGGCCTCCCAGCGGTGCTGCGGAGCGCCGCACCTGTCCTCCGGTGATTTCGAGGCTTTCCGCCGACAAGCCCGCCCTCTCCTGGAAGAGCTGGCGAAGTGGACCCATCAAGGTTACCAGATCGTGGTGGCCGGGCCGCCCACCTGCTCACTCACCATCCGGCACGATTACGCTTACCTGGACGGCAGCGACGGCCCGCTGGCCAAGGACATCGCCCTGGTAGCGGAGAACACCCAGGATATCTCCCAATACCTGATGCAGCTGCACAAGGACGGCCAGCTGAAAACGGACTTCGTAAACGAGCTGGGTGAGATCAACTACCACCTCTCGTGCCATCTGAAAGCCCAGAAGCGGGGTTTCAAGAGCCGCGATCTCCTGCGGCTGGTCCCGGACACCAAGGTGAACATGGTAGACAAGTGTTCGGGGATGGACGGCGGCTGGGGCATGAAGGCCGAGTATTACGACGAATCCATAAAAGTGGCGGAGAAGCTGGTGGGCGCCTTGAACCGCAAACCGGCGAACCATACCTGCTCCGACTGCACGCTGGCAGGCATGCAGATCCACGAGGCCAGCAAGGGCGCGATAACGACCGAGCACCCGCTGAAGCTCATCCACCACGCCTACGGCCTCGATGACAAGGTCAATAAATAACACGAAATGAGTACCTGAATGAAAAAGATAACACAAGCCGATCTACTGGACATTGCGGAGTACGAGAAGATCCGTGACGATTTCCGGACGGAAGTCATGGTCCACAAGGCCAACCGCCGAATTCAGCTCGGCCCGGAAATCTCGCTGACGTTCGAGGACCGCAAGACGATCATTTTCCAGATCCAGGAAATGATGCGGGCCGAGCGAATGGTCAAAGAGGAGGCCATCCAGGAGGAGATCGATACATACAACACTCTGCTGCCCGAGGAGGGTGAACTCAGCGCCACCCTCTTTATCGAGATCACGGAGTCGGAGCAGATCAAGGAGAAGCTGCACCACTTCCTGGGACTGACCGACGGGAGCAGCCTCTGGCTGCAGGCCGGTGAGGAAAAGGCTTTCGCCCGGTTCGAAGCCGGGCGCAGCGAGGAGGACAAGATCAGCTCGGTGCATTACATCCGCTTCCAGCTATCGCCGTCAGCCAGGAAACTGCTGGGCGCGGCGGGGGCCGAGATCAAGTTCCGTATCGACCACGGAGACTATCGCTATGAAACCACGTTGACGGAGGAGATGCGGGAGTCGCTCAATGATGATCTACATCCTGAGTAACCACAAGCATTTGGAAATTAATTAATTACCTGACCAGGAACGGCTATAGGCAGCCGTTCGAGGACCAACCATCCAAATAAGGAGAGAGATACCATGGCACACGAAGCACGCGATTTCGGTTACCTGCTGGGAACCCTGGAGGGTATTTCCGACGAGCTGCTGGAGGCCCACTTCGGGCTATACAAGGGTTACGTCGCCCGGTTGAACCTCATGGAGGAGGAGCTCAAGAAGACGGACAAGGGACACGCCAACTATAGTTGGGGTCACTGGTCGGAGTTGAAGCGCCGGGAGGCGGTGGCCTTCAACGGCACCTACCTGCACGAGCTGTACTTCGAGAACCTCCAGGCCAAGGGTGATCCTTCAGCGGAGCTGAAGCAGGCCATCGACGAGTCCTTCGGCAGCTACGACGAGTTCCTAAAGGACCTGAAGGCCACGGGATTATCCACCATCGGCTGGGTGGTGCTGACCAAATCCCGGGCCGATGGCAAGCTGCACACCTACCTGCTCACGGAGCACCACACAGGCCTGCCGGTATTACAGGACATCATCCTGGTGCTGGACAGTTTCGAGCACGCCTTCGCCATGGACTACGGGACCAACCGGGGCGGCTACATCGACACCTTCGTGCAGAACATCAACTGGGAGGTGGTGAACCAGCGCTTCGCCGAGGTGTAATATTCTTATTTGATCAAGCATACATTTATACGTCCGACTGAATTCAAGCCCTCCTGGCAGGCCGAACGCCGGGAGGGCTTTTGCATTCCACCGATTGCATCGCCGGGGTATGAGCGGTTAGATTCCTACCTGGAGCCAGTAGACAGGAGAGAGGGAATCCAATGGATACGTTCGAGTTGTTCGGCACGCATCATTTGAGAGCGCTGTTGGTAGTGGCCGTGGTCTGGACGGCGGTGCTGGTGTACGGCGGCCGCTGGGCCAGTGCCCGCCAGCAGGAGCAACTCGCGCGAGCGCTGGCGATCATACTGGTGGTGCAGGAGTTCGCACTACACGGCTATCACCTGGCGGCCGGCACCTGGGACCACCGCGACATCCTGCCCCTGCACCTGTGCGGTTTCTCGGTATTCCTGGTGGCCTATACGCTGGTGACCAGAAAACCGCGCCTGTTCGAGGTGGTCTATTTCTGGGGCATCGGCGGAGCCATCAATCCCCTGCTGACCCCGGATATCACGGTTACCTTCCCCCACTTCCTGTTCTTCCAGTTCTTCACTTCGCACGGGCTGATCATCCTGGGAGTGCTGTACCTGATCGTCACGACGGAACTCAGGCCATCGTTCAAGGGGCTGCACTGGGTTTTCGGTCTCACAGCCGCTGCCGCCCTGGTAGTGGGCGGGATCAACTGGCTGATCGGCAGCAATTACATGTTCCTGTGTGAGAAGCCCTACGGCACCAACCTGACCAGCTTCATGGCCGACTGGCCGTGGTATATCGGCCAGATCGGGGTGATCGCCCTGGTGCTCTACTACCTGCTGTACCTGCCCTATGCCCTGGCCGACTGGCGCCGTGCGCGGCAAGCCCCGGCAGCGGTATCGGCGGGTGAGTGAATGGGCCTAAATCCGGGCAAGCCTGCTTAACTTACCCTACCCATGCGCATCTATTTCTCCGGCAGTATCAGCGGCGGCAGGGAGCAGGCCCACGTCTATCCCCGGATCATCGAGCTACTGAACAAATATGGTGAAGTCCTGACCGAGTTCGTGGCCGATCAGAACCGCACCCGGATGGGCGAGCCGACCTTCTCACCCGCGGAGGTCTACCGGCGGGACGTGAAGCTGATCGACCAGTGCGACGTGATGGTGGCGGAAGTGACGGTGCCGTCCTTCGGTGTAGGGGTGGAGGTTGCCCGGGCCGGTTTTCAAGGCAAGCCGGTGCTGGCCCTGTACCAGCCCAGGGACGACCGGCGGCTGTCCGCCATGATCTCCGGCGACCCCAACGTGACCGTCGCCAAGTACACGAGCATCGAAGAGGCGCGGGAAGCCGTGGAGCGGTTCTTCGATGGGATGACTTCCGATTCCGCTACGCCGTAAGTATCCTTAGACATTAGTACTGGGTAGACCCTCTCTCCCATTATGTGCTGACGAGAATTGGCTGATGGTCAGACCTCTGTACCCACGAACCGCAAGCTAAAGGACTATCTCAATGCTCCGCCGTCCCCTCAGCAAGGGAATTCCCCCACTTATGACTCCTCTGCCGAGTAGTCAGGATCTACCACTGTTGGCTAATCTCCACGCTCAATTTTTCCAGATAATCACATAGTCGGAAGAGGCTAGATGGAATTATACCTCGTTATGCAGCAACAGCCCATCAAAGTGGTCAAAGTATATGTGCATTGTAGACCTATCATAAAATATAAGAACTGTTAAGGTATCCTCTACCATGACAAGAGTGTCGCTATGAATATCGGAATCTAGAATCGATACGCTAATCCTATGAGAATCAACAGATACCTCAAATCGGTCAAACCAGGCAACTCCCGCACCGGGTTCTGTCCGAACTCTGCTGGTGAATAATTCTTGTCCATCAAGATCAATGGAAACCGAGTCGCCCATAAAATCCCACATAAGATCCACCGAGAGTAACGAGTAGTTCTCAGATGGCAGGGATGACTTGCTGCACCCATCCAAAAGGATCATGAGCAGGAGCGATGAAGCAAAACATAATTTTAGGAATTGACATATATTGACCTTCTTACTCATTAATGATCTCCTATTATTCAAGCGGCTTGATCCTCGGTGAGAATTGGCAGCGAAATCCAAGTAAGTAGGTGCATTATTACGAGATTGGTGCGATCTATCATGTTTATTCGGCCAAATCCTCACATGATGTATCATGGGATTCAATACTCATTCACCGCTGAGATTGACTATGTAACGACTAATAGCGTCAAAAAGGTTTAACCTGTTATCACCCAAGTTATAGGCCGTAACATTCTCATGGGTATTGGCGAATGAATATTCAAGTATACGCCATTGAGGGCAAGCCATTGCCGTTATTGCAGTAATGGTAATTGAAATAGAACCGTTTTTATTGACTTCATAATTCCCTTCGTACTGGTTACAGGATAGTGAGCCTCGTACTTCCATAGCACTATTAAACCGGATCGTCATAAGCGTATCCGGTTCAGGTACAATCTTAACCTCAGGAGTAATAAGTGTATCCACCTTCCATACTCCACTCAGCAGGTCCTCGTCGATGATTGAGTCAGTCGGACTACTGCATGCGATAACCGCTTTGAGAAGGAGGGCCGACAAATAATAAAGTGCAGCGGGTTTCATACTACGCAATTTTTATTCTCTATTCCTAATCAAAGAGAATAAAGAAATCGAAGAGTCGAAAGCTTAATTGATTCTCGGCTCTGTCATATCTTACGTCCACCGTGAGGGTATCCTGCATAATGAAGGTCGTGTCACCTTGAGTACCATGATTT
>CP070787.1:2014763-2019262 GCA_020346745.1 Fidelibacterota bacterium | reverse complement strand
CGTTTTGCCGGTGATTCCGGTGACGGTATGCAGCTCACCGGCAGCCAGTTTACCGAAACCACGGGCATCGTGGGCAATGATCTGGCTACCCTGCCGGATTACCCCGCTGAGATCCGCGCCCCTGCCGGCTCCCTGGCAGGGGTGAGCTCCTACCAGATTCAGTTCGGCCGCGAGGATATCCAGACACCCGGTGACCAGCCCGATGTGTTGGTCGTCATGAACCCCGCCGCTCTGAAGGTCAACCTGCCCGAATTGCGTCCGAACGGCATCATCATCGCGAACAAGGCCACCTTCAACAAGCGTAACCTCCAGCTAGCCGGTTGGGATACCAATCCCCTCGAAGACGAATCCCTTGGTGAATACACCCTGGTCAGTATCGACATGACCATGCTAGCGGAAAAGGCCCTGGAGGATCTGGGTCTCAGCAGCAAGGTGATGGCACGGTCTACCAACATGTTCGCCCTGGGGCTGCTGTACTGGCTCTATGACCGGCCCATGGATAGCACGTTCAACTTTATCGAGACCAAGTTCAAGTCGCGTCCTGAAATTGTGGAGGCCAACAAGCGGGCCCTTCAAGCGGGATATAACTACGGCCGTACCACCAGGCTGATCTCGACCAGCTACACCGTCGCCAAAGCTACCCTACCCTCCGGGACCTACCGGAATATTATGGGCAACCACGCCATTGCCCTGGGGTTGGTTGCCGCTGGTCATAAGAGTGGATTGAGGCTGGTGTATGCCGGGTATCCGATCACGCCTGCCAGCGATATCCTGCATATGGTTTCGAATTACAAGAATTTTGGAGTGATCACCTTCCAGGCTGAGGATGAGATCGCCGCAGTAACCTCCGCCATCGGGGCCGCCTTCGCCGGTGCTCTAGCCGTAACCGGCACCAGTGGGCCTGGCATGGCCTTGAAATCGGAAGCCATCGGACTGGCGGTGTCGGCCGAACTGCCGCTGGTCCTGATCAATGTCCAGCGTGCTGGCCCCAGCACCGGCATGCCCACCAAGACGGAGCAGGCCGACCTGTTCCAGGCCTTCTACGGCCGGAATAGTGAAACGCCCACCGTTGTGCTGGCGGCAGCCACCCCCGTTGATTGCTTCACCATGGCCTATGAGGCCTGCCGTATCGCCATCCAGCACATGGTACCGGTGATCCTCCTCTCCGACAGCTACCTAGGGAATGGTTCCGAGCCCTGGCTGCTGCCTGGCATGGAGGATCTGCCTCCTATCACTAATTCTCAAATAACCAGCGTGAATGGCGAGTTCCAGCCCTTCGAAATAACCGATCCCGCAACCATGGCCCGATCCTGGGCGATACCCGGTACACCCGAGCTGGAGCATCGTATCGGGGGACTGGAGAAGGACGCGGTGACCGGCAATGTCAGCTACGACGCAGAGAATCATGAGCGTATGGTCCACCGCCGCCAGAAGAAGGTGGACGTCGTGGCAGACCATATCCCGTTGGCAGCTACCTTCGGTGATGAAAAGGGAGACCTGTTGGTCCTGGGGTGGGGCTCTACTCATGGCGCCATTCGGTCCGCCGTTGAGCGGGTACGGGGCGAAGGACACGCCGTGTCCCATCTGCATCTGCGCCACCTGAATCCCTTCCCTAAGAATTTGGGTGATGTACTAGTCAGGTTCCGTAGAGTGCTGGTGCCGGAGCTCAACTTGGGCCAGCTGGGCCGAATGATCCGCTCCGAATTCCTGATCGATACAATTCTATTCAATAAGGTAAAAGGCAAGCCATTCCTGGCCAGTGAGATTGAGGCGAAGATTTTTGAGGTGTTGAAAGAGACGAAGGATGCCTAGAAGCGAAGAAGCTACAGTGACCCAGGCGTTGACCCGCAAGGACTTCACCTCGGACCAGACGGTTCGCTGGTGTCCCGGCTGCGGGGACTATTCCATCCTGGCCCAGGTCCAGAAGACCTTCCCCGAGCTGGGACGCAAGAAAGAGGAGTTTGTGTTTGTTTCCGGGATCGGCTGCTCCAGCCGCTTCCCCTACTACATGAATACCTACGGTTTCCACACGATCCATGGTCGGGCTCCCGCGGTGGCTACCGGGATCAAAATTGCTAATCCGGATTTGAGCGTATGGGTCGTCACAGGTGATGGAGACGGATTGAGCATTGGCGGCAACCACCTGATTCACCTGTTGCGCCGCAACCTCGACATCAACATCCTGCTGTTTAATAACCGTATTTATGGGCTCACTAAAGGGCAATATTCACCCACGTCCGAGTTTGGGAAGGTAACCAAGAGTACACCGCTGGGCTCCATCGACTGGCCGTTCAATCCGCCGTCCCTGGCGCTGGGAGCCGCAGCCACCTTCATTGCCCGTAGTGTCGATGTGGAGGGCCAGCACCTCCAGGATATAATCAAGGCTGCATACCACCATCACGGGACGTCCTTCCTGGAAATATACCAGAACTGTATTATCTTCAATGACAACGCCTTTGCCGACGTCACGGAAAAGGACACCAAGGTGGAACATCAGCTGCTGCTGGAACATGGCCAACCCATGCTTTTCGGAAAAGATAAATCCAAGGGCATCGGGATGGATGGGCATCACCCGGTGGTGATAGACCTGACAGATGGCAAGCACTCTATCGATGAGATACTGTTGCACGATAAGACTGACCGCATGACTGCGTTGATGCTAAGTGAGATGACCTACCGACCCGAATTCCCGGTGCCTCTCGGTATCTTCTACGAAATCGAGATAAACACCTATGAAGACCTGATTCACGAGCAGATAGAACGGGCGGTTGAAAAGATGGGTCCCGGGGATATGGAGGCCATCCTCCATGCCGGCCACACCTGGAAGGTCAAGTAAGCGAGTTGAAGGAGAACAGGGATGAATGATACTTTTGATGATGAGCTCCAGCAGATGGATGAGCGCGAGCAGGACACGCCCAAGCTTGTGGAAGCGGTTCACCTGGATGATCCGATCAGCAGTCTTGATCTTCAGCCCCTCTGCGTGGTTGAGCCAACCACGACAATGCAGGAAGCCATCCAACTGCTGGACAAGAACAATGTAGGCTGTCTGCTGGTGAAGGAGGGGGAGAGCCTGGTGGGGATTTTCACGGAACGGGACTTGATCCGCCGGGTTGTTGGTAAAGGGTACAACCACGCCGAGACGACTGTCGGTGAACACATGACCCCGGATCCCGATACCCTCATGATGGATGATCCCATTGCTTTCGCCCTGAATCGAATGTATGAACATGGCTATCGTCACGTGCCGATTATAGATGAGGCTAAGAATCCCGTGGGATTTGTATCTATTCGGGATCTCGTGAACCACCTGGCGAATTTCTACCACAAAGAAATACTGAACTTACCCCCGCGTCCTGTGCGCAAGGGCGATCATCGGGAAGGAGGCTGACCTTACCCTTAACCGGCCAGCCGTTCACATTGCGCTATTACTATATCAAAATCGGAAGGATCAATCAAAATGGGAACCCGAGTTGAACGTGATTCTATGGGCGAGATGCTCGTCCCGGATACCGCATACTATGGCGCCCAGACTCAACGGGCTGTAGAGAACTTCCCCATCAGTGGGCAACCGATTCCGACCGGGATGATCCGGGCGTTGGGGATGATCAAAAAGGCGGCAGCCAAAGTGAATCTTGATCTGGGTCTGCTGGACAAGGAGCGGGCAGCAGCTATTATGGAAGCCGCCCAGGAAGTCATCGACGGGAAATTCGATGACCAGTTCCCCATCGATTTCCTGCAAACCGGCTCCGGCACCTCCAGCAACATGAATGCCAATGAGGTTATCGGCAACCGTGCCAGCGAACTCATGGGCGGCCAGATCGGTACCCGTGAACCGGTTCACCCCAATGACCATGTGAATAAAGGCCAGTCCAGTAACGACGTCATCCCCACCGCCATACATGTGGCGGCAGCAGTGGCGCTTTCAGGTCGACTTATCCCGGCGTTGCAGGAATTGCATAAAGCCCTGGACAAGAAAGCCAAGGACTTCGATCATATCCTCAAGATCGGCCGCACCCACCTGCAGGACGCCACCCCCATCCGTTTGGGACAGGAGTTTTCCGGCTACGCTGGAATGGTGAAGACCGGTATCGACCGCCTGACCCATGCCCAGAATGCACTCAGCCAACTAGCCCTTGGCGGCACAGCTGTGGGAACCGGGATCAACACTCATGTCGAGTTTGGTGGCCGGGTAGCCAAGGAGATATCGCAGCTGGCCGGACTGAAGTTCGTGGAAGCCGCCAACCACTTCGAGGCCCAGGCTGCCTTCGATGGTGCCGTGGAGGTATCCGGTGCCCTGAAAACCGTGGCCGTCAGCCTGAGTAAAATTTCCAATGACATCCGCTGGC
This sequence comes from Fidelibacterota bacterium, assembly GCA_020346745.1. Classification (GTDB taxonomy): domain Bacteria; phylum Fidelibacterota; class Marinisomatia; order SCGC-AAA003-L08; family TS1B11. The sequence goes on along the minus strand of CP070787.1, from coordinate 2,014,916 downwards.
TGGGATCCGGCCCCCGTGCCGGCCTAGGTGAGCTGAGGCTGCCGGCAGTGCAGCCCGGCTCCAGCATCATGCCTGGCAAGGTGAATCCGGTCATTGCTGAAGCCATGGTCCAAACCTGTGCGCAGGTCATCGGCAATGATGTGATCATAGCCC
>CP070787.1:2010955-2014663 GCA_020346745.1 Fidelibacterota bacterium | reverse complement strand
GATGAGTTTGGTGCCATTGATGTTGGCAAGAGGGCAGATCTGATCCTGGTGAACGAGAATCCTCTGGACGATGTAGCCCATATCAAGGATTACGGTGGTGTTATGGCGGCTGGGAGATGGTATTCCAAGGCATCGTTGGACGAGATGATTGCCGTGACAAATTGAGTTGTATCTTCGACAGACAGTTGCGGTTACCCGGCAAGAAATATTCAGCAGATTTCATCCGGCATCACATTGTTCGGTTGGTGAATCCGGGTGCAGCGCGGCGATAGATCCGGTGTTGGTGAGGGGGAAGGGAGCATGGGTGACCCTCAAGGAAGCAGGATCACCCATGCCTATGTGGTAGGTATCCTGCTAGAATTTTCCGAACTTGAAGGTCAGCGACGCGGAGGGGCCGCTAAGATAATCATCCGAGATGCCCTCCAACTCGACCCCGGAGACATACCGATAGCTGGCTCCCATGCCAATCCGGAAATAGCGGGTGACATTCACGATCAGTTGGAGCGAGGGCTCGATAATGTAGAAAGCATCCATGACCGATTCATCAGTAAGGTCACCATCCCATGCCTTGTACAAATAGTTAGCGCCACCTCCACCAGCCAGGGTGGACACGGTGGCATGGATCAGCCGATTTGATGCCAGAATAGCCCCCAGTTCCAATCCTCCATAGCCCAGGTTAAGATAATGATCCGTCTGGGGACCTGTATCCATCTTGATATGATGGGCCAGGCCGTATCCGGCTGCTCCCAGGTAGATGGTGTGATCGATGATCCATCCCCCGCGACCGCCGGAGAGAAAGGCAAATTGATCACCAAACTGTGTCAGTTGGTAGGTCGGTCCACCGAACCCGCCGTGATCGCTATGGCCGCTTAAGAGCGTCTGTTCCTGCGCAGACAGTGGCGCGATCGTCAGAAGTAACATGCTTATCACAATTTTCGTTTTCATCAGTTCTCCAGTGATACTACCGGATACTTGGACGGCGGTCTCAACAGGATGGTTGTCCACTGACGCAGGTGCACCAGCATCAGCGTGATTTCGATCACAGCAACCGCAAACTTAGCCCACCGCAACAGTCCCGCGTGGAGAGAGGGCCGGAACTCATCAATTCCATCACAATGGGAAGGACGAGGCAGGGAGGCAGAAACACTCACCATCTACCTCCGCCGATCGGGGGATCACGCCAGACAGGCTGGCAGCCTTTATTTCAGGGGCATGAGGATCTGAGTCTGCAGCTCCTTCGAGGGTGTATTAGCGGGATCGTTCAGGTAAAACTCGTAGGCCACGCCTGAGGCCTGGTGTCCCTGCTCCTCCATCCACTTGGTGAGTGCTTGATAGGCTGGCTCAATATCGCTATAGGGACCCGTATGAAGGGTGGCGGCAGCCTGTCCTCGGGGGATCTCGCCAGCTTGGACCTCGCCCTGGCCTTCCAGCTTGCGGGACACGGGGAAGCCCGCCTCCACATCCAGGTTCTGCATGTCCATGTTGTAATAGGCGGCGAAGGGGGGGCCGGATGGCTGTTCACCCGACGCACCCAGCAACTCGGCGACGGTCCGGTAAGCTTCACCCAGAACCTTGGGCAAATCCTCTACGGCTGCTCGCGTGCGGATAGACAGAACGGGTTGGGGCAACTGCTGCTTGAGCTCGCATTGATATGACATCGGGTATGCTCCTTTGCTAAGATAGAATCAAAGGTGACATCCTGTATTGGCCCAATAATATACGTTAGTTATGCAATAATATACAACATATAAATCTTTAGCTGCGAGCAAAGCGGAGGACTATCATCAGTGAGGCATAATAAGACGGCATGCTCCTTCCTAGGGCAGTGATTCCGGTCTGATGGACGCGATGACGGCCGCATCCACCCAGTATATATCAACCATTTCGGGGGCCTCCCTATCGCTGGTAAAGAAGCGATATTTTCCGTCGATAGCCTATACGGACGGAATTCGTAGGCGGAAGAACGGCATAAGCCACTTTGCCCCAGCCATCATAGGAGAGAATGCCGCACCGGCTGCATTCTGTCATTCACCAGCAATGGTCTCATATTCGAACGTATAGGTCTGGGTTTGTCCTGAAGAGAGGAGCCAATGGATCGTGACTACATTACCGTTTTCATCGTGCTCGATAGAAATCTCGGCATTGAAACCATCCTCGCCTTTGAAATACCCTCGACTGAGCTGGCCGTTGTCTGCATGCTGGAAGGTAATTTCTCCCGTGAGCCAGGCATCAAAATTATCATAATTGGCGGAGACCAGCCTGCCTTTCAGGTCGTACTCATAGACTTCACTGCCGATAATCCCATCGGACCGCGCGAAGGATCTGTGGATCAATCTTCGGTTGCCATCAAATTCATAGGAGAAGACAGCACTCAGTCCATTGGAATACTCCCTGAATGATTGAAGCAGGATACCCGTATCATCATATTCATAGGTGGTGCTGGTCTCGAAATCATCGGAACGAACGAAGACCTTTTTTGCCAGCCAGCCCCGGGAATCGTACTCATAAAGAGACGGGCCGCCTATGGTGCCATTATAATCATAGTGCTCCTTGATAACGCGGGCATCGCCGGTGTTGCGGATGAACACATTCGATGCTGTGCAGGATGGGGGTGGAGCCGTCTCATATTCATAGGTAAAAGACTGATTCCAAACTCCCGGGAAATCCCAATACTCGGTGCTCAGGTTACCAAGTTCGTCGTAGGTATAGGTGATATCACCGGTCCGCTCTCCATCTTGGATGATGTGTCCCACGATCCTACTGCCACGCTCATCATATTCATAGTCAATGACGCCGAAAAACCAGCCGTTGAGTCCATTGCAACGGGTCCTGGTCAAGCGTCCCGCCAGATCGTAATCATAGTGCGTAATACCTGTGACGCTATCCGACCGTTCGAAGTGTTCCGTGACCAAGTTGCCAGCGTCATCATATTCAGATCGCTGCAGGGAGGTGATCCCATCCGAAAACTCCCGATACTTGGTAATCAGGTTTCCGCGCCGGTCGAAGGTGTGATAGTTCCGGGAGTGCCTAGTTCCATCGAGCAACTCCCAAAAGGCCCGGACCATGATGCCCCCCGAATCGTACTTGAATGTAGTCAAGCCCTTTTCGCCGCTAGCGTTGGCATAGTGCAGCCTGACCAACCGGACGTTCGCCTTCCCAGACCGCTCCGTAGTGGGTGCCTGCCGGGAGCCGATCGTGGAGCAGGACATCATCACACATATGCCGACGAGAAGCATGGCCGGAGCCATGGATAGATTTTTCATGATTACCCCTAATCCCGTGCAGGACTGCTGTTCCAAAGGTCAGCATGCAGCTGCCAGGAACCATCGGGTTGGCGCTTCCAGATATGAATGTTCTTGGTGGGATACCAGACCGGCTCCTCGTCCGGGGTATAGTAGGCATAGTCGTAGGCGTTGACGGTGTAGGCCAGATCACCGCTGATGTTCATGTCCAGCACTTCACGATCCCGGATGCGGAAGAGGGCGTCCTGGCCGGCAGCGAACATGTTCCGGATAGCCTCCCGGCCATGAATGGGATTCCCACCGTTGGGCAGAATCAGGGCGTCATCGGAAAAGAATCTGGCCCGCTCCACGGTTTCCCCCGTGTTGATGGCAGCGTAGAAGGCAGTGATGGTTTCCTCCAGCTTGGCCCGGCTGCGTGAATCCGAACCTGAACCAGCACACCCAGCACTTCCCAGCACTGCCATCA
>CP070787.1:2001457-2010855 GCA_020346745.1 Fidelibacterota bacterium | reverse complement strand
GGGAGACCATGCCGGATCCACCGCACGGGCATTGCGGGTGAGCCACCTAGGCTTGCGGCTCTCCACATCGATGAGACGAATATCCCATATCAGCGACCCATGACGTCCCCGCCGGTACTCGCTGATGGCGATGGATTTTCCATCCGGTGACCAAGCCGGATTACCGTTAAAACGCCCGTAATGCAGCTCCACCCGCTTATGGATACTGTCTGTACTGATGGTATATACGCCCCAATCCCGCATGTCATTATCAGCACGGCCTACCACCGCAATCTGACTGCTGTCGGGGGCAATAGCCAATCCCCGGATGGAGGACAGTTTAGGGATGACGAGTGGTTCACCTACTTCGCCGACACCTTCCTTTTGACCCCTATAACCGTAATAATAGGTGTTCATCGCCCGGCGCCACTCCTCGTTGAATTGCACCTCGGTCTGGCCGGTTAGCTTCTTGAAGGCCCTGCCGAACAGGTATGGCAGCGTCATCACTTTCCGGTTGCCGATCTTGAGTGAATCACGATAATGAACCAACTTTGTGATGGTGGAATCGCCGTATTTATCTGCCAGGTACAACACCTTCGCATACCCGGCGTCGTGTGGATCGAGGCGTCGCATAGTGTTCTTGTACGTATAGATTTTCAGGTCACTATCGCTGCGGCCTACACGCCACCGTTCGGTATAGTATTCCGCCGTCCCCTCGATAAACCAGCTCGGCACCAGCAGGATATTCCATGCACCCAGCCAGGTCCGCAATCCGTTGATCAGTGCGATGTGCTGGAATTCATGAGCGATAACCGCCCTGAGCCACTTTTCCGAACCGGTGTGCCAGCCTGCGGCGTCATTCTGAAAAGCCCAAATGAAGATCTGATTGGAGGGCAGGGCAAAACCATTCATGATCTCATCCTCAGCTGTAAAGATGATGTCGGTCTTGCCAAAATCGTCCAGCTCCAATTGAGCCATGATCGGTTCATAAACCTGCTCGGCGATGATGGCCCCTCGCCGGGCTACATCCTCAATACCCCGGTGGTAATATATATTGAAATGCTCAGTGGTGATGAATTGCCATTTCAACTCGGGGTGAGTTCGAAAATTCCAGGTCCAGAATGATTGCCCCGAAAGAAGGGAGACCATCATCAGGGTCAGGAGTGAAACACGCCTATTCATGCCGCTCTCCCGAAATGTATGCTTCAGGTTGGGTGTCTGCTGGAAAGTTAAACGCCCCTTGGGGTCGTATTCACATCATTCCCAAGGGGTGCTAAAGGGGTGCTGTCACACTGTTAAAGGTGATAAGGATAAGGCCTCGCACGGAGGCCGGGGGTTCAGGCTCAGGTAAAGCCGCTTCCGGCCGGTGCTGAACAAGTAGTTGCCGCAGACGATGAGCTGTTCCCACCAATGATCGCAGTCTTCATGCTCAGCTGCTTCTCTGATTGATGCTCCTTGCAGCGCGGACATTCGATATCACTTGCAGGCGTCTCACTGGATGGAACCAGTGCGATATAACTATTATCACAGGCACGGCATCGATAGTCATAAATCGGCATTATTCGTCAATTCCCTTCAACTTGCTTATTCATCAGGTCTTCCCACGCTCGCATACCGCCGGCGATGTTGCTGGCCTGGAAACCGGCATCAAGGAGCATACGAGTGGCGGTAGCTGATCGAACACCGCCCTGGCAAATGACATAGATGTGTTGGTCCTTTACAGCGCTGAGCTCATCCATGCGCCCGTCCAGCTCCTGCAAGGGAATGAGACGGGCGTTCTCGATGTGCCCCGCAGGCCCCACATATTCTTCAGGGGTCCGCACATCCAGCACGAAGGTGGTTGAATCAATCCTGATTCTCTCCCTCAATACATCTACCGAGATCGTAGGCACCTCCGATATACCAGTGCTGATATCAGCTTGAAAGCGGATGCACCCGGTCCCCATACAGGCGAGCAGTGAACCGAGTACCAAGTAGCCCTTGTGATTCATAGCCAGTCCTTAATGATCAGATACTGTCGATCGCTTTTTGCAGCGAGCGATTGACCTCCGCGGCGACCTCCGCCAGTTCCTGTCTTTCCACCACGCCCAACATGGCCTCTGCGTCGACAGCAGCCACACGGACAGTGCCATCGTCATTGAGGGATACGGTCACATTACAGGGCAACATAAGTCCGATCTCCGGAACGGTGGACAGAGCCTTCAGAGCACTAGGCGGATGACAGGCACCCAGGATTTTGTAGGGGCGGAAGTCCACATCAAGTTTCTTCTTTAAGGTCGCCCTTACATCGATCTCTGTAAGCACGCCGAATCCTTGTTCCTGAAGGGCAGCACGTACCCGCGATTCCGCTTCCTCAAGCGGCAGCTCCACATCACGATGGTAACCTAACTTCATTTGCATAAACTCTAGCTATTGGCTATGGAAATAGGTATGGTTCTAGCGAGAAAGAGTATTAAGCGTTCGAGCTTTCAACGGACTGTGGAGTCCACAGTTCCCGGCAGTCACGCAGGCATGGAAGAAGTATCTTCCCGAGTTTCTCGGTTACACGGTAATAAATAGATGTACCCTGACGCCGCCGTTGAATCAAGCCCGCCTCGAAGAGGATCTTCAGATGCTGGCTGGTCATCGCTTGGGTGAGTCCCACATGCTTCTGGATAGCACTGACGGTTTCCTCCCCGCCTTCAATAAAATGTAGAATCTGCATCCTTGCAGGGTGTCCCAGTACCTTCAATAACCGGGCAGCTCTGGAAAAGGCTGCCTCTGTAGGTGTTATGGCGTCCTTACTTTTCACGTCTGAATTTATGCAAACAGATTATATTAAAACAATACGATATGATTATCCGGATGATACTTTCCCAACTTCACTTGTCGTGTTGTGACATTGATCACGTTCCCATCTGAAAATGAGGTTCTGCTTGCTGGTGGTGAGCGGTTAGAGCGGCCAGAGCCGTGGAATCAAAAATGAGCCCAACAGCCAAAAACCCAAATTGAGTGTTACCCCGAAGCGGAAATAATCCTTGAATTGGTAACTCCCAGGCCCGTAGACCATCATGTTTGTTTGGTAGGACATGGGTGTCATAAAGGCGGCAGATGAGGCAAAGGCGACGGCGATGAGGAATGGTCGGGCATCGACACCCAATCCCGCCGCAAGGCTTAGGGCTACGGGTGCCACGATCAAGGCCGTGGCGTTGTTGGAGACGACTTCAGTCAACAGGGATGTTGCCAGATAGAGCAGAGAGAGGGCTACCAGGGGTGCGACATCGGCCGGCCAGAATTGCGTGACAGCCATGATCCCCGAGGCAATAAACTGAGCCGTACCCGTAGCCTGCATGGCATATCCTACGGGCACAAAAGCCGCGATCAGGAGGAGAACCGACCACTCGACAGAATGATACGCTTCCCGGATGTCTACTGCCCGCAATAGTAGCAGAATTACCACCGCCAGCAGCGAGCCACGTAAAATATCAATCACACCCACACTTACCAAGACCAGTAAGATCGGCAGAATGGCCATGACAGCCCACCAGGAGCGGCCGCGGTGCAGCTCATATTCAGCCTCCGAGATGATGATCATATCATCGGACCGGCGTAACTCATTCAACCGTTCCCGCGGTGCGAGCATCAGCAAGGTGTCCGAAGCGTGCAGCGGGGCATGGGCTATTTTCTTCCTCAAGGTGGCGCCATGACGGCGTACCGCGAGCACAAAAGCCCCGTAATGACGCCTGAAGTCCAGATCACGCAAGGTCTTGTTGATCAGACGGCTGGTTTGGGTGATGAGCCCCTCCGCCAGCACCTGTTCATTGGTCGCCAGCATCTCATCGTTGAGCTTGATATCGGAGAGCAGCTTCACACCCTGCTCTTCCCTGAGGCGCAAGATATTGTCCACCATCCCCCTGACCATCATTGTGTCTCCTGCCAGCAGCGGAATATTGCGGATGTTCTCCACAACCCGCTGCTTGCCACGAAGAATGGCCAGCACTGTGATATCGTAGTTCTGATTGACCCCTACCTCCTTGCACGTCTTGCCGACGAGCGATGAATTTTCCTCCACCCGTAATTCAGTGAGATAAGTGCCCATGTGGTACTTCCGGGTGAGCGAATCGATGCCTGCCCTGGATGGCAACAGTCGCCGGGCGAACACAGTTGTATAGATGACCCCGATCAACGCGTATATCCAACCCATGCGCGTGAACTCAAACATGCCAAGGGCCGGCATTCCAGATTCTATGACAAACGCGTTGACGATCAGATTGGTCGACGTGCCGATGAGGGTCAGCGTCCCCCCTACAATAGCGGTATAGGATAGAGGCAGGAGGATCTTACTTGGACTGATATGCAGCCTGCGGGACAGGTCTATTGACAGGGGAATGAACATGGCCACGACGGCGGTATTATTCAGAAACGCGGATGACAAGGTCACCGTGACAAGCATGATACCCACGCCCAGCCACTTCTTTGGCCCCACCATCTGGCTTAAACGACCAGCCGCCACCTCAAGGAATCCTGTTTTCGCCAGTGCATGACTGATAATGAATAACATGCCGATGGTCACCACAGCCGGATTGGATAAACCGGTAACTGCGTGCTCAGAATCGACAATGCCGGTCACCACGAGGATGGCTAACAGCGCAAATGCCGTGACCTCCATGGGAAATATTTCCAGAGCAAACACCACCAGGGTAGCGACTATCAATGCCAGCATGAACAGGACTTCGAGGGTCATGACCTTAGAACACCCTCCATTTGGGATACCACGGAAATGGACCCAGGATTAAGTCTCCGAATAGCCCTTTAGTCCAAGTAAGCATTAATAAAACCTGAAAGGAATTTCGGGTAAAAATAGGTGGACTTAGGCGGCAGGACCACCTGATGCTCTGCCGCCCAGAGGAGCATCTGGGTGGACGTAGGCCGCAACAGGAAAGCCCAACGACCGTTGGCCCGTGCAGCCTCCACCGCCTCCCCGGCGTCATGATAGTAACCGAAGTGCTGAGTATCTTCTGAGAAGACCTTAGAGATTGCGGGTAGAACGTACTCATGCAAGATCACCACGTCACCGAGCTGCCGGTCTGAGCTTTCCGGACCCGTCGACACAGCGCTCTTCTCGTGCCATCCGATCTTGAAAACTTTGTCTATCGTGGGCGCCACCGCCAGGATAATACCGCTCTCAGGATGATGGGCGGACTCTTGGTAAAGACCCGGCCAAGACTCCAAGGGTAGGACCTCAACAGAAAATTTCGCTGCCAATGCCTGGCTGAATGCCTGTTCATCAAGAGGTAATTCGATCGTCCGATGGGTGGGCAGGACCACCAACCCCGGATCACCACTGGGTACCAGCGTCATCAGCGTGGTCCCCTGCCTATTCAGGCCTTTGTAGTAGGCTACACTCGTTTCGTAACGATGATGGCCGTCTGCAATGGTGATTGTGCACCCAGCCAGATAGTCCTGAAGTCCCTGGATGGTTTCATTATCAGTTGTGCCAAGTAAACGGGAGACATGGCCGTCGTCGCCCGTGGCTGCCAGCTGTTCCGTTCCCCCGGCCAGTCGTGCCAAGATGGCCGCTACCTCTCCCTGCTCGTCATCAAAGATGCCAAAGATCTGGCTGAATTGGGCACCCGTAGCCTGGAATAATTTCAGGCGGTCCTCCTTCGGGCCCGAGTGGGTGTGCTCGTGGCGCATGACACCCCCAGGCCGGTATGGTTCACAGGTCACTTTCGCCACCAGCGCCCGGCGCCGGTACGTCGTGCCATCATGATTGAACTCCTGCTCCCATACATACATCGCAGGCTTATCTTCCCTGTATAGAATGCCTGCGCCCATCCAATCCCGGAATAATCCCGACGCTGTCTCATAGGGGCTGCCCCCCGATGAACCTTCAGGTAAGATAAGTCTCACAATGTTGTATGGATTCCTCTCCCGTAATGTGACCTCCAGGGCCGGATCAATAACGTCATACGGCGGGGCCACACGAGGAGTCACGTCGCTTTCTGTATCAGACCGATACAGGATCGCTGGAAATGGATGTATGTTTGCCAAGGTCGTTTTTCTTGATTGGTTTGTACCGAAACTTACTCCACCCATTATTGGAAACAAAGATTGCGTACCAACAGCACCTGATCAAGCCATTTTTGCTTGCCCTTGATTAGCAACTTATCACTAATTTAAGGCTTGGTTTTGCCAGAGCGAATCCAGTGTGATAGGATAGAATCCCAGGCTCCTGACAAATAACCACCTGATTGTGCCATCCCCGACACTCTACGTATTAGCATGGAACTTTGCACGCCAGGTAGATCCTGGCCTTTGCATGGCAAATTCGGATTTTGAGTATGTGATTACGACGATGTGCGAAATGAATGGATCAATGTGATCGTGCCCTGCGCGGATGAGAATGTCTAAAGGCCAACTGATTACCCTGCTCAAAGTTGCCGGGATCATACTTTTCCTCTACCTCTTTATAGTAGGTATCGGGGCTATGGGTTACTCCTTCAAACTGTTTGGGAAAGGCTTCTCAGAAACAATCCTGAGCACCACGGCTTCACCCATAGTTGGTCTGTTTATCGGCATACTAGCCACCTCCTTGGTTCAGAGTTCATCCACCACGACTTCTATCGTCGTGGGTATGGTTGCAGGTGGAGCTATTTCCATTCAGGGAGCAATCCCCATTATCATGGGCGCCAACATTGGAACGACGGTCACAAATACGATCGTATCCATTGGACATATCACGCGGAAGGCTGAGTTCCGCCGGGCGTTTGCAGCAGCAACCGTCCACGATTTCTTCAATATCGTTGCAGTTGTCATATTATTTCCATTGGAGCTTGCGACCGGATTTCTAAGTCGATTGGCTTCGAGCCTGGCTGTGGTGTTCGAGGGCATGGGCGGTATGAAACTGGGCAGTCCCCTTAAAGCCGCCACCGTACCAGCCATCAACCTCATCTCCGATCTGGTAGGGCATCACCCCGTACCGCTCCTGATCCTCTCCGTCCTGCTTATCTTTCTCATGCTGGCCGGGATTGTTAAGACACTCCGAAGCCTGGTCATTAAACGCATATCAGCGTTCTTTGATGAACACCTCTTCAAAACGGCCTCGCGGGCATTTCTGTTCGGCATGTTGCTCACCTCCTTGGTACAGAGCAGCTCCATCACCACTTCGTTGGCCGTACCCCTTGTAGGGGCTGGATTGTTGACCCTCCTCCAAGTCTTTCCCTATACCCTGGGAGCCAATATAGGTACCACCATTACGGCCATCCTGGCGGCCCTCTCCACAGCCAATCCGGCGGCTATAACTGTGTCCTTTGCTCACCTGATGTTCAATATCAGCGGTATTGTTATCATCTGGCCGGTGAAAAGGATTCGTCGTATTCCCATCCTGATAGCTGAGTATGCCTCGAAAACAGCAACTCAAAACCGGTTTTTGCCCCCGCTCTTTATTGTTTTGGTCTTTTATGTTTTCCCTTTAATATTGATCGCTTTGACGAGGTAAATCATGTGGAAGCAGCTATTACGCCTGTTTAAAGAAGAGGATCTGTTCACTCAGGCCTTGGAACACTCGTACCAGATGCTGGATATGGATTTTGCCATGTACGAGGCCTCCGTTGAATCCCTCCGACGCTCCGATACCAGTGAGATCAGCATCGATATTTTCAAGATGGACAAGCAGATCAACGCTTACGAGCGTGATGTGCGGAAGAAGGTTATGACCCACCTGGCAGTAACCGGCTCAGCTGATCTGGTCTCGGGTCTAGTGCTGGTGAGTGTGGTCATCGATATCGAACGCATCGGCGATTATACCAAAAACATATTCGACCTGGCCCGGAATCACCCGGCGCGACTCACCGCAGGCAGCCAAGAACAGGAACTAGGTCGTATTGAATCCACCGTCACCGAACTCTTCAAGCACATGATCACCGCCTTCAAGAACAGTGACGGAGAAATGGCCCGCCAGATCATGGATGAGTACAAAGAGGAAGTATCAGCGGCCTGTGACAATATCACCCATGGCGTGGTGGCTGGTAATATCGAGGACTTGAAGAGCAGCAGCGAAGGAACCGCTGTCGCACTCTACGCCCGCTATCTCAAGCGTATCGCCGCCCACTCCCGCAATATCATCACCAGTGTCGTCAATCCCTTCGACCGTATCGGCTATCCCTATAAGGAGGCAACCCAATAGGATGATAACTGCGCTTAGCGCGCTTTAGGAGTCAAATTCTCCTGACCACTCCCCGAATCGCTTCCTGATCTCATCCCTCACCTGCCTGAATACCTTGAGGATCTCCTCCTCGGTCCCCACCGCCCGGGCCGGGTCTTCAAAGTCTATATGAAGCCGGGCCCCGACCTCACCAGTGAACACCGGGCAGGTTTCGCGGGCATCATCGCAGACCGTGATGACATAGTCAAATGATTGCGGAATTAAGTGGTCAACTGACGTGGTTCGCTGGTGAGACAGGTCCACTCCCACCTCGTCCATCACCCGGATCGCCAGGGGATGCACCTGCGCGGCCGGAAACGTCCCCGCCGAAACAACCTCCCATTCAGGCCGTAGCTGCCGGAGAAATGCCTCTGCCATCTGGGACCGGCACGAATTGCCGGTACACAGAATCAACACCCGCTTGGAACTCACTATGCCCCGGCTTGCTCGGACTCGATGGCTTCCAGGATCGTGTTGGCGATGTTGGCCGCGTGATCGTTAATCTTCTTGAGGTCTTCCATCATCTCCACATGGATCTCATCGGTGGCTACGGACGGTTCATGCCCAGTACGGACCCTCTCAAAATGGGTACGCTTGAGCTCCGCCTTCATAGTCATGTATTTGGCCCCTTTATCCATTACCTTGCGGGCCTTTTCCGGATCCATCTCGGCGATGGCATCCTGACAACGAGCCAACTGCTTGATGGCGGTGGTATGGAATGTCTGCAACTCCTCCTTGCCGGCCTCAGAGAAATCCTCGCGCAGCTCCATCTTCTTCTTGGCCAGGGGTATCAGGGACTTATCGACAACATCACCGATCGCCTCCAGATCGTGCACGATGGAGACCAGCGCATAGGCCTCGTTGGCCTGATCGTTGGTCAGGCTCCCGCGGCTGATCTCGAACAAGTAGGCCGAGATCTGCTCATCCAGATAATCCACCTTCTTCTCCCGCATCTGGACACCCTCGATGAGCGTCAGATCCGGATAGTAGAGATCACGAGGCTCTTCCTTTTCCGTGAATGGCCTGATGATCTCGCTCAACATCAGCTTGGCTAACGCCACCATGTCCACAACCTCGGCTCGCGCCATGTTCAAGGCGATGTCCGGCGTGTTGACGAATGATGAGTCCAGGTGGGCGACGGCCGGCTTGATGCCCGGAGGCACCGGGACATCCGGGATGAGACGCGTGATCTGTTTGGCCATAATACCTGCGAGTGGGAAGAACAGCACCGCCA
>CP070787.1:1997226-2001357 GCA_020346745.1 Fidelibacterota bacterium | reverse complement strand
TGACAAACAACTCGTAGTGTCCATCATTGTCGAAGTCGGCAAAGGCAAACCCGTGTGACCATTCATCGATATCCTCGAAGACCATGGCAGCGCCTCCTGCCTTCAGGAGGACGTGGAATTGGAAGCCGCCTCGGTTGAGAGCAAAGATATTCTCAGCAGTTTCGTTTCCGCAGTTAGTTATGTAGACGTCCTCAAGGCCGGATTGGCTTATGTCTACCGAACCCACGCCATGACCACCATAGGGCGGAACGCCCTCCAGTCCCCCCGTGTCCCCGGTTCTTTCCGCAAAGACGGTGAAGGGAACATAATGTGGCAACTGCTGTGCCTGTTCCAACACAATGGCCGCGGTTTTTACTAGATCCCTCTCTTCCCGGTCAAGCTGCTCAAAGAGACCATGTTGCCTCATATCAAAACTGCGATAGGGACGTCTATCCTCGCTGTGACGACTGCTCCCATTATGGAAACACCAGCCTGCCGCGCCGCCTCGCACAGCGCCGTCGAGATCGGTGAGGAATTCAGAAGCTGTCGGATTCCAGTCGGGCGAGTAATCTCGTCGAAATGGTTCCTGATAGTGGATGGGAACGACTCTTCCTGCTTCTTCAGCCGCTTTCAGAAGACGCTGTGCATCGTCGCGCGTTTCTGCGGGGGAATTGCTGTCTCTGCGTCGGTGAGGACAGAGCAGATCCAGACCTGCGGCAGTTCGAGGCGCTACGCCCTCATTGGGTATATCGCTGCCATCCGAGGCTGTGCAGATACGTTCCGGGTCAACTTCTTTGATTGCAGCAATGAGTTCAGTAACTTCCTTAAGCGAGGCAAATCGGCTGTCACCAACATTCCGCTCATTACCTACATCGATGTAAAGGTTACGGTAGGGCTGAAGCTGGCGTGCCAACTCAGCTACTGCCTTCACATGCGCCTGTTGATCTTTCAGAAAGTTGTGAGTAAAGGTAACATCCACAACGATGCCAATACGATCGCAGTAGGCAACCATGTTCCTGAATCGAGTCCAGTAAGGCTCTGCCGGATTTCCATCCCGGCCAATAGCAGAGACATCTTCATCATAGTGCGCCCAGGTAACCCAAATTCTGGCACAGTTGAATCCCAACTCATGTAGTTTCTTCAATTCTTCTTGCCAGACTTCCGGGCGCTCGATGCTGGTAGCGCCGTAGTAGCTGATGCCCAGAAGGAAAGTCGGATGGCCGTTGATCGTAAACCGTCGACCGTTTTTGGATATGCCGAGTATGGTTGCCGCTTGAGAATTGCTGTGCATTTCGATTCCTCCAACATGAGAGATGCTAATAGCCAGTGTAAGGCAGGTTACCAGAAGCGTTTGCTTCAATAATATCACCAGAGACTTTCTTAAGTTACCAGCGTTAGGGAAAGGACTGCCTGAGATATTTATGTAGCTGCTATCTACCGGACTAAACCAGCCTGCCATAAGAAACGAAAGCATGAAATGTACCGAGATTATAACGCAGCTATTGTATTGCTGCTTTGGGAGTGAGACAAATCGACCCTTTAATTATGTGAGGGTTTTGTGATTCCTCTCAACCAAAACTCCTTTCCTTCACTCATAAACAGCTAGAACCAAAATTCATAACCTCTGTTATCATTCTCTGAAAACTAGGCGCTGGAATCTTACCAAATTTCCATTGATGGATCAACATAAATGCTTCTCTTCTTATGGTTTCTTCCACTCTCATGACAGACTCCTCAACCAACCGCTATTCTGCCCCCGCTCCGATATGGGATCAATACTACGGCGATGGCCGAACTGGAGAGATGGCGCTGATGACTCTTGCTCCTGCGCTTACGCTTTGCTATACTGAGTTGGGAGCAGAAATGGGAGATCAACAGAGCATGGCTATAGCAAGGATCTCGTTAGAGAGTAAACAAAGCAGAATCACTCTCGAAGTGAACAGAAAAATGAAGAAGGTATTCTGTCCGCTTCAAATTTGAGTGCCAGAAAGCAAGAATGGAGGGGAAACATGAAGGAGAAAAGCCTTCTTACAGATATTGCCACCATAGATACTCCCGAGCCGGAGGTACGCTTCACCTCCGATAGGACCATCTACGTTGAGACACTTGTTTCTGGTAGATGGGCAGGTCGCTACTGGAACGCGTCTGGCCGTATCAACTTTCCGTACCAACGCTGGACCGAAGATGCGTTTCAACTTGAGGTCGATCAAGAGTTACTGTCAACGGGCTGGCAGTGGGTCTCCGCAACTGAAGCGCCAAAGACCGAGAGGGGCTGTCGACACTTTGTGGCTGAACTCTCCAACACGACCCATTCTGTAGGCGTCAGGATGCATACGCTGCTGGATGGGACGCCGGTGCTGACGCGCTGGCTGGAGATAACTAATAAATCAGACAAGCCGGTTGCCCTTACCGCAGTTTCCCCCTGGTCGGGCAGGCTATGGCCCAGAACAGATGCCAGGCTATCGCCTCCCAAAGGGTTCGATCACGCCTTCTCCCTGGGCTACTTTACAAGGTTTGACCAGGGGTATGAGGGATGGTTTGATTGGAAGCCTATGCCGGGTGGTGCCACCGTAGTCAAGTGTGATAAGGGGCAAGGTTTCGATGACCCATTCTTCATCGTGCGCAGCGAAGCCAGGGGAGAGTATTTTATTTGCCATTTAGCCTGGTCAGCCAATTGGGACATTCAGTTTGATTGTGAACAGGAGCCCTCAAGCACAGGTCTGTTATTCAAGATTGGGCCATCGTCTGTTTCTCCCCAGCGCGTGATTATGCCAGACGAAACGATTCATACCCCCGCTGTTCACCTGGGGCATGTGGAAGGGGATCTGGACACCACGGTACAGGCAATGCATGAACACATTCGGCGCTCTGTCCTGCCACCCCGCCCACCGGAGCGTTCCTACTTGATACAGTATTCTGCTACAGGTGATCAGAACTACCTCGCGACGCATCGCGGGGATCTGGCAGGGGGCACAGAGGAAAGCATCATCGAAAATATTGATCTTGCCGCTGCTGTGGGGGCTGAGGTGTTCATCCTGGATGCCGGATGGTGGGATGTGCCGGGGGATTGGATTCCCGCGCCTGAACGGTATCCTCGCGGTCTGGAGCCGTTAGTGGAATATGCCCACAAGAAGGGGTTACTATTCGGGCTGTATGTCGAGATTGAGCGTACCCTCAGTTGGAACACCGGTGAACTTGGTCTGAGCAGCAAAGTGGCAACGGAGCATCCTGACTGGATTATGCCAAAAGGAATCCTGAATCTGACCAAACCGGAGGTCGCCAACTATGTAGAGTCTGAGCTTTGCCGGATTATTGACCAATATAGTCTGGATCTCTACCGCCTTGACTATAATCCGATATTTACCGGTGAGGGGCCTTCAACACCCCGGGATGGCTTCATGGAGAACAACTATTGGCGCTATTACGAGGTATTCTACGCCATTTTTGAGCACATCCAGAAAAAGTATCCAGACCTCATTCTGCAGCAGGCCGCTGCCGGCGGCGCGCGCAACGATCTGGGTACGGTGGGTCGGTTCCACGAGGCCTATCTTACCGATGGCCTGGACATGCCGCGCGTGCTTCAGGTATACAGCGGTCAAACCCTGGCCTTGCCGCCCGAAATACTTGTCATCGGCCTTGGAGAGGGCTCCGATCTGGGTCTTGGCGACGGGCATCTAGACACTCATCTGCGGAGCACATTCGCGCTATCTACTCCCTGGCTTCTCCTGGGTGTGTCTCCAAGCGTCGCGGAACTCACACCACAACGCCGAGGGCGGTACTTACACTACGCCAATATCTACAAGGAATTCATTCGTCCTTTGCTGCCCACGTGCAAGATGTACCACCACTCGCCGGTCACGTCGCGCCGCGGCGTCGAATCCAGCGGCTGGTTCGTAATGGAATATGCATCGCCGGACGGCGACAAAGGCTGGGCAGTCATCCTCCGCATGGGTGAAACAGAATCGGACTCATTCATTTTCATGCCCAGGGGGCTGGATCCCGGGAGGACTTACCGGGTAACCTTCGATAACACTGGCGGGACAGCAACAATCCAGGGCTGGCGTTTGATATACGAAGGGCTGCCAATTCGCCGGGAGGCTGTGATGTCCTCCGAACTGCTTCTGTTTGAAGCGCAATAGCCATGCGATTATC
>CP070787.1:1993497-1997126 GCA_020346745.1 Fidelibacterota bacterium | reverse complement strand
TGTTTAACCAGGCGGTCATAGTTTTCTTTATAGACTTTTTCTATGGTTTCAAAATAGGGGCTATCGAGGGAGAAAATGACAAAACCAATGGGGAAAAAGCGCTGATCAATATCTAATCGATTCCTGTTCGCATATACCTTTATTTTTGAATCCTGTTCTGTGATACCCAGTTCAGCACTGCTCGAGATATCAAATGCTTCCTTTAATTCCCGGAGTGCTCTCTCCACCTTTGTGGACAATTGCTTCTTAACCTCATCACTGCTGGCATCACTGAATACGAGTACATTGTCGCTCTCGTAAATCCGGTTATCATGTGGCAAGGTGTAGGTGCTCGGTCCGATGATGAAGGTAAATGGAATATCAGATACCCATTCTCCCTGATCTGCAGACACAGGATTGAAGTCACACACATATCCTGCCAGAATACATATCGCTGAGAGTATTAGATAACGTACTGAAAACTTGTGTTTCATGCGGCTTACCTCAACAACCGCCTGCGGCCCCGCCGTTGGCGGGATCGATGACGGGACTACTCTGACGCTATTTCAATAAAAGCCCCGCCTTTTGCGGGACTTCTCTGACGCTATTTCAATAATAGCATCTTGATCGATTTACTGTACTCCGGCGTAACTAGCCGGGCGATGTAGATGCCGGAGGGAACTTCTCTGCCACGTGCATCCCTGCCATCCCACTGCGAATGGTGATACCCCGGCTCCATGTAGCCATCCACCAACCTCGCTACTTCCCTTCCGAGAATGTCATAGACCACTAGTGAAACCTCACTAGCCTGGGGTAAGTCATACATGATGGTAGACACCGGGTTGAAGGGATTGGGGTAGTTCTGGTGGAGAGTGTATTCCGTGGGCAGAACACCTTCACGTCCGGCTATGCCCAATGGATATATGTCCACACTGAAGGT
Organism: Fidelibacterota bacterium; assembly: GCA_020346745.1. GTDB lineage: Bacteria > Fidelibacterota > Marinisomatia > SCGC-AAA003-L08 > TS1B11. The sequence continues at coordinate 1,996,207 of CP070787.1, read as the reverse complement.
GTCGCTCCAGAAAGTGAATCCCTGGCTTTGAATCGAGAGGGCGCACTCCAGAGGATGGTCCCCGGCACAGGTATTGTTAATCCTGATAGCATAATAACTACGTCCTTCTACACGCTCACCGGGAGCAATAGCGCCAAAAGCCGCGCTGCTTTGAGTCACATCTGAGCAGGTGTCCAGGGCGGACAACTCTGCCCGAATATTGGTAGCAGTGGCTGCCGAGCCCTCGTTGGCGAGTGTGAGGTAGAAATAGGCCCGATCACCTGGCTGGGGAATCGTATCCGGTCCAGTCAGAGTGTAGGAGTCATACACCACCGGGCCGACAGTGGTGAATGTGGCCTGATTGTAGCGGGTATACACAATCCCGGAATCTGTATCAACGGCGCTGACATCCAGCGAGTAGTAGCTTTCCTCGGGAGGAGATAGTCCACTACCTCCCCAGACGCCATCTCCGGCAACACCGTCATCGTGACCGCCATCATCGAACAGTGCCAGCGTGTCAAGGATTTCTGCATTACCCTGGTGCCTGATCCGGGCAAAGGCGGTCAAGTTCTGACCATCAGGATTTGAAATCTGGGTGGTAATAATAATGCTGTCCAGCCCTGGGGCCGCATACGATGGCTCCAGTACCGTGTTGGTGGCCTTAGGCAGATCTTCCCAGAGCAGGGCATCAAAGAAGGTGAGGCCGATGCCGAACTGCTCAACCAACAGGCTATTATGGGTGCCACCATGAGAAGCGAATGTATGAGCCAGACCCAGCGAGTCCAGCGAATCGGCAAAGGCTGCGCTTTGCGGGTGGAGACCATCCAGGGTGCCGCAGTCAAAGTAGATCTCGAGACCTGCCTCCGCTGGGTATTGTCTTGCCAGGTAAGGTAGATCATGGGATTTCCACCTGGCAAAGACGGAATCTATCCGGTTGCCCTGCTGATCGATGGGAAGATCTACATAGTAGGGCGGTAAATCGATATTGGCGGAAAAGGATGCCGCCAGGGAGAACAGAATCGCAGAGTTGATTCCGGCATTTGGATCGAATGGACCCGAACCACCATTCTCAGATAGGACATACGACGTCATCCCTGTCAAATACAAACCCAGGTCCATGACTCCGCTCTGGGCCAGCACGCCACGGAAAATATCTGGATGTTTAAGAGCCAGCTTCATCGAGCCATAGCCGCCCATGGAGTGCCCGGTAATGAAGCGTCCGCCCCGCATGGCTACCGTGTGATAGCTGGTATCGATATGTTCAACCAGGTCATAGACCAGGTAGTCCTCGATGAGTCCATTCAGATCGGAATTGGTCATCCAGCTGAAGCCTCCGGGACCGCCATTGCCATCACCGTATGGACCTCCCCGGGCGTTGGGAAAGACAAGAATGATAGGATTGATCGTGCCATTGCCAATCAGTCTATCGACGATCGGTTTGAGAGTCGGCTGGTACCAACCCTCATGGTCATCGCAGCATCCATGCATGAAATAGAAGACGGGGTACAGGGTTGTGCTATCAGCAGGATTGTACATTTCCGGCAGGTAGACGTCCACCATGCGGATTTCTTCCATGGCGACGCTGTACAGGCTGTCGTCTACGACAACGCCTTGACCAAAGCCGGCTGTAATCATTAACAAGAGTAGTAGATAGGAGAAATAAAGCCTGTTCATCAGAGGCTTGTCTCCTCATGATTGGAATGACGGTTATGCCCTTAGTGCTTTTTCTCAGGCACTCGTCAGGTCGGTATGATCACAGATGCGGGACTTGATTATTCTGGCGAGACGATGACTTGTGCCTTGGTGGCACCACTATATCAGCCTACACTGAAAAGGTACTGAGGACCAGGAAAGATTCAAACCGGTTTTCACATGTCCATGACCGGCACAAACTAGTCAGGAGTGGTCACCATAGGGCAAATGCTTGCCCCGTTTTCCTGCCCCGTTTTAATTATAGCAACGGGAGAGCAATGTTCGGAACCCCAGCCGCCGCAAATGGTTATAAGTTATGGCTCTGCTGAAGTCTTGACCATGTACCATCTTGGCCGATCAGTTTGAAACCCGTTATGCTCGCCGATGAAGAAATACACTGACCATATCCGGAGTAGAAAATCATGAAAACAGTCTATCGCTATCTGAATCCAATCCCCTTCATCCTGCTGGCCGCTGCACTTCTGCTGCCAATGATTTGCTGCGAGGGACCAACGGAGGAATCGGGCGATCTGCCGGAGATAAGCCCGGAAAGTGCGGGCTTTTCGTCGGAAGCGCTGGCCGCTGTGAGCGAGCAGGCCGAGGTTCTAGGCTGCGCGGCGCTCATGGCACTTTATGACGGCCAGGTCTTCTACAGTTGGGGGGAAGTCGACCGGAACTATCAACTGCATTCCATCCGAAAGCCCATGCTCAACAGCCTCTACGGCATCGCCGTGGCGGACGGCCTGATCGACCTAGACGCCACGCTGGCCGAGTTGGGAATCACCGATACGCCCACCGCCCCCACGGCGGACGAATTGCAGGCTACGGTGCGGGACCTGCTCAAGTCACGCTCGGGTGTCTATATCCCGGCGGCCGCCGAAACCCAGGAAGCCCGCGATACCCGTCCCGCTCGCGGCAGTCATGCACCGGATACATACTTTTATTACAACAACTGGGATTTCAATGTGCTGGGGACCATTTATGAGCAGCAGACCGGAGAGCAGATATTCACGGCATTCGAGCGCCTGATCGCCGAGCC
>CP070787.1:1987771-1993397 GCA_020346745.1 Fidelibacterota bacterium | reverse complement strand
CTTTCCATCCGGGGAGAGTTCGGCTACTGGGTATTTGAGGGTGACCGCGTAGATCCCCAGCGTCCGTCATGGAATTACCGGAAGGAAGATGGCGGCGGTATCATTCTGGACATGTTCCCTCACTGGAGTTACATACTGGAGAATCTTTTTGGGCGTATTGAGGCAGTTTCATGCCTGGGGGCCACACATATCCAGCAGCGCTGGGATGAGCAGGGGCAGCCCTACAAATGCACGGCAGACGATGCAGCCTACGCTACCTTCCAGCTGGAGTCAGGTGTGGTAGCGCAGTTCAATTCCAGTTGGGCTACCCGGGTGCGACGGGACGATCTGGTCTCTATCCAGGTGGATGGGACGGAAGGATCAGCGGTAGTTGGATTGCGGGAGTGTCTCACGCAGTCCTACAGTGAGACGCCGCGTCCGATATGGAATCCAGATGTGGATAACCCGCTCGATTTTCGGGAAGGCTGGACCCGAGCGCCAGGAGATGGCCAGTATGAGAATGCCTTCAAAGCCCAGTGGGAGCTGTTTCTCAAGCACGTGGTGAAGGATATCCCATATGATCTGGATCTGCTTGCTGGAGCGAGGGGTGTGCAGCTGGCGGAGAAGGGGCTGGATTCATGGGATGGAGGCAGTTGGGTGTCGATACCGGTTCTGCCGGATTAAAGCAATGCAGGAGGGTATATGGGAAAAAAGCAGGTAGCGTTGATCACGGGTGCCGCCCGGGGGATCGGATTTGAAATTGCCCGGAGCCTGGCCAAGGAAGGTTACAACCTAGCTATTGATGATATTTGTGAAGTCGCGGCCTTTGAGGAAGGGCGTCAGGTACTCGAGGATCTGGGTGCCGAGGTTGCATATTGTAAGGCCGACATCAGTGATGGCCAGGCACGTGATCGCCTGTTGCAGGAGGTTAAGAAGACTTACGGCAGGTTGGATGTACTGGTCAATAATGCGGGTGTAGCCCCGCTTGAGCGCAAGGATATTCTGGAAGCCACTGAAGAGAGTTTTGAGCGCTTGATCCGGATCAATCTGCAAGGTCCATACTTCCTCACCCAGTTGGCAGCAAGATGGATGCTGGAGCAGAAGCGATCAGAGGAGGGTTTCTCAGGCTGTATCATCTTTATCACGTCCGTATCGGCGAGTGCGGCTTCGCCTGAGCGCGGGGAATACTGCATTTCCAAGGCAGGCCTGAGTATGGCCAGTAGGCTGTGGGCAGTCCGTTTGGGTGAGTTGGATATCCCGGTGTACGAAGTGCGTCCCGGTATCATCCGGACGGACATGACGGCCGGGGTGAAGGACAAGTACGACAAGCTGTTCAGAGAAGGTCTGGCTCTTCAGCGGAGGTGGGGTGAGCCGGAAGATGTGGGTCGGGCAGTGGCGGCACTGGTGCGGGGAGACTTAGGCTATTCGACCGGCCAGATAATCATGGTGGAGGGGGGGATGACGGTCGGGCGGTTCTGAGCCCCTCAGTGTATCAATCTCGGTCAGATTTATGACGGCAGGACAGTAAAAATTGCACATCAATTTGGCACGTTGGACTGAAAATCCTTGACACACAGTTCGCAAGGCGGTATTTTATGTAAACGATAACGGTATCGATTACGGTAATCGTTCGCCGTGCGCAGCTCATGTCGGGGGGATAAGCCTATGATCGATTTCAGGTGAGGAGAGTAAGGCATGCCAGTTACAATGAAAGACATTGCCCAGATGGCCGGTGTTTCGGTGGTTACCGTTTCCCGGGCGCTGAATGATAAGCCCGATATCAATGAGGTGACGAAGGAATCCATCCTGAGAATTGCCCAAGATCTGAACTACGCCCCGCACGACCTGGCCAGAAGCCTGATCACCAGAAAGACTAAAACGATTGGGATCATTATCCCGAATAACGAGGATCCCTTCTACGCGAAAATTGTGGGAGGGATCAGTGCTGAATCCCGGGAAAGGGGATACAGTGTGATTCTCTGCAGCAGTCGCAGTGATGCGGACGAGGAGTTGCGTCTTTTCCGGGTGCTGCGGGAGAAGCGTGTAGATGGCATGCTTATCTATCCTGCTCAGGAGGATGACCGGTACATAGCGGAGCTGAGAAACATTGCAATCCCGTATGTTTTTCTGAACCGACACACCGACGAATTAGCATGTGACTACGTGATGAACGATAACGTGCATGGGACATTCTCGGCGGTGAGTGAGCTGATCAGGCGGGGCTATCGAAATATCGTGTATGTGTGTGCCAAGCCGACGGCGTCGAGTGGAGAAGAGCGGATCAAGGGTTGCCAGATGGCAGCCGAACAGCATGGGTTGGCCGCGGAGAGCCTGACCGTCCTGACATGTGAGGAGACCATCCAATCTTGCTACCAGCTGGTGAAGGGAGTCATACAGGATAAGACTCCTCCAATGGATGCTATATTCCTCTGGGATGACAAATTGGCGATTGGAGCCATCAAGGCATTGTTAGAGGCAGGCTTGCGCATACCTCAGGATATTGCGGTGGTGGGGTATGACGACATCGAGATATCGGAGTTCCTTTATCCTTCCCTGACGACAGTTCGGCAGCCGACCTACCAGATAGGCCAGACAGCTACTCGAATCCTACTGGATAAGTTGGAAACAGATGGGGGCCTTGCGCCCAGGCAGATTATTCTCAAGCCCGAGTTGATCATTCGGGATACGATCTAATCCTTACTTTAACCGGAGTCCGTCCTATTTCAGGACCTATCAATTTACCGGGGGGACGACAGATGATGTTCAAACAGTTTAGAACGGGGACGGGAGTTACAGTCCTCGCAATCCTCACCATGGTTCTATTCCTGGGCATACAGTTGGCAAGTGCAGCAACGGTGGGCAAGATAGCTGGCCGGGTAATAGATGCCGAGACTGGTGATCCTCTAGCGGGCGCGAATGTGGTGGTGGAGGGAACCAACCTGGGCGCGGCTGCAGATGAGCTTGGTGAGTACTATATCTTGAATGTTACTCCCGGATATTATGAGGTCAGGGCGCAAGTCATTGGGTATGCGACTGCGAGAGTGTTGGAGGTCAGGGTTCAAAGTGACATCACCACGGTGGTAGATATCGAGTTGACGCCGACGGTTGTCGAGGGTGAGGAAGTGGTGGTTGTGGCTGAAAGGCCGGTGGTTGAATTGGGTGTGGGGAATACCACCACCATTCTCGGAGGGGATGTGCTCAGGGACCTGCCGCAGCAGCAGTTGAAAGATGTCCTGAGCCGTCAAGCGGGCATGGAAGTGTTGGACGCACGAGGCCTGATCGTGCGGGGTGGACGGGAGCATGAGCTGAGTGTCACCCTGGATGGCATGGAGACCAGGGACGCCATTGATAACAATGTTTATTTGAGGGTTAATCCAGACGCGGTCCAGGAGGTTGAGATCCAGCTGGGCGGCTTTGGCGCTCAATATGGCAAGGCACGTGCGGGAGTAATCAACGTAACGACGAAGGAGGGAGGAGAAGAGTATTCCTTCACCATGGATGTACGTGGGTCCGTCCCTGGCCCCAAGCATTTTGGAGAACGCTGGTATGAGCGTGACCGGCGCTTGCGGTTGAGCGAAGATGCAATCCACAATCCTATTATGACCGATCCCAGGGTGGTCTGGAATAATGAGCCGGATCGTGTGACGGGTGAGCCCCGATATGACAGCCTCGATGCGGAGGTCATGGCACCCTATGGGGCTCCTCAATGGGATAGTTGGGAAACCATCGCGGACAATATTGATCCGGAGGACCCAGTTTACGGGGGATTTTATGGTCGACCCTATCTGTGTCAAAAGTTGTATGAATGGAGAACGCGACCGGAAGTGACCACGTATGGTGACAAGTCGGACATTAATGCCAACGCTACCCTGGGGGGTCCGGTACCGTTGCTGCCGAATACCAAATTTTTCGCTTCCGGGCGGTTTGAGCGCAGCTATTACCTGGTCAGGGCTCCTCAGGACTATTTCCAGGATTGGGGTACCAGCCTGAAGATCACCTCTCAGATCACGCCGAAGTTGAAGCTGGCCTTAATGGGCAAGTACATGGAGACCAGTGGTGTGAATCGGACGGATGCGGCTATTGGAGGGGTGGCATCGGGGATCAATGGTCTGGAGGACATCAATCCCAACAAAGTAGAATCGAGAACCATCATCGAGACGCCGGAGGCCTTTGGCTGGTATATCCAGACCCGGGCTATCGACAACTTTGAAAATGAGATCTGGCCGTACAGCGAGTTGTCGGTATCGAAGCGAATAAGAAGGAATATCGGCCTTAACCTCACCTACGTTCTTTCCGCGAATACTTTCTGGGATCTATCCCTCGACTATGGTCACTATGATATACGAGGGAGGTATGATACCCAGAAGCGGGACACGACCCAAACGGTTACGCTCTACGATCCTGCGGATCCCGGCTATTCCGTGACCCTCTCCGGGCCCTACGCTATGGCGCCCGAGGGATATTATCGCGATGACGAGCTCTGGGGCGGATCAGATGCTGGGGTGGAGCTTATTACCGGGGTGAGGTTAGCCGGGAGCTATCACAACTACGAAGACAGCCGCGCTACTTCCATTCATTTCAACACAAACATCACCAGCCAGATCACCAAGCATCATCAGGTAAACGCCGGCCTTGATTTCACCGCTCTGCAAATCATGAAGTATGAATACCGGAACTACGATATACCTGACCGCCACTGGTGGGAATGGGAGGTATCCCCCAGAGAAGGGGCGTTCTGGATACAGGACAAGATGGAGTTTGGCGGGATGATCGCGACCATGGGGCTAAGGGCGGACTTCTCATTTGAAGATGAATGGTATGATCTGGAAGACGAGCCGTTCCAGGCGTGGTTGAGTCAGTCTTGGATGAGGTTATCACCGGGTCAGGATGATCGCGAGTATTATGTAGAACCTGAGGATAGTCGCATCGAGCCTATACTCCGTAGGCCCAAGCCAAGATTCAAATGGGCTCCACGCATGGCGATATCCCATCCTATCGGTGACAAGGCGAAGATCTTCTTCAATTACGGGCATTACTACCAGCTCCCGGATCCGGAAAAGAGATACTATTTCGTTCGCCGGGAAAACACACGAAATGCCTCCGTGCACCGGCTAGGTAATCCATTCATGGACTATGAAAGAACAGTGCAGTTTGAGGTCGGCTATTCTCAGAGCTTCCTCGATCAGTACAGCATCAATATTACCAGTTATTACCGCGATATAAGCTCTTTAGCCAGACCGATCAACATGAGCGGCGAGACGGATTCTTCGTTTGTTATCTTTCCGTCAACGGGTGCGGGACTGCCCCCGGATACGATCAGCTTTAGTCGAGTCAGGTATGATACCTGGGATAATACGGCATCCGAGGATATACGGGGGTTGGAGATTCGGATCGAGAAGAAAGTCGGCCGGTATTTTACGGCAGCGCTTAACACCGCGGTTGAGTTTTACTCCACTGGAAGATATGGTTACCGAACTATTAATCAAGAGACTCCAGAAGGTGGCGATCCCCGTTTCAGCATCGCACCGGTGCAGCCATCAGCCAGACCCAGAGTCAATATAACGGCGGGATTCCAATCTCCAAGAGTATTTGGACCTAAAGTTCTCGGGATGCATCCCCTGGGGGACATCAGGATGAGTTTTCTGGT
>CP070787.1:1971970-1987671 GCA_020346745.1 Fidelibacterota bacterium | reverse complement strand
CGGGCCGGAGGAGGTTTTAATATTAACGCTCAGCTCCCGGGCAATGATGTAGGCCAGAGTGGTTTTTCCCAGACCCGGAGGACCAAAGAGAAGGACGTGATCGAGGTTTTCACCGCGGCGCCGGGCTGATTCGATATAAACTTTGAGATTATCGATGATACCCTCCTGACCGATGAATTCCTCCAGTCGGGTGGGACGCAGTGATTTTTCAGCGACGCGATCCTCGTCGGTCGGTTGAGGGGCGGTGAGCTTGGACTCGATCATTTCAGAAGGTCAGGACCATATTCGTGTCGCTCTCGACGAAGATGTGGAGACATCTTGCCACGGAAAAAAGTTACGCTGGTGCTATTGTCAAACAAAGGGGCAAGTCGGCGGTGATGAGTCCGGTTTGCATTGGATAATTGATCTGGTGGGAGATGGATGGGTAACTTTGCCACCAGCTAATGATGTAAAGGAGCCGTTGTGGAGAGCCAAAAGCCCACCTATGATTTTCTGTACAGCAATTATGCCTGGCCTGAACCGGGCACTGAACGGGAATGTCCCTACTCCGGCATTCCTCTGCAGCTGAATGAACAGCGTCCGGGGTACAATGGCAAGCCGTGGACCTGCCCCAAATGTATCTGGTATTTCAGCGAAGAAGAGCTGAACGACCCCGCCGCTTTCAAGGGCAAAGACTGCCCGCATACACTCGAGCAGAAAGCGGAGGCGATTGGGAAAAAGTAGGATTTCATATACTGGCATATCGCTGAGTATAACCGCTATAAATGACAAGCCCCCGTCCGAATGTGGCGGGGGCTTATTTTTACTGTTGGAGTGGTCTAGCCGGCCTCTTACAGGTAAGGCCGCAGATGAGTACTGCGGGATTTGTGCTGCAGGCGGCGGATGGCCTTTTCCTTGATCTGACGTACGCGCTCGCGAGTGAGATTGAACTCCTCGCCGATCTCGTTGAGCGTGAGGGCGTAGTCCTGGTCGATCCCGAAGTACATCTTGATGACGTCGCGCTCACGATCCTTGAGTGTAGATAGCGCCGACCGGATTTCCTCCCGGAGTGAATCATGAATCAGGGTCGTATCCGGCTCCGGTGACTTCGGATCGGGGATGACATCCATCAGTGAGTTGGAATCAGTATCGGAGAAGGGCATATCCAGCGACTGGTGCCGGCGGCTGATCTGGATGGTATGGGCTACTTCGTGGGGTTCCTTGTCCACGTGCTTGGCGATCTCTTCCACCAGCGCAGGGCGCTCGTACTGGTGTTCCAATTCCTCAGCCGCTTTCACGATTTTGGTAATATCCCCCTGTCGATTGAGGGGCACCCGCACCATGCGGGAATGCTCGGAAAGGGACTGCAGGATGGACTGGCGTACCCACCATACCGCGTAGGAGATGAACTTGAATCCCCGTGTCTCGTCGAAGCGCTCAGCTGCTTTGATGAGGCCCAAGTTCCCCTCACTGATCAGGTCCTCTAACGGACGGCCTTGTCCCTGGAACTTCTTGGCTACACTCACCACAAAGCGCAGATTTGAAACGATTAACTCATGCTGAGCCCGCTTGTCGCCCTTCTTGATCCGCTGCGTGAGCGTGATCTCCTTTTCGGGCCTCAGGGGCTCATATTTGCTGATTTCGGCCAGGTAATTGCCCAGCGCACGGTTGGAATCACTTCCCATGGGTGTTTTTCGATGACTCCTTTGCTCTGGTTATTCCTGTTATTTTTTCCCGGTCTCGAGGGCAATGAGCGCTAACCCAACGCCTCAGGAACTGATTTGTTCCCGGAATACAGTCGGGAATCATATCTATCAGGGTAAGTTTTTACTAGCCAACACCCTAACTTCACTGGAAAAATAGAGGTCAATACTACATATAAATTGATGATTTGTAAAGAGCCCTATTCTGATTCCTTTCGTTCACTTGCAGCTGTGTTCTATCCGGTATTTTGTCCGATACTATTATCGGCGGTTGTGGGCATCGCTGGAGTAAGGCATCCCTTGAAAACATATCGTTGCCTCGTGTGAGTAGTACGTGCACCTGTACGCATCTTGTGCACTGACGTAAATTCTTTTAAACTGGTGGCCAGATTGCGAGTAGATTTATGTCCAATCCCATTATGAGCTTCGTTTTGCGCAGTGATCGTGGTGAGAGCGTTCATCTCACCGCTGCTGTTTTGATTGATCCCGATGGTGACGTCGCTTTTGCCGCTGGGCCGGAGGACGTCCCTTTCTATCTGCGTTCGGCGGCCAAGCCATACCAGGCGATTCCTTTGCTGGAAAGTGGCGCTATGGAGCAGTTTCAGTTGACTGAAGAGGATCTGGCGATTGCCTGCGCCTCTCATAGCGGAGAAGCCAGGCACCTGGAGGTGGTAGGTGCTTTTCAGGCTCGCGTGGGTGTGAAACCAGCGCAGCTGCAGTGCGGACCTCACCTGCCATTCTGTCGGGAGTCGGAGGAGCAGCTGTTGGGCGAGTCGGCGCAGCCTACGGTGCTGCATAACAACTGCTCCGGTAAGCATACGGGTTTCCTAGCGGCAGCCAAGGCTATGGGTGCCACGCTGGATGACTACCTGAGGCCTGAACATCCGGTTCAGCAGTCGATTCTTGCACACATCCAGCGTCTGATCGGACTTGACGATGTTCCCGTCGGTATAGATGGCTGTTCCGCGCCTACGTTTTTCATGGCACTGACCGACATGGCCCGCCTGGTCCAGCGACTGGCTGCTGGTGATGAAGAGCTCCTGGTGCCCCAATTCAAGGCCATGGTGAAGCACCCGTTTCTAGTCGGTGGCACCGGGCGGTTTGATACTGACTTTACTACCGTGATGGGTGGCCGTGCGGTAGCCAAGGAGGGATTGGAGGGGATACAAACGGTGGCTGCCCGGGATGGCAAAGGCCGGGGATTTGGCCTAGCCCTGAAAGTGCTGGACGGCTGTGAACGTCCCAAGGCTCAAGTGGCGCTGGAGATACTGCACGCTTTTGAGCTGGTCGAACCAGAGGAACTGGAACAGCTGGGCGGCTATTACCATCCGGTATATACTAATAACGTTGGCCTGGAAATTGGCACCCTGATTACAGAGGTGAAACCCGAAACCTAGAACTGGCCCTCCAGATGTCCACCGCCGGCCACTTCTGGAGATTCAATCTTTCTCAGGTGAACGTGTTATCATGAAACAGGCGTTTGCCGACCGGTGCCAGCTCAGTCTTCACATCACGTCCCGAACGTGAAACGGCCCACATATTGAGGGTGACCCGAGTACGGAAGATGCCGCGGTAGAGTCGCTCCATTTTATCCCCCCGCTGGACAGCCGCCATCAGGAAGTGATACGGCCCACCTTTCATATTGCTATATTGCCAGTGGATGAGTCTGGCCAGGTCATGCTCATGTCCCGGTGTGCAAGCCAGGTCCCGAAGCCAGAGATAACGGAGGGTTCCGCCGGGCTTGGGCAAGCCGGGCAGTGGTGTGAAGTGACTCAGCAGCCGTGTTGCGCGGGTAACGAGCTCCAGGTATGGGCTGTATCGTTCGACGATCGGCTTCTTGAAACTACCCTGGTCCCAGGTGTGGATTACCGCGACAGCCTGCCCCTTCCGGAAAACCAGGGTATAATCATCCAGCCGCATGCCTTCGGCCAGAGCTATCACATGACGTAGTCGTTCCGGCGTCGCCTCGATCCAGAACTGGTCGTGCTGATAATGGCGGTTCAACAGTCGACAAATAGTGGGCACATCATCGGCGTTGGCGGGGCGCAGCTCCAATCCTGCTAGCCGGCGCCTGACCGGCAAGCCCGGATAAAGCTGCAGGATGTCGAAGGTACCGATCTGTTCGAAGCGGGGAAATCCGGCTCGTCCTGAAGCGAGCACCTCGATAGCCTGATTGCCTTTCAGGATAGTCCCAATGGTCAGATCAACCCCATCCGCGCAGGCCTGATCGTAGGCCTGGCGTAGGAGTCGATAGATCAAACGGGTCTTGCGGAAATCGGGATGGACCCGTACATCCGCCAGCCAACCGACAGGCTCCTGCTTTCCATTGACTGATACCTTATTCCAGCTCCAGCTGATACTACCTATCAAGCGGTCCTGATATTCGGCGACCCACATATGGGCCCTGGTAAAAAAGCGCAGGATCCGTGTATAGTCCCCCTGCCGGTAGATAAACAGGCTGGTATCGCCGACCATGGGGCAAGCCCGCTCCAGCTCATCGAGGCGAAGGAAATCGGCGGTTGTCGCAGTACGAATAGTTGGGAGCATGCCAAAAACTACGGGGGTTAATTCCAGTTCGTAAAGGCTTTTTGCCCTGGGCGAAGGCTGTTGGTTGGTTACGCGGAGGATTCTACGAAGGCGTTGTTTCTATCGTGTTCGGAATGTAAGTTCGCCACGTTCAGGTAGGGCCGGTTGGCCCAGGTATGATTCCTGAACTGTTGCTCGTCATATCCGTAGGCGGGACGGGGGTGCCCGACTGTCCGGTTTGTAAGACCGGGCTGTGACGATATCGCGTTAGCGGCGCTGTTGTGTGCCTCCAGCGATGTTTTCGCCTGTCCCTTATCCTCCGGAAAGCTGACCAGCACGCTTGACAGATCATTTTGGCCCTAGACTCATCGGGGGTCGTCTAATGGCAGGACTACGGGTTTTGGTCCCGTCAATCGAGGTTCGAATCCTCGCCCCCGAACAGGTTAATAGGAAAGCGAACTATAAGTCATCATGAAACTATTTGCGGGGCGTTCGAATCCAAAACTGGCTGAGAGCATAGCTTCGGAGCTGGGGATCTCACTGGGGTCACTGAACATCAAGAGCTTCAGTGATGGCGAGATTTGGGTGAAGTTCGAGGAGAATATCCGTAACGAGGATGTTTTCATCATCCAATCCACCAACCCGCCCTCCGATAACATCATTGAATTGATGTTGCTGCTTGATGCTGCCCGCCGCGCGTCTGCCAGGAGTGTAACGGCCGTGATCCCGTATTATGGGTATGCCCGTCAGGACCGTAAGGATCGGCCCCGGGTTCCCATCTCCGCCCGGTTGTTCCTGGACACTTTTGAGACGGTCGGTGCCAGCCGGATCATTACCATGGACCTGCACTCGCCGCAGATTCAAGGTTTTGTGAATATCCCATTCGACCACCTCTACTCCAGGCTGGTGCTTCTTGAACGCTTGAAACAAGAAGGATTGACCATTGATAGTGGCGTGGTGCTGAGTCCTGATATGGGCAGCGCCCGAATGGGTCAAGCCTATGCACGCTATCTGGATGTAGGTTTTGCTTTAATCGATAAGCGACGTCCTGCCCATAATCGGGCTGAGGTGGTCCACCTGGTGGGAGATCTGGAAGATCGTAGCGTACTGATCATTGATGACATGGTGGATACGGCCGGTACCATGATCAGCGCTGCGGAAAGTGCCATGGAGAATGGCGCGCGATCGGTAACCGCGGTTGCCACCCATGCGTTGTTCTCCGGTTCGGCGCGCACCAATCTGCAACAATCCCCTATCGAGCGTGTTATTGTGACCAATACCGTTGATATTCAGTCAGGGGAACTGGAGGATAAGTTAGAGGTTATCTCGGTGGCTCAAGTGTTCGCTGCTTCTATTCAGCGCATCACGGAGGGACAATCGCTGAGTTCCTTGTTTGAATTGGAGAGATAAGAGTATGTCGACTAGAGAATACAAGATAGATGTTTCCAGGCGCGAAGAGAGTGGTAAAAGAAGTCTACGTCAGCTTCGCGCAGACGGTTTTATTCCGGGGATTTATTATGCCCATGACCAAAAGGATGCCATACCCTTCAAGGTGGAGCTTCAGGAGCTGCGCAAGGCTCTTCAAAGTGACGCCCTGGTTTACCATGTGAGTGTAGGTGGTAAGCGCAAGAACGTACTGATCAAAGAGATTCAATACCATCCCGTCACGGATGACATTCTCCACGTAGATTTTCATGGTGTGCACATGGATGAGGAGGTGGAGCTCCGGATTCCCATTCACACCGTGGGTCGCCCAGTGGGTGTGAAGGATGAGGGGGGACAGCTCCACCACGCCCTTATCGAGGTCGAGATCCGTTGTCTGGCAAGCGATATCCCTCCTCATATTGAGATTGACATCGCAGATATGCATTTAGGAGACACCATCCATGCCGCCGATCTGGATATAGGTACCGCCGAGCTGGTCACCAGTCCAGACACCATGGTGGTTGCCGTTGCTCGAGCCCGTGGTGTGGTAGAAGAAGTGGTTGCTGAAGAGGTTGAGGGAGAAGAGTTCATGTTCGAAGAAGAAGCGGCAGAAGAAGCGGAAGCTGCTCCTGGGCAAGAGCCATCTCCGGAAGAGTAGGACGGCGCTTTGCAGATCATCATCGGTTTGGGTAATCCGGGTGCTAGGTATGCCAGGACCCGCCACAACTTCGGCTATTGGGCACTGGATGCGCTGGCAGCCTCGCAGGGTCTGTCTTTCGCACCGGGTCAAGGTGATTATGTCTTGGCTGTCCGAGAGTCCGCTGAGCTTGTTTTGGCCAAGCCGACAGGTTTTATGAATGCCAGTGGGATCCCGGTTCGGGAGCTATTGATGTTCTTTCAAACCGAACCCGAAGATATGCTGGTGATTTTTGATGATATTGATCTGCCGTTAGGCAGTCTAAGGTTCAGGCCGAGCGGTGGTGCTGGTGGACATAAGGGCATGACTTCGGTTATTTATCATCTGGAGACGGAGGATTTTCCCCGTTTGAGGCTAGGGATTGCTACCGATGCGCCTATGCGGCCCAGTGAACAGTATGTGCTCGAACCGTTCCGGTCTATTGATGGGCCTGTGGTCACGCAAGTCCTGGACCAAGCGGTTGAGGGGATAGAATATTACCTTGAACGTGGTATTGAGGCGACGATGTCCCGGTTTAATACCCATCTAACTGAAGCCGGGATGGAAGCAGGGAAGGCAGGTCTGAATTGAACCAGCTATTTTGGTTTATTCTTTCCGCTGGGTTGTGTGCCTTGGCGTTTGCATTCTGGAAAGCCAGATGGATCACCCGGCGTAATCCCGGTACCGAAAGGATGGTAGAGATCGGTGGAGCGATCCGTGAGGGGGCCATGGCCTTCATTAAAGCGGAATATCGCGTACTGGCAGTTTTTATCGTGGCAGTGGCGCTGCTGCTCTACTTTTCCAATCAGGGCAGGGGTTCCGGCCTGGGATTGGTAGCGGTCTCATTCATCGTGGGGGCGATGTGCTCGGGTCTGGCCGGTTTCATCGGCCTGCGCGTGGCGACCAAGGCCAACCATCGCACAACCCAGGGTGCGACTACTAGCCTGAATGCGGCTCTCGAAGTGGCGTTCGCGGGTGGATCCGTCATGGGTCTGAGTGTTGTGGGCCTGGGCGTGGTGGGCCTGGTCGTGCTGTTCTACATTTACGAACCCATGTTCAGCGGCTTGCCACAGACTATGGAGGTTCTCTCCGGTTTCGCCATGGGGGCCTCTTCCATTGCACTGTTTGCCCGGGTTGGCGGGGGTATTTATACCAAGGCGGCTGATGTCGGCGCCGATCTGGTGGGCAAGGTGGAAGCAGGGATTCCTGAGGATGATCCGCGCAATCCAGCCACGATTGCTGACAATGTCGGTGACAATGTGGGTGATGTCGCCGGGATGGGGGCCGACCTGTTTGAATCATACGTCGGTTCGATAATCGGTGCGATGGTGCTGGGGTCTGTTGCGGTCATGCCTGATGGTGCTGCTACACCCCGGCTGGTGGTAATGCCGCTCTTTCTGGCGGGTGCGGGTATCCTGGCATCCATCATCGGGACTTTTTTCGTGCGGGTTCGCGAGGGTGGAAATCCCCAGAGGGCTCTGAACATGGGGATGTTCACAGCTGCGGGTATCACACTGGTTGCAACTTGGTTTGTGACCCGGTGGCAATTGCCCAGCAGCGTGCAGATTGGCACGAAGGTAATAAGTTCTTTTTCGGTCTTTATATCTGCGGTCATAGGATTGGCGGTGGGTACACTTGTGGGGCAATTCACGGAGTATTTCACTGCTGAGAACCGTGGTCCGGCACGCCGCATCGCCAAGCAATCCGAGACCGGTGCGGCCACTAATATTATTGCTGGATTATCGACGGGGATGATCTCAACCGCCGCGCCCATTGTGGTCATCGCGTCCGGAATCGTCCTGAGCCACCTGGCCAGCGGTCTATACGGCATCGCCATTGCTGCGCTGGGGATGCTGGCCACGACGGGTATCCAATTAGCCGTGGATGCATATGGACCAATTGCTGACAACGCGGGCGGGATTGCCGAAATGTCCCATCAGGCGCCGGAAGTGCGGCAGCGGACTGATCGGCTGGATGCGGTCGGGAATACCACTGCCGCCATAGGGAAAGGTTTTGCCATTGGCTCAGCGGCACTTACCGCATTGGCGTTATTTGCCGCCTACACGCGAGTAGTTGGCCTGGAAAGTATTGATGTAAGCCAGCCGATGGTGATGGCTGGCATCCTACTGGGTGCTATGCTGCCATTCCTGTTTTCCAGTCTGGCTATGCAGGCTGTTGGCTCGGCAGCGTTTGAAATGATCGAGGAGGTGCGGCGGCAGTTTCGTGAGGTGTCCGGATTGATGGAAGGCAAGAGCCGGCCGGACTACGCTGCCTGTGTAAACATCTCTACCAAGGCTGCACTCCGCAAAATGGTGGCACCTGGCCTGATCGCGGTGCTCACGCCGGTGTTGGTCGGGTTCCTTGCTACTCCGGGTATGCTCGCGGGTGTATTGACGGGTATTACAACATCCGGAGTACTGTTGGCCATTTTCATGGCCAATGCTGGCGGAGCCTGGGATAATGCCAAGAAACACATTGAAGGCGGGGCCTTTGGTGGAAAGGGCTCAGAGGCCCACAAGGCTGCCGTCACCGGCGATACTGTCGGTGATCCTTTCAAGGATACCTCCGGGCCGTCCTTGAACATTTTAATCAAATTGACATCAGTCGTCTCGCTTGTAATAGCGCCGCTGATTAAGTAGTTATCGGGAGAACAACTGTGAGACATTACGAGGCTATCTACATCGCACACCCGAATCTTGAGCAGGATGATTTGTCCAAGCTCATCGATGAGACCAAAGCCGTACTCAAAAAGCGTGGTGGTGAACTTCTGTATGAGGAGGTACTGGGTAAAAAGCGTCTGGCCTACCCTATTCAGAAACAACGGTTCGGAACCTATATTTTGCTGCAGTTCCAAGGGGATGGTTCAGGTAATGCCCGTATGAACCAAGACCTGGAGCTCAATGATAACATTCTGGCTCACATGATCGTGCGGATTGAAAGGGATGAAATTCGTGAAGCACGTGTGGAAGCACCTGAAGAGGCTGCGGTGGTTATCGATGCTGAAGAACCGGATGCGGAGGTTGATGAAGAGTCCGTGAAAGCTGAGGACGAAGAAGTCGATATGCTTGAGTCTGATGATGAGAAGGAAGAGCCATCTGAGGAGGAGAGTCCGCCCTTGAGTGAGGAAGATCTGGAGCCAGAGGTAAAGGAGTAGCGTCGTTGATAATAGTATAAGCTGTATTGCTATCCAATGAAGGACTCAGAATACAGATAGGCAAGAAGGGAGCTAGACTTATGGATCTCCGGATGCCCGATATGAATCTAATACTGCTAGCAGGAAACCTGACCAATGATCCAAAATACTCCGAAACCAAGAACGGCACACCAGTGGTCAATTTCTATATGGCTTCAAATAAGCGGTTCAAGGACCGTAGTGGGATCATCAAAGAAGATGTCTGTTTTGTGGGGGTTGTAGCTTGGGATAATCTGGCCGTTAGTTGCCGTGACAATCTCCAGAAGGGTAGCAGCGTACTGGTTACCGGCGAGCTCCAGAGCCGGAAACTATATTCGGATGAAGGATTTGGCCGTAATGTGGTGGAGGTCAAGGCGAAAAAGATTCAGTTCCTGGATGCTCATCGGGTCATAATGTCGGCTTTTGATGAGGATGAGGAAGAGTTATCGTCTGATGACCCTGGAGTGGAAGCGTAATGACAAGCAGTACAACCAATAATTGCCTCGCATCTGTCCGCCGTTCCAGACGGATAAACGAGGTATTAATCCGAGGAGGTTAACCGATGGCTTTTATAAGCCGACGCAAGGTCTGCAAATTCTGCGAGAATCAGATCTTGAGAATTGATTACAAGGATGTCCGGACCCTGCGACGTTTTGTTACTGATCAGGGCAAGATTATTCCACGTCGCATTACCGGTGTGTGTGCCCGTCACCAACGGCAGTTGACCCGGTCGATAAAGCGCGCTCGCAATATTGCCCTGATTCATTATACCCTGGATGTTACCCAGTCCTAAACAGGCATGGAAGGTATACGATGGAAATTATCCTTACGCAGGACATTGATACGCTAGGGACGACGGGCCAGGTAGTCCAGGTCAGTCCCGGTTATGCGCGAAATTACCTATTCCCCAAAGGCTGGGCACTGCCGGCAACGGCTGCCAATGTGAAGAAGGTCGATGAGGAATCGAAACGTGAGGAAGTCCGGGTTGCCCGGCAGCGTTCGGAGCTAGCCAAAGTGGTAGATAAGCTCCGAAAGGTTTCGGTGACTGCTCATGTTAAGGTCGGTGACGACGACAAGGTTTTTGGATCGGTAACGACGCAGACCATCGCAGACCTTCTTGCTGAGAAGGGGTACAAGTTTGACCGGCGAGACATCAGCCTGGAAGAGCCCCTCAAGGCCTTGGGGCAATTTGATGTGGAAGTGAAGCTAGGGCATGGGATCGTCGGCATGGTACAGGTGTGGGTGGTACGTGAATAGTGCCCACATTGCTGACGACTAGTTCCAGTCCTAACATTCCGTTAGCTACTGCTCCAGTTTCCCTCATGAAAGAGCGGGTTATCCCCGCAGCGCATAGCTTGTGGCGTTGATTGTGTACGCTCAGGTTGTTCTGCCACTTTCCAGTTACAAATCATTCACGTACCGAATCCCTGCGGAGTTAAGACAGGTTGTCCGGGCGGGCAGCTTTGTAAGTGTCCCCTTCCGCCAACGGAGTGCCACCGGAGTGGTGGTCAGCCTGCATCATGAGACCCCATTTAAAGGAAAGATCAAATCAGTCCGGGCCGTTAGAGAGGAGCCTACTGCTCTGCCCCACGACCTGTGGGCTACTATCGAATGGATCAGCCGCTATTATTTCACTCCCCTTGGTCTGGTGTTGAAGAGCGCTCTCCCGCTGGGATTTAGCAAACCGGCTGCGCAGAGGTACGAGACGCTGGTCGCTATAACAGAGGCGGGGCGTGAAGCCCTTGCAGATTGGCGCGGACATGCCCCGGCACAGAAGGGGGTATTGGAATGGCTGCTTGCCCGTTCGGCTCCATCCTCCGTGGATAGCCTCGCAGACGTGACCGCTCAGCCCATGGCGGTATGCCGCAGGCTTGCAACTCGCGATTGGGTGAGATTGGAACAGCGTTCGCTCGCAGCTGATCCGTTTCGCCTGATGACCCCGGCAGCCCAGGAACAAGTGACGCTCACTGAAGAGCAGGAGGGTGTTTTAACGGCTGCCAAACAGGCGATTGCCAGGAAGGAGTTTGTACCGATCCTGTTGCGAGGTGTGACTGGTAGTGGTAAGACGGAAATCTACCTTCAGGCCGCACAGGAAGTTCTACGCCAAGGTGGCGCGGCACTGGTTTTGGTGCCTGAGATTGCCCTCACGCCGCAGGTTGCCCAACGCTTCCGCTCAGCATTCGACCAGCAGGTAGCGCTGTGGCACAGTCATTTATCACCCCAGGAGCGGGCGTGGACCTGGCAGGAGTTGCTGAAGGGCCGCTTTTCGGTGGTAGTTGGGGCTCGGAGCGCCCTGTTCGCACCACTCCGTAATTTGCGCCTGGTGGTTGTTGACGAAGAGCAGGAAGGCAGTTACAAGCAGGAGGATCCGGCTCCTCGCTACCATGCCCGGGATGCGGCTCTGATGCGCGCTAAACGTGCCGGTGCAGTTGCGCTGCTGACCAGTGCCACTCCCAGTGTGGAATCCTACTACAATGCTTTAATAGGTCGATATGACCGTCTGGAGCTTACCGAGCGGTTCGGCGGTGCCGTTTATCCTCACGTCCGTTTGGTCGATCTGAAGGCCGAGCGGCGAAATACCGGGAATTATCAGCTTATTCTGTCGAACCCGCTGCTGAAGGCCATTGAGGAGCGTCTGGATCGAAAAGAGCAGGTAATCCTATTACAAAATCGTCGCGGTTTTGCCCCTATTGTTGGGTGTAACGATTGTGATTACACGGCAGACTGTCCTCATTGCACGGTGTCATTCACGTATCATAAGTCGGCCCGGCTGCTCAAATGCCACTATTGTGGGACGACGCTTCCGAGTCCGGAAGTCTGCCCCCAATGTGGTAGTCCCTACATCTACCTGCATGGTATCGGGACAGAACAGGTGGAAGAATATCTAAGGGGGTTGCTGCCGGGAGTGGGTCTCCGTCGAATGGATACCGACACCACCCGGCGCCGTGGAGCTCATCATCGGATTCTCCGGGAATTCTCTGAGGGCAGGATTGACATCCTGCTGGGCACCCAAATGATTGCCAAGGGGCTCGATTTCGCGAACGTAACCTTGGTGGGAGTAGTTAATGGGGATACGGCTCTTTTTCTGCCCGACTTTCGGTCGGGAGAACGAACTTTCCAGTTAGTTTACCAGGTTAGCGGGCGAGCTGGACGGCGGCGGGACAAACCTGGAGAGGCAATCATTCAGACCAATCATCCTGAAGATGCTGCTATTAAGGCGGCGGCCCGACTTGACGCTCATCGGTTCTATAACCAGATCCTGGCGGAACGCCAGGAATTGCTCTATCCCCCATTTTCGCGGTTAATACGGCTATTGTTTCAAGGGAAGGATCAGGAAAAGGTCTGGGATCGAGCCCGGGAGATGAGGTCCTTTCTCACACCACTGCAAAAAGGAATACACCTCCTGGGCCCAGCCTCCGCGCCGTATGAGCGACTGCGGGATAATTGGCGGGTCCACTTATTGTTGAAGTCGAGCCGAGAGGTGGATCTTGGTGGACAACAGCTCCACCGACTGATTACTAACCGAGTTCCCCGTAGTTGGCTGGAACGCGGTCATCAAGGTGTCCGCATGAAGATTGACGTTGATCCGGTTTCCCTCTTATGAGAAACATTGCCGGCGTGTTAATGAGTATGGCCCTGTGTATCAGCGTGTTGCGCGCTACCGTGCAGCCTAATGGGACAGATTCGCTTGTCGCCACTGGTGTCCATGACAGTCCTTTGGGAAAATTTGTACTTTACCTGCCGGCAGACTATCAGCCCGAAGCGGAAGTATACCTTCGGGAAACAACCATGGATGTAGCCCTGGCACTAATCACTCGCTTCGGTCCAGTTACTCCAGCGCCGTTCCAACTGATAATTGTAGGAACCAGGGAGCAGCTGGTAACAACGGTGGGGGGTGAAGTACCGGAATGGATTCATGCTTTGGCCTTCGAGCATCCACCCAGGGTAATCATTCTGGATCCGAACTCCAGGAGAGCAGATCCTGCCTCTGATAACCTCGAGCAGACACTCCTGCATGAACTCACCCATGTCTACCTCTATCGTCTTTATCCCAGCCGAGGGGGTGATCATTTGCCTGGCTGGCTCCACGAGGGATTGGCAGTGCATATCAGCAGTGGCCTGGACCGGGGTATGCATAGAGCCCTCATACGGGGACGATTGACCAATAAATATTACACTCTCGATCAACTGGATCGTATCTATCACACTTCATCCATTCTGAGCGAACTGGCCTATGCACAAGCGGCATTCGCCGCCAAGCATATGGAAGCCAGTTATGGAGCGGGAGTGTTCCGGTCGCTTTTCGATGAACTTCGCATGGACAAGCCCTTCTTCGCGGCATTTACAAGTTCAACGGGAGAATCACTGGAGGAGTTTCATGCACGCTATGAGTCGGAGCTGCGCCGGCAGTACAATATCCTGATCATCCTCGGGGATCCACAGGTGCTGTTTATCCTGTTGCCCATTCTGGTTCTGATAGCCTACCTTGTTCGCATGTGGCGCAACTGGAGAATAACTCAAAAGTGGGCTATTGAGGGCGCTTATGATGAGCGCAGTCAGGTCTCTGCGGGTTCTCCGGCTAGCGATGAGGACACGTCTGAGAAAGGGATATAGGTTAGGAGAGCATACAGGTTGATCCTGCATCTACGATATCACATTCCTGCGCTAGCTTTTCTGGCTGTTTTCAATATCGTCGCACCAGTCTCGGCGCAGGCGAGTTTCGATTGGTTGAACGATGCCGCTGATCCCCGTGGCATGGCCCTGGCCAACGCCTCAGTGGCGGAAGCACGCCCGATGGAAGCTTTGAGCCTCAATCCGGCCAGCCTGAGTGGATTGGCAGGCACTGACAGCATTACGCGCAGTTTGCATATTGGTCTTCGGCGCTATCCTGCCAGCATCAATCAGCAGATGATCCAGGCGGTTTTGCCGGTGGGTGTTCAGGTGGTGGCTTTCGAGGTACGCCGC
The DNA here is from genome assembly GCA_020346745.1 of Fidelibacterota bacterium. Lineage (GTDB taxonomy): Bacteria > Fidelibacterota > Marinisomatia > SCGC-AAA003-L08 > TS1B11. The sequence goes on along the minus strand of CP070787.1, from coordinate 1,973,225 downwards.
TTGGGGTATGGCTCTTTCGTCGGCTATGATATTGATAGACAGAGACAAGCGGAGTACAGTGCCGAGGATCTTCTTTTGCGGGCAGGCTATATGCGGCGTGTCGGGAGGTACCTGCGCCTGGGAGCTACGCTGGGGGTGCTATCCAGCCGCCTGGCAGATGTGTCTGCCTTGGCGGTGCTCTGGTCGTTCGGAGCACAGCTCAATGTGGCTCCGGTGGGTCTCCGTCTGGGCGCTGCCGTTCAGAGTGAGGGACGGTTCGTCACCAACTACGGTGACGTCATGCCCGATCAGCTGCCTACCGCCTGGCTAGTAGGACTGGCAAAGTCTCTGGCCTACCTCCCGGTCACCATCTATATCTCTACCGGTAGGGATATGGCGATGAAACAATTATTTTGGCGACTAGGGAGTGAGTTCAAACTGTCCAAACGGGTGTTTTTCCGTCTGGGTGTAGACCAGGGTAAAACGGCCTATGCTCGCGGTGCAACTTACACCGACCTGTTGTCAGGCTTGTCGCTCGGTTTGGGCATGCAGTGGGGAGATGGCGTCGGTGAGAAAGACAAGGTCCGGAAGTATCCACCGCGCTTCGTATTGGATGGTGCAATCAAGCTGTTGGGTCCGCTCGGCGTCAGCAGCGCGATTGCTCTGGGTGTGAGGTTTTGAGATAAAATTGCTGTTCCGCGGAATTCGATGTCAGTATCGGGCCGCCGGGATAGCCACTCTTGGAATCTTGCTAATTGCTTTCCTTGGTTGTAGCGGCTCTGAGCCTTCCGGGGAGGAGTGGGATATCCCCCCCTTCGGGAACGATTTGTCCTTTGAGATTATGACCTGGAACCTAGAGAACTTTGGCCAGAGAGTACCGGCACCGATTCACCGAGTCGCGGAGATCGTCCGTGACTTGGATGTAGACGTTGTTGCCCTACAGGAGATCGTGAGCCAGGAAGCGTTTGAGTCACTGGTGAATAGCCTTGACGGGTGGGGCGGGTTTCGGGCCTCACCGTCCAGTACTTGGCAGGAGCTGGCCTACCTATACAGAGAGTCTCGAATTTCAGTTGTGGAGACGCCCTTCGAGATTTATCCTGAAGATAGCCGTGCCTTTCCCAGGGAACCGTTTGTCTTCAGATTCACCTTCGGTTCGACGGAGATGGTTGCCATAAACAATCACCTTAAATGTTGTGGCAATGGGATCATCGACGCTGATCCTGACGATGAAGAGTCCCGCCGCCAGATGGCCAGCATCCTGCTCGAGGATTATGTC
>CP070787.1:1969027-1971870 GCA_020346745.1 Fidelibacterota bacterium | reverse complement strand
CGTAGGACTGTTGCCGTTGCCGGATCTCATCGTCTGGCTTTTTTTTCTCCTGGCACTGGCGATGCTGGCAGGTGTAGTGCGTTACCTTTTCTTCTGGCAAGCCCGTACCGTTCCCTTTTATCCTGAGAACCGGCCTCTTTTCCTGGCTCATCGGGGTGCACCGCACCAGGCCCCGGAAAATACACTGCCCGCATTTCAGGTCGCCTTCGATGCCGGAGTTGATGGTATTGAACTGGATGTGATGCAAACTGTGGATGGTGAACTGATTGTGAAGCACGACCACGATCTGGAGCGCGTTACCGAGGGAGTCGGCTATGTCTGGGAAACACCCTATGACAAGATCGTCAAACTGAATGCCGCGCATCGTTGGGAAGGCGCCTTCCCGCCCACACCGATTCCCCGCTTGGAAGAAGTATTGGCCATACTTCCTGAAGATATGCTGATCAACATTGAAATGAAGACCAGGCGCGGGAAAAATCCCGGTCTTGAAAAACGGGTGGTTGAACTAGTGCGTAGGTATCGTCTGGTCCAGCGTACCATTATCTCGAGTTTTGATCCCTTTTCACTTATCAGAGTGAGACGGCTGGAGCCGGACATCGCTATCGGTCTGATCTGGTGGATTCACAGCCCCTGGATTCTCCGTAAACTGGTTTTTGCCAGCTCCCTGCATCCCGATTTACTCCATCCCCACGCAGAGGTAGTTACCCCTGACATGGTGGTTAAGGCCCATCGGCGCGGTATGAAAGTCAATGTTTGGACCATCAACAATCGACCGATGATAGAGTATTTGCAATCCATCGGCGTGGACGGTATTTTTACCGACTTTCCGGAACTGGCTTCCATGGAAAAACTGCGGTCGCGATAAGCTATTTCGGCCATACAACCTGGATCTGGGATCAAATATAGAAGGGAGTTTTTCGTGCGGTATCTGTTACTGACTGCTTTGATATTCTCTGCTTGCGCGCGCAGACCCAGTCGTGAGGTACCGGTGGTCGACCTGCCCCGGGGACCTGTTTCTACGACAGCACTACTGACCCATGCTACCGTTCTAGCCAGCGATAGTCTCTATGGCCGGGCGGCCGGGAGTATCCATGAACGCAAAGCTGCAGACTACATCCGCCGGGAATTTACCCGTTATGGACTGGTACCCGCGGTGCCTGAGTATTTCCAATCCTTCCAATTCACCGCGACCGTGATGATGGGGCCCACCAATAGCATGCGCTGGTTGCAGAACGGGAATCAGCAGCGGTACTTGAAACCCGATGTGGATTTCCGTCCCTTGGGCTTTTCTTCCTCAACTACGGCGGAAGGCGAGCTGGTGTTCGCCGGGTACGGCATTAGCACTACTGACCCTGGGTACGACGACTATGCTGATCTGGACGTGAATGGCAAGGTCGTAATGATTCTCCGTTATTCCCCGGATGGGACCAGTCCCCATGGAGCTTTCGGCGGACATACTCCCCTGAGAAAGAAAGTCCTCGTTGCCCGCGAGAAGGGAGCGGTAGCGGTAATTTTCGTCACAGGTCCCGCCGATGATGAGCAGGATATCCTCATCGCCTTGCGCATGGATCATACCCCCAGTGGTGCCGGGCTACCGGTAGTGAGTATTACACGACAGGCAGCCGACCAGCTGCTCCTGGCTGAGCATCTCACGATCGCTGAACTCCAGCGGGAAATCAATACCACCCGATTGCCGATCAGCCACGCGGTCTTGGGTGTACATGTTTCTGTAACCACCGACTTGCAGCCTCAGGAAGCCACCTCTCAGAACGTATTGGCGTTGCTCCCGGGCGCCGGTACGCTAAAGGGTCAGTGGCTGATCCTGGGTGCTCACTATGATCATCTGGGAATGGGTGGACCCGGTTCTGGCTCCATGGTGGCGGATACCATCGCCATCCACAACGGTGCCGATGATAATGCCTCGGGAACCGCCACCCTGCTGGAGATAGCCCGCGATCTGGTTGCCAATCCAGTAACAAACGCCAATCGGCGCTCCATAATGTTCCAGGCTTTCGGAGGTGAGGAACACGGCACACTGGGATCTTCCTATGTTACCAGCCATCCGCCGGTGGCAATGGACAGTATCGTAGCTATGTTGAATATGGACATGGTCGGCGGCCTCAGCGAAGGAAAGCTAGTGATCAGCGGAACGGGCACCTCGCCCTTGTGGAAAGAACTACTACCCGCCCTCAACAGCGACTCCCTCCACCTGATCTTTGACGATGACGGCTTTGGCGGCAGCGACCATCAGTCCTACTACTTGCAAGATAAGCCGGTGCTTTTTTTCTTCACCGGGGAACATGAGCGCTACCATCGGCCTAGCGACGATGTAGAGTTCCTGAACCTGGAAGGGATGGTACAGGTAGGGCAGCTGGTAGCCCGGGTAACCCGAGAACTCGTTCTCCGTCCACTGCCTCCAATTTTCGCGAGGGTCGAGACCGGCCGTCCGGGTCCCCGCAGGGGCATTTCCGTGGGCATTGGTGTGATACCCAACTTCACCTACGAGGGTGAGGGTATGGCCATTTCCGGTGCACGTGGTGGCGGCCCGGCCGAAAAGGCGGGCCTCCAGGCTGGTGACGTGATCGTCCGCCTGGACGATACTGAAATCAAAAGCATCTATGATTATATGTATGCGCTACAGGATGCCAGGCCGGGCGTGCCGGTGAAAGTCGTCGTTACCAGGGAAGAGGAAGAGCTGGAGATGGAAGTGATCCCTGAACTGCGAGAGAGCGAGGAATAGGTGTCACTCTGAGTTTGTCGAGAGGCCTCTATAAAAACTCAGTCTGAATCTCCAGCAACACCCACTCGTGGTTGTGTTCCAGACGTTCCGCGATGTCCGACAG
>CP070787.1:1948588-1968927 GCA_020346745.1 Fidelibacterota bacterium | reverse complement strand
TGGCTGAAAAGGCCAGGTAAGCATTGCAGGCCGGATCCGGGGTACGGAACTCGATGCGCTTGGTGTTGGGATTGTCCGAGTAGGTGGGTATCCGGATCGCCGCCGAACGGTTACTGGCCGAATAGGCCATGTTCACCGGCGCCTCGAATCCCGGCACCAGCCGCTTGTAACTGTTCGTGGTGGGATTGGTCAAGGCGATGAGTGCCCGGGCGTGCTTCACCAGGCCGCCGACGAAATACATGGCCTGCTGCGACAGGCCAGCATACTTCTTGCCAGCGAACAGGTTCTTCTCCCCCTGCCATATGGATACGTGGATGTGCATGCCGGACCCATTGTCATTGAATATGGGCTTGGGCATGAAGGTGGCCGTCTTGTGGTAATTACGGGCGGTGTTCTTCACCACGTACTTGAACCACTGCAGCTTATCGGCCATTTCCAACAGCGTGCCATAGCGCATATCGATCTCGCATTGCCCGGCCGAGGCCACCTCGTGATGCAGCGCCTCCACCTCGATACCCATCTCCTCCAGTAGATGGGCTACCTCCGCGCGGTAATCCTGCAAAGTATCCGTGGGCGGAGTGGGAAAATAGCCACCCTTGGCGCGAATCTTGAACGCCAGGTTTCCCAACTCCGACTCCTCGCCGCTGTTCCAGTGGGCCTCCATGGAATCGATGGAGTACACCGCACTTGAACCGTCGGCTGGATTCGAGAAGCGGATTTCGTCAAAGACAAAGAACTCCGCCTCCGGTCCGAAATAGGCCTGGTCTCCGATACCGGTGGAGCGGAGATACTCAACACATTTCCTGGCGATACTGCGGGGATCCCGGTGGTAATCCTCCTTGGTAACCGCATCGATCACATCACATAGTAAGACCAGCGTCTTCGCCTTGAAAAAGGGGTCCAATCGCGCCGTCCGCGGATCGGGCATCACCAGCATATCACTCTCGTGGATCTCTTTCCAGGCCGGGATGGAGGAGCCGTCAAAGCCCACCCCATCAGCAAATACAGCTTCGTTGAACTGACTCACGGGAGCGGTGAAGTGGTGCCAGGTCCCCTGGATATCGATGAAGCGGTAATCCACATACTCAATCTTTTCGTCTACCACACGACGCATCAGGTCGGCTGGTGTCATACTAGCTCCTTTCAGCTCGTCTAATCAATGTTGTTTGATCACGCTCTCCGGCACCCTGATGGTACCGTGCTCTTTGTATGATGACAGGATAATGCGGGTCTCGGTCCGAGTCACACCCGGCCATGACTGGATCTGTCCCAGCAGCTGCTCCAGCGTGCCGGTGTTCCGCGTGCGAACGTGCAGCAGGTGGGAACCCTCCCCCGTAACACTCATGATCTCCAGCACTTCCGGGTGGGCCTTGGCCTCCTCGATCACCTCCTCGTAGTGGGCCGAACTCTCACTGATGACCGTGATGTAAGCCCCCACGTCCATCCCGATCGCCTTCGGGTCCACCACGGCCGTAAAGCCCCGGATAATGCCGTGCTCCTGGAGCTTCCGGATGCGCTCCGCCACCGCCGGCACGGACAGCCCCACCTGCTGGGCCAGGTCGCTGGCCGTCTGCCGCCCGTCTGCCTGCAGGTGCTCGGTCAGTTCTTTGTCAATGTGATCCAGCATAAGCACTCCAAGTGTACAATGAGCACACTCCTTAAAACAAGATGTTTTTAAGTATTATCGGCTTATTTACTAAATTTATTAGTATTTCTATGTTTCTACAAAAAATAGTGTTGGCATACTGCTTCCCCAGCCAATATCATGCATCCCAAATCCTTTTGGCCCTTTGGTCGGAGGGGCTATTCTTTTCCCGTTCACCTTTCCCCCCTTGCCTTTTTCCTTCCCCGGCCTATAGGTTTACAGGTTGATTTTCGGGCCGTTTCTTCCGGCCGGAGCCTGCCAGCCAATCCAAACGAGGAATGATACCTATGACCGGCAAGAAGCTTCCCCCCACCGCCTACGAGCTTAAGGAAGGCGAGCAGTTCGTCCCCTTCACCCACGGACAGACGCTCACCGAGTTCACCCTCAAGGCCACCCTGGCGGGTATTATTCTGGGCATGGTATTTGGCGCCGCCAACACCTACCTGGGACTCAAGGCCGGGCTCACCATCAGCACCTCCATCCCGGTGGCCGTTCTCACCGTGGTGGCCTTCCGGGTGCTGACCGCCCTCGGCTTGCGCCACAGTATCCTGGAAGCCAACATGTCCCAGACCATCGGCTCGGCCAGCTCGTCGGTAGCCTCCGGCGTCCTGTTCACCATTCCGGCCCTGTTCATCTGGGGCATGAATCCCGCCTGGCGGCAGATCACCCTGCTGGCCATGTGCGGCGGGTTGATCGGCGTACTCGCCATGGTCCCCCTGCGGCGTTTCCTTATCAAGCAGGAGCACGGCCGCCTGCCCTACCCCGAAGGCATGGCCTGCGCCGAGGTGCTAGTCGCCTCCGAGGAAGGCGGCCGACAGGCGGCCGGGGTATTCTGGGGCATCGGCGTGGGCATGCTGTTCAAGCTCATCACCGACGGCCTCAAGTTCGTGCAGGGCACCTTCCGGCTCGCCCTGGGTTATAAGGCCACCGTGTCGGTCGCCGTCTCGCCGCCGCTCATTGGCGTGGGTTACATCCTGGGCGTGCGCATCGCCTCCATCATGGCCGCTGGCGGGGCTCTCTCGGCACTGATCATCATTCCCCTGATCAACTGGTGGGGTGCCGGCCTGAACGAACCCTTCTACCCCGAGACCGTCAAGCTGATCCGGGACATGTCGGCCGGCGAGATCTGGAACCGCTACGTGCGCTACATCGGGGCCGGTGCCGTGGCCACCGGGGGCATCATCACCCTCATCCGGTCCATACCCACCATGATCGAATCCTTCCGCCTCGGCCTGAAACAGATCGCCGCACGGGTGGAAGCACGGATCACCGAGCGCATCGACCTGGACCTTTCCCTCAAGACGGTGCTGATCTTTGCCGGGATCATCCTGCTGGTCCTCACCCTGGTGCCGGGCATTCTCGGTTACCTGGATTCCATTCCCGTGCGCGCCGTGGCCTCCGTCATGATTGCCGTCTTCGCCTTCTTCTTCGTCACGGTCAGCTCCCGGATCGTGGGACTGGTGGGCGTCACCTCCAATCCCACCTCCGGCATGACTATCGCTACCCTGCTGGGTACCAGTCTGATCTTCTACTTGCTGGGCTGGACCGACCTCCCCGGGAAAGCCACCGCCCTGATGGTGGGCACGGCCGTCTGCATCGCCGCCTCTATCGCCGGTGACACCTCCCAGGACCTGAAGACGGGCTTTATCCTCGGGGCTACCCCGCGCCGCCAGCAGATCGGCGAGCTGGTCGGAGTGATTACCTCCGCCGGAGTGGTCTGCCTGGTTGTTATGCTGCTCCATCAGACCGTGGAAGGGGGCCTGGGCGGCGCCGAACTGCCAGCGCCCCAATCCGTCCTCATGAAACTGGTCATCGACGGCGTACTGGACCAGAACCTCCCCTGGGCACTGATCTTTATTGGCGTTGCCATCGGACTGGTGGCGTCCCTATTCAAGATCCCGGTACTGGCCTTCGCCGTGGGCGTCTATCTGCCCATGTCCACCATGGCGGCCGTCTTCCTGGGCGGTTTCCTGCGCTACCTGCTCACCCGCAAGCAACCGGTCGACGAGGCTGAGCGACGCCGCGAGCAGGGCATCTTATTCGGATCAGGCCTGGTGGGCGGCGGCGGACTCACCGGCGTGCTGCTGGCTATTTGGGTCGTCATCCGCAGTGGACAGCGCATCATCGGCTTTCCCCCGAACCTGCCCGAGCCCGCCATCCAAGTGCTGGCTCTGCTAGCCATCTGCGCCATTCTGGGCATCATGGCCTGGTTCATCGTCCGCCGTCACAAGGATTAATCCATGCGCCGATTCCGCCATGGATTCAGCTGTAGTCATTTCCTTAATTAGTTCATGAGGATTTTCATGTCATCCCTGGGTTCCCTAATGGCAATCAAGTGTTCTCACTCTCGACGTATCAGGTTCACTCTGTTCATAACCGCAGCCCTGTTGTGGCTATTCGTACTGGCCCCCAGGCCGATCCAAGCCCAGGCTGACCTGCTTGATCCCCAACTCCGGGACCAGCTCCACGAAGCCCTCAGCGGGGAGACGGCGAAGGAGCATGTGATCCAGATCACACGACACCACCGTATCCAGGGCTCGCGCGGTTACAGGGATGCCGCCAACTACGTGCTCGACGAACTCCGGGCTGCCGGTTTCAAGAAGAAGGATGCCTTTATCGAATCCTTCAAGTCCGACGGCAAGGTGAGCTACCAGACTTGGCAATCGCCTTCGGGCTGGGATATCGATTGGGCCGAGCTGCGCCTGCTCGAACCCTCGGAGGAGCGCCTGGTGGGTTACCCGGAGATCGCCATGAGCCTGATCACCTACTCAAATCCCGGTGATTTGACCGCCGAGCTGGTGTGGGTAGGCAGCGGCACCAGCGCTAGCGACTACGAGGGCAAGGATGTGAGGGGCAAGTTCGTTCTGGCCACCGGCTACGGCGGCGAGGTCCACAGGCAGGCGGTACTCGAGCATGGGGCCGCTGCAGTCGTATGCTACCTGGACGATGAACGGGCCCAGCAATACCCCGACATGCTCCAGTACACCGGCATGTGGCCCCGCACCGAGGAACTGAAGCGGGTCACTTTCGGGTTCAACATCACCAATCGGCAGGGCGAGCGGCTGCGCAGCATGCTCGAATCAGGCCGGAAAGTCGTCCTGCGGGGCCAGGTCAAGGGGACCGGCCTGGAGTCCTACGAAATGGACATCGTGGTGGCGGTGATCCGGGGAGCGAAGCATCCTGATGAGGAACTGGTGTTCTGCGCCCACCTGGATCATCCCAAGGAGTCGGCCAACGACAACGCCAGCGGCTCGGCGGCCATCCTGGATATCGCCCTAACCATGAACCGGCTTATCGACCAGGGCAGACTGCCCCGTCCCGAACGCACCCTCCGCTTCCTCTGGGTGCCGGAATGGTACGGCACCATGGCCTACATCGATGCCCACCCGGAAATGGTCGGGCCTGACCTGGGCGGTAAGGTGCTGGCCAACATCAACCTGGATATGGTGGGCGAGAACCTGGAACTCCTCCACTCCCGGCTGTTCATCACCCGGAGTCCAGCCTCTATCCCCTCAATGCTTAGTGATGTCGTGGCCAACATGGCCGCCATGGTGGACCGCATGGACATCCGCACCCCTCGCGGCAGCCTGTCGGCCTTCAACTATCAGGTCGTCCCCTACGGCGGCGGCAGTGACCACATGATGTTCATCGACCGTAAGATCCCCGGTATCGTGTTTACCCACTCTGACTACACCCACCACACCTCCGAGGATACGCCCGACAAGGTGGACCCGGTGGAACTGGAGCGCTGTGAGATCATCGCCGCCGGTACCATGCTCTACCTGGCCAGCCTTGATGAGGATCAAGCCCTCGATCTCGCGGCCTGGTCGGCCGGACAAAGCATGGCCCGTCTGGGAGAGGCCGTCCGCCGCGCCCTTGCCACAACCGATCCCTACGAGGCGGAAAACATCGTCAACCATGCCCTAACCTGGGAATCAACCTCCCTCCGCTCAATTGAGCGCTTCCATTCCTCCAACGGCCTGACCCAGCGCATCCGGTCCTTCATTCCATCCCTTGAACTCCAGGCCCAACAGGCCTCGCAGCTCATTACCGCCCGCGCGACCACTCCTTCGACGCCCGCCGCCGATAACCGCGTCCCCCTAAGGACGACCAGGGGACCCTTGTTTTACCTGCTACCGGAATCAGCACTGCCATCGGAAGCTGCCGCCTGGTACAGCCAGGAAGGCCGGGCCCTCACCGGGCCTGTCCGCTTCGAACTGGTCAACTTCATCGATGGGAACCGCACCGTCGGGGAGATCCGCGACCTGGTGGCCGCCGAGTTCGATCCCATTGACCAGGCCGTAGTCTCCCACTTTATGGAGGACCTGGTCCGTGTCGGCGTCCTGGAATGGAAGTGAGCCCACCTACCAAACACCGGTCCTTTGACAGAAAGGAGCGTAAGTCATGTTTCAACATAGAGTTGCCTTCTGTGCCACCATCACTCTACTCCTGCCTCTCATACTGGCAGGACAGAAAGCGCCCACCACCCGCGAAATGAACCTCATCAACTGGCAGGAATTCCAGGAGTTCGTTCCCGGGAAGATCGAGACTGTTCTTCTGGCCACCGGGACCGTTGAACCCCACGGCGCCATACCCAACGGATCGGACAACCTAGCTCCCGAGGCCATGGCCCGAGCGCTTGCGGGCGATCTTAACGCCCTCATCGCCCCTACCCTCAACTTTGGCGTCACCGGCGCCATGAAAGCCTTCCCAGGCGCGCTCGCCATCTCCCCGGAAGCCTACGGTCCCTTTATCCGCGACATCCTCCGCAGCCTGGCCCGTAACGGCTTTATCAATATCATCATCCTCAACGGTCACGGCGGACCCCAATCCCCCCTCCTCCAGCAGGCCGCTGATGACATCTCTCTGGAACAGCAGGTACGCATCCTGGTGGTCAACTGGTGGTCCCTGGTCTCGGAGGAAACCTTCGCCGTTTTCGGCGAGAACGGTGGGCATGCAGGCAACAATGAAACTGCCTATATCCAGGCTGTCGTCCCAGATCATATCCACCCTGATCGTTACCGGAAGGATATGGCTACACCCAACCCCGTAGATAACGCCTGGCACGCGGTGCCCTTCCCCTCCTCGATCGGCCTGTACGAGGAAGGCCAGGGCTATCCCACCTTCGATCCCCGCCAGTCCCGCGATTACTTCAACCGGGTGAACCGCCGCGTTCTGGCCCTAGTGAAGGATATCATCACCAAGTGGGACCAAGCCGGCCTCTACCGAGGAGATTGAGCACCATGCGGCCACCTACCAGCAGATCCATAGGATACGCAGCCTTCTGGCTGGCGATGATTATATCATTCACGGCCAACGTGGCTGCGGCCCAGGACTCCCGTCCCCGCGCCCGGGACATCGGACTCACACCCGGCATCCTCCCTCCAGGCCCTTTGAATGCCATCACCGATGTGGCCGGGGTGCAGGTCGGGCACCACACCCTGATCAAGGGTAAATCCATCCGCACCGGCGTTACCGCCATCCGGCCGCACGGCGGCAACCTGTTCCGGGAGAAAGTCCCGGCCGCGGTCTATGTCGGCAACGGCTTCGGCAAGGCCGCCGGATTCCTCCAGGTCCAGGAACTGGGCAATATCGAAAGCCCGATTATCCTCACCAATACCCTCAGTGTGGGCACCGCCGTGGCTGCTGGCGTACAGTGGTCCCTCGACCAACGCGGCAATGAGGAGGTCCGCTCAGTCAATGTTGTCGTGGGCGAAACCAACGACGGTTACCTCAACGATATTCGCGGTCAGCACGTCACAGCCAAGGACGTCATCGCTGCCATTGAAGCCGCCGCTTCAGGACCGGTAGCCGAGGGCAGCATTGGTGCAGGCACCGGCACCCGCGCTTTCGGCTGGAAAGGTGGCATCGGCACCGCTTCAAGGATCTTACCCTCATCACTGGGCGGCTATACCGTTGGCGCCCTCGTCCAGTCTAACTTTGGCGGCATACTCACCATGGATGGCCTGCCTGTGGGCGAACTGATGGGGCAGTACAGCTTCCATGACCAGATAGAACCTGAGACCGGAACCGCCCCGCATCCTGAAGGCCAGGGGGACGGCTCCTGCATGATGGTCCTCGCTACCGATGCGCCCCTCTCCCCACGCAATCTCGAGCGCCTGGCGAAGCGGGCTGTCCTCGGCCTAGCACGCACCGGGTCCTTCATGAGCAACGGCTCCGGCGATTTCGTCATCGCCTTCTCTACCACCAATCGCATCCCCGACGAGGCGAATGCATCAGTAGTAGAAGGCACCCATCTACGCAACGACGCCATGAGCCCCCTATTCCTCGCCGCCGTGGAAACGGTGGAGGAAGCCGTATACAATTCCCTCTTGAAAGCCACCACTGTTACCGGACGGGCTGGACACACCGTGGAGGCCATACCACTCGAATCCCTCTTGGAGATCATCGCTGGCAGACGTTAGAAACCGGTCCTGCCAGCCTTCCTCCACTGTCCTGACACCCCTTATGATGCGGAAGCCATCTTCTATGTGATCCTTGTCACAACAGATGCTCCGTGCTATTGGATATTTGTTAACAAGACATTATATTTGCAATTAATAGTATAAATTGAAGCTCATATTGATCTTCTCTAAGGGGGCGGTCAGTGCAAGGGCTAATAAGCTGTCAAATGCACCTATCACTATTCCCGGGCCCTAATCCCTTGGCTCATAGTCGATCCTCGTACCTCAAACCTGCTCTCACTTCATCTTTCCCTGAACGAAATATGTCAATACGAACAGGTCAATCTTGAGTCCTGGCGTACAGACGGCAGTCTGGCCCCCCGCGCTATCCGGTTCGCTTGCCGCCCGACAGGGTAGTGCACTCGTAGTCCTGGATCTGGGAGGTTGGGGCCACCCAGTCACCGAATCCGCTCCTCGAACCGATCTGCTACTCCCTATTCGCAGTACTAATCTCATCCAACAAGAGAGGTCATCATGAATGGTCTCGTTCGTCGCGCAATCGTGCTATCCGTGATAATCCTGGGTAGTTCACTATTAAAAGCATCCATTCCTCCTCATTCCCGTGTCCAGAGGATGATAGACCGGGGCGAAATTCCCACTCCGTATTACCTTGAGAATCGGTCGGAGCTGCTGGCTCGCGGCCTGAACGCAGCGTGGACGGCACCACTGCTCAGGGACAGGCGCACCCTGACAACCGCGGATGAGGCCGCCATGAGCCGCTCCCTGGGACCGGCAACCGTACCCTCCGGCTCGTACAACGCCCTGGTCCTCCTGGTGGATTTCTCCGACCAGGTCAGCCAAGTACCGGATACATCATTCGATGACCTCATTTTCGCTGATGTTCCCGGCTCCATGCGTGACTATTTCCAGGTCATCAGCTATGGTACCCTGGACATCGTCACAGTGGATTATCCCGGGGCCATCGGCTGGAGCCGCGCGCCACAGACCTATGCATACTACGTGGATGGTCAACATGGCTTCGGTGATTACCCACAGAACGCCCAGAAACTCGTCGAGGACGTGGTGGCGATCGTTGATCCAGTAGTGGACTTTTCCCAGTATGACAACGATGGCGACGGATACGTGGATGCCCTGTTCGTGGTGCACTCCGGTCCCGGCGCCGAATTCACCGGCAGCAATTACGACATCTGGTCCCATGCCTGGCAGACCGTTAACACCCCCTACGTGGATGGGGTATACGTGGACCGCTATTCCATGGAGCCCGAATACTGGGACTCTCCGGGAGACATGACAATTGGTGTCTTTGCCCATGAGTTGGGCCATTCCGGATTCGGCCTGCCCGATCTCTACGACCGGGACTACTCGTCCGCCGGCCTGGGCGTCTGGAGCCTCATGGCCGGGGGCAGCTGGAATGGATTCAGTTGGGCCGGGGGCGACAGCCCTGCTTTCCCCGACGCCTGGAGCCATTACCAGATGGGTTATGTGACTCCCACCAATGTGACCGTTGACGCGACCGGCCAAACCATAGCCAATGTAGAGACTACCCCCGCAGCCTACCGTCTCTGGACCAACGGTCAACCTGGTCAGGAGTATTTCCTGGTTGAAAACCGCCAGCAGATCGGCTACGATTCCGCCTTGCCAGGCAGCGGCTTGCTCATTTATCACGTGGACGAGGCTGTGGCGTCGCAGAACGACGATGAGTGGTACCCCGGGCACACGGCATCAGGGCATTACCTGGTAGCCCTGGAACAGGCCGACGGTCTGTGGAACCTCGAACAGTGGGGCAACCAAGGAGATAGCGGTGATCCCTTCCCCGGCGTCACGGGCAACACTGCTTTTCATGCCCTCAGTACGCCAAACAGTAAAGACTACAATGATGACCAGACCTGCGTTGTCGTTAATAATATTTCCAACTCCGCCAGTACTATGACCGCGGACCTCGGTGTCACGCCCCCCATTATCGGAGTAGCTCCCGATGCCCTGGGAGCGGAGCTCCTCACTGGAGCGACAGACACACAAACCTTGACCATCAGCAACACCGGATCGGGAATCCTCTTTTATACCCTGGCGTCGGAGGAGAGTACACCTCCGGCCGTGGCAGACAGGACCCTTCCCTCAACCCTCGATCCACCTCCCCGGGTCTCCGGAGAGCATCACAGCCCGCCTTCCGGAAGGGGGGAGTCGTTCCCTATCCTGGAGCGGGTCCTGGACAGGGTAATGTCCGGATACAATGTGTTCTACGACGACATGGAGAATGGCTTGAATGGCTGGACGGTAGAAGTGTACACAATCGACAACCTGTGGCATCAGACGAATACAAGCTACAACAGCCCCGTCACCAGCTGGTGGTGCGCAATCGAAGATTCAGGCCATTATGCGACGGGCAATGCTATATCCACGGCTGCGATCAGTCCCACGATCGACCTGACAACCGAGAGCGCTCCTATCACTCTCCAATTCTTCGAGTGTTACGATACAGAACCAGGGTGGGATTTCTGCATGGTAGATGTATCGATTGATGGCGGCAGCTCCTGGATTCCGCTGCGTGGATCAAGAGGATCCGCGCCTGCCGGATCAAGTGGAGGCTGGATCACGAGTGTGTTGGACCTTTCGGCCTACGCGGGCGAAATGATCCAGCTCAGGTTCTTCTTTGATACCGATGATGCAGCCTACAACGACTATCCCGGCTGGTTCTTTGACGATGTACTGGTTTCGGCAGCTATTCCCTGGTTGGGATTCAACCCCAACTCCGGCAACGTGCTGCCAGGCACCTCGGCGGATATCAACGTTACCTTCGACGCCGCCGGATTGGCCAGCGGTGAGTATGCCGCGAATATCGTTATCCTCAATGGTGATACCCTGAACCCTGAAGTACGTGTCCCTGCCTACCTGTATGTCACCGGTGCCCCCGACATCGCTGTCTCCAGTGATACCCTTGATTTCGGATCAGCCTACGTCGGGCACGTTGATTCTCTGACCCTGGTGGTGTATAACGGGGGCGTCGATCCGCTCACAGTGACCAACATTGCCAGCAGTCATGGAGCGTACACAACCAGTCAGTCAAACTTCGTTCTCCAGCCCAATGAGAACCAGGAAGTGCTCGTCACCTTCGCACCTGCCACAGCGGGCGATTTCCCGGCAACGCTGACTATCAGCAGCGACGATCCTGACGAACCTACCATAACCATCGGTCTGCTAGGCAAGGGGATCAATCCGCCCGTGATTGCCGTAGCCCCTGATTCGCTGCACGCCACACTCCTGGTAGGCCAATCCACAGTCCAGTATCTCACCATTGACAATAGTGCCGGGAGCGGTGAGCTGAATTTCGAAATCACTATTCAAGGTGCCGCAGCGGCCTCGATTGAGAAAACAATAGCTTCTATTATTCAACGCAGCGGAATACTCAATCACAACATCAGAGTGGATGTAATTGAACCGGAGTCCGGTGACATGACTGAACGTATTTATACAAGTACAGAAGAAATAGCGAATGTCAAGTATCACTCTGGAACGTCCGGAGGCCTTGCTGTGGCCATCGTAGCAGCAGATTATGATTCATACATTACTGACGTGCAGAATAAGCTCCTGGCTACTGGGAAATTCGCTTCCGTTGCCACAATCAATACAAATGTTGTTACCCCGACGCTGGCAGAATTGCAGGCGTTCGATGCTGTTATCGTCTGGAAAAACTATACCTATCTGGATCAAATCGCTCTCGGAGATAATCTTGCCAGTTATGTGGATGGAGGTGGTGGTGTTGTTCTAGCTGTATTTGAGAGCGGGGGTATGCTGGATAGGATGCTAGGAGGTCGTTGGGCAAGTGAAGAATACTATGTGATTTCAAGAAGTCCTTCACAGACGGGACAGGTGACACTTGGCACAATAGCGGTACCTGATCATCCTATTATGAGTGGAGTGTATAGCTTGGATGGGGGAACTTATAGCTACCGTCCAAGTACCACCAGCCTGACTGAAGGTTCAACCTTAATCGCCAGCTGGTCGGATGGAATTCCATTGGCTGCTGTGAAGGATCTCAGCGGAGTAAATCGTGCCGATCTGGGCCTGTTCCCACCCTCTAGTGATATAATAACCTCATGGCTAGTAGGTACCGATGGTGACCTCTTAATGGCCAACGCCTTAGTATGGGTAGCAGGTGGGGGTGTCAAATGGCTTACCGCCAATCCCACCTCCGGCACCATCCCGGCGGGTTCTTTCACTAACATCACGGTCACCTTCGACGCCACGGGTCTGCTTGGCGGCGAATATTATGCTGATCTCATTGTGACCAGCAACGACCCGGTCAATCCCGAAGTAATTGTAACAGCAAACCTGACCGCAATCGGGGCTCCCGATATCACCGTGAACCCGGACACACTGCACTATGGACCGGTCTACCTGGGCTTATCCAGCGAAGATACCGTGGTAGTAGCGAACCAGGGATCGGACGTGTTGACGGTTTCCAGCATCAGCGCCGATAATGACGCCTTCTCGCCAAGCATTTCCGCCTTCAGCCTCGATCCTGGGGAAAGCCAGGAAGTAGCCGTTACGTTCACACCCGCGAACGCTACCTCGTACCTTAACCATCTGACCATCATCAGTAACGATCCCGATGAATCGGTAATGATGGTGGTCCTGGAAGGCGAGGGCGTCGCCCCGCCGGTGATTGCCGTAACCCCTGATTCGCTGCACGCAACGCTCCTGGTAGGCCAATCCACAGTCCAGTATCTCACCATTGACAATGCTGCCGGGAGCGGTGAGCTGAATTTCGATATCACGATTCAAGCAGCTCAAGCGGGACCGGTGTTAGCAGAGACCGGTTGGGATTCTGAGAGAGCCTATCACGAAGATTACAACGTATCTACATATGCAGTAGTAAGGGGTGATCCCACTGACTCATTTGAGGATATTCCCGCCAGGGGGAGTGATCTTCCTAATCCCATGATTCCTCAGTTGACGACTGGGGAGATAGTTGATAGTATCCCACTGCCGGTAGGGACTCTGGAAAATGGCATGGCTTGGAGTGGTTCATCAATTTGGGTAACAGATTTTAATTCCAATCAAATAATAGAGTTGAATCCCGATGACGGAACCATCATCTCCAGTATCCCAGCACCTGGTGCTACTAATCCCAGTGAGCTGGCCTGGGACGGTGCCCATCTGTGGCACGTCGATTTCGGAGTAGATGTGATATATGAACTCGACCCCAACAACGGAACAGTGCTATCGCAATTCCCTCCTCCTAGCCTAGGCGAGGGATTGACATGGGATGGAGATGATCTGTGGTATGCCACCTCACAGATGCTGTATAGAATGAATACGAGTGGAACCGTTCTCGAACAAGTTGCTAACGGGAGTGGATACGAAGACGGTTTAGTTTGGATTCAAGATTACCTTTGGATTGCCACCAACGGCGCAATCGCCAAAGTTGATCCCGCAACTGGTACAGTATTGGAAAACGTTGGATTCCCGTTCAACCATACAAATGGACTGGCTTTCGATGGTCAGCACCTGCTGGTGGCCGACAACGACGCGGGCGTTATCTACAAGGTCGATGTAGAAGCTATGCTGACGAGTTGGCTAGCCGCCAATCCCACCTCCGGCACCATCCCGGCGGGATCATTCATGAACATTGAGGTCACCTTCGACGCTACGGGTCTGCTTGGCGGTGAATATTATGCTGATCTTGCTGTGACCAGCAACGACCCGGTTAATCCCGAAGTAATTGTAACAGCAAACCTGACCGCAATCGGGGCTCCCGATATCACCGTGAATCCGGACAGCCTGCACTATGGGCCAGTCTATCTGGGCTTATCCCGCGACGATACCCTAGCGGTATCGAACCAGGGGTCGGACGTGCTGACGGTCTCCAGTATCAGCGCCGATAATGACGCCTTCTCGCCAAGCATTTCCGCCTTCAGCCTCAATCCCGGGGAAAGCCAGGAAGTAGCCGTTGCGTTCACACCCGCGAATGCTACCTCGTACCTTAGCCATCTGACCATCATCAGTAATGATCCCGATGAATCGGTAAAGGTGGTGGTCCTGGAAGGCGAAGGTGTCGCCCCGCCGGTGATCGCTGTTGATCCCGATTCGCTCAGCGAGGTGCTGGCGCCGGGAGATTCGTCAGTCCAGTACCTGACCATCGACAACAGTGCCGGCGCTGGCAACCTGAATGTAAGTCTGACTGTGGCAGGAACCGGAGCCCAGCTGATACCAATCGAGGTAAGACATCTACGCGAACAACCTACCACAATGAATATCAGCCGTTCTGAGAATTCCCTGGACGCACCCGAGGAGAGTGCAAATCTCACCACACCGCCGGGGAGATTAATTCCCGATGCGACCGTCAGTCTGCCGTTTCATGATGGATTTGAGGATGGTGACTATGACGGCTGGACCGATGGCGGCGGCTCTGGAGTCCGGGAAGTCACCAGTTCAACCGCCGCTGTAGGTAACTATAGTTTTCACTTCTATTATGCGGATAGCATCGCTAACCATTTCCATGGCATACACCAGGTATTTAACGCAGGAGCTCAACCGGAGTATGTGAGCTTCTATATCCGTTCGGGATCAACTTCCCAATCCGATGCCTATTTCGTACTCACATCCAATGGAGGCATGACAGAGGTAATCTGGTTTTTTGCACGAAGTACAGGCTACCTGTATATCAATGCAAATGTTGGTGGTGATGAGAGTTACGCCTACAATGCCCACCAGTGGTATCACATCGAACTCAGGGATATCGACTGGTCGAGTAAGAATTTCGACTACTATGTGGACGGGAGCCTGATCATGGCCGATATCCCGTTCAGGAACGCGGCCTCAGTGAATGACGTAGATGTACTCTACATATATAATTACAGTCCCGGTTCTGATGGATGGTGGGATGAGATTGATGTGGGTGGTGTTCCATCTAATTGGTTGAAAGTGTCTCCCGTTTCAGCTACTATACCCGCCGGTACCGCTCAGGATTTTGCGGTCACCTTTAATGCCACCGGATTGAGCCTGGGAGATTACACAGCAGGCATCCAGGTGAGCAGCAATGATCCGTTCAATCCAGAGATCTGGGTCCCGGCTACGCTCCATGTGCGTCAGGCCGAGCTCGTCCTTTCAAGCGACAGCCTGGATTTCGGCATCGCCACGGCCAGATGGCCTGTCACACAAACTCTCCTCGTCTCCAACGCAGGAGCGGCTGTGTTGACCGTGACCAGCATCTCATCAGATCAGGAATACTTTACCACGGATGCCTCCGCCTTCAACCTGGATCCCGGTGCCAGCCTGCCGGTCCAGGTCACGTTTTCGCCATTGGCTCCGGGCACCTATTCGGGCCTGCTCACTATCAGCAGCAATGATCCTGAAGAGCCGGTTTCCACCGTCATCCTGCACGGTGAGGCAATCCTGGGGAATGAGCCGCCGGGTGCGTTCAGCCTGACTTCACCTGAAGACAGTGCCGATGTCACTTCGCTGACACCCCTGCTCAGCTGGGCAGCCTCCATCGATCCCGCTCCCCTCGATACGGTCCGGTACGCCCTCTACCTGGATTCACCCGGACCGGGTGTGGAGATACTCGACGCCGGCACTGACACTTCCTACCAGATTCCAGCCGCCCTCATCGATAACACCATCTACCACTGGAAAGTGGTGGCACGGGATCAGGTTGGCGCGACCAGGGAGAACAGCGGCGGTTTCCGCAGTTTCGTCACCAACACGGCCAACGATCCGCCGGAACCCATTTTCCTGGTCACGCCCACAGACAGCAGCATAGAAGCCGACCTGACACCCCTGTTCTACTGGACAGAGGGGAAGGATCCCGATCCCAATGACGATCTGACCTACAACCTCACCTTCTGGCGTAGCGGATCAACCCCCACCGGCTCACGGACTACCGATACCAATGCGGTTGTACTCGCGGAGCCGCTGTCTGATAACAGCCAGTATTTATGGTCCGTGGTGTGTACCGATCCACATGGCGCCGCCTCGGAATCCGAAACCATGCTCTTCTGGACGGATGCTTTCCCCGAAGCGCCCCAACCCTTCACGACCATATTCCCGGCCCCCGACTCCATAGGACTGCCCCTTGATGTGCGCTTCGTGTGGCATCAAGCCGTTGATCCCGATCCGGTCGATCAGGTCGTCTATACACTGGTCCTGGCGACCAATTGGGACGACAGCAGCACCTATGAATGGCTTGACGGTATTCTCGACACGAGCATCACCATCCCCTTCGAGTACGAGGGAACCTATTACTGGCTGGTTGAAGCTACAGATGACGACGAGTTCGTCACTGCCAGCAATGATGGCAATCCGCTCCGCTTCGCAATTGGAACGCCCATGAGCCTAGTGGGCTGGGATGCCATACCTGCAGAATTCGCGCTGCACCAGAACTATCCCAATCCCTTTAATCCGGCTTCAACGATCAGATTCGACCTACCAGAAGCCGCGGATGTGACCATAATCGTCTACGACCTGCTGGGACGGGAGATCGTCCGCCTGGCCGAAAGCCGGATAGAGCCTGGCTACCATCAGGTCATCTGGGAGGGCAGGGATAACACCGGGCGGGATGTGCCCACCGGCATCTATATCGCCCGGCTACTCTGTCGTTACGCCGGACAAGCCCGTCTCACGACTCCGGCGTATACCCGGTCCATAAAGATGTTGTTAATGAAATAGACGTCAGTGTAACCCCGCCCTGCTCGCAGTGACTGCTTGTGGGGCGGGGCTACCTTTGACAGTCGGGCTATTCTAGGATCAGTTGCGGCGGGCTGGGCTGCTCATCCTGCCACTGGAGCGCTGCAAGCAGCTCCGCGGCGGCGGCTTGAACCTTGCCCTCATCGTTGCCAAAGACGCGGCCGATCTCATCCCCAGCCTGCACCTGATCGCCGATCTTCACCTCCAAGACAAATCCGGCCGTGGGATCGATGTCTTCCCCCTGGTGCAGGCGGCCCGCTCCAGCCGTGATCAGCGCCATGCCGCACTCGTAGGTGTCCACCGCGGCCAGGTAGCCCTCCTGTGGAGCGATAAGCGGTATGGTTACATTAGGCGCGTGCAGCTGCGGATCTGCCAGCGCCTGGAGATCCCCGCCTTGGGCAGTTACCATCTGCTCGAACTTCTCCCGAGCCCGCCCGGAAGCCAGGGCTTCTTCCACAGCCTGCTCCGGCTCGGATTGGCCCGCCAGGCGCAGAATATCGGCGGAGAGGGTCTTGGTCAGTGCAATGAGATCGGGTGGACCACCACCTTCCAGGACTTCGATGCTCTCCTGCACCTCGCACCAGACGCCCGCCGCCTTGCCCAGGGGCTGGCTCATGTCAGTGATGCGGGTGACGGTATCCACCCCGAAAGCCTCCCCTGTTTCCCGGAGGGCCTGGGCCAGTGTCCTGGCCTCGTCCACACTGCCCATAAAGGCGCCGCTGCCGCATTTCACATCCAGTACCAGCCCCCGGATGCCCTCGGCGATCTTCTTGCTCATGATACTACCGCAGATCAGCGGGAGGGAGCCAACGGTGGCCGTCACGTCCCGCAGGGCATACATTTTCTTGTCGGCCGGACAGATATCGTCGGTCTGTCCCATAATACAGACGCCCACCTCTGCTACGATTCGCTGGAAGGCGTCCAGGTCCAGGCTCGTATAGAAACCGGGGATGGCGTCCAGCTTGTCCAGGGTGCCGCCCGTGTGCCCCAAGCCCCGCCCCGAGAGCATGGGCACGTACACCCCGCAGGCCGCTACCAGTGGTCCCAGGATGAGGGAAACCTTGTCTCCCACGCCCCCCGTGCTGTGCTTGTCGGCTACGTAGCCATCCAGATGGGAGAAGTCCAGTTTCCGTCCCGATTCGATCATGAGGCGTACCAGTTCGTGACGTTCGTCGATGGTCATCCCCCGGAAATGGACCGCCATCAGCCAAGCCGCCATCTGGTAGTCCGGCAGGTTCCCTTCAGTGAATGCGTCGACCAGGTAGCGGATCTCCTCGGGAGAATGGGCCTCCCCCTGCTGCTTCTTGCGGATCAGATCGTAGGGGATCATGGTGCGGGAAATCATATTAGAACAAACCCGTCAAATCTGGATGAGAAGGGCGTTCAGCGCCCAGTCTTTACCTCTGAATCCAAAGCCTGGTACTGGCGGGCCAGCGCCACATATTCCTCGGCCCGGTCGATGATCAGCTGGCGTTCCTCGTCGGTCACTTCACGGCGAAATTTGGCCGGTACACCGGCGAATAAGGAGCCGGGTGGCACTCTTGTCCCTGGTATGAGCACGGCACCGCCGGCGATCAGGGAACCGGCACCTACCTCCACGTCATCCATGACTACCGCACCCATGCCGATGAGGCAGCGATCCTCGATTATGCAGCCGTGCAGGACCACGTTATGCCCCACCGTGACCTCATCACCCACAACGGTAGGGTAATCGTGTTCGGTCACGTGGACAGTGCAGTTATCCTGGATATTCGTGCGACGCCCGATACGCACGTAATGGATATCCCCGCGCACAACAGTGCCGAACCAAAGGTTCGCTTCTTCCCCCAGCGAGACATCCCCAATGACATCCACCGAGGGGGCCACGAACGCACTGGTGGGAATTGCCGGGTGCGTGCCGTTGAACGCCAGGATCATGGGGTATTGTTACCCGCCGCTTTCTTACGGAAGAGATCCAGGATATCCAGCTTCCAGACCCGGTTCTCCATCTGGATCTGCCACAGGAGGAAAATACCCAGGCAAGCAAGGAGGATGTTGGGTGCCCACATACCCAGGAAGGGTGAGAGCAGTCCCCGGTCGGCCAATTCTTCCCCGGCAATGAGCAGGGCCCAATAGATCACGAAGAAACCGAGACTCAGCGCCATCGCGACGGCAAATCCGCCGCGGCGGGCCATGATCCCGACCGGCGCCCCTACCAGTACGAATACGATACAGGCAAAGGGGATGGAGAACTTCTTATGGATCTCCACCTGGTAGCGATTGATGCCCTTCAAATAGCTGTTCTGCAGGTTTATGTCACCAGTCAGTCCGCGGCGGAGGTTGTTAGCCCGGCGCATCAAGCGGGTGGAGTCCTGCCTGGAGAGCCCGCTACTGTCAGCGATGACGGCCTGCCACCGTCCGACAATCGCTACAGCATCCTCAGAGGTGGCATCAGCGGGCAGGGTAAAAGAAGTCTGGGATGAAATCCGCCGGACGATGCGCTCCCGGACATTCCCGATCTTATCCCGGTAGCCCTGGATCTTGGCCAGCATCATGGGGATATCCATCTCCCGGTCACCCCGCAGCTCGCTCTCACGGCGTTCCAGGTAAAGGTTGTCCACCGGGATAACGATGCGGTGGCGCTCGAATTGGAGCCGCCGGTACTCCTCATAATCCGGCAAGGCCAGCTCGTGAATCTCACCATCCTCCAGGAAGAGCAGGATGGCATCATCGATGGTCTGCATGGTTCCCCGGTCAGCGAAGATGGTCATCTGGCTGGTATGGTTGTCTTTGCTGTAGATGAGGATATCCTTGAAGACAGTCCCGGTCCTTTCCCTGGCCAGCATGCCATACGAAGGCAGATCATCCACGAAATAGCCGACTTCCACCGCCAGATCGGGCCGCTTACGGTTGATATCGGCCGATAGTAGGCGAGCGCGGTGATTGGCATCAGGGAGGACCTGATTGTTGAAATAGAGGAGGACCAGGCAGACCAGTGTACCGAAGACAAGCGCCGGCCGGAGGATGGTGGCATAGCTGACCCCCGAAGTGCGCATGGCAGTGATCTCGTTATCGTGGGACAAGCGTCCAAAGCTCATGAGGGTGGCCACCAGGACCGCCATGGGCACCGCCAGGGCGATGATCCAGGCCAGATTCAGGGCGATATATTCAACCACGATACCAATACCCAAGCCCTTGCCCAGGAAGCGGTCGATGGCGCGGAGCAGGAAGTTGGTCAACAGGACGAATAGCAGGACCACCAGGGCCAGGGTGAACGGAGAGAAGTGTTCCTTCAGGATGTAGCGATGGAATATCTTCACCGGGGGAACTTAATTGGTCCCGCGGCAGGAACCCAAGCCCAAATGACCTTGACTGCCGTCGGGAGGGGCGGTAAGTTCGCTGGCGCAACTTCTTTGATAACAGGGGTATCAGACCCTGTCTAAAACGCTGTGGTGGGCGTAGCTCAGCAGGTTAGAGCACCTGGTTGTGGCCCAGGAGGTCGTGGGTTCAAGTCCCATCGCTCACCCCACCGACTCGGGGCGTGGCGCAGTCCGGTAGCGCACCTGCTTTGGGAGCAGGGGGTCGCTGGTTCAAATCCAGTCGCC
>CP070787.1:1944153-1948488 GCA_020346745.1 Fidelibacterota bacterium | reverse complement strand
TTCGGCTGGATATTCGGCATACTGGTGAGTGTGCTGGGCATGGTCCTCTCCCTGGCCCTGGACATCCCCACTGGGGCGGCCATCGTGGCTACCTTTGGGGGCCTGCTGGCCTTGCTGGCCGTCGGACGCCTGGCGATGGGGCGGCTGGGTAACGCATAAGACAATATGCAATGCTGATGAAACAAGCAGGAGATACTCATGGTGAACCAACCCGTGGTTGAAGAATCTTCCCCCGAATCACACCAACCATCCTGGTTCGAGCCGCACCGCATTGCATTGATCATCATATGGCTGCTGGTGACCGGGGTGCTAGTGGTGCTGTTGGCGCAAGGTGTACGGCAAACAGACCAATTCGGTACGCTGCGCTCGCTTCTCCAGGCGGCCTACGTGTTGGCGCTGCTCTGGTACCTCGCTCGAACCGGACCCCCAATCCATCAACTGGACGAGCTCCCGTCCCGGGTCCTGCCGCGTTGGAAATATGGAGTTTGGGTCCCGGTGGCGGGTATTGCGCTGCTGCTCGTGTTGGTGGCGCTCTCCGATGATGCTATGTTCCTGCTGCTGCTCCTGCTGATGATCGCCACGCTCTGGATCCTGGTGGCCTGGCGGAGGGAGATCCGTATGAGACCGTTATACCAGGGATTGGCGGCAGCCGTGGTCGCATACCTGGGAGGCCTGCCAGCCCTGAAAAATGGTTTTATTGGAATGACCACGTTCTACGGTCTCCTGGTATTCGTCCCGTTGATGTACGTGGCCGGCGGGCTGCTCATCCAGCGGACCGGCTTGGCCGGTATTCAGCTCCTGGCGGGGCGCTACGCTGGCGCGCTGCGCAGCTTCTTGTGGGGGTGCCTGCTGTTCGTTCCCCTCGGACTGATCAACGCCGCCGAGGGCTCCCCGGGCATGGACATCCCCTGGGTAACCCACTGGTGGATGCCGCTGTCCCTGCCCTTCTTCTCGGGCATCGCGGAGGAGGCCTGGTTTCGCCTGTTGCTGGTGGGGCTGGGGTACTTCCTGCTGCGTCCCGCCTTCCGGACACATCCCGCTGCTGCCGTGCTCGCCGCGGTGCTGTTCAGCGGCATAGTCTTCGGCCTGGGGCACGGTCGAACGCTGGACACCTTCCTGACTACCGGCTTGCTGTACGGCGTCCCCCTCGCGGTGGTCTTTGCCAGGCGTGACTGGGAGCATGCCATCGGCGCCCACTACATGATCAATATGATCCCCTGGGCAATGGTCTTCCTTCAGAATTGGTACACCCTGTAGACTCGCAATGACAGGTTTGCAGTCTGGTTTGTCGAAGTAATTCTAGGGAGCTCATCGTCATGTCGAAGGCAGCAGCCAAGACGGGATCGGGTCCGATGGTGACGGTTGCCATCGAGCAGCGGGATTACCTGCAGAACATCTGCAAGGCTGTTGAGAGAACGCGTCGAAAAAAATTGACCCTCGATCAGGCCAAGGAGGTGATACATCTGGAACAGTATAATGAGTACCTGATGTACGATCGGATCGGCCTGGACATCGAGGCTTACTGGCTCCAACTGGAAGAAGGAAGGGATCAAAATGAGAACTAAGTCCACCCTCTTCCTGTGCTTTTTATCAACTTGTATCTTCTCTCACACGCTATGGGCGCAGGACGACTTCCCCACACTAAAAGGCCTCTATTTTGGCCTGCAACCACCTGGGATGACACCAGAGGTCTTTGCGCCAGGAATCATCTCAACAGATGCACATGAGGGATGTTCATCTTTTTCAGGAGAGGGTCGGCTTTTCCTCTTTGCTCGAGCGGGTTCAACATTAGACGGTATCCTGATGATGCAGCAGATTGACGGGGTATGGAGTCGGCCTGAACTCGCTCCTTTCTCAGCAGGAGAGTATGATTGGGATTTCATGCTCGCTCCCGACAGTAGAACCGTGTTTGTTTCATCCGGCCGTCCCATCAGTGAAGACGGTTTACCGGAAAAGGAATATCGCATATGGATCTCCGAACAATTGGAGGAAGGCTGGTCAGAATCCCAACTGCTGCCATATCCGGTGAATTCAGGTCAACACGACAGTTATCCCTCAGTTACGGAGGAGGGGACGCTCTATTTCTTCAGCAATCGCACCGGCGGATTCGGGGAGGGTGATATCTATCGATCTGGGAAGATCAATGGTCAGTACCTCGAAGTAGAAAATCTCGGAGTACCCATCAACACTGAGTACCATGAGGTAGATCCCTTTATTGCCCCGGATGAGAGTTATCTGGTATTCTGCTCCGAGAAACCGGGTGGATTCGGCCGTGCGGACATTTATATCACCTTTCGTAAGCAGGGCGGGGTATGGGAGCGACCGGTCAACATGGGTGATAAGATCAATTCTCCGTTCGCGGAATACATTCCATCCGTTACCCCGGACGGCAGGTACTTTTTCTTCACCAGTAACAAATCGGGAAACCGGGAGATCTATTGGGTGGATGCCAAGGTACTTGAGTCGTATAAGTCCAGATGAGAAGTGAAGCCGGTAACCAAGGAGTTCAAACCAACCAAGCCAGTGTGCTTCAATTGAACTTTGGTGGAGCATTCCAAGGTTTTATGCACGGAATGAGCTCCACTCTGAGTGATTGGGCAGGATAAACCAGAGTTCGCCTTCTGTCCTGGGACGCCGTGCAGCGTAGCTTGAGGAAGTAAATCAACGGAAGGTACCAGCATGTCGAGAGCAGCAGCTAAGACGGGATCAGGTCCGATGGTGACGGTCGCCATCGAGCAGCACTTCCCCAGGGATCAGCGTATTATTGACTATGACCTGGCCTATCAGATCCTGCCATTCGGTATGCGGACATTCGTCTGGCTTATGCGGCCTGAGGCAGCCCGGGACTGGATGGTCCGCGCAAGTGAGAAGGCTATCCCCGGCATCTGGGGCGGGATGATGTGCCGGAAGCGGTACATCGCGCCCACCGGCCGGGAACTGGCCTCCACACCTATCGAGCGCATGGTCCACGCGGAGAAGCGGTAGGTGAGCCGTCGGGCGCGACTCATTGACCGGGTGGATGCCGGTCCATGTACAGCAGTCAGCCAGAAATAGTGATCGCAAGCGCCGTATCAGTAAAGGAACACACTTTATGAAGAGAACATCACTGCTGCTATTCCCGGTGTTATTGCTCTCTGTCTGTTTTTCGCAGACGCTTGATGATCTGGTCGCAGGTCCCCTTACCGGACATACTTTTGTACCCGAAGCCGGCAAGTTCAATATATCCAGTGAATTGGCGTTCCTCTCGTCCATCTCGGAATTTAATGAGGACGGCAATGAAAAAACCTTTAAGGACAACGTCTATGGCTTTGCGGAACCTGAATTATCCATTTCGGTGCTTGCTCTCAAGGGTGCCTACGCGTTGACCAGGAATGTGGGCATCGCTATTAGCGTTCCCCTTATCCTCACCAGGGACTTGGTCATGAATCCCGATCCCGGTTTTGAACCCTTTTTCCAGGACCTGAGCGGGCAAACCGGTCTGGGTGACATGGCATTGGGAGGGTGGCTACAACTGATGAAGAGTGAGATCATCTGCCTGCAGGCTTCGGTCGGCTACACGTTGGCTACGGGTTCATCCATAGAGGATACAGACAGCACCAATGTATCACCAACCGGCTCCGGCCATACGTCCATCGATGCCGGTTTCGCGGCCGATCTGATGCTGGCTACTAATATTCTGGTGTCGGCGGCGGCGGGGTATTCCCTTAACCAGGAAGCGAGGTATTCATATGAGGGCGATTCCTGGAAACAGAAGGATGGCAATGAAATCGGCTTTAGTACCCGGGTAACCGTCCTGGCCATGCCACGGCTGGCACTGGGCGTGGATATCGACTATATATCGGTCGGTGAACGGAGGATCGATGGCGAGACGATCGAGGATTCCAATGTAAAGTTTGTGGGACTGGCGCCGAGGGCTGGCTATCAACTCTCAGCAGGTGCGTTAACCGTCAATATCAACACCGGCTATTTGCTCACGCTCTTGGGCACCAATTATCCTAAAATGAGCGGACTGTCGCTCGGCGCACTTATTACTTTTTAGCGCCCACGTATGGCCGGGCAGTGCCGCCTCACACTTCGACACTTCATATGGCTCCCATTAGATAGAGTGTATAGGGATCAGGCGATGCTCTGCCACTGATGGGAATTCCTCGTTTGCGCTAGGGAGCAGGGGCAAGGCCCTCCAACATGCTGACAGCTAGCCGCTCAATACGTTGAGCTCACTCAATCCTTCCCTCGAATTCAATTTTGACATGAAATACTTGGCGATCTGTTTGTGATATTTCATCGTCTCGCTCATGAACAAAACGGTTTTCCTCTGCTCATGGTTGGGAGACA
>CP070787.1:1941194-1944053 GCA_020346745.1 Fidelibacterota bacterium | reverse complement strand
GGGTGGAGCTGGTGCGCTGGGCGGTCGAGCAGGGGCTGCTCCCCTGAGGCGGCGCGGGCCGCCACCCGGCCCCGGCGGGGACCCGACTCCGTAGTTTCTACGGAGAAACGGACCGCTGGGTCCGTAATCCTCACGGAGCCGCATTCGACGGGGCTGCGGGGTTCTACGCTTCCGCGTGTGGGATTTCGGCTGCAAAATTCGAGTGATCCGCTCCAGATGACTACGGAAGCTCTGCAGCGCTCGGAGATGCACACCGAAGGAGTAATATCATGCCCCCCGTCATTGTGAACCTTGAAATCTCCAGGAAAAGACTCGTTTTCGGCCTTTTCATCCTGGCAATCTGGGCTCTGAGCGTACCGGCTGCGCTGGCGCAGCAGGTGCCGCTGAATCCAACAAAGATCCCGCAGTTTGTAGATCCGCTCCCGATTCTCGACCTTTCGGGAGGCACCATGGCTACAGCAGATGGAACCACGCAACTGACCATAACGATGTGTGAGTTCACGTCGAACATCCTGCCGGCAACGACCAAGCTGCCCAAGAAAGTGCCGTACACAGGCACCAGGGTTTGGGGATATGTCGTTGGAAACACGTGTCCGACCACACCGCAGGATACCTACATAGGACCGGTGATCGTAGCCCAGCGTGGGATACCCACTGACGTCACCTTTGTAAACAACCTTGGTGACACAACTACTACAGGGGTCATGGCCTGGAAAAATGCCACAGACCTGACCTTGCACTGGGCAGATCCGCTCAACCAGGGCCCCCAAATGACCAACTACGCCGGCCCTATTCCGGCCGTCGTGCACCTTCACGGCGGTGAGGTTCCTCCCGTGCTCGACGGCGGCCCCGATGCATGGGTTACAAGCGACGGTATCTCTGGGCACGGATACTACACTTTCGGCCAGGTACAGGGACAACCCGCTCCCGGGCCCTTTCACCGGTACATCTACCCGAACACCCAGGAGGCCGCGAACATCTGGTTTCACGACCATGTCCTGGGCATTACACGCCTGAACGTCTACGCAGGCCTTGCCGGAGCCTACGCGCTGATTGACCCGCTTCACCCGCTCCCTGCCGGCCTCACGCCAGTCGGCATTCAGACAAATGCAACTACAATCGAGCCGATCATCCCGCTGGTCATCCAGGACCGTCAGTTTGACACAAACGGTGAGCTCTTTTTCGACAACGTGGGCATCAATCCAGAGCATCCCTACTGGGTCCCGGAATTTGTAGGAGATGTCATCGTTGTCAATGGCAAGGCATGGCCTGTCCTGAATGTCGAAAAGAAGCGCCACCGCTTCCTCTTCTTAAACGGCTCCAACGCCCGGGCCTATGAGCTGGATCTCTTTGATAAGGTCAACGGTGTACCGGGACCCCGCATGTGGGTAATCGGTACAGACGGCGGCTACCTTGACACTCCGGTGATGATCGACCCGGCAGCAAAGCAGAAACTGATCATCATGCCCGGAGAGCGCTACGATGTCATCATTGACTTTGCTGATCCGAACTGGGTAACTCCATCGGGTACCCTGCGAATGCGGAATACCGCGCGCACTCCCTATCCGGGCGGCATGGTTGTCCAAGGCCGAACGACCGCCAGGGTCCTGGAGATCGTTGTGGGAGCTCCTCCTGCTGGAGGCGACCAGAGTTATGACCCTGCAATGGGTGGCGTGCTGAACAGTATACAGCGTCTGCCCGGCACACCTAAGGGGCCGGTAATCGATACGACGCCTGGCACAGGAAATGTTCAGCTGGTCCGCCAGCTCACACTGAATGAATTCATGGGGCCAGGCGGTCCTCTAGAGGTGCTGGTCAACAACACCAAGTGGGGCGGCCATACCATACCGGAATTGAATGGAGGGATCAGACCCGATTTCGTCTCTGACCCCTCAGGTCTGGAACCAAATACGTACTACTCTGAATTGCCCAACGAAGGAGAGACTGAGATCTGGGAGATCATCAACCTGACTGCAGACGCACATCCGATTCACCTCCACCTGGTACAGTTCCAGCTTGTAGATCGTCAACCCTTCAATTTTGCGACCTATAACGCGCTGTATGACAGCCTCTTCCCGGCAACGAGTGTTACCCTGGATCCGATGACCGGAGTGCCCTATCCGGGTGGTGTGTTTATCGGGGGCTATGGCCCGCCGAATGATTACTTCACACCCAATGCAGATGGCGCTGTCGGTGGGAACCCGGCAATCACTGCTCACCTGCTGGGCCTCCCAATGCCGCCGCTGCCTCAGGAGGAGGGCTGGAAGGATACCGTGATCATGTACCCCGGTGAGGTGACACGCATCATGGTTCGCTGGGCGCCTACTGATTTGCCTGTGAACACTCCTCCTGCGAATGCGAACTTTGATTTCGATCCCGACAGCGGTCACGGCTATGTATGGCACTGCCACATCATCGACCACGAGGATAACGAGATGATGCGTCCAACAAGCGTGATTGCAAATCCTGTGGCAAGAACCGTTGTTCAAGGAGTTGACTACTAATACGATCTGTTTCGGTGGGAGAGCCGTCCTTCGGGCGGCTCTCCTTTGCCCCGCCTCCATGTCCTTACCGGATTTGCCGAATGTCTTGACCGGCATATCAATGTGTTAGCAGTGTGCGCTTGACGACCTCTGCTAAGCAGTGGTCGAACAGTGGTCCTGGCAGGGGGCCAGAGCGTGTTCCCTCTCCGAGTGACGTTGCCCCCTCAGATCGGTCCAGCTCGAATGTGAGTGCGTTCGGGTAGGATCGTGGAGAAAGGGGGAACCGAATGGGCCAGAAGCGTCACACACCCGAGCAGATCATCCGGAAGCTCCGGCAGGCGGAGGTAGAGCTGGCCAAGGGGCAGAGCGCGGTGGA
>CP070787.1:1928217-1941094 GCA_020346745.1 Fidelibacterota bacterium | reverse complement strand
CGTTGGAATTCATTATGGAAGCCCACAATGGGTTGAGTGCCAGGATCGTGGAGGAGGCCGGTTTCAAGGGTATCTGGGCCAGCAGCTTGACCATCTCGGCGGCACTTGGCGTGCGTGACAACAACGAAGCCAGTTGGACCCAGGTCCTCGAGATGCTGGAGTTCATGAGCGACGCCACAAACATCCCGATCCTCCTGGATGGAGACACGGGCTACGGCAATTTCAATAATGTCCGCCGGGTCGTAAGGAAAATTGAGCAGCGGGGCATTGCCGGGCTTTGTATTGAGGACAAACTATTCCCCAAAACGAACAGCTTTATCGGCGGGGAGCAGCAGCCGCTGGCCAATATCGAGGAATTCTGCGGCAAGATCAGGGCGGCCAAGGACACTCAGGCCGATCCGGACTTCCAAGTAGTCGCTCGCATTGAAGCTTTCATAGCCGGGTGGGGATTGGACGAGGTGTTGAAGCGAGCCCAAGCATATCGGGATGCTGGTGCAGATGCACTCCTGGTGCACAGCAAGATCACCACTGCGGATCAAATCACCAGTTTCATGAACGCCTGGGATCACAGCTGCCCTATCGTCATCGTGCCAACTAAATACTATAAAACTCCCAGTGAACACTTCAGCCAGCTGGGGATCAGCCTGGTCATCTGGGCCAATCATATTCTGCGCGGTTCCATCAGTGCCATGCAGGAA
Source organism: Fidelibacterota bacterium (assembly GCA_020346745.1). GTDB lineage: Bacteria > Fidelibacterota > Marinisomatia > SCGC-AAA003-L08 > TS1B11. Next base: position 1,940,396 of record CP070787.1, on the reverse strand, counting down.
GTGGCCGGCCAGCTGTACGAGCTACAATCCACCATCCGGTTGGAAGGGAAAATCGCCCCGGTGGATGAAGTATTCCGGCTGCAGGGTGCAGATGAGCTCAAGAGAGCAGAGAAGCATTACCTGCCATTCGCTGAAACGCCCAAAGCTATCGTATTGGCGGCCAGCCGTGGCAGGAAGTTCGGCGATCTGACCCGCGATAAACCCAAGACCATGCTGGAATATCAGGGTAAACCGCTGCTTCGAAGACTGGTGGATACGTTCAACAACTGCGAGATCAAAGACATATCCGTAGTCCTGGGATATAGAGCCAATGCGGTGGATCTGGACAACGTACACCGCTATATCAACCGTCCCTGGAAAAAAGGTGGCATTGCCTCCTCCCTTTATCGAGCTATCGACAAGCTGAGCGGACCGGCAATCGTGGCCTTCGGTGATATCCTTTTCGAAGAAACCGTCCTCAACGATTTACTTGAAACCACCGAGAATATCGTTCTGGCCGTCGATACATCCTGGGCAAACGGGCGCAAGATCGACCGGGACATCGATGCCGTTCAGGGCACTATACCGCCGTCGGACCGCTATGGCGCCTCCCGCTGTGTCCCACTGGCGGCTATCGGAATCCACCTCGACCATGAAACCGCCCACGGGGAATGGATCGGACTGCTGAAACTGAGCACTGAGGGCTCGCTGCGGGTAAAGGCCTACCTGGAATCGTACTACTCCGATGAGAACAGGCTCGAAGAAGATACCTCCCTGGTCCAACTTCTCACTGCCATGCAGGCAGCAGGTGAAGAGATATATGTGAACTATTCCCGGGGCCATTGGCTGGATGTGGACAGCCCCGAAGACCTTCAGAACGACTAGCTCCTGACTCGCTACCCATGCAGGCGGATTGGTTTCATCATCAACTGGTAGAGCAGGAATTTGGTCCCTTCACCGGCGTGCCCTGCTCACTGGTAAAAGAATTGATCATCCAAATCGAACAATCCGAAGAATCCAGCTATGTCATCGCCACGTCTGAAGGTGAGGCCATGGGGCTGGCCGGCGGCTTTGCTCTAGCCGGTAGACTACCCGTGGTGATCATGCAGAACGACGGCCTGGGAAATGCTATCAATCCCCTCAGCTCCCTACAGTTACTCTATGACCTGCCGGCCTTGCTTATAATCACCTGGCGGGCCGAGCCCGGCACCAAACCCGACGCACCCCAACATCGCATCATGGGCGAAACACTTCCGGAGCTGCTGGAGCTCATGAAGATCCCCTACGCCGTTCTCGAGGATGATGAGCTGGAGTGCAAACGCACCATCGCTGCCGCGAAGGAATACTTATCCCAGCAGAAACGACCGTTTGCCCTTATCATACGAAGAGACCTGTTTCAAGCCGAAAAGCGGAGCGACCGCGGACCTGATCCCGAGCTTCCCCTGCGAATCGATTATATCAAAGCGCTGGCAGGAAGGATCGATGCAAAGGACATCATCCTCGGCACGACCGGCTATACCGGCCGCGAGCTTAAGCAGGTGATCAATCGGCCCGGCACTTTCTATACCGCCGGGTCCATGGGTTGCATCGGCTCGATAGGACTCGCCCTGGCACGTGAACAGCCAGATCGAAAAGTCTACGTCCTGGATGGTGATGGGGCCCTACTGATGAAACTCGGAACCCTAGCGACCATCGGCCTATACAGGCCGGCCAATCTGATACATATCGTCTTCGATAACGGGCAGTATGAATCCACGGGAGGGCAACAAACTGCTTCCGGGACAATCTCATTCCCTGCTGTGGGTGAGCATAGCGGCTATGCATACGCCACTTCTGTTGAATCCCTGGCCGAATTCGAACAGTTCCTGGAACAAGCCGAGAACAGGTCCGGCCCGCTGATGTGCCACGTGCGTGTCCAACCAGGTACTCTACCCGACCTGCAGCGGCCGTCCCAGTCCCCGGAACAGCTACGCCACGAGTTCCAACAGTTCCTCGATGCCAAATGCTAATTCAGGGTCAGTTCAAGGGTGCCTGAGGAACACCTCCTCCTGGGAGAGTCCACCTACTACCCCGACCTCAGGCGGAAATAACTACATGCCGGAAACGGAATACCACAATCCAGTGCTCGTACTTCCCAGCGACAGCTGGTTGACCACCTGTCAGGAGCAGCTTGATAGGCTGGATATCCGCCACCCCCTTATCATCACCTCGAAAGGCGGGCTCCGTCGCCTCGACTTGACCACTCACTTCGCAGCGAATACCATCTTCTCCGAGGTGGTTCCAAACCCGACACTGCCCGCTTGTACAGGAGCTATAACGTTCAGCCTGTCCAGGAAGTTTGACGGAGTGGTGGCTGTCGGTGGCGGATCCGTCATGGACACTGCAAAGTGTACCATGGCGGCAATGGGGACAGACATAAACGACGTAAAGGAATTGATCGGATTCAACGACCCATATCCCCATCGCGTGCCCGGCATATTTATCCCCACCACCCACGGCACCGCCAGCGAAGTCACCATGTGGGGCACCATCTGGGATATGGAAGGCCAAAGGAAGCATTCTCTAAGTCATCCGGATCTTTACCCCGACGCGGCCATTCTGGACCCCCGGTTGACCCAAAACCTGCCTCTGGCCATCTCGCTGAGTACCGCCCTGGATGCCCTCAGCCACAGCTTCGAAGCGATCTGGAACAAGCATGCCAATCCCACCTCAACGGAATATGCAATTACGGCGATTACGATGATATTGGAGCATATCCCTGGTCTGAAGGAGGAGCCGGGCAACCTGGCAATCCGTGAGCGCCTGCTCACCGCCGCCACGACCGCCGGTCTTGCCTTCTCAAATACCCGCACCGCGGCGGCTCATTCCATCAGCTATCCCTTAACAATCCGATACGGTATGCCACACGGTATCGCTGCCTCCATTTCCATACTGCCCCTGCTAGACATCAACGGCCCGGCTATCGAGGAACCATTGAATACCCTGTATCATGACCTGCGCCTATCGGACCTGGAACAGCTGAAAGCGAGAATCCAGGCCATACCGCAAGGGCACCTGCGGTACCGGCTGCGGGATTGGGGCATCCAGGCAGATCACCTCGAGGACCTAGCTGTACAGGGTTTTACGAAGGGACGCATGGAGAATAACATCATTGAGCTTACTCCTGAAGATGTCCTAGCGACCCTAAAGGAGATCTATTAGCCATGCAGGCCATCATCGTAGCTGCTGGCGAGGGCCGCCGACTGAGATCCGTCATCAATGATCGACCGAAAGCGATGCTGGAAATTCAGGGGCAGTCTCTTATCACCAGGAGCGTCGATCACTTAATGGAAGCTGGGATTACCGACATTGCCGTGGTAGTGGGCTACCGCAGGAAAATGCTGATTCAGCACCTCGAGGGATTCCCCATCACATTCTATCACAATCCGGCCTTCGCCACTAACAATAACATGGCCTCACTGGCATATGCCTTGCCACACATCAAAGATGACTTCATCTATCTCCACAGCGACCTGATCTACGATGGGCAGCTGCTTCAGATGCTGATCAACTGCCCACACCCCAATACCTTGTTGGTCGAGCAGAAGCCGTGTGAAGCCGAGGACATGAAAGTGCGGGTGGAGAGCGGCCGCCTGGTTGAGTCGAGCAAGGATATCCCCCTGCAAGCGGCGTTCGGAGAGTGGACTGGGATCGCCAAGTTCAATCCCACCTTCGCAGAGGCACTGGCCCACAAGATCAATACCCTGGTAGGTCAGGGGAACCGAATGGCTTACGATACCCTGGCATTCACCGAGCTGGTAGAAGAGGGAGATCCGATTGACATCCTGCCGTTCACCGGGCTGCCCTGGGTTGAGATCGATACGCCGGAAGACCTGCAGCGGGCCCGCGAGCTGTTCGAGACCGGGTAAGTAGACCCGTCAGAGCCACTTTCGCCGGATGTATCTTGCCGGCCCCAGAATCCCGAAATACAGTAGTTGGTATAGCAGAATCGATCCCCAGTGATACGGCTGGGCAAATCGTCGAAAAAAACGCATGCTCGAGCGCCATTTCAGCCGCACCTTTCGCAGAGAGAGCTCTCCACCCATGCTACTGGAGAGATGATGCCAGAGCTTTCCTTCGGGCAAATAGTAGCACAGCGCCCCTAGCCGCCCAGCCCGGTAGCACAGGTCTACATCTTCCACATACATGGGATAGACGGTGTCGAAACCGCCCAGCTGGCGCATCAGGTCCGCCTTGGCGAGAAGGCAGCAGCCACTGACGAAATCAGTGGGACCGGGGATATCATATTGGCCTTGATCAGGCTCCCGAATACCACGGTGGTCTATCCGGCCAAGAGGCAGGCTTACCCGCCCACCGGCATACCATAAGAGGTTTTCTACATCCCCATAATAAATTTTAGGGCCGAATATACCCCCGTCAGGATATCTGTCAGCGCCGGTGATGAGGTTGGTGAGGAGCTGCGGGTCGACCTCGGTATCATTATTAAGGAACATGATCCAATCGGGGTTCCCCCTAAGCACCTCGGATAAACCGGCATTATTGCCCCGGGCATAGCCCAGATTCTCCGGTAGCGTGAGCAGCTGTACATGCGAATACGCCTCTCTGACAGCAGCAGCCGATCCATCGCTGGAGCCGTTATCCACCACGAGAATGGAGTAGTTGGAATAATCAAGCCGATTCAAGGACTCAAGACACTGTAAAAGGAGCTCACGCCCGTTCCAGTTAAGAACAATAACGGTAACTGCGGGTTCTTTCACGAGAGCGTTTGCTCCAACCTGGTAATAAAGTTCTCCCAGCTGAACTGGCCTTTCGCCTGGGCTACACGGTCACGCATGTCGATGAATCCATGCTTTAAATTCTGCGCCAACACATCCGCCAGGCTGGTACAATCACCGGGTGGGATCAGAAAGCCCGTTTCACCGGGCACGACGACTTCCGGCAGGCCGCCCACGTCTGTCACTACCACCGGTCGGTTGAAATGGTAGGCAATGGGAACCACTCCACTCTGTGTGGCCGATAGATAGGGCAATGCAACCACGTCGGCGGCGGAGAAATAGGTAGATACATCACCGTCAGGGATGAAGCGATTCTCCAGGGTGACTAGCCCACCCAGATCCCAACGGGAGATGTAAGCCAGCGCCTCATCATAGCCTTGATAAAACTCACCTGCGATCCGCAGATGGAAGGAGATGCCCTGCTGCTGAAGCAGGCGGGCAGCCTCCAGGAGCTGGGTCAGCCCTTTGTACGGCCGCACGAGTCCGAAGAAGAGAATCACCGGGACGTCCGGGGGTATCCGGAGTTGAGCCTTGGCGCCAGTCTGAGACTGCTCGGCACCGTAAACGGTGGTGAGTGGGTGGAACAGGATCTCCGTGGGAGTATCGACGGAAAGTGCGTCCAGCTGCCGGCTGCTGACAGAGGAGAGGACAACCAGCCGATCAGCAGCCTGGAAGAAACCTCTCTTGAGCCACCGAACGGCAGGAACCGTCTCATGCTCCTCAACATTGTGGCAAAGGACAACCGTTTGACAAGCAGAGCGCAACGCTCGCACCAACCGCCAGTAGGCGGGAATCAAAAACGGCATCCAGTATGCGATGAGGCAGACGTCAGGCTCAAAAGCAGCAATCCTTTTCGCCGCCAGATCCCAGGTAGGCGGGACAACCGAGTCAAGAATTTGATCGGTCCTGAAAGGTGGCAAGTCAACCCGGCCCTGGTGGAGTTGAGTCTTGCCGGGGAAAAGAATCTGCGGGTAGAGTCGGCGGAAGTTCACCCCGTACAACTCATGTTTCACGTTCAGATGTGATGACATGAGATAGCTGAATGTGGAAATGCCTCCACGGTAGGGAGGCAGTGGAGATATCAGCGCAATTCTCATTCCCAGGCTTATCGTTCGGCCGGATAGACCTCCTTGACCAGCCGCTGCTCCCGTGATCGCCGTTGAACGAACATTTCGGCGAGCAGACCCAGGCTGAAGAACTGGATACCGACGATGATCAGCAGAATCCCCAGAAAGAAGAGGGGACGATTCCCGATGGGTGCCCCCATGAACCAGATAATGGTCAGGTAAGCAGAAATGATCACACCGGCGAAAGTCAGTGTCAGTCCAATAACTCCGAAAAAGTGCAGCGGCCGCTGAAAATAACGCCCTAGAAAGAGGACCGTGAACAGGTCCAGGAGGCCATGGAAATAGCGGGCCAGACCATACTTGGTTCTGCCGTACAGGCGTGGTCGGTGCTCAACGACCTTCTCGGTCACCCTGAATCCTTTATATTTGGCCAGCGCGGGTATATATCTGTGCAGACCTCCGTAGATATCCACGCTCTTGACCACTTCAGATCGATAGACCTTCAGGCCGCAGTTGGAGTCGTGAATGGCAACACCGGTCATCAGCCGGACAACGAAATTATAAATCCTGGAAGGGAGCCGTTTGTTGAGTGGATCATGGCGCACCTTCTTCCACCCACTTACCATATCCCAGCCTTGCTGGAGCAGCTTAACCATCCCAGGAATCTCCGCGGGATTATCCTGCAGGTCGGAGTCCAGGGTGATGACTACCTCGCAGGTGGCGGCTTCAAAGCCCGCCGCCAGTGCGGCAGCCTTCCCATAATTGCGGAAAAACGAAATCACCCGAACCTTGGGATCTCCGTCTGCAATCTCCCTGAGGATTTCGGCAGAGCCATCATCGCTGCCATCATCAATGTAGATGATCTCATGATCGCCAGTATTTGCAAGGACCTCAGAGAGCTCCTGATGCAGCTGGCGGAGGGATTCGGTCTCATTATATACGGGAACTACGGCTGATATATTCATAGCGATAAGGAGATTGGAGATTTATTCTTTGGTGGCACGCGCCGCCGATGCCGAGGCCTGCTCCCTGGCTTGCTCAGCCCGGCCATAATATACTTCCGCCTGGTCAAGCTGGCCCAATTTTCGATAAACATCTCCCAGGTGTTCCAGTACAATGGCATGGTTTGGCCGAATCTCCAGGCTCTTGATTATGTACTTCCGTGCTTTCCGATACCGTCCCAGACGAAAATGAATCCATCCGTACGTATCCAGAAAAGCAGCATTGTCCGGCTGCTTTTTCAGCGACTGGCGGGACAACTTCCGGGCATATCGCAATTGCGACTTCGTTACATCCGGCCGCTCGGCGATGCTGTAGGCATAATTGTTCATGACAGTAGCGTCGCTGCTGTTGACACGCAGGACCACTTCATACAGCGAGTCTGATGGCAGGTATTTGCCCAGGTTGGACCAGGTTGTCGCCAGTAGGTGCTGAATGTAGCTTGCTGAAGGCCGGTGCTCCAAAGCAGCAAGTAGCTGCGGCTCCGCTTCGGAATATCGCTCGGCCCCGAAATATAGATTTCCCAAAAGATAGCGTACATCCGGATCGAGCGGAAAGCGGTGAACCGCTTCCTCCAGAACGTCAATTGCTCCCGGCTTATCATCCAGATAGTTTCTGGCAATAGCCAGCCCGGTATAACCACCGACACTATCAGGATACGTCTCTTTCATGAAGGTCGAGACTTCGGCTAAATGTTCGTAATCAGACAGCTGCTCTGCTACATGTCCAGACAAGCTGAGAACTTCCCACTGCCGATGTCCCTTTTCAACCAGGGGACCCAGCAGAGACTGAGCCCTGTCAAGGTCCTTCAGCTGGAGATGAAGCCAGGCAAGTTGGAGGGAGGTGGCCAGCGTTGATTTCCCGGTCTTTTCGAGCTGCTCGAAAGCCTGGGCCGCCTCTTTAAAACGCTTGGTGCGCACGCTGACTTCAGCGTAGGACTGGATAATCCTCTCGTTCTGGGGTCGCCGGCGGTAGAGCCTCAGGTAGGCCTGATACGCACGCTCGAGATCTCCGGTGGAGAGTGCAATCTCCCCGGCCCGAGGCAGTACCTGCTCCTGGAGCGGATCACGGTCATAGATTGCTAAATAAGTGTCTATCGCTTCAGCATATTTATTCTGCCTGAGCAATAGCCCTGCCTTGCGAAACAAGGGATCCAGGTTGGCTGGATCCAGTTCCGCCCACTTATCCAGGTGCTTAATAGCCTCGTCAGCGTCTTCCCTGGTGACAGCATTGCGCGACAGGAAATCATACACCAGGGGATCATCAGGCTGGAGCTGTCTCGCTTTTTCACCCGCAGACTGGGACCCGTCCAGTTGTCCTTGACGGAGAAGAGCTTCACCCAGTGCAAGGTAGATGGTCGCCGAGCTGGAGTCGTATGTCAGTGCGCGCTGATACGCCGCAACTGCCTCCTGATAATCGCCCTCCATCATATATAGATCGCCATCCAGGTAATACGACAGGGCGCGACTATCGTATTGTGGCTCGGAGTTTTCCGATTCCTGACCCTGGACAGGAACCAGGAACAGGAGGATGGAGACCAAAGGAAACACAGCGACCTGGTGCAAAACCTTCATAGTACAGAACAATTTAGAGGCACCCCCGTCGGGAAACAACACCTGAATCTGTCCCGGGGCGACAATTCTCCCTTTTGTTTCGTGTTAGACAGCAGCTCCGTTGCTCGAATGCTAATTCTTATACGCACTGGAACCGGCTGCTGGTTCCAGAGCGACAGGTTGCGATTATCACCAATGGAACTCGAGTAAATCCGAGCTGTCAGCTACCTGAGGAATAGCCCTCCAGCTCAGCGTCTTCCTCAACGATTTCGTCGCGAATATTGCACTTCTCAAGACGAGCATTCGGTAGAACGATACAATTGTCCAGAAAACTCGCTCGCACCACACAGTTCTCCATAATGCTGCTGGTGCGGACAGTAGACTGCTCCACTGTCGAGTCGGGATGGATGAAGGCGCCGCCCTGTGTCTGCAGCAAATGATTACTGGTAGCTAAGAGCGTCTCCTTGGTCCCGCAATCAAGCCAACGGTCCACGGGGAATGTCCGGAAACTCTCGCCACGCTCCACCATGAGGTTCAGGGCGTCAGTCAGCTGATATTCACCCTTGGTCTTACTCCCACTCTCTATAAGGGTTGTCAGAGCATGTCGGAGCTGCTCCTGATTCTCAATGCGATAAATGCCGGCGATTGCCAGATTGGACACGGGTTTATCGGGCTTCTCGATCATTCTGACAACCTGTCGGCCAGCCACTTCCACCACTCCGAAACGTCGGGGATCTTCCACTTCCACAACCCCGATGAGGTTTCCTTCCTCATTCATGAACTCGGCATAATTGAGCTCAAATATCGTATCGGCCAAGACAATCACGACCGGCTCGATTGTGTCTTCGAGGGCCAGGTAGACCGCCTCGCCCAGGCCTCGCTGCTGCACTTGCTCGATAAACGTCACCGGGAGCTCGGTATAGCGTTCCATGTGCTCCCGTACCTGATCACCCTTATAACCAATCACCAGTGAAACTTCATCAATCCCTGATGCCAGCAGCGGTTCCAGAACATGATCCAGGACAGCTTTACCCCCCGCAGGCAGTAAGGCCTTCTGGCGCTTCTCCGTATACGGCAGCAGGCGTGTTCCCTCCCCTGCAACGGGGATAATAGCTCTCATTCCGAATCTACCTATTCTAAAGGACGGACAATCGTATTTCGACGCAATTCAAGGCTGCTTCTCAATGAGCTTTTCCTTATATCGCGTGATCTGGGTCTTCAACTTTTCAACGGCCAAAACTACAGCGCGATCCATCTTCTGATCCCCTTGGATGGCCGTGAATTGGTGCTTTTTTGAATGAGCAATAATTTCAGCCACCTCCTGCCCGTTATCGTGGGACAGGACAACATGACAATCTATGACGCCATCGAAATATCGGGTCAATTTGCGAACTTCCTTCTCTACAAACGTCCGGAGTTCCTTCGGCGCCTTAAAATGACGGGCTGTTACTTCAATCCGCATCCCTTCGCTCCTTCTCTCTCAACCGTATTCCCAGTATCCTATCGATATCCAAGGGACCTCACAGTATGGTCCTTCCGTCACTAAAAACCTGGCCAATCAAGACCAATCTCATACATATCCAGCGGGACATACCTATCGATTAGTGCCGCTCGCGTGGGGGTGAGCCTGTCGATATAGTTTCTTCATTTGTTCCACCTTCACATGGGTGTAAACCTGGGTGGAGGTCAAGGATGCGTGTCCCAGTAAATCTTTTACCGCCATCAAGTCTGCTCCCCTGTCAAGCAGGTGAGTGGCCACCGTATGCCGCAGGAGATGCGGGCTTAAATGCCGGGCTTCGGCAAATTGTTTCATGTAGTGTGCCACCCTTGATTGAACTGTCCGGGCGGATATGGGTTTGCATCCCCGCCCACAAAATAGCGGACTCTCGGAGGCTACCATTTCTCCTCGCTGCCGTCTGGCTTCCAAATACCGACCGACTGCTTTGCCAGCAGCTTCGCCGAAGGGCACCAGGCGTTCCTTCCCCCCCTTCCCCATCACACGGATGGTTTTTCGCGTGAAGGAAATATCCCCGACTGACAGCCCGGTCAATTCGGCCAGGCGGATGCCGGCAGCGTAGAATGTTTCCAGGATGGCCCGGTCTCGCAGTCCGATGAGTGAATCCTCAGGAGGCAGCTCCATCAGGCGTATCGCCTGATCCTCTGGCAGGAAATCGGGAAGGGGCTTAGGGAAGCGCGGGGTTCTAATGCCAACAGCCGGATTGGCGGGAATCACCTCGGCCAGATTAAGGTATTTGAAGAATGATTTCAAGGTTGCCAATTTGCGCGCCACCGACCGGGCACCAAGGCCTCGCTCCCGGAGATAGCCGAGAAAATGACGAATGGTTTGGCGGTCAATCCGCTCGGGAGATTGGATCTGCTCCGGATCATAAGTTGTCACAAAATGTGCGAAATCCTTCAGATCACGATCGTACGCCTTGACCGTCAGTGGTGAATACAGACGCTCGCGAGCCACGTAAGCCAGGAAATCCTGGGTAAGACGTTGCAGTTCGGTCTTGGTCTCAGTCACTGGATGCCTGTCGCAGCCTCCCGAGGGCCGCCTGGAAATCATCGGCAAGCGGTGCCTCGAACGTCATCATCTCCTGCGATGCAGGATGGACAAAGGTCAGAGTGGACGCGTGGAGCGCCTGCCGATCTATCGTACGGCGCAACTGATTGACCATTTCCCGCAAATCAGGGGCAATGCCAGCTGCGGTTCGAACACCATGATAAGACCGATCATTAAAAATGGGATATCCTGAATAGGCCAGATGCACTCGTATCTGGTGTGTGCGGCCGGTACGGGGACGGACTTGAAGAAGCGTAAAGCCGTTGAAATACTCCAAGGAACTGAAAGCGGTAATCGCAGCTCGTCCCTGGGCCTGGCTGGTTCGAAAGAGCAGGCGGTTATGAGGATCACGGACCAGATTAGCCTCGACTTTCCCAGACTCTGGCGGAGTCCCCCACACGAGCGCCAGGTATGTCTTCTGTACCTCTCGTCGTTCGAACTGACGGGCCAGGTGCACGTGTGCCTCCTCGGTCCGGGCTACGACCATCACTCCGGAAGTATTCTTATCGAGTCTATGGACGATGCCGGGCCGCAGCCGCCCGCTGAGTTTGGATAAACGCTGATACCGTCCAATGAGGGCATTGACCAGCGTACCTTGACGGTTGCCACTGCCCGGGTGTATCACCAGTCCGGCGGGCTTGTTCAATACGATGATCTGTTCATCCTCATGGAGGACATCCAGTGGAATATCTTCAGGTTCCAGGTGATCAGCGATGGCTGCAACGGGAATCTCAACCTGAATCCGCTCCCCACCCGACAGAGATTCTCTCGCCTTGAAAACCGCTTCACCGTCGATCTTGACCGAGCCCGATTTAATGAGGGTTTGGATGCGTGTCCGGCTGAGGCCCTCCAACCGCGCAGCCAGGAATTGATCCAACCGCGGATAAGCTGATTCCGCGACTAGTTGGGCCGTCTTATCCATCTCCAGTGTGCCCACTTACCATCTCTTTCTGGCGCGGAAGGATGAAGGTCGTCCATAACATGAAACCGAGGACTCCCACGGTGACAGCACTGTCAGCGACATTGAACACGAAGAACCGATAGTTACCGAAGCCAAAATCCAGAAAGTCCACCACCCGGCCAAAAAGAATGCGGTCAATAAGGTTCCCAACTGCTCCGCCCAGCACGAGTGCCAGGGAGATACGTACTCCCGAGTGGTTATTTCTTTCACGGAAAAAATAATACAAGATCAGGATTGTTGCGGCGGCCGAGAGCACGGTAAAGAGGGGCAGGGCACCAC
>CP070787.1:1926006-1928117 GCA_020346745.1 Fidelibacterota bacterium | reverse complement strand
GGGCCTGGGAATTGTTTACCGAGGTTTGGGGAATGGATCCGAACCGGCTCTGGGCTACCGTGCACCACACTGATGATGATGCCGCGGCCCTCTGGCCGGAGATGACGGATATACCACCGGAACGCGTATTGCGGTTTGGAGACAAGGACAATTTCTGGGAGATGGGGGATACCGGCCCCTGTGGACCCTGCTCCGAGATTCACTATTACGAGGGATCGGACATCAAGCAGATGTCGGCGGAAGGGGTAAATGTGCTCCCTGAATACAAGGAGCTCTGGAATCTGGTCTTCATTCAGAATAATCGCCGAGAAGATGGTACCCTGGAGGAACTGCCCGCCAAACATGTAGACACAGGTGCCGGCTTCGAGCGTATCGTGGCCGTACTGCAGGGGAGGACATCAAACTACGAGACCGACCTTTTCACTCCCATTATCGAGCATATCACCAGGATCAGCGGCGTCCCTTATAGTGAGGATGACGGTGTCGCTCACCGGGTCCTGGCGGATCATGTCCGTATGCTCGCTTTCTCCATGGCTGATGGGGCCATGCCTGGCAATGAAGGCCGGGGCTACGTTGTCCGGCGTATCCTGCGGCGGGCTGCCCGGTTCGGCCGTATGCTGGAGCAACACCAACCCTTTATCTATCAGCTGGTAGATACCCTGTGTGACGTTATGGGGGAAGCCTTTCCCGAATTGGTAGAGAAGCGACAGCATATCGAGAAGGTCATTCAAGCCGAGGAATCGGCGTTCGGCGAGACCCTCGATCGGGGGCTGGAGATCTTTACCCGGGTAACCAGGGACCTGTCACCCGGGGACGTGATACCGGGTGAAGAAGCATTCAGGTTGTATGACACCTACGGTTTTCCCTTGGACCTCACCGACCTCATGGCTCGTGAGAAGGGTTTGACGGTGGATAACACGGGCTTCGATCAGGCCATGGCTATCCAGAAGGAGCGGGCACGCAGCATTGCAAGAACACTGTTCGAGGATGCCAGTGGCGAGTGGATCAGCGTAACTGAAGGTGCTGGTTCCGAGTTCATCGGGTACACAGCGCTGGAATCGGAATCTACACTGCGCAAGTATCGACTTCACGATAGTGATAGGGCGGACGTTATATTGGACAGCACACCCTTCTATGCTGAATCTGGTGGTCAGATCGGCGATAAAGGGGTGATTACCTCCAGAGGCCTGGATCTGCGGGTTGAGGATACCCAGAAACTCACCGTTGATGGCTTGGAGCAGATTGTCCACCATTGCAGGATCACCAAAGGTCAACTGGAGGGATGCCAGCAGGTGACCGCTACCGTCGATCAAGATCGCCGCCAGTCCATCCGCTTGAATCACACCGCCACCCATCTCCTTCATAAAGCCTTGAAAATGGTACTTGGAGAACATGTCCAGCAGGCTGGCTCCCTTGTGGCTCCAGACCGGCTGCGCTTCGACTTCACCCACTACGAGAAAGTGAGTGATGAGAACCTTAGCCTGATCGAAGCGATTGTCAACGGTATCATAGCTGAGGATCATTGGCTAGAAGCCAGCATACAGATTTTCGACGATGCTCGCAAAAGCGGCGCGGTGGCCATCTTCGGTGAGAAATACGGCGATGAGGTACGGGTCATCGATGTTCCGGGCTTCAGCCGGGAATTGTGTGGGGGAACCCATGTTGATCATACGGGCGAAATTGGTGCTCTCAAGATCGGTTCAGAGAGTGCGACCGCGGCAGGAGTACGGCGAATAGAAGCGGTTACCGGGCCGTATGTGGAGGAATACTTCGAAAAGACTATGCTTTCCCTGGATCAGGAGTGGGATAGCGAAGAGCAGAAAGTCGCGGCCCAATCCGAACAATTTCCACCAGACTATTTCACGTCCGATGAAGGTATGGAATTTGTAAGGTCCACCGGAGTCCCGTATCCGCTGCCAGTGAAACCAGCCGTGAAAGTTGTCGATGATTTTGCCGCTAATATCGCCACCATTGCCACCTTAGAGGAAGGTATCTCTCACCGTCGGGAGTTCAGCAGGCAGCTCGACCGCCAACTGAGAAGGCAGCGCAAACATATTCCGATTGAAAGCATCCTGGAGAAGATCCAGGTAGACGATGTCGCCCTTGCCAAG
>CP070787.1:1916060-1925906 GCA_020346745.1 Fidelibacterota bacterium | reverse complement strand
CTGCTAGGATACCTGGTGGTCTTTATTACCAAGGACATGCCGGAGTTAACAGAGGCTCTGCGCATGCTGGTGCACATTCTTGCTATTCAGATCTCTCCACAAATCTATTTCACCCAGACCGGTTTACTGCCGCATCCGAATAACGAAGACTTTGCCTCATATGCTGAAGGCCCGTCCAAGCTTCAAGCGCTAATCGATTCAAACCAGCTGCCAGACAGTCCGCTGGGAGTCGGCCTGTTACGGTTTCTTACTCCGAGACAACTAGATTCTCAGGAAGAGATAGCCTCCTTTCACAAGCATTGTGCTCAGCGACTGCTCAAGCATGAGCCGGAGGCCAAGTTGCATTGGCTGCTAGCGGATACCGCACTCGTTTTGTGCCCAGGATCCAACAAGGTGCAATCGGAGATTACCTGTATGGCATTCGCCGATGATTTCCGTAAGTCAGAGCTGGCAAGTACCAAGGAGCAGGGCAGTGCGGAGGTATTCTACAGCTTGGCAGCCTGGCCAGCAGGGGATATGAGTAGTGCCGAATTCCTGGCTCGAGCCTGGGCTGAGCTGCTGAACCAGATCCAGAAGTACATTTACAGCCAAATCAACGCCAAGACCGAGGATGGCTAAGGAACAGCAGTCAGATACTCTGCAGAGTATTCTCATCGTTGATCATGATGAGGTAGTCCTCAATACCCTCACACTTCAACTTCAAGACAGGGGCTGGGAGGTTTTCTCCGCCAAGAGTTCCCACGATGCAATACAGATATTCCCCGAAGTGCGGGCAGCCGTTGCCCTGGTAGCCCTGGGCATGTCAGATATGGACGGCATGGAGTTGGCTGCAGAATTACGAAGGCAGGCGCCGGATTTAATCGTCATTCTCATGACGGGGTATCCTACTTTGAACCAGGCTATCGAAGGCCTTGATCAAGCGGCCTATGATTACCTGGTAAAGCCATTCAGAGTTGAGCAATTATTGATGGGTATCAAGCGGGCCCAAAGGGAGCTGGCTCTGATCAAAGAAAATCAGATTCTCAAACAGACCGTTGCCGATATGCAGGCGGAATTAGCCCAAGTGACTCAACCGTCAGAGCCTGGGGAAGCGGAGGGTGATCAAGCCGAACCGGGGGAAATACCAGCGCGCTCATCAGAATACGCAGGATATCCAGGCAAGCTACCTGGCGATGACACCGGGGCGATTGCCAGCTATGAGCGGCATATGGGATCGGCACCCCCAGAATCTTCCACGGAACAGCCGGACGAACTACAAGAAACAAACGATCAGGAAGGAGAACAGTCGGAATCAGATGAGCAGTGAGATGGACCCACAGGCCTCCCTAGATGATCTCATTCAGCAATTCCGCATGGCTGCTGCAGAATTGCAGTCTGCATATCACCAACTGGAGCAGGAACTGCTTACCGCCGACGAAGAGTCTTGGGAACCGGTCCCAGCACCTTCAGGATTGGCGCTGCCCAACCTGGCACCGCTCTATCTGATGGGAACGCTGGTCGGAGGTTTGTCCCAGGCTTCTTTAGTCGTTAATCAGGATCTGGACGTAGTATCAGCCAACAGTGAAGCCCAGAATGACTTCAATCTGGGGCAAGCGTCATCACTCAAGGATGTACTCGCGCCTAAATCGGTTGAGACTCTCCAGAAGCTCATCGACGAAGCCGCTTCCTCTGATGCCGTTGAACTGAAAGTAAAAAATGGCAATCCGGCCGGAGTCTTTGATTGTATCTACCTGGATAATCCCATTGAAAAAGGCAGGATGCTGCTGCTGGTCGCTCAGGAGCTGGAGTTGGACCATCTCAGGGAGGTGGAGGATCAGATCCTGAAGAACCTGACCGGCACCCTGGTCCATGAGATCCGTACTCCATTAACCTCTATGCAGGGATTTGCTGAACTGCTGCTTCAGGTGCAGAACCTTGATCCTCGGGAGAGTAATAAACTCAATATCATCCGTGGTGGCATTGAGCGATTGAGCCTGCTGGCATCGGCGCTGGGGACCGTTTTCCATGAGACATTGGAACCTCATTGGATCAAGGTTGACCTGTTACCGTTCCTTGAGCACTTTATCGCGAAATATATCCAGGATAAATCAGTGTCTGAGCAACGTATCAAACTCGCCGGTAAATCAAAGGCGGTTCAAGTGGTGACTGATCCGGAACTGCTCAGAATGGCCTTGGAGCAGATCTTTGATAACGCCGTAGAGGCAATGTCACCAGCAGGGAAGGGTGAGATACTAATTGAGCTGCGATATGACGATGAAGAGGCCACCATCAGCGTAAAGGATCAAGGACCGGGCCTTGGCGAGTCGGACGGTACAGAATGGTGGGTACCGTTCTACACTTCCAAGTCGGGCCATTTAGGCCTGGGATTGGTACGCGTGCGGCGTATTGTGGAAGCACTTGGTGGTCGAGCCGAAATCAAACCTGGCGCCAAGCAGGGAATAGAGGCTGATCTCATACTTCCCATTTAGCAGCTCAGGCGATGCAGGTCGAAAGCACAAATTTCGGTCAAGTAATCTCCAACGCGCCGGCAGTAGCACACTCCTGGCAAATAGTGACAACTGTTTTTCACGGAAGGAATGACTTGTGAAGAAGCAAGGCACGGACTCTTATTGTATCCTGGTGGTGGATGATGATAATTACATCCGGCTTTTCTTGAAGGAAACTCTGGAAGGCAAGGGATACCAGGTTGATCTGGCCGAAGATGGAGAAGAAGCATTGACGAAGATCAAGGCCTCGCCGCCTAATCTGGTATTGACCGATCTTAAAATGCCCAAGAAGGACGGCCTGGAGCTGCTCAAGGATGTAAACAAGCTTGAGCAACCGGTAGGAGTTATCATCATCACCGCATATGGGACCGTGGAAACGGCAGTTGAGGCTATGAAGGATGGTGCCTTTGATTATCTTACCAAGCCGTTCTCGATAACCGAAATTGAGTCTCGCCTCAAGCGCTATTTCGAATTAAACGACCTGCGGAAAGAAAACCAGGACCTGAAGAAAAGACTTAGGGCCCAGGAAGTACGGACAGAGATGGTTGGCCAAAGCTCCGAGCTACTTCAGGTGCTTGAGATTGTGGATATGGTCGGTCGAAGTGATGCCCCGGTTTTTATCCAGGGTGAGAGTGGCACCGGTAAAGAACTGGTCGCCTCAGCGATACACAAACGGAGTAATCGGGCCGATAAGCCGTTCCACCAGCTCAATTGCGCCGCCATTCCTGAAAACCTCATGGAGAGCACCCTTTTCGGACATGTTCAAGGGGCTTTCACTGGAGCCAACAAAACGACCAAAGGCATTTTCGAGGAGGCTCATGGGGGAACCCTGCTACTGGATGAGGTGAGCGAAATCCCCGTTGGTCTGCAAGCTAAACTGCTAAGGGTCTTGCAGGAGCAGCGCTTCACCAAGGTTGGAAGTCACAAGCCGATTGAGGTAGACGTTCGTATTATTTCTACCACCAACCGGAACATTGATCAAATGATCCAGGACGCGACCTTCCGAGAGGATCTGTTCTATCGGTTAAACGTAGTGCCCATGGTGGTGCCGCCGCTTAGGGAGCGGTCTAGCGATATACCTCTGCTCTTGGAACATTTTGTGGCTTATTTCTGTGATAAATACAGCCAGCCTAAGAAGGAACTCTCCGCAGATACCCTGAAGCACCTGGAACGCTATAACTGGCCGGGTAATGTGCGAGAGCTAAAAAACAATACTGAACGAGCCGTCCTTTTTTCCGAGTCATCCACCAAGCTGGCTATGGAGCATTTCTTTCCCACTGGAGGGAACAGTAGAAGCCAGGGCGGACTCACCTTCGGCGGCGGCAGCACACTAGCGGAAGTTGAGAAACAAGCCATTCTGGCTACTCTGGAAAAGACGGGACAGAATAGAACCCAAGCCGCCAAGATCCTGTCTATTTCGGTCAAAACCTTGCGGAATAAGCTGAAGTCGTATGGTTTGGATAGTGCCCCCTCCAAATAATCTATCAAATGATGGACTCAAAGATCAGGTGTGAATATTCATCCGCCCCGCCAATGCATCTGCATTGTGTGTCGGTAAGGCATTGCCTGATCAGCACAGCTCAGGGTGGTAAAAATTGCCGTGCGCCTAGAAAACTTTTCTCCCCTCATTAACTCACAGAGGCTCGCCGGTCGATGAACTCCTCGTCTTGCCCTTTATCCTTCCTCAGCGAGAATATTCCCTGCCGGGTTTGGCACGACTCTTGTTGCTATCTCCAGTAGTATGAAACGAGCAGGCAATCTGCCATGAAAATCTTCAATAATCAGCCAACGGTCCTGTTGAAGCGTTCGCTGGATCTGCTGATGCGGCATCATCGCAACATCTCAGAGAATGTTGCGAATCTCAACGTAGTGGACTATGAACGGAAGCCCACGCGGTTTCTGGACTCGTTGTCGGAAGCGCAACGCCGCAGCCAATTACGTGTCAGCAGTCCTCGCCACATCGTCCCTGATCCCGTGGATGAAACTCCACCTGAATGGGAGCGGGGCCCGGTGGAGATCACCCGTGAGATGGCTGATCTGGCTCAGAATCAGATCAGGTATGATTTCTCGACCCGGGTGATGCGGCGCAAGTTTGAGGGCTTAACGCGAGCTATCACGGGTCGTATCCGGTAGTTCCAGTGGGAAAAACGCAATGAGAATCCAAGGTCTATTTACGGTTTTTGGACATGTAGCCAGAGGGCTGACGAGCGAGCTTACCCGGCTCGAGACGGTGTCGGAGAATATTTCCAATGCCAACCAGGTGGCTGCTGACGGCGAGCCGCTCTACCACCGGAAGTCTGTGGATCCACGGCCACGGAAACAGCCGTTTCGGTCACTTTTGCGTGATAGGACGCTAAGTCTGAGACGCACAAATCGGGCCCATCTTCCTGGTGCAGGCGAGCGTACGCGCTGGTATGGTGAGCCCTGGCCGGTAGCAAAGACAATCGTACACCCTAACGAGCGGTTGATCTATGATCCGACCCACCCGAAAGCGAATGCACAAGGCTATGTCCGCACCCCGGATATTAATGTGGTCCAAGAAATGATGGACATGATTACTTCTACCCGGTCCTACGAGGCCAACACGACGGTGTTGAATGCCGCCAAGCAAGTGGCGAAGCGCACCCTGGAGCTCTAGGCACAGATGGAAATCCAGACAACCCTGCTTCAGGGGCTAACACAAGCGCTTACCGGGGGACAACCGCAAGCCCAGAGGGCACCGTCACCCGAACCTACAGATTTATCACTCTCCGTTGATCAAACAGCCCCGGGGAGAGTGCTGCCTACCGAGCAGACGTTCGATTCTGCTGCGGTAGACACAGTGGAAAACCGTCCCGGTATGCTGTCCAATGGCGAACAGGAGATCCTCAACCTGCTTTTCAATGATCAGGATACTTCAGTTGAGACTATCTATGGACCTCAGGTTCCGAAACCAGCCGTACTTGGCAACTTTGTTGATGTGAGGGGGTAACATGAAAATTCCAGAAAATCCCATGCGCATTGATCCCAGAGACCTTACCGGTCCCTCAAGTTCCCAAGAGCAGAAGGGCAAGGCTAAGGATGTACGCTTCAGCGAGCAGCTCAAGGAGTTGCTGTATTCGGTCAACGAGAAACAAGCCCAAGCTAATGAGGAAGTCAGCAGCGTTGTCACCGGAGAGTCAGAGGACCTACACAGCGCAATGATCGCATTGGAAGAGGCCAGCGTGAGTTTCCAGCTAATGCTGGAGATCAGAAATAAGATGCTGGAGGCCTACCAAGAAATTAACCGGATGAACGTTTAATCCAAGATAGCAGGGTAAAACACCATGCCGCCACTACTTCAGCAGATCAGGACTTTTATTCAACAGTTCAGTACCGGGCAGCGTATTGCAGTATTTACCATTTTGATAGGTGTGGTAAGCGCGCTGATCGCACTGGCTCTTTGGGCCAACCGGCCGGAATACGCCTTGTTATACAGTAATCTGGCACCTGATGACGCAAACACAATAGTAACCGCCCTCCGGGATGACGGTGTTCCCTATCGCCTGGGCGCTGACGGTACGACCGTATACATACCCGCAGACCAGGTCTCGGAGTACCGCCTTACATTTGCTGCTCAAGGCGTAGCTACCGGTTCTATCACAGGATTTGAACTCTTTGATGAGCAGCGCATGGGCATGACCACCTTCATGCAGCGGGTGAACTATCAACGAGCTCTTGAAGGAGAAATTACGCAGACCATCAACCAGATGGATGAGGTCAAGATGAGTCGGGTTCATCTCGTGATCCCGGAGAGGAAGTTTTTTGAGGAAGAGGATGTGTCTTCTGCGTCGGTTGTGCTCCACCTGGAGTCGGGAGCATTTCTCACACCCAGGCAGATAAACGGCATCGCGGCAATGGTGGCCAATAGCGTTCCTGATCTGAGAGCGCAAAATGTCTCCATTGTAGACGCCAGCGGGAAGCTCCTCTCGGAAGTGCTTCGCGAGGATGAGGAGATCTCCATCGGCAGTCAGAATTGGGAAGTCAGACGCTCGGTGGAGGAAGGTCTGCAAAAGAAAGTCCAGGAACTCCTGGATGATGTTCTCGGTCCAGGCCGTTCCATGGTGAGAGTGTCTGCTGATCTCAATTTCGAGCAGCGGGAGCGAACGACGGAGTTCTATGATACGGATGAAGCAGCCGTGTTGAGCGAAGAAAGGAACGTGGAACAGTATACGGGCATCGATACCTCGATGCGCAATATTGAGCAGACGGTCACGAACTATGAGCTGAACAAGACCTTTGAGCACTTCGTGGCCAGTTCCGGTGAGGTACGACGTCTTACAGTCGCAGTACTGGTGGATGGATCATATGACATTGGGACCAATGAAGGGGGTGAGCAGGAGGCTACCTACATTCCACGAACCCCACAGGAAATAGAACGGCTGGAAACCTTAGTTGCCAATGCTTTGGGTATAAATCCTGAGCGAGGTGATCAGGTGACAGTACAAAATATGCAATTTGACCGTGAAGATGAGTTGGCCGAGCTGGCTTCGATTCGTTCGGTTGAACGAAGGGATATGTGGAATTCTATTCTTACTAACGGCGCTATTGCGGTAGCCCTGCTGATCTCTCTAGTCCTCCTGTTAAGGATGCTGCGCTCTACCACAGCTACAATTTCGGAGGCGTTCGCATTGCCGCCAAAGCAGCTGGGTGTATTGGTCGGTGGGCCTGAAGAGATCGAGGCTGTGCCCGGAGCGGCCGGCGCCCTGGAAGCCCGCGGCGAAGTGGAAATGATTACCGATGAGTTCCTGATGAAATTATCCCCCGAAGCCCGGGCACAATTGGAGGCTCAAGATAAAATGACCCAGGAAGTGACCAAGTTCGTAGAAGAGAATCCTGAGGGTGCGGCACAGCTGCTCCGCATCTGGACTTCTGGCGCCAGCGGCGTACCAGAGGAGGCCTGAGATGACTGCAGAGACAGTTGATCAAGACCGGCTTGAAGACGTCGAAGAGCCCAGCACGCGCAGTAGGGGACCGAGCGCCCGCCAGGAAGATAAGGAATTGACGCCAAACGAGAAGGCAGCCACGCTGTTGATCGCCCTGGGCGTCGCCACCTCAGCGGGGGTGATGAAACATCTACCCGATGAGGAGGTCGAGCGTCTATCTATCGAACTCGCCAAGCTGCGGGACGTATCCTCAGATAATGTGCAGAAAGTCATCGCCGATTTTCACGAAATGATGATGGCCCGCCAGTATGTATCGCAGGGGGGGCTGGACTATGCCAAACAGGTTCTGGAAAAAGCCTGGGGTATGCGGAAGGCTGAAGAGATCCTGAAACGTATCGAGGCCGCGACGGAAGTGAGTGCCTTTTATCTTCTGCAAACCGTGGATGACGCCCAGCTGCTGAGCTTCCTGCAAGATGAACATCCCCAAACCGCGGCACTAATCCTTGCCAATCTCAAACCTAAGCAGGCAGCCAATGTCCTTTCTCAGCTTTCGGAGGAGCTGCAAACGGAAATCGCCTATCGTCTTGCCACCATGGAAAAGACCTCGCCGGAAATGGTCCGGGAAATTGAGAATGTACTCCGGGAACAGCTAGGTGATGTCTTTGGTGCCGACATGCGGAGTACGGGCGGCGCTTATGCGGTGGCTGAAATTCTTAACAGCGCCAGTCGCGCCGCGGAGAAGAATATCCTGGAACACCTGCGGGAGCGTGATCCTGAGCTGGCAATGGAAGTCACCAATCTGATGTTCCTGTTCGAGGACTTGGTAACCCTTTCTGACGAGAGCATTCAAAAGATCGTCAAGGAGGTGGACTCCAAAACCCTGGCAATGGCTCTGAAAGCCACCAGTGATGAACTGCAGGAGAAGGTTTTCGATAATATGTCAGAACGGGCTGGGGGTATGCTCCGCGACGAATTGGAATTCCTGGGAGCGGTCCGTGTTTCCGAAGTTGAGGAAGCACAGAGTCAAATTCTCGACGTGGTGCGCCGACTGGATGAAGCCGGTGAGATCACTATTGCCCGGGGTGGCGAAGCTGAGGAACTCATCGAATGAGTATCGCAAGTATAATCAAATTGAAGCATCCGTTATCCGGTCTGAGTTGGGCCGGCGAACAGGTGGAGATTCCAGAGAAAGTTCTTCCAGCGGCACACCCAAAGGAGGAGTTTCAGGAAGAGGAAAACGAAGGCCTGCTGATGCTCCAAAGCCGGGTAGACCAGTTGGAGCGGGAATTACAGGAGGCGCGCGAGCAATCTTATAACTTAGGATTTCAGGATGGACTGGCTGCGGAGAAGGAACAACACAAACAAAAGTTGGAAGCTCATGCGCAGCAATTCAATACTCTGGCCGAGCGCCTGGAAGAGGAGTTCGACCAGGTTTTGGTACGCATGGAGGAGCCCCTGTTGCGCATGAGCTTCCACATCTCTGAAAAAATCCTGACCATGCCATTGCCCGATTCTGTGCGTAATGAAGCCTTGACGGGAACGATTCTTTCATTCCTGAGAGAGGTGCTTCACGAGGGCGGGGTTGTAATTCACGTTTCACCCGCCAACCTGGGCTTGATCCAATCTGAAGAGGTGGCTGGAAAACTCAAGCAGTCCTATCCGGGTCGAATCCGGTTTGTAGCTGATGATAGTTTAGGCCCCGGCGAATGCCTGGTGGAGACACCGGAGCATATCATTGATGGTCGATATGAAAATCAGCTGGCCATACTTGAAAGCAAACTGCGATGACCAATCCCAACCACTTGTCCAATACACTTGATCGTCGACTTGATCAACTGGAGGTGGTGGAACCGTACCGCATTGATGGACGAGTCACTGAGGTCGTGGGCCTTGTTGTTGAGGCTACATGCCCGGATGGCTCCGTTGGTGATCTGTGTAGTATCGATGTGGAAGGCGGCGCTCCAATCCGGGCCGAAGTCATGGGATTTCGCGACGGTAAAATGCTACTCATGCCCCTGGATGCGACGGTGGGAGTGGCGGTTGGGAGTAAGGTTACTCTTAGTCCGGAAGCCCTGACGATTCCAGTAGGCCCGCAACTCTTGGGCCGGATTGTCGATGGAATGGGGCGTCCAATAGATGGCAGAGGGCCTATCCGGGCAGAGCGATTCCAATCGGTCTATAATCAACCACCGGATCCCATGAGTCGCAAGATTATTGCCGAACCGTTCTCTACTGGAATCCGTTCTATTGACGGGCTCTTGACCATTGGACTTGGCCAGCGCATCGGAATTTTCTCCGGTAGTGGGGTCGGGAAAAGTGTCCTGCTTGGGATGATTGCCAGACATACCAGTGCCGAGGTTAATGTGATCGGCTTGGTCGGCGAGCGGGGACGCGAGGTCCGGGAGTTTATCGAGCGTGATCTAGGTGAAGAGACTTTGAAGCATTCAGTGGTGGTG
>CP070787.1:1908826-1915960 GCA_020346745.1 Fidelibacterota bacterium | reverse complement strand
CCAAGGGTTTCATAAATGAGGCCGGTGCGATCGTAGAAGGGGACAATGGTGACCTGCGAGACCCGCCCATCAGGCAGCGTTTTCTTCGGCAATCCCGCGCGGAGTTCCTCAATTCTGGTTTTCACGTTCTTGATCGTAGCCAGGGGATTCTCCCCATAGCGGACGACCACCACACCGCCAACGACCTCGGCTCCTTCCTTATCCAGAGCCCCCCGCCTGATGGCCGGACCCAGGGTCACATGGGCAACGTCTTTCACATATAGAGGAACATCCTCCACCGACTTGACCACCGTAAAAGCTATATCGTCAAGGTTCTCGATGAAGCCCAATCCGCGAATGAAATACTCCACGTTATTCACTTCGATGGTGCGGGCACCTACATCGATATTGGAACTGCGAATGGCGTTGAAGATATCAGCTAGCTGTACTCCATTCTGGCGCATGGCCGCAGGATCGACATCGATCTGGTATTCCTTTACGAAACCACCCACGGAGGCCACTTCGGCTACCCCATCGGCGGACTGCAAACCGTAGCGGACGTACCAATCCTGTATCGATCGGAGCTCGTGAAGGTCCCAGCCACCGGTGGGATTGCCCTTCTCGTCCCTTCCCTCCAGAGTATACCAGAACACCTGACCCAGGGCTGTGGCGTCAGGACCGAGGGTGGGTTGTACACCCTGAGGTAGGGTACCAGCGGGGAGGGAATTGAGCTTTTCAAGGATCCGGCTGCGGGTCCAGTAGAATTCAGCCTTTTCCTTGAAGATCACATAGATGGAAGAAAAACCGAAGAACGAGTATGACCGGATGGTTTTCACTTCCGGGATACCAAGCAACGCGACGGTGAGGGGGTAGGTGATCTGGTCCTCCACATCCTGGGGAGAACGGCCCATCCAGTCGGTGAATACGATCTGCTGGTTCTCGCCAATATCAGGGATGGCATCAACCGGAACGGGAGATCGCGGCAGACCAGGGATTTCCCAATCAAAGGGGGCCACCATTATACCCCAGGCTGTCAGCCCCGCCACGGCCAGAGCAACGACCAGCTTATTTTCCAGGCAGGCCTTTATAATCCGGTCAATCCAGGACAGTCGTTGATCAGCCATTGTGTTTATGCTCCTCCATATTTCCCTGCGACGCTGGCCGGGAATGCATGACCGCTTTCACCTCACCACAGCGCAGCATCTTGGCCCCGAAATAAGGATTATCGACTTGCTTCACCTTCTGAAGCCAATAAGCCCCAGCATTGTTGAAAGCCATAGGACAAAAGAGCTGGTAGACGTCCCCGGGAGCTATATGGCCAAAAGACTGCTCTAAAGCGATGATCGTGTTGGAGACTTGCTCGAATCCCCTCCGGACTGCATCGATGGAATCCCAATGATGGGCATGCTCGGTGCCCTGGACCAACTGATTACTGTATTCCTGCCATCGATCGGCTGCGTGAACCGTCAGAGCAAATTCGGTGGTTGAGAACGTGGCAACCCGCTGACGAAGGGAAACTATGGCGTCGATAGCCCGGTGTTGATCATCATCTGCAAGGGCTGCCTGCGCCTGGAAATAAAAATCATATATAGGCTGTAAGTGGTCCAGGAACTCGGGATCAATATCCATCTGTTCTGCATCGAATCCCTGCTGGCTGGCGGTCCCGGTGGGTGGAATCCTGCCTCCGGCACCCTCCATTTGATGATGCTCATGGCCGGTTGTGTTTGCAGCACCTTCTGGGTTCATCATGCTGGGTTTGGCCGCAATCTGCATGGCGCTATCGATCTTGAAATTGCCGTGGACCACGACCTCCTCACCTTCATCCAATCCTTCAAGTACGATATAGGTATCACCGGCCCTGGCGCCCAGACGAACCTCGCGGCTCTCGAATAGCGGTTCATCGGCACCCTGTTTTTTGACATACACAACAGCCCGCTTGCCGGTGAGGAGGACTGCACTGGAGGGGATGACCAATGGTAGCTCCTTGTCCGATGGGACATTGACGACACCCAATTCTTCAGCACGCACGAGATCCATGCCGCAGACATCACATTTCCCGGGGTGATCCTTCACTACTTCCGGGTGCATGGGGCTGACCCATTTCCCGGCCATATCGGGATTAATGACACGCCCCCTGGAATCCATCACCGCCTGGACAACCGCTCTGACAAACATCCCGGGTTTAAGCGAGTCATCGGGATTCGCCATGCTCAGGCGCACTTTTACGGTGCGGGTTTTTTCATCCAGAACGGGATCGATGAAGGCAATCCGGCCGTGGAATTGCTTCCCGGGCAGGGCTTCGACGGTAAAGTCCACCTCCTGGCCGTAATGTATCCAGGAAAGGTCGGATTCATAGGCGTCCAGGATTACCCATACACGGTCCAGGTCAGCGATCGTGTAGATCTTGCTGCCGGTATTGACATACATCCCCTCGACGGCGTTTTTGTGAATAACCACACCGGACGTCGGGCTGTAGATCATCATTCGGTCGGAGGGGGTTCCGCGCTGCTCAATTTCCCTTATCTGGATATCGGTAAGCCCCAGGAGCCGCAGCTTTTCTCTCGCAGCCTTGAGGGTGGCTAATGCAGCAGCACCCCCAATGATCTGGTTTTGAGATTCAGGTGATACCCGCTTCAGAGCCTGGATGAGTTCCTCCTGGGCCGCGTAGAGGTCAGGGCTGTAGAGCTCCACCATGTGGTCACCTTTCTGTACGCTGATACCGGTGTAATCCACATAAAGCCGCTCAAGGCGGCCTGGTACCCAGGCGGTGATATTCCCCAGACGGCTCTCATCGTGGGCTACTTTGCCCGAGAGTCGCACTTCCCGTTGGGCTATCGCACGGCGTACGTGATCGGTGACTATTTCCGCCAATGCCATGGCCGACTCCGACATTTTCAGCTGTTGCGGTCCTACATCACTCCCAAGAGTCTCATGGGGAATAAGGTCCATATAGCAGACAGGACACTGGCCAGGTTCCGGGAGTTTGATCTGGGGATGCATGGAGCAGGTCCACCACTCTACTTCACCGGTGGTCGTATCAGTCACCGGTACTAGATCATGCTCGTGCGGTTCCCTACCGATCGCGGTTATGACTAAACCCAGTAAAAAGGCTGCTGTCACCAGGAGCCATACCTGGTAGGGGAGGGCTTTTAGCCATTTCATCGAATGGTTGAAGTACTGTTTGATTTTCAGTGGTATCATAATCAATTCTCCTCTTGTGAGTGCGCTTCAGGCACATAGCGGCCCAAAAGTGCCTTGATCTGTGAATATTGAATGGCTTGATCAGCCAGAGCTCGCTGTAAGGAAAGCTGGTAGTCAAGATATACTCGTTGTGCATCGATAAGAGTGAGGAAATCCACCTTATCGCCTATATAAGCCGCTTCAGCGGCGGAGACGGCCTGCTCAGCCCGGGGGATGAGTGCTTCCTGGTACAGGCGTACTTTGCGAAGAGCATCCTGAAACTCGTACAGCGCAAGCTCCATTTGTGATCGCAGCCTATTAGCGATGTTGTGGGCGGACAGCTCTGCCGACCTCCATTGGGCACGAGCCGCCTGTTTCAAGGCACGGTTCTTTTTCAAGTGGATAGGTAAGGACAGCCCTAGAGAAATCATCACCGGGTCCTTTCCGTTCTCCGGATTGTTACCCAAGGCGGGATTTTCGCCAGTCAAGATCAGGTTCCCACCCAGTATGAAATCCGGCAGGTAGTTCAGTTTTGAGCGCCGATAGGCCAGCTGACCAGCCTCGGTCCGTGTCTCCTGTGCGAGCAATTCTGGATTATTCTGTGATAATTCATTTTGGAGGCTGTCGAGTGTGGACGGAAGCTGATAGACGGGGAAGGCACCGATGGCGATATCTTCAACCGTGAGGGGTCGCCCAACAGCAGCTGACAGCTTCCGGGCGAGAGGTCCCAGCCTCTGCTTCAGGGATTCCAACCGGTCTTCCAGACTCAGCACTTCTATTTGCGCCTTGATGATGTCCGGGTGTCCTGCCTGGGCAGTGGTATATTTGGAGAGGGCTACCCGCTCCCAGTCGCGAAGCAATTCCAGGTTCTGCTCTGTTATCCGGATGGATTGTTGAAGGTAGAGGAAGTGCCAATAAGTGGCCGCAATCTCGGCGGATACCCGTTGTACCGCCGAATGATACTGATAGAATGCAGCCGCGGCTTTTGCCCTCCCGATCCGTCCCTCCAGTCTTAATTTGCCAAACCATGGCAGACGTTGAGACAGGTTGGCGGCCCCTTCCTGGGGTCCGACACGCGTCTCCACGCTCTCCAGGTAATGGACGTACCCGATCGTGGGATCAGGGAGGGCACGACGGGCAGGAATCTCCTCCTGAGCAGCTTGCCAACGATAGTATGTGGCCTGCAGCTCCGGATTGGAAGCATGCCCGGCTGTGAGCAGCTCGTCGATAGAAGCTGGGTCATGCGCGAGTGAGCCCATGGGCTGAGCCCAGACTGAACTCCCCGCACTAAATGCGGCCGCCACCAGGAATACGAATCGAAAGAGGAATCGCCGGGCGGTGGACTCCTGAAATTGATCCGATCTGAGAAATAGCTGCGAATGTGAATATATCTTCATAACACCTCGTTAATGCATGAACCGAATGAGAAACATCCTCCCACACCAATAAAAGGTTGGGACTATCAGAATGCAAGAGAAACGAGGTGAGTCTAAATGAGTAGCGGCGCTGTGGGCGCTGGCAAGCGGGGGGAGTAGTCTTTGGTAGAGTTGATTCGATAAGTATGTGGCAACGCAGCGGGGATTGTTAAGCTAGCAACGACCCCTGTTTCCTGGGCGTAATCGTGCTTTATCGGGGCTGGCGCTACCGGGATTGGATGAAGCGGACGACTGGTTTCCATGCCTGGGCAATTATCCATCGAAGTCTCCAGGAGACAGGAACTCTCAGGCATAGTGCAACAAGCCCCGTCACAGCCGTCGACGCCTGACGGAAGAAAGGATAGGCTCAAAGAGCCAATCCAGATAAGAAGCACTATTGTCGTTCGTACTCTCATGAAATGAGCGTGATGCTAATCCAGGTTGAAGGACCTTACAACGTGAAAAGTTCCCAAAAGACCCTGATTGACGTTGAGACTAAGTCTTCCCAACCTGATTTGTCTTCCGAATGTGCGGAGTTATGCAGATCATTCCGTTACACAATTGTTGCAAAGATGTATATAGTTTAAGGCTGGGCTGGTGATCTGCATCAGGCTTCCCTCAACAGTGACAGTAACATTACCGCACCGATAAGCATAAATCCGATCCCCGCTGCAACCTCGAGATACTTGGGATTGATCCAGTGGGACAGCCGATCCCCGATGAGGGTAGCGATAATGGTGGTTGTGACCAGAGCGAGGGAGGCAGCTACGGCCACACCGATTTTGGAGGCCTCGGGTTTGGTGGCATACAAAAGCACAGCAAACTGGGTCTTGTCACCGAGCTCAGCCAGGAATACAGTCAGAAATACCGTGAGCAGATAGCGCATTGTTTTCGGCACCTTTCATTGTTTGAGTATTGGTTCGCGCAAGGTTGGTTCACCTGGTCAATCACCGCAACAGAACAGGAACGCCAAATTACTCATTTCGCGGACTCTTTGTAGCCGATTTTTCATGTTTTCACGGCTAAACATTGGAGAATAGACCTGGAGAATCCTAACTTTGCCCGCTGTAGCACTAACTAAGACGGAAGGAAGATGCTCAAACCCCGTAAAAAAATCACACGTAAGGAACTTAAAAAAGATCCTCTCATGGAGACTCTCTACCGCCTGCGACACTGGTGGTTGGAGAATAAGAAGCCTTTATCCCGATACGGCAGCCTTGGTCTGATCATATTGATCCTGGCAGTCATTGTCTTCCGTTGGCGCGCCTCCCAGGATGAAAAAGCTGCTGCACTTACCGGTGTTGCGTTCGTGGAATTTGGACGCGGTAACTACAATACTGTAATTGCACAACTTAGCGCTCATGTTGAAGAGTATAGTGGCTTAAAGTCCTTCAGTAATGGTCTGTATATTCTTGCCCGCTCGGAGCTCTTCGCAGGTGATACTGCCATGGCTGAAGCACACTACCTCCTCTATCTGGATGATTATGGCAAAGACCAGCTCCTGGCTTCCGGGGCTCAGGCAGGACTAGGGATCATCGCGGAGGGAAGAGGCCTCTATAGTGAAGCTGCCGACTGGTTCAATAAAGCCAACCGAACAGCTCCGACGAACACCCTTATGATACAATATGCCATATATGCCGGCAGGAACTTTATCCTGGCTGAACAACCTGAGGAGGCTCTAGAGTTACTGCAACCCATCCTTGAACAGGATGATCTCAACTTCCAGGTGCGGAGCGAAATTCAGTCATTGGTGGCCTCTGCCAGGATCAAGGCAGGGAAAGGGTAAATACATAACCCCTTGATAGCCGATTAGTGAACATGTAACTTTCTGGATGGAAAGTGGGTCGGGTGACCCACTTTCTGCATTTATAAGAATTAAGGAAATGTCTGATCTTTATGAATATCTTGCGAGTCTGTCCCTGGGAGCTGACGTCCATCTCATCGCGGTATCGGTGAGTGAAAGCGGTCGGCAGCCTCAGATTAAGGTTACAGTGGATACACCGCTGGGTATCACCATCGATGAGATTGCCAACATCACGCACCTGCTGCGCACGGATGAAGGGATGATACAAGAATTAGGTACGTCAGACTATCGCCTGGAAGTGACTTCCCCCGGTGTGGAATCGGGACTGGAAGAGCCTTGGCAATTCACTCGACATGTGGGACGTAGACTTATTGTCCATTTGAAAACGACTGATGAACCGGATGGGAGCGAATCCAGGGTGGAAGGCAAATTATTGAACACAAGCCCGGCAGGTATTGTTCTAGGACTCGCCGATAAGAAGGACGAAATTGCCTGGGAAGCCATACAGCGTGCCGTCGTAAAACTAGATTGGTAAACAAGGAGATATTTCTTTGATCCAGAGGGAAATAATCGAGTCGTTCTCTGCTATTGCACGGGAGAAAAATATCGACCGGACCCATCTTGGCTCCATTATGGAAGAGCTCTTTTTGACCCTGATTCAAAAAAAGTATGGCGAAGAGTATACCAACTTCAGTGTTATAGTGAACATGGATAAAGGGACGATTGAAATTTATCAGGAGATGACGGTTGTGGACG
>CP070787.1:1884976-1908726 GCA_020346745.1 Fidelibacterota bacterium | reverse complement strand
TTGGGGCTCGGGATACTTCTTACCGGAGCCAGCTGTCAGCAGCAACCGGACCTTGTCCAGGTGGACATAGCCGGCAACGATCGCGAGCGGATCGTGCTGGCCGCCGACAGGTATCTGGAGGAAGCTCCCCTGACGATAACCGCGTTCCCCGCCTCGCGGTCGGCAGGAGGAATCCACGACTACTACTCCGAAGGCGATTACTGGTGGCCCGACCCGGAGGATCCCGAAGGTCCCTATATCCGCCGGGACGGCATGTCCAATCCCGACAATTTCAATGAGCATCGACAAGTAATGGTACGGCTGAGCCTGATCGTGCCCGCGTTTGCGGCCGCATACGTTGTCACCGGCAATGCGACGTATGCCGAGCATGCCAGGAAGCATCTGCGCGCCTGGTTTATCGACGAAGGCACGAGAATGAATCCCAACTTGCTGTATGCCCAGGCCATCAAGGGCAGGGTTACGGGCCGCGGAGTTGGGATCATCGATACGATTCATCTGATCGAAGTAGCCCGTTCCATCAAGACGCTCGCCGCCTCCGGGGCTATGCCCCCGGAGGCGGTGGAAGCACTGAAAGGCTGGTTTGCCGAGTATCTGCGATGGATGACGACCCACGCCTACGGAATCGATGAGCGTGACCGGACAAACAACCACGGTTCGTGTTGGGTGCTCCAGGTGGCCGTATTTGCCCAGCTGGCCGGTGATCAGGAGCAGCTGGACTATTGCCGGGAGCGGTTCAAGACGGTCCTGGTGCCGAACCAGATCGCCGAGGACGGGAGTTTCCCGCTGGAGCTCGCGCGGACCAAACCCTATAACTATTCACTCTTCAACCTGGACATCCTGGCGTCCATCTGCCAGGTGCTTTCGACTGCCGAGAACAATCTGTGGGAGTACGCGACTCCCGACGGCGCAGGTATGCGCAAAGCGATGCAATTCATGTACCCGTTCATTGCGGATAAATCGATCTGGCCGTACCCGCCTGATGTCATGTACTTCGATAAGTTCCCTATCCGACAGATCAGCCTGCTGTTCGCCGGGCTGGCCTATCAGAATGCCGAGTACATCGCGCTCTGGCGCACCTTGAATCCCGACCCGACTGAGCGTGAAGCACTCCGGAGCTACCCGCTGCGCCAGCCCGTACTGTGGGTCAATGGCTAGGCGGATCGGCTTTCGCTGCCGACGGTCCTCGTTGTGAGGTCGAATAGCGGATCGATCATGAAGCTGCTCAGAATCCTGTCCATCGGCATATTGTTCGTCTCAATCCTGTACGGCAATGGGATTCCCGGGGAAAGCATCGCGGCGATCAAGGCCCAGCTTCTGAGGAAGGAGAAGATCTTCCAGGGGCGGTTCCCGGAGTATACCCAGGCGGGTGGGTGGCAGTTCAGGGACAAGGTGAACTGGCTGACGGGATTCATCGGTGGCGAGATGTGGTACCTGTACGATATCACCGCAGACCGGGAGCTCATGGACATAGCCCTGGCCCAGTCTGACGCCCTGCTCCCGTACGCGGGTATCGATTATACCCACGACATGGGATTCATTTTTCTGCCTACCGCTGTCCAGGCATATCACCGGACCGGGGAGGAGAAATACCGCACGGCGGGGATCCTGGCCGCAGACATGCTGGCCAGGAGATTCAATGAGCGAGGCGGCTTCCTGCGAGCCTGGGGGAAGCTCGGTTCTGATGATCGGGCTGGCTGGATGATCATCGATACCATGATGAACCTGGAGCTCCTCTTCTGGGCGTCGGAGGTCACCGGTAACCGGGACTATTATGACATTGCCTATCGGCACGCGATCACGACGATGAATGAGAGCATACGGGCAAACGGCTCTTCATATCATGTGATTGAATTCGATCCACTGACCGGTAAGGTTGAGAACAAACGTACACACCAGGGCTACAGCGATGAATCCACCTGGGCACGGGGCCAGGCGTGGGGTATCTATGGATTTGCGAATGCGTATCGCCGAACGGGTGACCAGCGCTTTCTTGCCGTGGCACGTAAGATGGCGGACTACATGATCCAGCACCTGCCGGAGGATTTCGTCCCTTACTGGGATCTCGACCTGTCGGGAGAAGATGTCTTGCGGGACGCATCCGCCGGGGCGGTTGCCGCTTCCGGACTCTTCCTCCTGTCGGAGGTTGAGGTCGGGAAGGTCTTGAGCGAAAAATACGCCGCCTGGGGAGAAAAGATCACCGGATCCCTCCTGAGAAACTACCTCTTCACCGAGAGCAAAAGGCCGCACGAAGAAGGCATCCTGCTGCATACCATCTATCATTATCATAACGAATGGGGAGTAGATGAATCCTTCCCGGCCGGCGATTATTTCTTTGTCGAAGCGGTCTGGAAACTGTGGCAGGCGATAGAATCAGAGGGTCCTATCAAGGACATTCCAGCCCGACAGATATACCGGTTCAACGAGAACTGGTTCTACCTGGAGGAGAATATTGAGAGTGTGGAGCAGCTCTACCTGGCAACCCGGCCGTGGGAGAAAGTCAACCTTCCGCATACCTGGAATGTCTTCGATGCGGTCGACAACGTACCCGGTTATCGACGGGATATAAGTTGGTACGAGAAGAGCCTCTATGTACCGGCACTGAAGGAGGACCTGAGAATCCTGCTCCAATTCGAGGGAGTGAATATCTCCTCCAGCGTCTATGTAAATGGAAAGTATGCTGGCGGCCACATTGGCGGGTACCTGGGATTCAAGGTGGATATCACGGACTACCTAGAGCAGGGGGCGGCGAATACCATCCATGTCCGGGTGGATAATGCCATCAATGCTGGCATCATCCCATCCCAAAAAGCGGATTTCTTCATCTACGGCGGGATAACCCGGGACGTATGGCTCGCGGCCGTGCCTGCTGTCCATATCGACAGACTAAGCGTAGTGACACCGCAGGTCACCAGGGACGAAGCCCAGGTGGAGATCGGGATCACCCTGAACAACCATACCCGCAAACGGGTGAAGTATACTGTTGAGGCAGTGGTACTCGATCGTGAGAAGCAGCCGGTGCTGCGGGAATCCGCTGCCTACACCACACCGGTTGGATCAAGCACCCTTGAGCTCAGAATGCCCAGGCTGGGCCGGCCTTCCCTGTGGTCGCCCGACTCTCCCTATCTGTATACCGTCGTGGTCTCCCTGGTCAAATCGGGCCAGCAGAGAGATGCAGTCAGCGAGAACTTCGGTTTCCGCTGGTTTGAGTTCAAGGAGCACGGGCCGTTCTATTTGAACGGGGAGCGTCTGCTCCTGCGCGGCACGCACCGGCATGAAGACTATGCCGGACTGGGGAATGCCATTCCCGACAGCCTGCACCGAAAAGACATGCAGATGATCAAGGCTATGGGCGCCAATTTCGTCCGGCTCGCGCACTATCCCCAGGATCCCGAGGTCTATAGAGCCTGTGATGAGCTGGGTCTGCTGGTATGGGATGAACTGCCGTGGTGCCGGGGCGGCAAGGGGGGCAAGACCTGGGAACAGAACACGGTGCGCATGCTCAGGGAAATGATCCACCAGAATATGAATCACCCCAGCATCATCATCTGGTCGCTGGGGAATGAGATCTACTGGTTGCCCGATTTCACTGGAGGAGACGAGATCAAGGATCTCAGGGAATTCCTATCCCAGCTGAACGATGTCGCCCATGAGATCGATCCGCACCGTGTAACAGCGGTGCGCAAGTTCTACGAAGGCGCTGACATTGTGGATGTATTTTCGCCCTCCATCTGGGCTGGCTGGTATTCCGGTGTCTACGTGAACTACGAACGGGCGATCACCCAGGCCAGGGATGAGTACACCCGTTTTTTCCACGCCGAGTACGGGGGAGCCAGCCACGTCGGCAGGCACGTGGAGAATCCCATCAGCGGCGAAGGCGTCATCGATCCGGAGGGCTGGGAAGAAGCGGAGAGTCAGGTTCAGGTCAGGAACATTGCCAGGTATGGTGACTGGAGCGAGAATTATATCGTGGACCTGTTCGACTGGCACCTGCATATCTCCGAACTGGCTGAGTGGTTGACCGGCAATGCCCAATGGGCCTTCAAGGACTTCGGCACGCCTCTGCGGCCGGAGAATCCCATCCCCTATATCAATCAGAAAGGGCTCGTGGATCGGGGTGGGAAACCGAAGGACGCATATTACGTGTTCAAGAGCTACTGGACCGATGCACCCCAGTTCTGCTATATCGAATCCCATACCTGGACCGACCGGGAAGGGCCCGAGGGCAAAGCGCGGGAAATCTCCGTTTACAGCAATTGCGAGGAGGTGGAGCTCCTTCTGAATGGTCAAGGACTGGGCAAACGCAAGCGTGACAGGAATAATTTCCCCGCCATGGGATTGCGATGGGAGGTGGACTTCACTGAAGGGAGGAACGAGCTTTACGCCATTGGTTATTCAAAAGGCAGACGAGCAGCTGCTGATTCCATGCAGGTCAGGTATCGCTTCGCGAGGGCAGCCAAACCTGACCATATTCTGCTCTCGGGCCGTGAATTGGACAACGGAAATATCCTCATTGAAGCACTGATGGTGGACCAGAGCGGACGGCGCTGTCTCGACTATGATGACCGGGTCTATTTCTCCCATTCAGGGGATGGCTGCCTGATCAGCGGGTACGGGACTCCCACGCGCAGCGATATTATCGCGATGGCCAACGGCCGGGCAGCTATTGAGTTCAGGCCGTTGCCTGATGGAAAAGCGGTAATCGAAGCCCGCAATCAGGAATTCAAGGGGGCGTATCTTATAATCGGGGAGTGAGATCGGGATCAGTTTCTGGTGATCTCGTTATAGATCAGGATTTCCGTGTCATAGGCTGTTTTATCGATTCCCACCACCCGGAACAGGATCTCAAAATAATCGGGCGTGGAGCCGTATTTTTCCTGGAATAATTGCGCGAGCTGGACTCGCGTCTTTGGTTTTGTCAGGTAGTTCGAGATCTCCGGTGCGCCCAGGGAGGAATAGGATGCGATGATAAGAATGGCATTATCGGCGGGTCCGGGCAGCTTCAGTGCCAGAACCAGGTCTTCATTCGGGCCTGGAGAGTGCAGATTGGTTTCGAAAATCTGCCTTTCGGTGGAGTCCGGTGGGGTGTAGATCACCCTGTGAGGGGTGATCTCAAAATCAAAATGAGAACTCGCCAATGTATACTTCAGCGTATACAAGGTTTTGATGCTGCCTGTGAAGATGATATTATACTCATCCAGGATCTGGGGGATGATATCGGACGATTTCCTCAATATAGGCTGCTGGTTCACCGAGAACAGCAGAGAGAGAACCGGCGGCAGACTCCAGATGCTATGATAGGGGAAATAGGGTTCGTCCGCCGGTATGATAGAGCGATCCGGGTATCGGGCTCTTAGATTCTCAAGGTCCTCGAGGGAGTTGATGGTGATATCGCGTATGCTGAAATCGCTGTCATATTCGTTGCTGTGAACATTGAACATGAAATGGTCACCCGGCACGACGAGGATGGGCAGTTCGGAGTGAATATATTCCTTCCAGATGAAGTCATCCGGCTCGATGAGCGCGTAGCGATCGAGCTGCGCTCGAATCGATTGATTGTAAATGAGGAGCGCAGCAATACCGACAGCGAGTGCGAGAATCGTGAAGGCGGCATAATGTTTACGGATGTATTGCAGCAAAAATTTCGGTGAGGTAATCCCCTCTGATCTCTGGATAAAACTGACCTCATAATGTCCCTTGGGAATAACCACCTGACACTTGTCGTTTTTCCCCTCGGTAAAGTAGTAGCGCTCCAGCTTCTTCCTTAGCTGATAGGTGTGGGAACGGACGATGGTGTCTTCCGCCGGGTTGAAATCGGGGCCTTTGCCGAAGAATTCGATGGCAATGGTGGTTTCCTTGGGGGCTGTTCCTTTCCGCGTTGATTCAAACAAGTACTCCAAATACTGAGCGTAGGTGGAAGAATTGCAGAATTCTTCGCTCTCAAGAATGCGGTCGATTACTTTCCGTCGGACTGTGTCGCTGGTCATAGGCTAGATTTCAAGGTCCGTCGGCTCTGACGGGGGCTATCAATGTTCTTC
This sequence comes from Fidelibacterota bacterium, assembly GCA_020346745.1. Classification (GTDB taxonomy): domain Bacteria; phylum Fidelibacterota; class Marinisomatia; order SCGC-AAA003-L08; family TS1B11. Next base: position 1,902,691 of record CP070787.1, on the reverse strand, counting down.
ACTGTGTTTCACAGTTTTTCACTCCACATTATACTTCACAACACTATAATTTCTCTGCGACTTCATGAATAGGCTTGTCTGCGCGTTGCGACTCAAAACCCAGAGGGAATGGTACGCTTCCTCTCGTATCAATTTACAGTTCACGTGTCATTGTGACCAACATTTATGCACGCCTGACGGACAGCAGCAGGAACCACAAATATATGTTATTACTGGTCTTAACTAACATAAGGAGGATCACATGCGAAAAAATATGTTAGTGGAAACTTTAGTCGTTCTGATTACGCTGGGATTAGCCAGCGCATCAGGTCAGTGGGAGGTATTTGACTGCAGCCAACTGCCTCAGGATCTCAGTCCGCCCTGGGAAGAGAGCAACTCCAGTTTTCCGGACGATAATGAAACCAGTGTACTGAGCGTGATCGATGATCCCGACATCCCGGGGAATAAGCTGCTCAAGCTGGATACTATACTCCAGGGCGCCGGTTTCAAGGAGATGTGGAGAATCTGGTGGGGGGGTGATCCTTCGGAAGGCATGACGCTCGTCGTCCGGGCTGCCGCCCTGGATACGGGTACTTATGACCGTGACCTGGACATCTACATCCTGACCGGTGTGGGGGAGGAGAGGTTCATAACCGCGGATAATGGCACCCGGGTGTCGTTGAACAGATCCGCAAGCGAGACTTTTATCACTCCGATGAATACAACCGAATGGCATATCTACCGTATCACGGCCCGCGTGGATCAGTTCGAACTCTACATCGACGAGGATTCCATCTCCTATCTGGCGGCGCAGGGTATATCCACTACGGAAAAGTATTTCCGTTTCGGAGATGGTGGCAGTGCACTGCACGGTGCTCTGTATGACTGGATCGCCTGGGATACGACAGGTGCCTATGCTCCAGGACGGGGAACTCCCTTACCGGATTCTTTGACCGGTCTCACACCTATCAGCAGTGTTGAGGATGAGCGGTTGTATCCGGAACAGTTTGAACTGAGCCAGAACTATCCCAATCCGTTCAATCCGACCACTGAAATTCAGTTCACATTACGTGAAGCGGCTCCCGTGCGCCTGGACATCTATGACCTCACCGGCCGTCTGGTGAATACGCTGATCGATGAGAAGAAACAGCCCGGTACATATCACGTGGTCTGGGAGGGCCAGGACCTCCATGGCAACCAGTTGCACTCGGGTGTTTATTTCTACTCCCTGGTGACCGATAACCACAAGGCCACCAGGAAGATGCTGCTATTGAAATAATCGAAGTGGAAAGTCCTTGATGGATCAGGGGCAGGGGAGCTCCTGATCCGTCACCGCTCTTAGACCGGAGGGGTGCAAGTGGGCGCCGCATTGTTTGATAGTACTTCTGCTGGTATAACCAGGCTTCGTGCCACAGGGCACTTTCGGGCTGCTGCAACCCCTATTTGCTCATGAGATACCGGACAGCAGCCTTATGAGTAGTTTGCGCCTGTGAGTATCAACCTGAAGATGATGTTGGATGAACGGATAGATAAACGGTCAGAGAAATGTGAATACGCTAATGGACCCTGAGCGAGAAAGACACGGGCTGCGCATCTTCCTTACCCTGGGAGTTTGGATACTGTCTCTATTCATCCTGGGCAGCTGTACGAAGAAGGCTACACCCGGGCAACATCCGGAGTCGGGAACCTCCGTACCGGATAACGTCCAATGGTATGTGCGGATGGCCGATTCAGAGATGGGCCGTCGTGGTGACTCCCTGGAGTATGGTAAAAGTGATCCCAAAGCCAAATGGAACTATCAGACCGGCCTGTTCCTGAAGGCGCTATTGGCCGTCTGGGAGGAAACCGGACAGCAGAAATACTATGACTATGTCAAGCAGGTGATCGATTCATATGTCGAAGCGGACGGCACTATCAGGACCTATAAGCTGGAAGACTATAACCTGGATAAGATCAATTCGGGCAAGGTCCTCCTGTCCCTATATCGAGTCACGGGGGAAGACAGGTATTCGAAGGCTGCCATGACACTGCGCCTCCAGTTGGATAATCAGCCTCGCACGATGGAAGGGGGCTTCTGGCATAAACAGCGCTATCCCTGGCAGATGTGGTTGGACGGGATCTACATGGGTGCGCCCTTTTATGCCGAGTTCTCCCTGCTGTTCGACCGGTTGGAGGATCTGGATGATGTTGTCCATCAAATTCTGGTGATCGACGGGCATACGCGTAACCGCGAGACCGGCCTACGCTATCATGCCTGGGATGAGAGTCGCAAGCAGAGGTGGGCGAATCCGGATAACGGGTGTTCACCCCACTTCTGGGGACGGGCAATGGGATGGTACAGCATGGCACTGGTAGATGTTCTGGACTTCCTCCCGACCGACCATCCCAGGCGCGGGCAGGTTCTCTATATCCTCCGGGATGTGGTAAAAGCGGTCAGCAGGTATCAGGATCAGGGGAGCGGCCTGTGGTACCAGGTACTGGATCAGGGAACGCGCAGGGGGAACTACCTGGAAGCCTCCGCCTCATCCATGTTCGTGTATGCCATCGCCAAAGGAGTAAGAAAGGGCTATCTCGAATCCAGGTACTGGCAGGTAGCAATGCGTGGGTACCAGGGGCTGCTCGAGAGGCTGGTGGAATTCGAGTCCGACGATTCGATCAGTTTGACTCAGGTCTGCAGCGTCGCCGGCCTGGGTGGCGATCCCTACCGGGACGGCTCGTTCGAGTATTACATCGGTGAGCCGGTGGTGAAGAACGATCTGAAGGGAGTGGGACCTTTCATCCTGGCCGGTCTGGAGATAGAGCATCCACCGGCAGTAGGATTGGCAGAGTGAAGTATGGTGATCTCCAGTAGAGATAGATTGGAAGGGAGCGGGACAACACGACGCCTTTCCCGTAGGCCGGGCAGATCTACTGCGGTTATGGCTGCGCTCCTGTTCGTGACGGTCGTTCGAGCCCAGCAGTTGGCTTTCCCGGGGGCGGAGGGCTACGGACGGTTCACGACCGGCGGGCGGGGCGGCGAGGTTATCGAAGTGACGAATCTAAATGACAGCGGTCCCGGGAGCCTGCGTGCCGCCGTGGAAGCCAGCGGCGCACGCACCGTTGTCTTCCGTGTCTCAGGCACTATTCATCTGAATTCCTCGCTGGAGATCAAGCGCGGTGATATTACCATCGCGGGTCAAACCGCTCCCGGTGACGGAATCTGCCTGGCTGACTATCCGTTCGAGGTCGGTGCCGGCAATGTGATTATCCGCTACCTGCGTTTTCGCCTGGGTGATGTGCACAGTGTACAGGCGGATGCCCTGACCGGGCAGAGCAGGAGAAATATCATCATCGACCACTGCACCGCCAGCTGGTCGGTGGATGAATGTGTCACCTTCTATTTCATGGAAGACTTCACCCTTCAATGGTGCCTGATCGCGGAGAGCCTCCGTTATTCGGTGCACGAGAAAGGTCCGCATGGATACGGGGGGATCTGGGGTGGCAGGAACTGCAGTTTTCATCACAACCTGCTGGCACACCACAGCAGTCGCAACCCCCGCTTTAACGAGGGAGACGCCAGTCGTGCCGACCGGAACATAGATCACCGCAACAACGTGATCTACAACTGGGGATTCAATAGTGCCTATGGCGGCGAGGGCGGCTGGTATAATCTGGTCAACAATTATTATAAATATGGACCAGCGACGGGGGTCAAGAATCGTATTGTCCAACCTTCCGATGAGGTCGGCAGGTGGTATGTGGCGGGCAACTATGTCTACGGGTATCCGGACGTAACCGCTGACAACTGGGCGGGCGGCGTGCAGAGCGTCAATGTTGACCGGGTTGTAGCCTATGATCCTTTTCCCTATGCGCCGGTTATCACCCATACTGCTGAGAATGCCTTTGAGGTGGTTCTGGCGGATGCCGGGGCTTCGCTCCGACGGGATTCCATCGACGCCCGTATCGTTCACGAAGCGCGCACAGGTACGGCCACCTATGGCGGGCAAACGGGCGCCGGATCGGGTATCATCGATTCCCAGAGCGAGGTGGGCGGCTGGCCCGAGCTGCGCACATACGATGTGCCCGTCGACAATGACCATGACGGCATGGCCGATGATTGGGAGCTGGCCAACGGTCTGGACCCTTCAGATCCCCTGGACCGGAATGACGATTTCAATGGTGACGGGTATACCAACCTGGAGAAGTACATAAATAGCTTGTGTGTGAGGGCCGACTATCTCAGGGCTCCGGCCGAGCTGGAGGGTGCCACCTTGTCCCACGACAGTATCCGGCTGAGTTGGAAGGAGGACGCCTTCAGTGAATATGGTTTTGTTGTCGAGCGGTCGGAGGAGGGAAGCGGTGAATTCACCCCCATTGGTGTAGTCCCGGCGAATGATACCAGCTACACGGATACCGGTCTTGATGCACTCACCACCTATCACTATCGGGTTGGAGCGTTTAAAGCAGGTGTGATGTCGGTCTATTCCAATCTGGCCCAGGCGACGACACTGGATGTCAGCGGTGTACCGCTGCAAGCCTCCCATCCCTCCCCGGCTGACAGCGCGACCGATGTGTGGATCAGTGCCACGCTAACCTGGGATAATGCCGCCGCTGCAACTTCGTACGATGTATACCTGGGAACCACCAATCCACCGCCATTCAGGATCAATCAGATGGTGACAGTGTACGAACCCCGCGACCTCCTGGACTCCACGATCCACTACTGGCGTGTGGATCCGGTAAATGATCGGGGTACGACGACGGGGCAGGTCTGGCGGTTCACGACCGAACCGTTTACCGAAAGTTTGATCGCTCACTGGCCACTGGACGAAGGATCAGGTTCCCTGGCAGAGGATATCACCGGGAATGGACATTGGGCCTATCTGTACAACATGCCGTCAACCGTGTGGGTCGCTGGCAAGCTCAACAGCGGGCTGGAATTTGATGGTATCGAGGATTATCTGAAGATCAAGAATAATGAACTCATCAATATCTCGGTTCGCGGTTTCACCGCGGCATTCTGGCTGAGGCAGAGTGAGATTGGCAACAAGACCGTCTGGCTTGCGAAGGCCAGTTTTGATGGTGACCAGATCGTTGGTGGCTACGCGGTATATCATGATGCTGACGGGAAGGTATGTTTCACCGTGAGCGACGGCGAGTATGCGCCGCTGGTTGCCATGCCGAGCGACGATTTTCTCGCCGGACAGTGGATTATGGTCACCGCTGTGCGGGATCGTGACGACCAGAACCTGAAACTCTATACCAATGCGCACCTGCTAGGTGCGGTGCCTGACAGCTCGTGGGACATTTCGCAGCGCAGTGACCTGTTTATCGGGTACAGTATGGGAGGAGGCGGTTTCCTGGCCGGCGTGCTGGACGAGGTACGCATCTATAACTATGCCCTGGATTCCACCGAGATCAGTGACCTGTACGCTCAGGGGATCACCGGTGTTGAACGATCCCGACTGGTTCAGATCCCTCAGCAGCTGCAGATCGAGAATCATCCAAATCCTTTCAATCCTTCAACGCTGATAACGTATACTATCCCGCGATCCGGATTTGTACGCCTCACGCTCTTTGACCTGCTGGGCAGGGAGATCATCTCTCAGGTGGATCAGAATAAGCCTGCGGGTGTCTACACGTTCAGGTTTGACGGTGCGTATCTTTCCAGCGGCGTTTATTATTGTCGACTGGATAATGAGGGGCAGGTTCGAGTAAGAAAGATGTTGCTGCTGAAATGAAAATGATTCGCTGCAGGCACGTTTTCGAATGTCCGGAAAAACTGAGGAGTGTTGCTAGATGAACAATAAGACCAGCTACTCCCTGATACGTTTTCTGATACCGATCGGAGCCCTCCTGTGGGGTGTAGCGGCACATGGCCAGACCACGAGCAAGATCACAGGTGTAGTCACCGATCTTCTCAGCCGGCAGCCCTTGTACGGTGTGAATGTTCTGGTCGGGGGCACCTATCTCGGTGCGGCCACCGATCCGGATGGCTATTTCCACATACTCAACGTCCCGGTGGGCGTGTATGAAATCGAAGCATCGATGATCGGGTATAAACGAACCAACGTGATTGATGTCGTCGTCTCGATCGACCAGGTCACCAGGGTGGATATTGAGATGGAGGAGACCGCCCTTGAGGGGGAGGCGATTGTCGTGGTTGCCGAGCGCGATATCTTGCATAAGGAGATCTCCAACAGTCAGCAGGTGGTCTCCGCGACGCAGCTGGCCGAAGCCCCTGCCGTGCATACCATCAACCAGTTCCTGGGGTCGTTGGCGGGAGTCACCGGTGAGCGGCGGATTACGGTTCGTGGGGGCTCGGCGGAGCAGACAGGAACGATCGTAAATGGTATGAGTTTTGTCAATCAGCGCATTGGCAAGGCCGAGGCGACCATACCTCTGAGTGCCGTCGAACAGATCTCCTTGCAGACGGGCGGTTTCAGCGCGGAATACGGCAATTTCCGTTCCGGGATCCTGAATGTAACCACCAAGACCGGCAGCAAGGATGCCTATCATGGCACCTTCAGCTACTCCCGGAATATCCCGCACATGAAACGGTTCGGTAAATCGCTCTGGGATCCGACGAATAATGGCCTGCGCCCTTACCTGGACCCGGTGGTTTCTTTCATGGGCACCAACACCGGATGGCTGTATGTGACAGACAATGATACCGCCGAAGCGGAGTACCTGAGACAGGGGCATCAGTCGTTTGACGGATGGATTAACGAGACGCCACGCTTTAATCGTGGTAAACCGGTGGAAGAACACGCTACCCCGATGGATCTGTACCTGTGGTCAGCCTGGATGCATCAGACGATCCCCGATTTTGAAAGATTGGAGGAACTTTATCCCCAATATGAGATCACTGAAGAGCAGAAACAGGCGCTACGTGACCATGCCCACGAGAAGGAAGGCTTGCACGAGGATTTCGATATAGACTTTGGATTCGGCGGCCCGGTTCCGTTCCTGAGTGAAGCCCTGGGCGATGCCACCTTCTATCTTTCCAATAAAACGACCAACTTCAATTACGTTCAGCCGGTCATGCGGAACGGAGAATATTCCTCCATTACCATGCTGACTCTCAAGTCGAATCTAACTAAAAAGACAACTTTAAAACTGAATGGTCTTTACCGGATCATCAAAGGGACCCAGACCACGTTTCCCACCGATGGGACCATCCCGGACCTGGAAGGTGGCGGCGATACGATGCCGATCAACAACCTGAACGTTTTCGTGGATGAAGTACCCCACCTCTCCATCGACAAATATATTTACTATTGGCATCCTACTTTCTGGCAGCCGAAAGAGCAGACAACGCTATTGGGCGGCCTGACACTGGACCGGATGATCAATCCGGAAACCTTCTGGCATCTGAGTATCTCCTATGCCTGGCATCAGGACTTTTTCGAACCCGAGGAGTCCCGGGACCGGACGGCCATCATCAACTTCGGGCCGGTCTGGGTGAACGAGATGCCCTACGGTGTGGTATTTCGCCCCGATACGGTCTTCTACGATCCTGATGATCGGAGCAAATATTATCTCCACGATCGTTACGAAGCTCCACCCGGGATGAACCGGCGCTTCTCCTCCAAGGTGGGAGAGTATCATGAAAACTCGGTTACGCAGCAATTCCGGATCAAGTATGACTTCAGCAGCCAGGTGAACCGGGTGAATCTCATCAAGGCCGGGCTGGAGCTGAATTACTTCGATATCGATAATGACAACTGGCGTTGGTGGGAAGGCGAAGATACTATCTATGAGCTGCGCGACCGCCGGAAACCGTGGCAGCTGGGGGGATACATCCAGGACCAGATCTCCCTGGAGGGGATGGAGGCCCGTCTGGGGGTCCGCTTTGATCATTACAACTCCGGTGGCGGTGTCTGGCCTTCCTCTGAGCACATGTGGAATGAAACGGCCTTCACCAAGGGAATTGAAGGGAATAACAGGATACAACTAAAACAGGATCTGGAATCCGGGAAACACATTGTCTGGGACCGGTGGCATGCCATCGACGACAGTCTCGGTGGCACCTTTCTGGAAAAGACCAAGAACTTCAACACGATCAGCCCTCGTGTCGGGATCGCCTTTCCCATTACCGAGAGGTCGAAATTCTTTTTCAATTACGGACATTTCCGGTCTCTGATCCCCTATTCGGAGCAGTTCATGTACAAGATGCGCTTCTACAAGCGGGGCTTGTTCGAACTGGGTAATCCCAACCTGGAACCACCCAGGACGATATCCTACGAATTGGGCGTAGCGTACAATCTGCTGGACCAGTACCTCATCCAGGCCAGTACCTATTACAAGGATGTCACTGGTGAGGCTTCGGATCTTGAGTTCAAGAATATTCTCGGTACACTCGACTACGATGGCTACCTGGGTAATCGATGGGAGAATGACCAGGGATTTGAATTGAGGATCACGAAGAATCAGGGTGCGTTTCTGACCGGATGGTTCAATTTCTGGTTTGTCATCGACAAGAATGGCAGTACGGGCAGGGAATCTGCCTATGAAGATTCGGTGCGGAATGCTACGGCGGGAGCCTTCTATGCCGGGGAGGAGAACAGCCCGACCCTGATCCCGCGAGTTTCGGCGAATGTTTCTTTTCATACCCCCAAGAACTGGGGGCCTCAGTTCTTCGGTATTGACTGGCTGGGTGGCTGGATGATAAGTGTGCTGCCGGAATGGCGTCAAGGGAATCTGTTTACCCATAATCCGGCCGATATTCGAAACTTAAGTAATAATCTGCGCTGGCCGGACTATTATATGGTGGATTTCAAGATGTCTAAGACGGTTGCCGTGGGGGGTACCCACCTGGATTTATACGTAGATGTCCACAATATTCTCAACCTGAAAGTCAGCCAGATGGATGAGGAGTGGGCTTTCCGGACGGAGACGGACAAGGACAATTATCTCAACTCCCTGCGCCTGGACATCTACGACTCTGACGAGTATGACAGTATGCGGGACAAGAACCCGGGGATGTTCATACCGGGTAATGACAAGGTGGGTGAGCTGCGATCCGAGAAGAAACCGTATATCAATGATCCCGATAACATGATGTTTCTGTACGATTTACCCCGGGATATCTGGTTCGGGCTCAAAATCAGCTTCTAGGCACCCATGTCAATTCGAACACAGAGATGCAATCTGGGAAATGACCAATATGCTCGATAATAATCATCATCTCTCCACTCAAATCCGGGCCAGGCTGGCCGTCCTCATTCTCAGTGCCATTCTCTTTCCCGGGTCGGGATTGAACGCCCACGAGAGGGCGGTTTTCCGGGCTAACCGGGTATGGTGCGGCATGCTCGAAGATGGCGGTACGGGCAACTTTGTCTATGACGCCAGCTGGTTCCCGGCGGACTACAACTGCATGGGACCGTCGATGGAGCGGGGATCAGGACTAACGGGATCGACGATTATCACGACCTGTACCAATTGGACGGATCCCAAGGGGACCCTGATTGAGAAAGCGGTGATCCGACCGGTTGAGGGGCTTTATACCAACTGGGGCGTACTCGATACGATGACCAATTATATCCGCTGGGGATACCCGACGAGTATTGTGGACTTCCAGGATGAGACCTTTACCAACTGGGGAGACGTCGATCCGACCAAGATGGTAGGGACGAGTGATCAGACCGCCGAAGTGACCACCATCAATGCACTCGGTGTGGAGATCAGGCGCAAGGTATTCGCCTGGAGTCAGCAGTTTCACGATAACTATATCGTCGTGGACCTGGTGTTGACCAACCGTAGCGGAGAGACGCTGACCGATTTCTATGTCGCCATGCGCCAGGCCCCGTACTACTGGCGCAAAGCCAAGGATTCCTCCAGCGATCCGGGCATACCGGACCATGACGAGGTCGACCGGGCGGCCTGCTGGCATCACTATTACGGTGCCAGGCCGGGTGACAGCCTGCGCGTGTTCTACATGTATCATGCCGATGAACCGGACCGTGAGGGAGATCAGATGGGAGGACCGGTCACCTCACAGGATGGCCGGTTGGTGGAGAGTGACATCGCCTTCTACGCTATCCTGCACGCCTCGGCAGCCCCGTACACTGATCCTGCCGACGATGTCGATGATCCGCTCCAGCCCCGGGTGACGGATGTCTATGACAATGTTCCCATGGGGGTCGACTGGAGCGATCCCACCAGCAGGGATCTTATATACGATTTGATTGCCGGCCAGAACGGCCAGAGTCAACCCATGGAGGGGCAGTATGCCGGGACCTTTCACCGGGCCAACAACGACGAACAAGGGGATCCCGACTGGTCCAACCTGGGAATCGGGTTCATCAAAGGGGGGACGGTATTCAATCAGAGCATTTCCGGATTCGGGCCTTATCCGACCTTCGAGGACGGACAATCCCTGCACTTCGTCTATGCCGGCGGGTACACCGGGATCGGTATAGAGCGGGAGAAGGAGATCGGGGAGAAATGGCTGGCTGACAATCTTGAGGATCCGCCGAATCTTCCCGATCCGGTAAGCGGTTATTTTCCAGTCAATTTTGCCTACCCCCCAGGCGCCACTGATGTTGACAAGATCAAGGACCGGTGGATCAGCACGGGTATCGATTCGGTGCATAAGGCGGCCTCCCGCGCTAAATGGAATTTCGAGCATGACTGGCAGGTCCCCGGTAGTCCACCGCCGCCGACACAGGAGATTACCGGCCTTGGCGAAGGGGTGGAGATCAAGTGGTCCGATCCGGATGCGGAAGCCCTGGACGGGTTCGCCGGGTACCGTGTCCTGCGGCGCGTCGGCAGGTCTGACACGGTGTTCTTTGATATCGTCCACCGCACGGATGCCTCCGACCTGGCCGCCGAACATACCTGGCTGGATACCAATGTCCTTTATGGAGCCTCGTATTTCTATTACGTACAGGCCGGCTACCTGATCCCGGAGAACGATCTGAATGCCTATCCGTCCAGTCGTGGCAAGGTGATCTGGAGCGGACGCCTGTGGAATCCAACCGACATCGAGGTCCAGCCGCCGCGTATGCCGGGGGAGGAGCTGAGTGACATAAGGATCGTGCCGAATCCATATAATATCCGGGATCCGCTGATCGCCGATTATGGCTGGGACGACGATCGGGGACTCATGTTTTTCAACCTGCCAGCTGAGGTGACGATCAAGATATTCACGGAGAGTGGTGATCTGGTTCGCACCATTGTCCATAAGCCCCTATCCCGGGCTGGGGCGCTAACCTGGAATATGCTGACAGACAGTCAACAGGCGATCGCCAGCGGCATATACATCGCTGTGTTCGAGACACCCGATGGGTCGGTAGCCTATCAGAAGTTCATCGTGGTACGCTGAAACCAAGTATGAGGGTCATATCCATGAATCGCTGGTTCCGAAATTTGATCATCCTGATTGCGCTCATCATGGGACAGAACGCGCTAGGCCAGACCGCGGAGGATCAGGGTGTTAATATGAAGAAAACCGGCCAATCCACCATGAATTTTCTCCAGGTTGGGGTGGTGCCGGAGGCCGCCGCCCTCGGGGATGCCTATACGGCCGTGGGACAGGGCATACAGAGCGTATTCTTCAATCCGGCCGGGCTGGCGGAGATGACCAATAAAGTTGAGTTCTTCCTGTCCAACACTGAATGGATCGCCGATATCCAGTATATCGCCAACGGGGCAGCAGTGAATCTGGCAAGGTATGGAGCCATCGGGTTCAGCCTGGTGCATGTCGATTACGGGGATATCATCGGAACAAGGTTGATCTCGGTGGCCGAGATCGCTACTGACGAGACCGGGTATGTCGAGACCGGCCTGGTTAAAAATGTGGGTGCGTATGCTTTCGGCTTGACCTATGCACAGAATATCTCGACCCTTTTCAAGTTCGGAGTGTCCGCACGCTACGTGATCCAACAATTGGGGCAGAGCATGCTCGCCTCCGGCCTGAAGTATAATGAGCATCGACTGATGGTGTTCGATCTGGGTGTCAAGTACTACACACCTATCAAGAGTTTCCGCTTCGCCATGTCGATCCGCAATTTCGCCAATGCGGTGAAATATGAGGAGATCACCACCCAGCTGCCGATGACGTTCGCTGTAGGGGGAGTGGTTGATGTGATGGATATCCTTAATCCGACCCGTGACGGGAGCAGTTCCCTGTTGGCTTCAATAGAGTTCACTCATCCCAATAACTATACTGAACGCTTACATATGGGGCTGGAATATACTCTTGGTGGTATGGTTTCGATAAGAGGGGGGTATGTGACCAACCACGATGTGAAAGGCTGGTCGGGCGGATTCGGGCTACGACCTAACATTGGAGGCCTCACTGCGAAGATCAGTTATTCCTATTCCAATATGGATATTTTTTCCGATGTAAATCGCTTAGCCGTCACATTCGCGTTTTAGGAGGTTGCCGGATTGGCGCCAGGAATACAGGTTATGATCGATTTGGCATTCCGTCTCTCATAGCCGATGTTCCATCTGAATAATGCTCGGCGACCTGGATCAAGCGAAGCCTGACTCTCCTGATCCTTTCAGGGAGTACACTTAACAGTTATAAAAGGGATTGATAATTATGCGCTATTATCCGGGATCAAAAGCCCTCTTGGTATTGTTCATGTCAGTCTGCTGCTGTTATGGTAGTAGTAGTGATGACCTGTCGTACTACACTAGTGATTTGCCTTTTGAGATGCCGCAGATCCAGGCACCGCAATTCCCAGACCACACCGAGAATATCGAGGATCATGGAGCCGTAGGAGACGGGCAGGTATTGAATACCGGTGCCTTCCGCCGGGCGATTGAGGCTTGTGTCCGTGCAGGAGGGGGTAGGGTTGTTGTCCCGCCGGGTATCTGGCTGACAGGGCCCATCCAACTGCAAAGCAATATCAATTTGCATCTGGAACAGGGTGCGCTTATTCAGTTCAGTTCCCGCTTTGAGGATTATCCGCTCATGCGCAGTACCTGGGAAGGACTGGAGGAGGTCAGGTGCACGCCGCCGATCTATGGGGCCAACCTTGAAAATATCGCTGTGACCGGATCGGGCATTATTGACGGTGCCGGGGAGGCGTGGCGGCCGGTGAAGAAATTCAAGACCACCGATCCGCAGTGGCGCGGGTTGCTGGGTTCGGGCGGTGCCGTCAGTAAAGATGGCCGGGTCTGGTGGCCTTCAAAGCAGGCCTTGAACGGTGCCAAGACGGTACGACGACTGAACGCCAAGGGTGATGCCGACCTGCAGGAATATGCTGCTGCCCGGGAGTATCTACGACCGGTGCTGATCAATCTGGTCAATTGCCGTAACGTATTGCTTGACGGACCGACCTTTCAGAATTCACCTGCCTGGAACATTCACCCCCTGATGTGCGAGAATCTGATCATCAGGAACCTCACGGTGCTCAATCCCTGGTACTCACAGAACGGTGATGGACTCGATCTGGAGTCCTGCCGCAATGTGCTGGTATACAACTGCAGTTTCGATGTGGGGGATGACGCCATCTGCTTGAAATCGGGCCGGAACGAATATGGCCGGCGACGCGGCAAGCCCAGCGAGAATATAGCGATAGCCGACTGTATCGTGTACCATGGGCACGGAGGTTTTACTATCGGCAGCGAGATGTCCGGTGGGGTTCGGAACATCGATGTGCGCCGGTGCACCTTCCTGGGCACGGATGTGGGATTACGCTTCAAGAGCACTCGCGGCCGCGGTGGTGTGGTTGAGAATATCCATATTCGTGATATATATATGAAGAACATCCCCACCGAGGCGATCCGTTTCAATATGTTTTATGACAGCAAACCCCCGATCCCGGAACTGGATGCCGATAAATTGGCGGTAGATAAGCGGCGGCCGGAGGTGGCGGTGGGTGAAGAGACGCCTCGTTTCCGTCACATCTATATGGATAATATCATCTGCCGGGGAGCCGAACGGGCAGTGTTTCTGCAAGGATTGCCGGAGATGGCTATCAGCAATGTGGAGCTCAGCAACGTGATCATCTCGGCAACCGAGGGGATGATGTGTGTCGATGCCGATGAGATAGCGCTGCGTAATGTGAGGATTATCCCTGAGAAGGGCACTGTTCTGAAGTTCTTGAACAGCCAGAACGTCACCATTGAGGATCCAGTCATTCCGGAGGCTGGCACTCTCTTCCTGGCTGTATATGGCGGCAAGTCAGGAAATATCCGTGTGCAGGGAAGTGTTGGCACCCTCCCGAGTGAGTTGATTAAAATAGGGAAAGAAGTTTCCGCCGATGCACTGATATTGGAGTAATCCCCTATCCTGACAGATTTTCTATTGATGGCTGGGGAGACCCGGATTGGCGGGAGGTGGTGGATGTCGGGCCGATGGCAATATTAAGCCTGATGACGTTCTTAATATCATCCTCACGTGAGCATCGTCCCGGCTGAGGGCGCACGGCTGTCTTCGCTGCGTCTGGGTGTCGATGTAAGTATTTTGTATTACTGGATCCATCTACATGGTCAGTCAGCTAGCGATTTCGAGTCCATCTGATCTGCTTTTTGGTGTTGCTCCGCAGCCAATCCGCTGCGGGCGCGGCATCGAGATTGGGGCCGGACAAGTACTCCCTGAGATCAATTTTACCCTCCCGCCGATGATGATCGAGGAGGGCAGCTGGCCGGAAGTGTGCCGGCAATACTCTGAGATGATCCAGGGGGTCTGCACGCGGGCAGTGGAACTCAAGGCACCGGGACTGGTGGTAGAATTCGAGCTCCTGCCGCCTATGACGCTGCATCCGGAGTGGGGTAGTGAAATAACCGAACTGTTGGTGAAGGCACTGGATGAGTTTCATGAGAAGGAAGGGCTGCGTTCGGCGCTGCGAGTCACACCCGTAGACGTGCGTGATAAGCTGCGGCCGCCCAGGATGCGCTCGGGGGAGTTGCTGGAAAATACGCTTTGCTCGTTCGAATTATGCGCCCGGAGTGGTGCCGACATGCTCTCTATCGAATCCACCGGGGGAAAGGAACTCCACGATCAGGCACTGGTACAGGCCGATCTGGCAGGGATCGCGTTTGCGCTGGGTATACTCGCGGTGAATGACGTGGGGTACCTCTGGTCCCGGATCGTCGAGATCGCCAATCGTAATGACTGTATACCGGCGGGTGATACCGCCTGCGCCTTTGCCAATACGGCCATGATTCTGGCTGACAAGGGTATGATCCCCCGGGTGCTGGCGGCCCTGGTGCGGGTTGGATCAATTGTTCGAAGTCTGGAAGCCTACCGGCAGGGAGCAACAGGACCCAGCAAAGATTGCGCCTATGAAGGCCCTTACCTGAAGGCCATGCTGGGCATGCCGATTTCCATGGAAGGCCGATCAAGCGCTTGTGCCCACCTGAGCACGGTAGGGAATATTGCCAGCGCCTACTGTGACCTATGGAGCAACGAGTCTGTTCTGAATGTGCGGCTGCTCAGCACCGATGCACCTGTCGTTTCCATGGAGCACCTGATCTATGACTGCCGGTTAATGAATGCTGCCTTGGATGAAGGTCCCGAGGCCGTTCTCGCACTCCAGCGCTGGTTGGTGGAAAGCGATGCTCCACTTGATCCCCAGGCTTGGGTGCTGCGACCCGATGTCGTGCTGGAAATCAGCAGGGAAATTATCAAGCACGACCGGCCTCTGGAGGCAACATTGGCTGCCATGGAGCAAGCGCTGGCCTTGATTCGGGAAGCTCATGCCGCCAACCTGCTGGAATTGGCCCCAATCGAACAACGATGGTTGGATCTACTCTCAATCCAGCTGGACACCATTCCACGGGATGAAGCGCAGCTGCTGGATCAGGTTCAAAAACGCTATGATGACAACGTGTTTAACATGGCGGAATACGCCTCCGTTCAGTAGGAAACCGACCTTGGTTATGGTACGGAATAATATTGCTGGCTGATTATGGACACCATCCCTGTACGCGATGACAGTTCACCGGTGATCTGGCGGGTATTACGGCCAAGGTGCCCTGCAACAGATATCAATGGAGTCAATAATGAATCTTAGTGTTTTGGACATTCTGTTCTTCCTGGTCTTTTTCCTGTTCGTCATCGGTGTCAGCATGTACAAGAGCCGGCACGAGAAGTCGGGTGAGGATTTTTTCCTGGCCAGCAGAGGACTGTTATGGCCGTTTATTGGACTATCGTTAATAGCAGCCAACATCTCTACCGAGCAATTTGTCGGGATGTCCGGCCAGGGGGCGGGTAATGTGGGTATGGCCGTGGCCAGCTATGAATGGATGGCCGCCATCACACTGGTGGTGATCGCTTTCTTCTTCCTGCCGAAGTTCCTGAAGGCCGGCATCTTTACTCTGCCTGAATATCTGGAGTATCGGTACAGCCCCGGTGCGCGCAGCCTGATGGCACTCTACACCATGATCATCTATGTGGGTGTGACCATTTCTGCGGTTCTCTACTCAGGAGCCCTGACACTGAATACGATCTTTGACATGGACTTCATTTTGGCCGTCTGGCTCATTGGCGGCATCGCAGCTCTGTACACCACCTGGGGCGGACTGAAGGCGGTAGCCTGGGCCGATCTATTCCAGGGCTCGGCGCTAATTCTTGGTGGCTTGCTGACGCTGGTTCTGGGACTGGTGGCCGTTGGCGGTATCGAAGCGTTCACCGCAGCAAATCATCAAAGGCTGCACATGATCCTCCCTGCCGATCATCCCGTTATTCCCTGGACAGCTCTGGTGATCGGTCTGTGGATCCCTAACTTCTACTATTGGGGATTGAATCAATACATCGCCCAGCGAGCCCTGGCTGCCAAAACCCTCCGTGGGGGTCAAATGGGAGTGATCTTCGCCGCAGGCCTGAAGCTCCTGATCCCATTCGCTATCGTTATCCCGGGCATCATCTCTCTGCAGCTCTATGGGGATCAAATGGAAACGTCCGATGCCGCCTATCCGCTACTCATTCGCAACCTGATCCCGACAGGTATCCGGGGCTTCATTTTCGCTTCCATTTCCGGTGCGGTGATCAGCTCCCTGGCTTCCATGCTCAATTCTGCTTCCACCATTTTCACCATGGATGTCTACAAGAAGCACATCAATCAGGCTATCGGACCAAAGAGCGAGGTGACAGTCGGCCGAATCACGACCATGGTCCTCGTCATTATTGGCTGCCTGATCGCTCCACAATTGGGGAATCCCAAATTCAAGGGCATCTTCAATTATATCCAGGAATTCCAGGGTTTCATTTCACCGGGTGTCCTGGCTGCGTTTATATTCGGATTGTTCGTGAAAAAGGCTCCTACCAGTGCCGGACTGACAGCTCTGGTCGCTTCACCGCTGATCTACGGCACGCTCTATTTCGCGTTCAATGACATCGCCTTCCTGAATCGGATGGCGATTACGTTCGTCCTGATCCTGGTATTCATGGCGATCCTGACCGCTGCCAGGCCGCTCCTTGAGCCCCGGGTGATGCCCACGCGGGAAGGCTTCGATGCAAAGCCTGACAGCAAGATCGTAGGCATGGGGATCATGGTGGTAGTACTGACCCTGCTCCTGTATGTGATATTCTGGTAAGGACTGCCTAGATCAATGAAAATACCCGGTGACAATCCTCATCGCAGATTCAATCCCCTGACAGGGGAGTGGGTGCTGGTCTCCGCCCATCGTACCCGTCGGCCGTGGTTAGGGCAGGAGGAGCCACTTCCCCGTACCCAGGTGCCTGAACACGATCCGGACTGTTACCTGTGTCCGGGCGGTGTCAGGGCCGGGGGGGATCAGAATCCCGCTTACGAAGGAACGTTCGTGTTCACCAATGATTTCCCGGCCCTGCTG
>CP070787.1:1878140-1884876 GCA_020346745.1 Fidelibacterota bacterium | reverse complement strand
TGGCATCTATACCTTCACTTTCCGGCTGTACGAGACGGAGACCGCAAGTGAAGCGCTATGGTCCGAGACCAAGGATCTGCCCATCAGATACGGTCTCTTTCATACCCTGCTTGGCGATCAAACAGCATTTGGTAGCGGCATCAGGTTCGACCAGCCATACGTGCTGGGTATCCAGGTAGGTGATGAACCGGAGATCGTACCCCGGGTGCCGCTGTCGAGTGTGGCCTACAGTATGAACGCGCTGCGGTCTGATACGGCACGGTATGTGATCAACGCACCGGCCCCTACCGGCCCCGCCGGCGGGGATCTGGATGGCACGTATCCGAATCCCGTCATCGATACCAGTGCGGTGACCACTATCAACCTGGCTGATCATGCGGTGACGATGACCAAGATCGACACCTCCGGGGCTTTGCCCGGAGAGGCGTTAATGTTTGATGGATCGAATGTTGCCTGGCAGTCTCCGCCGGTATCGGAAGGTGATATCACCGCCGTCAACGCCGGCAGTGGCTTGAGTGGCGGGGCCCAGTCTGGCGATGTGACGCTTTCCGTAGCAGCGGGCGGCATTGTGGATACCATGCTGGCGGTCGGCGCCGTCGGCACGGAAGCCCTGGTGGATCTGTCCGTAACCGGGGTGAAAATTGACACCGTGGGAGCTTCTTCGGGAGACGCTCTCATGTTTGATGGCCTGGATGTAGTCTGGCAGACTCCACCCAACCCGGGTGGCACCATTACCGGTGTCACGGCAGGCCCAGGATTGTCCGGCGGCGGTGCCATTGGGGAGGTTACGCTGAACGTGGCATTCGCTGGTCAAGGCGAAGTCGACTCGGTAGCCCGCAGCGACCATACCCATGACGGTGCAGACATCACCGCAGGCGCGGTAGCGGAGGTCTACATCGATCCCGCCATCGCTCGCGATGATGAGATTTTCCCCACAGTGGTGGCTTCCGGTGGTTCCGGCACCGGTCTGGACGCCGATCTGCTCGACGGGCAGGAGGCCGCTGCTTTCGCTGAGGCGACACATTCCCATGCCGGCGAGGACATCACTTCCGGTACCGTAGCGGATGCCCGCATCGATGCCGCCATTACCCGTGACAGCGAGGTCATGACGATCGTGCAAGACAACGATGGCTCCGGCTCCGGTCTGGACGCCGATCTGCTTGACGGTCAGCAGGCCACCGCTTTCGCTGAGGCGGCCCATTCCCATGCCGGGGAGGATATCACTTCCGGGACGGTGGCGGTCGACTCACTCAGAACAAGCGGTGGTGCATCCATTGGAGGAAACCTCGCGATTTACGGCGGGCAGGCAGTGAAAGTGGACTCCGTAACCAACGGCTACGTGACCACCGCCAGTGACCGGATCCTTCTGTATATCACTGAAGGCGGGGAAGAAGAAGCTATCAACCTGGGACCCGCCGCCGATGCTCCGGGACAAATACTGAGCATCAGGATGAAGCGTATGGGCCCAGATGATTATGTCAATATCGAACCCGGTTTTGGTGATACCATTGATCTCTCATCAAGCAGCTTCACGCTCGGCTACGGAGGGGAAGCTCCTCTGGGGATCACCCTGGTGAGTGACGGAACGAGCTGGTGGATCCTTTCGCTTTATACAGGAATGTACTACCGCTAATTGAGGAGAGCGGCCAGCAGAATCCACCCAGATGGCCATGTCATACGATGAGAGTCCAGAAATTCGCTCGTTATAACCATAAGGGTCTGCTATGAAAAGAGAAATATTATCCGGTAGTCTCATTGCTCTCCTGCTCCTGATCTGCCCGGCGATAGTGAGGGCTCAAACCAGTACGGTTCCCTGGTCCTGCTTCAATACGGGATCGGCGCTGTCCACTGCGGGTAACACGTTGGTGGTGTCGGCGGTCGGCCAGGTGTTTGCGGGTGAGACGGGGATCGACGATGTACTGGCTGAAAGCGGCTTCCTGGCGATCCTCCTCAGCCGCGGATCAATGATGGAAGTGGATGAGGGTAGCGGGCTGCCGCTGGAATATGCCCTGCGGCAGAACTACCCGAATCCCTTCAATCCCAGCACCACCCTGGAATTCGCCCTGCCTGAAGCGGTTGACTTCCGGCTGGTCGTGTACGATCTATTGGGACGGGAAGTGGTGCGACTGGTGCAGCAGCGTCTGGAGGCGGGCTGGCACCAGCTGATCTGGAACGGCAGGGATGCCCGGGGCCGGGACCTGCCGTCGGGTGTGTACATTGCACTGATGACTACCCCGGGGTACAGCCAGTCCATCAAGATGCTGCTACTTAAATAGTCGGCGTAGTGGTCCCGTCATTAATCCCGCAGTAAGCGGAGCCACAGGCGAAGTTCCGCCAGCGGCGGGGGCGGGGCAGAATGTGGGGCTGCAACGGAGCAGATTTTTGTCAAGCATAACAAGACTTGGCTGAATTGAGTTTTCCATATCCGAGTTGAAATTTTCCATGTGGTGGCGTACATTTAGCCAGTAACGCTCGAATAAAAGACCTTCTAGCGGTATAACATTGTTACTCGCAATTCTCCGGTGCGGTGTGTATACGCTGGTCAAGATTCCGTGCCAGAATGAACGGAATCCCGCATTAGTGCGACTCGCGAGCTTTTAACGAGCGGCGCGATGTGGCGGACGACCAACCACTAGACGCGCAGCCGGATGGGAGGGAATCCATGAAAATCAGTCTCAGTCTCGTAACGGCGATCTCGACATTAGTTCTGTGTGCTTCACTCTCCACCGGGGCGGACAATTCCGCTAGTCCTGCCAGGAGTATCCGCCAGGCCACGTCGCTAGGGGAAGGGACATTCGCAACGGTGATGAGTGTAAATAATCTCAGTTTGTGGGTGACGAAGCACGGCGAGTTTCCACCGAATTTCTCTGCCTGTTATTGCGCAACCTCGGAATTTCCCATTGGTGGTCCGGGACTGGTCTATCAGGAGGGATTTCTGTACGGTGCGAAGGTCGATGATGGTGGCACGCGCGACGGGACCCGCGAGAGGATAAGAGTGAACGGCGCCACGCACGCCCACGGTCTCAAGGCCGGGAAGGTATTGTATGATGTCAGTGGCAATGTCACCGGTGCGGAGGATCCGGGTGGTGTGCAGGTGTGGCGGGTACGCCGGGATTATCCGGTGGCTGATCTGATCCGCGACGCGGCCAGCTACAATGCTATGCCAATGGAATCGGTGCAGGACATACACATACAGGAGATGTATGACGGATATGAGTATGATTGGAACAACTGGCCGGCGGCGGATGGTGCCCCTTACGAGGAGTTAAATGGGATCACTGGTTATCAGCCGGCAACCTGGGATGATGGAGCTGGTACGTGGAGCAACGGTGACATACCGGGGTATCCGGGCGCAGGCATGACCATCTGGACGGTGGCGAACGACCTGCCTTATCCCGATGGAACGGAGGTGGCTACCAATACCTACGGTTCTCCCGCCGTGGGAGTGGAGATGCAATTTACCGTGTGGGCCTACGCCCTGCCGCCCGACAATCCCATAGGGAACGTGATTTTCAAGCGGTTCCGCATGATCTACACGGGAGTAGCCGGGGGTCCGGCGGATGCCAAGCTTGACACGATCTACTTCGTTAACTGGTCTGATCCTGATCTGGGTGCCTATACGGATGACTACGTGGGGTGTGACACTTTGCTCTCGCTGGGGTACGTGTACAATGCCAACTCACTGGATGATATTTCTACGGGTGACTTCGGCCTGCCGGTGGCGGCGGGCGGCTATGATTTCTTCCAGGGTCCCATCGTAGGTGGTGATACACTGGGGATGACGTCATTCACCTACTTCGGCACCGGTGGGGATATCACTGATCCTGATATGTTTGTCTATGACGGCACGCTCCAATATTTCAACCTAATGGAGGGATTTCTGCCAAGGCCAATGTATCCGGTGCAGGAACCGTTCATCAATCCGCTTACTGGTGATACAACGAAGTTTGCCTTACCGGGTGATCCGGTGACCGGCCAGGGATGGATCGATGGAATTCAGATGGCAGCCAGTGACCGCCGCATGGTGATGAGCACCGGCCCGTTCCAGATGGCATTGGGGGACACCCAGGACATTGTGGTAGCCTTGATCGGCGGGCAAGGGTACGATAATCTGTCGTCAGTTACAGCCCTTATGTCGAATGACCGAATCGCCCAAATGGCGTATGACAATGACTTTACTCTGCTGAACGTCGGCACGAGTTCGAACTTCATCTCGGCAGGTAGTACGGAAATCACCCTTACAGCGTCTACGAGTGCCACCATCACTGATGTGACCGCATATATCAAGGACGCTGGCGGCAGTCTGATTACATCGGTGAGCCTTTACGATGATGGTGCGCATAATGATGGCGGGGCGGGTGACTTTGTGTTCGGAAATACGGTGACGGTAGCTCCCGCTCAGAATCCCTATTGGCTGTCGCTCACCTTATCTGATGGGACGAAGCTTTTTGACATTGCTGACGTGAAGGCCATCACCACTGATGGTCCCATTGTGATCCACGAGCTGTCCGTTGTGGATGATGTGAACGAGGATCTGGTGATCAATCCGGGTGAGCGGGTGCACCTGAATCTATCGGTGAGCAATGACGGGCAGTATACACATCCTTCTATGGTGGCTTTGACGGCATATTCGGGGCCGATCGCCGCCATGAACTATACGAGCCAGTCGCTGGGTGTGCCCCTGGGTGGGACAGTATATGGTGCGACTTACGCTTACGGGGATGTTTCGACCTATTCAATGCTAGAGATATCACCTGACGCACTGCCAGGGGAAGAGATTGCAGCCGTGGTAACCATTTACGATGAGTTGGGCAATACGTGGCAGGACGAAGTCACCCTAACCATATACGATTATGCCGAGGCTCCACATCCGAATTGGGTGGAGACCGAGCATGTAACCGGCGAGAGTTATGGAGCGTTCGGTTATCGAGTGTATGAACCCAGCAATGTTCTAAGTGACCACACCTATGAGATCAGTATTATTGATCCGGTGGGTGAAGGCTCATGGCCCACATTCAACCTGGTTGATCTGGCCACATCCACGACCTTGCTGAGTAATCATGCGCTTCCCGACAACAATTTTGCAATAAACATCCCGATCACGGCCGGTTTCAAGGTTGTCCAAGGCACAGCAGAATACGATGAACCCAGTGATTACTCGGGATTGGCTGTTATCGGTGAAGGTGATTACAATATTGATAGTTATGTGCAGCGCAACTGGGCTGAGACCGCGCGGGCCGTCGACACCTGGGATGAGTTTTCGGGTACCATCTATCCTGGTGGAACGACAGACTGGACGCTGCTCTCCCGGGACATCGAGATCAGGTTCACGGGTGTTTACGAAAGCCCATACTATGTAGGTAATCTCGTGATCTGGCCCGTCCAGGCGGGAACCGGTTCCATGGCCACCATTGCCGGTGCCAGATTGTACGATCTGGCGGATCATCCGCTGAATCCGAATCCCGGCACCAACGAGCCGTTTGCCATTCGGATACCCTTCGAAGTCTGGGATATGGATGCGGAGGGAGGCCCGCAGCAGATCGATTTTGTCATTTACGACCGTAATCAGGATGTGGCGGCTAGTGGTGATTTTTATGCGTTCAATCCATACAGCCGGATGTACACCCACTTCCTTCATCGTCCATACAGTGAAACGGCTGCCGATATAAATCAAGAGGGAGGTGCTGATCTTCCATATCTCACGTGGAACCTGGTCTGGTGGTATACCTACTGGAATTATGGGGACACCATTCGAGTAGAGTATGGTGCACCGTTGACATCGGAGAATGCCTACCGATTTACCCCCAGTGGACAGAATCCACCGGTTCCCCGGTTTGAGGTTGCCAGTGCCGAGGTTGTCTACGGAGAGCCCATCGTCCTGAACGCCGGTGCGAGCTATGATCCGGATGGAGAGGAGCTGCAACTCAGCTGGGATTGTGATGATCTGGTTGCGGTAGAGACACTGACTGATTCGACTGCGGCTATGGAATTCTTTTCGGTTGGCCGCCATACCGTTACCCTGACGGTTGAGGATGCTGCGTTCGAGATATCCAGCAGTCAGGAAGTCATTGTGGAGCCCAAGCTGGATAATATTTCAATTGAGTATACCTACCTGGATTCGGCCTGGCTGGCTGGCGGGAATTGGCAGCACGTATGGGTTGGCGACACACTGCTGTCGACAAGCAGATATGGTTCTGACTTGAAGGTATACGATATCCAGGCCAGCACGATTGTTCACCAGCGGAACGTAGATATTGGCGGGAATGGTACGGTTCATTATTTTGATGACGACAAATTATTCCTGACCATTCCCACTGGTGTGGAGATCAATGCGGCCACAGGTGCGTTGTACATCTACGAGGTGGGGACCGACTGGACGCTGACGCCGGTCCTGGAAGACTATTTGCTGCCGACCGACTATGGGCCATGCGACTGGTGCAATGCCATCTACCGTATCCAGAAAGTCGATCAGGAATGGTATTTCCGTGACTATTATTCGGTCTACAGGATGGACCTGACCGATCCATCCAGTCCGACGGTTCTGGCCCAGAGGAATTATTCTCCGAACAGACCATACTATCTTGACGGAGCGGGCGGCTACATTTATACACGCTGGCAAGACATGAGCGATGGAGTTATGTATGTGGACGCCCTCTCGTCGCTCGGATTGACGCATGTCAGCACGCTTGATCTGCCCGACAGCCTGGTGTTTTTCAGCTTAAGCGACAACCTCATG
>CP070787.1:1873208-1878040 GCA_020346745.1 Fidelibacterota bacterium | reverse complement strand
GGGGGAGTCCTTGAGTTTGCGAAGAATAGTGAAGGAAGGCGTTTTGGTGAAGGGGACAGGGTCAAGGCCGGTGATGTCCTCGCGAGGATTACCGGTGAAGATGTCCGGTTAGCCGCTCGTACCCAGGCCAACCTTCAGCGGTTTGAGACGGCCCGGGATGAATATGAATCCACTGAAAAGCTTTATAATGAAGGTTTCAGAAGCAAGTCCGAATTTCTCACCGCTAAAGCGAGCCTGGAAGAGGCCAGGGTAGAGTATGAGCGGAGCCTGAATGCGGAAAAGCGAAGTCAATTGATCACCCCCATCGATGGCGTGATCCTGCGTCTGGGGCGTGATCGTGAAAACCAAAACCAGCCCCTTGCCGGTGGGCAGTTTGTGAAACAGGGTTTTGAGGTAGCCCGTGTTGCGCCTACGGATCAACTCATCGCGGATGTGGATCTTGTGGGGCAGGATGTGGCGCATGTGACAAAAGGACTTCCTGTTCGTGTTCGGCATTACGCCTGGGAAGGTGAGAGTTTCTCCGGTAAAGTGATTCGCCTTGCACCCACGATCGATCCCGTTACAAGGGCATTACGCGCGGAGGTAGAGGTCGAGAACCCTGATGGACGGCTTCGCCCAGGCATGTTCGTCGAGGTAGCCATCCTCAAAGAGCAGCGTAAAGGCGTGCCGGTGGTTCCCCGGGAGGCAGTCACGGATCGGGGAGGCAAGTGGGTGGTATTCATACTCAGGGGACAGCGTGTCACCATGAAGGAGGTTGTCCTGGGATTGGGCGATGATGATATCGTCGAGATTCGTGATGGTCTGACCGTGGGTGAACGGGTCGTCATCCGAGGACTGGAAACACTGACGGACCAGACCCAGGTTCGTGTAACGGAGAGTGGATAAGCCAATGTACGCACTCGCACGCTACGCGACAAGACGTCCGGTGGCCATAACCGTTCTTGCGGCAGCCGTTGTGGTGTTGGGGTTGATCTCAGGGAGAGGCCTTCCTCTTGATCTTCTTCCTGATCTCCAAAGCCCCACGGTCCTGGTGTCCATACGCTCCGGGGATAGACCACCTACTGAAATGGAGCGTCTCTATGGCGAGCAGGTAGAACAGCGTCTGTTCACGGTTCGCGGGATCAGGGCCATTGATCAAGTGGCACGGACAGGGATTCTCATCGCTAGGGTGACCTTTGAATGGCACTCTGACATGGACCTGGCATTGGTGGATGTGCAGAAGGCGGTTAATCCCATTGCCTCGGATATTGATGTGGACGAAGTACTGGTTCGCCGCCAGGATCCCCGGCAGCTTCCTGTTTTGACACTAGGTCTGGTGGCGCCTGAGGGTCGTCCCGATCTCACGGAACTCCGGCGCATTGCCCGTCGTCAGGTCGCTCCGGCTTTGGAACAATTGGAGGGAGTAGCAGAGGTTCGGGTTACCGGTGGTCGTGAGGAAGAGGTTCGGGTTCTTGTGGATGGTTACCTCATGGAGGCCCATGGGGTGACCATGAATCTGTTGGAACAGCGTATTGTCGGCGCTAATTTTGATATTGATGCCGGGACTCTGGAAGAAGGGGACAATGTTTACCTGGTTCGCGGGCTCTCCCGATTTCGAAAGCCTGAAGACATTGCCCAGGTCGTCGTCAAATATGAGCGTGATTCTGAAGACCGGCAGGTTCCTGTTCGGGTGGAGGACCTGGGACAGGTATTTATGGCGAACCGTGAAATCACCGATCTGGTGCGCGTTGACGAGATCGAAGGCGTGGGTCTGTCTGCCTACAAAGAAGCAGGCGCGAACACGGTCTCAGTCTCTCGCACGGTACGTGATGCCCTGGAACGACTTGGAGCTGATCTTCCGGGCGTGGAGGTTCGAATTGTCAGTGACGAAGCGGCTCTGGTAGAGGATGCCATCGATGATGTGGAGGAGGCTGCCTTGATCGGGATCCTCCTGGCTATTCTGGTGCTGACCCTGTTTCTGCGTTCGGCTGGGCCTACGATCGTTGTGGCAACCGCGGTCCCCGTCTCCTTGATGGCCACACTCTTTGCCATGCATTTTGCCGGTCACAGCCTCAATTTGATGACATTGGGCGGTTTGGCCCTGGGGGCCGGCATGCTGGTGGATAATGCTATTGTTGTGGTGGAAAGTATCTTTCGGCGGCGCTCAGAAGGAGATCCTCCCGAAGAAGCCGCTTCACGGGGCACTGCCCTGGTTGCCGGTGCCATCGCGGCCAGCACCCTCACAACTTGCGTGGTCTTTCTGCCTGTCCTTTTTGTCCGCGGCCTCGCGGCACGGTTGGTATCAGGCCTTTCCTTCAGCGTGGTGGTCTCCCTTATTGCCTCTCTGGCTGTTGCCGTATTTCTCATTCCCGCCCTGGCAGGGTGGTTTTTACCCCGTAGAAAAACACGAGCCCTTGATCCGGGCAAAGGGAAAATGGAGGCCATTGTCTTACGGTTGCTGCGGCATCCTTTTCGCGTGGTTGCGGTCAGTATACTGCTTGTGGCCGTGGCAATCAACCAGTTGCTGGGCCTGGGAACCGAGCTTCTGGCTCCGGCTGATCCCAGGGAATTTTCCCTTCGTCTGATCGGTCCGCCCGGACAACGGGTGGAGTCCACCGAGAAGATGACAGCCACGGTTGAGGCCATTATCAAACAGGCTGCCGGCAGTGATCTTCGGGCCATATTATCAGAGGTCGGTCGGCTCCCTGAAGATGATCGTCTTATCCGTGAAGAACGGTCTGGGGAAAACACCGCCCGAATTCTGGTGCGTCTGACCGCCGGTGGGAAGACCGCGAGCCAGGTTGTCCGTTCCGCGGCACCGGCCGTGGAAGGCCTTCCCAATGTGGAGGTCTCCTGGGAGGTGGGTACATCAAACCTGGCCCGTGCCCTCGGTACCACAGGCCCCCCTATACAGGTTGAGATTTCAGGCCGTTCCCTGGGAGACCTTCGCCTAGGAGCGGAAAAGGTACTCAATCGGTTAAAAGAGCGATCCGAACTCTGGAATGTACGCTCCTCCTTTGAAGGAGGCCCTCCGGAACTGCATGTCATTCTCAACCGCACCCTTTGCGACGGTCTTGGCGTGGAGATGGATACCATTGCCAACATACTCGAGACCGTACTGGATGGTCGGAGGATTGATGAGCTTTCCACAGGTGATGAAGAGCGTGATATCGTGCTTCGCCTGAAAAGCGCGCGGCGTGTTGACCTGAAGAGACTGCCTTTTACAACGGATTCGGGGCAACGCCTTGCTGTGGGAGATGTGGCGCACTTTGAACCTGTGGAAGGAGCACTGGAGATCTTTCGTCGAGATCAGCGCCGTATCGCCAGGGTGACCGCCCGTATTGCCCCAGGCGTGGAATACCCTGCGGCGCGTGAGGCGGTTGAAAAAGCGCTTGAGGGGATTGAGATGAGTCCCGGTTCAAGGATTCAACTCACCGGTGAGGAGGAAGAGCGAAAACAGACCTTTTCCGAACTACAATGGGCCATGATTCTCTCTCTCCTTCTCGTGTTTATGGTGCTGGCCGGCACATTTGAATCACTGGTTCATCCCATTACGGTACTTGCTTCGGTCCCCCTGGCCTTTGTGGGTGTGGCCATAGCCCTAGTACCCAGTGGCAAGCCTATCGGCGTGATGTCGGTCATAGGCATCATCGTGCTGGGGGGAATCGCCGTGAATGACGCCATCCTTCTGGTCCAGACCGCCCGTCAGCTCATGGCGGAGGGACTTGAACGGAAGATAGCCCTGGCCAGGGCAGCCGCCATACGGCTCCGTCCCATCATGATGACCACCACCACGACAGTCCTGGCATTGCTTCCCCTTGCCATCGGCGCAGGAGAGGCCGCTCAGCTGAGGAGCCCCCTGGCCCTGACCATTATCGGGGGAATCATTGCTTCCACCTGTTTTTCTCTCCTGGTCATCCCATGCCTGTATCTTGTATTGGACTTCTTCAGATTTAAACGGGTCAAGCCATGAATTGGACAAGTCTCCCTGTTCGCCGACCCGTGGCCACATCCATGTTTTTTGCCGCCATCGTCCTTCTGGGCATCGTTGCCTGGCAAAAGATTCCCATAGAATCAATACCAGACGTGGAGGGCGATCTCCTAAATGTCAATTTTATACGCCTGAACAGCGAACCAGAGGTGGTGGAACGCGAGATTCTGATTCCCCTGGAAGAAAGGGCTTCAGAGTTACCCGGCATGGCAGAGTCTTGGGGTGAAGTCCGCGGTTCCCAGGGATCCTTCCGTGTCCGTTTCGAGCCGGGGAGTGACATAAAAGTCAGGCAGCTGGAAATGCAGCGGCTTGCCGTCGAATTGTTACGGGAACAACCTCAGGGAAGCACGATCAATGTTGCTGTCCAGGACACTTCTTTCTTTAGTCGATTCGTTATGAGCATCCAAGTAATGGGAGGCGCGGATACCAATGCCCTGCGCAGTCTGGTAGATGATCGAATTCAACCCCGCCTGTCCGCTCTAACCGGGGTAGGCACCGTATTTGTTGTAGGTGGCGCGCCCGAAGAAGTGATCGTTCAGATCGATCCTAACCGTTGCGCCGCGCTGGGTATATCCCCTTCCAGTGTCGGAACGTCACTGGTCCGTTCAGTACAGCGACTCCGTTTTCTGGGTGGGTTAGAAGATGAAGACAGCCGTACGGCCGTTATGCTGGATGGTCGTCCACGCGGTACTCACGCTATTGCCGAGACAAGGGTTGAGCTGGACAAACCTGTACTGATTCGTCATGTAGCCTCGGTGGAGCGAGGCACAGGACGAAGAGAAAGGTTGTTCAGGATCAACAGCAAGCCTTCCCTGGCCCTTATCGTGACCAAAGAAGAGGGCGCCAATCTGGTGGAATTGGG
>CP070787.1:1864167-1873108 GCA_020346745.1 Fidelibacterota bacterium | reverse complement strand
TACCGGTCTCCTTCCAGTCCCATTGCCGACCGCCTCCAGGGTACAATTTGGCATCCTTGAGTGTACCGAGGCCTTCAACTTCCAGCTGTCCCCAGGAATGCCGTGTTATGCGCGGGGATTGTGCAGACTTATTCATAGTGTTCGCCCCCGAAGGTTTTGATCTCATAGATTAGCAGGAAGGACATCCATATTGCAGCTAGCAGCATTAATGGATTATCCCGTATCCCGAGTGTAGGGTGTGAAGCCTCCGGATTCAAGGAATGTTTAGCATGGCAATAGCCAATCCCGGATTGGGTCGCACTATCCACCGAGATCCCAAACAATAGTCTCAATTCAGCGAGAGTTCATATTCAAGACACCACCCGCGTGTTCAGCATTGTGATCCCTGGGAAACTCTACGCTGATTTCTTAGATTCAGTAGCGATTTACATGGTCTGGTCCGTCGAATTGAGCTAAACGGCTCACACACGAAGCAAGAAAGGGCTCCTCATGTCGAATAACGTTGAAGGCAAATCCCAACGCAACCTGGTGGGCTTCATCCTACTTGCTCTTGGTATTCTATTTCTCCTGGAAACCTTTGACATCATGGACTTCGGGATGATTTTTTCGAACTGGTGGCCATTGATTCTGATAGCCATCGGGGTGATGAAAATCAGGGGGCAGGATAAGCCGGGCGGTGTGATCATCCTGGTTATTGGCCTGGCGTTCCTGTCGGCGACTCTGGAGATCGTCCATTGGGGCAACATCTTCCGCTTCTGGCCTGTTATTCTGATATTAATAGGCCTTTCGATGCTAGTAAGGACGAAGGAGAAAGCGTGGTGGGGAGGGCTTTCAGGGGAAGTCTCCGATGATACTGTCCAGGCCAGCGCGATTTTCGGTGGGGCCGATCAGATCGTTACGTCTGATAATTTCAGGGGCGGTGAGGCAAAAGCCCTTTTCGGCGGGATCAAGCTGGATCTCCGTCAGGCCAAGGCCTCAGAAGAAGGATGCCACCTCAGCCTGACGGCCTTATTCGGAGGGGTGGAAATCATCGTTCCCAGAGAATGGCAGCTATCCGTATCCGGCACACCAATCCTGGGAGCTATCGAGAACAAAACCACCCTCAAGGAGGGAGCAGATAAAATTATAAAAGTCTCCTGCAGCTGTACGGTGGCATTCGGGGCTATTGAAATCAAGAATTAATCAGCAGCAGCTCTGATCAGGGCAATCATAGGGAGAAGATCAGGGAGACGAAATCCGCTAGCCTCTAATCGCCCAACGCAGCAGCAGCCCCAGCTTTGGCGGCTGACCCTGCATGAGAATCGCTACGCGGAAGATACGACCCCCAGCCCATACCGCCAGCATAGCAAACAAGGACACACCCAGTAGACCGACCCAGGGCTGCCAGAGGGGGATACCGGGATGTGCGCTCATCCGAAGCAGCATCAACATGGGTGTAAAGGGTGGGAAGAGGGACAGCCCGGTTGCGAAGGCACTGGTAGGTGCTTCGATGATGGGTACCAGCAGAAACATGGGAATCATGATCGGGATGATGGCCGGGAAAGTAAGATTCTGAGCATCCTTGGCATCGTTGCAGACCGCGCCCAGCGCCGCCAGCACCCCTCCCAGCATAAAGATCATCAGGACAGCATAGGCGTAGATCCAAGGCAAGGTGTGTAGGGGTATCTTGTCGGTAAATCCCATCCGGCTGGCCACGATCACTCCCAAAATGGCGTAGACAGACAATCCCGTCAGCGAAACCGCCACGCCCCCAAGGATCTTGCCCAGCATAAACTGGAAGGGTCGTACCGAGCCCAGGATAACCTCAGCTATCCGCTGGGTTTTCTCCTCCATAACCGCATTCAGCAGGGGCATAGCCCCCATCATGACCATCAGAAACATGAGAAAGAGGGTGAAAATGGGAACCAGCACCGCTTCCATTTCACTACTGTGCTGGGCCTCTTTTACCTGGCCGGTATCCTCGTCGCGGCTGGCCAACCCCATACTCTCGACCGGCAACCAGGTCAGGACCTCCCCCACTTCCGATTCATCCACACCGGCACTCGTCAACCTCAAGTAGCGCAGCCGGCCGTTGATCTGCCCGGACAACCAGCCCCGCACTTCGTCGATTGCAGCGTTCTCAGCATGATAGGTGATGCGGGCAGCATCGGGGTCATCCTGTGGAGCAAGCACACCCGGACCGATCTCCACGAAGGCGTGCAGATCACGGGAGCGCACACGATCTGATAATGCCAGTCGTTGTGCGGCTGGATCCGTGTCGTCCGGTGCTGCAATCTCAATGTGATAAGCAGGCTTGACCTTCTTGCCCCTCACCTTGTCAAAAACCACTTCGGCGTTGCGCGTCTCAGCCGAGGCGAGCACCACCTCGGCTGCCACTCCGGATCGATCGACGACCGCAATCCGTTTGTCAGCGGTGTCCACTTTGCCCCGGAAAAGAACCATGGCGATGAGACTACCGCTCATGATCACGGGGGCCAGACATAATCCGATGATAAAGCCCTTGGTTTTAACTGATGCCCGGTATTCCCGGCGGACCAGTTTAAGCACTTTCCACATGGCTTTCCTCCTCGGTTTCCGGTCTTGCGATGCGGATAAAAATATCATGCAGCGACGGTTTAGCCACTTCAAAGCTGGCGATCCTCGTTCTGGTCATCATCGCAGCCAGAACCTGCTGTGGATCGTATCCCCGGGTCAAACGCAATTCCTGCAGGCGACCAAAATTGGCTACTTTCTCCACACCCTCCAGTTTCTGAAGAACAGGCGCGCCATCCTCTATACGCACCCTCAGAGTGTCACTGCCATACTGACCTTGAATGTCCCCCAAGGTACCATCCAATACCTTACGGCCTCTATGAATCATGAAGATGAAGTCACACATGCGCTCGGCCACACTCATGTCGTGAGTACTGAAAATCACCGTAGTTCCTTGCGACTGGAGTTCCAGCACTGTCTCACGGATCAAGTCGGCATTTACCGGGTCCAAGCCGGTGAACGGCTCATCGAGGATAATCAGCGCCGGCCGGGAAACTACGGTGGCGATGAACTGGACCTTCTGGCTCATTCCTTTACTCAGTGCATCGACCTTCTTGTCGCCCCAATCACTGAGATCAAGTTTCGTCAGCCAACGGTCAACTTCCTGCTTCACATCAAGGCCGTTCTTCAGTTCACCATAGAACTGCAGGAGCTCCCGAACCTTCATCTTCCGGTAGAGCCCTCTTTCTTCCGGCAGGTAGCCGATACGATCAGTACAGGCCCCGTGGAGTTGTTCTCCAAATACGCTGATCGTACCGCTATCCGGGTAAAAAATGCTCATTATCATGCGCAGGGTAGTGGTTTTACCCGCCCCGTTGGGTCCAATGAAGCCGTAGATGCTCCCCTGGGGAACATTCAGCGATAGGTCATTCACGGCAATGACATCACCGAAAGTCTTGGTGATATTTCGTATTTCAACGGTGTGCATATATTGTTCCCCGATCAGAGTGATTTCTTAACCGAGTGATACAGCCTATTGAAGTATCATGTTTAGCAGTAGAACCGGTCTGTTGGACAAAGAGATATCACTTCACTGGCAGATTTCAGACAATAGCACCTTGAGATCTACGTGTTCCTGAGAGTTGTTATACTGAGATATCACTGCCCACTTGCCACAATTAGACAGGTGCAATAACCGAAGGGTTGTCAATTAAACGGCTTACCGGAATCAGGATGTATTGGATAGACCCGTTTTGAGCAGATCCCGAGTACGGGACAGGATCAGGTATGTGCAGTCAGCCGGCTCAGATTCTATGCCAGGATGGGATCAGGCTTATCAGGATCGATACCCAGATGCTTCATGGCCTGCTGGACGGCATCGGCCTCTATCTCCCCTCTACGTGCCAACTGGTAGAGCACTGCGAGAGTGATCATCTCAGCATCGACTTCGAAATGCCGCCTGAGCGCTTCCCTGGTATCGCTACGACCAAAGCCATCCGTACCCAAGGGAAATAGACCACCAGGTACCCAGCGACAGACCTGGGCCGCGACCGTCTTCATATAGTCGGTCGCTGCAACGAATACCCCCTCTTCCTGCTCAAGCAATGAGCTGATATACGGCTTCCGCGGAGTCTCAGCTGGATGAAGCAGGTTCCAGCGCTCCACACTGAGCGCATCCCGGCGCAGTTCCTTGAAGCTGGTGGCGCTCCACACATCGGCCGAGACCTGGTAGCGTTCCGCCAGCATCTTCTGGGCACGCAGCCCTTCCAGCAGGATAGAGCCACTGCCGATAATATGGGCTTTATGCATCTTCCCGGCCTTGGGGGGCAGCCCTTGGGCGAATTTATACAATCCTTTCAGGATGCCCTCCTCTACTCCCTCCGGCATGACAGGCATGGAATAGTTCTCATTGCCCAGAGTGATGTAATAGAAGATATCTTCCCTATCGTGATACATTCGGCGCATACCATCCTGGACGATGACGGCAATCTCGTAGGCGAAGGCCGGATCGTAGGCATATAGATTCGGCACCGTGCTGGCCAGAATATGGCTGTGTCCATCCTGGTGCTGCAGACCTTCACCGTTCAGGGTAGTACGGCCTGAGGTGGCGCCCAGTAGGAATCCCCGACCCCGCTGATCGCCGAAAGCCCAGATCATATCGCCGATACGCTGAAACCCGAACATGGAGTAGAAGATAAAGAAGGGGATCATATCCACACCCTGGTTGGCATAGGCTGTGCCTGCCGCCGTGAAGGATGCCATTGCTCCCGCCTCGGTGATGCCTTCCTCCAGTATCTGGCCATCCTTGGCCTCGCGGTAATACAGCAGGGTATCCGAGTCGACAGGTGTATAGACCTGGCCTACGTGAGAATAGATCCCGCTCTGGCGGAACATCGACTCCATACCGAAGGTCCGGGCCTCATCAGGTACGATCGGGACGATCCGTGCACCGATGTCTTTATCTTTCAACAACTGGGACAGCATGCGAACGAAGGCCATCGTAGTGGACACTTCCCGCTCACTGCCCTGGAAGAACTCCTGGAATATCGACCGGTCAGGGACTGCCAGGGACTGCACCTGCACCTTCCGGGCGGGGACAAATCCGCCCAAGGCCCGGCGTCTGTCCAGCACATACTGGATCTCTTCGCTATCATCGGCAGGCCTGTAGAAAGGTGCCTGCTCAATGTCCTTATCACTGATGGGGATATCAAAGCGGTCGCGAAATTCGCGCAGCTCGGCTTCGTTCAACTTCTTCTGCTGATGGGAAATGTTCTTCCCTTCGCCCGCTTCGCCGAGACCGTAGCCCTTGATCGTTTTTGCCAGGATGACAGTGGGTGAGCCCTCATTCTCAACGGCAACCTTGTAGGCTGCGTAGACCTTCGCCGGATCGTGTCCCCCACGACGCAACTTCCTGACCTGTTCATCAGATAGATGCTCAACGAGCTGCGACAGCTCCGGGTACTTTCCGAAGAAGTCTTGACGGATATACTCACCCGATTCCACCGTATATTTCTGGTATTGACCATCCACCACCTCATTCATGCGCTGGACCAGAAGCCCGCTGGTATCGTTGGCCAATAGCGGGTCCCAATCATCACCCCAGATGACCTTGATGGTGTTCCAGCCCGACCCACGGAAGATGGTCTCCAGCTCCTGAATGATCTTCCCGTTGCCCCGAACCGGACCATCCAGACGCTGCAGGTTGCAGTTGATCACGAATATCAGGTTATCCAGCGCCTCGCGGGAAGCCAGGGTGATGGCACCCAGAGACTCCGGTTCATCCACTTCTCCATCCCCCAGGAAGGCCCACACATGTGTATGCCGGGTATCCTTGAGCCCCCGGTCCTGTAGGTAGTGATGGAACTTGGCTTGATAGATGGCACTGATGGGACTGAGCCCCATCGAGACGGTTGGGAACTCCCAGAAATCGGGCATTAGCCAGGGGTGGGGATAGGATGAGAGGCCACCGTCCTGAGCCAGCTCGCGCCTGAAATTCTCCATTTGAGCGAGGCCGATGCGCCCTTCCAGGAAGGCCTGGGCGTAGATCCCGGGCGACGCATGTCCCTGGATGTAGATCTGGTCGCCGTCGAAATCCTCCCCCTTACCCTGGAAGAAATGGTTGAAGCCCACTTGATACAGCGTGGCCGCAGAGGCGAATGTGGAGATATGGCCGCCAATCCCGTCGCTGTGCCGGTTGGCACGTACCACCATCGCCATGGCGTTCCAGCGGATGATGCTCTTGATCCGCCGCTCCAATGCACGATCCCCCGGATACGCGGGCTGCTGCTCCAGAGGAATGGTGTTCACATACGGAGTATTGGCCGAGAAAGGCAGCTGCAAGCCCAGTTCGTGACTTTTATCGATCAATCGATTGAGCAGGAACTGACCCCTTTCAGGCCCCTTATGCCGTACTACACCCTCAAGTGATTCTACCCACTCCCGGGTCTCTTCAGCGTCGGTGTCGCCGCCAGGTGAGTTGTCGGGATTCATCGAGGTGCCGGTATTCTCTGTCATCGCTCTGAGCCTTCAATTATGAATAAGTGTACCAAGAGCGGAACTTACGCCGTTTCCACATGGCAGAATTTACGTCCAGATGTCATTTCAGTGATCTCTGCGATTGATAATTCGATCACTTGAAGAACCGCCTGTGGATTGGACATGAGATCATTTTTGACATCACTTCCACTCTGCAACAATACTACATGGGAAGATTCCGTAGCAAGACCGGGCATTTATTATTATATTAGCGATTGACTATTCAAATTTATTATAATATTGACTACTCGGAGGATGCGTATCCTGCCAGTGGTAGCTTCACTCTATTTGTATCGAATAGCCATCTGGTCACCATCAACCACACTGGAGTCAACTAATGCAATTCCATAGATATCTGCTCATGGGAATAATTCCTTTTCTGGTTGCGCTAGCTGTTGGCGGCTGTGCTGCGACTTCCGGTGGAGCTTCTCCCGTTGAAACCGCAGCAAAAAGTGAAGCCCCCATAGAATTTATATTTCCTGAATATACAGGACCCGGCGAAAAACCGAAAATAGCCGTGGTTGATTTCACCAACGATACTCCTTTTGAGAGTGATGTTATCGGGGCCGGAGTAGCCAACACATTCATTACAGCCTTGGTGAAATCGAGACACTATCGAGTGATCGAAAGGAGTATGCTGGGAAGAATTATCGAAGAACAGAACCTGGGTATGTCGGGAGCTCTCGATGCTGCCGAAGCGTCTGAAGTCGGCAAGATTCTAGGTGTGGATTACATTGTAGCCGGCAGCATCAGCGAATTTGGTGTTAAAACCTCGCGTACAGCCGTCGGGTACTCCAGAGATGTGGCTGCCAAGGTGGGTGTCTCGAAAGGCACAGCGCGGGTGGCCCTGGACGTGCGAGTCATCGATCCCAATACCGCCGAGGTGGTTACGGTTGAGACCGGGGTCGGTTCTCACTTTTCATCCAACATTGGTGTCGCTTTCGAGGAGATCTCCTTGCTGACCGGCGTGGTCGGATTCGATGAAACCCTGATCGGCAAAGCGACCAGGAAAGCAGTATTTGATATCGTCAACAAGTTTATCATCCAGGGCTTTTAACTACAGGTATAAGGAGCACATCATGCATCACACCGTCAGGAAAACAACGCTCCCGGTTTCAATACTGCTGTTCGCACTCTTGATATCGGGCTGCTTTATCCCCTATACATCCCGGAACCAGATCGATCTGCATGAGAAATTGAGTCAGAAGAAGATGAAAGTCGCGGTGTTACCTTTTACACTGAACACCCCACCGGAGGAAAAGCGTATCGGCTTCGATAATGTCGATGTTGAGCTCACCAACAAGTTCACTCAGGTGATCTGGAAAAAGAATAAAGTGCGGCTGGCCCACGCCGATGAAATCCTTAACGCCATCACTGCAGGCAATATGAGATATTCCGAGATAAATCCGGATATGAAGGATCTGGAGCAGAAACCTGATCTCAATAAAATCGTTAAACTTGGAGAAAGTTTAGAGGTTGATGTCGTATTCCTGGGTACCGTCCGCGAGAATTCATTCGAGTATCAAGGAGGTTGTTGCATCCTGATCCCCAGTCTGATGGCCAAATCGCGAGTGTATAATATCGGAGCCCAGATGATGGCCATCGATATTTCCAGGAAAGAAGCCCTGGCCTTTGACTATATCGATAACGCGTTGGCAATTCCGACCAAGTTCTTTGCCTTAACGGGAAAAGTCAGTGATGAAAAGTTGGCGCAGGGGAAGGAAGTGCTGCTGGAGAAATGTGGTTTTGCCCTGGCCTACTATGCCCCGATGCCGGAAAAAAGAACGGATCTCGGTACCCTTGCTCTGGCTACTGGTGCCGCCCTTTTAAATATTTACGCTGGTACGGATTTCTCCGTTGACGCCACAATTACCGATGATACCTGGAAAATGTATCCGGAGGGATATTTCGAGGAGAACTACGGCTATACGCGCGAGGCGTTCGATAAAATAGCAAGGTGATCCCGAGGAAAGCCGACCCGGCAATCTCGGCTCCACCCGGCCAGCACTAGAAGCATCCTGCACCTGCTGTCATCAGCATGACGGTTTTAAGCCAATCAGCTGCAGAGTGCCGCTATTTACCACTATCAAGACCGTTTCCACCCTGGAACATCAGGCCGGATCGTTTCAGAGACGTGAGCCGGTCGTCAGCTAAAAAGCAGCTTGAAGTAGAATAGGGGATTGGCCAGCTTCTTTTTGGGAACCTCGTTGGCGATCATACCGGCGATGAGATCACCCACCGTCTTATTCCGGGCCGCCTTGCCAATCACGAAGTTCAGCAGCAGCCGGTGACGGCCGATCTTCTGCAGCTGAGTACTCACCTTCAGTTCACCGCCAATGACATCCCACAGGCGCTCATCATAGCGGGAAAGGAACGCCGCACTGAGGTCGTCCGCGTCGACGGCTTCCCTGGCAGCCTCTACCGCAAATTTGGC
>CP070787.1:1861063-1864067 GCA_020346745.1 Fidelibacterota bacterium | reverse complement strand
GTCGGTATTGATCGCGGATTGGGGACCGGAAGGTCTCCAGGCTTAC
Organism: Fidelibacterota bacterium; assembly: GCA_020346745.1. Lineage (GTDB taxonomy): Bacteria > Fidelibacterota > Marinisomatia > SCGC-AAA003-L08 > TS1B11. Next base: position 1,864,021 of record CP070787.1, on the reverse strand, counting down.
GATGAACTTCGACCACGAGAGATGGCCTCGGGCCCCTGGCCGTTCAGCGTAGCCCTGGCTGACTTCAATGGTGACCTACGGATAGACATCCTGGCTATCGGGTACGGCCGACCTCCGACGCTGATGGCTTATATAAATGGCCGGGACGGTTTTCACCCCACCTCCATCGCTAGATCCGATGGTGGGGCAATTCAACCGTCGGCGTTAGGTGCCGGTGACCTTGACGGCGACGGGCAGGAGGAGGTTATCCTGCCCCATGTGGACGGCTCTCTCAGTTTGGTCAGCCTTCCCGGGCCTGCCTTGAGGGTCACTAAAATGGACATTGAGATCCCCGACGTTATCGACCTGGCTACCGCGGATCTGGATGGGGACGGCGCGTCGGAGATCGTCTACCTGAAGGCAGATGGTACTATCACCACCAGTGAAACCCGATTTATAACGCCGATAACCCCGGACCAGATTCTGTCACGTTTACCGGAAAGTGTCAGACCGCCCCTGGTATACCATTCATTCACGGTCCTACCAGCCAGCCAGGAAAGCCCTTCGCTCATCGTCTTGCCCATTCACGCCGTCACCGGCACCTTTATCGCGCTGGCCGAAATAGGAGAGCCGCTGCCTGAGCCTACGTACGAAGTAATTACTGCCGATATTGAGGCCGTCCCACAAGCCGCGACCCAGGCCATCGAACCTATACTGTTCGCTGTACCTGAGGAGGAGCCCGAGGTTTATCTTCCCGAAAGCTTGCTTCCACCCGATCCCCGGGCTCTGCCTCCGCACCGGACGCCCGATATACTGCTGTACGCAGGAGACGAGTTCGCCCGGAATGTGCTCGGCGATCGAGCCGATCAGTTCGCCGGTTTCCGCTTCCTACGGAAAGCGCCGGGCATGGTGTTCAACTTCCAGCGCCAGTCTATCCTCTGGCAGCCTGATACCGAACACTTGGGTGCTTGGCATGTGGAATACGAAATCACTTACGATATCGGCGTGAAGCCCGAAGCGATGGTGACCGATTCCGTGCTGGTTCCTGAAACAGAAATAATCCGGGATCAGATACTCATCTACGTCAACGATAAACCACGCATAACCAGCATGCCTGAGAGCCTGCGTCTGCTAGCAGGACACCCGTTCAACTACCGTATCCAGGTGGAAGACCGCAACAGCGATGCCAGCATCGATACCCGATTGGAATCGGGGCCAGAGGGCATGAGCATCGATCCCGACGGAACCGTCAGCTGGCATACTAATGAGACCCACCACGATGACTATCAGGTGGTGCTCTCTGCGAGTGACGGATTCGACCGGGACATTCAGACCTTTATCCTAAATGTCAACGCGCAGCTCACTATCACTTCTGTCGTACCCCATGTGGCCCACGTTCAGAAACCCTTCAGCTCTCAGGTGACCGTTTTCCAGCCGGGATCGAAGAAAGACCACGTTTTTTCCCTACTCCAGATGCCGGATGGTATGCGTATCGATCCAAACGGCCTGATCAGCTGGACCCCTACCGCGGCGCAGGTTGATACCCAGTTCTTCCAGGTGCGGATCAGTGACGGTACCGCTGAGGATGTGCAAGACGGGTGGATCTACGTCAATGCCCCACCCCGGCTGGTAGATGCACCGCCCCCGGCTGTGACCGTTCCGACCGGTGATACGCTGCGGCTGTCGCTTGAGGGAAGGGATCCCAACCGTTACCACACCCTCCAGTGGAATCTGGCAAGCGGCCCCGTGAATATGACTATCGACTCTACCGGCGATCTCACTTGGCCAACCACCCTCCAGAATCTTGACGCCGCCCGTTACGTGGCCGAACTCTCTGACGGTATCGATAGAGCCCTGTTCAGGGGCGTTGTCTTTGTTAACAGTCCCATAAGCATCACGTCTATACCACCCGATTCGGCTATCGTCGGTCAGACCTATCGTTACCCTATCAAAACCCGGGATGCCAACCAGAGCAGCTTACTCAAGTTCAGACGCCCCACCGTGGTAACCGACGTCGACAACAGCATCGCCTATGTGGTTGAGATCCAGGATGACAAATTCAGACAGGACCTTCCCCGCTACCTAGCCCAATTCAAAGAGCTTAAGAACATATTCATCAACAAACCTCGCCGACCTCAAGAAGGAGAAGTAGCTGAAGCATCGCGCATTGACCTCAAACAGCATGTGAAGCATCTCTTCCAGGAAGGTGATCAGCTGGTAGTGGTAATCCTCCGCCCTGAGCAGGGATTGATCGAACTTGAGGATGTCCTGTGGGAATTATTCCAGGGCGGCAGGGGCATCATGCCCAAGTACGTCCCAACGCGGATTCCTTTCGTTAACTATAGTCTGCGTGAGTTTCCCGATGGTATGACCGTTGACGACGACGGCCTGGTTACCTGGATCCCGACCTTCATCCAGGCCGGTTTTCACCAGGTGCGCCTGACGGTATCCGATGGCTATTCCAGGGACGAGCAATCTTTCCAGGTGTACGCCAACTACCCACCGGTAATCATCTCGCAGGCGGATACCCTGGCCCTGGCGGAACAGCGCTACGTATACCAGCTGCGTGTCGATGATAAGAACAAGGATGCCCAACTTACCTATCGGCTGATCAAGTCTCCCGAGGGAATGAAGGTTGATTCCAAGGGGATGGTTACCTGGATACCGTCACTGGAACAGCTCAACTGGCAGGAATTTGAGGTAGAGGTTTCCGACGGCTATGCAGTCGACCGTCAGACTACTACTCTCTTTGCTAATATGCCGCCGCGAATTATCTCGCAGCCCAAACCGGTGGCACTGAATAATTTTGACTACACCTACCGGGTTGTAGCTGAAGACCTTAACCGGGACGATATCCGCTACAAAGCCGTCCAGCTGCCCCGCTACTCGGACTTCGATCCTCGAACCGGGCTGCTCAGGTGGCGACCCCGCAGTTTGCAGAGAGGTCCTAACGATATTGCCTTCGAGATTACCGATACT
>CP070787.1:1853430-1860963 GCA_020346745.1 Fidelibacterota bacterium | reverse complement strand
CTCCGTCCAGGACCGCATACGCGACAACCTGGCCGCCTATCTGACCTGATAGGCCCACTCTTACCCCCTCCCTTTAGAGGGGGGCAGTCCCGACGTGAGCGTATGGACTGGGGTGGATTGTTCGTCACCTGAAAATTATACGCTGCATCCCTGGCAACCTTTTAATTCCCCGGATCGTCTAATAGACGAAAATGGAAACGTCGGAAGAAAAGGATTAGGAGAAATGAAGAAATACAAACTGGCAGTCCTTCCGCTTTTTGCAGCCCTGGTATTGGTTGGCGTTGTCCTGGCTACGAAAGACTACACGACCATAGAGGCGGATTTCTTCAGCCTCGGTTATACGGTGTCGTGGAGTCCTCAATCCCGCAGCTTTGATGAAGCCGTGTGGCAGGCAGTGACTGAGATGGCTGTTTTGGAAGAGAACCTCCCTGCGGAGGTGGAGAACTTCCGGGTAGCGGTATTAGCATCCGACGGGACATATCCGGTAGTCTATCTGGATTTCAATCGGGCCAATCTCGAGCTGTTGAAAGCGGGGGAGATCACCCCGGAAATATTCATCCGCAGTTACGTGAGCATGAACTAGGTTTCCGTTATTCTCGCTTCCGATGCAGAATTACGGAGTTATTGACAGCGAGACTGCCAGGCAGGCAGGATCGCTCGCAGATTCAAATTAATATACACTACCCCTGGAGTTAACAGATGAGTTTTAAAACAGATCCAATATCGGAAGGCTACCCTTTTCGTGTCCGATTCATCCTGACTACCCTGTTGCTCGTGCTATCTGCCGTATTGTTTGCCCTCCCCCGCTTTACTAGGGAAACCAGTAAAACTAGTGACACGTTCGTCGAAGTTGTCGAAACCTTTGATATTCCACCCACCCAGCAATTCGAAGCTCCACCTCCCCCCTCCAGGCCCTCCATTCCCATCGAGTCAGAGGATGAGGACATGGCAGAGGATATTACCATTGCGGAGACGGATCTGGAGAGCTTCGAATGGGAAGCACCGCCCCCACCGCCGGACCGTGGCCCGACGGTTATTTTTATCCCCTACGACGAGCCACCCACGCCCATCGGTGGCTATGCTGCGCTCATGAGGAACGTAAGGTACCCGGATATCGCCCAGGAAGCCGGAATAGAAGGTACCGTAGTCATACAGGCTTTTGTGGACAAGACCGGGAAAGTCACCGAAACAGTCATCCTTAGCGGTCTGCCCAATACAGGCTTGGATGAAGCTGCGGTAAGCGCCATCAAAAGAACCCGCTTCAAACCCGCCAAGCAGAGGGATATCGCCGTAGGAGTCTGGTTCTCCATCCCCATCACCTTCGTCCTTAAAGACACCTAGCGTCAGATCATCCCGGCAGCTGTAGAATTTGTCCCGAGCCGGGCAGGCTGTTCCACCTGCCACCCGCGACAGGGATCAGGCTAAGGGGCTACCGTATACCGCAGCCAGATGATGTCATTATCTATCTGTTCACAATGAATTAGTTTCAACGGTATAACACCACCGGGTGTGGATAGGTCGGGTGCCTGGTACATGGAGCGTGATGTGCTACCGCCCACCAAACCGGGATGAATGAGCAGGCTTACTTCATCCACCAGGCCTGCGCGGAGCAGGACACCATTTAAGATTCCCCCGCTATCCACGCGCACCTGCTTAACACCAAAGCGCGTATTGAGACTCTCCAGGGCTGTGCGAAAGTCCACACGTTTGTCGCCGGCCAGAATGTATGTGACATGGCGCTGCTCCAGATAATCGAGGTATGATGCTGGGGTTGCGTGCGTGCACAGGGCTACCATATCCCGCCAATAGCCTGCCTGTCTCAGCTGGCCCCAGTTCCGCACCCGTCCCCGGCTGTCAGGCACGACAAGCAGAGGCCGGGAATCATCAGCCTTGACCACCGGCGGATCCAGGGGCTCATCTCCCTCTTCCGCTGTCGATTCCTCCGGATTATAGATGGTGTCGCTGCCTGCCAGAGTGGCGTCTTCGTTCCAATGTGAAGCCAATTTATAGAACAGACCCACATCCGGTGTAAACCAGTCTATCCGTCCGTCCGCACTCACTGCATTATGTAATATGACGCGCGGTAGCATATCGGTATCCTCCTCGTCCCGGATCGGGAATAGTTCTGCCGGTTGACTAACGCTCTGATGAGTCTCGGATCGGCTCCCTCACGGGCGCTTGAACGACATGTCCCTGACTCGCACCTCGATCTCCGGATGGTCCTTCAGCAGCTCGGTCAGCTTCGCGACGTCCGTGCTGCCCGTGTGGTAGGGGTACAGGATCTTGGGCTTGAAGGCCCGGGCCGCATCCGCCACCATTTCGGGCGTCATGGTATAAGGCAGGTTCATCGGCAGGAAAGCGATGTCGATATCTGTTAGGGCTTTCATCTCCGGGGTGTTCTCTGTATCCCCGGCCACATACACTTTCTTATCTCCAACGGTGATGACGTAGCCGTTGCCCTCCCCTTGCGGATGGAAGGGCTGGCCGCTATCCCGCATGTGTACCAGGTTGTAGGCCGGGACAGCTTCGATGGTGAATCCATTGACGGTCTCAACGTCGCCGTTGTGCAGGATGATCCCGCCTTTCACCTGTTCAGCGCACGTTTCCGTCAGGACGACCTGGGTATGATCACCCCGCAGTATCTCCAGGGCTGTTGGATCGAGGTGATCGCCGTGGTGGTGGGTGATTAAGATGACATCAGCCTTTGGCCACTGGGAATAGTCAGCTTGGTCAGAAATGGGATCGATATGGATGCTCTTGCCATCGAAGGTGAACATCAGGGTGCCATGGCCGATAAACGTGATGGCCAGGTCCCCGCCGGAAGTAGGGATAATGTCCTCCTCCGATTTTGCTCGGGCGCAGGCAATCATGCTTGAACTCAGGATGAGGAGCATAGCGATCAGGGGTAGCTGCTTCATCATCAAATCCTCCTTTAGGGCGCGATAATTATATCTTCGAAATTCGGTGGTCTGAAAGTAAATGATTCCCACCATGGTTCCAAGTAATGCCGGGTGTGCAGGCAGCTGTTTTGGTTGTACTCTCGGCGCAGCAACAAGCACTTGGTTTTCGGCCTTGTCGGACCCAAACTTTGCAGCAGGAGGCTATTGAACCGGCATTCGGATCCTGGCGGGCCGCTCAAGTTGATGGGGTATTTAATTAGTGATTAGTCTAATAAAACAGGAGAACCTGGTTCACCTGAACGGTGCATCTACTCTGGATGGCATACCTGAATTGCCCGGCGTTTATGCCTTCCGCGATGACCAGGGTACGACCATCTATGTTGGCAAGGCGAAAAGCCTCCGGAGACGGGTTTCCAGCTATCTCCGGCAGCTCAATCCCTATCTGGAAGATCGTATCAGGAGAATGGTGCATCAGGCTCGGCAGCTGCATATTTTTGAAACAGAATCCGAGCTGCTCGCGCTGCTCCTTGAGGATCAACTCATCAAGGAGCATTGCCCGGAATTCAATATCCGCTTGAAGGACGCCTTCCGGCATCGCTACCTGGCCTTCACAGACGAGGATTATCCCACGCTGAGGATAGTGGATGGACCCGCCGCTCACCATCCTGAACTCTTCGGCCCCTACCAGGACCGCTACGCCGCGGAGGCTGTCCACGAACTGGTCTGCAAGTGGTTCGCCCTCCGGACCTGTTCTGCTCCCATGCCTGCTCGCACCTGCGCTTACTACGACATGCGCCTCTGCCCTGGTCCCTGCCAGGCGTTGGTCTCGAGAGGCCAATATGCGGAGCATGTCCGGAGTGCAGCCGCCTTCCTCATGGGGGACGAGTCCAGCCTGCTCCACCGGATGCTGGATTCCCTGGAACAGCATTCCCGGCAGCTACGCTTCGAACAGGCCGCCGAGATCAAGCGTACCATGGAGTTCTGCCATCGTCTGGTTCAGCGCCAGCGCTTCTTCCGCTGCTTTACCGACGGACAGCTGGTGCTCCACGAACGCAGGGAAGGGGAAGCAACCTACCGGTTCCATCAGGGCTGGCTGGTCGACTATCGCCCTGAGATCGTCCCCTGGCAGAACCTCCCGGTCGCGGAAGTGGGGGAGAGGTTTCCCCGCGATACGGAACAAGGCACCGATGAACGCTACCTGGTGGATCGGGCGAACATTGTGTACAGCTGGATCAACCGGCATCAATGTGAGCATGTCTTCCTCCCTGGTTCCTAGATTCCCCTTCCTGTGGATCCTGGTGCTAGTGCCACCTCTGTACTTTGGGTGTGAGTGGTTCACGCAGCCGGAGGGAAGGGCGGAGGGCTCCTCCGACCTCGGACTCTACGTCAGGCAAACCTTCGATGGCGGCTTCATCCTGGTTGGCGAGACCACCGATCCACGCGCAGAATTCTCCGATGCCTGGCTGATTAAAACTGATTCACAGGGGATTGAGGTCTGGAGCCGGACCTATGGCGGCGATGCTGATGACTGGGGTTATACCGTCCAACAGAGTGCTGACAGCGGGTATATGCTGGTGGGATCAACACATTCGTCAGGCGCCGGTGAAGCGGACATCTGGTTGGTGAAGACCGATCCTGACGGTGTGATTGAATGGGAACAGACCTTCGGCGGCGCTGAACATGACTACGGCTATTTCGTCCAGCAGGCAACGGATGGTGGCTATATCCTGGCTGGAGAGACCTACAGCCAAGGGCGGGGCGCCAGTGATGTCCATGTGATCAAAAGCGACAGGGAAGGTAACCTGTTGTGGGAGCAGACCTTCGGTGACAGTGCCGACGACCTTGGTTATGCGTTATGCGAGACCAGTGATCGGGGCTTCCTCATAACCGGCTTTACCAGTATTCCCGGCTCTGGCCAGGAGGATCTATGGGTGATCAGGATCGATGGTGCCGGAGGCATGCAATGGGAGCGTATTTATGACACCAGTTTCGGCGGCGTGGGTCGTTCCATTCAGCAGACCACCGATGGCAACTTTGCCGCGGCCGGATTCCTGAGGCGTGGTGATAGTTCGTACGATTTCTGGTTGATCAAAGCTGATAGTGCCGGGAACGTGCTATGGGACCGGACCTATGGGTGGAATGGCGATGAACGGGCGGCGGCTATGCAACAAACCGGGGATGAGGGCTTCATTCTGGTCGGCCTGACAAACTCCCTGGGCGCCGGCCTGAATGATATCTGGCTCGTGAAAACCGATGCAGATGGGGAGCCGTTGTGGGACCAGACCTATGGCGGACCCAGTTGGGACGTGGGCCGTTCGGTCCAGCAGACCGCTGATGGTGGCTATATCCTCGTCGGTACGACGCAGTCCTTTGGCAGGGATGACTCCGATGTCTGGCTTCTTAAAACCGATGCCAACGGAGCGGTGGTGTGGAGTCAAGCTTTCAACCACCTGACAGATAATTAAAGCCCGCTCCAGATATTGCCCCTTGAAGCCAGTTTGATCTCTAAAGGCGCCGAGGGATCTCTTACAGGTGGGTTGAATTCAGGCAGACCAAGTACTGGTATACCAGCCGAGCTGTCAGTCGCTCAGGGCACGACTGAACCGATTGAGTCCCGGGGATTTAGATAATAGTTCTGATCAGCCAGATGCCGAAGATGATCGCGGTGGCCGACTTGATGGCTTTACTCGACACGTTTCCGACGACAGTACCCAGTGCTGCCCGAGCGGCTTCAGCATCCGTTTTGCCCGAGCTCTTCTCACTCACGTAAGCCCCCAGGTACGAACCGGCCAGCAGTCCTACGAATGCCCCGATCGGGATCAGGAACCCCACCCCCACCAGGGCGCCCACGACTCCACCCACAATGGCAAATACTGCCGAGCGTCGACTGGCTCCGTAGAGCCGGGCCGCCAATCCACCCAAAAAGAATTCCAGCCCCTCCAGGGCAATGGATATCGCGACCATGCTCAGTACGTGACCAATAGTGACAACCTCAAAACCGGTAGTCAGTCCATAGATGAAGGCCAGACCTGACATGATAAAGGTCCCTGGAAGCCCCAACCATGTGACCAGGGCTGCGACAATCATCACAAGGACAATGAGGATGGTGATGAAAATATCCATCGATCTAGGGTAAGTGTTTGCCTCGGCGGGTAATCGCTATCTCAGGCTAGCCTCTGGATTGGGCACATCACAGCCTGGACTCACACTACCAGTGCAATAAAGAGACCTATTTCGGGGCATGACCAGTAGCGAAATCGGTTGGCCGGATCAGCCGGTCATCAAGATGCGGCAGCATATCCTTGAGATAGATCTGCCATTGCAGCGGGCTGCCCCGTTCGAAATGGAGCTGGTACATATCTTCTGCCGTACGCAGCTGGCACTTGACTTTCAACTCGTTGGAAAGGGAGTGGAGCTCCGTGAGCATGATCGTGATGACCTCTTGGCTATTTTTTGGGAGGAGGTCGATGCGGTCCTCCCGCAGGATACAGTCGAACCGCCCCAGTAGTTCCTGGTGGGGATACTCTACTTCCTTATAGACGGGGATGTCAGCGGTGTGGATCAGACCTTTACCCTGCTCACCGAAGTCCAGCAGCGGTCTGGCCATTTCACAGATTTGCCGGAATATTTCCGTTGCCGTACGGCGTTCTCCGGTGCGAGTGTTGGTGAGGGTGGCATCACCCCTGACGCGCCAACGCTCGCCACAAGAACGGCAGTTGAGAAACCGTCCTCGGATCTCTTCCAGGCCTTCCGCGGCACCACAATTCGGGCACCTGAAAATGAGCCGCGTAATTCTCTTTGCCGGCCGGAAGCTGGCCACCCAACGCGGTCTGAACGGTTCATCGTCGAACACCGCGTCCCAGCGAATGGCTTCATCCACTCTCGTCGCCACTTCCTCGTCAGTCATATCCGGGGTACAAGTGAAGGGTGGCAGGAACTCCACGTGTATCTTGGCAGTCCGGGGCCAGTTAGCCCAGCGCGGGTAAGCCAGATATCCATTGTGAATGATTACGGGATGTACCGGCACCTTCATGGCTCGGAATAACTTCCCCGTTGACGCTACCGTGGGGAGCGTGGCGCCATCCCAGTTGCTCTCCCCCTCCGGCATTAGCACGATCATCCGCTTGTCCCTCACCAGGCGTATCAGGTCCCTGACGGGAGTGGTCTGAGTCTGAAACTTGCGGGTAGCAACGACCCCAAGTTGTTTGAACAGGTATGCCATGAATCCTTCGCGCAGGAATTCATCAGTCATGATCCCGGCCACCGCCTCACGTTTGATGAAATAGTTGATGAAAAAGGAATCATATGTACCGCAGTGATTAGCGATAATGAAACATGGCCCCGAAGAGGGCATATGTTCACGTCCGATCAGTACCGGTCGGTGGAGAATGCGGATCAGTGGTATGAAGACCAGGCGCATAAAGCGATAAGCCCAGGGATTGTAGGTGCGCTTTCTACGAGAGTACTTTATGATTGGCTAATCCTCCAGATAGCCGCAGCAGTGTTTCTATCGATCTACCGGCACAGACATCAAATTTTAGGTTAATGGTCTTTGACTCTATTTCAACCGTGCAAGTCAGGTAGCCGTGTAGTGAGTCTACGTATATATGGCAGTACCATGCAAGACAAGACC
>CP070787.1:1849426-1853330 GCA_020346745.1 Fidelibacterota bacterium | reverse complement strand
TAATTACGGAATGGAAAATTATCCAGCGTTAAGCAGGCAGTCCCGTATCCAATCCGAATAGGGCTTATTCAGTACCGATGCGTCCAGTTCGATTATTTCCGGTACTTCGTATGAATGCCGTTCTTCAAGCAATGCTTGAACTTCCGGCACTTTTTCTTCAGTAGTCTTGATCATTAGAAGAATTTCATTCTCCATTTGCACCGCATTGTCCCAGTGAAAAAATGAGGTTACATTCGGTATCAGGTTCACACAAGCGGCAATTCTACCCTCCACCAAACAGCTCGCCAGTTCCTGGGCACGAAGCAGATCATCATGCGTTGTTAGAATGATCTTAATGATCTCAGACTCCGAATTCATATCTTCAATGTAATGGTAACGAGAGTAGCAATCAAAAAAAATCCATGTCTTCGTGTATTTTCGCTCGTAAGCTTGAAAATCTGAGAGTTATCACTTCCCAATTATTCAACCATTAACCTTAGATCGAGTTTCCATGCTTCGTCACCTCTGCAAGCTAGCCACCGTGTTGATCCTGTTAGTGACGGGCAGCTCACTATCAGCTGCTTCCGCCGCCAAGCCTATCGTCATTAAACTGGCCACGCTTGCTCCCGTCGGCTCGCCGTGGTATGACCTGCTCCTGGAAGTCGCCCATGAATGGCAGGAGATCACCGACAACCAGGTAGTGGTCAAGATGTATCCCGGTGGTGTCGCCGGAGACGAAAGCGATCTGGTCATCAAAATGCGGCTTAACCACATTCAGGCTGCCGCCATGACCGCCGCGGGGATGAGCGAGATTGACCGGGGTGTCTGGGCCTATTCCCTCCCCTTAATGATCCAGGAATTCAATCAGCTCGACTGGTTGAGAGCCCAGGTTAGCGATGTATTAGAACAACGTTTTGAGGAGGCTGGATTTGTTGTTCTGGCGTGGGCGGATGTCGGCTGGACCTACTGGTTCAGCAAGCAACCCATCTACACACCGGATGACCTGCGCAAGCAGCGCATATTTACCTGGTCGGATGGGCCGAACATAGAGGGGCTTTGGAAATCCGGCGGATTCCATTCCGTCAGTCTGGCGGCGACCGACATCCTGCCCGGTTTGCAGACGGGTCTCATCGATGCCATGGCCACCTCCCCCATCACCGCGGCTACTTTCCAATGGTTCGGGATAGCGAAAAACATGTGTCCTCTGCGCTGGGGCGTAATGACCGGCGGCATTCTAATTAACAAGCAGACCTGGGAACAGATTCCCGAGGAACTCCGCCCCACGCTGGCGGCTGTCGCCAAGCGGCAGGAAGTAAAAATGATGAGTGATATCCGCTATATGGGTGACGAGGCTATCCGCGTCATGCAGGGATATGGATTGCAGGTATTGGATTTGACACCGGAGCATTTTAAAGCGTGGGAATCGTTTATTAAGCCCCAATGGACTCATCTGCGGGGTCTGCTCATCGATACCACCATGTACGATTGGGTGATGGAGCTATATCAAGATCTACCCCCGCCAGACGCTTCAGCGCCCATACCGATTTCTGAATAGGCCCCCCACTCCCCGCTGATGCATTAAATGGGGCTCTCATGATAACTGGTAGCCCTGCTTCGAGTACCCCAGTGTCGAGAAATTCAGATCCGTATCCGGCCCGCATCCGGAGAAATAACTGCTCTTCTGGCTTCCCTCTCCTTAGGCAGCGCCCCCGCCTAGGTCAGGACTACTCTGGTGCTATTTCAATAACAGCATCTTGAGGGACTTGCTATACCCCGGTGTCATCAGCCTAGCAATGTAGATGCCGGAGGCAAAATCCTGATAGATGACTCTGCAGTAGGCAAGCACTGTTCCCAGACAACCAAACCTGATTCGATCCCCTCTAATCAGCAGGATACTGGGCACTGGACTGACATGTTCCAGGTGAACGTTGCAGAAGTACAATAACAGGAGCACTACCCGCACCTCTGGTACTGCAATAAGAACACTGTACTGAGCTGACATCACGGAACAGCCTCGTTCCAGCAAGGAAGAAAGAAAGGGAAAGATCATGATCAAATCCATCAGGATTTCTGCTGGTCTGGTGGTCGTGTTGCTGGCGTATGCCACTCCCGGCCATATCGTGGCTCAGCTGCGGTTTAGTGACGATTTCGAAAATGGCCTGGAACGTTGGGAGTTAGTTGGGGATCAAGCTATCAACGTCCATGAATCCGGCGACCCGGAGCACGGCAAAGTGCTGGTTTTAAAGCCTGATGGTCAGGTCTATGCACTGGTCCGGGATTCTGATCAGTGGAGCGCGATTCGTGTTGAAGGGGATATTTTATTTCCGAGGAATGAGCATAACTACTTCGGCTTGATATACCATTATAACCAGACCCGTTTCCGGACCGACTTTAGTAGCATCTATATCAAGGGCAATGGCAGCTACATTCGTGCTAATCCTCACCGGGACGGAAATGTGTCACGTCTTATGTATGAGGAGTACCGAACCCGATTAACGAGTGATCAGGCAATTCAGATCAACCAATGGCATGCATTTAAGGCGGAGATCATGGGACCGGTGTGCCACTTATACGTCGGAGACATGTCAATCCCGAAGTTGACCTTTTCCCTTTATGAACACAGCTCCGGTCTTGTTGGATTCAAGCCCCGGGTGGCCGGGGGGGATGTCTGGTTGGATAATGTACGAATTACCTCCATTGAAGAATTGAGCTACACCGGCCCCGATATTCCCGCCATTGACTACGAGACGGATTCACTTATCACTGATTGGGAAGTGCTCGGACCGCTGACAAGACCGGTTCCAGAGATTGAGCATGCAGTTAAACCTTTTGCCAGCCTTCGTGTGGGTCGCACGAAGTATACGTGGGAACCGTTTGAGGTCGATATCCGCGGCGCTGTTATCACTGGCAAGGTGACAGAGTACCTAGGGGAGAGATCCGTTGCCTATTTCCGCACCGTTGTGCACGCGAATACCAATAAGGCCGCTATCCTACATGTAACCACCTTGGACGAGCTAGCCTTATGGATAAATGACCGATTTTACGGCTATATCTATCGTGACGGCTATGTCTCAGGGGACAATGACTGGAACGCGTGGTATGATTTCTGGAAGAATCCGGCGCACGCCGGCCGTAGGATTCCGATTGAACTCAAACCGGGAGCAAACCAGATTCTCGTGCGCACCCGCAACGGCCAGTATGCCTCGGGGGGGTTCTTTGCCCGTCTGGAATCACCGTGATCCTTGGTGGCAACGGTACGTACGCCGGTACACGTATTACGCTGCCGGGACCTGCCCCATTCTTTGCCCTATTCCTCCTTCAGTAGCACCCCCGCCGATTAGCCTGCGTATCGGATTGGAAGGTTTAATCTCGCGCACCAGGCGAACGACAAATCTGCCTCCTTTACTTAGATTTCCCCGCGCTGCCCTCGTGGCATGCACGGAAAGGAAGGTGATGATGCCCATTTTTCAACAGGCGCAAAGGTGGTACCGAGGAGACTTGCGGTGCTCCCGACGAGAACTTTTTTAAAAATGAAGGATTCTGTATGGGTTTTGTATGGATTTTATACCGCCCTCTGAGCTCCTGTTTGGAGGGCATTCCCCGGGCATGACTTCACCCCGGCTCTGCCTGTAGGCCTCCTGGCCGAGGGGCGGGATTGGTGTCGCTGCGCTCCACCGGTCTCCGTCCCGATTGCATCGGGACTCCGGCTCGAACCGGGCTCTAATCCCAGGACCGGAGATGTTAAAATGAAAAACCCGCTGGTGCGGGCCTTTCATTTTATGTACCCCGGGCGGGATTGATTCCGCTTTCGCTCCATCGGTCTACGCTCTCTTCGTTCGCTCCGGCTCGAACGGGGCTCTAATCCCAGGACCGGAGATGTTAAAATGAAAAACCCGCTGGTGCGGGCCTTTCATTTTATGTACCC
>CP070787.1:1846593-1849326 GCA_020346745.1 Fidelibacterota bacterium | reverse complement strand
TGATTTGGACTAGGGTATCACCTCCATACCTTTCCAGGCATCAAGCTCCTCGCGAGCCGGGTCTATCTCTATCCGACACGGTACGTCCAGAAGCATAGTAGCACGGTTGTCAATAGTATATGGTTCCCACTTAGGTATCCCCGGATGGCTGGGGTCTCCATTACGCGCGAAGGCAGCCCAGGCCTCACTCACGGCTGCCGCCAGCTCCTGTTTATCGGGACGGTCGCCGGTCATGCCCACATCATCAGCAATATCAAACGCGAGTGGAATCTCAAGGCCATGTCCTGCTTTGAAGAGTCCTCCAAGGAAATCAGACTGCCAGGTAAGAAGGTACATGTAGACCGGAGCCGGGCCACCGGCCAGCTTGCGTTCCACCATGTTGATACAGCCTATCCGCCTATCTTCACTGGTAATTCCGACTAAAAGGTCCCAGGGCGTATCAGCTGGACGTGACTTCTTGTAGACACTGAGGATACTCTCAGCCTTATCGCCAAGCAGTTTTGCCAGGCGTTCGTGCAATTCTTCCTCGGTAAGGCGACGGCGACGAGGATCGCGAGCCAGGAAGGTGGCAGCCTCGTCCCGGTTGGTTCCAATCATGAGCGCGACATCCGCCGCTGACGGTGATGCCACAGGATCGAACGGGTTGGCCGGAAGGTAATGACCATCCACTACCGGTGCCAAACTCATAACAGCTCTGCTAACCATCACACTCTCAGGTGCATCCGGAGCAATATTACCCATGGCATCCAGTAACTGTTGTGCCGGTAGTTCCTGTAGTTTTTCTATCTCATTCTTCTTGATGTTAAGCTTCGCTAGGAAACGTTCTGCTACATCCGTGGCTGCTTTAGGGTCCCTGCCCCGCAGCCCCGGACTACTCTGGACAATGCCTTTATGAAACAGGCCTTTCGCTGAAGGCATAGCCATCATGACGCTGACCTTGCGGCCACCACCCGACTCACCGAAGATAGTCACGTTGCCGGGGTCACCGCCGAATGTCTCGATGTTTTCCCTCACCCACCTGAGGGCCAGTTCAGCATCCAGCATTCCGTTGATGCCCGAGCCAGCATACTCCTCCCCGGCGATTTCTTTTAGGTACAGATAACCGAATAAATTCAGCCGGTGGTTAATAGTAATGACAACGACATCACCACGCTTGGCCAGGTTGGCGCCATTATATTGCGTCTCCGAGCCGGCCCCCTGGGCAAAACCTCGACCATGCAGCCATACCATCACCGGACGTTTTCCACCATCGTTAACGCCCGGCGTCCACACATTAAGTACTAAACAGTTTTCACTTTGAGGGAGTAAAATGGTATGTCCTTCAGTACGGGTGATAGAGTATAATCGAGATTCGTCGACCAATGACCCCGTCTGTGGGCAGATTGGCCCGTAGGCACCGGCATAGCGTACGCCTGCCCACGGCTCCACCGGCAGTGGTGGCAGGAAACGACGTTTACCGCCGGTCGGGGCACCATAAGGGACACCTTTGAAGGCATAAACGTCTCGTTCTGTGATGCCGGCAATATTTCCCCCCGTAGTTTCGACAATTGTCACGTCCATCATTTCTTGCTCCTTTAACTCATCCAATGTTTTTGCCAGCTACCGGCGCAATGGTATTCCTTCCCAAGCATCAAGCTCCTCGCGATACGGGTCGACCTCCACCCGACTGGGTACATCGAAAAGCATCGTGGCACGGTTGGCAGCAGTAAACGGCTCCCACTTTGGAATCCCTGAGTGATTAGGGTCTCCGTTACGCGCGAAGGCAGCCCACGTTTCGCTCATCTGCGTTGCCAGCACATGTTTATCGGGACGGTCACCGGCCCAGCCTACATCGTCGGCATTATCGAAAACGAAAGCAATTTCAAGAGCATGTCCCGCCTTGAAGAGGCCACCAAGGAAATCAGACTCGTAGGTGAACAGGTACACGTATACCGGAGCCGGGCCACCGGCTGCCTTACGCTCGGCTAGCTGGATTACCGTCCGTCGCTCGCGTTCACTCATGATCCCGATTAGCAGGTCCCAGGGAGTGGCATCAGGTCTCGTCTTTCTATAGACGCTGAGTATTTTATCCATCTTGTCACCGAGCACAGGTTCCAGGCGCTGGTGCAGTTCCTCTTCGGTCAACCTACGACGACGGGGGTCAGCAGCTAGGAAGGTCGCCGATTCATCCCGGTTTGACCCTACTATGAGCGGGACATCGGCAGCGGTTGGTGCTGCTACGGGTTCAAAGGGATGAACGGGGAAATAGTGACCATCAACTGATGGCGAAAACTGCATCACTTCTCCGGCAGGAGCACCTATCATACCCGTCCGGGCTCTTGCCGGCATTAATGCGTCAACAGCGTCTAATAACTGCGGTGCCGGTACTGCCTGGAGTTTCTCAATCTCGTTTGCCTTGATATTCAGCCCCGCCAGCAGACGCTCCGCCAGGTTGGTGGCAGCTTTGGTCTCAACGGCCCACGTCCCCATAGAGCCGCTCTGAATAACCGCCCGGTGGAACAGGCCCTTGGCCACAGGCATAGTCAAGAGTGTGCAGACCTTTACACCACCACCGGATTCCCCGAATATCGTCACGTTTCCAGGGTCGCCCCCGAATGTCTCGATGTTGTCCCTTACCCATTCAAGGGCGAGTACCATATCCAGTGCTCCGGCCACTCCCGAAGCGTCATACTCTTTACCAAATATATCTGCCAGGTAAAGATAGCCGAAGACGTTCAGTCGGTGGTTAATGGT
>CP070787.1:1838582-1846493 GCA_020346745.1 Fidelibacterota bacterium | reverse complement strand
TGCCTGGGCGTACTGGATCATGTTCTCCTGCAACGTTTTTGTACCCCAGCTGCTGTGGTCCAGGAAGATACGCCGCAGTGTGCCGCTCATGTTCATCATCGCCATCCTGGTGAACGTGGGCATGTGGTTCGAGCGGTTCGTCATCACCGTCACTTCGCTGGCACGTGATTTCCTGCCCGCAGCCTGGGATTATTACTCCCCGACCATCTGGGACATCCTGACGTTCGTGGGAAGCTTCGGACTGTTCTTCACGCTGTTCCTGCTCTTTCTCCGCTTCCTGCCCATGTTTGCCATTGCCGAGATCAAGGGTGTAATGCCCCATGCCAGCACGCATCACGCACCTCCCGGGGAAGGGGCTGCCGATGGGTAAGCCTTTCGCAATCCTGGCGGAGTTTGCCAATCCCGCGGACTTGCTGGCCGCCGCCAGGGCGGTGCGCAAGGCGGGGTTTAGACACTTCGATTGCCATTCCCCCTTCCCGATTCACGGCATGGACCGGGCGATGGGATTGAAACGTTCACCGCTGGGATATATCGTCGGCGGGTTGTGTATCGTTGGGGCTTCGATCGGGTTCGGCCTCCAGACGTGGGTCCACACCATCGAGTATCCGCTGGTTATCGCGGGCAAGCCCTTCTTCAGCTGGCAAGCCTTCATTGTCGTCACCTTCGCGCTCATGGTCCTGTTCGGAGCGTTCGGGGCGGTGCTGGGCATGCTCTCCCTCAGCGGGCTGCCGCGCCTACATCACCCGCTGTTCCACTCGGAAAACTTCAGCCGGTTCAGCCGCGATGCTTTCTTCCTCAGCATCGAAGCTGACGATGCCCGCTTCGACCGGAAGGAGACCTGGGCTTTCCTGGAATCGATCGGAGGCCTGAACCTGGAGCTGGTGGAGGAACCCTCACCATGAGACAGTCTCGTGACAGGTACCTGGCAGCTCTACGCTGCATGTGGCTGCCAGTGCTGACAGGCATGATATTGGTGCTCGTTGGATGCCGGGGATCGCAGAGCGAGCGGCCTCCCATCCACCTGAATCCGAACATGGATAACCAGCCCAAGGTCAAGGCTCAGTCCGAGAGTCATTTCTTCGCTGATGGACAGGCAATGCGCACACCACCCGAACATACCATTGCCAGGGGGGAGCTGCGGGAAGACACGCGTCTATACCAGGGACGGGATACAAATGGCGAGTATATCACCAGATCACCCCTGCCGGCATCCTCCGAGTCACTGAACCGCGGTCGGGAACGGTTCGGCATCTACTGTACCCCCTGCCATGGAGACTGGGGAGATGGCATGGGTGCCATTACCCGCTACAAGTACCCGATTCCCCCCACGTCGATCTACGATGCCCGGATCCTGGCGATGAGCGCTGGCGAGGTCTATAACGTCATCACGAACGGTGTCCGTAATATGCCCTCCTATAAGGCCCAGATTCCGGTGGCCGACCGCTGGCACATCGTTAACTATCTCAGGGAACTCCAGCGGAACGGTCCTCCTGACAGCACCCAGACCATGAACAGGGCAACGGAATGAGAACCGGCGTATGACACCTGTCCAGCATAGCGGTTCGCGGGAGATCGATTCCAATCGACCCTACAGCCTGGAGAAGAGTCCCCTCTCACGCATCCTGCTGGGAATCGGGATCGCGGGGCTGGTGCTTAGTCTGATCGGTTACTTCCTTGAACCAGGGAGATTCTACTTCTCGTACCTGACCGCCTTCGCATACTGGACTACTTTGACCCTGGGGGCGCTGTTCTTCACTATGCTCCACCACGCAACCGGGGCCAAGTGGAGCGTGGTCCTGCGTCGCGGTGCCGAAGCGCTCAGCATGAACCTGCCGTGGCTGTTTATCTTCTTCCTTCCGGTCCTCGCCGGTATCCATTCGCTCTACCATTGGTCGCATGCCGACGCTGTCGCACATGATCCTATCCTCCAGGCAAAGGCATCTTATCTGAATACTGCTTTCTTCATCGTCAGGGGGATCGTGTACTTTGCAGTCTGGTCCGCACTTGCTTTGCTGCTGAACAGGCACTCACTGGCTCAGGACCAGGATGGAGAGGAGGTCCATACCAGGAGATTGAGACAGGTCGGTGCCGTGGGGATCGTGCTGTTTGCCCTGACCATGACCTTTGCCGCATTCGACTGGCTGATGAGCCTCGACCCGCACTGGTATTCGACTATCTTCGGTGTGTTCGTGTTCGTCAGCGGATTCCTGGTAGCTGTGGCATGTTTGACGGTCTTCTACGTGTTCTTCAGGAAGCAGGGTATCCTGGCGGATACAGTAGGGATCAGCCATTTCCAGGACCTGGGCAGACTTCTTTTTGCCTTCACGGTATTCTGGGCGTATATCGGCGGATCACAATACTTCCTCATCTGGTACGCCAACATTCCAGAGGAGACGGTTTTCTACCTCCATCGCTGGGCAGGAGGCTGGAGGCTCGTGAGCCTGCTCATTATCATCCTGCATTTCCTGGTCCCGTTCATCGCCCTGATCTTCTTCGCGTCCAAGCGGAATACGCGGCTGCTGGGAGTAGTCGCCGGTCTCCTGATGGTGATGCATTATATCAACATCTACTGGCTGGTGATGCCGACCGTCGCGGCCACGGACGCCGTGATCTCATGGGTAGACCTGGTCACCCTGGTGGGAATGGGTGGTATCCTCATGTGGCTGTTTCTTGAGCGCTTCAGGCGGAATCCTGTCATTCCCCTGCAGGACCCCGATCTTTCTGAATCGATAGCCCATCATCCGTAACCGGATGGAACCCGGAGCGCAGCCATGAGCGAAAGACTTACCGGACGGGCTGAGAAAGTACTCTGCTACCACTGTGGAGATATATGTGGATCGGGGGGTGTCACCGCCGATGAGAAGCATTTCTGCTGTACAGGCTGCCGGACGGTATACGAGATCCTCCGGGATAACGAGCTCACCGACTATTACCAGCTGGAAGAGGACACGCCCGGGATCAGCCTGAAAAGGATCGCCAGGTCCGAGGAGTACCGTTACCTTGATAACCCGGACCTGGCCGAGCAGCTGCTCGACTTCTCCGATGGTGAACTGAGCCAGATCACGCTGAAGATACCGGGGATGCACTGTGCCTCGTGTATCTGGCTGCTGGAGAGGTTGGACCGGTTCAACGCGGCGATCATCAGATCCATGGTGCACTTCCCCAGGAAGGAAGTCACGATTACCTACCGACAGGGGGCGATCACCCTGCGTGAATTGGTACTCCTGATCGCGGCGCTCGGGTACCAGCCCCTGCTCGAGGTAGCTGAAGGCAGGGACAGGACCTGGCGGCGGGAGAACCGGCGGCTGTACTATCAGATCGGGATCGCGGGCTTCGCTTTCGGTAACATCATGCTGTACAGCTTCCCTGAGTATGTGGCGGCCGGCGAGGCCATTGATCCCCTTTTCAGAACGATCTTCGGCTATCTCAGTGTCTTCCTCTCTCTTCCGGTGCTGCTCTACAGCAGTATTGATTACTTCCGGTCAGCATGGAACGGCCTGCGTCAGAGGATGCTGAATATCGACGTTCCCATTACCCTGGGAATAGTCATGCTTTACAGCCGCAGTCTGTGGGAAATTATCACCGCCAGCGGTGCCGGCTACCTGGACTCCTTCAGCGGGCTGGTATTCTTCCTGCTGATCGGCAAGCTGTTCCAGAAAAAGACCTACCAGTCCCTGGCCTTTGACCGGGACTATCGTTCCTACTTTCCCCTATCGGCGGCGAAACTAGAGGACGGGCGGGAGGTATCCGTTCCGCTGGCGGAACTCCAACCCGGGGACCGGTTTGTGGTGCGCAACCGAGAACTGGTGCCTGTGGATTCGCTGCTGATTGAAGGTGAAGGATGCCTGGATTACAGTTTCGTGACCGGGGAATCTGATCTTGGCAGTCGTGAGGAAGGCGATCTGATCTATGCCGGCGGCCGACAGATCGGTGCCGCGATTCAGCTGGAAGCGCTGAAGGAGGTATCCCAGAGCCAACTCACCCGGCTATGGAACAACGATATTTTCACCAAGCCGTTCCCGGCCCGGCTGACGCGCACAGTGAACGAAGTCAGTAAATACTTCACGGCTATCATCCTGGCTATCGCCTTGGCGGCAAGCGCCTATTGGCTCCGGATCGACGCCGCGAAAGCAGTGCACGTATTCACGGCTGTCCTGATCGTAGCCTGCCCCTGCGCCCTGGCGCTCTCGTCCCCCTTCGCCCTGGGTACCGCCCAGCGCATCCTCGGCCGCAACCGCCTGTTTCTCAAGAACGCGGAAACCGTCGAAACTCTGGCCAGGATCGATACCATCGTCTTCGATAAGACCGGCACACTGACATACTCGATTCCCCGCACGATCAACTTCAGTGGTGAGATTCTTTCGGCTGACGAATTGAGGATGATCAAGTCGCTGACCAGACATTCCACGCATCCGTTGAGTCGTAGTATCCATGCAGTCCTGGATGGACCAGCAGACAGCTTGGTACACGGATACGAGGAAGTTTCCGGAAAGGGCATCCGCGCGACTGTGGATGGGAAGCTGGTCACCATTGGATCCCGGGAATGGGTCGCCGCGCCCCCGGACGACGACCAGCCGGACACCCACGACCACTCCAGGGTGTACCTGGCTATCGACAGGAGCTACAGGGGGGCATTCCTGATCCCCAATAAGTATCGGCCCGGTTTGAAGACGTTACTTACCATGCTTAAAAAGCGATACCTGCTCCACGTCCTCTCCGGTGATACGGAGCGTGATAGTACCGAACTGCGAGGTATCTTCGGCTCTGAAGCCGAGCTACTTTTCCGGCAGACACCGGAAGATAAACTGCGCTATATACATACTTTGCAGGACCAAGGTCGGCATGTGCTCATGGTGGGCGACGGACTGAACGACGCCGGGGCCTTGAAGGCCAGTGAGGCGGGAATCTCCGTTTCTGAAGATATCAACGCCTTCTCCCCGGCCTGTGACGGTATTCTCACCGCTGACAGCTTCGGTGATCTTCCGCGGATGTTGAGATTCACTCACACCAGCATGGCGGTCATCCTGGCGAGCTTCGGCATTTCGTTCGTGTACAACCTGGTGGGTCTGTCGTTCGCGGTCGCCGGGCTGCTGACACCCCTGGTGGCG
The DNA here is from genome assembly GCA_020346745.1 of Fidelibacterota bacterium. Classification (GTDB taxonomy): domain Bacteria; phylum Fidelibacterota; class Marinisomatia; order SCGC-AAA003-L08; family TS1B11. Next base: position 1,841,385 of record CP070787.1, on the reverse strand, counting down.
GCGATTCTCATGCCGGCAAGTTCCATCACGGTGGTAGCCTTCGCGACCCTGGCCACAAAATTCAGAGCCCGCATGATCGGTATGGGAGCATGATATGCACATCATGGTCATCCTGATCGGTTTCAGCCTGTTCATCGCACTCTGCTTCCTGGTGCTTTTCCTGCTGGCCGTTCGCTCGGGGCAATATGATGACCAGCATACACCGGCCATTCGCATGTTATTCGACGACACTGATCCGAAATCGACCAGGACGAAGATCAGTCCGCCTGAAGCGGAAAGTTGATGTTTGTGAGGAGAGTACTCTAAATGGAACCAGAAAAGTTCAGGTATGATAACCAGATCGTGCGGCTGTTCCTGGTCGCCACGGTGGTCACCGGAGTGGTGGGTTTCCTGGTGGGCTTGACCCTGGCCCTCCAGCTAGTCTTTCCCGGCCTCAATTTCTCTTTCGGCATGACCACCTTCGGCCGGATCAGGCCACTGCACACGAATGCGGTGATCTTCGCTTTCGTGGGAAATGGTATCTTCACAGCCTATTACTACTCCATTCAGCGGTTGCTGAAGACGCGCAATTACAGTGATCTCCTGTCGAGGATCCACTTCTGGGGCTGGCAGGCAATCATCGCCTCCGCGGTCATCACACTGCCCCTGGGCTTGACGACGGGTAAAGAATATGCAGAGCTGGAGTGGCTTATCGATATCGCCATCGCGGTCATCTGGGTCGTCTGGGGCATCCAGATGCTGGGGACCATCCTGAATAGGCGTGAAAAGCACATGTACGTGGCGATCTGGTTTTTCATCGCCACCTTCTTCACTATCGCTATCCTCCATATCGTGAATTCGTTCGAGCTGCCGGTCGGCTGGTTCAAGAGCTATCCCATTTACGCGGGTATCCAGGATGCCCTGGTGCAATGGTGGTACGGCCACAATGCCGTGGCGTTCTTCCTGACGACTCCCTACCTGGGCTTGATGTATTATTTCGTGCCCAAGGCGGCCAACCGGCCGGTGTATTCCTATCGCCTGTCGATCATCCACTTCTGGGCGCTCATTTTCGTCTATATCTGGGCTGGTCCCCACCACCTGCTCAATTCCGCTATCCCCGACTGGGCCCAGTCGCTGGGGACGGTCTTTTCCATTATGCTCATCGCCCCGTCATGGGGCGGCATGCTCAACGGACTGCTGACCCTGAGGGGCGCCTGGGACAAGGTGCGCCAGGACCCGATCCTCAAGTTCTTCGTGGTCGCCATCACTGCCTACGGTATGGCTACCCTGGAGGGACCGACGCTGTCCCTGAAAAGTGTGAATGCACTCTCGCACTACACGGACTGGACGATTGCCCATGTCCATGTCGGTGCCCTGGGCTGGAACGGTTTCCTGACCTTTGGTATGCTCTACTGGCTGACACCACGCCTGTTCAAAACCGAGCTGCACTCAATAAAGCTAGCCAACTGGCATTTCTGGATCGGGACGCTGGGTATCCTGTTCTATGTCGTTCCACTGTACTGGGCGGGTATCACCCAGGGTCTCATGTGGAAGCAGATGACACCGGATGGTTTCCTGCAATATCCCAATTTCCTCGAGACGGTGCTGCAGATCATTCCCATGTACGCGATGCGCGCTATCGGTGGAACGCTGTACCTCTCGGGAGCGGTGCTCATGGTATACAACCTGGTCAAGACCGCCAGAGCGGGTACGTTCGCAGCCGAGGAAGAAGCCCAGGCGGTCCCCTACAAGCTGGTCGAAAAACGGGAAGGAACCGGTTCGCACTGGCATCACTGGATAGAGAGCCGCCCGGTGCGGTTCTCCATCCTGGTCACAGTAGCTGTCCTGATCGGCACGCTGGTGGAGTTGATCCCCACCTTCGTGGTGAAGACCAATGAGCTGATTGTACCCACGGTGGCACCATATTCACCCCTGGAACTGGAAGGCCGTGACCTGTATCTCCGGGAAGGCTGCTATAATTGCCACTCCCAGATGGTAAGGCCATTCGTTAGCGAAACGGAACGCTATGGGCCGTATGCCAAGGCCGGGGAGTACGTCTACGATCATCCTTTCCAGTGGGGTTCCAAACGGACCGGGCCGGACCTCTCGCGTGAAGGTGTGGGCAAGCTGCTCAAACCCGATGCCTGGCATTACGCCCACCTGGTCGATCCGCCCTCCATGTCTCCAGGTTCCATCATGCCACCCTATCCATGGCTGGCTACCCGCGAGCTGGACATCTCCAGGCTGGAGGCCAAGATTGCGGCTATGCGGAAATTGGGAGTGCCCTATGAAGAAGGGTATGAATCCCAGGCCGTAGCCGATCTGAAAGCACAGGCCGCTCAAATCGCGGCCAACCTGGAACAGGCGGGGATGACGACCAGCCCCGATAAGGAGATCATCGCCCTGATCGCTTATCTCCAGAAGCTGGGTGTCGGGCTGCCCGGCGTGACACCCGATCCGGCGGGGATTGAATAACAGTGGCGATGGATACACGCAAAACGACTGGATAAAAGGAGCTATCTTGTTCAGAGACTTACTCGGATTGGTGGACGGCATCAGTGGCTACAGGATACTGGCATTACTGTTATTCTTCTCGACTTTCATCCTGATAGCGGTACGCGCGCTCCTGATGGATAAACAGGAGCGGGAGCGGATGAAGCGGCTGCCACTCGACCCTGAATCCCATCAATCTCAGCACGGAGAATTATCAAGTGGCTAAGGTCAAGGACGAGCTGTTCGATCACGATTTTGACGGTATCCAGGAATTTGATAATGACCTGCCTGGATGGTGGAAGGCCTTGTTCTATATCAGTATCGTCGTCGC
>CP070787.1:1833059-1838482 GCA_020346745.1 Fidelibacterota bacterium | reverse complement strand
CATGCTTGTGAGATACCTCGGATAACAGCCTCGAAAACATCTGTGTCCAGGTGGCTGGTTGCGAAATAATCCAGGAAGAACAAGGGGTGAGCTCCGGTCGTCAGGATATCATTGACACAATGGTTCACCAAATCCTGACCGATTGTATCGTGGCGGCCGGTTAGAAAGGCGATTTTCAGCTTTGTGCCTACCCCATCGGTGCTGGCGACGAGCACTGGCTGACGATAACCGGTCTTATCAAGCTCGAATAAGCCTCCAAAGCCGCCCAGATTGGTCAGAACCTGTGGGCCTTGCGTACTGCGAGCAAGTGCCTTGATGCGGTCAACTGCTTCCTCGCCGGCATCAATGTCGACACCCGTGTCCCGATAACTAAGGCTGGGTTTGTCAGGCGTGAATGAGGGCTCCAATCTAGGTGAAGGACTCGGAATAGAGCGCTTCGATTACGTCCCCATAATGATCGAAAACTGCCTTCCGTTTAACCTTCAGGGTAGGAGTCAACTCGCCCTCCTCAATGGAAAATTCCCGAGATAATAGTGTGAACTTTCGCACTTGTTCGTAGCGGGCGAAAGGTTGCATAGCATTTTCCACTTCCTGCTCGAAAAGGGCCAGGACTTTTGGATCCTTGATCAGAGCTTCGTGCTTGCTACTCGGGAGGGAATTCTCTTTAGCGAAGGCCTCCAACTTATCAAAATTGGGGACCAGCAGGGCGGAGACGAAATTCCGTTTATCACCAATGATCATCACCTGTTCGATGTAAGGACTCATGACCAGGGCATTTTCCAGTGGTGCGGGAGCAATATTTTTTCCACCAGAAGTAACCAGGATGCTCTTGAGCCGGTCGGTGATCTTCAAGAAGCCGTCTTCGTCCAGTTCTCCAACATCTCCGGTGTGAAACCACCCGTCGCTCTCAATTGCTTCCGCTGTGGCTTCAGGATTTTTGAAATAGCCCTTCATTATATTGGGTCCTCGTGCAAGAACTTCACCGTTGTCAGCGATCTTCAGTTCCACATTTGGAATTGCCGGACCCACCTTGCCGAACTTGAATTTTTCCAGTTTATTCACGGCCAGAACCGGGCTTGTTTCTGTGAGACCATAGCCTTCCAGTACAATCATACCCAGAGATGCGAAGAACTCAGCGATCTCCGCCGAGAGGGGTGCTGCACCGGATACGAAGAATTGTATACGACCCCCAACACGCTCCTTGAGCTTGGAAAAGACCAGCTTACTCGCTAAGCCATGTTTCTTTCTCAACAACCAACCGGGTTTCTTGCCAGCCATCTCCAGTTTCAGTACCGCCTTGCCTTGAGCCAGGGCCCACCAGAATATTTTTTGTCTAATAGCGGGTGACTGACCAATGCTTTCTATGACCCGGCCATAAACCTTTTCATAGAAACGGGGGACTCCAAGCAGAACGGTTGGCTTCACCTCAAGCATATTCTCTCCCACCTTCTCCATGCTCTCGGCGTAGTACACGGCCGTACCTCGGCTGAAGGCGAGGAAATGACCTGCCATGCGCTCGAACGAATGGCTCAAGGGCAGGAATGACAATAGAGAGTCCGTCTCATCAATAGTGATATGCTCCAGAGAACCCTCAATGTTGGTTACCATGTTTTTGTGTGTAAGCATGACGCCCTTGGGTTCGCCAGTGGTGCCGGACGTATAGATGAGTGTTAGCAGGTCATCAGGCTTATGGGCGGCACACATGGCTTCGAAATCAAGGTTTTGTTCCTTCCCGTACTCATGCCCCTTCTCAAGGATATCAACGAACGAAATGATCGTTCGGGCGTCGCCCTTCAACGTCTTGCCAGTGACCCGTGCGTCGTTCATAACCACTAGAACCTTTAGATCAGGGCAATCATCCCACATTTCCAGAACCTTGCCAGATTGCTCCTCATCCTCAGCAAATACGACCCGTGATTCACTGTGTTTAAGGATGTAGGCTACCTGCGTGGCCGTGAGAGTGGGATAGATAGAAACAGATGCACCGCCAGAACATAAGATGCCATAATCCGCCATCCCCCATCGAGGATTGTTAGCGGAGATAATGGCTGCATGTACGCCTTTTTGAACACCCATTGACATCAGGCCATAGGAGAGATCCTCCACAGTAGTGCGGATGTCCTTGCCCCTCAATCCCTCCCAGTGATCCTTTCGCCGTTGATAATAGAGATACTTGTCGGCGTGATTAGTGGTCGTCTGGAGAAACATTTCCGTGATGGTCTGAAAGGCCATGGCAGGCTCCTTATGATGCGTTGGATTCATGAGAAAATTAGGCAATGGGATTATTAGAAACCACAATCAAAATAGACAGTCACTATCCAAAGACTGTAGTATCGCAGGCTATCATCGGCAAGGGGAAATGTCGTTCATCCAACCTCCTTCATGCTGGTATCCACGCCGGGAGTAAAGGAGCAATAGCCAATTTCATCGCATTGGAGGCGCATGTTTGACCAGGTGTCCGGGTCGTCAATAATCTCAAGAGCAGTCGGATAGAGCACCTTGTCTTCCTTGTTGATGTGTAATAAAAGATTGGAAATGATTCTATCCGTAGTTTCATTAATTTCCCGTTGCAATGTTTCAAATTCCCTTTTCTCTGCCTCAGTTGTAGCAAGGTCCAGAAGCCGCTTCTTAATGGGGCGCAGCAGATTATGCTCTTGTCGCATGATCTCTGGAGGACCAGAAATGCCTCGTCTTTCCATTTCAAGGCACACAACCTGTTCTTCACGAAGATGGTGCTTTTCTGCATCCAGAAGCAGACCTGCCGAATGACTAATTTCTTCCAGGATCTCTGTGCTCTCTTCAAGGGAGGGCTTTTGTATCAGTATATTGCGCAGTTCATCCAGCTTCCGCAAAATACCGATTATCTGTACATGTTCACTGGCTAACGTATGGATCACGTGTCCTTCCGGGAGCCCCGATAGGAGTTCTTCGCTACCCCCGATACTTGGTTTCGTCGACCTTTGTTGGGGAGTCATTTATTCGCCTCCTCGATCGTTTCTAATTCTGCTGGCCCTATCACCCTCTCACAGATAGAACAATCCTCACCTCTACCTTGCATCTCAGGGATTCATGGTTGGTGCTATGTGCTGGAATCGGCTTAGAGAACAAAAATAGCCCATTATGGTGAGGTGATGTGTCAGGTGATTATCTGGCTGCATACCTTGTAGATAATGCGAGTGTATGGGACCATCACTCGCTACTCTTACTTGCATTGAAATAGGACTTTATGATCTTAATTAAGTGATACCATAGAGTCAATCATTTTGTTTAATAACGGCAAGCAGGTATCCATACGCCTTAGCTTGTACTTGTCCTAAACCGCCTCTATATTTCATATGCCAATAAAACGGGTGCAGGATTACTGATTAAGGAAGGGAATCTCAAGGACATAGTCACATGAAAACAATCGCTGTTCCTTTATCAATTTATGTTCTGGCTATCCTCATCGCTCTGACTGCCTTTCCGCCACTGTCAAAACCCGTATTGATTGAAGTTCGTCCCACCAAGCTGGTGCTGTTCAATAATAGCACAGATATGGCCTACTTCAGCGTATTCGAACAAAAAGCTGCCAAATCAGCTCGCTGGAATCCGTGTGACCATCCCGATTTATGCGCTAGTCAACAAATCAAGCCAGGATTAGTCCAGCACATTCCGTATATGCAGATATATCGGTGGACTCCAGGTGCCTCCGTAACGGTGTTCTGGTGGCAACTTGAGGTTGATTCCACGGCCGTAAATGGATACCGCGTAGTGGGTCCCTCCGAATCGACTGTAAACACCCCAAAGAAACCCATTCTAGGTATGTAACTGCCTGTCATAGGTAGGATGATGGAGCAAGTGATGTCCAATGCTCCTTGAGTGCCACCCGGAATCCGGCATGCATCAAGTATTACTTGATGTCATAGTGAAAACCGCCCTTTAATCCATGCAAATTTTGTTAGTATTACACGCAAACGGACACCGCACGCCAGTTTGAATATACCCATGCAACATTGGTAACTTATTGCCGACTTTATGGATACTGACCCACAACTGCTTTCAAACCGGGCTATTTCTCTAGCAAAGGAATCCGGGATTTACGTGGGCACATCCTCGTGGAAATACGAGGGCTGGCAGGGACTGGTCTATAACGACCATTACTCAAGCCAGAAAGCATTTCAACGCCGCTGCCTAGCCGAGTATGCCCGCCACTTTCCCGCTGTTGGTGTGGATGCCACGTTCTACCGCTTCCCGAGCGAGCGATTGATCGAAGAGCTGGATGCCTTGACACCCTCTGACTTTCGTTTCGGTCTCAAGGTAACCGAGGAAATTACCGTCTATAAATACCCCACCCATCCCCGCTACGGCAGCCGCAAAGGACAGGACAATCCAACATTTCTGGATGGTGAGTTATTTTCATCAAACTTTCTGGAGGTGGTATCCGAGCTCGGGCCCAAGCTGGGACCGATCATTTTTCAATTCGGCACACTACCCAGATCGATCGTAGATGACGGCAGCTTTCTGCGGCAGTTGGACGACTTTCTAGGCGCTCTACCGAGCGACTACCGGTTCGCCGTAGAGATCCGTAATCACCAGCTGCTGGACGAGGGCTATTTCGGCATCCTGCACACGCACGGGGTGGCGCATGTGCACACTTCCTGGAGCTGGATGCCGCCCTTTCCGGATCAGGTTTCCAAGGATTCCTCGTTCACCGCCGAGCATTTCGTCATGCGCCTGTTGACACCCCCGCAGGTCGCGTATAAGGATGCCGTAGAAGCCTTCTTCCCCTACCAACGCATCCTAAAGCCTTTACCGGAAATTCGACAAGCCCTCATTACTCATCTCAACCGAGCAATCCAGACCAGTTTTCCCGGCTATGTCTTCGTAAACAACCGATTGGAAGGTGCCGCACCGCTGACGATTGAACAGGTATTGGACGAGCTGCTGAATTCAGAAGGGTAATACAGTAGCGGAACTGATAGTTTCTATCAGAAGGGGTAGTCGCCGGCTCCAAAATTATGTATTATCGGCCTTTAATTTCCGGAGTGTTAATGTACCTAAAGGAAGAGATGAGTAAGAGAAGTATCACTGGAGCACTCATTCTAGCACTGGCCGTGCAGGCCGGCTATCTATGGGCAACAGCCCCCCACCCGAGGTATTACGAATTGCTCAGGCAGGGACTCATTTCAGAGCCTTATTACCTCAGAAACCGGGCCGAGCTCCAACAAGCGGGTGTGGATGCCCCCTGGATTCTCCAACGCAGGGAACTCCAGAAAGGATTGTCAGAAACCGACCAATTCCCGGCTCTTGATCCTGCCAGATTCCCATCAGGAGAATTGAATGCACTGGTGATCCTGGTTGATTTTCCCGATAGCACAGCCAGGACTAACCCCGCCTACTTTGACAGCCTAATATTCAGCGACACCACTGCATCCGTGCATGAT
>CP070787.1:1826757-1832959 GCA_020346745.1 Fidelibacterota bacterium | reverse complement strand
ATCTGAGCGCCAAGGTGGTGATCAGCCATGTGAAAGAGGGCCTGCGCTTGGCGAAAGAATATGGCCTGCCCGAAACCGTGGCCAACTTTATTCCCATGCACCACGGCACCGCCCGTGTCGAATATTTCTACCAGAAAGCCATCAGCGAGGACGGCGGCCCTGAAAAAGTGAAGGAAGATACCTTCCGATATCTTGGACCCAAACCTAATACCAAAGAAACCGGCATCCTCATGTTGTGCGAGGCCATCGAAGCGGCCACCAAGTCCATTAGCCGACCTACCCTCCCTCGTATCGTACAGATGGTGGATACCATTATCGACATGCGAATGACTGATGGGCAACTGGATGAATGCCCGCTGACACTGGAAGAGATCAATCGGATCAAGGGCGATGCGGCTGCCGGAACTGGCATGATCGGGGTACTGAAAGGTATCTATCACGTACGCATCCCTTATCCTACCACCGAAAAAGAGATTCCTGAGGAAAAGAAGGTGGGGGAGAAAGAAGTGCTTACCGAAGCCACTGTCTTCGAGGGCACCCCAACTGAGTGATCACTGTAGACGTTGATACGCTGAGCGGAGAACCACTACCGCTTTCGCCACAAGTGGTCATACCCCTGGCAAGAGCGACATTAACCGAGCATGGCGCTGAGACAGGACACTTGCAAATTGTCTTTACCAGTGATGAACATATGCGTGCCCTTAAACAACAATTCTTTGAACTGGACGAATACACTGATGTGATCGCCTTTACCCTTAACGAGGTGGATGAGGCCCTTGACGGTGAGATCTATATCAGCCCCGAGCGTGCGCGTGCGAACAGTAAGCGCTTCCATGAACCTTATCAGCGGGAACTCATGCGCTTGGTGGTCCATGGGTGTCTTCACCTGGTTGGCTATGATGATGACACTCCCGCAAACCAGGCTGGGATGCGCACCCTGGAGAACCACCATCTGGCCCCCTTCTCGGAGACACTGGGATCGTGAGTGGCCTGCTCATCAATGTGTTGCTGCTTGGTGGCCTGCTTGTCTTAAGTGGTCTACTCTCCGGAGCGGAAACCGCCTTCTTCCGCTTGCAAAGTCGGATTAAGGATTATGGCGAGGATGTGTCCATCCATAAAAGCATCCTCGTTATTCTCCAACGACCACGGCATCTGCTCATCTCCCTTCTCACAGGCAACACTCTGGTCAATATCGCCATGGCCTTCGTAGCAGCCCTACTGACTGCTGATATCGCCCTCCGCCTGGGGCTTAACCTCTCCCTGCTCCTGGTCATCGAGTCCATCGTGGTAACCACAGTGATTCTCCTCTTCGGCGAAATTACGCCCAAGCTACTGGCCATCCGTCACACCACAGCGTTTGCCCGCTTAGCCTCCAGGCCGGTAAAAGTGCTGGTCATGGTCCTCTATCCGGTTGGCCGACTTATCTATGGCTTCACCCATCTCGTCACACAAGTACTGAGGATCAGACCCGAGAAAATGTTCACTTCTGAAGAGGAGTTGAAAAATCTGGCCGAAGTAGGATTGGATCGGGGCACCCTGGCACAGAGTGAAACCGAAATCATCCACTCGATCTTTGACTTCGGAGACACGGCCGTTCACGAGATCATGGTCCCCAGGGTGGATATCCTGGCGCTGGAAGCACGGTCAGGACCCGAACAAGCCCAGGAAATGATCCGCACCCGGCAGGTGTCTAAAATCCCCATTTACAAGGAATCTATCGATGATATTCGAGGCATCCTCTACGCCAAGGATATATTGCCCTATCTGGATGGTACCCATCCCGAGGTGAACCTGATCCGCTTGTCGCGGCCGCCGTTCTTTGTGCCGGAAAGCAAGGGCGTTGCATCCCTCCTGCAGGATTTCAAGGACCGGCGTACCAGTATCGCCATCGTCGTCGATGAGTTCGGCGGCACCGCAGGGTTGGTCACCCTGGAAGATGTAGTCGAGGAAGTCTTGGGCGAGCTCCGGGACCCCTTTGACTTGGAGGAAGCCGAAATTAGGTCGGCTGGACATGATGAGTTCCTGGTGGATGCCGGAGTAGCATTGGACGATCTGGGTGATCGACTGGGACACCAGTTCCCCACTGACCGGGAATACGATACACTTGGGGGTTTCCTGTTTGATCGCTTTGACAAGATCCCTTCTGTTGGCCAGTGGATTACCGATGGGGGGCGACGGTTCACTGTCAAGGCGTTGGAGGGTAACCGTATCGCCCAAGTCCATATCAGCGCACGCAACATTGAAACTGAGGATGATCCCAATGAAACCTGATGACCTTGCGCTGACGCCCACACCGGAAGTTGGCGAACGCCTCAGCCAACTACTGGCCGTCATCGAGAGGCTCCGATCCCCCGAAGGGTGCCCATGGGACCGCGAACAGACCTCCCACAGCCTCATTCCCTATCTGCTGGAAGAGACCTACGAGTTGATCGAGAGCATTGAAGGTGAGGACCATCAAGCCCTGAAGGAGGAACTGGGGGATTTGTTGCTTCACGTCCTGTTCCAGGGCGTGATCGCCGAAACGGAAGGGTGGTTCACACTGGAAGAATGCATATCTGGGCTCACCGCCAAACTCATAGACCGTCATCCGCATGTATTTGGTGATGCCAAAGCTGAGGGTGCCTTCCATGCCAAACAGAACTGGGAAGCGGCCAAACAGCGGGAAAAGGAACGTTCCTCGCGCATGGACGGCGTACCCCGGTCTCTGCCGGCGCTGACCCGCGCCCGCCGCATTCAGGAAAAGGCCTCCCATGTGGGCTTCGACTGGAATCACATGGAACCGGTCTGGGACAAGGTTCAGGAAGAACTGGACGAGCTACGCAATGCCCACCTCGCTCAGGATAATGATGCTATCGAAGAAGAATTGGGAGACATCCTCTTCAGCCTCGTAAATCTGGGCCGTTTTCTGGGAATCAATGCTGAAGGTGCCCTGCGGCGCACTATCGCCAAGTTCGAGTATCGCTTCCGGCACATCGAAAGAGAACTCCGGGAGCAAGGCAAGGCACCTGAAGAGGCTACGCTTGAAGAGATGGACGAGATCTGGAATCGCTACCGCGAGAAGAATCTACCCGAGCGTGAAATGCCGGCCTCTGGGTCTGGTCCCAGCGTTGAAGAAATACAATGAGGGAGTGTTCTGCCGGGACGGCAGGTGGCGGTTTGCCCTGATTACTTGACTTTTCGCCGCCCTCGTTTGTTGCTCTCGGGCGCGACTTCCTGAATGATGTGGACACTGGCATTGAGATCACCATCCTTTCCACCTAAATCAATGCATAGGTGCCAGTGCCCCTGGTAGGGAGGCTTGATATTAGCAGGGGATCTCTCGGCCAGACCACCGTAATACCGGTAGTTCTCACCCGCCCGGTATGCTTCGTAGTTCTCTTGGTCCACCAGTCGTACGTAAGCCTGTGTTCCTAACTCCACCTGCACCACATCCCGGGTGCCTAGATCGAGCGCGTAGTGTATATATTGCATCTCTACGATGAAGATTAAGCGCTATATCCGCTCGGTAGCCTGCTCCGATGAACGTCTACTATATACGGTTCAATCATTAGGAATAAATCCTGTGTATACCAATCAGGGCATCGAAAATTTAATCTCAAGATTAAGGTTGAAATAGAAATATAAAATCCGCTTTCTAGACAAGCAAGACCCTTGCTTACCCCCGTCTGATCCTAATCGAGAGTCCTGATATAGAGATACAGGACCACGGCCAGGAAGCTGATGAAGATGGTCGCGATGCCCAATCCGATCTTCCGCATCCTGAAATCCCGGAGAAGGCGCTGCGATTCTTGGATCACCCTCGAGGCCAGCTCAACTCCCGGTTCAGCTTCCGCATCGATGAGGCTGGCATCAAAAGTATGAACCATCGTTCTGGATTGCACCAGGGCCGTGCCGGCCGTTTGCAGATCCAACAGCAGTTCCTCCGCTTCCAGTCCACGGTTCTCCACGTCGTGGAGTGCTGTCTGGGCTTCCGATATGATGGCGGTCAGGTTACCGAGAACAGCTCTGATACTGTCGGCTTGAAGTGCACCGACATCACCGGGCTGATGGCACCGGGAGCAGATGCCATCCGGAGCTGAGCTGATCAGATCATCATCGAGTTGCTGGATGTCGTGAGCGGTATGACAGACCACGCAACCGTGCAGATCACGCTTCGCAAACACGGCCTTCATCCTGGTTTGGCTGAACAGACGCTGGTTGTTCACATGGCATACACCGCAGACCTCTTGGATCGATCCCACCTCTGGCGGGGCGGCACCATGGTTGCCATGGCAATTATTACAGGTCGGCGCCGCGCGATCCCCACGCTCCAAGAGCGCCACCCCGTGTACGCTGCCCCGGTATTGCTCAACTACTCGTGCCGGCCACTTGTATTGCTCCATCAGCTGCGGATCAGAGTGACACTTGCCGCAGGTGGCATCCACGTTGGTATGGTAGACAGGTGAACCGGGATCACCACTCCGCTTGATACCGTGGGTGCCATGACACGACGCACATTGGGCGGCGTCCTTACCCCCTCGCTTCAAACTCAGCCCATGTCCACTGGTCCAGAATTTGGCAGTCTGGTCGGTAGGCAGGTTGGGATTGTAACGCCGCATTAGATCGGGATCACTGTGGCATTTGCTGCACACCTCCACGACCTTTGAGTCGGCTGGAATGCCAATGAACCCTCGAGCCGGATCCTTGGCCTCGTCATAGTCCCATGCCTCGGGATCACCACCATGACAATCGTTGCAGCCGAAGCCAGCACCGGCATGAATATCCTCGGAAAAGTGTTCGGCGGGAGTGGAGTATGGCGGATCCTGCTCCAGATGGCAACCCACGCAGCTGCTCTCCTCATCAGCCCGGAGCGGCGATAAGCCCGCGAGAATGGCGAATTGCATAAAGACTACTGGGCGCCAACTCATTGTATGTACCCCCATGCGGTCATGGCGGCAATGTAGATCACCACCACGGCCCCGATTCGTTTCAAAAGTCGGTAGCGGTTCTCGTCATCTTTCCGGTCAATGAAAGGCACGAGCATCCAGACCAGAAAACCTAACATGAATCCCAGGATGCCCACGACTTCCCCCTCGAAGATCCAGATATGGGCCGGTATCAACTTCAGGGTCTCGAACATGAACATGAAGTACCATTCGGGCTTGATATCGGCGGGGGCCGGGGCGAATAGGTCCGCTTTGGCACCCAACTCCCAGGGAAAGAAAACGGCAAATATCGCCACGATGTTCAGCACGATCAGCCAGAGCAGGGCATCCCGTAGCATAAAATGGGGAAAAAACGGCATGTAGCGGCGCTTCTCAGGTGCCTGCTGTGCCCATGCTCTGGGCTCGTGCATGCCCTGCACCTGGATGAAGATTAGGTGGGCACCCAGGAAGACAGTGAACATTGCTGGCAGAACGGCAACGTGAATACCAAAGAATCGCGGTAGCGTTGCCCCGGTAACTTCTTCTCCGCCTCGCAGGAGGATCATCAGGGCTTTGCCGACAAACGGGACCGCTCCAACGATCTCCGTTCCCACCTTGGTCGCGAAAAAGGCCAGCTCATTCCAGGGAAGCAGGTAGCCACTGAATCCGAAGAACAGGCTCAAACCCAGCAGAATGGCTCCCGTTACCCAGGTCAGTTCTCGGGGACGACCGTATGCCCGTTGAAAAAAGACCGAAAACATATGCAGAAAAGCGGCCAGAACCATGAAATTGGCTGACCAACTGTGAATCGAGCGGATCAACCAGCCGAACGCCACCTGGGACATGATGAAACGGATCGACTCGTAGGCTTCGGTGGCACTCGGTTTGTAATACATCAGTAACAGAATGCCCGTTACCACCTGGATGGCAAACAGGAACAGGGTCACTCCACCCAGATAGGACCAGTACCAGCCCCGGTGCAGCGGCACCTGCTTCTTTCGTAGGAAGTCCACCACGGGGGCAAGATGATAGCGCTCTTCAAACCATTGGCTGATCTTACTCATGGTTCAAGACTGCCTCCGCGAGACCCAGATCTCGCCATTGTCCGTGATATTCACATCGTAGGGCTCGAGGCCATCAGGCGGCGGCCCCGAGATCACCTTGCCGGACAGATCGAATCGCCCATTGTGGCAAGCACACCAGACGATGTTGTCGTCCTCCTTATACTGGACAATGCACGACAGATGCGTGCATGAAGCTTCCAGGGCCCGGTAGCTGCCCTGCCGGTCCTTGAAGAG
>CP070787.1:1822525-1826657 GCA_020346745.1 Fidelibacterota bacterium | reverse complement strand
TGGTTGCCTACTGGCCGTTTGAGCGGGGTTACGGCTCCCTGGAATTGGATGCTACCGGCAACGGGCACTTCGTCTATTTGAATAATATGGATGCATATACGGCTGCGGTAGATGGACCTCTGGGTCTGGCACTCGAATTCAACGGTACAAATCAATATCTGAAGGTCAGAGACAGTGACCTGATCAATATTTCAGTCCGCGGTTTCACCATCACCTTCTGGCTGGAGTTGGATGATACCGCCCAGGCGGCACCCATCCTGTCAAAGGGCATTTTTACTGAAGGGAACCTGGACCAGGGCTATGAAATCTGCCACTCCGGAGGCGGCAGCATACAGTTTGCTGTGGGGGATGGGGAACGCGTGAGTGCAGTGGGAACCGCAAGTGGTACTATCCTGCCTGATGATTGGGTGATGGTGACTGCAATTCGTGACCGCTCCAATGAGAGCCTTAATCTCTATGCTGACACGACTTTGCTGGCTTCAGCACCCGACAGCAGCTGGAATATATCCCAGGAGCGCGATCTATTTATGGCTGGGAATCTGAACAAAGGCCAGTATCTAATGGGGGCCTTGGATGAGGTTCGTATTCATAACTATCCCCTGGATGTTGCGGCGATCCGCACTCTTTATCTTGAGGGTACTGTCTCTACGGAATCCCAGGAGGTGGCGGCACTGCCCCAAAACCTGGAACTGGAGGTGTATCCTAATCCTTTCAACAGTCAACTCACCATTGTCTATACTGTCCCCCGGACGGGCAACATACGACTGACCGTGTTCAACCTGCTCGGTCAGGAAGTTGGCTCGCTGGTCGATGAGCATAAGCTGGCAGGCGAGCATACGGTCCTCTTCAACGGGGATCTATTTGCCAGCGGTATCTATTATTTACGCCTGGACAGCCAGGATCAGGTCAGAATTGAAAAGTTGATGCTGATCAAGTGAAAACACTCTGTTACGTTCGTTTGGAGGCAAGCTGCCTGAAGTCTACAGGCAACAACCCATAAGGAGTGCTAGTCGATGGAAGCTCGTATTCGGATCCTAAGAAATTGGATTGTCACCCTCTGGGGAATCGCACTGTGGCTACCCATGGCCTATGGCCAGACGACCAGCAAAATCGTCGGGACGATCACTGATGCTTCTGTTGGGATCCCCTTGCACGGTGTCAACGTGATCGTCAAGGGAACCTACCTGGGAGCAGCGACCGATGTTGACGGCTATTTCCACATTCTCAACGTTCCCGTGGGCGTGTATGAGATTGAAGCCTCGATGATCGGATATCGGCGGGCGACCATCATCGATGTAATGGTGGCCATTGACCAGGTTACCCGACTGGATATTGAAATGGAAGTTGCAGCCGTGGAGGGTGAAGCCATAACGGTCACGGCTGAGAGAGACATTCTGCACAAGGAGATATCGAACAGTCAACAGGTGGCATTGGCCAGCCAGATCGAGGAAGCACCTGCGATTCGAACGATAAACGAGTTCCTGGGCTCCCTGGCCGGGGTAACCCAGGAGCGGAAAATTGAGGTTCGGGGTGGCACGGCGGAACAGACGGGAACGATCGTCAACGGATTGAGTTTCGTCAACCAGCGCATCGGCAAGGCTGAAGCCTCGATCCCGCTGAGTGCGATTGAGCAGGTCTCCTTGCAAACGGGTGGCTTTAGCGCCGAATATGGCAATTTCCGGTCCGGTATCTTGAGTGTCATTACGAAGACCGGTGAGAAAGATCGCTATCACGGCACCTTCAGTTATTCCCGCAACGTGCCCCATATGAAGCGATTCGGAAAATCGCTGTACGATCCCACCAATGCCGGGATGCGTCCCTTCCTGGATCCGATCATATCGTTTGTCGGGACTAACACGGGCTGGCTGGTTGCCACGGAATACGATACCGTAGAGGCTGAATACCTGAAGCAGCAGCATGAGACCTTCTCCGGGTGGGAAACAGAAGTCCTACGCTATAACCGCGGGAAACCAGTTGAAAAGCAAGCTACCGCGATGGATCTTTACCTGTGGTCCGCCTGGATGTACCAGACCGTCCCGGACTTCGCGGCCCTGGATACACTCTATCCCCAATATCCGATCACGGAAGAGCAGAAGCAGGCGATCCGGGATCATGCCCATGAATCGGAGGGGATACACGCGGACTATGATCTGGATTTCGGACTGGGCGGACCTCTGCCATTTCTCAGCAGGGCACTGGGTGACGCTACCTTCTATTTCTCCAACAAGACCACCAATTTCAACTATACCCAGCCGGTGATGCGAAACGGGGAATTCACGTCCATTTCCATGTTAACCATCAAGGCGAATCTCACCAAACAGACCACCCTGAAGCTGAACGGACTGTATCGCGTCATCGAGGGTACACAGACCACTTTCCCCACCGACGGCACTATCCCCGATCTAAAGGGAGGCGGCGATACCATGCCCATCAACAATCTGAATGTCTTCGCCGATGAGGTCCCTGACAGGGATGAGACCATCTACAAGTATTACTGGCATCCGACCTTCTGGCAGCCCAAAACGCAGACCACGATCCTGGGCGGATTCACCATAGACCATATGGTCAGTTCCGAAACCTTCTGGAACCTGTCCTGCTCCTATGCCTGGCATCGGGATTACTTCAAACCCAAGGAAACCCGGGACATGACGGCCATCATAAATTTTGGACCGATCTGGTTCAATGAACAGCCCTATGGTATCCTGTTCAAACCCGATACGGTCTTTAATCCTGAGGATCCCTCTGACTTTTATGTCTGGGACCGGTATGAATCTCCACCGGGAATGAACCGCAGATTCTCCTCCAAGGTAGGGGAATATCACGAGAATTCTGTGACTCGGCAGTTACGTGTCAAGTATGATTTAAGCAGTCAGGTCAACCGTTCCAATCTGATCAAGCTCGGGACAGAATTGAACTATTTCGACCTGGATAACGACAACTGGCGTTGGTGGGAAGATGAGGATACCAACTACGAGATGCGCGATCATCGGACACCGTGGCAATTGGGCAGCTATATCCAGGATCAGATTTCGCTGCAAGGCATGGAGGGTCGTGTCGGTGTGCGTTTTGATTATTACAATTCGGGAGGAGGTGTATGGCCCTCGGATGATCCGTGGAATGAAGCCGCGTTCACCAAGGGGACCGAAGGCGAGGATAAGGTTCAACTGCGGCAGGACCTGGAATCGGGAACGCATATCATCTGGGAGCGGTGGCATGCGATCGATGACAGTCTGGGAGGCAACTTTCTGAAGAAGACCAAGAACTGGTTTACCATCAGCCCGCGAATCGGAATTTCCTTTCCCATCACTGAGAGGTCGAAATTCTTCTTCAATTACGGGCATTTCCGGTCGCCGACTCCCTATTCACAAATGTTCATGTACAAGATGCGCTTTTACAAGCGCGGTTTATTCAACATCGGGAATCCCAACCTGGAGCCTCCGCGGACCATTTCCTATGAATTAGGGGCGGCTTACAACCTGCTGGACCAGTATCTGATCCAGTTAAGTACCTATTACAAAGACGTGACCGGAGAAGCGGCTGACGTCGAATACAACAACATATCCGGAACGCTCGATTATCATGGCTGGATGAGCAACCGCTGGGAAAACGACCAGGGTTTCGAGCTGCGAATATCCAAGAATCAGGGGGCTTTTCTGACCGGTTGGCTTAATCTCTGGTATGTCATTGATAAGAATGGCAATGCCGGCCGTGAATACGCCTATGAGGATTCGGTGCGCAATGCCCAGGCCGGTGCCCTGTATGGGGGGGAAGAGAACAGTCCGGCGTTTATCCCACGCGTTGCCGCCAACATATCATTCCACACCCCGATACACTGGGGGCCCCAATTCTTCGGGATCGATTGGCTGGGGGGCTGGATGATCAGTGTATTGCCTAAATGGCGCCGCGGGGACAAGTTTACCCACAATCCGGCCGATATTCGAAACCTGTCGAATAACCTCCGCTGGCCGGATTACCAGATGGTGGATATGAAGTTGGCGAAGAGCGTTTCCTTTGGCAGTGCCAATCTGAATTTCTATATCGATATTGGCAACGTATTCAATTTCAAAGTGCTCAACTTGAACGAGGAGTGGACATTCGGAGCTGATGAGAATCGGGACAGCTACGAGTGGGC
>CP070787.1:1818983-1822425 GCA_020346745.1 Fidelibacterota bacterium | reverse complement strand
GATCCTGATTGCTTATGGAATCGATTTTGTGTTCTTTCCATTCATGCTCGCAGGCCTGGAGCATTTCCCGGAGGAGGGTGTCGTAGCATCGGCCCCTTGGTCCCATAGCCTTTTCATGGCAGCGATCTGGTCGGTCCTGGCAGGGATCATCGCGAAGCTCATCACAAAAGATATACGTGCTGCTGTGATCATCGGACTGCTCTTCTTCAGCCACTGGGTGGTGGATTTCATATCGCACCCCATGACGGCCCTGCTTCCTTCAGCTCCGGGACTGCCGCTTTTCTTACATGGTTCGACGGAGATAGGGCTGGGGATGTATCGCTCCCAGTTGGGAGTCAATATTGGCGAGTATGGGTCGCTCGCCCTGGGACTTGGTATCTACATCTTCACCCTGGTCAGGCTGCGGAAAAGGAAAAAACTGCTGGACTGATCGGAGAATGAAATGAACAAGCAAGCTCTGGTAGCCTACGCCACCAAGTACGGTGCTACAGCGGAGATTGCCGAGAAAATCGGTCAGCTACTGCGTCAAGCGGGTCTGCGTGCCGACGTGCTGCCCGTGGGACGTGTCAGGGATCTGTCCCCCTATAAGGCAGTTGTATTGGGTAGCGCGGTTTATATGGGCCGCTGGCGCCGGGAGGCGGCGATGTTCCTGAAGGCAAACAGGAAGGTGCTGGCCAGGCAATCGGTGTGGCTGTTTTCCAGCGGACCCACCGGTGAGGGAGACCCGGTGGAATTGTTGGAAGGCTGGCGCTTACCCAGGGCGCTGCGACCCATCGCCGACCGCATCCGGCCCCGCGATATCGCCGTCTTCCATGGTGTGCTGAATTTGAACAAGCTGAATCCGGTCGAGAAATGGATTATTAACAATGTCAAGGCCCCTCTCGGCGACTTCCGTGATTGGAACGCCATCACTTCCTGGGCCAGGTCTATCGCCGATGAGCTGAAGTAAGCGGCCCTGGCGTCAGGAATCCGATCACGCTCATAATTTCCAGAAGCACGACTTCACGTAGAGATCCCCACTAGACTGGCGGGGATACCCGTACCCTGGGCAGGCCTTGAATCTGGGATCTACAGTCTGGAAGGCCGTTGCTCATCTCTGAGACAAAAGACTAATCGTGTAATGATTGGTAAGTCTTGAAATGACTTCGGCTTTCTCGATGGTGGAACAAAGCTGCCTGATAAAGCAGTGGATTTTCAGTTCATGGTCCTACCCTCGTGAGCCGTAGTCCGCCATCTGGCGGACGAAGACCTGTTCTGTCCTCAGAACGAAATACAAAAAGAGGCAGATAAACGGGGCAGGAATTTGCCCAACGGTGACCACTCCTGACCAGTTTCTTCGATAATATCCCCACCTGTGCAATAGAGTGTAGCTTCCTGATATTTTCCCTAATAAGCTTGCTATTTTACAATACGCTACGTACTTTGCCTTGGAGCCTTCCCTCGAAGACTTCTACAGTTGATTGATAGACTACCGTGCCGCTGAGGCACTGGTCATAGTCACGCCTGATTAATCAAGTCCCGCATTTGTAATCATCTCGACCTGACGAGTGCCTTGTGGTGCTACCACCTACCTATCTTGCATGGAATGGATGGTGGTAAGAACTCTGTCGCGGGTTTCAGACAGTCCGCGGTCTCTGAAAATCCGGCACATACAGTGTTAGTATTTAATCCGCGTAATCGTTATGATGAGCAAGACTTTCTGGAGATATTTCCTTATCGGCCTTTTAATTGGCAGTGGATGTTACTCCATGCTCTTCGCTCAATTCCCGGACAGATTAGGGCTTAAAAGTGGAATTGTTTCTGCTATTCAGGATTTCAAGACCGATCGCAACGTAGAGAACCTCGATATTCAGCCGCGTATTGGTTGGGCCCTATCGCTTTACGCGGAGTGGCATGCTGCTCAGCGGGACCGTTTGGTCATCGAACTACAATTAATTCAGAAGGGAATGATCGATCATACGATAAAGCAAGGGGAGGAAGAACTGATTTCCAACCTGGTATATTATTTATCCCTTCCAGTATTCGTAGGAACAACCAGGGATGCTGGATTCCTCCATTTCTACTGGCTTGTTGGCCCTCGGGTGGATATCCTGATTAAGTATCAAACGCCGTATCAGTCATTTTACAGAGAATTCAGTAGAGTAGGGTTGGGGGGCGAGTTAGCTGCCGGGCTGGAGATCGAATTACCGCATAACAGATACGTTACTCTGGAATTAAGGAAAGGTTATGATTTCACATCTGCCTACCGAGCTGGTAGTTACTCGGTGAAGAATGAATATCATGGACTGGTCATGGGACTGGGGATTGAATTTTAATAAGATCTTGATTGTCTCAATTATAAGAAAAAGCAGGGGGATGGGATCTATGCTGGATCAATCCTGCATGTTACGATCATGTCGCAATGGTTTGAATAAGATAGCAGAAGCAGGTGTAATAGTCGGGATTGGGCTGGTGGTTATTCTGCTTACGAACTCGTGTTCGGAGAAACTAGACCCATTGGAAGTGAATGAAAGTGATATAGTTCTTTTCGAAGACGAGCACCTGGAAAATGTCATTAGGGAGAAGATTGGCATTCAAAAGGGACTGATTACGGCAGGGGACTTGGAGGAAATAACCGATCTCTTCGTTCCTAACGATGTTTGGGACCTGGCGGGGATCGAATATCTTATTAACCTTGTGTATCTGAAAATAGAAAAAATCGAATATGGGCCCAGAAGGTATTCGGCGCCGCGCTTTGAGTATCCTCCCGGATCCTTTAGGCCTAGACTTATTGGCTTTTTTCCAGTCAGTTTGGGACCGGTTGATAACCTTTCAGCTGTTGCCAAACTAACTGACTTGCAATCTTTCATTGCAGCGGATAACGAAATCAGTGACCTGACTTTTCTTTCTGGTCTGACAAACATCGCAGTGCTTGTCCTAAATAAAAACAATATTAAAGACCTCACACCTCTAATCAACAATCCGGGCTTAGGAGAAGGAGATCGCGTCAGCTTGCATAGCAATCCACTGAGCCTCACAGCAATTACTGAGCAGATTCCCATGTTAAAGGCTCGAGGTGTGACAGTAGAATATTAATAGTCGGTTTACTCTGTTACTATATCATCGCGCTCCAGAGTAAAGCGGTAAGATTTGACCTGGAGATGAGGAGATATAGCATCTCGTATCCCGAGTACTCTGCAATGAAACTCCGTTAATATACCCCGACCCGCTGGTGCGATACCGGTCACTTGGTGGTCCTGTCACAGAATCCGCTGCTGAATCCCGCCATAAATCCCGCTGTAAGCGGGGCGGGGCGAACACGCGCAGCCGATTGGGCCGCTCTTCTCTTCCCCCTCTATCTCTGAGAGAGGGGGCCCGGCAACCGCCGGGGGGGTGAGTGGCGCACCTCGCGCACCAGGCGCACGGCGCGAACGACAAGCCGCCGCTGCTGGCTTATATTCCG
>CP070787.1:1795668-1818883 GCA_020346745.1 Fidelibacterota bacterium | reverse complement strand
TAAAAGTCCACAACCAGGGTGGCGGTGGTTTGTAGTGTTTGTGGATTGTTGAAGTAATCGATGCCGCGTATGCGGTTGGCACCGGTGAGGTTGGTCTCCGGATCGATACCCGTGTATTTCGTCCAGGTATAGATGTTCCGGGCGCTCAACCTCAGGGTCAGGCCTTCGATCCCGAAGTCGGAATAGAGGGCTGGTGGCAGCCGGTATGCCAACGCCACTTCACGCAGCTTGATATACGATCCGTCTTCCACGAAGGATGCACTGGGACCTGTAAAGCTGCTACCGGGACCATCGAGATACCAGTTATCTCCCGCAGGAATCTGTGTCAGGAGCGTGTCTGTGTCTACGTCGACCCCGGGGCCCCACGGTTTCCCAATCTTACCGTCGTTCTGCTTGGTGATCCACCTGTTGTAAAACATCTCGTCGGTGAAATCGACGTACTCCGTATCACGGCCTTCGGTATCCTTGTGGGTGCCGAAGTAGTACAGCGCTCCCTTGGTACCGTTGCTCACATCGCCGCCCATCTTGATGTCCACCAGGGCGGACAGGGTCAGGTTGTTGGCGATGGTCAGCTCGGTGGCAATAGCACCGGTCCAATCGGGTGAGGGATCACCGGTTACACGTAGTGTATTGGATTCGATCGGATAACCATCTGCAGGGATGTAAAGATCACCCAGCTCCCAACCGGGATAGGCCTCGTCGATATCCACACCGTCGATCACTTCACCAAAGCCGAAGCGTACCCAAGTGAAGCCACGGAGGACGCCCACAGGGTACTTCCAGATGACTTCGTCATCGGTCCCCGCCAGCATCGTGTCCGGTGCGTATGAGTAGTTGCTCTGACTGGTGAAGCCGGGGAACATGTAGTAGTTGTCCACACCGGCCAGGTCGTTCACCACGTTGTTGTTCGTGGCGAAGAGGAAGCGGGCGTCCCACTTAAGCGCGGGTGAATCGATCAATCGAGCATTGAGGGCTAACTCAAGACCCTTGTTCTCGATCTCCGCCGCGTTCTGCACCTGGAATCCGTACCCGGTGCTGGGCGCGATGGTCAGCTGGAAGATGGCGCCCGTGGTCAGCGACTGGTAGTAGGTCGCCTCCAGGCCGAGCCGGTTGTTGAAGAGTGCCAGGTCGAGGCCGAACTCAGTCTCAGTGGTGAGTTCAGGCTCGATGTCGGCTGCAGCCATGGTATTGCCGGTATAGAAACCGCCGTAGCCCAGCGAGGTGGGATTATTGCCGGTTACCCAACCGTCGATGATGAGATTACCGGTATAGCCGCTGACAGTGGTGTAAGCCGTGGGCTGCGATCCTGCCTGGCCCCACGCGAAGCGGAGCTTCCCGTAGTCGATCACCGGCAGGTCCGCCA
This sequence comes from Fidelibacterota bacterium, assembly GCA_020346745.1. Classification (GTDB taxonomy): domain Bacteria; phylum Fidelibacterota; class Marinisomatia; order SCGC-AAA003-L08; family TS1B11. The sequence continues at coordinate 1,817,520 of CP070787.1, read as the reverse complement.
TCTTGGTGAACACCCAGGTACCGCTGGCGCGAGGGAAGTTCTTCCACTGGGCGTCGCCGCGGCCGAAAGTGGTGGCCCCTTCGCGGTTCAGTCCCACCGTGAGGTACAGCTGCTCCATCAGGTCCATGGACACATTCCCGAAGGTTGAACCGGTATGGATTGACCATTCGTATTCGTAGGGAACATAGTCCGCTGTATTGGGGAGCTGCAGGTACGTGGAGGTTGCAGTTACGTAACCCGACGTGCCGAAATCGTCGCGCACACGGCGGTTCATGATCTGTCCCATGGCAATCGTCCCGCTGATCCCTGGTCCCAGGGAGAAGGGGGCATTGATGGACAGGTTATGATCGGTCTGCAGCCTGGTTTGCACGAACCGGTCGATGTACCCATTGGGATCATTATTCGAGGTCCCCGGTGGCTCGAAGGCTCGCCGCAGGTCCTTGGAGAAGTCCGTGCCCAGCGTGTAGTTCACGGTTACCCGGGGCAGGATCTCATACGAAACGATGAAATTACCGGTTACGCGGTCCACCTCGGTGCGGTTCTTCACCGCGTTGGCGGTCCAGAAGGGATTGTCGTATCCCCGCGCGCCAGCTTCCCTGGTGGGATTCGGATTCCGGTAGGAGCGATGCCAGCCTTCCGGAGTCAGGTACTCCGAGTTGTCGAAGTCCGGTGGCGTACGCAATGCTCCCAGCAGCAAGCCGCTGATGTTCGAACCTTTCTGGACATACGATCCAGCACTGTTGGCGTAGTACAGATTACCGGTGATGGCAATCTTTTCAGTCAGGTGATAAGTGGATTTCACCCGGGCTGAACGCCGGTTGTAGTAGTTGTTCTGCCCGATGATGATACCGTCATGATCGGACAGGCCGGCCGAGAGGTAGTAGGTGAGGCGTTCGTTGCCCCCCGAAAGGGATAATGACTGCTCCAGCCGCGTCCCGGTCTTGAAGATATCCTCATTATGGTCGTAGACTTGGGCACCGGGGATCGTGTCCAGCATAGGTCCCCAGCTGAAGGATGTATTCGGATTGACATCGATGCCTTCACCGAACAGGCCCTGGCCGTATTTGGTCTGCAGCTCGGGCATCTTGTTCACTTCTTCGCTGGTGTACGAGACGCGGTAGTTGCCCCGGAACTGGCCGGCCACGCCGCTCTTGGTGGTGATCAGCACCACACCGTTGGCGGCCCGGGAACCGTAGATAGCCGTGGCTGCGGCACCCTTGAGGATCTCGATCTTCTCGATATCATCAGGACTGATGTCATAAGCCCGGTTGGTTGGAGTAGTTGCACCCAGGCGGAAGAAGACATCCGTAGAGGGGATAGCCTCGGAGTTATCGATCGGCGTACCATCCACCACCATCAGAGGTTGTGAATCACCTTGCAGGGTATTGGCACCGCGTACACGAATGTAAGCTGCAGCGCCGGGCTCACCACTGGAGTTAGTAATCTCCACGTTGGCAGCCTTGCCCGCAACCGCCGATACGATATTGGAGTACCCGCTGCGAGTGATCTCTTCAGATTCCACCTTGCTGAAGGCAACACCAAATTTCTCCTTGGAGGTGATTTGTCCCCTCCCGGTGACAACGACTTCGTCCAGGCCGAGAACGTCCGATTCCATTGCAAAGTCTTGGGTGATCAGACCAGGCAATAGGGTGATCGTCGCTTCTCCGGAGCGGTAGCCAATAAAGCGGGCCAGGATCACAACGTCCTGACCTCTGGCTAGTCGCGAGGGCACCACGATCCTGAAAGCGCCGTCGGCGTCAGCGGCGGCACCCAGGTTAAGCGCGTCAATGAAGACATTCGCTCCAGGTAGTGCTGCTCCAGTTTCGGCTTCGGTGACCGTCCCAGAGATCACCGTTCCCTCTTGGGTAGCTTGTCCAAAGAGAAAGAGGGGAACGAAGATGATTGCCAGAGTAGAAAGCAATTTCTTACTCATTTATTCATCCTCATCGTTTATTTGGTTTCCAGGTTAGCAGGAATCTCGTGAAAACAGCCAATGGATTTGGATAATGTAGCATTGCCTGTAGCTCTCTGTGCAGTAATTATCCCGCAAATCACTACACCCTCTCAGGTTAAATGTCCAGATAGTAAGAGGGATATACAGATATTGGAAGCCATAGGCTACCCACCATGTAGTTTCCACGGCCCTGCCGTGCTATTTCTAATTCACCTCTGGCACAGCTACCAAGCGATTGACTCGGAGGAAGAAAAAACCTCCTCCTCTTTTCCTACGGCTGTGCCCCGATGAATCCTCTGCCACTCTAATTATACAGCTCAATATCGTTATATGAAAGCATAAATATGAGTGTGTGGTCGCAATTTCCCAGCGCTGCTCGACGGAGCATATTCATCAAGACTGCTGCGCGAGTACACATGTCAATCATCGCACTGTGCTCCCCTCAAGTATTTAAGCAGGAAGTGTGGAGCGCACTTGATTTGATATTAGCTTGTCGGGAGTAAGTCGGCGAGCGCCAGCGTGGGTTACCTTAATGGAGGAGTGTCTATCGGCTTGGCAGCAATACTGCCATACTTCAATACATATGAGAATATCGTCACTACGTCTGGAGAGTCAACAGTTGGGGCCTGTAGAGATGGGAACAGGAGAATCCTCTGGAGATGGAACCTGGATATGTCGCTGTGGAGGGTTAGATCAGCGTCCTGGGGAACTTTTCCTGATATAGCTGAGCAAGCTAGAGTATGTGGCTGATTGCACTAGCTGCCGACCGCCGATCTATTCCTGAGCGTCGATCGAATCCGGACCGACGGTCGACACCTGATCTTCTTTCAAATGCTACCGGTTGCACTGTCAGACGTCGATCCGGACCAAAGCGACGGCCATCAAAGCTACGTCGGTCATCACTAGAACGGGTGTCTAGCATCCGTCCTCCTACGTGTACCTGTGAATATCTTATGTAAAGCTAAAGAGTAAAGGCTTTGGCTGGCAACATCTTTGGATATGCAGATGTGCAGGATAGTTAATGATCTCTCCTTGCAGCCTGGACCACACGTCGTGACCAGTTGCGCATATCATCAAGGATCACATAAATCGTGGGTAGTATGAGGAGGGTTACTGCGGTGGAGAAAATCAGGCCGCCAACGATGGCGCGGGCCATAGGGTAGTATGGGGGGCCATTACCACCGATCAGGGTGTTGGTGAAAGTGAGGGGGACCAGTCCAAGGACAGTGGTGGCAGCCGTCATCAGGATCGGACGCAGGCGGTCGTGACCGCCTTGAATGATGGCTTCCCGCCGGGTGAGACCTTTCGCGCGCAGCTGATTAACGTGATCGATAAGGACAATCCCATTATTGACCACAACACCCATCAGGATCAGAACCCCGATCCACGCCATTATTGAAAAGGTCGTCCCGGTGACGAGGAAGAACCACCAGACTCCAACGATAGCAAAGATGATGGAAGTCCAGATAGCGGCTGGGAAGATGAGCGACTCAAATAGCGCGGCCATAACGAAATAGATCAGAGCCAGCGCCAGCAGGGTGTTGGTCATCATGGTACGGCTGGCTTCATCTTCATAGCTGAACGCCCGGCCGAAACTCCAGGTATAGCCGGGAGGGAAGTTATATAATCCGAGGACTTCCCTGATCTGATCGCGTGCTGCGCTCATAGTGATGCCATCAAGATTAGCACTAACGCCAATGGACGTGATGCGATCCTCGCGATGGACCCGACGTGGTCCTCTGCTTACTCGGAAATCGGCGACGGCAGCTAGTTTGATGGGTTGATCGCCACCATTGAAGAGAGGCAGGTTCTGAAGTTCTTCCAGGGTCTTCTGGTCTTCCCGCTGGAACTGCAATTTCAGTTCTATTTCACCCTTGTCATCCCGGAATCGAGGCAGATTCATACCCCGCATGGCGGCCGCGACGGTCCGGGCTATTTCCTGGATCGTAAATCCGTACTGGCGGGCGCGATCCCGATCGATTACAACCCTGACTTCCTTCTCACCCGCTTCCGCATCGGAACGAACGTCAGATAGACCGTCAATTTCTTCCAGCACCCGGGCTACCTCCCTGGAGAGCGTCGCCAGTTGTTCACTGGATCGGCCGATCAGCTGGATGCGGGCAGACTCACCCGCCCCGGACCTGCGGCGCTCAAAGCTGGGATCTGCTATGGGTAACTGCGGCAAGCCTTCCTCAATGTCATCCATGATCTCACTGATGGGCCTGGAGAGCTTCTCTTCTTTCAGCAGAATGGTGGAAGCAGCGAAAGCTCCTTCATAATAGCTGTAAACCGAATTGATTTCGAACTCATCCTGATGGGCGAAGAGATAGTCCTCGACCCGGTCAACTGTGGCTTCCACCTTGTCCACCGTGTAATTGCCGTTCACGTAATAGCGCATGTACAAGCGCTTGCTATCCGGCTCTTCGAACATATCCTTCTTGACGATAGAAATGGGCACGGCTACACTGATCAGAATCAAGACCACCATCGCTATGCTGGTCCGATGATGGCGGAGCGTCCAGCCAAGTACCATGGTATACTTTTTCTGCAACCGATCAATGACGGTTTGTTTCTTTGTCTCTTCCCGGGGTTTGATTCTTGCTGCCAGTAGCGGTACCACTGTCTGGGCGATGATCAGCGAGGTAGCCAAGGCAATAACAATGGACATTGCAACGTACTTGATGTAGGTGGAGACCTCATCCTTGGCTGCTATTATGTTCGGTAGGAAGACGATTGCGGTGGTAAAGGTGCCGGCTGTCACTGCCAGGACTACCTCCCGGACGGCGGTAACTATGGTGCGCGGTGAATAACCATCGAGCTCATTGCGCCGATGGATATTCTCGGTGACTACCACCGAATTATCTACCAGCATGCCCACAGCCAGCATGAGGCCCATCATGGAGAGGATATTGAGCGACATGTCGAAGAAATAGAGGAAGCCCAAGGTAACGACCAGAGAGGAAGGGACCGCCAGAGCCACGATGAGCGTCGTGGCAAAACGACGGAGGAAGAAAAAAAGCACTCCAATGGCCAGGCCGGCTCCCATCAGGCCGGCTTTCATCAATTCGTTGATGGAACTGACAATGCCCTCACCAAGGTTATCCATGTGGAAGATACTGATACCATCCATCTCGGGGAGGGTGCCAATCTCCTCTACCTCTTCAATGACCCTCTTCGAAACCTCAACGGTATTGGCGCCCGACTCCTTGAAGACTTCCAGCCCCACGGCATATTTGCGATCAAGGTGGCGGCCATAACTCAACTCCGGATGATCGTATGTAATGTTGGCGATATCGCGGAGCCGAATGGAAGTACCAGGAACGATAATGGCGCCGATATCCTCCAGTGTTTGAAACTCACCGATCGGTCTGACGACATACCGGCGGCCGCGATCATTTATTCGCCCGGCCGAAACCAGAAAATTGCTGTGCCGCAGTTCCTCAACGAGACGAGGGAGATCCACATTATGGGCCATCACCCGGTCCAGTAGCAGCTCGATCCTGATCTCCTTCTTCTCAACGCCATACAAGTCCACTTTGGAAACCCCATTCATCCTCGCAATCCGGAGCTTGAGGTTTCGGTTCAGCATGTCGTAGGCATTTGAAAGGTCCCGGTTGCTGGAAATTCTAAAGATGACTACGGGCATGTCGGTGGCAGAGAATTGCCGCACGTAAATATGCTCCACGTCTGATGGCAGCAGATGGCGTATGCCGTCCAGCTTTTCCTTGGCCTCCAATCCTTTCAGCATGGTCCGCTGGCCCCAGTCGAAATCGAGCATGATGTCGGTGCCGTAATCATGGGAGTCGGACCTCATCCGCTTCACGTTGCTGATAGTCGCCAACACCTCCTCAGCTGGACGCGTAATCAATTTCTCCACTTCCTCGGGAGTAGAGCCCGGGTAGGGGATATTGACATAAATACCGGGAAAGTCCAGATCGGGGAAAAAGGCTAAGGGTACCAGTCTCCCTGCGATGGCGCCGACGAGTAGAAAGCTGGCGAACACCATCAGGACAGTGATCGGCCGGCGGAGTGACAGCTCAGTAAGGTTCATTCTTCAATGCTCGCATTCCGGCCTTTCGGCAGTATCTGATCTCGTTGTGCGGCTGACGTTATGGCCGGTACGAAGTGCTTCCTGTCCAGAACCGTGTACATTACAGGTATGACCACTAGTGTCAACAGGGTGGAAATAGTCAGGCCGCCAATAACGGTGATAGCCATCGGCGCGCGTACTTCCGCACCTTCACCCAGACCCATGGCTAGGGGCAGGAGGCCCAAGACCGTTGTCAGGGTGGTCATGAGTATGGGTCGCAGGCGGAGCTGGCCAGCCAGGATGATGGCTTCCTGTCTGGCAATGCCCTGTGCCCGTGTCTGATTAATACGGTCCACGAGTACAATCGCGTTGTTCACTACAATTCCGGCCAGTAGAATCAACCCGATCAGGACCACAACGCTGATGGTGGAACCGGTGATCCAGAGTGCCATGGCCGCGCCAATAATAGCCAGGGGAATAGTGAACAGGATAACGAACGGATGGAGCAGTGATTCAAACTGGGACGCCATGACCAGGTAGACCAGAAAGATGGCCAGTGCCAGTGCGAATTGGAGTGAACGGAAGGAGGTGTTCATCTCCTCGCTCTGGCCAGCCAAGCGAACGCTCATGTCACTGGATATGGGTACCTGGCTGATGATCTCGTTGATCTCTTCGGCTGCGGCTCCCAGGTCACCATATTGCAGGTTGGCGGTGACCAAGGCTACCCGTTGCTGTCCAACTCTGTGGATTTCGCCCGGCCCGGCATCTATAATAATATCGGCTACCGCTTCCAGGGGTAGTGGATGGTCACTTTCCGGATTGACAACCAGTCTTCGAATATCTTCAACCGAGGTACGGAAGGATTCTTGAGCACGAACGAGCACATCTATTTTCCGGTCGCGCCATGAGTACCGGGTAGCTACGCTCCCCCTGACATGATCAACGACCCGGCTCGCGATCTGATAGACAGACAGGCCTAGTACGGCCGCCCGCTCACGGTCGAACCTGATCTGGATCTCAGGATGGCCTGCCTCCATCGTCGATTTCACATCAGCGAACCGGGATGATCCGGCCATACGAGCGGCGATATCATTACTCACACGCTTCAACTTCTTCAATTCATATCCGGAAATCTCCACCTCAACGGGTGTCTTGAAGGTGAAGAGGGTTGGACGATAAAACTTATACTGAACTCCAGGCAGTTGCTCGATTTCGCTTCGCAGCTGGGCCATGCTCACATCTTCATCTACTCGTTGGGCACCAGGTTTCAGTGTGACACTCAACTCACCCCAATTTTCCCCGCCTTGTTCGGGATTCGCATCCAACCGATTTCCTGAGCCAGCAACGGCAAAGGCGAAGGCCACACTTTCCTGCTGGCCGACGATCTCCTGTATCCGCGATATGGTGGCATCAGTACGCTCCAATGGCGTTCCAGGGGGCAGCCGGAATTCAACCTGATACTCCCCCTGCGAGAGCTGCGGGATGAGCTCGACACCCAACTTTGGGATCAGCAGGATAGTAATGAAGAACAGGCCAAATGCGGTTGAGATGACCATCGCCTTATGGGCCAAAGCCCATTTGAGCGCTCTGGGGTAGGCAGCCTCAACCACCGCATATCCCCGCTCGAAACCGGCCAAGATCGGCTTAAGTACTAAGTTCGCTAATTTGGCTAATAGCTGGATCGCCTTTAACAGATAACGCAGGGTGAATGTCGGGATGGACGTGAATAAAAAGGTGCGCACCGTTCGGGCCCAGCGGCCGACTCTGGTTTTCGGAGTAGGCAACGGTTCGGCCGCTTCACCACTAACCTCGCGGCCGCCTAACGAGGCCATCATGGGTATAAGGGTGAGTGCCACCAGTAGCGAGGCCAGCAGGGCAAAAGTGACGGTAAGGGCCTGGTCCCGGAAAAGTTGACCAGCAATCCCCTTGACAAATACCAGGGGGAAGAAGACCGCCACACTGGTGAGTGTTGAGGCCGTAACGGCCATGCTCACTTCTCTTGTACCGTCACGCGCGGCGCTGATAAAGTCCTTACCCTGCTCCCGATGACGCGAAATATTCTCCAAGACGACGATGGAGTTATCCACCAATAATCCAATGCCGAGAGCTATCCCGCCTAATGACATGATATTGAGCGATAGGTCAGTCCCGTACATCAGGTTGAAGGTGGCGATGACCGAGACGGGAATTGCCGTAGAAATGATAACTGTCGTCCCGAAGTGACGGAGGAAGAAGTAGAGCACGATGATGGCGAGTATGCCGCCTATAAAGGCCGCATTGACTACCTCATTCACCGCCTGGGTGATAAACGTAGACTGATCGTAGACCTTCTGTAATTTCAGGTCAGGCGGTAGATTCCGGCGGATTTGCCTGAGCCGTTTTTCCACTGCGCGTGCAACCATGACTGTATTCGCGTCGCCCTCTTTGTAGAGGGCAATCTCTACGGCTTCCCGGCCCTCCATCCGGCTGATGGCTTCCCGTTCCTTATAGCCATGACGGACAATCGCAATATCCCGCAAGTACACCGGTGCACTTTGTGGTCGGGCTATTATCAATTCCCCGATCTCTTCCACCGACTGGAATTGATTTAGAGTTCTCACCAGGTATTGCTGGATACCTTCGTCCAGTCGGCCGCCTGACAGATTGATATTCTCCGCTCCCACTGTGGTGGCGATCTCTTCGATGGTTATATTCAGCTGGGCAAGCCGATCCTGATCAACCAGCACCTGGATCTCGTCTTCGAGTCCACCGCTCACCTTCACTGCCGCGACACCAAGAACCGACTCCAAGTCCTTCTTGACCTCTTCTTCTCCAAAGCGACGGAGGTATTTCAATTGGTCCTCCTGGAATGCCGGCGAAGGATTTGGTGTACTGCTTGCCAGCATAACGCTCGGAGTGCGGATCTCTTCTTCGTCCGGGCTTTGGGAGGGAGCTTCCCTGAAAAGCCCGAAGCGCATGATAGGGTCCAGGGAAGGATCGAAACGCAGGATCACCGGACGGTGCACCTCCAAGGGCAGCTCCAGCGCATCCAGTTTTTCCCTCACATCCAGGCTGGCGAAATCCATGTTTGTGCCCCAGGCAAACTCCATTAGCACGTCCGACTGTCCGGAACGGGAGATGGATTTCACTCGTTGGACGTTTTTTACCACTCCTACGGCCTCTTCGATGGGCTTTGAAATCAGATTTTCCACCTCTGCGGGAGCCGCCCCCGTGTACTCCGTGCGTACGGTCAGCGTCGGATAGGACAGATCGGGTAGCAGATTGATCTTCAACCGGGAAAGGGACACCAATCCGAAGAGCAGAATCGTAATGGTGAACATTGCGACAGTTACTCTTCGTTTGATGGAGATATCTATCAGGCTCATGCTTGTCTTGTCCTAGAGAATGGTTCTCTGAATCGAGATTTCGGGAAAGTGAGATTCAACTGCGACGGGATTGTCGTCGTCTAGGGCAGAAAATGGCCGAAGCATAAGTTCAGCCTAGTAAGTAACTATCTCTACGCGGGCACTGTCTTTCAGACCTGCCTGGCCGGTAGTGACCACGACATCACCTTCTTCGATGCCACCAAGTACCTCGTAGTGAATAGTATTCACCAATCCAAGTCTGACAGGCTGCCGGATAGCCACACTGTCGTAGACAACGAATACGGTTGCTTCCTGGTCCTCAGCCAATAAGGCTTCTTTGGGTAGCAGCACCGCATCGGGATGGATATCATGCATGATGCTGACGCGACCGAACATTCCTGGCTTCAGGATGCGATCGGCGTTGTCGAAGGCAATGGTCACTTTTATCGTGCCTGTGGCCGGATCGATAACCGGACTGATGAGGGAAACCTGTCCTGAATACTCATTTCCCGGCAGAGCGTCAACTTTCAAGGTGGCCAGCTGATTGGGACGCAACTTATCAAGTTCAATCTCCGGTACGTGTAATACTGCTTTGAGGGTGTTGAAATCAATTACCCGGAACGTAGGGGCATTGACCGCGACCATGTTGCCAGCCTTGATCAACCGTTCAGCAACCACACCACCAATGGGAGCCTTGATGCTGGTATATACCATCTCCAGTTTGGCCAGCTCATACGCGGCTTTCTGGGCATCATATTCGAACCTAGTCCGGTCGTAAACCTCGGCGCTGATCAGGTTCTTGGCGAAGAGCTCCTTATTACGTTGGTACTCTTTTTCCAGCTTCTGGAGCGAGGCCTTGGTCCTGGCCAGTTCGAAGGATTGGCGCTCGTCTTCCAGCTTGGCCAGTAATTGGCCTTTCTTCACAGCCTGGCCTTCCTCAGCGAAGATCTCCTTCACCACACCACTGGTCTTGGCAACAACCTGGGCATCCTCTTCCGTTTCCAAAGTGACCGGCCCGGTGAAATGAGCTGCGATCATGCCCAACTGTACCGTTTTAACCTCTACGGGCAGGGCGGCTTCAACCTTCTCTTCTTCGGTGGTTGGCTTGGCGTTAGCACTGCAACCAACATATAGCAGAGTGGTGACTAGAAGAAGGGTCAATTTTAGTCTAGATTCCCGTAGCCGCATCTGATTCCTCTCTGACATTAATGAAACGTTCCCTATTCAAATCCAACTATCGTCTACTTTGAATATTTAGACCCCTTCCCCGTCCGAAAAGTTGCCCAGAATCTAAATCAGACTGTGTAACAATATACAGTTGTGATATTTGTCGCATTTGATCGCTTTTGCTGGGCGTGGCCTAATAAGAGCGATGGGTGGCCGGGAAGGGGAGCTACCGGTGTGGAGAAGAGACGGGCCCAGGTTCCAACCCAGGCCCAATCCCGTGAACCAGAGTGGTCTACTATGCTCTTGAGCGAGTATGCTCGTCTTGCGCCACTACGTTATGGTCGAGCAATCAGAGAAAGGATTTATCCCTGTTTGACCTCTGCTAATTATGTAAAAATGATCTGTGCACCGGCTGATGCCTCGTAGAATTGGCCTACGGTCAGAATGCCGTCCACTTGCTCGAGGAGATCATCTTCCTTGTAGTGGAACATATCCATCGCCAGCTTACAGGCATAGATACCGGCCCCTGAGTCATGGATCATTTCAAGGAATTCATCCACCGGGGGGATATCCAGTTTCTCCATTTCACTTTTCATCATCGCTGTAGCAACGGCTGACATCCCTGGGATCATTCCCAGGAGTGTCGGGAATGGAAGACCGCCGGGAAGTGTCATGGCCGGATTGCCAACCGTCGCCACCTTCAGCTTCCTTATCCGTTTCTTGATAATGGCATCGAGACCGAAGAAGGTGAAGAACAGGTTCGCTTCGATCCCATCCATACGGGCACCGTTGGCCATGATCAAGCCGGGATAGACCCCCTCCAGGGATCCCTGGGAAACGATGATGGATACTTTCTTAACTGGTTCGGACATAAGGATAACTCCTGCTAGTGTTTCGGATTAGATACAACCTTCGGGTTTCTTGAGGCCGGCGATCCGGGCGGCTTTCTTCGCCGGACCACCGGGGAAAAGCTGATACAGTTCCTTCGTCGGCACGACATTCAGCTTGTTCAGCCGGCGTATCGAAGGGGCGGTCCCCTTTTCCGCGACCTCTTTCCGCATGAACTCGATCACGTCGAAATGACGATCAGTGAGGGTCTCGATCCCTTCTTCCTGTGCCAACACCGCTGCTATTTCGCGGTTCCAGGCGGTATGATCAACCATGTAGCCTTCATCATCAAACTCAATGGTCTGACCAGCTATCTCTTTTTGTGACATGCTACTACTCCTTCTAAGCATGTTGTGGGGTTAGCTGCTCCTGGGAAATATTCTTCAGGAACGTGATTATGAATCCCAGCCCCCGCTTCATCTCGGGGCTGCGCAGTTCTTTTATTGCTCTCCAGACGGAATATGCTTCGAGATCCTTCGTATCCAGGTTCTGGTAGACCGTCAGGGCGTTATTGAGCGCATCGAGCATTTCCGGCTGAGTAAGGCCTTTTACCGTTTCAAGAATGACCACGATGTTGTCGGCCAGAATGCGCACATCCTCCGCCGAGTAATGGGTAACGACGTTGTCCAGGACGGTGAAGATCTCTTTCAGAAATACGAAGTACCCTTTCCGATCCAGGTCATCCAATTTTTCAAGCCCGTCGTTGAAGAGCTCCTTGCCGATAGGCCGCCAGTCTTCGATGAAATCCAGGGTGCTCTCGAGCTGGGACACGGCCGCGTTGATGTTGTTCGTGTTGCGGAGGATCTTCTTGACCAAATGCAGAAAATCGCCTGTCTGGACGAACGGCGCGATATCCTCGAGCTCGACGACCGCGGATTGAAATGCATCTTTTGCAATCAGCGTCAGGTCGTCCCGGAGCTCCTGCATTTCTTCCCGCTGGCGCCGGGCGATCTCCAGCTCGGCGTGAATGGCATCCAGCTTGGCCTGGATATCCTGCAATTGTTTGGCTGTGGCTGCGTCACTCATCTTACACCCTCTTTCCGGCCATCAGCATCTGGGACTCAATCGGCAGTTCCGATCCCTTAAGGAGGAGGTTCCAGTACATCCACCGGAACATCATCTTCCCGTAGTGGTTCATCTTGGTCTCTTCCAGCAGCGAGAAGGGGCCAATACCCGGCAGGGGAAATTTCCCGGGGAGCGGTTCGGTATCGTAGTTGAAGTCGATGAGAATACCCTTCCCGAAACCAGATTCGATGTAGCAGTTGGCATGACCATCGTATTTAGCCCGCAGGGGTCTGCCTTCCATGGCGCTGAGCAGATTTTCGAACAGAATGTCCGCCTGGAAGTGGGCGACAGATCCGGCCTTCGAACTGGGCAGGTCGGTAGCATCCCCAATGACGAAGATATTCTCGTGCGCCTTCGATTGGAGGGTGTGTTTGTCAGTGGGGATGAAATTCAGTTCATCGCCCAGCCCGGAGCGGGCGATCAGCTCGTCACCCATATTGGTGGGGATGGTTACCAGCAGATCGTAGGGTACCTCACGCTCATCCCACGAGATGATCTTGTTGTTCTCCGCGTCGACGCTGCCGGTGCTGAAGTCGGGGGTGAGCTTGATATTCTTCTTATCCAGGAAGTCGCCGAAGAGCTTGGAGGCCCGCGGCTTGGTGAAGGCGCCCGGCAAGGGGGTGACGAACTCGATCTCCACCTTATCGCGAATCCCCTGCTCGGTGAACCACCAGTCGGCCAGGAAGACGAATTCAAGAGGAGCTACGGGGCACTTGATGGGCATCTCGACAATGTTCAGGACCATCCGGCCGCCTTCCCAGTATTTGAGGAAGTGGGCGAGGCCGCAGGCCCCTTCGATGGTGTAGAAGTCGAAGATGTTCCGGTGCCAGCCATCACCCTGGAGCCCCTCGGTCTCACCGGGATTGATCCTGGAACCGGTAGCGATGATCAGGTAATCATAAGGCAAAACCTTTCCATCTGAGAGCTGGACCTGGTTCTTCCCCGGTTCGATGAGCTCGATGCCAGAGAAGACCACTTCCACACCAGTGGGAAAGAAGTCGCGCTTGGGCTTGATGACATCCTTTTTGGTATAGATGCCGAAGGGGATGAACAGCAGCCCCGGCTGGTAGTAATGGGTCTCGTGCTGGTCGACGATGGTGATCTGCCATTCGTCGCTATCGAGAACGGGAGCCAGTTTGTTCACCATGATAGTGCCGGCGGTTCCGGCGCCCAGAATCACAAGATGTTTCATCGGGAATTCCTCATCATTGAGCTGTACTTCTTCGCTGGAGAGAAGCTTACGCGCTTCTCGGGGCCTCCATTAATTCCTTGTAGAGTGATTTCACATCCCGGCAGCGGTCGGGAATATGATATACGGGGCAGGTACGGCAATCCTCATCGATGCATACAAGGCCTTTCACCGCCACCGCCCAGCAGGGCTCGGTGTTGGAGGTAAAGGCGTCACACTGCCGCCGGTCCTCATCGGAGCAGGGCTTGAGCAGCCAGCAGGGGACCAAGGCCATGATTGCCCGGATGCCGGCGATGTTCAGCCCCTGCCGGTCCAGGTACTCGCGGATGCAGCGGATACGGATGATGTCCGTGTCAGAGAACTGGCGATGACCGGAAGGGGTCTTGTAGGGGATGATCAGCCCCTTCTCTTCGTACATGCGGATGGTGGAGACAGTCGTGCCGGTGAGTTTGGCGGCCACACCGATGGTATACAAGGGAGTGGTATGATCAATGGTCTCGTAGTCGGCAGCCGGTCTGGTTTCTTGATCGTTCACTGTACTTATCCTCACATCGCTGCTATAGCATATCTACAGTTACGGCTGAAGTTAATGGGATTAGCTACAGTAGAACAAGATATTCCGAGCTGTTTATCCTGATTATGTGATGTGGATCATGGAGGAAGGGAACCAGGATGGGAAGCCGATTGAGGCCGCCGGTGGGTGGGTGCCGGAGTGGTGCTAGGCCAAACCCCAGAGGACGTGCCAGACCACATCGGTCCAGAAGTGGATGCCCACGGGCGCCAGGAAGCCGAACTTCCGGAAGTAATAGGCGGCGAAGATGGAGACGACGCCGTTGAGGAGAATGATCTCTGTCAGGAGGGCGGCGGGGATGTCGGTCAAGGTGGTGAACTCGAAGAGGGCCATCACGCCGGGCAGGTGACCCAAGGCGAAGGCCAGGGCGGACAGGACAGCGATGATCCAGAAGGTCGGGTTTCTGCCCCGGCCTTTAAGGATCACGGTGGAGATGAGCCAGGTCCAGAAGGAGATGAAGAAGAGGCGGAAGATAATCTCCTCGCCGATGCCGGCAGTGATGGAGGCCAACAGGGATAGGGGAAATTGCGGATGGGGGAGTGGTCCCAGGTCGTGGAAGCGGCTGAAGACTGCATCCCCCAGGATGAGGAAGACGCCGACGGCGGCACCGATGAGCGCCGGGGTGAGGAAGCGCTGGCGGTTGGACACGTCCGGGTCCCAGATCTCGGCGTAGCCCAGTTTCCGGGACAGGACCAATCCCAGGTACCCGAGGCCGCCATAGACCACGAGCAGGATACCGGCGTTGGCGAGCGCCAGCACCGGCTTGGAGGCGGGGAGTTCCTGGGACGGTACCAAGGCCTGGTAGACCGGCAGGAAGATGCTGACCGCTCCCAGGACCGCCAGTGTGATCACCAGGCCGATGTAGATCCGAAGCGACAATGACAGGTTCCGCATAGGAGTGATCCTCCTTTATATACCTATAATATTATCCTTATTTACCGGCCTGGCGTTGTGAGCGCAAAGAGCCTGTCTGCCGGGGTGTGCTATTCGTGGACCTCCAGAAGTTCAACCTCGAAGATAAGGGTGGCGTTGGGCGGGATGACATTACCCGCGCCACGTTCGCCGTAGGCCAGTTCGGGGGGAATGGTAAGGGTTCGTTTGCCGCCGACCCGCATACTCATAACACCCTCATCCCAACCTCTGATCACCTTTCCGACACCGATCTGGAACGCGAAGGGCTTGCCGCGATCGACGGAACTGTCGAACTTGGTGCCGTCGGTGAGGGTACCGGTGTAGTGTACGGAGATGGTCTGGCCAGCAGTTGGCATCGGACCGGTGCCGATCACCTGATCCACGTATTTAAGCCCTGATTCGGTGGTGATTTCCTGGTTAATCATTTCTTCAACCTTTGCTGTTTCCTGTTTACCACCGCAAGCCGTCAGAAGCAGCATTCCGAAGCTCACGGTCAGTGTCACGAGTGCGAGCCGCATAACGATCCTTTCATTCGATTTCAAAAATCCGGGTAAAATGAAGCGGAATTTAACCCCAGGAAGCCGGGGGTGTGATATACTCTTCAAGCAGGGTGAAATGTAATCCGGATCAATTCGGCAGTTTGCCGAGGAGCTTCCAGACCCAGCGGTGTGGTTTATGGAGGAACTTCATGGGCTGGGCGAACATGAGGATACATTCGCCATGCACGGCGCTGATGCCGTTGGCGTCACAGAAGGCGATGGCCTCCTCTGATTCGGCGCCCTGCTGCATCCAGATATATTTAATGCCGGCGCTGGCGGCATCCTGGACCACCGCGGTAGTCTCAGTGGGGGGGACGACGATTAGCAGGCCGCCGACTTTCTCCGGGAGGGCGCCGAGACTGGGATAGGAGGTATCCCCTTCAAGTGTCTGCGCTTCAGGGTGGATGGGGAAGAGGGTATAGCCCTTGCCCTTGAGTTCCCGATAGACCATATTGCCGAACTTCTTGCCGCTGCGGGATACTCCCACCACGGCTAAACTTCGTTGGGCCAGAAAATCATCGACAGCTTTTCGAGTTGTCATCTAATTACCTCATTATTTCTACCGGTTGAATCGTAAAGGATTCGACTTGGTGAGTGAGCAAACGAAGGCCTAGAACTTCTCAATGGCCTCCCGTAATTTGCCGCGGGTGAAGTCCGAATACCAGCGTTCAACGAAGAGCTGTTCCCTTTCCTCCAGACCGGCGTGCACCCGTGTGATTATGGGTTCAACGCGATTGCGCTTGATCAATTGGAAGGCTGTGGGCGAATCTGCGCCCAGTGTTTCGGCAGTCTTAATTACTGTAGGCCGGAGCTGCTCTTCGGGCGGAATCCGATCCACCAGTCCTAGCTGGAACGCATCTTCCGGTGGATAGAACTCTCCGTGATACATGATGTCGCGGGCGTTCCGATCTCCGACCAGATTACGCAGGATACAGTCAGCCGGGTACGGTACGGGGACCCCCAGCTTGATCTCATTGAGTCCCATCAGATTCCGACCTTCCGCCACGAAGCGGTAATCGCAGCAGAGGGCCAGGATGCATCCGCCAGCGACGGCATGTCCGGTAATGGCGGCGATGGTCAATTTGGGCAGGGCGAACAGATCCAGGCATAAACGATTGAAAGACTTGTAGAAAACCGTGAAGTCCTGTTCATCGAGATCGATCAGTGCGGGGATATCGAGCCCAATGGAAAAGAATTTATCATTGGAGCTGGTGAGTACCACGGCGTGTATATTGGGGTTGGACTTCACCGCTTGGATAGATTCAGATAATTCCTGCACGACCTGAGAGTTGATGGCATTGGTGACGCCATGATTCAACTCAAGAAATACAACGTTCGCTTCGTGTTCGCTGTTAATTGTACTCATCATTCACCTGATGCTAGCAAGTATAAAAAGTATTCCCTAGTTCGATCAGTAGTGTCGTCCCAGGATCAAAAGACCACTCCAGCATAGCCGACGGCTCGCCGGAAGACTCGCTCCGGTTCGGCGTCGTAGCTGGTGGAATATAGGATAAGGTGTCCATTCGGCACTTCCAGGGTGGTCATGGCCGCTTTCAATGCGGCCAGGGCTCCCGCCCCGCAGGCGTTGTGGTGGGTACGAGCCTCCGTGAGCACCTCCTCGCCTGTGCCCTGGCATAGAAGGTCGATGAGCCTACGGTCGTTAACCTCCATCCAGGCCTGGGCTTCGGGACCGGAACCCGCCGGTGTCAGGCCGAATTGCGGGCCGTAGTGGGTGAGGTCGCTGGAGGCCAGGAATACCGCCCGGCGTCTCAGGCTGGTCACAGCCTGCGCTGCCGCTTCCCCACCCCGCGTAGCTGATGGCTGGGGGAGGACAACGATGGGTACGATGGCCGCCTGGGGGAAGAAATACCGCACCATGGGGACCAGTACTTCGATGGAGTGCTCATGCTGGTGTGCTTGGGGATCAGCACTAATGAGTGTTCTGTCTTGATCAACGATGGCTGCTCCACAGGCCTGGTCCACTGGAACCGGGCCCAGGGGAGTGTCCCATTCACCGGCAGGATAGAGCGTATGTGTCATCACGCCGGGGTTATGCACGGCACCGAAGATGATCACGGTCTCAGGCTCCGGGGATTCCCTGAAACAGGCGAGTGTCCTGGCAGCTACCCGGCCGGAGTACATCCAGCCGGCATGGGGTAGAGCCGCGCCATGCAGGGTCTGTGGCACGTCTTCCGGGGGATGGTGATCGGCTAAAAATGCATCCAACTGTGCGCGGCAGTCTCCAGGGTAGAAACCCCGTGCGACCATAGGCCTTGCGCCGGGATTGGGACTGGCTCTATTTTCCGAATAGGCCACAGCGTCACTCGAAAAGGATAGGACGAGACAAATTACATTCGTTCTAATGCAGGGTGTTTGGATTTTGTGGCCTGTAAGGGATACCTGACCGGGTGGTGCCGCAAGCTTCATCGAGAATGCTATCAGTATAACACTGGAAGGATAGATGGTTACATTTCACACTCTCGACTGGATTTGGGTCATTGCGTTCCTTGTCCTGATGATCGGAGCAGGAGCCCTGTTTGTCCATCTGGGCAGGCGCTCCGAATCGGACTTCTTCCTGGCGGGACGGGGGCTGCCGTGGTGGCTGCCAGCATCATCGGTCTACGCCACTCATACGGCTACGGATACCCCCATGTGGGTGACGGGAGTCATCTACCGGTACGGGCTGGCGGGGATCTGGTATACGTTCTTCTCGGCCTGGTGTGCTATCAGTGCGTTTGTCTCCACCCGTATTTTCCGCCGCTCATTAGCCTATACCCAGGCTGAGTGGAATACACTGCGGTTTGGTGGATTAGGTGCGGAGCTCCTCCGGGGGTGGATCTCCGGATGGCAGGTCTTCATGAATATGTTCATCCTTGGTTGGGTCGGTATGGCCATGGGGAAGGTCTGCAACTATATGTTCGGCTGGGAGATCTGGATTGGCCTGGTGGTATTCTCCGCGGTCTGTGCTATTTACGTTCTGGCAGCGGGCTACTGGGGCGTCGTGATGGCCGATTTCCAGCAGGGTGTGATCGCCCTGGCGGTCATCCTGATCGTCTCCTTTTGGGGCATTGGGGTGGCGGGGGGACCGGCTGTTATCGTTGAGAAGCTGGGTGACCTGGGGCAATCCTGGCGGTTGAATCCGTTCGCCTTCACCGGGTGGTGGCAGGGTGATTTTCCTGTAGCGTGGTTCATCACCATGCTGGTCATTGCCCTGCTGGGCGGCTTCGGCATGGGAACCAGTATCGACTGGTATGCTGAGGCTCAGCGCATCCAATCTGCGCGGACGGTCCGGGATGCCAGCTACAGCATCTGGTGGGGAACGGCATTGGTGCTTATTCGCAATTCGGTCTGGGCGGCGGCGGTATTGGCCTTTTTCGTGATGTTCCCGAACATCACTGAAGCCGCCGACTATGAGCTGGGGTGGTTCCGGTTGGGATTCGATTATCTGCCGGTGGGCATGGTCGGTTTCTTCTTTGCCGCCATTCTGGCGATTCATCTGTCAACGATTTCGACCCACCTGAACCTGGGCGCCCTCTATGCCACCAGAGACCTCTATCACCACTATTTCCGGCCACAAGCTTCCCAGAGGGAACTGATATGGGTAGGGCGGATGACCACCCTGATCCTGCTGCTGGGCTCATTCCTTTACGGCCTGATGATGGAGGAGATCACATCGTGGTTGATCTTTGCGCTCTGGATCATGGCGGCGGGTATCTGGCTTCCGAACATTCTACAGGTACTCTGGTGGCGCTTTAACTCCTGGGGCTACCTGGCATCCTGGATTGCCAACCTGGGTCTGAGTTGGCTGGTGGTCTGGATACTGCCGGCACTGGGTGTCATTCCTGATCTTCAGGATTACCAGCAATTCTGGTTACTCATGATTCTGGGTGCGATGGTCTATCTTCCGGTCACCTTCCTGACGAGACCGGAAAACATGGATCATCTGGTGAAGTATTACGTCATGTCCCGGCCCCTCGGTTTCTGGGGCCCGGTTAAAAGAGAAGCACAGCTCAGAGGGCTGCTGGGTAAAAGTACAGCACCCATTGCAGGTGTATCGAAGGAGGGTTAAGATGTCAATTATCCAACGCCGCTGGACTCCGGAACAAGCCGATGAATGGACCAAAGAGGACTGGATGGCTATCGTGCTATCGCCGTTAGCCTACATGCTGATCACGGTGGGTGTAGCTATGGCCATCATGCTGAGGCCTGTGGGCTTTATTCTCTTGGTCGCCGGGGGAGTTATCACGGTGGTGATGCACTTAATCATAGATCCCAAACTGAAAGTCATCTCAGCGGAATATGAGAAGAATCAGAAGCGGTATCTGGAGGAACTGGACCGGAGGGTCCGGTGGGAGAAGTCAGCATGAACCGAGCCCTTGCCATGGTGATAGGTATGAGTATTGCCTATCTGGCGTCATTTGCCGGACTGGTCCTTGCCTGGATATACTACCGCAAACACCATCAGTCAGCTGAGCTGGAGGATAGCAGATAATGAGTGCTCTGGTATCGTTTATCGTCGCGGCGTCATACCCGCTCATCGGAATTCTGCTGCCGGGAGCCATACTGATCCTGTCCTTCCTTCTTACGTGGATGCTCTTCAAGCGCTTTTCCAAGCAGAGCTGATCCACGTGCTGCGGATTGAAGCCGGCAGCCGATACACAGTGATATGACGCGGATAGCCGTGGGGGATATGCATTAGGATACTTACCAGAATGACCTTAGTGGAGGGATGAGCATGATCCTGGAAAAATTCAGACTTGATGACAAGGTAGCGATCGTAACCGGTGCCGGTCGGGGATTAGGCCAAGGTATTGCCATTGGGCTAGCCGAAGCAGGGGCAAATGTCGCCCTCGTGGATATTATTCCGATGAATGACACAAGTGCTGCCATTGAGCAACTTGGCCGCGGAGTTGTCTCCATTCATGCTGACCTGAACAGCATCGAATGTATTGCGAGTATCGTTGGTACAACGGTGGACGAATTTGAGCACATTGATATTCTCGTGAATAACGCGGGTATCATCCGGCGAGCCCCGCTGACAGAATTCTCGGAGAAAGATTGGGATGAGGTTATCAATATAAATCAAAGGTCCCTCTTTTTCTTGTCGCAGGCAGTGGTGAAGCAGATGATTAAACAGGGCGCTGGCGGGAAGATAATCAATATCGCATCGCTCCTTTCTTTCCAGGGAGGAATTCTGGTTCCGTCCTATACCGCCTCCAAGAGTGCCGTTATGGGTTTAACACGGTTAATGGCTAACGAGCTGGCGTCGCACGGGATCAATGTCAATGCCATTGCCCCGGGGTATATGGCCACTGACAACACGGCTCCCCTGAGGGCCGACAAAGTGCGGAACAAGGCCATTCTCGACCGGATCCCCGCCGGTCGCTGGGGTGATCCTGAAGATCTGCAGGGGGCCGCCGTTTTCCTCGCCTCGGAAGCATCAGCCTATCTCCAGGGGTATACCATTGCTGTCGATGGGGGTTGGCTGGCCCGCTAGGAGAATCAGCACTCTACCTCCGAGGAGTACCGCCCAGCCCCACCGTCGCGCCGTTTCCCTTTGCCTTCCCCCCGTCGGCAAGATAACTTAATCCACCTGCAATTCATATTTGAGCCCCAATAGCTCAACAGGCAGAGAAACTGCATAATTAGAAGAAATTGAAGGAGTGGAAGACACT
Organism: Fidelibacterota bacterium; assembly: GCA_020346745.1. Classification (GTDB taxonomy): domain Bacteria; phylum Fidelibacterota; class Marinisomatia; order SCGC-AAA003-L08; family TS1B11. The sequence goes on along the minus strand of CP070787.1, from coordinate 1,796,186 downwards.
CTAGCTGTGCAATAGAGTGTAGTTCAGCTCGGAGCCCTTGTTCTAATTAATAAGAGGTATGCCAATGTACCGCTCGAGGATATCCGGATATTTAACCTTTTTGATCTGTATATACCTTTTCTCCGGTTGTGGGAAGAAGGCTGAAGAGGTTGGATTCGATCCAAAATCCATAACCGGACCATTCCAATGGGATCGGGCGAGTGGTGAGACGATCAAGCTACATCTCAACAAGCATCCGTTTACCGAATCACTGATACCCACACTGGATGAGTTCACGGCACTAACAGGCATTGCGGTAGAGTACAGTATTCTCTCTGAAGAGGAATATCGTGAGAAGATCATCATCGAACTGTCAAGTCATTCAGGTTCGGTAGATGTATTCATGACCGGACCGTTCACCGAGTGGTCATACGTACGGGCAGGCTGGCTGGAGCCACTGGATGCTTATATGCATAGTCCCGCTTTGACGAATGAACACTATGACCTGGATGATTTCTTCCCGGTGTGTCTCACCGGGA
>CP070787.1:1785753-1795568 GCA_020346745.1 Fidelibacterota bacterium | reverse complement strand
GGCATGCTCGCCCGGCTGTCTGGAGACCTGCTTGTCGGATTCTCCACAATGTACGAGAAACAGCATCGTTGCAATCAGAACACATAGCCGTATCGCTTTCATGCCTAGATCCTTCCTGAATGTCCTTGTGGAAAAAATATCTGACCGTAATAATTATGCTCAACCAATCCCACTATCCAGGCTGGGGTCTCCTAGTACCCCCGCTCCCAATCAACCCGGTGCTTCAGCGGCTCACCGGCCTGGTAATGCCCCAGGTTGGCCTCGATGATATCCGCGATGTCTCCGGCAAAACCCAGCGCCGCCACGTGGGGCGTAATCGTGACACCCGGCAGATCCCACAGCGGGCTTCCCGGCGCTAACGGCTCCTCTCCGAATACATCCAGTATCGCCCCTGCGATCCAGCTGTGCTGCACAGCCTTAACCAGGCTGGCTTCATCGATGACATCCCCCCGGCCGATGTTGATAAAGACGGCCGTGTCCCGGCACGCCTTCAGCACCTCACCAGATAGGAAACCCCGCGTAGCCGGAGTACTGGGCAGGATGTTCACCAGGTAATCGGACCCGGCGAGGAAATCAGCTAGCTGCTCAGCGGTATAGACTTTGTCAAAGGCCGCCGCAGGGTTCGGATGCTTCCGCAGGCCCCATACCTCCATGCCGAAGGTTCTGGCCGCCTGCGCCACCGCCGATCCGATATCGCCACAGCCCAGGATACCCAGGGTGAGATCGGACAACCTGCGGTAGCGCTTGGGGGCCCATTGGTGGTTTTCCTGCTGCCGGGCCAGTTTCAGGAAATACCGTTCCCTGGCCAGGATATGCCCCAGCGTGTACTCGGCCATCAGGGGTCCGAACACCCCTTTCACCCGCGTGAGCATATAGTCACGGCGGGTACCGGACCGGAACAGACTGTCCACGCCGGCATATGTGGACTGGAGCCATCTCAACTTCACCCCAGCATCTAGATGCGAAGCCACCAGCACCGGGTCGGCGACCAGCACCTCGGCTTCTGCCAGCGCCCGGACCGTATCCGCGTCCTTCTTGGTTCGCAGCAGTTCGATCCCTTGAAGGTCCCGGCTGCGCAGCTCCTCCTCCAGGCCGCTTACGCGGGTTACCAGCAGTACCCGCAGCTCCTGCCTGTCATCATTCCACATGCCTGGATCTAGAAATCGTCCGCCAGTTGACTGTCGAACACCAGCACCGCTGGACCCGTAACGGTCACATCCTGCCAGTCATGGTCGAAGGCTACTGTCAATTCACCCCCGGGGTTGATAACCTTGATGGGACTCTCCATGCCGCCCAGCGAAGCCGCCTCGTAGCAGGCCGCCGTGCTGCCGCTGGCGCAGGAGAGCATCACCGACTCCACCCCCTTCTCATATGTGATCACGTGAATGGTATGGCCGTCGAGCCGCTTGAAGAAATTCACATTCACCCCGCGAGGCTGGAACACCTCGGCATACCGGATCGGTGGCCCGAATTGGGCCGCCAGCTCCTCACTGAGATCATCTACTTCAGTTACAAAGTGCGGCGCTCCCGAATCCACGTGACGGCCTTTATGGCCATGGACCTCCATCATCTCTGTCACATGGTGCGGAGCCAGAATCTGGAGCCGAACCAGTCCATCTGGAAGGATCTCAGCCTTATGGATACCGGCTCCTGTGCGCAGGGTGACCGCATGGCCGGGACCTGCCCGTCGGCCGTGATACGCTACCGCGCAACGGGTCCCGTTGGCGCAAAACGTCTCCCAACTGCCATCCGCATTATGGTAATCCAGCTTGAAATCGACACCCGGCTCATCCGCCGGAGAAACAATCAGGACGCCGTCAGCTCCCACGCCCTTGTGCCGGTCACAGACCCGCTGGATGAATCCTGCCTCCCGGATGATGTCGGGACACTGCTCCGCATCGAACAGGACAAAGTCGTTCCCCACACCGTGGACCTTGGTGAACGGTATCATCGCTACCCGTGAGTGACCATGACACCAAGGAACATGACGACGAACGTCAGGGCCGGAATAATCCAGGTGGTTAGATCCAGGTATCTCTCGGACTTTCCATCCACGCGTCCCTCCAGCAGAGCGGCGCGCGACTTCTTCATCTTCGCCAGCGAAACATGACTGCCCGCCACCAACAGTACACCCAGGAAAATTTTGACATGCAGGAGCCCCCCGATGCTGAGTATAGCCGGTTGATCGACGATCAGGAGCACACCGGCCAACAGCATGACTGAGCTGGTCACGGTGACCAGCCGCTGACTGATAAAGATCATCACCTCGACTGCCGGCAGGCGCTGCACTTGGGATTCTCTCAGCCGGTTGCGCGTCCACAGAAGTGCCATCGCCGTAAATGAGCCTGCGAAAAGGGCCGCAAACAGGAGATGAAAAAATCTGATATAACTATGAAATGACATGATCACCGACCCTTAATTAAACGGATCAATCCCGGCACATCCTCAAAATTATCCACCAGCCAGGTGGGACTCTCCGCTTCGATGGCCAGACGCCAGGCCGCATCATCACGCCGACAGACGATGAGACTATCAACGTCATTCAACCTGGCGATTCGGGCATCATTGGGAGTATCACCTACCAGCAGTATATCCGTTGGCAGGAAAGCCTCGTGGAGAACATCCCAGGCTCTCTCCCGGGCTACCCAAGGTAGATCCTCGCGGGCGTTGCCGTCATCACCGAAGACACCAAAGGCAAACAGGTCCCATAGTCCCGTGGAAGCCAGCTTCAGACGGGCACCCCGCTCCACGTTCCCCGTCAGCAGCGCCGGAACCCAGGTCTCCATGGCACACGCCTCCACCAGCGCTTGTGCTCCGGGAAATACCCGGACGTCATCCGTGGCCGGCAGCCGCTCCTCCACCAGAGCCAGAAAGTGCTCCAGGATACCTGAAATGTCGCCGTTGGTCTGGTAGTCGTTCGAACCATGCTTGATAAGAGCATTGCGGATGATGGTGGGATCCGTTAACCCGGCCACATCCAAAAAGACGAGTTCAACTCGCCGTCCAAGAAAGTGCGAGATGGCTTCCGACAAGGCCAATCGGGGTATCGGACCAGGCGAGATGAGGGTGCCGTCAATATCGAACAGGACGAGTTTTTTCCTAGCCATGGCGTCCCCTCTTACCCTAGCTCACACCCCGGACACACATCAGTCTACCCTCTTGTCCTCCGGAATAACCAACCCGGGTAAACCGGGTGCCTCCCCGGCAGCTGAACCTGGATAATGCTGCGGAAAACCGGGTCCATACTAGAAGTAATACTTCTCCCCATTCGGCGGCTGATCCGCCTGATCCAGAATTGCGGCGATCTTCTCGGCAATGGCCTCCGGATCAGTCCACGTGGAAAAATCCGCATCCGGCATGGCCTCACGATTTGCCTGGGTATCAATGATGCTGGGAATAATAAGGTTGGATGTCACCTGATTGCCACCTTCTTGGGCCAGGGTATGGGTTAGATTATGTACCGCCGCCTTGCTCACCGCATAGGGACTCGCCTGGGCCATTCCCATGTCACCCGCAATCGAACCGAAATTGATGATCCGGCCGAAATCCTGATCCTTGAAAACTAGCCAGATCGCTTGGCAGGCGTTCAAGCAGGTAATGAAATTCAGATCGAACATACGCTTCCAGGCCTCCGGGGATACCTCCTCTATCCAACCATCCAGTGAAAAACCCCCGGCAACATTGATCCAGGCATGGCAGCTCTCCAGATGGCGCAGAATTTCCGCTACCATGAAGTTCACCGCCACCTTGTCCGCGAGGTTACAGGTGACGTAGCTGAGGTGATCCTCGGCGGGACGCCAGTCCACACTCGCTCCCCGGAGACAACCCACCACATGCTCAGCACGGGATTTCAGATAGTCAATCAACACCGATCCCACGGCCCCATTGGCACCGGTAACAACGACAACCTGTTCCCTCAATCTCACACTGGCACCATCACAGGTATGACCGCCATATCCTGCCTGCTGGCCCTCCTACTGCTCTCGGTGAACTATCGTGGTGGAAGCCTGGTCGGTCGGTAGAACCAGCATCTCGCTGACATTGACATGAGCCGGTCGGGTCGCGGCATAAAGGACCGCATCGGCGATGTCCGCCGGCTCGAGTGGTTTCATCCCTGCGTATGCTTTGTCCGCACGCTCCTTGTCACCGCCGAAACGAACCAGACTGAACTCCGATTCCACCATGCCAGGATCAATGGAGGTAACCCTGATCGGCGTTCCCACAAGGTCCATCTTTAAACCGCGGCTCAGGGCACGGGCGGCAAATTTCGTCGCACAATAAACGCTGCCGCCTGGGTATACTTCCTGCCCCGATATACTGCCCACGTTGATGACATGCCCGCTGCCCCGTTCGATCATCCCCGGAACACACAGCCGTGTCATCGCCAGCAGACCCTTTATGTTGGTGTCAACCATGATGTCTACATCCTCCGGACTCACTTCCCATTCCGGGTCCAATCCCTTGACGAGACCGGCATTGTTGATCAGGATATCCACCTTCTGTCCCCATGCCGGGAGAGCCGCGAAGGCCGCTTCTACCTTGTCGGTCCGGGATATATCCACCGGCATCACTGCCGCACTGGTACCATAGCGCTCCTGAAGGCCGCGCTCGAGGACCTGCAGCCGATCCTTGCGCCGGGCAGCGAGAATCACTGTGGCCCCGGCTCGAGCGAATACCTCGGCACACGCGGCGCCAATCCCACTGGAGGCACCAGTGATGAGTACCGTCATTTCCTTCATCGAGACCATAGCGCTGTATAGCTCCTTTCCAGCAATGTTAGCCCGATGTATCGCCGTTATCAGCCGATACGCCGACGCTTCAACAGATACTCAGATAAGGCCAGATCAAGAGGACGATCAGTGGTGATCAGGAGGTAATCGATATTCTGCTGCCGGCATCGGGTTCGATATTGCTCAATGAATTGGTGAATCCGCTCCTGGTAGGCCTTCTTGATATGCCAGGGCTCAGTCGTAATAACTTCCCCGGTCTCCAGGTCACGAAAGCGGGTGCGGGAAGAAAAGTCGAACTCCAGTTCCTGGGGATCAAGGATATGGAATACGATCACCTCGTGATGCTTGTGACGGAAATGCTTCAAGCCCATCATGACGCTGTCCGGGTCGTCGAAAAGATCAGATATGAGAATGATAAGGCCGCGCTTGATGATCGATTCGGCCAGCTGGTGCAGGATCGGCGCTATATCGGTGTCCGGACCAGGTTGGATCTCGGACATCCGGCCCAGGATAGCATCCAGATGGCTCGGCTTGGCCCTGGGAGGAAGATAACGGCGTAGCTCCGAATCGAACAGCGCCAGGCCCATGGCGTCCTGCTGCTTGAGCATGAGATACGATAAGGCCGCTGCCAGGGTCTGGGCGTAGGCCAGCTTGCTCACCTGTTGAGAGGCAAAGGTCATCGACTTGCTCTGGTCGAGCACGAGATAACTCTTTAAGTTCGTCTCCTCCTCAAACTGCTTGACGTAGTACCGGTCAGTCTTCGCAAACAGCTTCCAGTCAACGTGCCGGATCTCATCACCGGAACCATAGGCGCGATGCTCGGCAAACTCCACTGAGAAACCGTGGTAGGGGCTGCGATGAAGGCCAATGATGAAGCCTTCTACCACCAATCGCGCCCGCAGGAAGAGATTATCCAGCTTGGAAACGATCTCAGGATTCAGGTAGGCGGTACTCAGGTTAGCCATGATAAGCGCACACAGCTGGTTTAGGACTGCTTGGGTACCGCCTCGATCATCCGGTCTAGGATTTCATCGGTGTGGATCCCCTCAGCCTCCGCGTTGAAGTTGGTGATGATGCGATGCCGCATCACTGGCTTCACCATCGTGGTCACATCACCAATGTCCGGTGTTGGTCGGCCATCCATGGCCGCTAGCGCCTTGGCACCCAGGATGAGATATTGGCTTGCCCTGGGGCCTGCACCCCATTCCACCCACTCGCTAATAAACTGCGGCTGACCGTCCTGACCCGGCCGGGTGTTGCGGACCAGACCCACCGCGTACTTCACCACGTTCTCCGCTACCGGAACCTGGCGAATGAGCTCCTGGAACTCCAGGATATCCTCCCGGCTGATCACCTTCGCAGGCCCGTCACCCTCCGCGCCGGTGGTGGTCTCCACGATGTCGATCTCCTCCTCCCAGGAAGGATATAGGATGCGCAGGTTGAACATGAACCGGTCTAACTGGGCCTCCGGCAGGGGATAGGTACCTTCCTGCTCAATAGGATTCTGTGTGGCCATGACAAAGAAGGGCTCCTCCAGCGTGTAACTGGTACCCGCTGCCGTCACCTTATGCTCCTGCATGGCCTCCAGTAAGGCTGCCTGTGTCTTAGGCGGGGTGCGGTTGATCTCGTCAGCCAGGATGATATGAGCGAAGATCGGCCCCTTGAAAAACTTGAACTCACGGCCGCCCTCAGATTCCTGAATGATCTCAGTGCCCGTAATGTCCGAAGGCATGAGGTCGGGAGTGAACTGGATCCGGCTGAAGGAAAGATCCAGTACCTCGGCCAGCGTCTTGATGATCAGGGTCTTGGCCAGCCCGGGCACCCCCTCAAGCAGGACATGCCCCCGGCAGAGCATGGCTAAAAATAGATGCTCAAGAATCTCCCTCTGCCCGACGATAACGTGACCGATCTCCTTGTATAGCTTCTCCCGCGCAGCTTGCAGTTTCTCAATAAGTTGCAGATTGTCCATGCTTAATTCCAATGTTAGCGAGGGCTAAACTTATGATCAATCAGCTGTGGATTAGTCATCTTTTACGCCTGACAGCTCTCCTCATTAGCGACAAACCAACCGAGATTTCACAATCTTGCTCACTGTATCAGATTCTGGTAACTTACTCCGAATTCGGCATCACAACCGATGAAGCTTTGCAGAACTCTCATTCGCTCCATCTTCCTGCTCTCGATCTGTGTGGGTATCGAAATATCGGCGCCCGGGTGTACCAACGACAATAACACCGGCCCGGACACCTCCACCATCGGGACGATTCACACCCCCTCCAATGATTACCAGGTCGTGGGCATCATTACCGGACTGGGATTCTTCGGCTGTGCCCAGGTCACCGTGGAAGATGGGAATGGAAACGTCATTGCCAACGCCACCGTTGAGGTCAACAACAAGTCCTTGGCCTATAATACGGGATCGGAAGCCTACACCGACGACGATGAGCAACCGGTTCTGGAATATGGCGCCGGTAAAGTATACCAACTGACCGTTACCGTCGCGAACAATATCATCGCCGAGGGGATCACCCAGATGCCCACGATCCCCATGATCATCTCGCCTCCTGATTCCTCTCACCATACGTTGCTTCAATCCCTGGCAGTCGGTCTGAACAACATCAGGTACGCCACGTCAGTTCACGTGCTGGTGGCAACTCCCTCCGTGGACGCCGACGGAAACTGGCTGAATGATACTACCTACGGCTTCACGGTTCCTTCCGGGCAGCAGGAGATCACGATTCCTGGCACCGCCTTCGAATACTCGGGCGAATATCTTCTGTCAGTCGAAGCCGTGTCCGGGATCGCGTCCAGCCTGACCCTGTTCGAAAACGAGGTAGAGGCAGTTGATGTGGGTTACAACATCAAGGGACCTCGAGGAATTTTTGTCGCCCAGTCAATGGGCGGTGGTATCTCCCTTTTCATCCCCTGATTGGCAGACGAAGCCGGGCAACTGCTGCGAGCTATCACTTTGCCGCCCTGTTCTTCCGCATTCCTCAAACTCCGCAATTGATACCACAGCCCCTTCTCCTTGTGACCCCTCCGGCCGCCCGTTAACTTCATCTCCCATGTCTCGTAGCCAGGTGGAAGAAGCCGCCCACGCCGTTCGGGAAAGACTGCCGGAAAATCCCCGCGTAGCCATCGTCTTGGGCTCCGGCCTCAGCGACTTCTCCGACAACCTCAGCCAACCTGTTACCATACCCTATAGCGAGATTCCGCATTACCCGGAGCTGACGGTACCCGGGCACGTGGGTAAACTGGTCTTCGGCTGGGTGGATAGCCTTCCAGTCCTCGTCGCCCGCGGCCGGTTCCACTACTATGAAGAACATCCCCTGGAGATCGTCACCTTGCCGGTGCGCCTATTCGCCCACCTGGGGGTGGAGATCCTCATCATCACCAACGCGGCTGGTTGCGCCAATCCCCGCTGGAATGAGGGTGATCTCATGCTCATCACCGGCCACCTGGACTATACCTTCATCGACAGCCCTGCCGACCCGACGCTTGTGAGTGGGGAACCATTCCACTCCCAGGAACTCCTTGCTCTGGCCCGGGAAGCGGCTGGTGAAGCTGATATCCCGGTCCGCCAGGGAATCTATGCCTGGTGTCTGGGTCCCACTTTTGAGACGCCGGCCGAAATAAAGGAGATCAGCGCCCTGGGCGGCCACGCAGCCGGCATGTCCACCGTACCGGAAATCCGGGCCGCCGCCGAAGAAGGTCTCCAGATCCTGGGTATTTCATGCCTCACTAACTATGCAGCCGGCATCCGGGATACACCCCTGAATCATGAGGAAGTGCTGGCCACCGGCCAGCGCGTGAAGGCGGCCTTTGCACGCTTGGTCTTGGGCATACTGAAAAAAATCAGTTCATGACCACTGCCTCTGAAATAATCGCCATTCTCAAGGCACGCGGCAATAAAGCCAACCTGGAGGGCATGGCCCGCTATGGGATCAGGACCGACAACTCCTTCGGCGTCAAAGCCGCCGACATCAAGGACCTGGCGCGGCAACACAAGCGTAACCACACCTTGGCTGTAGACCTCTGGGCAAGTGGCTACCGCGAAGCCCGCATCCTGGCCGCCTATATCGCCGATCCCAAAGCCGTCACCCCCGAACTCATGGACGCCTGGGTAGCAGAATTCGACTCATGGGACATTTGCGATACCACCACCTGCCAACTCTTCCGTTATCATCCCCTGGCCTATGATAAGGCCATGCAGTGGTCCCGATCTGACGTTTTGTTCACCCGACGGGCCGGATTCGCCCTTATGGCCGGACTGGCCCTCAAGTCATCCAAGCTGGATGACCATGACTACGAACCGTTCCTGCAGTGCATCCGGGATACCGCCACCGACGACCGTAACATGGTGAAGAAGGCTGTCAATTGGGCCCTGCGCCAGATCGGCAAACGAAACGCCGCTCTCAATGCCCGGGCCATTACTGTCGCCCGGGAAATTCAGGCCCTGGAGAATCCCACTGCCCGCTGGATCGCCAATGACGCCCTCCGCGAGCTGCAGAGTAGCGCTGTACAGGAGCGCCTAGCCTAGACTGGAAAGAGCATGCCCGACGAATGTAGCTCATCATCTGCTGACATCACCCGCTGCTGGGGCGACGGCGACCCTCTCATGGAAGCCTACCACGACACGGAGTGGGGTGTGCCGGTCCACGATGACCACCGGCTGTTCGAGATGCTGCTGCTGGACAACTTCCAGGCCGGACTATCGTGGCGCACTGTCCTCCACAAGCGTGAGAATTTCCGGCTCGCCTTCAGCGGCTTCGATGCATCTAAAATTGCCGCCTATACCGATAAAGACCGCCAGCGTCTCCTCGCGGATGCCGGCATCATTCGCAACCGGGCCAAGGTGAACGCCGCCATAACTAATGCCCAGGCCTTTCTCCAGGTTCAGAACGAATTCGGCTCCTTCGACGATTACATCTGGCAGTTCACTGGTCATAAAACCCTGACTGCTTCCCGGTACGAGACCTGGGAGGATATCCCGGTATCATCCCCGGAATCAGATGCCATGTCCCAGGACCTAAAGGCTAGAGGATTCAAATTTGTGGGGACCACTATCTGCTATGCCTATATGCA
>CP070787.1:1782689-1785653 GCA_020346745.1 Fidelibacterota bacterium | reverse complement strand
GTCTGAAAGCCATCTGAAGGAACTGGTTGCCCTGGCGAAGGAGAAACAAGCCGCCTCTGGCGTCAAACTGCTCTGGGGTACCGCCAATGTCTTCTCCCACAAGCGCTACATGAACGGCGCCGCCACCAATCCCAACTTCGCGGTTCTGACCCATGCTGCCGCCCAGGTGAAAGCCGCCATCGATGCCACCATCGAACTGGGAGGCGAGAACTATGTCTTCTGGGGTGGACGCGAAGGCTACTTCACCCTCCTGAATACTGACATGAAGCGGGAACTGGATCACCTCGGCATGTTCCTCAGCAAAGCCCGGGACTACGGCCGGGCCGCCGGCTTCAAGGGCACCTTCCTCATCGAACCCAAGCCCATGGAACCCACCAAGCATCAGTATGATTTCGACTCCGCCACCGTCATCGGCTTCCTGAATAAGTATGGACTCCAGGACGACTTCAAGCTCAACATCGAGAACAACCACGCCACGCTGGCGGGACACACCTTCGCCCATGACGTCCAGACCGCCATCGATGCCGGGCTCTTCGGCAGCCTCGATATCAACCAGGGCGATCCCTTCAATGGCTGGGATACCGATGAGTTCATGCACAACCTCTACGATGCCACCGAGTTGATGCTGGCTATCCTCCAGGGCGGCGGAATGGGCCGGGGCGGCATGAACTTTGATGCCAAGACCCGCCGCAGCTCCACCGATCTGGAGGACATCTTTATCGGCCATATCCTCTCCATGGATACCCTGGCGCGCGGCCTCCTAATCGCTGATGATATCCTGCAAAACTCCGACTTCCTGAAGCTGCGCCAGGAACGCTACCGCAGCTTCGATTCCGGCAACGGTGCCTCGTTTGAGAAAGGCAAATTGGACCTGGCAAAACTGGCACAGCTCGCAGCTGAGACCGGGGAACCGGAGCAGATCAGCGGCAAGCAGGAGCTGTACGAAGGCATCGTCAATCAGCATATCCGCTAAGCGAGCCACAGGAGATAATCTGCCATGAACCTATTTGCCGGGCTAGACGTATCTACTCAAAGCTGCAAACTGGTGATCATTGACACCAAGGCGGGGAACGTCGTCTTCGTCGCGTCGGTGAATTACGACGATGATCTGCCTCGGTACCAGACCCGGAACGGTGCCATCCAGGGCCTGGGTGAGGGTGTGTCCGAATCGGATCCAGAGATGTGGTTGGAGGCTGTGAATACCGTATTCTCTAAGGCCGTTGATGCTCAGATCCCCCTGGACCACGTCGGCTGTATCTCAGTGTCTGGGCAGCAGCACGGTCTGGTGGCCTTGGATGCGGACGGCAATCTAGCCCGCGCCCGCAGCAAGCTGTGGAACGATTTTTCCACGCTTGAGGAATGCGATATCCTGACCGAGAAAGTTGGCGGGTTGGCGAATATGATCACTGAGGTCGGCAACAGCCAGCGCACCGGCTACACCGCCGCCAAGATCTTCCATATGCAGCGCCATGAACCGGAGGCCTACCGGAGATCCACTACCCTGTTCCTGGTGCATAATTATATCAACTGGTATCTAACCGGCGGAGTGCGGGTTATGGAGCCCGGCGATTCTTCGGGTATCGCGCTCTGGCACCCAAAGACCCGCCGCTGGTCCGACCAGGTGATCCAGGCTATCGATCCCGGCTTGAAGGACAAACTGCCCGAGATCAAGCCCTCGGATCAGACCATCGGAGGCATCGCACCAAAGCTCGTCGACCAGTTCGGCTTCGATCCGCAGTGCCGCATCGACGCCGGGAGCGGAGACAACATGTACGGCGCCGTCGGGACCGGCAACGTGGAACCGGGCATCGTCACCGTCAGTCTGGGTACGAGCGGCACTGCCTATACCTTCATGGAGGAAGCCTACATCGATCCATCTGGGGAGATCGCCGCCTTCTGTGACAGCACGGGACATCACCTGCCCCTGCTGTGTGTCAGCAACCTGGCCAATGGGTACGATGATATCATCGAGCAGTACAGCCTCACCCATGATGAGTTCAGTGAGGTGATCAAGCTGACCGAACCAGGCAATGGCGGCCGCTTGTTGATCCCCTGGTATGTGGGTGAACGGACACCCGATGTCCCCCAGGCGGCGCCGGTATACTTCGGCTTCGGCCTGGGAGATTTCACCAGGGAGATCCTCTGCCGTGCCGTCCTCGAAGGACATGTCCTGAGCCTCCATAACGGCTTCGAGAAAATGCCGGTCGAGGTCAGGGAGATCCGCCTCACCGGCGGGCTGTCTCGATCCGATGCCTGGTGCCAGGCCATCGCCGACATCTTCGAGGCCGAGACCGTCCCCGTGGAAGGCGAGGGTGCCGCCCTGGGCGCAGCCCTCCATGCCGCCTGGGTTTGGCAGAACGAGAACCAGGCTCCCCTAAGTATCCGGGACGTCGTACAGCCCTTCATCATCCTGGATGAGAAACGGCGGAAAACACCCGACAAGGACGCCCTACCGGGCTATCGCAAACAGAAACAGCTCTTCGATGCCCTGAGCAAACGCATCCGCGGCCTGGATTGCGACGATCCTTTCAGGCTCCGGGCGGAAATGCTCTAGATCAGGAGCAGACTGAAGCAGTGTTTCAGGCATCCATTCGTGTTGACAGGTCTCGGGGAACTCTGATTGAATAGATCCCTCCTGGCAATTCTCCTGCTCGGCTTCTCCGCGATCACTATGAACTGCCACCGCGGCGGACGGGTCATGGTCATCAAGCTCGGCCACGCCCTGGACCAGACCCACCCCGTTCACCACGCCATGGTCTACATGGCTCAGCGGTTGAAGGAAAAGTCTGACGGCTCCCTCCGCATCGATATTTACCCCAGCCAGCAACTGGGCGATGAACGCGAATTGCTGGAACTGCTCCAGATCGGCAGCCTGGAAATGGCCAAGGTCTCCGCCAGTATCATGGAAGGCTTTACCCCTGTCTACAAGGCCTTGAGCCTGCCCTACATGTACCGCGACGAAGC
>CP070787.1:1779504-1782589 GCA_020346745.1 Fidelibacterota bacterium | reverse complement strand
TGGCTGCGGTGGTACAGCGATGCGAGGGCATGTTCCCAGGCACCGGTTCGGGAGTTGATCCTTTCCCGGCCCGGAACGGCTAGACCTGCAGCTTGATTCTTAGCGCTGAGCGTCGTAATATGAAGTGTCCAGCGATGGACAGCCCCGGTGGTGAAGTATGACTATCACGAGTAGCACACGGAGACTGCCGGGGCGAAAGACTAGCCTTGCTAACGGCACCTCTTTGGACTTCGGGGCTTCCATCGACATCACGTATCGAGTAGTTTTACCGGGGAGGATCTGCGCGCAACCTACTTCCATCTTGCGGCACAATCAAGACCTTTCCAAGTGTCGCCAGCCTTACCTTGCCAACAATCAATATCCATTAATTTGTCGGATTGGTCACAGATGCTATTTCAGGATGGCCCTAGATTCGGGCCAATACACTATCGAAATCACATGAAGGAGCAGCGAAACGATGCCGGCAGATAAAGACAGACGGGTGCCCAATGGGCGGCGAACCAGATCCGATCGACGCAAGGAGAGCACTTCGGTAGCGAATGAGAGACGTTCCAACAGTGACCGGCGTTCCGGAAGCGACCGGCGGGCCGAAGATTCCTGAGTCTTCCTATTCCCCCCCCAATCTAAACCGCTCAGTATCAACCCCCTCCAGCATCCACCAAGCCCAGATCGAGCTGTCCCTAGCTCGAGCTATCCGCCCCGGGAGACCGTAACGGTTGTCTCAGCCGCCGGGCGACAATATAGATGCCCAATCCCAGACCCGCGATCATGGCGAGGGTGCCGATCAGATAGTGAACAATACTATCTTCGTTCCAGACCGTAACGACCATGACCAGCCGGATGGAGATAAAGATAACAGCCACAACGGTGGTGGCCAGGCGCGAGAAACCTGGTGGAGCGACGAGTCCGGCAGCTAATACGGCGGCCAGATGACTCAGAAAGACAATAACGTGGTGTGAATAGAGGAAGAGGATATCGAGAACATAGGCGGCAACAGTATCCACCAGCAGCCATGCCAGGATGGCAACGGGCACAGCCAGCCACCATCTCCAACTAATAGTGCTCATTCCCATGCCTGCCTGAGATACAGTTATCTGCCATAAATACAATATTACTTTCCAGTTAGTCGGCTGTGGTATTAATGCCCGGCTTAGGGACCGCAAAGCAGTTGTTTATCACACCCATCCAATTTACATTCCTAGCCCTTTACTCGCTATCAATAACGGGCAATTGTGGAGGATTGCATACATGGAGGCAGGCTGGATGAAGCGCAGTGGGAAGGAACGACGTCAGCAGAATGGTCGACGCTTGGGTCCTCAGCGTCGCGATGCGGATATTCCGGTTGAAGTTGAAAAAAGGACCATGCCAACACGCCGTTCCGGAGATGAAAGACGTACAGGTAAAGAAAGACGGAAGAGTACTGATAGTCAGATGATCCTCTGAGTCCAGCATCGCGCGGCCCCTGCCAGGCCAATTCTCCCGGTACGCAGTGACCTGCGCGGCAGTATCCAGCTAGCTCCCGCAAAGCACCTGCCAGCGGGAGGAACACCACCTGCACCAGGCTGCGCTCACAGCAGCCATTAACTACCAATAAAAAAACGCTTGAGTGTTTGGACCCAAGCGTGCACATCCATAAGGCTAGAGCGCGGGCTAGCGCGTCACATACCAGCCCCGGCCCGAACAGGCTTAGCCTGGGACGTCTGATACCCCAGAGAATTCAGCAGGTGGCAGAGATCATCAAAGGAAATCCTGGCCCTGTTGTATGTGACATGCAACTTGTGGTCCATGCGCGATAGATGCACGGAATGGATGCCGTTGTAGACAGCCAGTGTGGATTCCACCAGTTCAGGTTGAGCGCTGGGGGTGGGAATGAGCTGAATAGCGGTTTGGACCACCTCCTGGCGGCTATAATTACCCCCCACCATAATCACACATACAAGTATGACTAAGAAAAAGGCGCCAAAGTATTTCATATATCGACTAGAGGTGTTTCTCAAGGTATCGCTAATATATATCTTAATGAAAGTCATGTCAATGTTTTTTGAGCGGAATATACGAGGATTTCGGTGAATGACTTAAAGTACTCCCTCATGAGGAAAATCGTCAGCTTCTACAATTTATTGTATAATAGGATTTAAACTATACCGCATAATGTATTGTATGATGATTTGAGAAATAATTACGGTAATATTAACCGGCCTGGTAGTTGAAGGGGATTCAACGTTCAGGGGTTTCTCTCGGCGGTCTGTTTGCCTTCCTGTTCATTGACTGCGAGCAGAATGAGGGCGCCCACAATAAAGAGACTGACCACCACCCATACCCCGGCCCTCTGGGTGTGAAAGATATCCGTGCAGATGCCGAACAGCAGAGGTCCGATGAAGGCGGTCATCTTACCGGAGAAGGCGAAGAAGCCGAAGAACTCGTTTTCCTTGTCAGGTGGTGAGAAGCGTCCCATGAGGGACCGGCTGGCGGCCTGATTCGGGCCTACCAGCAGTCCCAGGCCGATGCCCGCCACCCAGAAGAGGGGTCGGCTGGTAGTCAGGACGGCCAGCAGGGTAGCCAGGATCAGTCCGATCAGGCTGATCTGGATGGTTCGTTTGCCGCCCAGGACGTCATCCATGAAGCCCATGATAAAGGCGCCGATCCCGGCGGCGACATTCAGCACGATACCGAAGATCATGATCTCTTCCATGGTAAAGTTGAAGGTGCCGGCGGCATAGATCCCGCCGAAGGCGAAGATGGTAATGAGGCCGTCGTTATAGATCATGCGGGCGACGAGGAAGCGCACTACCTGCCGATATTTCCGGATGTGGCGGAAGGTATCCAGCAGCTGTGACCAGGCGGCCTTGACGATGGGTACACCCGTCGGACTGATGCGCGATTTATCCTCCTTCACCCACAGAAAGATGGGTATGCTGAACAGTGCGAACCAGACAGCAACCAGGAGATTGGTGGCCCGGATATTCTGGCCGGCTTCCTTGGTGAGACCGAACCAGGGCAGGTCGGTATTCACAAACCCGATCATGGCGATGAACATGGCCACCAGGCCGCCGATATAGCCCAGGGACCAGCCGTAGCCGGAGAC
>CP070787.1:1774363-1779404 GCA_020346745.1 Fidelibacterota bacterium | reverse complement strand
TTCCCGATTGTGTGCGATACAGACCGAGGCCTATCTCCCGTGATGTACCGGGGAGTAATAGTAGTCCCCGGGCAGATGGAAATACTGCTGTCATGGGGTGGGATATGAAATCTATAGCCCAATGGCTGAAGAAGAGTAGCCCGATGACTAGGATTATTCGCATATCCTTGGTGACGAACATGGCGATGCTTGCTGCCAGCACAGACCAGACGACGGCCATGAGAAGGCTGTGGGACCAAGGGGCCGTCCCGACAACACCATCCTTTGGGAACTGTTCCAGGCCGGCTACCATGAACGGAAAGAATACTAAATCGATCCCATAAGCAATCAGGATCAATGCCCAAACAGGTATTCTGGGGACAACCGGTTTGGCCGCTAAGCCAACGCTAAGATGTGCTAGTCCTGCCATTCAAACCTCCTGGTTAACGGTACCCTGTGCCGGTATTTCAACTTCCTGATCCAATTCATGGCGTTAATTTATCACGACGCTGCCGCTGTTTCATATCGCGAGCGCCGCCGCCCTACAGGTTCACAGAACATTCCCCACAGCACGAATCAAAACTATGATAAATATTTTGCGTTGCCAAGGTTTTGCTAGCGCCTCGTCTATTGTATTCATTATCCGTCAATCGATATATGCAATTGAAATCCATGCTGATGAAAGGTCACCCCTTGCCAAGAATCAGTCTCGTAACATGTTAATCCACTCCCAAAGCACTGGATCCTAAATACAGTGGGTGCCCATCGAGAAAATAAATACGTATCCGACCCGGAACCGGTTTAATACATTTTAACTGGAGTCGAAAAGCCTTATTTTACGAGCGTTCCAGGGAATAGGGGCAGGTCACTGATGATAAATAATTAGACAGTCCCCCGTCGACCAGTCGCAGATCGTCCTATCCAAAAATATA
Organism: Fidelibacterota bacterium; assembly: GCA_020346745.1. GTDB lineage: Bacteria > Fidelibacterota > Marinisomatia > SCGC-AAA003-L08 > TS1B11. Next base: position 1,778,493 of record CP070787.1, on the reverse strand, counting down.
TCAATACCATTTATCACTTCAAGAGAGAAAAAGGGGTCATCAATATGAGAAACCGGCAGGCAGTGCGATTACTGCTATTGGGTCTATTACTTTTCCTCAGTTGCTCAACCTCCGGCACTGACTCATTTAACCTTCAGGTGAAAATGTGGGAGGAATCCCTGACATTACCTACTTATCCTCTGGGCGCAGACGAGATCCTGCCGATCTTTTACCGGGGAAACGCCTACCAGGGTGCTACCCGTTCGGTTTATCCCTATCCTTTTATGGACGCTTTGACTGATACCAAGGAGAGCAGAGCATACAATGCCCTCTACCTGGAAAATGCCTACATCAAGCTATGTGTACTCCCTGAACTGGGAGGACGGATCTTCTCCGCGGTGGATAAGACCAACGGCTATGACCTGTTCTATCGCCAGAGTGTGATCAAACCCTGTCTCGTGGGGATGCTCGGGGCCTGGATCGCCGGCGGTGTAGAGTGGAACTTTCCCCACCACCACCGTGCTGCCACATTCATGCCCGTGGAATATGCACTTCAAGAAAATCCGGACGGCAGCAAGACCATCTGGATCGGAGAATTGGAACTCCGTCACCGTATCACTTGGACACTGGGATTGACCCTCTTCCCCGACAAATCATATATCGAAGTCACCGTGAAGCTATTCAATCAAACCCCGTTTGTGAACTCCATGCTTTTCTGGACGAATGCGGCAGTCCACGTCAACGATGACTACCAGATCTTCTTCCCTCCCCGTACCCAGTACGCCACCTTTCATGCGAAGAACGACTTTACCGAATGGCCGATTTCCCATCAGGTGTACCGCGGTATCGATTTCACGGACGGAGTCGATATCAGTCGCTATCGTAACTATAAGGCCGCCACATCATTCTTTGCCTGGAACTATGAGGATGATTTTGTTGCCGGTTACGACCATGGTAAAGGGGCGGGGGTCGTTCACATTTCCAACCATCACATCGCACCGGGCAAGAAGGTATGGACCTGGGGTAAAGGTGCCCAGGGGCAGGCCTGGGAAAAGATCTATACTGATGGCGACGGTCCGTACATCGAAATCATGACCGGCGCTTACACCGATAACCAACCGGATTACAGCTGGTTCCAGCCTTACGAGGTGCGCATCTTCAAAGAGTACTGGTATCCCTTACGAGACCTGAGAGGTGCCAAGGAGGCCAATATCGATGCCAGCGTGAACCTGGAGGTACTGCCTGATGGAAAAGTGTGGATCGGTATGAATACCTCAGCCCAGCACCAGAACGCAAAGGCCATCCTCAAAGGCGGAGACCAGCTATTGCTGAATGAGGATATCACCATCTCTCCCGCTGCTCCCTTCACCAAGGAAGTTGCGCTTCCCTCGGGAGTGGCGGAGACCGACCTACGAGTATCCCTACTAACGGCTGATGGACAGGAGCTGGTCAGTTATCAATTTTTCACCGGCACAGCGGCTCCCATGCCGGCCACCGTAAAGCCACCCAAGAGTCCGGCTGAGGTGGAAACCGTGGAGGAACTCTGTCTCATCGGACAAAGGCTGGAGCAATTCCACCACTCGAGTCTAAGCCCCACATCCTATTACCTGGAAGCATTGAGCCGGGATCCGGGTAACAGCCGCGCGCACACAGCCTTGGGCATATATTACTGTCGGCGGGCAATGTACCAGGAGGCGGAGGTTCACTTGAACCGAGCGTTGGGGCGACTGACCAGTGATTACACCAAACCGCGAAGTGGAGAGGCCGCCTATTACCTGGGAGTCGCCCTCCGGGGACGAGCTCGCTATGAAGAAGCCTTCGACGCTTACTATCAGGCGGTCTGGTCTCAGGACTATAAAGCTGCCGCCTACTTCTCACTGGCAGAGTTGTCATGTTTAAAAGGTGATTTATCCGCTGCCCTTGACCTGGTTGAACAATCCTTCTCAGCGAATCAGTTGAACAGCATTGGGAACGATCTCAAGGTCACAATCCTCCGGCGGCTGGGGCGGATCGATGAAGCTCGGAAAGCAGCTCGCCAGGCGGTCGATAGGAATCCTCTCAACTTCTGGGCGCTGAATGAACTATCGCTACTCGCCAGTACGGAAGGAAAAGGAAAAGAAGCTGACCGGTTACTGCGAGCCCTCACCAGCGGGATGCGTGATTCGGATCAGCTCTATCTGGAGCTGGCGATCCGTTACGGCAATGGCGGATTCTATGACGAGGCTTTGGATGTGCTGTCAAGACGTACGGATACCGCCGATGCGGAGGCAATATTCCCGATCATGCTGTATTATGAAGGATTCTATGCCGACCAGCAAGGTGACACTGAGACCGCACTTGCCAAATACCAGCTGGCTGCCGGGATGCCCTCCGACTACTGCTTCCCCTTCCGGCTGGAAACCATTGACGTACTGGAACAGGCTATCGATCGCAATCCCCGGGATGCCCGTGCAAGATACTACCTTGGGAACGTGCTGTTCAATCTCCAGCCCGAGAGTAAACGCGTCCTCCAGCTATGGGAGGAATCAGCGGCGCTCGATGGGAGTTTCTTCCTGGTCCATCGCAATTTAGGCCTGTACTACAGCCGGGCAGCAAACGATTACCAAAGAGCGATCGCCAGCTATGAGAAAGCCATCGCCTGCAATGACCAGATCCCGAGGCTCTTCTCGGAGTTGGACGAGTTATACGAGGCGATGGGCACCCCACCGGATCAGCGTCTGGCGCTACTGACTCAGCATCACGCGGTAGTCAGCCAGCGGGATGATGCGCTCATGAGCGAGATCGCTCTGCTCGTCGGGAACGGTGATTATGACCGTGCTATCACGCTGCTGGGAGGGCATCAGTTTCATGTCTGGGAAGGTGGCGGAGATATCCGGGTGATCTACGAAAACGCCCATCTGCTTAAAGGGCTCAGCTTGGCGGGGAAAAAGCAGTACCGGCAGGCGCTGGAGCATTACCGCAAAGCGCTGGATTATCCGGAAAACCTACAGGTATGGCGTCTCGACCAAGGCATTGACCCGAAGGTGGATTACCTGATCGGTGCTGCCTATGAAGGCCTGAATGATCCTGACCAAGCCGGGGAATATTTCCGCCGGTCTGTTGCTCATCAGCGGGACTTGTCAGAGCTTAGCTATTACCAGGGGATGGCACTGAGGAAGCTCGGCCGCACAAAGGAAGCCAATGCCATCTTTAAGCGATTGCTTCAGCAAGGACGGGCCATGTTGGAGACCGATCCCACTGTCGATTTTTTTGCTAAATTCGGTTTTCAACAATCGAAGGACATCTGGCAAGCCCAAGCACATTACCTGCTGGGTCTAGGATATGGCGGCTTGAATGACACCCGGAACGCCAGAGCAGAATTCTCCAAGGCCCAACAACTGGACATCAATCACCTGTGGGCCAAGTCAATGCTAGCGGGACAGTATTAGCCTGCAAAGTGAACCGCGGCTGAGTGATCAATACATCGCAGTGAACACCGCCAGGATGTAATCCTGATTATTCTGGCTCAAGCCGAATGATGAGGTGGTCGCGGAAGGTAATTTCCAGGTCACCGGTCGGGCCATGTACGTTGCCGAGCGTCTCGCCGGATTCGATGTCGTAGGCTGCATACGCCCTATCTTCCAGTCCTCTCAGTTCCACCTTGCCTTGCCATAGGGCTAGTTGGCTCAGCTCGTTCTCAAAACTGCGGAGCATTTCAGCACGCTGCTCGATTTCATGCTCGAACCAGGGTACTCCTTCCGGACCGTTGATCCCGGGTTTCAGGAAAGTGTAATAATAGGTCTCCCCTTTTCTCACGGCGTATGTTTCCGGGGTATCATAACCCACATCGTAAAGTTGGAGGTATTCACCCGAGCTCAGCCGGTGCTGGTTGTACAAGTCGTACCACTTCTTGAACTGGCCGTATTCATAGTCTGATAGGACCGTGTACTTCGTGGTGATCAGGCCGCCACAGCCCACTTCCACCGGGAAATAGTCATTGTATCGTTCGTGGAAATCGTTATCGATACACGCGGTTGGACCAAGCAGGGCTTTGTATGCCTTGACCCGGTGGCGAGTGGAGATGGTCATCAGCGGTGGATCGGCAGTGACCGGACGATTGCCCCACTGAAGGTAGTAGGGGCTGGCGAGGGCACCACACGGGCATTGGCCCA
>CP070787.1:1771279-1774263 GCA_020346745.1 Fidelibacterota bacterium | reverse complement strand
CAGAGGAGAGGGTACATTCAGACCCAGGGCGCGGGTATGAGGATTGAGCCATGGAGTAGTAGTAGAGGCCCTTTCACGAAAGGCCTTGACGACGGGCGCGCAGCCTTCCGTTTGTACGGCGACCATTCTCGGGAGCGGTTTTCGGACCCAATCAAGGCTTATCAGTTCCTGGAAGGCTTTCCAGATACCTATAAGGCCGGTGCCGCCGCCGGTAGGATAGACAACCACATCCGGGAAGTTCCATGCAAGCTGCTCAGCGATCTCAAGCCCCATGGTCTTTTTTCCCTCTACCCGGTAGGGTTCCTTCAACGTGGAGATGTTGAACCAGCTATCATCCAGTTCAACCGCCATGGCTGCAGCGGCTTCAGCGATTGTGTTTCCAGCCAGGATAACTTCGGCTCCAGAGTCCTTAATTTCCCGGACGAAGGTTTTAGGAATGGGCTCGGGCAGATATACCCGGCAGCCGAGTCCTCCAGCCAAGGCATAGGTGGCAGCGGATACGGCAGCGTTACCGGCTGAAGGCAATGCGACCTGTTTTATGCCCAGGGCACTGGCCATGGATAGAGCCAGGCACATGCCACGGTCTTTAAAGGATCCGGTGGGATTGCCGGTCTCATCTTTCAGGTAAATGGTGTGCCCCCTGTGATTCAGCCTGGCCAATGGGGTATTGGCCTCGCCGAGCGAAATGCGGTTTACCGGTGCCAGGGAAGGCAGGAAGGGATGGTACCGCCAGAGGCTGGGCAGCTGCTCCAGGTCATCAGGGGAAAACTGATCCGGTGAGAAGAAAAAGTCTGCCCGCAATGGCTGGCCACACTCGTGGCACAGGGTCTGAATCTGGTGGGGGGAGTATGATGTTCCACAGCCAACGCAGGTCAGAGTCATTGGGTAATTTATCAAATCTGGCCTCTGGGTATGTACGGAATGGTCAGCATTCCCAAGGCTGGAGCAATAAATTTAGCCCGTGCTGATAGACGACCTTCAGACCCCAGCTCTACTTCTTGACAAGGCTGTTATGGAGCGCAACCTAGATCGTATGGCTGCAAAAGCGAGTTCCCTAGGTGTTGCCCTACGCCCTCACATAAAGACTCACAAGTGTTGTGAGATTGGAAGGATGCAGCTGGATCGAGGCGCATGTGGGCTGACGGTGTCTACATTATCTGAAGCAGAATCATTCGCTGCTAGTGGATTTGGTGATCTCACCCATGCCTTTCCCCTTGATCCGGGCAAAACTGACCGGGCGCTGGAGCTGTCCGAGCGAGTGGTACTTCGACTCACCCTTGATGATCTTGATACAGCCAAGGCCCTGGAATCAACAGCAGAGCGAAGGGGTTTAAAAATTAATGTTTGGTTGAAGGTGGATTGTGGCTACCATCGCGCCGGTGTTGATCCTGATTCAGGTTATGCGCTTGACCTGGCGCGCTTTCTACATGAAGCACCGCACATCATTTTTTATGGCCTGCTTACTCATGCGGGACATGCATATAAGGCAGGTTCTAGGAAACAGATTCAGGATATTGCTAGGCAGGAGCGGGATGTTCCAGTTCAATTTGCCCTCAAACTACGGTCGGAAGGAATAGTGGTCGATATAATCAGCGTGGGCTCCACTCCAACAATATCCGTGGTTGAGGATCTGGCCGGTGTTCAGGAGATCCGACCGGGAAACTATGTTTTCCATGATCGTACCCAGGTTGCCTTAGGAAGTTGTACGCTTGAGGATTGTGCGGTCACAGTCCTGGCCACAATAGTTTCCCATCAGCCGAGCAGCAGCCAGGTGGTTGTGGATGCAGGCGCGCTGGCGCTATCGCACGATCCTGGTCCGATTCACCAAGACTTACCGACTTCAAGGGGAGCGCTTATTGCCGGAACAAACCCGCTGAAAACTCACCCTGACATACATGTGGAGTCCCTGTCACAAGAGCACGGTATAATACGGGCATTAGCTCCCGAAAGCCTGGCAGACTTGAGGGTTGGCACCAGAGTGCGTATCCTGCCCAATCATTCCTGTCTAACAGTCGCTCTTTTCGATCACTATATGGTTGTTAAAGGACAGGAAGTTGTTGATCAGTGGACGATTCATCGTTCGCGGGCTTGAATACAAACAACACTTGTTTTTTTGCTAATCAGGTATTATCCTATCTGTAAGCGGATTTATATATCTCTTAAAACAGGCGTCGACAACCTAAGGAGGACCCAGTGTCAAGAGACGCCTCGCCCACCATAGCTGCATCTACATCACAAAGAAATGTTGACGTAGCTGCTGAGCTCTGCCGGTTTCGGGTTTACTCCGAGAAACACCTTGATCAGATTGTCCACCTTCAACAGCTGTCGCGCGAACGGCGCTTTGCTATGCGGGTCGTGGCACAAATCCTGCCTTTCCGGGTTAACCAGTATATAATCGATCAGCTTATAGACTGGGATAATATTCCAGAGGATCCCATTTTTCAGATGACATTCCCGCAACCAAACATGTTGCCGAACGAAGATTTTGATTTAATGGCGGATCTTCTGCGCCGCAGGGCCTCTGAGGAGCGGATTCATGCTGCGGCACATAAGATCCGATACAAGCTCAACCCTCACCCTGGTGGACAACAGGATTATAACGTGCCTCACCTGGGCAGCAGGGCGCTACCGGGCATGCAACATAAGTATAGCGAGACGGTACTATTCTTCCCGCGTCAGGGGCAGACATGCTATGCTTACTGCACGTTCTGTTTCCGTTGGCCTCAGTTCGTAGGGGGCAAAGAATTGCAGTTCACGACGTCCAATACCGCGGACTTGTATCGCTACCTCCTGGCACACGAAGAGGTAAGCGACCTGTTGATAACCGGTGGTGATCCCATGATTATGAAGACGCGGTTGCTCTCGGATTATCTTCGGCCGTTGTTACGTCGGGGGTTTGAGCACATTCGGACGATTCGCCTTGGCACAAAATCACTGACTTACTGGCCGCAACGGTATTTCGCCGATGAGGATGCTGATGATCT
>CP070787.1:1768234-1771179 GCA_020346745.1 Fidelibacterota bacterium | reverse complement strand
GGTCGAATCATGCAATTCGTGATATTCATACTCGGTGGCTGACTGCCTGACACGAAAAGGTGGCGGATCGCTGGTCCCCAGATAGATATCGTAGGACGTGGCTCCAATGGTGTAGTCCCATTCCAAAATAGTATCAATCCTAATGTTGACGGCACTATCAGGGGGGGATGGGTTCCCCGGCCGGAAGGGGAGACCGCTGGTGTCCAAGGTCGTTGTTACCGCGATATTGGTAGGTATGGATTGAACCTGCTCATGATAGGCCCGGACACGATAGAAGTAGGTAGTGAGCGCCTCCAGACCGGTATCGGTATAGCTGGTATCATTCGGACCTACCGTGGCGACTTCCATGAAATTGGTGGTATCCACCTGCGAGCGCTCGATCGAAAAACCAGTTTCATTGGGTGTGTTTTCTTGCCATCTCAATTGAATAGCTTCGTGGGATATTGTGCTGACTTCTAATCCCGCCGGTGCTAGCAGGAAGTCAGCGCGTTCACATAGACTATTCAGATATTTCTCCAGATTGGTATAGCCATCACCATTGAAATCCTCATTACGGTCCGAGGCATCGGTGGTGTCCAAGCCATGCGCCACCTCCCACTCGTCGGCCATGCCATCGTGGTCGTTATCAGCTGGGACATTGTAGGTCAGTAATTCCGGCCAACCACCTACATCATCCTGGCTATCGATAATACCCGTCCCCGGACCGGTATACGCACCACCGTAGGTGGCGGTCCCGGTACGTGCCTCATAGACAATCCGAGTATCGATCGGGTCTCGTTTTAACGAGGCACCGACATCAGCGAGAACGACCTCAAAGGCGTTTTCAGCCGTGTGCGTGACCACCGGCGCGAAGGGATGAGGCTCGTATATCCTGATCCTCTCGATATGTACTATCTGTACTCCACCAGCCCAGTTATCCGCCGTGATCTCCGGATAGTCGTGTACATAATTCCCCTCAACGTACCATTTTCCCACATCATCCCATGGTTCCACAATGCGGTCTTTAGGACCGGTAGCCGGTCCGGATTTATAATAGTTATTAACTAGGTTATACCAACCGCCCTTGCCCCCGTACGCGCTGTTGCCTCCCCAGTTGTAGATCACGTTATTGCGGTGATCGATATTACGGTCAAATATCCCTGCCGTCTCGTGGTCACCCTCATTGAAACGCGGGGTACGACTGGTGTGGTGCGCGAACATGTTGTGATGAAAGGAACAGTTCTCTCCACCCCAGATACCTCCATAACCATGCGGACCTTTCTGATGCACCGAATTGTGGAGACTCTCACTGATCAGACACCACTGAATCGTGACGCTGTCACCCGCATAAAAAGACATGCACTCATCTACCGACCAACTGACCGAACAGTGATCGATGATAACCCTCCTGACACCGGTTCCGCCCATAGCATCCGCCTCGATTCCAGCTGAATCACCCAGGCGGGAACGCAGATAGCGAATGATCACATTGCTGGTTTCTAGCTTTAAATCATAGTTACGTAGACAGATTCCGTCACCTGGCGCTGTCTGACCGGCAATGGTAAGATCGCCGCGCTTGATTTCTAATCTGGACTGCAGGGTAATCGTACCTGAGACCCTAAAAACCACGGTCCGTGGTCCACTTGTTTCGACAGCAGCCCGGAGACTCCCGGGTCCACTGTCATTGAGGTTGGTCACTTCGATCACTGCCCCGCCTCTTCCACCCGTCGTGAAGCGTCCGAAACCCTCCGCCCCGGGAAAGGCCAACTGCTGCGCCCGCACATGACCCAGGCTCAGAAAAGTGAATGCAACCAGCCACACCGTTGTCTTCATACCTGGATGGATCAGCTGCCTGGGCGGCGCATGCCATGATCTAGCCATAGTATCTGTCCACAATCTCAGCCATTGGCTTGTCCTATTTGAACCTCATTTCAGGGTGCCACCTTCTCCAACAGGCGGACTGCTCATCTCCAGGCTGGCCAGGATAAAGGGGCCGACACCTTTCAGGTCATTCTTGACGATCGGTTCGCTGATATAATATTCGAAGGAACCATCCCGGTATGGATCACCGCCCAGTCCGGCTACACTGCAGATCCGCGTCAGACTGACCCGTCCGTCATCGTCGAGCTCAATCGCGTTTGTAAGCAGGCCCTGATACCCGTTCTGCGCCACAGCCCAGTACTCGGGCGGGAGGTAATCCTGTTTGACACCCTTGGCTAAGGCGTACACGAACATGGCTGAGGCAGAGGTCTCGAGATAGTTACCCTTGCGGGTACCCTGATCGAGCACCTGATACCATAAGCCACTTCCTCGGTCTTGATAGGCACGAATGGCCTTGGCTAGATCCTGAAAGATGAAGACGATCTGTGCGCGTTTGGGATGCTCGAGTGGCAGGAGATCCAATACATCAACCAGGGCCATACTGTACCAGCCCATGGCCCGGCCCCAGAAGTGCGGGGAGCAGCCGGTTTCCGGATGGGCCCAACTCTGGGCATTGCTCTCATCCCAGCCATGATAGCGCAAACCGGTCTCCGGATCGCGCGTATGTACATCAATCAATAGTATCTGCTGAACCACATCATCAAAACCATCCGGCTGATCAAACATCCGGGAGAATTCGGCATAGAAGGGTGCGCACATATAGATGCCATCAAGCCACATCTGCCAGGGATAACGCTGCTTATGCCAGAATCCGCCTTCCCGGGTGCGGGGATGACTATCCAGCTGCGCACGCAGGATGAAGGCGGCATCTTTGTATTTTTCATCCTGTGTGACGCGATACAGGGATAGCAAGACCTTCCCCGAATTAATCTTATCAAGATTATAATCATCTATACTATACGTCTTAACCGAGCCATCCGGTTCCAGATACGTGTCGATGACCCCCTTCACATAGTCGAAATACACCTGCTGGCCCGTCTCCTGCCAGACGGCCAGGACCGCTTTCAGAAACAGACCGGTCTGAT
>CP070787.1:1761212-1768134 GCA_020346745.1 Fidelibacterota bacterium | reverse complement strand
GGGCGAGAAGGTTTAGTAATCTGATATATCAGCTGTTGCCTGGAATCTTGGCAGATTCAGGGTGACGAAGAATTGTAAAAAGCCCCCTCACGCTTCGACCGTCGTGAGGGGGCTTCTTTTATCGGGAGCCCGTCTGCCCACTCATACAGACGGTTGGCTCCCCGCTCGGGAGGAAGCTTGTGTGCGGAGGATGGCCGGGACTTCCAGGTCTTCACCGAAGACCATCACGTCCTCGTCCTCGCCATCCACCACGGCCATATTTTCACCGACTTTCGGGGCACGGCGGCGCAGGTTGAATATCGGCTCACGCGTGCGAGGTGTCTGGAAAGCGGGTGCGTCCATCCCGGTGGCAGCCTCGGCCGCCCGGGCGGTCAGTGGTACCTGATCGGTAGGCTGATTGAAGCCGGTGGCGATCACGGTGACCCGGAATTCATCGGACATCTGGGGATCGATCACCGCGCCGAAGATGACGTTGGCCTCGGCACCGGCCTCCTCGTTGATGATGGAGGCGGCATCGTTCACCTCGTGGAGGGTCATCGTCGCATCGCCGGTGACATTGACTAGCAGTCCCCGGGCACCCTGGATGTTGCAGCTCTGCAGGAGGGGAGAGGAGATCGCCTGCTGAGCCGCCAGGATGGCCCGTTCCTCACCGTGGCCGATACCGGTACCCATAATGGCATCACCCATGTTCAGCATGACTGTTCGCACGTCGGCAAAATCTAGGTTGATTAGCCCATGAATGTTGATAAGGTCGGAGATGCCCCGCGTGGCCTGATGGAGGATGCTGTCGGCCAGTTTCAGGGCGTTGGCGAAGGTGGTATCCGGGTCGGTGATCCGTAATAGGGTCTCATTGGGGATCACCAGGGTGGTATCGCAGTACTGGCGCAGTTCATCGATGCCCACTTCGGCCCGCTGGGCGCGGTGGCGGCCTTCGAACAGGAAAGGACGCGTCACGATCCCCACCGTAAGGGTGCCCTGTTCCCGGGCGATGCGGGCGATTCTCGGCGCGGCGCCGGAGCCGGTTCCCCCGCCCATACCGGCGGTGATAAAGACCATGTCCGCACCCGTCAAGGCCTTTTCAATAAACTCCTGGTCCTCATCCACTGCCTGGCGGCCGATGTCGATGTCGGCGCCGGCACCCAATCCCATGGTGAGGGACTTGCCAATCTGGATCTTCACCTCGGCCAGGTTGTTATCCAGGTCCTGGGCGTCGGCGTTCACGGCGATGAACTCCACGCCCATCAGGTTATCTTCGATCATGCGGTTGATGGCGTTGCCTCCCGCGCCGCCGACACCAACCACTTTGATCTTCGCTTTCATTAAGTCATAATCATCGAATTCGAAGAACATGGTCTTTCTCCTCTCCTCGTTTTAAAACAACTCCTTGAAAAAATTCTTGATCAGGCTGCCTAGTTTTCGCATGAAGTTGGACAGGCTCGATGGCCGCTTGGTGCTGCCATAGGTCTCCTCGTACTCCAGACCATATAACAATAATCCGATGGCCGTGGCGTACTCCGGCGAGCTGACCATATCTTCCAGCCCGCCGACGTGCAGGGGGTAGCCAATCTTGATATCGGCGTTGAACACCTCCCCGGCCTTCTCCTCCATCTCTCTCAGGAGCGCACCACCCCCGGTGATTACCACTCCGAAGGTGAGCTTGTCACTCACGTCACTCTTGCGGACCTCGTTCCGGCATAGCTGGAGTATTTCCTCCAGGCGCGGCTCGATAATGGCGGACAGCCCACGCCGGGTGGTGGTCTGGGGCTGCCGGCCGGCGATGCCGTTAATGGTGATCTCGTTGTCCTCGACAGTGGCGGGGAACTTGGCATAGCCGTATTCCATTTTCAGTTCCTCCGCCTTCTGGAAAGTGGTATGCAGGATCTGGGCAATATCGTTGGATACCCGGTTGCCGCCGAAAGGTATCACGGCCGTATGACGTACACCACCGTCGTAATAGACTAGCAGCTCAGTAGTACCGGCACCCATATCGATGAGCACTACCCCCTGGTCCTTCTCCGTCTGTTCCAGAACGGCAGCGGCCGATGCCAGCGGTGCCAGCACCAGGGCTTCCACGAAGAGACCGGCAGCCTCGACACAGCGGATAAGATTCTGGGCGGCCGGACTATCCATGGTGACTAGGTGCACCCGGGCTTCCAGCCGGTGGCCCATGTGGCCCAATGGTGCCTTGATGCCGTCATGCTGGTCAACCTTGAATTCCTGCGGGAGAACATGGAGGATCTCCCGGTCGTTAGGCAGAGTCACGGCCTTCGCCTGGTCCAGAACCCGGTCGACATCCTCTTCGGTGATTTCCTGGGTATGGGGGAGGTGAGATTCATCACGACTTACCGTAATGACACCAGCGTTGTTCATACTGCGGATCTGCTCGCCGGAGAGGGCGACATACACCCCATCCATCTTCACGTCGGCTTGCGCTTCCGCCTCCTCGACGGCCGTCTCGATAGCCGTAATGGTTTCCTTCACATTCACCACCATGCCTTTCCGCATACCGGTGGATGGGGCACTTCCGACACCCAGGAGGTTCAGGCGACCACTCTCATTGACCTGCGCCATCACGGCACAGACCTTGGTCGTCCCTATATCCAGGGCTGATATCAATCTTGGCTGCGATTCGAATGTGCTCATTACGTCAAGCCCGTTCCCTGACAATAACTTGTCGTTCGTAGCGCAAATCGATGTACGAATAATCCATCAGGTTCTTTTTACCTACAATCGTGTGCAGAAAGGCATCCAGGAGTGCGATCCGCAATTCCAGTTCCTCACCGCCGAGATGTACGGCGGTGGAGGTTTCCGCCATATAGAGGGTGATCTCGCCGTTCGGCGTAAAGACCAGCTCGCTGAGTTCCTTGAATAATCCCGGAAAAGACCGGTGGATATAGTCGAGGATACTCCAGGCCTGCTGGAGCTGCCCGTGGTCTTCGATCGTACCCTGATTCAAGGCCTCCAGTGCCGAATCGGCGCCGGTGACGGTAGGCAGCACTAGGTCAAACCGGCCTCGCGGCAGGGGGAGAGCCTCTTCTTCGTCGGTCAGGATAAAATACTCGGGAGCCGCCACATAGGCGATGGGATCATTCTCCACGATGTCCACGAAGAGGGTGTGGGGGAACTTCCGGCCTAGTCGGACCCCGTAAACGTAATTCAACGCTTCGACCCGTCTCTGGAGTGCCGACAGGTCGGTCTCGAAAATGCTGCCTGTGAGGGGGAGGTTCATGGCATCAATGACTTCGGCCCTTCTCAGGATGTTGTTCCCCCGAACTTCGATACGCCGCAGGTCGAATACGTGCATGGTCTGGGTGTAGTTGATTATCCCCTTGCAGAGGAACCATCCAGTAGTGGAGACCAGGAGGGCAAGCAGGCATCGGCGGGTCCAGATGGCCAGCCGTTTGAGGTCGGTGAGCAGGGCGTCACGCAAGACCGGCATCCTCCCAGAATCCTGGTTCGAAGCCGAGGGTTCTGATTTCCAGTTCGAGCTGCAGGTCGAACTGCTGTTTAATGGTCCTGGCGGCCAGTTTGATCAGGAAGGCGATATCGTCGGCCATGGCCGTGCCGTGATTAATGAAGAAATTGCCGTGCTGCGTGGATATCTCCGCGTCGCCCCTCCGGGTGCCCTTGAGGCCCGCCTGGTCGATGAGCTTCCCGGCCGACAGACCCGAAGCCGGATTCTTAAAGACACTCCCGGCCGATCGCTGCCGGAGAGGCTGGCGGGCTCTGCGTTGGATTGAGACCTGCTTGTACCGTTCCAGGATCTCAGGCCGGGAGCCGGCTTCGAAGTGAAACTCGGCTTCAAGGATGATTTCGTCCGGCGGGATGCTGGAGCTGCGATAGCCGAACTGGATGTCATCCCGCAGGTAGCTCTTTTCCTCACCTTCGAGGTTCAGGACCAGGACTTTCACCAGGTGGGAGGAGATTTCCTCGCCGAAGGCGCCGGCGTTCATCATCAGGGCGCCACCAAGGGTGCCTGGCACTCCTATGAGGTTTTCCATACCCGTCAGTCCTGCCTGGAGGCAGCGGCGTACAAGATGTCCAAGCATCACTCCCGCTTCCGCCCTGACATCTCCATTGTCGAGGTGGATGCTTTTCAAGGTTCCCGCCAGGGAAATGACAATCCCGCGCACACCCGTATCGCTCACCAGGCAATTGGAGCCAGATCCCAGCACGGTAACCGGGATCTGATTCTCGGAAGCGAATTGGAGGAGACCGGTCAGTTCACGGCGATTAGCGGGCCGAACGAAGACGTCTGCCGGTCCGCCGATGCCCCAGGTAGTGTGTCGACTGAGCGGTTCGTCCACTAAGTACTCACCCCCGGTGATGATCTTGGCTATTTGCTGGTCCACTTCCGGAAGGCTTCTCGAATCTTCGCGTTGTAGTCGGTTATGTCACCGGCGCCCATGGTGATGACCATGTCGCCCGATTTGATTAGTTGGGCCACTGTTTCGGGTAGATCCTCCTTGTCCTGAACGTAGGTGACCTGTTTATGTCCAAAATGTGAGCTGTCGTTGGCAATGAGTTCCCCGGTGATCCCTTCGATGGGATCCTCGCGGGCCGGGTAAACATCGGTAAGTACGAGGACATCGCTGGCCAGGAAGCTGCGGCCAAAATCCTCGTGAAAATCCCGAGTACGGGTATACAGGTGGGGTTGAAAAATAGCAACCAACCGGCGATCCCAGCCCTGGCGAGCAGCATCGATTACCGCCCCCACTTCACGCGGATGATGGGCGTAATCGTCAACAAAGATGATATCATCAATGGTTTCGGTGATCTCGAAGCGGCGGCTCACACCAGTGAACTGGGCCAATCCTTCTCTAATATCATCTAGAGGTACTTGGAGCTCAAGGCCGACAGCAACAGATGCCAGGGCATTCTTGATGTTATGCTCGCCGGGAACCTGGAGCTCGACTTTGGCGGGTTCCTCATTGGGAACGGTAAGTTCAAATTCTGCATGGGTCTCATGGAACACCGCCTTGCGGGCACGCACATCGGCCTGGGGGGCTAGGCCAAAGGTAGTCACCGGCCGCTGCAGCTGTGGTAGAAGCGCCTGGACGTTGGGTTCATCTAGACAGGCCACCACCCGGCCGTAGAAGGGCACGGCGTTGGCGAACAGGATGAAGGCCTGGCTTAGTTCATCCAGGTTCTCGTAGCAATCCAGGTGCTCCAGGTCCAGGTTGGTGATCACCGCGATGGTTGGCCGTAGTGAGAGGAAGCTGCGATCGAACTCATCGGCTTCTACCACGATAATATCCCCTTGGCCGCGGCGGATATTATTCGCTAGGCTCTTGACGATTCCCCCGATAACCATAGTCGGGTCCCGACGGGCGGACGTGAGCATGGTACCGATCATCGAGGAGGAGGTGGTCTTGCCATGCGTTCCGGCAACGGCGATGCTGGTCTCGGCCACCTTGAGGAGTTCACCGAGCATCTCAGCCCGCCGGATGACGGGTATGCTGCGGCTGCGGGCTGCCTTAAGCTCGGGATTGTCCGGTCGCACCGCTGAAGAGTAGACCACCATGTCACAGTGGTTGATATTGTCGGGGTGATGGCCCTTGAAGAAGCGGATGCCCGATTTCTCCAGTTTACGGGTGATTTCCGAGGGGTGCAGGTCGGAGCCGGTGATTTTGAATCCGAGAGTATGCAGCAATTCAGCCATCCCGCTGATGCCAATCCCGCCCAGTCCGATGAAGTGAATTTTCTTGATCCGGCCGAACATTATGCCTCCGCCAGCCGCAGGATGTGTTCTACAATGTTTTCCGTGGCATCGGACTGAGCAAGGTGGGATGCCCGCTTACTCATGGCTTTCAGGCGGTCCGGGTATTTGATCAGCCGCTTGACTATCCGTTCCAGAGCACCACGTGCAAGGTCGCTCTGGAGAACCATGCGGGCTGCATTGTGGTTTACCAATACTTTAGCATTCTTGGTTTGATGATCCGCCGCGGCGGAAGGTAACGGCACCAGCACGGATGGTTTGCCCAGGGCGGTTAGTTCGGAAAGGGTTAGGGCTCCCGCCCGGCACACCACCAGATCCGAGGCCATATAGGCAGAGGCCATATCCTTGATAAATGGTACGAGGTTCACACCTTTTTCACTTCCCAGGGATCTCGAGAGCCGTTTATAATTGGATGTACCTGTTTGCCATAACAGGTGGGCACCCATCTCTTCTGTATAGACTTGCCAGTGGGTCTTGAAATGTCTATTCAAAGGCCTGCTACCCTGGCTGCCGCCAAGGATGAACAGGACCTGTCCCCTGGCTGGGAGACCCAGTTTCTGCCGGGCAGTGCGGCGGCTAGGGATGTTTTGTCCAAAGCGGACGGGATTGCCGGTGAGGATCCAGCCATCAGAATGGAGGTATTCGACCGAGGACTTGTACGTGAGACAGACCAGGCTGGCCTTCCGGGCTAGGCGCCGGGTGGTGATCCCGGGGTAGGAATTCTGTTCGTGGATCAAGGTGGGTATGCCCCGTCGCTGTGCCGACATGAGTGGCAGTCCTGAGGCATATCCGCCGGTCCCGACAACCACATGAGGTTTGAACTGCTGGAGAATCCGCCGGCAGCGCCAACGGGAACGAAAAAAGCGCCAGGGAAATACGAGATTGCGTGCCAATGAGACCGGACCCAGTCCACGCTGGATACCACGGATTTTTAGGGGATAGAAAACTTCGTTCTCTTCAGGCAGAATCCTGGCCTCCAGTCCGTATATAGAGCCAGAGAAGCGGATGTCACATTCATCGACGGCCTCTCTCAAACCCCTGGCGATCGCCAGAGCCGGGTAGAGGTGACCACCTGTGCCGCCGCCTGCCATCAGTACTCGCAACCTGTTATGATCTTGCCCGGGCATGCGCCAATCTTCGTTCCCACGTTCTGCGCCGCGTGGCCGATGAAATGTTCAGGAGAATTCCCAGACTGATCAGAGT
>CP070787.1:1756353-1761112 GCA_020346745.1 Fidelibacterota bacterium | reverse complement strand
TCAAGTCCCTCAATGCCGTGCAGTTGAGATATCAAACCCAGTTGGTTGAGGTGCTCCAGCAGATCGGAGCCAAAATCGGTATATACCAGGCTATCCCGCATACCATCGTCATGATATACTTTAGGTAGAACAGCAATATCTTCTCCACCCTCTATGCGAATCCGCCGTTCCGTCTTTCTTGCAGGGTCATATGGAATCGTAAACACGTGATAACCTCCGGGCTTCAACACCCGCAAGATCTCCCGCCAGGCGGCATCCGTATCCCGGATGTGCTCCATGACATCCTCGGTGATAACCACATCAAAGTGATCCGCTGGGAATGACAACTGTTGCAGGTCTTCATGCCGTGCTCCACTCGCGGAGATGGCTCCCGGAGGCGTATCAGGCCTGAATTCCGAGCACACATACCCCGGCAGAGATGCAAGTGCATCGTGAATCGGTCCCCGAGCTTGGGCCTGGTACACTTTCAGATCGGGCCTGGTTGCAGTCAACTGGCGCAGGCTGAAGGGTTCCCCCAAATCCAGCACCCGGCACAGGATGATCGCCATATGTCGATTGCGGGCTACCGCTCCACAATACTTACAGAAGTATGATATACGGGGATGGCCGTATTTGTAGAGGATTCCCTGCTCACCGCAGACCGAGCAATATCCCGCTACCGGCCTCTTGAATAGAATTCTCCCTGCCTTGCGGAAGGCCTTTTTTGGATCCTTCACGGCCTTGGTGATAATACGCAGCAGCTTCATCATGGCAGGGGAACTTCTAAGCCACCCCGAGGCGGACGGTTATTGCAGCCTCAACAAAGCGGCATGCTCGCTTCCTCCCCAGTATCGCAGATCAGAGCGGATAATTACCGGCGGAAATTCAGGGCCTTCCATCCCAGGGGCAGCAGCAGTGCTGCGGCTATGATCTTCACCGCAGCTCCCGGCAGGAAAGGATAAAGTCCCAGCGCAAGAGCATTCTCTACATTCGCAAACCAGGCCAGCCAGGATACGCCTGCAGCATAGATGGCCCCCATCCCCGCCAGCATGGCCAGCAACGTGGTTACGATCCGCCGATCCCAACCGCGTTCAGCCAGTAGACCGGTCAGGGTAGCGCCAGCCACGAAACCCAACAGGTAGCCGCCCGTGGGACCCAGAAAATAAGCCACGCCGGCACCGCCGGCCGCAAACACCGGTAAACCCGCTATGCCTTCCGCCAGATAGAGCAGCATGCTGATTCCACCACGGGCACTGCCTAGCAGGGCACCAACCAGCAGGACTGCCAGAGTCTGCCCCGTGATCGGAACCGGGCTGAAAGGCAGGCGAAGGGCAAACTGCGCGCTGAGAGCAACCAGCAGGGAACCTCCCAGCACGAGTGACAAATCATAGATCCAGGCCAGGTGTCTGGCCCGGGGCCGCAGAATATCGGCATACGTGGCGTTGGTCATGAGTTACTCCTCATATGATCAGGGTGCCTCCAGCAGTGGGCAATAGCATCTTTCGTCAGTATGACTCTCCTCGCAATGGGAGAATTTAGGCTGCGTTATCCCGGTTATCAAATGACTCACGTCTCGCCGAGGCTTCCTCCGTTGCTGTCAAGGAGAGATCCCCAACTGCCGGTGCCGTTCGCTGTATTTCTGATAAAGGCTCTTATGGCGGTTCCCCAGATCAACCTTCCGTCCCTGGATGTAAACCTGTTCCACCTGACTGCGAATGTCCAATGGATCGCCTTCGGTTACCAGCAAGGTTGCATCCTTTCCGGGATCGAGAGACCCGACCCGGTGATCGATACCCAGTATCCGGGCTGGATAGAGAGTAATGGCCTTCACTGCCTCCTCCCTGGGTAGGCCGAACGCCACCGCCGTGCCCGCCTCAAAAGGTAGGTTCCGGATGTTGCTGTACCAGTTTGACGGCGAAAGACAGAATTCCACTCCTGCTGAACGCAGTTTCTCGGGGAGACTGAACCGGGCATCATATCCCGCCCACCTCCGTTCAGGCAGACTATGCACATCTCCAGCTACTACCGGGATCTGGTTCTCTTTCAACACTTCCGTGACCATCCAGCTGTCCCTACCACCCACCAGAACCATCCTGTAGCCCCGGCGGGCTGCCCAGTTAACCGCCGCGGTGATCTGACTGACATGATCCGCCTGAATAAAGAGCGGTACCTTCCCCTCCAATACCGGCTTCAAGCTTTCCCAGCGAAGGTCGGTCTTCAACTCCGCGCTGCCGGTCCGCTGTGACAAATGGTAAGCCTCGGCCTCATCGAATGCCTTATCTAACTGCTTAAGTTTCTCCTGAATCTCCTTCTCCTGTTCTTTCCGGGATTTCGTGATCCAGGGGAATTCCTCCACTACCATATCTGGCCAGTTCACCCATATGCCAACCTCACTCCTCAGCAGCGCATCCTCCCAGGTCCAGCCGTCAAGCATCATTACCGCACTCGTTCCTGACAACAGCCCCCCCTGAGGGACCACTTGAGCCAGCACCACACCATTGGCCCGCGCTACAGGCATGTGCTCCGAATCGGGATTGTACGCCCGCTCGGCGTGTACATTGGGATTGATCGATCCGGCCTCTTCTTGATCAAGTGTCGCCCGGACCGCACCCACCTCGACCAGACCGATGATGGACTGCGCCGCGATGAATCCTGGATATATATGCTTGCCACTCACGTCGATCACGTCGGCATTCTCCGGGATCGATACCCGCGCACCCACCTCCACGATGCGTCCATCAGTGAAGAGGATCTGCCCCTTCGGGATCGACGGACCGCTCACCGGGTGTATTGTGCCCCCGGTCAGCACAATCGGGCGCTCCTGCTTTGGCGCGGGGACCTGATCCGAACCCGAAAGAAAAGCGATCGAACAAGCAAGGATGACAACAGTCAACAGTCTCCGCGTTTTCATGGCTGCACCTCCTCATACACGTCACCGAGATATCCACTGTCGTGAGGATATTCGCCATAGGCTCCCGTTTTGTGCCCGGGAACTTCCCCATCTTTTGAGTCAGCTTTTAGGGCTTTCTGGATCAATTCCGCCCGTTCAGCCTCCTGCTGGCTCCGCATGACGGCATCCTCCCCAATATCGAAATATTTACGGCCGTCGATCCAGGTCTGCTCGCATCGGCTGTAGGTGCTGAGCGGGTGGCCACTCCAGATGACAAAATCGCCGTCCTTCCCCGGCTCCAGGGAACCCACAAAGCGGTCGATCCGGAGCTGCTTGGCTGGGTTAATGGTCACCAGCCTTATGGCATCTTCTTCGGCAAGGCCACCGTACTTCACCGCCTTGGCAGCCTCAGTATACAATCGGCGAGCTAACTCGTCACTGTCCGAATTGAACGAAGTGATTACCCCTGCTTCCATCATAAGGGCGCCGTTATAGGGAATCGCGTCATAGACTTCAAATTTGTATCCCCACCAGTCGGAAAAACAGGAACCCCCCGCCCCGTGGCGGGCGATCTCCGGGGCCACCTTGTAGCCCTCTAGGATATGCTGGAAAACACCAACGGTAAAGCCAAAATCATCAGCGATGCGGATCAGATTCAATACCTCATCTTGTCGATAGGCGTGACAGTGTACCCAGCGCCTTCCATCGAGGACTTCGACCAGTGTCTCCAATTCCAGGTCCCGGCGCGGTGGGATTCGGGTCGCTTTGAGAGCCTTGGAGGCGTCATAGGTCTCCCACTCGCGCTGATAATCCTTGGCCGCGCGAAAGGCATCACGGATGATCTGGTCCACCCCCATCCGGGTCTGGGGATACCGGGTCACGTATTCATCACCCCAGTTGCTCTGCTTTACGTTCTCACCCAGGGCAAACTTGATACCCTGTGGGGCGCGCGTGTCGATCAGCTCATCCGGAGGCACGCCCCAGCGGAGCTTGATAACAGCATTATGTCCGCCTATGGGATTCGCCGATCCATGAAGCAGATTGGCCATGGTCAGACCACCGGCCAGCTCCCGGTAGATGGCAATGTCATCGCTGTCAAGCACATCCTGGATGCGTACCTCCGAAGTAATGGCTTGGGTCCCTTCGTTGACCGCCGCGATGGCAGTATGACTGTGAGCATCGATCAGGCCTGGCGTAACATGCTTGCCGCTGGCATCGATCTCCACCAGTGTTTTCCGCGCTTTCCTGGGAATAGGCAAATTGGATCCCACCGCGCTGACTTTGCCCCCCTCGATCAGAAGATCGCTCCCTTCCATGATACCTTCTGGCCCTGAGGTCCAGACGGTCGCATTACGCACCAGGACGTACGCTGGCTGCTCGGGCAGCTCGGGACGACCAAATGCACCCTCGGGAAAAAGCGGTAACAATCGACTGGCTTCTTCCGGCACCAGCGACACCGCCTCTCCAGCATCTCTAGCTTTTGCGCCCCGTACCGCAGACCACACGTAGCGGCTGCCGTCCGTCCTGATCCCCGTCCCGGATGCCTTGTCGCCCAGAATGTTGCCGGAAAACCGCCAGATCCCCTCCTTGCCAAGACTGTCAGCGGGTATGGTCCAGCTGACAAATGCCCCCTTGATCCTGAGATTATTCAAAGGCACATTTCTATCGGCCAATTCAAACCGTCCTGCAGGTGCCTTCGGCTGCCCCACAACATGTAGGGGATAAGAAGTTGTGGAATGCGGCTCAATTGGAAAACTCAACGACCATTCACCGCGGAAATCTTCCAGCGGCTCGGATTCCACCTCATATTCCCTCCCGTCAATCCATACCGCCACCACCCGGGAATCTTGAGCGAAGTAATCACCATCAGTGATGACCAAGTTGCCCCCG
>CP070787.1:1735767-1756253 GCA_020346745.1 Fidelibacterota bacterium | reverse complement strand
TGGAGCGACGGGATCAGCGCATATCGAAAATTCAACTCCGGATTAAGGATAAGTTTGGATTCCTCCCAGAAAAGGGCATCCAGATTCGCCTGCGTTAGCACACCGACCGAAAGATCCAGCTTACGGGGCTGAATCCTATGACTGAAACGCCCGCGTACCGTTAAACCATAGGTCGACTTACTAGTATCCAGCGACTCGCGAACATTGGAATCATAATAGGTGGAATAGTGCAACTGCCCGTCGAAGGCGCTGAGGTTTGGATACCCACCCAGGGCGAACAGCAGGATCGGCAAAGAAATGTATGGCTTGATTTTAATGCGGCAGCTCGGTCTCGATCTGTCTGAGGAGCTCCTGGTACTGCTGGCGCTTGCCCTTCAGCCAGCCGGTCACATCGGCGACTGGTCTTCCCTGCAACCGAAAATCGCTGTCCTCCGAAAGCAGCGGTTCCTGCGTCATCGAGACCGGAGGACCGGATTCACCTTCTATCAGAGCAGCTCTATCTCCTGCGCCAAAATCCGTAGTAAACGTCCCAGCTGCTACCCCTTTTTCAGTGGCGTAGGCACTGGCCACATCCTGGTAATCACCGGCTTCAAAGTCAAGATCCGATTCTCTCTGATAACTCAAGTCCCGGTGAAACTCGTTCAGACGCTTCAACAGGGCTTCTTCCGTTTCCTTCTCGCTCAGGAGCGAATCGATCAGGACCAGTTTACCCCGGAGAACCGAACGCAGATCATTCAGAACCAGGCGCTTGATGTCCTCATCCTCGTAGGGGCTGTTAAGAATTGAGGCATAGTCTGGCAGGTCAAAACTGGCGTCACTCTGTGTGATGAGCTGCTCCCCAATAGTAATCGCCTGCTCCTTCTGAGCTCGAGACAACCTGGCCTCAGACTGTGAATCGAGCAGTATCTGTTGATAGACTTCCTTTAACGTCGAGAAAGCACTGTTCCTGCGCTCCTCCAGGTTCGCCATCCGAATCTGGACCGCTTGCAGCGAATCCGCCAATTCCACCATCTGGGAACTCTTCCGTGCCAGGATGAGCTCGATGATCCAGCCGTTATACCACGAACGACCGGCCTGTAGACTTTGGATGTCCTCGCGCAGATTTTGCTCCTGCATAATCCAGCTCTGTTCCGACTCCGATGCCGCCTGTACTTGTGCATCCAGAGTTAGATAGCTCTGCCAATGCGCGTCCAGATTCTGTGCCCGGCTCACACCGGGAATGATTAGTAGTGTAATGCTGATTATCCGTGTCCAAATCGGGACACCCGTGCTCAATGATTTCATGCGCTGTCTGTATTCTCCTGCTCGTTAAAGTCCGATTGCTCCGCTCCGCCTGCCGTTGCCGGCAAGCCATATTTCTCCATCTTGTAATAGAGCGTGCTGGTCTTGATGCCTAGCATCTTCGCCGCCCGCTGCTTGATCCCACCCGCTTTCTCCAGTGCATCTTTGATCATCCTGTATTCGGTGTCTTCTAACACTTCAGAAAGTGTGCCAGAAATCTCGGATACCTTGTCACTGTCCTCATCAAGATAAATGTCATCTGCCTTGATAATCTCCTTGTCAGAGAAGATGAGCATTCGCTCCAGTAGGTTCTCCAGCTCCCGGATGTTTCCCGGCCAGGCGTATCCCTGCAACTTCTCGATCGCTTCAGCACTCAACCGCGGTTTATCCCTGCCGAGGTGGCGGCATTTCTCATCGATAACGTATTCAATCAATTCTGATATGTCTGACTGCCGTGCTCGCAGCGGCGGCACGTCGATGGGGATGACGTTCAACCGGAAATAAAGGTCCTTGCGGAATCGCTTCTCCTTGATCGCCTCCTTCAGGTTCTGATTCGTCGCCGCAATCACCCGCACATCCGTTGATATTTCCTCCGTGCCGCCCAGCCGCTGAAAGGCCTGATGCTGGAGCACCCGCAGTAACTTCACCTGCAGCTGGGGTGATATCTCGCCAATCTCATCCAGCAGGATCGTACCCCCATCCGCCTGCTCGAAAATGCCCTGATGTTGCTTGATCGCCCCTGTGAATGAGCCCTTTTCGTGCCCGAACAGTTCACTCTGTAGCAGTGTATCGGTGAAAGCACCACAATTGACGGCCAGGAACACCCCGTTCCTGCGTCCGCTCTCACTATGGATCGCTCGGGAGATCAGTTCTTTGCCCGTCCCGCTCTCACCGGTGATCAAAACCGGACTGTCCACTTTGGCCACCTGGCGAATCTGCTCCTTGAGAGCGTTCATCTCCGGAGATGAACCCACCATACCGTAAAAGGACGCAATGGACGTCGACTTCACTTCTACAGCAGGCGCCTCCCTGAGAATTTCCGCGACTTTCGTCTTCAACTCATCAATGGAAAAGGGTTTGGCAATGAAATCCCTGGCACCCGATTTCAAGGCGCTCACCGCCAGGTCAATCGTCCCGTAGGCCGAGATGAGAACCACCGGCAGGGACGGCACCGCCTCCAGGAACTCGTTTAGCAGGTGCATCCCGCTTTTCCCCGGCAGCTTCAGGTCGGTTATGACCAGGTTGGGATGGTGGGCCTGAAAAAGGCGGCTCCCTTCGAATCCGTCGGCGGCGCTGTCAACCTCGTAGCCCTCCTTTTCCAGAACGGTCTGGATGCCTTCCCTCATCGTATTATCATCCTCGATCAGGAGGATTGTGGCTTGGTTGGCTTTCTTCATTCGGCTTTCCGGGGAAGTCTCAGTATGAACTTGGTACCTTTCCCTTCCTTACTCTTGACAATAATCGTGCCATTCATCTCATCCACGATGTTCTTGACAATGGCTAGTCCCAGTCCGTATCCCTTGTCCTGAGTCGTATAGTAGGGATCGAATATCTTCTCTATCTCCCCCTCGGAAATGCCCCTGCCGTTATCGGCAACCTCGATATTCACCTTGCTGTCCTGGCTCTCAATACTGACACTGATGACACCCTCTTTATCTACAGCTTCGAGACTGTTCTTCAATAGATTCAGGAACACCCGCCGCAACTTGGATTCATCTCCCAGGACAGTGCCCTTCCCCGAAAGACTGTATTGCACGCCCTTCTGCCTGATTTCCGATTGGAGCAGCCGGTGGATGTCCTCGAAGATCTCTTTAATGAGCAGGGGTTCCAGCTTGCTTCTGGCCGGCCTGGCGTAGTCCAGGTACTCCAATACGATCTGCTTTAGGTGATAGAGCTCTTTGGTGATCTTTGCCAGATAAGATCGATGTTCGTTGACTGCCTCCTGGGAAGTTCCTCCTGATAGAGAATCTTCCATCAGGCCGGTATAAATCTCGATGCCACCCAGTGGATTCTTGATCTCATGTGCAATTCCCGACAGGAGCTGCTTCATCGATTGCTCATTCTGCCTGATCTCTGTGTGCATCTCCACTAGTGAACGATTCAAATCTCCGAACTCATCCGTCCTCCCCAGGTCAATGGTATCCGAATAGATATTCTTCTGTATCGCCTTGGTATAAGCGGAAAGCTGCATGACCGGACGGATCAGTGATCGGGAAAAGACAATGGCCAGGCTGACTGCGACGATGACCGAAATGATGACAATCCAGAATATGCTGCCCACAATCTGTTCGATCACGGTCATGAACTGGGCACCTCCCCACACAACCAGGATGGGAGGTGGATTAGCTCCTACATCGATTGCCGTGGCAGCCGCTTTGAAGTATTCACCGCCCGATAATTGGTATATCTCCGACACTACGCTCTCAACATTGTTTCCCAGCAGGGAAAAGCTCTGCAGCAACACGGCTATCTGAGCATGGTCTGATTCCCGCAAGCCCCGCTTCGCCAGCTCAACTCCATCCCGCGAGTAAATCGCTACACCTTCCACTCCATCCACCAGCAAAGCGGACAACTCTGACTCCAACAGGCTCCTGACCGTGGGCAAAGCAGGTTCTTTTGCCAGGTTCAATAGCAGATCCTTACTCAATTTTTGAGCACCTATGCCTGTGATACTGAGGAGCCGCTTATCCAACTCGTCTTCCAATGCGCTACGCGTATACCAATACAGGGGCACGGATAGTGCCAGAAAAGAAACCGCTAGTATCCCTATGACGAGGGAGAGAATCCGGGGTCGAAGTTTCATTTCAAAAGCGTTTCAGTCGGCTCAGATAAAATTACTCATACTTGCAGCCTGAAAATAATGCTGCCAGAATAACTTAACCGCCCCTCAATCAGCTTCAAAGAGGATATCTATAATCCTTGCCGTGGTAAGCCCCCACAGCCAAAGTCACCCGGGCATCCTTGTGAGGTGAGTCGAAACCAACTACACTGCCTGACTTGACACCCTGTTAATTATTGTCTATCTTTTGTTCAGGTCGGAAAACTATATCTAGTCATAATCCTTGACACCGGGCTTCTGCTGGTTGTCAGGGAGTGTGTTTCCTCGGTATGGGATAGTGCTGACGCAGAATATCATAGCTATCAATTCGATGCTGACAAGATCGCACCACTGGATCAACAGCGGGACTATGCTTCGCTCACATCCCGCGTCTGATACAGACAGTCTGGCGATAAGACATGCACATGCTTTACAATCTTCTTACAATTCTGTGACAAACATCCCCCTTCCTGATCGCACCTTAACACTCGGTTCACAGGGAAAATGTAAACATATAGGCCTGGGCCGAAGGCTGTCGGAAAAGCCAAGCGTGACATTCCTTATAAACATTAGACGGATCTGATATTTCTGCACCAGACGGTACGAGCGATCATATGAACTGGACACATCGACAACCTGATGACGTCATCGCATCCAAGCTGCGAGCCAGGCAGCGTGAGTTGGAGGCAGAGCATGGGCTGGATCCCACAGCCATCAGTCACTATCACCGCTCCCCGGATTATGCCTTCGCCTATGATCCCAAGTATAAAAGCATTCAGGAGCAGCGTGATAACACCGTCCTGCTCTTCGGTGGACTGACCCGCAAGCACGAGCACCTGCTGGAAGGCGCGGTTCGCGGCCTGGGCTATCAGTGTCAAGCCCTCCCCACCCCCGATTTAGAGGCTTTTAACCTCGGCAAGGAATACGGCAACAATGGCTTCTGTAATCCCGCCTACTTCACGGGAGGCAACGTCATCAAGTACCTGCTCGAGCTGGAAGCCGGCGGGCTGAGCAAAGACGAGATTGTCGAAAAATACGCCTTCCTGACCGCCGGATACTGCGGCCCCTGCCGCTTCGGACTGTACGAAGGTGAATTGCGCTTGGCGCTCCGTAACGCCGGTTTCGAAGGCTTCCGCGTAGAGCTGATCAAAATCACCGGGGGACTGGACCAGTCGGCAGCCGGGGCCGTGGTCGATATGAACCTGGACTTCTTCCTGGCTATCATCAACGCCCTGCTCATCGGTGACGTGATCCGTCAAATCCGCTACCAGGTGCGGCCCTATGAATTGAGTTCTGGGGCCACAGACCAGGCTCTGGAGGAAGCGCTGGATTACCTTCACGATGTCCTCCGGTATAAGCAGCCCTATGAATTGAGCCCTGTGTGGAAGAGACTTTTACGGCACTCCAACCTGGAAAAGAAGGTAGCCTTCCTCGGCAGGTTCCTCCACCTGCTGCGGACATCCTATTACCCCGAGGCACTGTCCACGGTGAGGAAAAAATTCGACCAGATAGCCATCGATCCGTTCAGAGTCTGCCCCATCGTGAAAATCGTCGGTGAGTTCTCCGCGGCAACCGCTGAAGGCGACATGAATTTCAAGATGTTCGAGTTTCTGGAGCAGGAAGGCGCCGAGGTACTCGTTGACCCGTCAGTGAGTACCCAGCTCATGTTCCCCCTGTTCCGGTACAAACATAAAATCCTCATCGACCGTAGAAAGGTTCACCCAAATGGCGAAAAGCCTCCCGCCTGGCGGCCGGACCAGCGGTTGAGACGCTACCTGCGTTACCTGAAAAAGGTGGCCATCCTGACACTGGCAGAGCGCTTGTACGCACGTCAATGCTCACGGTACCAGCATGCTTTCGGCGACATCCTGCATGGTCTCGCCGATATCCACACCCTGGCGGAAATGACCGAGATGATCTACAACTGGCGCTGCGGGGCCGGCGAAGGCCATCTCGAGATCGGCAAGAATATCTACTACCACACGCACGACTACTGCCACATGGTGCTCAGCCTCAAGCCTTTCGGCTGACTGCCCAGCACCCAGTCGGACGGAGCGCAGGTGGCGGTCGTTGAGCAGTATAAAAATATGATCTTCCTCTCCATCGAGACTTCTGGCGAGGGGGAAATACTGGCTCACAGCCGGGTGCACATGACTCTTGATTCGGCGCGGGAAAAGGCCGAGCAGGAATTCGATGCCGTCCTGGCACGCACCGGGAAAAGCCTGGATGAACTAAAAAGCTATGTCGAGGCTCACCCTGAACTCAGACGGCCTACCTACCACGTACCCCTTTACCCGGGAGTGGTAGGACGGGCGGCACTGATGGCCCTGCACGTCGCGGACCTGATAGACGGCAAAGCCAAAATGGCGAAGTCCTGACCATGCCAACTAGTCCCCGGATCAACCTGAACCTGACACCGCCCGGCTGGCGATGAGTCCTATCAGGTTGCGCATCGGATTGGATGTGGGCTCCACGACGGTGAAGGCTGTCGTGGTGGATGCCCGGACCGACCAGCTGGTCTGGCGTGCTTACCAGCGCCACGAAAGTGGGCAGGCAGACCGGGTGTTGGCGTTCCTTAAACAGATCGCTATAGACTTCCCCGATGTCCCCAACGACCAGATTGATGTCTGTATAACCGGGAGCGGGGGCAAAACTCTAAGTGATGCCATCGGTGCACGCTATGTGCAGGAAGTCAGTGCAATCTGCCGGACGGTAGAGAAATATCACCCGGAAACCGGTTCGGTCATCGAGTTGGGTGGCCAGGATGCCAAGATTCTCATCTTCCGGGAAGACCCCACCAGCAGTCTTAAGCGCAAGTTCCTGAGTATGAACGACAAATGCGCTGGCGGGACCGGCGCCGTCATCGACAAGATCAGCGCCAAGCTCGGCATCTCACTCGACCAGCTCGCCCATCTGCCATATAACAATGTCAAGCTCCACCACGTGGCGGGCAAATGCGGTGTCTTCGCCGAAACGGATATCAACAGTCTCCGCATGCAGGGTGCTCCCAAGGGGCAGTTGGTGGCCAGTCTGTTCCAGGCTTTCGTGGAACAGAACCTGGCTGTCCTCACCCGGGGATACACCATCCGGCCAGTGGTGCTCCTCCTCGGCGGCCCCAATACCTTCCTTCGGGGGATGCAGGAGGCGTGGCGGGCAAACCTGTTCAACATGTGGCAGGAACGTGAAGTTCCACTTCCCGAGAATCCCGACCTTGAAAAGCTGATCCTCGTTCCGGAAGACTCCCTGTATTATGCTGCCATCGGTGCCATCGAATACACCAAGGGAGAGGAGCTGCCCATCTATCCCGGCTGGCAGGAGCTGGAAACCTACCTGCAGCTCCGACTGAAGCGGGACCAGGCCACGTATGCCACCGGTCTGTGGAAGACGCCAGAGGAACTCGAGACCTTCCGGCAGAAGTATGAACGCAAGCCATTCGAACCGGCTGTATTTGCGCCCGGTGAGCGGGTTGAGGCTTTCATCGGGCTGGATGGTGGCTCTACCTCAACCAAAGCCGTTCTGATGAACAGTAATTACGATATCCTGGCCAAAGCCTATAAGCTCACCGAGGGCAATCCTATAGAAGATACCAAGGAGATTTTCGCAGCCCTGCGCCGGCAAATCGAAGCAAGTGGTGCCAGGCTGGATATCCTGGGTCTGGGAGTCACAGGCTATGCCGAACGGATTCTCAGAGAGATCCTCCAGACCGATGCAGCCATTGTCGAAACCGTAGCCCACACCAAG
This sequence comes from Fidelibacterota bacterium, assembly GCA_020346745.1. GTDB lineage: Bacteria > Fidelibacterota > Marinisomatia > SCGC-AAA003-L08 > TS1B11. Next base: position 1,748,413 of record CP070787.1, on the reverse strand, counting down.
GCAGCTCTCCACTACTATGAACACGTGGATGTGATCTGCGACGTCGGTGGTCAGGATATCAAGTTGATGTTCTTGAAAGACGGCAAGGTCAAAGACTTCAAGCTGAATACCCAGTGCTCAGCAGGGAATGGCTATTTCCTCCAAGGCACTGCCAAGGATTTCGGTATGCCCGTCGAGCATTATGCCGACGTAGCATTCCAGGCCGAAGCCATGCCTATGTTCGGCTACGGCTGTGCTATCTTCCTCCAATCGGATATCGTGAATTTCCAGCGTCAAGGCTGGAAATCGCCCGAGATCATGGCCGGATTGGCGGCTGTGCTGCCAAAAAATATCTGGTTCTATGTCGCCCAAATCCCCAACCTCGAAAGATTGGGCACCAACTTTGTGCTCCAGGGTGGAACCCAGCACAACCTGGCGGCCGTGAAAGCCCAGGTGGACTTCATCCGCTCCAGGTTCAGGGGAGAAGTAAAACCCAACATCATCGTACATCAGCACTGCGGCGAAACTGGCGCCATCGGCGCTGCTCTGGAAGCTATTGAACTCTGGCAGGCTGGTAGAGCCACCTCTTTTATCGGACTGGATGCCACGGACCGGCTCCAGTACAACAGCACTACCAGCGAAAATACCCGCTGCCATTTCTGCAAGAATAAGTGCCTGCGTACCTTCATCGACGTCTCGCTGGACGGCAAAATGACCGCTTCAGAACAGGCGGCAGTAGAAGGAGATGAGGACTCAAAGGTTCCTCTCCCTCAAGGTCACAGACGGCTGATCGTTGGGAATGCCTGCGAAAAGGGCTCCGTGGAAGACCGCAGCGGGATGCAGGAAATAAAGAAGACGATCGACGCCCAACTGGAAGCTAATCCCAACTTCGTTGACTTGAGTGCACGGCGGGCTTACCGCAGCTTCTCACCCCGGAATGTGGCCGAATCACTACCAGGCCATTCTCTCTTGCCCTGGGACCGGAAACGGGTTCGCCTTATGAAGCAACGGCCGCAAATCCGGATAGGCATCCCTAGGCTGCTCAACATGTACCAGGCTGCACCCTTCTTCAGCGCTTATTTCGAGAGTCTCGGAATTCCCTATCGCAATATCGTGCTGTCAGATTCGACTACCGGCGACCTGTACAGGGAGGGAGCCAAACGGGGCGCCATTGATCCTTGCTACCCCGCCAAGCTGGCTATCCCCCATGTCCACAATCTGATCCATGTCAAGCACGAACGCAAGCCGCTGGACATCATCTTCTTCCCCATGATTGACGATATCCCTTCCATTATGATGAATATCGGGGACTCACGACTGTGTCCGACGATAACCGCCACCCCTGAAGGTGTCAAAGCCGCTTTCATCAAGGAAGAAGACCTGTTCAAGAAAAAGGGCATCCGCTTCCTGGATACATTTCTCAACATGGGACACCCGGAATTGCTGGAACAACAGCTCTACCAGCAGTTCAGAGACATCCTCGGTCTGTCAAAGAAGGAGAACGCCGCCGCTGTCCAGGCTGGGTACGCCGCCTTGGATAATTTCGACCGCCAGCGGCGCAGCAAGGCCAAAGCGGTGCTCCAGCAGCTTGAGAAGGAGAACCGTATCGGGCTCGTACTGCTGGGTCGGCCATATCACAACGATCCCGGCATCAACCACGATGTCATGGTTGAATTACAAAAAAAGGGCTATCCCATCTTTACTCCCGACAGCCTCCCGATAGACGAGGAGATACTCGAACGGCTGTTCGGGGACGAAGTCCGGGCCGGCGTCATTTCCCACCCCATGGATATCTCCGACGTGTGGAAGAACGCCTACAGCGAGATGTCCACCCGGAAGCTCTGGGCGGCGAAATATGCCGCCCGGCATCCCAATCTGGCAGCACTGGAAATCTCCAACTTCAAGTGCGGCCACGATGCACCCATTTATATGACCGTAGAAGAGATTGTGGAGAGTTCGGGCACCCCTTACTTCGGATTCAAGGACCTGGATGAAAACAAGCCGGCCGGGTCCATCAGGATCAGGGTTGAGACCATCGATTACTTTCTCAAGCAGCACCGCGAAGACATGCTGAGAACTACTGAAAAACGGAAGCTGGTAGCTGAACAGATTGCCAAGTACGAGAAAGAATTGCGCCAACAAATGGCACCAGCAGGGTAGCCAGCTGGTGCCGCTTATCGAGTTCAAACACCGGGACAAGCGCATATCCCCCGACAACCTGTATGAGCATTGAATCTGTGAAACACCCTGCAGGATAATATTGATGCGCTCTTTTGCTTATGTAGTCCTGTTCCTCGCCAGCAGCCTGGCGGTTATCAATCCTGCACCCCAGCCAGAGTCGATAAAAAAGACCATTATCAAGCTGGCCACCCTGGCTCCCCGGGGATCGCCCTGGTTCGAAATGCTTGAGAATGTTCGCCAGGAGTGGTTGGATATCTCTGACGGCCGGGTAGTCCTTAAAATGTACTCCGGAGGTGGATTCGGCGATGAGAGTGACATCATCGTCAAGCTTCGCCTGAATCAGATCCAGGCAGCGGCCGTCACAACCGAAGGGCTGGGAGTCATCGATAAGGGCGTTTGGGCCTTTTCCATCCCCACCCTGTTTAAATCTGATCAGCAACTTGCGTGGGTCCGTCAGCAGGTCCATGATGAATTCCTCCAGCGGTTCGATGAAGCCGGAGTACAGCTGGTCTTCTGGATCGATTTGGGTTGGTCTTACTGGTTCAGCCGTGTTCCCATTCGAACGCCGGATGATTTGCGCAAACTGCGCATCTACAACTGGGCCGCCGTCGACCTCCAGCGGGTATGGAAAGCGGGTGGCTTTAATGCCGTATTGCTCTCGTCTACCGATATTCTGCCAGGCCTGCATACCGGCCTGATTGACTGTTTTGCCACCACACCGTTAATGGCCGCGTCATTCCAGTGGTTCGGACGCGCTAAAAACATGACTCGTTTCAAATGGGGCGCCCTGGTAGGGGGCATTATCATTTCCAACCACGTCTGGGATCAGATACCGGCTGACCTGCAGCCTCGACTCCTGGAAGCCGCCCGGCGGCGGGCACAGTCCTTTCAACAGCAGGTGTATGACTTCGACGCAGAAGCCATCGAAGCTATGACCCAGTACGGCTTGCGAGTCATCGATATCACCCCGGAGGAAGAGGTCGCCTGGAGAACCACGATCGCACCATACCTGATGCTGCTGCGGGGTACCCTGGTGGATGCGGACATGTTCGACAAAGTATTTGCACTGATGGAGCGGATGCCTGAAGAGTTGGCAGGCAGGTAACATGCCAGGAGTCTTGCGGATACTGCATTCAGTAATAATAGAGAAGACAGCGTAGACCATTGGAGCAGCCGTGAGTAATGCGGTAATAAGCCCCAGGTTAGTCCTCTTCGGGAAGATCGCGGTATTTGCGGCGGGGGCCGTGATATGTAACTACCTGGATATCCAGCAACCTCATGTAGCCCAGTACCTGGTTGGCGCTATCTTCGGGATCGTAGTCCTAGTATGGCACGCTCGCTCGCTCCCGGACCTGATTGACTGGCGCTCTGCCGCTTTCGTCGCCGCTTCCGCTGCTATCTACTTCGTTGTGAAACTCTTGCCGGGACATACACTCGGCGAAATTGATACCCTGAGTGAGATCATGGAGAGATTCTGGTCCATTTTGGTTGATGGGATCAAGCTGTTCGGCGGTGTCCTGGTTAACAGTATCACTCTACCGGTGGCCCATGCCCTGTTGCTGGGCGCATCGCTAAAACGAACCCTGATTGCCATTCCATTCATCCTGGGAATATGGTTCAAGGTCAGTCTGCTGTGGTTGGCCCTGATCATAGCCCTCCCTGGCCAGGAGCCCCCGGCGTTACTAACCTACACCATTAACTTCACATCCATTTGGCAGCTAGCCTACCTGGCGAGCATGTTCGCGTTCCGTTCGAGAGGTGTGGGAAAGCAGCACCTGGCGTCAGCGGTGCCTGATAAAATGGCGGCCTGAAGGTTCACCCGCCACGCTGTTATCTCTCTGCCTTTCGCAGTGGACTTACTTACAGGGTATAAAACGGACGGTGGTTTCCATCTCTTCCAATACTTTCCCGATGGCCGCGATGGTTACGCTGATCTCCTCGTCCGTTGTTTTCCGTGAGAGCGAAAACCTGACGGAACAGTGAGCCTCTTCCTCCGTCCGGCCCATCTCGAGGAGTACGTGCGTGGGATCGGGCGAGCCCGATTTACAGGCCGAACCGGATGATATGGATATACCATGCTGATCCAACGCGATGACCAGCGATTCACCCCGCAGGTTCGGCAGGGTCAGGTTCAGGGTATTCGGCAGTCGTCGATCAGGATGGCCGTTTAACTTTGCCTCCGGGACCAGCTCCTTGACACCTGCTTCCAGCCTGTCCCGCAGACTGCGCATCTGGTCAGCACTCGACAGTTCCTGACGCGCAAGTTCGGCAGCCCGACCCAAGCCCACAATGGCGGCTACGTTTTCCGTGCCGGCACGCAAACCGCCTTCCTGGGAACCGCCGTGAATCAAAGGCTCCAGGGTAACACCCTTTTTTACGTAAAGCGCACCGATACCCTTCGGACCATGCAGCTTGTGGCCGGAAATACTCAGCAGGTCAACTCCCAGATCCTCCACATTCACCTCGATTTTGCCTGCCGCCTGTACGCCATCAGTATGGAAGAGAATGCCATGCTCATGAGCAATCGCGCATAGTTCTTTGATCGGCTGAATAGTTCCTACTTCGTTATTGGCCATATGAATGGATACCAGGATCGTGTCATTCCGAATTGCCTCACGTAGCCGATCCGGGTGGACAAGCGCATGCTCATCCACACCCAGGTAGGTGACCTCGAATCCCTGGCGTTCAAGGAACTGACACCCGGCAAGGACAGCGGGATGTTCCACGGCGCTGGTGATGATATGAGTGCCCCTGCCCCGGTGAGCAAAAGCCACGCCTTTCAGAGCCAGATTATCCGCTTCTGATCCACCCCCTGTGAATACAACTCGCTTGGGTTTCCCATGGATCAGGCGCGCCAGCTGGCGCCGTGCGATGGCCACGGCATCACGGGCTTCACGACCCGCGCTGTGAATACTGGACGGATTACCGTACTTCTCGGATAGGTACGGCAGCATGGCATCACGCACTTCGGGCGCCATCCAGGCGGTAGCATTGTTATCAAGATAGATCCGCCGCTTTGATCGCGATTGTGTGTCCCGGAGTTCAGGAGCATCCCGGGCAATACTGCGTACTTTGCCGGTACGGCGGCGGGTAGCCCTGCTCCCCTCCTCGCTCCTCACCACTTCACAGAGCAGCGCCTTGAATACGGGAAAGCCGGATATATAATCATAGTTATTCAGATCGGTCAGCTCGTTGACATTCCACTCCTGCCAGGCTTTTGGCCCCACTGGCGTCCCGCCACCCATATTGCACTCTACTACCCCTTGCATGATGTCATCTGCCACCCGAGCCCGGAATGGCACTGATCCTCGTGATGTGCGTACCTCTACCAGGTCTCCGCTCCTGATCTTCCGTTCCTTTGCATCCTTGGGATGGATGGTGATGATAGGCTCGGGATTATCCTCAACCAGTCCCGGGATATGGTGGTGTTGGGAGCGGAAGTCGGTCTGCGGCCGGGCCCCGGAATTGAACACCAGGGGGAACTGCTTGGCCAACTCCGGATTGCCGGTGGGACCTTCCGTGGGCTCAATGTAGACGGGAAGCGGCTCGTAGCCGTACTCTTCCAGCGTGGTGGACCAGATCTCAAATTTGCCGGTGGGCGTTTCAAATCCCGGTTGGCCGTCCTTGCGCAAACTGCCTTTCTCCCACTTGCGATATTCCATCATCGGTGAGGCATGCTTCACCCAGCCACCGGCCGCTTGAATCTCCTCCAGGCTGTATCCTGAACCTTCGAGAACGAAGCGTAACAGTTCCGCTTCGGTCTGGGGGTAAAGCTGGCCGTAACCCATGCGCTCAGACAACTCGGCCATGATCAGGTAGTCATTGCGGGCTTCACCCACCGGCTCGATCAGCTTCTCACGTAAACGGAAAATGGGTCCGTATACCATGTACGAGTCGATCTCGAACATGGTCGTGGCCGGAAGCACGATATCAGCATAGGCGGCATCGGCAGTCAGCTGTCTGTCGATCACTGCCAGGAAGTCAAGCTGGGCAAGGGTGTCACGCCAGATTGAAGTCTGTGGCCAGGATGTCAGCAGCGAGGCTCCATGAATGAGCAGACCGCGAATGCGATATGGCTCACCTTCGAGAACCGAGGTTACCAGACCACTTGCATGGGATTCACCTCGCATCGCGCTGTACAGGGGAAATCTCTGTTGATCTACTGCCAGATCGAGATCAGGATTGGGCTGATTACAGGAGCGGTTGATGGGAAAATGAGTGCCTAGCATCGCCAGCCCGATGCCGCCAGGCACATCCAACTGACCGGCCAGCGCGAATAGTGTGTACACCGCGCGGATTGCCTGAATACCGCTGTTGGAGTATTCCAGCCCCGTGTACATCACCGGGCAGGCGCCGTTCGCCTGACAGATGCGATTGGTCAGGTCCCGAATGGTTTCAGCCGGCACCCGGGTGATCGAAGCGGCCACCTCCGGCGGGAAGTGCTGGACGTAGGTTCTCAGTTCCTCAAAGCCGTAAGCCCACTGTTCGGCAAACCGTTCATCGTAAAGGTCCTCTTCGATCATGACCTGGATCATGCTCAACGCCAGAGCGCCATCGGTTCCTGGTCGAATCGGCACCCACTGGGCACCGGCGCGGATCACCGTCTCCGTACGCCGCGGGTCGATGACCACGATATCCGCACCCCGCCGCACCGCATCTTCCAACCGATGCATATCCAACGGTGGTGAATCGGTGGCCGGATTGGCTCCCCACACCACCAGTGTCTCCGCATTCTCTATATCGGTGAACATGTTGATCAGCATCCGCCCCATCGTCACGTGGGGGGCGATCATCGCAAAGGCGACGTAGCATAAGGCGCCCACACCCATCGTGTTCGGCGAGCCGAAGGGAAACAGGATATTCGAAGCCGAGGATACTGCCACACCTTCAGGCTGATAGATATCACATAGTGATAATTCGAATGCTCCACGCCCAGTATAGATAGCCACCGCCTCGGGACCAGACTCTGCCTTGATGCGGTTCAGGTTCGTTACGATCGTCTCGTAGGCCTCATCCCACGTGATCCGCTCAAACTCGAACGTCCCCTTCGCGCCTACACGCTTCTGCGGGTATCGTAGTCGGTCATCCGAATAAACGATCTCCGCTGCGTGCTCACCTCGACGGCAGATCATTCCCAGGGGATGACCGGTATCAGCACGAATACCAACTAGGCGTCCCTCCTTAAGCCCCACTTCCACCCAGCAGCCCGCCGGGCAGATCCCGCAGAGACCTTTGCGCCAGGTCAGCGGGGATGCCGCAGTTCTCTTGGATGCAGACTGACTCACCGCACTTGAAATATAGCCTCGGATATACCCGGACTCTCACCCATTTCCGTCATCTTATTCAGTCTGCACCGCCCCATACCTGGTTAAGTTATAACCTGACTCAATCCGATGCCCTGATATGACCCGAACATTCCCGGCAGAAGCTTATATCCTGTGCGGGGGAAAGAGCACCCGCTTTGGTAGCCCAAAGGCGAGATACATGCTCGATGGCACCACCCTGATTCAGCGCCTGTTCCTGTTACTGGATGGACTGTTCGAACAGACTACACTGGTCTGTAAACGGGAAGGAGACTACCAGGATCTGGACCTGCCGACCATTGCCGATGCCTATCCGGCTTACGCGCCTTTGGTCGGGCTCCTGACTGCATTGGAACACTCCCGAACCGAATGGACTTTCATCACGGCTTGTGACCTGCCCAATCTTTCAGAATGGCTTATCCGTTGGCTATGGGACCAAAGAAACGGACTGGGAGTCATCCCTGCGACCCAGGACCACCTGCATCCGTTGACAGCGGTCTATCATCGGAGCAGTCTGACTTTGTTCTCGTCCGCCTATCAGCGCAAGGAATACGCCCTACATCCTATACTGAAAATCCCAGCGTTCAAGAAGGTAACCGTCCCTGATAGTTCAATACTATGGAATATCAATCAACTTGATGACCTGCGGAAAGAATAGCCACCCTTCTCAGACCGCAAATAGTCTCCCCCTGAGGCTTGTTACCCAGAGAGTCCTCTATTGCGACAACCTGTTATTGGAGAGCTATCGTAGGCTGAGATGGGCCCCTGAAAACAAAGACTCTACCGCACCATGCCAACTCACATGATGGGTAGAGTCTGAAACTGAATCGCTGTCCTGGGCGGACTATTTAATCCTTGCAGGCCTCCACGATCTCTTTCAGAATCCGGTCACTGTCATCAACAGAGGGTTGACAGGTAGCCGCACTTGCATGGCCACCACCGCCGTATCCCTTGCACAGCTCACCGCAGTCGACGCTGGACGTCCGGTTGAAAATCGAGTAGGCCACGGAGATCGTGTTGAATTCGCCCTTCTTACCTGAAGCGATCCGCACTGAAATATTGCCCGTCTCCAATCCCGGGAGGGTGTAGATGAGGAAACGATTCGCGGGAGGGATGGGCAGATCACGCACGTCGGTGACGATGACATTCCCATCAAGGTGAGAGTGGGCTAGATAGAATTCAGTCGCCGCCTCTTGCATCTCACCATACCGCTGCACTCTCTCCTGTGTATCAGGCATGGCCAGAATCTCATCGATCGAATGCTTGGTGATCAACGCCGGCAGCTGCAAACCCCATTGATAATTACTGATGCGAAAATCTCTGCTTAATCCCATCCCCGTACGCGGATCCAGCAGGAAACCAAGCAGAAATGTACCCTGGGGATTCTTCACCTGTTCCAGCGTAAGATTAGCGCTGTCAAGCAGATCAGTCTCGTGAACAATGCGTTCAAACCTTTTCAGTTCCGGATGGTCAGGGAGGAAATACTTGTAGACCAGCCCTGCCGCACTGGGTGCCACCTCCACTGATCCCTTGAAATCAGCAGGGAAGTCAGCTTTGTCGATCTCGCTGGAGTGGTGGTCAAACCACATGTAACAGTTGGGGTGGTAGGGCAGGTTACAGAGAATGTCCTGGTCGGTGACTTCCACCTTCTTGTCCTGCATGTCCTTGGGATGCGCTTGAATCACCTCGTCAACCAGCCCGACGTCCATGAGTATGGCTGTACATACCGTTCCATCTAAGTCTCCGCGATAAATGGCTCGCATCAGTACCTCCTCATATTTGACTTTTAAAGTGGGTTATTGGGTCGAAATTTAATACACATACCTTTTTTCTGACAGCAGGAATTTCCTGCAAGGAATCTCTCCAGTTTAGAGCGAAAAGCCAATTTCAACCGAAGGTGTCACCGTATCTACGCCACATGCACATTCATTGATTACCCCCACTACAACATATTAAAATGAAGCGTGCTTTTACGTACACTATTCCGCTGTTAACAAATTGGCGAACGAGAGGTACACGAACCATGAATATCCAAGAACTGGCATCCACAGCACAGGCCATGGTGGCCGAAGGCAAGGGTATCCTGGCCGCTGATGAAAGTACCGGTACCATCAAGAAACGTCTGGCAAGTATAAACCTCGAATCCACCGAAGAAAACCGCCGCGCCTACCGCGATCTATTATTCACTACCAGCGGTGTGGAAGAATACATCAGCGGCGTCATTCTTTTCGATGAGACCATCAGACAGAAGTCATTAGATGGCACCCCCTTCCCCGAATTGCTCAAGGCCAAGGGCATCATCCCCGGAATCAAACCTGACAAGGGCGCAAAGCCGATGGCCGGGTTCCCCGGAGAAAAAATCACTGAAGGGCTTGATGGCCTCCGTGAACGCTTGGAGGAATACCGCAATCTGGGGGCCGGGTTTGCCAAGTGGCGCGCCGTGATCACTATCGGCGACGGAATACCCACCAACACCTGCATCAATGCTAACGCCCACGCACTGGCACGCTACGCCGCTCTCTGCCAGGAAGTCGGATTGGTACCCATCGTGGAGCCCGAAGTGTTGATGGATGGGGACCACACCATCGAACGCTGCGAGGAGGTCACCACCATCACGCTCCAGCAGCTTTTTACCACCCTCCTGGAGTATCGGGTGGTGCTGGAAGGCACTATACTGAAACCCAACATGGTGATCTCCGGCAAGGATTGCCCCCGGCAGGCCGATGCCAAGGAAATCGCCGAGGCCACCGTGCGCTGTTTCAAGAACACGGTCCCCAATACCGTTCCAGGTATTGTCTTTCTCTCCGGGGGACAAAGCCCGGAAGAAGCCACCGAGAACCTGAATGCCATGAACGCTATGGGTGAAAAATTCCCCTGGGAATTGAGCTTTTCATACGGCCGGGCACTCCAGGAACCAGTGCTCAATACCTGGAAAGGCGATCCTGCCAATGTTCAAGCTGCCCAGAAAGTGCATCATCACCGCGCCAAACTCAACGGCGCGGCCCGGTATGGCAAGTACTCAAAGGAAATGGAAAAGGCAGGCTGAGCTCGGCTTGTGAGGGGATGAACCCGTCAGCACACCGTTCCCGTCGCGCACGTATTACATTTGAGGAATAGCTGACTGAGACTGGACCTTCCCAGGATCAAGATCTGCTGTATTCAGGATCAGGCTGAAGCCCATCTCGCCATCAGGCACGGTGCTTCAGCTATCGGTCTGGTGTCTGAAATGCCCAGTGGTCCCGGTCCCATTCCCGAGTCCCTCATCGCGGATATTGCAGCGGGAATACCGCCCGCTATTGGATCCTTCCTGCTCACTAGCCTGACCGACCCCGGCAGCATCATCGCCCAGCAGAAACGCTGCGGGGTGAACACAGTCCAACTGTGTGACCGCCCCGGGATTGAGACATGCAAGCAGCTGCGCGATCAGTTACCTGGAATCTCCATCATCCAGGTGATACATGTCACCGGTAAGGCGGCGCTGGACACAGCACTGGAGGTCGCGAGTCACGTGAATGCCATTCTGCTGGACTCGGGTAATCCCAACCTGAAGGTCAAGGAGCTGGGCGGCACTGGCAGGACTCACGATTGGACAGTCAGCCGACGTATTCGTGAGACCGTGGACGTACCGGTCTTTCTCGCCGGTGGCTTGAATCCGGACAATGTCGCACGGGCGATCCACGAGGTGCGGCCTTTCGGTGTGGATGTCTGTACCGGTGTGCGTACCAATGGTCGGCTCGATGAACGCAAGCTGGAGAAGTTCGTCGCTGCGGTCTCCAGTGCTGACATCGATTGATTGCCCTGAACTCAGGTATGGGAACAACCCGGCCTATGAAACACCTGACCCTTTCCGTACTGCCGGAGAGACTCGCCATATGCCGGCGCTCAGCAGGCGAATCCCTGATCGATCTGATACCGGATACCCCGGGTTTCTGGTCCCTCACGCGCACTGAAGACGAAATCTCGATCGTCATGCCCGAAGAGCTGGTCCCAGTGGAATGGGAGTCACACGGAGGCTGGCGCGGCATCAAGGTGGAGGGACCACTGGACTTCGAACTCACGGGTATCCTCGCGTCTCTTACCGAGCCCCTGGCCCAAGCTGAAGTGAGTGCTTTTGCCATCTCGACTTACGATACCGACTATCTCCTGGTGAAAGACAGCGATCTGGACAAAGCCCTGCAGGTATTACGCACCTGCGGACACAGCCTGGCATAAGACATAAGGCTGTCTCCTTCTCCCCTTACCATTGTAGCTTTCATCAATATGGAACTACCACGAAGTGTACAGGGATAAATCCCCATAATAGCATGAAGCGCGTTCGCATCACGATCCAGGGTGCGGTTCAGGGTGTCGGATTCCGGCCTTTTGTATACCGGCTCGCTGATGAACTGGCCTTGACGGGCTCGGTAGCCAATACTGCCAGGGGCGTCATCGTGGAGATACAGGGAGATCGTCAGGCCATCGAGACCTTCACCTGCCGCGTGATCGAGGAAGCCCCTCCCGTCTCACACATTTTTAACTCCCAGGTCGAGGACGTGGCCGAGCAGCCGGGCGAGAGCCAATTCGTCATCCTCTTCAGTGATGAAACAGAGCCCAAGACGGTTACTATCCTCCCCGACCTGGCCACTTGTCCTGACTGTCAGGCAGAGATCAACGATCCCCACGACCGCCGGGCTGGCTATGCCTTTACCAACTGTACCAACTGTGGACCGCGTTTCTCGATTATTAACCACATCCCCTATGACCGCCCCAATACCGAGATGCGCCGGTTTACCATGTGCCCCGACTGCCACCGCGAGTATCATGAACCCGCTGACCGCCGGTTTCATGCCCAACCCAATGCCTGCCCTGCCTGCGGGCCCCGGCTGGTCCTTGAAGAAGGATCCGGTGAACAGACTGCCGACGTGATCCCCAAGGCGGCGGAACTGCTGCGCGAAGGGGCCATCCTGGCCCTCAAAGGCCTGGGCGGATATCAGCTGCTCTGCGATGCCCGTAATGACAAGTCGGTGAAGCGGTTGCGCGCAAAAAAAGACCGGGAAGAAAAACCCTTCGCACTCATGTGCCCGGATGTGTCCACCATACGTCAATTCTGCCGGATCAGTGCGGATGAGGAACAGCTTCTACTGTCATTCGCCGCACCCATCGTTCTCTTGGAGAAGCATGGGAAGAAAAATCTGGCACCATCG
>CP070787.1:1730944-1735667 GCA_020346745.1 Fidelibacterota bacterium | reverse complement strand
AGCTGTCATAGCTGCCGTTATAGCCTCCTCAGTCTAGTTGGCGGAGAGAGCGTTATTGAACCACTAACTCATCAATGATCAGGCGGAAGCCCAGCTTTGAGTTTAGCCCAGGTCACGCTGAGTCTCCCGACAGGAGTGACGGCTTTTGAGCCTATATAGATGACCACGTTATCAATATATGAAATAGGGCCATCCGCGATGCCAAACTTGCCCGATGTATATGCTGTGTCTTCTCCGTCCATTTCAATGACAGGATCGAGCTGGTCGAATTGAGTCGTGTCGTCCCTCTCCTTTGTCTTGAGTATTATATGCGCCTGATTCACAATAAGCTGGAAGCTATGCCACACATTGGCTTCCTGAGGAAATGGGTTGGTCACAAAGGGACCACCCCAAGCGCCGCTATTCCAGGACCACATTTCCCAGACTCCGGTGTTGGCCTCCACGCCCAGGTGGTAGCGATCTCCGTTTTCCTGGGTATGAATAGCGATTGTCTGCCACCCGGATTCCCACATCCAGTCCCATTCGGCAATATATTCAGGCAGATCCTCCATATCTGCCACAAGCACGTTGGTTGCGTCAAGAGCCGTTATCTTCATCGTTAGATTGCCGGCGTCTTGAGGGTCTTCAGCTATTATTCCCGTGGTGCGTGGCGGGTCTGGTGTAATATTCATCCACCTGGTAGGGTCCTGATCTACCTCCTCGCTCTGAAAGTCATCACTGAACATAGTTTCACCAATAGCGGAAAAACTGATAGCAACACTTAGAGAGAATATCAGAATCGACATGACAATTTTCTGCATCTCATACTCCTTTCCGGTTTCATACATGAAATCACTTTACACTCGCAGCAACTCCTTTTCTGCTCTTCGTATAACTTTCAAAACCTCCTTTTCCATCGTCTTTGCCATCCCGGCAAATTCCACTCCTTTCTGCTGTACCTCCATCACTATCTCACGGGCCTTGTCTACATCCAGATGACTTCCATCCACTATCCATGGCTCCAGCATCTCACGAGACCAGATATTTGGTTCCCAGTGTTCATTCCGGAAGTAGTCTACCGTATGCTGCTTATCCAGATAGTGTCCTCCTGGTCCAGATCCTATTATAGTTTCCAGGCCAATCGTGTCTTCAGTGATCTGGAACTCACGCGTAAAGTGGCTAAGAGCGCTCAGAAACTCATTATCCAGCACCATCTGTATAGGCGAGAAAACCTGATCGATTGATAGCAGTCCTGCATCAATCCCCACGCTTCCCCCGGCTAAGAGCGTCGGTATGGCCGTCAGCGCCTTCTGTGCGCCTGCCTCGACAGAAGGAAGTTTGGCGTCGGTCAAACCTGCATGACCACTGAAAGAAGCCCCATAGTGACGCGCTAACTGGGCCATCATCAGGTTATTGATAGCCATTTCAGGTCTGCCATAAGGGTATATGGTTGTGCGCATATCCAGCATGGATATAGCGCTTCCCAGATGAAGACTCATATTGCCAAAAAGTGCCCAGTCCAGAATACGTAACGCTATTTGCTCCGCCAGGTTGAGAGTAATCGCTCCTGCAAATGTTACCGGGGCAGTGGCTCCCATGGCGTACATATCGCCGATACCTACGCGCAGCCCGCGCTCTCTGAAATAGTCCACCTGATAGGCCTCATGTCTGCCCAGCTTCAGAGGTGGCTGGAGATAAACAGTACCTCTGAAAACCTGCCCTAATGGCACTCCACGGTGCTCAGCCGCGACATGATAAAGTTCCAGCAGGTATGGACATATGGCGTCAAGGTGGATAGAACCGCCCTCTCCCGCTCCATATTTCCAGCAGTAATAACGCTCATATAGTGGTTCCAGTGAACCTGGAACGGGAATCTGACACCCGAGCATGCCGGCTCCGTGGACATGGGACAAATGACGAGTCATGGCGAAGTAGAAGCTGAGTGATTCTTCATTCCATGGCACTAGTTTGCCTGAATTTGGGTCGTGGTATCGTCCTTGATAGACACCTGCGCTTCCGCCAACGCGTGGTTTCATGCTTGCCCAGTCGTACTTCTCCGCATCAGAAAGGAAGCGCTCTACAATGGTAGTTGGGAAATATGCTCGCTCAGTATTAAAATCCACCTTTAGACCAAAATCAGCCAGATCACCCAGAAGATGCTCGTTCTGGATCTCCATCCCTACCTCATCCAGGATGCGGAGCGCGCTTTCATGTATGAGTTTTACTTCCTCTGAAGACATAAGACTGTAACTGTGACCAGCAACATGCATCTCTTCATGTCCTCCTTGCTGGATAGATCGTGCTCCTTTTTGCAGCATGATCAGGAAAAATTAGGTAGATACTGTCGGTGCGCTTCCAGTAGCTCATCTGCCATCCTATTCGCCACTTCCGGATCTGTAACGGATCCATCCGCCAGCAGTGCCTCTACAAACAGTCTTCTATCTCCTGAGAGTGCCGCGTCCACGGTCAACGAGGCTGCGGCGATCTTTGGTATGAGAAGCGCAGCCAGCGTGTCCGGGAAGTCGGGTATGTGCATGGGACGAAGGCCGGTAGAGGTCGCGACGGCAGGAATCTCAAGAATAGCATCATCAGGCAGATTTGGGACTGCCCCATGATTGGGCAGATTGGCAGCATACACGCGTCGATCATCCCGCCGGAGCGAATGCAGGATGGCTAGCAACTGCTCATGCTCACCCGCAGTTCGATTGAGAGCACTTTCATCCAGAGGTTCATCGCCCAAAGCCTGGGCCCGCATATTCTCGTAGATCCTGTCTCCGCCTGCTATGGTGTTCTCCATCGAGAAACAGTCCACGCCCAATGTCCTGCCATAGTATTTCCCACCCGGGAAACGTTGCGGGAAGAACTCAACCACGTGTCGGTCATTCACGGCTGGATATGCGCCGTATGCCTCAAATAGAGACCAGCTAAATGGATTGTCAGCCGCTTTGAACGTGCCACTCGGCGCTCCCATCTCAGGAAACAGCCGTTCCAGCGTTTCCGTATCGAATGGTTGTCCTTTCTCTTCAGCCAGACGCGCTTTGACAGCGGGCCACGCGTCGCGGCCCTTCCAGCGTAGGTCAAAGATCAAGGTGAAATGGTTCAGTCCAGCGAAGATTGCCGTCACCTCTTCGGGAGGCGCGCCGATGAGTCGTGCGAGTTGGCGTTGCACATCAAAAGTGCCATGACACAGACCAATCACAGGGACGCCTGTAGCTTTGCGGATCGCCCAGCAGTTGGCTGTCATAGGGTTACTGTAGTTGAAGAACCAGGCGTCGGGGCACAGTTCCTTCACATCCCGGGCGATGTCCACCAACGCAGGGATCATCCGCATGGAGCGGGATACGCCACCGGCCATAACCGAATCACCTACTGGCTGGTAAATACCATATTTGCGGGGGATAAACACATCTGCTTCCCACGCACGCCGACCGCCTACACCAATGGTGCTTACAACGACATTTGCACCGGGCAGGATGTCGCGTCGGTCAGTGGAAGCTTCCACCTCAATTTCGACCTCGCGAACTTCGATCATCTTACGACATAATCCCTCCGCTGTCTCCAGCGCTTCATGGGAAGTATCTACCAGCCCGAGTTTCCATGGGCCCAGGTCAGGCGATAGGATCAGATCCGCCACAAGTCCCCGGGTGAACATGGCGCTTCCAGCGCCGATAAGTATAATCTTAGTTGACATGTTTTCTTCCTTTCATTTTAGCTCCGGTAACTAATACAGAAACCGGTATATGGGACGGCCTGTAGCAAGACCCAGAAGGCTCCACAGACTGCCCACGGTAAACTTCCCAAGAATGAGTCCCAGGAAGAAAGGCGTAGCTTTGCGGTGGATCCTCAAACCGCCCTGTTTGAGGATAATCCATTTTGGCAATTGCACTCAATGATAGCAGTGTGACGAAAATGAATAACATGATCCCTTCCATATTTATTGTTTCCTTGCATCAATGATGATTGAGGTTCCCGTGTGAACAGACGGATAGATTCCGGTAACTAGCATTGATATCCCGCTTCTGGACGACCACCAGATCCAGGCGACCATCACCGTCCAGATCCGCAGTCGTGCTGCAACGGGTATCACTGAGTTCGGTTTCCACCCCGGCTCGGACTGGAATGAAGCTGCCGCGTCCGTCGTTTAGATACAGGCAGTTGGGTTCGTAATCCCTTGTCACGTAGAGATCAAGCCATCCATCGGCGTTAAAATCCGCGACGGTGACATGGTAAGATTTGGACCGAATATGGTATTGGTGTGTGAGGTCCTCAAAAGTACCATCACCACGATTCTTATAGATGCGAAGATAGGGCGTTTCTGGCAGATCGCTGCCGGAGACAACGAGGTCTAGAAGACCGCGATTCCACAGGTCAGCGAAAACCGCGCCGTCTCCACCATCAATGCAATTTACACCGGCTTCAGGCGCGATATCCCGCCATTTACCATCGGTCTGCCGTTTCCAGAGTCGGTTGGGAAGGAAGCGAATACAGGTATAGATCTCAATCTCTCCGTCGTTATCGAAGTCCGCGGTGGTGACGCCTTGCCCAAGCCCCTTGAGAGTTCCATCTGTTTCCTGTCGAGGATCAGCCAGCCCAAGCGCCTCGGTGTCGGCCCGGGTGAAGTGACCATGGCCGTCGTTCAGAAACAGGTCATTGGGTTCGCCGCTGTTGTTGAGGCAGAATATATCAAGAGAACCATCGCCGGTGAGGTCAGCGGCAGCTACTCCGCGTGTGAAGTGGTTTTCTC
>CP070787.1:1724744-1730844 GCA_020346745.1 Fidelibacterota bacterium | reverse complement strand
GAAATGGGAGCAGCTGGGTTCAAACTGGCAGCCGAGAGCCGGGGTGGCGTAAGACAGGCGCTGGAAGAGAGCGATGGGAGCAATCCAGAGCTTCTGTACGAGGGACAGATCCGAACGAGCCAGCAGCGTATCGGCCGGGACGGTCTGGGCCGCCGCGACCGGCGACAACAGGGCCAGAAGGACCAGGAGACGCATCTTTATCCCGTCTCAACCATTAGGGCGTACATTCGCCGCCAGCTCGGATTATCGCCCCAGGTGAAAACTGAAATCAATCCAGGGAAACGGTATGACCAGGCCTTCCTGGAACATGCTGAGCAGAAAAATCCCGGCCAGGTTGACGGAAAGCCGGTCGCCAATGAAGCGGATCCCCAAGGAGAGAGGTGAATCACTGATCTCAACCTCCGGGATCAGCCAGTTCTCGGTGATGATAGATAGATTTTTCGAGATACGCCGTATACCGCTCAAGGTCAGAAGGGGTCGATCCATCCACGTAGATGCGGATTCCCCATCCGCACCGGCCCGTGCAAATCCGTAGCCAATAGAACCGGAGTAATGGCTGTTATGATCACCTATAGTCGCTGTCCCGAAAACAAATCCAAAGCCAACATCGAACTCGTCGCCAATACTCATTCCGAAGTACTGGATACCCGCAGCGACAGCCAGTCTGTCACGTTCAATAAGCGTGAGCTTGCCGGCAAGCTGTAAAAGTTGATCACCAATCCGTACCCCTGGAATCAGTGTGATCCCGCCAAGTACACTGAAGTTGTCCGTGATCCCCCAGGCAAAGGATGGCAGGAACAGACAGGCATCGTTACAATATCCGTGTTTTGCCCGTAAGGCAAAAGCGGTTGGCGACCAGAGATAACGGGAATAATTCCTGTCCGGTGGCCAGGCGGGAGCAGCGGTTACCTCGGCGCCGGTAATAGTTTCGCGCTTAACGATGTCAGTCAGGGGAATGGTGATCTGGCCACCATACGTGGACTCCATAATGAGGACTTCCGCGGTTTCTGACACGAAACGGCCGACAATCACGCTGCCGTCTTGCAGGGTCACGCGCAGCCGGGCTGGCTCCTCCTGCGCCCAGAGGATGGTCATGATGATCAGCAGGAAAAACACGCGCTTCATAACAACCTCCACGTTGGGATATCAACCGGCGTGAGTCGCTCAAATATAGGACTGAGTCCGGCTAGCACAGAGCAATATATACTTTGACGTGGCTAAAGTACAGGCTAGTGAGTTCTACCCCCGGGCCGTACTGAGAATGTCCAAAGCCTCCTCGACGAAGGATGGTGATACGGGCAGAGTCTTCATTTCCCTGAGCATGCGTTCGCACAAAGCGACCAGGTCGCGTACTACACCTCTCCTCAAGAACTCCGGGGGAAGCTGCTCACAGGCATTGACGCAAGCGGCTATTCTTTTCGCGTTCTCGTAATCACCTGCATCAGGCGATCCTGAAGACGGCTCAGTGGTGCCAATGGGTTGACCTCTTCCCTTAGCCTTAATAATCAACCCATCACAAAACCAAGGTTCCGGTGAGTGTTTCATCCAGCTGCCTCTCCCCTTTTCCTGGTTAACCTATTTCCTGATATTACCGCAGTAGTACTCATTCTTCCACTCCGGATTGCATTACCAGCCCTCCCGATTCCCATCCTGCACCGCCTAGTGCGGAACTTAGCCTTCAGTGGGGCAGTAAGTACTACTATTTCATGAGCAGTGTTAACGGCGGAAATGGCGGCAGGATAGATCAATAATAGCCCCGCACCCTGCCCCGCCATTGGTCCCGCCTCCTGCGGGATCCGGAACTGGATTGCAGCGGGACTACTCTGACGCTTATTAAATAACAGCCCCGCATTCTGCGGGACCACTATGCCGACTATTTAAGTAAAAGCATTTTAACGGACTGGGAGAATTCGGGTGCTATCCCCTGGGCCGGGACCAGTAGGCGAGCGACATAGACGCCGGAGGGGACCACTTTACCGGAGAAATCCGTTCCGTCCCAAAGGACTCTATGGTAGCCGGGTTCCATGTGCCCATGTACCAGCCGGTTCACTTCACGCCCGGCAAGGTCGAGGATCTGGAGTACTACATCGGCACCCTCCGCTAAGTCATAATTGATCACTGAGACCAGGTTAAAGGGATTGGGATAGTTTTGGTGGAGGGCGAAGTGAGCCGGAATCGCGTCCCGCGTTGGATCAACAGAGAAGGGGCTCCTTTCGAGCGCCACCACAGCCGTTCCCTGTGACGCGAACAGTCCGTCACCGGTACTATAGGTTGCCTGGACATCGGTCAGCTCCACGCCAGCGCTGCTGTCCCAGTAGCGGTAGAGAATTTCATTTCCGGAGACAAATCCATCGACCTCGGTGGTAGTAGGATCGTCAGTAGCCGCAACCATGGCCAGATATTGGCTGATGGGGCCAGCCAGGGCGGCTGCACCGACACAACGGTCCTTGTAGTAGATCCCGATCTCGTCACCCATTTCAAGATCGACACCACCCACCTGGGCGCTGGTCACGAATATATTCATCGCCAGGTAGGGATGCCCGGTATACACTGGTTGAAAGTGAACCAGGCTGGGAGCATACGCCCCAGCCAGATCCACCACAGCGGTAGCTTGGGAAGCGAACATACCGTCGCCGGAACTGTAGTCAGCCTGGACATTAACTACCTCCATATCGGCACTATTATCCCAGAAGCGATAATAGATATCATGGCCGGGTGTGAAGCCATCGATCTCAGTGGTGGTGGGATCATCGGTAGCCGCAACGATGGCCAGATATTGGGTGATGGGACCATCCAGGGCGGCGGCGCCCACGCAGTACTGGCCATCGAATATCCCGATCTCGTCAGTCGACTCAAGATCGACGTCATCAAGTTGGGCAGCAGTAACAAAGAAGTTCATCGCCAGGTAGGGATTCCCACTATACACCGGCACGAAATGAGGCTGTACGAGCGTCAATGGCAGCGGGATGCTATCTATTTCGGTGACCAGCGTCAGGGTGGCCGGGCCACTGGCTTCGCCAAAATGCACTGTCAGGTTAACTGAGAGTTCGGTCCCATCCACGTTCGCCTGGGGTGGATTCTCAAGATTTGCTTCCCGGCTGATAAGCACCTCCGGTACGGTGTCGAGATTTTCCCCTTCAATCGTGAGCATGGTCGGTTGTCCGATCACGACCACATCCGGAGTATGGGAGGTGACAGATGCTATCCTCACTGCCTGGGCCCCGGTCGTAATCAGGGCATAGGGCTGGGAGATATCCTGGAGGCTACCTTTATGACTGACGCTGACCATATAGAGACCGGGATCAGGGGTACTGATCAATACCTGCTCGACATTATCAACACTATTATCGGCCGGAGATGCGGGCGCGGTGGGCGCCTCTACATTCAAAGCCCACGGCAAGTACACGAGGCCATCCGTAGCCCGTTCAATGCGCACGTCCAGATCGTTCACCAGCATAGGCGTGCGCGGATTATATTGGCTCCCCGGGGGCACACCGGGTGGATCGGCCCAGACGAGTGTAGTCTTCATCGATCCCGAGCCATCAGCCAGAAAGGCGAAAGATTGGATTGTGCCCTCTGCGAGGGTTCCCATTCGAATGGTTTCATCGGCGAGCTGGTCGGCGCTGATGAGGGAGGCGGCGCTGCTGGTATTCATCAGTCCCCAGCCGAAGCTGTAATCGGGGCCGGGGGCAGGACCGGCTTCATCACAGGTATGGATTACCAGGGCTTTCAAGGCGGCGGCCGAGAGGTATTGGCCTTCGTGTGTGGCGGCGTAATGCTGCTGCAAAAGGGCCAGCGAGCCGGCTACACTGGGCGCCGCCATGGAAGTTCCCGAGATTAAGCCATAGCTCGTTGGAGAGATGGCCAGTGATGAATAGAGCCATATACCGTTGGCGACAAGATCGGGCTTGATCCGGCCATCATCGGTGGGACCCCAGGAGCTGAAGGAACTCATGACCACGTCGGATACGGCGGTGTAGCCATTTGGGATGTCATCCACGGCCCCGACGAGCAAGGCGTTCTTGGCGACATTTTTCCCGCCGGGGATACAATCATAGTCTCCATCAGTGTCCCTGGTCGTAGTATTCAGGACCCACTGACCCGTACTTGTGTTCCAGATCCAGTACTGGACCCCGGAAGCGGGCCCGTTATCGCTGCGATCATTGGAGGCCGAGAGCACCGGCAGGTAATGGGGCGCGTCGATGACCAGCTGATCGACAGCCGCCGACTCAGACATATACAGCCCGAAGATATAATCCCTGGTGGTGTGAATCGCCGGGTCGCCGAACCAACACCATAACCCGTCACCGAGAAAATCATACTCCCAGCCGGCGACATAGGCATAGGAATGATTGGAGCCCTGGAGCCCGGCGGCGGCTTCGGCCGCCATTTCGGCCAGATCATCATCCCAGTCATAGGATCGCAGGGAGGCGGCGGGAGCCATACCGATGGCAGTGGGGACCATACCGGCGGCAATCATAGTCCCGGCCACGTGGGTGGCATGATCGCTGGCGCCATTGCTGTCTACGGGTACGGAAACCCGGCCACCAAACTCCTGATGGGTCTTCAGTACAGCACCCTCATCCCACTCGCCGATCAGCATACCGGTACCGTCAAGATTCAATCCGCTGGTGCCGCCGGGCCAGAGCAGGTCGGTGGAGATGGTACTCGCGGCGTTCAGGTTAGTGGTGGTATAATACAGCGGCCGCCCGTGCCTCAATCTCTGGATCTCCAGGACCTTTCCAGTGCTCAGCACGGTGCGCAGCGGGTAGCCCCTGGCGGCCAGCAGCTCGCGAGCAGCCCGATTTTCCTCCACAAACTGGCGATGCAGATCGGCGGACTGGGCTTCCAGTGCGGGAGCGTTCACGGCCTGGCGGGGAGCCAATTGACCATGCGTCGGCGCGATGATCCCCAGCAACAAGGCCGATGCCAGGATGAGCGCAGAGGTCCTTCGATTAGTCGAATCATTGGAAGGGGTACAATATTCCCGAAATCTCATGAATCAGGCTCCATTTTGCTGCACGACATTATTTGAGATATAACACTCTCCGAACCAGGGAATAAGGCCCGGCCTGGAACTTGTAGAAGTAGATCCCGCTGGGGGCCAGATTACCGAAATTGTCTTTGGCATCCCAATACGCCCGGTGGGAACCGGCGGGATAATTACCGCTGGCGAGGCTCCTGACCGGCTCTCCCAGGAGATTATACACGGTCAGCTCCACGACCTGATCTTCGGGGAGGTCGAACCTGACGACGGAGACGGCATTGAACGGATTGGGATACCCGGCATGCAGATAATAATGCTCCGGCACCGCTGTCTGGCGCGCTGCTTGAGTAAAGGCCAACTGCTCCCAAGGTACCACGGCGGTGCCTTGAGGAACGAAGGCCATGTGCAGGTCACTGCCTTCTCCCCCGTGATCACTGGCAGCCTGCCGCGGGAGGACCTCCATCTCGCCGTGGCCATCCCAGATGCGGAGATGTAGCGGGCGGCCCGGAACGAAACCGTCGATGCCGGCGGTAAGTGGATCATCCATTCCCGCCACGATGGGCAGGTACTGCCGCGCCTGGAACCATTCCGGGCTCATGGCGGCGGCGCCCACGGGCAGGTCACCGTCGAATACACCGATCTCCCAACCTGATTCCAGCGCAGCGGTTTCCTCCGGTGTCATCAACAGGTAGATGTTCATGGCCTTGTAGGGATGCCCCTGCCAGGGCATGCTGAAGTGGGTGGCGGCGGGGATCTCCGTCGCCTGAGCCAGGGGGATAGTCTTGGCCGCCGCCGGTGCAGCGATGGTCAGGCTGGTTGACGTACTCACCTTGATATAGTAGCCTTCACCGGAGTTGAAATCACCGATGGTGTTGACAATCCCGATGCCCGGTACATTTTCGACGGCATGGCCGGCTTCGTCCTGCACCTTGACCAGGTAGCCGGCATCGATCAGCGGCTGGACCACAGCCACCGCGTCCCGGGGTGCGCTGGCCGGATAGCTGGCAATATTCCAGCCGCTGCTCAAGGGGATGTTGAACGGCAGGGCTACGGGTAATCCCTCT
Organism: Fidelibacterota bacterium; assembly: GCA_020346745.1. Lineage (GTDB taxonomy): Bacteria > Fidelibacterota > Marinisomatia > SCGC-AAA003-L08 > TS1B11. The sequence continues at coordinate 1,724,793 of CP070787.1, read as the reverse complement.
GCCGAGAGGGTGGTGCCCCCGCTGACCTTGATGTAATAGCCTTCGGTGG
>CP070787.1:1719387-1724644 GCA_020346745.1 Fidelibacterota bacterium | reverse complement strand
ATGGGTATCTCCCGGAAGCCTACTTCGACGAGCTCAGTATGACCTATTCGTTGGTAGAAGAAGGAATTGGGGGGTGGGGGTAAGCTGCTGAATCAACTGCATGCCTGTTCTCTCAACCTGGCGCGGCTCAATGATAGCTGTGATGCAGGAGCTCCGGGATTAAGTTTCGGCTGCTCCGAGCTAGGCCTTGGAAGTTGGTTTAGGGCTCTTTTAGTTTAGCGATTAATGTGATAAGGTTCTGAACGTTTTGAGATTGTGAAACAGATCTGGACTGCCTCCCTGCTGGTATTTGCTGCCGGTTGCATGCTCGACCCGCTGGATGAAGATAACCTGCCGGTGTGGTCAACCACCCTAGAGGTCCCGCTGTTACAGACTGAGATCACCCTGGATTCGATCCTGGAGGATTCACTCATCACCACCTATCCGACTGATGAGAACGGTGATCTGATCTATATGTTCACTAAAACGGTGGATATCGAGCGGGTGGAAGTGGGCGACAGTTTGAAGATGGACCCGACAGAGGAGCGTTCGGTGCAATATGCAAGTGAGGTGACGAGTGACAGTTCCACCACCACGTCCAGGATCGGATACGAGACGGTAGAGCTGGAGGATATCACCGAGCTGATCAGTGCCGAGATGGGCTTGATCGAACTGGATAACATCGAGCCGGAAGAGACGGCGCCTTTCCTGTTCTCAGAGATCATGCCTGATTCGCTGGTGACGTCCCTGGAGAGTGTTATCCCACCGGGCGGGAGTGCCTATGTTGTGATCGACACCATCGCCCTTAATCCGGTACAAAAGTCGTTGTCCTTTAATACCTTTACCTCGGTGGTGGTCGGTTCGGGATATCTGGATGTCACGATCATCAACGATATGTTCATTCCCTTAGGAGCGCCGGTCTACGTGGATGTGAAGGACAGTGTGGGAGTAGTGCTGACGCCCTTTCCGCTTACATGGGAAACGGAGATACTACCGGGTGATTCGGCAACGCGGACCCTGGATCTCAGCGGCATAACTCTGCCCGGGGATCTGCTGATCGCGGTATCCGGGACTTCCAACGGGTCGCAGGGTGCGGTAGTGACCGCGACGCGTGAGGACCTGAGCTCCTACTTCCGCACACGTATAGAAGCCCGCGATTTCCAGGTGACCCAGGCAGATGCCGTGGTCCCGGAGCAGATCGTGACCGACGACAGTACCATCGCCCTGGAGCCTTCGGAGACCATCTTAGAAGAGGCAGTTCTGCTCAGTGGTGACCTGAATATATCCGTTACCAACAAACTGCCGCTGACGGGGAATATGAGGTTGACGATCCGCAGCTTGTATTATGAATCCATAGGATCGGTATTCGAGCGGACTTTTGAATTAGGGATGGGCACGGTATACCTTCCGAGCTCGGACCTGTCCGGGTGGACCATGAGCATGGAATTCACCGAGCAGGAACTGGACTACACCTACCAGATCACCACTGACGACACGGATCCCGAATTCGTGACGCTGGATCAATATGATAACGTGGAGCTGGACCTGGAGATCACCAACATTACATTCAGCGAGTTCACCGGCCAGATAGAGGAGCAGACGATCACTGATAGTGGGGATATAGATATAGAATCCGATTCACAGATTCAGGAGGCCTCGATCTCAGAGGGGCACATGGAGGTCGTGGTCATGAATCACATCGGTGGTGAGGCGAATGTGCGGTTCACCGTGCCGGAGCTGGTTCGCGAGGGTAACAACCTGGACACGGTGCTGACTGTTGGCGCCGGAGCCAGCAGCGAGATCATAAACCTAACCGGCTACGATGTGGTCCCTATGAGCCTGGAAGACCAGCGTGTGACCTACCGAACGGTGACGGTTACGGAGAGTGGTTCCTATAGCTATCAGCTGCTCGATTCTATCGATGTGGAGGTAAAGCTATCGGAGCTGATTTACGACGCAGTAACCGGCTATATCAGCCAGGAAGAGAATGTTGAAGAGGATTACATTGATCTGGACAGTGAGACCCAGGTTGAAACGGCGGTGATTGGTACCGGTGAGCTCGAGCTGATTGTCCAGAATTTTATTGGCCTGGAGGCGGACGTTCTGATCGAGATTCCCGGCATGTCGAAGGGCGGCTCCGGCCTGACAATTCCGCTGCAGGTGGCATCATCCACGGTGCCGGTGCTGGAAACCGTGGACATTTCCGGCTATACCCTGAGCCTGCCGCTGGATGATCAGCGTATACCGTATACATCCACACTGAGCATTCCCAGTGAGGAGCTACTGTCACTTACCCTGGAGGATTCAATAACTGTCGATGTTTGCGTTGATACACTCTGGTTCACGTCCGTGACGGGTATACTGGATACGGTTGAGGTGGAGATCGATACAGTAGAGCAGGAGATATCGACGCTGCCGGAGGAGATGGACGGCTTCGATTTCACCCATGCAGAGATCAGGATCGAGTTTGACTCCGACATCACCATTCCCGTGTATATCGACCTTACCCTGGAAGCCATTAATGAAGATGGCGACGTCACGACATCGTCAGTATCGAACTGGAATATCACTGACAGCGCGGAGGTGATTGTTCCGGGCGCGACCGAGCTGATCAACAGCAGGCCAGACCGCATCCTGGCCTATGGGACGGCCAATGTCGGAGGGGAAGGTATTCCCGGCACGGTGACTTCCAGCCAGAGCATTGCCGGGGTCCTGACCGTGCAGGCGCCGCTGGAGCTCGAGATCAGTCCTGATGCATTGATCGTCACTGACGCGCATCTAGTCACCGGGCAGGATGCGGAGAAGACGGTGGCTGAAGAAATCGAAGAGGCATTGACGTTTGTGCGCCACGACAATCAATTCGAGTTCGGTGTCTCCCTGAGTGTATTTATGAGCCAGGATACCCTCAGCTTCAATGCCGGGACGGCAGACGTGCTGGTTGATTCGCTGGTGTTGGATCCTGGTGAATCCGGTCTGGATTCCCTAGTGTTGAATGATGAACGTCTGGACCTGTTCAACCAGGATTCCATGTATATCCAGGCAGAGCTGCAGGTGCTAGGCCAGACTGATGACCATGGCCAACCAGTGCCTTCCCGATTCCTGAGCACAGATACGCTCTATCTCCATCTTTTTGGACGTCTTCAATACCTGATGGACGGACCGGAGCTAGTGAGAAGGAGAGAATGAGAACCACTTTTACGGCCGCGCTGATGACCAGTGTGCTGCTGGCGGGAGGACTGCCAGAGGGCAGCCCGGTCCGTACTGCTACAGCCGGTGCGTATTTCACACGGCTTCGAGGAAATGAGGCGCTAGGCCTGAATCCTGCAAATCTTGGATATTCCGAGAGGTTTCCCGTTGGGGATTTGACGAGGGGTACATCTGATCACCTGAGCCGTGAGGATGAAGCGACGGGCGCTGCAACCGCCCTCGCAGATCACTACTCGGTTCAGCTGATGGCGAGTCCGAACAGGAGGCTTGTGCGAAGGATCAAACAGGCTTTTCAACGCCAATACGGCAGGGCTATTCCAGCTGCAATCATGGTGGTGGACTCCCTATACAAATTAAGGGTGGGTGATTTTGCCGATCGGGAAAGGGCCGAAACCTTCAGGGAATCGCTGGTGGCAGCGGGTTACAGTGATGCCTGGATAGTAACGGAGGATCATCCCCTGGCAGCTGCTGGTGCCGGACCGCATTTCACGATGACCCTGACGGGTGTGAGTCTGGATGCGGGGAATAATGCCATTTATCCCAGCTGGATAAACCAGCAGCTGTATGGCGGCCTTGATCTCCGCGAGCCGGGCAAGAAAGATGACTTCTTATCCGTGTTTCCGGATGATGTCTGGAACCTGAACCTGATTGCCAGCATGAGAAGTCTGAGTTTCTCGGTAGACAATTTTGGTATGTCCATCATAGCCCCGAGAGTGATGTCTACCGTGCATTTGCCCACAGCGCTGATGGATGTACTATTCCGGGGGGTGAGATTTGACCAACCGCGGGATCTTTCCGATCTGCACATGAACCTACTGGCTGCAGCTCCGATCTCGGTGGCCTATGGCCGGCAGCTGCGATGGCCGTGGTTGGCCGGTACGGTGGACCAGCTGTATGCCGGTGCAGGTGTGAATCTTCTGCTAGGACTGGCGGACGCCCATCTAACGGCCGACGAACTGTATGTCATCACCACGGTCGACAGTACTCTGATTGCAGGCAGAACGAGAGTGGTCAGCAATGCTGATCGGGAATCCTCGTCGTTTCATGCCCTGGGTGTCGGCTTGAGCGTGGATCTGGGTATGGTCGCGGAGATTACCCCGCAGCTGGGGATCAGTGTGGCATTGAAGGACCTATTCGGTCATATAGTGTGGCCGGAAAGATATACTACGGTGAATGAATTCTCCTTTAGGCTGTCATCGGAAGACATAGAGAATATCGCCGGTGACTACGAGGAGCAGCTGGATTCGCTCAAGGATAGTTATGCCGAATCAGATACCACCTATGCTATCGGATCCGGCAGAACGGTATATCCTTCACAGTTCATCCTGGGTGCGTCGTGCCAGGTCTCTCCGGAATTGACCGTTGATGCCGCCTTCATCCACTACCTGGACAATGACTACCTGGAGTATGCCGCACCCCAGCTATCACTGGGGATAGAATACCTGCCTTCGCCCGCGTTCCCGGTATACGCCGGTATCGGGCTAGGTGGGAGAGACGGCATCAAGTGGGGCACGGGATTCGGATTGAGCATGGGATCCTTCCAATGGCTGCTGGGTTTCGGGCAGCAAGGGGGAGTGTTCAACAGTGCCAAGGGGGTGCGCTTTTCGACGGAGTTCCGGCTGGTGTTTTGACGCTTAAGATGAGGTACAACAAAGCCTTGTAAAAATAAGATATTGCTATTAGATTTCCATCCGGTGCATTCCAGGAATCTATAGTTATTCGTCCTACAGTTGAGTAGACTTCACCTGAAGAGGGTTGTCAAGGTCCTGCTGATCCTGGCTTCCGGTCTGGCGGCGCAACATAGCGTGGGAGCCGGATTCCGAGGTTCAATGATCTCCGGGCATTCACCGGCCTACCTGATCGCGGTGACCGATTCAATGGTGAACAGTCTGGACAGTCCGGCGGTTCCCGCAGCGCTGTGGATCCTATCGTTCTATACCGGCCGCGGCTATTCGAGCGTGCGATTTCCGCTGGAGGAGGACCTGGCCTACTGCAAGTATACGGACAGCGACCAAAGCCAGAGGTTCCTGGATGCCTTCGATGCGGCCGGGATAAAGGTGTGGCTGCAGAT
>CP070787.1:1715429-1719287 GCA_020346745.1 Fidelibacterota bacterium | reverse complement strand
CCGGTCTCTACGGTCATCGCGAACCTTCCGGCTGAGGTTACAGGCGGGTGTCCGACCGGAGAAGCGGCCTATGTTCCTTTGGCCTTCTTCCGGCCTTTTCGTGGGCTCGTGGCCTGCTCATACCGGGCGATGAACGACTCCACATTTTCCGAGGCAATGCTCGTGCCGATCAAATCCAGGGGGAGGTCGTCCAGTTTCCTGAACCGCACGCACGACTTCCCCGCGTCCAGGCGTTTCCCTGTGGCCTTGTAGGCCGACTCGAATTTCCGCCGTGCCTCCACGCTCGCGTATATCCCGGTGAGATACACCGCCATGTGATGTTTCTGTGAGGCCAGCGCCGCGTACATGAGCGGCTGGCCGTTATACGTGTCCGGATACCGCTCCAGCGGCACTTGGTAGGTAATCATCCCCCAGTTCATCACCTCCTCGATTCCCGCCGGCAGGTTTGCGAGGATGGTCTGCCGGACTGTCTCCAGCGCTTGCCTGCGCTCCGGCGGCAGCTCCGAAAGATACGCCTCCACTGTACTTGCATCGGACCGCATCGTACGTCTGCCTGCTCCCGCTACGAACGTTGGTGAGTCGCTGTAGTCATCCGGCGCTGTGTCATTCCTGGCGTGCTTGATGCTGGATTTGGATGGGCTGTGTCCCAATGATGATGCCGTCAGGGCCGTGAACCTCCGCTCGCACGTATGTGCCCGCCTCAGGCACCTCGGCCAGGTTCAACAACTCCCCCCGGTGAATCACCGCACCCTCGGATAGCCACTCCACATATTCATGTCCGGAGGCCTCGATCCGAATGCTGCCCGCTGCCTCATCTGCGGTGATCGACTCAATGACCGGAGCAGGCGCTCCCACCGGACCAGTGGGATCATTCACAAAGAAGAAACGGCCCTGCTCCAGTGCCTCCCGTACCATGTCGCTGGTCAACTCCGGCACGATGACCACATTCCAGCTGATGCCAATATCCTTTTCCAGGTTGTGCATGTCATCACTGGCGAACCCCCAGACCGGTCGTTCGGGATATAGCTTGCTCAGAATGGCATCCCAGCTCTTGCGGTCTCCGGGGTAGCGATCGTTCCGGTTGTAGACTTCCTGACCGATGAGATGGTCATAACACCGGTACATTTCCACGTACCATTCCACGCCCTTCTCGTAGCGTCCCGGGTGGTGAAACAGCGCCACGCCGCCTCGGCGCCCGATCTCTTCCAGCGCTTCTTCCTCCGACTGGGCATCAGGATCGCCGTAGTCGCTGAACAGGCTCCCGATGTGGTGCACCTCGGATATTTCGTTGCCCTGGATGGCCACCATGTTAAGTGCCTTAGATTCTCGGCCATACTCCTCCCACGGCCAGGTCGGCTCGGCCAGGCTGTTATCATCGTGATCCGTAAGCGCCAGGATTCCATACCCCAACTCCCGGTACCGGTCAATCACCGTCTGGGGTTCGGAGCCGGCACCGCCCACAGTCGTGTGCGTGTGGAAATTAGCCTTGTATTGACCGTCCCTCTCCCAGTCCACGCTCACGTAGGGACTCTCGATGTCCCACTCCGACTGGCTGTAGATATAGTCCGCCGGTAATCCGATGGTGATGAGCACCGGGATGATAGCACTGGCAAGAAAGCGCGAATACCGGCTCAATGGTCTTGGTCTCATTCTATACTCCTAGGTTTGCCGTCATCTTCAACCTTCGGGGACTAGATCGTCGGTCCCATCCCGATATACCGGTGTGAACGACATACCGAGCTAGCCCAATGTAGCGCTCCCACCAGGCTGGAAGCAATGGATGGGCACCTCCATTCACTCCGGCTGTTCAGGTAGTGCCGGGTCTTGACAGGGTACGGTCTAAGGAAACAGCGAAGGCTAGTTCAAGCGGAGCTCGGCAGTACCGGATGCCGTGGCTATGGTGATGCTCGGAGTGGCCCCTCCTCGGATGAATGTCTTCAGGTCGTAGATAACATCCACCTGGGTGAAGGTTGTCTCGCTATCGAACGTGTAAGGCGATACGATTGTCCCAAGGTCCTGCCTCGCTGTGAATACGAAGGTCCCCGTGACCGGGTTGCCGTTGTAGTTCATTACCGCCCGGCCCGACGCGCTGCTGACGCTCACGTCGTGGCTGGGACTCTCCGCCACTACCACCGATACGTCACCCGAAGCGGAGCTGAAGCTGCTCGCTGCCGTGATGGCTACTCCCTCGCAATCCACGTCACCCGAGGCGCTGCTCAACTGCAGCTCACCTACCGCCTGGCTCACGTCCACCTTCCCGGATGCGGTGCTGGCTTCGATGGCACCGTCCACATTATCCAGGCTGATCTCACCGGAAGCTGTGCTGGCGTCCAGGCCGCCCTGATGATCGGTCATGGTCAAGTTACCGGAAGCCGAGGAAAACTCGATGTCGATCCCATCGGGGATGGTAATCACCCAGTGAGAACTGCCGTTGCAGGCCACACCCGAAAAAACCTCCTGCAGCTCCAACGCGCTGCCCACATGGGAATACCGGGGCTCAAAACACGATTCGGGGAAGGTGTAACTCACGTCCACTCGCAGGGTGTCATCATCGGCGGGTTGAACCATGCAGTCACCACTCACTGTGCTGATGGTCAGCTGCTCGATACCGGTAAAGGACCACTCCGCTTCCAGTTGCTCGCCCTCATCGTCGCCGTCGAAAAGCTTGCAGCCGGAGAACACCAGTATCAGCACCAGGATGCCCGGATAGATTGATGTCTTATACATGGCAGTAATTCCTTATGAGTATTCGCTCACAGTCAGCTTGATCGTTTAGACCATTACCGGGAGCCATTGGTTGTCTTTCTTGACCGCTGTCCGTTCACTCACCTGGCTGCCGACACCACTGCGACAGCTGCCATTCTGCGTTCATCACGCGTAATAAAACGTAGCGCGACTTGTCGAAGCATGAGATCGGGGAGTACTCCCATACCATGATGAAGTGTCGACACTATGAGAAATAATATTAATTATATGCAATTAATAGCATAAAACACTTGACATCCTCCGCTAGTATAATTATAGTTACTATAGTTAGTTGTAAAGCGTGGAGGGGATAGTAAATGAATAATTACAGACATATTCTCGCTTGCACCTTCCTGCCTCTGGGCATGATGATCTCAGTCTCCTTTGCAAAAACCATCACCGTTTCGTCCAGCGATATTTGCGGGCAATTGGCTGACTATGTCGTGGCGATGAGTATGACCGAAAATGAATTTGAAATCAGTAAGACCTTCTCTGATAGCCCGGCGCTCTGTGTCAATATAACAATCTCCGATCAGATCAATATCGATTTGCCGTCTGAAGTCCATTGCCGCAATGGATTGATAGCCAGACCGTATTTCAAAAAGGTCTATATCTCATTCTCTAACGAGTCACGACTGTTTGCTGTCGGAAATATTCAAGTCAGTTGTGGCGAGAGTACACACACCATTTTTCCAGGCCAGACCGTCGAGTTCTATCTGGCGGATGATAATGGCAAGGAGTATCGCCTGAAAGGCATCGCTACCGTCCCCTTGGTAGCTATGCCCATTCCATATACGGTAACCGCACGGGCCGTAATCGGCGTGGAACTCAATTGATGTCAGGAGGCCCTTCTCTCCAGTTCGGCACTCCTCTCGTCACCTCTCGAACACCTTCCGCAGTGTAGCCCCAGGACAGGCCTCACATCACTCCCTCCCGTGATCGCGAGCCTGTCCCGCCCGCCCCGACCGTAGGCGGGGTCCGCAGGTGGCGGCCTTTCCACATGCCATCCCCACTCGCCATGTGTAACTTCCACCGCTCACCGATATTTGTCCACACATAGACTATGTCACAGGATTTCCAAGGGAGGTGGACATCTATAAATGAACGTCTGAT
>CP070787.1:1712559-1715329 GCA_020346745.1 Fidelibacterota bacterium | reverse complement strand
AGGGACGTTCATCCACCGCATAATGCTCGAAATAGGCGACTGTATCCGGATTGCGGTAGGTGAACGAACTACTGTCGCCGGCAAGGATTTCAGCTGTTACACCGGAAATACGCAGCTGCCAGAAGGAACGGTTATTGATGGTACGGTCGATTCCAATCCCATAGCCGGTTCGGTAGGCTTCGCCGGGTGTGAATGTGTATACATAGGGATCGTACCAGTTTTCGGGACCTAGCAGTTGAGCCCATGCCTCGTCCTCTTCCTCCGATGCTATGCTTTGTTCATTCTGGCGCAGGAACTCCAGGTTGAGCTTGGTGGCTACCCCCAGGTACGAGGTGACCTTGGCATTGATGTTTTGGACTTGGTAATAGTCGCGTATTGCAGGGAAGACATACGATTCCTTGTTCTCCCTGACGGAGAGGATGAAGGTCATATCTCCCAGATAGCGTCCGATCACCGGTACGGGGCCGCTCAAGCTGAATTCCAGATCGAGGTCCGGCAGGTGCCCGTATTCCAGTGGATCGACGGCTCGGCCCTTCAAGCCGGCTTCTTTGCGCAGATCCGCGGCGTCTGGGATCCCCCACTTCTCATAACCATCGATACAGTGTTCCCAAACATAGGCATACATAGCCTGCTCCCAATTCGAGAAGCTTGTTTCTGCGGTCCACCCCTCCACGTTACGCTCTCCGAAATGAGCGGCGTACGTAGATCTAGATCCGTATTCATCTTCGAACATTTCGCCCCCAGTGCCATTCTCGCGAACATCGGGGTCCAGGAACGGCCGGTGGTACCAGCTGCGGGGATCGGTGACCTTATAACCGGTATGCTTGAGATGGGGGGGACTGTAGCGGTAGCTGAATGAGCCGTGGAATTCTTGGGTACCTTCTTCGGTAGTGACATCGATCATGCCGGAGCGGATGTTTCCATACTCGGCATTAAATCCGCCCTTGATGATACTTACTTCTTCAATGAAGGACATATTGACCATGTTGATGGGCTGGTTGAAGGCATTATCCACCATATTCAGGCCGTCCACGGCGAATCCGATCTGATCCGCTCCGCCGCCTCGGATTTCCCAGCCGTCGACTCCCGCCTGGAGATCAAGGAACGACTCCAGGTCCGTTGAGAAGGGCATGTGCGTAATCTCATCCCTGGTCGCATTCGTTTGACTGGCTGCCAGGTCCAGTTTGATGACGTCCCTCTGGGCCACTACGGTAATGGCCTCGCCTACAACGGCTGATTGAGTCAAAGCAAATTCGATCTGAGAAGTGTGGTCCCGCTCGACTAGTACTTCGGTGATCCGCACCTGAGTGTAGCCGATGACGTTGGCACTTACGGTATATTGCCCCGGTGACACTTGCAGGATAATGTATTCACCATTCGCATCGGTTGCCGCTCCCAGGTTGGTTCCTTCCACGACGACATTGGCACCAATGAGTGGATCGCCGGTTTCAGCGTCAGTCACATTACCCCGGATCTTGCCATAATTGACTGCCAGGGCAGTCGAAGTCACACAGAAGAGGGATAATCCGAACAAGCCCAGCTTTTTCAACATAGCAACCTCCCGTTTGATTATCGTGCTGGTCTCGGTTGATGGAGGCTAGAAGGATTGCCGTGCATCAATAATCCTTCCTCAATTCATTCACCCCGGTTATGGATTTAGTGTGGAACAGGCATTCCTCATTGCAGAGGTGGTGCCCATCCAGTTTTTCAATAACTAAGACACTCGTTGTTATGATTTCGCTGCCTATTCAATAGGATTCAGGTGGAGTACGTTATCCAGGACGACCGACACCGCTCCCATGGCAGCGGCTTTCATGCCAAAGGTGGCGGGTAGAATGTCCACTTCCCGCGATATGTTTTTAATAGAACGTGCGGAAACCGTTTTCCTTACGGTATCGAAAAGGATGTCTCCGGCCTGGGCAACACCGCCGCCGATGATAATGGCGTGGGGACTGAAAAGGTTCACCAGGGTGGCCACGCCGATGCCCAGGTATTCTGCGGCTTCGTTGAAAATATTCCGTGAAAAGGATTCACCGCTCTTGGCAGCATCGGCCACCATTTTGGCAGTGATTTTCGACAGATCCCCATTGCACTGCTCTTTCAGGATGCTATCTGCACCGTCCTTCAGTGCTTTTCTGGCCGCAATTGCGATACCGTGTCCTGAGGCGAGAGCTTCGAGGCAGCCATAATTCCCGCAGTCGCACTGGATTTTGCTGGCTTTATCAAGGGTAATGTGGCCGAATTCGCCGGCCATGCCGAAAGAGCCGTAGAGCGGTTCCCGATTAATCACGACTCCGGCACCGATGCCATAGCCGACATTGATGAAGATAAAATCGCGGTATTTGGTTCCAATACCATAGAGCAGCTCGCCCATGGCCATCATGCGGGTTACATTGTCGAACAGGATGGGGAGTTCACAGCCGGTACCTATGGTTCCCTTGATGTCTACATCACGCCAGTGGAAATCGGGAGAGAATTCCACTATATTTTTTCTACGGTTGATCAAGCCCGCGACGGCCATACCCACACCGAAGATCCGTTTGCCTTCCACTTCCGGCCGCTGGCACAGGTCATTGATGATCTCAGCCGTTCGATTAAGGATATCCTTGGAGCCACGGTCTATCTCGGTGGGGATTCTCCGTTCGGCGATAATCTCGGCATTCAAATCGGCCAGAATGCCATAGATGTTGGTCGTGCCGAGATCGATGCCAATTACGAACGAATTGGCCCCGTTGAACTTTAAGATGGTCGGTCGTCGCCCTCCTTTGGA
>CP070787.1:1692120-1712459 GCA_020346745.1 Fidelibacterota bacterium | reverse complement strand
AGGCAGCAAGAACAAGTACCGCAGTCGAAAGAAAGCGTCTCAGTCTCCTGTGTCTCAGGCTCATGGCAGGACCCTTAATTGCTGGATTGAATATATTAAGTTAGCCACGAATCGTCGCAGGTTATCAATGTGTTTCATTGGAGCGGTGAATGCGGCCCCGGCGGCCAACCGTTTTCATTTGAATCAAGCCCACCGTTGACAAAATTTCATTAACTTTGCCCGTTCAGTCTGACTGAGGCCAGGCCACCTTAGCTCAGATGGTAGAGCAGCCGATTCGTAATCGGCAGGTCGGCGGTTCGATTCCGCCAGGTGGCTCACCCCGCTTACGGCACATCAGCTGGCTTGCTCCTATGCTGAAAGGAGATCTTTCCGCCATGAAACGCACCCTCGGAACAGTAGTTCTCATCTTGCTGGCCTTCCTGCTTGCCACCTGCAGCGGCCCTAACCGGGCGACCAGGAAACTCCATGCACTATTCGATGAATCCTGGGAGTGGACCCTCCAAGAATTCCCGGAGTACGCCACCTACCTTGGTGATGATCGCTATAATGATCGTCTAACCGATGTGAGTCTGGCGGCGGTTGAACGAAGGCAAAAATATACGATCAAGCTCCTGGATCGTCTCGCTACCATCAACCGCGATGCTCTCTCTGCAGAAGACAAGCTGAACTATGACCTCTTCCGACACCAGCAGGAAATAAGCATCGAGGGATTCCAATTCAAGGACTACCTTATGCCGGTAGACCAGCGGAACGGTCCCCAACTCAGCTTGCCGAGACTGGTACGATTCACCCGGTTCCGCAATACGAAGGACTACGAGGACTACCTCAAGCGCCTCCACCAGATAACTCCTTACATGGAACAGCTCATGGCACTCATGGAGGCTGGTAAAGCAGCGGATTGGGTGCCGCCAGCGATCCTTCTGGAGAAGGTTCCAGACCAGCTTGTAGCCCAAACGCCCGCAGAGGCTGGTGAGAGTCTCCTCTTCCAGCCCTTCAAGAACTTCCCAGAGGATATCAGCGCTGAGGACAAAACACGTATTCTGGACGAGGGACACCGGACTATCCGGGAGCAAGTGATCCCAGCCTTTCAACGGCTTCACGATTATGTCAGTCAGGATTATCTACCCTCGGCGCGTGAAGCGGTGGGCGCCTGGGCGCTTCCCGAAGGGGACCAGTTCTACACCTACCGTGCGAAGGTATTCACCACCACCGATCAGACACCCGACGAAATCCATGAAATCGGTCTTCAGGAGGTAGCGCGTATCCGCCACGAGATGGAGCGTGTGATCGAGGAGAGCGGCTTTACCGGCAGCTTCGATGAATTCACCGAGTTCCTGCGGACCGATGCCCAGTTCTACTTCACCGAACCCCGGGACCTGCTGCTGGCCTACCGTGATATCTGTAAGCGTGTGGACCCGGAGCTGGCCCGCCTGTTCGGGCATCTGCCACGAACCCCTTACGGTGTGCAGGAAATCCCTGCCTATCTCGCGCCCACCACCACCACAGCCTACTACGAGCGTCCTGCGGCTGACGGCTCCCGGGCGGGCTATTTCTTCGCCAACACCTATCGCCTGGACCAGCGACCCAAGTACGAGATGGAGGCCTTGGCCCTGCACGAGGCCGTGCCCGGGCACCACTTGCAGATCGCCCTGGCCATGGAGATGAAGGACCTGCCCATGTTTCGCAGCCAGGGTGGCTATACCGCCTTTATCGAAGGTTGGGCCTTATATGCGGAGAGCCTGGGTGAGGAAATGGGTTTCTACCAGGATCCCTACTCCAAGTTTGGCCAGCTAATGTACGAGATGTGGCGTGCGGTGCGTCTGGTAGTGGATACAGGAATCCATCACCAAAAGTGGACCCGTCAACAGGCCATCGATTTCTTCACCGCCAACACGGCCAAGACTGAACATGACATCGCCCAGGAGGTGGACCGCTACATCGCTTTGCCCGGGCAAGCCCTGGCCTACAAGATCGGCGAGCTGAAAATCAAGGAATTACGGGCTGAGGCGGCCGCCGCGCTGGGTAGCAAATTCGATCTCCGGACATTCCATGATGCAGTACTGGGCCGCGGAGCGGTGCCGCTGGACATCCTGGCAGAGGGGATCGCGACCTATATCACAGAAAACCAGCCCGATCAGTAAGGAAAAAACTCGGCGGCCTTAAACCGGCGGCCCGGTTACCAATCGATCTCACCTCGTCAATCGGTAGATGAGCACGGCCGCCCGCTGGGTCGCGCTGGTCAGGGAACGGAGGTCCAAATCCTCTGAAATGGAGTGCGAGCCTTCACCTTCTACCCCCAGTCCATCCAGGCAGTCGACAAAGGAAGCCACGAAGGATACGTCCGCGGCACCCCTGCCGGCGGGATCGTAGGCTTTGATCGGACCGAATCCCAGGTCGCGGCTGACCTGGTCATACAATCCCAGCAGGGCGTAGTTGCCTTCCGTCGGTGCCATGGCCGGGTAGGAATCCGTGAAGGAGATGGTGGCGGAGGTGCCCGGCAGATTCCGGTCGACGATGGCACGCATCCTGGCGCGGGCTCGCTCCCTCTGCTCTTCGGAGATAAAGCGCAGATCACCTCTGACCAACACCGACTGGGCAATGACATTGGTCTTCCCGAAGGCGGTTCCCCTGAGGGTGCTGGGATCGAAACGCACGTCCGTTCCGCCCAGGATCACCCCGGGATTGAAAGTAAGATACTCCTCCCCGCGCACCTCTTCATGAAAGGCGGTCAGGATCCGGGCTGCCTCATATACGGCTCCACTGCCATATTCCTTCCCGAACACGGCCGAAGAATGGCCGCGAATCCCCGCCACCGCCAGCCGCCAGCCGCTGATTCCACGACGGGCAACCGTCCCCGTGCCGGCGATGCCCCCCTCAAAACCCAGGGCCACGTCACATTCCCGGGCGGCCGCGATAATATCCCGCCGGCTGACGGCAGTGGGCCGGCCGGGCTCCTCCTCATCACCATGCAGGGCGACGATGATCGTGGTATTCTCCAGAAGCCCCAGGCCATGCAGGGCCTTGAGAGCAACCAGGATCGCCACGTCACCGCCTTTCATGTCATTGACACCGGGACCTGTGGCCGTGGAGTCATGCAGCTTGAAGCGCTGAAAGGGACTGTCCTTCTCGAAAACAGTGTCCAGATGCCCTATGAGCAGCACCTTTTTCCCTTGATTGCCTCGACGGTAGGCGAAAAGATGACCCGCGCGCTGCACACTGTCGGGCATGGGAATCCAGCGGGTATCGAAACCGAGTGCCGCCAGCTCTTTATGAAAAATACGCCCCACCTTGCGAACACCCTTGAGGTTGAACGTCCCGCTGTTAATGTTCACTACCCGGCGCAGTAGCTTGATCGACTCATCGAAGTACTGATCCACGGATACCACGATTTTCTGCTCTGTATCGGAAAGCCCCTCGGCGGAAACAGCTGCCGGGGCCAGCCAGCACACCAGGACGGCAATCGTGGCGCTAATGCGGAGGCGATGCTGGGATCGGGCAGAATACATGAATAGACTCCTTATTGGACTCGGTTAGGATAACGACCAGTACCCGGCATGGATATTGGCCCTATGTTACGAAAGTGCAGCGGAAATCTCTACGGGAGATCGGGCGCCGGTCAGGTCACGGATGTGCGCGCCACCGGGTAGCTCTGGTAACGCTCTTGAGCAACAATCCGGCAGATACGGTCCGTCGCCTCCCACACCTCGGCGAAGGATGTATACAGGGGAGCCAGACCAAGACGCAACAGGTCCGGCTCGCGGAAGTCGGGCAGCACGTTCAGTTCCTCAATCAGTGCCCGGTTGATGCGGTAGGCTTCCGGATGCCGGACACTGACATGGGAGCCCCTCCTGGTAGCTTCACGAGGTGACATCTGGGCAAAACCCAGCGGCTCCAGACGTTCTGCCACCAGACCAATGAGGTATTCCGTCAGCCGTTCCGACTTCCGGCGTATCCGCTCGATTCCGGCTTCCATGATCAGGTCCAGGGCCGGCTCCAGTGCCAGCAGTGAAAGAATCGGCGGAGTACCCACCAGGAAGCGCCTGATCCCCTCTGCCGGCTGGTAGACCGGGTCAAATTCGAATGGTTCCTGGTGCCCGAACCAGCCCCAGACAGGTGACTGGATCTTTTCCTGCAGATCTTGCCTTATGTACAGGAAAGCCGGCGCACCAGGCCCACCGTTCAGGTATTTATAACTGCAGCCCACGGCCAGATCCACACCCCAATTGTCCAGCTCCATCGGAACCACCCCCGCCGAGTGGCTCAGGTCCCACAGAACCAGAGCCCCAGCCTGATGAGCCCGCTCGGTGATGGCTTGCATGTCATGCAGAAATGCGGACTGGTACGTCACGTGGGAGAGGGTGACCAGAGCCGTCTGTTCGTCGATATTATCATACACCCTCTGCGGATCGATGCCGATGCCGTCCCCCGACGGTACCAGATGAATATGGTGGCGGTCGCCCAACAGGCGTACACATCCCTGCAGGACGTATAGGTCGGAGGGAAAATTGAACACATCACTGACGATACGGGTGCGCTCAGGCCGCAGCTTCAGGGCTGCCATCACCAGCTTGAACAGGTTCACCGTCGTACTGTCGCTGATCACCACCTGGCCCGCTGCCGCCCCGATGAGGCCGCCGAGCTTCCCTCCCAACCTCAGCGCCGCTTCATACCACCCCTGGTTCCAGCCCCGGATCAGGTTACATCCCCACTCCTGCTCCACCACGGCCTGCATCCGCTCCACCGTCGCCCTGGGGAGGCGGCCCAGTGAATTGCCGTCAAGATAGATCAGATCCGGCTGATCAACTACGAACCTGCCCCGAAAGGAGGCCAGTTCATCCTTTCCATCCAGGCGTCGGGCTTCATCTAACGTCATTATGGCACCTCGATCTCACAAAACAGGCTGGATTCATCTACCTCGGTAATCTGGGCCGACAAGCCTGCAGCCAGGACCAGGTTCACGAACTCCTTTTCACCCACAGTGGTCGCCTGGAAGCCGTCCTTACAGACAATGATGCCATTACCTGTAGCGTCCTCGTCAATTTCACCTACCAGTCCCTGCTCGGACTGGAGACGGAACCAGTGCAGGCGGGCATCCCAGAAGGCCTCCGCGTAGCTGGAGAACAATACCGTGCCGCCGGAACGCGTCACACGAGTAGCCTCAACTAGGAGTTGGCGCTGATCCGCGTGGAAGGCTGAAATGCCGTTCTGGATGCAGACTACCCGATCGAACTGCCCGTCTGGGAAGCCCGGGGCTATTGCATCCATGGCTGCCAGGTGGCAGGTAGTACCTAGCTTTTCACGCGCCAGAGCCAGGCTATCGTGGGACGTGTCTATACCCACAACCGTACCCGCTCTACTGATCAGCCGTTCCAGCACCCGGCCATAGCCGCAGCCCAGCTCAAGTACCAGATCGGAAGGCCGGATACGCTCCAGGACGAAAATGATTTCCGCCTCCAGGTACTGCCTTACTCTCGGGGGAGCCAGATCATAGCAATGCTGTAGCCGCTCACCGGACAACCTTTCAGCGTAGTATCCCGTCATAGATGATGTACTTTTTCCCGGATCATAACCATCAAACTGGTAACCATCGGAAAACCCAGCCTAACTTAGTCCCGATTTAACCAGACCCACAGAGGAACTACAGGATGAACCGACACCCCCTGCTAATACCTATACTTCCGTTGCTCCTGATCATAGGTCCTATCTCAGCCCAGGACGACCCCTGGTCTGCACCACTGCCGCCGGAACTGCCCTGGGACGGCAAAAGCCAGTCTCTTATGGTCGGCAAGGAGGACCCGTGGGTCACCCCTGCGGAACTCACCGGGCTGACCAACACACCCAGCTACGACGAGACAGTGGCCTGGTTGCAGAAACTGACCGCCGCCGCGCCGGAACTGACGATGATCTCACTGGGAAAAAGCCACGAGGGGCGAGATATCTGGATGGTCGTAGCCTCTGCTGACATGACATTTACACCGGCAGCGCTGAAGGCCACGGGCAAACCGATCCTGCTGGCTCAGGCGGGCATTCATTCTGGTGAGATCGATGGCAAGGATGCCGGACTGATGCTCCTGCGGGACATGACCGTCAGGGACACCAAAGCCAAGTTGCTGAAGGAGGCCAGCTTCCTGTTTGTGCCTGTTCTCAGCGTAGACGGCCACGAGCGGTCTTCGCCCTATAGCCGGATCAATCAGCGGGGCCCGGTGGAGTCGGGTTGGCGCACCAACGCTCGCAACCTGAATCTCAACCGCGATTACAGCAAACTGGACACCCCGGAGCTGCGAGCCGTCATCAGGGCTATCAACCAGTGGGAACCCGACCTCTATCTGGACCTGCACGTCACCGATGGGATCGATTACCAGTACGATATCACCTTCGGCTATAACGGGACACACGCCCTGTCGCCCTCTATCGCCGCCTGGCTGGATAAACGGCTGACTCCCGCCTTGAACAAGGACCTGAGGAATATGGGACATATACCGGGACCACTCGTCTTCGCGGTCAATAATCTGAATCCGGCTGAAGGGATCGTATCCTGGACCGCACCGCCCCGCTTCTCCAATGGCTACGGCGATATACGACATCTACCCACTGTCCTGGTGGAAAACCTCTCCCTGAAGCCCTACAAACAGCGGGTATTGGGTAATTATGTTGTGCTTGAGAGTTCCCTGCGCACCCTGGCCAAATATGGCAAACAACTGCGCCGGGCTGTGCGAACCGACCGCACGCGAGAGCCCCAACAGGTCCACCTGACCTGGCGCGTGCCCGACACCCCACCCGAAAAGATAGAATTCCTGGGCGTCGGATGGCGGACAGTGGCCTCCGATATCAGCGGCCAGGACCGGATTGAGTATACCGGAAAACCGGTCAATATTACGGTGCCTTATATAAGCTATACCGAGCCGGACATAACCGTCACCCGTCCTCAAGCCTATTGGATTCCACCAGCTTGGACCGACGTGATCGAGCGCCTGGTCTACCACGGCATCTACACGGAAACCATGACTGAAGCCCGGGCCGTCGAGGTGGATATGCTCCGGCTGTCTCAAGTTGAATATGGTGAGGGACCCTACGAGGGGCGCCTGCGGGTGACAGCTGCGGCGGATGCGGAACGGACCTCTGTCACTTTCCCCTTGGGAACAGTACGGGTACCCACTGACCAGCCACTGGGCGATCTGGCCATCTACCTTCTGGAGCCGGATTCACCTGATTCCTTCTTCCAGTGGGGCTTCTTCCTGGAAGTGCTCCAGCGCAGCGAATACGTGGAAGCCTACGTGATGGAACCCCTGGCCGCCCGCATGCTCGACCGTGATCCCGTCCTGAGGCAGGCTTTCGAGCGTAAGCTGGCCGAAGATCCCGGCTTCGCTGCTGATCCCCAGGCCCGACTGGAGTGGTTCTACCAGCAGACACCCTACTTCGACCAGCAATGGCGGCTGTACCCGGTGGGAATCGAGCGCTAGGCATCACCGCCGGTAACGGGAACTATACTCACTCTCACACCGTTAGCATAATGAGACGGAAAAGGTTGTAACCCGGGCTGCCAGCACCTACATTATCCATGAGGTGAATAATGAGGGGACGCACACTATTCTTGAGCATGCTGCTGATCCTGCTCGGGATCGGGGTATCCGGCTGCGCCCATCACCTTTCCCAGAAGGTGGACCCACTCTTCGCCGGATTTCACCGCGCTGATCCTGCCCAGGGAATAACAGAACCTATCCTCGATCGGGGCAAACTGATCTCGCACACCGTTGCCACAGACGACCAGCGCACCTCAAGTGTTCCGGCTGAGACCAGCGCCGACTACGGCAACCTGAACTACGCCTACCAGGATTGGAGCCGCGACCGCTACCGAGATGACAGTGGCATCCAGCTCAACCTCATTTATCACCTCAATGGTCCCTATTATTACCACGGTTTTCAGTCACGATTCTGGCATCATTACCAGCGCCGCTGGCATCGCTTGCCCTGGTATGCCAGCGGGTGGATGTTCGACGATTTGTGGTGGGACCATATGTACTGGGATTTCAGATACAATCATTACGGGCGAGCCTATGATCCCTGGTATGGTTACTATGATCCCTGGTATGGCCACTACGACCCCTGGTACAGCTATTATGATCCCTGGTACTATAATCCCTATTGGTCATACGGATATCCATCCTACGGTGGGCACTACTGGTCATCGCCGTACTATTGGCACGGAAGTCCAGGTACCGGGACCGTAAAACAGAAAGCCGTCACTAAACGTCCCAGGAGTCGGCGGGATCTCCCCGCCGGACTGAGTCCGAACATACCACTGGATGGGGGCATGACCACGGCCATGGGCTCCCAATCGGGACAGTCGCAGACGACAGGACGTTCCACCGGCACCATAGGGAAAACACGGAAATCAGGTTCCGGAAGCGGCGGGTCGGCCAAGGGTAAACAAGCCCGGTCCCGGAGTCGTCAAAGCAGCCATACCAGCGACAGCAGTGGCCGGTCTGCGCCCAGGGCGCGGAGCTCGACAAAGTCTTCCTCCAGCAGCAGTAACAAGAGCACAGAGACCAAGACCTCACGTTCACGCGGACGCAAGCCGTAGGTTACCGTCCCTCATTCTCAATGGTTGACACTCCTTCCAAAAGACTTGGGCTGATAGCATGCACGCTCGTTGTGGCCGGCACCTTCCTGAGCAGCCAGACTCATTTGGATGCTGTACGTCCATTCACCGGGCTGGGTGGACCCGGTAGCCGAGCCAACGGACTGGGGCAGGCCTTTACCAGTATTGCGGATGACGCTACTGCACTGCGCTACAATCCCGCCGGTTTAGCACACCTCAGCAAATCGGAAATCAATCTTGGATTTACGCACTTGACCGTATCTAAGGATGTCACCGGAGCCTTCGCCGGAACCGCCGACATCACGGCAACCCGGCTGAACAATGCTGGTTTCGCACTGCCTGTTCCCAACACGAAGCTGACCCTCGCCATGGGGTACCATCAGATCATGGCGTTCGAGCGCGAACAGGAATTGAATGGCTCCTATGACGACGGGACCAGCTGGCAGGACCTCCTGACGGAAGAAGGCCGGATGAGCGCCTGGAGCCTGGGGGCCGGATACCAGGTATCACCAAAACTGGCGCTGGGTGGCGCTTTTCACATCCTCTCCGGAAAGAATGAGTATACGCAACAGTATACCGTCTATGAGGGCGTGAGTCCCATCTATACTGATCTCTTCCAGATCAAGCCCACGTACATCGGGGTAGGGCTGGACCTGGGATTGATGCTATCACCGCTGCCGACATGGCGGATTGGACTCCTCCTGCGCAGTCCCCAGGGTATCAAAACCGAAGAGGAGTTCACCGATAACAGTAGCCAGGACACGTTTGTCTACGAATACAAAACCCGCAGCTCCTACTCCGGGCGGCTGGGCTCTTCGTTAAACATCGGCCCTCTACTATTGTCCAGCGATCTGTTCTGGTTCGATTATTCCCAGATCCGGTTCGAATCCGACATCTATGACAGTACCACTCGCATTGATATCGGCATCAATGATACACTGCGCACTGAGTATGCCAGTGCTGTGGGCTGCGCCGCAGGAGCGGAGTTCCTGTTGCCGGGAATCAATGCCAAACTGCGGGCCGGCTATCGCCTCGATCCACCCATCAACCACACTGCACCCTCCAAAATGAACCAGCACACATTCGCTTTAGGATTCAGCATCGTGCCTGCACCTCAAATAAAACTGGACGCCGCCTTCAGCCATACCTTCTGGAAACGGGACCTGACCTCCAGTGCGGAAGAAAAGACCGCCGTCGGTGATGTAACCATCAACATCGTCTACCGATTCTGATCCCCGGACAGCTCCAGTTCCCCGACCAAACGACCTGCTCATCGCATAGCAGGCATTGAGCCTGGGCAGAACTGTCCCGACAATTGAGTTGAGTCGCGGCTCATCAGCGGCATTTTCAACCCCGGAATATATGCGCCAGCGTCGTTCTCATTCGATGTGCAGCCATTTTAGCCTTGATACAAGGGAGTTGACGGAATTACTATCTATCAATAACCTGCAAAAAAGGGCAGTAGAAATCATACTCAACAGATCGATCATCAAGCACCTGTTCGTGCCCGGGACGCTCTTAAGTTTCCTCCTGGCAGGGCATGTAAACGCACAAGAGATCCCGCCCTCCCCGGACGAGTTCCAGAGCGCACTTATCGAAAGCGAAGCTAAGCAGGCTAACAGCGAACTTCAGTGGACATTGAAATCCACTCTGAGCGCCCCCGCCCAAGACTACTATGATGTTTCCTATTATCGCATCCAGCTGGATATTCACACCGCAGACAGTACCGTTGCAGGTACCGTGACCATGAACGCGGTTTCCAGGATCATAGGGCTCGATACAGTGGTGCTTGATCTTGGCGCCAACATGACCGTGGAAAATGTGGGTGCTGACGCCGGAGGTTACTCCCGGGATGGTAACCTGCTCAAAGTCGGGCTCACAGGTGTGCGAAATGAAGACGAGCCTTTCACGATCACCATCACCTATCACGGTCAACCCGTTCCGGGGGGACTGGGCACCTTCGCCTTCAATACCCAGAACGGCACACCCATGGTATGGAGTCTGAGCGAACCCTATGGTGCCCGTATCTGGTGGCCTTGCAAGGACACACCCGGTGACAAGGCCGACTCGGTAGATATCATCCTTACGGTGCCCGACAGCCTGACCGCCGTGTCTAATGGAGCACTGCGAAGCAACGTAAACAATGGGAATGGCACCCGGACCTTTCACTGGCATGAGAGCTATTCCATTTCCACCTACCTCGTCTCACTGGCCATCACCAATTATGAGACCTATACCGATTGGTTTCATCACTCCCCGGGAGATTCCATGGAGGTCACACTCTATTATTACCCCGGTACCTTGGATCAACCGCAGACCCAGCTTACCGAACTACTGGGGATGTTGACCTATTTCCATGATGTTTTTGGCCCGTACCCCTTTATTACCGAGAAATACGGCATTGCCGAGTTCGAACCGGGTGGCGGTATGGAACATCAGACCATTACCAGCCAGGGCACGTTCTTGAGTACCTACCTCACCGCCCATGAGCTG
Organism: Fidelibacterota bacterium; assembly: GCA_020346745.1. Lineage (GTDB taxonomy): Bacteria > Fidelibacterota > Marinisomatia > SCGC-AAA003-L08 > TS1B11. The sequence goes on along the minus strand of CP070787.1, from coordinate 1,701,367 downwards.
GCTCACCAGTGGTGGGGCGACAAGATCACCAACGCCAACTGGCACGAGATCTGGCTGAATGAAGGCTTCGCTTCCTATGGCGAGGCCATGTACTATGAACATATCGGAGGGGCTGACGTACTGCGCGAAAACATGGCAGCGAAGGATTACCAGGTCCGGTACGGCACCGATTTTCCCTACCCCCTTTATGTCGATGACACCACTTCTGTGGGGCGCCTCTTTCACCGGACGGTCTACTGGCGGGGTGCCTGGTTCCTCCACATGCTCCGTCATATCGTCGGAGACTCCGTTTTCGCCGATATCCTCCTGGCATATTCAGACGACCCCCGATTCGCCTATGGCAACGCAACGACTGCCGGTTTTCAATCGGTCTGTGAATCCGTCGCGGGCACCGATCTGGACTGGTTTTTCGAGCCGTGGGTTTATCATGCCGGGCGCCCCAGTTATGCCGTCGAATGGAGCGCCGGTGACTCGGCCGGAATACCGTGGCTGGCTCTTCGGATCGAGCAGACTCAGTACCCGGCACAGGTACTCTTTCCCATGCCTATCGATATCACCATCGAAACTGCCTTGGGAGATACCACAGTGACCGCCTTCAACGATAATGCCAGCCAGGATTTCTTCTTCTTTCCCCTCCACGCCGCACCGACAGCAGTCATACTCGACCAGGACAACTGGATATTGAAATACCTGGCTTCATCGTCCTTCGTGGGAGACACCGAGACCGTACCCACACGATTCGCTCTGGAGCAGAATTATCCCAATCCTTTCAACGCTTCATCCCATATAGAATACAGCGTTTACGAGGCTTCCAGGGTTCGATTGGCAATTCATGATTTATTGGGTCGCGAAGTAGTGACCCTGGTAAATACAACTCTTGACCCCAAATACTACACGGCCACCTGGGATGGCCGCGATAAGAACGGAATTCCTGTTGCCAGCGGTGTTTATTTTTACCGTGTGGAGATGCGGGATTCAGGACCAGGGGGCAAGATTAACTTCGCTCAAACAAAGAAAATGGTGCTCTTGAGATAGCCTCTCCTGCCGTCCCTGGTCCCCACTTATCAGCTGTATGAGCCTGTTCCGGGCGTATACCTGTACGTTAATTCTCTTCTGGATGGTACAAAGCCCTGGTGACTACGATATAGTTGATTCATAGCAGTGTATGGGCTAACTTGTTGAAAATTAGTTCGAATTGGGCAAGCCAATAGGGGAATTTCGAACACCTTTCAACTAGGGTTGTTAACCCTATTCAAGCAACGGGACAAGATGCAAGTTCTGCGCTCAACAGCCGCTATACGCCGGACCGCAGTGCCTGGGCTGTGACATGATACGCCGATCCACCCTGTGCCTCCTGCTGTTCGTCTCTCAGGCCTGTATCTCGATTGGGCCGCCCTCTCCTGTCAAGTGGGGTAGCGTTCCGTTGGAATCCATTACCCGAACTCATCTCGAGAATGCTTCGAACGCTGCGGCGAGCGTCACGTTCGACCTCGGTGAAATGAAGATTTCCGCCGATAACTTCGAAATGGCCCTGACACGCCACGTACGAATTCAGATTAACAGCGAGGCCGGGCAGAAATACGCCAACATTCGGATTCCTTTCTGGCACGATGAAAAAATAAGCGAGATCAGAGCCCAGACTATTCTGCCTGATGGCCGGGTCATCAAGCTGAGAAGGGAACATATCTACGAGGAGGGGGAAAAGAAGGGGTGGCGTTACAAGGTGTTCGCCATACCCGGCGTGCAAACAAACTGTGTTATTGAATACCAGTACCGCCATCTGAGCAAGCACCTATCCACGATCGACCCGTGGTTCTTTCAACGTGATATTCCCACCAGCCTGTCCCGAATCTCAGTGGAAATCCATGAAGGATTCTCGTACGATGCGTTCGTACGCAATTCCCCCGATCCATATTGCCTACCCAGTAAGGAGCGTCTCAAGCAACCCGGTGATGCCGACCACTGGCGTTATACGTGGGAGTTCCGTGACTTGCCCGCCATCAGGACGGAACCATTCATGGCAACTCCCAATGATTACTTCGCAGTACTCCACTTTCAGTTGATTGAATTCAAGAGCACGCTGGTGCACAATGTATTCGCCCGCACACTGGGTGATATGAGAAATGAGTTCTATCAGAGTTACAAACCCTACCTGGCTGTAAGTCGGAGGGTGCGAAAACTGTCACAGCAGATTCTGGGCGGGGCTGTCTCGGGCACACTGGCTACCGAACAGCTCTACGATTTCGTGCGGGACAGTGTAGTCACATCAGAATACGACGGCTATGTGGGAAGCCGTATCCGCAGCCCCGATGAGGTCATCAAAGAAAAGCTGGGTAGCCGGGTTGAAAAAAACCTGCTGCTGGTCTCACTGCTCAGAGCTGCGGGAGTCAATGCCAAGCCGGTAATCATCAGCACACGCTCCCATGGCAAGATCGACCGGGCGGCTTGCCGTACCGATGCCTTTAATCACGTTCTGACTTCCGTGGATCAGGGCTTGGGAGATATGCTCTTTCTGGACACCGCTCATCCATATTGCCCCAACGGCCTGCTGCCGCCCAATGACCTCACTAATCAAGGCCTGGTAATTGATGAAGGTCGACCACGCTATGTAAATATCCCGAGGCCCAGGACTGTAAGCATGTTCCACGCCCGAACGATGCGGGCCGAGATCGATGCAGAGGGCCGTTTGAAAGCCTCCACTATGCTCAGATTTGACGGCTACCGGAACCTGATCTATCGCGATAAGCTGGCCGATCACACTGATGCTGAGAAGTTTATACGGGCAGCTATCCTGGAGGATATTGAAAACGCTGCCGTGGATACCTTTTCCATATTCACCGGTGATATGAAAGCCATTCCCCTGACTGTCAACCTGTCGTTCACCGTTGAGAACTTCGCGGAGGTTATTGGCGAGAAAATCTACTTTTCACCTGCACTGTTTCACAAGCACATGGCAAATATCTTCCAGGCGGAGAACCGCAGCTATCCCATCGAGTATCCATTTCCCTATATGAACACCGAAGAAGTCGTATACCAGCTGCCGGAGAATTACAGGATCCAGGAACTGCCCAAGTGGAATTCATTCTCAGTGGATGGCCAGGAATACGAGCGGCTTATTTACCGAGCTGACAACACCCTCCATTATGCCAGACAGCACCGGGTTAAGGATATCTATTATCCAGCCTCCAATTACCAACACCTGAAGGATTTCTATACCCGCATGGTTGACTCTGATCGTGACCTGGTTGTCCTCGCCAGAGTCCATTGATCAGTTCTCCCTCCCAAAAGCTGCTCTGTTGCCTGCTGCTCTGCTGCATGGTAGCAGTCTCGCCTGCGCAGGACGGCAGTCAGGTCATACTCGACGAACTCCACTACACCGTCAAATCGCTGCAAAAGTCCCGGCTGATCACTACCCGCAAAATCATCATCTACAGCCCAAAAGGCCTCGAGCATGCCGAAATAGTTATCAGTGAGAGCCGGTTCAAACGCGTGAGGTCCATCAAAGCGCGGGTGCTCGACCAGAATGGGAAACAGATCAGAAAGGTCCGCAAATCAGAGATCCGCGAAATCGACGCTTCATTGCCTACCGATTTATATACCGGCCTCAAGTATTACGTCTTCGATCTGGCTCAAGCCACTTTCCCGTACATCATTGAATATCGTGTTTCCGTGGATATCAACTCCCTGTTCTTCTGGCCAAACTGGTATCCCCAATGGGACATACCGGTTCAGACTTCCCGGTACAGACTGAGCTGCCCTGAGGAATTGGGTTTTAAGACCCATGCCATCGGAGCTATCCCTGAGCCGGTGCTGAGCGACAAGGGCAAGAACCTTACGTGGCAGCTGCACAATGTTCCTCCCGTGTTGGAGGAGTATCGGATGGCGCCGGAACACGTCATACAATACGCCCTTTTCTTCGCTTCGGATAGCTTTGTACTCGATGGGATCCCGGGTTCTTTCAGGAAATGGCAACACCTGGGGAACTGGTATCGGCAGCTTGCACAGGATCTCTACGCCCTCGACCCCGCATCACTGACCGATCTCCCCCGGCTGGATGCCGCCTCCACCAGAGAATCCATACAGCAGCTCTACACCTTTCTGCAGGACCATACACGGTATGTAGCCATTGCCTTGGGGACCCATGGTTGGAAACCCAGCCCGGCTCAACTGGTGTATGAAAATCGCTACGGGGACTGTAAAGACCTCTCAACCCTGTTCATCGCACTCCTGGCACAGCATGGAATTATAGGGTATCCCGCGCTGCTCAAAACACGAAATGCAGGACTCGTTCTCGACGAATTCCCATCCAATCAATTCAATCATGTCATTACCTATATTCCCCTGCCCAGCGAAACTCTATGGGTTGACTGCACCTCCAGCTCCGCCACCGCCTTTGACCTGCCATCAATGGACGAGGGCTGCAATGCACTCGTTATCCGCGATGACCAGACGGGGTTACTGTCGACTCCCCTCAGCCGCCCGGATGATAATCAACTCCTCTTTTCTGCGGAGGCAACGATCCTTACCGAAGGAACTGCCCAACTCGAGGGCACCATGACTGCCACGGGCAATATAGCTCAGGACATGCGCAATTCACTCCGAGCGCAGGATCCAGCGGGTCAACGGAATCTGTTGATCCAGTGGTTGAGCGACTTTTCACCTTCCCTCAGCCTCACCAGGATGAACATCCCGCATCTCAACTCAAATATATACCCGCTCGAAATACGTTTTACCTGCAGCGCCGAGAATTATGCCGATGTCAGCCGCATGAGGCTCTTTCTTAACCCCAGCTTCTACCACCGGGTAACCTTTGAAGGCGAGACACCCGATCAACGTCACACCGCTTTATTTCGTCCCTATGCACTCACACTGCTCGACAGCATCAGCTATACTATTCCTGATGGTCTTACACCAGAGGCCATACCCGCGGCAGCACAATACCAATACCCGTTTGCGCAATACGATTACCGGATGAAGCTCTCAGGAAACACAGTCAAATTCACCCGGAAATACCAGATTCAAGAGCGCAGGATAGGTCTTGATCAGTATGCCGACTACCACCGCTTTATCACACAGGTAGAGCAGAAGGACAGGGAGCGGCTGGTTTTCGTGAGATAATCTAATCGCTCCCAGGCACCGTACACCCCGCTCTCAAACAGATCCCATCGTTCGAGAAGATTGGGACCTTTCCAATTCCACCGGATTAAATTAAGTTTCCGACTCCTATGACCGATCACATTTGTATCCAGACCTATTATAGCCGCAGTGCCGCCGAGATGGACGCCGCCTATCTCCAATCACAGGGCATTGAGGCCCTGGTCCAGGCCGATGATCTGGGCGGCATGGTACCCGGTATCGCCTTCGGGGAGCAGGGCGTACGGCTCCTGATCCCCAAGGATCAGGCTGAGGAAGCATTGAAACTGTTGAGCGATTCTTCAGAAGAATTTCCGGGGCAATAAAATCCCGCATTCAGCTCATACCCTGAAAAAGAGAATATGATGACGGATCAATCTCCCCCCGTAGAGCCGGAAGATGTTATTGAGGAGGTAGACGAACCCGAACAGGAGGAATTCGGGGAGTTGTTGAAGTTTACGGCTGGCGGCTTCGCCGGTGGCCTGGTTGCTGGCATTATTCTCGACAATCTGGGCTTTCAGCGCAGTCCACTGGGGCAGTGGCTGGTACGCACACTGGCGGGTGAGGGGGAGAGTATCTTCGAGGGCTTCTACGCCTTCCGGCAGCGTCTCCGCCAGGCATCCGGGACCATGGCCGAAGCCTACGGCTGGGGCAAGCTCGCGGGCATGGCCGTGCCCTGGGTGATCGATGGATTCAGCCGCCTGCTGGGCATCAACGTGTATGGCATCGAGGGGTTCTATATCCCCTATTTCTACGCTCTCTCCGACCAGTTCGGCGCCAATGTATCGGGGCTGCTGTTCTTCCGCCGCAAGGAAGGGAACTGGGCCAGCGCTATACAGCGCTACATCCGGCACCCGGTCATGCTGACCAGCCTGGCTATTCTGCTGCTGGTACCACTGGGATTGCTCTCCGCGCGGCTGCTGGGCTTTTCGCCCACCACCCAGGTCTACACTGCCTTGGAGACCATCGCCGCTAACCTCTGCTGGCTGCCACCCACCGTAGGCTGGCTGCGCGACCGGCGACACAGTAGGCCTTCAACCAGCAACTGAGTCGCAATCCCCTTTCCAACCGCAATCTACTACCCGGCCTAGTACGCGGATAGGGAAACATGCCAGTACCGGCAAGCTCCCTGTCAGTTTCCAGTTGATATACATCCCTTTATTTCTTATACTGGTGTCAACTACTTGCTTCAGCCCGCATCTCGGGCAATGGGGGGATACATGAGATGCACCAATCTGGCTGTCCTGCTGATCGCTGGTCTGATCCTCAATTTCATCAGCCCGGCTGCCGGGAAGGATATTCCGGGAGTGATTCACCCGCCGGTACCAGCCTGGGCTGCCGGCACCCATGGCCCCGATCACTCGATCCTCAATCTATCCAGCATCCATTTATGGATCAGGAGCGACGGATACTCCCCCTATTCATTCAGTCCCGATGGTGTCGCAGGCACCTATCCTCCCGGAATTCCCGCCATTTTTTCGGAGGGTATCGTCTGGGGCGCCAAGGTAAGTAACGGAACTGGATGGCAGCGTGTCAGGGTAAACGGAAGCACCTATGTCACCGGCCTGAAGGCCGGCAAAGTTCTGTACGACGGCGGCGGCAATGTTATCGGCTCCGAGGACCCGGCCATAAGGCATACCTGGCGAGTACGGCGTGACTACCAAACAGCCGACCTAACGGAGGATGCCGCCAGCTTCTTTGGCATTGAACCGGGCGCAGTAACCAGCAGCGATATCGAGGCCGTTTTCGCCCAGTACGATTATGACTGGATAAATTGGCCTGCCGGCGAAGGGGCTCCTTTCTACGACGCGGGCTCAGACGGCCTCTACGATCCCGACGTGGATATACCCGGCGAACCCGGCGCAGCCCAGACTATCTGGCTGGTGGCCAACGACCTGCCCATTATCGAGGGTACTGACACAACTAATATTTCCCACCTTTCCTACGGTTCGCCCCCCATTGGGCTTGAGATGCAGCTGACCCTCTGGACGTATGCTCCGGCTGCCAGCGTGCTCAGCGCAAACAGCCTGTTCAAACGCATTCGACTTGTTTATACCGGCCTGGCCGGGACGTCCCCGAACGCCACCCTGGATACACTATACATCTCCCAGTGGTCAGATCCTGACCTTGGTACGTACACTGACGACTTCGTGGGTTGGCATCCCGAGCTGCAGCTGGCCTACGTATACAACAGCACTCCCCAGGACCGGTTGGCGACCGCAGCCGGCTATCCCCCGCCCGCCACCGGCTATATGCTGGTAGATAGCCCCTTGAATACCAGTGGGACCTCAGATGCCTCTTCCTTCGTCTACTTCGGCCCAGGATCCGGCTTGAGTGATCCCACCTATGGCATTTATAGCGGCAGCTTGCAGTTCTTCAATCTCATGGAAGGCTTTCTGCCACGACCTGAGTATCCGACGCAGGAGCCCTGGATCGATCCCACTACCGGTCAGGCGACCAAATTCACCCTGTCTGGGAATCCAGTCGCCGGGACCGGCTGGGTTGATGGTATCCAGCTGCCACCCGGGGACCGCCGCATGATCGCCAGCTATGGTCCTTTCTCACTGGCTCTGGGAGACTCGCTGGAGCTCACGATAGGTATAGTGGGAGGTATCGGTGTCGCTAACCTGGAAAGTGTCGTCCAACTATGGCGCCAAGCCATGACCACCCGAAAAAACTATGCCGCGGGATGGCCGCTCCTTTCGCTGGAGGCCGAACCGGATTTCACTCCGGTGAACACGACCGACATCTTCGTTGCAGCGCGAACAGGACGGACATTATCCTCGCTGGTTGCTATCCTGGAAGACGAAGCGGGAATCCAGGTAACCTCAGGAGCGCTATTCGATGACGGTACCCACGGTGATGGCACTGCGGGCGATTTCTTGTATGCTGGCAGTCTGACCGTCTCCCCGTTCCAAAGACCGCTGGTCCTCAGTCTGGAACTGACGGAGGGTGGGAGCAGTGATACCCTAACAGACATAGGCCGCGTGACTACCGACGGTCCGCTGATCGTAGATACACTGGTAGTCACATCGGACCATCGCAACTTCGACGGCCTCATTAATCCCGGGGAGAACATCCACCTCAGCCTTGCGGTAACGAATGCAGGCCAGTTTGCCCACAGCGGGTTGGGAGCTGCGACCTACTATGAGGGGCCTCTGACATCACAGGAGGAATCCGTCCAATGGCTGCCCGACGCCGCTTCAGGTGCTTCGGTAACTACGCCCTACGATGTAACCGATCCCGGTACCTATTCTGTTGCTCAGATATCCGACTCTATCGGCGATGGAGACGTACTCACTGCTTATGTTCTGCTCATGGACGATGCCAGGAACATATGGCATGATCTGGTGACCCTTCCCATCGAGCCCTTCACAGCCGAGCCTTTCGCTCCCGTCTTGATGGAACACACGGCGGGGACCGGTGGCGGAAGATTTGGCTATCACATCATCGCACCCGATGAGCTCAACGGCGGGCACCTGTACGAATTGACCATCAGCGATTCCATCGATGAAGACCATACACCCGGATTCAGCCTGAGTGATCTCACTGATGACGAGGTACTACTACACAATTGCCCGCTCCCCGATCCCTACAGTCACAATGTACCTCTGACCGAAGGATTCAGGACCACCCAGGGCACAGCCCGGTACGAGCAAATGCTGGACTGGTCATCTGATGGCGATCGCTGGATATCCGCAACAAACTGGGGTGCGGGCACATTCTTCGGCGGAGCTGACCTGGCCTGTAACTTTTTCGGCAGCAGTCTCGATCCCGATTCTGTATTCTCGATACGCCTCGTCTTTCAAGACCAGGTAAAGGTGTATGTTTTCGGGAACGCCAGCAAAGGGGCCGTCTACCGGCGGGATCTGGGCTATGCCTACGCTGGTGCTGGTGAGCTGCCTTTCTCCGCCTGGGAACTGGGTCCGGACAGCAGCCATGTACGTCGTCTGAATATATCCTTTGTGGAGTATGAGAACCCGGAAGATGGATATCCTCCCGCTAACCTGCTTTGGGATATGGGGTGGTATGGTACGGCAACCGGCAAGTCGGAGGGTGAGTTTGCTCCAGCAGGAGGCCGCGAGTATCTTTTCGTGCATGCCACGACTTACCA
>CP070787.1:1686855-1692020 GCA_020346745.1 Fidelibacterota bacterium | reverse complement strand
GGCCAGGCACTTGCACAGATCTCCGGGATTGCCAGCATCGCCGGTGAAAGCAGTACCCTGGGACAGATGGCTCTGCTTGCCAATGTATCCGGTCAGGAAGCATTCAGCCAGGTTGCTGGTCTTGCCAATGTATCCGGTTCTCACGCCTGGGTCCAGATCGGCCTGATCAATGTCACTCCTCGTGCCAGGTTATTGCAGCTCGGACTTATCAATGTAGCTGAAGAGCATAATGGCTTGCCCCTGGGACTGTTGAACGTCATCGGCGGCGGATCCATGCGGCTCGGCTTCACCTTGGATGGCAGAGGGCAAGGCACGTTGAGTCTCCGCTCCGGCAGCCGGTATGCCTATTCCATCGTTGGCCTTCAGGGTGACCAGTCTGTCACCTTGCAATCGCTCTCACCCCTCTTTTACGGGGTCGGCGTCCAGCTGCCGCTCTGGCGCTTTGCCCTGGCAGCCGAATATGCCCGCAATCAACGCCCCGGTGATCTCGGCGAAAGGTTTGATATCATCGCACTGCGCGGCAGCCTGCGCTTTAATTACAGGATGGGTCTGGCCGTGGGTGTCGCCATCCCCTACAACTCCATCCGGAATGGCACGTATAACGACCAGCTTGACCAAAGCTGGCTCATCGGATTGGAGTGGTATATCCCTACTTTCTAACCATATCCCCTATTCTATCGCTCACAGGTGAGCGATAATCACACCCCCGGATTCTCTAGGCTTCCGGGGGTTTTCATTCCAGGAAAGAGTCACTCGGGCTTATCCTTGACTCCTTCCTTTCGACCCACTACCCCTCCATGCTTTATTGACCTTGCCCCCAAAGCCGTACCAGATCTTACGTAAGGATTCGGAGTTTCAACTGAACCTGCGTCCATACCGTCCATTTACTCCACAATTGGCCTTTGCGCTCCTCGATGACCTGCGTACTGAGTCCCACCAACGGCGGGATCTAAGCCGTTGCCCGTTGGCTACTGCTTCACGAAAAGCAAATTCTGAATGTTCCCACCATCTGCTGTGAGAGTGAATCCCGTGACTTTGTCATCCTCATCGCGCAGGATCTCAATCTCCTCACACCACCACTTGTTCCCCAGGTAGTGATCTCTGTCCAGGCGCAGCAGCCCGATCTCCTCATTCTGCAGATGCCACAGGATCAACCGCTTGTCCTTGATCATCACCTTATAGCGCGTACGCAATTCAGGGCTCTCGTATTCACCCAAGACCTCCGCCACTTCGGACTGCCCGGAAACGTCCTCATCCAATCTCCTGAAGGGAGGATTTGGGGAACCCCGGAAGTGGTAGACGAGCCGGTCGACATGGCCTTCGTCGTTCCGGAAAAATTCAAACTGTGCGTCGAAGTCCTGGCGAAAGAACTTGTTGTCTGATTCCGCGTAGAACTCTACGGCTTCCCACGGAAGATGAACCAGCAGATGGTCGCCCCCGGCTTGTATCACTACGACTTTGTCGAAGAACTCATAGCTGCCGGCGTACTCATCGAGTAAGCGGGCATCGACGGCAACCCGCATGCGCTGCGGTGTTCCCGCCGGTTCTTCGGTCACTGCGCCGGAGGTGTCGGGCAGGAACAAGCGCACCAGTTCGTCATCCACATACACCCCACTGGGATCCCGGTTGGTCATCAGCACGTAGCCTAGGCGGAGCTCGGGATAGTATGTCACCTGACTTAAATATCCTCCCCAGGAACCGCCGTGACCGAAGCTGAGCACGCTGCCATTGTTATGGATGCTTATCCCGAAACCGTAGTCAATTGCCTCACCACTATTCAACGCGCCCTTCTGAAGCATCATGTCCCAAGCGTCATGACCGCCAATACTCCTGGTTTCGTAGTTCACCACCCATCTCACCATGTCATCAAGAGTGGAAAACAGGGAACTCGAACCGTAGGCCTCCAGGTTGCTCGTATTGTTCCGAAGGTCGCCCTTACTGTCTTTTCCATATGAACTCGCCCGATGTGGGATAATAGTTCGATGATCGTAGCCGATTTGCGTATTGCTCATGTTGAGCGGCAGAAAGACATTGTGCCTCATCCATTCGGAAAATGGCTGTTCGGCAACCCTGGACACGATTGTGGCCAGCAGGAAGTATCCTGTATTGGAGTACCGAATACGTTCCCCTGGCCTGAAGTTCAATTCCCGTTGATTCAACACCAACCTCATGAGGAAATCATCGGTGATCACGTCCTCCATGTATCTACCCGAGATCTTGACCAGGCCCACCCAGTCACGGATACCACTCGTATGATAGAGCAGATGACGAACCGTGATGGGATCGCCGAAATCCGGTATTTCCGGTAGATAGCGCCGGATATCATCGTCCGGGCTCAGCTTGCCTTCCTGGATGAGCATGGCGACAGCCAGGCCGGTAAACTGTTTCGCCACCGATGCTAAGTCGCTCACTGTGTGGGTAGTGAAGGGCACCTCGTGTTCATTGTTCGCGAATCCATAGGCATCCTTGAACACGACTTGTCCATCCTTGATCACTGCGACAGCGAACCCGCCAGGCAGCGAGGGATCATAGCAGTTATCGAAAAGGCTCTCAATCTCCTTGGCCTTGCCAACAAGCTCCGCGGGTAGATCTGGCCGCGTGCAGGTGGTCAGCGAAAGCGCTGTGAATAGAAGCACCCAGCAGAAAACAAGAAGGTGTGCGTATGTATTTTTTTTAGTATACATGATAGATTCTCTTTTTTATCCGATCGTATCGTTGATCTTTACTGTCTGTAGCAAGTATCTGCTTCGTGATCCGCGGCCGGAAATCAGAACGTGATCCGACAGGAGTTGTTATAGTGAACATGCGAACATAAATCATATACTTGATTAAGAATTCAGTGATGCTGCTGTGCGTTTGACTGATTAGGTGATGGACTGGTTGTCAGTAATATTGCCTTCTTCTGTATTCTCAACAACTTGGGAGGGATTTTTCATTGGATGATTTACTTTGGAACGGTGGATTTAATTAAATATCAGGTTTCTCCATTTACCGGAGTGTACATATGCATGTTTGGCCTCTCATATTTGCACACCAATGGTCACCCGAGGTCGATCTCTTGCCCCGTTTTTCTACCTCATGGCAAGCCTCTACAATGAACTCACACCAGCACTGTCTATCTACGGCACATCAACAAACCGTCTTCCCGGCTAGTGTGTCAGCCTCAATGCAGACCTGACAAACCGGTTCAGAGAGGCCATAGACTTGGAGGGGAAGGGTAGGAGAGCGGAAGGAGTTGTGTCCTCGAAATGGATGATCACATCAAACTCCCTTGGCAATTGAGCCCAGTAGAAGTAGACGTCCCCATGCGTGTCATCGTACACGGATCCGATCGAACGGAACAGCCTCGGCCCGCTCAGCCACTTGGTGACGTTCCTGTCATAGTCGATCCCGCGCAGATCTAGAAACATGCGGGGTTCCCCGGCGAGGTGAAAATAGGTTTCGTAGCTGTTTACAGTTGGTGTGGACACTTCATGCACATCATTACCGGTATACGTCTGCATATCGGGGTCGTATGTGATCGCATTGAAAGCGCCCTGGAAGAAGCTGAAACCGAAAATGACCATGTCGTCCCCGTACTCCTCGCGCAGAAAGGATCCCATCCGGTAGCGTTCATCGGTATCTTCCCTGATGTGACCGTTGTGTGCCCAGAGCACAATTTTCGCCTCCGGACCGGCCTGATCGAGAATCCAGGTCACGTTCTCAGCCATGTACATATCACGCCACCCGACCCCACGGTCCGCCAGATGGTCTTCCGTCTGCATCACGATCCGCGCGTGATGTAAGGCCACCGCCCATTCCGTCGGACTGGACAGGGCTTCATACCGGCTTTGATTCGCGGATAATGTATCATAGACACAGCCCACAGATATCCGGCACTGGGTTTTGATCGTGTCGGGCGCACCCCGGTAATTCCAGTAACTGCCCCATTCGTTCTCATAGGCTCGGAAACCGGCGTAGACGGAATCCACCCAGGAGATCTTGGCGGAATCTACCTTCTGGAAATAGTCATGAACATAATCGATCGCCATCGCCGGAAATTGCATGTCAAAGCCCAGGAATTGGACCTTTTCCCCTTCCGACAGGCTGGCGTTATAACTCCGCATCCACAGGATCATGTCCAGCACTTCCTGGGTATTCCAGGTCCAGAAGTAGAGGCCGGCCAGGCGTAGAACCGGATCACCCTCACCCCAAAGCACGTAGTCATTCACCAGATTAGCTTCCATCCAGTTGGCTTCGATCGCGAAGATCGTGAAGTCCATCTCCTGAACCAGAAATTCCAGGATGCGGTGTTTCATCTTGAAGAACTCGCTCGTACCGTGTGTCGCTTCTCCCAGTGAGACGATGCGCGCGTCACCGATCATCTCCTTGAGAGGCATGAGGTCTTCGTAATCCTGTCCCGGCTCGCAAGTGGTGAAGGGAACAACATTTTCCTGCAGCCAGGCAGCGATCTCCAGATTGAAATCTTGCTCGTCATCTGACTCATTGCCGGTGGGATCATGCTGCTCACAGCTGAAAAAAAGAACTGCGGTTGTCAGTATTGCCACCTGGAGTATGTGCTGAGGATATGATCTCATTTTTGCTCAATATACACAGGGGATCCGTTGTGCAACCAGCTATTCGCCGAACCAGGAATGACGATCATCGCCGGTCCGGGATGTGCAGTATGTTTACGGATGGAATGATCCGTTCGCGAAGATGGACTCCCGCTATTCCTTTATCCCCAAACAGAAATAATCACTACCATCCAGGATTATGAGTCCCGGCGCAATTGTTCCGATAATGTACTCTACCGGACCAACAGCGAATCCTAAAAACACGTCTCTGTCAATTACGTACCATGCTGTATCCTGCCAGACAGAGTCAACGGGCGAGGGTGCAAATCCCGCCAGCTCTATACTCTCGCCAGCAATCAGGGTCGTATCCAGCAACGCCGTATGTGATCGGTCAATAATATCGAATACCACCAACGGTAAATCGACATTGCCAGTGTTCCCGATTTCTACCGTATCCACATCTGGAGGACTAAACCACTGGTACATACGGGCACTTCCCTTCTGTGGATCCCCCGGCAACCCGTTACTGCTATACACCACGCTTCTCGTAAAACTATACTGGGTGATATCTATGCCGGATAGTGATAATCCTAGCTCCCCACCCATTTT
>CP070787.1:1681579-1686755 GCA_020346745.1 Fidelibacterota bacterium | reverse complement strand
GAATCAGTAACCGTAAGCGGAAGAACAAGCACGGCTTCCGGGCCCGCAAGAGCACAAATTCTGGCAGGGCAATTCTTGCACGCCGCCGCAGTAAAGGGCGTAAAGTCCTCTCTGCTTGACTCCCCTTGAGTCCCCAATTCACCCGAGAGCATCGACTCACCCGCAGGGAGGAGTTCGAGCGCATATTCTCGCAAGGCCGGAGAGTAACGCACGCGGGCATCACCGCCTGGCTGCTGCCGTCAGAGTCTCCACGAATCGGCTGCGCCGTATCCAGGCGTTATGGCAATCCGGTACGCAGAAACAAGCTCAAGCGCAGAGTGCGGGCCGCCTTCAGACAGCATATGGATCAGCTACCATCAAACGACATCGTAATCACGGCCACATCAAAGCGGGGGTGGATCACCTACCCGCAGATAGAGGGTCTATTTCATCAGCTGATTGACGATGCTGTTTAGCCCTACCAGGAACGTACCTGTCAAGATCCTGGCTGCTCTTATCTGGAGCTACCAGCATACGCTCGCCCTGCTCTTTCCCCCATCCTGCCGCTACACGCCCACTTGCTCGCAGTATGCGATCGACGCGTTGAACAAGTACGGTGTGATCACTGGTCTCTACAAGACGGGAAAGCGTGTACTGAGATGTCACCCATTTACAACCGACAGCGGCTATGATCCGGCCTAGCCATGACTGATTCTAGGCGCGCGATACTAGCTTTTATTCTCATTGCCGGTGTGCTACTGCTCACACCCAGATATATCCGCTGGATCTCACCAAAACCAGAGAGTACCGAGGCACCCAGTGAGGAGACAATACCCCGACCAGACACCTTGCCCGCCCCAAAAACCGAAGAGGTCCCAAGGGAAGCGGAGTATGAGCCAGAGCCCCAACTGGCAGCACCCCTGGCGCCCATCGCCCAGCTGTGGGACGAGGAACAGACTGTTATCGAGACCAATTTCTACCGGACAGCGATTTCCTCGCGCGGTGGCGGTCACATTCAATCGTTCGAACTCAAAGAATACCGCCACGGCCGCAGCACCGGTAATGTTCAGCTCATTCACGATGTACCGAGAGACGTCAATCTTCGTCTCAGCTATGTGAACATAGCCGGAGACACTATTCATCTGGTCAACAACTTTGAAGTGCTCTCGGCTCCCGCTCAAGATAGCGTCCTGCTCTCAGAAGGGTCGCTCACGCTCTCATACCGGCATACCTTTGCCAGCGGTGCTCGTGTGGTCAAGACACTCACCTTCCAGGCCGACAGCTACACAATACCTATAGAAATCCGTTGGGAGAACGCGGACCGGGAGCTGGGCATCAGTACCTATGAAATCGGCTGGCCCAACGGGCTTCAGCCGGCAGAGAAGGTCTTGCGCGAGGACGAGACCTACGGGAAGGTCTACGTTTACCAAGGGGGTGAGCTGGAGAAAGAGGGCAGTCTTCGTAAGGGGCGGCTGAACCGAAAGACATTAAAGGGCAACACAGAATGGGTTGCCCTCCGGAACAAGTACTTCACCAGCGCTTTCATTGCCAACGCCGACCAGCCTGGTGAATACGGCGCTTTCGCAGCCGTTTCAGCCCCGTATGACGAGGGCGGTGTGGGAACAGAGAACCTTACCCGCTATTTCATGGCCATGGGCCATAATGCGCAACAGACTGTTCAAATGACTCTATACCTGGGGCCGTTATCTTACTTTATTATCAGGGATCTGGACGTGGATCTGGAACGGACCATGAATTTCGGATTCTCGTTAATCCGGCCTATCAGCAAGCTGGTGCTACTGACCCTGGTCTTTTTCCACGACTTCATTCCCAACTACGGCGTCGTCCTGATCCTGTTTGCCATCATCATCCGTATTCTCACCAATCCGCTTACCAAGAAGAGCGCCATGTCCACGCAGAAAATGCAGCTGGTGCAACCCAAGGTGAAGGCACTGCAGGAGAAATACAAAGGCAATCCGCAGAAGTTGAATCAAGAGATGATGGCTCTATGGAAGGCGGAAGGGGTAAGTCCGTTCGGGGGCTGTTTACCCATCCTGATCCAGATGCCGGTGCTGATCGCACTGTTCACGGTTTTCCGCTCCACGATCGAACTGCGAGGCCAACCTTTCGTGCTGTGGGTTACCGACCTTTCCGTTCCTGATGTGGTATTTACACTGCCTTTTTCCATCCCGCTCTACGGGAGCGGTGTGACCATTCTAGCACTCATCATGGGTGCCACAATGTTCATTCAACAGAAGATCAGCGGCGCAGGCGCCAATCCCCAGCAGAAGCCCATGATGTATATCATGACGGGTATGTTCTTCCTGATCTTCAACCAGTTTCCCAGTGGTTTGAACCTTTACTATGCCTTTTCCAACATACTCGCAATCTTCCAGCAGCGAAATATCCGCAAGCATCTGACGGCTGATACAGCAGCCAAGCCGACCGCTGCCCCAAAGTCAAAGCCCGCCGTCAAACCCAAGAAGAAGAAAAGCCGCTAAGTTCTTTTAACGGCAGGAAGGGTTTAGCTGTACATTTCACGGCTATGCCAAGAGAATTGCATAAGCAGCCGCATTTAAGCGACGACGCGGCAGGGGACATTGGCTATCGGACAGATACCATCGTAGCTCTAGCAACTCCACCTGGTCGAGGTGGGGTCGCCGTCGTACGCATGAGCGGGGCCGAGTCACTCAAGATTGCCCAGCAGCTCTGCTCTACCCCCATAGCCGACCAACCGAGACATGCCCATCTAACCGACCTACATGCACCAAGCGACAAGCAAATCCTGGACAAGGCACTCGTCACCTACTACAAGGCCCCGGCTTCATTCACCGGTGAGGATATCGTAGAAATCAGCACTCACGGAGGGCACGTTACGCCACGGCGCGTAATCAGGACACTCACCAACCTGGGGGCAAGACAAGCGGAACCGGGAGAGTTCAGCCTGCGGGCTTTCCTGAACGGCAAGATGAACCTAGCGGAAGCCGAGGCGCTCAATCTGATGGTATCAAGTATGAGTCGCCGCGGCCAGGAAGCGGCTACCAACAATCTTACGGGGCAGCTATCCAGAGAAGTGGGAGAAGTGCGCGAAGGCCTGATCGATCTTCTCACCATACTTGAACACGAACTAGATTTTTCTGAGGACGAGATCGACGCCACATCCAGGCAAGAAATTGAGCGCATTCTTACGCAAGCGATAGACAATCTGTCCCATTTACAGGAAACCGCGCCTTATGGACGAATCATTCGGGACGGCGTGCGGGTTATTCTAGCCGGATCGCCTAACTCGGGGAAATCCAGCCTATTTAACGCCCTGATTGGGCATGAGCGTGCTATTGTCACCGAAATCCCCGGTACAACCCGTGACAGCCTAGAAGCGTGGATTGATATAGACGGCTTTCCGGTCTGCTTGGTAGATACAGCCGGGCTGCGTGACAGCGCTGACACAATCGAGCGGCTCGGAGTGGAGCGCAGCCGCAAGGAACTCTCGGGAGCTGACATTATCCTGCTACTTGATCCGGAAGATCCTTTCTCAGCTGAGCTGGCGCTGGAAGAGAATGCCAGCCATATCCTCTTTATCAAGTCCAAGGCTGACCAGTTTACATCTACGAACAAAAAAAAATTGATACAAGTATCCATTCAACGCGAAGATGGACTGGACGATCTGCTGCGGCAGTTAAAGGCTGTCCTACGCAGTTATATACCGGCTGGTGAGGGCGCCATCATTTCTTCAGACCGGCAGCTGCTTGCCTTAAAAAAAGGATTGCAGGGGCTGGAGAGGGTCAAAGAGCAGCTCGTTGCAGGGCAGTCCATTGACATTCTGAGTGGGGAAATCAGATTGGCAGTCGACCATCTAGCCGAGATTATCGGCGAAACGACCAGTGAAGATGTGATCCAAAGAATATTCAGTGAATTCTGTGTCGGGAAGTAGGCCTAGAAGGATGTTCAGTACCACAAAGGGTAAATGGGACGTCATTGTGGCCGGTGGAGGCCACGCCGGAATCGAAGCAGCCTTGGCGAGCGCCAGAATGGGATGCAGCACTTTGCTAGTCACGATGGATCCTCAAGCCATCGGGCGGATGTCATGTAATCCGGCCATTGGCGGACTGGCCAAGGGCCATTTGGTACGAGAGATCGATGCCTTGGGGGGTGAGATGGGACTGGCTGCTGACCAGACTGGCCTCCAATACAAAATGCTGAACACCAGCAAGGGGCGCGCCGTATGGAGCCCACGAGCTCAGATCGACAAGCGGGCCTATGCGCAGCGAATGCGCCAAGTAGTGGAGTCCCAGGAGAACCTGAATATTCAGCGTGGTGAGATAACGGCCATCAAGGTAAATAGCAGCTACATAGAAGGAGTCATAGTCAATCGCGAGCAGTTTATACAAGCCCGAGCGGTCATTCTCACATGCGGGACATTCCTCAACGGCCTTATTCATATCGGCGACCGTAAATTTCGAGCTGGCCGCATGGGTGAGCGGCACTCTGAGGGTATTACCGAGTCGTTACAAGCGCACGGCTTCCAGAGCGGGCGGCTCAAGACGGGGACCTGCCCCCGTCTGCATAGGGACTCCATAGAATGGTCCAAGACCCACAAAACCCTCGGTGATCCAGAACCTGTTCCCTTTTCTTACAGAACACCGTTGCCTTTCCGGCCCCCTAACGAAGCATGCCATTTAACGTATACCACGAGGGTAGTACATGACATTATTCATGCAAATCTGGGCCGTTCGCCCCTCTTCGCAGGGGAAATTGAGGGCATTGGTCCCCGCTATTGTCCGAGCATAGAGGACAAAGTGGTGCGCTTCGCCCATCGGGAGCAACACCAGATCTTTCTGGAGCCCGAGTGGGCGGATTCCCACCAAATCTACGTAAACGGTTTTTCGACCAGTTTGCCCGAAGATGTTCAGCTAAGTGCACTGAGCCAAATACCGGGATTGGGAAACAGTACAATCGTGAGGCCCGGCTATGCCATCGAGTACGACTTTTTTCCACCCCGCCAGCTGCGCGCCACCCTGGAGACCAAGGAGATTGACGGTCTATACCTGGCTGGCCAGATCAATGGAACCTCAGGTTATGAGGAGGCCGCCGGCCAGGGTTTGCTAGCCGGTATCAATGCCGCAGCAAGATTACGGGAACAGGAGCAACTGGTTCTGGCGCGTGATCAAGCATACATCGGGGTTCTAATCGATGACCT
>CP070787.1:1675942-1681479 GCA_020346745.1 Fidelibacterota bacterium | reverse complement strand
CATCACATTTCCATTGCGGTTGACGGCAGCGATGCGAGCTTTGATCTGGAGATCAGGAAGCGCCATCTTTCCTATCCTGAAGGGATCGCGCGGCACGGCCGGCATATCATCGGCACATTATCCAACGGTACGGTTCCCGCTGGAGGTCCCATCCGGATCGCCTACAGGAATACCGTAGCGCCCCAGGTTGCGGAGACTGATCATGTCTGGTTGCGTGTAAAAGGTCGAGCGCCGGAGATAACGCTAGCATTGGAAGTCCTGCCCGGACCGGCGGAGTATCTGCGTGTGATCGTCCCCTCGGGTGTCAAAGTGGGCCAAGAATTCGAAGTGCTGATTGTCTCACTCGATCGATTCGACAACTGTTCCTCAACGCGGTACGAGGGTGACAGCCTGTTACTTACCACTGGCAAGAACATCGCCCGGGACCTGGACTTTGCCGGGAGTACTCGGGTGCCGATAACCATTCGCGCAGCGGGCACGTACCGGTTCAAGTTCCGGGATACGATTTCCAATGCGGTGCGGGTAGGGCCAGACTACGGGGGTCCTTATTGGGGGGATATCCACCTGCACACGAAGTTATCCCATGACGGGTACGGTACCGATCCTTACGGTTATGCCCGGGATGTAAGCGGACTGGATTTCGCAGCCGTTACGGATCATGTGCAGTCCCTGGGACCTGAGGGATATCAGCAGGTCAGGCAGTGGGCGCGGGACGCTGACGAACCCGGGAAGTTCGTGACACTGCTGGCTGATGAACGCAATCCAAAATCTTTCACCGGTCATCATAACTTATATCTCCGGGATGAGGAGCATTATCAAGCCTGTGCTTCCCTCCCGGATAATACAGCCTTCGCTGATCCGGACAAGGTTGGACACCTCCAGGCACTGCTGGATCCCGGTTTTGCCATGCTGGTACCGCATCACACTGGTCTGTCATGGCGAGGGATACTACCTGGCGAGGATAAAAGCGAGGTGATCGATCTGGATGCCTGTGATGATGCCGGTTTGCGCCCGGTCATGGAGATCTACTCCCATCACGGGCAGAGCGAGAGCTGGGATCCACAGCATATCCTGTCATATGAGTTCAACCGAATGCGCCGAGATGAGCGCCGATCGAACGCTTCAGTTTCAGGGCCGTACTATGCCCAGGATTACTGGATGGCCGGTCGCAAGCTGGGTGTGATCGGTTCGTCAGATGAGCACAGTGGTCAGCCGGGACGCTGTCATGGGGGACTCGCCGCGGTGTGGGCTCCGGAACTGTCCCGGGAAGCTATTTTTGATGCCTTACGTGATCGCCGCTGCTATGCCACCACGGGGGAGCGGATCCTGATCGATTTTTCAGTCGCGGGGGTGGACATGGGTGGTACCGGTCAGAGCAAGCGGGGGGAGGCGGTGGCCATCAGCCTGGGGGTTTGGGCTACGGCGAACCTCCTGAGGGTGGAGATTCTGCGCTATCGCTTTGACGCCGACAGGCGATTTGAGGCGATCTACTCGGCATACCCGATACCAGAGAGCACGGACCTTTCGGTGAGTTTAGAGGAGACTTGTTCCGGGAAATGCATGTATTATGCACGTATTGTCCAGGAGCCACTGGATTGGCCGGGAATGGCATGGACGAGTCCTGTGTGGATCAATGTGGAATAATGGCTGCGACTATGGCACACCAATAGAGGGGTCTGAACGTGCAAGCACGACAAATATTCTTTCCCCGTAAGGGCGAAGTGGAGTTCGAGGTTGTCGAACTGCCGGAGGTGGGTGATGATCAGGTTCTGGTTGAGGCGCTTTGTTCGGTAATCTCGCCGGGGACGGAGCTAGCGTGGCTTCATGCCCTACCTAATACACCGGGGGAATTTCCTATCAGGATCGCCTATTGTTCCTGTGGTCGAGTTGTCCAGAAGGGGAAGGAAGTACGCCAGTTCACGGTAGGCCAGATGGTGGTCTATCAAGCGTTGCATGCTACCGCCCAGGTAATGGATAGGGATAAGGTCATTGCTGTTCCCGAGGGAGTGCTCCCGGAGGAGGCTGCGGCGTTGCCACTTGTCGGTATCGCACTTCAGGGTATTCGGAAATCCCAAGTGACGATTGGAGAATCGGTTGCCGTCCTGGGTCTGGGTCTGATTGGCAATCTGGCTGGTCAGTTGGCTCATATCTGTGGGGCGATTTACCTGGTGGGGATCGATCCCGATCCATGGAGGCGCGAGCTGGCGCTGTCATGTGGTTTTGATGCGGCGGTAGCTAGTGTTGAAGAAGCGCAGCGAGGGGGGGACCCGCAGCTGGAAGAAGCGGGCCTATTTGAGGTGGTTATCGAGGCGGCTGGGGTTCCTGAGGCGGTAGTCCAGGCTTTTGAGTTGGCGAGCCCATTCGGGCGCGTGATCCTGTTGGGTTCAATCCGCGGGCGTACGGAGCAGGTCGATTTCTACACCACCGTGCACAGGAAAGGTCTGACGGTCATCGGTGCGCATAACGCGCGTCGGCCACAGCAGGACGAGATGTTCGGTGTCAAGACTATGAGAACGGATATGCGGCTGGCCATGTCTTTACTGGCCGGTGGCCGGATCAAGGTCGGGCCCATGATCAGCGACAGGGTATCCGCCGAAGAGGCATCGAAGGCATACCAGCGTCTGTGGTCCCGACGTGAGAAACTGGTAACGATTGCCCTTGACTGGTCGAGAATCTCATAAAGATTCCATGATTATCAAGTTCAGAGGAACCAAGTCATCATGAAGAAGATACTGAACATCGGAATGGTAGGCTGTGGGGAGATATCGCTGGAGAACCTGGGGGCGATCCAGCACGCCGGTAATGGGCAGGTTACAATTGCCATGGATCCCAACGAAGAACTGGTGACCTCCTTTGCGGCCCAAGCCGGGTGCCGGGTAACCGGACATTTTGAGGAAGTATTAGAAGCTGAAGACGTGGAGGCGGTCTGTTTTTGTACACCACACGATCTGCATGCTTCGCAGGGCATTCAGGCGGCCGAGTATGGTAAACATATCATCATGGAGAAGCCGCTGGCCACGACACTGGAGGCCGCCCGCGATCTCCTCCAGGCATGTGCACAGAACAATGTGGAACTATCGGTGCCATATATCTACAGGTACCACGAGAACATCATCAAGGCGCGCGAGCTGGTCCGGAGTGATGCGATCGGCAAGATTGTAGCCATCGAGATTCACTGGATCGGAGATAAGCCTGACGGTTATTGGATGACGGGATTCACCGGGAGAGGCGGTAAATCCGGCTGGCGGAAGTCGAAGGAGAGAAGTGGCGGCGGCGTGCTTATGATGAATTGCAGTCACTTCTTTGATTATATTGAATTTATCACCGGCTTCACCCCGGTGGAGTATGCGGCTATATATGATACCTTCCTTACGGAGGTGGAGGTGGAGGATTACTTCGTGGGAGTGCTCCGCTATGATAACGGAGCGCTGTGCAGTGTGCTGGCCGGCTCTAAAATGATCGGGGGGCGCTATTCTGGAGAGCAGCGGGGTACCCGATTCTACGGTGAATTCGGTCAGATTGTTATTGGTGATAAGGGTCCTTTGCTGATGTTCTCCACGAAGGGGGCTACAGATGGTGTGGGGGGTGAGTGGCAGGAAGTCTGTCCCACCATGAGCCTGGAGTCAGCGTACGGCCGCCAGACCCCTGATACGCCCCGTTCGAGGTACATGCGGGACTTTGCTGCCGCAATTCTGGAGGGCAGAGAGCCACCGATCACGGGTGAGAGTGCGTACAGATCGCTGGAAACGGTGGTGAGATTATATGAAAGCGGTATCCATGGTGGGCCCGGGTCGCGCTGAAGCGGATCATCCCATCATCTGGGACGGTGAGCGTCTCATGCGGTTGGCCGACCGCACCGTTCTGGGACAGCCCAAATCCATTGCATCACCATACGGACCTGCGTTGGAGTTCGATGGTGAGCAAGATGGTCTCCTGCTGCCGGATAATCCGTTAATAGGGTGGGAGCAATTCACGGTGGAGGTGATGTTCAAGCCCGATTTTGATGGTCAGGTGGAGCAGCGGTTCCTGCATATGGGTGAGGTGCATGGTCCACGATTACTCTTTGAGCTCCGGGTAGAGGAAAATAAGTGGTGGTATCTGGATACTTTCCTGTCTTCAGGTGACTCCTCGAAGACCATGATGAATGAGGGATATCACCATGTTCTCGGGCGATGGTATCATGCCGCCCTGACCTGCGACGGAACGGAGTTGAGGAACTATGTGAATGGTGACCTAGAATTGAAGGCTGCATTCGATTATGTACCCATGGGAGATGGTCAGACGTCAATCGGTGTCCGACAAAACAAGGTCAGTTGGTTCAAGGGGTGCATTGGTGCCATCAGGATCAAGGAGCAGGTTATAGCACCTGCCGAATTTCTGTACAACGACCAGAAACGAGAATCGGAGTGGCGATAAATACTTGGTTTCATAAGGGGGAATTTCTATCTAACTTTATCTCCGTAAACGTTTACGGTAACGATTCGGTAAAATCCATTGTCGTCGGGAAAAGAAGGAAATAAGCATACATGTCGCCTGATGATGTTCATCAAGGTTGCTATTGTGTGCCTGGCGATAGCCAGGCTTGGGGCACAGCAGGACCCACTAGAGTGGAGCTACGTGGTCAATCAGGAGTGGAGCCGACCGGCAAGACTGGATTCCCTGGCGACGGTGCACCCCAGAATGCTGCTGGATTCCGCCCACATCGATATTATCAGGGGAAAAGTACTCTCGACTCATCAGATCCTCTGGAATATTATCCTGGGGAAGGCGAATGGATACCTCGGTCAATATCCGAGGAATGATCCCACAGATGAGGAAGCTACGCGCAGCGATGGGGATGCGGTTCCCTGGATGGCGATGGCCTATCTGGTGACCCAGGATTCCAGGTACCGGGATAAGGCCGTGAGTTGGATGACAACGGTTTGTGGCTATTCCACGTGGGATGGGAATCGCAGTCTGGGGGCGAGTCATTGCCTGTTGGGTGTCTCGTTGGGTTATGATTGGCTGTACCATTCGATGACAGCTGCCGAGCGGCAGACCATTCGCACCAGGCTCGCGTACTTTGCCGGTGAGATGTCCAGCAGCGGCCCCACGCATCGGGAGCGGTACCTGGCGAACCATTGCCAGGTGGGCTATACCGGCCTGGCAGCGGCCGGTTTTGCCCTGTATGGGGAGGTTTCCGAAGCTGAGGACTGGATCAGACAGGCCTGTAATATCTTTCGTACCGCCTGCAGCATTTCAGGAGGTGACGGCAGTTCAACCGAAGGGCATCAGTACTACGGCCTGATGACCGAATTCCAGATGCACTTCAATAAGCTGGCCAAGGAAATCCTGGATATTGACTTTTACGGACAAAGTGAATGGCTGCGGAATGTGGGCAACTTCATCCTCTACTCCACCCTGCCGGGTTTCAGTGCTGACAACTGCGTCATGCGATATGGGGATACCAAGTATCATCACTGGGTCAGTCATGGTCCGACCTATCAGCTATTCAATCTCACCAGCGAATACCGGGAGCCACATTTCCAGTGGCTGGC
>CP070787.1:1670772-1675842 GCA_020346745.1 Fidelibacterota bacterium | reverse complement strand
TTCCAGCTGAGCCTGGATATTCTGAACTTTGCCAACCTGCTCAGTTCGGATCTGGGTGTCCGCCAGGTAGCTGATCCCTCGGCGCAAGCACCGCTGAGACTTGCTGGCTGGACTGTGGACGCAAATCGGGAACCGGTATTCAATTTTACCGGTCCCGACAAGACCTTCATGGATGATCCCGGCGAATACTCCCGCTGGCGCATCCAGATCGGTCTGCGGTACTTCTTCTAGTCTGCATTAACTGACTGCGTTGGACAGGCCGATGCTTTTACCCAAAGCATCGGCCTGTTTTTTTGCCCGGGATACATCCCAGATCGGCAAAACCTTTGTCAGTGCCTCCGGACCGCATTAATCTAGCCTATTCCTTTTGACATGCCCATGAACAGTTCAACCCAACAACCACTCCCGGCATCCGGCAGTATTGCCGTTATCTGGGACTACGACTGCACGCTGGTGGACACGCGCCGCAAGAATTTCAACGTGACCCGCGCCATCATCACCGACATGACCGGCCAAGACCCGGACCGTTTCGAGCCCCTCACCTCGCTGGCCAGTTACGAGGCGGCACTCCTGCGCACGGCCAACTGGCGTGACCTGTACCAGCAGTGGTTCGACCTGTCCACCGTGGATACCGACCGCGCCGGCGCCCTCTGGACCAAGTACCAGCTGGAGGACACCACCCCCACACCCCTCCTGCCGGGAATCCCGGAAGTACTGGCCCGGCTGGGGCACCTGCCGCACGGCGTCCTTTCCCAGAACGGCCAGACCATCATCACACACGTCCTGGAGGCCAACGGGCTGGAAGGGTATTTCCAAGCGGTGGTCGGTTTCGAGGATGTCGACTTCGCGCGCCAGAAGCCGGCACCTGACGGGCTGCTGCTGTGCCTGGAACGGCTCACCCGGCAACGGCCGGGCCTGGTCTTCTACATCGGTGATCACGAGACCGACGCCCTGTGCGCCGAGAAAGGCCGTCAAGCGCTGGCGCAGCGCCAGCCGGACATCCGGCTCATCAGCATCGGTGCGCTGTACTGCATCGACACACGGCCCCCATGGGCCGAGCGCTTCGACCACCTTGCCAGCCAACCGGCTGACATCGCAGCTATCGTCGAGAGATACCTGGGAAATTCCACCGATAAGGGCTAACGCCGCCCAGGCGCCACCCCTCCGCACCCGCTAAAAGCGCCGGGCCACTCCGAACATTACTGGGAGGGTGCCGTAACCGAACCGGTCCCTACTCCTGATCAGGGTCCCGGCGTATTCCGCCTCCAGTGGCGAGGTGAAGGAACGGAAATACATCGCCCGCAGCGTGAGCTCCCAGCGGGAGAATACACGGAGTGCCGCGCTCAGTCCCATGTCGATCCCGGGCCGGTGCTGATCCCGCACCTTGACGCCCTCCATGCCTGATTCGAGGTGGTGATAGGACCAGCCCACACCACCGAACGCTCCCGCCCGGAAACTACCGTTCCCGAGGCGCACGACATCATAGCCAACATTCACCATGACGGGAAACGAGAGGCCGTAGCCCCATCCCCAGGTGCCCGCGACAACCTCCACTCCCAGCTGGAGCTCAGCACGCAGACCCGGCAGCTGGTCCGCCAGGTCATAGCTCCTGACCATCATCAGGGACGCTCCCAGGATGTAGTCCGTATTGAAGGCGGGTGAGCCCTGGGGCAGGCTCAGGCCCATCATAAAGCCCAGACTGCCTGGTCGACGATCCGTCGCACCCCGTGGCTCCGGGGGTTCTGACCGTACCACACCCGCCATCATGAGCAGGATTGCAATGACACCAGTAATGATTCCTCTGATTCGCATAGGATCCTCCCTATCCTTCAATCCTGGTCCCGGATGGCTTCGAGGATGTTATACAGCACGAAATGGGACACCGTCTGATCGTCCTTGTCCTCCAGCTCATTGTCGCTGCCGAAGACGGCCACCACCAAGTCGTACTCCGGTACGACGAACAGCTTCTGCCCCCCATACCCACTGCCGAAGTAGATGCTCTTGGAGCGCAGCCTGAATCCCGGTACCCCCGAACTGGGCCTCAGCCACCACAGGAACCCGTAATAATGGCCCGCTGTGGCCTCGATCCATTCCCGGCTGGACAGTTCCATCCAGTCCTCGGGCAGGATGCGCTGCCCAGCCCACACCCCTTTGTCGAGGCACAGCTGTCCCAGCCTGGCCAGCGCCCGGGCGGTGAGATGCAGACCCCCGTCAGCCCGGACGAGACTATCACTCTGGAACTCCCAGCGATAGTCGGTGATGCCCAGGGGGCCGAACAGGGCCGCATCCGCAAACGCCTGGACGGACATCCCACTGCTGTTGCGGATCGCGCCCGCCACTACGGTGGGCATGGACGTGTAGTGGAAGCGGCTACCCGGTTTGTGATCCAGTGGTTTGCTGAGCACATAGCGCACCGAATTGGTGTCATGGTCCATGGCGTGGGCATCACTGGCCGGGTCACCAGCGATACCGTCCTTCCAGCGCAGGCCGGACGACATGGTCAACGCATGTCGGAGGGTGAGCTCGGCTTTCGCCGGTTCGGCGGCGAAGATGTCCGCCAGCCCGGGGAACAGCTCCGGCAAGGGCTGCTCGTGGCCGGAGATGAAGCCCTGCTCGATGGCACAGCCCACCAGCAGGGAGATCACGCTCTTGGTCACCGAGGCCAGCCGGTGCAGGTAGTATGCGTCATGGCCAGGGTAGTAGTACTCCTCGAAGACCAAGTAGCCGCGGCGGACGATCACCAGAGAGTGGATCTCCTCGAAGTCACCGCTGCGGATCTCCTCGGACAGGAGGGCCACCGGCCGGGGATCGATCCCCTGGGCCTCCAGGGACGAAACGGCCCAGCCGTCATCCAGCAGGTCCGGTACCGGGGGGGCCGGCAGGTCGGGGGCAACGGGGTCCTTTCCCTGGCAACTGATCAGAAGCAGCACCGCCGTCATCAGCAGCGGCATGATCTCACGGCGTGATGTCATCCCTCAATTCCCTTGATATGCAGTTATCCAGATTGCCTGTCCGTAGTGGCAGATATTCACTTTTAGACACCATTCAAAGCGGATGGTTGTCACACCGGGGCCGATTTCCGACGGCAGGGCGGGGGTGTGAAAAATTCGACAAAACACCTGCATTTTTCGTCGTTTTCAAGAAGTATCCCGACGAGAAACATGCGGATTCTGAGAGCAATTTCCGGCACGGTACCAGCGCTAAGGTCAGGGTGGGCAGATCATATGAAGGTTGCGTCAACATGGTGCGGGAATATACCCCTCCGGGGGTGGTCTGTCGTTCGCCTGGTGCGCGAGGTGCGTTCCATGCACCCCGTGCGCATGATGCACGCATAATGCACATACTTAATGAATAGTTATACTGCTCCCCAACCAGCCTAAGACTGAGCCAAAGGCGAAGCCCCGACCGTAGCGATGGAGTGGAATCTGGATACGGGACAACAAGCGGAGTATTCGGCAGAGAATGAAAAAGATGGGGACTCGTTAGGCTATTTCAGTAGCAGCATTCGTACCACTGCACTACTCCCCACCATCTCCAGCCGCGCGACATACACCCCTGAGGGGACGGGCAATCCGTGATGGTCACGGCCGTGCCAGTTGACCGTATGGGTGCCCGCCGGACGGTTGCCCGCCACCAGGGTGGCGATCTCCCGGCCTCGCAGGTCATAGACCCGGAGGGTGATATCCGCCCGGGCCGGCAGGTGGTAGCTGATGGTGGTGGCCGGGTTGAAGGGATTGGGGTAGTTGGGATATAACGTGAACCGCAGCGGTGCCGGTGGGGTGTCAGCGGCGATGGCTGTCGGGCTGCTATACTCGACGTAGCCCAGGTCCGGGGCCGGGCCCTCGAAGGGCTGCCCCACATCGATACCGGCATCGATGAGGCTGCTGCCGACAGCCAGGTGCAGGAAATCGAGTTGTGGCAGACGACCGTCGGCCTCCCGGGGACCCGAGACGCCGGTGGTGTCCAGGCTGACGAAATCGGCGGCGGTGACGGCAAAGCCGTTCCATGAGTTGTAGGCGTCGTCGATATTGGGGTAGATGTTCACGTGGGCATCATAGGAGAGGTTGTTCCGCAGGACGTGGCTGCTGGTGTCCTCGTCGAAATAGAAGTTGCGCCCCTGGTTCCGATAGCAGGTGCTGTTGAACACCTCAACGCCGGTCTGATTGCCGTTGACGTCGATGCCGTGGTGGGGCAGGTCGAAGGCCAGGCAGCGGATGAGGGTATGGGCGCCCGCGCCTTTGCCCAGCTTGAAGCCGTTCCCGTCACCCTGGAAGAACTCCCCCTCCCCCCAGATATCCACCCCGTTGCGGAAGGCCCAGCAGTCGGTCACGCTCACGCCATTGCCCGCGTTCCAGAAGTCCCAGCCGTCGTCGGAGTTGTTCCAGGCGCGGCACTCCACGAATTCGTTGCCCGGGCCCAGGTCGAACTTGGCGGCGAAGCCATCGGCGTTCTCGCCGTGATTGGCAGGGTCGTAGTTGAGGTAGCTATCGCAGCGCACCACCCGGTTGAAGGCCGCGCCGGTGTGGAGCTGGAGGCCGGAGTCCTGGTTATAGCGGGTGGTGACCCGTTCCACCAGGTTATGTTCCCCGCTCACGTACAGGCCGTTGTCCCCCGCCCGTTGGATGACCAGGCCGCGCAGGTGCCAGTAGTTGCTGTCCAAAGCGATGCCCCGCGCGGTGCTCCCCGTGCCCCCCGCTTCAAAATCCAGCACGGGCACCTCGCCTGGGTACGCCGCGATAGTGATCAGGCTGTCCGCCTTGCCGCTCTTGGAAATGTAAATGGTGCCGTCGCAGGCGTACAGTCCGCCGCGCATGAAGATCACGTCCCCCGGCGCCACTCCCTGGACAGCCCTGGTGAGGGTGGAATAGGGCTGGTCCAGCGTCCCCGGCCCGGCGTCGTCGCCGTCCACCGCCACGTAGGTGGTGTCGGCCGAGAGGAGGGGGGAAATCAACAGTACCAGCGCCGCAACACGGCTATAAATCAACGTACATCCACATATTCGCTGCATGAGACATCCTTTCCTGAGCGCGCAAATTACAACAACTCACCTGCCGGTGTCGCTATTTCATT
>CP070787.1:1665522-1670672 GCA_020346745.1 Fidelibacterota bacterium | reverse complement strand
TTACCCGGACATGCTGGCGGAGGAGTATGCTTCCCTGGGGATAAGCAAGGTCTGTTTGATTTCGCCGGACACAGATGATGGAATCGAGCGGTTGAAGGCAGCGGTGGACAAGTATCCTGATCTCATTCTAGGGTTGGGATTGTTCAACTGGAAGAAGCACAAGCCCGATGACATTCAGCGTTTCAAGGATCTGGGTTTCGCGGGTGTCAAGTTCACCCGACCACCCCATCCCTATAACCATGAGGATTTCTGGCCTATATACGAGAAATGCCAGGAAATGAAGCTGCCGGGATTGTTCCACCTGGGGATTCTTCAGAGACTGCAAAGCAAAGGTTTCATGAGGGCAGCGACCAGGGACGACATGCGCAGCGGTTATTTCCTGGACTGCAACTATATGCGGCCGATCTACCTGGACACCCTGGCCCGTCTGTTTCCGGAGTGGCAGATCCACGGAGCCCATCTGGGTAATCCCTGGTTCGAGGAAGCGGCCATGAGCTGCCGGTGGAATCCGAATCTCTATTTCGATTTGACGGGATCGGTGCTCAAAAAGAAGAAGCCGGGCTTTCTCGCGGAGATGCTGTGGTGGAACCGCTATACCCGGTACCGCGATCCGGATGGCCGGGATGCCTGGGAGAAGATCGTTTTCGGGAGCGATGTGGCGTACTTCGAAACCCACGATGTGCTGCACGATTACGACAGGCTCATCCGGGAACTGGGTTTGTCTGAGGAGATCAGGTGGAAAATCCTGGGTGGAACGGCGGCCGCGATGTACGGAATCGAATAACCTCGATCCGTCAGCAAGCTGAGGGTTCACTTCACCACAATCATTGGAGCTGTGATGTATTCGACTCGCCTAGCCATAGACCATAGCCGAGCTTCCGCCCAGAGCGAGGAGCCCATTAGGAGAACTATCAGCAGGGACGATCTCCTTTTGCGGGCCAGACAGGGGTGTGACTGGCTGACCGATATCGCCCAGGTACTGGATGCGTCCAATCCCGACTATGGTGTCATCCGCGGGGAGTACGATACGAGAAGCCGCCAGTGGAAACTCTACGGTCCCTTCTGGCACACCGGCCAGACCATCAGGTTGCTGTTGAAAATGCACGCGACCACCGGTGAAGAGAAGTACCAAAGACACGCGATCCTGGGTGGTGAATACCTGATCCGTGATCAAGCGATGGACCGGAAGGACCATAAGTACTATGGATTTATTCACGGCCGGGAGGCCGAAGGATCGAACACGGCGTCGCAAGTGGAGGGATTGGGGGCGCTCTATGACCTGTATAGAATGACGAACGATGACGAATGGCTGGAGCGGTTCCGCCTGGCTGTCGACTGGATAGCGCGGAATCTATACATCGAGGGGGAAGGATTGTTCCATAACGGCTACTCCGCCATGCGTGATGAGCTGACCCCGCTAGAGAAAGCCCGTCCAACAAACGACGATGCCATTTTCCGAATAGCCTACGAGAACTTCAAGGAGTCGATCTACCTGGATATCTTCCGAGCAGTATCGGATCGACTGCTGAGCGACGAGGATCCCCCAGGTAACTGGATAATATACCGTCCGTGCAATCCCGAGTCATTCGAGGGGCGGGGGAGTATCCATGCCCGGCATGCCTGGTGGTGGGGTTACCCCATGCTCCAGGCGTACGATGCTTTTAAGGATCGGAAGTACCTTGAGGCAGCCATCCGAGCTGGAGACTGGTACATCGACAACAGCAATCTGGACGGGGGCTATTATTATCACACAACGCGGGAGGGTCAAGGTCATCTCAGCTACGATTTCAGCACTTCGGCCGTGGGCTGCGCGGTGCTCATGTGGTGCGATCTGTGGCAGCGACTGGGCGATGAGAAATACCGTCACGCGATTGAGAGAGCGCTGGGATTTATGCTGCGGGCCCAGTTCCGCCAGGATGTCGAGGATCCCAACCTCCGGGGGGCGTTCTTTGAAGGCTACCTGCCTCCGGATGGGACCATGAGCCCCGGATTCTATCTGAGGGACATCGCCACGATCTTTCCATCGAGGGCCATGCTGACGATCCTGGAGACCTTTGAAGGTGATGAATTCGCATACGTGGATTACTAAACCGCGGCCTGCGGGCACAACGGCAAACCGAGGATTCAGGTCAACATGAAAAATATCAAAGTCACTCTAGCGGCGCTCCGATCCATCCTGATCGATCCCAACCGGAACCTGGAGCTAGTCAAGGAGGCATGTCAGACTGCAAGGCGGGATGGAGCGCGCCTGCTACTTCTGCCGGAGATGATGCTGACGGGCCACGGCGGCCATTCCATGATGGAGGAGAACGCGGAACCGGTTCCTGAAGGGCCTTTGAGTCAGGCAGTGCTGGAGCTTAGCAAGGAGTACCAGCTATGCATCTGTGTGGGAATTGCTGAGCTGGCCGATGGTATGGTGTACAACAGCCAAATGGTTGTTGATAAGGGAGTCTACTTGGGTCTTCAGAGAAAGATCAACATGTCCGGTGATGAATACAGGTACTTTGCCTGTGGTGAGCGGGTGGAGGTGTTTGATATCGGCGACATCCGGTTCGGTGTCACGATCTGCTACGACAACAACTTTCCAGAGATCGCTTTCATCCACCATCTACACAAGGTCGATCTCATCCTGGCCGCGCATGCCGCCCGGACCGGTGAGTGGCCGGATCCCATGACCACAGCATTCCGCGAGAGGATCATCGCGGAGCGTCAAAACTCCTGGGAGAAGATGTTTCGAGGGACGGCGTATTTCCATAATCTCTATATCCTGGCGTGCAACGCAGTGGGCTCATCGACGGAAGGACTTGAGGGGGTGGTATCAAATCACGCCGGTACCGTGATGGGTGTGGATCCGACGGGAGAGGTATTCCTCAGAACCTCGGTTTCGGATTTTGTCGACGAAGTGGTAACTGTCGAGTTGGAAGCTTCCAAGCGTGTGTTCAACCACAAGCCGACCCGCAACCGACGGCTCCCGGTCGTGAAGCGGATGCTTAATGATGCCTTTCAGCAGGCCAATGAGGGTGTCTAGAACGAGATGAGCCCCAGAAGTAGTGCCTATTCAGACGGGACTAAAGGATTTCTGTTTGCCTTGTCGGGCGCGGTATTGCTCTCAACCAATTTTATCACCGGCAAGTATGCGCTGGAGGGCTTCCATCCTGAGACCTTCGCCCTGATCTGGACTGCGGCGGCATCCTTCTATTCGCTGATGATCGTGCTATTCACGGGCGGGTGGGAGCAATTGGCGTTACCCTGGAGTTCCCTGCGATCCCTGATATTCATCGGCATAGCGACCGGCATCGGTATGCTGCTTGGTTGGACCGCACTCGACCAGCTGGATCCCTCCTTCACGGCCTTCCTTGGACGTTTCCGGCCGGTATTGATCATCGTGCTTAGCTTCATCATACTAGGGGAGAGACTAGCGTCGAGGGAGCTACTGCCGATCGGGATGATGATCGCAGGGTGTATCTTCAGCGCCGTAGGCCGTTGGGAAATCGTCGGTACAGGTATAGTGCTGGCCATGTCGGCGGCATTCATGGCAGCCATTCAGCAAGTCATTGCCAAGATCGCCGTAGCTCGGGCGCATCCCAACGTCATGGTATTCTATCGGGTGGTGATCGCCTTTGTGATCATCGGGACATGGAATTTGCTGGCGGGCCGAGCCGACTTCGACGTGGAGCTCTCCTATTGGCTCGTACTGCTGCTTGGGGCTTTGCTGGGACCCACCCTCAGTTTTCACCTGATGTACCGGGCCTATCGTTACTGGGAGCTATCCCGTGCGAGCACCGTCATTATTGCCCAGCCCCTGATAGTCCTTCCGCTGGCATATGTGTTTCTAGGCACACTTCCGGCGGAGAGGGAAATGATCGGAGGGTTCATCATCATGGCGGGCGCGGCCTGGCTGGGGCTTATTCACTTTTCAGCGGGCAGGAAAGCGGAAACGGCGGTGGCTGTGCCCAAGCAGAATAATAAACTGGTGATGGCAAGAGACCATGACGTCGCGTGAGATTGTTGCTCAAACGCTAGAGTACGGGTGTCCCGAGCGGGTAGCCCGTTCGTTTCAGGATTCGGATATTGTTTCCATTCGCTATGAGCTAAGTTCCCGTCACAGAGACTGGCGTCAGATCAGGTCGGATTATTGGGAGCGAACGGACGAATGGGGCAACAAGTGGGCTCGGGTGGATGCCACTTCCAGGGGGCTGGTCATCAAGGGTGTCTTGGAGGATCTTGGTAATCTCGAGGAGTACGAATTCCCGGACTATACCCAGGCCGAGTCGTACCGCCAGGTGCGGGCGGTTCGGGAGCGTTTACCAGAGCAGTGGCTCGTAGGCGAGTTGCCCGGTTTTACTTTCGGTGTGGCATGGCGGCTCAGGGGTCTGGAGAACTACCTTATGGATCTCGTAGCCGAGCAAGCCAATTTACATAGGCTACATACCCGGATCGATCAGCTGCTTATGAGCATGATGGTACGATATGCCGAGGCAGGTGTGGATGCCGTAATGATCTGGGAGGATTGGGGTTTTCAGGACCGACTTATGGTCAATCCGGGGCTATGGAGGGAGGAATTTTCCCCGCGCTTTCGGGCATTATGTGAGCATGCGCATGAGAATGGACTCCGGGTTATCATGCATTCATGTGGCCAGGTGGGGGCGATCGTGACGGGTCTAATCGAAGCGGGTATTGATGTGCTACAGTTCGATCAACCTGATTTGCACGGGATCGATCAACTAGCAGAATATCAGGAGTCAAACCCTATCACCTTCTGGTGCCCTGTTGATATCCAAACGACGCTTCAGTCTCAGGATGAAGCTGTCATCCGGGGCAAGGCGAGGGAGATGCTGGAGAAGTTATGGCGGGGGCGCGGGGGATTTATCGCCGGTCGTTATGAGGACGATGCATCCATCGGCCTGAATCCCAAGTGGCAGGGATATGCCTGTGATGAGTTTATAAGAAATGGTATACGGTGCAACTACAATTAGGATAAACACAAGGGGCTGATTGTGACAGTCACTGCGGAACTATGCCAGGGTTCCTTCCAGGTTAACGAAGCGTGTGAGGTGGAATTGCTGGTGCGGTCATCGGAAGACCTGACTGCCGGGGACACGGTCGAGGTGCAGTTTCCGAACTCGTGGCTGGTGGTATCGGGTCCCAGC
>CP070787.1:1660090-1665422 GCA_020346745.1 Fidelibacterota bacterium | reverse complement strand
CCATCAATAATCTCATCGCCAAGGATAAGGTTTCAGCGCCCATCGTCATCGGACGCGACCACCTGGACACCGGCTCCGTCGCTTCACCGGATCGCGAGACCGAGGGTATGCTGGACGGCTCCGACGCCGTGGCCGACTGGCCCCTGCTCAACTTTGCCCTGAACACCGCCGCCGGGGCCTCGTGGGTGTCCTTCCACCATGGCGGAGGCGTGGGCATCGGCAACGCGCTGCACGCGGGCATGGTCATCGTCGCCGACGGCACTCCCGAAAAAGCCCAGCGCCTGGAACGGGTCCTGACCGTCGATCCTGGCATCGGGGTGGCGCGACATGCCCTCTCCGGCTATCAACAGGCTCAGGAAACCGCTGACGAGAAGGGCATCGTCCTGCCGTGAGCACCGCCGATCTCCTCGTCCTCAACGCCGCCGAAGTGGCCTCCTGCGCCGGATTCTCGACACGCGCCGCTCAGGGACCGGACCAGGCCCAGCTCGGTCTAGTCCCTAATGGAGCCGTCGCCATCTCCGGGGACAGGATCCTGGAAGTGGGACCGGCTGCAGAAGTGCGCAGGAAGTACGCGGTGTCTGATGACAAGATTATCGATGCCGATGGCGGCGTAGTCCTTCCCGGCTTCGTGGATGGCCATACCCATCTGGTCTTCGCCGGTGATCGGGCTGCCGAGTGGGAAGCCCGCATGCAGGGGAAGCCCTACCTGGAGATCCTGCGGGAAGGCGGCGGCATCCTGAACACCGTCCGGGCTACCCGCCAGGCTTCCTTCGATGACCTGCTGGCCCAGGCTCGCACGTGGCTCCACCGCTGCCTGGAACACGGCACCACCACCGTCGAGATCAAGAGCGGCTACGGCCTGGACCGCGATACCGAGATCAGGATGCTGGAGGTGGCCTGCGCATTGGACAAAGAAGAGCCGCTGGATGTGGTTGCCACCTACCTGGGGGGCCACGTGGTGCCACCTGAACATACCGCCCAGCGCAGCGCCTATCTGGACCTTATCGAATCAACCGCCGCCGAGATCAAAGCCGAGAAGCTGGCCCACTTCTTCGACGTCTTCTGCGAAGAGGAAGCTTTCACCCTGGCTGAAACGGAACGCCTGCTCAACGCCGCCCGGGACCTGGGCTTCGGCCTGAAACTCCACGCCGAACAGTTTACCGCCTCCGGGGCCGCCGCCCTTGGAGCCCGCCTGGGCATCACCTCCATCGACCACCTAGAGCATATTGACGATGCCGGTCTGGAGGCCTTGGCTGCCGCCGAAACTACCGTCGCGGTCCTCCTCCCAGCCGTCAATTTCCACCTGGGCCTTGATGAATCTGCCCCTGCCCGCAAGATTATCGACGCCGGGGTTCCCGTGGCCCTGGCCACCGACTTCAATCCCGGCTCCTCCTTCACGCCCTCCATCCCCATGGTCATCGCCCTGGCCTGCCGGCTCCTGAAGATGACCGTGGCCGAGGCCATCATCGCCACCACCATCAATGCCGCCCATGCTCTCAGCCTGGGTACGGAGACCGGTAGCCTAGAACCGGGCAAGCGCGCCGACCTGATCGTCTGTGACATCCCCGATCACCGCTGGTTGGGCTATGCCTTCGGCTGGAATCCAGTCAAGACGGTCATTGCGGGTGGAGAGCGGGTGGTGGGGTAACAGCCAACTGGCTGCCTCATCATACACGCAAATGATGAACATGAGCAAAGGAAGACACTCAAACATGCTGGTCCCTACCATCGTCATGGGCATTCTTGCCCTTACCCTGTTGGCCGTCGGTTACTTCCGGGGCCAGAACGAACATCTCACCGGCCTGAGATCCACCGGCACCATGCTCATCGAGATTCTCCCCCTCCTGGTCTTCGCCTTCATCGTGGCCGGCATGGTCCAAACTCTATTGCCGCAGGATGCGGTGTCCCGCTGGGTGGGAGCCGAGTCAGGGTGGCGCGGACTCTTCCTGGGTACCATCGCCGGAGGCCTGGCACCTGGTGGCCCCTATGTCAGCCTACCCGTAGCCGCCGGACTGCTGCGCTCCGGGGCCGGTATCGGAACCATGGTAGCTTTCCTCACCGGCTGGTCCCTGTGGGCCATCAGCCGCCTGCCCATGGAAGTGGGTATCCTCGGCTGGAAACTCACCCTCATCCGCTTCGCCAGCACTTTCATCTTCCCGCCCATCGCCGGCTGGATCGCACAGACCTTCTTCGGCCACTCGACCCAGCTATAACTCACTCGGCACCTTGCTCTATCACCGCTGATCGCTAGTCAGGCCTCGGCCGAAACAATCAACGCGTTTCTTGACAACCATTCTGTCGGTCAACCTGTCTCACAGGTGTATCCCATATCTGTAGACTAATGAGGGGGCCAATCATGAGACTACGCGGGACACTTTCGCTTTTACTGCTCGTGACCATTCTATCCGGCGGGGAAAAGGATACCGAGATTCTTAATTTGCCACCATCTCTCGACGCTCTGCGCATCAACAGCCATGTACGCGTGGATGGGTACCTGGAAGAAGATGTCTGGCAGCAGGCAGAACATGCCTCAGACTTCACCCAAAGGGATCCTTTGGAAGGTGAAGCTGCCACCGAACGCACTGAGTTTGCCATTCTATACGACGATGAATATCTTTATGTCGGCGTGAAGGCCTTTGACTCCGACCCCAGCGGTATCCGCAGTATCCTGAGCCGCCGCGACGAAGACATCCCCAGCGACTGGGTCCTCGTATCCTTCGACAGCTACAACGATCACCGCACAGCCTTCGAGTTCTGGCTCAATCCCCTGGGAGTAAAACGGGATCTCAGGCGCTACGATGATGAAAATCATGACATGAACTGGGATGCCATCTGGGAGGGCAAAGCGGCCATCGAGGAGGATGGCTGGTCTGCCGAGTTCCGCATCCCTTTCCGGGAACTGCGCTTTTCCAATGGTGAGAACCATGCCTGGGGCTTGCAGGTCTACCGCTACATCTCCCGCAAGAACGAAGACGACTTCTGGGCGTTCTGGCCCAAGGACGAGACCGGCTGGGTTCGCCATTACGGCCGCCTGAACAACCTGAAGGATATTCCCCGGCAGCGGAGAATCTACTTCGCCCCCTACACCACCGGCAGCTACGCCACTGCCAAAGATTATAAAACACCGGTTCACCCCGAACGATATGACCTGGCCAGCAATCTGGGGGCCGACCTGAAAGTGGGGATTACCAATAACCTGACCCTAGACCTGACCCTCAACCCCGACTTCGGCCAGGTGGAGGCCGACCCGGCCGAGCTCAATATCTCCGGCTTCGAAACCTTCTTCCCCGAACGGCGGCCGTTCTTCGTCGAGGGCGGTAACATCTACCAGTACCCACTCGGTATCGGGGACAATCCCATGGCTAACAACACCCTATTCTACAGCCGCCGGATCGGACGCTATCCACACCATGAATCCGACACTGACTCGGGCTACGTCGATTCACCTATCGCTACCACCATCCTGGGGGCGGGCAAGCTCTCGGGAAAAACCAGCTCCGGCTGGTCAATCGGGGTGCTGGAGGCCGTGACCGCCAAAGAAACCGCCCTCATCGAATACGAGAACGCCTCCACCGAAAAGGAGACGGCCGAGCCGCTGACAAACTATATCGTCAGCCGGGTGCAGAAGGACTATCGCCAAGGCAAGACCACGATCGGCGGCATCCTGACCGCTACGAACCGTACCCTGGAAGATGACCACTTGAACTGGCTGCACCGGGACGCCTACAGTGCGGGCTTCGATATCGACCATCTGTTCAAGGATGATACCTACCAGTTCAGTACCACCATCGGATTCAGCAATGTATACGGCTCCCGCGAGGCCATCACCGAAACCCAGACTAGCCCGAACCACCGCTTCCAAAGGGAAGGTGCACCCCATCTGGGTGTCGATTCCACCGCCACCAGCCTCAGCGGCTTCGCCGGGAACATGCTCATCAACAAGGTAAGGGGCGAACACTG
This sequence comes from Fidelibacterota bacterium, assembly GCA_020346745.1. GTDB lineage: Bacteria > Fidelibacterota > Marinisomatia > SCGC-AAA003-L08 > TS1B11. The sequence goes on along the minus strand of CP070787.1, from coordinate 1,661,462 downwards.
GCGCGGCGCACTGGGCAGCTGGTTCTATTCACCCGGCTTCAACGCCAACGACGTGGGTTTCAACCGCAACGTCGATAATACCGTCCAGTTCATCTGGATACAGTACCGGGAGGATGACCCCGGGAAGATCATCCGGAGGTATCAGGTCAATTTCAATGCTTATACCAGCTTCACCTTCGCTGGCTGGGATGAGATGTCCAATTTAGGGGGCAACGTGAACGCTGGACTGACCTTCATGAATTACTGGTCCCTCAATGCCGGCTACAACGTGAATTTCCGGGGATTGAACACCGTCGGACTGCTGGGCGGACCCGCCATGACCGAAGACCCGTCGCAAAACGTCTTCTGCTTCATCAGCAGCGACTTTCGTAAAGCCCTTTCTGCCAACGCCAGCGCCAGTACGTACTGGTCCCCGGAGAGCGGGGTTCGTTTCCGCAACGTTTCGGCCCAGCTCACCTGGCGACCTACAGACTACTTTTCCCTCACCGCCTCAACCAGCTGGGAACACATGCACGACACCTGGACCACCTGGGACGATTTCGGACCTCTCACCGACGAGCAGACGGGCGACGAACACTACCTCATGGCTACCCTGGACCGCTCCACTATCAATGCCACGATCCGCTTCGACCTGTCCCTGACACCCAACCTCACCATCCAGTACTACGGCAATCCCTACGTCACCGCCGGTACCTACAGCGATGACAAACTGGTACTGGAAGGCCAGTATACGGAAAAGCGCTTCGACGACCGCTTCCATACCTTCACCGAGGCGGAGAGCAATTTCGATGGCCAGGAATATCATTACGACCTCGATGCCAACGGGGACGTCAACTTTATCCTGTGGAATCGCGATTTCAATTATAAGCAGTTCAGCTCCAACCTGGTCCTGCGTTGGGAGTACCAGACCGGCTCGGCCATCTACCTCGTCTGGGCCCAGAATATGTCCGAATCGCTTGAGATCGGTGATTTCAACGTAGGCAGCGACCTGCGTGACCTGTTCGGCTTGAACACTGAGAACATTTTCCTCATCAAGGCGAGCTACCTGCTGAATATCTAGTTTGAAAATGGCTCGAGAGGTACGAGACCGAATCCGCTGACTTGGGAAGAGCGAACCGTGTCCACCCTCCAACGGATCGCCGGCGAAGCCACGATCAGGTTCTGAGGTGATGTGAAGTTTGGACCTACTTGCGCTTGTCTCTCACTAGCTCTGACTGGACAATTATCCCCATGCTTAACACTGCCAGTACCACCAATGCCATGAACATGCCAACCATGGCCCACTGCCCCAGCTGGCCGTAGTACCCCGGGCTGACCATCACCGTGTAGAGCAGCATTCCAAGCGCTACCAACGTGAGCTGTTGACCCAGGC
>CP070787.1:1619277-1659990 GCA_020346745.1 Fidelibacterota bacterium | reverse complement strand
CTTGTTTGTTGATGCGGAGGATATGGGGCGTTCCGGTGACGTGACCAACTTTTCGCTGGGAACCAAGGCGTTCCTGCCCCAGATGAACGAGCTGCTGGGAGGCGTAAGACCTCTGTACGCCGTTCTGTTGGATATGGTGGGTGATGCTGAACTGTCGCTCCCGATGGAGTACAATTCCTGGCGGGGTGCACAGGAGTTGGTCCGCCGTATCTGGGGCCTGGCCGCAGCGCTGGGCTATTCCCAGTTCAAGTCTGAGATCGGTTCGCAGATCTACGATGATCATGTGCCCTTATTGGAAGCGGGCATCCCGACAGTGGATATTATCGATATCAACTATCCCAATCCCCGAACCAACTACTGGCATACTCTGGAAGATACTCCTGACAAGTGTTCAGCCGAGAGCCTGGAAGCCGTGGGAACGGTGGTGGCTGCCCTTATTTACAACGAGAGACCATGATGTCATCAGAAGAAATCGCACCCTCGAGTGAGCTGGGCCGTTTGCATTGTCTGAGCCTCCAGGGATCATCCCAAGCTCTGGAAGCCTGCCTGGGATTGTTCGCCCCCTGGGTCCGCGGGGGGCGGGAAAATCCGGAGACAGACTCCAGTTCTGGGCATAAGCTGGAGCTCTATATTGCAGCCCAGGATCAGACCGAGGTGGAAGCAGCCTGGGAGAGCTGGCAGGCAGAGGCACTGCCGGCAATCCAGCACGTGACGCGGCGCTGGTCACAGGTTCCGGATCGTGATTGGCAACTTCAGTGGCGGGAACACTTCACCCCCCTTCAGGTGACGGAAAACATCACCATTGTGCCCGAGTGGGATCAGGTATCCCGGGCACCTGTACTGGTCCGTATATGCCCTGGAATGGCCTTTGGCACCGGTCACCATGCCACCACCCGGTTGGTCATCCGGAGGCTGGAGTCATTGGGTTGCCAAGCCCAACGGATTCTGGATCTTGGCACGGGATCCGGCATACTGGCCATCGTGGCCGCAAAATTGGGTGCCAGCCACGTCGTTGCCGTTGACAATGACCCGTCGTGTGAGGAAAACCTGTTGGCTAATCTGAAGCTGAACGGTTTAGGCAACCAAGTGGAATTCATGCTGGGAGATGCCAGCCTGTGGAACGATTTCAATGTTGACCTCGTATTGGCAAATATTCATCGGTCCTCAATTTTTGCTCTCCTCGAACAGTTCAGCCGGTCGGACTCTGGAGCGAGAGTAGTGGTCTCCGGCCTTCTGAAGGAGGAAGGATCTCTGTTGCGGGACCTGTGTCGTCGATTGAACCTAGTCTTGGCGCAGATTGACGAAGAGGAGGATTGGTTCTGTGCGCTGGTATCGAGGCTGGGGGACGACCACCGATCGCAGGGAGAAATCAATTGAGCGTGCGCCGGATTCCCACCTATATTGCCCCTCCCATGAAGCTGGCTTTAGGTTTAGTTCAGATCGCCTTGGCATCCCTCTTGCTGTTCTACGGCTGCGATGGCAACGGGGTGGGACCGTCCGATGAGGATCTACCGATCCTCTCCAGCCCGCAGGGCTCCTTCGATGACCGGGACAAGCGGTTCTACGTCGCCGTTACCGTTACCCTCCCTGCTGGAGTCACTTCCCTCGATAGCAGCAATATCTGGACGGAGATGTTCCTGGTGGATACCACCGGCGTGGATTCACCTTTGACCCAGATCAACCTGGTGGACGATGGCTCGGGAGGAGATATACTTCCTCAGGATGGCGTGTATGCCCGCAAGTTCAGCTCTCCACTGGCTGCAGGCAGTAGTGGCACCGTGTACTTCGATTTTTATGCCCTCGTTGACGGTGACACCAGTATGGCCACCGATACCCTGCATCTGGTCAACCTTCGGCCGGTCATTCTTAGTGTCAGTGGGTCTGATACCCTGATCCGGCCGCCGGAAGGATTTATTACCTTGGATACTCTCCGGGCCGTGGCTGCCGATCCCGATGGCCTGGATGATATCCGGAGAGTGGGATTCACTGTGCTGAAACCGGATAGTACACTGGCTAACCAGGGTCAGCCCATTTATCTCGCCGATAATGGCGATCGGTCATTGTGGGGTGATCTGATAGCTGGTGACGGTACCTACAGTATTATCATCCGACTGGAATCGACCAACGACCCCGGACGATACGTCTACCGATTCACAGCGGAGGATTACAGCGGCGCTGTGAGTGACACCGTCTACCATCCAGTGGTGGTGCAATGAGTCGCGTTCTCATCCTGCTGGTGATCATTGTCAGTCATGTCAGTGGGCAGCTAATCCCTGAGCGATTTAGCCTCCATAAGACCTTGGGTGATACCTCTTTGTCCTACTATAACGATTCAACCTCCTCCGCAGGGCTGGCCAGTAACAGCATTATTGATATCCGCATGGCGGGTGATTCCATCCTGTTCTTCGGAACCTCCCGCGGTTTGTCCCTCACACCGGATCTGGGTAATACGTTCCGATCGTACATTGCGGACGTAGTCGATCTGCCCGAGGGAGGCATCTCCGCCTTGGATTTGAATGGCTCGTTGGTGGCGGTTGCCAGTTTAGTGGACACCATGATCGGCCAGGTCGGGGAGGTGAAGGGTGGTGGCATGTCCTTCTCCACGGATACGGGTAATACCTGGATATGGGAGCCCCAGTCCACCGAAGATCTTGGAGACAGTGCCTTCACCACGTTCCAATGGGCTGATGGTCATACTATCCGTCAGCTGGCCGTTACGACAACCATCCGGAACGTGACTTATGATGTAGCAGCAACCCCAGGCGTGATCTGGACGACCAGCTGGGCCGGGGGATTGCGCCGCTATGAGATCAGCAGTGGTCAATGGACACCGGTACCCCTACCACGGGATGATGACACAACGTTCACCTGCGAGGATATACCGGCGGATTACGAGCTCAATTCGCGGGATCCCATCGATGGGGGAAACCATAACCACAAAGCTTTCTCTGTCGTGGCCTATGATTCGGTCATCTGGGTCGGGACCGCGGCGGGAGTGAACCGGGGCATCATCGATACGACAACCGGTTGTATCTCCTGGACCCATTTTAAAGCCCAGTGGGGTGTGCGAACGATTTCCGGTAACTGGGTGGTTGCCCTGCATAGGCAAACGCTATCCTCTGGTAGGGATCGCATCTGGGCTGCCACTGTCCACGCGGAGGATGCCAGTGAAGTCATGGGGGTCAGTTTCACCGAAGACGACGGCGTAACTTGGTACGTCTCACTGCGGGGTGAGCGCGCCCATAATATCACTTCATCGGGGGAAGCCGTCTACGTGGCCACTGATAACGGGTTATACAAGTCCTTCGATGGTCTCAATTGGGCTCGATTCAAGACCGCCACCGACAATATAACCGGTGAGGAAGTCTGGGCGGAGCAAGCCTACGGGGCGGCATTTGATACTCGCGATTCCACCCTGTGGATTGGCACACCTGACGGCCTGGCTCGTACGCAGGATCATGGAGTCACCTGGGACATTGAGCGCAGTTATGTCTCCACCGCTTCTTCGGGTGAAGATCGTTTCTATGTCTATCCCAATCCTTTTTACTTGGCCGAGGATAATTACCGGGATGGCCGCGGTCATGTGCGGTTCCAGTATCACCTCACTGGCTCCGAGGTTCCGATAACGGCCAAGATTTCCATCTATGATTTCGCCATGGATCCGGTAATCGTGCTCTCAAGACCACACTCCAGCTCCGGAGATTTCAGCCAGGTCTGGGACGGACGTAACGAGGCGGGTTACCAGGTAGCCAATGGAGTGTACTACTGTCGCTTGAGACTCGGTCTGCTGGAGCGTTGGACTAAGGTAATGGTGATCAAGTGAGATCGTTCCTTGCCATCATTATACTTTCTACCATGCTGTGGGCAGGAGGGCCCCCGACAGGTGGCTATGCAGGCGCGTTTGCCCGCGTTGGCACGGATGCGCGTAGCGTTGCCCTGGCTGGTGCACTTGTCGCAGATATTAATTCCGGACACCTGGCGCTTACCAATCCTGCCAGCCTGGTCCACGTTCAACGCCGGGAATTGGGATTGTCCTATATGGCCCTACCCCTGGACCGCTCCTTGCAAGGCCTGAGTGTTGCCATGGGCCTGCCTCCCACCGCAGCGGCCGGCTTCAGCTTCATGCGAGCCGCCGATGACGAGATTCAGGGTCGCAATAGCATTGGCGAACCCACCGACGTCTTGGCCTATTCCGAAAATATGCTGTCACTCTCATTTGCCAATCGCCTGAGTGACCATTTCAGCTTCGGATTGAGTGCGAAAATGCTGATCATCGATCTGGCCGACGAAGGCAGCAAGGGTTTTGGCATCGACTTCGGTCTGTTCTATCACCGGCCAAGCGGATTCAATCTTGCTCTGAAAGCGCAGAATTTGACTGGTGCCTACTCGTGGAAAATAACTGCTGACCAACAGAGCCGGAACTATACCGATTATCTCCCCATCATCATCAGCGCCGGGACTCGCCTGCCTTGGCGGCACTTCACCTTCTTCGGTCAGGCGGACCTGGTCGTGCCAAGGATCAAACAGGATGACGAAACCGTATTTGGCGATGTTGTACCGGTGTACCGGCTGGCTGTAGAGGATGTGTTGTGGGAACGCTACCTGGTTCGTGGCGGGTTGGAGCACACTACGCCTACCTTTGGGCTTGGGCTGCGTTATTCCATTCGGCGTGCTTTTGACAGCCGTGTGGATTACAGCCTTTCCCTGGGTAAAGCGGATGAAGGTATGGGCCACCTCTTCAGTTGGATCTTCAGCTTGTGAGGGAGCACGCTAGCCGACATAGTGTACCGCTGTGGGCCTCGATCGTCTTGCTGTCGGGCTGGGGGCTGGTTGTGCCCCTTTCTGCATTGGGATGGCGAGCGAGTTATTTGCCGGGTTCTGCCTCTGCCTTGGCACTTGCCACCGGCGGAACAGCCCTGCCCGGCGATATGTCCCTGACCGGGATTAGTCCTGTCCATGTGTGGGGCAGTGAACGGGAGATCCTGGAATTTGGCTATCTCAGGATGTTCGGCGACTTGGCAGGCTACGGCGTTCGGTGGCAAAGTACCTGGCGGCAGCGGCCCCTGCAATTCCTCCTGAGATCAATGGCTGAAGATGATATCGAGCTGCGGAGCGAAATCCCCACGGCTGAACCACTGGCCTTGTTCAGTGCTCGGCTGATCACTGCAACCGTGATGCGCGGGTGGCGGCTTGGCGCTACCTCCCTGGGACTTGGCCTAACGCTGGCCTATCAACGCGTCTTCGAGTATTCTGCTCGAGGGGCGTGGCTCTCAGCAGGTTGGCAGGGTGAGCCGCTTCCATGGTTGAGATGGAGTCTTACGGTCTGCAATCTGGGCGCGGGAGAAGCCCTGAACACCCGCGTGGATCCTGTTGCGCCGCGAGTCGGGCTGGGGCTGGCCTTGAAAACACCCCTTTGGGGCAGCTATATCTCCTCGGACCTTTGGTACGACGAGCAGCACCAGCTGATTCCTAGTATGGCCTGGCAAGGATCCGGACAGGTCATGCGGCTCGCTGCTGGTGTCCGCTGGCAATCGGAAACCATTCTCCTGACAGCCGGATTCCGGCTGACGCATCACCGGTGGATGCTCTCATATGCCTATGGCTATCAGAATGGCACCTTGGGACAGCCTCACATGGTTTCTCTAAGCCGGGAATTCTAACAACAACTCAACTCCCACTCAAATCGATCAGTTACCTTTCTCTTGCGTTAAATTACCCGACTTGAAATTGTAGGTTGATACTCCTGGAATAGATATGCACGCGAGTCTGTGATGAAGGCCCCTGGGAAGAAACCACCGAAGATACTCAAGACCCTATTCGTCGTATGTGTGATTGCCGCATTGGGATTTGTGGCTTGGCATACGATTGTGTCCTCGTTGACTAAGCGGAGGCATATTGAGCGGGAAGTGCCCCAGCTGCGAGCCGACGTAGTGGCCGAGCTGGAGGACCTGGGCTTGGCCAGATCGCCGGTCATTGGGGAGGACGGCGCCATAAGATTCGGCCACCCGCCAACCATGTCTTCAGATGACCTCATGCTGCTACTGCGGCGGATTATCCAGCAGTATGATTTGGTCCTCAGTTCGGCTGTGAAGTATGAAGAACGGCGGGAGCTCTTCGTGGAGCTGAGCTCCAGAGAGCAACGTATGGTGGCACGTTTTCTTTTTGCCCCGGGAGTGAAAGGGGAAATGTTGGCGGGTGCCATTCGAGGGCGTATTGGATTGATCATTGATGACTTCGGTTACATTCGCAATCGGCTCACGGCCGGGTTTATCGCTATGAATGAGAAGCTCACCTTGTCAGTGATTCCCGGTCATCGCTATTCCAGGGTTCTCGCTGAAGAGGCTGCCAGAAGAGGCCATGAGGTCATCATTCATATGCCCATGGAACCGGAGAATTATAATGGCGTGGACGAGGAGGAATTCATCCTGTTGTATGGGATGGAAGAGACTGAAGCGTTGGGACGCATTCGGCGGGCGTTTCAAGAGATACCCCAGGCCGCGGGTATGAACAACCATGAGGGCTCACTGGCTACCCTGGATACCCTGTTGATGGATGTCCTGGCCCAGGAGTTGCTGCGGCGTAATAAGTACTTTGTGGACAGTTATACGACACCGGAAACTCGAGCGCTGGGAATTATGGCACGGCGGGCGGTTCCTAGTATGGGTCGGCATGTGTTTCTGGATAACGAGGACGATCCTAGATATATCCGGCGTCAACTGGCCTTGCTGGCATCCTGGGCTGAGGAAACAGGAGCCGCCATCGGGATCGCCCATGTAGGGTCCAGTCACCTGAATACACTGGAGGTACTGGCTGCGGAAATCCCCAAGCTGAAGGACAGAGGATTCCAGTTCGTTTACGTTTCAGAGTTGGTTCGCTAGGCCGACACCACCCGGTATTGGCAATGTTCTGGATGATAAAATTCTGGACATTACTTCCTGTCAGCGCCATATTTCTAATCCCAGCAACTCCTTAAGGGAATGAGTGATAAATGGCTTCCTTCTACTCCCGTCTTATGATCCGCATCATCCACGCAGGATTAGTGGCCGCAAGCTTCTCTGTCCTGCTCCTGCAGGCGAACTGCGATGACTCCTCCAGAGATGCCGTTGAGCCCGATGATCTGGTCGGCACCTGGCGGGAGGCAACTACCGGTGTTACACTTACCTTCAACCGGGATTCAGGTGGACAGACTTATGTGGCACATGATCCCCAGGGTGCCTACAGCCAGATTCATGAAGGAGGCAGCGATCTGCTGTTTCAGGGATTCTGGATGCTGACCGGCTCGTCGCTCTTCCTGGAGGATGAAGCCGGTCCCGGCTCGTGTCCCCTGGATACTGACCGCTACGTGGTCATCATGAACGGTGAGAAAACGAGCATGGTCTTGACCCATGTCAGTGATGAATGTGAATTCCACGACCTGGTCCTGGCCGATCGTGCCTGGCAGCGGCAGACTGAGGAATCCTGACGAGGGACCCTGGCACTGAAGCGCCCCACGGTAACGGTGTTTCAGGAGCGGCTGTTTCTGCTCCTGAGCGGTATCTTCATTGCCGCACTGGTGGCCAGCAACCTGATCTTTCAGAAGTTTTTCACCTGGTCACCCTTCGGCGTCTACACATTTGAAATCTCGGTAGGCATCCTGCCATACCCGATCACTTTCCTGGTTACCGATATTGTGTCTGAGATCTACGGTAGGCGACGCGCTGACCAGATAGTGGTCACCGGTTTTTTCGCCAGCCTGTTTATTCTTGTGGTTGTTTTGATTGCCGACGCGGTACCACAAACCACCTGGTCGCCAGTTTCGGGAGAAGTGTTTCACAAGGTTTTCGGGCTGTTCGGCCCCGCCGTGTTCGCCTCGATGACCGCCTACTTGGCAGCCCAGTTTATTGATATCCGCATCTTTCACTTCTGGAAAAAGCTTACCAGGGGGCGGCATCTTTGGCTGCGGAATAATGGCTCAACGGTCGTCTCCCAACTTGTGGACACCAGCCTGGTACTCCTGCTCCTCTGCGCCACTGGCGCCATTGAGTGGTCCCGTTTCCCGGGTCTGCTGGAGAACGGCTTTCTGTTCAAGGTGCTGGTGGCGCTGGTGGATACACCCCTGTTCTATTTATCGACGTGGCTGTTGCGGCGGGCACTGGTGCTAGGTCCGGCTGAGGAGGTAGCTGTGGAGCAGCCGCTGGCGTGAACGGGTTTCCGGCCGGGAGTAGTTAATTGTTCCTGTTAATCATAACTTTCCACATAAATGCGAGGGCACTATGAAAAAAAGTTGGATCATACTGATCGTAGTCGTCATCGTCCTGCTGCTGTTCGGACGATGGTTTGTTAGTACCCGGAATAGCTTCGTTGTCAAGGACGAGGCGGTAAAGACGGCCTGGAGCCAGGTGGAGAACGTCTATCAGCGGCGAGCGGATCTGATCCCTAATCTGGTGGAGACGGTCAAGGGTGTTGCCGGTTTCGAGCGTGAAACCTATACGGCCGTCACCGAAGCCCGTTCCAGGGTGAACAATATCAACATGGAAGGTGTGCTGGACGACCCCGGCAAGTTCCAGCAGTTTCAGGCGGCCCAGGGGGAGCTGAGCAGCGCTCTCAGCCGTCTTATGGTGGTTGTGGAGAACTACCCGCAGTTGCGAGCCAACCAGAACTTTCTCAATCTCCAGGCCCAGTTGGAAGGTACTGAGAACCGGATCGCGGTGGAGCGGCGGCGGTTCAACGAGTCCGCCCGGGCCTACAACACCGCCATCCGTCTGTTCCCCGGCAGTATCGTGGCGGGAATGAGCGGTTTCGGTTCGCGCGCTTATTTCGAGGCCCAGGAGGGCGCTGAGGAAGCACCCCGGGTGCAGTTCTGACAGCCTGAAAGATCAGCATTGTGAAGTTTCGACATCCAGTCAGATATGCCGTTGGGTTTATCCTCTGGATAGCCGTGCTGCCACTGTCAGCGGAGCTGAAATTCCCTGCCCAGCCTGCCGCCCGGGTGAATGATTATGGTGGTCTGCTAAGTCGCCAGGAAGAGGCCTATCTGGAACGTAAGCTGGCGGCCTGGGAGGAGGCCACCTCCAACCAGCTGGTCATCGCTACGTTTGAAAGTCTTCAGGGGGAGGCTCTGAATGACATCTCAATCCGTATTGCCGAGGCCTGGCAGATCGGCCATGCGGGCCGCGATAACGGCGTCCTCATCACCGTTTTCCTGCGGGACCGGAAGATGCGCATCGATGTGGGCTACGGTCTGGAGGGCGTCATCCCCGATGCCGTGGCAAATGATATCCGACTGAACCTCATCAATCCCCACTTCCGCGCGGGGAACTATTTCGAGGGGCTGAACCTGGCGGCCGATGCTATTGTTGCGGCGGTAGGTGGCGAGTACCAGGCCTTACGACAGTCCAAGCGCGTCCCGGCGCAGCGGCGGGGTCGGGGCGGTGGATTAGGCTTCATCTTCATGCTGATCTTCTTCTTCCTGCTGTTCAGCCGCGGTGGACGGGGCGGCGGGCTACTTCCAGCCCTGTTCTTCCTGTCGCTGGGTAGTGGTATGGGCCGGCACTCCGGCGGCTTCGGCGGTGGCTTCCGCGGGGGCGGTTTCGGTGGCTTTGGCGGCGGCTTCGGCGGTGGCGGCTCCGGAGGAGGCTGGTGATGAACAGAGTCGAAAAATACGTCCGCGAACTGCTGAGCGAGGACGACTTCACGGCCATCGACACGGCCATCAAGTCCTTCGAGAAAAAGACCAGCGGCGAGCTGGTGGTTAGCTTTCAGGCGGTGTGCACCGGCGATCCGTATAAGGAAGGCCGCCGGGTGTTCAACCGGCTCAAACTCCATCGCACCAGGGAGCGCAATGCCGTCTTGGTGGTTATCTTCGTTAACAGCCGCAAGTTTGCTGTGCTGGGCGACAAGGGTATCAATGAGCAGGTACCCGAAGGCTTCTGGGATGAGACCGTGGCGACCATGGCGGATCATTTCCATGCAGGGCGCTACCGGGAGGGTCTGGTGGCAGGCATCCAGGTTTTAGGGGGGCAGCTGGCAGACCATTTCCCCTACCGTGCCGATGACGTGGACGAACTATCAGATGAGGTGCGATTCGGATAGGGCGAGAGGCAACGGTACCCCTGTTCGTCAACTTTTTCCATCGGAATATTGTATTCGGGGGCTTGTCATGGTTCGAAAAGCCGGTTATGTCTCTGCATTTGGCCTTATAGTGGCCGTGGTCGCTGTGACAACGCTTAAGCACAGGATTGCCATCGGGCCGATCGTCCTGGTCCTGACCGCGATACCACTGGTTGGCCTGCGACTGAGCCACCGGTCTCTTAAAAGCGCTCTGCCGGATATCGTTTTCGGTTCGCTGGACACCGGCCTGCTCACCATCCCGGCCCTGTGGGGCGGTATGTTCTTTGGTGTTGCCGGAGCCATCGCCGGGGGCGTCGTGGGCGATGCGCTCACGGACGGCATCGCCGGATTCTTCGAAGGTGGCATTGCGGAATGGCTGCGTGAGCGGGGTATTGAGGCATCGCGGGAGCCCGTCACCACTTCCCTGGGCAAGATGGCCGGCTGCCTGCTGGGCAGTGGTGCCGTGCTGACCATTGCACTTCTGCTGGGCATTGTCCCTGAGTTTGCCTGAACGTGCCGGATTCCCTCAATGCCCGTATCTATGAAACAGTGTGCCGCATACCCAGCGGCCGGGTGGCAACCTACGGGCAGGTCGCCCGCGAGGCAGGACTGCCCGGACAGGCTCGCCTGGTGGGCTACGCGCTGCATAACCTCCCCGACCATTCCGGCGTGCCTTGGCATCGGGTCGTGAATGCCCGCGGAGGCATCTCATTGGATCAGACCTACGGCTCCGGCCGACTCCAGCGCGCGCTATTGGAAACAGAGGATGTGATATTCACTGATGATGGTCGCATCGATCTGGCTGTATATGGATGGATGCAGGACAGCTCCCACCCAACCGTGGGATAAGAAATGGATAGGAATCAAAACGCATGAGTTCAGCGCAGCATAAGGGTACCAGCCAGTCACCTATCGACCTCACACAGGTGGCCGGATCGTCTTCCCTGAACGTCACTTTCCATTATACACCAACGCCGCTGCAACTCATTAACACTGGTCACACTGTCCAAGTGAATCCACAGGTTGAGAACTACATGACGATAGACAACCGGCGCTATGAGCTCAAGCAGTTCCACTTTCATGCACCCAGTGAGCATCTTGTGAACGGAGAGCAATGCGATTTGGAGGCCCACCTGGTTCATGAGGGTCCTGATGGAGAGTTGGCGGTGGTGGGTCTTTTCTACCGTCTCGGTGCAGAGAATGACTTGATAAGTGTGCTCTGGGAGCGGATCCCGTCTGAGCCGGGCAGTGAGCAGATATACCCGGAAGCGGTGATTGATCCCCGGATTATGATTACACCGGCTGGGCAATTCTATACCTACGATGGCTCCCTAACGACCCCGCCTTACACTGAGGGAGTGAAATGGGTTCTGCTTCAATCTCCACTGACCGTATCATCGAACCAGCTGGAGGTATTTATTGAGCGCTTCGGTGAAAACGCGCGGCCGGTGCAACCTCTACACGGGAGAGTCGTGTTGGAAGGTAGCTTATCTGCACCATGATGACGATCGGACTAATAGGCGGGCTCAGTTGGGAGTCGTCAGCCGAATATTATCGTCTCATCAATGAGGGAGTGCACCAACGGCTAGGCGAAAATCACTCGGCAAAGCTGGTTATGGTCAGCCTGGATTTTCACGAGATTGAAGTTCTTCAGCATCGTGATCGCTGGGAGGAGGCGGCCGCAGCTATGGTGGCGGCAGCCCGGCAGGTGGAGCAGGGCGGTGCTGGATGTCTGGTGATCTGTTCCAACACCATGCATCGTATGGCCGACGAGGTGGCCGCCGCCACATCTATCCCGCTTTTGCACATCGCCGATGCCACTGCCGCGGCGGTCAGCGCCGCCGGCTTGAAGCGGCTGGGCCTGCTGGGAACCCGCTTCACTATGGAACACGATTTCTATAAAGGGCTGCTGACTGATCGCTACCGCTTGGAGATAATGATCCCTGATGAGGACGACCGGACTAAACTGCACGCTATCATTTTCGACCAGCTGGTTGTCGGTGACATCCGCCCGGAATCCAGGCGTGCGGTTCTGGAGATGATCGAGCGGCTGGTGGTCCGTGGTGCGGAGGGGATTATTCTTGGTTGTACGGAAATCCCCCTGCTGGTGAAACCGGGGGACGCATCGGTACCCTTGTTCGATACGACCGCTCTCCATGCAGCGATGGCGGTGGACTGGGCCTTGCTAGCAGAATGACTAAAATATCCTACGACGAATTCACGGAGCAGGTGAAAGCCTGCCGCGTATGTCGGGGTCGCCATTTTTCCCACGAGCCCCGGCCGGTCTTCCTGGCTGAGCCCAGTGCCAGGGTGATGATCGTGGGGCAGGCACCGGGCCGCCGGGTGCACGAAACCGGGCTGCCCTTCAACGACGTGAGCGGCGATAACCTGCGGGAATGGATGGGCGTTTCCCGGGAACAGTTCTATGACCCTGCCACCTTCGCCATCATTCCCACCGCCCTGTGTTTCCCTGGTACGGAAAAGGGCAAGGGCGACTTGCCCCCGCCTGCTGTATGCGCCCCTACCTGGCACCCCGGATTTCTCACCTATATCAAACCTGAGCTCACCTTGCTGGTTGGGGCTTATGCTCAGGCGTATTACCTGCAGCAGAAACAGCCGGTATCTCGCGTCGTAGCCGAGTGGCGTGCCCATCTGAAGCAAGGCCATTTCCCCCTGCCCCATCCCTCCCCCCGGAATCGCAAGTGGCTTGGGGACCGGCCCTGGTTCTTTGAGGAATGTATCCCTGCCCTCCGGGATATGGTCCGACCATACTTGCCTGAGATCCCATGATTTAAGGAGCGTAGCTGTGAAGCAGCTGTTTGTGCGTATTGTTTGCTCTATGCTGGCGCTGCTGTTTGCGCTCAACTGCGCCGGGATGGGCTACCGGGTCGAGCCCGATCCCGGACGATCACCCGGCTCGGTAAACGTAATGGACCCCGAAGCCGTTCACGTACAGTATCTGGGAACGTCAGGATTCCTGATCTATCGCGGCGGGCACGGCTTGCTCACGGCGCCGCTCTACTCCAATCCTCACATTTTCAAGGTCGGCTTCGGCCGTATTACACCTGATACCGTCAGGATTAACCGGCTCTATCCCGATCAACAGGATGTGAAAATCGAGGCTATTCTGGTGGGGCATGCCCATTACGACCACTTGTTGGATGTACCCTATGTAGCCTTGCGCCATGTGCCTGAAGCCGTGATCTACGGGAACGCGTCGGTCGCAAGAATTGTCTCGGCGGCTGATTCATCGCTTATCGGCAGGATGAAAGTTCTCGAAAAGCAACTGTCACGGGAAGGCCGACCCGGATCGTGGTTCTACCTGGCCGACAGCACCATTCGCTTCATGGCTATCGAGTCCGACCATGGCCCCCATGCCCTTGGCATTCACGTCATGCAGGGTGAAGTCCGAACCGGATTCAAAAGGCTGCCCCGCAGTGCCTGGGCCTGGCGGGAAGGGATGACCATCGCCTACCTTATCGATTTTCTCGGACCGGATGGACAGACCGATTTTCGCATTCATTATCAGGATGCGACCAGCCACTATCCCCTGGGAGCTCCTCCGTCATTGGCACCACCGGAAATCCATCGTTTGGATCTGGCCATCGTGGCGGTTGGCTCCTGGTTCCAGCTCCCGGATTACCCCGGCAAATTGCTGCGGAACCACCAGCCCCGTAACATCATCCTCGCGCATTGGGAAGGCTTCTTCCGGTCGCCACTGAAGGCCCCTAAGCCGATACCCTATTCCGCCCGCCTACGGTCATTCATACCCTACATCGAAGAAAATCTGCCGGAGGACGCTGACTGGCTGCTCCCCAGGCCGGGTGCGGTCTATACGTTCCTCCCCGCCCGGTGAGTCAATAGATCGCTCCAGGATTCACCCTGTTTATGCTACATGGAACAGGGGTGACAGGACAGCGCCTGTCACCCCTGGCAAGATCGCTCTGTGCCTGCTGTACTAGTTATATACCGGGAGGAAGGAGTAGTCCCGGGCATATTCCAGCATTTGCTCGGTGAAATCGTCGGGGTACTCGATCTTCACGTCGGTTATTTTATCCCCGTCAATCTCTGCGGTGAGTCGGGGATTGATGAAGCCGCCGTAGGGCGCGATACCCAGCTTCTCGTAGCGTTCAAGCACCTCGGCATGCAGCTCGTCATCTACCTGCACGCCGTAGGTCTCAACCAGGTTCATGCCAGCCTCGTAATCTCCCTGCGATTTGATCCGCTGGACCTCCGTAAGTAACTGGCCGTACAGCTCGTGCAGCTTCTCGTAGTCGTGGATGACGAAGTACGTATTGCCGTCGCGGGTGACCCGCTCGATGACGTTGTCGGGTTGTCCCTTTTCGAATACCCATCGCGCAATCAGCTGACGGTTACGCATGTGGGCTTGCTCTATGTTATCGCCGGGCTTTATGCGGGTCAGCTGGGTCATCATGCCGTTCAGGAAGGACGTGTAATACTCTGCCTTCCCCACATCCAGGCTGGGCATCACCCCGATCTCTATCAGCTTCGGATCAAGCAGGTAATAGAGGGCCACGAGATCGGCGCGCGCCTCTTCCAGAGCCGAAGCGTAGCTCCGCAAGGTCTCCTTGGGAGTGCCAACGCCGGGCTCCATCTGGCCGGAAGCATGCCCGATCACCTCATGCATATCGGTATGGAGATTATCTGACAGGGTACCCCATTCCTTGGCGCGCGTGATTTCTTCCTCAGAGTAATAGAATTCCTCCATGAATCCGGTACCTTTATCTACTTCATTGTAGGAGTCTATAATGTTACCCAGACTCACCGACTTGGAACCGTGCATGGCTCTGATCCAGTTGGGATTGGGTAGGTTGATGCCGATGGGAGTCGAAGGTGACGAGTCACCGGATTCTACCACCACCGTGATGACCTTGGCCGAGATGCCCTTTACGTCCGGTCGCTTGTGGCTCTCCATGATCGGTGAATGGTCTTCGAACCATTGGGCCTGGTCCCCGATGGCCTCGATCCGCTGGGTGGCTGTCATGTCCTTGAACGACACCACGCTCTCGAAGGCACCTCGATAGCCTAGGGGATCGGCGTACACCTCGATGAAACCGTTGATCACGTCGACTCGTGAATCCACATCTTTGACCCAGGCGATGCTGTACTCATCAAACGTGCGGAGGTCCCCGGTGCGGTAATACTCGATGAGCAGATCCAGAGCCGCCTTCTGCTTTTCGTTCTCCGCTACCACGCTGGCCTTCTCCAGCCAGTAGACGACCTGTTCAATGGCCTTCGTGTACATGCCACCTACCTTCCAGACCCTTTCCTTGATCCGGCCGTTCTCCTTGGTGAGCTGGGAATTGAGACCATAGGAAATCGGTGTGGGATCGTCCTTGTCGATGACTCCGTCGTAATAGGCAGCTACCTCAGCCTGTGTAACTCCCTCGTAATAGTTGGTGGCTGATTGGGCCACCTGGTCCACGCCGGGATTCAGGTTGACTTTCTTACCGTCCACTTCGGGATCGAAGATGATGGGTGTGAGGAAGGTGATGAACTCCTCGATCGTCTGGCCTTCCTTCAATGGGAAGGTCTCAGCAGGAGTATTCCGCACCAGGTCTGCAAAGTACTCTGGTGTGATCTCCGGCAGCATCTTGTCGGTTGAGTAGTGGTGATGAATACCGTTGGAGAACCAGATCCGCTTGGCGTAGACCATGAGGTTTTCAAAATCCTCGGAGGACCGGTCACCATCGTACCCGTTGACGATAGCCTCCAGGGTGTGCCTCACCAGCAGGTTGTACTTGTAGTTCTGGTCGTAGAAGATATCCCGTCCGGAGAGGGCCGCCTGGTACAGGTAGTACAGTAGCTCCTTCTGCGGGAGTGATAGATCCTCGAAGCCGGGAACTTGGTAGCGCGCAACGTACAGATCGGCAAACTGTTCGGTCTTGAACCGGAAAGCCTCGGTCTTGGGTGCACAGCCGCAGGCTCCCAGCAACAGGGCAGCGACTAAGGGGAATAAAATGTATCGAGTGGGCTTCATGGGGCTCCTCCAGTTGCAGTAACGGTCCAGGGCATTACCGATTAAGGGATATGGTCCCGGAAAAAGTAGCGGCAATTTGCGTAATGTGGAAGCCAAATGGAAGAGGAAAGGGGATCGATAATGACGCCGTCTGACAGGTGGGATCGTCGGGGTATTCGATGAGGGTCGTTGTTGGCTCCGATCAGCCCTGTTGTTCATCAATCATCACCAGCAAGATCCGATTTATTGCCCTTTCCCCGCCCTTGCCACTCTCATAACTTCTTCTAACAATCTCCCGTTTATATCCAACCATGAGTCTTCAGACCATCACTGCCGACGAGCGCTGCACCGTCCAGGCCATCTCGCCTGCCAGGCGACTCGATTCGATCCAAGAGCTTGTGCGTCACGGGTTATCACAGCCACCGAAGACACTGCCTCCCATTCTTTTCTATGATGAACGCGGCTCTGAACTCTTTGAGCAGATATGTCAACTCCCGGAGTATTACCTGACCAGGACAGAACAGCAGATTCTTGACTGCTATGCGGCCGACATGGCTCAAGTCTGCGACCCGGAGCTCGTGCTGGTGGAGTTGGGTAGCGGAAGTTCCACCAAGACCCGTACCCTCTTGGATGCCTTGTTCGTCCGTGGACAGCGCCCTATCTATCGCCCCATCGATATTTCCCAGGCAATGCTCCAGGCGACTGCGGAAGAGCTCACGGTAGAATATCCCGACCTTCAGGTGCATGCTATCGCCAGCGACTATGAGCACGGTTTGGAGGAGGTTGGTAAACAGAAGGGGCACCAGAAAGCGTTCCTGTTCCTGGGCTCCAATCTGGGTAATTTCACCCGCTCTGCGGCCGTAGCACTCCTCGGGGATATTCGGCAGGCTATGCACCCAGGTGACCTCCTCTTCCTGGGACTAGATCTGGTGAAGCCTTTACCGCTTCTATTAGCTGCCTATGACGATAGGGATGGGGTGACCGCCGCGTTCAACAAAAACGTTCTGGCCCGCATTAACCGGGAACTTGACGCCGATTTCAATCTGGAGCGCTTTCGTCATCAGGTGGTCTGGAACGCTGCGGAACAGGCCATTGAGATGCACCTGCGCAGTCTTGGTGACCAGCAAGTGCGTGTGAGGGATCTGGAACTAGCCGTGACCTTCCGGGATGGCGAAACCATCCATACGGAAAGCAGCCATAAGTACACTCAGGAAATACTTGAGACCCTGAGCGGTGATGCTGGTCTCGAGATTGAACGAATGTGGCTGGATGAGAACGGGTGGTTCGCATTGAATCTGCTGGCCCCAAAGAATAACGGCGCTATGGAGCAGTGATAAAATATGGATTTATTATCAGAGTTAATCCACGTCGGTTTTCCATTTTGTCAGTAAAAGGAATCCATTTCGAAAGGGGGTGTGATCCAGATTATTATGGCTAAAGGTATCACGTTGATCCAGGGCGATATTACCGGGCAGAAAGTGGATGCCATTGTCAATGCCGCCAACTCGACGCTGCTGGGTGGCGGGGGAGTGGACGGTGCCATCCATCGTGCTGCCGGATCGGAATTGCTGGAAGAGTGCCGTTCCTTGGGAGGATGTCCCACCGGCGAAGCGCGGATCACCAGGGGGTATCAGCTCCCGGCAAAGTTCGTGATCCATACGGTGGGTCCTATCTGGCGGGGCGGTGAGCGGAGTGAACCCGATCTACTGGCCGCCTGTTACCGTAACTCCTTGCGCCTGGCAGTGGAGAATGGAGCCGGCACCGTGGCGTTTCCCTCCATCAGCACCGGCGCGTATGGGTTCCCTGTCAAACAGGCGGCACCGATCGCCATCAAGACAGTACAGGGCGTGCTGGCCGACGAACCGTCTATCACCGAGGTGCGGTTTGTCTGCTTCAGTAAAAAGGACTACCGGGTATACCAGGAGGAACTGCAGCGGCAAGGTATCATCACGCCACCGTAAGACAGGGCATTGTGAAAGTCCCTGGCTACTCCGTGCCTTTATTGGTCAGCTGGAAGCTCCGGTACCTTTCTGATGACATCCTCCAGGGTAAACATCTCCACAGAGCTGCAATCAAGGGCTCTTAGCCGGTCCTCGATGGTTTCGCGGTCCCCAACCTCGATGATTGCTGACTTGGTGTGTAGCCTGTAATTTGAATTGAGAAGTTGTACTCCAACGAATGATGTTATGATTATTAAACGAAGTATTCCATCGGTTGGCTGCCATTCGTAATCATCTACTAAAGAGGGAAAAACAAATATATGGAACAGCGCACGTTAGGCAGAACCAAGCATGCGAGTAGCGTGGCGGTCTTTGGGGCGGCGGCCCTCGGAAAGGTCAGCCAGACGGAGGCTGACCGGACCATGGAGCAGGTCCTGGCTGCCGGCGTAAACCATATTGACGTAGCTCCTTCATACGGGGAAGCGGAGCTGCGCCTTCAGCCCTGGATGGCCCGTGAGCGCAAGCGGTTCTTCCTCGGCTGCAAGACCTTGGAGCGCGGGAGTGAGGGTGCAGCAGCGGAGCTGCGAGCATCGTTGGAGCGGCTGAAAGTGGCTGCTGTTGACCTCTACCAGTTCCATGCGGTGAACGGACTGGAGGAGCTGGATAGGATCACTGCTCTAGGGGGTGCACTGGAAGCGGTGGTCACTGCCCGTGAGGAAGGGCTGACCAGTTTCATCGGTATTACCGGTCACGGATTGGCGGCGCCGTTGGTGATGATGGAAGCCTTACAACGCTTTGAATTCGACACTGTCATGTTCCCCATCAATTTCATTCTCTACGCCAATCCGGACTACCGGCGACAAGCGGAGGAACTGCTGGAGCTATGTCACCAACTGCAGGTGGGAAGCCTGATCATCAAGTCAGTCGCAAAACAACCTTGGCCGGATGACTGGCGGACACACGCGACCTGGTACGAGCCGTTCGAAGATCACGGACTTATCCAGGCCGGCATCGACTTTGTGCTTTCTCAAGAGGTTACGGCTCTGTGCACCCCCAGTGACCCCGACCTTCTGCCCCATGTGCTGAAAGGATGTGAGGACTGGGCGCCACTCTCTGCCGATGAGCAAGATGCGTTGATCACCACTGGCGAGGAGTACCGCAACATCTTCGCCGATTCAGGAAGGGTGGGGATCGACTAGGACGGCGTCAGCTTCAGGTGCACCTTACGGGTGCGTGGACCGTCGAATTCGGCAAAAAAGATACCCTGCCATGTGCCCAGTACCAGGTCGCCGTTCTCTACTATAACCTGTGCCGACGCACCGATGAGGGAAGACTTGATATGTGCGGCGGCATTCCCCTCCAGGTGACGGTAGTTGTCATCGAAGGGGATGACCTTGTTCAACTCCATGGTCAGATCGCGAACCACATCAGGATCAGCGTGTTCGTTGATGGTAATACCGGCGGTAGTATGGGGGACATAGAGGGTTAAAACACCGGAGGTGGTAGTCTGATTCCGTAGCCACTGGCGCACTTGGCCCGAGATTTCTATGAATTCCACGCGGCTGCCTGTGCGGACGGTAATGGTTTCCATGCGCCGAAGTTACACGCTAGCTACAGGTGAGGTTCACGTCTTTCGCTCCTGTTTCCTGGCTGCCGGAAACAGGATATTGTTGAGAATCAACCGGTAGCCCGGGGAGTTGGGGTGCAACGCCAGGTTGGTTGGCGGATCACCCACAAAGTGCTGGTAATCCTCTGGATCATGGCCACCCAGGAAAGTGAACGTACCCTTCCCTAGGTTGCCATGGATGTAGCGCACTTCCTCCGTCCCTTCCCGCTCCCCAAGAATGACCACACTCCTTTTGAGGGTACTCCGCCTGAAATTGGTGGTCTGACCCATGAAGCCCTTGATGACCCCTACATGATTCTGGGTTAGCATGGTGGGAACGGGATCGTATTTTGCGGCAAACTCGAAGAGGGTAAAGTAGTCGTTCTCCGCTGCACGGGGAGCTGGTTGATGGCTGGGCGGGATATCGATGGTGGAGTACTCGTAGATCGCGGGGTCGGTGTAGACCTGGTAGTTCTGGAAGGCGATACCGTTGTCGAAGTTCAGCTTGGCATTGGCGCTGGGATCAGGGGGGCTGCCGTCAAAAGGAATGCCGGCGATATCCAGGCTCTGGGCTGCCAGTGCGATGTCCCAGCTGTCAGTGGCGGAACACATGGCGAATAGAAATCCGCCCCGGGTTACATAGTCCTTGATGGCGAGGGCTACCGTTTTCTTCAGGGTGGGGACCGTGGTGAATCCCAGGCGCGCGGCCAGAGCGTTGTATTCCTGTACCTGCTGGCGGTACCAGGCGGCGTTCGAGTAGGAACGCCAGAACTTTCCATGCTGGCCGGTGAAATCCTCATGATGCAGATGGAGCCAGTCGAATTTTGTCAGCCCGCCTGTTAACACATCTTCGTCGTAGACCGTTGCATAGGGAATCTCCGCGTAGGTGAGCACCAGCGTGACGGCATCGTCCCATGGCTGCTTGTTGGGCGGAGTATAGACGGCGATTCGCGGGGCCTTCTCCAGAAGAATCACGTCCATATTGTTGTTCTCGAGGGTGGTGTAGATTTGCCCCAGGATTGTCGCGTCTACCAGTTCTGCCGTCACACCTCTGACTTGGCATTCCCGTTGGATAGCAGGCAGGTCGTCCACCAAGAACGCACCGCCGCGGTAATTAAGGAGCCACTCCACATTAACGTCACGCTTCAGGATCCAGAACGCTACTCCGTAGGCCTTGAGATGGTCCCGTTGGACAGCATCCATAGGGATCAGGATTTTTTGTGGCCACAGGAAGTTGAGCCCAATTAGAACGGCGAACAGAGATCTGGCTAACATGATATACCCAGCAGCTGGCGGATTCAGTCCTCCTCGGGATTCAGCGTCCGGTAGCGCAGGCGTACGGCATCGCTGTATATACTGAGCGGGTATGTATCCAGAAAGGCCAGGTAGCGTGTTGAAGCCAGGGCAGCATCATCCTTAAGATGATCGGCCAGTTCGGCTGCCGTGAGCAAACCCAGCTCGGTGAATTCCGTCTCCCCGGTGATGGTCAGAGTGAGCTCTTCGGCCTGGGAGTAGTTCCCTTGAAGCACCTCAAGAAGTGCCAATCGGTACTGCAGGATGGGGGATACAGCGGTGAAATCCTCTTCAAGCGTGGCGGCCAGCATAGCGATAGCCTCACTGCGGCGATTCTGCCTGAGCAGACGCTCACTTTGCACGAAAGCGGCGTATTGCTCAGGCCAGCCATCGAATCGGCGAACTAGACCGGACAATTCCATGAGATCATTGAAATGGAGATCATTGGGACCAAGGGTGGCCAATAGACCCCCAACGTGGGCAAGCAGGGAATCAGAATCGCCGGAAAGGAACAGGAGTTCAACGGCCTTGATCTCCACCAGGTTTAGATGGTCCCGGGTTTTCAGCTGCGTTTCGGCTCTCCGGCGGGCCTGCTCAGCTTCCTCCAGGTCCCCCTTGGCGATCCAGACATCGACTAAGCGGAGTGAGGCCTGGGGGTAGTATTGTCTCGCGGAACGGTTCGTAATAACCGATTGAAAGTCGGTGAGAGCACCGTCGAAGTCGTCCAGGACGAGATATTTGATGTCAGCCAGCCGTAGGCGTGCACGGGGATTCCGCCAGGTGGTGGTCAACGAGTCATACAAGGTCATTGCCTGTCTTAAGGAACTGATATGCGCTTCATCAACGCGAATGAATGGTAGGGTGAAAAACCGGTTGCCCTGATAGAAACCCGAGAGCGGCAGGTTCACCTCCTGTACCGTGCTGCGCGCTTCGTAGATCCTGGCAAGGGTCATGATAGCCTGCTCGTACAGGGCGACGGCTTCGGGATCAGCCAGGATCTGCTCCATCAGTCGCTGTGTGAGATTCCATTCCCCCTCAGCCAGGAGATCCAGACCTAGATCCAGCAGCTCCTTCGGTTGGGAACCCAGCTGCTGATAGAGTTCCACCGCTTGGGGGAAGTTTCGGTGTTTGAACTCCACGCTTGCTAGGATGCGAAGGGCTTGTGGGGATTCTGATTGCGACAGCTTCTCACGCAGCATGGTCATGATCTCGGGTTCGGTGGGGAACCGGAGCAGCTGGTTGGTCACGTTGGTGACGGTCTGGGGTTGGGTGGAAATATGGCGCAGGAATTCATCCGTAGCTGAATCGTAGCTCAGCCGGGCGGCGTACAAGCGTCCCATATCTAGGGCGAAAAAGCTTGGATCGTTCTTGGCCTCCCGAAGGCGCTCCAGTACGGCGTGACCTTCGTCCATCAGGTTGTTGGTGAAGAGATGGGTAAGGACCAGTCGCTCGGCCATCATATTCCCGGGAAAACGCTGGAGAATGCCCTCCCACGCCTGCAGGGCTCGTTCCTTTCGTCCTAAAGCTAGCTGGATGTCTCCCAACTCAACCTGGCTCTGAATGTCTTGAGGATATAGGGTTAGGTGTTCATCGATGACCTGCAGCAATTCACCGTATCGGGCGGTATTCCGTAAGACATGTTTCAGCCGCTGGTAATAGCGCAGGTTGCCGGGAAACTCCTCAACCAGGCGGGTGTAAATGGCCACAGCCTGTTCCGTATTGCCTGCCTGCTCCAGTTTCAAGGCAAGATTGAATGACTGTTCCGCCTCAGTGGTCCTCTGTGGATGCTGGGGTGGATTCGCCGCTGTCATCCCTGCAACCAGCCAGATGGCGAGCAGGAAGCTGAATGGATGTCTCACTGACATGGATGGCTACTCGCCTGAACCGGTCCTGCCAGCCAGCCGCTGAAAATAGTCCTGAATGATAATCTGGTAATCCTGGGAGTACCCCGAGCGCAGAGCTTTTTCCATCGCTTGCATGAGGATGTCTTCACGCTCTCCCAGGTTGGCAGGTAAACCGGAAGGACCGATGTAGGTTAGGATCTGAGTGGGTGCTTCACCTCGGCGCTCTTCCTTGAAGTCTCGAACCGTCAGTGATTTCTGGCTGTCCAATAGTCGCGTCATGATCTTCTGTTGTCGATCTAGGGTGCGGCGTGTTACCCGGCGACGCTGAAAATCCTTGATGACCTCTTCCATATCCTGGAGCGCTTGGCCGAGTCCTCCCTGGTTACCCCCTGTCTGCGTGGGATAGTCCTCCAGAATTTGCTCCAGGATTTGGGCTAGCTGCCGCTGGCGTGCTTGTAAACGGCGCATCAGCTCGATCCGCGACATGGCCGACATCTGGCCCAGCTGCATGCTCAGAACCTGCTGGTTCAGTCCCTGCTGACCCTGTGAAAGGTTCTGCATTCGCTGGAGGAACTGCTCGTATCCGGAGGCGGAACCGCTCTGCTGCATCACGGCCATGGAGTTGTTGAGTGCCAGAGCGGTCTCATTAAGGGCTGCCATGCTCTCCCGCTGGGATTGGGTCGCGCCACGGGGATCATTCGCCTCCAGTCGCTCGATGGCCTGGTTCATGGCCGCATTGGCGCGGCCGACGGTGCGGCCCATCTCCGGGGTGATGTGAAACGATTGTCGGCTCAGCGCGATCATCTGCTCGATCAGCTGGGATAGACTCTTGAGTAGCAGGTGCTGCGACGCAGCCGCCTGTCGGACGCGAGGTGAATTACGACTGAGACCCTCGGTTTCCCGTGTCATTTCCTCCTGCTGCTTGGATGTGGTCAATACACCGTTCATGATCCGGTGAAACTGGGCTAGCATCTCGTTCACGGTAGACCGCTGAAATTGCTCTCTGATATCGAGCGCTTCATCCCGCAGGGCTTGCAGGAGTGCTTTGCTCTCTTGGAGTCGGCTTTGGCTGGCAGCTAACTGCTGGTCTTGCAGGTCGCCGGTTCCCTGTTGCAGGCTGGTGCCGGCATCCTGGACAAGATCGGAATTACCCAGGTCTTGAAGCTCCTGTGACGTTGGCGGATCGAAGGGCTCAACCGCCTCAGCTGCTTCCGCTATTGTCGTCTGGACCGCTCCCAGGGCTCGCTCCTGTTCTTTATGACGCGCTGCCAGATCCTGCGAGCTGCGCTGTTTCTCCGCCTCGGTCGCGCTCTGAGAACGACCGTCATCACGGCGTCCTTCGCGCTCACTGTCAGAAATTTCACGGAGCTGCTTCAGTAATTGCTCTTCGGTGGCCACCATCCGCTCTAGGCGCTGGACCACTTCATCCATTTTCATCTCTGCCAGTGCGCGGCGAAAGATCTCCAGGTACCGATCCAGCTGGGTCTCAAACTCGCTGACCTGAAATTGCATGTTTTGAAGTGCATTCCTCAGCTGCTCCGGATCCATTTTCTCCAGCGCATCCTGCAGTTTTGCCATGGCTGTCTCCAGCTCGGGTGTCATGATCTCTTCGAGCAGATTCTGGAGCTCATCATATTTCTGGAGGATGTCATCACTGAAAAGGTTATTCTCCTCGGACATAGCCCCCAATTTCTGGAGCTGGTCCTGAACCGATTCCAGGGCGCCCAGAACCTCTTCCATGGTCTCGAGGACTTCCTTGCCCTTCTGCTGCTGCTCCCAGGATACTCCCTGCTCGTCACGGAGCGTCAGCTCCATACCCTCCAGCAGCGCCTTTACATCTTCCAGATTCTCCAGGATGCTCTCGCTGGTGGAAGTCATTTCTTCGGAATTTTCAGTGACTCGCGTAAACAGGTCCGCTAGGGTGGGCACACGAGCGATCATGGTACCGGATTCAGACGTGCCAGGCCCGGAAACGATGTTGTTATCGGAAACCTCGATTTGAAAGTGGACCTCGTCTCCGGGCATCAGATTGAGCTGGTTCAGCTCCCAGAGATACTGCACCCGCTGACTGCGTTTTGATAATTGCAGCTCAGGGATTTGGTGCGTATACGTCTGATCATCCTGGATCAGGTAGTCCGGGTGACGAATCTTATATGTGATCTGTGCTTGGCTGAAGCCAAAATCATCCGAAACATCGAAATGAACAGGAACCATCATGGATTCGTCCAGATCAACTGCCAATAATGGCAGGATGACAGATAAGGTCGGCGGGTAGTCCGGCAAGGCGGTAAACGTGTAATGAACAGGATTGGCATTAGTCACGCCCCGCCTGTCCACCACGGAAATGGCTAACTCGGTTGACTGTACCAGGGTAAAGCCTCCGACAATAGACTTCCCGTTGGCTGTAATGGGAACTTCCTCTGTATCGTCTAGCTTAAGGGAAGCGGATTCCAGGGATAGATTGGTATTACCTCTCAAATCAACCCGACTGCCTACGAGGGCGGTAATATCTGCGACGTTGCCACCCAATTTTTCCGCTGGCTCACCCGTGTATTCGGGAGCTTGGATATTGAAAGTCAATTCTTCAATCACGGGACGGTCGATTATGGTGATGGTGTGTTCCTGCGAGATGATCTGATCCCAGGGTGAGAACCATGCCCGATTAACAAATCGAGCATGGTAACGGATGTCCTCTTGGATATCCTCAAATCGGTGCGTATAGCGATCCTCGGAAAGGACGAGATTGGCAGTGTGAACATTCCCCTGGTGGTCCATCCAGATAAGGTCAACGGCTTGTGGTATTGTGCCTATCGCCGTGAAGACCACTTCGGCTGTGTCGCCTCCCAGCACTTCCATGTCGCCAGTGTGCGAGAGCAGTATAAATGGCGTGGGGACGGCATATTCCCGTTCCGGATGCAACAGACGCCCCGTGGCCAGAATCATGGACCTCGGGGCAGTTATCCAGGCCAGAGCCAGGAGCAACACGACAGCAGCGACCAGCCTCCCAGGTGGCTTATAGCGGCGAGGCGTCAATACTCGGAAATCCAGAGCGGCGAGTTTCTGGGCAATTAATCTGACAGCATGCGCGAGAAGATCGGCATTGATCATCTCCTTACTGCTTGCTTGGCGGCGTTCGAGCTGCAGGGCATTTAGTAGTCGGTCAGCAGGTGTGCCCAATCGATCTCCTACCCGGGCAGCAATGGCGTCCGTCTGCACCCATGGCCACCAACCGCGCCAGGTACCTAGTCCACGAATGATGATCACCAGTACGAACAGTAGCACAAGATCCAGCATACCCCACATGATTATGTTTCGGACAGTAGTGGATAGGTAAAGGAGGCGCTCATACCATACACTGGTGGTGAATAGAGCGGCCATGAGGATGGTAGCGAGGACTAGGTCGTGTACGAGGGTAAGGCGCGCCAGCCGTGTCCGAACCCGTCGCATCGTGCGTTGTATGGGCTGCAATGTTCTCATCGACTTAGTGCATACGCGATGATGTTGGTGCCCATTCTCAGCGCTGACTCTCGGAGCTCGGTTGGCACATCGTGTACCTGTGCGTCTTCCCATCCATCACCCAGGTCGCATTCGTAGGTGTAGAATACAACCAGGCGGCCCTCATGAAATAGTCCCAAACCCTGGGGCCGCTTTCCGTCGTGCTCATGGATCTTTGGCAGCCCATCAGGGAATGGAAACACAATGTTGAAGATCGGATGGTTTGGGGGCAGCTCAACCCACTCCTTGTCCGGGAATATTTTGGCCATCTCCCGTCGAAATGCCCGGTCCATACCATAGTTGTCATCAGCATGCAGAAATGCCCCCGCAACCAGATGTGACCGTAAAGTGGCAACTTCTTCTTCGTTGAAATGGATGTTGCCATGACCTGTCAGGTAAAGGTAGGTACTACCCCAGAAAATATCGTCGCCGATAGCTGCCCGGACTTCCTCTGGCTCTATACGAATGCCTGTGTGCTGGCTGGCATAAGCGATCAAGTTGGGGAGTGAACTGGGATCGGCGTACCAGTCTCCACCGCCGCCGTACTGAAGTCGGGTTATCTGTAGAGCACCCGGCATGGTCTGGCCTCGGCCGGTGGATTCTAAGCCCATGAGAACCAAGATTGCGACCAGCCAAAGGGGAAATAGGCCCCGCGGGCTACTGCCGCCAGTCCTGATGAGCCTAGTTATAGCTTTCCCGGAAAAGAGGTGGCTCCGTTTGCAGAGTGGTATGTTCAATTCCCCATTGCTCCCTTAGAAACTTCTGGGTCTCCCGCAAGCAGCGGGGCCAGTGCCCTGAACTGACACATTCGTCAGTCAACTGAAGATGGGCACTAAGTGCCAGTACACCTGATGAAATGGTCCAAATGTGTAAATCGTGCAAATCAATGATATGTTCCTGAGACTTGAGTGCTTCCTGAATCTGGTAATAGTCTATTTCGGGTGGAGTGCCTTCCATCAGGATATCAATGGCCTTCATCAGCAGTTGCCATCCTCCTCGCAGGATGAGAATCGCAATAAATACGCTGACGAGAGTATCCACAAGGGTCCAACCTGTAATGAGAATCACGCCGCCGGCAACCATAGCTCCCACCGATCCCAGAGCGTCGGATATCATATGAAGGTATGCGCCTTCCAGGTTAAGATTGGCTTTGCGCCCTCGCCGGGTAATGATGGCGCTCCCAAGGTTAACTGCTAGTCCCACTGTGGCAATGATCAACACGGGTCCCCCAGGAATGGATTGGGGATTCCCGATACGGCGATAGGCCTCCACCAGAATGTAGCCGCACAGCAGAATGAGGGCCATGCCATTAATAAGTGCCCCAAGAATTTCGGCCCGCAGGTATCCATAGGTGCGGCGGGGATCTTTCGGTCTCATTGCCAGCCAACTCGCAAAAAGTGCCAGCCCGATCGCACCCACGTCAGTGAACATGTGTCCAGCATCAGAAAGAAGGGCCATGGAACCGGTCAGCAAGCCGCCTGCCAGTTCCACGAACATAAATGCGAAGTTCAAACCGAACGCCCACCAAAGAATCCGATGATGTGAATGTCGATTATCCATACTTAATGGCCAAGCATCGCTGCCCTCAAGGGATCGAAAGCTACAATCTCTGCCTGGAGGTGGTTAGAAGTTTTGGTGGCGGTAGGAACCGCTTGGCAGATTAATTCTTGGTGCCGACCTTGGGCTGAACCTGGTTGCGGCCGGCCTCTTTAGCTTTGTAGAGCCATTTGTCGCTGCGATTTATAAACTCATCGACACTGGCATCGTTATCGAATGCCGCTGCACCGATGCTGATGGAGGTTCCTTTTAGGATGGTGCCATTTGCCTTAATAGCCAGGTTGGCCACCTGCTCGCGCAGTTTTTCCGCCAGGAACACGGCTTTACCAAGGCTTGTCTCCGGCAAAATTACCAGAAATTCTTCTCCTCCGTACCGGCCTACAAAATCACTGCGTCGGGTTTGCTCTTTCAGGGTCTGGGCAATCCTCTTCAGGACAACATCGCCCACGATATGCCCGTAGGTATCGTTTACCTTCTTGAAGCGGTCGATATCGATCATTAAGATGGCCAGGTTCCGGTTATAGCGCTTCGTCCTTTGGGTTTCAAATTCCATTTGTTCGAGGAGTGCACGCCGTGAGAGAACATCGGTGAGACCGTCGTACATGGCCATATGGGCCAGCTTGTCCAGCAACACCTGCCGCTCTTTTAGCAAATTCCATTTTTCGTGTGCATTGATCAGGGATTTGGTCAACTGGTCAAACGTGAGGTAAGCCTTGGGAATATAGTCATAGGCGCCACTCTTCATGGCCTCCACCGCCTGCCGCTCATCGCCGCTGCCAGTGATAATGACCACTGGCGCGATTTCGTGCTTCTTAATATCGCGAAGCCACTCCAGGCCTGATTTTCCCCGCAACTCAAGGTCAAGTACGATCACATCAGGCGTGTGGTTCTTCAAGGATAATTCCATCTGTTCTGTGTCTTCAGCCTCTTGGATGCTGAAAGTGATCTCGCGGGATTGCCCCATCATGTCGCTGAGAAGTTGGCGGAATCTAGCATCATCATCATAGATTAGAACTTCAAGCGAGGTGATCCTCTTGGTCTGGACTTTCTTATGAGTGCCTCTAGCGGGCATTAATGTTGGATTTTTCCTGGTTTTAGCTCAGATAAGTTGTTTTGGCACGATACTATGGGATAATAATAAAGTATGGACCCATTGGAAACATCATTTTTTATCCTTTAAGTTAAGACGATGCGACCCATCAAAAAGGCGTCTTCTGGATTAACTGGCCGATCCACGGCAGATTCTAGGTCAGTCTTTTACTTGCTCCTCATTCTCCTTCCACTGACGACCATGGGGCAAACTCCGCCCTGGTCTCCCCGGACACTGGTACGGTTCTGGGACCTCTATATCAATCCCCTGGAATTTCGTACTCCCATCAGTTTGGTTCCCTTCGATGTCAAAGGGGGATTGGTGCCGTACGGTGGACCAGACATATTGCAAACCTTGCCCTTCTCCCTGCTTCAACGGGATCAATCGGCGGTTTTGCTGGATAGTACCGAATCGGAATTGAGTAGTATTGATTCCCCCTTCAATCGCATGACCCTGGTTCTCGACCTTGACCTTCTGAAAATTAATCTCCTGCATCGGTTTATCCCTGGTAGTTTGGTTGATGCTTTGGTCGGAATTGGGTTGCGGACGAACCAGGTGCTGACCTCACCCACCCTTCCCAGCCATTGGCCACAGGGAGACCACGACTTCAGATTTGCACCCGTCTTTCACCAGGGCCTGGTGAATATGTCCCTCAGCTACCAGCGGTCGGAGAAGTGGTACGTCTACTACCAGGCTGCTCGGGGTATTGCCGTTGGCAGCATGTATCGTGCCGGCACCATAAAGCGGTATCTGAGGGGGACCGGTACCTGCGCTGACCATGTCGTAGGACTCAAATTTCTGCGATCAGGAACCGGTGCGTTCAGGTATGCTTGGGGTGGTGAGCTCCGCTACCACCGCCTGGATGTCCCCGAGGTATCTGATTCCGAACGACTGTCACCCATTGAAGGACTTCAGATGCGTTATGTGGGTTTATTCTTCACTTTCGGAGTCGTCTTTGGCGGCCGGCCAACGAGCGCGGACCGCGCTAAGCGCGATTTATATCTGGGTGACTACATGG
The DNA here is from genome assembly GCA_020346745.1 of Fidelibacterota bacterium. Taxonomy (GTDB): domain Bacteria; phylum Fidelibacterota; class Marinisomatia; order SCGC-AAA003-L08; family TS1B11. Next base: position 1,630,078 of record CP070787.1, on the reverse strand, counting down.
CGGCTGAGGACAACCTGCGCTCGTTTTTAGCTCAGTATCCGCGGCATAGGAAAGCGCCGCGTGCGCGGCGACTTCTGACACTGGCTGAAAAACTGGTGCCCTATCAGCAGGTGGCATTGGCTCAGACCGCTCAGGAACAAGGGCGGTTGGAAGACGCCCTGGTATGGCTCGACCGGGCGGAAACCAGAGCCGATACAACTCTTATGCTGGCTATAGATGAAGGCCGGGCGGAAGTCGGCTATATTTACCTGCAGCAGGCAGACAGTCTCCTGCGCCGGGATAAACTGGAGCAGACCGACCGGATACTAGGTCATGCTCGGTTGTTGATGCCGGCGGATGAGGACCTTGTACAACGGTATGATGCTGAGGTCCTGATCCGGCAAGGGCACGCCTTGAGGGCACAGGGTGCCTTTATGGTTGCCCTCAAGAAGTATGACCTGGCTATGGCGGCCGACACCTCCCGGCGGGTGGAGATCGAAGGCTACAAGGTGCGTGTGGCTGAGGATCTACTCAACGAAGCTGAACACGCCGCTGATCGCTCCGCCTTGGCCTTGGCCCTGGAGTCCCTCAAACTCAGCCGGGCACTGGATCCCCGTCGCAAAGCCGAGCTCGATGCTATGATTCTGGAGCTGGAAGAGCGTCTGAATCGGATAGCTCAGGGGGAAATCAGGCGCAGCATGGAAGACCAGCTTCAGGAAGCCAGGGAACTGCGTCAAAAAGTGCCGCCCTCTAAACCGCGTATTGGCCTACTGGTGGCCCAGATCGAAGATATTCTCGGCCCGGCCGATTATATTACCCAGGGAACCGACCGCTTCGGTGTCAACCATCAGCTGTGGGAGTATAAGGGCGGGGAATATCCGGGCTTATATTATTTCGAGAACTATGTCCTGACCAGAGTGGAGTCGCTGCCCGACCGATAGCCTCGTGGCGTGGCAATATGATCTGCGGATCAAGCCACTGGGGGAGTGCTAAAGAATCCGGTAGGCCTTAAGTCCCCACCGGACTTCCTCGACCGTAACCTTAATCACGCCAAAGGCTGGGACTGCGAAGAGCATCCCCAGCGGTCCCATGAGCGCGTTGCCGATCATGATCACGACGATGACGACCAGTGGATGCATACCCACACTGGCGGACATGATCTTTGGTGACACCAGGAAATTGTCAATCATCTGGACAAACATGAACATGGCCGCGAGTACGACCAGTACGATAGCACTGATGCCTGCCGCTTGGGGAGTCATGAGGTAGACAATCCAGGCAAAGATGATCCCCACGAAGGGCCCGATGAAAGGTATCAGGTTGGCGAAACCGGCCAGCATGCCAACGATGACGAAATAGGGAATAGTGACATTCATGGCCACCGAGATAATGAATAAACCGATGGTTGAGAGCACACCGACCGTAGCCGCCGCCGCTCCCTGACCCCGGAGATAGCCGCTCACCTGGGCACTGATCTTGTCCAAGAGGTTGAGCGTTAATTCAAAGTATGGATTCGGGATTACCCGCAGGAACTGCACTTTGAAGTTGCGGGATTCCAGCATCAGGATGAAAGTGAATACGAGGACCAGTACGAGCTTCCCAACTACGGAGGCTATCTTGAATACAAATCCCGCCAGGTCATCAGCAAACGTAGCGAGGAATCCCGGTAGTTTTTGCACCAACGAATCGAATCGTGCCTCGGCTACTTGGTGCATGTCAGGTGGAATGAATCCCAGCAAAGACTGCCTGAGATTATCGATGAGCTCGGTGAGATTCTGCCCCTTGAAGGCTGCGGTCATCGCCTTCGCTTGTTGCACGAGGACTGGCCCGGCCATGCTCGCCAGCCCGACAATGATCAGGATCATAACCAGATAGACGGAGAGAACGGCTAATATCCGGCTTCCTCCGAGCCGTGTCTCCAGCCAGTCAGCTAATGGGGACAGAATGCTGGAGAGTAATAGGGCCAGGATAAGCAGTAGCAGAATCTCGGCATACCAGAGAAGAAGGATCGCCAACAGCGGAAGAACGATCTGCGAACCCCGCATGAGAGTCTGCATGAATTTTCGTGCGGATAAACTGGTACCCTCTGCCATATTAGATGTCCGGGACCGGGCGGGTCCGTGGCCTTTCGGATGCTAGGCGGGGATCAGGTTGAGTCACCGGCGGTCTGCTGTTGCGCTTCGATGAGCAGATCGTTGGTCTTGCGCAGGCGCTGTGCGATTACTTTCGCCAGATTCATGAGGATTTTGTTCCCCAGGTTGGGGAACCTGCTGAGAATGTCTTTCAGTTCGGGACGAAAGAAAGCGATCAGGCGGGTATCCGCCGTTGCTAGGGCGGCGGCGGAACGGTCCGCGTCGTCCACCAACGCCATATCACCAAAGAAATCACCGTCATTCAGTTCGGAGTAAACAATCATATTATCCGGATCTTGGTTATTGACGATCTGAACCTGTCCCCGGATGATGATATACATTCCGAGCCCGGGATCACCCTGGTCAAAAATGGCCTCCCCGGCCTGGTATTCCCGCTGGTGGATGATGTTCTCGACTTCTCGAAGCTCTCTTCTTGAGAGGCCGCTGAAAACAGGGACATGGCTGATGGCCAGTGCCGTTTCAGAGAGCTGCTTGGCTTGTTTCTTGAAGATGTTTTCCCAGATAGCGCTACGCATGAGTCTAAATTGGCCTTTGGATATTCGTATGTCAAGGGCCTAGAGCTCAAAACCGTTGCTTCATGAAAGCGTCTCATCTACCTTTGCCCACTATGCGTGCTCCCGTGCGGTATGCGTTATTGCCCCTGGTCCTGATGCTGACCCTGCTGGCGGGCCAGACCGTTCAGGACTTGGATGCCCTGGATCGGCGCATTGAATCCAAGCAGGATGAGCTCCAGGGGCTCAGGGATGAAATCCGGCTGTATGAGCGGCGCATTGCCCGGCAGGAGCAGGCGGAAAAGGATGCCCTGAGTATCCTGTTTAATCTCGAGGAACGCATTTCTCTCACCAGCCGCCTGATCAAGGCGCTGGAAAGTGAAGGCCAGCAGCTGACCACGGCGATCAATCTGACACAGCGGCTGATTCGCAGGGGAGAAGGTGAAATTGCCGCTCTGAAGGAGAAGCTGTCGGCCCGGTTCGTGCACGTGTACAAACAGCGTCGATCATCTATGCTGGAGCTGATCCTTACTTCCGACAACTGGAACCAGGCCGCTTACCGGGCGAAATATTTGAAAGTCGCCGCTGACTATGATCGCTATTTGACCAATAAGGTGAAGAGCGAAATCCGGCGTCTCGAAGAGCAGAAGCGCAAGTTAGCGCGTGACCGGATTCGCAAGCAGGAGGCCTTGCGGGAAAAAGAGCGGGAAGAAGGCCTGCTGCGGAAGAACAAGAGCGAGCGACAGAGGCAGATTGCCAAACTCAAGCAGGATCGGCGTAACGATGAACGGTTGTTGGTCCAGAAGCGCAGAGATGTAGCGGAGCTGGAGCGAATCATCGCCGGTCTAGAGTTCGACCGGGATAAGCGGGCCAAGGAGCTGGCTGAGATGCGCCGCAAGCTGGATTTGGCTACAGTGGCTGACATCTCGTATTACCGCGGCAAGCTCCCTTGGCCGACCGGTGGCCGGGTGATTGCCCGCTTCGGCCAGCAACGTAACCCGGAACTGAACACCATCACGGAAAATCCTGGTATTGATATCCAGACCTCGCCCGGCACGCCGGTGAAATCGGTTCTGGATGGCCTGGTTACTACAATCACCTATATCCGGACCTACGGCACCACTGTGATCATTGACCACGGGAAAGACCTGTATACAGTCTATGCACTGGTGGAAGATGTGGCGGTGGCTGAGGGCCAGTATGTGGATCAGGGCCAGCTGATCGCCCATGTAGGTGCCAATGGCGGCCTCGGTACGACGAAGCTCCACTTCGAGGTCTGGGCCAACCAGGTGAAGCAGGATCCCGCGGCCTGGCTGATTACTCTCCCATAGTGATTGCGGCAATGCATCCTTGGCGATGATCTATCCGGATTTGATCCTCCACAGCGATCAATGGCGGCGTCTGGCTTCCGCTTTCAGGCAGGAGCGCTTGGCCCACGCCTACCTGTTTTACGGCCCCGCCGGCAGTGGCAAGGAGGGTCATGCCATCGAGCTGGCGGCCTTGGTGAACTGCCGCCAACCGGATGACAATGGTGCTTGCGGGCAATGCCCGGCATGTATCAAGGCGAAAGGTATGCAGCATCCCAACGTCCAACTGGTGGTTCCTCTGCCGCGACGCAATGGCATATCCAAGGACGATCCGCCCCTCAAAGCCCTCCGTCCAGCGGATGTGGACAATCTGGCTAGCCAGCTGGGTACCAAGGCGGGCGATCCCTACTTTAAGATTCATCTGGAAGGAGCTCAGTCTATCCTGATCAATAGTGTCAGGGAGCTGCGCCGTACCGCCTACTTGAAGCCTGGCGAGGCAGGGTGGCGCGTCATTTTGATCTTCGAGGCGGAAAAGCTGTGCTATCCCCAACCTGCGGCGGCCAATGCCTTGCTTAAACTGCTCGAGGAACCTCCCGACTGGACGGTATTCATCCTGGTGACCGACCGGCCGCACCTGCTGCTGGATACCATCCGCTCACGATGCTTGGGGCTCTACTTTCCCCAGCTGACCTCCGATCAGGTGGCAGGATACCTGAAGAAACATCAGGGCTCGACAGAGGGAGAAGCCCGTGTCTTGGCCCAGGTGACGGGAGGCAATCTCCCTCAAGCCCGCCAGATGGCAGCCGAGGACGGCGTTCAGATGGAAGTTCTGGACCAGCTGGTGGCAAACCTGCTGGCCCCCGAGCCCACCAGCTGGCAACAGTTGGTGAATGATCTGGCTCTACTGCGGTACCGAAAATCGCTGGAGTTCGCCACCCGCATGCAGCTGTTGCAGCTGTGGTTGCGGGATCTGATGTTCCTCCAGAAGACACATTCTGAGGACGGCGTGATCTTCAGTCAGCGACTAGCCGACCTGCGAGGTCATCTGGATGCCCATCCCGACGCCGACTGGGGCACCGCCACTGCCGCCGTGCAGCAGGTTCTGATCCATCTGGAACGGAACATCAATCCCACCCTGGCACTGACGAATATGATACTGGATGTGCGGGAAGCTTTGGGTGGTAAATCCACATCCGGTGACGTCTAGCTCTTAGCTGTTTACAGCGGGATTCGGACCCGCCACGATTCTATCAGCCTAGCGGCGCCTTCGGGAGCGTCCCTTCGAACGATCGCGTTCTTTGCGTGGGGAAGAACACGACTCGGGAGATGGCAGCTCTTCATCCTTTATCGCTGAATACCTGCTCAATAACAGCCCCACCTTGCACAGACGCTCGATCTCAATATCATGCTCTATCGATTCCTTCGCCCGCTCCAGGGCAGGCTTTGTAGTGGCAGTCTCCTCGGCCAAAGCCGGTATGTCCTGCGGGGCTAGTCTCTTCAGATCGAGGGCCGTCCTGATGCTGCGCTCGCGCAGATCTTTGACTACCTCACCAAAATAGACACACAGCTTCGCCTGCAGGATCCAGTCGATCAATTCTCGAGCGCTATAAGGCGTTTTAAGAATAAGGGGAACGAAATCAGCGGTGGCGAGATCATAACACGTATCGATGCCCAGTTCCTCCAGCCGCAAACGGTCGTGGGTGGTTATGCCTTCGATCATTTCCAGGGGCATTTCCCGAACCGAAGGATTAGGGGCCGCAGAGATTATGGGCAACCGCTCAGTGAGATAGCGCAGACCCCGTCGAGGAAACATGCCGATCAGCAGGGCCAGTGCTGGCCAGATGATCCAGGTGATCCCGCTCGAAGACTGGCTCTCGCCAGCCAAAGCCGCATACCCGTTGTAGATCACCAGGGCTATCAGCGAGGCAAAGATCAACCTTATACTGAGTGTGTAGTATACGCCGGGAGTCAAGTCGTTCGTCGCGTACCGGTGGAACACATGCTGGAGCCCCCAGAGATAGGCGCCCAGAAATGCCATCCCGAAAACAAGACGGGATCCGGCTTGGGGAAATGCTATGCCGCCAACACTCACACTTGGAAATTCATAGCAGGGGAATCCGATCCTGCTTCCGAGCAACAGCAGCGACAATCCGATCAGGGAGATGCCTGTCGAATAGATAACAGCCATCACGTAGTATATCCAGGCCCACTTGTCCTCATAGGCTTCGTAATACAAACCGGCCCACTTGTCCTGATAGGTTTTATTGTTTTTATTGTTTCGTTCCAGGTTGAGCTCTAGGATCGCGAATATGCGCTCAATCTCAGCCTTTCTGCGTCGCCGTCGGAAACAGAGGTAGGTTAGTGCGGTAAGCGGCAAGTACAGACAAAGGGTAGCCAAAACAATGTACGGTGCACTATTGATGGCATTTGAAATCAGGTCATCCATGATTGCGCTCACTTTTCTCCGAAATATGGCTCATGGGGAACCATTCCACCGGGATATACGAGTAAAATACCTCCCGTGCTGGTGCCTTGCTTTCGGAAATAGCCCTATGGAATCATCTTTCTGGAAGTGTAAATGCAATGTACGCAACCACCGGAATAATAACAAGTCATATAGAAATAATGATTTGCTGAGATGTTATCATGTAGGCGTGCATTTGTTTGAGAATTAAGTCACCCCAGAGGATCGCCGCACTGTGCATGATAGGTCAAGGGTAAGCTCCTCTTTCCGTAAGGCTTTCTAAGATACGCACTACTGATTCGGTGTCTCGGTTGCGGTAATGCATCAGTGGGCTTATCACAGTAAAATAATGATGCCGTTGAGGACAACGAACCGCATGAAAATGTGGTCAAATCCGCGATGCCAGTGATAACGTAGATCCGCATTGGCTACTTCTATACTGAATAACCTGCACTGAAAACATTCTTGTTACCATGTCAAAAACCCCACTTAGCTCACGATTAGCCGACCTCCTTCTCCGCTTCCCGATCCTCTGGATCGGCTTCATCATCATCATGACGGTCTTCCTGGGAGGATTTGCCGGGAACGTTGGGCAGGATTATACCCTGGAAAACATGTACCCTCGGAGCGATGAGGAATTCGAGTACTTCCGCTGGTTCAAGGAGGAATTCGAACCCGATGATAATATTATCATGGTGGGATTTGAGTCCCCCCACCTGTGGACCGATGTCTCTGCATGGCGGGATATCGAGACACTCACCGAACGGTTCCTGGCCGTTGAGGGAGTGTTGGAAGTCCTGAGCCTTACATCCTTTGAAGATCTCAGGGGCGAAGAAGGAGACCTGATACTCGAGACTTTGGTGGATGAGTTTCCGGAGAACCAGGCGGATCTGGCCGGCCTGCGCGAGCGGGTGCTGGCTGATTCACTCCTGACACACTTCCTTATCTCTCCTGACGGGCGGGTTACCGCCATCTATGTGGATCTGAGCGTGCAGGCGAACACCTACGAGCCGCGGGGCGCGATCATCTCGGGATTGAAGGCGGTTACGGCTGATTTCCCACAGTATCAGTTCCATTACAGTGGCATCCCCTATCTCCGCAATCAATATGTTGATCTGATGCAGCGGGAGAACATCCGGGGCAATGTTACCGTCTTCCCGTTGGCGATTATTCTGCTGTTCCTGACATTTAGAAGTATAAGGGGGATTGTCCTGCCCCTGGCGGTCATCCTGATGAGTATCGTCTGGGCTGTAGGCTGGATGGGTCTTTTCAATGTGGATTTCGATATGCTCACGACCATCATGCCTTCCATTCTGGTGGTGGTGGGTATCTCGGACAGTATCCACCTGATGTTCAAATATTACGAGGAACGGGAGGCGGGATTAGACCGGAAAGAAGCCCTCAAGGCGACGATCAACACGCTGGGCGCAGCCACTCTCATGACCAGTGTCACCACCGCGGTGGGATTCGCCGCCCTGGCCACCGCCGATATCATACCATTGAAAAACTTCGGTGTCTTCACCGCTCTGGGTGTATTGGGCGCCTTCTGTATCTCCATCATATTCCTCACGCTGATGATGACCTATCTGAAACCGCTCAAGCGGAGAGGTGGCCGGCGCGCCGGGTCCGAGTATGCCCTGCGATGGGCCCAACACGCCGCTCGCTCGACTCGCGCACACCCGATGCGCATCCTGCTGGTCGCCGCAGTCGTTGTTGTCGCCTTCGCCTGGGGCATTCCCCGGATTGTCGTGGATACTCATATCATGGATGATGTGAATCGCGATGCTCAGGTTATTCAAGACCTGGAATTCTTCGAACGCGAGATGAGCGGAGTTGCCACGCTGGAATTCATCATCGATGGCAAGCAGGAGGGAGCCGCCAAGACACCTGAATTGCTTGGATTTGCCGATCAACTGGCACAGCACCTCAAAATCTATCCGGGCATCGAATCGATCATATCTCCCGCCTTGATGATTAAAGACCTGAATCAGGCCATGCACGATGGCGACGATGCTTTCCATACCATTCCCGACGACCGGAAAATGATCTCCCAATACCTCCTGCTGGCCATGCTCTCCGGGAAGGATCCCTTCGAAAATTATATCAGCTTCGATCAGTCCCAATGCCGGGTCACCGCCCGGATGCAGGATGTGGGTTCCAAGAAGGCAGGTCAGCTTTTAGCCGATGTGAACGCTTACCTGGCGGCCAACACTCCCGCCGAATACGACATCCGCATCACGGGGACGACTAAGCTGATCCATCGCGTTGCCGGTCAGGTAAGTTTTGACCTGGGTAGCAGCCTGGCGCTGGCGTTCATTATCATATCTATCCTGATGGGTCTGCTGTTCAAATCTCCCCGGTGGGTGATCATCAGCCTCATACCCAACGTTCTGCCACTGGTCATTATTGCCGGTACCATGGGGTGGCTGGGCATCCGCATGCGTCCGACCACGGCAGCGGTCTTCAGCGTCGCCTTCGGCATCGCAGTGGATGACACGATCCATTTCCTGTCAAGATTAAGACTGGAGCTGAACCGCGGATTAGCTTTGCTTGATGCGGCGCGTAATTCCCTCTTACATACCGGCAAGGCGATCATCGCCACCTCGCTGCTCCTCATGGCGGGATTTGGTGCCCTGCTCATTTCCAATTTTACCTCTTCCGTGGAGTTCGGCTTCCTTACCTGTCTTACCGTCTTCTCAGCGCTGTTGGCCGACTTGTACCTGTTACCGGTACTGGTGGAGAAATTCTGCGTCTGGCCTGGGGAGCGCGTCAACAAAGAGTAGCCTGGTAAATTCACTTCCGGTACTGGGGGGCAGTCCCCACCCGCTTTAAAAGGGGGAAGGGCAATGTTTGCCGATCTTTTCCTACCCTCCCATTTTATATGCCTGAGGCATACATATAGTTGCTTTAGCCAAGTATTAGGGCGTATATTGGTTTCTCTGGGAAAGCAGACGGAGGTCATGAAGACAGGAAATGGATATGCTTACGAGTGAAACCAGCCAGCGTATAGCTGCCATCCGGCAATTCAACCGCTTCTACACCCAGAAGATCGAGGTCCTCTCTGAGGGGCTTTTGGACACGCCCTATTCTCTATCAGAGGCACGCGTGCTGTTCGAACTGGGCCAGCGACAGGACCTGACCGTAACAAAACTCGCTGACTTATTGAGTGTGGATGCCGGCTATATGAGCCGGTTAGTCTCAGCATTCGAGAAGAACGGTCTTGTCACCCGAACCAGGTCAGAGCTGGATGGCCGTCAATGGAATTTGACCCTGAGCAGTAAAGGGCAGGATGTCTGCGCTGATTTGAATAGCCGGGCCAATCTGCAAGTGGATGCGATGCTTGATAGCCTGACTGATGAAGCTCAGATCAGGCTGCTGGGGGCAATGTCCGCGATTGAGGATATTCTCACCACACGCTCTGCGGAAAACGGTCCAATTGTGATTCGCACCCATCGACCTGGTGATATAGGGTGGATCGTTCAGCGTCACGGTGTGCTATATAATGAAGAATACCAGTTCGAAGAGACATTCGAGGCACTGGTGGCTGACATCCTGGCCAAACTGATCAAAACCTATGATCATAAAAAGGATCATATCTGGATTGCCGAAATAGATGGTGAACGAGTGGGGTCCATCGTCGCTTCACGGGGAAGCCAGAATACCGTGCAACTGCGCCTGTTCCTGGTTGAGCCGTGGGCTAGAGAGAAAGGGATTGGCAAACTCCTGATGAAGGAATACATCCAGTTCGCCCGGCAGGCCGGTTACAAACGGATTACCCTGTGGACACAGAGTATTCTGGACGCTGCTCGTCACTTGTACGAACTGAGCGGATTCGAGTTGGTTGCGGAAGAATCCCACCACAGCTTCGGGCGTGATCTGGTGGCTGAAACCTGGGAACTCGAGTTATAGATACGCCCGACTCTGGGCGGGTCAGGCCAGCTGCCCCCCACCAAGTTCACACGGAGAAACTAAGGCCTACCCTGAATCCAACTGCACCTTGATATTTTCCAGATGAAAGGGCCATATTCCACCCTGCTACTATGATATATGCTGGTGATTATGCATAGGGAGATTAACAGGCATGTATAATGTCTGCATGATCGGACACCTGACCCGCGATCTTATCCGCCGTGGGGGAGAAACCAGGGAGCTGCCGGGTGGAGTGGCCTATTACGGGACACTGGCTCTCCACAGCCTGGGACTGAAGGTATGCCTGGTAACGAAGGCAGGTATGGAGAGTTGCGCCGTCCTGGACCAGATGCGGACCAGGGGCATTCAGGTATTCGCGGACACTACGGTCACAACGACGATTTTCGAGAACCGTTACTTTGACTACCCCAGGCCACGTGAACAGCATATCGTGGATATGGCCCCACCCTTTACTGTCGACGATCTGCCGGATGTGGA
>CP070787.1:1571607-1619177 GCA_020346745.1 Fidelibacterota bacterium | reverse complement strand
CGTTGTGGGTGCCGGTGGTGCTGGCCTGCGGTGCGCCCTGGAGCTCAGTCAGCATAATTACAGTGTGGCGGTTCTATCCAAGCTGTTCCCCGTACGGAGCCACACCGGTGCGGCGCAAGGAGGTGTTGGCGCCGCTTTAGGTAACGAGGAGCCGGATAGTCCGGAGTGGCACTTTTTCGATACCGTCAAGGGTTCGGACTACCTGGGCGATCAGGATGCCATCGAGATCATGTGCGAGGACGCGGTGGAAGCCATCCTGGAGCTGGAGCATTTTGGTCTGCCCTTCAGTCGCACACCCGATGGTAAGATCGCTCAGCGGCCTTTCGGTGGTCATACCAAGAATTTCGGGGAAGCCCCGGTTAAGCGGGCCTGCTATGCCGCTGACCGCACCGGTCACATGATTCTTCACACCCTCTTTGAGCAGTGTGTGAAAAACGAGGTGCGGTTCTTCAACGAGTTCTATGTGCTCGACCTGATCATGGATGGTGACATCTGCCAGGGTGTGGTCGCGTACGATCTGGCGACGGGTGATATCCACGTTTTCCAGGCCAAGGCGACCATGCTGGCGACTGGCGGTCATGGGCGGGCGTTCTCAGTGACATCGAATGCCCATACCTATACCGGTGATGGCATGGCTATTTGCTTCCGCCGTGGTATTCCAATGGAGGACATGGAGTTTGTCCAGTTCCATCCCACCGGCATGCGGAAGCTGGGTATCCTGATATCTGAGGCGGCGCGTGGTGAGGGTGGTATTCTGCGCAATCGGGAGGACATTGAGAACATAGGTTCCGGCAAGGATGGTTTCATGGGCGCTATTGCACCGACTGTCAAGGATTTGGCTCCCCGCGACGTCATTGCCCGGGCCATGTACAACGAGATTGTGGAAGGTCGGGGCATTGAAGGCAGCGGCGATACCGGCTCTGACTATCTATATCTGGACCTGGTGCATCTGGGTGCCGAGATCGTCAACGAGCGTCTGCCGGACATCTCCCATTTTGCCCGCACGTATCTGGCAGTGGAACCGATCAAGGAACCCATACCGGTACAGCCCACTACTCATTACGCGATGGGGGGCATTCCCACCGATATCGAAGGCCGGGTGCTGTGGGATGCCAAGAACAAGGTAGTTCCAGGTTTATATGCAGCGGGTGAAGTGGCCTGTGTGTCGGTACATGGCGCCAATCGCCTGGGGACCAATTCGCTGCTCGACATCGTGGTCTTTGGCCGTCGAGGCGGGAAGGACATGGTACGCTACCTGGGAGAGGCCGAGTTCGGTCGAATTAAGGGTGAACCGGATGAGTTCCTCCGGGGCGAGATTGACCGGCTGCAGAACGGCGGTGGCACTGAAAAGGTGGTCGACCTGCGTCCAGAGATGCAGAATGTCATGATGGTGAACAGTGGGGTTTTCAGGTCAAAGGATAGCCTTACTAAAGCGCGGGACACCATTCTGGAGCTTCGTCAGCGGTATCAAAAAGTAGGTGTGCAGGATAAGAGTGCCTATTTCAACACCGAACTTGTGGAGGCCATCGAACTGGGATTCCTACTGGATTCTGCCTGGATGATCGCTGAAAGTGCTCTTCATCGAACGGAAAGTCGCGGCGCTCACTCCCGGGAGGACTATCCCGAGCGGGATGATGAGAAATGGCTGAAGCACACCTTCATCCACTATGAAGCGGATGGCAAGGTGAAGTTTGCTTATAAGCCGGTAACCATTACCAAATTCCAACCAAAGCCAAGGGTGTACTAAGATGCAAGTGACCGTTGAGATTTTCCGCTATGACCCGGACACGGACAAGTCCCGCTTTGACACCTTTGTAAAAGAGGTGGATCCGAAGGACCGTGTACTGGATGTCATGATGGCTATCAAAGATGAGGATGATGGCACCATTGCTTTCCGTAAATCATGTGCCCACGGCGTTTGCGGTTCTGATGCCATGGAGATCAATGGCCTCAACCGGTTGGCCTGCCAGGTTCTGGTGCAGGATCTGAAGAGTAAACGCATTCGCATCCAGCCTATTCGAGGTATGAAGGTTCTGCGAGACCTGGTTGTGGACATGGAGCCATTCTTTGCAGGCCTGGAAAGTGTTAAGCCGTTCCTGATTCCCAAGGAGCCAGCCCCGGCCGCCGAGCGGTATCAGTCTATTGCAGACCGGGCTATCTTCGACGATACCACCAAATGCATCATGTGTGGTTCCTGCACCACCAGCTGCCCATCCTTCTGGACCAATGGTGCCTATGTGGGGCCCGCGGCATTTGTCAAGGCGCACCGCTTTATCTTCGACTCACGTGATGGCGGCAATGAGTTCCGTCTGGGCATTCTGGATGATAAGGACGGCCTCTGGCGCTGCCACTCAATCTTCAACTGCACCGATGCCTGCCCGCGTGAAATCCACATCACCAAAGCTATCGGTGATTTAAAGCGCTACACAGTAGTGCATCGGTAACGTCAGTTTTCGGCTGGTTTCGTGCCGGGTAAACCAGCATGACTTGTTTTCACCTTGTCTGATCTTAATTCTCCTTTGGGGGTGTGCAACTTACTTTTACATGCGGGGCGCCCATGTTCAGAACCCGAAGGGAATGATAAGGCTCCCTGTTTTTACTTGCATTTCTCATCATCACCCATGAACTTTTTCCGGATGAATCATTATCTATCTAGACTCCCAACCGTGAAATACTTTCCTCGTGTTCTACTGCTGCTGACAGTTCTGTTCCTGGTCATGGGGTGTGGTGATAAGCCAGAACGCCACCTTGACCTGGGCCTCTGGTATTACCAGAAAGGTCTGGTGGACGACGCCATTCTCGAGTTCAAGGAGGTGGTCCGTTTACTACCGGCTGATCCGCGCCGCATGTCAGGCCGGGAGCTGGATATCGTAGCCCGTGCCCATTATAACCTGGCCGTCGCCTATGCCAAGAAGAACTGGTATGAGCTGGCTCTCATCGAGGCTGGGAAAACCTTTGAATTGCGTCCCACACCTGAGAATTACAACCTTCAGGAAATGATCCGGAAGCGGAAGAACCTGGAGGCTCTCAGTTCCTCAGCTGAATCGCTTCCCAACTGATCCCCTATGCTGACGCTGGACTCGGTTTGGAAGTCCAACTCTGAATCCCCACCAGATTTCATTCTAAAGAATTGCTCTTTCTCGTTTCGGGAGCGAAGCATTTACGCTGTCGTGGGTGCGTCCGGGATAGGCAAGACAACGCTTCTCCGGGTGCTTAACAACCTGACCTCAATTGACCGGGGGAGGATTCTGCTGGAGGGTCAGGATATCAGCATGCTTCATCCTTCGGAGGTTCGTCGCCGTATCAGCATGTTGTTCCAAACGCCGGCCTTTGTGGGAGATAGCGTCCGAGAGAATCTGGACTTCGCTGCCCGGTTTGCGCGACGCAACGATACGGACTTCAGTACGTTGATGGAAATGGTGCACCTGGACCATACATTTCTCGATCGCACAGTAGTTCAACTAAGTGTGGGGCAGCAGCAGAGGGTCTGTCTGGCGCGTACCCTGGTGACAAAGCCAGATATTCTCCTGCTGGATGAACCCACCTCTGCTCTGGATGACAAGACGGCGGATGGTATACTTGAGTTGGTCCGAGAGATAAGTCAGCAGGAAGAATTTCTCACCATATTTGTAACCCACCGACGCTCCCATGCCCGCAAGCTGGGCCAGGTCATACTTGAGATGGCGGAAGGGACGCTGAGAAGTCTTTCGTAATGGCACTATTCCACCTCGGTTTTGGTGACGTAGCCATTTCGCTTATCCTTATGGCTGTGGCTATTGCTCTTTCCCGTCTCGAGGGATTGGGTATCGAGCGGAGCCTGGCCATCGGTACCGTCAGAGCGTTTGCTCAGCTCACACTGATCGGTTTTGCACTGAAGGTGCTGTTCCAAGTCAACTCACCCTGGCTTCTACTGGCAGTTCTTATCGTGATGATCTCGGTGGCCAGCTATGAGAGTGTACGACGGCAACAGTCCAGGCTGCCTGGCCTTTTTCTCATTACGAGCATCACCCTGTCACTTGCGCTGATTGTGAGTTTGGGAGTAGTAGCCCTCCTGATCATTCGCCCTGATCCCTGGTATAATCTGGTCGTATTGATCCCATTGAGCGGGATGGTGCTGGGAAACGGCCTTAATATTGTTTCACTGTCGGCCAACCGCTTTGTCAGTGAAATGAAGCTGCGCCGGGCATCGGTGGAGGTAGCACTGTCGTTGGCAGCTCCTCCGCGCAAGGCGCTGCACCCCGCTTTCAAGAACGCCGTTTCAGGTGCGCTAATCCCCTCGATCAATGCGCTGATGACAGTCGGACTGGTACAATTGCCGGGAGTGATGACCGGTCAGATCCTGGCTGGCTTGCCACCCGTGGAAGCGGTGAAGTTTCAGATCGTGATTATGATGATGTGGATCACGACTGGCGTGATCTCAGGGGTGGTCGCCACCCTCCTGCTCATGACCCGCCTGGTGAATCCTCGCTGGCAGGTGCGCTGGGAATTGATCTGAGATGGGTGGAGTATTATCCCGTGATATCTTCCCCGCCGTCGACGCGAATCACATTTCCGGTTAGCCAGGTATCTTCGGAAAGTCCTAAGAGTCTGATGGCCTTGGCCACGTCTTCAGGTGTAGTCAGACGCTTGCCCGGGTTTACTTCCTGGGCATGTATAATCATCTTTTCATTATCCGGGATCTTCCGCAGGGCAGGTGTATCAGTAACTCCGGCCTGGATGCAGTTTGCCGCAACGCCCTTGCTGGAAAGCTCCAGCGCCAGTTGCCGCACATAGGATTCCAAGGCGGCTTTGGCGGCAGATACGGCTCCGTAGGAGTACCATTGCCGACGGCCACCAGAAGAGGTCATGGCAAAGATCTGGCTTCCTTCCTTGATCAGTCCAGCCCGGTAAAGGTCCTGAGCCCAATAAACGATGCTGCTGGCCATGACGTCAATAGTCATCTCAACCTGAGACTGGCTTATTGCTTGCCCCGCATCCTGGGAAATGATGGGTTTGAGCGAACCGAAAGCTAGCGAGTGCAACAGCACCTTTACGCGACCCCTGGCTCCTGCAGTTTCCTTCATGGCTGCAATGGCCTCGGCTCGTCTGGCCGAATCGGCGGCGTTGATGTTGAAAAAGACTGCCTTGGACCCGGTAGCAGTTATATCCTGAATAATCGATTTGACATTCGGTAGCGTGGCTCTACGATCCAGGTGCACTCCGAAAATATCAAGCCCGGCTTTGGCTAGTTCTGTGGCGCTGGCGTGGCCAAACCCACTGGATGCGCCGAGTATAACTGCCCAATCTGACATGCTAACCTCTATGGTGTTGAACACCCGAATTTACTCGTGGCTCTCTGGTAATACCAGATAGCCTTCCCCGCAGTGGACCAGACCTCTGGAGAGGCTGAGTGAAGATGGACATTGGTTATTTTAAAAAGAGGCGCTTCCGCATTTGCCCCTGGCGAAAATTTACCTGATCCCAAGGTCCAGACCCTTGCGGGAATCAGCAGATGGTCACGATCCAGGTTCAGCTATCGGGTTGCCCTTACATATACATTCTTATTTAACTTTAACGTAACAGAGTGGCAGGTTGCAGCGATGCGGGTGAGAGTGATGTCAGCAACCTGAGATCTCTTAGTAAATAGATACTAATCCGGTGTGGCAGGAAGCCGCTCCCGACACTCAAAGCGATAACAGGATAGAAACTGAAAGGCTAGCGACATGCTTCTAGTAATTAAAAAGGATTACGATGCCATCAGTAATGAAGGAGCCAAACTTGTTGCCGAGCAGGTTCGGAAGAAACCTGACTCTATTTTGGGTTTTGCCACAGGCAGTTCCCCGCTGGGCTTATACAAAGAGCTTATCCGCATGCATGCTGAGGAGGGACTTGATTTTTCGAAAGTGACTACCTTCAACCTCGATGAATACGTCGGTCTTCCTCCTGGGCATGATCAGAGTTACCATTATTTCATGTGGGAGAACCTGTTCAAGCATATCAACGTTGATCCCCGCTATGTACATGTTCCACAAGGCATGGCTGATGATGTTGAGGCCCACTGTGAATGGTACGAAGAGCGGATTGTCAAGGTTGGCGGTATTGACCTGCAGATTCTGGGAATTGGTGGGAATGGTCATATTGCCTTCAATGAACCAGGGTCCTCCCTCGGTTCGCGGACCCGGATTAAAACGCTGACGGAAAAAACGCGCCAAGACAATGCTCGATTCTTTGACAACATGGACCAGGTTCCCAAGTATGCTATTACTATGGGAATTGGCACCATCATGGATGCCAGGAAGCTGATCATGCTGGCTAATGGCAAGGGCAAGGCCCAGGCTATTAAAAACACCATCGAAGGCCCGATTTCTGCTATGGTGCCAGCCACCATAGTGCAGATGCACCAGCACGCCACGGTTCTAATTGATGAAGCGGCAGGCAGCTTATTATCGGAGGAGTGGCAAATGGGATAGCACCTGACGGGGTGTGAAGTATGATTATCAGCATAACAAGTCGAAGGGCAAATACCGATCCAGTGAGCATGCATTAACCAGGGGGCATAATCATGACACTACTGAATGAGTCCATCAAAGATGAGATCAGTAAACGCTTTGCTGAGCTTGAAGACCCGGTCAGGCTCGTCAATTTCACCCAGACGATCGAGTGTGATTATTGCACGGAGACACGGCAGATCATGGAAGAATTGGCCGGTCTATCTGATCTGATCAGTCTTGATGTTTTCAATTTCATTGAGGACAAGGACAAAGCCCAATCCTACGGCGTGGACAAAATTCCTGCTACCGTGATCATGGGTAAGAAGGATGTGGGCATTCGTTTCTACGGCATTCCGTCCGGTTACGAGTTTGTCACCATATTGGAAGATATTGACATGATTTCCCGGGGCGATTCCGGTCTGTCCAAGGCCACGCAGGAGAAGCTGGCAGCTCTGGCCAATCCGCTGCACCTGCAGGTATTCGTGACCCCCACGTGACCCTACTGTCCCCAGGTGGTTCACCTGGCCCATCAGTTCGCCTTTGAGAGCGATATGGTAACAGCAGATATGGTTGAGGTCACAGAATTTCCTCATCTTGGTCAGCGCTATGGTGTTCGGGGTGTACCCAAGACAGTAGCGAATGAGCATAGTGCCGCGGATGGAGCCCTGCCGGAGGCTCAGTTTCTCGAACGCATTCTCGCAACCGCGGGCCTCGGCGGGTCGGCCTGAGCACTTTGCAAATAGGTCGGTCCAGCCGGCGCTATGTATCCAATTAGTTTTGGCAGATGAAACGTCATACCGATTCTTGCCGTTATTGTTATAGGGGTAAATTCGCTCAGCCATGACCCTGCAATGCGGTATTATCGGCTTGCCTAATGCGGGCAAGTCTACCATCTTTAATGCGCTGACGGCGTCTCAGGTACCCGCTGAGAGCTACCCCTTCTGTACCATTGATCCCAACCTGGGTGTCGTCCCCGTCCCGGATGCGCGCCTGGATAAGTTGGCCCATATTTACCAGCCTGGTAAAGTCACCCCAGCCACAGTGGAATTCGTTGATATTGCCGGGCTGGTACGGGGCGCCAGCCGGGGTGAAGGCCTGGGCAACCAGTTCCTGGCGCATGTACGGGAAGTGGATGCGCTGGTACATGTTGTGCGTTGCTTTGAGGATCCCGATATCAGCCACATAGAGGGCAACATTGACCCGGTGAGAGATGCGGAGGTTGTAGAAACCGAGCTCTTGATGAAGGATCTGGAGTCAGTTGATAAACGGTTAGCTCATGTCAAGAAGCTGGCAGACAGTGGTGATCATGAGGCCCGTGCGGAGTTGACTGTGCTTGAGAGTGTACATGAAGGGTTGAACGATGGCCGGATGGTCTGTGCGATGGGTCTGCCAGCGGAAAGCCAGACTCAGCTTCAATCCCTGTTTCTCCTCACCGGCAAGCCTATCCTGTACGTAGCAAATGTCGGTGAGAAGGAGATGGAGCATGATGAGCGAGCAGCTCAGGTGCAAGAGCTGTTTAATTTTGCCGCCCGGGAGAATAACCGGGCCGTTCGGTTATGCGGCAAGCTGGAACAGGAGATTGCCTTGTTGGATGAATCGGAGCGGGAGGCATTTGTTGAGGAGTATCATCTGCGCGAGGCGGGCTTGACCAAGCTGATTCATGCCGCTTATGATCTGTTGGGTTACCAGACCTTCTTCACCTGTAATCCCAATGAAGCCCATGCCTGGACGTTCCAGCAGGGTGCCACCGCCTATGACGCTGCAGGCGCAGTTCATACGGATTTTCAGCGCGGTTTCATCAAAGCGGAGGTATTTCACTACGTTGACCTGGTGCGCCTGGGCTCAGAGAAGGCAGTGCGCGAGGCTGGTTTGGTAGGGCTGGAAGGGAAGGAATACCTCGTCCAGGATGGGGATGTGATATTCTTCAAATTCAATGTATAGGATAATGCTTTTGGGTATAGCCGAGTACATCTTCGTGTTTCTTCAGATTGAAAGAGTCGATGGGTAATCATTTGATTAGGGGGGCAAGAAGAGCAGTTTGGCTTCATTACCTCATCAGTCTGGCCGGCCTCCTGATATGGATTAACGTGGACGCACAGGTGGGATCAGATGTAGCATTGACCCGAAGCGACCTCATTCCCATCGACCCCAAGGCCTATCTGTTAGGACAATTCCGGCCGGATACCACGAGTGATTTTGCCCGGTTGCCTAAAGACTTGGCCAACGGCAGATCCGTCTATTTACGCACCGAGGTTGCCAAGGCGCTTGAGCGCATGATCCGGGATGCTCGTGAGGAGGGCGTGCACCTGGAGGTGGTATCCGCCACCCGTAGTTTCGCCCAGCAGAGAGCCATCTGGAATGCGAAGTTCACCGGCGAGCGCTTGTCTGGCGGACGCAACCTGGCAAAGGAATATCCCGATTCATTGGAACGATGTCTGGCGATTCTGAAGTATTCCTCCGCCCCGGGTACCTCCCGCCACCATTGGGGGACGGATATTGATTTTAACAGTACGAGCCCGGCCTACTGGCGGACGGGGGAGGGCTTGCTAGCTCTCCGCTGGCTCGAGAGACATGCTAATGACTATGGCTTTTTCATGGCATACACGCCGGATCGAGATCGCGGTTATCGCTATGAACCGTGGCATTGGTCCTATCAAACTATAGCCCGGTCTTTGTTGCGGAATCACTACCATCAGCTGATCTCGCCGGAGGACATCAATGGATTTCACGGAGCGGATATTTTCCGTCGCTTTGAGTGGCGCGACTGGTATGTGGACGGAGTAAGTGAGGCGCTGCGCTAGCGCTAGGTAGGGTTTAGGTACTGCAGGGCGGCATAAGATGCGGCAATTGAACAGGCAAAAATTGAACCGGTGGGACTATTCTTCTCTGTACTCGTCCTCTTCGCTCTCTTCCTCGTCTTCGTACTCTTCTTCGTAGTAATCCTCATAGGGCTCCTTCTCTTCCCCTGCTTCCCAATCCTCCTCTTCTTCCTCATAGTCCAGTTCATCCGCCTCGGTGTACGGTTCATAGTCTGGTGGATAGGGAGCAGTGTAATAGAGGGGGGGTTGCTGTGCAGGAGCAGCTGGAGGCCCGGTGGCAGCTGCGGCTTCAGGTGGGACCGGCTTCTCCTCAGTTGGTGTGACCGCAGGCCGTGATTTACTGGTCAGGGAGACGACGAACAGCGGCATAAGCATGACCAGCAGAACCGCCAGGGCGAGGGCCAGCCCGATTAGGTTAAAGGCGTAATCGCCAAACATGGTTTGTTCCACACCGTAGGTCCTGAAAGCGGAGATGGCCAGTATACCTCCCAGTCCGGCGATGACCCTACTCAAGCTCATTCCCAGGCTGGTCTCAGATGTAGTCTCACCAGGGCTTGTGCCCAGGTCGGCCGCGAGGAGATAAAGCAGCCAGATTATTAATCCCGCGCTGATGATGATGAGGGTAATTAAAAAGTTGCTGACCACCATAGCCAGGAAGCCGGCAATGAATATCGTGATAGTGATCAATCGGCTGATGATAACCCGTGATTCCCGGGACATAGATACTCCTTCCAGGCGCTGATGATGGTTGGCACCTCCGCTTTGAATGAGAGCAAGCGAACAGCTGCTGTTGATGAGAAAATTTCCGCGCCCCCGTTGCTAAAAGCAAGTTCTATTCTTCTTTGATTGGACGTGTCCAAGATGGTTCGCAATGTACTGGGGTGACAATGTCTAAGCGCAAGTGGGAGTGGATATTGACTTCCCCCGGCTATAATTTCACACGCCATGTCGAATAAGAAAGTGAAGACAGCCGTCATAGGTGTCGGTTATCTTGGCCGACGTCACGTGGAGCAGCTGCTTCGGATACCGGAGGCGGATCTGGTGGGTGTATATGACATTGATCCCGACACCCTGGCAGCGGTTCACAAACGTTATGATGTAGACACCTTTGAGTCCTACGATGAAGCTCTGACAGCCGCGCAAGCTGTATCGATAGTGGTACCAACGCAGCAGCATTACGAAGTTGCTGTCCAGGCCTTGGAGGCGGGCTGTCATGTGTTCATTGAGAAACCGATCGCTCAGTCCCTGGATGAGGCCGATCAACTGCTGCGGCTGGCGGAGGAGTGCGAGCGGCTGATACAGGTGGGTCATATTGAACGGCTCAATCCTGCTGCTCGAGCACTGGAGAAATATGCCCTGGCACCACGTTTTATCGAAGGACACCGTCTGGCGCCTTTCTCACTGCGGGGTACGGATGTGCCCGTGGTTCTGGATCTGATGATCCATGACATCGATGTTGTGCTTCACCTGGTTAAATCTCCGGTGCGGGAGATTCGTGCTAATGGGGTGAATGTGATCACCGATTCCATAGATATTGCCACAGCCCGTCTGGAATTTGAAAACGGTGCGGTAGCCAATCTGACTGCCAGCCGGATTTCCCAGAAACAGATGCGCAAACTGCGCATCTTTCAGAGCCATATCTACATCGGTGTTGATTTCCTGCAGCAGCTGACGGAAGTGTATCGCCTCGTTGGTCCAGAGGAAGTTACGGCCGAAGCTCTCTTGACCATGCCATTCGAGTTCAATGGTCGCCGAAGTCTAATTACCTACGAAAAACCTACTATTCTGGAAGAAAATGCCCTCCATCTCGAGTTAGGTAATTTTGTCCGTTCGGCAGCCGGCCTGGACAAACCGATCGTTGATGGCTACTCAGCCCGGGCAGCCCTTGATGTGGCAATCCGCATCCAGGAGACAATTGCCAGCAACAATGTTGGGGAGTCATCTATACCCAGTGATCGCTCATGACCGCGAGTGAGAATAAAGCGCCGGAGACTTACTCTCCACCTGATCTGTTTCATCGTCTGGGCAACTTTCTGTTTCGTTATCGCAGCTACACGCCTGTGCCGCTAGCTGTTGTGCTGGTCTGGCAGGCTGACATCCATTTCCCACTGGCAGTCCTGGGACTGGTTCTGCTTGTCGTAGGAGAGCTCGTCCGCCTGTCGGCTGTGAGGTCATTTGGCCGGGGTGTCCGGACGCGGAAGGTTGGTGCGCAAGTATTGATTACGTGGGGATTGTTTGCCCACATGCGCAATCCCCTGTATGTGGGTAATCTGCTTCTCTGGATGGGTGTGGTGCTATTTGCTGGTGGTCAGTATATGCCATGGTTGCTTATTGTGGCGCTGGTCTACTTCATGCTTCAATATGCCCTGATCATTTCGGTAGAGGAGGCCGCTTTGCAGGAGCTATTTGGCGATGCCTATATCCACTACTGTTCATCAGTACCGAGGGTTTTCCCACGCCTCCGCAAGTACCGGCCGGTGAATGTCGAAGCAAACGATAATCAATCAGTTGTTTCCCGTGCATGGAGCTATGCCTTCCAACATGAGCGCAGTACTCTCACGGCTATCATAGCTGTCCTTATCCTGACTCTGGTATCCACGTATCTTAAAGCGTGAGCACTTCCTCTGGCTCAGACCGCCGCTTTTTCATTGTCGCCGGTGAGGTTTCCGGCGATCAGCACGGCGCGGCTCTCATATCGGCGATGGAGAAGCTGGATCCTTCGAGTCGCTTTTCGGGTATTGGCGGGACCCGCATGGAGGCGCTGGGTATGAAATGTCTGTATAAAGCAGAAGACATGGCCCTAGTGGGATATTGGGAGGTTCTTCGACACCTTCCCTTCCTTCTGCGGGTCATGCGCCGGACAGAGGAATTTATTCGTGATTGGCAGCCAGAGAGGGTGATACTGATTGATTATCCCGGATTTAACCTCCGTTTAGCCCGCCGACTGTTCCGCATGGGCATTCCGGTTACCTATTTCATAAGTCCTCAGTTGTGGGCCTGGAGGGAAGGGCGGATCGCGACCATTCGCGACTGTGTGGATCAACTTCTGGTGATTTTTCCGTTTGAGGTGGACTGGTACCTCCAGCGTGGTGTTGAAGCACAATTTGTGGGACATCCAATTTTGGAGGAAAGTCAGCCGGATATATCACGAGCCGATTTTCTGAGGGATCTGGGCATGGATAGCAGCCAGCCGGTATTGACGCTATTCCCTGGAAGTCGCCAGCAGGAGCTGGATCGCCATTTGCAGCTCCTGTACACTGCTGCTCAACTTGTCAAGCAGCAAATGCCTGATACGCAGCTCCTACTTGGTTTGGCGAACGGTCTCAGCCTGGATATGATACCGGCGGATATTCAACGTGAGGTCGTAATAGCTGTCTCTCAGCCCCGCTTGGCACTGCGTTATGCTGACGCGGCGATCGTGGCTTCCGGAACAGCTACCCTCGAGGGGGCAGTGTGGGGCATCCCGATGGTTGTAGTCTATCGAGTTGCACCTCTTTCATGGTGGCTTGGTCGCCGTCTGGTAAAGCTGCCCTATGCGGGAATGGTTAACATTTTGTCTGGTAAAGAAGTGGTTCCGGAGTTTCTTCAGGATCGGGCAGAGCCAGGCCCGATTGCCAGAGCCATTTTGCGCTATTTTCAGGACGAGGCACACCGGCAGACAGTGCTGCAAAAATTAAAGCGAGTCCGTCAGTCTCTAATGGCGCCGGTATCCAGAGCGAGTACTGATGACACCCTTGGAGAGAACGGTGATGTTGCTGGTGAACCGGGAGCGTCAAACCTAGCGGCCAAGGCCATTCTGTTTAGCCGATGAAGAAGGTTATCGAGAAGCGCAAGAGTATCGGCTCCTGGCTGCTGGTGCATCTAGGCCGATGGCTCATTAGTGTTCTGTTCTCTCTGAACCGGGTGATTGTCCGGGGGGAAGAAGCCTTTAAGCAGGCCTGCGCAGGAAGAAAACCAGTCTTCGTGGGTTTCTGGCACGGCAGAATGCTTTATCCTATACAATACCTGCGACGTTATCGCACGACCGCAATAGTAAGCCCTTCGCGTGATGGAGCCCTACTTATCCATTTGCTGTCGACATGGGGTTTTGAGATCATTCCTGGCAGCAGTGGTCAGAGGGGGCGGGAAGCACTGAGACAGATGGTACCCGTTTTATCTGATCCTGAGAGTATCCTTTCCACTGCTATTGATGGTCCAGTGGGTCCGGCCCGGATAGCCAAGTCTGGCAGCCTTGCGCTAGCCGTAAAAAAGGGCGCCTTGCTTATTCCCATTTCTGGCAGCGCCAGCCGACACTGGACCTTCTGGAAAAGCTGGGATCATTTTCAACTGCCTAAACCGTTTGGCCGGATTGTGATTCAGATCGGCCCACCGTTGGAAGTGAGCCCTGATACCGATCCCGAAAAAGTGGCTGAAATAATGACTCACCGTGCTAACGAGGTAGAGCAACAGGCGGATGCCCTCACAGCGCACATGGACTAAGCTCCGTAGGTTCCTCTGGCCGGTTGCTATGCTGTACTGGGGTCTGGCATGGTGGCGGAACTTCTTCTACAATATCGGTTTCTTTATTACCCGCCGAGTTTCGGTTCCCGTGGTGTCGATTGGCAACCTCTCCGTTGGGGGCACTGGCAAGACTCCTGCGACCATTTATACTGCCCTACACCTGCTCGGCTTGGGGTACAAGGTAGGTATTGTCAGCCGGGGATATGGGCGCCGTTCGACGGGGACCTTGTTGGTGAGTGATCAAAGCGGTGTGTTGGAAACACCACTGGCAGTTGGAGATGAGCCCTACCTCGTGGCTTCCCGCCTCCCGGGCGTACCGGTTCTGGTGGATGAGGATCGCTACCGGGGAGCCTCCGTGATGATCGGCCGGTTTAAACCGGACTTGATCATACTGGATGATGCCTTCCAGCATCGGGGATTGGCACGGGACTGCAATATCGTGCTGCTGGATGCAGGTTCGCCGCGTACGGATTATCGGATTTTCCCCTATGGTACACTGCGAGAGCACCTCGGAGCACTGCGACGGGCTGATCTGGTGATCTGGACTCGGACAAATACCGAGTCCCCCGCTCCAGTGCTTAAGCGCAAAATAAGCAAGCTGGGTGTCACCCAAATTGATAGTGCCATGGTCATCAGCCCGCAGCTCGTCAATGTGACTACTGGTGAGATGGTACCAGTGGAACGGCTCAGGGGAGAACGATTACTTGCCTTTTGTGGTATAGCCCAACCGCTGACGTTTTATCAGGCGCTCATTTTCTTGGAACTGGAGCCGGAGGCAGTCCGCTACTACCCCGACCATTTTATCTATACCGAACATGAGATGTCCTACCTGTCGGGATTAAGTGATAACAATCAGCTGCTGATGGTGACTACGGAGAAGGATGCCGTCAAGTTGAACAGAGGTTTTCTGGACAGGCACCGGATTTACGCTCTGCGCGTGGAGTTTTCCCTCGCTGGCCGGGATCTTGAGGTCTTTCAGGATACCCTGGCAATGTATCTCCAGCTCCCGCATGTCACGCCGCCAGCGGGCGAGGCCTAGAGGCAGGATATACTGTGGTGACAGGGCGAACCGTATCGGGCCGCTAATTCCCCCAACCGCCAAGAATTTCTATCAGGTCAACCACTCTATTGGCGTAGCCCCACTCATTATCATACCAGTTTAGCGTTTTCACAAAATGTCGGCCAGAGACTTTCGTGAAGGGGGCATCGTAAATCGAAGAGTGGGGATCACCAATGACATCATGGGAGACAACCGGCAGGCTGGAATAGGACAGTATGTTTTTCAGCTCCGGTCTCTCGGCGGCATCCCGAACCGCAGCGTGGATATCATTTACAGTCACCTTTTTTTCCACTTCACAGACCAGGTCCACGACGGATCCATCGGGTACAGGGACCCGGCAAGCGATACCGTCTAATTTGCCCGCCAGTTCAGGTAGGACCTTGCCCACTGCCCGGGCTGCCCCGGTAGTAGTGGGAATGATGTTCTCAGCCGCTGCGCGACTGCGGCGCCAGTCCTTATGTGGCACATCAGCCAGCCGCTGGTCATTCGTATAGGCGTGCACGGTGTTGATTATGCCCTCAACAATCCCAAAGGCCTCTTGCAGTACCTTGGCCATAGGAGCCAGACAATTGGTAGTACAACTGGCGTTCGAGATGATCCGGTGCTCGGATTTAAGTCCATCTTCATTAACGCCGATGACAACCGTATAATCGATCTCATCTTTGGCAGGCACGGTCAGGATAACCCGTTTGGCGCCAGCATCCAGATGGGGTACGAGCTGGTCCCGGTTACGGAAAACACCGGTAGATTCCACGACTACATCAACACCCATGTCTCCCCACGGAATCTCGACCGGATCGCGCTCCTGCAGCATGGCAACCCGATCTTTGGATGTTTTCAGAAACCCGTTTTCGACGGTTACCTTTTCGGGAAATACCCGCATGATGGTATCGTATTGCAGCAGGTAGGCTAGCGCGTTATGGTCGTACAGATCATTGATAGCCACAACATTGATGTCATCTCGCTCGTGCAGAATGCGATACACTGACCGGCCGATGCGACCGAATCCATTGATGCCAACTTTCATGCCGTACCCCCCTTCTTATTGAAACGACCATATGCTTGGATGATGTCGAGCAGCCGGGCTGCATGCCCCCACCCGTTATCATACCAGCCCAGGACCTTGATAAGTCGCCCTTTTGTTTTCATCGTAGCTTGGGCATCAAAAACCAGGCTGTGGCGATTGCGGATCACATCACTAGAAACGATCGGGTCATCCGTCACTTCGATGACGTCCGGAGATTTCTTGGCTGCATCGCGCATCGCGCTATTAACGGCCTCAACGGTTGCTTCAGGATCGCGAAGTTGGCACGTGAGGTCAACACAGGAGCCGTCGGCTACCGGGACATTGAGTGCAATCCCGTCAAATTTGCCCTTGAACTGAGGCAGAATCGCTTCAAGCCATTTGGCTGTGGGCGTGTCGTTGGGGATGATGTTCTCAGCCGCTGATCGGCTCCGCCGAAAATCCTCTCCGGCTGTATCCGCCAGTGGTTGGTCCGCAGTATAGGCGTGGACGGTCGTCATCATGGCCTGATCGACACCGAAGGCATCATCAAGAATCTTCAACATCAGTGCCACCGGATTGGTAGTGGATGATCCGGAAGAGATCATCCGATCGGATGGGGAAACGGTTTCTTCGTTTACTCCGACAATCACTAACCTGTCTATGGTCTCTTCAGGAAGGTGGGCCAGAATAACGCGATTAGCACCAGCGTCCAGGTGGTCCATCATATGACTCTTCTTGGTATACTTCCCGGTTGCATCCACCACGAGGTCCACATCGTAACTCTTCCAGGGAACATCACCCGGCGCCACCCCCATGATCATCTCGGCACTGCGGTTGTCTTCAAGAATAAGCCGATTATCCTCAAGGCGTGCTTGGTAGTGGAATGAGCCGTGAATGGTATCCCGTTGGAGCAGGTAATGCAGGATATCGGGTCGACCAACATCACTTATTACCTTGATTTCGACGTTGGATGTTTCTGAGGCCAGGCGGTACAGGTTCCGACCAATGCGGCCAAATCCCATCAGGCCTACTCGGATTGGCGTAGAGCTAAGGCTAGTACCTGTCATAATGATCCTTTCATAATGACTAGGACCGCAACAGAGTTGACCGTCTGTTTTGGTGTGTGAATAAAGTGCTAAGCTACCGCTTCAATCCGACTGGGCACAAGCATCGTATGCAAAGTTGGCGATATCGGGTAAAGATTTATAGTTGATACTTTCGTCAGGATCTGGAACAAGCGGTTAGCCGCCGATGGCGATTCCCAGAACGAAAATCACACCGACAAAGGCCAGCAATAAGGGCCATCCTGTAAAGAGGAACCGGCGTCGGCTGGGATCTTCGAAGACGTGGACTTGGAATTCGTGAATGGTAACCCCGCCATGGGAATCGGTGACCTCGAAGACGATATCGTTAGGACCCTTCTGAAGTTCCCGTGGCCGCCATTTGAATAGACCAGTACGAGCATCAAAATCGGAATAGCGTGGCAGTCTGGTTGCCCGATAATGAATCTCATCCCGGTTTAGATCTTCTGCTACCACGCGGTAGTTGTATTCGAAGTTGTTAAGCGCTACTGGTTTGGGTTGTGATATGATGCGTGGGGGCATATTTACAAAGAGCGTGGTGGCTTGCCGGTCAAAGGCATGCCCGTCGGAGACTTCCACCTCGAATTCCTGCCAATTTATCTGTTCCACCGAGGGTATCCAAGTCACCACACCCTTGGAATCAACCTGCATGCCCTCAGGATGTTTAGTCAGGCGGTAAGTAAGACTCGCATCTGCATTTTTATCGTCAACCTGAATCCGGTATATGTAACGCTGCTCAACCAGTGCCATGGTATCTGCCTGTGAAATAATCACCGGTGGATAGTTGGCATACACCTGATATGATTGTTCGTCGCGGGTGTACCCATCCGATACCGAGAGTCGCACCTGGTGATAACCGGCTTGGACAGGAGTGGGGGTCCAAGTGATAATGCCATCGTCATCGACTGTCATGCCATCAGGGAATTCGCGTAGGCTGTAGTGGATAAAGGGAATCCGTTCCGCAGCGTATTGGGGCATGATGCCTTTGCCACCCTGGAAGAATTCCCACAGTACGTCTTCAAGTTCCACCAAGCCCTGTTTGGGGCTGTGGATGACCAGCATCAGCCGGTCTTCGTCCACAAAGATATGTTTTACGTGCTGCTTAAGATCGATACGAGCTGCTTCCGCTACTTCTCCAGGTTGCGGTCGGCGAGGTTTGTTGATGAAAATATTCTTAAGGTCCCTGAATTGTTCCAGGTATCGTGGAAGGTCCCGTTTGAATTTGTCATCTTGGAGCTCTACTTGGTAAGCAAGTGTCCGGTCCAGATCGGTGACCACAGTGGGGCGTCGGAGCTTGAGCAGGCTGCTCCTGTTGTCATCCCGGATCCCGACGGCGTAGCGGTAGGCCTGTCCCACAACGGCTGAATCCAGAGGTAGGGAAGTGATGCTGATCGGACTGTTCACGAACGCAATGCCCCTGAACAGTGTTCTATCGATCCCATCATTGAGTTCAACCGTGTATTGGGTGGCATCAAGGTCCTGAAATGTGGTTGGCCAGATGAGATTGCCGACGGAGTCGATGGTCATGTTTACCGGGCCGCTCGTCAGGCCCCAATTGAGCGCTTGTCCCGGATTGGGATCCCGGCCTTCAAAAGCCAGGCGCAGGGTATCCCCGGCCAGGAACGCCACGGCCCGCGGTGGTACCTTGATCAGTTTAGGTTGGGCGTTTACATAGATCCAGCTACTCTGGTCATCTTCGGCGGTGCCGTCGGTGATATGAACATGAAACTGCTGGGTGTCGATCTGGGCGGGAGTGGGTGTCCAGCTGATCAGGCCGCTCTGATTGATGCTCATGCCTTCTGGCGCTTTAAGTAATGAGAAGACATGATCCCTTTTTGATCCCGGCTGAAAGAAGTCCACTTGGTATTGATATAATTTCTGGACATGAGCAACGTGGGAGGCTGTTGAGGTGATAGTCAGTTGTGCATTGACGTTGAGCGGAAAGGATTGGACATCTTTGTCAAAGCCATCACTGACTGAGATCACCACTTGATAATCATCATGGTGCGTCTCATCGGTTCGCCAGGAGAGGATTCCATTCCGCTCGATGGTCATGCCCTTGGGGCCTGACTCCAGACGATAGTCGATGCGTGCATCCGAGTTACGATCCTCCACCTGGATCCGATAAGCGAACAGATGCCCGGCCAGCAGCTGCGATGTTCCAGGCTCGCTGGTGATCCGGGGTTTGTCGTTAACGTAAAGGAGGATCTGATTCCGAACCACCTCCCTGTCAGGCATCAGGACGGAATCGGTCACCATCGCCTCAGGCCTGACACCGATGTCATAAGTAATCTCGTATTCCACATGCCAGGCACCCAGGTGCTCGATAGTTGGTTGCCATACAACGGCCTGGCGCTGATAGTTGAATACCATATCGGGCGCTTTTCGGAGGAAGCGGAAGCCGGCAAATCGCTCGATCCGTTCTCCCAATACGTCGTAAGCGAACTCGTCGCCAGGGTATAGCAGGAAATCTGGTGATCTGTGTGCGGGTAGCGCTCTGGGATCGTGGGCAAGGGTCCTATCAGGGAAATATACCTCCCGGTCTTCTTCGTGGATCATGAGAGGTTCTGCTTCGGCGGACGGAACTGTTTCCTCAGCGATAACTTCACCTGAGGGTATCCCCGTGGGCGTGATGCCCGGGGGCGGGATCACCTGCGGCGGTTGTGGTTCCCCGATCTCAGTGTAGACTATGAACGAACCGGTTGCTGTGTGTACGGGCAAAATGATGAGTGATGGGCGGTCCACTTGGGCTGGGAGAACAGCGAATGAGTAGTAGCGGATGGGCGGAGTTGCATGCGCCGGTAGCCGCGACAGGGTTTGCTCACTCGTGATAGCTTCTAGAAATCGTGTATCAGTTGTAGTTACAGTGCCGTTTGCCTGGAGGAAGATCATTTCTGTTGCTCCGTCTCCATCCAGGTCAGTCGTGGCGATGTAGACGAGATCTGGGATCTCGGTATCCAGAACGGTAGCGCTAATACCGGGGCCAGCCATACTGACCAGAGTGAGCGATCCGTCAGCATGGGCCAGGATGACTTCCTCCTCCCCATCGCCGTTCAGGTCGGCTGTTGCTACCACTTCAGGCAGGATGGCTTCGGTTATGTCAATCGGAACGGACACGGCACTGTAGCCTTCTCGACTATTCAGGTAGGCTGGCAAGGCTTGCGGTTTCCCGTGACCTACGGCTAGAATGTCTGTTCGCATGTCCCCATTGAAATCCACTAAGGCAAGACTGAAGGGCCAAGGACCTCTGGCTATATGACGGGCGCGAAACTCCTTGAGGACATGCATACCGTCAGGTTCCCAGTTGGCGATCAGTACCATCCTGTCCGGGCTACCAGTGGCGATAATCAACTCATCGTCACCGTTTAGATCCAGATCGGCCACTGCCAATTGGCGAGGACGCAAATAGGAGATGCCCCGGCCACGGTGGTTCCACTTGGCAGTCGGCTCGGTAGCGAATATGTTGGTCTCAGCATCCCACTTGAACACCCAGAGCCAGGAGGGATCAGATTCTTCTTCCAATGTTTGGAAGAGGAGCAGGGCAACAAGTTCTGGCTGCTGGTCACCATCAAGGTCAGTAACAGCAGCATCTACGAATACGGAGAGTGTCTCTATACCTAGCGGATAACGCCAAAGCGCTGTGAGTGTATCATGGTTGTTCAGCTCATAGTAGGCCAGTTCGGATGGTGTCAGGGAATCGACAGGCTCGTGGAGTGCCAGCACTTCTAGCTGGTTATTGCCGTTGTAGTCCCATCCTCCCTCCAAAATACGAACGGTCTGATTACCATTTATAACCTGCTTGACCGTTATTTCAGCGGAAAGGAAGCTGGTTAGTAATATTGTGGCGCTGATGATGTTGAGACGAGTACCCAAACTATTCAAATTAAGACTTAACGTTTTTTATTAGGTGAATGAGAGTTTTGGTAGGTGACTCCTGAATTTGCCATGCCTTATCGGTTGGTATTCATTTTTAAAAAATTAGACGGCGCAGTATGATTATGCAAGGAAAAGGTTATAAACCTTATATTGGCTCATTTATGGGCAAATTTGAATGGATGTGGCCCTATGATACATTAATGCTGGATACTTGACCTATCGGGAATTGCCGGTCTGAGGCTGTGTTTTTTTCAGGGATCTGTATATCTGGCGGCAGGTTCGGTGCTGCTCGCGATCAGTGCCGGGTTCCGGCGCACCGCTCAGGGACTGACCTTGGTTATCGACGGGGATTGCAGCTTGTCGGGTGTATACGTCTTGTGTTTAGGATGGCCTTATGATAGCAGGATGTCGGCTGGGAACCCCTCTCTAAAAATGAATTGTTGGGTGCAGGGAATCCGCTTATATTTTACTTTCTAGTTACGGGTAGTTCGATCTTATGCGCTACTCCTATTGTTAGGAGTACGAAAGTTCTGCTATTATCTTGGTCTAAAGATGACAATAACATGGAGTAACCCATGCCAAAATCGCTTTCATCCTACTGTCTGATATTTGTTCTAGTATCTGCTCTTTACTCTCAACGTGACGTCCCGTTTTCGACGGAAGAGTACTTTGGCGGTGGCATTGGTTATACCCCCTCATTTCTATTATTTGACATAGCAAAGAGTTTTCCTTTTAACCTCATGGGCTCGGATGAAACCAGCACCGGTTTGCTCGGAACCAGCGGCCTGGGATTCAGCGAAGAGGATATTTCGTCATTAGGCAGCTTCCTAGTGCTTCATGGAGCTGAGGGTTTTGGCAATGTTTCCGGTAATTGGCGCGTGGGCGCCTATGTGGGATTAGGGTCCAAGAGCGTGGCGCGTGTGGATACTACCACTGATCTTCGGGTAGACCTCAAAGTGGCCCTCATGACCGGTAGCGCATCGGTGGAATATGTGATTCCGCTGTTCAGTAATTTAGAGATTGCGGCCGGTTCGCTTTTTGGCATCAGCCGGGCAGTTATACAGTTTGGGAAGAAAGATATCGAACCCAGTTGGGAGGGCCAGTTCACCTATGCAACTATTGATCAAGACAATTATTCGGTAGCCTTGTCGGGCACGTTTTTTACCTTTCAGCCCTACGTGGCTGTAAAGTTGCAGTTTCTTGATCGCGCTGGCCTGCGCATGAGTGCAGGCTATAACGTAGGTTCACTTCCACCCAATGGTTGGACCCTTAACGATTTTGGAAAGATTCAAGCCCCCAGTGCCAGTAGCTTCAATGCACTGGCCGTACGAGTCATGTTCTATTTGGGAATCTAGGAGCTCTCCAGATCTCCAAACAGGGGGCAGCAAAATTAGCCAGGGTGTTGAAAATGACACCCACGACTTCTGGGATTCAATATCTAAATAGTGGATAAGATACTGATGAGAAAGAAACGCTTACTGGTGCTTGGCGTGGTCGCGAGCATCATCTTCTTCGTTCTGACGGGAGCTGATCTCCGGTCTCAACCAGCCGGACGCACCAGTGATCTGTATCGGAAACTCAATACTCTCCAGGAGATCATCAGCCTGGTCAACGAGAATTATGTAGATGCTGTGGTATGGGATGATGTCATGGAGGGGGCATTTGACGGTCTTCTGGAACGCCTTGATCCCCATTCCAATTATATCCCGAAAGAACGTTTTGACGCCATCAATGAGCAATTTGTTGGCAAGTTTCAGGGCATCGGGATCGAGTTCGACGTTATTGATGGCTGGATCACGGTTATCGCGCCCGTGGCGGGGAGTCCTTCAGACCGGGTTGGGCTGCGGCCGGGGGACAAGATTGTGGAGATTGACGGCGAATCGGCGTACAAGTTCTCTCAGGAACAAGTCATGCAGACCTTGAGAGGTCCAAGAGGTACCTCAGTTAATCTAAAGGTCAGACGGCCGGGACTGGAGAAACCGCTCGCCTTTACCATCGTGAGAGACGATATCCCCATTTATAGCGTCCTCGCTTCCATTATGTTGGATGAGAAGACTGGTTATATTCTTATTAATCGGTTCTCCAGCTCCACAAGCGAGGAGGTGGAAGCTGCGCTACGGGAGCTGGAAGCTGAAGGTATGACGCGCCTGCTTATAGATCTGCGTAATAACAGCGGTGGATATCTGGAGCAGGCAGTTGGGGTGGTAGATAAGTTTATTGCCAAGGAAGACACGCTGGTTTTCACTTTGGGACGTGATTCCCGGATGGATCAGGTTCACATGGCACATCAGGTTGGTACCCACCCTCAATACCCGGTCATTGTGTTAATCAATAGAGGCTCAGCCAGCGCCAGTGAGATTGTGGCCGGTGCCCTCCAGGATCTGGATCGTGCCCTCATCGTTGGGGAAACCAGTTTCGGCAAGGGGCTTGTCCAGCGTCAGTGGCGTCTAAGTGACGGTTCAGCTCTGCGGGTGACCGTAGGTCGATACTATACACCGAGTGGTCGGCTCATCCAGCGGCCATATGGAGAGGGGACCGACAAGTATTATCATGACCTGATATCCCGGTCAGCTGATCCTAAAGTCCAGGATTCGTTACGGGCCACCCTGCCTCGTTATCGAACGCGGGCTGGGCGGTTGGTTTACGGTGGTGGCGGGATTTTTCCTGATGAACCCGTGCCTTGGAATCTGGATCTTTCCGACCAGACAATCCAGTTGCTCAATAATCCTGAGAGGTTGATCTATCAATACGCTGAGCGTCGGGCAGCGGAACTGAACGGTCAATATCCTGATGTGGGTGCCTTTCTGGTGGGATATGACCGCACCGAAGAGGAGCGCACCCGCTTGGCTGCCTGGTTGCGTAAACATGGAGAAAAAGTCGAGGCCGAGCCCTTGGAAACCGATTGGGATTTTCTTGTGAACCGAGTAGCAAGCGAGGTAGCGGGCCTGATATGGGATCGTGAAGCACAGATCAGAGTGCGTCTGGATCAAGACAGGCAGGCTAAGGCTGCCATGGATTTATTCGATCAAGCTCGAGATTTACTGGCTTTACGCTGAGGTTCTTTACAAATTGACATTCCTTGACGCCGTATTTAAAATGCTAGGCCGTTTTCGAGGGGTCTGATGCTATTTGAATGAGCATGGCCTACCTATATGGAAATTAGACGGAGGTTAGATAGAGTGTTATGGTAGATTACTTTCTCCAGGGTGGTGGTTTCATGTGGCCTATTCTGATCTTGGGGGTAGCGGGTATCGCTTTTTCCATTGAACGCCTTTACCACCTGCTAAAAGGTAATATCAATGTAGAGGTCTTCACGAATGATGTTGCCAGCACACTGAAGGAATCTGGCGTGGAAGCTGCGATTGCCAGGTGTGATGAAGCCAAAGGACCGGTACGCAACATTTTCCTTGCGGCTCTAGAGCGGATTGGTCTGGGTGCTTCCGAAGCGGAGAAGGCAATTGAGGCCCGCGGTACCATTGAAATGGCCAATCTTGAAAAGAACATGGCCTGGATTTCATTCTTCATTGGTACGGCTCCTATGCTTGGCTTTCTGGGCACGGTGGTCGGTATGATCAAGGCCTTCAATGACATCAAGGATGCCAATAATATCAGTCCTGCTGTTGTGGCCGCAGGTATTTCCATTGCCCTTCTTACTACTGCTTTCGGTCTCATTGTAGCGGTTGTTCTCCAGTTCTTCCAGAATATCGCGCTGAATATGATCGAAGGTCATATCGTAGATATGGAGAAGGGTTCGGAAACCCTGGTTGAGACGATTATGGACCTCGAACGCGCGGGCAAACTAAAGACCTAAACGATTATTTGAAGACGGGCGCGGTTCCTTATGAAACGCAGAAGGTCAAAACTCAAAGAAATACCCTCCGCTTCCATGGCAGATATTGCCTTTCTGCTCTTGGTCTTCTTCTTGGTGACCACAACGATCAGTATGGACAAAGGAATCGGCCAGTTGCTACCGGCCATTGGGGAAGAACTGGAAGTCAACCCGAAGAATATCACCAAGGTACTCGTGAATGCTACCGGACAGATATTGCTGGATGAGGAGTTGATCCCTCTTAACCAGTTGCGGGGGCGTATCAAAAACATGCTGGCTCAGAATGATAGGCTCATCGTCTCTGTGAAAACCCACTCACAGACCAAGCACCAGGTATATATCGATGTGTTGGATCAGCTCAAACAGGCTGGTGCCCCACGCATTTCTATTGCGGAGCCTGATTTCTAAGGAGCGGCAGTAGCTGATAGGCGGAGATGAAGTTTCGAGCCAAAACTGAAGTCAAATCTGAAATTCCTACGGCATCCATGCCAGACATCATTTTCATGCTTCTGGTATTTTTCATGGTCACAACAGTCTTACGTGAGTTCGAGGGGCTTCAACTTATTCTTCCTAGTGCCACAAAGATTGAGAAACTGGAGTTCAAGCGTAATACTGCTCATGTATGGGTCTCCAAGGCTGGTTTGGTGTCCATAGATGATAAGCGAGTACCCGTGCCTAACATCCGCCATGTCATCTATGCTAAGATTGCGGAGAATCCCCGGCTGACAATTTCGCTCAAAGCGGATCGGGACACGCATATGAAGACCATCATGGATGTGCAGCAGGAATTCCGACATGCCAATGCCTTAAAGGTCAACTATGCAGCTTTATCCAGGGGGAATTAGCTTTGCCGGTCCATAAGGACGAGTTCGCCGAGCGGTACCCTGTCAGGGTGCGCCTTATCGGCATCGGGGTCGTGTTGTTTATTGTGGTGGTGTTCTACATATTTCCGCGCTTTTTAGGGGAGAAGGCGATTCTTGAGCAGACCATAGATGAGGTAGTTGAGACTGTCGACATTCCACCGACGCAGCAGTTTGAAGCTCCCCCACCCCCGTCACGGCCCTCCATCCCGGTAGAGTCTGAAGACGAGGATATCGCCGAGGATATCACCATCGAAGAGACAGACTTGGAAAGCTTCGATTGGGAAGCACCCCCACCGCCTCCAGAAGAGGGACCAACTATTCGGTTCATTCCCTATGATGAGCCGCCTGAGCCCATAGGTGGTTATGCTGCGATCCAGAGAAACGTGCGTTACCCGGAGATTGCTCAGGAAGCCGGAATCGAAGGCACCGTTATCATTCAGGCTTTCGTCGATAACAAGGGGAAAGTACAGGAGACGGTTGTCCTGAAGGGCATCCCGAATACTGGCCTGGATGAAGCGGCCTCTGATGCCATCAGGCGCACCCGATTCAAGCCTGCAAAACAACGTGACCGGGCTGTCGGGGTCTGGATTTCCATCCCGGTGAACTTTCGGTTAAAAAATTAGTCTGACTATCCACTACTAGCTGATCACAGGATCGTTTTCGAAGGGGTGTTGTTCAACACCCCTTTTTTATCGTCTGTACTAAGATACCTCCTGGTCCATAGAGACAGCCATTGAGGGAATATTCACGGTGGCAGTCCCGATTTCCTCCCGCAAGCTGTAGATACTGCTCCCGGTTGCAGGCATCGCTTGGGTACGGAGAGCATCTATATGCCGAAAATCGAGCAGGGATAAGGGGGTTCTCGAGGGGAATTAATTATACCTGTAACTATTTCTCGTGGCTTTGTGGTCTCGCAAAACTGGCAGAATTTTCTTGACAACCTTT
Organism: Fidelibacterota bacterium; assembly: GCA_020346745.1. GTDB lineage: Bacteria > Fidelibacterota > Marinisomatia > SCGC-AAA003-L08 > TS1B11. The sequence goes on along the minus strand of CP070787.1, from coordinate 1,592,727 downwards.
CTGATAGTATTACTGTCTAATCCTCGTACTCAATTTGTTACGCGAAGAGAGGAGACGCCGGGAAGCGTCTTAGTTATGGCTGTCAGGATAAAAATTTTCTCTGGGATTTCCGTTGATTTCGGGTGCCCGCCAATGACAGCAACAGGAAAAATTCTTTAATACCATGAATTGGTGTTTACAGAGCATTAAGTCTAGTACCCCGCTGTCCTGCCTATTACCCTCCCTACGGCATTGCCCGTTGTATCGAGTAGTTACAGCAGCGGGGTACTAATTTTTTTGAATGCGGAAATGACCATGGCAGAGGTCTGTTTTGGAATGCTGAAAGTTATTAAGTATTCACTGGAGGTCAATAAGAATCATTCTTTCGGGAATGATCCCGGGATAGGTCGTCATTTCTGCGATTTCCCGGCCATGACTCCTGTTTGGAGCTCAGGTCCGGGAAGAGTCATTGTGGCTGAATAACCGCACAGGCCACAAGCCAGCGCCCTGATTTTTGTCCAGAGAGGTTAGGGTTGCTGGTAGAGCACCTTTACTTGATGTCCCGCAAGCTAGAGGTGCCGTTAGCGGGTGGATACGCCCTCCGTTTGGTGGGCGTATCTCATTTTAATAGATATCAGATGAGCAGCTGCCCCTTGTGGGTGGTCAGGGGGCCCCCGCAAGAGCATTGTTCAGCATGCTAAGCGGCTAGTTGCTCCCCAGTCAATACCAATAATTGCTGCCGCACAACCTCCATGGCTTCTTCCATGGTCATTTTCTGGTAGCGCTCTGCAGGGATGGGTTGGCCTATACGCACGGTGACGGGGCCCGGACGGAGCAACCAGGTTGTTTTAGGTTTAAAGCGGAAGGCCCCCTCAATCCCGATTGGTATGATAGGAGCTCCGGTGTTCAGGGCCATATGAAAACCGCCTTTTTTCAACGGTCCCAGCCTACCGGTCAGGGTGCGGGTGCCTTCTGGCAGGATGCCGACCTGGTAGCCGCGTTGGAGTCGGTCTTCAGCCACTTTAATTGCGGCCATGGCAGCCTCACGATCCCGCCGTCGAATTGGAATTGCCTGGAATCGGTTGATGATCACTCGCCAAAGCGGATATTTCATCTGTTCCTCGGCCATAACTCCCGTGTACTTGCCCTTCATGATCGCCGCCAAGACAAACATATCGATGAAACTTGCGTGATTCGCCATGTAGATATAGCTCTGGTCGTCAGGATAGGTGCCTACAACTTTCAAGCGCACACCCAAGGCCCACAGGATAGCACGACTCATGATGGTAGCCATGCGGTAGCGCAAACTTTCCGGGGGCATCCAGGTGGTAATTATCAGCAGTGTACCGCATATAACGTAGGTCAGATAACCGAATGTCCAGCGAAGTATCGATATGATGATTCGGTTCATGTACGCTTTGCCGATTGTAGTCTGGTGTGCTCGATGAGTGGGAAACGTTTCTGTCTTGCCCGGTCCTGCTCCCCAGAGCAGGGTAGCTGCCGGTGTTGGATACCATGCCAACCTGGAATGGCATTGGGAAAGGCTGAGGAAAGGTTGTTGGTCATTGTCGATGGCGCATCATCCGCCAGGTTAACTCCTCCAGATGTTGGCTGTAGAATTCCTGCTGTTCGGTATCCATTTCTGTGAGAATCTCATTTACCTCCGACTCGAATGCGCTTATCAGGTTCTGATGCAGATCATTGCCGGCGGTAGTAAGCATCACCCTGCTTATCCGTCGATCCTTGGCATCCCGGTCTCGGCTCACCCACCCCTGCTCTTCCATTTTAGCAATGACACGGCTCATGGTACTGACGTCAAGCCCCAGCCGGTGTGCCAGCAAAGATATGCCGAGGCCGTCAACGGGTAGATTGAGCATCACTTGTGCCTGCGTCAGGCTGAGGTGCTGCTCGTGAGCAAGGATACGCAATAACGCCTGCAACTGGCAGGTCAGATCACGAAGGACCTCTGCGACATACATATTTGTAGGTTACAATTAACTGCTGGTTGAGGCAAGGGGAGTTAGTTCCTGCCGCAGAAGCGCGATGGTTTGGGGGGTTGTGCCGCAACAGCCGCCGACTATCCGTGCGCCTGCTTTCACCCATTCACACGCAGCGGAGGCAAATTCTGTATCGGAAACACAGTCCTCAATTTTCCCATCGATTGAGGGTTGGCTGCAACCAGCATTGGCGTAGACACCAAAGGGTAGAGAAGTCATGTTGGTCAGCGCTTCAACTCCGATCTTCGCTACTGGCAGGGTTACGCAATTAATCAAGATGCCTTGTGCCCCCTCTGCCTCGGCGGTTTTCACGGCCTCATGTAGAGATGTCCCGCCCAAGAGTCGAAGATCTCTGTTGATCAGGTAGGATATCCATACCGGGAGTCCGGTACCCCCAGCCATCCTCAGTGCGATTTCTGCTTCCTCCAGGTTGATGTGAGTCTCCAGCAAGAGCAGTCCCACTCCCGCATTTGCTAGCCAAAGTGTCAGCTCACTATAGGTTCTTTGAGCGAGCTCCCTGCCTGGGTAATCTGAGGGAGTGTAGCAATCCCCTATGGGTGCAATGGATCCGGCCACAAGTTGGTATTGAGAGGTGTGTTTTTGGCATGCGTCGCGGGCGAGGGCCACAGCCTTCTCTGAAGCTCGTTGAGCAGCAACACGGGCTTCCTGCTCACTCAGTCCTGCACGCATGTACGTATATGTGGTAGTGCGGAAAGTATTGGCTGTGAGAATTTGGGCGCCAGCGGCGAGATAATCCTGGTGGATTGTACTTATAATCTCAGGAGCAGTGGTCAGTGCGCTGGCAGACCACAGGGGTAAGGACACGTCAACGCCGCGCTGGTCCAATTCGGTGCCCATTGCTCCATCAAGCAGAACCGGGCTTGCTTGGTGAAGCAGGTTGGCGATAGTCGACATGTGTCTCCAGATTGCTCTTGGTGGCTATAAAATACGCCCACCCTGCGCGGAGTCACCAGAGGTAAATTTGAATGATGGCACTGACTCGATGGAAGTATGGTGATCGGGAAATCATTGTAAGCCATAAGGCTGATGCCCTGACAGTCTCACTCACCGAACAGAATCTTGTGTCTTATGATCATGCTGGCCGCTACCTGGGCTCCTATGATCGTGGGACCAATATTCGAAGGGGATTGGACAATATCTTTCAACGCCGTTGGAGGGATGGGGGAAAGACCGGCCCAACTTTACGGCAGCGTAGCCTCAGGGATGATGAAGCGCGCGTTCATCTGGAAGATTTACGGGCACAGGTGGGTCGGTTGTTGGAGGATAGAACCGCAGCTGCCGCACACCCAGCTACGAAGGAGGTTTTGCAGCGGGCCGTAGATTATTCGTATGACCGTCTTGCCTCAAGTGCTCGAGATTTCTCGCAGTTGTACGGACATATCCCGATTCTACCCCCGGATCAGTATCGGGCTCTAGTCGTCCAGGCAACAGATGGCTGCACCTACAACAAGTGCACCTTCTGCACACTGTACCGGGACAAGACCTTTCACGTCCGTACACCAGGGGAGTTTCGAGAGCATATTCGGCTGGTCCTTGACTTTATGGGCGAGGGACTTTCCTACCGGACGTCCTTGTTTCTAGGGGATGCCAATGCAATAGCTATCACTACCGCCAGATTATTTGAACTGGTAAATATATTACACGAAACTCCGGCTCTACAGAAGGCTTTGAAACATGGCGGCATACACGCGTTCATGGATATTTACACCGGGACGCGCAAGACCGTTGATGATTACCGCAAGCTCAAGGAGCTGGGATTGCGACGCGTTTCCCTTGGTGTGGAGAGTGGCGATGAGGCTCTGTTGACATTCGTTCAGAAGCCCGGCTCCCGGCAGAATGTGTACGATGTGGTACATTCCCTGAAGGCAGCGGGCGTAGCGGTTGTCATTATTTTCATGGTGGGTTTGGGAGGACATGATTTTCGGGAGAAACACCTGAATGAATCGGCCTCTCTGGCGCAATTATTGCCGCTCTCGAAGGGAGATATCATTTATCTTTCGGCGTTCAGTCCCAATCCACAGGCGCCATATCTGCCTCTTGCCGCTGAGATAGGGTTGAGAGCTATGACTGTCGATGAAATCAATACCGAAATGCAAGAGTGGAAAAAAGTCCTTGGTGATACAATTCATGGAACTGGTGCTAAAGTTGTGCCGTATAGCTTTCAGAGATTTATTTACTGATCTTGGCCACTGCTCTTATACTTGCTTGCAGCGGATTGTGACTTATTGGAGAGCAGATCCGGGCTTAATTTTATACGCACAGTAGTTAAAAAAGCACTATCTTGTAAGTATAGAGAACTGGTTTCATTTACAGTCATGATTAAGGATTTTATATCGGGAACAGCTGGGAGGTTGTAGACACAAACGGCAATTCAAATGGATTCGTTGCGTAATCATTTCCTGGTCTCTATGCCTCACTTGACCGATGGTTTCTTTGAGAAGACCGTGATCTATATCTGTGATCATGACGGCCAAGGTTCCATGGGATTAGTAATCAATCGACCGCTGCCATCGGCTGACGCCGCCGTCATCCTTCAGGCTTTGGGGATTGGCCCCGCCAAAGGCGAGGAGGGGATCAGAGATATATATTACGGTGGTCCAGTGCAGCCGAATGTTGGATTCGTTCTACATACTCCAGAATATGAGACCGATGGAACTATCCCCATTGCTAAGGATGTTTCCCTAACCACTAACTCGGAGATTATGCAGGATATTCAGGATGGCAAGGGACCGGCGCGCTACCGCTTCACAATGGGGTATGCCGGTTGGGGTCCTGAGCAACTGGACCGGGAAATAGCCAATGGGGATTGGCTGGTGGTTCCTGCCAGTGGTGATTTTATCTTTGGCGAAGCCGATCATTCCAAGTGGGCTGAAGCTGCGCGGCAGTTCGGCATTGAGATATCTCAGTTCTCCGGTTTCGGAGGTAGTGCCTAGGCTACTGGCAGCTCCAGATTCTCATCCACCACTCACGTATTGCGGCCGTTATTGTGATCGGGATACCCGTGAAGATGGATGTGTGGTGATCGTAGGCGGGATGGCTAGTCGATCAGCGTGTTCCTCCGGTCTACACAAGTGCTGCTCATCGGCGATTGTTCAGATGGTTTTTGATGCTCTCACGTTTTGTAGTATTTGGTCTTTACTTCTCAACGTGCTGACTCGTTGAACTCCCCTCCACTAGGGGTACGAACCGCACAGCCAAGTCCTCTTTCTCAATCAGCCGATCTTTCTTTCGTGTATACACAACCAATTGTTGGTCATACAGGGACTGTCCGATAGGAATCACCATACGCCCCCCGTCATTCAGCTGATTGAGCAGGGCAACCGGGACTTTACCCTTAGCAGCGGCGGTAACTACGATGCCGTCAAAGGGCGCTTCTTCCGGCCATCCCTCCCGGCCGTTTCCCTCTCTGAAGTGGATGTTCTTGTATTTGAGACGTTCGATGATCTTACGTGCCCGGATGTAATGAGCCCTGATTATTTCGATAGTATAAACATCGGTGCATAAAAAGCTCAGTAGGGCTGCCTGGTACCCAGAGCCGGTACCGATTTCCAGAACTCGGCTTGCTTCCCGGAGTTGGAGTAGATCCGTCATATAAGCGGTGATATAGGGCTGGGAGATAGTTTGCCCCTGGCCGATGGGGAGAGGTCCGTCACGGTAGACGTCTCTGGGCTTTGTGTAAGGGACGAAGTGATGGCGAGGAATAGTCGCCATGGCGGCAAGGATACGTTCGTCTCTGATCCCCCTACCGCGAATCTGCTCCGCAACCATCCTTTGCCGAATGGCTTCGAGGTCATCTTTACGTCGCATCGGTGGCAACTTACACAGTGAAAAGATGGGAGGCAATTATCCACATGTACTCCTGGATGAACCTCGATATACTGCGCTGTCGGCTCGTCGAAGCTGATTTTTGTCCGGAGAAAATGGGGATTGGTCTCGATGGCAGTTTCCTGTTTCGATATGAGTTCGAGCGGTGGATTCCGAGGACACTACCGAATTCGTGCTGGTTCAGGTGGAATTTCCCGAGGACAGGCATTAAACTCCTGTGAGTAAGCGCTTTGTACCGATCTCAATTCAGCCAAGGAAACAGTCGTTCACTAAAGGGGAGTTCATGAAGAAGCTGTACCGGTCACGAACAGACCAGAAAATTGCCGGTATCTGCGGCGGGCTGGCGGAGATATACCATTTTGATGCCAATCTGATCCGCCTTGTGCTGGTCTTTATCGGGCTGGTTACACAGGTTGTACCCGCTGTTGTCACCTATCTAATTGCGTGGATGATCCTGCCGGAAGGACCGAACGAAGACAACGGCTAGGCCTTGCTCAATATGTCCTCTCCGTGCCCCTGCTTTTTCCATCCCCGGTAAATTCTCACGACCCCTCCAAGATATTTTTCCGTATTTATCTGGATTAAGCCTACTGCTTGTAGGAGGCCCATAAATTCGTCAGGGGTTGGAAAGTGTTGAATTGACTCCGGCAGATATCGATAAGCATAATCCTGACTGAATAATGCTCCTAGGCGATGAATCGCCTTGGTCAGGTACCAGCTGTATATCCTTTTGAACCGACCCTCATCTGGCAAGGCAAATTCAAGAATCCCCAGTCGTCCACCAGGGGTCAAGATGCGATAGATTTCGGCCAGTCCAGTTTCGAGGCGGCTGAAATTGCGAACGCCGAAAGCCACGGTAGCTACTTGAAAACTATCACTCCGGAAAGGGAGTGATTCGCTCTCACAGCAGGTGGTATTTAGCGCCGGGAATTTCCTTCTAGCGATGGAAAGCATGGCAGGCGCCGGATCTGCGCCCGTGATCAGGCATGTCGGTTGACGTCTATGGATCAACCGGGCTACGTCGCCACTGCCGCAGGCCACGTCCAACACGCGTTCACCGGGCTGTACCTGGAGCGGAATGATCAGCCGATTTCGCCACCGCAGGTCCATTCCCAGGCTGAGTAAACGGTTCAGCAAATCATAGCGGAACGCAATTTCGTTGAACATGGTTCGGGTATATTGTCGCTTATCCTCCATGGATTGTTCTGCTCTGAAAGTACCCAGGCTACACCACCGAGATTGGCATGCCCGGGATCAAGTTGGGTTGGTGATTCATATCTGCCTATGGTCTGATACTTGAATTTGCGCTGTTCGAAAGTACGCTGTATTCGTTATGCAGGGGCAAGAATATCTATTCTTGTTGGCTTGATTTCACCGGCATGGACAGGCAGTTATTATATTAACTTTCCCCGATTTCACGCATGAGGATAGATCGATGATCTTTGCTTCTCAATCCGGCCGTATCGGCTGGTCTGTCAAGACAAGCGCCATACCTTTAGTCGCTCTGTTTCTGGTCTGCCAGGGTTGCGGCAGCAGACAGGAAGAACAAGTCGTACTTACGGAGGGTGTCGAGCTCCCTGTAAGGATTGTGCCCGGTTTCTATTCGGCGGCAGAGTCCTACTTTTCTCCTGATGGGCGGCGCCTGATTCTCAATGCCCGGCTCATTGAAGGCGAAGAAGATTACCATGTCTACACCGTGAATCTTGATGGTACGGATAAACGGCGTATTAACAGTCTGGGTGCCGATGCCTGCGCGTATTACTTTCCTGACAATCAACACCTGATTTTTACCTCCACCCGAGATAACCGTCACCTCCCCAGGGGTGATTACTCTGATCCGGCTAACTATCCCGCTGGTGCTGAGCTCTATACTTGTCGTCCCGATGGTTCAGCCCTTCGGAGGCTGACGCGTAATGAGCTCTACGAGGCTGAAGTCTCGCTCTCACCCGATGGTGAGTGGGTGCTTTTCGGGCGTTCAATCAATGGCCGGATGGACCTGTGGCGCATGCGCCCTGATGGCAGCGATGAGATCCAGATCACCGACACCCCGGATGACCAGGAGGGTGGGGCCTTTTATATGCCTGACAGTAAAACCATCCTTTTCCGGGCGTGGAAAATTCAGGATCAAGGACAGCGCGGCATGCCCATGATAATTTATACCATCAATCACGATGGTACCGACCTGCGCCGGATCACCTACGAAGAGGGTGTTAACTGGGCACCCAACCCCGCCCCCGACGGCGTGCACTTCGTTTTCGTGAAGATGCTGCCGCCCCACAACTTCGAGGTTTTCCTTATGAACATGCAGACCGGCAGCCAGACTCGTCTGACCTACAATGATGCCTTTGACGGCTTTCCTTCTTTCTCGCCGGATGGGCATACTATCAGCTTCTCTTCCAGTCGTGATGCCCCGGAGGGTGCCCGCCGCATGGCGATCTACCTTATGGATATCCAGAGCCTGTTGGAGGCCGCTGGCACCTAGGTCACTCATTACCCTCGCATACTTGTCATCCTGAGTGCGTTAGGGGATTCAAAACGGCGACACAATCGCGCATAACTCCCTCTACCCTCAATCGCTCCTGATTTTGTACCTTTGGTCATGAACGACCACCGTGCGGATATGGAAGAGACGACCCTCCGTGGCGAGGAACTTTTCCGCCGCGTGGCGGGGGATTTCATAGGCTTAGATACCACCTACCCGGTAGCCTCCGGCCAGACTACCCGTCGCATCTACTTGGATTCTACCGCCTCTACCCTTATGATGGGTGCCGCCCACCGGGCAATCACGGCCTTCCTGGAGCACTATGCCAACACCCACAGCCTGCTCCACAACAGTGCCTGGTTGGCCACTCGGGCCTACGCCTGGGCACACGAACGCATTCTCAGGTTCGTCCATGCCGACCCGGAGCAGTACACCTGCTTCTTTACCGGCAGCGGGACCACTGCGGGAGTGAACCGCATGGCCCGCGTATTTCGGGATCTTCAGCCTGAGCGGGATACCGTCTTGGTTTCAATCATGGAGCATCATTCCAACGATCTGCCTCACCGTAAGCATCTGGGGCGGGTCATCCATCTACCGGTCGCCATCCACAAGGATGGTATGGGTTGTGTGGATACCAAGGCACTGGAGAAGCTACTTGAGAGAGAACAGAAGCGGGTGAATTACGTGGCGATTACGGGGGTGAGCAATGTGACCGGTATTATCAATCCCATTGGGGAAATTGCCCGTCTGGCACACAAGCATGGCGCCCTGGTGCTTGTGGATGCCGCTCAGATGGTAGCGCACATACCGGTGCAGGTCTCAGGGCACACTGATGCTGCCAAAGATGTGGATGCCCTGATATTCTCCGGGCATAAAACCTACGTACCCGGCTCACCGGGTGTGGTGATTGCGCGCAAAGAGCATCTCTCTCAACTGGAACCGGAAGAGGTAGGGGGAGGCATGGTAGAGCGGGTCTTCACCGAGCGCTACACGGTCTCACCCAAATTCCCAGACCGGGAAGAAGCTGGTACCCCCAATATCCCCGGCGCCATTGGGCTGGCCGTCGCCATCGAAGTGCTGGACCGCATTGGCATGGACTTCTTGGTCGAGGAGGAAAACCGGATCATCAATTACGCCCTGGATGGGCTCAAGTCCATTCCCGAAGTAGAGGTGTACGGCTCAACGGACACCATAGCATGCCCACGGGCAGCCTCCATTTCCTTCAATGTGGAAGGGGTGCACCATTCCCTGGTAGCGGCTGTCCTGAATGATTATCACAACATTGCCGTACGTAATGAGTGCTTCTGTGCCCATCCCTATGTCATTGAGATGATCCCCGACCAAGCCGCTGAGTACATTGCCATGAGTGACGAGGATCTGGCTGCCTCGGGATTGCCCAAGCCTGGAATGGTTCGGGCCAGCTTCGGCTTGTATAGCACCCGGGCGGACGCCGACGCCCTCGTAAAGGCTATCAAGGATATCATCCTGAACAAAGACACTTACCTCCCCTTGTATCAACTGGCGGAAACGGATCATGAATTCAGGCACGTGACTTTTTCACTGGACCCTGCCAGCTATTCTATCCCGAACCTGGTGGATAACGCTCTGGAAATTGGCGAACAGTAAGAGCTCCCATGGCTGCCTCCCAGGACCTTGTCCATCGAGTGATCCCGCAGGGGATCAGACATGTGAAAAGGCAGAACCGCAGGTGGCTTATGTCCATATTGATCGTGTTCGGTATCAGCGGATGTGATGAAGCACCGGTGGTTGGTAACCATCAAAGCAAGGTTGCACTTAATACTAGCAGGTCACAATATTCCCTCGGCGACACCCTGGTTTTTAGTTTCAGCAACGGTCTTGATCATGACATCATGATGGATGTTTGTGAAGATGAAACCATTTTCTCCTTTGATCTATGGCAGGACTATAATTGGAAAACCTACCTTGCTGTAAATGATGATTGTCCAGCTGACAGAATAATTCTACGGATCGTTCCTCCCTTGGAAAAGTTCGACGAATCGTATCCATTGATAAATCTCAAGACCAGCTTCACGGGGCCGTTTCGAATTGTCCTGCCATACGTAGTGGGGGACTCTGCGGCTGTAGTGTACTCGAATAGCTTTAGCATCATTCCCTAGGCTATGCTGTGAGATCATTTCTTCTACTGGCATTCAACACCGGGCTGTTTTTGTGGGTTACTGGCAGTGACAGCTTACAGGTGGCTTCGCACCCCGATACCCTTGAGGCCAGCCCAGAGAAAGCGTCGCTCGTCATGCCGCTGTTCCATAATCCGCCGGTGGCCATTCTCAACGACCGGCCCTTCCGCATGGATCTCTTTGTCAACATCCAGCCAGAGGATATCGAATCCGTGAGCCTGTTTATACGGGTGGACACTACGGAGAACTTTGAGGAGATCCCACTGGATGGCAAGTATCGTCGATACCGCTACATCCTTCCGCAGGAAGAGCTGCGGGGCAATGCTCTGATATATTACTTCCTGGTGGTCCTGAAGGACTACAGCCTGTATGCCTATCCGGTAAATGAGGATAGTCTATTAGAGCCCTTTGTCATCGATCTGGTCCCGCCTACTCTGGAGTTCTTCCAGAAGGAGTTGTATGACTGAGCGGGCGCAGCGCCGCATCGAGGAACTGCGCAAGCAGATCGACGGGCATAATATCCGCTATTATGTCTATGACAGCCCCACGATATCCGATGCTGAATATGATGCGCTCATGCGGGAGCTGGAGGCATTGGAGAGTGAACACCCGGAGCTCGTCACTCCCGACTCTCCCACCCAGCGGGTAGGTGCGGAGCCCCAATCGAAGCTGGCGACCATCAGCCGACGCGTGCCTATGCTCAGCCTAGCTAATGCCATGTATGAGAAGGAGCTGCGCGCGTTCGATGAGCGGGTCCTGCGTGAATCCGCCAGGTCAGGTCCGATTGAATATCTGTGTGAACCCAAGCTCGATGGTCTGGCGGTTGAGCTGACTTACGAGGATGGGCGCTTCGTTCAGGGCTCAACCCGTGGTGATGGGATTACCGGCGAAGATATCACCGTCAACCTGCGTACCATTCCGGCTATTCCCCTTAGACTGCACACGGATGCTGAGATCCCCGGGCTTCTGGAAGTTCGCGGTGAAGTGTTCATGAACCGTGCTGATTTTGACGCTCTCAACATTCAGCGGGCCGAAGCGGGTGAGCCACTGTTTGCCAATCCCCGCAATTCGGCCGCTGGCAGCCTCAGACAGCTGGATTCACGTATCACTGCCTCCCGACCCCTGCGCATTTACTGCTACGGATCGGGGCGGGTAGAGGGTATGACCTTTACTAGTCAGCAGCAGTTTCTTGAGGTCCTGCCGCAGTGGGGGATTCCGGTCAACCCGGAGTATCGACTCTGCCAGGGGGTAGAGCAGGTTCTCACTTTCTACCATGAGCTGGAAGACCGCCGTGGTTCGCTGCCCTATGATATCGATGGCTTGGTGGTAAAAGTGAATGATTTTGCCCTTCAGGTGGAGCTCGGCGAACGCAGCCGCTCGCCACGTTGGGCCATTGCCGGCAAGTTCAAGGCCCAGCAGGCTACTACGGTAGTAGAGGATATTGAGGCCAGTGTGGGGCGCACTGGTGCTGTAACTCCCGTTGCCCATCTGCGTCCGGTGAATGTGGGCGGCGTAACGGTCAGCCGGGCCACCCTGCACAATCAGGATGAAATTGACCGCAAGGATGTCCGCATCGGGGATACGGTTCAAGTCCAGCGGGCCGGAGATGTCATTCCCGAAGTGGTCCAGGTAGTTACTGAGAAACGGCCTGCTGGTACGAAACCGTATCGTCTGCCATCTCACTGCCCGGTTTGCGGGCACGACCTTTACCGCCCCCCGGAAGAGGTGGTCACCCGCTGTGTGAACCTGGCCTGCCCAGCCCAGGTGCAAGGACGATTCCAGCATTTTGTCTCCAAGGGTGCCATGGATATCGACGGGCTGGGTGAGAAGATTGTGGAAAAGCTGATCACTACCGGCAAGGTGCAATCGGTGGTGGACATCTACAAGCTCTCATTCGATGACTTGGTTGCCTTGGAGATCGAGCGCACCGTTCATCTGAAAGACGAAGGTCCCACTCAGAAGATGGTGGCTCTGGGCGACAAGGTGGCCACTAAGCTGCTGGCGGCCATTGAAGCCTCCAGAGAGACCACTTTCGCCCGTCTGATCTACGCTTTAGGCATCCGTAATGTGGGTGAGCACCTGGCCCGGGTGCTGGAGCGGGCCTTCAATGGCGATATGGAGCGCTTTCTCCACGCCACCAGAGATGAATTGGAGGCAGTCCACGAGCTAGGCCCGATCGTGGCTGACGGCATCCTGCGCTTCGTCGAGGATGAATCCAATGTAGCTATTATCAAGGAATTGATTCGGGCTGGGATAAACTGGGCGCGACCGGAGGGTACTGAACCAGCGGCTGCCCCGCTGGAGGGGCAGACCTTCGTATTTACCGGGACCTTGGAGCGTCTCACCCGCGCGGAAGCTGAGGCAATGGTTGAGCGGCTGGGCGGGCGGGCGGCGTCATCAGTGAGCAGCAAAACGAGCTATGTCGTGGCCGGACCGGGGGCAGGCTCCAAGCTCGATAAAGCCCGGGAGCTTGGTGTGTCTGTGATCAGCGAGGAAGAGTTCCTGAATCTGGTACCTGGAAACAGTTAGGCCTTCGTAGTACTGCTCCCCGAGAAAGCTGATATACTTCTGTCTTGGCAGTAAATTCGCTCCCTATGAGCGAATCTCACCCCGCCACAACTAGTGAGACAGCACGATTACCCAGAAAAGGTGAAATCCTGGAGCTTACCATAGGCAGCTTGTCGTATGGTGGCAAGGGCGTCGCCCGCCACGATGGCTTTGTCATTTTCGTTCCGCGGACGATACCAGGGGAACAGGTACGGGCGCGGATTATCAAGCGGCGTCGGGGCTTTGCTGAAGCACGCGTTGAAGAAGTGCTGAAGCCCTCTCCAAATGCAGTAGATCCTGAATGTCCGCACTTTGGCGTATGCGGCGGATGCTCGACACAGAATTACCCCTATCAGCAACAGCTGGAACAGAAACAGGCTCAAGTGGAAGACCTGTTCACCCGCATGGGTGGCTTTCGCGATCTGGAGGTTAAACCCATTATCGGCTGCCGTGAGATCTATCACTACCGCAACAAGATGGAATTCACCTTCTCCACTCGTCCCTGGGTCGTAAACCCGGATGACATTGCCGACGCGACCGGTCCGGCTCTCGGGCTTCACGTACCGGGCAGGTTTGATAAGGTACTTGATATCCAGGAGTGCTGGCTCCAACACCCGGTCGCTACTGACATATTTCAGTGGCTGAAGAGCAGGATCAATGCACTGGGCCTGGAGCCCTACGATATTAAGAACCACACAGGTTTTCTGCGCAATTTGGTCATCCGCACTGCCGGTGCCTCATCGGATTCCCTGGAAATCATGGTCAATCTGGTTACGTCGCGGGAGGAACCGCAGCGTCTGAAGTCTCTGGCGGATGAGCTGGCAGCTGCATTCCCGAGCGTTGTGAGTGTGATCAATAGTATCAACACGCGCAAGGCTGCTGTGGCTTACGGAGAGTGGGAAATTATCCTGCACGGCAAGCCGACCATCACAGAACACCTGGGTGGATTAGTGTTTGATATCTCCGCCAATTCCTTCTTTCAGACCAATACAGCCCAGGCGGCAGTTCTCTACGAACAAATCGCCCAGGCCTGTGCGCTGACTGGCAGCGAAGTGGTATATGACCTCTACTGTGGGACGGGCACGATTGCCCTCACCTTGGCGAGTAAGGCAAAGGAAGTGGCCGGCTTCGAGTCCGTATCCTCCGCCGTGGAAGATGCCTCCCGTAATGCGCTGCTGAACGATACCTACAATACTCGTTTCTTCCATGCCGACCTATCCGCTCGTTTCTTCAGCAGCCAGGGTGACCGTCTGCGCAAGCAGATTGACCTTCCCGACATCGTTATTGCGGATCCACCCAGGGCGGGCATGCACCCCAAGCTGGTGGAAGAAGTCATCGGCCTGAAGCCGCGGAGAGTGGTCTACGTATCCTGCAATCCCGCGACTCAGGTACGCGATGTACGATTGCTGGTGGACGGCGGTTATCAACTTGAAGCTATCCAGCCGGTTGACATGTTTCCTCATACGCCGCATATCGAATGTCTGTGCGTACTGGAGTGCCCGGCATGACCCCCGCTGTGGAAATAAGGAACCTTCGCAAAGTGTACTCAGGTGGCGTGGAGGCGCTGAAGGGGATCGAGTTGACGGTACCAGCGGGGGAATTCTTCGGTTTACTGGGCCCAAATGGAGCGGGGAAAACCACAACCATCGGCATCACTACCGGGCTAGTACGCATTACAGAAGGATCCGTCAAGGTGATGGGTCATGACGTCGTGCGGCAATACAGGCAGGCGCGGCGCCGGATCGGGCTGGCAGCCCAGGAACTCAATTTCGACTGGTTTTTTGCTATCGAAGATTTGATGGTGCTTCAGGCGGGATATTATGGTGTGGGGAAAACGCTGGCCAGGGAGCGTGCCGTGCGTCTACTGGATGAATTCGGGCTTACCAGCAAGCGTCGGGTCAAGCCGCGGGAGCTGAGTGGAGGCATGAAGCGCCGCTTCCAGATCGCGCGGTCCCTGGTCCATGATCCTGATATACTTATCCTTGATGAGCCTACCGCGGGAGTTGATGTGGAGCTACGCCACATGCTCTGGAATTACCTGACCCGTCTGAATAAGGAAGGCAGAACAATCGTTCTGACCACCCATTATATCGAGGAGGCGGAAAAGCTCTGTGAACGGGTGGCCATTATCGACCAGGGTAGGATCGTTGCCACTGGATCTCCAGCCGAACTGGTGGCTGGAATGAATCGGGAAGGGATGAAACTGCAGCTGGAAAACTGGAACGAGGAGACTGCCCGGGCTCTGGACGGATATAAGTATGACTACACGGATGGTTATCTCCGGATACACATCAACCAGCCTGAGCTCCGCTTGACGGAGATCATCAACCGTATCATCTCAACCGGGGCTTTGGTTCAGGATGTCAAGATCTGTCGTAGCACCTTGGAAGACGCATTCATAGCGTTGACGGGGCATGGCATCGATGATTAATACCGGTTTTCTCACGTTTGTATGGCGCGAACTGAAGCGCTTCCTGTCCCTTTATAACCAGACCCTCGTGCCGGGATTGCTCACTACTGTTCTATACGTGGTCGTATTCGGCAAGTCGCTGGGGGGACGTATTGGCGAGATCAAGGAGGTGCCTTACATGAGTTTCATCATCCCCGGCTTGGCGATGATGAACGTGATCACCAATGCCTACTCCAACAGCGCTTCCAGCCTTTTTCAGGCCAAGATCATGAAGTTCATGGATGATATCCTTATTACTCCCCTCAGTGGGCTGGAGATCTCAGTAGGATACATTATCGGCGGGATGGCCCGGGGTGTCCTGAATGGCATTCTGGTTCTACTGTTGGGGATGCTGTTAACCGGCACCACCGTGGCCCATCCTCTGCTGGTCCTTGTTTTCCTGCTGGTGGTCGGCTGGGCGTTCGGGGCAGCGGGTCTATTGGTGGGCATTTACGCCAAGTCTTTTGAGAACATTCAGGTGCTGGTGAATTTTTTCTTCACACCGCTCGTGTTCCTGGGAGGCGTGTTCTACAGTATCGATATGCTGCCGCCCGTCTGGCGCGATGTATCACTGTTCAATCCTCTGTATTATATGATTAACGGCCTGCGCTATGCGGTCCTGGATGTGGCTGACTCCTCTCCCTGGTGGTCACTCGTCGTCAGTATATTTGCGGCGGTTCTGTTTACCAGTGCGGGTTCCATACTTTTCGCCAGGGGGTATCGCATTAAGGAATAAGCCGGTTGCCGAGGCGGTATTTCCGCTGACAGTCCGGCAATATGTTCAACAAGGGAATCCTATTAAACCTGTTGACTTGCCACCACCTTTGCCGTACAATTTCCCGTTATGATAAAGCCAGATAGAAATTGTCTTCTCTCCTTGTCATAGGCGGCGGTGACCGGGATACGACAATTCCTGCTACGCCATCCGCTTCTTCGGGTGTTCGGCTTGATCCTGCTGGTCGCCTCGATAGGCGGGATGGGTGTGCTGTTTCTGGAGAGGCAGGCCGGTATAAGGCAGTTCAATTCCGCCTGGGAAGCATTGTGGTGGGCTATCGTCACTATGACTACCGTAGGCTACGGGGATTTTACGCCCCAGGCGCCTACTGGTCGGGCACTAGCGGTGGTCATCATATTTGCGGGGATTTCCCTCATGGCAGTCTTGAGCGGAACAGTAGCATCACAACTAGTGGCCCGGCGATTGCGGGCCAATCAGGGACTCATGCCAATCAAAGTTAAAGATCACGTCATCATTTGCGGGTGGCATCATAAAATCGAAAGCCTTCTGAATGCGCTGATCAAGGCTGGTGGGGACAAAGATAAATTCCCGATAGTGCTGATCAATGAAGAGAACGAAGATGTTATCCAGTCGCTAAAGAATCAGTATGGATATACCCGCATCAAGTACATCCGCGGCGAGTTCACCAGAGAATCTGCTCTCCGGCAGGCGCAGTTGGAATCTGCCCGGTCGGTTATCATCCTTCCGACGGAACATGCTACCGGGGTGGCCAGTGACGATAGAACCATTCTTGCGTCCCTCACGGTTAAGAATATGAATCCCAGGGTAAAGCTGATCGCTTATGTGTCTGACAGGTCAGCCATCACCCACGTAAAGCGAGCTAAAGCGGATGAAGTAGTGCTCAGTGATAATTTCGGCTCCTTCATTGTCGCTTCCCACGTACTCCACCCCGGCATTCCCCAGGCTGCCGACAAGTTGCTGGACTCTTCCTCACCACATCACATCAAACGCGTACCGATCCCATCAGAATTTGTAGATCGTCCATTCGAGGATCTATTCTTGCACAATCGCAAGAAACATGGCTGGATAACATTGGCGGTTTACCGTGAAGAGGAACAGGCCAATCTGACCGATTTCCTGGCTTCGGACAGCTCCCAGTTGGACGCATTCATCGAGCGCAAGATGCTTGAAGCTGGTCAAGACTTTGCTGAAGGCAGCCACATCCACGTGATCGTTAATCCTGAACCTGATCGCCCTATTCATAAAGGTGAAGGGGCTATAGTTATTCCATGAGCGTTATCAAGGTAGGAGATATCCACGATTTTGAAATCCTCAAGGGACTGACGTCAAAGGAACGTGATCTGTTCGCCAGGCGTCTGAAGGAAAAGCGCCTGGCGGCGGAAGAATTCGTTTTTCAGGAAGGCGATAAAGGGGGCACGATCTTCTTTCTCATCTCTGGAGAGGTGGAAATAAGTCAGGCCTTGACATTACCCATGGCCAAGTCGGCCCAATATGATAGTCGAGCCAAATCCATCATCCGACTGTCTGGTGAGCAACACCCTCTCTTTGGTGAGGTGTCCTATCTCTCAGAAGGTAACGAGCGGTCAGCCACTGTGAAGGCTCTCACCCCCTGCCGCTTAGGGGTTATAGCTAACAAGGACTTCACAGCCATCCTAGAGGGCAACCCTGATATCGGTTATAAGGTAACGCGCAATTTAGCTCGCATCATCTGCAACCGTTTGGTGACGTCGAATCAAAACGTACTCAAACTCACCACTGCTTTAAGTCTCATCCTGGAGAAATAGGTTTCTACATGGCACGGGCGCAACTGGGCAAGGTGTACGAGCCCGGCAGGGTGGAATCCAAGTGGTATCGCCACTGGGAGAAGCAGGGCTACTTCAAGCCAGGTGATCCCGGTGAGCGGGAGCCGTTTACGGTGCTTATACCCCCTCCTAATGTTACTGGAATCCTCACCATGGGACATGTCCTGAACAACACTATCCAGGATGTGCTGGTGCGCCGTGCCAGGATGCAGAATCGCTGCACTCTCTGGCTGCCGGGAACGGATCACGCCAGCATTGCCACTGAGGCCAAGATCGTCAAAATGCTCAAGGATGAGGGCACAAATAAGGATGCCCTTGGCCGGGAGCAGTTCCTCGACCGGGCCTGGGATTGGGCACATAGCTATGGCGGCACGATCATTGAGCAGCTCAAGCGCTTGGGGTGTTCCTGCGACTGGGATCGCAGTGTGTTCACCATGGATGAGGGCTATTCCCGGGCGGTCATCGAGGTCTTTGTACGGCTCTATGAAGAGGGCTTGATCTACCGTGGTGAACGTCTGATCAACTGGGACCCAGTCGGCAAAACAGCCCTCTCCGACGAGGAGGTTATTCATAAGGAAACCCAGGGTCACCTGTGGTTCTTCCGCTATCCCCTGCAAGAAGGTGACGAATATGTAACCGTAGCAACAACCCGACCGGAGACCATGTTGGGTGACACGGGCGTGGCTGTAAATCCCAAGGATGATCGCTACCGCGATCTCATTGGCAGGAAAGCCATCTTGCCACTGGTTGGCCGGGAGATGCCTATCATTGCTGATGATTTTGTGGACCCGGAATTCGGCACCGGCGCGGTGAAGGTCACACCGGCCCATGATCCCAATGACTATCAAATGGGTGAGCGGCATGGTCTGGAAGCGGTGAATATCCTCTACCCCGATGCGGTTCTGAATATGAGTGTCCCGGAGCAATTTCAAGGCCTTGACCGCTTTGCCGCTCGTAAAAGTGTCGTGGCTGAAATGGAGCACCAAGGACTATTGGAAAAGGTCGAGGACTACGTACACAATGTGGGCTATTCCGAGCGCACCGACGCTATGGTGGAACCCTACCTTTCCCGTCAGTGGTTCCTCAATATGCAGGATCTGGCTGGACCGGCTAAGGAAGCTGTGGCTACCAGCCGCATTACCTTTTACCCTGAGCGGTGGGTGAAAGTCTATGAGCACTGGCTGACGTATATCCAGGACTGGTGTATATCACGGCAGTTGTGGTGGGGCCACCGCATACCAGCCTGGTATGGTCCGGATGATCATATCTTCGTGGCTCGGACGGAGGCTGAAGCCCTAGATCAGGCCCGTGAGCACTATGGTCGAGGGGAAGTGGAGTTGGAGCAGGATCCGGATGTCCTTGACACCTGGTTCAGCTCGTGGCTATGGCCTATGGCGACAATGGGTTGGCCCGATACAGATAGCCCCGACCTGAAACGCTTCTACCCAACGCAGGATCTGGTAACGGCCCCAGACATTATCTTCTTCTGGGTTGCCCGCATGGTTATGGTGGGCCTCAAGTTCATGGATCAGGTTCCTTTCAGCACGGTCTATTTCAACGGCATAGTGCGGGATAAACTAGGCCGAAGGATGAGCAAAAGCCTGGGAAACTCGCCCGATCCCCTTGAGATCATTGACAAGTTTGGAGCTGATGCCCTGCGCATGGGAATGATGCTCATCGCACCGCAGGGACTGGATATCCCCTTTGCGGAAGAGGATATCGAGCTAGGCCGCAATTACATGAACAAGATCTGGAACGCCGCCCGATTTGTATTTATGAATCTCGACGATGAGCTGCCGTCGCCCCTGGAAGATATTCCTTCAGAGCAATTGAGAGAAGTGGACCGATGGATATTATCACGGCTGCAGGCAACACTATTGCAGGTGGAGGAAGCGTACGCCCGCTACCGGATAAATGACGCAGCCAAGGCTATCTATGATTTCATCTGGTCTGATTATTGTGACTGGTACTTGGAGTTTATCAAGACGCGTCTGATGGGTGACGAAGCACGTGATCGAGACACAGCCTTGACTGTGGCGGTACATGTCCTCCGGAATATCCTGGCCCTACTCCACCCGCTGGCTCCATTCATGAGTGAGGAACTGTGGCAACAGGTGAAGCGGGAAGGAGAGCCCGATTTGATCTGCGCGCCTTGTCCGACAAGTGCTGAGCACCTGCGGGCACCTGATAGTGAGGCGAAAATTGAGCTGGTCAGGGAGGTGATATCGTCAGTAAGGGCGGTGAGGTCGGAAATGAGCATTGCACCGCAGAAATCGGCCGATATGGTTGTTCGTGGCCCCGATGATGATACGCATATCCTGAGCCAGGAAATGCCTCACCTGCAGCGCTTGGCCAGAGTGGGCAAGCTAACCACAGGAGTGGCTATTGACAGGCCACCCCATGCCGCGACTGCTGTCGTGGGTTCCCTTGAGGTATTCATTCCTTTGGAAGGCCTCATCGATCTTGAGGTGGAAAAGGAACGACTCCAGAAACGTATTCAAGAGATGGAAGGCAGATTGGCTGCGGTACAAAAGAAACTCGATAATGAGAGCTTCGTTCAGCGTGCCCCCGCGGACGTAGTGACGCATGAACGGGAGAAGCAGGCTGACTACCGTGACCGATTGGTGAAATTGAAGGAAAACTACGCCGTCCTTATATAAAAACTCCCCTCTCAACTAAATATATAATTCACGTATAATCATTATTTTTACTGCATTGCGGGATGTGTATATCTAAATTTATGTTAAATACTCCAAGAGGTAGAACGTGCAGAGCATGAGTTTTGGCGATCTGTTGGCCTATTATCGTGAGAAATCTGGATTGACACAGAAGGAGTTGGCTGATCGCCTGGGCATTCAATATCAGCAGGTCAGCGCCTATGAACGTGATCTGACCTATCCCCGCAAGGGTCGGTTGATGCAATTATCTGAAGTCCTCTCCGCGCCGTATCCCGAACTTGCTGAAGCCAAATTTCGGACCCAGAACCCGGGTCTCCCTGAAGACGCTTTCCCCTATGAGAGTCGACGGAGGCTGCTTCCTATCCCCATCATTGGTCTGGCAGCTGCTGGCAAGGGAATGTTCCCCAATCTGGAGGGTACCGCCACT
>CP070787.1:1564320-1571507 GCA_020346745.1 Fidelibacterota bacterium | reverse complement strand
TCAGCCGGGCGGCAAAGAAGTGGCCATCCCAGACGAAGATGCCTTTCTCGCCCAGCTGGCTGGCGATGGCGGTAGGTGAGATATCTTCCAAGGTAAAGGCAATGGTGGAGGTACAGGGAACCTCCTCAGGCGGGCTGTAGAGCCGCAGGCCGTCGATGAGCTGGAGCTGTTCCCTGAAATAGCGGGCCAGGGGCTGTTCGTAGTCATCGATAGCCCGCATACCGGTGACGACGGACCTTCTCCGGCCGGAATAAGGTGCCAAGGCCTCATCCTGGTCATCGCCGTAGGTGCGGCCGATATGGGCGATAAACTCCACGGCCTCGGCGGCTCCGGCGATGCCTTCATGGTTGAGGGTGCCGGTCTCGAACTTGTAAGGCGGCTCCGGGTCCTGAGGAGCGACCCGCAGGGTTCGCAACTGTTCCATCACGCTTTTCCGGGCGTAGAGGATACCTACATGGGGCCCGAAGAATTTGTAGGCCGAGCAGAAAAGAAAGTCCGCATCCAGGACCCTTACGTCAATAGCACCGTGCAGGGCGTAATGCACGGCATCGATCACCGCGACAGCACCGACCGCATGCGCCATACGGATCATTTCTCTGACGTCTGTAATGGTCCCCACGGCATTAGAGGCGTAGTTCAAGGCGACCACCCTGGTTTTGGGGGTCAGCTGGGCCCGGTAGTCCTCCTGATCAAGGGTGAGGGTATCGTGATCGACGCGGATACTCTTGACGATCAGGCCCCGTTCCGCCAATAGCTGCCAGGGGCCGCGATTGGTTTCGTGATCTATGTCGGTGATGATGAGCTCATCACCCGGTTGGAAGTCACGCATCAATGCCTGGGACAGCTTGAAGTTGAGGGTGGTGGCATTATGGCAGAAGGCGACCTCATCCCAGGCGCAGCCGAAGAAGTCGGCGAAAGTCTCCCGGGCAGCCTGAAGGATCGCATCGTTCTCCAGGCTGGTGGCAAAGCTGCCGTGGATATTCGCGTTGTGATTCACCAGATAGTCGTTCATTTTATCGATCACCCGCTGGGGAACCTGGGTTCCCCCGGGTCCATCGAAGTAGACTGCGGGGTGGCCATTTATCGTTCGGGTCAAGGCCGGGAACTGGGACCTGATCTCGTCAACTGCAAGGCTCATGGGGTAACTCCGGAAGTAAATAGATAGGCTGAATATGCACCTGGTGGGGGATGAAAAGCGAGTCACTTTCTGCGAGGGGTCCATGACCAGCCACTTGCTCCCAAGTTATGCGGCTATTAGCTCAGGACTGGCTTGAGCTCGTAGCCCCGATTGCCCGGGGTAGGTGCGCACTTGCCCGGAGTTCGACAAACGGAGGTAAGTGGCTTGCGTGCTGCTGGAAGCGGAGATTTCTCGACGACAAATGACCTCATTTCGCAAGATTTTAGAAGAGGAGATTAAAGATTTTCCGATAACCGCCGATTGGGAATGGTGAGCACAAGATGGAAATCAGTGCTGGTGAAAATGCGCTGGTAACCTGAGTGGAAAAAGCCGATTCGACGGAACGAAGATCGGCGAAAAACAGTAGGCCGCAGGGGCAGAAATGCCCGTGCTCATGAAACAAGGAGGTTATCATGAGCTTCACTCGTATCAATGCCAACATTTCCGCGTTGGCTTCCTTCAACGAACTAATAAGGGTTAACCGGAGTGTCAGTCAACACCTTCTGAGGCTTTCCTCAGGCAAGCGGATCAATTCCGTTGGTGATGATCCGGCTGGCTTCTCATTAGCCCGATCCATTGAATCGCGTCGTCGTTCGCTTTCCCAAGCGTTGGACAACGTTGGCACGGCCAAGAACGTCCTCTCCATTGCTGAGGGGAGTTACCTGGCGATTGCCAGCATTCTCCAGATCATCAAGGAGAAGACGGTTCAAGCCGCGGATGACTCGTACAACTCCGATCAGAAGGAGGCGATCCAAGGGCAGATTGACGCTCTAGTCGCCGAGATCGACGAGATCATCGATGAAACCGAATTCCAGGGCACCAAGCTGATCGACGGCTCCTTCACCAATGCCGTCTTCCAGACCGGTGCTTCGGCCGGTGACATCTTTGGTGTCAACCTGACGAACGCAGATTCTGCAAACCTGTTGGTGAATAACCTCGAGGTTTCGGATGCCTTTGCAGCTTCTGCGGCCATGGCAGCTGTGGACAACGCGATCAATGTACTCAACCAGGCCGCCCAAGGTGTGGGTGAGTACATGATCCGGCTGGACAACAAGGAAGACACCTTGGGTGTAGCCGTGACCAACATCGAAGCGACGCGTAGCCGGGTTGAGGACGCTGACTTTGCTGAAGAGCAGATGAACCTCATCCGGTCACAGATTGTCCAACAGACAGCATTTGCCTCGTTTGGACAGGCCAATGCGGCACCCCAGCTGGTTCTATCGCTTTTCGGATAGTCACCAGCACAACCAGTTGGGGCTCCTCCAAGGAAAACCCGGCAGTAACTGCCGGGTTTTTCTTTTTCCTTTTTATATGGGACGGAGCACCGTTCAGATGGTGCCCAACGGCCAGCCCTGGCAATCCGGTTGGACTTGCTATCGAACACCCTCCGGCATCAGTACCACCTGGACGTAGTTGTCGGTATTGAAATGCCGGGCAGCCGCCTGGCGGATCATCTCCGCGGTGAGGGTTTCTACCAGCTCGGGGTATGCGAGGATGTTCCTCGGATCCTCTCCCCTGAAATAGCGGGTATGCAGCTGGTTAAGCCAGAAGCCGTTTTCCTTTAGGCTCGTTTCATAGGATCGGTACTGCGACTCACGTACCTTGGTAACGTACAGGTCGCCCAGGTCAGTGGTGTTGAGGCTGTCGATCTGCTCGAAGACGGTCCCGATCAGCTCATCCACCCTTTCGGGAGAGCAGCCGAACGTAACGTTCACCCTGTATTCCTGCCGGGGGTAGAGGCTGCCTGACCCCCAGACACCTACAGAGTAGGTCCCTCCCAGGTCCTCCCGCAGCACCTCCCGCAGCTTAATACGCGCGGCGCTGAGCATGGACTGAAGGGCGTAATTGTTTTCCCGGGACCAATCGTAGGGGCCGGTGAACACCAGTCGAACCAAGCTCTTGGGCTCCATACCCTTGTTTACAGTCTTCCTGACAACGCCTTTGGGGGGATGGACCCCGGGGTCCCGCCAGGTCTCATCACGTTTGAGGGAGGGCAGCCCGCCCAGATAGCTGCGCACCAGCGGCTCAATCTCCGCAAGGGTGAAATTGCCTACAAAGAAGAACACAAAGTCGCTCACGTCAGCGAACCGCTCACGGTAGAATCGAAAGGCCGCGGCCAGCTGGACCTCATCGAGCAATTCACCGGTCCAGGGACGAGCCCGGTGATGATACTGTGCCAGTGTCACCTGAAGGGTATCCTGGTAGGCGGCTTCCGGTTGGGCACTCCGGTTTTCTATAAAGCCCTTGATCCGTGTCTTAAGAGACTGAAAGGCAACACTGTCCTGCCGGGGGGAGGTCATGTAGAGGTAGATCAGCTGAAACATGGTTTCCAGATCTTCAGGAGATGCATTGCCCCTGAAACCCTCCTTGAGTGCATTGATGTACGGCGTCACCCCCACTACCTTGCCCGTCAGTTTTTTAGCGAGTGCCACGTTATCGAACGGTCCCACACCGCTCTCATCAATGATGTCGGCAGCCAGATTTCCCGACATGAAATCTTCATCCGCGATCAACGAATGGCCACCCGGGCTATAAGCATAGAACAGGACCTCATCGTTCTTGAAATCGGTGGGCTTGAGCACCACCCGCACACCGTTGGCGAGCGTCCATTCCGTCACTCCCAGGTCTTTAAAGGTTTTCTTTTTAGCAATCTTCGCCGGTTCGGGTACCTGCGCTACCAGCGGCTCATCAATGATCCGGTCCTCATAGGCCAGGATCTCCTTCTCCTCCACCGCCGCGAACACGGCGCTCAGCTGCTCCGCGGACGGTATGGCGACATCCTCCTTCTCAGGCCCGCTGACCAGCACAACGCGGTTATGATCGGTTATCCACTGTCTGGTCAGCCCGTTCACTTCCTCCAGGGTGATACCGGGTACCAGCCGTTTGCCCAGCTCGTATTCCTTCTCAGCACCCATGATGAAATACCCATTGAGGAAGTGCTGGACATACTCCCAGACATAGGTCTCAGACTCGGTTTTATCCCGCTCCTTATAGATTCTCTCAGAACTCCGGAGAATCCACTTCCTAGCCCGTTCCAATTCCGACGGCGTAAAGCCGTATTTTCGCACCCGGGTAGCTTCCGTCATCAGGGCTTCCAGACCGCGCCCGATCCCATCCTCTTTCACCCGGGCACCCAGGAAATAGGCATCCTTCGAACGGACGAAACGACCCTTCCCGGAATATCCCGCCAGGAAGGGGGGATCGGACTGCTGGGCGAGCTCACTCAGCCGGTTGTTCAGCATCTGATTGTAGATATCCCTGATCAGGATGTGCCGGTAATCCCCTATGCTTGCTTCAGGCACCAGATCGCTCTTGAAATACAGACTGACGCTGGTAAAAGACGCTTCGGGATCGGTGGCGATGGCAAACAGCGCCTCGTCATGATCCGGTACGGGGAAGACTTCCCGCGGGCGCGGATCGTCGGCTTCCGGGATGGCGGCAAAGTGCTTCTCGATCAGGCCGAAGATCCAATCCTTGTCGAAATCACCGACGGCGACAACGGCCATCAGGTCCGGCCGGTACCACTCACGGTAATAACGGCGCAAGGTCTCATAGGAACTGGCCTCAATGATCTCCTTCTTGCCAATGGGCAGGCGCACGGCATACTTGGAGCCCTTGAACAGGACGGGCAGCTGCTTGTCCAGCAGGCGCATATTCGCGCCCCGGCCGAGACGCCATTCCTCCACGATCACCCCCCGCTCCTTGTCAATCTCTTCCTCATCGAAACTCACCAGGTGGGCCCAGTCTTCCAGGATCTGGAATCCTTGCTCCACCATGTGGATACTGTCCGTGGGTACCTGAAGCATGTAGACCGTTTCATCGAAGCTGGTGAAAGCATTCACCTCCGGTCCGAAGCGCATTCCGATGGATTCCAGGTAATCGATGATCTCCTGTTTCGCGAAGTGCTCAGTGCCGTTGAAGGCCATGTGCTCCGCAAAGTGAGCCAGTCCCCGCTGATCATCATCCTCCAGGACCGACCCGGCGTCGATGGCCAGCCAGAGCTGAGCCCGTTTCTCCGGTTTGCCGTTGACCCTGATATAGTAGCGCACGCCGTTCGGAAACTCGCCCATGGTCAGGTCGGGATCCGGCGGGATGGCCGCACCCAGGTCATCGGGGACTGCGGCTCTAGCAGCTGGCGGACGTACCACCACAGAACATGATACACTGAAAGCCAGGTAGATCATCAGGGGTATCACAAAGAGAGCGGATCGTCTCATCTAATTCTCCTTTCCGAGCGGGGTCATTATCGTGGAACTCGGTACTTCACCAATCGTCGGGCCAACTTCACTCTGCCACACTGGGAGGAGCCGGGTTATGTCCCCCAGTACATCGATCTGGAAACCAGCACGTAACTCGATAGAAAAGATTGTGGTGATAAAGCTAATATCCCTGTTTGAAGATAACCAGCCTATATCAAGCCATCTCAGCGTATCAGATCAGGTGGAACAAGCTGGTGAGGCCCGGTAGAACCTTTGGGACAATAACAAGACAACAGCATGATATGCCTACGGCCAATGGTGTCGGGGAAGTTTTCCTGATTGCACACCGGTGACTGTTCTCCCTAACCTTCTCTCATGAAACCCCATGTTGCGCTCGATTTTGACGGCGTCATCTGCGACAGCGTGGACGAGTGCCACATCACCGCGCTGAATGCCTATCACCGCCTGGCAGGGGAAAAGCAGTGGGTGGATGGCCTGGAATCACTCAATCCAGCCGCGGTGGACCGCTTCCGCAGCCTCCGCTACCTGGCCCGCAACGCCGCCGAATTCTGGCTGCTCATCCATCTGACCTACCACCAAGACGGTCCGGTAGACGAGGACCAATTTGCATGTCTCAGCCGGGAGCACGCAGCGACGCTGGCCGCCTTCGAGCCCGGTTTCTTCGAGGCCCGGGAACAGCTCAGATCGGCAGACCTGGGCAAGTGGCTGGACCTGCACCGCATATACCCGCAATTCCTGGATGGGTGGAAAACGATCCAGGCCAGCCATCCCGTTTACCTGGTGACGACCAAAGACCTGGCTTCCATCCAGCATTTCATCCGGCACTGGAAGTTGAGCATCCCCGAAGACCATCTATGGACGAAGGAACGAGGGACCGACAAGGCACAGGCAGTCCTGACTTTCGCTGAAACCGCGGGAGTCAACCCGGCAGACTTCTTTTTCGTTGATGATCACCCCCACCATGTACGGCTGGTCGCAGCCACCGGCGCGCGCTGTTTCTGGGCCTCCTGGGGCTTCCTGGGAGCCTACGGTCCGGCTTCAGCCGTTGGGAGCAAGTTGGCCGCCATCGACCGGATGTCCGACCTGGTTCCCCATCTCGGCGACCACTAGATCGGGATATAAAAAGGAGCTTTTTCGCGGACGAGTTACTTCAACTCAATGGTCAGAGTAGTGCTGTCCCCCACATGTGGCTAGTCCACAGAGTGTGTGATGCGCCGGAGATTGGCGCTGGTATGATGGGGCTACCGGATTACCCGGGCACCGCCGCCGGCCACAATCTTCTCGACTTCCTTGACCGTGGCCATGGAGGTATCCCCCGGCGTGGTCATGGCCAGGGCACCATGTGCGGCACCGTACTCGACGGCTTGCGCCGGATCCCCCAGTTCCATCAGGCCATAAATGAACCCGGAGGCGAAACTGTCCCCGCCCCCGACACGATCCATGATCTCCAGGTCCGGCCGATGGGTGGCCTCATGGAAGGTGCCATCCGCCCAGCAGATCGCGCCCCAATCATTCACGGTGGCGGTCTTCACACCTCGGAGGGTGGTGGCAATGGCTTTGAAATTCGGATACTGGGCCACCGCCATCTCGATCATCTGCTTGAAACTCTCCACCTGCAGATCCGTCAGGCTCTCATCAACGCCCTCGACCTGCAGCCCCAGGCAGGCGGTGAAATCCTCCTCGTTGCCGATCATGACATCCACGAGCCTGGCCAGCTGCTTGTTCACTTCCTGCGCTTTCTCCTGACCACCGATGGCTTTCCACAGGGAAGGCCGGTAGTTCAGATCATA
>CP070787.1:1561626-1564220 GCA_020346745.1 Fidelibacterota bacterium | reverse complement strand
GTACCGATGTAATGTTTGATCTGGGTGGGGAGTTCGTCCGGGTCGAAAGGTTTAGCGATGACACCCGCCGCCCCTTGCTTGATCAGCTCCTCGGCTTGGCCCGGATCTGTTTTCGCCGTCAGGAAGACAACGGGAATATCATGCAGGCTCTGGTCATCGTGCAGCAGTTTCAGCAGAGCTGTGCCCGCCATATCAGGCATCATCAGATCGGAGACCATGATATCAGGTTTCTCCAGTCTGGCTTGCTCCAGCGCTTCCGTAACCTTATGTGCCTGCCGGACACTGAAATCGCCGGTTTTCTCCAGTACAGTACTGGCAGTGTATAGAATCGTGGGATCGTCATCAACCAGCAGGATTTTTATCGCTGGCCGTGGCGCAGGCTTGTCGTGAACCTTGGTCAGTCTTCGGATGCGGGCCAGAAGCTCCACCGGGGAAAAGGGCTTCATGATGTAATCGTCGGCGCCCAACTCGAATCCGCGGACAGTATCCTCCTCGCTACCCATGGAGGTAAGCATCACAATGGGGAGAGCCTTGTAGGCGGGCATTTTACGCAGATTCCCCAGGAGCTCGAATCCGTCCATGCCGGGCATCTTTACGTCCAGGATCACCAGTGACACATCCACCTCGGCGGCCCCCTTGAGCGCAGCCATGCCATCCGGGAAATGAATGACCTCAAAGCCCTCGCGCCCTAAGCGGTGCTTGATTACCGAGGCGACGATCTCATCATCCTCTGCCAGCAGGATTTTCTTTTCGCTGGATGGGACTTCGATCTCCTCGGCCAGCACCTGGTCGCGCCCATTTTCCTTGGCCAGATATAACAGGCGATCTGCCTTGGCAACCGCCTCATCCAGCTCGGTCTGGCCGGATACGTCCGTTACACCGGCAGAAAAAGTCACCTTGGAAACGGTCTGCCCCCCAAACTGGAACGTCTCTTTGCGGAAGTTTTCCAGAGCCTTCTCAAGTGCCCTGGCAGCGCCATGCGTGTCTGCCTTGGGAAACAGGACAACGAACTCCTCGCCGCCCCAGCGAGCAAGAAAGTCCGTCTGCCGGAGAGCTTCTGACATGACCGGCCTCATGCGGCGCAGGACCTCATCCCCCATGTTGTGACCGTAGGTGTCGTTGAGCGATTTAAATCTGTCAAGATCAAGGATCGCCAGCGACAGGTCGTCCCTGGATCTCGTAGCCAGAGATTGGGCTCGTTGGAAGGCCTCGGCAAAAGCAGCACGGTTGGGCAGACCGGTAAGCGGATCGGTCCGAGACCTGCGCCTCTGATCCTCGGAACGCTGTAGTCGCGAAGCCACAGCCGCAGATAATATCTCAAGATTCACCGGCTTCTCGAAATAATCGTCAGCCCCTAGAGCGAAGCATTCAGCCTTCGTCGCCGGACTACCCTTCGCCGAAACTACGATCACCGGGATGGCCGCATACTTGGGGTCTTCGCGCAGCTTGATCAGAAAATTCCGACCATCCGTGTCGGGTAGAATCAGGTCCAACAGAATGATCGCGATCACCTTCTCAGCCAGGATCTCGCTCGCCTGCTCCGCTGTTTCAGCCAGGTGGATTTCGCGATTGTCCGCCGATAGCAATGCCTCGTATGTACGGCCGGTTACCGGATCGTCCTCGATTACCAGGATACTGTATGGCAGCTCCCCGCCACCAGAACATACCTCGCGCAGGACGTCCAATAGGGTATCCAAGGGCTCGAGGAGCTGGCCTTCCTCGAACTCTTCGACTCTTGTGGCAGCCTCAGTAATCTCCGGCAAGCCAACGGTGCCGCCGGAGCCTTTCAACGTGTGCGCTATGCGCCGGATGGAGTCCAGGGCGTCAGGATCACTCGCATGTAAAGCCTTTTTCGCAGCTTCCAAAGCGTCGATGTGGGCTTTCAAGGCCTCTCGATAGAAATTCGGGATCTTGTCCATAATGCTATGCTTGATCCAATTATAAAAACCAGCAGTGGCTCAGTTTGAGTCAGGTGGCGGGGTATCTCCTGTTTTCCCGTTACTAAGTATAATGCTGAATGTGGAACCTGTGCCAACTTCACTGCTCACGGTCAGTTCATACCCCATCAAGTCACAAAATGAACGTGAAATGGCGAGGCCCAAACCGGTACCGCCATATTTGCGCGCTGTGCTGCTATCGACCTGCTGGAATGCTTCGAAGATCGTCTCCAGACGTTCTTCCTGTATGCCCGTACCGGTATCCGTAACATCAATTCTCTCGGGCTGACGAGATTCCTGATCCACCTGCACGGTGACCGTGACCTTGCCCTTCTCGGTGAACTTCAGCGCGTTGCCCACCAGATTGATCACCACCTGCTTGAGCTTGGCCTCATCAGTATGCAGGTCCATCATTTTGTCCGGGAGTTGAGCCAGCAACTCAATTTCCTGGCCGTACACCTGGCCTGCCATCTGCTCGAGCGTTTCATGCACCAGCTTGCCGAGAGAAACCATGGTGATGTTAAGTTCCATTTTCCCCGACTCGATTTTGGAAAGGTCGAGGATGTCATTGATTAGCTCGAGCAAGTGCAGTCCGTTATCTTGAATCCTCTCCAGATAGGTAATTTCTTTGTCGCTGAGCTCCTCATTCCTGTTTTT
>CP070787.1:1556491-1561526 GCA_020346745.1 Fidelibacterota bacterium | reverse complement strand
GAAATGAGGATCGGTACAGTTCCGGAAGTAGCAGTTGCGGAACACGCCGTTGAAGTGCTTGCACATGACAGTGACCGCTCCCCCGGATTGCGAACCGATGAGCATATAGTCGAAAATGCAGCCTTCAAAATTACCCCACTGGGCATCGTCTGCCACGGCACCTTCCTGAAACGCTATGGGAGATCCCACCTGGTTACCGGCGGCATCCGCGAATCTTAACCAGAGGTTCTTCAGAGTGAGATCCCCAAAAACGTTGAACATGAACTGAGTCGTCTCAACCGGCAAGCCGGCCTGCCACACGATCTGAGGTGAGACGGTCGTCTGCGTGGTGCCCGGGAGTGGTGCCACGATCTCCAGAATCTCGCCTTCCGGAACTTCGATCCATTCCGTGAGTACGTATCGATCAGCCAGGTACAACCTGAATACGGTGTTGGACAGCGTTCCGGCAGTGACCTTTTCCTGTACGGCAACATTCAGGCTGCCTTCGCTGCCGCCATTGTACATGCCCGCAACATCCACCGTATCCTTCTGGGCCCATAGCGGAACACACAGGATCATCGACATAAGTACGGTGAAAAATGGCTTCATGACTCCCTGTCTCCTTTTTTAATTGATGACATGGATTAGAGCTTGAATCTGATTCCCAGGTTGGCCGTAAGACCGTAATGTTTCTCACTGGTAAATCCGTCAATAGAGCGCTGGGCAGAGGCATTCGTTGCGCTATTGAGATTGCTGCAGTCCAGGTAGATTTCCGCTCCCAACACGGGCAGCTTCTGCCTGGCCGAGGCATCAATGCGGAAATAATCCTGGGTATAGCCATCCTGCTCCGGGAAAGCGCCTATGTAGCTGACGGCATTCCCCTGGAACAGGAAGGAAACTCGTGCGGAGAAGCCCCCGCGCTCATAGCCGATATAGGCATTCAGGATATCGTTCGGCTGATGGATCAGACGCCCGGTCCGGGTGCTGTCAATCGTATAGGTGATCGGGGGCAGGGGGAACGGCTGCCAAAGGGTCTTAGTATCCCGGAGCGGATAGGTCGCCTCAGATTCGATCTTGGTATAATTGATTCCCAGCACCACGCCATCCAATCCCGCCGGCAAATACCAGAACCGGGTCTGGAAATCAAACTCGATACCTTTGACGTATGCATCGTAAGGGGTGTTCAGGTATGTATTCAACCAGGCGCCTGGATATGGCTCCCACGGCTGAAAAGAATCGAGAGTACGCAGCCCTGCGGTCGTCGAATCGTACAGCTGATATCTCGTGAAGTATGTGAAGTCCTTGATCGTTTTGGCAAAGACTCCAAGGGACAGGAGTCCCAACTTATTCCCATAGAAGGTTAACATCAGATCGTTATTGAGAGAGCGGGCCGGTTTCAGGTCGGGATTGCCGGCCCATACATTCTTGAAGTCGGTACTCATGGTGTATTTGGGCGACAGCTGATGAAAATCAGGCCGGGCCAGGGTTTGGGTATAGGCATACCGGATATCCATCCAATTGAATGGAGAATATTTCAGCTGTACCGAGGGCAGCAGGTATTCATTCACCGGTTCGGCGACAGCCTTATTATAGTACTGATCTTAAATTTCGGGACTACGCGTATCCACCATGTTGTAGGCGGTATATTCCATTTCTACCTTCTCATAGCGGGCACCACCCACGAGCTGCAATCTTGGCAGGCTCAATTCTGACATCACATATCCCGCCGTGTACTGTTCGCTATATTCATAGTCGTTGGCCAACTGCTGGAACAGGCCGTTGAACCACCCGCCGGTGTTCTCGGGACCACCGGTTCGCCCCACAAACTCCGGCGTGTTATGCAGAAACTTGGCTATATTCTTCAGTATCTCCGGATCACCCGCCCAGTAAAAGGTCCCGAACCGATCATCCAGGAAGGGATCGGTCCACAAAATGGGTTCACCCATGAACTGGGAAGCCGGAAACCGCCCGTAAGCGGAATCATACTGTACGTGAAAAAGTTGTACGATGGCTTCCGCTATATCATCCTGGATATCGGAACCCGTGCCTATGGCCGCATACGGCGATTCCTGGTCGTTGGTATTCCGTTGGTCGTGGTATTGTCCACCAATTTTAATATATCCCACGAGATTCACGCCGATGCCGATGGGAAACTTGAAATCTGCGGACAGCGATTGTCTTTCCTCTGTATACAGGGAACTGAACAGGCTGATATTGCTTAGCAACGTTTCTTCCGGGCCATACCAGTCCACATTCTTTTTCAGACTGTCAGGAGGGGTATCGACGGGAATAGTCCCCCCTAATCCACCGGTTTGCCGTAATCTGCTGTAGGGCGATTGGGGCAGATTGTTCTTGGATGTGGTTTGGGCATACTTCAAATCCACGCCCACACGGCTCAGGTCGTACTTGAAGGCCAGGGAATTCACGCTCAGGTCGGTGGTCTTGACCCCCTGCCGGATCCTGAAATCCATTACGTTCGTGAGGTATGCGAGAACCGTATGATGATCCGTGTAATCGGATGTCAAACGGGTATACATATTGACCGACTTGATCGAACCGGATGGCAGCCGGTAGTCCAGGATCAGGTTGCCGCCGTAGCGTTTCCGGGTTTCCAGGTGGCGGTTTAGCGCAACCTCCCTGACCTTTATGGGACGATAACCCGTAGTTGTATCGATCACTGAGCTGTAAATGCTGTACTGCGCGCTCATGTTGTCGGCATCGCGATCATACTCTTCGGCGTTGCCGAGCAGATAGACACCCACCTGTTCATCGAGGAAACGTTGACTGAACGAGGCCACCGTCCGCCAGTTGTCGTAGTTACCGGTCTTCGCGGTGTAGCCGGATTGCGCCAATACGTCATAGTGCATTTCTGGCGGCGCCTCCCGCAGCTCCATATTCACCGTGCCGCCCAGGGAATTGGCGTTCATGTCCGGTGTCAGCGACTTGTACACCGCAATGGTCTTGATCATATAGGGCGACACCAAGGAAAGGTCTACACTTCGGTCATTATCGATTTTCCCGGAGGTGATCCAGTTTAGTGAGACCACTCCCATCTGCGTGTTTCCGGTAGACGCCAGCTTGACGCCTTCTACCGAGACCGTATTGTATTGCGGCGCCAGGCCCCGGATAACCACCTTGTTGGCTTCGCCGGAACTTTCGAGGGTAGAAATACCCGGCAGACGGCTGAGTGCTTGGGCGGCGTTGAAGTCCGGTAGCTCCTGAATTCGGGCTTCAGAGACAATGCTGGAAATCTTGTCGGACGCCAGCTGCTGATTGATGGCCTGGATCTGCCCCCGGGCCTGCGCAGTGACATTTACTTCCCTTCCCTGCACAACATCGGGCCGCAGCCCAACATCTTGTATGACTGTCCCTTCTTCGGGAATTGTGACATCAACAGATAACGAAACGTACCCGATATACGAAATGATCAGTGTCTGGTCACCGGATGGGACATTGGTAATTCGATAGTTGCCATCCACATCCGCTGCGGCTCCAATATTGGTGCCCTGGATCGCGACATTGGCCGCCGGTAACCCCTCGGTTGTGACGTCATCAAAGACTTTCCCTCTGATCGTACCGGAGGCGAGCAGAGACTGTGCTAAAACAAAAAAGGCAATTCCTACAGTGAGAATTGCCTTATTCGCGGAGCGTAAATAGCGATGGTTAATAATGGGGCATACTACCGCGGCATCCAGACTGAGCGGATTATTCATAAACCGCAACCTTCCGTTTTCAGGTTTGTACTGAGGCTGCTTAGAACATAGAATCCTGAAATAAAATAGTCAAATTGACCCCCGGATTCAAGTATTAAATGCAACACGTTACAGATATAATTGAAATGTTTCAAGCAGAGCGCCTTCTGCTTCATAATCAGCCTGCTCGAAACGATGCTCCTACGGATGTGGAGTGAGAGGTAATCTTGCCCGCTCCCCCGGATTTATCAGCGCCGCTGGCTCGTACACCTCAGCACTGTG
Source organism: Fidelibacterota bacterium (assembly GCA_020346745.1). Classification (GTDB taxonomy): domain Bacteria; phylum Fidelibacterota; class Marinisomatia; order SCGC-AAA003-L08; family TS1B11. The sequence goes on along the minus strand of CP070787.1, from coordinate 1,557,573 downwards.
GTCCCCTTTGACTAGTTTCACGTCCGCGATATATTCCGTACCTTTGTAATCTGGTGTCCTGGTGGCGGTGTGAAATATATGTCTTTGTTGCATAACGGAAACACGATACCCGCTCCACCCGGCCTCCGATCTAAGCAATTGACTTGCATGTACACGTTAAATTCAGGCGCTCTCTTCCTGTACTGAAATGGCTATGATCCACAAGAATTATATACGAGGTCCAGTATGCTGACTGTCGTACTCCTGTTCCTTTGCATTCTGTTTATAGTGGTTTCAACGACAAAATTCAACCTGCATGCATTTCTCGCTCTGCTGCTTGCGGCGATCTTCTTTGGTGTATGTTCAGGAATGCCGCTGCCGGACGTCATCGCCTCCATCGAGCAGGGTTTCGGCGGTACAGTCGGTAAGATTGGCATCGTCATTATTGCCGGAGTCATCATCGGTGTTTTTCTCGACAGAAGTGGGGGCGCCTATGCACTGGCGGAACGCATCTTACATGTCATCGGCAAGAAGAATGTTCCGCTGGCCATGTCACTGATCGGCTACGTTGTATCGATTCCGGTCTTTGCCGATTCCGGTTTCGTGATCCTTTCCCCACTGAACAAAACACTGACCAAGCGGGCTGGCTTATCCCTGGCCATCACGGCGATTGCATTAACGCTGGGACTGATGGTATCGCATACCCTCATGCCTCCCACTCCGGGACCGATTGCAGCGGCCGGCATTCTGGAAGCCGACCTCGGACTGGTCATACTGGTGGGATTGCCCATCAGTATGATCACCCTGGTTTTCGCCTGGTTCTGGGCGGTACACATCGGCAGTCGGGTGGATATTGATCCCAATCCCGAATTGACCGAGTCCGATTTCAATGCCCGGTTGGCAGCGGCGCCATCCGCCGTGCACTCGTTTCTGCCTATCCTCGTGCCCATCCTGTTAATTGTAACCAAGTCGATTGCCAGCTACCCGACCCACCCCCTTGGCACTGGTACACTCAGTTCAATCATCAATTTCATCGGAAATCCACTCATTGCCCTGTTGCTGGGTATTCTGCTGGCCACTACGTTACCGAAAACATTCGACAA
>CP070787.1:1554615-1556391 GCA_020346745.1 Fidelibacterota bacterium | reverse complement strand
CCCCCGGATTGGAGACCAGTGCCCGGCAGCTCTTTTCCGGGGCGGCTCTCATTACCGCGGTCGATCTTAAAATGCCCGAGACGGTTATCGGCAGGGACACGGAGACCAACCTGCAGGCCGGTATATTCTTTGGCGTGGTGGATCAGATTGACGGTATGGTGACCCGTATCAGGAAGGAGACGGGCTGGAAAGGCATGAATGTAGTGCTCACCGGCGGGCTGGGGGAGCTCATCGCCGATCAGCTAGACACCACCGTTACCTATGACCCAGATCTCACCGTAAAAGGTCTGCGCCTGATCCACGAGCGGTGCGGGTGACCAGAATCGCCCACCCGCTGGAATAATCCTGTACTCAATAATAAGAACGCCTGGCATTCATGGTGTATCATACACCTCCAATCATTTCCAGCGAGTTTCGTTCCAGCCGTGGTTGCCTCGCTATGGCGTTCCAGCAAGAATGGTTTGCCTCTTAAGTATCCGTCACCTAATTTTCGGATAACGACATCTTAATTATCATGTTATATTCCAAATCAGCCGAATATGCCATTCAGGCCATGCTCTACCTTGCTGAGAATGAGGACAAAGGTCTGGTTATGGTCAGTTCTGTTGCCGAAGCGTATAATATTCCCCGGCATTTCCTAGCCAAGCTGGTTCAGATCCTCACCCGCAGCCATCTGATCAAGAGCTATAGGGGACGTAACGGAGGAATCAAACTGGCGCGTCACGCCGGGGAGATCACAATCCTACAGATCGTGAACGCTATTGAAGGGCCTCCCCCGGAAGAGGAAAGGTGTGTAATCGGGCTGGATATCTGCTCGGACGATGTGGTCTGTCCCTTGCATAACCAGTGGCAGCATATCAGAGACTTGGTGCGCGATACCCTCAGCAGTCAGACTCTGGAGGAGTTAGCAGAAGGGATGCACCAGAAACGGCAGGAACTGGCTAAACTCCCGAAAGAGCGAGAATTACAAGAGACACCTGCCAGCTCATAAGTAAGGCATCCGGAAATGGCGCTGTATCGGAAGGTTCTACTTACTACTGATTTTTCCGAGTATTCCAAGGTGGCCGTACCTCATGCGGTGGCAATGGTTCGCCAGTTCGATGCCGAACTGATAGTGCTTCATGTCCTGGAACCCCTGCTCACGCCCGTCGATTTCGCCTGGGGCCCAATGGCCTTGTCTGAAGACTGGGAAGAACGGCGGACCGAGCATTCTCAGAAGTTCCTGAACGAGTGGGTACTGAATGAACTACCCTCCGACATCACCGCGACTGCCATACTGGTTCATGGTGCCCCTATCCGGGAAATTCTCCATATTATCAGCGAGCAAAAAATTAACCTGGTCGTAATGGCTACCCACGGCCAGACCGGTATCGCTCACGCCCTCTTCGGCAGCACCAGCGAGAAGGTGGTCCGCCGCAGTCCCGTACCGGTGCTCACCATCAGACGACCGGAAGACCACACCAAAGATTGAATCCCGCTCAGCCTAGTGCCCTTCAAATCTTTAATTGTGGTATCACTTGCTTATCCGGAAAAAAAAGGTTTAATCCGGATAAATAGGTACCCATATCTTATTATCGTTGGTAAATTGTTATTAGGTCTTGGATAGATTTTAATACGATAAGCCGATCCTCAAAGGTTTGTCGGTAAGCGTTATTTGAAATCATGACCGGTACCCTGTATCAGACACCAGGTGCTGACTATCCTCCCTCCCTCTCTCCAAGTCAGGGTATCCGCACCCTGTTCCTTCGTGGTGGTGAATTCGTCTGGACGGCATCC
>CP070787.1:1551540-1554515 GCA_020346745.1 Fidelibacterota bacterium | reverse complement strand
CAGCAGCCACCAATGTGCTCATGCTGGAAATCGGCCGTGAAATGTTTCGAACCCGCATGGAAGAAGTACCCAAATGGCTACAGGCCTTCTTTGAGATCATCGTGGAGCGGCTGAGAATAGCGACGAAAAACCAAAGTACACTGCTTGCCAGGGGGGCCGGGCGACAGGTGGTCAATTTATTGGCGTTACTAGCTAATCGAGAAGAACCTGACTCGCAGGAAAGGATCATTCTGCCATGGAATAAGTCAATCGCGATGATTGGCTTTTATATTGGACTGAATGAGGAGCGGATTAATGATACGGTCAATGAATTGGTATCCCTCCATCTGGCTGCTAGTGATCGGCGAGAAGGCATAGGCCGGGTCTTTATCCTTGATGCTCCCGATAAATTCTTCAAGTTTGCGGAATTTTGCCGGGAGTGCCATATGCTCGAAACCGGTCACATCAAGGAGATGTCTGAAGAATTTGCGTTCAAGGATAAGCAGGAGGTTGAGCTCCTGCAGGTTCTGGATGAGATTATCAAAGAGCAGGGGACTATCGAAGACTTTCCAGCCAATACCTTGGCAGAACGCCTGGAAGAGAAGTATAAAGCCTCGTTCAAGGTGTATCAGCCTTCGATTGAGGGACTAATCAGGGCGGGCATTATCTCCTCCTTCAGCCCCGAGGGAGGCGAGCCGGCTTACCGGATGGACAATCGGGAGCTCTTTAACGAGAAGCTTGCGAAAATTCAACTGTTGATAGAATTCAGAGATTTCGACAAGAAGATTATGGGATGAGTGAACCTGGCAGCTCCCCCTCCGAGGGGATCACCCTATGCATGGTGCTACACAGCCGGAACGGGAATCTGGCCAATGCGCTTCACTCAGTCAATCCGATCGTAGACCAGATCGTGATCGTGGATGCGGGTGGCGGTGGCGGCCAGGTGGTAAAGCACCTGGCTTCAGAATATGATGCTCAGTATTCTCAGGTTCCGGCAGATCCGGATGAGAGCGCCCTGCTTAACGTTGCACTGGAAAAGGTGCAATCCTCATGGGCTCTGTTTCTGCATCAACAGGAAGTTATCCACGTTGATGATCCCCGGACCGCCCTGGAGTATCTAGGGAATACTGGTGCTATTGCCCTCGACCTACCTATAGTCGCATTCGACGAGCCCGGGAATCATTTCTTTGAAACCAGATTAGTCCGAACGGATAAAGAGATTCATTGGGACCATACCATTTTCCCTTCCCTCACTGGTAGTCTGGAGAGGATTGCGTGCGATTCCGAGCAGGAAGAGAGCACAGCCGTAATGCCCAAGACCGCGATTGTAAGTCTGGGCGAACCGGAGCCGGAAGAATGGGAACTTCGTGACACGGTCATTCGGCTGGAAAAGGAACTGGACCATGATCCCAATGCGATACGATACTGGCACTATCTGGCGGAGACTGCCAGGGCATTGGAGGAATGGGACCGTGCCCATTCGGCAGTGGAAGAAGGACTTCAGGTCGTCAGCAAGTATCCTGACGCACCACAGCACGAGCCGTGCGCAGTGAACGGACTGCTTGGGATGTTCAGTGAGGCTCTGTTGGCGGGTCAGCATTATCCCGAAACGACCGTAGAATCCCTCCTTACGATTTATAACAACATGGCGGGTAATGGGCATTTCAGTGTTCCTCTGGGTCATCTGCTCCTGGCCGTCAACCGGGAGAATGATGCTATCTCGGTGCAACGTCAGGCCGTAGGCACCTTCTTTCAGGATCGCCGCTACCACCTGCCCATGGAAATTGGATTGTTCAAGCCCGTTGTCTTGACTTGGGAGATAGAAGCCGGTCGCACCCATGAGGCACTGCTGCGCAGCGTGATCGAGATTCAAACCGTGCTCAGCAAACATAAGCATGATATGGCAACGCTCCTTCAATACGCGCACAGACACAATCCAGCCCTTTTCTCAACTATCCAGGACATTCTTCAACAGAGCCTGCATAAACTGGACTAATGGGGAGCCGCGGCACCTTATCGGTGTGTATGATCGTTCGCAACGAGGCACTCATGCTGCCGGATTGCCTCAAAAGTGTTGCAGAACTGGCCGATCAGATTGTCATTGTAGATACAGGATCAACCGATGATACGGTGGCCATCGCCGAATCTTTCGACGCAGAGATCCATCATTTCAAGTGGATCAATGATTTCGCTGCCGCTCGCAATGAGTCCATCAGACATGCTGCCGGCGACTGGATTCTCTGGCTGGACGCGGATGAGCGCCTGATACCGGCCTCTGTCAAGCCACTTCAAGAAATACTTGCCTCTGCAGCGCAGCCAACCATTTATCAGGTTCATATCCGGAACTTGCAGGCAGATCAGAAAAGCTATACCCTCTCTATGTCTCACCGGCTCTTTTCCAGGCATCCGAAATTCCGTTTTTCGGGCCGTATACATGAGCAGGTCCACCCCAGTTTCAAGGCTGCTGGTGGTGTGGAAAAACCTTCGAACGTGATTCTGGAGCATCTGGGCTATGCTGTGAGCAAAGACCAGATGCAAGTAAAGCTGGAGCGCAATCAGGTCCTGCTAGAAGAGATGGTTGCTGAACAGCCCGATTCAAGTTACGCTCACTATACCCTTGGTCAGAATTACGCGCTGCTCGGAAACCATGAAAAAGCTCTGGAATCATACCAGAGAGCGAAGGACATCGGCGATTTCAAGGGCCCCTCGGTCTCTACGCTCCTGAATGCCCTTGCAGAGGCATCCTGGCAGCTGGGTCACCTTAAAGAGGCTGAGACCTATGCCCGGGAATCGGTGACCCTGACACCGCGCCAAACCAGCGGCTATTTCATCATGTACCGGGTGATGCGGTCGCATGGTGATGTTCCGCGCCAGATCGAATTCCTCGAGAAGATCCGCGCCCTCTCCAAATGGGATTCGGCTGCACCTGCAAGCGATCTACCAAAAGATGTTCTCATCCCCCAAGAACATCTACTGAATAGCCTGGGACAGCTTTA
>CP070787.1:1548395-1551440 GCA_020346745.1 Fidelibacterota bacterium | reverse complement strand
ATTCGAAAAGCTCAGCTACCCGGGGCAGCCCACCTGTGATATCTCGAGTCTTGCCAATCTCACGGGAAATTTTCACAAGAATCTGACCCGCTTCTACGCGCTCCCCATCTTTCACCATTAAGGTTGATTTGACAGGCAATACCGATCCACCTCCAGTGATTACCTGACCGTCATCATCCACTATCTCGATGTGAGGACTAAGGTTGCGGTTCTTCGACTCCACGATAACCATCATTTTCTTGCCGCCCTCGACAGCCTCTTCTACATAGGTTTCACCATCAATCATGTCCACAAAACGCACCCCGCCACTTCGACGGGCGAGAATGACATCCGTATAAGGATCCCAGGTGAACAGGGTATCGCCGATGTCTACCACCTGACCTTCCTCTACCGTAACCCGGGCCCCGTATGGAATGGTGAATGTGGAGAGAACACGTTTGTTCTCATCCACCACCTCTATTCTACCATTGCGGACCAGTGCTACGCGGGAGACATGGCCTTCTTCCTCCACCTCGGCAAAGTCAAAGTTCTCTGAGAACCGAATCGTACCGGCTTTCTTGGTGTACATTTCTGACTGCTCGATGATACGAGCCGCCGTTCCACCAATATGAAAGGTTCGCAATGTCAGCTGGGTACCGGGCTCGCCAATGGACTGGGCCGCAATGATACCCACGGCATCGCCAATATTCACTCTCCGTCCGGTAGCCAAATTGGTTCCATAGCACATTTGGCATAAGCCATATTCTGCCTCGCAGGTCAGAACCGACCGAATACGTACAGCCTCAACGCCTGCATCGGAGATATTCTTTCCTAAAGGTCGATCCACCAGACTGCCGGCCTCAGCAAGCACTTCTCCTGTGTCAGGATTTGTCACCTCATCCAGGAGAACACGACCGATAATGCGATCTTCAAGAGGTTCAACGATTTCTTCGCCATCCTTCAAATCAGTTGTGGTCAAACCCTGGATCGTCCCACAGTCTTCCATGGTGATGACGACGTCCTGGGCCACATCCACCAACCGGCGAGTGAGGTAGCCCGCGTCGGCGGTCTTCAGAGCGGTATCAGCCAGACCTTTTCTGGCACCATGGGTGGAAATGAAGTATTCCATCACAGTGAGACCCTCTTTGAAATTGGACGTAATGGGATTCTCGATGATCTCATCTTTGGTGCCCGATAGACTTTTCTGCGGTTTGGCCATCAGACCACGCATTCCAGCCAGCTGCTTGATCTGATCCTGACTGCCCCTGGCGCCGGAATCAGCCATCATATATACGGGATTAAAACCGTCTCGATCCTCTTCAAGATGTATCATCATACTACCAGCAACAGCATTGGATGCATGTGTCCAGATATCTATAATTTTATTATATCTCTCGCCTTCAGTCAGGATCTGGCGCTCGAATTTCCGTTGAATGTCCCGTACTTCTTTGGCGGCAGCATTGATGATGCGATGTTTTTCCTCGGGAATGAGCACATCCGAGATTGCAATGGAGGCGCCGCTCCGAGTGGCAAACTCAAAACCCATATCCTTTAGACGATCCAGAAATGCAACTGTCTGGTAATTCCCTAGCCGCTGGAAGCTCTCGCCAACGATCCGCTCAAGACTCTTTTTAGAGATCATCTCATCACAGTATCCCAGTTCTTCGGGGACGATTGAATTGAAGATGATCCGCCCGATGGTGGTGTCTTTATGCCAATTTCCGTTATGCCGGAAATTCACAATAGCATGGAGGTCTACTTCGCCGTTCTCCCATGCCAGGCGAGCTTCGTCGAAAGAGAATATATTCTTGCCTTCTCCCTTGGCCCCTTTACGGCTCCGAGTGAGGTAATAATACCCCAGCACCATATCCTGGGAGGGAATGGCGATAGGATTGCCATGTGCCGGATGGAGAATGTTATGACTCGATAGCATGAGCACCCATGCTTCCATTTGAGCCTGGGCAGACAACGGAACGTGAACCGCCATCTGATCGCCGTCAAAATCGGCGTTAAAGGCAGCACACACCAGCGGATGCAGCTTGATCGCACGACCCTCTACCAGAACCGGTTGGAACGCCTGAATACCAAGACGGTGAAGAGTGGGCGCCCGATTCAAAAGCACCGGCTGGTCCTTTACTACATATTCGAGAACCTTGAGCACTCCCGGGACTTTCTGCTCAACCATCATCTTGGCGCCGCGGGGTGTCTTGGCATAGCCCCGCAGTATGAGTTCCCTGATAATGACCGGCTTGAACAGCTCCATCGCCATCTCTTTGGGGATTCCGCACTGGTGCAATTGGAGTTCCGGACCGACAACGATAACCGAGCGGCCGGAATAATCCACTCGCTTGCCTAACAGGTTCTGTCGGAAGCGGCCCTGCTTGCCCCTGAGCATATCACTCAAGGACTTGAGGGGGCGTCGAGTACCGCTGCGAACTGCGGTGCCACGGCGGGCATTATCAAACAAGCTATCCACCGCTTCTTGCAGCATCCGTTTCTCATTGCGCAAGATCACATCCGGCGCTTTAATCTCCAGCAACTGCTTCAAGCGGTTATTCCGAATGATGATACGGCGATAAAGGTCATTAAGGTCGGAGGCTGCAAAGCGCCCACCCTCCAGCGGCACGAGCGGCCGAAGCTCAGGGGGAATGACCGGAAGTACTGTGAGAATCATCCACTCCGGCTTGTTAGGGACTGCTCGCTCTTCACGGGGATCAAACATCTTCAATACTCTGAGCCGCTTAAGAGCGTCCTCGGCCTTCTGCGCTGAACGGGACTCATTCGCTACTTTGGTCAACTCATCGATTAAGCCAGGAGTATCAAGTCTCCGCAGCATCTCTCTCAAGGCTTCCCCACCCATGCTGGCCTGGAAATAGTTCCCCGCTTCGCGTTCCTCTTCGGAAACCGACTCAGGGCCAAATTCGATTTCCAATGTTAAGTATTCGTCTTCATCTACCAGATCGCCGTACTCTTTCCCCGACAGTCCAGGGTGGATAACAGCATATTTCTCGTAGTAGATAACTTGCTCCATCTCCTTGGTAGAGTATCCTAGTAGATAACTCAGCT
>CP070787.1:1540967-1548295 GCA_020346745.1 Fidelibacterota bacterium | reverse complement strand
TCATATATTCCGGAATTCCATATACATAGCCGAGAACAGAGCCTGGAATAACTGCAGCGAGACGATCAGAGCAAACACGCCCACGGTGAGTTTGAGGGGCAGTGCTACGAAGAAGACATGAAAACGTGGCATAGCCCGCGAGAGGACTCCAACGCCCACATCCATCATCAGGGTAAGCACAAGCGCCGGTGCGGCCAACTTGAGAGCCAACTGGAACATCTCACTCGAGCCGCTGATCAGCATCTGCCCCGATGCGGCTTGCAGCGCTCCTGTATCCAATGGGATCAAGCGAAAGTTCTGTACCAGCAGTCGTATCAGGAAGTGGTGACCATCTACCGCCACGAACAGAAGAATGGCTACCAAAGCCCAGAACTGGCCTACCATCGACTGAGGGGCACTCGTGACGGGATCGACCAGCTCCGCGATGGCAAAGCCCATTTGACGCCCGGCGAAAGTGCCAGCCAGGGAAAAAGCCTCAAACATAAACTTCGTTCCGAATCCAACGAAAAGTCCAATTGCCAGCTCCCGGCTGACGGCAAATGCGACTCGCCCCAGGCTCCAGTCCAGCCCCAGGCCTTCTACCCCTACCAGCGGGAGAAGCATGAAACTGATAACCAGCGTTATCAATATGCGTATCCGGATAGCGATGGCAGGGGAACCGAAGAAAGGAAAGGCGTAGATCATAGCCGATACCCTGGTCAGCACCAGCATGAAGGATACACCCCATCCGGAGAACAGATCCAGGATGGATAGGCTCATCGACCCAACTGTACGATTTGGTCAAAGATCAGGAGATTGAAACCTATCACCAGGTCCAGCATCCAGGGAATGAGCAATAGCAATACCAGTCCTACTATCGCGATCTTGGGGATAAAAGTGAGGGTTATCTCCTGAATAGATGTGACAGCCTGGAATAGACCCACCATGAGGCCTACAACCAGGGCGCTACCCAGAATGGGCAGGAGGATGAACAGGGCCGTGAAAAGGGTCCTGTGGCTGATAAAAACAACAAAATCAGTGCTCATGATAGCTGCAATCCGTTGATAATTGATTCCACCACCAGATACCAGCCATCGACCAGAACAAAGAGCAGGATCTTAAACGGCATGGATATCATGATGGGAGGTAACATCATCATTCCCATGGACATCAGTACGGCGGAGACCACCATATCGATCAGCAGCATGGGAAGATATAGCATAAATCCGATTTGGAAGGCTATGCGCAGTTCGTTGATCATAAACGCTGGTATCACCACCATCAATGAGAGCTCCGATGGCGATTTAGCGCGTTCTCCGGGAAAATAGCTAGCGAACAGTTCCAGGTCTTTATCCCGGGTATGACGAACCATGAATTCCTTGACCGGTGCGGCGGCCAGTACAATGGCCTCCTGCTGTTCAATCTCGTTGTCCAGGTAAGGACGTAACGCCGTGCTGTTAACTTCCTGTAATACGGGACTCATGACAAAATACGTCAGGAATAAGGCCAGGCTGATTAGAATCTGATTGGACGGCGCATTCTGGGTGCCGATAGCCTGACGTAGGAAGTGGAAAATCACCACGATGCGGGTGAATGAAGTGGTCATGATAAGAATAGAGGGGGCTAGGGAAAGGATCGTGATAAGGATCACGATCTGGATTGTGGTGCTTAGCTGCTCAGGAGAGGAGGCGGAGTCAACCGAGAGGTTGATGGCAGGAATGCCGCCCGTCTGGGCGTGCGCTGCAAGGGGTGCCCCAAGCACAGCTAGAAAGAGGATGAGTAACGGTAACCAGCGTCTCGTCATATCTTGACTTCCGCTGGCTATTACGCAAACTCCGTGCCATCCTCCTCTTCCTCGGGGGTAAAATCATACAGCAATCGGATAGAGTGATCAGTTATTCCCAGCAGCAGCTCCTTATGTCTCACTTTCACCATGGCGATGGACTGTTTTGGGCTGATATATCGCCGCCCCAGGATACGGATATCTGGAGATGAGGCCTGTCTCAAACGATCTCCGCCATAGCGCCTGAGGATTCGAGCTCCAATAATGATGGCAGCTATGATGAGTGCTACATACAGGATGACCTTCCAGAGCGTGAGTGTCAGGTTATTCCCCACGGTGGATTCAGGTCGTTGCGCGAGCTCCTCCGCTGCTTCCGGGTGTTGTTCAACGGGTTGGTCTGCAGGAGCTTCAACCGTCGACTCCGTTCGCGGCTTCTGCGTTCGGGTCTCAATCGATCGCGATTGAAGTGAGATCCCGATGATGGCCACCATGACCATCACCATGATCAGAATCAGGTTCGTAAACCGGCGTGCGTCTTTGCGTGCCACTCTCAGCCCAGGCTTTTGATGCGTTCCTTCGGTTCCAGCAGATGTGTTAGACGGACGCCAAAGTGGTCTTCGACTACGACGACCTCTCCCTCGGCCAGCTTCTTGCCGTTGACGAGGATATCTACCGGCTCACCTGCCAGCTTATTGAGCTCAACCACCGAGCCTTTTCCCAGCCGGAGAATCTCTTCCACGAGCATTATCTTACGACCGAGTTCCACGGTCACATCCAGCTCGACATCAAGGAGTAGACTGATCTTGCGTTCCTTGCCATTGCCCGGACCAGTGTCTGCCAGCTCATCAAAATCTGCCCGACTGATCTCAACGACACCACCCTCGTCAGCTTCATCACCGAATAGCGAATCGATGTCGGTGACTCCCGCCAGATCCTCATCGCCTTCCGAAGGTAGTTCGCTGGCGATATCTTCAGCCAACTCTTGGTCTTCTTCAGACACTTCTTCGGCGACAGCAGTATCAGTATCAGTAGCCACGTCCTCCTCGCCGGCTCCTTCAGCCTCAGCTCCTTCAGCCTCAGCAGCTTCCCCAGCCTCAGCTTCTCCAGCTTCGGTCTCTTCTGCTGCGACATCTTCGGCTGCGCCTTCTTCGAGCGCTTCTTCAGCTGCGGTTTCTTCAACCTCCTCGGGTAGTAATTCCCCCGCCACGGCATGCGTAACCAGGTACTGGGCCTCTTCACTGCCACGAGTAAAACTGTAAGCCGTTACGAGTCCCTCTTCAGGCAGACCCAGTTCCTCCTGGGAAGCAACTTCAGTCAGTTCGATATCACCGGCAGTGAAGGCATGCTCCTTACCTTCGAAAGCCGCCTGGAGCTGACTTACAACCTGGGTGGCCAGTTCCTTCACCCCATCCAGGTGCTCATCACCGATCTCTTCCGGCTCCTCGCCACCTTTCATCCAGCTGAAAATCAATCCAGCCATGGATTTTCCCATCAGGAAAAAGTGCTCGTATGCTCCGTCGGCTGTACTCCCGATCGTGACTTTCAGCAGCGGGTATTCATGTTCTGGCGCAAAGTCCGCAGCAAGAGGAGCAGGATCTTTAGATTCGATCGTAATCGCTTCCTGGAGGGCTTTCCCTGTAACCTCACTTATTACAGGCAGCAGGTCGGTAGCCGCCGCCTGGTACCTTTCATTAATCTCATCATACTTCATGGCTGATTTCCTCTCCAACTAAGTCTGTTATAAGTACGGCCCGGAATTTGTCGCGCCGGCCAACTACACCCTTGAACATGGGCTTGTCTTTGATGTACACCGTATTCGTATCATCGGGTTTCTCTTTCAACACCAGCAGGTCACCCACTTGCAGATTGATGAAATCCTGTATCGAGACTGTGGTACTCCCCAGGGTGGCTCTGATCGGACACGTGACCTTCCGAATGTGATCCTCTACCAGATTCCGCTCCTCAACCGACGTTTCTCCAGCTCCAAATTGGAGCTTGTCCTGGACATCCGGTCGACCAACTATCTCCGATAACCAACGATATGGGTAGCAGAAATTCATGAGTGTTTTGTGGTCGTGGATCTTGACCTGCAGAGATACTACGACTACCGGCTCGTTGGATGGTACGATCTGGATGAATTCAGGATTACTCTCATAGCGGCTGATCTCGAATTTGACGGTGGCAACCGGACTCCAGACATTGGCCAATTCCTGGATAGCCCGATTCATCACCCGGCGCATAATCTTTTGTTCAATCGCAGAAATGGGCCGTGCAGCCGTCGAAAATGAACCTTTGCCTCCGAACAGTTTTTCCACAATAAAGATAACGAGACCGGGACTGAGTTCCATGATTGCCTCACCAGCCGGTTCATCTATGTCCATGACATACAGCACTCCCGGTGGAGCGATGGACATCACGAATTCCGAATACAACAGCTGGTCAATAGCCAACAGTTCGATCTCAACGATCATCCGCAGCTGGGCTGAAAGGAAGACGCTGAAATTCCGAGAGAAATTCTCGTGGAGGTTCTCCAAGAGTCGCATCTGTTCCTTGGAGATCAGGTTGGGATGCTTGAAGTCGTAGAGCACGACCCGTCGGCGCGGACCAGTATCCGCTCGCTCCGCTTCCGTCGGTTCCTCGGCTACTGTCGAGAGAAGAGCGTCGATTTCTGCCTGGCTGAGTATCTTGGCCATTACGGTCTCCTATTGGACGAGAAACATCGTGAAGAAAACGGTATCCACCGGTTCAGCATCAATAACCGAGTTGATAAGACTGCGCACTGTATCTCTGGCGGCGATCAAGAACTCCCTTCTGGAGATTTCCTGGATGGTGCGCCCGCCAAAATAAACGATCAGGGCATCCCGGATCTCATATTCCTTTTCCACCATCTCCTTCTGACTGTCTTCCGAAGTTGTCAGCACCATCAGATCCATCGTCACAAACCGACGGCCCAGCGAGCCAGCGGTATTGGCGGTAATCCCGGCGATCTGATGCCTGATGACCTCGCCTTTCTTCTCCTTCTTCTTCTTCTTCTTTTTCGGCTTTTGCAGCTTTTGCTTAACCTCCGTCATTCTTTCTCCGACGGTACTTTTCGAAATGCGAGGCAAAATAACCTGCTGAGTCATGAAATATGCTCCCGCCGCCAGGACCAAAACCGCCATCACAAGGATTATCAGCTTGACGAACGGAGGGAGGGGCCTGGATTCCCTAGGCTCCTCTTCTTCCTCCTCAGGTGGTAACTCCTCTGGTTCCTCGATGGGGACACCGCGTTCTTCGATTTCACTCATTGATTTGCTCACTCCAAGTAATATAGAGTTCTACTCGCCGATTTTTGGCTCTGCCCTCAGGTGTATCGTTGGGTACTAGGGGTACATATTGACTGCGCCCGACTGCCGCCAGCTGCCCCGGTGGGATACCCTGTTCCTCAAGCAGCCGCACCACACTGAGAGCACGGGCTGCGGATAGCTCCCAATTAGAGGGGAACTCGGGTGTCATAATGGGGACGTTATCAGAATGCCCTTCCACATAGACGGTCTCCGTTTTACCCTGAACCGAGTTGGCGATGCCCGCGATCACGCGGAGCGCCTGCGCTTTCAGCTGTGATTCACCGGGATCGAACAGTACTTGATCACCCATCCGGATCAGGACTTCTCCGGGACCGGTAACTTCCACCGAAGCCAGGTCCTCCAAATCCTCCTGCTGAAACACATTCGCGATCTGCTCCATGCTCTCGACCATATCAATTTGCTCACGGGAGGTACCCGTAGTACCAATGGCGGGAGATAGCTCACCGATAACACTCACATTCTTCTCAAGCACACCCAGGGCTTGCGCCAACGAATTGGCTGCCTGCATGAACTTCTGCTCATTGATGGACGACATGGCAAACATCAGAATAAAGAATGTCAGCAGGAGGGTCACCATGTCCCCGTAAGTGGTCATCCAGAAGGGAGCACCCGGGAAACCTTCATCTTCAGACTGACGCTTCTTCGCCACTTTCTCCTCCTGGCTGGATTAACTCGGGACCCTCTTCTTCCTCTTCCTCGATCCCACGGTCCTTCGGGGCGATATAATTCAATAGCTTACGTTCAATGTTCTTCGGATGGACACCCCGTTGTATTGCCAACACGCCTTCGATCATCATCTGCTTGAACATGACCTCGCTGGCGGATTTGCTCTTCAATTTACCTGCCATGGGAAGGTAGACCAGATTTCCCAGCACAGCGCCATAAAAAGTGGTGATCAACGCGATAGCCATGGAGGGGCCAATTGTACTGGGGTCATCCAGACTTCCTAACATCTTCACCAAGCCGATAAGGGTTCCGATCATACCGAAGGCAGGGGCATAGGTCCCCAATGATGTGAAGATACCCTGGCCGGTTTTATGTCTCTCGATGAGGGAAGTAATCTCGGTGTCCATGATATCGAGGATGGTGTCCGGTTCCGTACCATCCACAGCCATTTCCAATCCTACCCGCATAAAGGGGTCATCAATCTCCTTTAATTGTTTATCAAGAGTCAGAATTCCATCACGCCGGGCCATCCTGGCCAGCTCGGAGAACTTTTGGACAGCTTCCACTTCCCTGGTTTCCTGCTTGCGAAAGGCTTTAGCGGCAACCTTGAAGGTGGCAATAACCTGATCCATGGGAAAGTTGACCAGGGTGGCGGCCGTTGAACCACCGAACACGATCATGAATGAGGGCAAGTGAACAAAGGTGGAGGCACCTTCTCCCATGACAATCGTACCCACGATCAGGCCAAAGCCCGCCAGGATACCCGCTATGGTGGCTATATCCAATTAATTCCTCCTGTTAAATCGGTCACCGCCCGGTGCCACTCTACCCCGGAATTTCGGGGTAGAGTGGCTTGAGCGGTAGATATAAACCGATTAAGCTGAACGATGATTATCGCTTCAACCTCATGGTTTCTTCCAGCACCTGGTCGGCAGTAGTGACCACTCGTGCGCTGGCCTGGAAGCCGCGCTGGGTAGTGATCATATCGGTAAATTGCCGGACCAGATCAACATTCGACATTTCCAGTGATCCGGATAGGATGGATGACGTGAACTGATCTCCTGCTGCGCCGATGATCGGCGTACCGGTACTGGAGGCCAGGTCAAATATACCATCCCCTGATCGCAGTAGCCCGAGGGGGTTCGGAAACTCCGCCAGAGCTACCTGAGCCAAGGTGATATTCTCATCATTGGAGAATATACCGGTGATGATACCCTGGGTATCAATGGCGAATCGCAATAGGACACCCGTGGGCTTACCGTCCTGCTCACGCACAATCAGGGTGGGGTCGGAGGAGTACTGGGTCACTCCGGAGAATCCGACACCACCTTGGACATCGAGCTGGACCGTAAACTGGGAGGCTCCTGTTCCGGGATCGATGGTGATCCCGGTAGCGGTTCCGTCCACATCAAAGGATACGACGTCACCAGACTCACTAAATTGTATAGTACCGGTGTCGCCACCCACGGCTTCCGCATCACTGCCCACTGTCTCGGCTAGCCACCGCCATTCGCCAGCTGTCTGGGTCTTGGTGAAGGTAATCACCAAATTAT
>CP070787.1:1515828-1540867 GCA_020346745.1 Fidelibacterota bacterium | reverse complement strand
AGGACACACGCCAGCTTGGACTGGCTGTAGGCCGTGTGCATGTTGTAGTGCCGTTCGCCCATGAGATCGTCGAAGTGGATGGTGCCCCATTGATGCATCATGGAGGCCACGTTGATAATGCGTGCGGGGGCGCTGGCCCTGAGGGTTTCCAACAGCAGGTTAGTGAAGAGGAAGGGGGCCAGATGGTTCACCACGAAGGTGGTCTCGTAGCCGTCAGTAGTCAAGACCCGGTCGTGCTTGGCGAGGCCAGCGTTGTTCACCAGCACATGGAGTTGGCCGTAGCGTTCCTGGAAGGAGGTGGCCAGCTGGCGCACTTGCCCTAAAGAGGACAGGTCGGCTACCAGGAGTTCCACGCTTTGGCTACCAGAGGCATTGATAATGTCATCGCAGGCAGCTCTTCCGAGTTGTTCATCACGGCTGACAATGACCACGGTGGCCCCCATGCGGGCCAGCTCCAAGGCAGTGCTTTTCCCGATACCGCGGTTGGCGCCAGTTACCAGGCAGACTTTTCCGTTCATTCGATCAGGTCATTGATATGGTTGTTTTCGACGGTTCAATATAGCATGCAGTGCCAGGGAATCGCTGTCCGCTGGAGAGCAAATTCCTCTTATTGTGCTGAATGAGATGCTCCAGCCTTGCTGGCGTCCAGCGCACGGGTTTTTTGTGCTGGATATACGGTGGTACGCTTATAATTCTTCCATCATGGCATCGAATTCCTCCACGGTGACGGCTGGAGATGTGGAGAAGGGAACACCTATGAGATTAGTCAAGGCGACAGAGGCCTTGATAGCGTGGTTGATGTCGGGGAAATCGACGATGAAGATCAGGTCTTGTTGTCCCAGCAGTGCGTACATGGACTTAACCTTTCCGCCAATCTCGTTAATGATGATCACGGCCTCTTTGGTTCGGTCGGCACTGATCTTCTTCAAAGATTCGGTGGTGTAATTGCCGAACATGAAGCAGGTAACCATACGGCACCCTCCTTTCCGGGCTGAGCCTGCCCCCATGGTTCATATAACAGCAAAAGCTGTTCATGCAGGTCGGCATACCGCCGCTTTGAGGGATAATGCGACGAACATGCCGGTGCGGGGGCTTCTGTGGGGAATATAGAACCGCCCCTATTGACATGAAAGGTCAAATCGGGGCGTGCTCGGTTGGGACAGGATTGCCCCCTGCCAACCGGGGATGGTTACCAGGGGGATTTTATCCGCGTTATTTAGTCAGGGCAGGGTGCGGCTACACACCCGCCATGATTTTATCGAACTCCGCCACTTCTACGGCCGGAGAGGTGGAGAAAGAGATCCCCGTGAACTTGCTGAGCGCCACCGAGGCCTGCATGGCCTTGCTGTTATCAGGAAAGTCGACGATCAACACCAAATCCTCTTCGCCCATCAATGCATACATAGCTTTCACTTTGCCACCAAAACCGGCAATGGTTTTTTCCGCTTCCCCGGTTCGCGCGGCGCTTATATCCTCCATCGCGTCAGCCGAGTAGATACCGAACATGAAGTAGGTTGCCATGGTACGTTCTCCTTTCTGGAATAACCCGATCCCTGTGGCGGGAATATAGAGCCTGGTCAACGGTCAGTAAAGGGAAACCCGCTGGTTGGGCTCATCGCGCGCGTTGGAAGCTATACTCCAACGGATCGATGAATTCTTCCCTTACCTTCAAGCTCAATGCCGTAGCCTTGCCGTTACTGTCGAGGGTAAAGGTAACGAAGCTCTCACCCCACATGGGATCACTCCATTTGCTGACAAAGGTATCGTAGTGCCAGTGTTCAAGAGGGCCGATCACATTTTCGTGAGAATTCAGATGCAAGACCAACCTGCCCAGCCCATGTGTAACGGTGGCGGTGCCGATAAAATCGTTGTGAAAGGTGCCGGCGTAGGCTTTCAGCGGCAGGGTCGGTTTGCTTCTTTTGGCCCGGTTCTTTTCCCGGATTTTTCTGGCCTGCGTGTCCTTGCGTTCGGCTGCTTTGGCATCGGCAAGATAGGCGATGCTCCAGTCCTTTGCCGGCAAGGAAAGGAGGCGATCAACCACATACCAGGGCAGGGAAGAATAAAGGCGCTGATCCTGGGCGTTGGTCAGCAGGGTTACTCCCACCCCAGCCTCGGGCAGGAAAAGGCTGTAAGACAGCATGCCGTCCATGCCACCGCTGTGGCGCAGAACCAAGTAGCCGTGGTAATCCTGCATAAACCAGCCCAGTCCGTAGGCCAGGAAATGGGTGGTTGTGAAATGCCGCTGGAAGTTCGCCCCGGGTCTGAGCAGGGTCTGCGGTGTTCGAGTCTCCCGGATGATGGCCGAGTCCACCAGCTGGATACCTTCCCAATGTCCGAAGGCGAGCTGGAAGCGCAACCAGCGGGCCATGTCCGAGGCACTGGAATTGAGTGCTCCCGCCGGGCCGGAGTTATCAATATTGCGGTAGGGAATGGGTGTCATCTTGCCGTCGATCCTGATATGGGGCGAAGCCACGTTTCCATTTTCCGGGAGCTGGCTGATGGATGTATTGGTGCGGGACATGCCCAGTGGTTTAAGAAGGCGAGCGGTCACATAGTCGTCCCAGGTGGTGTCGGTGATGATCGGGATCAACTCCCCGGCGGCCACGAACATCATGTTGTTGTAGCCATAGCGGCTGCGGAAGCTATAGTCCGGTTCGAGATATTTGAGCCGCACCAGCACGTCCTGCCGACTCAGATTGGAGGCCCACCACAGCAGGTCGCCGGCCCAGGTCCGGTAACCCTGTTTATGGGTCAGCAAGTCCCGTACGGTCATCTCGCGGGTAGCGACGGGATCGTAGAGCTGGAAGCCGGGCATCAGATAGACTACGCGATCGTCCCAGGATAATTGGCCCTGCTGTACCAGCAATCCCAGCGCCAGGCCAGTAAAGGCCTTAGTATGAGAGGCCACGGCGAATAAAGTGTGCTCGTTGACCTGATCCGGCCTGCCGAGCTCCCGCACGCCGAAGCCACGGGCATATACCACCTGATCATCTTTTACGACAGCGATGGCCAGGCCAGGGAGCTCCCAGGCCTGCATGGCCTGTTCTATATAGGTATCCAGCCCCTTGAGCGGATCCTCCTGAGCCCGGGTGATTGAGAACCCGGCAATCAGGAGCAGAAAGAGCTGCAGCAGCGCGGATGGCTTACGAATTATCCTCATGTATCTCTCCAAGTCGCGGCGGTTATCTCCTGGTGGCAAAATTCATGGGCCGAGTTGCGCTGCGGACTATTCCTTTTCTGCAGGTTTCTTACTGCCGATGTCCACGATGACCTTCCATGAGCCATCGGCCTGCTTGCGCCATACGTTCACGTAATTGCCTGAGGAAAGGGCTGGTCCTTCAGGTGCTCCCGGGGATTTCACCTCATAGGTGCCCCAGGTCCAGCCCAGATCGCCGGAGCGGGCTACCTCAGATTTCATGGGTGTCCAAGTCAATATGTTCCCCGTACCAGCCGACATGAGCTCATAGACGGTTTCCCGGCCGGTGATGGGATCTCCCCCACCTGATAGCATGATGGCGTCTTGCGCCAGGTACATATGGAAGGCTTTGGCCGCACCATATTCGAGCGAGGCCTGGTTGAATTCACGGTCGGTCTGCAATAGCGCGGCCTGCTCTGCCTCAACGTCGATGGATGAACAGCCTGTAGCGACTAATATGAAAGTGCAAAGGATGGATGCTGCACGATGGCGGGAACGAGGCTTCATAGGAGTGTCCCTCTCAATGGCAATTGTTGGATATCAGGTACGTTGGAGGAGGCGATCACGGGAGCATTTTCAGGGCAGCTTCCTTCCTCTGACTTTCTGGCGCTGAATCCGGGTCTTGGGATCCAATTCGCGCCTAATAAGCAGGGATACAGGACAATCGCTGGAGCGGTGTGGGACGCACTCGACATGGTATCGGCGGCCGCCGTAGGTCACGATGGTGGATGTTAATTTGAAGCGGCCGCTGGGAAGTTGGGTGAAGTGCAGCGATCTGCCCTCCTCGAAGCTGATGTCTATCCAGTTGCCGCCCACAGCCATGGCGAGTCCCGGTGTGCGCCGCTTGATGACCACCCTGTCAAGGAGACGGGTGTCCAGCCGCTGCTTTCTGCGGGTGGGTGCCTGGCGCTCCTCTTGGACTCCGGTGAGTATAATCTCATTGCTGTTGTAGAACTGGATCCGTGTTAACTCATCATCGGTCAGTTTATGCAATCGCCGGGTTTCTGCGGTGAACTCGATCCACTTGGGCGCCAGGCAGGCGCTGCACAGCAGCAGCAGGAGCGGCAGGCTGCTACGAATCACGTTAGTACTGCGGCTCATTGTGATATCTACTCCCCATACGGATATAATCCAAGCGGAATGTAGCAAGAGAAAGGGAGTAGAGAAACCGCTCCCTTTGATTCCGCCGGCTACAGACGATCAGGGCTGGCTTTGGCGAAATTGATGGTGTGCCGGCCTTCCCGTTCCAGTTCAAATATGCCGGATTGAGTGATGCAGTCCTTGATCTTTGCCGCTGACTGGTGATGATCGTTCACAGACAGGATCCCCTCCGGTTTCAGCACGCGATGGATTTCCTGGAGAACGGCCTGTGCTTCACTCAGACCATGGAGGATGTCGAACAGGAAGGCCACATCGATATGGTTGTCGGGCAGGCCAGTGGCGCAGTCCGACTGGATGGTTTCGATATTCTCCAGACCGTGCCTACCAGCCCGGCTCTGAACCGAGCGCAGGGCCAGGGGGTGCATATCAAGGGCGTAGACCCTGCCGTCCGCACCTACCGCTCTTGCCGCTGCAATCGTATAACTGCCGGGGCCGCAGCCGAAGTCCAGGATACGGTGACCGGGCTGGATGTCCACCTCCGCCAAGATGCGCTCACGCGGGAGTACCAGATCCCGCAGCTTGAACAGCCAGGTCATAATGTGGAAGGAGAAATTGGTTTGGGGGGTATCCATGGGATGTGCCTTCTACTTAGCGACTGAGGTATAGTATAAGTTTAATGCTTAAAGCGAGGTCATATTGTTCTCAGTTCACGCCGATTCAGACGCACTACAATTATTTCCCCCAATTTCCCTTTACCCCATCGCCGAGTTGTGCTAGCTTACAAGTCTGATGCCGGCCTATCATGCAGAGAAGATTCACGTCCGGGGGGCGCGGGAGCATAACCTCAAGGACATCGATGTCGTGATTCCCAGGAACCAGCTGGTGGTGATCACCGGGCTGTCCGGTTCGGGCAAGAGTTCCCTGGCGTTCGACACGATTTACGCTGAGGGGCACCGCCGATACGTGGAATCACTCTCGGCCTATGCCCGCCAGTTCCTGGGGCTGATGGAGAAGCCCAACGTGGATGTCATCGAGGGATTATCACCGACGATCTCTATTGAGCAGAAGGCCACCAGCCGCAATCCCCGTTCCACCGTGGGCACCATCACGGAGATTTACGATCACCTGCGCCTGCTCTTTGCCCGTATCGGCGTACCCCACTGCACCAATTGCGGCCAGCCGGTGGGTCGCCAGACCATTCAGCAGATGGTGGACCATATCCTGTCTTTCCCGGAGGGTACCCGCATTCAGCTGATGGCCCCGGTAGTGCGGGGCCGCAAGGGGGAATACAAGGAGGTCTTCCGCAGCATCCGCAGGGAGGGTTTTGTAAGGGTGCGAGTGGACGGCCGGGTGCGGCAGCTGTCGGAGAAGATTATCCTCCACAAGAACAAGAAACACGACATTGATGTAGTGGTAGACCGGCTGGTGGTGAAACCGGAGGTGAAGGGACGGCTAACGGAGTCGTTGGAGTTGGCGGTGAAGATCGGTGCCGGCGTGGTCATCGTTAATGAGGTGCCTGATTCCGGTCGCGGTATGGGCAAGGATCATTTATTCAGCGAAACCCTTTCCTGCCCGGACTGCGAGCGCAGCTACGAAGTGCCTGAGCCCCGCATGTTTTCCTTCAACTCCCCCTTTGGTGCCTGCCCGGCCTGCGATGGTCTGGGTACCCAAATGGAGATCGATCCGGACCTGGTGGTACCTGACAAGTCAAAGAGTCTCATCCAGGGGGCAGTGGTGCCCATCGGTGAACAGCCCCGGGGTGGATGGTACAGTTCCATGATCAAGAGCTTGGCGGAGCATTACGGTTTCAAGTTCACCACTCCCTGGAGCCGTCTGCCAGAGGAGGTCCAGCGGGTTATTCTAAATGGCACCAGTCCTGATGCCAAGATCACCATGCGCTACAGTTCGCAGCGGTTCAAGGGCGAGTATTTCGGTGGTTTCGAGGGCGTGGTGCCCAACTTGCGGCGGCGGTATTCCCAGACCCGCTCGCCCGGCATACGCCAGTGGATCGAGCAGTTCATGTCCATCCATGCCTGTACGGCCTGTGGCGGTGCCCGTCTACGGGAGGAAAGCCTGGCGGTGACCATCCATGATAAAAACATCTGGGACATTGTAGAGATGTCGGTTAAGGGCGTGCAGGATTTCTTTCATGGCCTGGAGCTCACCCGGACCCAGCGGGAGATTGCCGCCCAGATCCTCAAGGAGATCCATGACCGACTCGGCTTTCTGGTGAACGTGGGTTTGGACTACCTGACCCTATCCCGTTCCGCTGCCACGTTAAGCGGGGGTGAGGGCCAGCGTATACGACTGGCCACCCAGGTGGGGAGCCAGCTGGTAGGCGTGCTATACATTCTTGATGAGCCCTCAATCGGCCTGCACATGCGTGACAACCGGCGGCTCATCCAGACCCTATCCCGGCTGCGTGATCTAGGGAATACTGTGCTGGTAGTGGAGCATGACAGGGAGACCATTGAGTCGGCTGACTGGGTGGTTGATCTGGGACCGGGAGCCGGAGAGGAAGGCGGATGGGTTGTGGCGACGGGAAAACCCGCCGAGATCAAGCGCAATCCTGATTCACTGACGGGACTGTACCTTGCGGGACGTCGGGAGATTCCGGTACCGGCGGATCGTCGCTCGAAGCCCGACCGGTTTTTCACGCTTGAGGGAGCCTGTGGCAACAATCTCAAACGGATTACCGTAAACATTCCCGTGGGACGTTTCGTCTGCGTGACCGGTGTGAGCGGTTCGGGAAAGTCCACCCTGATCAATGAGACCCTTTACCCCATTCTCAGCCGGGAATTTTATTCGAGCAAGAAGAAGCCGCTCAGATACGGTGCCATTCACGGTCTGCTTCATCTGGACAAAGTTATCGATATTGACCAGTCCCCGATTGGCCGGACGCCGCGCTCGAATCCTGCCACCTACACGGGAGTCTTCACGCATATCCGGGACCTGTTCAGCCAGCTGCCTGAGTCCAAGATTCGGGGCTATAAGCCGGGCCGTTTCTCATTTAATGTGAAGGGGGGACGGTGCGAGGCCTGCCAGGGTGATGGTATCATCAAGATCGAAATGCACTTTCTGCCGGATGTATATGTGCAATGTGAGGAGTGCAAGGGTAAGCGTTATAACCGGGAAACCCTGGAAGTGACCTACAAGGCTCGCAACATCGCCCAAGTACTGGCGATGTCCTGCAGCGAGGCGCTCGAATTTTTTAAGAATATTCCGGCCATTGAGCGTAAGCTTCAGACACTCTGTGACGTAGGATTGGGTTATCTTCGCCTGGGACAGCAGGCCACTACCCTGTCTGGAGGTGAAGCCCAGCGTGTGAAGCTGTCAGCCGAACTTTCGCGCACCAGCACCGGGCGCACTATTTACATTCTGGATGAACCTACCACCGGACTGCATTTTGCTGATGTGGAGATGCTGCTGACGGTGCTTAACCGTCTGGTTGACAAGGGTAACACGGTGGTAATCATCGAGCACAACATGGATGTCATCAAGACCGCCGACTGGATTGTGGATTTGGGTCCCGAAGGAGGCGACAGCGGTGGGTATGTGATTGCGGAGGGTACGCCCGAGGAAGTGGCCCGAACTCCCGAATCATACACCGGCCAGATTCTTGATAGTATCCTCAATGGTGGGCCTGATAACCGGCCCGAATACCGTCCACGTCGTACAAAGAAGAAAATCCAAACTCAGGCTGCATCCTAAGACCAACCAGGACGACTATGGAACAAGGAGTGATTCCCGTATGAGGCCGCCCACACCGTATACTTTGACCCAGCTCAAGCAGGAGTTCGGGTATTACGAGATCATCAAGGATCTCATCGACCAGTTCATCGACATCATGCTCAACTATCGCCAGAGCGGACATCCCGGTGGTTCCCGCTCCAAGGTGCATATGCTGGTGACCAACACCCTTTCGGGAGCCATGCGCTGGGATATTCGTGATCCCAGCAAACGTTTCGCCGACCGTTTTGTTCTCGTGGCGGGGCATACGGTTCCCCTCATTTATGCCATGCTTGCGGTATACAATGAGGCGCTACGCATCAAATATGAACAGACCAATAACCCGCAATATCTGGTCAGGGATTTCGAACAGCGGGCATTAGTGTGGGAAGACCTGCTCACATTGCGCCGTCATGGAGGTTTGCCTGGTCATGCCGAGATGGGCGGCAAAACGCTGTTTCTGAAGTTCAACACCGGTCCTAGCGGACATGGTCAACCACCAGCAGCGGGTATGGCCCTGGCCTACAAACTAGCAGGAGTGCCAGAGGTACGTATCTGGGCCTATGAAGGCGAGGGCGGGCTGTCAGCGGGTGCCAGCCATGAAACCAAGAATACCGCGTACGGACTTGGGCTGAGCAACCTGATCTATGTCCTGGACTGGAATGATTTCGGTATCGATGACCGACCCTTTTCTTCAGTCATCAACGGGTCTCCTGCAGATTGGTTCCGGCCCTACGGGTTCCATGTGGTGGGGACGGAGGAAGGCGAGAGTTGGGAGGAGATCAGTAAGGCGTTTGTCATGCTAAATAGTCCAGATGGTGAGCACCAGCCCAAGATCATCTGGACCCGGAACAGGAAAGGCCGGGGCTACGGGGTCTATGATAACAAGTCCCACGGTGTACCACATAAGGCGAACAGCGACCTGTTCTGGGCAGGCCGCCGGGAGTTCGCTATCAAGTACGGTGTCAACTTTGAGAACTTTGGGGTACCACGCCCGACCAGCGAGCAGAAGTTCCGTGAAGAAACGGCCAGCCACCTCACCCAGGTGGTTTCAGTTATGCGGAGTAACCAGGAGTTGGTGGACTTCCTGGCAGAGAGGCTGGTAGAGCTGGGGGATTCAGTCCCGGAGGATCTGGAGGGCTATGTTCCCGGTGCGCACTTCAGGCTGCCCAAGCAAACCCTCAAGAATGCCGAAGATTATCCTGATGAGCTGTTCGTTGCTCCCGGGACCAGGGCGCCCAATCGAGCAGCACTGGGCAAGTTCGGTGCCTGGATCAATAAGCTCAGCCGTGATCGCTGTGGTGTGCCACTGTTTATTGCCGCTTCCGCCGATCTGGCCGATTCCACCAATATATCGGGTTTCGCCAAGAACTGGGAAGAGTTCGAGGGTTTCGGTTGGTATCACCGCGATGATAATAACCATGGTGCACTTCTGCCCCAGGCCATAACCGAGTTCACGAACGCCGGTCTGCTAGCTGGTATGGCTACGGTCAATTTTTCTAAAACCCCATATAAGGATTTTCACGGCTTCCTGGGAGCTTGCAGCACCTACGGTTCCTTCTCGTATCTGAAGTACGGTCCCATGCGCCTGTTCAGCCAGGTTGCTCAAGACTCGGAGCTCAAAGTAGGCCGTCTGTTGTGGATCGCGGGCCATTCGGGGCCGGAAACCGCTGAGGACAGCCGGACGCACTTTGGGATTTTCGCACCGGGGGTGACCCAACTGCTACCCGATGGTCAGGTCATCAGTTTGCATCCCTGGGAGCATAACGAAGTGGCCCCGGCTCTGGGAGCTGCTCTATTGACTGATGCGCCGATTATCGCCCTACATCTCACCCGCCCGCCTATTGAGATTCCCGACCGGGCAGCACTGGGCATTCCCTCCCATCTTGAGGCCGCCAAGGGGGCCTATGTCATGAAAGACTACGATACTGGTCAAGCCAAGATTGGTACAATCATCGTCCGGGGCACCAGCGCCACCGACAGCGTGCTATCCCTACTGCCCAGGATACAGGAGGAAGGGCTAAATATGAAGATCGTGGCCGCGGTCAGCTATGGGCTCTTTGTGTTGCAGCCCAAGTCACACCAGGAGAAGGTTCTTTCCGCCTGGGACTGGGATAACAGCATGATCGTTTCCAATCAGGCTTACCGGCTCATGCACAACTGGGTGGGCAACCGCTGGCTGAAGGAATTTGCATTGACTCCTGATTGGGACAATCGCTGGCGCACCGGTGGTTCAGTTAAGGAGATCGTGACGGAATCCCATATCGATCCCGATCACGTGTGGGAGGGGATTCAAAAGTTCGCCAACCGCCAACAGAGCTGACCGCAGGACAAGCTCACTTCGCCTTTTTAAGGATACGGTCGACGGCCTTTTGTTCGATTAATTCGCTGGCTACCAGCCGAGGCAAGAGCGTCCGCCAGTTCTCATTCTGCTGGAAAACAGTCTTGAACAGGGGATAAGATTCCTTCAAGCGTCCCATGTTCGCCAAGGCAACGGCATGCCAGAATTTCATTTCCAGGTTATCAGGAAACATCTCTTCGGCAGCGCCATATTCCCTGAGGGCTCCTTCATCGTCGCCGTGCTCTACCGCCAGATCGCCGGCGTTCATATGCTCATAAGCCCGGTGAACCTTGATCAAGCGGCGCAGTTCGGCCAGTGGATCGGGATGGTCTTCGATCCGGAGTTCCATGTCGACGCCCTGCCAGGGTTGATCCTGCTTCTCGCCAGAGACGATGAGCATGGCCGCTGACTGGCGTCCGCGGATATCACCACCCACTTCTTCGGCGGCCTCCAGGGCGGCCAACATACGGTCAGCCAGATCGCCGGAAGCATTCTCATATGCCGTTGCCATGCGCGGCCAGACCTCGTCGCTGAGCATGAGGTTGGCCTGGACAGAGAAGTTGTCTCCTACGTGATGCCCGGCGGCAGCGATGCACTTCTCACCGGTGTGGGCGACAACGGCACCCCTGGCGTCGATCATGGCGACCTGTCGCACAGCTCGGCCTTCATCTTCAGCCACCAGCTGGTTCAATACCTCGGGCGCATTAAGACCCTTGTGCATAAGCTCCAGGCCTTTGGGGCCATAGTCGACCAGAACGAATGATTGGGTCGCGACAGCGCCGACACCAGCCTGCGCCCAAGTCACCAACGAACCTACGGAGAACCAGTGAGACTGGACCGCTACACCCAGCTGGCCGGTGGCCGGATCGCGGGCAACTATGGAATATGTTGAAACCGGTCTGATTCGTGATTGCTCATTGTCAGCAGCCTTGATGGCTGGTCCGGCTAGGGCAACGGCAGCCAGGTAAAATAACAGTCTCTGCATTCGCATGAGGGACCCTCCCGTTGATTGAGAATATTATGTGTTTGAAAGTTAATGGTGGCCCTTTTTCGGTATTGATGATTATTTTCAGGCGCCGGTCTGATTACGCTTGGTCATGGAGGCTCTATTTGTATTCACAGCAGGAGTCATCGGGTGATACACTTGGGCAGTACTGCGGCTGATATCTTCAGTCGTATCAACGGAGCTATTCTTCGTTCAACTGAAAAAAGCCTCCAGAATATTAGCCCGTTCATGACGACAGCCGCCCTGTTGGGCGTGATCGGACACCCGCTGTTTTACGTCATCTGGCGTGCCATCTTTCCCCAGCACTATGAGAATTTGCCGTTGCGGTTGTTGGGCAGCCTTTTGTGTGTACCGTTTTTATTCAGGGACCGCTGGCCGAAGAACTTGGTCAAGTATATGCCCGTCTACCTGCACATCACCGTATTCTATAACCTCCCGTTCCTTTTCTCGTTCCTGCTCATCAAGAACCATTTCTCGCAGGTGTGGGTGCTCTCTACTATTGGAGCAGCGTTCGTGCTTACCTTTCTGATAGAATGGCGTGCCATGATAGTACTGTTGGGTGCGGGCGCGCTTTTCTGGGGTGTATACCTGCTGACGGTGGCCGATACAGTAGGCCAAGCGGCTTCTATCCAATACGTAGTGATTATCCTGTTCCCACTGATCTTCGGCGGGATTTTCAGTTACCAGCTCCAGCGTTACCGCGACATCCAGAGCAGGCTGGAGCAGCGGATTCGAAGGATTTCCAATCAGAATGCGAGGATGATGCAGGAGCAGAACCGGCTCTTGAGTCTGTTTCTCAGCAATACGATCGTTAGCCGCCTGCAGCATTTTCAAAAGAAGTTCGGATTTGATAATGCCCTCTCCATGATCACACGCCAGGAGAAGCGCTTCTGTGGGATCATGGAGGCTGATATCCGGAATTTCACCAGGATGTTCGGCCATGAATCGGAGCTGGAGGTGGCCCAGCTCATCAGCCGCTGTTTCACCGAGATCACGGCTATCGGGCAGGATCTGGCAGTGATCAAACCTGTCGGAGATGCCCTGTTCATGTATTGTGACGACGAGTATGGCAAAGAGAATGCCGTGCCCAACATCCTCGCGCTAGCTGTGTTCTTTGTCCATTCATTGGAGAAGGTGAACCGGGTTTTAGCGGCGCAAGGGAAGGAACCGCTGAACTTCGGTATCGCCGTTCACGCTGGTGAAGCCGTGTATGGCAATCTGGCCAGTGATACGCTTATCGATCCTACTATCGTGGGAGTCGACGTCAATAAAACTGCTCGACTGGAGGAGCTGACCAAGTATTCCGAGGTGCAGGATATCACTGGAATCAACGCCATCCTCATTTCGGAGGAAGCGGTTCAGCTTGGGCAGAATTTCCTTAGTCGACGGTTACTGGTGCCCGTAGACCTTAAAGAGCTGCAGCTAACGGTGCGTGATTTCCCAGACGTCAGCAAGGTTTACGCATTGCCCAGTGATGCGACTGGTCTGCTCCATGAGCGGGCCATGGAGCATATCCAAGCCCAGAGAAGCCAGATGCCCATGACTGCGGGGCAGATGGAGGCAAATACGTACCATGGTATCCCCTATTACTATGAGATGCAGGGTGTAGGACCCAACACCACCTGGACCATCATGATCGACTTGAGCAGCTTTCCGACGCACGCTTTTCCGGATGGAGCTTTGAAAACGCTAGCTAGCTTCGAGTATGAGATACGCCGGGGTGACGGTCAATGGCTGATTGTCACAACGGAGAAGTACCCGGGCGAGTATGATGAGTCGGATGTAGAAGCTCGGATCGTAGAGATTATCCAGGAGGTAGAGCAAGCCGTAAGCCTCGTTCCCACTTAGTTACTGACCAGTGATCCCCCATCGCTGACCATTGACATCAGTTTCTTTTTACGGGTTGAAGCCCAATCATACATGCCTACTTCGTCCCTGATGCTCTCGCAAATCCTGATAGTGTAGTCCAGTTGTTCCTTTGTAAGGGAGCAGTTAACGGAGAAGCGTACCAGGGAGTGATTTTTGGCGGTTGCTGGCCAGCAGAAGACCGAGCCGAAGATGCCGCGCGATTCCAGTGCATCTCGCAGTCGGAGGGTCTGTGCTTCCATTCCTGAGACCAGGGATATGATCTGCGATTGGCTGTCATCGACGTTGTAGTCCAGTTTGTTCAATGCCTGCCGGAGGTAATCAGCGTTGACCCAGAGTTGATCGCGGCGCCGGTTTTCCGAGGCCACGACGGCCAGTGTGGCGAGGAACCCGGCGGATTCATGGGGCAGCAGGCCGGAGCTAAAGATTGCGGGCAGCGACTCGAAGCGGAAGTATTCCATGTTCTTCGCCGACCCCACTACGACACCACCCCTCGCAGCAAAAGCCTTTGAAAGGCTGGCAGTACAGAAATGAACCTGGTCAGCAAGTCCGAGTGTTGCCGTTAAACCTGCGCCCTGTTTCCCGATCACTCCAAGTGAATGGGACTCGTCCACTACCATGATACAGCCATAGCGCTCCGCGACCTGAACGATTTCTTTCAATGGACACACACTGCCGCTGGTACTATAGATGGCGTCCACGACCACCACTCCCTGACCATGCCGCTTGATGATCTTTTCCAGTGAATCGGGATCGTTATGCTTGAAAGGCCGCGGTGTCGCATTGGCACTCTTGGCCCCCTCCCAAAGGGAGGCATGGGCGTACATGTCCAGGTAAACGGGGGTACTCTCATTAGCGATGGACTGAATAAGGCCCGTATTGGCGCACCAACCTGATTGACAGACGACGGCATCTTCCATTTCCATTACCCGTGCGAGCTGCATCTCGAAAGCTCTCAGGGGGCTCATGCCGTTTCTGAATACATCCGAACGCAGGAGCCCATGGCCATGGGCTTTCAACGCCTGCACTTGTGCCTCCATTATGGTGGGATGATCAGCCACTGCCAGGTAATCGTTGGAAACCAGGAGGACAGCATCCGGGCCGGGAACGCGCCCCTTCAGCAGGTGCTCGCCGTTACTCTCAATGCGCACATGGTATTTTTCCACACGGTCGGTCAGGAAGTGGGGATCAACCGCTTTAGAGCTCAAGCGCGCAGAATTAAGCCATTGCTTCAGCACACAACACTCCTCTCTTCGTGGCTGGCCAGAAGGCCGGTAAGGTCATTATCGGCATGGGGAGCCGGTTCATTAGCCCGGTTTGTCTATAGTGAGGAGACTACAGCAGCGATTTCCCGGCCTGATCAAGCGGGGAGCGTCGTTTTCTGCTTAGGGTTTGCCGTCTCTGGAGGTCGTGTCTAAATTCCCGCGCTATGGTCATGGATAATGAGCATCTGACAGGATCTGGAGGGCGGCGTCAAGTGCGCTTTGCTTTCACAGCGACGATTGGATCCATGTTTTTCGGTGGATTTCTCGGCGCCATGATTGTGTTGGTTCTGATCAAGCCGGACGGAGTTGATCTTGATCTCCCCCGTTGGGCTATCATTCTCAGTGAAGCCCTTATTCTGGTTCCGCTCATCTACATCATCATGCGTCGCCAGCTACCTCTGGCTGCAACCCTGCGTCTCCAGGGAGTAACACCTGTTACACTGAGAGATGCTGTCTTCATCGGCCTGGGAGTCTCCGTGCTGATTGATGAGCTGGACCGTCTGGTAGCACTCCTGTTTCCGCTCCCGGAGAACATTGCGCGGGGCATGGAGTTTCTCACCTTCACCACGCCTTTTGAAGCCCTGTTGGTGGTTGGGGGAGCAGTTATCGTCGCGCCGCTGGTGGAGGAGGTGGTATTTCGAGGCTTCTTCCAGGGGCAGCTCGAGGCCGGCTACCGTGATGTCACCAAAGCAGTGCTGTTTTCCGCGCTGCTGTTCACAGTACTGCATTTTAATCCGTGGTGGAGTTTGCAGATCTACCTGCTGGGGATGGTTCTGGGTTTTCTAGCTTGGCGCACCGGGAGCATCTGGCCGTGCTTTATTGTACATGCCGTTAACAATAGCCTGGCTCTCTGGTTCGCTAATGTTGCTGAAGGCTCAGTATCCTGGTATGCCCCCGGTGGTCATGTGTCGCCACTCTGGTTGTTGGCGGCGGCTCTGATTACTTATCTGGGATTCAAGTCTCTGATTTTCCAGAATCCCGAACCTATTTTCAGTGATCGATAAGGAAGTGAAATAAATGGTCAAGACTGACAGTATCTTACAGCTGATTGGCCATACCCCCATGGTACGAATACAGCGGCTGGCTGATCCAAATGGTGCCGAATTGTGGGCCAAGGTTGAGTATTTCAATGCAAGTGGAAGTGTCAAGGACCGGATTGCCTTGCGTATCATTGAGGAGTTTGAAAGAGATGGTTCGCTGAAACCTGGTGGGACAGTGGTTGAGGCCACCAGTGGAAATATGGGTGTGGGTCTGGCCATGGTGTGTGCGGTCAGGGGATACAAATCGATTCTGGTTATGTTTGATAAGGCGAGTGATGAGAAGCGTCGCCTGGCCCAGGCCATGGGCGCTGAAGTGATCATCTGTCCTGCTGATGTACCGGCGGATGATCCGCGCTCATATTATTCAGTAGCGAAAAAGATCGCGGAGGAGACACCGGGAGCCGTCCTGGCCAACCAGTACCACAATCCATCCAATATCCAAGCCCACTATGATACCACCGGTCCGGAGATCTGGGAGCAGACGGGAGGCCGGATTGATGCTTTCGTGGCTTCAATTGGAACTGGGGGGACGATCACGGGTGCAGCGCGTTATCTCAAGGAGAAGAATCCCAACATTAAAGTCTGGGCGGCGGACCCCTGCGGTAGTATCCTGAAAGCCTATAAGGAGACCGGTGAAATAACCGAGGGATATCTCTACCTGGTTGAAGGCATTGGTGAAGACATGATCCCCGGAGCCTTGGACATTGACATGGTGGATGAGATCGTCAGTGTCAGTGACAAGGAATCCTTTCACACGGCCCGGCAGTTAGCGCGCCAGGAGGGCATATTCGGGGGCGGTTCGACGGGCACCAATATGAAGGTTGCCCTGGACGTGGCTGCGGCAATGCATCCTGACCAGGTAGTGGTCACCATCGTCCCGGACACGGGTGAGCGCTACCTGTCCAAGCTTTATTCCGACGAATGGATGCGGCTCAAGGGGATGCTAAGCCGAGAGTTGGTCACTCTGCGTCAGCTGCGTCAGATGAAAAGCCAAGGGCTGCCCAATATCGTTAGTGCGGAGCCAGGATTATCTGTGCGCGGGGCACTCGACCGCATGGCGCAATATAACGTATCCCAACTCCCGGTCCTCGATGATCACCAAAATGTGGGCAGTCTCAGGGAGGGTCGCCTTCTGGCGCTTGCCCTTGAAGATAGTTCCGCTCTTGATAGACCGGTAAAGGAGATCATGGAGGAGCCGTTCCCCACGGTTGAGGAATCTACCAGTGTAACGCACTCGGTCCAGCTATTGCTGGAGCACCAGGGTATTGTGCTGTCCGAGGACGGTGAACCAGTAGGATTCATTACCAGGCACGACGTCATTAATTATACGGATGCATCATGAGACAGGAATTTATCGGAACGGAGGGACGTGTGCTGCTGGACACGGTACGGCGTCTCTACCGGCGCAAGGCTCGTTCCGCTTTAGGGAAGGTCGTGAAAAAGATCCATCCAGCCGAGCTGGCGTGGATATTTCGCCACCTTACGGCCCGGGAGCGTCTTGAGATCTTCAATATCATCAAGGAGCCCGAGGTGGTGGGTGACTTTCTCAGCGAGCTGGATGAGAGCATCCGGCTGGAGCTGATCTCGACCCTTGAGCCGAAGCGTATAGCAGCAGTCGTTACTCCCATGTCGACGGATGATCAGGCGGACGTGCTGGACGCACTGGCTGATGACCTTCGTGAGCAGGTCCTGGCCCTGATGAGGAAGGAGGACGCTGCTGAGGTGGAGGAACTGCTTCAGTACGATCCGGATACTGCTGGCGGCATCATGTCACCTGATTTCCTGGCCATGGACGAGAATCTGAAGGTGGCCGAGGCTATCCAACAGGTCCAGCAATTGAGTGAAGAAGCGGAAATGGCCTTTTATATCTATGTCGTGGACGAAGCGAATAAGCTCAAGGGGGTGCTTTCGCTACGGCAACTGTTGATGAACACAGCTGGGAAGCAGCTGGCGAACATCATGGAAACTGATGTTGTTGCCGTTACGCCGGAAACTGACCAGGAAGAAGTAGCTCATATCGTCTCCCGATATAATATTATGGCCGTTCCGGTGCTGGATCATGAAGGGATCATGCTGGGCATCGTCACGGTGGATGATATCGTTGATGTTATTCGGGAGGAAGCCACGGAGGACTTCCTGCAGATGGTAGGAGCCGGCAAGGACCGTGAAATTCTTTTGAAACCCGCTTTGCAGAATGCCCTGACGCGTCTGCCCTGGTTGCTGGCCAGTTGGGTGGGGGGCATCCTGGCGATGCTGGTCATCAGCAGTTTCGAAGAGGAGTTAGCCAAGGTCGTCATCCTGGCAGGCTTTATTCCCGTGATCATCGGTATGGGGGGTAACATCGGGACCCAGAGCAGCACGTTAACGATCCGTGGACTGGCGACTGGGCGGGTGAATGTGAATCGTGCCTGGAGTTTCATCAGCAAGCAAGTGTACGTTGGGATGCTCCTGGGGGTGTTTTTTGGCGTCTTGCTCGGGCTGATGGCATGGTTATTCGGTGACAGCCGCCTGGGTGGGGTGGTAGCCCTGGCCATCAGCGTGACCATGTTCTTTGCCACCCTGTTGGGCACCTTCGTTCCCATCATTCTCCGCCGTCTGGATGTGGACCCGGCGGTAGCCACCGGTCCTTTTGTCACCACGAGTGCGGACGTCCTGGGTGTGCTGATCTACTTCCTGCTTGCCAAGAGCCTGCTCGCCCTCTAGAGTCATCTTTCCTGTGGGTCTCCTCCTTCTCATTTTCCAGCTGTGTCTAGCTATTTATCTGCTGGCGCTGATATGGTTTCTGATCGGATTATTTAGGTCGGGTCCACCTCGAGGCGACGAACGGCCGATGGTCTCGGCCATTGTGGCGGTCCGCAATGGAGATTCCCATTTGGAGCGCATTCTGGACCAGCTATGCAGCCAGGAGTATCCAGAATCCAAGCTGGAGATCATTGTTATTGATGACGGCTTGACTAACTCATCCAGAGTCATGGTGAACGAGTTAGCGGAGAGAGACCAGCGACTGCGGCTTGTAGATTCCATTTCCGGGGATCAGCAACTAGCCTATAAGAAACGCGCGTTGGATGCTGGTATTCGACAAAGCAAAGGAGAACTGCTGCTGTTCACTGACGTGGACTGCCAGGTAGGGCCACACTGGGTGAGCACGATGGTGAGCTATTTCATGCCTGGTGTGGACTACGTCATCGGATGGTCGCAGGTTGCGCCCCAAGCAGGATTGAGGCTGGGTGATGAGTTTCCGGATGCAGACAATCCGGTTACGCTGTTCGAGCAACTGGACTTTTTGATGTTGATGCTGGCAGCCAGGGGTGCAACCTTGATGGGTACACCATTAGCCAGTACGGGCCAGAACCAGGCCTACCGACGGGCCGTCTATGATCGCGCAGGAGGTTTCGAAGCTCTGGCAAGCCGTCTCCAGGGTGACGATTCCCTTTTTCTCCAGGTGTCCCGCAAGCGGGCGCGAGCCCGGGCTGTTTTCGCCACGCATCCTGATAGCTGGGTGGTCAGTGATCCGGCCAGTTCTTTGGAGGAACTCCTTTTCCAGCGTACTCGATGGGCTGGAGATGCAGTGGCCATGTGGCGTTTTAATCCCGCCTTTCTACCAATTCCTGTAGCCACCTTCGGCTCCAATGCGCTTATCATTGTATTAGCTCTGGCAGCTATTGTTGAGTCTGGCGTGGTTCTGCCGGTCTTGATTCCGGGCATACTACTTAAAGCGTTGCTTGAAGGGATATTCCTTTGGAGGGGTGCGAAGATCAGCTCCGCCGGACATCTACGGCGTCACTTTCCCCTGTGGTTCCTTCTGCAAATTCCGTATATAACGATAATTGGATTAGCGAGTTTTTGGGGCAATCGTCTGCCCTGGCGCAGAAGGTCTGCTACAAAAATGACGGAGAACGATTGAAGCCAGATTCATGCATTACTTTAAGTAATTTTCGATTGTGTGCGATGATTAAAAATTCTTCTCAATTCTGTTATTATTCAAAGGTGTTTATCCTGTGGGGCATACTGATCCTGCCCACCGCCGTATTGGCGCAATCACTGTCGTACACCGTATCCTGGTTGGGGATCCCAGTTGTGGATGTAACCATCATGGTATCGGAGCGTGATACCAGCATTCAGGCCGAGTACCATGCGAAGACGCGATCGTGGTTTGATTCCATTTACGCCGTGGATAACCGGTACTGGATAGAGGTTGATCCCGTAACATTCAGCCCCCGATATTATAGGAAGCAGATTCTGGAACGAGGCCGAGCTGACAGTCTCTGGGTCCGCTATCCACCACAGGTCCCACAAGTGACATATTCCAACGGGATAGAGCGCGCTTGGGTGAATGATACCCACACGCTATTCAGTGCTTTGTTGTGGGTGCAGCATTATGACTGGGAGCTTGATGAGGAGTTACGATTGCCAATTGAGGTCGAGGGAGTTCTATGGGAAGCGGGGGTGGAGTGTGTTGATGTCATCCCTTCCCGAAAATCAGGCATCCAATCGGTAGAGGTGAAGGCGCGCTTCGAACGCAGGGTGGCGGGTGAACCAGTCCTGAGCACCACGGACATTCTTACCTACATCCTGCCTGGTGTGGGACATCGGCTCAACGTAGCTCTGGATCCGGTAGAGGACGAGGTCAAATGGATCGAGTTCGGAGCGGCACCGTTTGTTGTGCGAGCAGAATTGAATTCCGTCACAGATCAGTGATAATGTAGATTTGGCCCTTGGATTAGGTACAATGTGGTCGGCAGTCAAAGGTTTCTTTATATCCTACTGGAAAGCCATCGCTATCGTTGGTGGAATTGCAGCGGTGGTAGTGGTGGGGCTCTACTTTAATGTTGATGCCAAGGTACTGGCCTTATTTGCACTGATCGCCGGTTTTATTACCAACGGCTTTGTAGCACTGGCAACCCTGGTCTCCCTGATTCCCTTCGTGGGACCGTTGCTGGTGAAAATCCTGTCTGTGCCTCTCGTCTGGCTGCTCAACGCGCTGGGCTACTTTATCTCCGCCGTGGCGATTAAGAAAGGCTATGGCGCTGAGGTTGTCAGTCACCGGATGATGACTTTTATTCTGCTTCTGGGAATAGTAATCGGCTACATTGTCGGGAATTTGGTTCCCCTGAACTGAATCACGGCTGTACACCCCTGGCCGAACTTCCTACTCCTGATGTCTCCATAGGCTTCTAACGTCAGGACCTCATCCCTTTCATTGATAGCGCTATTGGCAGCTACGGGAAAGTCGTCCGGAGGCCAGACCTTATCGTGGCTCTTTAAGGCAGAAGCACCAGCGGCGGGGCACTTCCTGGTTGTTGCCTTTTTATACAAGTGCGGGAGAATTCAAGCATTCACTGCCGATGCATTGGGAGTATGATGTACCGAAGCGATGTGTTGCAGGTCACGAAACTGATTGGTGTGTCTTAGCTCACGGAATCCGGTGCGGCTACACGTGTATACTATCAGTACAACGGGAGCATCCAAGGTCTGTATATCTCAGTTTTCAGGCGCAGGTCCTGGTGATTCCAACCAAATAGAGAGGTGAAAGGATGAAGAAGCTTGGATTATGGCTGTTTATCCCCCTGATGGTTTTCTCCAGCCTGCTGGGTAAGGAGACGAGTAGTGGGATGGCGGCAGCAAACGCTAAACAAGAGCTGGCTGCTGCAGCAACAGATGAGATCGATGTTGCTGCTATCAAGGCACAGCGAATGAAGCGTTCCGGTCTTGACCAGATCAGAATGTTGAGAGCCCGCGGGTCCCATAGCCAGCAACTCAGGCCTGCTCAGCAGCGCAGGCTGCCCGATATGGGAGGTTTACCATTCCACGGAGGGCGAGCGGTTCAGGGCACTCACAGGCTACTTACCGGCGCGGCACTCGCGAAGAGCCTATCCACGATCAGTATATTGATCAATGGTGTCGAAGCGGACACCATTGTCCAGGGTGACAGCTTGGTCTACACGGTCACATTTTCGGCTGGTGATTCAGTTGCTGACATCTCGTACTGGGTAGATATGGATGCCAATGGCGCTCTTGACGATACCGTGGATTTCATGGTAGATGAAATCGAGACCATTTTTGACAATGAGTGGGATGATGAGGACCCGACCGAAGGTGTGTACCAGATGACGGAGGCGGGAGATGAAGGTCCCAACAGGGTAGGCAATCTGTCCTTCCTGGTTCTGGTTTCCGATAGCGGTGGTTTAGATACGGCTTCGGTGTTCATTCAGCCGCTGTCGGTGACTCAGTCTGTTTCCGGTATAGTCACGCCGCCGGTGGCCAACTTACTCATTGGGGCGTTCCCGTCCGGGATGATGGGCGGTCCTGACGGTTCAGATGGTGATGGTCCGGATGAGGAGCCCTGGATGGCTCTCACAGATGTAGATGGGGCCTACCAGTTATTCCTGCCCGACACCGGTCTGTGGGACATCTTTTCCATAGACTTCCTCGGTGTTATGGGAGGACTTATCCCAGATACATTTTATGCCGAGGTACATGTCCTTGGGCACGAGACAGGCTACGACTTCAACTACTTTGAGCCCACCAGTAGAATTGAAGGATTCGTGCGGGATAATAACAACAATCCCGTGGCGGGTGTGCTGGTGTTCGTAGAGGGTGGCATGGGCATGGAGATGGCGGATACGACAGATGCCACCGGTGCTTATGGTATCGGCGTTCCCCCGGGGATGTGGCGGCTCCACGTGGATGAAAGTGTGATCCCCGATTACATGCTGCCTCCTGGTCAGGAGGTGGAGGTTGAGGATGGAGCCACCGGAGTGGCCAACTTCATGCTATACGAAGCCGATGCCACGATATCAGGTACCGTTACACTGGAAGGTGTTCCCCTGCCTGGCATAGTCATAGGAGCGCATGGTGAACCAGCCGGATATACTCGTGCTGAGTCTGGGCCTGATGGGAATTACATGCTCCATGTGTCATCGGAGGTGCTCAATTATAACCTGTGGCCTGAGAACCAGCCCGATGAGACGGTGTTCATGGACAAGCTATGGGATATTCCGCCGAATGCTTCCGGTGTGGACATCAACTTCATACCGGCAACGGGTGGTATTTTTGGAGCTGTAATGGTTGAGGGCACCACCGATACATTATACGAGGTAGGCATCGGCTTCCGGGATACTCTCGGTTTTGAAGTTCATACCGGTGTTGACTGGGAAACGGGTGAATACATGCAGTATCTGCCTCCGGGTGCCTACTTTGTTTTCCTCTACCATGAAGGCTACTATTACTATGAGGCTGGTCCCATTGTAGTCGCTGGTGACATGATGCGTCATGATATCTACCTGACCCCGATCGCGTATGACGGTGCTATTGAGGGTGCAGTGGTTGCATGTGATGGCGGCTTTGCACTTTCGGGGGTAGAGGTCTGGGCCTGGGATCCCTCGATCGGGTACGGCGAGACCGTCTATACCGATGAGGGTGGCTTCTACCATCTTGATCTGCCGAGCGGTACGTATGATGTCGGTGCCAGGATGGAAGGCTACTATGAGGCCTATGAACAGGTAGTGGTGCCGGCTGGTCCTCCGGTTGTGCAGGATTTCTGTCTGGAGCGATGGAGACACATTCCTCCGGAGATTATCTCCATTGTTGACGTGGCCCCGGACCAGGGGGGTTGGGTCTACCTGACCTTCAGCAGCGGGGGGACCGATGAAGGGCCTTACATAGGCTGGAGCATCTGGAGAATTCCAGGTGGTGATTATTGGGATCCCGGGGACATGGTATTCATCGATTTCCTGCCTTTCCATGGTAATGAGACCAACACTGCCCTTGTGCATACCGTAGTGGATTCTAATCACATTACGGGTCCAGCCGGGGATTTCTGGACACACTTCATTGTGTCCGGTCACCATCCATGGGAACCATTCCAGTGGTTTGATTCACAGCCTGGAAAAGGCTACTCGGTAGATAACATTGTACCTGGCGTGCCTCTTGATCTGCAGTACACGGCTGTTACTGCCGGTGTGGAGCTTAGCTGGGCTGCCAGCACCGATGACGACTTCCAGTATTATGCCGTTTATCGGTCGGAGGTATCCGGGAGCTTCGGTTCCGCGCCTTACGATGCGGTTGCTGTGAATTCCTTCACGGATGATGATCTCACTGCTGGCACGGCCTACTATTACGCCGTAAAGGCGGTCGATGCCAACGGCAACGAGTCGGACATGTCCGAAGAGGTGACTTACACACTGCTGGATGTAGCCGCAGGAACGGGTATTCCCGAAGCCTATGCGCTGCGGGCCAACTATCCCAATCCGTTCAACCCGACGACGACCATCGTCTTTGAGCTGCCCAAAGCGGGCGCAGTCTCGCTGAAGATCTACGACCTGACGGGCAAGCTCATCCGCACGCTGGTCAACGAGTCCCGGTCCGCCGGGTACCACCGGGTCGTGTGGGATGGCAAGGATGGGGGCGGCGCGCTGGTGGCTACCGGTGTGTACTTCTACCGCATCGAAGCCGGGAAGGCCTTTGCCAAGACCCGGAAGATGGTGCTGATGAAGTAAACGCCGCTTTACTGTCGGTTGAGTAACCGATTATGCCCCGCTTGGTCCGGTGCACCCGGATCGGGCGGGGCATTTTATTTCAGCTTTCTGAAACCTGTTTCAGCTTTCTGAAGGTTTGAGCCAGTATAAAAGTCCCTTGTATATATTTTCCGGGTACTACTCCGGCCGGTTCCGGCAGACGGTACCACCCGTCAAAATCCCGTCAGGATTCGGATTCACTTGCGTCGCAGCCCCCGTTGGCGTATTAATTGCATTATGTACGGTGCAACATCGTTATTCTTTATCGAAGGGATCCAATCATGATGAAGCGGTTTCCACTGATCCTGAGTTTGTCCGTATGCCTGCCCCTGATGGTATGGCACTGCTCCAGTCCTTCCGAGCCGAATGGTGTAAGCAGTGTCCTGCCACGGGACCTGACGACATCCGAACTGAGCTTGGTTGAGTCCACCGATCGCTTCGGCCTGAAGCTGTTCCGGGAGGTGGTGCGGCAGGAACCGGACAAGAATATTTTCATCTCGCCGCTGAGCGTCTCCATGGCCCTGGGAATGACCGCCAACGGAGCGGCAGGTTCAACCTTGGTGGCCATGCGCAATACGCTGGAACTGGCGGATCTGACCGAGGGAGAGAGCAACGAGGCGTACAGGAGCCTGATTGAGCTGCTCACTGGTGTGGATCCCAAAGTGCAGTTCAATATCGCCAACTCGATCTGGTACCAACAGGGTTACGACTTTGAGCAGGATTTTTATCAGCGCTGCCAGGATTATTTCAATGCCCGGGTTGAGGGGCTGGACTTCACTGATCCGGCTTCGGCAGACGTTATCAACTCCTGGGTTCAGGACAACACTAACGACCTGATCAAGGAGATCGTTACCGCAGGTGATCTGGCCCAGGCTATCATGGCGTTAGTCAACGCGCTGTATTTCAAGGGTGCCTGGACCTACGAGTTCGATCCGGAGGATACCCATGCCGATGAGTTCACCTTACCGGATGGCTCGAA
>CP070787.1:1500860-1515728 GCA_020346745.1 Fidelibacterota bacterium | reverse complement strand
GCACCGCTGGGTAGCTATGTTCGGCAGGGATAAGCGCTGAAAGCATATAAGCACGAAACCCTCCCCAAGATGAGATTTCCCCTCCCGAGCAATCGGGACTGAAGGCTCCCTGTAGATGACAGGGTTGATAGGCCACAGGTGTACGCACAGTAATGTGTTCAGCCGAGTGGTACTAATAAGCCGTGAGGCTTGAACATTCTTCTTTGATTTGTTCCATCACGTCTGGTACAGCTTTTATTCTCCATAACTTTTCCGGTGACTATAGCGCAGGGGAAACACCCGATCCCTTTCCGAACTCGGAAGTTAAGCCCTGCTGCGCCGATGGTACTGTCCGCTTACGCAGGATGGGAGAGTAGGTCGTCGCCGGAGTTATTATTCTCCGGTCCTCTGAATCATTTTCCCTCAGAGGACTTTTTTTTCAGGTATATTCCTTGACTTGTCGTGTGACCTCCGATACATTTTTGTTCGCCAAGTGTGATTAATATGAGTCCGAGACAAGTATCAGGTAGTCTGAGCATGCTACAAGTGCCCCCCGTTTGGAAGTATCCGGGGGTGAAACCTTCTTTTAAAGGGAGGGGATTATGAAAAAGACGATTTCTGCCACCGTTGTGGCTCTCATCTTGTGCGGGAGTCTGGTACGTGGACAGGAAGTGAGGCTGGATGGAGGATTCCGGGACTTCGTTACCTTCTACGTCAGCAGTGTCGATGTTACGACCGGAGCGTCTGACGTCGAACTGTTTGACTATGCCCTCGTATCGACCAGCTATCCCGTTGAAGTGTGGGTGGAATTTCGGGTTCTAATTAATTCTGCGCCTCTTAATCTCGACTACAGCACACCGTTCCTGGAAATTACGACCCAACCGTTCACGCTCTCCGACCACGGAGCCGTGCATATTCGGAACACCGATCTGGACGTAAATACGGATCATCTGCTGTATGACGATGGGACGCGATTGAACATCTCTGTCAATGATCCTGCAACCATTTTTGACGACCCCGATTTTGATCCTGACCAGATGAAGAGCCTGATCATCCAGTCGGGCCGTCTTCCCGATGGTACCTACCGCTTTGAAGTGACCGTCCATAACCTGACGAATCCCGCCGGGTCCTATACTAAAGAAGAGACGGTCATCTCAGCTTATCCCATCTCCCTGGGACTGATTTCACCGGGCGGGCCGTTGGAGGATACCACCAATACGGCCATAACCACCACCTACCCATTTTTCCAATGGGAGTCTGATCCCTGTGCCATCTGTGGCTATCGGATCCGGGTGGCGGAGTTTGTCCCCGGAGAACACAGCACCATGGATGATGCGATCGAGGATCAGACGGTGCTACCCCTGGATCAGGCTGCGGGCTACTTCCCGCCGCCCAATGAAGAGCCACTGGCAACAACTTCGTTCCAATATCCGCAATCAGGGGCAATTGATCTCGAACCGGGCCATATTTATGTATGGCAGGTGCAGAAGTCGATTCCTACTACAGAAGGGGATGAAACCATCAATAGTTTCATCTGGG
Organism: Fidelibacterota bacterium; assembly: GCA_020346745.1. Lineage (GTDB taxonomy): Bacteria > Fidelibacterota > Marinisomatia > SCGC-AAA003-L08 > TS1B11. Next base: position 1,514,210 of record CP070787.1, on the reverse strand, counting down.
CCTTCCAGATCATTGATCCCACCAGTGCGGCTGGAACCACTACGGGTGCCGGCCTCGTGGTTCAAGGTCCTATTCTTCGCTTGCTGCAAAATGCCATGGGGGCGGACAGCTTTGACGAAGTCTTTGGTGTCGGTGGCGATTTGGAGGGCTTCCGTCCTACCCAGGGGATTAGGCTGAATGGTGAATCCATCGATCCCAGCCAGGTGAATGCCATCAATGACGCCTTGCAGCAGGGTACGGTCACAATTATTAGCGTGGAGGTACAGTAACATGAAACGAACAATAATCTACCTCCTGCTCCTCTCTTTCTCGTTGGCCTGGAGCCAGGAGAAAATCGCTTTTACTACCAAGGTCACCGGCCAGGTAAACCTGGTGAATCTTCAAGATCAAACGGTACCCCTAAAACGGGGAACGGCGCTCAATGCCGGTGAAAAGGTAGTTACACTCTCGGACGGTTTGGCCGTCCTTATGTTCCTTGATGATAAGAGTATCCTCCGCATCCAGAAGAACACGACTCTGACCGTTGGCGGAGAAGTCACCGCCACAGCCATCTCCAAGCAGATTGATATGCAATTTGGCAAGCTGCGGGCGGAAATTGCGGAGCAGCGGCAGGGAGAGTTTACCATCTCAACCCCCATATCCGTGGCATCGGTGAAGGGAACTGATTTCTGGGCAACTTCGGACCCGGTGCTGGGTGACATCTTCTTGGGCATCACGGGACTGATCGAAGTGCAGAATCTCGTCAGTGGTGGGATCATTTCCGTTGGTGGCGGGCAAATGGGCACTTCCGAACTCGATGGATCAACTGAGGTCACCACCTATGTTCTCTTCGTAGGCGAACTCCTTACGGTTTCCAGCGAACTCTTGACATTGGAGCCGGCTGAGGTTGGTGAAGGCGATGCACGTGTCCAGTTCAATGGCCAGGTACTGCTTACTTCCCAAACCACCTACGCTGGTCCGGATCCCACCGTTGGGAGTACAGTTACCATATCCGGTACCGCTAATGATGATGGCTCGGTTTCTGCCGTGCAGGTAGCCGTTGAAGAAGCCGTCACCGGCGAAGGGGAAGAGGTGCCTAACGAGATCAGGATTGAACTGGAGGATAGTGAAGGCAATACGAAGGAAGTAATTATCTTTTATCAATAGACTCCGTTAATTATCAATCCCATTCTGCAACTCCGGAGGTAATTACAAGTGACCATTCGAGTCTGCCGCATTACATCTATGCTTATGTTGCTGGTGGCACCACTGGTTGCCAGCAGCTACGCGGACGGCACTATCTATCATCAGATGGTGACAGAGGCCGTGGCCCAGGAGCCACTGACCTTGGAAGCGGTTGTTGAGGTGGAAGAAGTCGCCGTCGTATCCGCCGGTATCTATTACCGTCTCATGGGACAGACATCCTATCTGGAAGCGCCAATGTCTTCAGCGGGAGGCAACCTGTATTTCGGTACCATTCCTGCTGCGGATGTCACCGTGGCGGGACTGCAGTATTACCTTATCGCGGTCCTCGAGGATGAGAGTGTCCTGGCATACCCGGTCGACGATCCTGAGATCAACCCGATATCGGTGGTTGTGCAACCCCCAGTGACGGCGGTGGAGGAAGCAGGAGTATCCCAGGCGGCCGGAGCCGGGGAAGCCAATGTGTTGATTCTCTCCCCTGAGCCGCGAGAGTTCTATCTTCCCGAGGACGTGGTCATCGGTGTGTCACTGTTCAATCTCCCGGACCTGGATGGGAACAGCATCCGATTGTTGATTGACGGACAAGATGTGACTGCCCAGGCAGAGATCACTGATTATCTGATCTCCTATGCGCCACCGGATTTGGTAGATGGCGCTCATCAGGTCGAAGTTCGGATGAATCGCACTTCCGGGATTGCCTATGAGCCGGTTGCCTGGCGGTTTCTGGTGACGCAGAAAGCAGCGGTAACCACCGAACGGGCCTATGAGCACTCGGGTGCCGTCCGGCCCTCCTACCAGCGTGATAACATCGACGGCGAGGTCCTGGAAGTAAGCAGCATGAGGGTATCCTATCGTGGTGGATGGGAATGGCTGAAGTTCAGGAGTAGCCTGAAACTAACCAGCCAGGAAGATCGTTACAAACCCCCGCGGAACCGCTACTCGGCTAACTTTCAAACGCCGATTCTAAATTTAGGCATTGGTGATGTAACCCCGAGGATCAACCGCTTCGGCATGGACGGCAAACGACTGAGGGGCTACGACGTCAATCTTACCCTGAAGTACTTCAATCTCCGGGTGGCGCAGGGAGAGCTGGAGCGCGTGATCCAGGGTCGGCCTGAGTCAGCTTATATGATGACCGGCTACGATCCGATTGCCGACGCCCCCGATACCCTGCATTTGTCCCGAGATGGCTATACGTTCCGGCGGGACGTCCTCGCGGTACGGCCCAGCTTTGGATCCGGACAGCGCTTTGAACTGGCTTTCTCGCTCATCAAGGCCAAGGACAAAGTCCCATCGGTTGACCAGATTCTGGAGGATGCCATCGTGCGGATTGATACCAGCGATGCACCCGAAAGTACTTTTGCGAACGTAGACTGGATTGACGACACCCTCCATACAATTGCTTACAAGGATCTCGCCAGATATACGGATTTTAAGGTCAAGGTACCGGAGGGTAGTTGGGCTGGTAAAAGCCCCCAGGACAATATCGTCATCGGATCCAACCTGTCAATGGCGTTCAACAAGCGCCGTTTCGTGCTACAGGGTGGATTCGCTCTCAGCATGCTCAATAAAGACATCTGGGAGCCGATCATCACCAGGGATAAACTGGACACACTCTCCATCATTGGGGATAGCACTCTGGATGGGAGATTAGGTGACTTCGATATGGGCAACCTGGATCCCACAAAGTATGCCGATTACTTCCATATAAATCCGTTCAAACAGGTACCCATCGTTCCCATCGATCCTTTCGGGACCATAGACATGACTACGATCTCGAAGATGCCTTCCCTCGCCTACCACGGTTCGGTGAAACTGAACTACTTGCGCAACGCCATTACCCTGGAATACCAGCAAGTGGGTCCCGAGTTTAACTCCCTGGCCAACCCCAACCTGCAGCGGAACATACGGGTCCGCACGATATCTGATCGTATACGTATGTTTGGCAGTCGGCTCTTCATCACAGCCCTTTATCGTGGCACAGATGACAATATCGTCAAACTGGAAGATGATCCCATTACCTCCACCGCTACCGTTAATCTGAATGCCAGCCTCAACCTGGGAACCGGGTTGCCATCCGTCAGCCTGGGACAGCGCACTTATCAGCGCAGTAAGGAGCACCCGGAATATGGTATCGACGGCCTGGAGTGGGTTGAAAGGGATACGCTGGTGGGGCAGGCCGCTGGGGGTGAAGATTCGATAGTCGTCAGGGATCCTCGTGAGAACAGTCTGACAAAAGCCATAAACTTCAGCATGAGCTACCGTCTCGATCTGTTGGAATCGATCCACGATCTGAGTTTGACCATGGTAAATACGGCCATCAGCGATGAGATCGATAATCGCCCCGCCGATGCTGTTTATGCCTCCCCAACGGCGAAATCGAATATCCTCTCCTTGTCCGCAAGCTCCAGATTCTCAGAACGGTTGGAGACCAATGTGGTTCTTGCCACCAATAAATCTGAAATTGGCGCCGGAGAAGATGTTATTACGCAGAACATTTTCAATCTGGATGCCTCGGCTCGATACCTTATGATGGATGGAAAGCTGCGAGTCATGGGTAGAATCAGCCTGACCAACAACAAGACCAATGAGGATGATAATCCCATTGCTCCGCCTTCATTCAGCCGGTTCGGTATCAAGGGCGGGGCCAGTGTTCTGCTGGTGGAAAATCTCCGGCTGGTAACAGCCCTTGAGATCAGGAACAAGCAGTTGGAAATCGACGGAGTAAAGGAGTCCCTCCAAAGCTCCATCGTTTCCGCCAACCTGGAATATACTTTCTAATCGCCTGACGTAAATTGAACCTAAAGAAATTCATCTCGGATTACAGCGCCGGTCTTGTCTGGGCCGGCGTTTCCATTTTCCTGGCCACCGTCCTCCACTTCCTGGGACTGTTCGACCTGCTTAATTATAAAGTACTGGATTTCAGCTTTACTCAAATCAGAGGTCCACTGGCCGGTCGTGGGCCCGTAGTAGGCCCACATCAAAGTCCCCCTATCTCCACTGACAGCCTGGATGTCGTTCTCGTGGATGTGGATGACGAATCCTGGCGGTTGATTCCATATAAATGGCCTTACCCGCGGGATGATGTCTGGGCGCGGGTGGTACGTAATCTGGCCGATGCCGGGGCTCGCGTCATCGCGTTTGATATCGAGTTTGACAGTCCCGATTTTAAATCGGATTTTGTCGAAAAACTGAACCAGGAGGGCGCCAATATTCAGCTTCGACATGCCGATGAGGTACTTGCCGATGCCATCCGCTATGCCCAATCGAAAGGGACACGGATAGTCCTCGCTTCCAAAAAGGTCAACGAACCTACCCGGTTCCCTCCAGAGTATATCTCCTATCCCATGCCCCGCATCATGGCGGCCGATCCTGAGCCGGGTCTGATCAATGAAATCAAGGACTTCGATGGCACCACCCGGAAATATGCCGTGGCCTACGATATGGCCCACGAACCAGACCGATTGTACTTGCCCCTTGGATTGAAAGCACTGAAGGAGTATAAGGGCGTCCCGGATAGTGTTCAGCTGCGACCGAGTTGGGGGACTAACGAAATCCATTATGGGCCTTATTCTATTAGTACCTATGGAAAGCGGGCCACTTACATGGTGAATTTTTATGGCCCGGCCTCCGGTGTGGGACTGCCCGGCGAAGAGCCGTGGAAAACCTTTGACCGCTATCCATTATCGAACGTGCTGGATGACGCCGAGTTTGATCTGGATCCCATCGAAGAAGACTCAGACTGGATGGATCTATTCGATCCCAATAGCGATATCAACGTCATGATGCAGATGTTTGATCCTGAATACAAGGTGCCGGAAAGCCCGTTCCAGGACAAGATTATCCTGATCGGGGTTTCAGTGAACGTTCTGCTGGATGTGAAGACCACTCCCTTCTACAACTATGCCGGCACCCAGCAATTGATGCCCGGGGTGGAGTACCATGCCAACGCCGTGCAAACCGTGCTGGATGGAAACTATATCCAGGTCGCTGGGGGTACACTGGAATTGACCTGGCAGTCACTGGGCGCCAATCTGCTGATCATCATTATCCTTGCCCTCATCACTTTTCTACTCGTCCAGCGAACATCTCCCATCATCGGCGGCCTGTTTATGATTATAGAAATGCTGGCATTCGTCGATGTAGCCCTGGGATATTTCACCCAAGACTTCTTATGGCTGCCGAAATTAGTAGGCGCCCAGGTTTTACCCCGCTCGCTGGTGGCATCCATATCGGGCGTCTTGACGATCGGCGCGCCCGGTATCGGCGGTTCCCTGGTAGTACCAATTATCCCCGGTATGGCCTCCATTGTACTGACCTACGGCAGCATTGTCCTTTATCGGTTCCTGATGGAACGGCGGGACAAGCAGTTCCTCAAGCATACTTTTGGAACCTACGTCTCCCCGGAGCTCATCGATCAGATGTATGAGACCAAGCAGATGCCGGAGTTGGGCGGGGAGTCGGGTATCCGGACGGCCTACTTTACCGATATCGCCAGCTTCTCCGCGTTCTCTGAAATTCTCACTGCCTCCAAACTTGTTGAGCTGTTGAACGAGTATCTTACCGCCATGACCGACGTACTGCTGGCTCAGCAGGGCACCCTGGACAAGTACGAGGGGGATGCCATCGTAGCCTTCTTCGGTGCCCCCATCTATCTCGATGATCACAGTTACCGGGGGTGTCTGGTTGCTCTGCAGATGCAGGAGGAACTCGGCAAATTGCGGGAAAAATGGGCTTCCGAGGGAGACAAGTGGCCCGAGCTGGTCCACCACATGCGTATGCGGATCGGCATCAATACGGGTGATCTCGTCACCGGGAACATGGGCAGCCGGACGCGCATGAACTATACCATGATGGGTGATGTGGTCAATACGGCTGCGCGCCTCGAGGCTTCCGCCAAGCAGTACGGTATCTATATTCAGACCACCATGCCCACCCTGGTGCTGGCCGGCGAGGATAAATTCGAATGGCGCTTTATTGACAAAGTGAAGGTGATGGGGAAGACGGAGGCTGTCGAGGCCGTGGAGATCATGGCCATTAAAGGAGAATTACCGGCTGAACAGCAGAAAATGAAGACTATTTATGACCAGGGCATTGAGGCCTATCAGCGCCAGGAATGGGATGTCGGCATCGAGAAATTCAAAGCCTCCGAAGCCCTGGAAGAGACTTTCCCTAAGCGTCCAACCACACCGAGCAAGGTGTACATCGAACGGTGCGAGTACTTCAAGGATAATCCGCCCGGTCCCGACTGGGATGGCTCCTGGACCCTGACCGCCAAGTAGTTGTTTCCCTTCCGAACTCCTTAAGATTGCATTATTTTAGCTACTGATTGAGGTTTTTGCCTGACTAATGGTCCAAGAAACCCCTGAGCGTGGCCGAATATTGTGGGCCGACGATGAGATCGACCTACTTAAGCCGCACATCCTGTTCCTGGAGGAGCAAGGCTATGCGGTGACACCTGTACATTCGGGTGAGGATGCCCTGCACGAGGTTAAAAAAGGCGAGTTCAGCCTGGTCCTCCTTGATGAGATGATGGATGGAATGGATGGTCTCCACACACTCCAGGAGATTAAAGCCCTGCATCCAGCCCTTCCCGTGATCATGATCACCAAGAACGAAGAAGAATGGCTCATGGATGAAGCCATAGGTGCCAATATCGCCGGCTATTTAACCAAACCGGTAAATCCCAGCCAGATTTTCATGGTGTGCAAGTCGATGCTGGAGCGTACCCGTATTCGCAGCGATAAGGCTGCCAGTCGGTACCTCGAGGCATTTCAGGAATTAAGCCAACGGGTGGAATCGGCAAGCACCCTGGAACAGTGGATCACAATTTTCAAAGAGCTTACGAGCTGGGATGTCGAATTCGATACACACCGTGACTTGGGATTGGATCAGCTCCTCGCGGAACAACACCAGACTGCCAGTCAGCGCTTCGGCCAATTGGTCATGGCGCATTACCGTGACTGGCTGGAAGGCAGTACCGAATTCGTCTTCTCGCACCAGGTGCTGGATGAATTCGTGACTCCGCATCTGCAAGCGGGTAGCCGGGTAGTGCTTGTCGTGGTGGATTGCCTGCGCCTGGACCAATGGAAGGCCATGCGATCCCTGCTGGAAGACCGCTTCACCATCGAGGAACAGGTGCATCTCTCCATCCTGCCCACCGCCACCCCATTCTCACGGAATGCTATTTTCAGTGGTCTCCTGCCTGACCAGCTGCCCAAGCGATATCCTGAGAAATGGCGGGAAATGGCCCGCGACGAATCCAGTATGAATAAGTTCGAGTCCACATTTCTTGAAGATTATCTGGAACGCAAAAAGCTTAAGGGGATACAGAATAAATATTTCAAGCTCATCACCGCGGAAGAAGGGCAACGTCTGCTCGCGCGGCTGCCTGAATACAGCACCGCTCAACTCCTGGCATTGGTGGTCAACTTCGTGGATCTTCTGGCCCACCACCGAGCCGAGAGTGATGTCATCAAAGAGATCTTGCCGGATGAATCGGGATACAGGGCCACCATCTGCTCATGGCTGGAGAAATCATGGATGAGGGAACTCCTGGACATTATCGCTCAATGGGAGGATACAATCATTGTGCTGACCAGTGACCATGGCAGCATTCAGGTGGATCGGCCGATCCGAATTCTCGCTGATCGACAGACTTCTTCCGGAGTTCGGTACAAGTATGGGCGGAATCTCAGCAGTCCTGAAAAGGGCGGATTGACCATCAAGCATCCTGCCGATTATCATCTGCCAGCCGATGACGTGACCACCAATTATGTTATTGCACGGGATCGCAATTTTTTCGTCTATCCCACTGATTACCATCGGTTTGTGAAGCGATTCGAGGGCAGTTTCCAACACGGTGGGATATCACTCGAGGAAATGGTCCTCCCGGTTGCCACACTCCGTCCACGAAATATCTGACAAATTAATGCCTCCCACAAACCGAATAGAGTGGACCGGGACCACAACCGACTGTGCCGACGAGACACGCCGAGCCGGAGGGGAATTTGTTCGGCACCTTTCACCTGGTAGCGTAGTGGCACTGCATGGCAATCTCGGTACTGGAAAAACCACTTTCATCCAGGGAATGGCTGAGGGGCTTGGACTTGGTGATCAAGTGTCCTCGCCAACGTTTGCCCTGATCCACGAATATGGTCAGCCACCGGGTCTTTACCATCTCGACTGCTACCGTGAGACCTCTCTGGCACGCTGGCGAATGCTTGGACTGGAGGAGTACTTCTACAGTAGTGCCATCACGGCCATCGAATGGGCGGAAAACATCGCTCCCCTGCTGCCCGACTCAACTTTGCATTTAACTTTTTCCTACGGGCCGCAAAGGGATGAGCGCATCATTGAGCTGCAGCCATGAAGCTCCTGGCAATCGAGACGGCATATGACGTGTGCGGAGTGGCCGTGGTGAGTGAAGCCGGGGTGGTGGCCCTTGAAGAGCAGCTGGCACCACGAAGCCACAGCGAGGTTCTGGCCCCATCGGTTGAACGGCTTCTGAATACAGCAGACTATCGATTTTCAGACCTGGAGGGTATCGCGATATCGGTTGGGCCGGGTTCCTACACCGGCCTCAGAGTTGGGATGAGTTACGCGAAGGGCGTGGCTTTTGGAACTGGCCTCCCGGTTATTCCGGTGCCTACTCTTCCCAGCTTGCTGGAAGGGGAAGAGATCGAGCCCCCGGACTGGGTAGCGGCCTGGTCACATGGCCGGAATGTGTATGCGATGCAGCGGCAGGAAAAGGGCGGATGGAACGAGGTTCAATTCATGGGCTGGGATGACTTCAGCACCCAAGTCAGGGGTTTGACTGTTGCCGGCTATCTGTTGGACCGCCTTCAGCCTGCGTCGGACATGATGATTGCACAGACCTGTCCTTCGGCAGTGAAAGTAGGTAAATTTGCGCTCAGGATGCGGCTGACGCCAGCCGCGGACCTAGCAGCTTTGGTTCCCGATTATCATCAGGAATATCAAATCAGATTGGCAACTCATGCTGATTCGTAGGGCTCACGACGAGGATATTGATCAGTTGATGGCCATCGAGGAGCTCTGCTACGATCATCCCTGGCCTCGCGAAGCCTTTGAAGAAGAGATCGCGCAGGGCGATGTGGGGATGGGTTTCGTAGCGGAAGACGAAGGCCTGGTCGTCGGTTTCCTGACCGGGATGATGGGCGTGGACGAGTTCCTGCTGCATAACGTTGCCGTTCATCCCGACTTTCGGGATCGCGGTATCGGTCGGAAATTGATCGAGGCGGCCGAGGAGCTATGTCTGGAAAACGAATTCCAGCGTATCTTACTGGAGGTCAGAGAGGACAACGAGATTGCCCGGCACCTGTATCTGAGTATGGGCTTCGAGGCTGTGGGCACCCGGAAGGATTACTATGGTCCCGGGCAGAATGCCTACCTGTATACTAAAAGGATTGAGCTGGAGTAGGTAATGGCTTGGTTTCGCCGCAGTGCAAAGAAGATTCTCTCAACAGAGCGCAAGAATCTTGCGGGCGACCTGTGGACTAAATGCCCTGGATGTAACGAGTACATCTACCGGGAGGAGCTGGAACGCTCCCAGTTTGTTTGTCCCACCTGCTCCCACCATTTCAGCATCAGCTGCCGGAAGTATCTGGACCACCTGCTGGATGGTCAGAATCCATACACGGAGCTGAATGCTAACCTTTCATCGGTTGATCCCCTGAAATTTAGAGCGAAGAGGAAGTACGCGGAACAGCTGGAGACAGCCAAGACTAAAACCGGTCTGAGCGAGGCGGTAATTACTGTGGTTGGCACTATCAAGGGCTATCCGATTGTACTGGGAGTTATGGACTTCTCCTTTATAGGGGGCAGTATGGGATCAGCAGTGGGGGAAAAGGTATCGCGGGCCATCGACTACGCTCGTGAGAACCATTACCCGCTGGTGATCATCTCCGCCTCCGGTGGCGCCCGCATGCAGGAAGCCGCTTTAAGCCTGATGCAGATGGCGAAGACCAGTGCCAAACTCAGTCTGTTTTCCCAGGCGGGGGGGCTCTATGTCTCCGTATTGACCGATCCGACTACGGGAGGAGTTACGGCGAGCTATGCCATGCTGGGCGATATCATCCTGGCCGAACCCGGAGCCCTCATCGGGTTCGCCGGTGCCCGGGTGATCAAGCAGACCATTGGGCAGGAACTCCCCGATGGCTTTCAACGGGCGGAATTTCTGCAGGAGAAAGGATTTGTTGATCATATCGTCCACCGCAAGGACTTGCAGGAAACGCTGGCTCATTTGATCGGATACTTTGGCTATGAGCGTACCGCTGATCCTCATCAGTAACGACGACGGTATTCAAGCTGCGGGATTGCGAGCCTTGTGTGAGGCCATGCTTACACTGGGAGAAGTGTTTGTCATGGCTCCTGAAGTTGAGCGCAGCGCTGCGGGACATGCTATCACCCTGTCTGATCCATTACGGGTGAATGAGGTGGACCTCGGTTTACCTGAGGTGCGGGCATATTCCTGTTCGGGAACCCCCGCTGACTGCGTGAAATTGGCGATCCTTGCCGTCCTGCCGCGGCGGCCAGACCTAGTGGTTTCCGGCATTAACCACGGCAGTAATACCGGTATTAACGTTATCTACTCCGGCACCATCTCCGCTGCGACTGAGGGGACAATCCTGGGTGTGCCCAGTGCCGCTTTTTCTGTCGACTGCTGGGAGTCTCCGGATTTTGATCCCTCCAAAGCCGTTGCCCAGCAGGTTGCCAGGGAAATCCTGGAGCAGGGGCTTCCTGATGGTACCATTCTCAATGTCAACATACCCAATTTGCCTGCGGAGCAGCTACCCCCAGGTCTTCTTGACGGTCAGGGATATATTCTCACTGTGCATGGCAAATCTGACTGGCAAGACCAGTTTGATCGCCGGGTGGATCCACAGAACCGGGTTTACTATTGGCTGGCTGGCCGTAGACGGGAGCGGAAAGAACCGGCCAATACCGATGAACAGACTCTGAGATCCGGACAGGTGAGCATCACCCCCCTGCATTACGACCTCACCCATCATCGCTATCTGAGTGATCTGGCGGGGTGGAAGTTGTTCCAGAAGTAGTGTCGCGCTGCACTGTGGCGATCCTGGATTTTGGATCGCAGTACACCAAGGTTATCGCCCGCCGGATTCGGGAACACCACGTCTATTCGGAAATCCTGCCTTTCAATACTTCCGCGGAAGAGCTGGCGGCCGATCATATCGCAGCTATCATCCTGTCAGGCGGCCCAGCCAGTGTCTTCGGTAAGGAAGCCCCTCAACTTGATCCCCGGATAATGGAGCTCGATAAGCCTATCCTCGGCATTTGTTATGGCCTGCAAGCGCTCTTGCATCTAACAGGAGGAAAAGTCAGTTCCACCGGACATGGGGAATATGGGCCGGCCACTTTGGAAATTGAGGAAGCGGGTAAGCTGTTTAAGGGACTTCCGGAGCACATACCGGTGTGGATGAGCCATGGCGACCGGGTGGAGGATTTATCCGCCGATTGGGAGATGATCGGCCAGTCGCAGAATAGAGTCGTTGCGGCGGTTCAGCATCGATCAAAACCATTTTTCGGGACCCAGTTCCACCCGGAAGTACAGCATACACCTGATGGTGGTACGATACTGGCTAATTTCCTCTTCACTATCAGTGGCTGTCAACCCGACTGGACACCTACCCATCACCTGGCGGAACTGACGGAGCGGATAAGTCGTGAGGTGGGCTCAGGTCGTGTGCTGTGTGCCCTCTCCGGAGGTGTGGACAGCTCGGTGCTGGGTATCCTGCTCACCCGAGTCCTGGGAGACCAGGTGGCATGCGTGTTCATTGATCACGGCCTACTGCGCAAGAATGAGGGCGAACAGGTGGAAGCTTCCCTGGGATCCGCTCTGGGGTTGAATATCCACCGGGCCGACTACTCCGATCGCTTCCTGGCGGCCTTGACGGGGATTGAGGATCCCGAGGAGAAGCGCAAAATTATCGGACAGGAATTCATCAAGGCATTTGAAGAAGTCGCCCGGGAGGTAGGTCCAACCGAATTTCTAGCCCAGGGTACCCTCTATCCGGATGTCATTGAATCTGGCGGCGTGGCCGGTATCGCCCGGACCATCAAATCCCATCACAATGTGGGCGGCTTGCCGGAGAAGATGGATTTCCGGTTGATCGAGCCGTTGCGCGAGCTGTTCAAGGATGAGGTTCGCAACCTGGGCCGTGAGCTGGGCATGCCGGAGGATATCCTCCTGCGGCATCCCTTCCCGGGTCCCGGTCTGGCCGTGCGCATCGTGGGGGAGGTCACCAGGGAACGACTGCACATCCTGCGTGAAGCCGACTGGATTTACCAGGAGATCCTCAAAGAGACGGGGGAATACCAGCGCATCTGGCAGGCCTTCGCTGTCCTCTTGCCGGTCAAAACCGTAGGGGTCATGGGGGATCAGCGCACCTATGAATACCTGTTGGCATTGCGGGCGGTTACGAGTAGTGACGGTATGACTGCAGACTGGCACCGCATGCCCACCGAGATTCTGAACCAATGCGCCAGTCGTATCATCAATGAGGTACGCGGTATCAACCGGGTCGTGTACGATATAAGTTCTAAACCGCCGAGTACGATTGAGTGGGAGTAGAGCCGTTTGTGCGGCATAATCGGATATAACGGTCATCGTCCCGCTGGGGAAGTACTCATCAATGGGCTCCGCCGACTGGAATACCGGGGCTATGATTCGGCTGGCATTTCCGTTTTCCAGGAGAACACTCTCCACACCTTTAAGAAGTGCGGCAAGGTTGAGGACCTGAAGCAGATCCTGCCCGGGGATCTGATCTCGAACATCGGCATGGGGCATACTCGCTGGGCCACGCACGGCGAACCCAATGATGTGAATGCCCACCCCCATCTCGATCACACCGGCAAAATTGCTCTCGTTCATAACGGAATTATTGAGAACTACGCAGCCCTGCGGCAATTCCTGTCCGATAGGGGTGTAACCTTCAAGAGCGAGACTGATACAGAGATATTGGCGGCTTACATCGGTTATCTGTATCAGGAAAGCCCCACGTCCTTTCCGGATGCCTTCCGCCGGGCTTTGACCAAAGTCGTCGGCGCTTACGGTCTTGTAGCCATGTGTGAGGATGAGCCCAACACGCTGGTGGCAGCCCGCTTGGGCAGTCCTCTCGTGCTAGG
>CP070787.1:1480089-1500760 GCA_020346745.1 Fidelibacterota bacterium | reverse complement strand
GGAACCGTCGGATGTGACGCGGTAAAATTCCTGGAAGATTAGTGGAATCTTGTTCTTGGGTATACCGAGACCTGAATCGGTCACATCTATTCTCAATTGATCATCGGTCCAGCTGAGAGCCACGTTCAGTTTTCCGCCTGCTTTATTATACTTGATGCCGTTGGACAGCAGATTGGAGAGCAACACCTCAAGGAAGGCCTCATTCCCGGTGATCAGGGGGCACCCTGAAGGCAGATTCAGGTTCAGGGCAATACGATTATCTTCCGCCACAGAAGTGAATTCCTTGCAAACCTTCTCCAGCAAATGGGTCATATTCACAAGACTGTGGATGCTGATCTCTTCTCCCTGCTCAATCCTCTCTTTGAACAACCAATCTTCCACCAATTTCAATACAGCACTGATGCGCTCGTTGCATTGCTCGAGTATTGCTTTCTGCTTTGATGGAGTCTCACCCGCATAACCCCCAAGGATAGTGTGGAAGTTCTGCTGAACAGTCGCCAGCGGGGAGCGGATCTCGTGGCTGACGAGTGTGATGAAATAGTCCTGGAGCTGCTCCTTTTCTTCACGCAATTGAGCCGATTCAAGCATCAATGTCCGCTTCTCATAGCCTCGTTCCACAATGATTCGCAGCTCCTGCGGTGAAAACGGCTTAGGCAGGAAATCATATGCTCCCCGCTTCATCGCCTCAACAGCGGAGTCGATTGTTGGATAGCCGGTAATCACGATGGAGATGATGTCCGGATCAGCTGCTCGTATACTATTCAGCAGTTCCAGTCCGTTGATCCCGGGCATCTTCAGATCGACCAATGCCAGATCTGGTTTGTATTCCTTGATTCTTTTCAGACCGATAGAGCCATCCTTGGCTGTGATCGTCTTGAAACCAGTTTTGGTCAGGATTTGAGAGCAGGAATCTCTCATGGATTCCTCATCATCGATGATGAGAACAACCGGCTGATGATTCATTTTAGGAAATCCTCCGTGCAATCGCTGCCCGACATTTAATTTATTCTGCCAGTCCCGTCGACGAGGAGTCCCTCGATTTCCGCGAATATCTGTTGATCGGTGAAGCCGCTCGCGGTGGCTGCTGACGAGGGACAAGCCGCCACACAGGTTCCGCAACCCTTGCAGGCAGCCTCGTTGACAATGGAAATCCCGGAGTCCTGGTCATAGAAGATGGCATGATACGGGCACAGCTGGTTACAGGTACGACAGCCGGAGCAGAGTTCGGGTCGGATGACCGCCTGGATTGGCTCAACCTCCACTTCACCCCTGGCGATGGTGGCCAAGATGCGGGCAGCGGCAGAGCTCGCCTGTGCCACGGTATCGGGGATATCCTTGGGTCCCTGACAGCAGCCAGCGATATAGATGCCATCGGTAGCGGTGGCCGTGGGATCGAGTTTGGGGTGCTTTTCAAGGAAGAAGCCATCGGCGCTCGTGCTGATGGAGAACAGCTGTTTCATGCGCTCTCCGTCATGCTGTGGCTCCAAGGCATTACAGAGCACGATCATTTCCACAGGGATTTCCCGGAACTTCTTGATAAGGGTGTCTTCACAACGAACGACCAGCGAGCCATTGCTGCTGGGTGTGTGGACGATCTCGGCAACTTTTCCCCGGACCACATTCACATTTTCATCGAGGATACGTCCGTAGAATTCCTCGTAGCCTTTGCCGAAGGCCCGCATATCAATGTAGAACTGGTATACCTCGGCTTCGGTGCGTTCCTTGACCAGGTGGGCGTATTTGAGTGCGTACATGCAGCATACGCGGGAGCAATAGCGATTATGCCGCTCATCCCGGGAGCCTATACAATGGAGGATACCGATACTCTGAGGGACCCGGCCATCTTTCAGCAGAACCTGCCCGCCGGTAGGTCCTGAAGCGTTGAGCATATGCTCCACCTCCAGGCTGGTATAGACATTATCGTGGATCCCGTAACCGTACTGTGCCATTGAGCGGGCGTTGAAGAGATCAAATCCAGTAGCAAGGAGGATCTGTCCGACTTCAATGTCCACCTGTTTTTCAATCGCCTGGTGATCGATAGCGTTGTGCTCGCACGCCTGTTCACAGATGCGGCATCCGCCGGTTTTGAAATGGATGCATGCTTCCCTGTCGATGACCGGGACCTTGGGCACGGCCTGGTATGTAGGTAGAAAGACGGCAGTGTCAGGGCCGAGAGTAAATTCCCGGGGTTCCCGCGTGTTTTTCCACAGGGGTTCGATGGCCAGTTTGCCTGTGGGGCAAACGGAAGCGCAGGCACCACATACGATGCATCTGTCCGTATCGATATGGGAGAGTTGGAGCCCCGTCTTTTCCGACTCACGGTCCCATTTGATGGCACCGGCTTGAACGACCTCCTCGCACATCCTGGCGCAGAGACCGCAGGCAATGCAATTATCGGCCTCGACAACGCGGTAGGGTTCGGCTACCCCGTACCTTGAAGCGAGTTCCTGGATGCTGGGGATGTCAGGGCAACTGGCTGCCAAGCGTTCCAGAACAGATTTGCGGTGCTGCTGGACGGTCGCGGTCTCCGTGAAGATCTGCAATCCTTCCCGAGCCGGGTAGATGCAGGCCGGGACCAGGGTACGCTTCTCACCTTTCACCAGTTCAACACAGCAGATACGGCAGGTGTTATGCGGACGGACAGATTGGTGATAACAAAGTGTAGGGATGTCAACGCCGATCTGTCGGCCAACCTCCACCAGGGTAGTGCCCTTTTCAGCCTCAACCTTCTGACCGTCGATACTCAGGGTGACGAGCTGCTGCTCACTCATGGCTGTATACCTCCTCCTTTCTGGAGGCTGCAAGACTTACTTCCCTAAGAACCTGTCCGTCAAGTGTCAGCGCCCGTTTCCGGGGTATCCTCACGGCAGGGCACCGATTGTAACAAATCCCACACCCGTTGCATTTATCTTCATCGATAAACCTCGGTTTCCGGGTAACATTTACTTTAAAGTTGCCCAAGGAGCCGGATACGTCCGCAATCTCGCTGTAGCTCATAAGATGGATGTTGGGATTCTGGCCGACATTTACCATCTTGGGTGTGAGAATACAGGCGGCACAATCGAGGGTGGGGAAGGTTTTGTCGAAGAGTGCCATTTTCCCACCGATGGTGGGTTCTCTCTCGACCAGGTAGACCTCGCTTCCTGAGGCGGCAATCTCAAGCGCGGCCTGGATGCCGGCGATACCACCTCCTACGATCAGGGTGGCCGGATTGATGGGGATTGTTTTTGTTTCCAATTGCTGTTGATATCCCACCCGCCGCACAGCCGCGTTAATAATGGCCTTGGCCTTGTTGGTTGCAGCCACTCGATCTTCGTGGACCCACGAGCAGTGCTCCCGGATGTTCGCCATCTGGAACAGATAGCGATTCAATCCTGCACTCTCACACGTCTGCTGAAAGGTGCGCTCATGCATCAGGGGTGAACAGGCAGCGACGATAACCCGATTGAGTTCCTTTTCCCTGATATCCTGCTTGATCAGTGCCTGGCCGGGATCGGAGCACATAAACTGGCAATCCCGAGCCACGACTACGTTGGGGGCGGTCGAGATGCTTTCCCGTACCTGCCGGACATCAATGGTGCCGGCGATATTGGAGCCGCAATGACAGATATATACACCTATGGAGATTTTCATGCTGGCTGTAAAACCTTCTGCTTGATTTTGCTAAAGCCGATTAGATTCTGATTGAGCCCCAGTGCATCCGGATCGCATCCGAGAGCCCATCCCAGGAGCTGTGAAAAGAAGAGTATGGGTATGCGGAAATTGGTATGGAAGCGTGCGTTGATCTTTTTCTGATAACCCTCCAGATTGATCTGGCACAGGGGGCAGGTAGTGACGATGCATTCAGCCCCATTTACAGTGGCGCTCTCCAACAGTTCCTTGTTGAGTTTCAAGGCCACGTCCGGGTAGGTAGTCATGAGCATACCACCGCAGCAGCGGACTTTCATGGGGAAATTGACGATCTCGGCACCGACTGAAGCGAAGAGTTCGTCCATGAGGCGAGGATTTTCGCAATCATCAAGACCGCGTTCCGGTCGAACGATCTGGCAGCCATAGTAGGGGGCGACCTTGATCCCCTCCAGGTGCCGCCGGGTTTCCAGGGAGATCTTCTCCAGCCCGACATCGTTTACGAGCACTTCGAGTGGGTGCCGGACCTGAACACCAGATTGATAGTCCAGGCCATCACGCTTCAAGGCCTGCCTGACCTTCGCGCGCATTATAGGATTCTCATTCAATAACTTGTTGGTCTTATACAGAATAGTGTAGCAGGAGCTGCAAGGTGCGACGAGATCTCTCCCAAGGCTTTCAGCGATGGCCAGGTTGCGTGCCGAGAAGACCAGGGAGATCGTTTCCTTGATAGACATGTAGTAGGTAGCGCCGCAACAATTCCAGTCATCAAGCTCAATGAGCTCAAGGCCCAAGGTGTCATATACGGCCTGGACGGATCGGTCATAATTCTTGGATGACGATTCGAGACTGCATCCGGGGTAATACGAATATTTCATTTCCTCAGCTCAAGACAGGATAGGATTTAGGTCGGATTGGCATGATCCCCAGCGGCTTTCAACGCGGCCACTCTCTGACGGGTATGATCATCTCCATGATTTCAGCTTCGGCGAGGATGCTGGACAAAGCGGTGGTGCCGCGTATTTTATGCGGCCACAACCCGATGCGACCTTTGAGGAAAAGTTTCAGAAAAAGGGGCAGATTTGCGATCAGCTGGAAGGGATTCTTCCCCAGATAATACCGGAGGAGCAGTCCCAATTCATACCCCCGCCCGAACCGGTTAGCGATGGAGACAAAGATCTGAGAGAGGCGATAAACCGGCATTTTATGCGAGGGCATCCTCGCATCCATCGCCATGCGTTTCAGCAGGTACATGATGTCAGTGATGGGGATTTCCTGCGGGCACCTGACGGTACAGGCATAGCACGAGGCACAGATCCAGATGGTGCGACTTTGAAGGATGGTGTCAAGGTGGTCAGCACGAAAGAGCGCGACAATCTCACGGGGGGTAATCTCCATCGCGTAGCTGGCTGGGCAGGATCCGGTGCAGGTCCCGCACTGCAGGCATCTTTTCATGAGATCACCATGGGGAACATTGGCGAGTCCCAAGGCAAACTTCTTCTTCAAGGCATCATATCCATCGTGCATGAGCGGGGTTGGGGTGGTGGGTTCTGGTTTCATCTTTTTAGGAGCCTTTCGATGCGTCCCAGCAAGGTCTGCGGTTCGATCGGCTTGTCCAGATAATCGTCCGGTCCTTTCTGGCCATAAGCACTGGTATCGAAGGCAAAGCGTGATCCGGCTATTTCCTTCACCGCGGACACGAAGATGATCGGTGTCTTATGAAACGCCCTGTACTCCTTATCTCCCTTGAGAGTATGGCACAGCGAGAAGCCGTCGAACAGGGTATCCATCATAATGTCTAGAAGAATGATATCGGGCTTCTCTGACTTGACCTTCTCGAGACCTGTTTTGGGGTCCAGTGCCGAAACGAATTGGTATGAAGCTGATTCCAGGATTGTTTGCATTGCATCCAGGAACGCCTGGTCATCGTCGATGACCAGTACCTTCACTGATCCGTTTTGCGCGCGCCCCTGATCTTTCGAGTTACCATGATTGATCGCATTGTTCACAGCCATTTTCAATTCCTCCATATTGAACGACTTGATGAAGTAATAGAAGATATCCTGGGCTCTCACCCTGGTTTCCAAGTCCTTCGTGTTTATTCGGGATGTGACTATGACATTTACTGAGGGATCAACGGTTTTGAGAATGGGAACAGCATCGTAGCCTTTCACATCCTTCAAATCCATATCAACAATGATGCAATCGTATTGTATATGCTGCATCTTGGCTACAGCATTCGGGATACTCAAGCAGCGCTCGACTTCGACTCCAGGCCGGGAGAGGAGTGATGTCAGTTCCTCTACGGTATGATCGTCAGGATCGATCACCAGAATTCTTTTTATCCGGTCCATTTCCAGCTTGGCTCTTCTGTTCCCATGCCATGCAAATCAAACCCCATGCCAGATAATTTCCATGAGGAAGTGATTAGCATATAATCATAATAAACAATATCATACAATTGCGGCAGCGAGGATCTTGCCTATTGATCCCGGGATGCTGGAGTAATCGGCTTGAGGTATTGTGCAACGGTTTGGGGAAATATTCCCCACACCGGTTAGCCTTACAATCAGGACGGACTGAGTTGGTGGGATATGCTCAGATATGAACAGGCGCGGGCGTGATTGAAACGAGGGAGCAAGGAGGTAGGTAGAGGACTATGGAGTGCCGCTGGGCAGTCCTCTCGCTAAGGGTATAATTCAGGAAATGGCATACTTCCTGAGCTTAGCCCAGAGAGTTTTACGGTCGATGCCGAGTGCTTGGGCTGTTTTTGAACGATTGCCGCCGTGGAGGTGGAGTGTTTCCCGGATCAGGTTCCGCTCCATTTCTTCCAGAGTCATAGGGGGTTGTGAATCGGTTTTATTATCATCCGCGAGGGAGAAACCGTAGTAGAGCAGATCATCGGGTTCGATGATGCTATTATCTGTCAACACAACCGCTCTTTCGATAGCATTTTCCAATTCTCTCACATTCCCGGGCCAGCTGTAACGCAGCAATGCCGTCATGGCGCTGTCGGAAATCTCGGTGACAGTTTTCTTGCGCTTGAGACTGTACTTCTGGAGAAAGTGGTTTGCCAGGAGGGGAATATCTTCCTGTCGTTCGCGGAGAGGGGGAAGATGAATTGGGACCACGCTCAGGCGATAGAAGAGGTCATCGCGGAAGTGACCTGACTCGACGGCCTGGCGCAGGTCCTGGTTGGTAGCTGCGATGATCCGCACGTCGATCTTGATCACCTGGGAGCTACCTACCTTGGTGACCTCACCTTCCTGTAGGGCGCGCAGAAGTTTCGCTTGGATATTAGAGCTGATATTGCCGATCTCATCGAAGAAGATGGTCCCGCCGTTGGCGAGCTCGAAGCGGCCATGCTTGGTGGTGGTGGCACCGGTGAAGGATCCCTTCACATGTCCGAACAGCTCGCTCTCGAACAAGGTTTCCACCAGTGAGCCGCAATCAACAGTGATGAAGGGCTTAGCCCTCCTTGGACTATGATTGCGGATAGCCTTGGCAACCAGCTCTTTCCCGGTACCGCTCTCGCCGGTGATCAAGACGGTGGTACCGGTGGGGCCGACTTTCTTGATCAAAGCCTCCACTGCGCACATGCCAGGGCTGCGGCCGATGATGTTGTCCTGCTCAAGTCCCCTGCTGACCTCTTCGCGCAGGTAGATATTTTCAAGGGACAGGGACCGTTTCTCGAGGGCTCGTCTGACGACCAATCTCAAATCCTCGGGCGTGAAGGGTTTGGGTACATAATCATAGGCACCCTGCCTGAGCATCTCGACAGCAGACTCGATGGAAGCGTGACCGGTGATGATAATGACAAGGATCTCAGGATCGATATCCCTGATTTGTTGCAGGACCTGTTCACCGGGGATCCCGGGCATTTTCAAATCCAGCAGGACGATATCAAAGGATTGCTCCTTCACCAGCTGGAGGCCGTATTCCCCATTTTCGGCGGTCTCGACCAGGAAGCCGTCACGAGTAAGGATCTGGGTAGAGGAATCGCGCAAGGCTTCATCGTCATCAATGACCAGCACACGGGGTGACACGGGCATTCAGGAAACCTCCTGCCAGACGGGCAGTTGTACGAGAAAGGTTGTTCCCTGACCAAGTTTGCTTTTCACTTCGATCCTACCTTTATGGCGTTCCACGATCCCATAGCTGATGGCCAAACCGAGTCCCGTTCCCCGGCCGACTTCCTTGGTGGTGTAGAACGGGTCAAACAGTTTGTCAATATTTTCCGTGGGAATTCCCGCGCCCGTATCGGTGACCTCAATCGTTATCAACGTCCCATCTTCAGTGATCCGTGTAGCCAGAGTCAACTTACCTTGTCCTTCCATTGACTCAGCAGCATTGATAATGATATTGAGGAAAACCTGCTGCATCTGGGAGGCATCAATCATGGTTCGCAGCGGTCCCGGATCGTATTTCCGGACGACGCGTATGTTATAGAAGAGAGACTGACTTTCGACGAGCGCCAGTGAAGCATTCAGAGTCTCGTTTATATCGGCTACCGCCATGGTGGGCTCGCTCTGTCGGGCAAAATCCAGCAGTCCCTTGACAATTTTCTTACACCGGTTTGCCTGAGCGACCAGTTTTTCGAGGTTATCGCGTCGGGAATCATCTTCCCCAGTGTCTTCCAGAACAAGATGACCGTACGTAAGGACACCACCCAACGGATTGTTGATCTCGTGAGCCACACCCGCTGCCAGCTGTCCCAGGGTCGCCATTCGTTCTGATCTCATCAAGGTCTGTTGAGTCCGCTCCTTGAGTTGTTCGTCCCTTTCCTTCAACGAGGCGGCCATCGTATTGAACGCATCTCCCAGATCCTTGATCTCATCCCGGGCAGTGATATTTACTTTATGATCGAGATCGCCGCCTGCGATCTTTCTCGACGCAGACACCAATTGTCTGATAGGCTGTAGGATCCGGCTGGCAAATACGTATGAAATTGATGATGCAATGATCATTCCCAGTAGTGTGATACCCAGGAAGATCAAGATCGTCCTCCTCCGCATATCGACGAATTTGTCTTCGAGGATGCCAACGTATAATATACCGACGATTTCATCCCGGATGTTCTTGATGGGCTCATACGCGGTGTAATACCAGTCGTTAACCACAAAAGCTCTCTCGAGCCATGGAAGTCCTTTGACGATCACCTGATCATAGACTTCCTCAGATACCCTGGTGCCGATGGCACGGCTGCCATCTTCCCGCGTGACATTGGTTGAGATACGAAGATCACCCTGGAAGATGGTCGCGGTGCCTATATCCTTGCCCTTATAAACCTGCCCCTGGTAAACGGTCTCTTTCACCTTGTCAACTATTTTGTAATCCCGGTTCAACACATTCCCGCCGTATAGAGCCCCGATCATCGCACCGCTGTTATCGAAAATGGGGGCGGCGGCTTTGATGATCATTCCCGATGTTTCTTCCTCTTGGGGCCTTAATCTGGCTCGAGGAGTATGGATAAATTGGATATGAGTTCTTTCGGCGAGATCATCCCCCTCCTTGAGAAGTTCCTCGCGCGGCATGATCTGCGTAGCGGCCAGGAGCTCCCGTTTTGAGAGCACCTGGCTGATGATCTCATCACTTGCCTGGCTATCACCGGATGGCTGGGGATTTCCAGCCCGGAAGACCACGCGGCCGTTGTGGTCGGTCACAGAGAGAATATCCAGATTCTCGTTCTCACGAATCCGGATCAATTCAGTTTTCAGGGATGCAAGGTCAGGTCCTGAGAGACCTTGTCTGATGAAGTGGTTCTCGGCAGTAAAACGGATGACATTTCTAACCTGGTCCAGGTGTTCTTGATAGATCTCGCGTGCGGAGTTCAGATCCACCCTGACCTTATCCTGGGCCTGGCGAATGATCCCGCCACTGATCAGTCGCTCGCCAACGATGGTAGCGATGAAACCGGTGAACAGGACCGGCAGCAGAAAATAGAAAATGAATCGCTTACGGAACGTTAGTCTCATCCGACTGGACCTGACTGTGGGTAGCACATAGAGTACTGATGACGCGGGAAAGAAATGAGTATAGTCGTTGCATCCGCGCTGTCAGCACGGTTCCACGGAGGGGGATTCGGTATACTGAATATTGAGTCATAACAGCAACCCATTCAGGGGTGCGTTTTACTCCTACCCAAATTTACAGCTGTCATCGGCTTCTCCTGAGGGCTTATCTCAACATTTCGAATGAGATCGTATGACTCCAATGTGTTCATTTTTCAGCATCTAAAACTGTCAGCGTCGAATTTTCATGTGGCTTGTGGATTGCCTATGTAACTTGCATTATAATAGTGTATCTCGTTTGTGAAACGGGAGGTGGGTGATAATGTTGCAGCCCGGGTACAACCATTCGGCAAATCCCGACGGGTCTACTTCATCCTTGTCTCGGATACTAATCTATCTTATTGGCGCCGCGGTGCTGGGGCTGATCATCTGGTTAGGGCGAGGTGTAGTACGGCCGAGCCAGCCCCAGACGATCCTGCTTTATTGCTTTACGGGCATGCAGGAAGTGATGGAACGGGGGATCTTTCCCGCTTTCAGGGATTATTGGGAAGACCAGAACGGCGTTGAGATGGAGTTTATCCCCACCTTCGCCGGATCGGGATCGATAGTGGACAAGGTCATCGCCAGGGTACCGGCAGACGTGGTGATCCTGGCCTCTGAAATGGACGGCCATCGGCTGGCCACCAAGGCGCTGACCACCGTAGCTGCCTGGAAGCAGTTGCCCAATATGGGCATCTGCTGTCGTACAGCGCTCGTCATCCTGGCCCGCGATAGTGATTATGTTGACATCCGGGGATTTGAGGATCTGAGTGAGCCAGGGCTTGACGTGATTCTCTCCCACCCACGTACCTCCGGCATTGGAGAATGGTCACTGTTGGCCATTTACGGGTCGGCGCTGGGCAGGGGCTATGATCACAGTGGGGCTCTGGCGCAGTTAGCAGACGTCTGGCGAAACGTCACATCAGCGCCCTCGGCGCAGGCAGCTCTGCGGCGGTTCGCTGAGGGTGAAGGAAGTGTGGTTCTGGCGTATGAAGCCAACGTGCTGCCTACACCGCAGCGTCGCCGACCCCCAGGCCAGATGGTTCAATTGGGATCAACTACTCTGTGCGAGCCAATCGTGGTGGTACTGGAACAGAATATCGCGGAGGACCGGCGGGAGCTGGTGCACTCGTTCGTGCAGTTTCTGTGGCGTGAAGAGGTCCAGCGCGTATTTGTGGAGTACGGTTTCCGTTCTCTGAGCGATTCCCTGAACAGGACGCGCGCTGATTTTCCCCGATATTCCAGTCTGGTTACCATGGAAAGTCTCGGTGGGGCCACTGTGTGCCGGCAGCAGATTCTTGAGCCGTTCCTGACCACGATTGCCGCTGAATCGTCAGCGGACTGATAGCTCGGCAGCGGGCTTCGGCCCGGCTATAAGGCCGCCTTAAGCTTCAGGCCGAAGATGTCTGTTCCCTGCCAATCTGTTCCCTTTTTATCCCCCTGCAAACGATAGTACATCTCGAAACCCCAGCCGCCCGGCCACTTTCTCTGTAGCCCAGCATCCAGGCGGTAGCGACTGAAGATGATAGGGGCATCCAACTGCCACCAGGGCTCAGCCTGAAAGAACAGGGTGCAGGGTTCACTGAGTGGGAGTGTGAAAGTAGTGCGAAAGCGGGCATGAGAACGGGCTTGCTCACCATGCGGTGCGTGCCGCTGGAATTTCAGCCGGAGCTTGAGCCAATCCAAGCCGAAGGGTGCGTTGAGCTGGGGGGCAGCGGCCAGGCGCCAAGCCGTGTTGTCCGGGTAGAAGACCTGGCGATAAAACAGGGTGACCCCGAATCCCATCTGTATGGGGAAGCTCAGTCTGAGTTCGTAGTAGGTCTCCTTGAACGCGGGACGTTCAAGACGGGATCGGAGCTGGTGCTCCAGTTCGGCTTTAATGCCGCGGCTACTCTGCTTGCTGATGACCATACTGGACCATAACTGGGCCGGCGGTGAGCCAGCCTGCGAAAGTTGTGGAACAGCCAGTGCGATCAGAACGAGACATACAGCTATTAAGGACCGGTGAAACATCATACGATGACCCCCTTAATATAACCCCTGGTCAGCTCTTCCTGCGGATTTTCAAATACCTTCCGGGCGGGGCCATGTTCGATCAACTGACCGAGATACATAAAGACGACATAATCGGCCAGGCGGATAGCCTGACGCAGGATATGGGTCACAACGACGATGGTGTATTTAGCCTTGAGCTGGAGGAACTTCTCCTCAATACGTTGGCTGGCGGTGGGGTCCAGGGCTGAAGTGGGTTCGTCGCCCAGGATGATTTCGGGTTCCACCGCCAATCCTCGAGCGAGACACAGTCTCTGCTGTTGACCGACGGAAAGGCTGGAGGCCGGGGTATGGAGGCGATCCTTGACTTCATCCCAGAGGCTGGATTCCCGCAGGTAATGCTCGACGATCTCCTTCAGGCGCCGCCGCTTGCGGATGCCGTGGATGCGTGGTCCGTAGGCGACATTGTCGTAGATGGACATGGGCAGGGGGTAAGGCCGCTGGGAAAGCAGGCCCATTTTCTGCCTGAGATGAGTGACGTCGATTCCCGGACCGTAGATATTATCCCCATTCAGATAGACCTCACCCTGCACCTTAATACCGTCAACAGCGTCGATCAGACGATTGAACGATTTGAGCAGGGTCGTCTTACCGCAACCAGAGGGGCCGATAATAGCTGTTATTTTCTTTTCGGGCAGATCGACGGTCACGTCTTTCAAAGCCTGTTCTGTTCCATAGGAGACGCTGAGATTGCGAACGCGTATGTGAGCTTTGTATTCCATTTCTTCTCCTACTTGATAACATGTTTGGTGAACGATCTGGTCAGTATTCTGGATACTATACTGATGACCAGGATCATGATGGTGAGCACCAGCGCAGAGGCATAAGCCCTCTCCTGTACTTCGGGGAAGGGTGTGCCCAATTGAAAGAAAATGGCCAGCGGCAAGGTGGCTGCGGGACGCATCAGGGATGTGGGAATGGCATCGGTGAAGCCGGCGGTGAAAATGACGGAAGCGGCATCGCCGATACCACGGCCAAAGGCGATCAATACGGCGGTGAGGATTCCCGGCAAGGCCTGGCGCACGACGACCTTGACGGACGTCTCCAGCCTGGTAGCCCCCAGGGAATAGGAGGCGTTCAGAAGATCACGCGGCACCATTTTGACGACTTCATCCATAGCCCGACTCATCACCGGGAGGATCAGTAGCGCAACAGCGATGATCCCTCCCAGGAGCGATGCGCGCAACCCGAAGAAGAGCATGATGGTGAATCCGAAGGCTCCGAAGACGATGGATGGTACACCCCACAGGACGTCCAGCGAGAAACGGCACAGGTTGACGAAGACAGATCCCTTGCTGGCATACACGTTGAAATAGATCACGATCGGCAGACTGATCAGGATCGCCAGGATGGTGGCCCCACCTGCGAGATAGAAGGAGCCGAGGATGGCGTTGAGTATGCCGCCTTCTTTTCCCAGATAGAATCCCCCCTTGGGGATCTGAGTGATCATCGACAGGCGGAGGGCTGGCAAGCCTTTTACAAGGACGGTCACCAGAATGACAACCAGACTGGTGACGATGAGGATGGTTGCAGCGATCATCAACAGCTGGAAAAGCTTTTCTTCTACGGTTCTGAGCTTCATCCTATTGTATTCCTCTCTCGATACGAATGAGTACCAGCCGGGACAGGACGTTGAAGAACAACACCACCACGAGCAGCAGGAGTGATGCCAGCAGCAAGGCGGAGTCATACAACGGTACCGACATCATCTCGCCGTAATTGTTGGCGATAAGGGCCGGCAGCGGGTAGGCGGGATCCAGGAGTGACCGAGGCACCCGGGCAACATTCCCCGCCACCATCAATACCGCCATGGTCTCGCCAAAAGCCCGGGATAGTCCCAGGACAAAGGCAGCCAGAATGCCGGGCATGGCTTTGCGCAGGACGACTTTCTTGGTGGTCTGCCACCGGGTGGCACCCAGTGCAAGGGAGGCTTCGCGGACCTCGTAGGGCACCGAGGCAAAGACTTCCAGGCAGACGTGGATAATGATAGGGAAGACCATCACGGCGAGTACTACTCCCCCGGCGAGAACACTATAGCCGGTGGAGAAGCTCCCGAACAACGGGGCTAAATGATCCTTGATGAGTGGTATGATGATCAACACGCCGCAGATGCCATATACAACTGAAGGGATACCGGCCAACAGGTCGACGAGTGGTTTCACCCATTCCCTGATGCTCACCGGCGCATATTCAGCCAGATACATGGCACACAGGAGGGAGAAGGGTACGGCGATGACGATGGACACCCCGGTAACCCACACGGTGCCTGTCAGGAAGGGGAACAGCCCGAACTCGCCCTTGAGAGGGTGCCATGAGGAGGAGAGGAGCAGTTCCATGAGCGGAATGGAATCAAGGATCGGCCGTGATCTGAGAAAGAGGCCGAAAGCCATAAGGAATACGAGCAATCCGGCGAACAGAGCCAACGCCAGCATGCTGATTCTGGCCAGTTTATCCTGGAGCCCCCGGATGAGATGCATATCACTGATTCCCGTACTTGAGTCTCTGCAATGTTCTACCTGGTCGGCCAGGCCAACCTATTCCTCCAAGCGCTTCAACTGAGCGTTGAGGGTATCTAAGGGCAGCTGGATATAGCCGGACTCCGGGACGTACTTCTGACCGTCAGTCAAGACCCAGCGAATGAACTCCCGTACCACCCTTTTTCCCGGCTTTCCCCGGCAGACGAAATAGAGATCCCTGGCCGGAGGTGATGGGTATGCTCCCTGAGCGATAGCCTGGACGATCTCGTCCCGGTTGTGATAGAAGTCTTCAGTGCTGTCCAACCGGGCATCGTTGTTCTGATCGAGGGGCAGTACGCGGATACCGGCTACCTGGGCTTTGGATTGGGCATCGTAGGCGTAGTTGATATTGTTATAGCCGATGGCGAACCGATCCTGTCGCAC
Source organism: Fidelibacterota bacterium (assembly GCA_020346745.1). GTDB lineage: Bacteria > Fidelibacterota > Marinisomatia > SCGC-AAA003-L08 > TS1B11. The sequence goes on along the minus strand of CP070787.1, from coordinate 1,486,131 downwards.
GGCCTCAGCCAGGCCGGGATCACCGTAGACACCCACCCCCAGCAGGTCCTCCTGGTTCTCACCGAGATACTTGGCCCATGTTTTAGCTGCTCCGCAGGCATCGGAGCGCGTATAGACATGGATTTGACCTGGAACTTGCTGGTCGATAACGCTGCTCCAGGAAGTCGTGAGTCCGATAATCCAGATGTAGCGCAGAGTCTCACGGTCCACGCCCTGTTGAAGGAGCTGAGGCAGATAGGGATTGTCAGCGTTCACCGTGGGGACCACGGCATCTTTGGTCACGGAAACCCACCAGGCGCCCTGGCTGATCTCCTGGGGATAGATATCCCGGGACACGTTGCCGATATCGGCGACTCCCGCGAGGGCATCGGCCATACCTTTACCGGCTCCCCCTGCTGCGACGTCAATTCGAACGTGGGGATGAAGCTTCTCAAATTCCTCCGCCCATTTGACTGCCATGGGGTAGAGCGCCCATGCTCCTGACAGAGCGATGGTGCCCGTCAGTTCCCCATCCCTGATCTGTTTATCGGACTGCCGCTGGCATTGGACCAGAAGGATGGTTCCCGTGATTAGCATGATATTGGCTATGTTTTTCATTTTCGACCGACCTCCTGTAAATAAAAATGGGCCACAGGTATGCCTGTGGCCCAAATAGCCAAAAATCTGTCCCTCCTTATGCCTACGGGGTTAGCTGACGGGTTAGGATTAGAAGGTATCCCTTCCGCTTGCGCGGAATACACCCCAATTTGGTGGTTCCCCCGCTCGGCCCAGTCCTGGACCAATTAGGCGACAGACAACCTTAAGTGATGATCATACTGATCATTGCCGATTCATTAGTGCTTGATCGCACATTCTGAGAACGGCAATGTCAGATGGTTAATATTTAAAGCTTCTTCCCGGCGATAAAGTCCCTTTTCCGGTTAATCCGGGGCGCCACGCTCACATTGCCGGGCCCCAATTATACTATCTCATACCTATGATACGATAAAAAGATCCGGTTTTCAACAATTATTACAAAATTCCATCATTGCATCATAACAATTCGTGAATGAGGTCAGTAAGCAGCCGCGAAGCCAAGGTGACTAAACCATGACCGGATATCCTAGGCTTTGTAACCCAAGCGCCTCCTCAGGGGGACAGGGATCGTTCGTATTCATTTTCCCAACTGGCAATCTGGCCGGTGACCTGATTTACCAAGGCCGGCAGTGCCTGCCTGACGGTCAGGCTCAGGCTGCCCCCGATCGTCAGCGGATCTTCGACTTCCATGGCGAAAATGACTGTTTCTTCCGGATAGTCCAGCTCCAGATGTTTTGCCAAGCTGAATAGTTCCGGCAGTCCAGCGAAGTGGGGCGTAGGGGCGACCACTTTGGACAGGTCAGCTGGAGTCAGGCGAACGATGGAGCCTGGAGGATGGCGGCCGTTGTACATGGCATCGATGATCACCGCCTGATGGTAGCCCACCATAAGGTCGAGCAGAGCTAATCCGGAGAGTGAGGATTCGACGACATGGGCACGCCTACCCAATCGCTGCTTGACTTCCCTGGCAGCCAGAACGCCTACTGCATCATCAGCGATCAGGTCGTTGCCCAGCCCCAAGACCAGGGGTTGCATAGATCTACCCTCCGCGGCGGACTTCCTGAAGAAGGTTGTGTTCCTGATCGTAAACACGAACGATCAACGGCATTTGACCGGGGAGGGCGTGGGTGGCACAGCCGTGGCAGGGATCATAAGCGCGGAAGGCAACTTCCACCAGATTCAAAATCCCGTCGTCGACCTTCCCATCCTTGATCACCCCCCGGGCCGCTTTGTCAACCGACATGGCAATGCGTGCGGCGTTGTTCTGGGTAGCCACAATGAGGTTGGCCTTGGTTATCACGCCTCTCTCGTCAGTCTGATAATGATGAAACAGTGTTCCGCGAGGGGCTTCGACCACTCCGATCCCTTCCTGTGGGACAGCCGTAGGGATGGTCCGTATATCGGGACTGATGATGTCGGGATCAGCTGCCAGTTCCATCATCCGCTCCGCAGCATACAGCAGCTCAATAAGTCGAGCCCAGTGGTTGGCCAGAGTATGGTGAACCGGCTTGCCTCCCAACGTACTGTAAAAGAGTTCGTAGGCTTCCTGTGCTTTGGGAGTAGCCATCCCCTCCGCGGCGTTCAGGCGGGCTAGCGGTGCCACACAGTAAATGCCGCTTTCAGTACCTTCCGTGAAACCATTCCAGCCGACGCTCTTGAGGAACGGAAACTTGATGTAGCTCCATGGTTCGACATGCTCGCCCACATGTTCGATATAATCGCGGGCTGGAAATTTGCTGAACTCCTTTCCATCCGGGTCGACTACGCGCAACAGGCCATCATAAAAATTCACGTGGTTCCGGTCGTCGACCAGGCCCATGTAATAAGTGCGGTTGGTATAGGTATCCGAGATGATCGTATCGACATATTCCTGGTTCTTGAGGACGATGTCATTGAACAGGTTGAGACTGAACTCACCGAATTTTACGGCATGCTCCGCACCGGCGATGAATTTCTGCTGGATCTCATCGGTAAGTGGTTTAGAGATCCCTCCGGGAAGGCCGAAGACCGGGTGAATCACCTTGCCGGCGGTCATTGTCATTAGATCGCGTAGCTCCTTCCGCAGGCCGATCACTTCTTTCCCGGTTTCCAGGCCAACTTTTCCGAGTACGCCCAGGATGTTCCTTTCCGCTTTGGGAGCCGTTGGTCCCATCACAAAGTCAGGGCCGCCCAAGAAATAGAAATGAAGTGCGTGATCCTCGACGTAAAACGTACTGTTGACCAGTTCGCGAACTTTCCTGGCGGCCACTGGTGGCTCGACCTGATAGAGATCATCCAGAGCTTTGGTGCTGGCCATATGGTGGGCGGTGGGGCAGACGCCGCAGATGCGTGGTGTGATCTGAGGCATATCTTCAGCCGGCCGGCCCTCGGCGAATTTTTCAAAACCCCGCAGCTCGGGTACCTGGAAATAGGCATGGTCCACGTTCCCCTGATCATCCAGCAGAATGTCGATCTTGCCGTGGCCTTCGAGACGGGTGATGGGATCAATAACGATATGCTCGCTCATGTTTTCACTCCTCTTCACGCTGGTCGCCGCCGATGCAGCAGCGAAGCCGGCAAACTATAGCGGTAGAAAGTTCCCCCTGGATCTACGATGCCTTCCATGAGGTGGAGTATGGCTTCCTCGTCCTTAGCGTCCAACGAGGATGCGATGGCCGAAAGAGCTTTGGCACCATAATCGGTGACCCGGCTCGTAGGACCCAGGCAACCCGTGCAGGGCATATTCCCATTGATGCAGGTAGCTTCGCATCCGCTCCTGGTAGCTGGTCCCATGCAGAGTAACCCCTGCGATAAGAGGCATTCCTCCTGATCGATCAGGAGCTGATGAGGCCGCTTATATTCCTGGATCGCCAGTTCCTCCGGTTTGGTCTCTTTCCGGGGGCACTCGTCACACAAGGCCTTATCCGGTGCCAGCACGGTTCCTTTCGGTGGTAGATTGCCCTCCAGGATCGCTGTCACTGCCCCCACAATCAGGTTCACTGGAGGTGGACATCCCGGCAGGTAGTAGTCCACGTCAACGGTTTGATCAAGAGTTCGTACCGACTCACGAAAAGTGGGCAGTGTGAGGACTGTTCCGTCGACCTGTGTTTCAGTCTGCGGTGTGACGTTATCTGGATTGACTACGGTGGGAACCTCCCTGTACACACGCTCGAAAATGCTTTCTCCCGTGTAAAAATTGGCCAGCCCGGGGATACCGCCCATGTGGGCACAGCTGCCGAAGGCGATGAGCAGTTGAGACTTTTGTCTCAAGAGTTCCGCCATTTCTTCCTGCTCCGAAGTCCGGATGGCGCCATTCAGGAAACACACAGTGATCTCGCCGTCTGCCATTGCTTCGATATCGGAGCGCTTGAAATCCAGTGCCACCGGCCAGAACACAATATCCACTGCTTCAACAACCGGAAGGATGCCTTCCGCCAGATCCACCACGGCTTCTTCACAACCACCACATGACGCACACCAGTAGAATCCAACTTTGGGTTTGCTCATGGTACTACTCCTTCCATCTCGGCTACGGGTGTATCCTCAGCCATGAGGAGCGTTGGCGGGAGAGATAACTGGAGGGGTCCCAACTTGCGTATCTGCTCCACCATTTCGTTCGTGACTCTCTGCACCTTGTCGCCTTCGGATGCCGAGATCCATTCCAGGCGAAGACGTTCCTTTTCGATGCCCATGCTGGCCAGCATGGTTTGCAGAAGTGTGACCCGCCTGAGTGCCTTATAATTGCCTTCCTGGTAGTGACAGTCACCGGGGTGGCAGCCGCCAATAAGGATGCCGTCTGCGCCTTCGCGGAAAGCCTTCAAGACAAACTGAGGGTCCATCCGCCCTGAGCACATGAGACGCACCACCCTTATATTGGGAGCATATGTCATGCGCGAGGTTCCCGCCAGGTCAGCGGCAGTATAAGTGCACCAGGTGCAGAAGAAAGCAACGATGCGGGGTTCGTAGCCCGGGCTACTATTTTTATCAGACATAGCTCAACATCCCTTCAATTTCAGCGAAGATTTGTTCATCAGTGAATAAATGTTGTTGGATAGAACCCGAGGGGCAGGCCGCCACGCAGGTTCCACATCCCTTGCATAGAGCCTCGTTAATGGCAGCCAGCTCTTTATCGGTCTCGAAACTGATGGCGGAGTAAGGACACAGACCGATGCAGGTCTTGCAGCCGGAGCACTCGTTATCCAGTATGTAGGCCGTGTTGGGATCCATCTCCACATAGCCTCTGTCAGCCAGGGCAAGGGCTTCGGCTGCGGCCGCCCCGGATTGGGCTACGCTGTCGGGAATATCCTTCGGGCCCTGACAAGCTCCTGCCAGAAAGACGCCATCGGTGAATGTAGATACCGGTGCCAGTTTCGGGTGCCGTTCCAGGAACCAGCCTTCGGTGCTGCAGCTGATATTGAACAGTCGCCGTACATCCTCGGCATCCTGCCTGGGTTCCAGCCCCACCGCCAGGATGATCAGATCAACAGGTATCCGTCGTACGAGGCCAATAAGGGTATCCTCGGCACGGATAATCAACTTCCCTTCTTCCTCCGGGGTCATGGCCCAGTCCGTCACCTCCGCCACACGCCCGCGAACAAACTGCGTTCCCTCTTCGAGTAAACGATCATAAAATTCCTCGTAGCCCTTCCCGGGAGTACGCATATCGATATAGAAGTTGTACACCCTGGCTCCGGTCTTCTCTTTCGTCAGATGAGCGATTTTCAGGGAGTACATACAGCAGACCCTTGAGCAGTAGGCGTTGGTGTTCTCATCCCGGGAACCGACACAATGGATGATTCCGACCGTTTCGGGTGCGGTACCGTCCTCCAGGAGCAGTTCCCCGCCCGTCGGTCCGGAAGCATTGCTCAGGTGCTCGAACTCCAGGCTGGTGATCACGTTGGGCAAGCGACCATAGCCGTAGCGGGCGACACGGGCAGCGTCAAAAGTCTGAAAACCGGTAGCCAGCACGATGCTGCCCACTTCGATTTCCTCGTATTCGTCCTCCTGTTCGTACTGGATAGCATCCGGTTCGCATACTTTCTCGCAGGTGCCGCAGTTGCCGGTTTGGAAGTGAATACAAGCGTCCGTATCAATGATGGGGACCCGCGGTACGGCCTGCATATGAGGGATGTGAATGGCTTTCGCCGGTCCCAGGGTCATCTCCTTATGAATCACGCTGCGCCCATGAATGTCCTCCATGGTAATCGCCCCCGTGGGGCAGAAGAAAGCACAGGCACCGCACGTGATGCATGCCTCCGATTCGACGCTGAACGGCGTGGTGACTTCACGTTCCACGCCCCGATTAGCAAAGCCTATAGCCTGGGTTCCGGTGATGGTTTCACATGCGCGTACACAGAGCCCACAGAGGATGCATTTCTCATCGGGCTTCGTGATTGGGAAGGGAGTCTCCTCGACGCCCGCATCCGCAGCCATCCGGCTCACAATCTCTGCTGCCGGAGCTTGTGCCATAAGGAGCTGGAAATTGAT
>CP070787.1:1475550-1479989 GCA_020346745.1 Fidelibacterota bacterium | reverse complement strand
TTGAAGGCCTCGGTACACTCAAGGATGCCAAACTGTACCCTGGGGGCGGTCGGCAATGGGACTGGAAGGAGACCGGTACTGGTCATCAGCCGGGCATCCAACCGGCCGACGTTGATGAACTGCTGGAAAATGGTGCCCGTGTCATCGTGTTGTCGCGGGGAGTATACGGACGACTGAAGGTAACGCCGCAAACCACGCAAATGCTCGCAGACCGCGGGATCACCGTGTACGTCGAGCGAACCAACAAGGCCATCCGGCGGTACAATGAGTTGTGTGAGACAGAGCCGGTGGGAGGACTCTTTCATTCCACATGTTGAATGGCTGATCATCACTCCGGGTTATGAGAGCCCCGCATCAGGTTGTAGATGTATATGAGTAATTGGCCAACCACTGCCGGAGAGCTCATAGAGGTCCAGGAAGATCTCCACCGCCAGAATCCCCCACCCTGGAATCCCCGTGGCGGCTCCGTGGGTGTAGGCGGTTGTTTTGTATGCTTCATTCCAGGGTCCAGCCCGGTGGGATCAGCCGGTGATCCCGGTTGGTCTGGAGCAGCGATATGGCAGGAAGGCAAGATTATAGCCACCTCAGCAACTGGAGGTACTGCCGGGGCGCCATATGAGCCGGGTCTGCTGGCACTGAGGGAAGGACCCCTGCTGGAAGCGGCAGTGAGGGAGTTGCCCAGCATGCCGGACGTCCTTCTGGTGAATGGTACCGGGATGGATCATCCACGCCGTGCCGGATTGGCTCTGCACTTGGGAGCCATCCTGGATGTTCCGACCGTGGGGGTCACGAACCGGTCCTTGGTGGCCCGGGGTGAACAGCCTGGTGAGATGCGAGGCGATGCCAGTCCCTTATACATCGACGAAGAACAGGTTGCCATGTGGCTCCGGGTGCAGACCGATGTACATCCGGTTGTGGTGCATCCGGCTTGGCGAACAAGCTTGACCACTGCCAGCGAACTGGTGCTCTCTGTGACTTTCCGGGCTCGAACCCCCGAACCGCTCCGCCAGGCCCGTCAAGCAGCCAGGGTCGCAAGGGCGACTGATAAACGCAGGGCAGGCGAAATGAACAAACCAACGCTCCGGGGAGCTGGCAAGTATCAGGATCCGGCGACCTTATGAAACTCAGAGCGTTCCATATCAAATATGCTGCCGATAGCATCAGCCAGATTTTCAGGAAGAAGCAGCGGGGTCGTACAGAATTAAAGGAGAAGGCTATGGATGATCGGCCACTACAATGGATATTCGCACGACGCAGTATCCGGAAATTTCATGCCAATCAGGTGGAGGATAAGAAGATAGAACTGATCCTGCAGGCAGCTATGGCTGCCCCGTCAGCCAATAACGCCAAGCCGTGGCATTTCATCGTGGTCAAGGATCGGCAGATCCTCGATCAGATCGCGGATATCCACCCTTATGCCAAGATGTGTTATGAAGCCTCGTTGGCTATCGTGGTTTGTGCAGATCCGGCCATCTCGGAGCGCTATTGGCAGCAGGACTGTTCCGCCGCCACCCAGAATATCCTGTTGGCCGGGACAGCGCTGGGGCTGGGTACGGTATGGCTGGGTGTGCACCCCCGGCCTGAGAGGGAGCAACCACTCAAGCAGCTCTTTAGCCTGCCTGAAAGGATGGAAATCCTGTGTATCGTTGCACTGGGGTACCCGGCGGAAGCGAAAAAGCCCCGTACCCAATACGATGCCGACCGGGTACACGAGGACAGTTGGTAATGCTTCTGTCCTTGATCTGGGCTGGCTGGACTGTAACGAAAAGTGATTAGTTAACGTAAGTCCTTGGCGCAGCGGAAACCCACGGCGAAATCCAGCCAGTTGGCGGGTAGGGCATTGCGGAAATAGACGCGCGAGCAGCTCGGTCCTGAATGCCATCCGCCGCCGCGAATCACGCGGAATTTCCCTTTCTTGGGACCAGTCGGATTTTTACGGACGCTCTTGTTGTAGTAGTCACTGGAGTAGTAATCGGCCACCCATTCCACGACATTGCCTGACATGTCGTAAAGTCCATATCCATTCGCCGTGAAGCTCCCTATATGCAAGGTTCCTCGGGTGATCCCCTGCCATGAAAAATTGGCCCTGGTCGTGTCGATCTCGTTGCCTTCGGGGTAGTTCTTGCCGCTGAGGCCGCCCCTGGCGGCGTATTCCCATTCCGCTTCGGTTGGCAGTCGTTTACCTGCCCATTCAGCGTAGGCTGTGGCATCGTACCAGCTGACACCCACTACCGGGTGGTCAGGAAAGTCCGGCCCGCAATGGTAGGCATCCCGGCCCCAGAATTCCGGTAGTTTCCGGTCCGTCTGCTCACAGAACTCCAGATATTGTGCGTTCGTGACTTCAAATGTATCCATATAGAATGAATCGATGGTGACTTTGTGGGCCGGGCTGTGATCCCCGGTACCGGTCTTGCCCATGCGAAATTCGCCTGCGGGAATCAGCTCCATCCCGGCTGGAGGTTCATCAGCCGCGTTCGGTACCGGTGTGGTCCCGGCAAAGGCGAAGGCGGCGCAGGTCAGCATTAATGTACGTCGTAGCAATGATTTTGACAGAAAACTGGAATGCGGCATGATTCATTCCTGTTGGATTTAACTAGGGGTTCTGCATCTGTCGGGAATTTAGATCGAGGATACGTTGAGTTGGCTTAAAAGATGAAAGCCCCGGGAAGAATCCCGGGGCTTGTGATCCTTTCATCCTGTCTTGGCTTTACTCCGCTTCCTCTGCCGGTTGTGAGTCTCCCACTGTACCACCAGCTGGATGCCTGCCTTTTCCATTCAGGTATCCTGACAGTCCAGCCAGGGGTGGGATGACCAGTACGGTAGCCACGAAGCAGGCACCAACGCCAATGAACAATGCCGTTCCCAGCGAGCCCAGACTCCTCATGGTGGCGAAATAGAGTGATCCGAAACCCAGCATCGTCGTCAGGGAAGTAAGCAGCACGGCTCTGCCGGTTGAAGAGAATACCGTGTGATGTGTTCCATTCCCCTCCACCTTGTACCGGTGGACGATGTGCACACCGTCGTCCACGCCAATCCCGATGATCATGGGAATCGCCATGATGTTCATGAAGGTGATCATCAGCCCGACTAGCTCCATGGTTCCCACCATCAGCAATACTCCGATGATCAGTGGGACCACCGCCAACAAGGCTTTCTTCACGCTGCGGAAATCCGCCAGCAGCAGCAGGAAGATCACCACGATTGCCAGCTGGATCGCCAGTCTGCCATCCTTCTTGATGGATTCAATGAAGCTGTAGATCATCGGCGGCATCCCGGTCGCCCGGGGACTCAGTTCCAATATCTCCTTGTGGAAGCGTTTCAGGAACTGCAGCTCCCACACGTTTTCCCTGGGGTATACATAGACCAGGAAATTATCCCCTGATTTTCCTACGTATTGCATACTGAACTCGGGGGGTAGGTCTTCCAGCGCGATCGTCTCCGTATTGGCCATATCCAGCACACCTGCCTTATATGATCTACCGAAGTCACTTTGGAACTGCCGTAATTCCCCCATTCGGGCACTACCCGCATTTTCCAGTTTTTCGTACATCGCGGATAAGGCACCACGCGTGATGTCCGGCATTAGGGGCTGCAATTGTTCATGCAGTTTGGTGATCGTGGGATCATCCTCCTCGGGAACCGTGCCCACCAGCAGCGCCGATTTAAGATAGACCTTGTCCTGGCCGCCTAGTATGGCCATGGATTGAATTTCCATGATATTGGCCTCCAGGCGGGCTACCTCTTCCCTGAGTACATCCATATCGCGCGGCGTGAGCTCCGTTTTGAGTGCGGTACCGGCCATGGCCTGACGGATACCGGATATCAGGGCCTTGCGCTGCTCTTGTTCGTCCAGAGGCGGTAGCAGGTCGGTGATGGATTGCACGGAACCGGCAATCGTCATGTCCCGGGCCTTCTCAGTAAGCACCCGGGCTTCCTCCAGAGACTTGGCCGTCACCATCGCCGGTTCGATATCCATGTCGTAACTCTCGAGCAGCTTGTCGATCAACTCGATGGATTCCAGACCCTTGGGCTCCATATTCAACATGTTGTAATCCCACTCCAGCTTGGAACCACGATAGGCGAAAAGCCCGACGATGAGAGCGGCAGCGATGAGTGAGAATCCCCAATGCTGGGCCAGCCACTGGGCAGTTGATCCTAGAAACCCATAACTGATGTTACGGACAGGTTTTACCTTATCGCTTCTCCTGAAACGGTCCTTGATCCTTTCACGGATGACCAGAAAGGTCGGCAGTACGGTCAGCGCTGCGATCATGGTCATGATGATGCCCACCGCCAGTGCCCAACCGAATTCCTGCATACCATCCATCTCTGCCACCAGCAGGGTCAGGAAGGCAATCGCCGTTGTACAAGCGCCGGTAGTGATGCCCGCACCCGATTTCCTGAATGTCGTGACCATGGAAGTCAGCACATCCTCGCCT
>CP070787.1:1465944-1475450 GCA_020346745.1 Fidelibacterota bacterium | reverse complement strand
ACCACATATGCCTTCTCCTTTCTCCTGCGTTTGCTGACCAAATTCATCCTGGCAGCCTCTGCCACTGAACTGACTGCCCTTCGAACAGCCGGTATTAATTTCGCCACCCTATACTTGCAGACCGTCGGTATAATCGTTGTTATCGGCATTCTGATTTTTGCAGTCAGCGGTTTCTATTCTCACGGTAGATATTACCGCAGCAAGTATAAAGCCATTCTGATCATCAACAGTAACTCCCTGGTTTGGTTGTTGATAGCCATACTTGCCTACTTGATTCCAGTGTTGCCAACACCACCTCGTAGCGTCTTCATTTTCGGCTGGCTCAGCTCCTCGGCATTCCTGTTAGGAGCCCGCTTCTGGTCACGATTCTGGCGGCAGGCAATTAAACTGGAAGCAAGGATCCTGCGACAAGCCCATGATATCGAAAAACCCAAACACATTCTCATAATCGGCGGCGCCGGTTTTATAGGATCTGTTCTGGTTCGCATGTTACTGAACTCCGGCTATCGTGTCCGGGTATTGGATAACTTCCTATACGATCAGAAATCGCTCGATGCTGTGCAAGATCACCCCATGCTGGATATCCATACCGGCGACTCCCGGGAAGTATCTTCTGTCGTCCAATCGATGGACGGGGTGGATGCAGTGGTTCATCTTGGCGAAATCGTTGGTGACCCGGCCTGCGCAGTGAATGATGATGTCACCATCCAGATCAATATCGCCGCCACGCGCATGATCGCCGAGGCCGCCAAGGGATATGGCATTGGTAGATTTATTTATGCCTCATCATGCAGCGTCTACGGCGCATCCGATCAGGTACTCAATGAAGATTCAAAGGTGGAGCCGCTATCGCTGTATGCTAAAGCAAAAGTAGCGGCAGAGGAATCCCTGAACTCATTAGCCGGAACTGACTTCCACCCCGTAATCCTTCGTCTATCCACGGTGTACGGCTTCTCTCCCCGGCCCCGGTTCGATCTGGTAGTGAATCTGCTGGCCGCCAAAGGTATCCAAGAAGGAGAAATCACCATTATTGGTGGCGAGCAATGGCGTCCTTTCGTTCATGTAAAAGACGTTAGTCGAGCCATTAAAATGATACTGGAAAGCCCCTTGGGTGACATTGCCGGCAATGTCTACAATGTGGGGGCCAACAACCTTAATTATACCATATGCGAGGTAGGTAAGATCATCCACCCCATGATTCCAGGCTCTAGAATCGTCGAACTGGATGAGGATTATGATCTAAGGAATTACAGGGTATCCTTCGATAAGATCACCGCAGATATTGGATTTGAATGCCAGCATAGCCTGCAATATGGAATTGCGGAGATACAAGAGGCATATGCAAATGGACAGATCCTGGACTACCGACTTCGTGAGTATAGCAATTATAAGGTATTGCTGGGTGAGAATGGACGATTATTGCAGCGCTATAACGAGCTGTTCCAGCTCTACCCCCAACCTGAGAGAGTAAGAGAGGAAATCAACGCATAAGCCGGGAGCACCTGTCTCCCAAATCCTGACCGTAAATACCCTGGGCAATCCACCAGCCCGTATTCATCTCCTTCCTCGCTCTGCCTGAACACCTAAGAAATCAAATTCTTCAGGCTTTGTGGTACCAGGGAGACTCGCCCCGGAGAACGTTCCTGGTATCGACGACCGGCGTTTCCAGACCATCAAAATCTACCTTCCGATAATCATCATGCGCGGTGGCAATGAGGATCAGATCAAAGGAATCGTCAATCGCAACAGATTTCCGACCAGACATCCCGTTGAACTTCCTTGTGTGAGGAATGACCGGGATGAAAGGATCATGGTAGCTGACGTCCGCTCCAAGCTGCTCCAGCTTGTTCATCAAGTAGAGTGAGGGGGATTCTCTCGCATCATCCACGTTGGGCTTGTAGGCCAGGCCAAGGATTATGATCTTCGAGCCTTTCAGCGGCTTCCCATCCTCACTTAAAACCTCCATAATCCGGCTGATCACAAAGTCGGGCATCGAGGTGTTGATCTCTCCTGCCAGCTCGATAAATTTGGTGTAAATCCCATATTCCCGCGCTTTCCATGTCAGATAAAATGGATCAACGGGAATACAGTGACCACCCAGTCCCGGACCAGGATAGAAAGGCATGTACCCGAAAGGCTTGGTGCTGGCCGCTTCGATAACCTCCCAGATATCGATACCCATCTTCATAAATGCGATCTTGAGCTCGTTTACCAGAGCTATATTCACCGCTCGGAAAATGTTCTCCATCAACTTGCTCGCCTCTGCTGCTTTCACCGACGAAACAGAAACCGTCTCTTCAATGATCTGTTGATAGAGTTTCTCGGCCACGGCTAATCCGTCTGGAGAGGTTGATCCGACTACTTTCGGAATGCTCGTGGTGGTATACTCCGGGTTATTGGGATCCTCCCGCTCAGGTGAATACGCTACGTAAAAATCCTGGTCCACCTTCAGCCCGCTGCGTTCTAAGATGGGTACAAGCACCTCCTCGGTCGTACCCGGATACGTCGTGGATTCAAGGACCACTAGGTGTCCTCGCCTTATATAAGACGCGATGGTTTCACAGGTATCTACGATAAAAGAGAGATCCGGCTCTCGATTGGCCGACAATGGCGTGGGAACCGTGATTATTATTCCGTCACATTCCCTGAGCTTGGAGAAATCTGTGGTCGCCGTCACGAGTCCCGAATCAGCACCCTGTTTTACACGCCGCTCCGAAATGTGCTTGATATAGGATTTTCCCCGGTCAAGCATGCGAACCTTGTCAGCATCAACATCGAAGCCAATACAACGAAATCCACTCTCAGAGAAAGTGTACAAGAGTGGCAATCCCACATAGCCGAGTCCGATAATTCCGGTGACAAATGTCTTTTCTTCAATATTTTGAATTAGGGTATCTCGCATCCCAACGGTTCTCCGGTTAAGGTCTTGTTTTAACTAGTACGAATTATGCTGCTATAACCTACCATTTCCGGACCTTTGCACAGTTGCTCGCGCACCCGATTGTCGACCTCTGATTTATAAACGATACAGTTGGCTGAATGTGCCCTGATTAAAGATATCCTAGCTGTTCTATCCGCAGCAGAATTTTCTGCGCCAGACTCTCGGGATCCTCCAGGCTCGAATCGATGGCGATCTCCGGATTGGCGGGCTCTTCGTAAGGATCATCGATACCGGTGACCTGCTTGATGATACCCTGCCTGGCTTTGGCATATAACCCTTTGGCATCCCGTTCCTCACACACCTCCAGGGGAGTATTTACATATACCTCGAGGTAGCCCCCGTATTGTGAGATCAGTTCCCGGTTAAAGTGACGGTCCGCCTCGTAGGGCGCTATCGGTGCACAGATGGCTATGCCCCGGTTCTTGGTGATCTCACTCGCTACGAATCCGATCCGTCTTACGTTTATGGAACGGTGCTCCTTCGAAAAACCCAACTCGTTGGAGAGATGCGTGCGGACGATGTCCCCATCCAACAAGGTCACCGGCCGGCGCCCGTCTTCCAGGAGCTTGATAAGCAGTCCCCTTGCCAACGTGGATTTCCCGGCACCCGATAGTCCTGTAAAGAACACCGTGAAACCCCGTTGTGACAGCGGCGGTTGGGCCTTCCGCAGCTCAGTCACCACTTCCGCATATGAAAACCACTCCGGAAGCTCCAGCCCCTTGTCTAGCCGCCGCCGCAGCTCGGTGCCGGAGATCTGCAGGACGCGTGTTCCTTCCGGTACTTCATCCTCAGGCTCGTATTCAGCTCGGTCCTCCACGTACACCATGTTCTTGAATGGAACCATCGTGATACCCAGCTCCGACTCGTACTCCTTCACCATCTCCTGGGCATCATAAGGGCCATAGAAGGGCTTGCCTGAGCTGTCAATACCCGGTCCGGCATGATCGCGTCCCACGATAAAATAGCCACAGCCATAATTCTTGCGGATGATCGCGTGCCACAACGCCTCCCGGGGACCGCCCATGCGCATCGCCAGTGGTAGCAGGCTCAACATGACCGTTCCAACTGGGTATCGCGGCAGAACGTGCTCGTAGCATCGAACCCGCGTGTAATGATTGACATCCCCGGGCTTTGTCAGCCCTACAACAGGGTGGATCAGGATATTGGCCTTGGCTTCCGCGGCTGCCCGTAAGGTCAATTCCACGTGGGCCCGGTGCATCGGGTTGCGCGTTTGAAAGGCTACGATCCGGTCCCAACCATGCTTCTGAAACAGATCGCGCAACTGTTGGGGAGTATGGCGTAATAGCTGATAATCGTAGTGCCTGGGTAGCGCCACACCCTCGATCGTCCCGCCTATATAGACAGGACTCGATTGGTCCAGCAGATAAAAAGCACCCGGATGCAGAGGATCAGTTGTACCGAACACCTGCTTGCTCTCAGCCTTTAGGTCGGGTCGCCAGATATCCGTAACCGTCAGCACCGCGAGAAGAAAGCCTTCTTTGTCCCTAAGGGCGATCCTTTCGCCCTCCTTCACCGTCCCGGCATACTCCTCCGACACGTCAAGTGTGATCGGCAAGGGCCACAAGGTCCCGTCCGACAGGCGCATGGAGTCCAACACCGACTTGTAGTCGCGCTTGTTGAGAAAGCCGGTAAGCGGTGAAAACCCACCCGTCATGAGCAGCTCCAAGTCACAGATCTGACGGTCATTGAGAACAATGTGGCTCAGATGGACACTCTCAGCTTTGAGTTCGGCGGCCACCCCCGGTTCAACCAGCAGATCGATCAGTTCACCACCGTGGGGTGGAAGCAGTGAAGATGGCATATGTGATGCCCTCCTTTTCAAGGCGTTCGGAAACCATATGGGTTTGGGCGGGACAAGTTACATCCGCCAGCTATATTGAGTATCTTAAAACTTGAGCGGGAAATCGCGTTTGGGCAACTAGCTCTGCAGTGCTGCGGACATGCGAATCCCATCGCAAAACTGCTCACGGCGAGAGATACTGGTCAGCCGATACTGGCCTTTTATTCTGTCTGTAGCGATGGTTATTGGGAGGTGAGCTCGGTAAATTTCTTCCGGTATATCTCCTCATCACCCGGCTTGAAACCGGTGTGATGATAATAGATGCTGCCGTCCTGCGCTACGATGAACGAATTTGGAAGGATTGCCAGCCCGTTTTCATCTACAACACCATACTTCTTGCCCACCGCTCCATAGCGATCCATTAGCATCTGGAGCTTCAGATCAAATCGTTCGATATACTCCTTGACCAAACCGTCTTCCTCGTTCAAATCCACCAGGTAAATGACAACACCGGGGAACTCGTCCTGCAGTTTCTCCAACTCGGCGATTTCCGCCTTGCAGGGGATACAAGTAGTCTGGAAAAAACTCACCACCACCGGCTTACGTTGATCGGCCTTGGCTTTGGCCCCCACAACCCGGCTCAGGTAGAAAGATCCACCATCAAGGCGCGGGAGAAAAAAGGTCGGCGCCGGTTGGCCAACAGCGAGCAGGTCATGGTGCTCTTCTTTCTTTTCCGGCTGCTTGGTCTCGGCGGCTAGTTCAGCCTCACGGGCAGCTATTGCTGCTTCTTGAATCTTGGTAAGTTCTTCGAATTTCTCTCTATAAGCCGCCTCGTCACCCGGCTTGAAACCTGTGTGGTGATAATACACCGTCCCATCCGTGGCGATAATATAGGAATTGGGTAAAATGGCCACCCCTTCCTCATCTACTACACCGTATTTCTTCCCGACAACTCCATAGCGATCAAGGAGCATCTCCAGTTTAAGATCAAACTTCTCTACATACTCGGCTACCAGTTGATCCGGTTCGTTGAGACCTACCAAATATATCTTGATAAGCGGGAACTCGTCCTGGAGCTTCTCAAACTCGGCGATTTCCGCCTTGCAGGGAATACAAGTGGTCTGGAAAAAGCTCACCACCAACGGCATGCGATCGTCAGGCTTGGCCTTGGGACCAACCATACGGCTCATATAGAATGATCCACCAACCAATCGAGGCAGGTAAAAGGTCGGAGCCTCGTTCCCGACCTCGAGCTGGGCGGATAGCAGGGATACAAACAGACACAGAAATGTGATAAACTTGGTTCTCATGAGTTCCTAATAGGTTTGTTTTATTGTGGCTAGCTTACGGATTGGAGGTATACTCATCAATGAGTTTCATCACTTCAGGATGGTCCGGCATCTCCACCGTGAGGGAATGGAGCTGATACTCGATGAGCTCGAAGTTGCCTTCCAGTAGTTTATAGCGGATTTCACCTACATAGCCCGCGTAACCCCCCGCTTGTACGATAGGCACACCATTCACCACCTTCGGCGTGTCAATTACCGTCTGCGAATGCCCTCCGATAATGAGGTCAATACCTGGGTAATCTGCCGCCAGGTCTTGGTCAATATCAAAACCCGCGTGCGACAATAGGATCTTAAACGCCCCTTCGGCCTCTTTCGACCCTAGCCACTTTTCTATCTGCTCTGGTAGATCATCGAGATTATAGTCAGCGAAGACGAAGTCGGGATAGAAGCGGGTAGTGCCGGAGTGCAGGACGGGCAATATTGAATAGACTATACCACCCTTGGTAACGGTGACTGGTTCCCCCGGTGTGGTAGCCAGGGTCGGGAGATTGAAGTACTCCTCAGTTCCATAGGCAATATCCTGGTCCCCTAGATTGATGACGTCGACATCCAGCAGTTCCATGGTGCCCGTTATGACCTTATCGAACCCCGGGTTCAGATACTCGATAAAGTTATCGCCGTTGTCCACTACCAGTACGTCGGGATCCTGTTGGCGATATTGCGCGATGAACTGAGCCCGCTTCTCCAGCCCTCCTAGCCTGGCATCCGGGCAGTAGCAGTTCTCGATCGCACCGTTGGCGCTGTTGGTGAACAGAATGGTGAATTCCTGAGCCGGCAGGCTTGCAGTACCGAAGAGCAAGACGCCGCAACCCAATGATTTCAACCAGCTAATCTTCATGTCTAGCCTCCTTCGAAACTGCAATAGGGTCACCACCCTATCCTCCCGGGACAAGGCCGCATGACAGGCAAGTATTTCGAGGTGCTGGGGTGAAGCTTTCCGCTTGACAGCTCCTACTTCATCATTACCATCTTGCGGGTGTGGATCTTGCCCTCCGCCATAAATGCCGCGAAGTATATCCCGGAGGCGACTTGACTGCCGAACCGGTCCCGGCCATCCCAGAGTACCTCATAATGCCCCAGGTCCTGCCAGCCATTGAACAGCGTTGCCACTTCCTGCCCAAGCAGGTTGTATACTACGATCGCAACCTTGGCGGGACGGATCAGGCTGTAGCGCAAATGAGTAACCGGGTTGAAGGGATTCGGATAGTTCGGCGCCAGTGCGAAATCGGACGGCAGTGAAGCCAGGATATCCGTCGTCGTGAAATCCACGTACCCGGCCGTACCGGCAATGATCTTCAGATGGTACGGGAAATCCTCTCGATATTGGGTGATAACAATGGCCTCCCTGCCTTCCACCAGGTCGTACAGCTCCCGGGTGAGAACATCCAGCAGGATGACCTTATTGCCCGGCGGTAGACTACCACGAAGGTCATACGTTAGATCAATTGGCCCGCGCTCACCCTTGACATAGATCTCCAGATCCCATACGCCGTCGGTTTCCTCGTAAGATCGCACATCCGATGCAAAGCGCTTCACCTTCGCTCCCCAATCAGGACGCTCCATCGCCAATGAGACGAATCCGTCTACGTATGGTATTTCCGGATTATCGAAATGATCCAACTCCTCCGAAGCACCCGCCAGTCGTCCGATAGCGTTGTGCATATCGGCATACGTTCTACCCGCCACATGCAGGTCCATCAGCCAGCCTTCAGGCTGATTCTCGGCGGCCTTTGCCAACATCTTCTTCGCCTGCTTCGCCGCTGCACTGGGAGGCTCCCCACTCAGTGTGATGCTCCGGGTCTCCGTGTCGCTCCGGTTATAGACAACATAGCC
Source organism: Fidelibacterota bacterium (assembly GCA_020346745.1). Lineage (GTDB taxonomy): Bacteria > Fidelibacterota > Marinisomatia > SCGC-AAA003-L08 > TS1B11. The sequence goes on along the minus strand of CP070787.1, from coordinate 1,467,526 downwards.
GCTCCAGGGAGTCAATTCGCTCAAAACCCCCGACCAGTCTTCCGCGCCGCCCGCACCGAAGGCTCCGTAGGTCTTGGGCCCGTAGAATTCACCCTGGTCCAACTGGAAGTCCACCGGGAAGGGATAGGGATTGCCAATGAGGTTCCACCCCGGTGCCAGGTCGATGGTGTAGCTCGTTAGCTCATTATTCACACCCGCTCCCGCGTCGAATTCAGCACTACTACTTATTCGCTGACGGAGCCAGTAGGCTTCACCCCTGTTGAGATTGTAGCCGGTAGCCTCATCCCAGGGATCACTTGCATTCCCGCTATAGGCAAAGATCCGCCAACTGGTATCGGATTGGGTACCCAGCTCGTCCCCGACGATGGTCATCACCGCCGATTGGTTCGGAACAGCAGGCACTGACAGCAACCGCCACCTGTCCCTGGGGAAAATGCCGGAAGTAAGAGCACCGGCCCCAAAGCCGACGTCCATGAACTGGACTTCGGACGAATCACCATTCCCGGCCGCATCCTTGGCAGCTACGAAAAATACCAGCCCGTTTACCGTGACCGAGGTGATCTCCTTGCTGTACTCATTCGCCCCGCTCCCCTGATCCATCGCTACTTGCGTGTATCCGGAGCCGCCACCGGCACTGTGGTACAGAGTTACTTCCGCAAGCCCGATGTTATCCGTCACCGTCGCCGTCACTGTAACAGGAGTGTTGATAGCAACCGGTGTCTGTACGTTCAATACCGGAGCCTCGACAACCGGCGGCTCAGTGTCGATGATCGCCTTACCCAGCGTGAACTGGCTGAATCCGGATATGCCGAAGGTCGCCGAATTGTCCGTTACGTTGGTGGCACTGGCGATGACCACCCACTCAGTGGCCGCTTCATCCGGCCGGCGGAGTAGCTTCACGCTGCTGGGATTCGTCTGCTCCTCGGTACTGAAGGTACCCGCATCCACGTACAGCGTGATCTCGATCGACTGGAAATCACCCGTACCGGTAGGCTCGATCTCCCAGTACCTCGCCATCACCAGGTTCACGGTATCTGGTATGGTGCCGGAAGGACTGGTCTCCATCTGGGATACCTCGAAGAGGTAGTCCCCGGTCCCACCCGTAAAGGCGATACCGAGCGTGATCCCGGTAGTGGGGAAGCTCACCTCCCCGTCTCCCACCAGCGTCTGGACATCTATGGTCGTGGTCGCGTCGGCCGGCGTCGTGAAGCTGCGATCCTCACCATACACGATACCCGCCACGCTCTGCGCTACGATCCGGTAATGATAGGTCTTGTCTGCCGTGAGACCTGATACGGTTTCACTGACCAGTTTATCATCTGCTCCATCAATGGTTGCCGACGATAGCACCTGGCCATACGTCGCATCCTCACCATAATCAAACCATACGTCTGTACTCTGATCATTGGGATTTACCACACCATGCAGTGTTGCTTCCGTAGTCGTAATCGCTGTAGCAGGCAGGGTGGTCGCTGTAGGCGGTGTTCCTTGCAGGGTGGTGAAAGTCTGGTCAGCACCTTCCACCCGGCCGGATGGATTATCAGCCACTACCCTGAAGTGATAGCCGGTGCCGGGTGTCAGC
>CP070787.1:1440591-1465844 GCA_020346745.1 Fidelibacterota bacterium | reverse complement strand
GGGGCTACCTCGGCGAAGATGCGGGTGCGGATCGAACGCTCCTGCCAGTAGGGGATGATCTCCTCCTCCTGCCGGCGCCGGGTCTCGGCGTCCACCTTGAAGGCGACGTGCTCGCGGGAATCCAGGATGTCGAAGTCCTCCAGGCTGTGGGTGCAGATCTCGGGGAAGGTGGGGGTAGCCTTGGGTGCGGGGCCGCGTTCACCGACGATGAGCTCGTCAGGCAGGATGCAGATGGTCTTGTGCTCCAGCAGGTATCTGAAGGCCATAGCCCGCGCCACCGGCACCGAATGGCCAGTGTCCTCCGACTGCCGGTAGAACTTGGTCAGCAGCGCAGCTCGTTCCAGGGAGATGGTAGGCGTGGCGTTGACGCTGTGCTCTCTCAGGCGGGCGATGCGTTCGTTCATGCGCCGCCCCCCAGGTTCACCGTGAAGCCGTACCCTGCCACCAAGGACCGCATCTGCTCCAGCTCCTCGGGCGCCTGCGTCTTCAGACCGGCGCGCTCGTCCGGGATGCCCAGTTGCTGGTACTTATGCGTGCCCAGGCGGTTGTAGGGCAGCAGGTCGATGCCCCCGATGTGGTCCAGGCCGGCCACGTAGCGGGCGATGTGCGTCAGGTTGGTATCCGAGTCGGTCACGCCGGGGATCAGCGGTATGCGCACGCGGATGTTCCGGCCGCTGCGGGCCAGGGCTTCCAGGTTGGCGAAAATCAGCTCGTTGGAGACGCCAGTGTGCTGCTTATGTTCATTATTATCAAATATCTTGATGTCGAAAAGGAACAGGTCGACCAGGTCCAGGATGCGCTCGAAGGCCTGGTATTTACTGTGGCCGTGGGTATCCACCGCTGTGGCGATGCGCTCCTTCCGGGCGGCCTGCAGCAGCGCCTCGAGGAAGTCGATCTGGGCCAGGGGTTCCCCGCCGGAGAAGGTCACCCCGCCGCCGGACTGCTCGTAGAAGACGGCGTCCTGGCGGACTTCCGCCATCACCTCGTCGACGGTGGCCTTGTAGGGGGCCAGGGCGCTGTCCGCCGCCGCCAGCCGCCCCTCGGGATTGTGGCACCACCAGCAGCTGAGCGGGCAGCCGTGCAGGAAGACGGTGGTGCGGATCCCCGGGCCGTCGTGGATCGCATAGCGCTTGATCGCGAATATCTGTCCGTCGGTGTGCATGGCCTCCCTGCGCAGGTCGGCTGAGGCCGTCCGCGCGGATGGAAGCTAACACCGGGAACCTTGGTGGTGGCACGTTTATGTGCACTAAATGTGTCATGCGGGGTGGTTCATCGGCCTTAACATAGGCCGGACATACGGGCAGGAACATCAGCGGGAGGTTGACCGATGCGTATCCCTTTGCACTTCACCCTGATCACGATGCTGGTCTGGACGGCCACCGGGTCCGCCGCTCAGCGGCATATGGGCGCCGTCCCCACCAGTTCCGGGGGTCCCCTGCTCGCCGAGCAGGCCGCCTACGACGTCACCTGCTACGACCTGGCATTGGCGATCGATACCCTGGATAAGGCCATCGAAGGGCAGCTGCGGGTGCACGCGGATGTCGTGCGGCCGCTGGAGTGGTTCGTCCTGGACCTGGATACCCTCCTGGAGGTGGCCGGGGTCTCGCTTCACACCGCTGGTGGCGGTGATACCGCCCTCGATGTGGAGCGCCGCGGGGGCAGGCTGTGGATCAGACTGCCCGCGCTCAAGCAGCCCGGGGATAATCTGGTCGTGACCGTGCAGTATGGCGGGCGGCCGCGGGTGGCTCCATACCCGCCCTGGGTGGGCGGCTTCAACTGGGCGACCACCGCCAGCGGCGACGCCTGGGTGGCCGTCTCGTGCCAGTCCGACGGGGCCGATATCTGGTGGCCGTGCAAGGATCACCCCTCCGACGAACCCGATTCAATGGCGCTGCACATCACCGTTCCCGAACCACTGTTCTGTGCCGCCAACGGCCGGCTGCGCGAGGTGGTGAGCAACGACGACGGAACCCGAACCTTTCACTGGTTCATCTCCAATCCCATCAATAATTATAACGTCAGCCTGAACATTGCGCCCTACCGCACCATCGAGGATACGTACTTGAGCATCACGGGGGAGCAGATCCCGCTTACCTACTGGGTGCTACCCGAAAACTACGAGAAAGGCCTGGAGCTCTTCCCCCAGTTCAGTGAGCACCTGCGCTTCTACGAGACCTACCTGGGACCGTATCCGTTCAGGGCGGACAAGTACGGCGTGGCCGAAACCCCCTATCTGGGCATGGAGCACCAGACGATCATCGCCTACGGCCACGACTACACCAACAACGACTACGGCTTTGACATCCTCCACTTCCACGAGTTGGCCCACGAGTGGTGGGGCAACCTGGTCACCTGCGCGGACTGGAAGGACATGTGGCTGCATGAGGGCTTTGCCGTGTATATGGAAGCGCTCTACGCGGATTACCTGCACGGGGACTCGGCCTTGCACAGCTACATGGCTAGGGTCAGGCCCAAGCTGCGCAACGTGAAACCGGTCGCTCCCCGGGAATCGCAGACCAGTCTGGAAATCTATTTTCTGCCGCCTGATTATATAGAGAGCGATGGTGATATTTACACCAAGGGGGCCTGCATCCTCCATGCCCTGCGTTACCTCATCGGTGATGAGCAGTTCTTCACGGCATTGCGCCGCATGGCCTACCCCGTTCCGGCCCTGGAAGCGGTCACCGACGGTGGTCAGTGCCGTCTGGTGGACACCGACGACTTCCGCGTATTGGTAGAGGAGATCACGGGAAGGGAGATGGGGTGGTTTTTCGACCTATATGTGCACCAGGAGCAGTTGCCCGAATTGGCAGTCAAGAGAAGCAGGAACAAGCTCCGGTTGCGCTGGAAGACGCCCCGGCGCCTGCCGTTCCCCATGCCGGTCCCGGTCCAGATCGGTGACGAGACTGTACGCGTGGAGCTGCCCAAACGGAGGGCGGTGGTTTCCCTCCCGGCAGGAACCCAGCCGGTGATAGATCCCCAGGGGTGGGTGCTTAGAGCTGCGGTGGAGTAGCGGGGGCTGGGGAGTTCAGTTTTTCCGGGAGCCAGGTTCGAGGACCGATTCGAAAATGTCCAGGTGCTGCCTGGCGGATTTCTCCCAGGTGAATTGACGAGCCTGCGCCACCCCTTTTTCACTCAGGTCGCGACGCAGAACCGGGTCGTCCAGCAGTCGTTGGAGCGCTGCGACGATCTCTTCAACCGACCGGGGATTCACGAGGATGGCAGCGTTCCCGGTCAGCTCTGGGATGGCGGTGACGTTGGAAGTGATGACCGGGCAGCCGCAGGCCATCGCTTCCAGCACGGGCAGTCCGAATGTCTCGTGGATCGAGGGAAAGATGAAGCCCAGCGCACCGCGATACCAGGGCGCCAGTTCCTTCTGGGTCAGGCCTTTACGGAGCACTCTGACTCCCTTTATCTCGGGATCCGGGCCTTCGTAGTTGGGGAGGATCACAACCAGATCTGGACGAGTTTCCTCATCGAGTTCGATGTAGGCTTCCAGTACCCGCTCGACATTTTTCTTGGGCGCGAACTGCGCGATTTGCAGCAGGTATGGTTTTTTGGATGCTTTTTTCGACCCCTCTGTTTTAAAGATGTCGTGGGCAATACCGTGATAAACCGACGTTACTTTTTACCGGGGAACCTTGTAAACGGAGACCACCTCTTGCGCGCCGTATTTTGAGACGGCGATGAGCATGGCGAGCCTGTTCCTGAACCACTTCCATTCCTTGGCAACTTGCTCATGAAAGGCCTGGCCGATGACCGCCTCGACAGGATCGGGGAAGTACTCGCGGATGCTCAATGTATGTCCGGCCAGACCGTGGATCGTTCCTACCACCGGTGGACGACAGTACCGGAATGCAGGGTGTGGGAAACGGACACTGAGCAACCCTGGATCCCAAACCAAGTCTACTTTCTCGAAGTCGGGATCCTCATCACTGATAGTCGTGATATCAAGATCCAGTGCGGAAAGTTGCTGTTTCAGATTCTCTCGGTAGATAAGAAGGCTGTAGACCGGTTCTTCTCTGGTAAGAATCCCTAGATTCATATGCCCATCTGTTTGCATACAGCTGTCATTGCTTCCCAGACCCCGCAAGGACGCGTGACCGATTGAATAGCGATGCAATGTACGACGCTCATCTTCGTATCGGAATCGAAAACAATTCAGCTATTCAGAAGGAATGAGGCGAATGGCGGGATGGATTCTTTCGACATATAGGCCGGGTTATTGCCGCGTGCAGGCCAATGTGGAACCGGCGCAGGAGCTGTCTTGACTAATTCCTTGGTGTGCCGTAGATTGCAGAGTTAGACTGGCATGATTAGGATGAACGTCCTGAGCCGTTATGCAAGCAGGAGCCAAACTCTTCGTCCAAAGTTCTTCACTTCAGAAGAAGGGGGTTTAATCGATGCGGGTTATCTATCGTGGAGATCTAGATGGAACCGTTTGTGCAGCGATGCTGCTGGAACTGGACCTCTGTGACGAATTGGTACAGGTCCATCCTCAAGATATGCAGCATGGAAGGGTTGAGGTCACCAATGAGGACATCATCTGTAACCTGCCCTACCATCAGAACTGCCATATGTGGTTTGATCACCATACCAGTGAGCTCAGCCGCGTCGATTTTCCAACCGATTATGATGGTATTGCCAGGATATCACCCAGCGCGGCCAGGCTGGTTTTTGAATACTTCGAGGCGGAGCACAGTGTGCTGCAAAAATATGAGGAGCTGATATACGAGATCGATCTATTCGATGGCGGTATCCTGAATCTGGAGCAGGTCAAGAATCCGCAAGGTCCGTTAATGCTCGCATTTCTGCTTGACCCTCGCACAGCTCTCGGTTTCGTGCATGATTTCAGTATCAGCAACTTCCAGTGGTCCACGCAAATCCCGGAATTGCTCACTATGTATTCGGTGGAAGAGATCCTGGATATGCCTGATACTGCCGAACGAGTCAGCAAGTATCGGGAGAGTGAGGAATCATCAGCAGCATTCTATGCTGAGAACTCCCACCTGGACGGGAATGTGATCGTCTGTGACTTGAGGGACAAGGAGATACCGGTTGCCAATCGTTTCTTGATCTACATGCTACCGGAGTTCGTCAAGGGCAATATATCCGTCAGGATCGCCGATGGCAAGAAGCGCGAGTTCAATACCATCTCAGTTGGGCACTCGATTTTCAATAGAACCTCAAGGGTGGATGCGGCCAAGCTGTGCGGGGAATATGGAGGTGGTGGGCATATGACTGCCGCCGCCTGTCAGGTTTCTCTGGAGGAGAGCGATCGGATACTGATCCAAGTCATTGAGGCCTGTAAGATCTAAGCCGCCCTCCAGAGCGGACCGCTGATACCATGCAGCCCGGCCACCTGGTCTCCAGCCCCAAATAGCTAATAATAAACCAATTAGCCAGCCTGAAGCCAGTCGTTTGGCACAGTAATTGCACCTTACGTGCATGAAGGTTATTGATGACCAGTTCTTTACACGACTATTTACCCAGGGTTATCCCCCTCGGTCCCCGCGGAGGAGGAGTCTGCAACTGTGCCGCAGAGAACCCTGGGTATTTTTTTGCCCGTTTCCCTCGAGCTCCGGCTCTGCGTCACCCCCGGGCTGATCCCTCGGAAGGACGGGGCAGCAGGGGACCCATTCGCCCAGGATAATTGTAACGGATATCGCGGCAATCCTTAGGGAGCTCTATCTCCCGGGATAGCCGGCAGAAATTTCCCCAAGGATGGCGTATTTGCCGTTACCGCCGGCATGGGCTGCCAAAGATGCTGTTGCTATACGTTGAGCCCTGGGGTAATTTGAGTCAACGGGGCATGAGCCCCCGTCTTGCTTTATGCAGGGCAAGAAAGTAAAAATCCAACCGAGACCGGGAAGAGAATCGGAGTGCTGATCCGTCACAGAGATCGTCCAATGCATCTCACGCTGGTGTTTCTCACGCTGGTTGTTTTATCGGCCGGCAGCATCCCCTTGAGAGCAGAAAGTCGTGGTGGCGATGTCAGGCCTGTGGGAACATCCCGTAGTGCCGCCAGCCGGATTGTGTATGCCGGCCGTACCCCTATGGTTGCAGGGGTGATCATCGTGAAAATGGGGGTGCCCGGCGCTATTCCTAAAGGTAGTTCACGAACCGGTGTGCCTTCCCTGGACAAGCTGCTGAGCCAGCATGGTGTCTACGGCATCGAACGGGCCTATCCGCTGCCTCAGCGAACACTTGGCACGAAGGCGGACGAATTACGGAAGATCTATCGGGTCTGGTATGGCGGTGGGGAGGACCCCCGCTCGATGGCGCGCACGATTTCGCGGGATGCTGCCGTCGAGTACGCTGTGCCCTGGTACGTGGATCGAATTCATGGATTACCGGCAGGACGCAGGGATAGCGAGGGCGGTAGGGCAAGCATGATCCCCAATGATCCACTCTATCCCCAGATGACGCACCTGCCCCATATCCAGCTTCCCTCCGCGTGGGAGGTGGCCAAGGGGGAGGATGCTGATGTGATTATCGCCATCGTGGATGGCGGTACGGACTGGCAGCATGAAGATCTGCTGGACAATATCTGGCAAAACCTCGGGGAAGATGCCGATGGAGATGGTCACACACTGGAGTACCAGGATGACGCCTGGATTCTCGATCCCGGTGATCTAAACGGGATTGACGACGATGATTGGGATGAAGATCCCGCAACCTATATCGATGATCTGATCGGCTGGAATTTTCCGGATGAGAGTGGTAATCCCGCCGGTCTGGCAACGGCCCCCGTAAACGCGGAACACGGCACCGCCGTAGCAGGAGTAGCCTCAGCAGTCACGGATAATGGAGTCGGCATCTCCGGTGCCGCCTGGAACGCAATCCTCATGGCAATAAACACTACCTGCGAAACGGATACGTTCATCTGTTCCGGGTATGATGGAGTGGTATATGCTGCTGCCAACGGAGCAGATATTATCAACGCCAGCTGGGGATCGACCTATGCGGACCTGAGCGTATCCGATGAACGGCAGTTGCTGCGTTATGCTGGAGACATCATCGATTTTGTTCTGGAAAGCGGTGCCCTCCTGATCTCTTCGGCCGGCAACGAAAATGAAAATAACGACCGAGTACTCAGCTTGCCGGCGGGAGTTCCGGAGGTGCTATCGGTGGGGGCTATCGGCAAGTCTGTTGACTTCAAGGCCGGTTTTTCCAACTATGGATTTTCGGTGGATGTGTTTGCTCCAGGCCTGCTTCTTAATTCCACCCGCCCGTACGACCGGTACGTAGATGACGTCTCCGGTACATCTTTCTCATCGCCCCTGGTAGCTGGAGTTGCGGCTCTAGTAAAAACCAGCTTCCCCGGTTTGACCCCGGACCAGCTGCGGCAGCAAGTCCGAGTGACCGCCGATTCTATCGATGATGCCAATCCTACCTATTGGGGCAGGATGGGTAAAGGCCGTGTCAATGCCTATCGGGCGGTTACCGATACGACCCGTCCAGCAATACGAATTGTAGGAGTATCTTATAGCGAGAGCGGCGGAGATGGCAGTATCGATAACGGTGATATCATCGATCCCATCGTGTCGCTTACGAATGACCTTGCTGATGCTTCCAACCTGATCATCACCCTGACAACCACTGACCCTGACATCATTATTACGGACGGCGAAGCAACGCTGGCCAGTTTGCCATCGGGTGCCACCGAAGAGGTGGGATTCCAGTTCAGGCTGGGTACGGTTGGCGAGCAGCATCCGCTTCGTTTTGTTGTCGGGATCAGCGCTGATACCTACGAGGACAAGGAGCAGTTCAAACTGTACGCCAATGAGCCGCCATTCCTGACGCATGATACAGGTATGCTGCGAGTGTCCATCACCGGGGAAGGCAACATCGGCTGGTCAGGCTTTGCGGAAACCACCTCCGGGGAGGGATTTATATATGACGGCCGCAATCTGCTTTTTGAGGGGGGACTGCTCGTAGGGGTCTCCCGGAGCAAAGTGTCAGACTGTATCCGCGGTGAAGGGGAAGTACCCGATAAGGACTTCGGGATACCTGCTGGCGGACAGATGGTTATTATCGATGGTGATCTTGCCAATGAACAGGGCTATGTCGTTCTCAAAGACCACCTGGCTTCTGCTCCCATCGGATTGACTATTAATCAGGAGAGTTATGCCGATAATCACCCGGACAACGATGATTTCGTCATTTTCAGATACATTATCACCAACCAAAGCGGCCGGACCCTATCAGATCTGTATGCGGGTCTGTTCTTCGACTGGGATATCAACAGCGATGCGTCGGATTACGTGCGCTACGACGTGGCCAGGATGATGGGGAGAATGCAGAATCACTCATCGGATCCTACCATACTGGCAGCCACCCGTCTGCTGAGCAGGCATGCGGCTCCGCTCTTTCGTGCTATCTCCAATCCCCTCGAGATCTATGGAGGTGATACGGGAGATGGTTTCACCGCCATCGAGAAGTGGAATTTCCTGAGCAGTGGCATTCAAGTTCAGAACCGGAATAACATCGATGCCTCGACCTTGACGGGAGCGGGTCCTTTCAGCCTGGCTGCGAACGAATCGGCCGAGATCGCTTTTGCCGTCGTTGGGGCCGGAAGTATTCAGGCGCTGGAGGAGAATGCTGATAACGCACAGGAGTTCTGGGATACGATTATCCAGCCCGCCCAGCCAAACCAGGCACCGGCTTTCACTAAGGTATTGACCGACACGACTATTACGGTAACACAGACACTGACGTTTTCCTACTCAGCGGAAGATCCGGAGGGCGACGACCTGAGCTTCAGCCTCATGAATCCTCCATCGAACGCATCTATGGATGCAGCCTCCGGAATACTCACATACCTGCCCGAATCGGACTTCACCGGTACTGAATACACGGCGGATATCACCGTAGCCGTATCGGATGGTCAGTTGGTCAGCACCACTAGCGGGCGTATTACTGTGGAACGGATCGATAATCTCCTGGGGCAGAACTACGCGAATCCCCTCAGCCTGTCTACACAAGGGCAGACGCTGATCGATTATCAGCTGGCGGAAGAGTGCGAGGTCACGCTGGTGGTGTATGATATCCTGGGCCGAGAAGTGAAGACCCTGGTGCAGGGGCGCAAGCCCACGGGCAAGTATACGGCGGACTGGAACGGCCACGACAATCACGGCCGACGGGTGAGCACCGGCATTTACCTATACCGGCTCCAGGCCGGTGACTTCATCGAGATCCGCAAGATCACGGTACTGAAGTAACCCCCCAACTGCCGGATCAGGTCTAACGACCATCACCGGTCTCCCTTCTCCGCTGCATCCGGGTTCCCGGATCCGGTCTTCCAGATGCCCCAGAACCACTAGATCTACAAGGAAGTTATAATACTGGAGGAAGTCCGGCAGGCCACCTAACTTTCACTATAGATTTTCCCAACCTTAAATGGAGTCCAGTCATGAAACGGTGGTGTGTACTTCCCTGGCTACTGCTGGTTATCCCGCTCCTTTATGGGCAGAATCGCGCGATCACCCACGATGACCTTTTCCATATCAAGCGGGTGAGCGATCCGCAGGTATCTCCAGATGGGCTGTGGATCGCCTATGTGGTTACCGAATATGATAAACCTGCCAACAGCAGCAATAGTGATATCTGGCTGATTTCCATCGAAGGAGGAGAGCCGAGGCGGCTTACAGAAGATCCTGAATCAGACTTACATCCCCGCTGGTCACCAGATGGCCAAACACTGGCTTTCACCTCAGATAGGACCGGCACCGAGCAGGTGTTCCTGCTTACTGTCGCGACGGGGGAGATTCGTCAGCTCACGACGTTGTCTACCGGAGCGGCGGATGCCGTCTGGTCCCGTGATGGCGAGCAATTGGCGTTCATATCGGAGGTCTTTCCGGAGCTTGAGGGGGATGAGGCCAATGCTGCCCGATTGAAGGCAATAGAGGAGAGTGAAGTCGAGGCCCGGGTCACTGATCGGCTTTTATACCGCCACTGGGACAGGTGGACGGATCGAACACGCAGCCATGTCTTCGTCCAATCGGTGTCTGGTGGGGCAGCCCGGGATATGACGCCCGGTGACTACGATACACCGCCCATCAGCCTTGGTGGCGATCAGGATTACACATTCTCCCCCGATGGTAGTTGGTTGTGCTACGTGAAAAACATCGATCCGACAGTGGCTGTGAGCACCAACAATGACCTGTTCCTGGTGAATCTTTCCACTGGAGCGACCAACCGGCTGACCGAGAATCCCGCCAATGACAACTCTCCGCAGTACTCCCCTGATGGCCGCTTCCTGGCCTACCGGGCCCAGGAGCGGGCCGGTTTCGAGTCGGATCGATATGACCTCATGGTACTGGACCTGGATACCAAGGCAGTTACCAATCTCACCGGCCATGCTGATATATCGGTCAGAGAATACATATGGGCACCGGGAGGCCAAGGTATCTATTTCGATGCCGCGTTTGAAGGCCAGAGGACTGTATTCCAGGTAGCGCTTGATTCCCGGGAGGTCCGGCAGCTCACCGGTTGGGGCTACTATAGTTCACTCCAACTCTCACCCAGCGGCGAAACGATAGTCTTCCTGCACCAGAAGATGGCGAATCCGCCGGAGATCTACAAGTGGAACATGGCCCAGGATGAGGAAATGCAAATCACGCATACCAATGATGACCTGCTGAGTCAACTGGAGATGAACGAATCGGAAGAGTTCTGGTTTAAAGGGGCCGGTGGTACGTCGATGCACGGACTCCTACTTAAACCGCCCGGTTTCAGTCCCGAACGACAGTATCCCCTGCTGTTTCTGGTGCACGGAGGTCCTCAAGGAGCATGGAGCAACATGTTCCACTTCCGGTGGAACGCCCAGCTGTTCGCATCCCCGGGTTACGTGGTCGTGATGATCAATCCCCGTGGAAGTACCGGCTACGGACAGAAATTAACCGATGAGATCTCCGGCGATTGGGGCGGCAAGGTATACCAGGATCTCATGAAAGGATTGGATTACATACTAGAGACGTACGATTACATCGATCCGGATCGTCTTGCAGCCGCCGGCGGCTCGTATGGCGGGTATATGATGAATTGGTTTGCCGGGCATACCGACCGCTTCAAGGCTCTCGTCTGTCATGCGGGGGTTTTCAACCTTACCAGTATGTATCTGCATACTGAAGAACTCTGGTTCCCTGAATGGGAGTTCGAGGGAACCCCCTGGACCAATCCCCGGATGTACCGCAAGTGGTCACCGCATATGTTCATAAGCAAGTTTAAAACGCCAATGTTGGTCATTCACGGGGAACAGGACTTTCGGGTGCCTGTCAGTGAAGGTTTACAGACCTTCACGGCCCTGCAAAAGATGGGCGTACCCTCCAAGCTGCTCTACTTCCCAGATGAGGGGCATTTTGTACTCAAGCCGCTGAACAGTGAATTGTGGTATGAAACCATTCACGATTGGCTGGCGGTATACTTGAAGTAGAAGGAAGCTGAATACGCATAAAAGGAAGGCCCCGAATCATCCCAGGGGCCTTTCATATTATCGAATAACGTGACAATTATTCAAGCAGAACCATCTTTATCGACTCCGAAAATTCCGGGGTCACTACGACAGCAATGTAGATACCGGAAGGCATATCATCCCCGAAAGCGTTCTTGCCCTCCCAAATAATTGAATGGGAGCCTGCGGGCAAGACGCCCTCCACCAGTGTCGCGACTTCCTGCCCCAGGATGTTATAGACAACCAACTCAACCTTCGCAATTTTGGGTAGATCAAGCCGTATAGTCGTTGTTGGATTAAAAGGATTTGGATAGCTCGGGTGGAGAGCAAAGTGCGAAGGAATTGGAATCTCGGGAATGATCCTGAGTACATCGTGTTCGAGAAGGATCAGACTTGTATCAAGGAGGTTCACCACCGCCAAGTCCATAATACCATATCGGCCGCTAAGATCTATTGCCACAATGTCTTTGGGACCGCCGCCGGACATGATTGTTGCAAGGGTTGCAAAGTTCCCGACACCGTCGTTCGCCAAACTCATTACACTATTGGCGCTGAAATTAACTACTGCAATATCCAAGTCACTATCAGCGTCCCCGTCCAAGGCAGTTAGCGCGATGGGTTGGTCACCAGTGCTCACGGCCATACGGGTTTCGAATACGCCGTTGCCATTGTTATAGAGGATAGAGAGGCTATCTGCGGCAGCGTCAGCCGTAACGATATCTGCATCACCATCACCATCCACATCAAACGCCAACATATCGCTGGGTCCCGGTCCAGTGGCATATTCAACGGCGGAGTTAAAGCCACCGCTTGTATTAACATACACGGAAATGCCATCGCTGTTGCGGTTGGCTACAAGGATGTCCATGGCAAAGTCGTTATTCACATCTTGAATAACCAGACTATTTGGGTAAGAACCGCTGGCCAAGTGCAAAGCTTGCGCAAAGGAGCCACCACCGTCGTTGTAGAAAATAGAGAGGCTATTGCTTATCAGGTTGGTCGAAACCATGTCCAGCCAGCTGTCGTTGTTCAAGTCGCTAAGTGCCAGAGCTCGCGGACCCAATTCTGTGCTTAAAATACCGCCATCTGAGAAAGCGGTATCCCCATCATTGAGCCATAGAGAAATGGAATTGGCAGAATTATTAGCCACAGCTATGTCCATGTCACCATCCGCATCTATATCGCCCAGGGCTATGCCTTGAGGGTTCGCGCCTACGGGTAGTGCACCGGAATTCATGATGCCATCCTCTTGATCGTTCACAAATATCGAGATGGTATTATCACCACTATTAGCTACCACCAGATCGGGGTAGCCATCACCGTTCAGATCACCACTTTCTATAGCGAAAGGATAAACGCCGGTGGGTAGAGTGGGGCCGGGACTGTATTGAAGTGATCCAGAACCGGACGTTACGGTAAATACGAAGCTGTGCCCCCCACTAAGTGAAATGCCCCCTGCTGATAGAATACCTTCCGTTAAAACCACCTGCATTTCCTCACCAAAGGCGAATAACTCATGCGGTGCTAGACTGGCGGTTCGAGAACTGTCGTCATAAGCGAGAATCCCTGCGTACGTTCCGCCCTTATTCCCATGAATCCAGAAGGTTCCGGCATTGAGGCTGGCCGGATCCATGCTGTTACTGAATGTAACCTCTACCGGGCTATCTGTAGGCACGCTCACACTATGAGGCGAAGGTGAGCGGGCTTCCACGAAAGGTACACCGGTGCCAGACAGAGCGATCTGGACTTCAGGATCATCGGGATCGCTGCTGTAGATGGTCAGAATCTCGCTATATACTTCGGCTTCAACCGGGGAGAACGTAACTGTGACTCCAAGGGTGCCCAGCATTGCAATCTCACCATACGTCACGCTCAATGTGAAGTCAGAGTGTGAAGAGAGGATATCCGAAATGATCAAGGTGTCTGTTCCGCCATGATTGTAGATCTCGAAGCTCCATTGGACTGATGAGCCTACCTTCAGAGAGCCAAAATCGTGAATGCTGTCACTCAGGGCAATACCTGCATCACTGGGATGATTGAACAAGACCGAAATAGTTCCGTCGGCGTGATTTGCTGTGGCCAGGTCTATGTCTCCATCTCCATCCAGATCAGCCGCTGCAAAATTCCAAGGAGTCAAACCGGTTGGATAGTCTATTCCGGATTGGAAGGTGCCATCTCCGTTCCCGCGCACAATTGACACGCAATTGAGACCGGTATTTGTTATTGCCAGGTCTAAATCACCGTCGCCATCCAGATCGCAGGCATCGACGCTGTGCGGCAAATCGCCTATTGCATATGCTATCTGGGGCTGGAATGTCCCATCTCCGTTACCAAGTAACACCGATATGCCGGAATATTTATCTGCCACAGCTAGATCTATGTCCCCGTCTCCATCCAAATCGGCTGCCGCAATATCTTCAGGATGGGGAACAGCTGTATATCTGTCCAGAAGCTGGAAAGCACCGTCTCCATTATTCAAGTAGGTTCTAACTGCAAAGTTTAAGATCGTGGCAACTAGGTCCAGATCGCCATCTCCGTCCACATCAGCTGCCTCAACGTCCTCCACGCGGGTCCCGGTGGGATAATGTATCTCAGATTGGAAAGTGCCATCTCCATTCCCCAGCATAATGGTAATCACATTGCCTTCTGGGTGCGAGACCTCAAAATCGAACTGTGATACATATATATCGATATGTCCATCCCCATTCAAATCAGAAGTATGTACACATAGCGGATTCCATGCTAGCATATACCACATACTGGGTTGAAATGTGCCGTTTCCAACACCCAGGAAGACTTGAATGCAACCTATCTCAAGAATAGCGACAGCCAGGTCCTGGTTACCATCATCATTGATATCGGCAATTGAAATCGCCCAGGATTCACCTGACAATCCCAATGTCGTCCCAGATTGGAAGGTGCCGTCGCCAGTTCCCATTAAGGTTGTAACCGTATTAGAGGATGCATTCACTACGACGAGGTCAACATTCGAGTCATTATTAATATCGGCAGCTGCAATGCCACCTGGGGTTCCAGTTTGGTAATCCGTTCGCGATAGAAAATTACCACTGCCGCCGGAGGTCAAAGTGGTGAAGGACCAGGTGTAGGCAGAGAGCAATGGATCGCCCATAGGTGTCTGTATGCCTTGAGTGAGTGTCGCGCTCATGTGTTCCCCCACCATCAAGGGCGTAGCAGGTGTAAAGACAGCTGTTTGTGTAACACTGCTGTAGCTGTATGAGCCACTTAGCGTTCCGGTGTAGCTGCCGCGTACTATAAAGGTTTGAGCACTGATGCTTGCCGGGTTGATATCTTCGCTGAAGGTGACTGAAATTGTTGCGTCCAACGGTACGTGTAAAGCATTCTGGGCAGGATGTATGGAAACGACAGATAGACCCTGGGCGCGCAAAGTCAATGTAGAAATCAGTAAACCAACAGTAATGAGACTGAGGAAATATCTCATGATAATACGGCCATCACAAGTAGTCCGGATTATGTTCTATCCTATTGGAATTGTTGCACCTGGGATTATTCGTTCTGCTCATGGGGCAAGCCCCGCTGCTGAATAACAGGTATTTTCTGGGGGATGTATCATCTACAATATAAGATGTAGCCACTATCTATACAATAGTTGTATTGCTACAGGCGGTTCTTAAACCTTGTGACATGTGGTATATGACAGTACTTATCTGCTCCTCTTAGGGCTAATATTGGCAGAGTCTATACCCTATATAGCCATATTTGGAGCTGACCTGTGAAGAATCGAATTATACAACTCTGCTATCTTCTTTCAATTATCATCACACCCATTTATAGCCAAGGCGTCCTTATCGTGTATTACAGTACCGCAGGCCATACGGCCGCTATGGCTGAGGCGGTAGTAAAAGGTGCTCGTTCGGTCAAGGGTGTAACGGTGAAACTACTTGCGGTGGAGCGGGCATCCGTGGATGACGTACTTGCCGCGGATGCCATCATTCTGGGGAGTCCGGTCTATAATGCCAATGTGGCACCACCGATGCAGCAGTTCATCAACAGTTGGCCCTTTCAAGGGCAGCCTCTGCGGGATAAAATTGGCGCTGCTTTTGTTACCGGCGGGGGTATTTCCGCTGGTGAGGAACTGACTCAATTGAATATCCTAAGCTCCATGCTCATCTTTAACATGATCGTAGTTGGGGGGCCGACCTGGCAGGGGGCTTTCGGAGCTTCGGGCATTACGGGAGAGTTGCCATTCGGGAATGAACAGGAGAACGGGATCGTTCAGCCCCGTTTTCTGGCCAAGGGCGAAGCACTGGGCAGGAGGGTCGCTGAACTGGCTGGCAAATTACACGGGACCGGCGCTCCCGATTAATCCCGCAGGATTTCCTACCAGCGTACGCTCACGAGAGGTACATCAGTCGGTTCGCGCACGCATGTAGCGTTGATAATCACGCTGGAAGCCAAAGAAGCGTACCTCGAGCTGCATACCTTGTTCCAGATCGTAGTCGTGAGTCTTCTCGATCACGTAGCCGTAATAGCTCTCTTCAGCACAGAATCGGTCACATACGTATCTCACTTTGGCCAGAATTCTGTCCCGTGAAGGGGGGGCGACGGGATCGTATACCACCCACATGGTAAACAGCGTCGGATCGTCCCACCTGCTCTGGATGTCGTGAACCTGGATATCATCCTTGGATTTCGATAGTCGTGAGGATGTGCCCAGGTGATGACATCCCGGCAAGCCTGCCACCAGCAGCCCCACCGCCAGGATTCCGATCTGCTTCCAGGTAGACGAATAATGGTGTGTCATGATAATCCTTGGCACCTATTGTTGAATTGATGCATAGTTCGCAGGGTACCGCAGGTGCGATACTACCTCGACGATAGTTGTCCCGAGGACTATCTGAATGAAGTCTAAGGAAAGAATAGCAAAATATCAACCTTCAATTCAATGTTATATCTAATAGTAGTGAGGCGGTGCTCGGGTAGCAGATGAGGAATTAATTATCCGGTTGGCTTATCCCCTGCGGTGTGGAGATTGACACCCGATGATGGAGGCAGTGGGTGGCAAAGCCCTGCTCCCAAATTTCAGGTCAGCTTACTTTTTCTTCAATACCTTCAATCCTTGCAGATAGCCCATCTTTCCCTTGCCACAGATCTGTTGAATGCACACGTCGGCAATCAGCGAAACCTTACGGAAAGCCTCGCGTTTCTTGATGTCAGAAAGGTGCACCTCCACCACGGGGTAGTCGACAGCAGCAATGGCGTCACGAAGGGCGTAGCTGGTATGTGCCAGAGCCCCGGGATTGATCACCGCACCATTGACCTTGCCGTAATTGGAGTGTAGACAGTCGAGCAGGTCGCCTTCATGGTTGCTCTGAAAGAAGATCAGGCTGTCATCAGTCAGCTCGGGTCGCTCTCGGATCCAGGCGTTTACCTCTTCAAGGGTTTCAGTGCCGTAAATCTTCGGTTCCCTTCGGCCCAGCAGATTCAGATTGGGCCCATGAATCACTAGATATCTCATCCAAACCTCCGTTGAAGTTCATTCAATGCGTCTTCGATTTGTCTCTCCGTGACCTGTGTAGTAATAATAGGCCGACCAATAGCCTCCAGTAATACGAAGTGTATCACGCCGTCCCTGGTTTTCTTGTCATGCTGCAAAGATGTTTGGAGGGAAGCAACGTCCAAAGCTGGAAGTGTTGGCAGGTTCAATTGGGTGATCGGTGCAATAAGGACCTCTAGTTCACTTTGTGACAAGTTTGTTGCCCGGGTACTGATATGGCCAGCTGCCACCATACCGAGTCCCACCGCTTCGCCGTGTCGCAGGGTGCCATACCCCAGAGTGGCCTCCAGAGCATGCCCCAGGGTGTGGCCAAAGTTAAGAACTCGCCGTCGATTCCCTTCCCGTTCATCTTCGATCACAATCTGGGCCTTGGTGCGACACGCTCGGATGACGGCATCCTCGAGGAGCTGCATATTCGACAGGCTTGCCAATGATTGGATGTTTTGGGACAGTTGCTCGTAGAATGCGCTGTCGCTGATGGCGGCCACTTTGAGTATTTCGGTCAGTGCCGCAGTCAGCTCCCGTTGCGGTAGAGTGTGAACCAGGGTCGGATCTATGAAGACGGCTTGTGGTTGGTGAAACGCTCCGATGAGGTTTTTCCCTCTGGGGTGGTTTACGCCGGTCTTCCCACCGATAGAAGCGTCCACCATCGCCAGGAGCGTGGTGGGTATCTGGATGTAGGGAATACCGCGGAACAGGGTGGCAGCCACGAATCCGGTAAGATCGCCGATGACACCTCCTCCGAGGGAAACCAATGTTGAGGCTCGGTCCAGACCCGCTTGCAGGAAACTGTCGTAAAGGTTGGAGACAGTGCTCAGGTTCTTCACCTCCTCACCGTCCGGAATGAGTACCACAGAGACCTTGCAGCCTGTAATCCCGAAGGCCTCCTCGACCTTTGCGCCATACAGCTGGTGGATCTTCTTGCTGCTGACCAGCCCAACATGCCCCGAGATTCCGGTGCGTTTCAAGTACGTGTCCAGTGAGGAGACGAGCCCTACACCCACATGAACGGGATAGCTCCGGGTACCTAATTCGATGTTAATGGTGGTCACTAGGCTGGCGTAGTGATTTCCGTGGGGAGCTTCGCTTTGAGCTCATTCACAAGTGTTGCAGGATCTTTTCCTTCCGTAGCTAGAATGATCCGGGCACAGTCACGATACAGTGGTTCTCGTTCTTTGAGGATCGTTGCCAGACGATGGGCAACCGACACGGCCCCTTTCAGCAGGGGCCGATCCTCACCGACACCCACCCGGTCAGCCAGGGTTTCCGGGGAAGCAGCCAGGTACACCGTGATCTGCCGGCGAAGACACTCCAGGTTGTCAGCAGTCACCACTACGCCACCACCGCAGGCAATGACCTGACGTTCCTGCTGACAAAACCGACGCAGCTGGTTCCGCTCCTCAGTACGAAACTTCTCTTCACCCAACTGCTCGAAGATCTCTCTGATAGAGCGGCCCATACTTTTTGATATCTCCTCATCCAGGTCTATAAAATCATAGCCTAAATGTTCAGCCAGTGGGGGACCGATAGTGGACTTACCACTTCCCATCAGGCCAATTAGACAAATGTTGTTGGCGGCAAATGGGTGGAGGGTGTGGTTTTCGTCATTCATCGTGGAATCTCGGGATAGTTAGTACCGGGCTGTCGCCTTTATATGGGCCTTCACCTGTTCCATACTGTCCCCGCCGAATTTTTCCAGCAGGGCATCGCCGATGACCAAACAGACCATGCTTTCAGCCACGATGGCCGCCGCCGGCACGGCGCAGGTGTCGGTGCGTTCCTTGTGAGCCAGGCTGGGCTCACCAGTTTGAATGTCCACTGACCGCAGAGGTTTCCTCAGGGTTGGCAGTGGCTTCATTGCCGCCCGCAGTACAATGGGCTGGGCATTGCTGATGCCGGCCTCGATACCTCCAGCATTGTTGCTGGATCGCGTAACTTTCCCACTCTCCTCTTCATTGATTATCTCGTCCTGGAACTCGCTCCCGAGGTACTGGGTACCGGAGAATCCTGAGCCAATTTCAACCCCTTCGATTGCGTTGATCGAAGTGATCGCCTCGGCCAGGCGGGCTTTCAGCTTCAGATCCCATTGGATGTGGCTCCCCAAACCATAGGGAACGCCAGCCGTAATGACCTCGAAGGTGCCGCCTACGCTGTCGCCGGCGCTCTTGGCTGCTTTAATCGCCTGGATCATTGCGTCCTCTGCCTGCTTGTCAAAGCAGCGCACGGGAGAAATATCGACGCGAGCGTTCAGCTCTTCCGGAGATAGAGTTGGTGGAAGCTCAGAATCATCGCTTGCGCTGTGAATGGACGTGACTCGGCTGCCGACTTCGATACCTAATTCCAGCAGGAATTTACGGGCTAAACAGCCCAATGCAACCCTCATGGCTGTTTCTCTGGCGCTGGCGCGTTCTAATATATTTCGGATATCGTCATGTCCGTACTTCTTGATTCCCGCCAAGTCACCATGCCCGGGACGGGGCAGAGTCACAGGCTTGGTGGACCGGGTGACCGGCTCAGTGGACATAATATGCTGCCAGTTCTCCCAGTCTTTGTTGGGTAGAATGAGGGCGATTGGTGAGCCCAGGGTCTTGCCGTGGCGCACACCAGCCAGGATTTCAGCCCGGTCATTCTCAATGGTCATGCGCTTGCCTCTGCCCTGACCCTTTTGACGTCGAGCAAGATGGAACGTGATATATTCCTCGGTGATCTCCAAACCTGCGGGCAGTCCTTCCAAGATGCCTACTAACCCTTTCCCGTGCGATTCACCGGCGGTTAGCCAACGGAGCTTCCTCATTACGCCATATCTCCTGTCTTTTGAACAACGTGGCTGATCGGTGCCCGGTAGTTCAGAGCCTCCAGGAGCAGGCTCCTCACGGATGAAACGTCAATGGCCGGATTCAGCTGGTCGCCCTGGTCATAAATGATACCGGGGAACCAATAATCCAGTGAGGCCAATCCCTGGCCAATGAACATATCCAGACCGGTGATAATCTGGCAGCTCTTTGCGAGTGCCGTTTGCAGCAACTGGGTGATTTCCGGGCGATACACCATATCGAACACAGTCTGCCCCCGGTGAATCTGGCTCACATGAAGAAGAGATTTCTCAACATTGGGATGCATCCCAACCGGCGTCGCGTTAATGATCAGATGGAAGGAACGAGTATCCAATTCCGGGTTGATCAGCTGACCTACTAAGCGTGTCTTGCTGGTGATCTTCCGGAAATCATCGAGCAATTGCGTGATCGCTTCTTCCCTGCGACCAGCGATACAGATCTGCTCCGCACCTTGTTGAATAAGTGCCACAATCGCCGCCCGTGCGGCGCCACCGGCTCCCAGGATCATTACCCTCAGACCCTCAGCCTGGAAGCTCCCCTGCCTGAGGGCGTAGAGTATCCCGGTCACATCTGTGTTATGTCCGATAAGATTGTCCTGCTCCAGGGCGACACAATTCACCGCGCCCACTGGCAGTGCATCTGGCGCTAGCTGGTCCAGATATCTCAAAAAAGTCGATTTATAGGGCAATGTAATGTTAATGCCTGCCAGGCGGCCGTCTCGCAGCCTTCGCGCTACTTCATCCAGAGCCCCAAGCGGCGTCTCCAGACTCTTATAAGAGGCGTCCAAGGCCAGCCGGTCGAAAACATAATTATGGAGAATAGGACTAAGGCTATGACCGAGAGGATACCCGATGACTGCGAAGGATCGGCTCATGCTACCTGCCCCAGCAAGTCATGATATCCCGGGAAGGACACTTCAACGCAGTCGGGATCGTCCAGCAGGGTTCGGCCCACAGCAATGCGGCCCGCGACGGCGAAGGCCATCGCAATGCGGTGGTCATGCTGAGTGCGGACCGTGGCGCCCCTCAGTGTACACGGTCCCCAGATGCGGAAGCCATCGGTGAGCTCCTGCACCCGGACACCCATCCGTTTCAGGTTCTCGCAGATAGCCTTGATCCGATCGCTCTCTTTAACCCGCAGCTCCCCCGCATCTCGGACGATTGTTGCTCCCTCCGCCTGGGTAGCCAGAATCGCCAGGATGGGGAGCTCGTCAATCATGGTTGGAATTTCGGATCCGGAAATGTGGATGGCTTTGAGGTCAGAGGACCGGATAGTCAGCTCGCCGACCTCTTCACCTAATTCCTGGTGTTTACTGGTCCAGGTGATCTGTGCCCCCATCCGCTGGAGCACGCGGAAAAATCCCATGCGGGTGGGATTAAGGAGCAGATCCTGAAAAGTCAGTTCCGTTTGGGGCAGGAGGGTGGCCAGCGCTGCGAGGAAGGCGGCTGAAGACGGATCACCGGGAATCGCCATTTCGAAAGCGGGGATGTCCTGGACTCCCGCCTCCAGTGTGATCCGGTTACCAGAAACTTGAATACCGGCGCCAAGGGCCTGCAGCATGAGTTCTGTATGGGTGCGAGTGGGAATCGGCTCAGTTATACTGACTGCCCCTTCGCCCCCCAATGCAGCCAGCAACAGTGCCGATTTGACCTGGGCACTGGCAACGGGGAGTGTATAGTCCAGAGAGGTCAGGGAGGCGGGGTAAAGCGTCAGGGGCAGGGTTCCCCGGGGAGACAGGTGAATCATGGCACCCATCTGTTGAAGGGGCTCAACGATGCGTCCCATCGGCCGGCGGGATAATGATGTGTCACCAATCAGCCGGGCTTGGATACCTCGCCCCGCAAGGAGTCCGGCGAGCAGTCGCGCGGTAGTTCCGGAATTGCCCGCGTTCAGGTCTTTCGACGGTGATTTGAAAACTCCACCCTGGCCTTCAAGTATCACCGTATCTCCGTCGTCCCGGATCGGGATGCCGCATTGCTCCAGACAAAGGCGAGTGGAGACGACGTCCGCCCCTCTTGAGAGATTGGTCAGCCGTGAGACACCCTTCCCCAGCGCGGCCAGCATCAGGGCTCGGTGCGAGATAGACTTGTCGCCTGGCATCCTGAGAATCATACGCCTAGTCTTCTCAGCCGATTGCAACCTGGCGCCTCTCGAATCTCCGCCCCAGGGCGCTGGTGACATTCTCCAGAAGTGTCATCAGCTGTTCGAAGTCCTCCGGCAATAATGCCTGAGGACCATCTACCAGGGCGTGGGCGGGGTCGTCGTGCACGTCAACCAGCAGGCCATCTGCTCCAGCCCCCACACCAGCCAGAGCCAGAGGGATGACGCTGGTACGGTTGCCACTGGCGTGACTGGGATCCACAATAATGGGCAGATGACTCACTTGCTTCAGGGCTGGAATGACCGACACGTCAAGGGTGTTACGCGCATGACTGGCGAAAGTACGCACTCCCCGCTCACACACGACGACATCGTGCGTACCGTTGGACATGAGATACTCAGCCGACATAAGGGTTTCGTCCAGTGTGGCGCTCATGCCGCGTTTCATCAACACCGGTTTGCCAAGCTTACCGACTTCTTTAAGAAGTTCAAAGTTTTGCATGTTCCGGGTGCCGATCTGAAGCATATCAGCATACTGGGCCACCAGCGGTGCGAGACCCGGATCCACCACTTCCGTGACTACCGGCAATCCGGTGCGCTCGCGGGCCTCGGCCAGAATTTCCAACCCCGGCTCTCCCAGACCCTGGAAGGTATACGGTGAAGTGCGTGGTTTGTAAGCACCTCCCCTGAGCATATGAGCACCCAGGGAAACCATCAGGTCTGCGATGCGGAGAGTCTGGTCACGGTTCTCTACCGCGCAGGGACCGGCAATCATTACTACTCCACCATTGCCGAATACCACGTCTCCCACCGTTACCAGGGAGTTCTCCGGCTTGATCTCCCTGCTCGCCAGTTTGTAAGGCTTGGTGACCGGGATGACCTGCTGGACCCCCGGTAGACCTTCAAGGTAAATCCGGTCTTCGATCCCTCGATTCCCGGTAACTCCTATGGCCAGACGACTGGCACCGGGAATAGGATGGGACTTATAGCCCAGCTCGTGAATGCGGTTTTCTACCCGTTGGATGTCTTCATCCGAGGCACGGGCATCCATAATGACCAGCATTTATTCCCTCCGTTGGATAGATTGTTTGACCTGCTGGACAGCCTTGAGTACAGCATCGACCATTTCAGTGGTGTAAGGGTTGTAGTTCTCCAGGTCATGGAACAGTTCGTAGCTGTCATGGCAAGTCTGCTCCACAACCAGCTGTAAATCCCGGCAACCTTCCGTATCAATGGGGGTACTCTCGATGCCAAACTCCTTAAGCACCCGGCCAATGAAATGGGTGATACCCTGGCTGCGTGCGGCGAGGCGGTCATGTTCTTCCGGAGTCATCTCCAGCACTCTAAGACCCTGTTCGCGAAAGTATCCCGCCCAGTTATCGAAATGCTCGGATCGCGGTGATACCGGGTGCATCATTATGGGCAGGTCCTGGTATCCGCGGAGACTGGAATCGGGTCCAAAAAGCGGGTGGGAGGCAATGGTAATGACCTCCGGTGGGAAATATTCCTTCATCACCGTGGCAGGATAGACTTTTACCGAGCAGACGTCGAAGACGGTTGTGCCGGGCAATACCTTCGATACCAGCCTGGCTACAGTCTCCTTGAAGTAACGAATCGGAACGGCCAGGAAGATAGTCGGTGCAGTTGACACCGTGTCCCAATCGACCGCCTGAGCACCGACTGCCTCCGCACGCTGGCTGACGTCAATGATGTCATGGACCACTACCTTGTGTGTCGGTGCCAGCAGCTGCGCCAGGACCGGTCCAAAGCGGCCAAAGCCGATGATACCTACGGTTGTTTGTTCTTTTTGGGCTGCCATTTCTTAACTCCCAGAAAAAGGGTCAGGTTGTTCTTTAGATCTTGAATGCCCGCCTCCAGCACGGCTAGTCCATAGAGCTCGCCGCACCGTCGACTGCCGATGACCGCCGCCGTGGCGGGCAGTTCCCCTTGCATCAGACGCTTGGCAGCGTGGGCGGTATCGTCTTCATCGATCAGTGGACGGGTCCAGAACTTGTCTGCAAGGTAATTTCGGCACTGCCGCAGCGCTTGGGGATGGGAATGCACCTCGGTGATATCCCCTAACAGCAAGTCCGGCATACCCAACAGACATTGCTCAACGTGGACGTGAAACATCTCCGCTATCTCGCAGCGGTACTCCGCCAGGGCGATCATACTCTCGACCACTACGCCGCCTTGCGCGTTCTCCATGGCCATTACACCCACCTCCACCTCGTCCCTGTCGATGGCTTCCAGTACACATTCAGATGTGATCAAATACACCATTTCGAATTCTTCAATACCGTGCCGCCGACAAAACTCGATGGCTGCTTCTTCACTGAAGCTACCCTCATCTCCCTGGATACCGATACGTGTTGCTTTTTTGGGGCTCATTCCTTTCCTCCAGGTTCTGCCATCTATCCTTCCTCAGGTAATGCTGAGACCAATGTTTTCAAGTATCCAGCTGCCTCGTCTACTGGATTGTCAGCTGTTTCCAGGCGTGTCAGCAAGGCGCTACCTACAACGACGCCGTCCGCCCTGGCGGTAGCCTGCCGGACCTGGGCTGGAGTGGAGATGCCGAAGCCCACCACAAATGGGACCGGGGAAGTGTTTCGTACCCGGTCCAGATAGCGATCCAGGTTCCCCCTGGTTGCCGGCGATGAACCGGTTACACCCAGAATTGACACGGCGTAGAGTAGGTCTTCGGCCTTCTGCCCCAGCTCTCGAATCCGGTCGTCAGGAGTATTCGGGGCTACCAGATAAATGGTGCTGATTCCCATTTCACGAGCTTGCTCGAACAGGCCCTCCCCTTCATCAGGGGGCAAATCGGGGATGATCAGTCCATCAACGCCGACTTGCTGCGCTCGTTCAAGAAATGATTCCGGTCCGAAATTGAGCAATGGGTTGAAGTATCCCATCAACACGATGGGAACCTGAGATTGCTCTCGGACTTGCGCTACAGTCTCCAGGATCCACGTGAGGGTGACGCCATTCGCCAGGGCGATCTGACTGGTTTTCTGGATAACGGGGCCATCAGCCAGCGGATCGGAAAAAGGCATGCCCAATTCGATCATCTGCGCACCGGCTTGCTCTGCGGCCAGAACCAGGGGAACCGTATGCTCGAGATTGGGGAAGCCGGCAGTGAAGAAGGGGACCAGCTTCTTGCCGGGTGAGTGGAATAGTTGGGCGATGCGCCTCATGCCAGATCCTTCCCGAGTGCCCGGGCCACGGTATGTACGTCCTTGTCGCCCCGCCCTGACAGGCACAAGACCACGTTAGCTCCAGGCTGGAGATCTATCCGCTGTAGCTGCAATACCGCCAGAGCATGGGC
>CP070787.1:1434374-1440491 GCA_020346745.1 Fidelibacterota bacterium | reverse complement strand
AATCGCTATCATAACCAAGGATTTGGCGACTCATACCAGGTTTTATCTCTTCGACCTTGATGTCTTTACCTCGAATATGTGTTTTCATTCTGATCCTCTGATTTTATGGGGAACGACACGCTTGACATATCCCGACAGCGTAAAGACGGCCAGCAGGGAAAGGGGCACCAGACAGGCACCCAGGATAAATACAGGAACATAGCTGATCGCTTTCAGGGTAGGCACTGAATAGGTAACCAGTATGACACCGATGGCGGCACTTGTCCCGCCCATGCCAGCTAGCGATCCCACCGCCTTCCCACTGTAGAAGTCACTGGGTAGGGTCTGAATGTTGTTCATGGACATTTGAAATCCGAACAGGATAATCGCGATCAGGAGGATGGCCAGAACAGCTTGGGTCGCAAAGGCGGTCAAGATCAGGGCCGGCAGCATGATGATCCCACCCAGCGTAATAGCCCACTTACGCGCCTTGTTGGCCGTCCACCCGGTGGAGATTAGATAGCCGCTCAACCAACCCCCGAAGAGTGATCCCGCCGCAGCGCCCACATACGGAACCCAGCCCGCCATGCCGATCTGCTTGATATTGAAACCGAATTGTTCGTTCAGATAGATCGGCAGCCAGAACACGAACAGCCACCAGATTGGATCGAGAAAAAACCGCGATAGGATAACAGCCCATGATTGCTTGTATGCCAGGAGCTCACCCCACTTGGGAACCCACTCACCGTGAGAATCGGTAGGCTCACCTGTCTTCTGACCTGTGAGGATATATTCACGTTCCTCCTCGCCAAGCCAGGGATGCTCCTGGGGCAGCTTTTTATTCAGGGTTAGCCACGGGATGATCCATAATAGTCCAAAGATACCCAACACAATGAAGGTCAGCTTCCAGCCGAGCCACAGGTAGAGAAAGGCGATCAACGGCACGGAGATGACGGATCCGCCCGCTGCACCGGTATTGAAGATACCCTGGGCGAGAGCACGCTCCTTGATGGGAAACCACTCGGCATTCGATTTGGTCGCCCCCGGCCAGTTGCCAGCCTCACCTAATCCCAGGGTAAACCGGAAGAAGCTGAAGCTGACGATGGAACGGGCAATGGAATGCAGTCCTGCGGAAATCGACCAGACAATAATCGAGATCACGAACCCTATCCTTGTCCCCACCCAGTCATACAGCTTACCTGATAGGCTCTGACTGATGGCATAGGCAATAGTGAACATGATCGAGATGACGGCATAATCTGCGTCCGTCAGCCCTATGTCATGCTTCATATCAGGCCACATGATGGGCAGGGCACTGCGATCGATATAGTTGATTACCGTCGCCAGGGCGACCAGCCCAACGATCCACCACCGCAATCCTTTAATCGTTCTCATTCCTGCTCCATGTTAAGGTTGAGTCTGGCTGTTATTCCCCTCTAAGCGGGCAGAGAAATTGCCCGACCATTCATATGGTTGCCCATTCACCAAGACAGAATGCCCGCGGGTGGCCGAGGCTTCCTGATTCGTCACGCTCAGTGTCCAGTCAAGGCCGTTCTTCCCGGTCACATTTACTACGGTCCCCTCATCGGTATGCCCCAGGATCCTTACGGCCTGGATGATACCCCGCGCTGCCCGGGAGGATTCGGTAGCCTCGTTGAAATACCCATGCGGCTCGATGGCCGAGCAGAATACTACCTCACTGCCATTAGCTCGGACAATCGCCAGCGGTTCAGAGCGCAGGTTGTAGTCGGGGTCGTTCGCGCCGGTCCGTCCCAGTATGCCCTGGCCTCCGGCTGTCCCCGTAGTGATCAGCGTGTAATAGCGGTGACCATCCACCCAGGTGAGGCGCACAGGTGAGTTTGTGACCTCACTACCCTCCGCCGTCTTCCAGATATGCTGGTAGCCGTGTTCCGGCCCCAACGGCTGCCAGTTTTCCTGGAACGCCTCGTAGGAGCTGCCGAAGTTGATCAATTGACCGTTATAGTGGATTGGATAGTCATACTGATGCCTATTCTGGCTCTTAAGGCGATAGATATCGATCAACACCGGGAATTCAGTCTGATCATTTGCTATCAGGAACAGGGTTCGCTGCATGTCCACGCCATCGTAATGCTGATTGGCCCGGGCACTCATCACCTGGACGTCTGGCCGGGTGGCATCGAAGAAATGCCGCTCCCCGTGCACTCGATCCGCCGCCTGGCGGTCCCCCCTGTTCTGGGATATCCCGTCTACGACCACCGTGTTGTGAGTGATGGTCTGCTTGGCATAGCTGTCATTCTCCGGCAGGTACCGTCCACCGAACTTCGGCTCGATGTTGATCCAGCGGCAGAATCCGTAGTCGGGTATCACTTCCCGGCCCTGGTCAAAGAGAATGAAATGAAGTTTGTCGAAGTGGCCGTGTCCTAGGCCATGAACGCCGTATTTCATCAGCACCATGGTCTGGTCAGCGCCCTCACCGTGACGCAGCACACCCACACCACCCTGGGTTCCGTCGTTGCCGTCTGTGTACTCGATGCTGCCCCATCTGATCTTCGGTGGTGCTTTCAATCGTGAGTAGGCTCGTGCCGTGGCCAGACCCGCTCCATTGAGGAACACCCGGCCTTGAATGGCACATAGCGCCAGCAGGTTATCATCGGCGCCCTCGCGGTGAATGATGGCATTGGTCCCCAGCACGACCCCCGGAGCTCTGATGTCCATGGTCTTGGAGGCATCATTGATCGGGGCGAATACCCCGTTGGGGAAGGCCAGGTTCGCAGCCGAATACAAGGCCTTCTTCAGCAGCCCATCCTTGAAACCGTAGATCTCCAGTTCCGGCTGGTTGCGCTCAATGGCCTCGGCGAACTTGAAGAGCGGCCGCATGGCATAACGGACATAGTACGGCCCCTCCATATAATATCCGTCGGGAGAGAATAGTAACTCCACCTGCTTGAGAAAGCCGCCGCTGCCATCTCTCTCCGACCCGTAAAGGGCCATGTCCACCCAATCCTGGTTGCCGGTCACGTAGCCGATCATGCCCACTGACGCTGTGGACCACATGCCATGATTATGGATGCGATCGAACTCATGTACGTTGGTCTCCGTGAACCATTCCACGATCTGGCGAAATATATTCGCCTCCAAATGCTCACGATCCTCGGGACTCAGCCATTCATAGATGCAGTCATAGGCGATGCTGGTGTTCGCCAGCCACACGGTCTCGTTCAGCATCTGGTGAAACAGCTTGCCCGGTCTCTGGTTATGTGCCCGCGGGTGCGGTCCTAGAGTGGGATACATCTCGGCGTAGCGCATGAGCATGTCCCGGACAAAGCCGGCATAGCGCTCATCACCCGTTATCTGGTACAGCAAACCGGCGTCACGCATCTCCCGGTAGTTCTGCTTGTGGCGCTCATGTTCGTATCCCCCCGCTTCTCCTGGAGGCGGCACTTCGATCAGGCTTGCCAGGGCAGCTTCGACAGTGGCTTTCAGACCATCGACCGATTGATCGAGCAGGGGATATTTCCCCAGTGATTTCCTTATTTCTCTGGCTTCGGTCTTAGTGATGATCAGGCTCGGATGCTGGCCTGCCTGCTCATCCGGCCGCGACTCGTTAACGCACGCCAGCCACGGGAGAATGGAGACCAGGAGTATGACGTGTCGTTTCGCTTTCATTGTGTTGCCTAGCAGGTGCTTCCCAAGCAATTAAAGCATGTACAGACCGCCATTGACCTCGATGATCTGACCATTGATGTAGTCAGACAGAGGGGATGCCAGAAAGAGGATCACTTTGGCGACATCATCTACGGTGCCGAGACGCTTGAGCGGCACCATCTCTTTGACCTTCTCATGGACTTCAGGTGAGGTGAACACATTATGAAATGCCGTACTGGCGATAAAACCCGGAGCAACACAGTTGCTGGTAATGCCATCCGGCCCGACTTCCTTCGCCAGTGACTTCGTGAATGTCCAGATAGCTGCCTTGGCAGCCGCGTATGCCCCGGCACCCGGGCCTCCGCCATCATGCGCCGCCTGCGAGGAAAAATTGATGATCTTGCCGGCACCCTGCTTCTTCATGTAGGGCAACACCAGGTGGGACATGAGCATGGCGGTCTTCAAATTGACATCTACCACGGTCGCAAAATGGTCGTCATCAAATTCGGCGGTGGGTACTCGCGCGATCAGACCACCCGCGTTGTTTACCAGGATATCGGGCCCAGCTCCCAATTCTTCAGCTGCTTGGATAAGCTTTCCGGCTTGTTTCCGATCAGTTATATCTGCAGTAACCGCCTTGACCTGGCCACCCGCGTCCCGGATCGCCTGTGCCTGTTTTTCCAGTTCTTCCTGATCAGTGTGGTTGTTGATCACCACCGCCGCCCCTGCATCCGCCAGCATCTGGGCGGTTCGCAGTCCAATGCCCTGGATACTGCCGGTGATGATCGCGACCTTACCCTTGAGAGTTATCTCCATTATATGCTTCCTTCGCCTGCGTGGCCACTGTCGATCGAATTATCTGATCTGTTATTCAGACCCCCTTGCTTGCCAGAAATCATCACTCCATGGCCCGAGCAGTCACCTGCGCATGCTCTTCAGCGATGCTCATATGCTCCAGCATTTCCCGGTAAGCCCCTTCTGCATCTCCGGCCTCGATCTCATCCAGAATCCTGCGATGATGTTCAACGGCTGATCCGTGCGCCTGCTCAACATGCTCCAGAATGATCGTCTTGATCTTCGGCATCATCTGAAATACAGGATCGACAATCAAGGGGATGATGGGATTCTGCGTGCTGTGTGCCAGTTTAAGGTGAAAATCCCGGTCCAACTCACCCTGCTTCTCATGATCAGTGTCACTTACGTGTTCAAATTGATTCAGAATAGCTTGCAGTTCCTCAAGATCCGTTGCGGTACGGTTCTCAGCCGCCAGGCGGGCAATATTCGGTTCCAGTATCTTTCGGATCGCCACCAGCTGGAGAATCAGATCCTTGTTCAGGTTGAGCTCCAGGTATAGATGCATGGGATTGGAGGCCAGCGTTTCGTGGTAGTCATTGACGAAAGCCCCTCTGCCCTTCCTGATGGTTATCAGGCCCCTGGTGCTGAGTATCTGCAGCGCCTCGCGCAGCGCCGGCCGGCTGACTCCAAAGATGGCACTCATCTCCTGCTCCGTGGGGAGCTTCTGGCCCGGGAGCAGAACCTTGTTCCGGATGGAGTCCTCTACCTGCTGAACGATCTGCTGGCTAAGGGTAGTGTTGTTACCGATTTGCTTGAATGTTTTGTCCAATCTGGCACTCGAGAGTATAACGTTATTTTGTTATAAGATGTCAGACATCTTACAGGATAAAGGTATCCACTTCTCCGCTTGAATCCAAGCTAAAAAGTCAATCTGCGCCTATTGCAGATGCTTTTTTTCGGCATTCAGGCTATCCGGGCTCCCCCCACTTACCGACGGGAAATCGAATCAAGCCCCTTATTAGGCCCGTGATATATCCTCAGGAATTATTCAATGCAGGCGAACGATCTCACCCGCTACATTTATGTAGACCGCAGCGGTGCCATCTACTGCCCGTGACAGGACTTTCCCATCGATCCGCCGCGCACCCAGAATCCAGAATTCGGTGCCCTGGTGGTCGATCAGCAGCTCACCCTCCACCATACGACCATCATCAAGTTGGAACCGAGTATGAGGTGCGAATTTCAGCTGCCAGCCTTCCGTGATCGAGAGGAAGCCCTCCGGCTCATCACGGCCCGGTAGAACGGATCCGGTAGTCACCGCCAGTAGAGTTGTGAAGCGGAAATGGGCATCCCCCCCGTGACTGACCATCGTATTCTTCTTCTCACGAAAAGCCCCCCGAGATATATCATAGGTTGCCGGGAGCAGTTGAATGATGTTCAGCGTGACGTCAGGATCAAGGAAACGCCGGTAAAGGCGCCTGTCATCCCCAATCTGGAAATCCCCCTGCCAGATCTGCTGATAGGTATGCGGGGTGTTTGAGCGGAAGTGGTCCCGTATTATCCAAAACCCGTCTCTGAGGAACAGGATCTCACGGCTGTACTGCACATCGATCGAATCGTATCCGTTATGGTTACCCCAGAGATAGTCAAAACTGGATTCAGTCAGAAATGCTTCCACGCTAGGCTCCGGAAGAAAGCGCCACTTCCCGAATCCCG
>CP070787.1:1391267-1434274 GCA_020346745.1 Fidelibacterota bacterium | reverse complement strand
CAAGTTAAAGGTGTTAGTACCACCGCTTTGCAGCGATGGCGCCAATCCGCCCGCCTGGAAGATATTATTACCCTCACCTCCAATAATCGAACTCGTAGAGGCGCCTTCTATTTCAAAGCCGACCTCGTCGGGACGGCTGCCCCGGACATGCAGCTGGTTGCTCTGAAAGCTCACCCCGGCTTGCAGGTCGAAGAAATCGGACACATTACGCGAAGCGAGGTTGGCAATCTGATCAGAGCTGATGACGCGCTGCGCATTGGTGGCGCTGGGATTGATCAGCGGCCGCTCTGCCACCACGTCCACGACACCGAGCTCCAGCGCTTCCGAGGAGAGCGCGAAGTCGGCTGTGGTGGTCAACCGGCTGGATACACGTACATTCGATATACGCATAGGCCGGTAGCCGATAAACTCGCTCCGAACGGTATAGGCACCTACCGGGACACCGAGGATGATGTAACCACCCTCAGCGTCGGTGGCTGCCCCGAACGAAGTGCCTTCAACCAGCACGTTGGCACCGGCCAACGGTTGGCCTGTGGCTTCGTCCGTCACCGTTCCCGCTATTTTACCTGTTTCCTGACTGAACAGGAGAAGGGGAACGAGCAATATGACAGCGAATTGCAATATCCGTTTCATGGTTGCTCCCGTTTCTTTTTAGTTGATGTGTTTAATAAGTGAATGAATGTCCCGCACTGAGGGGGGTACCAAGCGTGGTCCTCCCCACCTCCTCAATAAGATGCCGCCAAATCCATACCCGAACTGATCGATATCACATTCAAGCCGGAATGCCCAAAGACATCCGAGGACTCGGTACATCTATATGATTCTCCTCACGCTAATGAGTTGAACCTGCTGCTCTGCTAATACGTATGACTTGAACGAGTAGTCGCGTAGAGTATACAACCTAATATGAACAGAGGCAAAGGAAAATTTGATCTACGTCACATTATAGCGAGGGCATGGCGATGAAGACGACGAGCGGATAGCTTCAAATATGCTTATTGCCGAACGATCAAAATACGGTGTCCAAGGCGGGCAAGCCTATCAATAGGGAAGGATTCAATGCCCATTGAGAGGACGCGGTTAGATGTCCCCGGTCAGTAGGTGGCGGCGTTGGTGTGGGCTGCCCAATCTTCCAGCAGCTGCTGACATTCCTCTTCAAGAACATTTTCCACCAGATCGACGGATAATTCCGCCAGTGCTTTGAAAGCAGCATTACTGACAGGGAGCTCGTTGAAGCCCAGGGCACGTACTGCTTCTATTTTTGTCCCGGAATAAATACGAGCGATGCGGGCCCAGTGGATAGCGGTGAAGCACATGGGACAGGGCTCGGTAGTGGAATAGATCTCGCATCCGGAGAGGTCATACGTACCGAGTACCTGACTCGCCTTGCGGATCGCGTTGATCTCAGCATGAGCGGTAGGATCGTGGTCTTTCATCACGGTGTTGTGCGCGGTCGCTATGATCTGGTTATCCTTAACGATGCAGGCCCCGAAGGGTCCGCCCTCGTTGCCTGGAAAACCGGCGCGGCAATCCTCAATCGCCTTGCGCATAAATTCTTCATTGGCAATCAGATTCACTCGGTCACTCTCCTGTTCTCAGGCAAGTTTGCTGCCCTTCTGTGGTCCTGGAAAATAATAAGACGACAGACAGCAATGCCATGTCCTCTGTCCGCCAGCTATGTGCTTTCAACTCTCACTCCCCGCATTATCGGCAATATTGGCTCAACCGTATGATTGACCTCCAGTAATTATCCAATATTATCAAGATCGGCAGCAGATGCCATACTGCTTTTTAGCAAGCGTAACGTCCCTGTATGGGGTGTTGTAGGGGAGTGCTGGTTTCAGTATCTTTGAACACTCAAGAGCATCTTGATCCATGAGCGGGATATTTACACTTTACACGGCAGGAGAGGAGCCATCTTCATGAAAGTGGAACGGACATTTTCAGGAGCGCCCTGGGAGGCCAAGGTAGGCTACTGCCGGGCGCTTAAGGTCGGAGGCCATATTTTCGTTACCGGGACAGCGCCCATTGACGATGACGGCGGTACCTTCGCTCCCGGCGACGCCTATGCCCAGACGAGGCGCTGCCTGGAAATCATTCAACAGGCTCTTCACAACCTGGGGACTGATGGCAAGCAGGTGGTCCGGACCCGGATGTTTGTCACTGACATCAATCGCTGGGCGGACTATGGCCGGGCACATCAGGAATTCTTTGGTGAATACCCGCCGGCAACAACACTGGTAGAAGTTCGGGCGCTCATCGATCCCGAGATGTTGATCGAGGTTGAAGCGGAAGCGATAGTGGACCATGAATGAACGCTGTTGGTATCGCAGCTGGCCAACGTGAATCGGATGTCGGAGCATCATTCCTATGACCAGAGCGCAGTCGGGTAGCAGGCAGAATCCTGGGCAGAGCACTTCTCCGGCTTACCTGAAGCTGATGCGCAGCGGGGAGCTCAAAACCAGGATTGAGGAGGCACAGCACCTCCTTACTCTCTGCCATGTTTGCGCCTGGCACTGCAAGGTTGATCGCACCGCCGGCAAGGAGGGGGTTTGCCATACTGGTGTCAAGGCACGAGTGAACAGTGCCGGCCCACATTTGGGGGAGGAGGACGTGTTGCGGGGCTGGCGGGGATCAGGCACTATCTTTTTCTCACAATGTAATCTTCAGTGTCAATTCTGCCAGAACAGCGATATCAGTCAGAGCGCGAGCGGTCGGGAAGTAGAGCCCGAAGAGCTGGCCGTCATGATGCTGGAACTCCAGGACCTTGGCTGCCACAACATCAACTTCGTTTCGCCGAGTCACGTCGTGCCCCAGATCATGGCGGCCTTGCTGCTGGCTGCGGAGCGCGGACTGCGCCTACCGCTGGTCTATAATACCGGCGGATACGATTCCCTGGAGATGCTCCACCTGCTCGATGGCATCGTGGACATCTACATGCCCGACATGAAATACGCCGATACTGATACCGCCCGTCGGTATTCGAAAGTGGTGAATTATCCTGAGGTTAACCAAGCGGCGGTGCGTGAGATGCACCGCCAGGTGGGTGATCTGCAGGTTGACGACACGGGAGTAGCGACCCGCGGCCTGCTGGTGCGCCACCTTGTCCTGCCTGAGCAGCTCGCCGGGACCGATAAGATCGTGCAGTTCCTGGCGCAGAAAATCTCTTCCCATACCTATCTGAATATTATGGACCAGTACCGTCCTGCCTATAGAGCTTCAGAACATCCGGCTCTCGCCCGTCCCCCTACGCGGGAAGAGTACCAGCAAGCCTGTAATCTGGCCCGGGAAGCCGGATTGAACAGGCTGGATGACCGGAAACCGCTCTGGCGCATCCTGCGAGAATTCTAGTCCCTCCGAGCTGCGCTTATGCCGTCAGGAAGGGCAAGGCGTGGCGTAATCAACGGCAAATCGACACGTATTCACGCGCCCTATTTGGCTTGTGTAAAACTGAAGCCGGATTCTAACTTTTGTGGCTTTTTCATTCCCGCTGAGAAGCACTTGCCCGCTGCAAGCCAAATAAACTGAGAGTGACCAATGGACCCGTTCAAGAATCTGCCTATCCGCTATTTTGACCACGAATCCGAGGTTGAAGGTGTAGAAGCTGCCCTGACCCGTCTGAAGGCAGAGGCTGGCAGGGAATATCCCTTGAAGATCGGTGATCAGACCCATACCAATGAGCGCAAGTTAATTACCACCAATCCGGCTGATCCTTCCCAGGTACTGGCTGTATTCCAGAAGGCCACCCAGGAACAGGCGGACCAGGCCATCCAGCTGGCGGACCGGACTTTCGATTCCTGGAAGCAGACACCGGCGTCGGAGCGCGCGGAGATTCTGGTACGCGCGGCGGAAGTTCTGCGGCAGCGGCGTGATGAGGCGGTGGCCACCATGGTGCTGGAAGCGGGCAAGAACTGGATCGAGGCGGACGCCGATTTCGCCGAGGCGGTGGACTTCCTGGAGTTCTACGCCCGGGAAGCACTGCGCTACGCCGAGGAACAGCCCGTGACACCGCTGGAAGGTGAGGAACCGGAGTTATTCTACATACCCCTGGGTGTGGGTGCGGTCATTCCCCCTTGGAATTTTCCGCTCGCCATTCTCACCGGGATGAGCTCAGCAGCGCTGGTGGCGGGGAACACGGTGGTGCTGAAACCAGCCAGCGACACCCCGCTCACGGGTCAGCTCTTCGCGGAGGCTATGGCCGAGGCGGGCTTACCCACGGGTGTGCTTACTTACCTCCCCGGGAGCGGGAGTGAAATAGGCGACTTTATCGTTGAGCACCCGCGGGTACGTTTTATCTCGTTCACCGGCAGCATGGAGGTGGGACTGGGCATCAATGAGCGCGCCGCCAGGGTGGCACCCGGGCAGATCTGGATTAAGCGGGTGGTGGCCGAGATGGGGGGCAAGGACGCCATCATCGTGGATAAGGACGCCGATCTGGACGCAGCGGCCGAGGGGATCGTGGCCTCCGCTTTCGGCTTCCAGGGGCAGAAGTGCTCCGCTTGTTCACGCCTGATCGTCCATGAGCAGGTTTATGACACCCTGTTGGAAAAAGTACTGGATCGAACCGCAGCCATCAAAGTGGGGCCCCCTAAGGATCGCACCGCATTCATGGGCCCCGTGATCAACCAGGCAGCCCTGGATAAGGTCCGCTCCTTCGTGGAGATTGGAAAGCAGGAAGGCCGTCTGGTGGCTGGAGGCACACGGATCGGAGACGTGGGCTACTTCTTCGAACCCACTATCTTCGCGGATGTCGGGCCGGACTCCCGGCTGGGCCAGGAAGAGATCTTCGGCCCCATGCTGGCAGTGATGAAAGCCGCGAATTTTGACGAAGCGCTGGAAATAGCCAATAACACCATCTACGGCCTTACGGGATCAGTGTACAGCCGTAACGAGAGCAACCTGGACAAGGCCAGGGATGTATTCCACGTGGGCAACCTCTATTTCAACCGCAAATGTACCGGTGCCCTTGTGGGGGTTCATCCATTCGGCGGTTTCAATATGTCCGGTACTGATTCCAAAGCCGGGGGTCGAGATTACCTGGGGCTCTTTTTGCAGGCCAAATCGATTTCCCGCAAAGTATAGCAGCATGCCCCGGCTCCTGGATTTCCAGGTATGCAACTGACGCTTTTTAACATGACAACGTTTCATTCCCATTAAGAGTAAAGGCACTGATGAAAAAGGATAGAAGACGCACGATCATCATGGGAGCCGCCGGCCGAGACTTCCACAACTTTAACACCTTGTATCGTGATAACGCGCAGTTCGATGTAGTGGCTTTCACCGCCACCCAGATCCCCAATATTGACAACCGCAAGTACCCCGCCGAGCTGGCGGGCGACCTATATCCGGAAGGCATCCCCATCAAGCCGGAGGATGAACTGGAAAATCTCATTCGTGATGGGCAAATTGACGAGGTTATCTTTTCCTACTCAGATGTGCCCTACGATTATGTCATGGGCCGGGCAGCCAGAGTCATAGCCGCCGGCGCCGACTTTCGCCTCCTGGGCGCTCAGGAGACCATGCTTTCTTCCGGCAAACCCGTGGTGGCTGTAGTCGCGGTTCGGACGGGGTGCGGCAAGAGTCAGACGACTCGCCGTGTGGCTCAGATTCTCAAAGATGCTGGCAAGAAGGTGGTGGTCGTCAGGCACCCCATGCCCTACGGTGATCTGGCCAAGCAAAGCGTCCAACGCTTCTCGACCCTGGAAGACCTGGCCAAGAACGAATGCACCATCGAAGAGATGGAGGAATACGAGCCTCATATAAAGGAAGGAACCACCGTATTCGCCGGCGTGGATTACCAGGCTATCCTGAAGGAAGCGGAGCAGGAGGCAGACGTGATCCTTTGGGATGGCGGCAACAACGACACACCCTTCTACAAACCTGACAGAATGATCACCGTTGTTGATCCGCACCGGCCGGGCCACGAGCTGCGCTATTATCCCGGGGAGATCAACCTCAGGATGGCGGACATTGTGGTGATCAACAAGGTGGACACCGCCAAGGAGGAAGGGATTAATCAGGTACGTGACAATGTGCGTCTGGTGAATCCCGAGGCCGTGATCATCGAAGCCGAATCTCCAATCTCGGTGGAAGATCCTGCCGTGATCAGCAATCAACGGGTGCTGGTCGTTGAGGATGGCCCAACTCTGACTCACGGCGATATGAAGTTCGGCGCGGGTACAGTCGCGGCAGAAAAGTTTGGTGCCCAGGAGCTGGTAGATCCACGGCCATTCGCCGTCAATAGCATCACGGCCACCTATCGGGATTATCCTGACATCGGGGTGCTCCTGCCAGCCATGGGTTATGGCGAGGCCCAGATCCAAGACCTGGAGACCACGATCAACAATTCCGACGCCGAGGCCGTGATCATCGGCACCCCCATCGATTTACGCCGGATCATGAACATAGACAAGCCTTCCACACGGGTGACTTACCGGCTACAGGAGATCGGTACTCCCACGCTGGTGGAAGGCCTGGCTGATTTCATCACTTGAGTTCATAGCTCCGAGCAAGTATTTATGTTGTCCAAAACTACGATTCTCATTGCTATTGGTGGTAATGCGCTGTCTCCTGGTGAAACCACCGGGAACATTCATGAGCAGTTCGCCCATACCCGTGAGGCACTCCGTTCGATCATGGCCTTTCTCCGCCGGGGCTACCGTTTGGCCATTACCCACGGGAACGGCCCCCAGGTGGGTGAGGAACTGCTCCGCGTGGAGCTGGCTGCCGACAGGGTGCCTCCCTTGCCGCTGGGTGTCTGTGTAGCTGCTACTCAAGGCACGATGGGCTATATGATCGAGCAATCTTTACAGAACGCGCTGGTTGATGAGGGCATTGAACGGGATGTGGTGTCACTCATAACCCAAGTTGTCGTGGATGCGAACGATCCAGCACTGGAATTGCCCTCCAAGTACATTGGTGACCGCTACACGAAGGAAAGGGCCGACAACCTGGCTAGGCGATTCGGCTGGAAGATTGGTGAGCAGGAGGACAGCATGTGGCGTCGCGTCGTTCCCAGTCCGACTCCCATCAGCCTCATTAATTGCAAATCCATCAAGCACCTGGTTGATATCGGCTCCATCGTCATCGCTTCCGGCGGAGGAGGGATTCCGGCATATATCATGAAAAACGGCCATTACGAGGGGGTGGATGCCGTCATTGATAAAGATCTGGCTGCGGCGGTACTGGGGACGGATATCGGAGCTCAAGACATGTATATTCTCACCGATGTGCCGGAGGTTTACCTTTACTTTCAAACCGACCGTCAGCAACCTGTCCGTCGAATGTCAGTCAAGGAGGCACAAATATATCTGGATGACGGCCACTTCCTTCATGGGACCATGGGTCCGAAAATAGAGGCGGCTCAGCATTTCTTACTCCAAGGAGGTCAAAGGGTGATCATAACCGATACCGACACCGTAGAACCAGCTTTGGCAGGTGAAGGTGGAACGACCATCTATCCATAAACAGGGGTTTTATACATGAAAGTACACGAATACCAGGCCAAGGAAATATTCAGCGAATTCGGGGTGCCCGTCCCCGAGGGGTATGCCGTCTTCTCGGTGGATGAGGCGGAGGAGGCGGCAAAAAAAATTGGCGGCCGGGTAGCGGTTAAGGCTCAGATCCACGCCGGTGGCCGTGGAAAGGGTGGCGGCGTGAAACTCGTCGACAATCCCAACGAGGTCAGGAAGGTCGCAGGTGAGATGCTGGGTATGCAGCTGATCACTCACCAGACCGGTCCTGAGGGCAAGGAGGTCCAACGTCTTCTGGTAGAGAAGGCCACACCGATTGCCCGGGAACTATACGCCGGGATCGTCCTGGACCGAACCACAGGCCGGTATGTCGTAATGGTTTCCACTGAGGGCGGCGTGGAGATCGAAAAAGTGGCGGCCGAGACTCCGGAACTCATCATCAAGGAGTGGATTGAGCCCGGCTTCGGTCTACTGCCCTACCAGGCGCGAAAACTGGCGTATGCACTCCAGCTGGAAGGCGACCAGGTCAAGCAGGGGATCAAGTGTCTCCGGGCATTATGGCGGGCTTTCGAGGCCAACGACTGCTCGCTGATAGAAATCAATCCGATGGTTGTAACTGAAACGGGTGAGGTATTGGCATTGGATGCCAAGATCAATTTTGACGACAATGCCCTGGCACGCCAACCAGACCTGTCGGGTTTACGCGACCTGAGTGAGGAAGATCCTCAAGAGGTGGAGGCTTCGAAGTACGATCTGAATTATATCAAGCTGGACGGCAACGTCGGTTGCATGGTCAACGGCGCCGGCCTGGCAATGGCCACCATGGACATCATTAAACTCCACGGCGGCGAACCGGCTAACTTCCTGGATGTGGGCGGCGTCG
The DNA here is from genome assembly GCA_020346745.1 of Fidelibacterota bacterium. Taxonomy (GTDB): domain Bacteria; phylum Fidelibacterota; class Marinisomatia; order SCGC-AAA003-L08; family TS1B11. The sequence goes on along the minus strand of CP070787.1, from coordinate 1,425,919 downwards.
CCAGCTCGGACACGGTGGCCAACGGTTTCCGCATCCTGATCAACGATGCCAATGTCAAGGGCGTCCTGATCAACATCTTTGGAGGAATTGTTCGTTGTGACCGTATTGCACAAGGGATCATCGAGGCCCTGCAGGAGATGAAGGTGAGCGTTCCGGTGGTGGTACGCATGGAAGGGACCAACGCGGAGGAAGCCCGGAAACTGCTGCAGGAATCTTCGCTGGAGTTCATTGTAGCCGGTACGCTGGAGGAAGCGGCACAGAGAGCAGTCAGCGCTGCGGGAGGAGGTCAGGCATGAGTATTCTCGTTGGTGACCAAACACGGTTGATCGTGCAGGGTATCACAGGTGGTGAAGGGAGCTTCCATACGGAGCAGATGGTCAAGTACGGGACACAGGTGGTTGCGGGAGTTACTCCCGGCAAAGGAGGCCAGAAGGATGCCAACGGAGTGCCGATCTACAACACCGTGGCTGAAGCCAAGGCAGCCGGCGAGGCCAACGCGGCCGTGATATTCGTCCCGTCATCCTTCGCGGCGGATGCTATCACGGAAGCGATTGCCGCCCAGCTGGAGGTGGTAGTCTGCATCACCGAGGGCATTCCCACGTTTGATATGGTACGCGTAAACGCTCTGCTGAATGGGAGCTCCACAAGGCTGGTCGGTCCCAATTGCCCAGGGATAATTACCCCCGGCCAGTGCAAAGTGGGCATCATGCCGGGATTTATCCATAAGCCCGGCAAAGTCGGCGTAATTTCCAGGAGTGGAACGCTCACCTATGAGGCTGTATACCAGCTGACCGAGTTGGGCATCGGCCAATCGACCTGCATCGGGATTGGGGGCGATCCGATCATTGGATCGACGTTCCTCGACTTACTGAAGCTGTTTGCTGAGGACAAGGATACCGATGGCGTGGTCCTGATCGGTGAGATCGGTGGTTCCGCGGAAGAAGAAGCAGCGGCCTGGATCCAGGAAACGGGATTCTCCAAGCCGGTGGTGGCATTCGTTGCCGGCCGGACGGCGCCTCCCGGGCGCCGGATGGGACACGCGGGCGCCATTATCTCCGGCGGCCAGGGCACTGCCCAAAGTAAGATCGAGGCCCTGCAGGCGGCTGGAATCCATGTGTGTGACAGTCCCGCTAAGATCGGGGAGACCGTTAAGCGGGCTCTGGCTTAATCGCAGAACGGGAACATAAGCAGAGCGGAGGGATCATTGGGAACCAGAACCTTAGCGATTATCAAGCCCGATGCCATGGGTGCCAATCACCACGGCAAAATCCTGGCAAGGATCGTGGACGCCGGATTTCAGGTCCAGGCTGCCAGGATCATCAAGATGTCCAAGTCCCAGGCGGAAGGATTCTACGAGATTCACCGGGGGCAACCGTTCTTCGAAGAGCTCACCGCATTCATGTCCTCAGCTCCCTGCATGCCTATGGTGCTGGAGAAGGAAAATGCGGTCGAGCAATTCCGCCAGCTGATCGGCGCCACGGACCCGGCTGACGCTGCAGCAGGCACTATTCGTAGAGATTTTGCCTCCAGCGTAGGAGAAAATGCTGTACATGGCTCGGATTCGGATGAAAATGCTGAGAAAGAGGTTGCATTTTTTTTCGCTGTTGGGGATATTCTAGCAAACCTCTAATATCAAAGGGGGTGCGATTGTGAAACGCCGCCTCATAGTTCTACCGCTTATTCTGCTTTTCAGCTGGTACGGTTGCCAGTATCTGCCGTGGGGGAAGAAGGAGTACAAGCCGATTTTCGTCGGTGAACCGGAATCCATTATCGTCGAGCCGCCCGAGGACGCATTCGATGTAAGCTATCGCTGGGTTCCTCTGGAGCTGCCTGATGAAAGTCTGTTGGTCCCCGACTTTTCTTCGTATTCCAACCTGTTCACCTTTACACCTGATGAAGTTGGGAATTACGGCTTCGCCGTGACGATAATCTCATACGGTGAGGAAGTCTCGGACCATGAGTTTTACTACACCGCGTATGAAGATACGTCGGTGCTCCCGAGGGAGGAGCCAATAGCCGCACCCACGACCGAAGCAAGGACTGCTCAGGCAGAACCCTCGGCTGCTCCGGCCAAAGAGGTTGCCCCGAAGCCTCCGTCCACTGTAGCCACCGCTCCCCCGAAGCCGAAAACAGCTCCAGCTTCGCGGGTGACACGAGCGAAGCCACCTGAGAAGAAATACCGCAGTGATGTCATTAAGGGCCATTTCACCGTGCAGGTAAGCAGCTGGAAAACAGCCAAGCAAGCCCAGAAGATCCTGCAGCAGGTGAAGGAGAAAGGATACGATGCTTATATACAGCGGGTATTTCTTGAGGACAAGGGAGAAGTAGGAGAGGTATGGTGGCGCGTTCGTATTGGTGATTACACTTCAATCAACGAGGCGAGAGCGTTGCTGATGGAGATCAGTACCATATATACCGGTGCCTGGGTTGATAATGTGCGCCTAGAGGATATTGATCAGCAACAATAGCGCTCCAGACCTTTCCCAACCAATTTAAACGTGGAGATAACTGGCCGTGTTTGAGCCTCAGAAGCTGCGCTTTAATTTTATTGACTTGTTTGGAGCTCCGCGGCGAGCACTAAAGGTCAAGAAAATCTGGACCCATCTGATGGGATTGGCTGTGGGATATCCCGCCTATCTCCTGTTGACCTATCTAGCTTTCCTGTCCGATGGAAACTCGTTATCAATTACCTGGGACCGATTCGGTCTCTATCCTTTCTTCAGTCTGTCGAGTGAAGCGCTATCCAGCCCCGCAGCCTGGATACTCTATGGTCTTGGGCTTCTGCTGTGGCTGATCATTACCCTGTTGGCCGGTACGATTGTCGCCCGGATAACCTATAAGGAACTAAAGGGAGATCCGTTCTACACGGCCAATAGCGGGATGAAATTCATACGGCGACACTGGCGCGCGGTACTCTTCTCGCCCGTGTCACTGATCTTAATCATTGCCTTATTTCTACTGCTGGCGGTATTAATGGCCTTGGTGGGGAAGATTCCATTCGTTGGTGAAATAGTATTCGTCGGGTTTTTCCCCGTCTATCTCGCAGGGTCATTGTTTGTCATCTATTCCGTGGTGGTACTGATTGTATTGCTGCTGCATCTGCCGGCTATCGTTGCTCTCTGGGAAGAAGATGCCCTGGGCAGCAGTTTTCAGGCCTATGCCATCACCTGGAACCAGTCCTGGCGGATCGTTGTCTATTCCGCTATCATTGCCATCCTGGCCATAGCAGGTATGGTAGTCTACTGTGGCGCGTTAACACTTGGTTACCAGTTTCTCAAGTGGATTTTCGGAGCTGCCTGGTTGATGGGAGATAAGATAGATCCCATCCTTGCCTGGGCTGAGAGAATCGTCCTCGCCGGCGATGCGTGCCCGTTTCAAATTCTTTCCGGCCTGGGCATCCCCTTCACTTTTCTGGCTAATGGAATGCACCCCATTGCCGCTACTGGCTGGGAAGCCTTCATAGGGAGTCTGCTGGCGATCCTGATCTTACTTATGTTCGGTTCAGTTTTCGCTTACGGGATGTCCATTATCAGCGTGGGGCAGAGTCTCTCTTTTCTCACCTATAAGCTGAGGACCGATGACGAGAATCTTCTAGAGCGCAAGGATGAGGAGGATCTGGAGGTGGAAGCCGAAGAACAGGGTGCTGAAAGCGCCAGAGCGTCAACGGAAGATGACAAGGGTGAGGAGGCTCAAAGTAGGGGAGCAGCTCAATAACGGGATGACGTTCATTCAGACAGCGCGGCACGGGAGGATGCCTCTTACTGGTCGTATGAATCCTGAATGGATTTGAAGAACTAAATGTCTGTTGTTCCAGTAATTAATATTTTTTAATTTGGGCGTTTATGAAAATTTTGCGTGGCGACCTTCATCATTTCGAAGGGACACAATTTTTTCAGGAAACCCTTTTTGACATCGGCATTAATACTCTGGGGAATCCCGAGACACCTGTTCAGGTAGGGCTCAGCGTACACAAGCAGGGTGAAGACTTCCTCTTGACCGGGGAGGTGAAGACCGATCTGACCCTGGTCTGTGATCGGTGTCTCGGAGCGGCACCATATTCAATTGAGGGTTCCTTCAGCAGCTGGCTCGTCTCCGAGCCTCGTCCGGATCTGAAGCCCGGCGAGTCTGAGGTTCTGCTGTTTCCACCCCATCAGCCGGCAATGGACTTGTCCGAGCTGATCGCCGGAGCGATCTACATTGAGCTCCCCCAGAAGAAATTGTGCCGCGAAGATTGCAGGGGTTTATGTCCATCCTGCGGTGCCGATTTGAATATGCAGTCATGCGGATGCAAGACCGACGAGATGGATGAACGCTGGTCGGCTCTGCTGGCCATCAAGGAACAATTAAAGGAATGAATGAGGCAATATGGCTCATCCAAAACGAAGACACTCACCCAGTCGCTCTGCGAAGCGCCGAACACATTGGACCCTAACCGCGTCTCAGGTCGCTACCTGCCCGCAATGTGGACAACCGAAGTTGCCCCATCGGGTCTGCGCTAACTGTGGATACTACCGCGGCCGACCGGTTATTTCACCAAAACAATCCTAACCACTTTTGAGCACAATGCGCATCGCGCTTGATGCCATGGGCGGTGATCACAGCCCTGAGCAAACGGTCAAAGGAGCTTTTGACTTTCTGCAGAGTTCGTGCGGCCAAGGGTCTCAGGTTATCCTCGTAGGCCAATCGGACGCCTTGCGGGCTGAGGTCAAGAAACATCGCTTCAATCCCTCCCAGCTAGAGATCGTCCACACGGAGAAGATAGTGGACATGCACGACCGGCCGGCCCGCATCGTCAAGACGAAGCGGAATTCCTCACTGGTACAGGCAGTGGAGTTGGTGCGGAGGGGGGAGGCTGACGGTGCTGTCAGTGCCGGGAGCACAGGGGCCCTGTTATCTGCCGCCCTGTTTCTGCTGCATCGTATCCCTGGCGTCCGCAGGCCTGCTGTATGTCCGCTGATTCCCACTGCCCAGGGTGGATTCCTGCTCTGTGATGCAGGAGCCAACGTGGATGTCAGGGCTAGAGATCTGGTGCAGTTCGCACTCATGGCCAGGGCCAACTCCGTGCATCTGTTTGACCACCCCAGGCCGCGAATCGGGCTTCTGAACATCGGCACGGAAGCGGGCAAAGGGAACGACCTGACTATCAGGGCTCATGGCCTACTTGCTCAACACGTGGATAACTTTATTGGCAATGTGGAGGCACGTGACCTGTTCGCCGGGGTCGCCGATGTGGTCGTCTGTGACGGCTTCGTTGGCAATATTCTGTTGAAGGTCATTGAAGGCATGGTGCTCCACGTGGCCGGCTGGGCTCAGGAGAAATTGAAACAACATCCCATATCCCAACTTGCGGTACCTCTCATGCGCCCCGCACTGAAGGACCTGGCCCAGGAACTCGACTATGAAGAACACGGTGGCTCCCCTTTGCTGGGAGTCAATGGCGTGGTGATCGTTTGTCATGGAACATCGAGCGCCAGAGCGATTATGAATGGATTAAAAACCGCCATACGATGCCTTACTGAGGAGCTGTTAGGAAGCATTCGAAGAGGGATCGAGGCACATTTGGACATTTTTGAGGAGCGGAATGCCGTCACAACAGCGTAGAACAGCCAAGATAACTGCTATCGGCAAGTATTTGCCGGAGAGAATCTTATCCAACTTTGAACTAGAGAAAATGGTGGATACCACCGATGAATGGATACGTAGCCGCACGGGGATCATCGAACGGCATTTAGTCCGCGATGGCGAAGTCACCTCTCACATGGCCACAGAAGCCGCCCGGGAGGTCCTCCTTAAGCGACAGATCGATCCGGAGGAGATTGACTGCATTATTGTGGCCACCGTGACACCCGATATGTTCTTCCCGGCCACGGCCTGTCTGGTACAGAATAACCTGGGGGCCACCCGGGCCTGGGGTTTTGATCTTTCAGCGGCCTGCTCAGGTTTCCTGTTCGCTCTGGACACCGGGGCTCGAATGGTGGAATCAGGACAATACACGAAGATCCTGGTAATTGGGGCTGATACCATGAGTTCGATCCTCGATTATACCGACCGGGCCACCTGTGTTCTGTTCGGCGATGGGGCCGGGGCTATCCTTTTAGAGCCCTGTGAGGACGGCAGTGAGGGAGTTCTGGATTCGATTTTGAGATGTGACGGTTCAGGCGCGGAATATTTGTATATGGAAGGGGGTGGTAGCCTGTATCCTCCCTCTGCGGAGACCATTGCCAAAGGACAGCATTATCTTCAGCAAGACGGACCGGCAGTGTTCAAATACGCCGCCAAATGGATGGCGGATGTAAGCGCGGAGGTGGCGGAACGCAACGGCCTGACAAACAAGGATATCCAATTATTCATTCCCCACCAGGCGAACAAGCGCATCATCGATGCCAGTGCCCATCGGCTGGGCCTGACCGCAGAACAGGTCCTCTCCAACATCGAGCGCTACGCCAATACCACGGCGGCCACCATCCCCTTGGGGATGGCTGACGCTGTTGACGATGGGCGACTCCGGCCGGGAGATAACCTCATCCTGGCGGCCTTCGGCGCTGGTTTCACGTGGGGAGGCATGTACATCCGATGGAGTGAGGTCCGCTAGACGTGGCCGTTTTCCTTTTTCCTGGCCAAGGTAGCCAGCAGGTCGGTATGGGCCGTGACCTGTATGACGGCTACCGCGAGGTACGCGAGCTATACGATGAGGCGGTGGATATTCTGGGTTTTGACCTCCGGCGGGTATCCTTCGAAGGCCCTGAGGAGCAATTGCGTGAGACGCACATCACGCAGCCGGCCTTGTTCGTGCACAGCCTGGCGCTAGATCTGCTGCTCAAGCAGCAGGGTATTTCACCGGAGGCGACAGCGGGTCACAGCCTCGGTGAGTATTCAGCGGTAGTATCGGCTGGTGCGATGGACTTTGCAGCTGCCCTGGAAGTGGTAAAGGTTCGCGGTGAGCAGATGTCCCGGGCGGGCGAAACTGCACCGGGTGCCATGGCAGCAATCATTGGAGCTACCGAGGATCAGATCCAGGAGATTTGCGCGGGTGTTTCGGCATCCGGAGTAGTGGTCCCGGCCAATCTGAACAGCCCCGACCAGGTGATCATCTCCGGTGACCGCAAGGCCGTTGACCAGGCGGTAGACTTGGCCAAGAAAATGAACCTGCGACGCGCTATCAGACTGAACGTCTCCGGGGCGTTCCATTCACCACTCATGACATCGGCCAGACAAGGCTTGCAAGTGGCATTGGAATCTGTCGAGATTCGAGACCCAAAGGTACCCGTTTATCAGAACGTGACTGCTATGCCGGAGCATTCGGCGGCCAAGATCAGAGATAACCTCTTGCTTCAACTGGAAAATCCTGTGCGCTGGGAGGCGACTATCCGCCAGATGGGTGCCGACGGCTTCAGCTATTTTCTGGAAGTGGGTGCCGGGAAGGTGCTCCAGGGATTGAATCGCAGAACGCTCCCAGATTCGGAAATAGTAAGCCTTGGTACAGACGAGGATATTGGAGAAATTCATGTTACAGCTTAACGGAAAAGTTGCTGTCGTCACGGGTGCTGCCCGGGGAATTGGCCGCTCTATCAGCCTGGCACTATCCACGGCTGGCGCCGATATGGCGCTGATCGACCTGACGGCTGACTCCCTTCAGGGAGTACTCGAGGAGGTTACCGCCAATGGCAGTCAGGCCAGCGTACACGGGTGCGATATCACGGATACGGACGCCGTGGCTGCGACTTTCAAAGAAATCTTGGAGCAACACGATGCGGTGCATATTTTGGTGAACAATGCCGGAATCACCAGAGATAACCTGCTCATGCGCCTGAGTCCAGAAGACTGGGAGGCGCCTATCCGCACGAACCTTACCGGGGCATTCAACTGCACCAAGGCGGCGGTGCGTCCCATGATGAGGCAGCGTTCCGGACGCATTATCAACATCGCGTCGGTTGTGGGTCTGATCGGCAACGCGGGTCAGGCTAACTACGCCGCTTCCAAAGCCGGACTGATCGGATTGACCAAGTCTACCGCCAAGGAGTTTGGCTCCCGAGGGATCACGGTGAATGCCATCGCCCCCGGATTCATAACGACAGACATGACCGCTGATCTTCCGGAAACAGTCACTCAGAAGTTGACCGAGAACATCCCCCTCGGTCGCATGGGTAAGCCCGAAGATGTGGCTTCAGCCGTGGCTTTTCTGGCCAGCGAGGAAGCCGGGTACATCACGGGCCAGACCCTACTCGTTGATGGTGGGATGGTAATGTAATGGAGGTAGTATAATGTCAGACACTCTAGAAAAAATTTCCGAGGTTATCGCCGACAAGCTGGGTGTGGAACCTGGTAAGATCACTCCTGAGGCCAAATTTGTCGAGGACTTGGGCGCCGACTCATTAGACACGGTGGAGCTCATCATGCAGCTGGAAGACGAGTTTAATCTTGAGATTCCAGATGAGGAGGCGGAAAAACTCACCACCGTAGGCGCCGTGGTTGAATATATTGACAGTCACTCCTAGTCTATAGCAGCGGGTTCACTCTTCATGCGACGAATCGTCATAACCGGGATGGGAGCCGTCACTCCCATTGGCAATACGGTCGATGAATTCGAGGCCGGTTTATTTTCCGGTCGGAACGGAATCGACCACATTACCCGTTTTGACACCGGGGATTATGGTGTTCACTTAGCTGGTGAGGTTAGGGATCTGGATGCCGAGGCCTACATGAATCGTCAGCAGATACGCAAGATGGACCTGTTCACCATCTATGCCATGATTGCTGCTGACCAGGCTATCTCGCAATCAGGATTCTTGGAGCATGCCGATCCAAACCGGGCAGGTGTCATCATTGGCTCCGGCATCGGCGGGATCGAGGCCTTGGAGCGGTCTCACCGGATCCTCATGGAGAATGGTCCGCGCAAGGTCAGTCCTTTTTTCATTCCCATGCTGATCGCCGACATCGCCGCTGGCCAGGTATCCATTCATTATGGATTGAAGGGGCCAAACTATTGCGTAATCTCCGCCTGTGCCACGGCGTCCCATTCACTTGGCGACGCATTCCGGCTCATCAGGTATGGCGACGCGGATGTGATCGTCGCCGGCGGGTGTGAGGCCTCCATCACCCCGCTTTCCCTGGCGGGTTTTACCAATATGAAAGCGCTATCCCGCAATCCAGATCCGGATACAGCCTGCCGTCCTTTCGATGCGGAGCGTGACGGCTTCGTGATGAGTGAAGGGGCAGGGATCTTAGTCCTGGAGGAATTAGAGCACGCGGAGCGGCGGGGAGCCGATATTTTCGGCGAACTGGTAGGCTATGGCGCCACGGCCGATGCATACCACATAACAGCTCCCGCCGAGGGAGGCGAAGGGGCTGCTCGAGCCATGGAGAGAGCTATCAAGGATGCCGACATTGATCCTGTTGAGATAGGCTACATCAACGCGCATGGCACCTCCACGCCCTACAACGATAAAAGCGAGACTGAAGCGATAAAGACCGTTTTCGGTGACCACGCAAAGAGCGGTATGCTCGTCAGCTCCACCAAATCCATGACCGGGCATATGCTGGGAGCATCCGGAGGAGTAGAAGCGATCACCACTCTCCTGGCTCTCCAACGACAGGAAGCTCCTCCCACCATACACTACGTTACTCCGGATCCTGAATGTGATCTGTCCTATTCACCCAACAGCGTAACGCCACACTCCTTCCAGTATGCAATGAGCAATACCTTTGGCTTCGGCGGACACAATGCTGTTCTCCTGTTCAAGAGGTTCATTGCCTAATACCGTGACATTCTTTCACCACCTGCTTCCCTTTTTAAAGAGGCAGCCTGGATCTCACACCAGGAATCTGGAAAAGCGGCTGGGACACAGATTCAAGAACCACAACCTACTGGAACAGGCTCTAACCCACCGCAGTGTTACTGACAGCTCCAACCATAACTTTGAACGGCTGGAGTTTCTCGGTGATGCCGTCCTGAGCCACGTGGTCTCCGACCATCTCTATGCCAATTATCACGATGAAACTGAAGGGGAGCTTACACTCAAGCGCTCGGCTTTCGTGAGCAAGAAGTTCCTGGCGAACATCGGTGAAGAGTTGGGGATACACCACTTCCTGCAGGTTGACAGCGGGGTCCGGTTGAGTGATGCCAAGGTCCGGCGCAACTTGGTTGGGGACGCTATGGAGGCTCTCATTGGTGCGGTGTACCTGGACGGTGGCATGCCTGTGGCCGAGCGGTTTATCACCCGCGAACTGCTTGGACGAGAGACCGAGGCAGCCCAGCTGGTTAATCATAAAGGCCACCTGATCGAACTCTGCCATCAACATGATTTGGGTAACCCTCGATTCCAGCTGCTCAAGACCAAGGGCCCTGAGCATGACAAGCGTTTCGTGGTTCAGGTGCGAATCGGGACCCGGACCTTCGAGAGCGCTCAAGCCAATAATAAAAAGGCCGCTGAACAGGAAGCGGCCGGTTTGGCACTGGAAGTGCTAAAGCAGGAAATAAACTAGCGCATCACTTATTGTTTGCTGGCCTCGGTCTGAATCTCCCTGATCTTGTCACGCAGTACTGCCGCCCGCTCATAATTCTCATCTGACACCGCCCGATCCAACTGCTCATGTAACCGTTTCAAGTATTCCTCTGGGGGATTTGATTCTGACCGGGATTCATCGGAGGATACGGCCGAGACCGGAGAGACAGGCTGTTCCACCACTTCCTGGACGGAGGCTTCCTCCATGACTGCTTCTGTGGCATAGATAGGCGCGCCAACCCGGAGCGCCAAAGCAATGGCATCACTCGGACGGGCATCAATATCGGTGGTGCCAATTTGACTGGTGAGGTTTATCTTGGAGTAGAAAGTCCCCTCCATGAGCCCCGAAATCACCACCTCACTCACTTCCACGCTCAGATCTTCCAGAATGTTGCAGAAGAGATCATGAGTCATGGGCCTGGGCATCTGTACATCCTCAAGGGCTAAGGCGATGGATTGGGCCTCAAAACTGCCCACAATTACGGGCAGGAAACGCTCCCCCACCATCTCCTTGAGGAGAATCGCATACCCCTTACTCGGAGGATAGAACGAAATCTTCTCGACCTGAACTTGTATCATACCTGCTGACAATATACCCCCTGCTTATAGATGAGTCAAGAAAACCATCTCCAAGAGCTAGCTCTGCTTCATTTCGGCTTTCAACCTGGTCAGGATTTCGATCGCTGAAGGATCATATCCGCGCAGGAGCGCCGTGTAATATGAAACCCAATCAATCCGGTGTAACAGGGAAAGATTCCTTTGAATCAGACTCGTCCCCGATCCGGCCAGGCTGCATTCCCAGGGTGAGGATGAGGGCGCCGCTTCTCTGGCTCCTATGAGCCTCCCGGCGAGGTCCTGGCGCAGCTTCACCCTGGCATGATCCTCCTCATCGAGTAGCCAGATAATAATCGGATCGCCGATATCGTTGATGCGCTCGGCCAATCCCACGATCTCGTTATGATTCTGCTCTGGCAAGAGGTGGTGGCTTGCCAACAGCTTGCTATTCTCTGCCAACTGGCCCCGTAACCGAATGGCCAATGCTTCAGTGGTTGCCACGCTGCCGTAGATGATAGGCAGGCGTTTAGCGATGAACGTAGCCACTTCCAGGGCTTCATTGCCATCCCGATCCGGATCACCCCACTGCTCGCCCTCGGCTGCCATAATCTGAGAGCCAAGATCTAATTCTTCCAGAACGGATGTCGGGAACAGCTGAAATTTCACCATGATCATGACGGTTGCCGCCAGGGAATACCCGATTGCTGCCCGGGGCTGGAGCCCGCCGGGAATCTGGATATAGTCCCAGCCTGAAGCGGCGGCGAGCTTGGCCAACTGCCCGCCGCTGGCAACCGCGACGATCCGGCCGCCTTTATCAGCCGCCTGTTCCACCGCGGCTAGAGTTTCCTCCGTATCTCCGGAATAGGACGATGCCAGCACCAGGGTACTGTCATCCACCCAGTGCGGCACCGTGTAGCTGCGGAGCACGGTCATGGGCACCGGGGCCACCTTTTCCGCCCAGACCCGGACCAGGTCCCCCCCGATAGCTGAGCCTCCCATACCAACGAAAAGGACCTTCCGGGGCGTCATCAGAGGTTGTTGGGGGGTCCAATCACTGTAATCCCCCACTATCTGCTTGATCTGCTCAGGGCAGCCCTTGACCGCCGACCACATGTCGGCTTTGTCCTGTTGTTTAATCTGATCTTTTATAGACATCTCGAAGTTCGTGGTTGTGAGTCAACCGCCTTTCGACGGTACTCCGGTTATTTTTCCCGATTGAGGATCAACTCAGCGAAGGCTTCCAGAGTCGCTGCGTTTTGTCCCAGAGACGTGAGTTGGCTCTTAGCCTCGGCGATATTGCGGTGAATGGTCTCCTCCGCCAGTTGACGTATGCCATTGTCCTCCAGGATGCGGCGCATGGAAGCCAGACCAGGCTCCAGATCGATCCTGGCGGTTTCAACCGTCGCCTGTACCTGATCGGGAACCTTGTCGAGTGCGGCGATCATCAGGTAGGTCTTCTTATCGGCGAGAAGATCACTCCCCAGGCTCTTCCCCATCGTGCGCGCATCCGAAAATATCTCCAGCAGATCATCCTGCACTTGGAATGCCCGTCCCATAAGACAACCAAAACGCCGCACGCCCTCAATTTGTTCCTGACCGGCGGAGGCACAGATGGCCCCAAGTTCAGCGGCGAGCCCTAGCATTAACCCGGTTTTCAGATCAATCATCTGCATGTATTCATCCAGTGTGACCCGGGACCGGGTTTCGAATTCCTTATCCAGTGCCTGTCCTTCGCAGACAGCCAAGGCGCCGTTGGCGAAGGCTTTGGTGAGGTCCTCTACATTATCTGAAGACAGACGCAGTTCCATCAGGGCAATAATGAACATGGCATCGCCGGCCAGGACGCCCACGCCATCATCCCACTTGGTATGCACAGTAGTCTGACCGTGACGGGTATGATCCTGATCCATGATATCATCGTGAACCAGGGTGAAGTTGTGCAGCAGTTCCACGGCCACGGCGGCGTGCAGGGCATCTGCCTCTTTCCCACCGCAAGCCTGATTGGTCAGGAGGGTGAGTATGGGGCGAAGCCGCTTCCCTTTACCGGCGAGGGCATAGTGCACCGGTTCGGTCAGCAGGCGCGGGCCCTGTGGATATATCTCCCCCAGCCGGTGATTTATTTTTCGGCGGAGGGTATCCAGATAGGTGCCGGAGAGTGTCATTCTACCAGTGTTACCTCGCCAAAGTCAGCCAACTTGATCAGGACAAGCGACTTGATCTCTTCCAGGCGTTCGGCAGTGCGCGCTTCAAACCGGCACACGATCACTGGTTGGGTATTCGAGGCTCGGACAAGGCCCCAGCCATCCCCGAACCTGATACGCACCCCATCGATATCAATACAATCGTAATGGGCCTTGAAATATTCTTCAGCCGCCTTTGCGATCTTGAATTTCTCATCGTCTGAAGGGCAGTCAAGCCTCATCTCAGGCGTGCTGAAATAGGTAGGGATTCCAGCCCTGAGAGCCGACAAAGGCTGGCTGCTACGTGAGACCAGCCGGGCAAGCCGCAGGCTGGCGTAGACAGCATCGTCATAGCCGAAGTATTCGTCGTTGAAAAACAGATGCCCGCTCATCTCTCCGGCGAAGGCAACCTCCAGTTCCCGCATTTTCTCCTTGATCAGGCTATGGCCGGTCTTCCACATCACGGGCTTTGCTCCCCGGCGGGCGATCTCTTCCTCCAATGCCTGGGAGCATTTAACATCGAATACGATAGACTCACCTGGGCGGGCGACCTCATCCAGGAAGAGGGCCATCAAGGTGTCCGCCCAGATGACACTCCCCTGCTCATCCACAACTCCCACTCGATCCGCATCGCCATCATAGGCCACCCCAAAGTCGTAGCCTCCCTTCCTGACTTCGGCGATCAGATCCTGGATGTTCTCAAGTTCCGTGGGATCCGGGTGGTGGTTGGGGAAATTCCCGTCAACAGTACAGTATAATTCGGTCAGTTCCACTCCCAGCCGCTTGAAAATGTCTGGAGCAACCAGGGCTCCGGCGGCGTTGCCGCAGTCCATAACGATTCTCAGTTGACGGTCCAACTCGATCTTGCTGACTAATAACTCGGTATAGGGCGTGAGAACGTCTTCTTCACGCATACTCCCCTTCCCAGACTCAAAATCGGAGCGTTCGATCAGCATCCGGAGTTCCTGGATCTGATCCCCATAGACCGCCGCCCGGTTGTATGACAGCTTGAATCCGTTGAATTCCGGGGGATTGTGACTGCCGGTGATCTGCACAGCGCCGTCAACCGGAAGATGGTACATGCTGAAATAATTCGTCGGCGTGGGTACTATGCCGATATCTACCACCTCGACACCTGTCTCCAATAGCCCCCGGGCGAACCATTCCTTGAGGGTTGGGGTGGTCAGCCGTACGTCCCCACTCAGAGCGATGGAACTCCCACCCTGCCGGCGAACGAACGTCCCGAATGCGCGACCCAGGTTAACGACCACGGGTTCGGGAAAATCCCGCTCCACTTCACCGCGAATGTCATACTTGCGAAAGATGTAATCGTACAAAATATTCTCCTATCCTGATGTGATTTGACCAAGAACCACAGTATCTCCAGCGCCGGTCACCCCCGGCATATTTGCCGGTATTTCCTGAATACGAGCCACGGCCAGGACAGCGATCAGCAGCGCCTCCTTGATGTCTGGATCGATCCCGAGTTCCTGAGATGTCGCTAGCTCCCAATCGGGGAGCGCATTTCCCAGATCTTCTATGAGTATGGGATGATGAACCCCGCCACCACTGACGATCAGGGTGTCCACCTGATCATGGAACGGCACGAAGCGGCGGATATTCTCGGCAATGGATGTTGCAGTAAGGGACACCACCGATCGCAACATATCGGCCGGGGGTACCTTGAACTGATCCGCCAGCTGTTTCACCAGTACCTCCCCGAATTCGTCCCGGCCCGTCGATTTGGGTGGCCGTCGGCGGATAAAGGGATGGGCCATGAGCTCTGACAGAAGTTCCGGTATCACCTTCCCTGCCGTGCTATAGCGGCCGTCCTGGTCACAATAGCTGCCAAACAATAAACGAGCTGTTTCATCGATCAATCCCATGCCCGGCCCCGTATCAAAGCCGATGACCTCTGCCTGGTCCATTCCCGGAGAGATAGCTGATATATTAGCAACGCCCCCTATATTCAACACCACCGTCGCCTTTGATCGGGCTCGACACAGCAGCCAGTCCAGGAAAGGCATCAGGGGCGCACCGTTTCCTCCCGCCGCTATGTCGGCGTCCCGGAAGCTGGAGACCACCGGCGCCTTTACGGCCTGACTCAGGTGCGCCGGAGTCCCCACCTGGAGCGTGAAGTTGCCATCGCGGTGGGCGACCGTCTGGCCATGGCAGCCGGCCAGGTCAACACTCCGGCCGTTCAGGAAGTTGTCCGCGACGCGGGCGTAGGCTTCGCCCAGCCGGAAATGAAGGGTACCCACGTCATCGGCGGTGCCGGTGAGAGATCGGGAAATGGCGTCCCGCTCGTCATCGGTAAAAGGGACGGTACTGCTGTCTTCTATCCTGAACTCAAAGCTACCGGGGGAGAGGCTGACCCGTGTCAGACAGGCATCCACACCATCCATCGATGTGCCCGACATAAGACCCAGCGCAGTCCAGGCCTTGGTTGATTCAGTCATTATTCAGTCGCCGCTCTCCAGCACCCGGCGCAGCGAACCATCCTGGTCCTGCAACCGACTGCGGGCGTCTTCAGCCGGCAGCCCCTTGAGTGCCATCACCAAGGTTGTCTTGACCTCGCCATCAGCCTGTTTCAGCAGATCGAGCGCCGCCTCGTAGGTGAGCTGTGAGATCTCGGAAACAATGCGCGCGCCCCGGTCCCAGAGCTTGGCGTTAAGCGCTTTCAGATCGACCATCAGGTTGCCGTAGGTCTTGTTGATCCTCACCATGGCGGTGGTGGAGATCATGTTCAGTATCAGTTTCGTCGCCGTACCCGCTTTCATGCGGGTCGAGCCGGTAACGATCTCCGGTCCTACGACGACGGGGATGATGACGTCCGCCCGTCCACTAATTTCGTCCTCATCGGTGCAGACCAGGAATCCGGTGTAGGCTCCTACCTGACGGGCGTAGTCCAGTGCCCCATGGACGAAGGGTGTGGTCGCACCGGTGGCAATGCCGAGAACGCAGTCTTTAGATGTGAGATCGAGTTCCTTCAGGCTCTCCATACCGGTTTCGGGGTAATCCTCTGCCCCTTCGATCGATCGGGTCAGGGCAGGTGTTCCCCCGGCGATGACACCTCTAACCAGTTCGGGAGGTACCGAGAAGGTCGGAGGACATTCGGAGGCATCCAGAACGCCTAGGCGGCCGCTGGTCCCGGCTCCCGCATAGATCAGCCGCCCACCGGCACGGAAGCTCCGGACTACGTGTTCGACGAATTCCGCTATACGGGGGAGTACTTTCCCCACCGCTTCGGGAACGGTAGCGTCCTCTGCATTCATCAGTTCCAGAATCTCCATGCTGGACATGCAGTCCAGTTGCTCCGAGCGCGGATTGCGGTGTTCGGTGATCAAATGGCCCCGGCGCCCTGGCGTCTCCATTTTCTGTCGCGTGTCTTCCCCTTGCTTTTTCATCCTGAGCCAGATATAATACAGTGCTTAAGTTAGTGCATTAATGAACCTGCAATTTAATTACGTCGATCAGTCGACTCGGACAAATATGTCACCCTCTCTTTCCCCAAGGGCGATGCGAACACGTTTCGAGTTAGTATACGTCACCCTCTGCCAATCAGGCCGGGATATTTAGGGCGCAGGTCCGCCGTCCCGAAATATGCTTGAAATAACGCTGGCATTGGGAGGTTTGGCCTTGTCGGCTTTCTTTTCCGGGGCCGAACTGGCCTTTATCTCCGCCAATCCCCTTCAAATGGAGGTCTGGTCCCGCCAGTACCGACGAGGAGCGGCACAAGCCCTTCGCTTGCTGGCAGACCCGGACAGATTTCTGATCAGCGTTCTGGTGGGCACCACCCTGTCCAACGTAGTGGCCACCAGTTTCGCCACCACTTTTCTGGTTCGGCACGGATTGCATCCGATCATCGTGCTGGCGATCATCACCACCACGATCCTCCTGTTCGGTGAGATCTTGCCAAAGACGCTATCGGGAGAGCGTCCCAATCATTTCCTGCGTGTCATCGCTCCTCTGCAGCGCGTCTGGCAGCTCCTTTTTACCCTGATAACCATCCCCTTGGGGAAGCTCAGCCAGTATTTCAGTACCGGCCAGAGTACGGAACGAGGCGATAGTCGGGAAACCGCGTTGGAACGTGAGGATTTGAAACTCCTCTTTACCAGCCAGAAAAATTCCCGAATCCTGCAGGAGAGCGAAAAGGAACTCATCACCCAGGTCTTCGATCTGGCCGACACTCCGGTATCCAAAGCCATGACCCCCCGTACAGAGATAAGCGCCGTATCGGAGACTGACGACCTGGGAAGCGTCGTGCACGCTTTTATCGAGTCGGGCTATTCGAAACTCCCGGTGTACCGGGACCGTCTGGATAATATCATCGGGGTAGTATACCTATATGATCTCTTCAAGCATCCCGCCGACCTGGCCTCCATCATCCACCCGGTGGCCATGGTACCCAACTCGAATACCACCATCGACGTGCTCAAACAGATGCAGCGGGCACACCGGGCCATTGCCATCGTCCTGGATGAGTACGGCGGAACCGCCGGTCTCGTCACACCGGAAGATCTGTTCGAGGAGCTTTTCGGCGAATTCGAGGACGAGTTTGATACCCAGGTCACAGATCCGACCCGATTACCCGACGGTTCTATATTAGTAGACGGTCGAACAAAGGTGGAGGACCTCAACCAGCGGTTCCAGCTGAACATACCGGAAGGAAGATACGAAACCATAGCCGGGTATCTTTTCGCCACCCTCGATCGGATCCCCCACAAGGGCGAGCGGATGTACCTTCCCTGTGGTCAGGTCGTGATCAGGAAGTCCACCCTGCGCCGAATCGAGCAGATACAGATCCACCCCAGAATGGATCAGAAATCAATCAGAGGGGACTGAGGCCAGCAACTTCTCGGGATTCTTCCCGAAACGCCAGATCACCAGCGCGAGCAGCCCCAGAGCAAGCAGATTGCTCACATAGGGATTCATCCCAAAACCTGCGGGAATATATCCGAAGGTCATGGTTATCCCGGCCACCAACAGCCCATAGGGGAGCTGGGTGCGGACATGATCGATGTGATCGGCACCGGAGGCGATGGACGACATGACGGTGGTATCGGAGATGGGTGAGCAGTGGTCCCCGAATATCGCGCCGGAGAGAATCGCCCCGATACTACCCAGGAAGATGGCTTGTTGCGAGGCTTCCGAGAGCCCGGCATTCACGGGCACGATATAGGCCAGGGGAATGACCAGGGGGATCAGGATCGCCATGGTGCCGAACGAGGTGCCGGTGGAGAAGCTGATCAGTGCGGCGAGAACGAAAGTGATCCCCGGTAGCAGCCGGGGATTAAGAATGTCTTCCGTGATATGAAAGATGTAGTCGGCAGTATGCAAATCACTTGTGACCAGCTGCAGTGAGCGGGCCAGGGTAAGAATGATGATGCCCACGATCATGGCCTTGAAGCCCACCAGAAAAGCATCCACTGTATCGCTGATCGATAGAATCCGCCCTCCTATCGCCAAAAGACCGGCAACCACGGTACCGCTAAAAGAGGCCCAGATGAGGATCTTGAATGAGTTGGCAGCGCCAATGATATCCCGAAGGGAATAATCTCCATCGCCCAGGGCGGCTTTGCCATCCACATACAGGCCAATGGCTAGTACGGCCACCATTGTCAGGATGGGCAGGATGGCGTTATGCCAGTGGCTTTTTGCCCCTTCGGGAGGCATCAGGTTGGCCAACTCCTGATCGAGGAGCGGCTTGGCGTTATCCCGCAAGATCTTGCCTTCGGATAAACTGCGGCGCTCAGCGTGCAGCATGGGCCCTAGATCCCGCCCTGACATCGCAACGATCAGGACAGTGAGCAAGGCCATGATCGAGTAGAAACTGTAGGGGATAGCGGCCAGAAAGACCACATAGGCATTATCCCCAATTCCCAGATCACTAAAACTGCTATCCAGTAGTCCCAGTTCAAAACCGATCCAGGTTGAGGCGAGGGCGATGCTGGTGATGGGAGCCGCCGTGGAATCCACCAGGTAGGACAGCTTCTCCCGGCTGATCTTGAGCTTGTCGGTGAAGGGGCGCATGGTGTTGCCGACCAGGAGGGTATTGGAATAGTCGTCGAAAAAGATGAGCATACCCATCAGCCAGGTGGCGACCTGGCCGGTCTTGCGATTCTGGGCACGGCGGGCCATGGCCTGGACAATGCCATGCGTACCCCCGCTCCGGGAGATGATCCCCACCATGCCACCCAGCGTCATGGTGAACAGGACGATGCTCATATGGTCGCGGTCGGTGATCGCCCTGATCAGATAGGTGTCTATCGTCCTGAGGAAGGCGATAAAAGGATTATACCCGCCCAGGGTAAAAACCGCACCCAGCCAGATACCGCAGAACAGGGACAACAGCACCTGCTTGGTGATCAGGGCCAGCGCGATGGCCATCAGCGGGGGAAGCACGCTGACCAGTCCCGGCAGGGTATATACGCGCACAGATCCGACACCCGCTGCGGTTCGCACCTTAAGCTCTTGCGAACCCGGAGCAGACACCACCACCTCGCGGATACGGGTTTGCTCACCATCCCACTCCAAAGCGCCGTAGCTCAGGGGCACTCCATCCAGGCGCACCTGAACCGAATCCACTATCTGTCCTGCCACCGAGACAGTAAAGGGGACGTTCTTAAGGATGAATGGGGGCGCCTGCAGGACGAGGTCCTGCTGGGGGGAGTTATCCTCACTCGCAAAGAGGATCCCGGTTCCCAGGACCAGCGCCAATAAGAGTCCGTTCGTTTTCATAATAAGCGGCAATTTATCGGTTCTAATGGTTCAATGCCAAGCACCTCTCCTGCTCAATATGCTGAAAATGCGCTCATGGCGTGCAGATACTGCCCCGTAATTGGTACGTGAAGATGTACTATTGTTATGCTTAGCTTTAGCCTGTTGTGAAACTACTGGACCGCTATATCCTCTCCCGCTTTCTGAGCATCCTGCTCAGCGCCATGGTGGCCTTCGTGACGGTCTTCCTGGTAGTTGACGTGGTGGAGAATCTGGACAAGTTCATTGATGCTCAGATGCCCCGCCGCGCGATGATCGGGTATTACCTCTACACCCTGCCATGGTTCGTGAGCATTGCTCTGCCCATGGCCACCCTGCTGGCCACGTTTTTTTCCATGGGCTTATTGAACAAGCGCAACGAGATCACCGCCATGAAAGCCTCGGGATTCAGCATCCGGCGTATTGGCACCTCGCTGCTCCTGCTGGGGCTGCTCATAAGCGTCGTCTCCTTCTTTTTCGATGATCTACTGGTCTCAGAGGGGATGCGGCGCAAGGCCGAGGTCCAGAGCGAGTACCTTGCCCGTGACTATCGTCGCAAGCACAAGGTAAAAAAACAGAATATCTTCCTCCAGCAGTCACCCAGGGAACATATTGCCATCGACCGGTTCGACTATCGCAACCAGGAGGCTCATGGCGTATACATCCAGCGCTACAAAGAAGGTCGCATTGCCCAGCGGATGGATTTCAACAGGCTCAAGTGGGATGAGGAAGCTCAAGGCTGGCGTGGATTCAACTACCGTATCAGAACATTCAGTGATACGAGCAACACGATTACCACTGCCGCCCAGCAGACGGATACCCTGCTCATGCTGGCTATCAAACCGGTCGACTTGGTAAAGATGTCCGTCACACCGGAGGAGATGCGATTCAGGGAGCTCCAGGACTTCGTGGCGCAGCTCATTCGCAATGGCATTGATCCCACCCGCTGGGAAGTGAACATGCATTTCAAGATGGCCTTCTCCATGACCAGCTTTATCATGGTCCTCTTCGGTCTGCCGTTAAGTGTACGTCGACCCCGCTCGAGCCTGGCATTTGGGGCCGGAATGAGCATTTTCGTTATCTTTGGTTACTATGTCGCCATCAAGCTGGGCCAATCCCTGGGCTTTAAAGGCGTGCTTGATCCCGTGGCTTCTGTCTGGCTGCCTAACGTTCTGTTTCTGGCGTTGGGATTCTTGCTGCTCAAGCGGTTGCGGAGTTGAGAACAAACGTCCCCAGCTCAACACTGTCCGGGAAGGGAAAAGGAACGGGGGGTTCTTAGCGGACCAAGGTAAGCCCGAGAGCCAGACTGAATCCCTTGGTGGTGTGGAGCCAGATGCCATTATGAAGAGCCAAGGCCATGTCGAACTGGATCGGCCCTTTGTGAATGCCGAAACCGATTCCCAGTTGCGTGTCTTCCATACCGCCGTAGCGTAATCCCATTCTGAGGGGAAAGCTGGGTGACGCGAGGATTTCGATCCCCACCGCCAGCTGCCATCCTTGAGAGGCCCAGAGCTGATCCCGAAAACCGGTGAGTAAATCCACGGCGACGAGGCCAAAATTCTCGATGCGTTTGGAGGCCCCCACCCGGAAGAGGGTTGGGTAGTCGGTCACGAACGGCTTGGGAGTGATCGCTTCCAGATCGGCATTCGTCAGCGTGTCCGAGGGCACCAGTCCTGCTTCTGTTTCGACTACGGTGTAGCTATCATTCTGAAACAGGGTGTCCACTGCCCCCCCCTGCATATATTTTCTGGCGGTTACCTCATTCACGCGATACGTGTAGAGGAAATATTCGTTTTCGCGCCAAGGCATGAGTCCCTGGATAGTCCCGCCGAGAAGATCTTTAGTGAGGGAGGTTCCATGCCAGCGGATACTTCCCAGTGCATTAATGAGGGAAATACCAAACCGATACCCGTTGATCTCTTCGGTTGCGAAGCCGAGATCAAGGCCGAATCCGCCACCGCCAATAGCCTGCCTGATCAGGTAGCGGCCTTCGCCTTTAAAACCGCTGGTGTCGGTCATGAAGTACCCTCCACTGGAATCCTGATCTACACCGAGATGAAATAATCCTTGCAGGTACTTGAGAGTGAATCCGAAGGCCGCTCCACCGGTGGGTATGGCTACACTGAAGCCCCACTCAGCGGCTCCCTGGAACTCTTCGTTGAGATCCAGAAGTAGGCTGTCCCCAATGATGTTGCCTTCCATCATCAGGTTAAACAACGCCTTGGGCAGCCCCAGATTGCCAAAGAGCGCAATCTCACTGGTAAACGCGGTGATCCCCCGGGCCCAATTGAGAGCCGGCACGGGAAGATGAAACATGGTTCGAATATTCATACCATTATCGGGCAGACCGGCGAGGAACTCAGCCTTATCCTGATAATCGGCGGAAAGCGTATCGATAAAATCGGCACCGCTGAACTCATTGTAGCTGCGAATCGACAGCATGTTATTCTCAAGGGTATAGGTGAAACCACCCAGGTTCATGCTGAAGTCCTTGGTGGAGAAGGCCAGGTTGGCAGGATTGTAGCCCACGGCATGCACGCCCTGCGCCAGGCTGGTGACGGCACCGGCCAGGCCTATTGACCGCGCATCCGGATTGGGTGACTGCGCACCCAGCCACCCCAGGCAAACCAGAGGCAATAAGGAACGTCCAAGCAGCCGTACTCTAGGGCCCTGTCTCACTTGATGATCTCACTTTGAGAGGTCCGGAAGCGCAGAGGTCTTGGAGGCATACCGGTGCCCTGCGATTCCCTGATAGTGACCAGGAAGGAGGTCTCAACCGGGTCGATGCCGTCCTCGGGATCATCATCAGCCCGAACGGTTATCTTGGCCGTCCCTGTACGAACGGGAATCACGTTCAGGATGACGGTCTGACTACCCGTTCCGGTTCTCACCCTCTGTACGGTAGTCGTCACAACTCCCCGATGGCTGCTCGAAGCGCTAATCAGAAGATCCACGAGCTCCATCCCCGTTGGAGGGGTAAAGACTGAATCCAGGTCAACAACGGCAGTGGAGTCAGGATGGAGGGTAAAACTGGTAATGGGGGACACTTCGATATCCGAGGAGTCCTGCTCTTCAGCGACTTCAAAGACACCACTGGCCAGATCGAAGGTGATGTAGGCCGCAAAATGAATCCAATTGGTTGACTGAATCGTACGTATGCTATCATTCCCGGCGGTACTTAAGAGAGTGATAAAGGTCTTGAGATAAACGGTCGTATCGGAGGAAATCCATTCCACCCGCTCGGCATCCAGGCTGATAACCTGGGAGGTATCACCAGGCGCGGTTACCCAGCCGAGTTCATTAACACCTCCCGGTGCAGGCAGTTCCATATCGAACAGGTGGCCGATCCAGAAAGTATCTCCCTGGGTGGTAATGAACTCCACCCGCTTGGCTTTCGTCTCCTGTGGCGCGGTAGGAGGCTGATCGGCACCCGACAGCTCCGGGTAGAAGACGATCTGGTCAACGTCCATGATGGAATCGGCTTCCAGGACTTCCTGGATCGTGCTATATAGGGTCGTGTCGCCCGTACGGGCGGCAGTAGGAATCCCTGCATCGATGTCATCCAGATAGTCCAGGGCCAGGGTAAACATAGTGTCATCCGAGGCGAGCATCGAGATCTTACCCGCAATCGGGAATTTCGTCTGTACGCTCGAAGTCAGGCTGGCGGAGAGCAGGGCTGTCCTGATCTGCTCGCGGGCAGACTCATCCATAGGTTCCCAGGGGATGGGATCAACCGGCAGGAAGGATATGTCTTGAGGCAGGATAAAGGCAAAAGGTGCAAGCAGTTGAAAATCACCCCAGATGCCTTTGCCGGCTTCCACGACGCCGGCACCTTCGACCACGGCAGCGCCGGACACCTCGATAATGTCGGGAGGCAGATTAAGAACATCCACGATGGTGCCATTGCTGGCGGGCGTGATGACGCTGTCCCAGGCGGCGCTTCTGTCTGTTCCGCCCTGTGTCAGCCAATAGGTCCTTACTGAGGTTTCATCCATTACGATCAGTGTGTAGGCTGTATCCCCGTTATTTGCGGGCGGACTGATATTCGAGGGTGTGTTGGCTTGTGGGACGCCGGGATAATTGATATAGGGATTGATGGGCACCGCGGCGCTGTCGCCTTCCAGAGTGATGCCCGTGAGTTGCAGGTCAAGTTGGACCGGCAACCGAATCTCGTTGCGCAGCAGCAGGCTCAGACTGAGACGTCCAAATTGAAAGCCCGCGAAGCCGGTTGGTATCTTTTCGATGGTCGTATTAACCGCATCGAAGGAGACTTCGAAGTCGCCGGTAATACTGGCGAAATGGAGCCGGCCTTCCACGTCAGCAGGATCATCCAGGTCAATTCCCACCCCCAGGCTGGCATTGAATTCCCCCAGCTCTCCGCCATCCAGTGGGAGGACCACATCCTGTTCCAGAATATTCACAACAAGATCATACTCGAACTCGGCTACAGGCCCTTCGCCGTCAGGATTATAAAACGTAAAGCCCGCGACCGACCTTTCTTCGGAAATAAGTGGGTTCCCATCCCGCAATGTATAGGGACCCAGGGTGAGAACGTTTTGTCCATCGCCTAAAGAATCGAAGTTCGGGAAGGAGAGCTGGAATTCCAGATCAAAGGGCAGGCTGGTACCGAGATCTGCAATGGATATCTGGTTGATGGGCGCGACTACAGGGTCACGCAATTCCCCTTCAATAATTTGAATATCCCCCGGGAGTGGCAGTGGGTCTGGTGGTTCCTCGATCAGGGGAGTCTCCGCCGTGGATATGGCCAGGCTGTCCAAGCCCCCCACCCTGAAGTTCATGGTGATCTCGACCCTGGGATCAGTATTCGCCAGGATTTTAATCGTATCCTCGTCGGCCGGCGGCATCACCATTCGCAATGCCAGAGACATATCACTGCCCAGGGAATCCGAGCGCATATCGGAAACTCGCCTGAAGACTCCATTCGGTGGGAGGGTAGTGGTATCCTGCTGGATATTGAAATAGTCGCCTGAAGTAGCCGCTATTCGGATTGAATCCACATTAGTGGGAAACTGCGGTGTGGCAATCCTGGTAATGAATTCGCTGGTGGCAGTGTCCGACAATTGGACATAACGGATAGCCTGGATGAAGTCATTCTGATCCAAGACACTATCAGCGTCAAAGACTTCGAAATCCTCTTCACTATCCAAGGCCTGACCGGCTACGTTGGCATCCCAAACACTCCGCAGGATCGGGAAGTCAGCGTCGGCCGGAAAGTCCACATCCCCGAATAGGATCGGGTTGAACTCACGGAGGAGGGAATCCAGGGCGATAACAACCTCAACCTCTCTATCGACCGGTTCGAAAAAGTCATCCGCGTCGGGTGCATCAGCCGGCTCATTGATATCCGTTCGTGAAGCTGCGCTTGGCAAAGTGACTTCCAGGATACTGGAGTCGATGGTCGTGGTGTCGAGCTTGCCGGGAAAGTCGATCTGCAGTTCCCGGCTGGTCGCATCCTCAGAGATAGTCGTATCGTTTTCAGCCAGCCCGGCCAAGGAATAGGTACGATTTATAAGGGGTAAGGTGATGGATACACCCCAGCGAGGAGGATCCCACGGCTCCAGGACCTGAAACTCGCACGCACCCGCGACAATCAAGATGATTAGCGCCGTTACAGGCGCCAAGCCCCTTACTACGGCGAACCAAGGTCGGACTTTCGCCTGTTCCGGTTGCTCTTTGCTCATGTTTCGTGGTTGCATACCGGCACTAGATCGTATAATGGGAGGAATCTAGGAAGGATTACAGAAATTCCAAACAGATTCGTTTACCAGTATGTGATTCTGACTTAAAGGGCAAATTACCGAGGCAAACGGCGTCGTACCCCCTTTATTGATATTTAGCCAACGCTTCGACCTTATCTAGGCGTTCCCAGGTAAACTCTTCTTCTTCTCGCCCGAAATGCCCATAGGCGGCTGTTTTTTGATAGATTGGTCGAAGTAGATCCAGGTCCCTGATGATTTCTCTGGGCCGGAGGGGAAATTCCTTTCTTATCAGTTCGCCAATCTTCGGATCACTGAGCTTACCCGTCTCGAAGGTATCTACACTGACTGAGATAGGGTCGGCAACACCGATACTGTAGGCCAGCTGTACTTCGCACCGTTTGGCCAGCCCCGCACCCACGATATTCTTGGCGATATAGCGGGCCAAATACGCGGCGGAACGATCTACCTTGGAGGGATCTTTGCCAGAGAACGCGCCCCCTCCGTGACGGGCATAGCCACCGTACGTGTCGACGATGATCTTGCGGCCTGTCAGCCCCGTGTCCGCCTGCGGCCCCCCCATGACAAAGCGGCCGGTGCCGTTGACGATGAAGTGCTCCTTGAAGTCAAGTCCGCTGTCCACCAGCACAGGGAGAATAACGTGTTCCACCACCTCGCGAGTGATGAACTGGTGCTCCATGCTGACGTCGGGGTAGGCATCCGACAGATCATCGTGCTGGGTAGCAACAACAACCTTCTGCACCGCTACCGGTTTGTTGCCCTCATACTCGACAGTCACCTGCGTCTTCCCGTCGGGCCTGAGCCAGGGCAGGGCCTCAGACTTGCGCAGTTCAGCCAGTCGCCTTGTGAGTCGATGGGCTAAGAGAATCGGTACCGGCATGAGCTCTGGTGTCTCATCACAGGCAAATCCGAACATAAGTCCCTGATCTCCAGCCCCCTGCTCATGCTCATCGGATTCATCCACGCCCTGGGCGATCTCCGGGCTCTGCTCATCAATACTGGTCAGGACCGCCGCTTTCGTCGCGCTGATACCATATGAGGCGCGGGTGTAACCAACATCAGCCAACGTCTTCCGCACTATGCTGGGGATATCCACGTAGGTTGTCGTAGTAATCTCGCCGGAGACCAGGATCAGACCGGTGGTCGCAAGTGTCTCACAGGCCACACGGCCATGGGGATCATCTGCCAGGATGCCATCCAGGATAGCATCGGAAATCTGATCGCACAGCTTATCGGGGTGACCTTCAGTCACAGATTCAGAGGTAAACAGTCGGCGGTCGGACATTTAGCCTTCCCCTTCATAGGTTCGATAACCAAGGATGATAAAGTTTATTAAATTACTCAACCACTACTCCATCACACCAGCTATTGCTAGCGTCCCATCGAACGATTAGCTCCGGCGTCAGACATGGATCATACGGCTCCCCTGATAAGGACTATCTTGAGACCTTAGCAGTTATAAGGAAAACCGGCTGGTGATATTTCCTTCTCACAGCCGGTAAGTCAAAGAATTAGGCTATATGCTGAAGACAGCCCTATTCTTCCTCTACCATCTTCTTCAGGTATTCATCCAGGTTGGCGTCACTGGGGACTGCCACCATACGATCAGAGAACCGAACCGCACCCGTGTCGGTAGCCTTGGTAGATTTAATGATGCGGACAGGCCGCGTATCCGCTTTACGCTCAGCGGCCTTCTTCGCTTTTTCCGCAAAAGAAGTCTGTCCCTTTGCCATTGGTTATTCTCCTCTCAGTTCTTTCGATTCTATTTCTTGTGAGTATGAGATTATCGCGTTACCCCCCCGCCGTTTGACCGCATACATGGCCTCGTCAGCCCGCTGAATGAGTGTGTTGACATCTTTGCCATCCGCCGGATATTCCGACATGCCGATACTCACGGTGATACGGCTCTGAATACCATCATTATCGAACGCGAAATCGCTGATGGAATTCTTGATCCGCTCGGCGGTATTCAGACTTTCGTACTTGCTGGCATTAATAATGATCACACCGAACTCCTCACCGCCATAGCGGCCGGCGATATCGGCTTTGCGGATGCAGGAGCGCACCAACTGAGCCGTCTGCCAGAGGACGTAATCACCGTGCAGGTGCCCGTAAGTGTCATTGACGTTTTTAAAATGATCCAGATCCAGCATGAGGAAGGTCATCGTCTCGCCATACCGGGAAGCACGTTCGAGTTCTTCCCCAAAGCGGCTCATGAACCAACGGTGGTTCAGCAGCTGGGTCAAACCGTCGACGGTAGCCAGCGCATGTACCTCCTGATATCTCTGGGTCCACCACAGAGCAGCTCCGTATACCTGAGCAATGGAATCCAGAATGCCCAGGTCTTGAGTTGTGAAATGATCTCTAGTCGTGCTTTCAAGGGCCAGCGTGCCTTTCGGTATCCCAACCGCCATCAAGGGCACGCCAAGAAAGGATACCAACTTGGAGTCCTTGAAATCCCCGGGTTGGAAACGACCTTCATAATCGGATTCCTCCAGACAGCCAATGACCATGGACTGGGCTTGTCTGAAGACTTCCCCATGGACAACGCCTTCAGGAGTATAAGCAAAATCTGGTTTGTAGTTATCCTCTAATCCCGCTACCCAATCGATTTGCAGTCCTTCCTGAACCTCACCGGATTGGGTAGAGATAGTCAAGCGGTCAAAGGACAGCACCCCTCCGAGCAATCGAACCAGGGTATCGAACAGTGCGTCCGAAGTGGACGCAATATCAAGCGAGCTGGTGTGGTGGACAAGATCAGAAAGGAATGCATTCTGGGCATCCATCACGTCCAACCGGGACTTCAATATCAAATTGTTCTGTAGAATGCTGCCAGCCAGACTGACTGCTCTTTGGACCTGTTCGTGGTCATCCGGCTCATCCTTAAGAACAACCGTCAATAAACCCGCCAGCTGTTCATCCTTAATCAGGGGGTGGAGCAGAATCGAGGCGGCGGAGTGTTGCTCCAATCCGGAGAATATCTGAACTGTGTCCTTGTCTGAAGGTCCCCACCTGGTTATCGGGCTGGTACGCTTGGTATCCACTGACAGATCTGGCAGGTCACTGGCTGCTATAGTTTCGACGAAGGGGACATTCGAGGGACTCTTTCCCTGGAGTACGAAACGTCCGTCAATTCCTTCACTAAGGTAAACTGCCGCATAAGCCTCAGGGATGGAATCGGTCAATAATGCAAATCCGATCCAGAGGGAATCCGTGAAGTAATCGCTACTATCACGCTGCTTGGTAGATTCTTGCTGAGCCAAAAAGAATACGGCCTGTCTTGCCCGTTTATTAGTTGTAGTTTATGAAAGAGGGCGGAGCACTAAATCCCTCTACTCATTGTTTTAAGATTAGGAATTTAAGTATTTAGCTCTGATCGGATAAATATTATTTCCCTAGGGTCTTCGGCCTTGATTGACGTATTTCATTTGCCGGGAGAAGTCGCGCCGGACACTATCGCGTTGACCCGGAGTGGAATCCTGTGGGGTAGTCGTAAGCAGCGGATTGGCAGCTTGGGACGCAGGGTTAGAATTGCGAGTCATCATAACCGGCGGATTATTCTGAGTAGAGCTGGTGGGGGGATCAACGAGAGGTGCTGAATCGGGCAGGAAAAGACTCACACCGATAACCACGATGGCCAGTGCTGCTGCGGCTGCTCCGCTTAGGGAAATCGGGGAGAAGCCCACCAGCCGCGGGGCGGTCATTTGACGCCACCACGATGGCGTGCGGTTGATCTCCGCTCGAATACGTGCTTCGAGACGCGGTACAAAATCCGGTGCCAGGGATGCCTGCAGTTCATCCCTCATTGCCACTTGGGTACGCTCCATTTGTAGCGTTAACTCGGCGCAGTTGGGACATCCTTCAAGATGCTCCCTGAACATCTTCAATTCAGTAAATGTCAGTTCCTGGTCCAGATAGGGTGATATTTTGAAGCGGTACTGAGAACAATTCATTCAGAGCGCTCTTCTCCTTTAGTTCGTACGTTAGCAAGCATTTCCTGAAGTCTCAACCGGGCACGGTTAACCCTGGATTTCACGGTACCGAGCGGAATTTTCATAATTTTACTGATCTCCTCATAAGAAAGTTCCTGCACATCGCGTAAAATTATTACGGTGCGGAAATGAAGTGGTAATCTTGCCAGCGCCATCCGGATATCCTTTTCGGTCTGTTCTCCTTCCAGTGCTTTAGTGGGGGCATAGTCCTCAGACGGCAGCTCGTATTCCTTTTCTCCAAATCCAAGGGTACTCATGCTGAAAGTTGCCCGACGCTTGCGCTTGCGCAGCTCGGTCCGGGCCAGGTTGCCGGCGATGGTATAAATCCAGGTTGAGAAGCGGGCAATCTCGCGATAGGCATGCCGGTGGGTGTAGACTTTTACCAGCGTATCCTGTACCAGGTCTTCAGCCAGGTCGCGGTCGCCCACAAACCGGTAGACAAAAGTGAACAGCCGGTCCTTGAAGCGCGCGACAATCTCCAGATAGGCGTTTTCATTGCCAGCCTGAAATTGAGCGATGAGCTCTTCATCAGTAAACTGGTGCGGCGTCATGGCTGGCCTCGGCAAATATCCGCTACCAGCCCGGTCAGTAATTGGTTCGGGTCCATGCCGGTCGATTTCAAACTCACATCGGTAGCCAGAAGTTTCCTCAGCACGCTGAAGGTCTCATTAAGCGTGTAGTGGTTAGACATTGAGCCCAGCTGTGCCGTGATCGACTTATTCAGACCCGTATAAACCTGTTTTGCCGTTGTACCGGTCTGGTGAAAGAGTAACTGGCTAAAAAGGGTGGCCAAACTGCCAACGATCCGCGTGGGCGCGACTCCGTATTCCATCAGTGAAACGGTGAT
The DNA here is from genome assembly GCA_020346745.1 of Fidelibacterota bacterium. Taxonomy (GTDB): domain Bacteria; phylum Fidelibacterota; class Marinisomatia; order SCGC-AAA003-L08; family TS1B11. Next base: position 1,395,346 of record CP070787.1, on the reverse strand, counting down.
TCTCAACGCGTTGACCGCCTCATGCCTGGCCACAGCTTCCTGCAATTGCCAGAGCTGATATGACTTGACCGGGGCCACATGTAACTCCACAATCTCCCGTGTGACTGTTTCACCTTCCGTCAGCTGAGTAAAGATCTTATCGAGCTCACCGACCACATGTCCGGCCGAATCACCGACCAGTTCCATGAGCAGCTCCAGGGCTTCGGGCTGGATAGTATAACCTTTCAGCTTGGCATAATAATTAGCCCAGGATCGCAGCTTGTCCGGGAATGGCGGCCGGGCATCCACTATCGGTACGGACTTTGCGAGACTCTTCTGCAATCCCCTTGACGGTTGATGCTCTTCCATAATCAGCAGGAGACATTTATCCGGGTCCGGGGTTTTCACATAGGCTAGCAGCTCATCCCTGGCCGTACCGGCAATTCGTTGCACTTGTCTAACCACCATCACCTGACGCTGCTGGAACAGGGTATAGGCACTCAATTCCGCCAAAACCTGCTCGGCACGATCATCATCTAACGAGTAGACCGATTTCCTGGAGCCCTCGGGTAGAAAACGCGCCGTCACCTCGGCAGAAAAAAAATCTTCGAAGAAGGCATCACCTCCAACCAGGAGATATACGGGTGAGATCTTCTCCGCCTTCACCTGTCGGATGGCATCGCTATAGGAGAGCATGGCCGCGTTATATCCCCAGGTGCATGGCGCTACTCAAGCCCGCCTCTGGTCTATCAGGCTCACGGTGATGTTGACCACAATCGCGGTAATAAATCCGGGGACCAGTGAGTATAGATGACTTCCCCACGGAATATTATCCCAGACGACCACAGTGAGGAAGCCCGCCAGCATGCCTGCCAGCACTCCGTTGCGCGTAGTCTTCGGCCACCACAACGTCAGCACCAAGGCCGGGCCGAAGGCCGCACCCAGACCTCCCCAGGCGAACAGGACCTTATCGAAAATAGACTGGGGCAGTTGGGATAGTGCAATCCCAAAAATACCGATAACCAGCGTTGCCAAACGGGAGACGAACAGCAGGTGTCTCTGTTCCGCCTCGGGATTGAGGGAGGCATGGTATACATCTTCTGAAACGGAAGAGGTCGTCACCAGCAGCTGGGAATCGGCCGTCGACATCATTGCCGCGAGAGCCCCACTGATGAGAATACCCGCGAACCAGGCGGGGAAGATTGTCATTGCCAGTTCCGGCATCATTCTCTCAGGATCGGCAAACTTGCCCCCACCGAAATAGGCCAACGCCACCAGTCCCATGAGAACCGCTCCGCCATAAGAGAAGAAACTCCAGACAATGGCAATCCTGCGAGCGACCTTAACATCTGTTATCTTGCGGATACTCATATAGCGGGCCATGAGATGGGGTTGGCCGAGGTAGCCGATTCCCACGCCGAAGCCACCCAGTATTCCGGCCACGAGTGTCCAGCCGCTCCGGCCTCCCGTCAGGGTCAGCAATTGCGGATCGACCATATTGATTTTATCCGCCAGCCCTCCGAAGCCCCCGAGGTGCACCAGTGTGACCAGTGGAAGCAGCACCAGGGTGGTGATCATGATCCAGCCCTGGAAGAAGTCCGTCCAGGCCACGGCGAAGAATCCACCCATCACGGTATAGAATACGATAATGGCAGCCCCGACCATCACGCCAGCCAAATGCGCCCAACCGAATGTCTGCTGGAGGGATTTCCCGGCTGCATCGAACTGGGCGGCGATATAAAAGGTGAAACAGAAAGCGATGATCCCCGTGGCCACGAACCGGATAGTAGGATCCTGGCCCTTAAAGCGCAGCTCGAAGAATCGCGGTACCGTGAGGGCTCCCAGTCGTTCACTTTCTTTCCGGAGCCTTCCGGCTACCAGCACCCAGGCGGATATGACCCCGGTAACGCCCCCGACACCGGTCCAGAAGGCCGGCTCCAGCTTGGTACCTGACGGGTCCCCGAGGCCGGTGGCGTAGGCCAGCCCTGTCAAGCCCAGGATCATCCAGCCGCTTTCCCCGGACGCCCGCTCGGAAAAGGCAACCACCCAGGGCCCCAGCCGCCGGCCAGCCAGAAAGTAGTCAGGCAAAGTTTTGTTGAGATGGGCTGTCAGAAGGCCAACGGTGAAGATGACCAGCAGGTACACCACAAATCCGATGCCCACAGCACCCATAAACACGACTCCATTTCTTATTTACCAAAAACGGTTTGTTGCCACTCCGGCGCTTCCCAGTGCCTCAAAACCGTTCAGGATTATAGCCAGAAGATCGCCATCAGAGCCACAAGGAAAGTATAGCCTGCAAAATAGTACAACCGCCCTTTTCGAAGAATGTTCATCAGCCAGGCGATCATGGCATAACCAACCAGGAACGAAGTGAGGAATCCAATCGTGAGACCCGGCACAGATTGAAACTCAGCTCCTCCCAGGTCCAATAATTTAAACAGGCCCGCCCCCAGAATTGCAGGTATTGCCAACAGGAAGGCGAAACGGGCCGCTTTCTCACCTGTCAAACCCAGCCAGAGCCCTGCGGCGATGGTGATTCCCGATCGGGAAATACCGGGGAGTATAGCCAGTGCCTGAGCCGTACCGATCAACAGCGCTATGAGCCAAGTCATCCGGCTCCCTTTGCTCAGCCCAGTCCACCGTGTAGACAGCAGGACCATTGTGGTTATCAGCAGCATCACCCCGGCCACCAGAACACTCTCGAAGGCTGCTTCCACAACATCACTCAACGTGAGCGCTACCGCCACTGCCGGCAGCGTAGCCAGAGCCAGATGGCCTACTTCCAGACGCGCAGCTGTGCCTTCCCCGCCTGCTTTAACAAAACCCGACACCAGCTGCCAGAGATCGCGGCGAAAATAGATCAGGACGCTGACCAGTGTACCGAGGTGCAGTACGATTTCCACCAGCAGACCTTGGGACTCGAGTTTTATCAGAGCCTGGGCGATAACCAGGTGGGCCGAACTGCTGATGGGTAGAAACTCGGTGATTCCCTGCACGACACCCAGTATAATTGTGTTCAAGCTTTCCATAAATCCCGATCAGAGCTGCTGATAATAAAAGGCAATCATACGCCCCGCTTGAGCTCCCTCCCGGCGGTAGCTATGGCAGCGGGGATCGCACCGTGTGCACACCTCCAGACTACTGATTTTCTCCGCCGCTATACCGGCATCCTGCAACTGCTCCCTGACAGCACCTGCCAGGTCCAGTTGATAGCGGCCATTGGAATTGGGTTGCCACAACGCCGGAGAGAAATGCTCCACCACCTCGCTCCCTACCTCATAACAGGCCTGCTCAATAGTCGGGCCGATGACAACCTTTGCCTGGTTCAGCTCCACGTCGTGGGCTTTCAGGAGCTCCGCCCCATTCTTCAGGACTCCCGCCGCCAAACCCCGCCAGCCAGCATGAACCAAGCCCCTGAAACCGGTCGCTGCATGATAGAAGAAAACCGCTGCGCAATCAGCCACCTGAAGAGTCAAAACCACGTCGGGATCGTTGGTAAATAAGCCATCCGTTTCCTCATGGATCTGACCCGGGACTGCCAGTTGGATCTTCGGGCCGTGGATCTGGCCAGGTATGGAAATCCGTTCCACAGCGAGCCCGAGTTCCCGGGCCAGATTTTCACGGTGCTTCGCAAGGGAGATACCGCGATAGTGACTATTCCTCTGACTGAGGAAAGCACCTGGCGTAGTCTCCCCGAGTAACGGGGCAAGATCAAACCAGTTCGTCTGAGACAAATTTCTGTGCTAGTCTGTAGAGTCTTAAAACTGACTGTGCTAGAGGACTGGAAGTTACTCCACCGTCACGCTTTTGGCTAGGTTCCGAGGCTGGTCGACATGACAGCCGCGCAGCACGGCAATATGGTAAGCCAGCAATTGCAGGGGAATAACGGTAAGCAAGGGCAGGAGCAGGTCGTGGATGGTCGGCACCGGGATGACGTGGTCAACGAGCCTCTCCAGTTCAGGATCTACCTCATTAACCACGGCGATAACCTTACCTTTACGGGCCTTTATCTCCTGGATATTCGAAAGGATTTTCTCATACGTACCGTCTCTGAGGGCCATCACCACCACGGGCATGTTTTCATCGATCAGGGCGAT
>CP070787.1:1381482-1391167 GCA_020346745.1 Fidelibacterota bacterium | reverse complement strand
ATGACAACATCAATGGAAGTGAAGGTAACGAGATCGCTTTTCCTTTCCCGGATTCAGAGGACATAGATGGCGACTCGCGGATAAGTGCTCGAAACGATTATGTCACTATGAGTTTTGATCTTGATCGACTCAGTCAAGATTGTTCTCCCCCTGTCGTGTCGTGCACCCGCCGCGTTGATGGTAGCCCCACGGGTTGGTATCTGCTTAGTGTTCCGTTGAACACCTTTTCTGATCGAGGTCATGGTTTGCCTGGCTGGGAGGAGATCAAGTACCTGAGATTCTGGATTACCGGTTTGACTGAAGATTATTCCCGCAACGGATTGGGTGCCAGAATCCAGATAGCCAGAGTTGAACTTGTCGGGAATGAATGGATCGAACTGGGAATTGCACCGATCAACTCAGAAGAGTATACTGAGTATCATGCGTTTCCTTCGGTATTGAAGGTCTATAGCACTGATGAAAATCCTGACTACCTGCCCCCTCCAGGCGTCATGGGAGAATATGATGAGTTAACCGACTCACGGTTGGCGGAACACTCGTTAGTGATCGATCTCCGCACACTTCATCTTTCGCTAGGTATGAAAATGGCGATCATGAAGCCATCTTCCGACCGGACTGTACCTTTTCACGATTTTCGCGCCATTCAGTTGTATGTCTTTGGAGAGGCTGATGATGTTCTCTTGAATGCCAACAGTACCTATATCTGGTTTTGGCTGCGATTTCAGGATGAGTCGGAAGCCGATTACGCCTACTATGAGCTGCGCAAGCCGGTATACCCGGGATGGGATGACCGTAACCATATCAATGCCGGTATCGCTGAAATAGAGCAGCTGAAACTCCGTCCCCGTCCTGATTCTACCGTTATCGTTGGTAATGTAACTCGCCAGGATACGATTCGAGTCTTTCACCTCCCGGATATGGCTGTTCTCATTAAGGGAGATCCGTCATTCGAGTCGACCGGTAGATACATGGTTGGGATTATCAATAGTCATCCTGCCGAGTCATTTAAAGGGCAAGTAATGATCGATGAGTTTCGTCTAACCCAGTAGAGTTGTTGCTACAACCTAAATCCAGCTATTATGGTTCGAACCGAAGGCTCGCCGTAGACGGCCACGTCGAGGCCCAGCACGTCCGGTGGCAGAAAACAACAAAGCCCCCTTTTCAGGAGGCTTCTCTGTGCCCGAGACTGGAGTCGAACCAGCACGTCCTAATGGACACTAGACCCTGAACCTAGCGCGTCTACCAATTCCGCCACCCGGGCAATCTCGACAACTGGAAAAGAGTATCGTCGGTCAGCGACCGTCCCGAGCTTAACGGTCCCCGTTTCCCCTGTCAAGGGGATTAAACTTGAAGGCCCTTCCATCCCGCGTCTAAATTCTGCCGCCCCGGAGCCTATGTGGATAAACGAATTGTCGCTACCAATCGCAAAGCCCGCCACCAGTATCATATCCTGGAGACCTACGAGGCCGGGCTGGCACTCGTGGGCACTGAGGTCAAGGCCTTGCGGGAAGCCAAGGTGAGCCTCTCCGATGGCTACGCCCGTTTCCAGGACCGCGAGCTCTTCCTCGTGAGCGTCCACATCGGGGCCTACTCCCATACGGGGCACGAAGGCCACGATAGCCTGCGGGACCGCAAGCTGCTCCTCAACCGCCGTGAGCTGTCCAAGCTGCGTAAGGCCGCCGAGATCAAGGGGCAGACCCTCATTCCCCTGTCCATCTATTTCCGCGAGGGCTGGGCCAAGGTGGAACTGGCCGTGTGCAAGGGCAAGCAGGTCCACGATAAGCGCCGCGACATCGCCGACCGGGAGCTCAAGCGCCAGATCGAACGTGAGGAAAAGGCCCACCGCGCCAGCCGCTGACCCATGAAATTCCCACCCGTAAAACAGCAGATGGATCTCCTCAAACGCGGCGTTGAGCAGATCATCCCCGAGGAGGAACTGGTACACAAGCTGGAGCACTCCCGCAAGAAAGGCCAGCCCCTGAAGGTCAAACTGGGCTGCGATCCCAGCCGCCCTGACCTCCACCTGGGCCATGCCGTCGTCCTGCGCAAACTGCGCCACTTCCAGGATCTGGGGCACCAGGCCATCCTTGTGGTGGGCGATTTCACCGCCATGATCGGTGACCCCACCGGCCGCAACAAGACACGGCCGCCCCTCTCGCTCGAGGAAACCCGCGCCAACGGCCAGAGCTACTACGACCAGGCCACCCTGGTCCTCAGCAAGGATAACCTGCGCATCGCCTATAATTCCGAGTGGCTCCAGCAGATCGATTTCGCCGGCCTGATCCGCCTGGCCTCCCACATCACCGTGGCCCGCATGCTCGAACGCGACGACTTCACCCGCCGCTTCCAGGCCGAGACGCCCATCTCACTCCACGAGCTCCTGTATCCCATCGCCCAGGCCTACGATTCCGTCGCCCTCGAAGCCGACGTGGAGCTGGGCGGCACCGACCAGACCTTCAACCTCCTCGTCGCCCGGGACTTCCAACGGGAATATGATCAATCACCACAAGTAGTAGTTATTACGCCACTTATCGCTGGCACCGACGGCCAGGAGAAGATGTCCAAGTCCTACGGCAATTATATCGCCCTCACCGATCCGCCCGATCAGGTATATGGCAAGGTCATGTCCATCCCCGACACACTGATCGTGCCCTATTTTGAATATTGCACGGACCTCCCGGCGACCGAACTAGCTGCTATACGCAAGAAATTGGATGGCAAAGCAGCGAATCCCAGGGATGCCAAGCGCCAACTGGCCCGCACCATCGTTGCGCTCTATCATGGTGACGATGTATCCCTGGAAGCCGAAGCGGCTTTCGACCGCCTCTTTATTCACAAGGATCTTCCGGAAAATATCCCTGAGTATCACCTTCAGTCGGAGCAGGCCTTCCTCGTCCAGGTCCTGAAGGAGGCGGGGCTGATCGCCACCAACGGCGAAGGCCGCCGTCTCATCGCTCAGGGTGCCGTCACCGTCGACGACCAGGTCATCGACGATCCCAATTTCCTTGTTCATCAGGGCCGTACCCACACCGTCAAGGTGGGCAAGCGGCGTTTCCTCAATATCCACTAATCCCAATAACAGGAATACCCATGCAGCCATACACGGCAAGTCATTCACCCGGGAGATGGTGGGGCGTTGGCCTCGTGCTTCTCCTGATCGGGGCCTGCGCGCGTCAACCGGATACGCCAGCTGCCCATGAGCTCCTCAACGCCACCTTATGGATTCAGCATTCAGCAGAGTATCGGGCCATCGGACTCCAGGCCTACCACCTAGCCAGAACAAACCTGGACCGGGCACTGGCCGATCCCACCTGGACCGCCGCCCTCGAGCAGACCGACCGTTATTCCAGTCTGCCACCCGCGGTGATCATCGATGTCGATGAGACCGCACTGGATAACTCCCCCAACGAAGCTCGCCTTATTCGCGATCGAGCGACCTTCACCTATGACACCTGGGATATCTGGGTGGAGGAAGCCCGGGCGCGGCCGGTACCGGGCGCCCTGGAGTTCTGTCAGTACGCGGCAGATAAAGGTGTGACCGTCTTCTATGTCACCAACCGCCAGGATCACCTGCGGGAGGCAACTCGCCGCAACCTGGAGCAGCTGGGCTTCCCCCTGGATGAGCATCGGGAGACCATTCTCACACGCGGGGATAATTCCGATAAAGGGCCCCGCCGTGCTGCCCTGGCGAAGGATTACCGCATCCTGCTGCTGATCGGGGATGATGCCCGTGACTTCTCATCGGATTTCGTGGGTGCTTCCTTGCCGGAACGGAATGAGTTGCCTGCCAAATATGCCTCTTGGTGGGGACGGAAATGGATCGTCCTTCCCAATCCGCTGTATGGCGATTGGGAGAAGGTCATCTTCGGCGCGGATGGCTATGCGCTTGATCGGAACAAACGGCTTAAGAGGAAGCTTGAAGCTCTCCGGTACGAATGATTAGGAAGTAGAGAAAGAAATGAAACTACGCTTGCTGCGGAAATTCGTACGACCCTGCTCACTCTTTGTCCTTATTCTTCTGGTCCCGTTGTTTGGCGGAGTCTTGCCTAGATCGATCATCCTAATCGTCGCCGATGGCGCCGGGATCGGGCACCATACCCTGTCGTATTATCATAATGATCGCTATTCGCCTGCTGCCTTTCAGCACGTGGGACTAATGGCTACCCATCCAATCGACCGGCTGAAGGTCACTGATTCGGCTGCTAGTGCGACGGCCATGGCTACCGGCGTGAAAACGTACAAGGGTGCCATTGGGGTGGATCATGATAAGCAGCCTCGGAAAACAGTCCTGGAATATGCCCAGGAACAGGGCATGGCTACGGGACTTGTCGCCACCTCGTCCATCACCCATGCGACACCTGCTGCTTTCGCTGCACACGTGGAATCCAGGCGGGATCAGGACGATATCGCCAGGCAGCTGGCTAAAGCGGATATCACCGTGCTTCTCGGTGCTGGCAGCGAGTATTTCCTGCCCAAGGAGCTGGGTGGCGTTCAGGATGTCAACCTGTTGGAGGCTATGGCTTCCCGCGGTGTTCAAGTAGTGGACGATCTGGATGAGGCTGTGGATAATGACCGGCCGGTGATTGGCTTGTTTGCTGAAAGATCATTACCTCGCGCACCTGAAGGACGCCAACCCACGACCGCGGCTATGGCTCGGAAGGCACTGGAGATCCTGGACGCCGATCCTGATGGATTCTTTCTCTTCGTGGAGGAAAGCCAGGTGGATTGGGGTGGCCATGGGAATGATCCGGACTACGTCCAGGCGGAAATGGCTTCCCTGAACGACCTGATTGACACGGTCCTGGCCTACCAGGAAGCTAATCCCGAGGTGCTGGTTGTGCTTGTCGCCGATCATGAAACCGGCGGCCTGGTGATGCAGCCCAAGGTTGTGGGCAGCGGCCACAAAGCGGAATGGTCCACCAAAGGTCACACGGCCAGCCTGGTGCCCATCTTCGCAATTGGACCGGGTGGTGAGGCTTTCGACGCCGTGATAGATAATACGTTTATCGGCCTGACCCTCATCGAATATATTACCTCCCGCTGAACATCATGCCTCCAGGTTCCAGCGCCGGCTTGGATGTGCACCGTCTGGTGAAGACATTTGACGGTCTCACCGCGGTGAATGGGGTCACCTTCCAGGTGGAACGGGGAAGCGTGTTTGGACTGCTCGGCCCCAACGGGGCAGGGAAGACCACCATCATTCGCATCATTATGGGTATTCTAGGTGCCGATGGGGGGGCGGTTCACTACGATGGACACCCGATCACCCGGCTGGAGAGCCGCCGTTTCGGCTACCTTCCTGAAGAACGGGGACTCTATCAGAAAACACGCCTGCGAGAAACACTGGTTTATCTAGCCAGGCTGAAAGGTTTAACCCAGACGGAGGCCACTGATCGAGTCGATCATTACCTGGCACGCTTTGACTTAACTGCATATGCGCACAGAAACATTCAGGCTCTTTCAAAGGGCAATCAGCAAAAAGCCCAATTCATCGCTGCGGTTGTACATCAACCTTCGATGATATTCCTGGATGAGCCCTTTGCGGGTTTGGATCCCGTGAACCAGATTATCATCAAGGAAATCATAGGTGAACTCCAGGCTGCCGGAGCCACGATCCTTCTTTCCACACACCAGATGGAAAGCGCTGAGCGATTGTGTCGTGCCATCTGCCTTATAGATCATGGTAAGGTGGTCCTGGAGGGTGGGCTCTCCGAGGTGAAGAGCAGCTACGGTGAACGATGCGTAGAGGTCACCTTTGATGGTGCTATCCCTAATGAGGTGGCCCAATGGCTCCAGGTCGTTGAGACTAGAAAAAACACCGTGATCGGAAATCTCAAAGGCGGATTGGCTCCGACACTTAAAGCGTTGGTAGAACTAAGTCCCGTGCTGGAATTCAAGGTACGGGAGCCAACGTTGGAGGAGATTTTCATTGCGGCAGTGAAAGGTGAGCAGTCATGAGGGCGGCTTGGCTCGTCATGCGGTGGGAATATCTCATTCGCATTCGGTCGAAGTTCTTCCTGATCTCCACTATCCTTATGCCTCTACTGATCGTTGGCATGATATCGTTGCCGGTTTTGCTGTTTGAGGAGGAGGATGTACAGGGATTCACCATATCTATCGTGGATGAATCCGGAGTGTGGACCGAACGAATCGGGCAGCTGCTGGATGAGCGTCACTCCACCGCCGATGGCGCTCCCATGTATCCCCGCTACCCGTTGTTCAATGCTGATCAGCAGGGGCAGAGGAACGAAGCCTCAGCTCTGCTTGAAGCGGGTATAATAGGAGCCTATCTGGTGATTGGTCCGCGGTTCGAGGAGGCTGGGAAGGTGACCTTCATCGCCAGGGATGGGGGACGCATCTTTGAGCAGGAGCAGTTGCACAGGGTAGTGCAAAAAACCTGGACTCTGGCGGCCATCGAGCGCCACCAGGTTGAATCGGAGCTGTTGGCTACTCTTGATCAAACTATCTCTTGGAAGAGCTACACTACCAGGGGTAGCGGCATGACCGAATCCGATGCGCTGCAAGCCTTTATGGTTCCCATTATTTATGTTATGATCCTCTTTTTCGCTGTCTTTTTTTCTTCCCAGATTCTTATGCGGAGCATCATCACCGAGCGGAGTAACCGAGTTGTGGAGCTGCTGCTGTCTTCGCTCACCAGCCGCGACCTTATGACCGGTAAAATCCTGGGCCTTGGTCTGGTGGGATTGACGCAGATATCGATCTACCTGGTGGTGACTTCCGTCGCTGGAGCCGGGTATGGCGTCACAATGATTTCAGCCGAAGGGATTGGTTACTTCCTACTCTACGCCATACTGGGCTATTTTCTGTATGCTGCCATCTATGCCGCTGTAGGGAGCCTATTCGAAACCGAACAGGACGCCCAGCAGGTCATTGGACTTCTCTCCTTGATCCCAATATTACCTTTGATTTTTTCATCCTACGTGGTTACTCACCCCGATTCACTGACCGTACAGATCGCTTCTTTTTTCCCACCACTAACACCCTTCCTTATGATCATCCGTTTAGTGGTCACTGATGTTGCTTGGTGGGAGGTAGGGGGCACTGTCCTATTGATGATTCTTTTCACTGTGCTGATGATGCGTTGGGCGGGCATCATCTTTCGTACAGCCATTCTGCTTTACGGCAAGCGGGTAACGTTGCCGGAGATTATGCGGTGGGTGAAGGCTGGTTAGAAGCAGAACTCCTGATTCTGTCGCTTGAGCGATGAATCCGTTGTCATTTAGGTTCGTGCACCGCCGTACCCTTTGCCTAGCAGGCCTCTTTGGAAATAACTTACTCGATGAATTTGACGTTGTTCTATGACACTATGTAATGAAGGAGTAGGAGCACTATGGGTGCAAATACCGTAGAGTTTTCTGACCAGAACTTTGATGAGAAAGTGTTGACCTCAGAGCAACCCGTATTGGTGGATTTCTGGGCGGAGTGGTGTGGACCATGCCATATGATCGCCCCGACGATCGAAGAGGTTGCTGCTGAGTATAAGGATAAGGTGGTGGTTGGCAAGCTCAATGTCGATCATCATCCTGAGATTGCGGCCAAATATGGGATCCGCAGTATTCCCAGCTTGCTTATTTTCAAAAATGGGCAGGTGGACAACCAAATTGTGGGTGCTGTGCCCAAGACCCACATAACGGAATTGTTGAACCGGGCCCTTTAGGCCAATAAAAAAGAAAGAATGTCAGCGCCTCGAAAGGTGGTGATTTTGGGCTCAGGCCCGGCGGGTCTTACGGCCGCGCTTTACGCTGCCCGGGCCAAACTGAATCCCCTGGTGTTCGAAGGTACCCAACCCGGTGGCCAACTTATGATTACCACCGACGTCGAAAATTATCCTGGTTTTCCTGACGGTGTGTTGGGACCGGAAATAATGGAATTGTTTCGTAAACAAGCTCAGCGCTTTGGTGCGGAAACTCGTTTCAAGACGGTTACAAAAGTAGATCTGTCCTCCAAACCCTTTAAGGTCTGGAACGATGATGAGTTGACGGAGGCGGAAGCTTTAATAATCAGTACTGGCGCCTCGGCTCGACTGATCGGACTGGAATCCGAGTCTAAACTTCTCGGTCATGGGGTATCCGCGTGTGCCACTTGTGATGGATTTTTTTATCAGGACAAGGAAGTTGTCGTTGTCGGGGGCGGTGATTCCGCCATGGAGGAGGCCAGTTTCCTCACCAAATTTGCATCCAAGGTGACCATTGTCCACCGTCGCGATGAATTCCGTGCATCCAAGATTATGCAGCAACGAATATTCGATAATCCTAAGGTGGACGTTCGTTGGAATGCAGTGATTGAGGAAATGCTGGGCGACCCCCAAAACAGCGGTCTGACCGGGGTGCTACTTAAAGACACCCAAACTGGTGAGACCGAGGAGTTTCGTTGTGATGGCGTCTTTATCGCCATTGGACATACCCCCAACACGGAGCTATTCGTCGATCAGTTGAAGATGGATGAGCGGGGGTATATTGTTACTCAGGGTAAATCGACCCGTACTTCGGTACTTGGAGTATTTGCCTGCGGCGACGTCCAGGACGCGGTCTATCGTCAGGCCGTGACTGCCGCAGGTTCCGGCTGCGCCGCAGCGATCGACGCGGAGCGTTTCCTAGAGAACCAGGTTTAGACGACTCTTCAGCCCATCTCCCATCTTTCAAGGCACGACGGTAAATAAACGTGCTGAGAACGGGATTCTTACTCATATTTCATCCGATCGATCGATCCGGGGGTACTGGATAGGTGGTTACGAATCTAGCGCCACGCATTGATATCCTTATGGTCGGCCGGACTCTGGCTCCTATCAGGCAAAGATACGGTGACTTCGATCAATGGATCCAAGCACGGGCTGAAACTCCCGCCAGCTACCGTGTTCACTATTTATTCAGTGGCGACTCCCTGCCTGTACTGGATGATTCTGATGGTTGGATTATCACTGGTTCTTCAGAATCCGTCAATGACCAGCTGCCATGGCTATCGCCCGTTAAGGAGAGCATCACCCGCGCCGTGGATCGGGGCCATCCGATCCTGGGCGTCTGTTTTGGCCATCAGTTGATCGCAGTCTCATGCGGCGGCCAGGTCGAACTGAATCCCAAAGGATGGGAGTTGGGACCAGCAGATATCAACCTGACACCCGCAGGAATGGAATCGCCTCTTTTTATTGGATTTGAATCCAACGTTTCAGTCTATCAGACTCATCGAGAAGTCGTGAAATCTCTCCCCGATGAAGCCCAGGTGCTGGCCACAAATGACATGGGTCTGCAGGCGTTCAAGCTGGGGCAACATGCCTTCGGGGTTCAATTTCATCCTGAATTCAACGGAGGAATCATGCAAATGTATCTCGCCTTACGATCGGGGCAGACACTGAACATGGTACCCGCGCTGAGTGATAATACCAATATCTCACGAAGAGTTATGACCAATTTTATCCAACATATTGCCGATTAGGAGACTGCATGCAACAGCCACTATTCCAAATCACGAATCTCAACTTATTGGTAAAAGGGAAATCAGTTCTCTCGATTACGAACTTTGAAATTCACCGTGGTATCGTATACGCTATCATCGGACAACCAGGATCTGGTAAGACAAGCTTGCTCGAACTGCTGGCTAGCAGGCGCACACCATCCAGCGGCACCATCGTTTACGAGGGTGAGCCTATATCCAGTCCGAAGATTCGCCG
>CP070787.1:1366037-1381382 GCA_020346745.1 Fidelibacterota bacterium | reverse complement strand
TCGGTGGCGGTAGAGCTCCTCCTTGAGGAGTATGCCCTTTTCCTTCAGGTTACTGATGACAGACTCCGCCACTCCCTCCACTTGCTGACCAGTCAGCCAATCGAAACCGTCCAGGTAAATCCCGCTCTCATCCAGGGGGGCAATGACAGCCAGATCGTAGACGCTGGCAAGGTCGAAATCTTCCTTCCCGCAACCGGGAGCAATATGAACGATCCCGGAACCCTCAAGGGTGCTCACCTCTTCCCAATGCACGACCCGGTGCTCCACCTCAGCCTGGGCGGGAAACTCATCGAAGGGACCCTGGTAAGTCCAGCCGATCATCTCGGAACCTTTGAGATGACGGATAATTTCGGGTTCAGCTTTGCGACCGAAAGTGCGCGGTATGGCCTCAGGCAAGAGATACAGAATACGATCCCCATCCTTGACCGCCACATAGTCCAGATTTTCTGCCACCGCGGCCGCTACGTTGGAGGACAGGGTCCAGGGGGTCGTGGTCCATACGACCAGAAATTCGTTGTCACGATCCTGGAGCGGGAAGAGTAGATAGACGGAATTGTCGTCGATCTCCTTGTATCCTTCTGTCATCTCGTGTTGGCTGATACCCGTGCCGCAGCGAGGACACCAGGGCATGGAATCCTCACCCTTCCGCAGCCAGCCCTGCTTATGTATACGCTTGAGAAAATCCCAGATGGTATAATTGTTCTCATCGGACATGGTATAATAGGAGTTATCCCAGTCCATCCAATAGCCGAGACGGATGGATTGCTCCGTCTGTATCCCGGCATACTTGCGGACCCGTTCCTTGCACAACTCGACAAATTTTTCCACCCCGAAGGCTTCAATGTCTTTCTTGGACTCGAAACCCAGCTCGCGTTCCACTTCCACTTCCACCCACAATCCCTGGCAGTCGAACCCGTTCTGGTAGCGAAGTTCATAGCCCTGCATGGCACGGTAGCGGTGGAAGATATCCTTGTAGGTGCGACCCCAGGCGTGGTGGACACCCATCGGATTATTGGCCGTAATGGGACCATCCAGGAAAGACCAGCGTTGACCACCCTGGTTCTTGCTTGCCAGCTTCTGGAATATACCGCTTTCATCCCACCACTGGAGGACGTCATGCTCCTGTCGGATGAGATCGACCTTGGCATCGACGGGTTGGTAATTCTTTTCCATTAAATAAAGTTACCTGCATCCCAAACTAATGTCAACGTGCCTCCCTTCTCCCCATAAAGCAAACGCGGCCCGAATAAGGCCGCGTAATGACAAAGACAGGTGATCCTGGATTGTATTTAACTCAGCTCCAGGCCCCGGAACAGGAGTACATCACCGCGTGCGATCCTCAATAGTACGGTATCACCGCTTTTATACGCTTTCATGGCTTGGCGGTAATCACGGAGATCATTAACCTCGGTATCACCCACTCTCACGATGATATCACCCGGCCGGATGTCAACTCGCGCTGCAGGGCTGCTCGGGTCTACACGGGTGACAACCACGCCGTCGTCCAGCCGGGGATCAAATCGTAGCGCATCCCGGCTGTCCAGATCGGCCACTGCCAGTCCTGCGCGGCCGGTGGAACCCTCCCTGGATTCATCACGGGCCGTTGCAGCCAAAGCCTCCTCGGCTAACTCGTCCAACTCAACCGTGAGAGTCTTCTCGCGGCCGTCACGAATGATGGTCAGCTTACGCCGATCTCCCGGCCTAGAGGAGGATATGACATTCCTCAGGTGCGAGTTATCGCGGATTGAAATGGCATCCACCTTGATAATCACGTCCCCTTCTTTGACACCACCTTTTTCTGCGGGGGTGCCATCGTGTACTTCGCTGACCAAGGCACCCTCAGGATTTTTCATGTCAAGTGCCTTGGCAAGGGCGGGATCAACCGGCTGAATATTCACACCAAGATAAGCCCGAGTGACCTTGCCATGATCGATCAGGTCCTCGGCTACGCGCATCACCAAGTTGATGGGGATCGCAAATCCAACACCGGCATTTGAGCGACTGAAACCATTGGTGGCAATCGCCGTATTAATGCCAACCAGTTCCCCTTCCAGATTCACCAGGGCACCGCCGCTGTTGCCTGGATTGATCGCCGCATCGGTCTGAATAAAATCCTCGTAACGATTGCCGCTCAGAATGTTGCTCCGACCCTTAGCGCTCACAATTCCCGCGCTGACCGTGTGATCAAGATTCTCACTAAAGGGGCTA
This sequence comes from Fidelibacterota bacterium, assembly GCA_020346745.1. Taxonomy (GTDB): domain Bacteria; phylum Fidelibacterota; class Marinisomatia; order SCGC-AAA003-L08; family TS1B11. The sequence goes on along the minus strand of CP070787.1, from coordinate 1,379,174 downwards.
CCGATGGCCAAGACCCATTCACCAATCCGGAGCTCATCACTGTCCCCCCTGATCGCCTGTTTCAGGTTGTCGGCATCTACTTTGATCACGGCCAGATCGGTGGGCGGGTCCGTGCCGATAATCTCCGCCGACACCTCCCGGCCATCTTCCAAGTCTACGAAAATATCCTCTGATTCCTGCACCACGTGGTTATTGGTGATGATGTAACCTTCCCGGCTGTTGATAATTACACCTGATCCCAGTATCCGGCCCCTGGACTCCGGGGATGGCCTGAAATCGAAGTCCCAGAATTCAAAGAACGGGTGGTTGAATTCACGTCTGATAATCCGCTCCGACTTGATGGTGACCACGCTGGGATTAGCTTTTGATGACGCCGCGATAAAGAGGTTATTGATCTCCTGCGCGGTTACATTAGTCCCCAGTGGCTTCGGAGCTGCCAGTACCAAATTCGCACTGCTCAACAGCGCTATAATTAAAATCAAGGTTATTTGTCTATATCCTCTCTTCATCTCCCATCCTCATTTGCATGGTTAACAGCATTGCTGCTCCTTTTTAAAACATGCCCAGATTATCAGCATGCGCGATTATGCCATTCTATGCAGGTGGCTCGTAAAAGTTTCCATGAAAATAGTGATTGGTCAGGAACCTGTCTAACTGGTGGAATCGGCTATGGCTGAAACAGCGGAATCGGGAATTTCAGGTGCTGAGATCAGCTGAGCCCTGAGAGAAAGTATCTCCAGGATCAAATCCCGCTTATAGCCATGGAAACCATATTCGAAGGAGAGGAGCTGAGGTAGTGAATCCGAACGGATATACGACAGGAATTGATCAAACTGCTCATTCAACAGGTCCAAACGCATAGTTAATGGATTAGGCTGAGGAGTAGCCTCATGCAGCTCTTCGCGCGCAACCTGCATGGCTCTCAATAATTCAGCAGCCTGGGGCATTGACAGTTGAAGAGCAAGATCCTGGATGGGATTATCCAGTTGGTGGTACTTGATCAACTCCCATTGCCTGGACAGATAGGCAACGGCTTCCTGCTGTCTATCAAGAAAACGCAGGGCATATGGGATAAGCCGCCTGACAATCGTATTACTGGTATCAATATGAGTTGGCTTCGGCAATGCCGGTGGAGCAATCACCCATTTCGGAGGCTGGCTGAAGTCAACCAGCTGGAAGATCTCGGTCGAATCTACATACACCGGATGTAGAATCTTCATCACCCCGATGACCTTGACAGCCCCTTGAGCATTGCCTCTGCGCCACTGTTCCACCGCGATGCTCTCCAACTGCTTGATCCTCCTGATGAGGATGATGTGCTGTCGAGCCTCTTCTACTTCAGGATTAAAAGGTTTCGCTCTTATATAAGCGACCATATCTCTCCGGGCCTCATTTATTTGACCCTCGCGGTAGAGATAGAGTGCCTCTTCCAGTCTCGGGATTGGCGGAGGGCAGGCTACAATGCACATCACTGCCCCTAAGCCGAATACACGCAGCGCCCAGGTCTTCAAGACCCGTTTTCCTTACTATCCTTCTTGCTTTGTGACTTGGTCAGGGGAAAAGAAATCCGCAGGGAAAGGCCTGTAAGGCGTGAATGCTCGCTGGGCAGGCCGTCATCTCCCACATGGGGATAATCAGCAAACCTTTCATCCCAGAGCGCATGATCCTTATCGAACGGTAGGGGGCTGATCACCGCCCGAATAGGCATCGAATTGAAATCGTGAAAGTATCCGAGCTCCCATTGGAAGCGGTAGAAGCGCGGTAGACTTTCCAGATCAGTTCCCTTAACTGCTGGTGCGCCTCCGATCAGGATTCCAAAGCGAGTACTGCGGCGACCGGTGATCCCATTAGTGATCAGCATACCCCGCAGCCCGTAATACTTCAGCCTACGTACGGCCCGGCCTTTCTCCTCATTCACCTTGGTTTTCCGCTTGATACGATAGTAGGTGAAATCCAGATTGTGGTTCGGATTGAAGCTGTACGCAAAGTTCAGGATATCGGAGCGGTCATCCTTTTCCGCCAGCAAACGGCTGATATCAATGCCAGTCCCATAGATCGGTAATCCTACACGCAAACCCAGATCCCACTTATCGGTGAGTCCTCGGCGAAAAAAGATCACGGGAAGAACATTTTCCGTACTGAGTGAGTAGCCCACGTAGGATTCCCCCTGTTTCAGGGGTACGGGACTGATTGTAGGGTGAGTGGCGCAAGCAAAAAAGATCAACGCAACAAGGGATATAAATAGAGGACGGAACATTCACAGAAGATTAGGGAGAATGATGGCTAAAAGTCAAGAGAGGGTCTCATGAGCAGATACAATTATCCACCAGGCCAGCGGCAGGTATGTATCCAGGGCAGTAGCCCATCATTGTCAGCTGTCAAGGACCTGGCACTGTGGACAAAGATGCGTGCCCCGTTGGGCAATCCGGATTTTTTCCAGCGGTGTTCCGCATACCGGGCAGGGCTCCCCCTCCCGCCTAAATACCTGTAGCATATCACGAAATCGACCCCGGCCTCCATCCCCAAAACTGAAGTTGATGATCGTGGTACCATCCAACCCGATGCTCTCTGTCAGTATGCCCTGAATCGCATGGTGCAGGATCTGAGCCTGCTCTAAAGTAAGGGAGCTGGCCGGTGTCCCGGGATGAACTCTGGCGAGAAAAAGAGCTTCATCAACGTATATATTACCAAGACCAGCAATAAAACCCTGATCGAGCAGCAGTGGCTTTATCTGTCGTCGGTGGTCCGCCAGCAAACGGTGTAATAAATCTGGCGTGAATTGCGGTGAGAGCGGCTCCGGTCCCAACTTGGCCTCCAAGGGGGCTATATCCTCCAGATAGCCTACCCGACCGAACTTGCGCATATCGCGAAAGAGCACTGTCATCTCATCCGACAGGTCAAACTCTGCCGTCACGTGATGCCGGTCATCATTATCGGCACCGTCCAGCACGACCAGCTGGCCAGTCATACGGAGGTGGATGTGGATGAAGCCGCGGTCCAGTTGCCAGAGAATATATTTCCCTCTCCGATGGATAGCGTGGATAACACGATTCGTAGCCATCTGGGCGAATACCTCCGCCGGCATCGGATCAGTTACTTTCGGCCACCAGGCTTCGAACCGGTTGACCGTCCGCCCCTCGAGGTGGGGACGAAGGTAGCGGACGACCGTTTCTACTTCCGGGAGCTCAGGCATGGGAGAAGTTAAATAGATGTGAAAGCGAGAACGGAGATTATGCCACCTGACAGAGTATCATCAGGGATGGGAATCTTCACATAGTGGACCTCCCGGCATCTACAGCGGAAATGAATATCCCAACATCTGTCGCTCTTCGGCCTGGCTTGAGATATTCAAGCTGCTTGGCCATCTTCCTCTGACTAGATTCAGCCTCAAAACCATGGCATTAAACACAAGATGAGTCCGCCGCGGAGTTCGACATCGGACACTCCCTTCGCTCTGGCTACCGGAGTCGTGTTGGGTGGTTCCCTCCTCGCCTCATCAGCCGCCATCTGGATTCGGTTCCTGCCTGGCGTCTCCCCACTCGCTATCGGATTCATCCGGACTTGCGGGGCGGCAATCATCTTCTTCCCCTGGTTCTGGCGACAACGGATCGAACAAGGCCTCTCCTGGCATGATTTCCGCTACTCTGTCATGGCAGGTATCGCCCTCGCCCTGCATTTCGCCACTTGGATAACCTCCCTGCGATACACGACTGTCGCAAATTCGGTACTCTTTGTGTCCACCCATCCCATGTTCGTCATTGCCATTTCCCTGCTGATTCTGCGGATTCCCGTCGTCCGCAACCAGATCGTGGGAGCCCTGATTGCCCTGGTTGGAATCATCTTCATCCAATGGCACGATCTGGATTTCTCTTCCTCAGGTGGTATGTTCACAGGTATTACTCTCGGCAATATGCTGGCGCTCGCCGGTGGATTTTTCGGGGCCGTTTATCTGCTGCTGGGGCGGGAAGCCCGCAAAACACTGAGTACGGTACTCCATGTCGAGGTGACCTACGCTTCGGCAGCAGTCGTCCTACTGTGTGCCGCCATTTTTACTAAGGTCCAAATTGCACCGCCGGAAGCAGAAGCCTGGCTATTCCTCGGCCTTCTCATCCTGCTGCCGACCGTCGGCGGCCACACCATCTTCAACTGGGGCGTCCACCATATAGGTGCTCCTCTGGTAGCTCTGTTCGGCCTATTGGAACCGGTGGAATCAGCCCTCCTCGCGCTTATCATCCTGGGGGAAGGCGTCGGAGTAACAACGATCATCGGCGGTGGCATAATTCTCAGTGGTCTGTCCCTGGCGGTCTGGCAACCAGGTGTCCGCACCCCTGTGCCACCATCTCATGTGTGAACACCTAGCAGTAATATGAAGACGTATTAAACGATGAACGCCCCGGAAGAAGGGGCGCCTGGGCGTCGGTCTGGATGGCAATCCATTGCCAACGGACAAGGTTGGGGCTGACCTCAGAACTCCAATTGCACCCCGCCGACCGGAAACTGCCGATACTGGAGTGCAATCTCCTTGGTGCCGTCGAGATAATAGATCACATCCCACTGATTGTCACGGTCTAATACATTCTGAATATCCACGAAGGTAACCAGGTTCATTTTCCGAAAATAGAAGCGGCGCAGGATCATCACATCGAACCGCATGTAAGGCCTCAGACGCTCGTTGTTGAGTTCACTTCCAGCGGATGGATACCAGCGTCGTACTATGTGATTGTACACCTTTGGTGTATACGGCCGCCCTCCAACCATACGATAGCGGAAGCTGAGTTCGAGCTCATCGGCAGGCATGAACGGCAACCACGACACCCACGGCCACCAGCTGCTTCTCTTCATCTCAAGATACCGGGCGCGCTCCATAAATTTGATCTTATAGCCCCCGATGATCGTCAATAGATCCCGGAAGTCTGAATTACGGGAGTAGGTCTGGCCCTCAAATCCCTCGCGGGGATCGTCCGCCAGCGAAACATAGCGACTATAGCTGAACGATCCATACCAGCGCCGGGTGAACTTCTTTTGTAGAAACAGCTCCAGCCCCTGAGCTTGTCCCTCCCCGGCATTTACAAATCCCCCGTAGATATCACTGCTGTCGGGCGTGGTCTCCGCATGCTCAAGAACCAGGTCGTGGTAATTCTTGCGATAAACCTCGAGGGTCCCTCGCGTATCATCGGCAAACAGATGCTCCAGGCCCACAACGACTTGATCGGTCGACATATTCTCGAGGGTTTCCTTGTCATAAGAATAAAGCGCATAATAGGAAGGGGCCTGATAGTGACGCCCGAAGGCCAGATTGAACCGCGTGCGCTCCGTCAGGGCAAACGAGAGACCTAATCTGGGAGACCAGCTCGACGCCCGGTTCGCGGTCATATGGAGTCGCCTCAGCCCGAGGATCAGCTCCCACCGGGGCGTCAAACGCCATTTGAGCTGCGCGTAAGCGCTGAACCGCCTGTTGGTAGAAACCGAGTCGATCCTTACCCCATCCCTGATCGCCAGAATAGTATCGGGAACGATGAGCAAACCCGGTGTACTGAGCAGATCGTAGTATGTATCGAGTGAGGTGACATAGCTGGGTTCCATCACTCCACTGATCCCGTAACGGTAAACCCGCAACGTGTCATCCCCCACCAGCGAATTGCGGTCAACAACACCCCATCCCTGGTTGAATCCCAGGGCTACTTCCATTGAAGGCCCCAGACGGTAATTGAGGTCACCCTTCAGAACCAGATCGCTGGTTTGATCATCCAGGTCGTAGATAACCTGAACCCGTTCGTCAGGTAAATAGTTGAATAATTCATACTTTATGGACCACAGGCTCTTCCCCAGTGAGAGCAGGCTGTAGCCCTTGGCTGATAATAGTGTCTTAAGGGTGGCACCATATGAGAATTGCCGGCCGTCAGCGAGGACGTTGTCGATGCCTCTGGTCTGGGGAATGGTGCTGCCCTCCAGGTTAATATTATCGACACCTCCCAGGAAATTGAACAGGAGCTTATTCCGGGGTGACAGATCAAGAGCTACTTTCCCCTGCCAGTTCGAATAGTGAGGTACGGCAGTCAGGCCTACATCCCGAATAACCAGATCCAGAAATGATTTACGATATGAGCCCAGGTATGAGCCTTTGCCACCTGGAACCGGACCTTCTATTACCGCCCCGAATCCGGCCATGCTGATCTCCACATGCGATTGGAACCGTTGGCGGTTGCCTTCCCGTAGGGTGATGTCCATTACGGACGATAGGCGGTCCCCATACCGGGCAGGGAAGGCACCGGCGTAGAAATCGATGCGTTCGATGAAATCGGTATTGATGACATTGATGGCCCCTCCGGAAGCTCCCGGCTCCCCGAAGTGATTCGGATTGGGAATTTCCAGGTGATCCATGATAAAGAGGTTCTCACCGATTCCACCCCCACGTACAATGATCTCATTATGCTGATCTGAGCCCAGCACCACCGCTGGCAGGGCTTCCATCATCCGCTGGATATCATAGGCACCGGCCGGGTCAGAGCGGATCTCTTCAATATTCACGCTACGGGCACTGACCACGGCATCTTTTGCCGATTCAAAAAAGCGGCCGGTGATCACTACCTCTTCACCCTGCACCGCCTGGATCTCCAAAGCGAAATTAAGTACGGTCTCACTCTGTGGGAGGACGTGTACATTGGCCCGGGACTGAGGCCGATAACCGATCATCTCCACCCGTATTGTATAGCTGCCAACCGCAATCTTCGGAATGACGAACCGGCCCTGCCCATCTGTCGCCGCTCCATGCCGAGTATTCTCCACCAGTAGGTTCGCACCAGCCAAAGGTTGCGATGTCACCAGATCCGTAACGGACCCGGTGAGCATTCCCAGGGGATTCTCCTGAGCTTCGCTAACGGGAATCACCTGTCCAGGCAGAGTGGTAACAAGGGAAATGAGTGTGCACCCCAGGATCAGGGATGACAACCGAAGGCGGGGATAACAGGAAGGTGAGTCCGCCATACTCGTTCTCGGATCAGGTCAGGACTGCGGGCGCACGACTGAGAGTAATCTACTGGTGCAAGCGGGCGGTGACCCCAAGGATGGCATTTTTGAACTTCTCGATCTGGTTCTGCGTATGAAATAAATCATCCACCGGGTGAAGGACATCGAGAGGATAGATCTCCGGATCGAGATCAAGGAGAAAGGTGGATTCCATCTTCAATTGATAATCCCTGAGAATCTCTCGGGCTACCTGCTTCTCCCTCAAATAATTAACGAATAACTTGATATGTCCATCCGTCGTCAAATTAAATAAAGGCAGAACTCCTTCGTCCGAGCGGGCTTTGAAAGTTACCATACCGGTTTCGTCTCCCCGGCCCCAATTGACCGCATCGGCTTCCCCGATCGCAAAATTGACCAAATCTTCCAAGACGTTCACGACATGGGCGGGGCATTGGTCCTTGGCAAACTGTATGAAGGTTATGGGATCCCACTTAGCCATTGGATTCCTTGTTCTATCAGGATTGGATTATCTGTTGTCGGGCTGCAGCAAAATTGGAAAATATAGGTCTCTGAGAGTATGAAAGTTAATCAATTGCGGATCGATTATCCGCACCTAATTAGAGGACAGCCTACGCTCTACGATCGAACTATCAGCTGGATTCAAGAGGAGAACCGGCGGAAGGAAAGCCCGGGAGTGGATCAGATGCCTTCCACTCCCAGACACAGGAAAAGTGATTTAATCGGAGCTGTTGCCTCTGACAAGGAAGTAGACTGCCACAGCAAAAACAAACAACTGAAGCTCAATTCCCTGCTCCATGGAAACACCATTCCAACCATTCTTGAGATGCACCATGAGAATGGCACCCAACATGACGACGGAGATCAGTAGTCCGGCAATCCGGGTGAGAATCTCCCTGCCGAAAGCACCCACGATGATAAACACTCCCGCTACTACCTCCATTGCCCCTAAGAGGTAGATCATGAATATAGGCATACCCATCCCCTCAGCCATCATGGCGGCTGCCGGAAATTTACCCATACCGTGGTAGATGAAAATCGAGGCTAGCGATAGTCGTGGCAGCCAATGAACCACGTTCGTATATCTGTTCAGGAACTCCATACATTCCTCCTTTCTTCTTTTGGACTAGTCATGGCTTGACTCATCAACTGGTCTTTGTAAGCGCCCCTCAAGCTCCTGCCTGGAGAACTTCCCATAGCGCCAAAGTCTCTCGCCTATGTAGGTCGCCGGAACGATGAATGCTTGCGCATAGGCCGGCGGTTGCTCCAGACCCACGTCAACAACCTTCAGCCGGATACCCGGCACGCCGCGCATCGGCTCCAACTCCTCCAGTAATTCACGGCAGGACTTGCAGCCACTCCGACAAATCAAGGTGATTAGCGTTGGTGATTGAGACTCAGGGCGCTTTTTCATGGGGGAGAAAATATATCCGGTACTCCCCCGACCGCTGTCTCAGAGCGGACAAATCAGAAGACGGCTAGGCGAGATTCTCCAGGTCAGAGATCCTCAGATATTGACGGGTGAAATCGATCCTGCCCTCACTTTTCAGCTCATTGAGAATCGAATTGACTGTCTGCCGGCTGGTCGCAGTGAGCTCGGCGATCTCCTGATGGGTCAGGAACGGCCGCACCTCCCAAAGATCGACCATCTGCTTACCGAAAGTCTTTACATATCGTGACAGGAAAGAGACGATCCGGTCCCGGGCATCCTTGAACACCAGATCTTCAATCTTTGTCTCGACATCGCGCATCCGCCTACCGATGTGGGTGCTCACACGCCGGCTAAGAACGTTGGACTTTTCCAGGAGCTCCTGGAAGCTGCTCTTGTCGATAGCGCAGATGACAGAGTCCTCCACCACCTCTGCAATATTCTGGCGGACATCCTGCCCCAGAATCGCCGACTCACCGAATAACTCACCAGGACCAAGCAGGGCAATGGTGACCGTCTGTCCGTCAGACGATATCCGGGAAATTTTGATCTTCCCTTGTTTCAGAAGGTAGATCGTGTTGGAAGGCTCCTCCGGAAAATAGATCACCTCCTTTTTCCTGGTATGACTCATGTGGCTCCGAACGGCCATCTCGATCAGGGTATGATCCTCCACCTCTTTGAAGAGGTTGAAATTCTGAAGACACCAGAGCTTTGTTTGTTCCGCCATCAGTCCACCACTTTACCCAGCGTTCGAGTCTCTTAACGCTTTTCGTATACGATCAGCCACCTGCTGGTCAGTCAAACCTACTTCGGCTGCCAGTTCTTTCGCCGGTCCGGAAGCACCAAATCGATCGACGCCGATGTTTAGTCCATCGTGCCCAGTAAAATGCTCCCAACCCAAAGTTGTTCCCGCCTCGAGGGATACCCTCAAACTGCCGTCAAATCCCAGTATCTTCCGCTGATAGTCCGGCGACTGCTCGAGAAACAGCTCCCAGCAAGGCAGAGATACGATGCGAACGGCCAAGCCATCTAACAGCTCACATACCGCCAGGGCCAGTGATACCTCGGAGCCGGCGGCGAAGATGGTAACCTGGGCTGAGCCGGGGGAATCCTGAAGAACGTATCCTCCGCGGGGTACTCCATCCCTGACGACCGGATGGAGGTCCAATGGCATCACCGGCACAGCCTGGCGTGTCAGCAATAGCGCTGACGGACGGTCCGTCTCCCTGATGATCATTTCCATACACACCTGGGTCTCGATCGCATCGGCGGGCCGGAAGACCAATAGGTTGGGAATTTGACGCAAGGCCATGATGTGCTCGGTCGGTTGATGGGTCGGGCCGTCCTCTCCCACAAATATGGAATCGTGGGTATAGACACCCATCACGGGCAGGCGCTGCAGGGCACGCAAACGGATGGCCGGTCGTTCATAGTCCGAGAACACCAAGAAGGTGGCCCCGAATGGCCGCAGGCCGCCATGCAGGGCAATGCCGTTGTTGATAGCACCCATGGGAAATTCCCGTACCCCGTATGCCAGTGAGCGTCCCTTGCGGTGACCTGAACCGAAGTCGCCGTATGCATTGGCGAATCCCGCCGTGTTGTTAGACGGTTCCAAGTCGGCTGATCCCCCTACCAAGTTCGGAAGCGCCACCGCTGCCGCCTCCAACACCATGCCGAAGGCCTTGCGCGTGGCCACACCTGCTCCAGGCTCGAATCCCGGCCACTCAACTGCATCCAGCTGTGCAGTACCAAAATAGCTGTCCCATACCGCTTTGAACTCCGCATCCCCCTGCCGCTTTGACAACATGGTTTTCCAGCCAGCCGCCTGCTCACGCAGCTCAGGCTGCCGCTGACGAAAGGCATCCAAAACTTCCGGTGAAAGGTGGAAGGTCTTCTCGGGATCCAGGCCGAGCTTGGATTTCGTTGCGGCGATCTCTTCAGGGGGCAGCGGAGCACCATGAGTGTCCGGCGAGCCCTCCATCGTCGCCGCTCCATGGGCCATGATCGTATGACCGATGATCAGACTCGGCTGTTCAGTATTGCCGCGGCTCGCTGATATCGCCTCACTGATGGCCTGGTGATCATGACCATCAACCTCAAGAACCTGCCAGCCGAATCCCTTGAATACTTGATCAATAATGGTCGAGTCCACCCGGTCGGTCCGGCCGGAAATCTGCACCTCGTTGCAGTCATAGTACATGACCAGGCTGCCCAGCCGCCAGTGCCCCGCCAGGGCGGCGGCACCCAGAGCCACCGGTTCCTGCAGGTCTCCGTCGCCACACAGACAATAGGTGGCGTGATCCATGACGGCATCACCCAGGTTGGCCCGGAGCATTTCCTCGGCCACGGCCATCCCTACGGCCATGGCTACCCCCTGGCCGAGGGGACCCGTGGTCGCCTCCACCCCGGGGGTCAGGTGCGCCTCGGGGTGGCCGGGAGTACGGCTACCCAACTGGCGGAAATCGAGCAGGTCCTCCATCTCCAGGTAACCCACCAGGTACAGCAGAACATATAACAAGGCGGACTCATGGCCCGCTGAGAGAAGAAAACGATCACGATTCAGCCAGCCGGGATCATCAGGATCGTAGTTAAGTACTTCCTTGAAAAGGATATAGGCAAAATCAATGGACGAGAGAGCACCGCCGGTATGCCCCGAATTGGCCTTGCGGACGGTGTCCATAATCAAAGCCTTAATCTCATTGATAGCCTGGGTGGTCTTCATCATTTCGGTAATACTGTAGTTTGGTTATTGAGTGGATGTGGACCAGTACCGGTCCCTGCGGCAGCCAATTTACCCCCGATTCCAGGCGGATTCCAGAACCGGATAGGGGATTGCCAAGGCGGTCTGGAGAGAATAAACTTTCCATTATCCGGCGACCGGCCATACCCCGTGCTTTCCGGATGGCCGCCAGTAACAATATCCGGTGCAGATCTGAAATCCATTTTTAACACCAATACGAGGAACTTATGAACTCAGCTCTCATCGCCCTGCTGGGCCTGCTGGTTTTCTTTCTCGGCTATCGTTTTTACAGCAAGTTCATCGGCCGGAAAATATTCGGCATCCAGGAGGAATTCACCACACCTGCCTATGAGCTGTACGATGACAAGGACTACGTCCCCACCAACCGGCACATCCTATTCGGGCATCACTATGCCTCGGTGGCCGGTGCGGCACCGATCCTGGGGCCGGCCATTGCCGTCATATGGGGCTGGGTGCCCGCCGTCCTGTGGGTGATATGCGGGGCGGTGCTTATCGGGGCGGTGCATGACTTCGGTTCCCTGGTGGTGTCTGTGCATCACAAAGGGCAAAGCATCGGCAAGATCAGCGAGAAGCTCCTCTCTCCCCGCGTGCGTACTTTGTATCTGGGCATCATCTTCCTCCTCATTTTCATGGTCATTCCCGTCTTTGCCCGGGCAATCGCCAAGCTGTTCGTGAACTATCCCGGCTCCGTTATTCCCATCAATTTCCAAATCCTGGTCGCTATCGGGATCGGGATTTATGCCCACCGCAAGCAGATCCACCTGCTGATCCCCTCATTGCTAGCCCTCGCATCCCTGTACGTGATGATCTTCGTGGGCTGGAAGCTGCCGGTGCACATCAGCAGCTTCGCCCCCTGGCTGGTAGCGCTGTTCGGTCCGGTAGGCGACATGGCCGCCGAGGAGCAGGCCTGGGTGGTACTGCTCATGATCTACGGCTTCATCGCCGCCACCCTGCCGGTATGGGTCCTCCTCCAGCCAAGGGATTACATCAACTCACACCAGCTCCTGCTGGCTCTGGGTCTGATCTACATAGGCATGTTCCTGGCCCAGCGGCCGATCGTGGCCCCCGCTCTGAATCCCGCCCCCATCTCCAAGGGTACCTGGTATCCGCTGCTTTTCGTCACCATCGCCTGTGGCGCCATCTCCGGCTTCCATTCCCTGGTGAGTTCCGGCACGACCGCCAAGCAGCTCCAGTACCTGAAGGACGCCCGCCCAATCGGTTACGGCGGCATGCTGGGAGAAGCCTCCCTGGCCCTCATTGCCACCCTGGCAGTGACCGCCGGCTTCGCTTCCCGTGGTGACTGGCTGACCCATTACCACTCGTGGGAGTCCGCCGCCGGTTCGTCCATTGTCGCCTTCGTGTCCGGTGCCGCCACCTTCCTGCAACCCCTGGGCATCCCTGACGGCCTGGCTGTGGTATTCCTCTCTGTCGTGGTTATCAGTTTCGCCGCCACCAGCCTGGACACCGCCTTCCGCATCCAGTGCTACGTACTGGGCGAGTTCGGCTCCTCAACAGGCATAAAGCCCCTGGCGAAGAACCGCCCCTTCCAGGCCGGTCTGGTCATGGTCCCCGCCCTAGTGATGACCCTCTTCAACAAGGAACAGGTGCTCTGGCCACTGTTCGGCTCAACCAATCAACTGGTAGGAGCACTGGCACTGCTGGTCATCACCGTGTGGGTCATGAGCAAAGGCCGCGCCATCTGGTTCACCCTGCTGCCCATGCTCTTCGTGGCCGCCATGACGTCCTGGGCCATCGTCAAGGAGATCGGCTTCTACCTCACCACACAGAACTGGCTGCTGATGGTGATCTCCTTCATCATCCTGGTGTTCGAGGTCTGGATCCTTTATGAAGGTGCCGGCGTTTTTCTAAGACACAGCCGCCAACGTATGAGTTTGCCAGAAGGGTAATATGCGATTCGAGAAGGGCACGAGGCCGAGTCCCGGGCGCCTGCGCGGCCGCAGAG
>CP070787.1:1356260-1365937 GCA_020346745.1 Fidelibacterota bacterium | reverse complement strand
ACCACCTGTGCTATCCACGAATTGTTGATGGATCGAACAAACATGTCACTGTAGGTGACGGCCTTGATCCCTAGGTGGAGCTCGTAGTTGCCAAGATGGTCGCCAACTGCCTTTGCATCCAGTTTTAATTGCTGGTCATCAAGCTCGACATCTACAACCCGTGCAAGCAGGAAATCGCTGCTATCGAAGAGGACCAGGAACTCTTCCAGAAAATTATAAAGCAGACTTTCCAGATCACGGCCTTCCACGTGAAGCGGGATCGTTTGTCTTTCGTCGACATTCTGTTGGCAAATGAGGTTGGCCACGGCGAGGGCAGCATTCTCGAATACTTCTTCGAGGGTCAGGCCAAAAGCCTGGAACTTGACATCAGCGGTATGGTCCAGGTACTTGTACTTCAACATCTCAAGTGCACGCGCTTTGAATGCCAGAGCGTCATCTCGTATTTCCTGGTGAAGGCTTTACAATGCAATGATCACCACATACTCGATCGAAGCAGAGAACTACCCGCTGTACTCATAAGGTATTAAAGATGGCTTGCTGAATCAACCTCCCTCTCATTACAGGCATGTGGATTTCAAGATCCGGTTCAAAGAGTATTTTGAGGGTGGAGGTGAATCCAGCGTCTGTCTCTGTGCGTCGGTTATTTCAGCGGACATAGAGATGGCCGGACCGGCGGCTAGCGGTCAAGGAGAGGATGCTTCGGTCGTGATCTGGTTAATGAGGAGCCGAGCAAATGATCAGGCTGGAAGCCCGAATATCATGTACACACCTGCCAGTATGACCAGAGTGCCGCAAAATCTTCTGAGATACGTCGTCATCCGCGAAGACTCAGTCCAGTTCAAGTATTGTTGCACCCGGGTCGTGAATGTGCCCGCTCCAACAAGCACTGCACAATGGCCGACTCCAAAAGCAGCCACCAAACATGCAGCTTTCACCAGATTTACGGTGGCGAGTTTAAAGACCACGGCGAGCAAGGGGGCGATGAAGGCGAAGGTACAAGGTCCTAACCCGATGCCCAGTAAAAATCCCAGCGCCAGTGCGCCAACAGCCCCCTGGAGATTCATAGACGTTATACCTATAGCAGGCCATGAGATACGAAACATTCCTATCAGGTAGAGGCCGACGACGATGAAGATTGCTGCAACCGCATAATTACCGATGGTACCAATGTCGCCAAGCAAGCGCCCGCCAGCAGCGGTTAACAGACCGATGGCTGTTATGGTGGCCAGTATTCCCACAGCGAACAGCAATGATAATCCGAAGCTTTTCCCGAGACCAACATTCTGCTGGGTATTCAGAAATCCGATGATGAGGGGAATACTGGAGAGATGACAGGGACTGAGCAGGATACTGATGGTACCCCAGGCAAAAGCTGCCGCCAGTGAAAGACCGAGACTTCCTTGCAGTGCCTCACTCAGGGTTGAGAAGAGGTTTACAATCATGCTCGCGCCTTATCTGTCGCCGATCGGCGTCAAACCTTGTGCTACCAGGAATTCAGTGATCTCCTGTTCCGGGAAGAAGCCCTCGTGGCGCAGAATCTCGATACCGTTGTCATCCAGAAATACCTGGGTAGGGATCAGTCGTATATGGTATTGCTGTCCGTAGTGCCTCTGGTCCGGCTGCCAGACATCGTAGAATATGATCTCGATTTGCGTTCCGAACTTTTCCTGGATTGCATGCATCACCGGCTGCATGGCACGGCAGGGAATGCATTTGACAGAACCCAGTTCGATGAATGTGATCTGCGCCGGTGTACGCCCAGGCTCGCGCTCACCCTGCTCTGCCTTTTCCTGGGCTTTACCATCACAACCAGCTGCGAGTATCAAAGCCGCAGCCAGAAAAAGAAGGATGATTCGTGCTGGCATATTTCTATGTCCCCAGTAGTGCAAGGAGTTTAATCACATATAGAGCGGTTATGAGTTTCGCGTGCACTGCTTGTCCGCCAAGCCATCCTTTTTTCAAATCTGAGGGCTACATTCACCAGGCTGATGAGGACCGGTACTTCGATGAGCGGACCGATGACGGTGGCGAATGCGATGGGCGAATTGAGGCCGAAGACGGCGATAGCGACAGCGATGGCGAGTTCGAAATCATTGCTGGCAGCCGTGAAGGAGACAGTGGTGGTCTTAGGATAGTCACCACCCAGCCAGCGAGCGGCGAAGAAGGTGATAAAGAACATGAGGGCGAAATAAATAGCGTAGGGGACGGCTACCCGCAATACATCCAGAGGCAGCTCGACGATGACCTCACCCTTGAGAGAGAACATAACCAGAACAGTGAACAGGAGGGCGAGGGGTGTGATGCGCGAGATGCGGGGCACAAAACGTTCGTGATACCACTGCTTGTCGCGGACGTGGATAAGGATAGCGCGGGTGAGGAAGCCGCTGAAGAAGGGGATACCCAGGTAGATAAGGACGGTGCGAGCAATCTCACCGATGGAAACAGATACAATAGTGCCGCTGAGGCCAAACAATGGCGGAAGCAGGGTGATGAATACGTAGGCGTACAGGGAATAGAACAGGACCTGGAAGATGGCATTGAGCGCAACAAGTCCAGCTGCGTATTCGGAATCCCCGCGTGCCAGGTCATTCCAAACCAGGACCATGGCGATGCAGCGAGCCAGCCCCACCAGGATCACTCCAACCATAAAATCGGGTTTGTCGGGGAGGAGAAGCACAGCCAGCACGAACATGATGAGGGGACCGACGATCCAGTTCTGAGCCAGGGATAGAAAGAGGAGACGGAGGTTGCGAAAGACCTTGGGTAGTTCCTCGTAGCGCACCTTGGCGAGGGGTGGATACATCATCAGGATAAGGCCAATGGCGATAGGGATATTGGTCGTGCCGACTGAGAAGTGGTCCCAGAAGGAGGCGATTCCGGGTTGCAGGTAGCCGGCCAGGACGCCCACAAACATGACTGCGAAAATCCAGATGGTGAGATAACGGTCAAAAAGGGATAGTTTTTGAGAGACGCGCTCCATGTTGCCCTCGCTTAAGTGGGTTAAATGGCCTGCCAGACTATTGATCCGCCTGGAGGATGAGCGCCTCAAGCGCGTGCTTGGAGGGAACCCGGCCGCTGGTCACCACCTTCCCGTTAATAACCAGACCGGGAGTCATCATCACGCCCAGGGCGTGGATCTGGTTCAGGTCGGTGATCTTCTCGACGGCGGCCTCTAAGCCTTGTTCATCGACGACCTCCTGGCATAAGGCTGCCAGCTTCTGGCAATTATAACAGCCGGGTCCTAGTACGAGTATACTGAGCATAGTATGGTCTCCTTAGAATTTCATTTCAATCAAGACTCGCCTACGCCGATCCGCCGAACAGGGCCCCATAGATCAGTCCTGACAGGGTGGCCATGATGACAACCAGGGTGACGAAGGTAATGGTTTTGCGGGTGCCCAGGACGCTGCGGATGACCAGCATATTAGGCAGGGAGAGTGCCGGTCCAGCCAGGAGCAAGGCCAGGGCGGGGCCCTTGCCCATGCCGTTGGCCATGAGACCCTGAAGGATGGGGATCTCGGTAAGGGTGGCGAAGTACATGAAGGCTCCCACTACGGAGGCGAACAGGTTGGCGAGCAGCGAATTGCCGCCGACCAGTCCGGAAATCCAGTTGGCGGGAATGATGCCCTGGTTGGCATTTTCAGGGGTGCCGAGGAGGAATCCGGCGACCAGTACGCCGGCGGCGAGAAGGGGCATGATCTGCCGGGCGAAGCCCCACGAGGACAGGAGCCACTCCTGAGATTCGCCGTGAGAGAGGGCGAGGAGGATGCACAGGGCCGCGATTCCCACAGTGAAGGCCAGGAGGGGGGTGCCGGGAACCAGGATCGTCAACAAGACCACTGGGGTAGCCGCCAGCAGGACCCTGCGGGTGGGGATATTCAGCAGGGTGACAAGAGACACACAAAGAAGCAGGCCGAAAATGGCAGTGAGCTGCCATTTCCAGGCGTGAATTGCTGTCCAGAAGCCTGAGGCAGTACCGGGGTTTGCCCAGGTGGCAAAGATCATAATAGCGACCAGCACGATAAAATGCGAGCTGGTCTTCCAGAGTGGGCGGGGATCAGGCTGTTCGGGAAGGGCGAGATCAGTGGTGATCCGTTCCAGTTCCTCGCGCCGATAGAGGAGGTGCATGCTGACGCCGATAATGATGCTGAACAGAACGGCCCCAATCACCCGGGCGAGGCCTAGTTCCAAGCCGAGGATACGGGCTGTAAGGATGATTGCCAGGATATTGATAGCCGGAGCAGAATAGAGGAAGGTGACGGCGGGTCCCAATCCAGCCCCGCGCCGGTAGATACCCGAGAACAGTGGCAAGACAGTGCAAGAGCAGACGGCCAGAATGGTGCCGGAGACGGCGGCGACGGAATAGGAGAGCCATTTTCCAGCGGCAGCGCCGAAATACCTGATCACCCCGGCCTGGCTGATAAAGACAGCGATGACCCCGGCGATGAAGAAGGCGGGGATCAGACAAAGCAAGACATGTTCGCGGGCATACCACTTGACCAGCGCCAAGGCTGAATAGAGTGCCTGTGTGAAGCCAGTCTCCTGAAGGGGCATGAAATAGGCCAACAGGAAGAAGCCCAGAATCCAGGCGAGGTTCTTCAGCTCGTGTTTCGTGCTCATGTTCAGTGCCGATGTAGGACCGCAGTTAATTCAATATGTATATATTATCACTTGCAAAGCTGGTGGCGGTCCACTGACCGGACTTTTTCGGCATCGCTCAGGACGGTCTCGTCATTGGTGAGGAGGCGGGCCAGGTGTGAGAAACAGGTTCCCACGACTTTGGGATCGGGGTGTTCATTGAGTTGATAATTGACCCATTTGCCATCCTTGTGATCAACGATAAAGCCGGCCTCGCGCAGGATAGAGAGGTGTTTGGATACGGTGGAGGCCGCCAGTTGGAGGACGGCGGTGATCTCACAAACGCAAAGGGGTCGAATCTCCAGCATTTTCAGGATGCGGATGCGATTTGGTTCGGCCAACGCCTGGTGGACCCTGGCCAGTTCTCTGGCGGAATGAACATTCACGAGGGTTATTTCGATACTTGCCTAAATGTAGTAATATGAATCCAGGGGACCAATGGATTTCTGCCATCCCCAGGGGGAGGCGAAGTGGGAATCGGATGGTCAGGTGTTGGTGCGGAAGATGATGCTGGAGCAGGTGAGACCGCCTTCAGCTTTCTGGAGCTCGCGGATGTCCACTAGCTGTACATGGTAACCCAGCTTGGCGACCTTTTCGGCGGTATTGGGGTAGCCGTCGGCGAGGAGGACGGCACCGCTGACGGGCAGGGCATTGGCGGCGAATGGTTCGCTGGTGTCTACAGAGACGAGGCGGAAGTTAGCAAAGGGTGAGGTATCGAAGAAGTGGGGATTAGCCAGAAGGGTGGCATCATCGATGGCAGTAACGGCGGACTTAAGGTGGAGAACCCCGCGAACCCTCACGATCACTACTCGGTAGCCCAAGGGTTCGAGGATATCCTTGAGCGCCATGGCGCCAAATCGGTTGGTGCGGGAGGAGAGACCGACGAAGACCCGCTTGCCGGTGATGAGCACATCGCCGCCGTCCAGGGTGGCGGGAGCTTCGATGCTGGCGACTTCGCGGTATCTGGCCAGCTCGGCCTGGATGCCGGGCACCTCACCGCGGCGGGACTCAGCCCCGGGCCGGGTCATGACGGCGAGTTCATCCACAACCACGGCGGTATCCTCGATGAAGAGGCCGTCGGGATAATCGCGGTTGACGTCCAATTCGATGACCTGGAGTCCGCGGGAGCGGAGGGTGCCGCAGTAGGCGGCGTGCTGTTTTACGGCCAGATCCAGGTCGATGGGCTGTCGCTCCCGGTGGGTGAGCTGGCACTCATTGATGGAAGCGGGGACGATGTGGGTGAGGGCGATGGTCAAGGGATCAGAACCAGTCCAGATCCCGGATTGCGCGGATTTTGGCTTTCAACTTTAAGTGGGTGGCTTCCAGCTCCTTAATAAGATCTTTCAATTCCGCACCCATCTCTTCCAAGTCTGCACTGATCTCCTCTACTTCCTGCTGCGTGTCGCTGGCGGTATCCTCTTCAATATATTGAACGCCGGTGAACGATTCGGCCAACTGCAACAGCGCGGTCAGGGCGATACCTTCGGCCATGCCGCCCAGTTCAGCGCCCCTGGCACCCATCAGTTTCCCCTGCTGCTCGATCGCCTGTGCAAGGTCGTAATAGTCACGGAGGATTCGTTTCTGTTTCTTCGACGTTCTGACCGTGACGTCGTTGATGGTCAGTGTATAGTCACCGGAAATCATGACGACATCATCACCGTTGTCCTTCTTCGAGATGAGAACATAGCCGCTATCGGCATCTATGTCTACATTATTCAGAATCGAAGCTTCTTCGCAGCCGTCGTGCGCGGTTGAAAGCGCGGGAGGTGTTAAGAGACCCAGTGCGAGCAGGATCGGGAGATATTTCATTTATCCACCCCAGAAGTTTATGATAGGCTATGGACTCGGTGTGTGTTGTTCAAGATCTCCACTGAGGTTCAAATTTACGCTGCATACGGATTATTTGATACTAAAGTCGGGACAGCTGGAGCTCACTGAGGTATTCGCTGCCAGGTGTGCGAGACCATCAAGTGTGGGGAAGAAGTAAGAATGAAATACAGGCAACCAGTGCGGATCTGAGCAGCTGTGCTGCCAGCTGGGCCTTTCTTGCGAGAGGGGCTAGTCGGCTGACTGGGAGGCTGCTTCGTTAGTCATGATCACACACATTATGGGTGATGACGTAGATACCGCCATCCCTGACAAGGACCTTATTTCGGGAAGTCAGGAAGTCCATAATCTCATCGAATGAATAGAGGCGACCGGTACAGTTGGTGAAGTATGCATTTTCGCCGAAGCGTTGGTTGGCCTTGATCCGAAGGGCATCCTCGGAGATTGGGCTATCAGCAGCCATTAATAGGTGCAGAAGTTCATGGGCATGAAAAACCTGGTTCATGTTATCTCTCTCCTGAAGTGGGGTAGAAGTTAATTCTGAGGCGGCAGCCAAATCCGCATTAAAGAGGACATGAGCGTTGTCACATCATGAATTCAGCCGGATAGCCAGCGGATGGAAATCACACACGGATTGAGATTTTATGCTTAGCTTAAATGGTATGCCGGGCCAGTTTGTTGGCTGCCCGGTTGGCAGCGGGTTGCAAGTGAAGGGAGCCGGGGATGCTCTTCAGGGTACTGAGTAAGAAGGAGTTCAGGAAATTCGTTGGACTTCTTCTGGCGGACACGGAGGTGATCGCTCCCAAGCAGATCGGCGTTAGCACGGATGGCAAGCCGATCCATCAGTACCTGCCGGTTCAAGCATTCGGAGAGATTGATCTCGAGTACGAGACGACCGAGTACCCGGCCAAGACGTATTTCCTGCCTTATAGGGAGAATCTCTCCATCTGTTCCTTTGATGAGGATGACTGGACGCGTGAGATCCATTACCGGCTTCAGCCCAGGGTTCTGCTGGGGCTGCATGCGTGCGACATCAACGCGCTGCTGAAGCTGGACAAAGTGCTGGCCGGGGACCGGTATCCAAGCCCCTACTATATTTCCAGAAGAAGAAACACTTTTATCATCGGGATCGATCACGATCCCTGTGAGGGCGGTTTCTGCCAGTCGGTTGGGGCTGACGTGGTTACGCACGGCTTTGACCTCTATCTCACCGACTTGGGGGACCGCTACTTTATCGCCATCAATTCTGACCGGGGTTTCAATGCCCTGAAGCTGGTAGCGGCCAAGGAGCCGACCAAGCGGGATAACAACGACTATCTGAAAGTCCGCAGCCGGATTGCCAGCCAATTCGAGCCACTGGAGATGCACAATCTCCCCAATCTGCTGGACATCGAGTTCGAATCAGACGTCTGGAAGCGGTGGTCGGAGAAGTGTATGAGCTGCGGGAGCTGCTCGATGGTGTGCCCGACCTGCTATTGTTATGGCACCACGGAGCGGATATCCATGAATAATGAGCAGGGTGCAAAGATCAAGCAGCTGTATTCATGCAATTTCCTTGACTTTGCAGCCGTAGCGGGCGGTCACAATTTCCGTGCCGATCGTGAGACCCGGCTGAAATACCGCTACTATCACCAGCACCGGGGATTTATGGAGGCCTACGAGGAGCCGTTGTGCGTAGGCTGCTACCGTTGTGGACGAGCATGCCTGGCAGGGATCAATCCTCCCGACATTATACGTGATCTGCAAACGGAGCATCAGGAATGACCCGCCTTTTCTATCCCTATGATATCACTCGTGAGTCTGAGATGGAACAGCCGCTGGATTTCAACCGGCGTAGCCGTCTGAAGCATGTGGATCGGGCTTTCAAGAGTGAGATCATCAATATCATCCAGCTTACCGACATGGAGAAGCTCTTTCAGGTGCGTATTCTCGATGACGCCGACAGGGCCCGTTTCTCCTTTCTGCCGGGTCAGTTCGTAATGGTGGAGGTGCCGGGCTACGGGGAGATTCCCATTTCGATCTCCAGTTCGCCCTCCCACAGGGGCTATATCGAGCTGTGTATTCGCCGAGCTGGTGTAGTCACGAGTATCCTGCATAAGGCTAAACGAGGTGCTCACGTGGGGCTTCGGGGGCCGTTCGGTACCCATTTCCCCATTGGTAAGATGCAGGGGAACCATATTCTACTGATAGCGGGGGGATTGGGTCTGGCGCCGCTGCGGGCACCCATATTTGACGTCATTGAGAATCGGTCGAATTTCAAGGAAGTGCACATCCTCTACGGGACCCGTCAGCCGAGCATGCTGCTATTCAATTACCAGTACGAGGAGTGGAACCGGATTGCCGACATAAACCTGCAAGTGATCGTAGAGGAGGGTGATGCATCCTGGACCGGTCCAGTAGGCATGATCACGCAGCTACTCGATGAGGTTGCCATTGAGCCTCTGGAGACCTATGCCATCATATGCGGGCCGCCGGTAATGTTCAAGTTTGTCTGTGCCCATTTGCAGAATGAAGGGATACCGATGGACCGGATGTTCGTATCCCTAGAGCGTCGGATGCACTGCGGCATGGGCAAGTGCTGCCGGTGCAACATCGGATCGACATACACCTGCCTCTCGGGACCGGTGTTTGACTACTGGACGGTTATGAACCTTAAGGAAGCGATTTAAGAGCCGGTGAGATGAAATACCTGGGGATCGAACCGAAAAGGCCGAAGATCGCAGTGTTTGACTTCACCGGCTGTGAGGGGTGTGAGTTGCAACTGGCCAACAAGGAAGAGACAGTGGCCGATTTACTGGCTGCAGTAGAGGTGGTCAATTTCCGTGAGATTTCCTCGGCGAGCAGCGAAGACTACGAGGTGGCCTTCATCGAGGGGGCCATTTCGCGGGGTGATGAAATTACCCGGCTAATCGAGATTCGCAAACGAGCTAGTACGCTCATCGCGCTGGGCAGCTGCGCCTGTTTCGGCGGGGTGAACAAACTGAAGAACAGTGTGGATATGAACCAGGCCAATCGGGAGGTATACGGGAAAGATCCCAAGGAGACACTGCCGGTCCGATCGGTGAAGGAGATTGTGCCGGTTGATCTGGAGATTCCCGGCTGTCCGGTCAGCAAGACGGAGGTGGAGCGCATCATCCAGCACCTCATATGGGAGGTGCCCTTCCGCTTTCCCGCCTACCCGGTGTGCCTCGAATGCAAGCAGCGATACACGA
>CP070787.1:1346175-1356160 GCA_020346745.1 Fidelibacterota bacterium | reverse complement strand
CATTTCATGGGTAATCGAGGCTACATGGGCTTGAATCTCACCCAGGGAACCCTGAATATGATACTCGCCGGCTGTCATGGTGCCGGGGATCATGGCTACCAGTGTTCCACCAGTGCTGCGAACGTTGTTCTCTAGCAGATTGAAGAACTGATCGTAATCTGATTTTACAGGACGCAACGCACCCACCTGATCCCTGGAATCGAAAGCCACTGTACCCAACCAGGAGCCAAATGATATATCCGGCTCTCTGGGAGCTACGACATCATGATAGCGGTAGCCTTCGATCTGAGTATTCAGCTGGAGGAGGGACTGAGACAGGTCTCTACCCTGAACGTAGTACATTAGGATACCACCCCCGACATCCAAAAAATCAAGGCTGGCGCGGGAGGGTAATGCGTCCATAAATCGGTCGATGATGACAGGACAGGTGCCAACTGGCTCTGCAATTGCCAGGGCTTCACCCACTGGTGGTGGAGTCACTAGGAACTGTAAAATCTCCTCCCAAGGCTTCCAACTCCAACCACGATACCACCAATATGCTACTCCAGCAACAACGATAATAAGCAGGACGACCCAGATCCGAAATCTGGACCATATTGTACGACGTGGGGCTTCCGCTAATGGAGCCTCAACGGAGACCCGGGCTCCCAATCGCTCGATAATGGCCGCCTCACGGTCGACCTCCTCTTCAGCTTCGGGCCCGGCAATAGCCTCCTGGATACCGGGCTTGGCAAGTAGATTAATGTCAAACATGTTGAGCTGCCCATACGGCATCGGCTAGCTCAGAGAACGCCGATTGGGTAAAGCGGTTATCTGCCTCTGGTACTTCTGGCCAGTTCCACCGCCAGAATGGATTCAATAGCGAAAGGGTGCTTTGCTCAGTCTCCAAGATCTGCTCAAGAAATCCGATACCACCAGAACCCAGATATGAGAAAACACTGTCCACCTCAGGAAACATTGCATCTTGGCCATCAGAGAGTTGTTCTATGAAATCAACGATCGGCTCCTGCAAGCGACTGTTGCCAACGGTGGCTAGTGGTCGAATCTTAGAGACCGTGCGATTAAAAAAATGGAGGGCAATAAATTCTCCATCCAGGATTTCAAGGAATTGGTCAGGGCCATGCTCTGATGCCCGCCAGAAAAGACGGTGGCCACGCTCCAGGGCGGGGACTACGCGTTTGGCATAACTATAAGCGGAAAAAACACCGACGGAGAGTGAGTGTGAATATGAGGAGTTCGCAGGCAGCACCGTCTGGATCGCTCGCCGCATAAGGCTTGGACAATCAATATTCAGGAACAATCCAGAAGTATCCGCCAGTGGATATTGGAAGCTAGTATAAAGCGACTCTCCGCCGAAGCGACAAAGAGAAATAAATTCAAGCTGCTCTTCTGCATTCCATGTAGGATCCACTTCTGCCAGGGAAAAATGACAGAATGAAGCGTCCAGAGTGACGTAGACTGGACCGGTTTTATTCACGCCCGCTTCGGCCACGATGCGTTGAATCATGTCCCGAATCCTCGCCACGTCGCGGAATGGATTCAGCTCATGTTCCCACGGAATAACCTGACACCCAACTAGCTGTAACTCCTCGCCGCTTCTCTCCCAAATGATATAGCGAATTTCGTGGGCCGAGATGGCGATAGCTAGCATGTGGGATTGATCGGGTAACTCTTATTGTTTGTCAGTTACGCCAACTCGATTCGCCAGCAACGATCTCTCCATGATCCTTGGCTCTGAATCTGAAAAAGAGGTAGCGCGATTCTATGTATTCTCCATCGATGGGACTGGCGATGTTCAGAGCACTTTCTGTACTATCAAATCTGATAACAAATGGCTCTCCTATGACGGGACAGTTCAACAATTTCTCTTCCAATCGAAATCGGTTCCACTTATAGTCAGTATATACTTCGCTATGACTGCCGTAGCTCGTATCCCTCACTTCACTGAATGCGGTGTCCCGTTTAATCTGGGCTAGTCGCAGGGAGCCGTTAATAAAGAGAGTATCAAAAGCAGCTCGTTCGTCATTCCATAATGTGACAGTGTAGACGGTGTCCATTATCTCCTGTCGCTGAGGCCTCCCGACCGAGAAGGTGGTATCCATCTGGGTAGCCAAACCTTCAGGAATAGTGACCCTGTAAGGTGAACCGTCGACATGAACAATCTGCAGGTCTGTAAATGTTGAATCGGCGATAAGCGAATCGTGTGTCTGACTAACGAGTTTAAACAGGAAGGACCCATCGGTAGCGTAGCGCCCCCGGATCGTATTAAAGAAGTCCTCAGCATCCTGGATTATCTGCATCCTCCGCCGGCTCTCGGTCAAAAACGCCTCTTCTTCTGCCCAGATACTTTTGGGCACATAGATGACGACCATAAGGATAAAAACGGCACCCAGGATCAGCCAGTCAAGAATAAGGGTGGCTGTTTTTCGTGGTAACGATTCCCAGTAAGCAGTTATTCTTTTCAGTAGGAGTGAAACTGTACTAACTAATCTAGATGAATTCCTATTACTCAACAGTTGAACCTCTCTTCACACTTGAATTCGGCGTTGCAGCGATGAGTCCTTCCCACCGCATGAGTAGTTTCGGACCGATTCCCTTGACCTTGGTAAGATCTTGAACGGTCTGAAAGTATCCGTTTTTCTTACGATAAACGACGATTTTTTTTGCCAATACAGGGCCAATACCAGGGAGCACTTGCAGTTCATCGATGCCAGCATGATTTATATCAAGGGGTCTCTCGAGTCCGATAGCCCACAATATTTCAGCTCCACTGTCGGCTGTTTCCAGGTATCGCTGATATCCTTCCTGAAACGCTGCCGAGATATCCTCCTGCAGGACCTTATTGGTCACAGTTGACCGCTGGAAGTAATCACGACCTTGCTTGACCACAAGTCCGCAAAGAAGGAGTAGTGCCAGAAACACCAGGATATGCTTTTCACTGGTGGTAAAGAACTTCATCTAGCCGGTGAATTTTCCGTAGCGCTCAGCTGCCATGATCGGTGGTTCTATCTCCTGGAGTTCCTTATAGAAGGTCTTCTGATCATCATCCAATTTCGATGGCGCTACAACCTGAATTCGCACCAGTTGGTCACCGCGGCCATGACCATGTAACTCGGGGAATCCTTTGCCGCGCATGCGCAGGATATGTCCCCCCTGGATACCTGGTGGTATTTTGAGTTTAGCGGTACCTTCCAGAGTAGGTACTTCTATCGTCGTCCCGAGTGCTGCCTCGGCAAAGCTGATATATGCAGCGAGCAATACATCACGACCATGGCGGGTGAAAATGGGATGTTCTTTTTCATCGAACATGACAAGAAGATCGCCTGCCCGGGAACCACGGCGGCCGCGATTGCCTTCATCGTTCAAGGTCATATAATTGCCGGCCGCTACTCCCGCCGGGACCTTGATATTTATCTCCCTGTTGACTTTCGTTCGTCCGTCGCCATGGCAGGTGCGACAAGGCCGTTCCACAATTTTTCCCGTACCGCTGCAATTACGGCACTCGTGGACATTCACTATCTGCCCAAGTATTGAGCGCTGGACTTGCCGGATCTCACCGGTGCCACTACAGTGCGGACAGGTGATCTGCCCGCCACCCTTAGCTGCACCGGAACCTCCGCAAGTATCGCATATCTCGAACCGTTTCACTCGGATAGTCTTGTCTACGCCTGTGCCAATCTCCTCATAGGTAAGGGGGATGTTAACCCTGAGATCCGTCCCTTTGTCGGCGCGACGGCGGCTGCGGGTACTGGAGCCGAAGATATCATCAAAACCCCCAAAGCCACCGAAACCGGACATAAATGTGCGCAGGGCATCGGAGAGATCAAATTCGAAGCCGCCAGCGCCAGGAGCACCATCTACGCCAACGGTGCCGAATCTATCGTATTGGGCGCGTTTCTGGGGATCGCGGAGTACTTCATATGCTTCCGCAGCCTCTTTGAACTTGTTCTCCGCGCTTTTATCGCCGGGATTCTTATCGGGGTGATACTTCAGTGCCAGTTGACGGTATGCCTTTTTTATTTCCTCTTCGTTGGCATTCCGCCCAACACCCAAGATCTCATAAAAATCGGCCATACGGTTATCCGCTCACAACTACCTTGGCGTGCCGCAGTATTCTTTCACGATAGCGATAACCCGGTTCATATACCTCCAAGATGATACCCTCGGGATGCTCATCAGATGAGCGAGTCATAAGCGCCTCGTGCAGCTCAGGATCGAATTCCTCCCCCACCGATGTGAATACCTCCACGCCTTCGGATTCAAGGAGTTTGGTAAATTTCTCGATGATTATTGCCACTCCCTGAATCAGAAGGTCATCTTTTTGGGAATCATCCTCTCTGGCATGGTTTACGGTACGCTGTAAATCATCGAGGATCGGCAAAATCAGACGAAAGACATGGGCGCCGGCGTAGGCTATCAGCTCGCCCTTTTCCTTAGTGGTGCGTTTGATATGGTTGTCATACTCGGCACGTAAGCGGATATACTTCTGCTCCAGCTCCTCTAATTGCTTCTCCAACTTGGTCACTTTCGCAGCATCGGCTGTGTGACGGGGCTTCTTCGGTGGAGTCGTCTTGGGCTTGACGGACTTATCCCGCGAGCGATCTTCTTCTACAGGAGATCCATTGGTATCCGTTGAGTTAGAATCAGCTGGGGGCTCAGTCTTCATGTCAGCTGCTGATGGTGATTTCTTTGTACTCTGAGCAGTCATTGGTCCCTTATAGCCGTTTTATATCAGCTCTGAAATTGTTTTATCCATGAACTCCAAGATCGCGAAGACCCTGGGGTAATTGACTCGTTTAGGTGCCAGTACCGCCAATGTACCTGACGAGTTGCCGTGACAATAGTTCCGGCTTATGGTAGCAAATGTTTCCAATTGTTCATCTTGATGTTCATGGCCGATGGTTACACTGGTGGCTGCTTGATTGTCTTCACCGCAGATCAGTTCCCGCATTCGTTCCTCATTTTCAACCAAGTCCATGAGGGTGACAATATTGCTCTGATCGCAAAATTCAGGACTTCTTACTACTTGTTGCAGGCCATATATATAGATAGCACCCTGTTCAGAATCATTGAAAAGTTCGGTACTATGACGGAGAATTAAGGCCGCTATCCCAAGATCGCTGGCGATAGTACCTTCCAGGCGTTGTCCGATAGTAGCTTCGATTGCCTCCAATGTCAATCCTCGAAGTCGCTCGTTAAGGATTTCCTCCAGAGTTGCGAGCTGAGATTCGGGTACAGATCGTTTTCCCTCTGCTACCACGGTCCGTACGCTACCGCTGTCCAACTCCATGACAAATAACATGCGACGATGGCTAACGGGAACAAGTCTGATCGCGCTAAGGCGTGATCGGAGATTCATCGGAGCGATGGTTATCCCCAGCCCTCCGGTAAGCTGCGATATGATGTGTGCTACTATCCTCAGCAGCTTATCGGCATCTCCGGACAGCTGGTCCAGATTTTGACGAATTCGGCTAGTTATTTGCCCGTCCAGATCCTTTATCACCATGAGCTGATTCACATACGTACGATAACCCTGGTCAGTTGGCACCTTTCCGGCCGATGTATACGGATGAGAGAGGTATCCCAGTCTCTCAAGGGTAGCCATGGTGTTGCGGATCGTAGCTGCACTTAGGTGAAAGTGATAAACCTGTCTCACCCTGTTGGAAGCAACGGGCTGGGCCGTGTGAATATATTCTTTCACCGTGGCGGCCAAGATACTTGATTGCCGCTCTGATAGTAGGCTGGACATAGTTTTCATCAGAAAAATTTAGTTTCTAAAGCCTCGGAAAGCAAGGGAGCCCCCGTCGGGAAAACAAGTTATCTGGCAGTTTGCAGAGCCTTGGGATTGAGGAATTTGCGAATGCCACGCGAGCTGCCAATTAGCCCAAGGGCGATTCCCATGATTGCCAAACCCATCGACAAGTAGGGCGGTCGGATTACACGGTAAAGGACAAATTGTTCTAATACATAATTGACTACATCCAGAAGGCCAACGACTACAGCGAAGGCAAATACACTGCCTATCAATCCCTGCAATGCCCCCTCTACCAGAAAAGGGAACCGGATGAATTTTCGTGTAGCCCCTAATAGGTACAGGATATCGATCATGTTGCGTTTGGCATAGATTGACAGTTTGATAGTGTTCGATACCAGAAAGACAGCCCCCAGAAGAACGATCACTCCCAAGGCCAATCCGCTATAGACGGCAAACTGGAGATACCGCTCTAATAGTCTTACCAGCTCTCCACGATAAGCCACATCATCGACGTTATGAACATTCGCAATTTCATCTGCAATTCGATTGATCCGGCGAGCGGTTCGATAGCCTCTGGCGACTAGTACAATAGCGCCCGTGTTAAGGGGATTCGTCCCCAGGACTTCGGTCACATCCTCGCCAAATTCTCGTTTAAAAATGTCAGCTGCATGCTCCTTGCTGATAAATTCCGTACTAGCAATACCTTCCACATTCTTGAGCTGCTGATAGACTTGAAAGGCTTCCTGGTTGTTCAAGAGCGGATTGAAAAAGACGTCTATTCGATATTGTGTTTGGAGGCGACGGGTAGCCCGGTCAAGATTACTCAGAACGATGTAGGCTCCACCGAAAATAACCAGCGTGAGGGCAATCGTGAGCGTGGAACCCAACGTAGGCAACCTAGTACGCCACAGCGAACGAATCCCTTCACCGATCAAATACCATAATTTGCCAATCACCCCAGTAATCTTCCTTCGTCAATTTCGATCAACCGCCCCTTTTTCCGGGAGGTGAGAGTATAATCATGCGTGGCAATGAGTACGGTACTGCCATTGCTCACTGCCAAGTAGGTTAGGAGTTCAAGTATCTCCAGGGAGGCAGCAGCATCCAGATTACCGGTAGGCTCATCAGCCAAGATTATGGTGGGATTGATCGCGATGGCGCGAGCAATCGCTACCCGTTGCTGCTCGCCTCCGCTTAGTTCACGCGGATAGTGGTGTGTTCTTTCCGCCAAGCCTACATCATCAAGAGCACTATAGACCCTTTCTCGAATCTCGCGCCTCGGTAGACCAACGATATGTAGTGGCAAAGCAACATTGTCATAGGCATTCCTGTCTAGGAGCAGGCGAAAATCCTGAAATACTAAGCCCAAGCTTCGTCTTAGGAACGGGATATAGCGTCGACGTGTGCGATGAGTGAGGAAACCATTCACTTCCACCTCGCCCGATTGCGGTACGAGGTCCATGTAAATCAGTTTGAGGATGGTGGATTTGCCAGCGCCTGAGGGACCCACAAGAAAAACGAGTTCACCGGTGTCGATATAAAAATCGATGTCAAAAACACCAGGGCCTCGCTGGTATCGGAGCGTAACGTTACGGAATTCAATCATCGTAGCGAATTTATACGTGTGTCCATAGTACTACAACCCTATGGTACTTACGAGCCCCCGGACAAATACATATACGCTGTGAAACCAGCGTAAATGGCTAGCAACAGATATCCCATCCCACGCTTTACCCCCTGGTGGAATTTCAGCATTGGTAATAGGGCGAGAGTCAGGCCTAACATAATAGGCATCTGAATTAATCGCGATTGCACAGGAACATGTATCGGTCTGATCAGGGGGATAATCCCCAGTACAGCGATCAGGTTGAATACATTCGAGCCCAGAATATTGCCCAAGACAATCTCTGATTGCTTACGCACAGCAGCAACTATTGATGTTGCCAATTCGGGAAGTGATGTACCCACAGCAACGATGGTTGCACCAATTACAAGCTCAGGGATCCCCAGATAGTCAGCTATGGTCACCGCCGACGTAATAAAAAGATGAGTACCTACTGCCAGTGCAATAAGCCCAACAAGGATCGCTGCCAAGAACTGCACTACACTTCCACCCGGATCCAGGATTGGAACATCCGGGGCAATGGTGGGGCTTCTCGCGAGACGTAGTATATACAGGAGAATGCCTGCCGTCATCAAGGCACCGTCGATGCGACTCAACTCGCCATCAAAGCTAAAGCCCAGAAAGGCCATCGTGATGCCAATAACGATAAGCAAGTCATCTCGTACAGTCATGTACCGGCAAACCACCGGAAAGATAACAGCGCTGGAAGCTAATATCAGGGCAACATTGGCAATATTCGATCCCACAACATTGCCAATGGCAATATCCTGTGCATTTGTGATGACTGCATATAGACTGACCGTGAATTCCGGCAAACTGGTTCCGAAGGCTACAACGCTCAAGCCAATCACCATTGTGGCCACCCTCAGACGCTTAGCGAGGCGACTCCCACCCCAGACCAGACCTTCGGCACCAAGGTATAGCAGGCCGATTCCACACATCAGAAACAGGCTTGCAAGGATCATTGGTAGAGGTGATGCTCCTGGATATACGATTCTATTGCTTGGGGTAATACCGTGTTCAGACAGCCTCCCGTTCTAATTGTTTGACGGACGAGCGAAGAGGAAAGCGGTGCATCGAAAGGTATCAGCTTCATCCCGGTTGAGATCGCAATATTGCCCTCTGAACCGGACCGATCGAAGCAGACAATTTGTACCATGCCAGCAAGCCGTTTCCAATCATGCCACTGGTGAAATTGATCCGCTTGATCACCCCCGATGATGAGATAGAAATCAGCGTCCGGCTGTTGACGCTGCATGTATTCCACAGTCTCGACGGAAGTAACGATCCGCGCTTGATCCATCTCGTAGGTGAGAACAAACCATTCAGGCCGCATCGCTGCAACAAGATGTGCCATGGCCAAGCGATGCTCAGGGGCCGCTTCCGGAGGATGAGTTTTTAGAGGGGCAAGGTAAGAAGGTATAAGGTAAAGCACATCCAACGGGATCGTATCGGTTGCTGTGGTAGCAATATCGACATGGGCATTATGAGGCGGATCAAAGCTACTCCCGAAAAGCCCCACCTTCATCACTTATAGAGCCTTATGTAAAACGAAAGGTCAAATTTGCCTTGTTCGGCCATTTCTATATAGCTCGCCGCTTCACTCCTACTTTCCTCGTTCGCGAACTTCGCACCATTTTGGCCTAAGTAACTATGGGCAGCTTCCAGATCCTCTTCCAGAATGTATGAGATCACGATACCCACACGAGCCTCATCGGCATAAGCAGTATCATAGTATTGAGAGAGAACTACATCGAAGTAGAGTCGTGCCGGCGATGGACGGTCCCATTTAAGATACAGACGTCCAGACTCATAATGCTTACGAGCTATTTTGATTCGCAGGTCGGTGATGAGTCCTTCAGCTTCAGTCCTTTGCGGACTGTCTGGAAAATCATCGATGAATGCCTGCAGTTCATCTATAGCCTCCAGGGTGGCTTTTTGGTCATAGTGGAAACCAGGTGACTGTGCGACCAAGCACTGAACGATGCGGTAACGGGCGTCGATCAGGTGTTCTGTGCTGGCCCATCTTCGTAGCAGCCGCTCGAACTCAATCTGGGCTTCCACATATAGCTTCTGTTGGTACTGGCATTCAGCGTAAAGATACTGCGCTTCAGCTGCAAGGTTGCCGGCAGGATTATTGAGGACTACCCAATTGAAATCATCGGCTGCTCGGACCCATTTGCCCTTCTCAAACAGAACCATCCCGCGATTAAATCGCATATCAATATTATCCCGCGATCCATCTTTCCTGCCCGCACAGCTTAGAAGAGCTATACTCAGGACGCCCAAAAACAGCAATATCCGGCCTTGTTTCACGATATCTGACTAGTACGTTGGTGGTTAGAGAGCCAGGGTAAGTTGCACGCCGCCCAGACCGTAGGGATTGTCAGGATTGTACCATAGACGACCACCGAGACGGGTTGCATGTTCACGATTCCACCTCGACGTGGTAAATATAGCATCGACCGCACTTACCAGGTGGTTGAACATAACGGCGGAAATAGCGTAGCTGGCTACGCTCTTTAAATGATTGGCTTCTGCCCGCAGATCCAGATACTCTGACCGGTTGGGGGATTTAGCATTCAAACCTGATCTTGTCTCTTCAA
>CP070787.1:1333364-1346075 GCA_020346745.1 Fidelibacterota bacterium | reverse complement strand
TCTGCCCCTTGGCGTAACGCACCGTCTCGATGTGGGTATCCGCATCGGGATTGACGCCGGAGGTGATGGCCAGCCCCTGGGAATAGTCCACCTTCTTATCGGGCGCCTGCACACCCAGCAGGGCTTCGCTGTTGGTGCGCACCACCCGTCCCAGGCACGCCGGAATGTTCGGCAGGGCACCCCGCGCCTTGCATTTATGCAGCAGATTGACGGTCCCCAGCGTTCCAGCCGAGAAGACCACCCCACCAGCCTCATATGTCTTTCGGGGATTGACTAGACCCGTAACCCTGCGCGTGGTCAATTGGTAGCCGCCGTCGGCTGGCTGGACATGCGTGACCCTGGTCTCCGGGATGAGCTCCACACCCAACTGCTCCGCCAGGTGCAGGTAGTTCAGGTCCAGGGAGTTTTTGGAGCCATAACGGCAGCCCACCATGCATCCGCCGCACAGTGTGCAGCCGGTGCGGTCGGGACCTTGGCCGTCAAAATAGGGATCAGGCGCCGTGACTCCCTCCTCGCCGAAGTAGATACCCACGTCGTTCAACTGGAAAGTATCGCCCCGCCCGATGTCGGCGGCGCACTGCTTCAGCAGCTCGTCAGCGGGAGTGATCACCTGGTGACTAGTGGCACCCAGCATCTTTTGGGCCAAGGCATAATAGGGTGCCAGCCTTTCCTTCCAGCCTGGTCCGCCCCAAGCGGGATCGTCGAAGACTTTGTCGGGCGGAATCAGCAGGGTGCCGGCATACACCAGGCTACCGCCGCCCACACCCGCGCCGTGCAGCACGAAGACGTCCTTCAACAAAGTCATGGCCTGGATGCCGTACAGCCCTAACTGGGGCATCCAAAGAAACTTGCGCAGATTCCAGTTGGTCCTGGGAAAATCCTCCGGCCGATAGCGCCGCCCCTGTTCGATCACCGCCACGCGGTAGCCCTTCTCCGCCAGCCGCAAGGCCGATACCGAGCCGCCAAAGCCCGAACCGATGATGATGTAGTCGTAGGAGGCTGGCATCTGCATCCAATCAGCGATATGAAGGTACAACCAAATGGGGCCGACTGTGGACAGGTCTTTTTCACCCTGGAATGACGACTCTTCCATCCCCAGGAGCTCACAGAACATGATTAATATTTTGATTTGGATTTACTCCATGCATATACTAGAGCACTCTAAAACAAGCACTCGATCATGGCGGACGGACGTGCTTCACATCTCAATACGTGCCAGTCCAGCCAGCTAGAAACACCTACTAGAGGGGAGGAATCGTAATATCGGGATGAATACTACACACCCCAGGATCATTTTCATCGCCGGCGCGGTATTGGCCGTGCTGTTCTCGGGCTGTGCCTCGGTCCCATACCGGGCCCGGAACCAGATGGAACTGCACGACAGGATCAGTGCCGACAATCCGCACGTGGCAGTGCTGCCGTTCACACTCCGAACGCCGTCAGATAATTCCAGTCCCGCTTTTGAGGACCTCGATGTGCGCCTGACGAATAAATTCATCGAGGTTATCTGGAAGAAGAACAAGGTCCGATTGGTCAACAAGGACACGATCATGGCAGCGCTACAGGCTGCCAACCTGACCTACGACGAGCTGGACCCGGAGATGAACGACCTGACATCAAAGCCGAATATCGCCAAGATCATCGAGGTCGGCAAGGCGCTGGAGGCAGACTTGGTTTTCATCGGCACCGTCAGGAAAAACAAGATGGAATACGAGGGCGGACCAGTGCCCTTCCTGCCCAGCGTGCTGGCGAGTAAGAAGCATTATAACGTCGGGGCCCAGATCATGGCCGTCGACATCGATAGGGAGGAGATCCTGGCCTTCGACTACATCGACAACCGGATACCGGTGCAGGCAAGGCTGCTGGGTGTCATGACGCTGATCGATAAGGACGCCCAGGCCAAGGCCGAAGAGGATGTGCTCGACAGATGCGGATTCGCCCTGGCGTACTACATTCCCATGCCGGAGCAGAGAACGGACACGGAAGCCATGGCTCTCAAGACCGGAGCGGCGCTGTTGAAGCATTACACCGGTACCGAGATTAACATTGATACCTCTATCCAGGACGAAACCTGGCAACTGTACCCGGAGGGGTACTTCATGGAGAACCTGGGATATACCCGCATGGATTTCGACAGCGTACCGCGAGATTAGGGTAGCGACACGGACTTGGAATGATCGAGGAGGTGCAGGTCATCGAAAAATAGGACAACCACAACAGGCAAACCGCGCAGTCAAGCCACGGAGCAATCCATCCACATCGGCACCTCCGGCTGGACCTACGACGACTGGCAGGGCCGCTTCTACCCCGATGATGTAAAGGGCACCGCCCGCCTGGAATACTACGCCCGCCGCTTCAATACGGTGGAACTCAACGCCAGCTTCTACCGCGTTCCCACCGAGCCCATGGTGGCCAGCTGGAACCGCCGCCTGCCCCCGGATTTCCACATGGTGGTGAAGGGTTCCCGGCTGATCACCCACCGGCGCAAGCTGGTGAATGTTGACGAATCCCTCGACTTCTTCCTTGGCCGTATCCGGCCGCTCCAGACCCTGAAGGTCATCCTCTGGCAGCTGCCACCTTCGCTTCACATGGATTTACCCCGGCTGGAGGACTTCCTCGCCCGGCTGCCCGCCTGGACCCGCCACGCCGTTGAGTTCCGCCACGCCTCCTGGTGGGACGACCAAGTAGCCGACACCCTCGCCCGGCACAAGGCCGCCTTCGTGGCCGTCAGCATGGGCGGCCTGTCTGACACCATCATTCCCACCACCGACCTCCTCTACCTGCGCTTTCACGGCCCCGCCGAGGCCATCTACCAGTACGACTATCCTGACGAGGAACTGACTGTCTGGGCGGAACGGGTCCGGCCCTACCTTCCCGACCGCACCCTCTACGCCTTCTTCAATAACGATTTCCACGCCAACGCGCCCCACAACGCGGTGACGTTCCAGAGTCTCCTCAATCCAGCCGGCGCTCCAACTGACTGACCACACAGTTCTTTTACTTCTAACTGCACGGAAAGAGCGTAGCATATCATATAATAAGTACCCCTAAACTTTCATTATGCGTTTACTAATACTTATAAGTTATACAATTGTCATTTGACTTGACTATTTTATCATATATTTATATATTAAATATACATCTACGGGACACTGCGTGAATTACTCTGGATTACTGATTTCGATTCTCTCCATGTTCCTCTTCGCCTCCTCCTGCGGCTGGCTCACCGGACCCGATGATGAAGAGGTGGATCCCCGCACCTTCACCTGGACCGTGGATACCCTGGCTTACCCGGGTAGCCTCCAAACCCACATGCTATCCATATGGGGCAGTTCGCCCAATGATGTGTACGTGGTGGGGCATAATGAACGGGGCTACGGCAAGATGTATCACTTTAATGGTAATGAATGGAGCGATGTGGGCCTAAATCCTATCCAAGGAGGCTATATTGTCGGTCCAATAACTCTGGAGGCTATCCACGGCGTTGCTACCGATGATATCTGGGCCGTAGGTGAACGCCGCTATGACAATCCTGATCCACCACCTAATTACTATGACAGCTCGCTGGTGATTCATTACGACGGGATTGACTGGAGGGAGGTCGAGACGCCCAGCGGGCGCGTATTGCAGGCCATCGGCGGGAGAGGACCTAATGACCTGTGGGCTGGGGGGCTGAACGTTACCCTGTTTCACTACGACGGTACGACGTGGGAGAAGCGATCCATCGGGGACACCCTACAACTGCTCTCCTATCCTCAATTCCGGTCGTTCGTGTCCGATGGCAATCAGGTCTACAGCCTACTCTACAAAGGTGGCGGATCCAATACGTACTATGTCCTCCAGTTAATCAACGGTGAGTGGAGGCTGCTTGATGATCTTTCCCTCCACACGGGTTTCCTGTGGATGAGTTCATCTGGGAGCCTGTATGCCACCGGACCTACACTTCAGCGACGGGAGCAGGGACACTGGCAGGATACATTCGAAAGCAGACCGGACAGTGTACTTATCCTTAGAGCGGATGGAATCGATGACGACAACCTCTTTGCGGTAGGGTACAGTCAGAATCATTTTGTTGGAATGGTCTACCACTACAATGGCACGGACTGGTACCAGGTTCCTATCCCTCAAATCTACCCGGTCCATTTGGGTGCTGTCTGGACGGATGGACGGGAAGTCTTTGTACAGGGTATCCTGTCTAATTACCCACAATCAACGGTAATACTGCACGGGAGGTAATTATGAGAACTATATCATTCACATTAAGAGCTGTATTGGGCATTTTTATCGCTTGCGGCCAACTTTTGATAGCTAGCGATAACCATATTCCGCATAGCCACAGCCACACTACCAGCGTTTGTCGAGGCTACGCCGTCGGTCTGGCTTTCAACAGGTCATGGGATAGTGGAACCTGCCAAACCCAAAATATGAATATTTCCGCAGTTGCTGACAATTACTTCAACAAGGTTGGTGGCTCAGATCTAGCGGGGAATCAAGCTGGAGATATCATACTTTGGGGTAACAAGTATGGTCAAAGTCACGCTGCGTATATTCTAACACCTGGGACATCATACGGAAATATCATCGTGACTGAAGTGGCGAGTACTGGTGCTGACAAGACTGATAGCATCAATCTTACTGATGTGATTAGCCGAGTTGGGAGTAATCCCTGGGGCTATGCTCGTTTCAAGAAACAGTGGAGCATAAAGGCTCAGAATGATTTTGAGGATGGAGATGTTAAAGTCCATAACTCAACAGGTGAGTCTCCGCTTACCGTTGGCAATCTGAAATGGGGTAGTGAATATGATTTGGAAGCCGTTGAAGATGGTGAAGTAGTGGGAAATTACAAAAGGATTTTCCAAACCTGGAGAAAAGGTAATATGTACGGACCTGTTTATTCATCCCATGCAGACACAACGGTTGACCTTGAACCAGCTTCCGGAGTATACCAGGAGTTATACACCGCCAGATTCCATAAAGAATACAACGTCACCTTCCAGAATTACTTCATAGGCATTGGCAACGCTGGTATTATCAAAGTAAAGGATGTGCAATATACTGCCCCGGAAACGGATGAAGTGGAAGAAACTTATTCTATCAATGCCGAGGCGGTCAATCAAACGCTCAACAGCATCATCTATACCTTCGATAGATGGAAGAAGGGCTCAACCACGGTCAGCACCTCCAAGAACTACGACTTCTATCCCACCGATCATACCACCTACACCGCCCATTTCGTCGGCAAGCCCACCCAGGTGCAGGGAATCTCATGCACCACCCCTCCGGGGGAGCTCATTCACATCACCTAGATTGCACACCCCAACTCCAATGTCAACTACCGCATCTACCGGGATATTGCCAACGACGGGGAAGGTCCGGTAGTGGCTACCTACAAGACCCACGGCACCACGGCCTGGACCGATCAGAACTGGGAAGTGACCAATGGATATACGCACGAGCTGCTCAACTACGATGTGCGCGCACATTACACGACCGAAAATACTGAGGCTACCCCGAATTTTGGGTCGGTAGCAAAATTTGCCCGCCTAGTCTTCAAGAGAATCCAGCAGGCGTTTACTGAAACACCTGATCAATTTAATCTTTCACCAGCCCATCCCAATCCGTTCAATCCGGTAGCCACCATCTGCTATGATCTGCCGGAGGCTAGCGAGGTACGCCTGGTGATCTATGACCTAAAAGGCAGGAAAGTCATGTGGTGGACGTGTTTTGAGGAAGCTGGCTCGCAGGAAGTCATTTGGGATAGCAGGGATATGAACGGAGTACTGGTGCCAACCGGTGTTTATATCTACCGGTTCGTAGCCGTTGGTCACGAGACTAATGAACGGTTTGAGGCAAGCAAGAAGATGGTACTGATGAAATAGCTATTGGCTAAATACTCCGACAGCAGGCCCCGTGATGTTTTCCCGGGGCTTTTCTCTACATGTCACCAAATCAACATATGCACATGATATCTACCTGGAAGTTGGACAACCCTTCCCCCTCCATTTATGTCCAAGCAGGTGTCCGTAGGTGTGTAATTTTGTATAAATGAGTCTCCGTTATACTTTATTCAATAGCTTGCTCGCCGGGACCCTCCTTCTGTCCTCCGCCTGGTCCCAGGAAAAGGATAAGAAGAACTGGGATTTCTCCTGGACCCAGTTCATCTCCGATACCCTGGTCATCGAACCGCCAGTGGATTCCACCTTCGTCCCGCCGGAGATCACTATGGTTGTTCGGGACAACCGCCCTGATCCCGGCCCCGTTATCGGCATCAAGCAGATCAAGAAGTGGCGCTACATCCCCGTGGACCAGTACCTGACCCTGGAAGAGCCCCTGGCTGACCTTCTGGGCCGGCACCTGCCAGCCGATACAACCCTTGCCGATGCCAGCGTAGTAATCGACAACCTCTCCATATGGTACGACGGCAAACCCTGGTTTCTCCAGGGTTGGACCCTGAATGCTTATACCCGGCTGGTGAACGCCGACGGCACCACCCTGCGCGACTGGCAGTGGGAGCACCGCATCAAGAAGAAGCGCAAGCGCAAGGCGGAAGTCTCTATCGGCATGCTGGTGGATGAGTGGACGAAAGCCCACGGGCAGGTCCTGCAAAAGGATCGTCCCGTAATCCGGGTGTCACCCTATCGTTACCGGCGGCAGTTGATGGTCTGGGTGGACACCATCCTTATGCCGGACGGCTACATCTTCGACACCCGGGTCGCCATCGATTTCCCTGCCGACCAGGCCAGCCACTACATCCGCGGCGCGCCGGGCATGGGCATCTACTACCGCCGGTCCTCCCGCCACGAGTCGGTGGCCATCGGCGGCAAGCATCACCAGTGGTATTGGCGCCCGCGGCCCGCCTGGCTGGGCCGCTTCAACCTGGCCTACCGCCTCGGCGCCAACAACTTCAATACCGACAAGTTCGATTACATCGACTGGCGCAACATCTTCCTGGTCAACCTGGGTCTTACGGCCGCCCTGGAATACCGTCCGCCCTACTATAAAGGCCTGTATGCCGGTATCGGAATCCACCAATCCATCAGCCTGATGCCGGGACTGATCCAGATCGCGCGTTTCGTGAACGATACGGTGCTGGGCTCAACGGCCGCCATTGCTCCGCTCCAGGAGATCATTTCCCCGTACGAGACCGGCCTGGCGATTACCGTGGGGGTGCTGCTGCCGTGAAGCGGCTCCTGACCGCAGTGGTCCTGCTGGCCGCCACGGTACTGGAGGCCGCAAACGTCTCCGGCTACGTCGCCAATGCCGAGACCGGTGAGACCATCATCGCAGTGAATATCATGGTCGCAGGCACCAACCGGGGCACCACCACCGACATCAACGGCTTCTTCGTCATCCGGGACCTGTCCCCCGGTGAGGCCACCCTGCAATTCACGCACATCGCCTACGAAGAACACCAGAGAACCCTCCGAGTGGACAGCCAGAACCTGTTCCTGGGAACGGTGACCATGACGCCGACGGTGATCCAGGCCGAGGCCGTGATCGTGAAGGGCCACGCCGCCAATATCATCCAGGAGGACATGGACATCGCCAGTTTCGAGGTGAATCCCGAGGTCCTACGCAAGGTGCCCCAGTTCAACAAGGACGTGTTCCAGCTCATCAAGTACTCACCCAGCGTCACCATCGGCGACCGTATCTCACCCATCTATTACGTCCGCGGCGGCGATCCCGGCGAGAACCTGGTCCAGCTGGACGGCATGACCATCTACAATCCCCAGCACTCCATAGGATTGCAGGCGATCTTCAATCCCTATGCCATCAAGAACATCGAGCTGCTGGTGGGCGGTTTCGATGCCCAGTACGGCGGGCGCAACTCCTCCATCCTGTACATCACCTCCCGAGAAGGGCACAAGGAGGAGGTCCAAGGCGAGTTCAGGCCGTCTACATCGGGACTGGTGGGAGCCATCGAGTTCCCTGTTGCGCGGAACGCCACCGCCATGGTCTCGGGCCGCTTCCTGTCCGATCTGCTGCCCCGCGTCCTGATGGGGATGCCCAACCTCATGGCCGATTTCAACGCGGCCTTGCAGGCCAAGCTGGGCCGCACCCGGCTGCGCCTCTCCACCTTCTATGCCCGCGACTACATCGACTACGATTTCATCCGGCTGGGTATCTACTTCAAGAAAGAGTTCTTGCGTACTTACAGCACAGGCTTTCTCACCAACACCGCCAACACCGCCGTGGGCCTGCAGACCCGCTCGGTCCTGACCCCTAACCTCGTGCTGGAATCACACCTGTACCATTCGGGATTTCAGGTGAATAACAACAATTTTATCAAGTTCCGGATTCAGGATACCACCTACGAGGGCAACGTGGACGTGGTGCTCAACTACGAGACCCGGGTGATCAACGAGGTTTCCGACAACACCATCAAGTTTGGTCTCTCCTGGTTCACCACGCTGAACCAGACCGTGCAGCTGGGTGTCGAGCAGAATCGCATCAGCTTCCTTAATGATGCCGGTATGTATGCTCTGGCGTCCTTCTCGACCGAGGTAACCTCCACGCAGCAGGCGATCTACCTCCAGGACAAGCTGGAGCTGGGACCTTTCCTGCTGAAACTGGGTCTGCGCAATACCCGTTTCTCGCCGGAGAACCAGTGGCGGCCGGAACCCCGGGCTTCCCTGGCGCTGGATCTGCACGTCTTCACCCTCAAAGCCGCCTGGGGACGCTACCACCAGTACGTCACCGCCATGAACACCCAGGATGCGGAGCTCAGCCAGTTCCTGGACTACTACTATCCGCTGCGGCGGATGAAACCGCTGGTGTCCATCCATCACATCCTGGGCCTCGAAGGGAAGCTCACCAACCGGGTAGAATACTCGATCACCGCCTATTACAAGGATCTCACCAACCTCTACCGCTTTGATTATTTCAACACCATCGCGTCCATCTACAGCTACCAGGCAGCCCTGGAGCAGGGCGAAGGTGAGGCCTACGGGGTGGAATGCCTGCTCAGGGGTGAGATGGGCAGGCTCTCCGGCTGGATAACATATGCCCTGTCGCGATCCACCCGCCGGTACCCATCCATCCAGCAGGGCAAGACCTTTCTGTATGACGGGGACCAGACCCATAACCTGAAGGCAGTGCTGCTCTACCAGCTCACCACCGATATCACCGCCAGCACCACCTTCCAGTTCACTTCCGGCTTCCCGAAGACATGGGAGACCGGCATATCCAACCGTTATAATTACAATCCTGTTGCCAACACCTATGGCCTGTTCCCCGAATATCTCACGCCGGCGAAGAACAACGTGCGCTTCCCGCCGCGGATAGAATGGGAGATCGGCTGGCAGAAAAAACTGCGCAGCGGTTTCGGCTACCGACTGGCCGAATTCCTGGGCACTGACGAAGCCTACCTGACCACCACCGTTCGCAACCTGCTGTTCCTGAGGCGGAATCCCTACATCTATTTCTACCTCCCGGGGTACGGGTATTACGGGTATGATCTCAGCTACTTCCCCACGGTGCGGGTGGGCTACAGTATCAAGTTCTGACGATGAAGATCGCTGTCAAAAGAAGCTGGAAGCTGTGTCCGGGAGGGGTCCTGCTGGCCCTGTGGTTCTGGAGCTGCAGCCTACCCCACGAGCCGGGCCCCCAGCCGTCCACCATCGTAAAGACCGAGTTCGATTCGGCGATGAACGTATTCGGTGTCCTGCGCCTGGACGGCCAGCCCCGTTCCTCCTACTTCTACATCGAGCGGACATACGAGTACCAGGAACTGGACGATATACCCTGGGACAGCACCTTCATTCCCATCGTCATCGACGCCACGGTGCAGGTCCAGGGCCTGCACGAGGATACGTTCACCTATACGTTCACCCAGGAGCTGGACACTCTGAGGGGCGAGATCTACACCCATCCCGACTTCCTGCCCGTGGCCGGGGAGACCTACGCCCTTGCCATCACCCATCCCGATTTTCCTACCATCACTGATACCACCCTCGTGCCTTTCCCGCCCGTACTCCTTGGGGACTCGGTGGACGTATTAGGGCAAATGGTCTTCTTCGTTATCCGCACCAAGGCGGATACGGACCTCTATGACGTCTACATCCTCTCGCCTGCGGATTCCATCCACTACCGGAGCGTCAATCATGATGGGGAGGGTGAACTGCACCTCTTCTTCGAGACCGAAGCCGAACCGGAGGATCCCCTGGAGGTTCAAATCTAC
Organism: Fidelibacterota bacterium; assembly: GCA_020346745.1. Lineage (GTDB taxonomy): Bacteria > Fidelibacterota > Marinisomatia > SCGC-AAA003-L08 > TS1B11. The sequence goes on along the minus strand of CP070787.1, from coordinate 1,335,895 downwards.
GGCTACGATGCCAACCTCATGGACTACCTGACCGCCATGATCACCCTCAAGCCGCAAACGTATAACGAGACGGTCGCTACGGTTACCGGGGGCTACGGTGTGTTCGGGTCAGTCAGCGTGGCTACATTCACCCGACCCCGGTAATCAGGCACCATCAAGCGGAGCCTAATCCCGCTCGCAGTTCAACTGCCTATTGCCTTTTCTAGCCGCACGTAATATATAGTTTTGTAATGATTATCGAATGGATCGGAAGGCCATACTTGACAAAGCTTGGTATCAGGCTTAGGCATATTTCCTGCATAGTGATAGGCTTGCTTTGCCTCAGCTTTCTCACTTGTGAAGAAGAAGTGACCAAACCTGGTAAGGAAGATACGTTTGCTATCTGGATCGCAGCAGAGCCCTACCAGTATCAGGCTTTCGTACACCTTGATGAACTTGAGTTGCTGGAGCCACCATTCCTGTCTGCACCTGATATCACCAGCTATTGCTGGAGCATCCACCAGATCGACTACCCAAGTTCAGTTTATGAGCGGCTGAAGACCTGGGGAGGTTTGATCAATCGCATCTTTATCGTAACGGTTGCTGACGAGCGTATCTACTGGGGGACATTCAAAGGTGATCTAGATTCTGGTGGGTGCCAGAATCCGGTGATCATGCTATACCCACGCCACCCTGATGGCAGTAATACCATTCCACCGTGTCTGATCATCCAGCGCGCCTACCCGGATTTTGTCGGCTCCAATGACGACCCGGACCTGCGCAATGATCTACGGATCTATCGGGCGCTCGTGGAGGCGGGGATCCTGGTCCCCTAGTGCGACTCTCCAATAGCAGCAATCTGAATTAGACCCCACTGCCCAGAAATATGCCTTCCGTCCCCTTCCTCAACCGGTCCGGAATCGGTGGCTGCTGAGAACTCTACTTCTGAATACGGGTTACTCTGTCTAAATTTCCGTCGCTTCATCTCCCAACCAGGTACGAGGTAACACCATGCACCGACTCATGTTCCTGCTCATCCCCTGTGCACTCGCCTTCAGTCAATCTTTCGACACCTATTTTACCGGCCAGACCCTGCGATTTGATTATTATCACAGCGGTATCGCCACAGAAGAGCACATCAGTCTGGACCAGGTGCGTCTGGAAGGTCCCTGGCCCGGCAGCCGCGCCCACCTGGTGGATGGCACCAACCTGGGCAAGTACTTCTTCGAGGTGGTGGACACCACCACCCGGCAGGTCATCTACTCCCGGGGATTCGCCAGCATTTACGGCGAATGGGAGACCACTCCAGAGGCGGGTGCAGGCATCTGGCGCAGCCTACACGAATCCCAGCGCTTCCCGGAGCCGAAACAGCCAGTCCGGCTGCTGCTGTACAAACGCGGCGAGGACGGCGACTTCCACCCCTTCTACACCACGGTGGTCGATCCCAAAAGCCGGTTCGTAGACCGGTCCTCCATCACTCCCCGCGGCAAGGTGTGGAAGGTCTTTGAAAGTGGTCCTGCGGCGACCAAGGTAGACATCCTCATCCTGGGTGACGGCTACACCAAAAAGGAGCGTAGACAGTTCCACAAGGATGTGGAACACCTGGTGGGCACCCTATTTGACACCGAGCCTTTCAAGTCGCGGAAGAGCGATTTCAACGTCCGGGCCATTGATCTGGCCGCCGTCGAGTCCGGTATCAGCAACCCGCGTGCGGGTGTCTGGCGGGACAATCTTTTCGGCGCGAGCTTCAATTCTCTCGATTCCGACCGCTATATGCTCACCTATGCCAACCGCACCATGCGTGACGTGGCTTCGCAAGCTCCCTACGACGCCTTGATGATCGTAGCCAACGACCGCAAGTACGGCGGCGGCGGGATCTTCAACCTATACGCCACCACGGCAGCCCACAGCAGCCAAGCGGCCTATATATTCGTTCATGAATTCGGCCACTCATTCGCTGGGTTGGGGGATGAGTATTATTCGTCTGATGTGGCGTACGATGAGTTCTATACAGCCGACATCGAGCCCTGGGAACCCAACATCACCGCCCTGCTGGATCCCAAGCAGCTCAAATGGTGGCACCTTTTGGACACCGATACCCGCGTCCCCACCCCCTGGAACCAGGCGGCGTACGACAGTGCCGATTATGCTTACCAAGAGAAGCGTCGCAAACTACGCGCGGAAGGTGCCAGCGAAGAAACCCTGGAAGCCCTGTTCGCGGAGAAAAAGGCCATTACCAAGCCCATGCTGGAGGCCGAGCCCTACTTTGGTAAGGTGGGAGCTTTCGAGGGCGCCGGCTACCAGCCGAAGGGACTCTACCGTCCCGAGGTGGACTGCATCATGTTCACCCGCAATCCCACCAACTTCTGCCGCGTCTGCGCCGACGCCATCCAGCGGGTTATCGATCTGTATGCAGAGTAAAACGCCTATGTTCAACTTTACCATCCATCCACATCACAACTGCATGTAAAAGGAGTGACCATGAACCGGAAGCTGATCCTGATCGTATCTATTCTCTTCATTCTTGCGCTGCTGCTGTTGTCCGGCTGCGC
>CP070787.1:1300341-1333264 GCA_020346745.1 Fidelibacterota bacterium | reverse complement strand
GGCTGGAGATTGACTCGTGGGGCAACGAAACGTGGACGCTATTTACGCCTAATAACAGCAGCCTACCGGACGATTTCATCTACGATCTCGAGTTCGACGCCGCGGGCAACTTGTGGATTGCGGCATACGAGGGTGCGGTAGCCAAGCTGGATGCGTCCGCCCTGATATACGGTCCGGGGAGCACAGGCTGGACCGTATATGATCAGAGCAACAGCTCGATCGGTACCGAAGACAGGACCTACGAGATATCCATTGCTCCGGATGGTTCGTTATGGTTCGGGCACACACGGGGCGATGATAATGCCAGTTTAGGTCTGAGTATATTTGACGGTGCCAGCCAATGGCTGGTGCTGACCAGTGCCAATTCAGCCCTAGTCGAGAACAAGTGCATCGGGATCGCCTTTACCCCTGATGGGACAGCGTGGATCAGTCACAAACTGGAGGGGGTGGTTGCCCTGGACTACAATGGTACACCGTATGACGCCAGTGACGATACGGGGGTCGCACATACGTTGAGCTACGGCCATATCAATGCCGGTGCCACAGCCGCTCATCCGAATGGCGACGTGTGGGTTGGCCATGGTGCACCTGATGGGATAGCATCCGGAGGTGGGGTGAGCAGATACATAGCGAGTTCCGGTACATGGACCCGATATGAACCGGTCATTCGAGTTAAGGATTCGACGCCCATCATTGCACGTATCCGGGCGATTGTCATTGATTCTTACGGCGTAGTATGGCTGGGTGACAAGGGTGGCAATGATGAAGGATCATCCGGTTTATGGCGGTTTGATCCCGATGTGGATACAGAGCCAGTCAGTGCATACCGCCAACCGGACGACTCTGAAAAATATGATTCAGATGATAACTACATAAACGAGATTGCTATAGACGAGGAGAATCAGGTGATCTGGCTGGCGACAGATTTTGTGGCAGCTGATCAGACCGCAGGCGGGGACGTATTCGGAGTGGTGAAGATCGATGGTCTCTGGGAGCCGAAGGATACCGCTACTACGGCGATCGGGGATCAATCCGGGATGCCGTCAGGTTTCAGCCTAGGACAGAACTATCCCAATCCGTTCAACCCGGAGACGATGATCAGCTACTCAATAGACGAGTCACAAACGATCACCTTAGCGGTCTATAGCGTGACGGGTCAGTTGGTCAGGACGCTTGCGGAGGGATACAGGACAGCGGGCACGCATACGGTGACATGGGATGGCAAAGGTGAAGATGGCCAAGCCGTGGGCAGCGGGATCTACCTGTACCAGCTCAGGAGCGATCAGGGCTACCAGGAACAAAAGAAGGCGGTCTATCTGAAGTAAGGATAAGTATCACCAAATAAAACAAAAGGGGATATCGAGGCTGAGGATCGACGGAAGTCGGTCGACTGAAGACGACTCCGGGGAAGTTAGGATTGGCCACAGCACACACCCGTTCATCCTTGAGGTGGATTTTCTCTTCCCGAGATTAATCAGCAGCCGCAGGGTCTCCACAGCGAGGGCACAAAATGTATAATGGATTCATTTCCTCTCCCACCATGAAGGGAAGGAACATCCCTTCAGTGCGCATCATCGTCCTGTTTTTCTTAGCGGTTGGGCTTGGTAAGGCTCAACAGACCGGTTTGGATGGGGCCGTTTCAATCTGGCTTTTTGAGGAAGGATGGGGGGATATAGCAGTCAACGCGGTGGATGAGTCGTTCAATGGAGATATAGTCGATCACAAGACCTGGGTGGCAGGCATGTTTGGCCAGGCCTTATCCTTTGACGGGGACATGGATGCGGTGGAGGTGCCGGCGAATCCACTCATCGGTGCGCATGCCTTGACGGTCCAGGCCTATATACAGCCGACAGGGATACCCGATGAGAATAGCAGTAAAATATTCAATATTGCTCTGGAAGGGCCGGGGAATCCGGATCGTTTCATGCTCGATATCTTGCCGCATGATGACGGCAATCGCTGGGTGCTGTCCCATTTCATGAATATTGAGGAGGTGAATACCGATCCTGAAGAGGAAGGAATATTGGAGTGGGGCATCTTTCATCCGTTTGATCAATGGTATCATGTAGCGATGGTTTTTGATTCCCTTTCGGAGGACTCGGTGCTGATCAGTCATTATGTGGACCACGATCTGGAGTACGAGACCCGTTATCTTCTCGATACGCTAGCAGGGGGGGCGGTATTTATCGGGGAGCGGTACGCCCCCAAGGGGCCAGTAGGCGAGCAGATACGGAATTATTTTGACGGTGCCATGGATAACGTGGTGCTGCATGCGCGAGCGCTGACACCGGAGGAATTCATGCCGGCACCGGGTACGGCGGATTTCGGTGCTGATCCCAGGAGCGGTCCAGCCCCCCTGGAGGTATCCTTTGCGAACGGATCGCCGAGCGACGTGACCAGCTGGAGTTGGGATTTCGGCGACGGCCAGTCCAGTACGGATGAGAATCCGACCCACACATATACGAGCGCGGGTACGCATACCGTCATTCTGAGTGTCGATGGGTCGGCCGGGCCGGACACGCTGACCAGGGCGGATTATATCGAGGTCACGAGCGGTCCTGTCGGGGTGCATGGTGATCACACGCGTCCGGTGGCGGGGTTCCAGCTCAGCCAGAACTATCCCAATCCCTTCAATCCTGGAACGTCCATCGAATATATCCTTGGTGAGCCTCAGTATATAAAATTATCTATATATAATATTCGTGGACGGCTGGTTCGACTGCTTGATGAGGGTTATAAACCTGCCGGCAGGTTCGTACTAGTGTGGGATGGCCGGGATGATAGCGGGATTCTGATGAACGCCGGCATATACCTATTTGACTTGGAATCTGCCCTTGGCGACCATATTGTAAAAAGATCAGTTTTATTGCGATAGCTATAGTAGGGACAATACTTCTTGACCAACAATTTCACCGATGATGAATAGCTTCTCTTCAGTCAATATCAGGACTGGCACAGCCTGCGTATGCATAACCGTCGCTGATATTGCCGGAAGGCCCACGACGAGGAGACAGATCTGAGGGTGCCATGGAGGATCGGCTGCCAAATATCAAGTTAGTCCTGATACGAGCATTACTTTGCCTATGGATTGTCCAGGGTACGGATATCATTTTCGCCGCATCTACGGGCAAGATTGCAGGCCGGGTAACGGATGCCGAGACCGGTGAGCCATTGCCGGCGGCCAATGTCATGATCGAAGGTACTGCTCTGGGGGCAGCCACAAACCTTAATGGTGAGTACTTCATCATCAATCTACCCCCCCGTACTTATGTTGTGAGAGCCACGATGATGGGCTACATCCCGCTGGTGAAGAGTGATGTGGTGGTGAGTCAGGACCATACTACGCCACTTGATTTCAGCCTGGAATCGACGGTACTGGAGGCCGCTGAGGAGGTGATCGTTACCGCAGAGCGAGAGGTCATCAGGATGGACATGTCCTCCGCTTCGCATATGGTAGATGGGGAGGTCATCGAGAATACAGCCTACGGCGGCACTTTCGATCAGGTTTTCATGACCCAGCCGGGCTGGGGAGATTGGAGTAGTCCCAGCAGCCAAGCACTTGAGTATGATCCTAACAAGTTTGGTGTCCGGTCGGCCACCAGCGAGGATCAGGGTTTTGAAGTTCGCGGTGGTGGTGAGTCGCAGGTGAACCTGATGGTGGACGGTATGAGTCTCAAGGACCTTACCTCGGGCTATCAATTCACGAAGTTGAATCTGGATAATATTCAGGAAGTGCAGTTGCTCACCGGTGGTTTCAGCGCTGAATACGGGGAAGCTCGTTCGGGTGTGATCAAGGTAGTCACCAAGGAAGGTGGGGAGAAAATCGCAGCTTCGGTGGATATGAAGGCCAGCCCGCCAGGTCTCAAGCACTTTGGCCCGGCAATCAATGATACCACGGCTTGCGTGTTTAATTATAACTATGGGGCTCACCTGGGTTACGGAAGCTACTGGGATGCCGAGACCCAGCAGGAGATTTCACTTGAAGGCACGGCCTATACCGGCAACAGTTGGTTTCCCGGGTGGATCGCGGCAGTGGGCGGTATCTCTTCGGGCCACCCCTGGTACCCACTCCTGCAAAACAGAACTCATGAAGATACCATGCAGGTGGCCAATTTCATCAGGGAGGAATGGATCTGGAAGTACCGGCCGGAGCTATGGGAGTATGGTGATAAATGGGATTACAACGTCGAGGCCACCTTGAGTGGACCGGTTCCGCTGGTCAAACCGATAACCGGGCTGACGACCTTCTTCGCCTCCTACCGGACGAAGTATTCCGAGTGGATGTACCCGCGGGCGGGCGGCCGCGACGGGGGGTATAACGATTACACGATGCAGTTGAAGGTGACCAGCCATCCGGCGACGAATGTCAAGCTGTGGTATACCGGATTATGGTCGGTACGGTGGGGAGGATTCGAGTACCGGACTGACCTGGAGAATTTCGCATTTGGCCACGTGCTGGAGATGCCTCTCCAGGAGTTCAATCAGTTAGAGCGAGGTGACTTTGCGGAAGGCTGGCGGATGCCGGATCATAACGGTTTATGGATGAAACCCACAGACAAGCGCAATCACACTTTCAACAGCGTCAATTTGTCGTGGGTTCCGACGCCGGAGACGGTTTTTGAACTGAATGTTCAATATGCTCACCATTGGAATGAGCTGATCCAGGCGGAAGTCCGGGATACCACGCTGATCCCGGATGAACCCTGGGAAGACCTGGACCTTGATGGAGAATGGGATTCCGGTGAGCCGTACACGGACAGCAACGGCGACGGGGTGTGGACACCCGGGGTGTATGCCAAGCGGATCGGTATGCCCGGACACTGGAAATACTACGATGAGGCACCCTGGGGGCGACTGCCGAATATCAGCTCGCAGCTGGGGGCGATTCCGAGCCAGAACTGGCAGGACAACTCCTACTCGGAAATCTGGACTACGAAGGCGAGCGTCAAGAGCCAGATCGGTATACACCATCAGTTCAAGGCGGGTGTGGATGTCATCGCGAGTCACGAGTACCTGTTCCGCCTGAAGCCGAAGGAGGGCGGCGTAGTATGGTATTTTGATGCTAAACCTTTGAGAGTTTCCGGATACGCGGAAGACAAGCTAGAATACAAGGGAATGATCGCGACGGTGGGTGTACGGATCGATGGTTTTGATCCTGAAGATTCGTTTTACGATATCGGCAGTGATCCTTTTAATCCGCTATTCGGTCGCGGTGGTCCGGGGAATCCCCTGATGCAATCACGTGAGGACAGCCTGGCGAGGGTGGTTCGCCTGGGCCGGGGCAATCTGGCCCGGGACGTGCTCCCCGATTCCCTGCTTTTCGACCCGCCCTGGCAGGTGAACTGGAGTCCCCGGCTGGGGATATCGCATCCCATTGGTGAGAAGGCCAAGATATTCTTCAACTATGGTCATGCCTATCAGCCTCCACGTTCTATTCATCTGTTTGCCATCAATCAGAGGAGCAGCGAGGAGTGGATGCTCAGGACAGCAGGGAATCCCAGGTTAAAGATGGAGAAGACGATCGCGTGGGAGGTGGGGTACGAACAGAGCCTGTACAACATGTACCGGTTGGCTATCAGTGGTTATTACCGTTATACGGGTGATGAGGTAAGCACGTTTCAGTACCATGGGAACAGCAGCAGTGGTGTCAAGATGTACCTGCCTCAGAATTACCGATATAACGATATCCGGGGTCTGGACCTCAAGTTGGAGAAGCGGATCGGCAAGTTCGTCACCGGCTGGTTCAGTTACGATTATAGCCTGCGGAGCACGGGGCGGACCGGTTATTCGTACGAGTACCAGCAGGGGCACGCGAGTTACCTGTCAGAGGCTGATAATGGGATTTATGTGGCTGCTCCATATGACAGCGTGCTCCGGGAGCGTTCGAGTCGTTCTCAGACGGTATATCCTTCCCGCTCGCGCATTCGTTTCAATCTTGATCTGCATACCCCGGCCGCATTCGGGCCACGGGTGCTGGGGATGTATCCTCTGGGCGAGTGGCGGGCCAACTTCATGCACGTGTGGAATGAGGGTGCCAAGTTCACCTACAATCCCGAGGGTGAATTCTACGTGCAGGAGAATATGCAGTGGATGGGCTTCCGCCAGACGGATTTGAAGCTGTCCAAGCGCATCATCCTGGCCGAGGTCGAAGTCACCTTATACATGGAGATCTACAACCTGTTCAACACCAGGAATTTCAACATGATCAACTATTTCGGCAGTCCGACGGCTGATGGTGCACCCTTCCCGACCGGTCAATCGGTATATTATGATTCCATTATCGAACACGGCTACCGGGTCGGGGAGACGGACAAAGAGGGCATCCATCTTCCGTATGGTCCCGAATATGCGCTTTATTTCCCCAAGCGGGACGTTTACTTCGGATTAAAGGTGAGCTTGAGGTAGAGCCGCATGAGCCGGTTGGAGAGGAGACAGCCCAGATCGGCTGCCATGATCGGTGTCATGGTGTCTGCGATATTGTTGTTGTCAGTGCCGGGTTGGGGTCAGACGATCCAGTATATGAATATTGGCCGGTTGCAGGCGGTGTTCGCCGGGAACTTTTACGAGAGTTATGAACATGCACGCATGTTCAATCTTGATTACGAATCCGAGAACTGGCTGTTCTGGCCGGCCGAATATGCCTGGATGGATGATGACGATGTCCAGGGTCTTCTGGGCGCGTCTGGTATCTATCTCGCACTGCCTGATTTCACGGATGCGCAAGGTCAGCGCCATGATTATTATCATGCCGGGGCGTGGGGTGACCGCGGTCCCTACAACGATCGGATCAAGGTGGTCTCAGAGGACCGCTACAGCAGGTGGCTGGATCCGATTCTCGTTATCGATGGGGATCAGCGGCCAATATATCCCACTGCCATGGTTCCGGTATTACCAGCCGAAATGGTCGTACAGAATGTAACCCACAGCGAGACAGGGATCACTATTACGCGCCAGGCATACGGGTGGAGCCTGCGGGATCACGATGATTACATCATAGTGGAGTATATATTCGAGAATACGGGTAAGGTCATGCGTCGGGAGGGCTTCCAGGACCGGGAAGTGCAGATCAGCGGCTGGCCCAAGCAGCTGAATGATGTCTGGCTTGCCCTGTGCTTTCGATTCCAGCCCAGTGCGCTGGGTGCCCAGCATATAGGCAACTGGGGTGCCGAGCTGCAAGGGGGCTGGGGTCATGATGCCCGGCATGAGTACATTGGTGAGAGTTACGGGCAGGCGGGGCAAGCGCCTGAGGATTCCTTGCGGGCCCTGATTTCATGGGATGGTGACGCTGAGCCAATCGGTTACGACGATACGGGGAATCCGCACGTGCTTACCGGTGTGCTGCTTTCTCCGCAGTATGTCGGTGTTTCCGTGCTGCATGCAGACAGCAGTCCTTCAGACGAGACTGACGATCCCACGCAGCCGAAGACCACAGACTGGCGAGGAGAGTACCAAGGCCGCTATGCATTTGATCAGACCCAGTGGGGGCCACCGGGGTTGGCTGACAGCACCGTGTACCAATACATCAGCAGCGGACGACGTGATTCCTTGAGGGCGGGGCAAGCAGGCCTGGATAACCTAGCCGAGAATCATGGTTTTTTCCTTGGTTTCGGTCCTTATGATTTTGGTCCAGGTGAATCGCTGCGGATCGTCACGGCCTATGCCGCTGGTGGGATAAGCCGGCAGCGAGCCATCGAGGCCGGGCAGCAGTGGAAAGCGGGGGAATTGACGGATGAGGAGAAAAATACGATCGTTGCCACAGGTCGAGATTCGCTTATGGCGGCGTTCGGCCGGGCGAGATACATGTATGATTACACGAATGGATTGAGGAGCCGCTCTGATGACCTGCTGGCACCGCCGCCACCCCGGAGTCTCACCATTACTTCCGAGGTCAATCAAGTGCGGCTGGAGTGGGATGGTTCGACCTCGGAGAGCGCCACGGATTTCGCCGGATACCGGCTGTATCGCAATTATCGGTCCGCAAGGCCGCCCGATCCCCCCGCAACCCTAGCCGATACCTTATTCCGAAAGATCATGGAGTGGGGTGCGGGCACCGATCATCCGACTATTGTGCATTCGTTTATCGACACCAACATAACGCCCTTGTGGGAGTACGATTACTATCTGACCGCTTTTGATACCGACGGTCGTGAGTCGGGTATGTTCTACACGCTGTTTCCGGAGGTACGCGCCCAACCAGGCTGGCCACCTGAGGTGGAAGGTCCACTCAGCAATGTCATGGTGGTGCCCAATCCCCATATCAACAAGGCCCAGAGTTGGGGTGCAGGGGCGGCACGGAGGTTGATGTTCGTCGGCTTGCCGGCTGAGTGCACCATCAAGATCTACACCCAGAGCGGAAACCTAGTACACACCATTGAGCATCGCCACGAACCAGGAAAGTCGGCAAACGGTCAGGAGGAATGGTCCCAGGAGACGATGAGCAATCAGAATGTGGTCAGCGGGGTATATATCTATACCGTCGAGAGTGATCTAGGGAACACTATGGGAAACATCGTGCTGATCAGGTGATGGTCATCGAGGTGAGGAATAGCAGTTGAGTAATCGACCAGCAAGAGCCAGGCTAATATGTGCACTGCTGATGGTGTGCCTACCACTCGCGGCGCAGATGAAGCGAGTGGGGCAGGCCGGGATGACCTTTCTGGACATTGATGTGGGAGCGCGCCCGGCTGCTACTGGCGGGAGCTTTGCAGCCACAGATGGCGATGTGAACTCGTTGTTCTGGAATCCGGCGGGTATTGGGGCTATAAGGGGTTTCGCTTTTACCAGTAACTACACCGCCTGGCTGGCCGACATGAGGATGTACTCTATGGGGGTGGCTTATGGTACGGCCACGACCGGGGTTTTCGGTATCAGCGTGCTCAGCATGGATAATCCGGATGTACGGGTCACCTCCTTTGTAGGGGGCGAGCGTTGGGTAGAGCAGGGATTTCAGGATTTGATCCGGCAGTTTGCGCTGGGTGCGACCTACGCCCGGCGGATCACGCATGCGTTTTCTGTGGGTGGCCAGATCAAATGGGCTCACGAGGATTTTGGCACTTTTGACTATCAGGACCGGAGAACCGGTGAGCAGATCACGGACTGGGAGGCGAAGAAGGACGTACTGGCAGTTGATTTCGGTACGGTGTATTACACCGGCTTCCGGGATATGCGGGTGGCGCTTTCCGTACGCAACTTTTCGCCGCGGACGCGGTACCAGCTGGATTACTTCGAGCTGCCACTCACCTTCCGGTTGGGGATAGCACTGGACATCATTTCCGTCTTCCGGCCTGAGGCTGGAACGCAGTCGTTAACTCTCAGTATGGATGCTATCTCTCCGCGGGACTATACGGAGCGCATCCAGGTGGGAGGTGAATACTGGTACCGGGGCGTGCTGGCGCTAAGGGCGGGATACAAGTTCGGCCACGATCTGGAGAGTTTTGCCGCCGGTTTCGGTATCCGGAAGCGGCTGGGCGGTCTGGTCATGTTGATTGACTACGCGTATTCCCCGGTGGGAGGTATCTTCCAGGACGTCCATCGTTTCACTATTGGTATCACTGAATAACGATGCAAACAAAACATAAAAAGATTGTAGTGTCTCCGGGTAGGATCGGATCGGCACAGGAATCAAGAGGAGGACCATCATGAATAAACTGCATATATCCATACCAGGAGTGATTTTACTTACCATTGGAGCTCAGTGCGTAATGGCCCAGTTCGCGGTGAACACACAGTTCGGCACCGCCTACAATGGCCAGACGGTGGTTTTGACGCAGGATTACTCCACGACGGAGGTGTCCATTCCGCAATGCTTTGAGATCTGGGCACAGGACTTCACTCTGGATGGTGCGCTCCACACACTTCGAGGCGGTGGTCGCCCTCCTGAATCTTCTGGGGATCACGTTGCCGTCAAGCCCCGTGGCCCGGGCTCCCCGAACATCACCATTAAAAAACTGCGGATGACCAACTGGGGTTCAGGAATGTACGCCCCGGGATGGAGTGACGGACTGCTGGACAGCTGTCAGATCGACTCGAACCAAGGCTTCGGATATCAGGTCGGGGGTGAATGCGTAAACAATGAACTGCGGAATTCGATATTCAGGGACAACGCGCTGCGGGCGATGAAACTGTCACGCGTGCAGAATTTTTACGTCCACGACAATGAGATCATCCATAACGGTTACAACGATTATGATCCTGCTACCACGGGTGGTGGGATCGAAATCTTCACTGACCTGAGCCATCATAACCTCATCGAGAATAATTTATTTGAGAATAACAAGGATTACGGCCTGAGCATTTACGGTGGTGATCTCGGTATGCCGAAGCACAACCTGATCAGGGGTAACACCTTTGTGAACAACGGCATTGTAGTCGAGGATTCGGACAGCAACACTTTTGTCGGAAACATCTTAGATGGGTACGCCAGTACGATCAGTGTCTCGGGCGGTATCGGGAATGTGTTCATCGACTGCGAATTCGTGGGCTGGACCTCCCTAGTGCTGACTGTGAATTCCGGAGCCAAGGTGACCTTCATGGGCACCAGTTTCGAAGGGGCATCCGTCACGATCAGCGGTGCTGAGTCAGAGCTGACAGTGGGTTGGCATGTGGACGCCACGATCACGGTAGACGATTCGCCAGTGGAGGGGGCGTTGGTGCAGTTTTACGATAAGGACGATGTGCTGGTTGCCGAGGACACGACGGACGCACTGGGGAATATCGATACCCTTGATCTGGTCGCGTATGTGCAGAGCGCCACTGATACAACGTATCTCACACCCTACTCGGTGGTGGTTACACAGAATAGTAGCGAAATCTATTCGACTACCTTTAACCTGACCGATAATACGCACATTACAACGACCGCTACGGGCTTTGACAACAGGGGGAAAGCGCAACTGCCTCACCGGTTTGCCTTGGAGCAGAATCATCCCAACCCATTCAATCCCGAGACTTCCATTCGCTACCAGTTGCTTGAGTCGGACCTAGCTACACTGAGGATCTATGATATCAATGGCCGCCTGGTGCGGACATTGGCGGATGGTTTCCGGCCAGCTGGCCATCATACCGCCGGATGGGATGCGAAGGACGATACCGGGACGGATGTTGCCAGTGGCGTTTATATCTATGTGCTGGTGTCTGGTGAGTATCGGGAGGCGCGACGTATGGTTCTGCTGCGCTAGCGTCTATAACAGGTATCTATCAAGTACAGCAAGTCAGAGGAAGGAGGGGAGTCTTGAATCCGCCTAGAGGTCTACTATATCCAGGCATAGTCTTAGCTTTATGTATCGGCTGGGCTCATCCACAAGCTCTATCGGGTTCGGAGGGTGGCAAAAAGGTGTCGGACGGTATTCATTACCTGACTGGTTCGGATTATGAGATCGGAGTGCGGAAGGCGAGCTTGAAGCCAGCTGAATTCGAGCGTTGGAATGGATTGGAGCAAGCACTATTCAGTGGGTCTAACGGACCAGCCCTCGCTCTCGCCTTGGAGTATCAACTGACCAGACTTAGAGAGTGTTATCCGGGACTGCTCCGGGAGTGGCAGGGAATGGCTGATGAGACGGGTATTTCTTTCATGGATGTAGCCATCGGGATGATCGGAGGTAATACGCTTCGGAAGATTGCCGGCTTGCCAGGAGCGAGGCGGAAATATGAGGAGCGCTCATTCGAAGGCTGCTCCGCATTCGGGGTGACCCATAGTGATCGCGGTCCGATCCTGGCCAAGACCTCAGACAGCCATGGTATGCCCAGGGATACAAAAGTCTGGACGGATGAGGATGTGGAGGTCATCGATTATGCAGACGGCTACCGCGTCCTGATGTGTGGTTACGCAATTCTGAATAATCAGGGACTGGCGGTGGGAGATGCCAATGCTCATTACGAAGGAACCACAACTTCAGGGGATGGTCCGGCCGGTAGACTGGCACCGATTATCGCCCGTTACTGTCCAACGGTAGACAGCGCTGTGTCCTTTATTACCAACTACACCATCACGGATGATGGGCGTCATTTCTGCCTGGTTGACAGTTCGGGCAGGGCTGCGGCGGTCGAGGTGGCCCCTGGTGGCCTGGTCAACATACGGTGGGGTGATACCACGGGGTATGTCTATGTTGCCAATACTTCACCAGACAGCGTCATGAGAGTTCACGACACCAACGATAGTGCATACGTTGCCAACTCAGATCATCGACTGGCGAATTTCGAGCGGATGTTTACAGATACAGCCTATCGATCCACATTCGAGGATGCAGAGAGTATCATTTTCAGTCACGATACACTGGGTGCCATTTGCCAGCATGGTGATTCGATCGATGTTCAATGGCATACGTCGCGTTCTCGGCTGGTTTTGCCTGCGGAAGGCAAATACTACCTAGCGGCGAGATCGGATACGGGTACGTCATATCATCCATGCGAGCATGAGTGGCGGGTGTATGAATTTCCGCCGGTGTCACAGGAAGAGCCAATAGCCACGCGGCTGCCAGCGCAATTCGAACTACGCCAGAACTATCCCAATCCATTCAATGCCCAGACGACCATCGGCTACCGGCTCGCCGTCTCCGACCACGTGAAGCTGGAGGTATACAGTCTGTCGGGTGCACGAGTGAAGTTGCTCCACAGCGGCGACCAGCAGCGAGGGGAATACATGCTAGTCTGGGATGGCACCGATGGGACGGGACGGACAGTAGCCAGCGGAACGTATTACTACCGTCTCGAGGTAGGCGATATGATCCTTACCAAACGCATGACGCTTATAAAATAACAACTTAACACCTGAGGTGATATGAGACTCAGCGGGCAGTACCATATAAAACCGGCAATACCGGTAGTTCTCTATGCTGCAGCCACCTTAGTGCTGATGTCGTGTGCGGAGTCCCCTACTGATGAATCGGATGCACCAGGCCTGGTGCTACAAATTGAATGTACCGAAGCGGCTCTTCGAGCCGCCCTGGACTCCGTGGTTGTGACGGGTGGAGGTATGATCACGTTCGTCTGCGATGAGGATACGTTGGAGATCGAGGACCGGATCTATTTCTACGGCAGCCATCTGATCCTGGATGGAGGGGACAGCGGGCTGGTGGTGAGGTATACCGGTCCTGATGATTGCAGCCAAACCGAGGGGCAGGATCATTTCATCGAGATCCATGGTGATAGCAACGTGATCCGGAATTTTACGCTGCTGCGTTTCCCCGACGGTTTGCATGTCCAGAGTGGAGTGGATAATGTAGTTGAGAACCTGCGTTTCCCGATCGTATGCGAGGATGCGATCACCAACAATGGCCGGGGGTACGAAGCTTTCGGCACCATCATTAGGGATTGCTACTTCGAGAATTCGGAGGACAAGGCGGTGATGATCAATAACGGTGGATCGGTCACCGTGGAGAACTGCGAGTTCGTGGACTGCCAGCAGCCGGTGCGGGCAGGTGGCAGTTCGGGATCGTATGCGGTCAGGGGGTGTACGTTCAGCGGCAGTTCGACGGGACCCAGATTCAGCGGTGGCCGTGATACGATGACAGTAGTGTTCGAGAACAACACCGTGCATGATGCCAAATACGGTTTCCGGATATACGGAAGTGTTGATGCAGTTATCCGGGGCAATATATTCCGTCAGGGCAACTATGGAGTATATGCTTATGAGAATGCCCGGATCCTGCTGGAAAGCAATGATATCCAGGATGCCCGCAGTACCGGTGTGATGCTAAAAGACTACGTCCAGGCGGACCTGGGTGGGGGGAGCGTGACCATTGGAGGTGATCACCTAACAAGTGCTGGTCTGAACATAATAAAGGGGAGCCGGACCAAAGATCTGGTGAACGAAACGGCCGATACGGTGAAGGCGGAGAACAACATCTGGGATCATGATACCGTTGCGGATGTGCTGTCGGAGGATGTGTCCGGACTAGTGGATGTGGACCCGCTGGGTTACCTGCAGAAAGCCCGGGAGCAGTGATAGGCATTGTGATATCAGTGTTTTTGTGCAGGGAGATTCAATGAGGCCAAGGGAGCGGATAGTGAAGGGTCTAGCTGTACCAACCCTAATGCTAAGCTTGCTGGCCGGCTCGCTTTTTCCCCAAAATCTTTCGCTCGAGGTCGAATCCGCTTTGCAGTTCGCGGAGCGACAGCTCGTGGCCACGGTTGCTCAACTCGGTGACACCACGAGGTATCCTTACCGTACGAGGAATGACACATCCTGGTACACCAGAACTGCCGGAAGTTGGGTGAGCGGTTGGTTTCCCGGGTGTCTCTGGCGAATCTATGAGTGGAACTCTGATGCTACCTGGCGCCGATGGGCCGAGAGCTGGACCGCTGGTCTGGAGGAATCAAAGTACAATACCAATACGCACGATGTGGGATTTATTATTTTTTGCAGCTTCGGGAATGGATACCGCCTGACAGGCAGGGAGGAATATCGGGAAGTGATCATACAGGCGGCGAGGTCGCTGGCTACCCGATTTCACGCCAGAGTGGGTTGTGTCAGGTCCTGGAACAGCTACGAGTTTCCAGTTATCATCGATAACATGATGAATCTGGAGATCCTGTTCTGGGCGGCAAAGAATGGCGGTGAAGCAGAGTTGTATGACATGGCGGTCAGTCATGCCCTAAGGACGATTGAAGATCACATCCGTCCCGATGGCAGTACATATCAAATTGTGGATTATGATACCACGACCGGGGAAGTTCTGCAATGGACCAGCAAGCAGGGAGAATCCACTGAATCGACCTGGGCTCGTGGGCAGGCCTGGGGCCTGTATGGATTTACCATGGCCTATCGAGAGACGGGAGATACGCGCTTTCTGGAGGCCGCTGAGAGGCTGGCCGATTATTTCATCGAGAACCTCCCTGAAGACCAGGTCCCCTACTGGGATTTTCAGGCTGATAGCATTCCTAATGAGGAGAAAGATGTATCGGCGTCAGCGATTGCCCTCTCCGGACTGCTAGAATTAGTAGCCTTAGTCAGATCGGGAGAGGATGCCACCCGGTACAGAAACTCGGCTACAGATATATTAGCGTCGTTACTCTCCGACGCTTACCTTGCAGAGGGGACGAATAGCTGCGGGATCCTGTTACACGGTGTGCAGAATCACAATGCAGATAAGGGGATCGATGTTTCCCTGATCTATGCCGACTATTATTTCATCGAGGCTCTGCTGCGCTACCAGGAGATGGTCCGGTCCACCATGGCATTCGGAGATCCACCATATCTGCTACCAACATCGGCACAGCTTTTTCAGAATTATCCCAATCCGTTCAATCCCGCGACGATACTCTGGTATTGGCTGCCAGATGCGGCCCATGTGACCATTAGTCTTTATGATGTCACAGGTCGGTGGCTCAGGACGCTGGAGGAAGGAGACCGGAGGAGCGGCCATCATCAACTCCATTTTGAGGATAACGAGCTGGCCTCGGGTATCTATGTAGTTGTGCTCGAATCAGGCGGTAAGCATGAAGCACGGAGAATAACACTCTTGCACTGATGAGGACATCGAGATCATAAGACGATGTATGCAGGAGTTAGAAAACCAGTAGTAAGGACCTAGGGGTGTTCCCAGTTGACCTGTTGCAAGGCAAGGTAGCACTGGTGACCGGTGCTTCGAGTGAAACCGGTCCCACAATCGCCCGCACGTTCGGGGAGGTGGGTGCTGACGTTGCGCTGACGTATCTTACCCGCGCCGAATCAGCTGAGAAGGTCGTATCGGAAGTGGAGGCCAATGGAGTGCGAGCCAAAGCGTACCGATTTGATCTCCTGGAAATAGACACAATCAAGCCTCTGGTAGATGAAGTCGTGGCGGATTTCGGGCGGCTGGACTTCCTGATCAATTGTGCGGCCACACGTTTGAGTCCACCGGTCAAGGAGCTCCATTTCAGCGATTGGGATCACTGCGTGGACGGTAATCTGAAAGCCTGCTTTTTCCTGGCGCGTGATGCAGCCCAGGTCATGGAAGCCGGAGATGGGGGTGCGGTGGTCAACTTCTCGGCGACGTCAGCGATGAAGTACAGCCACTCCGTGTATGGGCTGGCGAAAGCGGCGGTGATCTCCATGACCCGGTTCCTGGCATCTACTTTTGCACCCAAAGTGCGAGTGAACTGCATTATTCCGGGGCTTATCGACAATCCGGAATATGGGATTGAAGGGAGACGAAAACGGGCAGCGGATACACCTCTGGGCAGGATCGTGAATGCACGTGATCTCGGCCTGATGTGTGTGGCCATGTGCAGTCCGCTGTTTGAGACTGTCACCGGAGAGGCGGTTATCATGGACGGCGGGTTCTGGTTGAAGCACGTATGACGAGGTTGGCGCGCATCCTACCAGACAGGATGAGGCCGATCATTCCATGAAACGTATACTGGATAATAAGATTCGTGGGAGTATTGAATGAAACCGATCACTGAGATGACGCTTGAAGAGAAGGCTGGTCAGCTTTATATCATCGGATTCAACGGAATCCGGATGAACGACTATCTGCGGGAGATCATCACCGACTGGAAGATTGGTGGGATAGTTTTCAGCGTGCGCAATGTGGAGAATCCTTTTCAGGTCCGGGAGCTCATCAGCGAGGCTCAGGAGCTGGCGATCAAAGCAAGCGGCATTCCGCTGATCATCACAATAAACCAGGAGGGTGGAGACCGAACATGCTTTCTGGAATCGTTGACTCGTAATCCGGGGAGTATGGCGATCGGTGCTAGCGGTGATCCTAATTGGGCGTATACCGTGGCACAGGTGGTAGGAACGGAGTTGAAAGCGCTTGGCTTCAATACGCTCTACATGCCGGTGTTGGATTTCAGCAACATGCAGAAGAACGCGGTACTTGGTATCCGCTCATTCGGTGATGATCCGGAGATGGTGGCTGAGATGGGGAGGCGGTACATCGAGGGTCTGGATGAGGCCGGACTGGCGGCTACGGCGAAGCATTTTCCGGGCGCAGGTGATTCGGAGCTCGATGCCCACTTCGAGACACCAGTCATCGACAGAACGCTGGAGGAGCTGGAAGGATTCGAGCTAATTCCATTCAAGGCGGCGATCGAGGCGGGCGTTCCCATGATGATGACGTGCCACTGTATGTTTCCGAACATCGACAGCAATGCGATTGCCACGGTATCGGATATCATGATCAGCAAGGTGGCCCGGGAGAAGCTCGGATATGACGGTATAATCACCTCGGATGCTTTTGGGATGCACGGCCTGATTGACAATTACTCGCCCCGGGAAGCAGCGGTGAGAGCGATCCTTGCTGGTGCAGATATGATTCTCAAGCGCCATGGGCGCGCAGCAAACTATGCCATCCTGGATGCCCTGCGTGAAGCATTGAAGAGCGGCCGGATCACGGAAGAGCGGGTCGATATCTCACTCAAGCGTATCCTGGCGCTGAAACAGAAATACTGTTATGGTGAGCAACCTGACATTTCAACGGTCATTTGGAACGGAGAGCATATCAGGAAGCTGGAAGCGATGGGTGAGGAATCGGTGACGCTGCTGCGCAACGAGGAGGGATTACTGCCACTCAAATTGGACCTTTCCACGAAAGTACTGATGATCATGCCGGACATGCTGGCGAACGCGTCCCTAGATGGGATCACGGGCGATCCTGCGGGGTATATCATCCGGGGTATATTGAGCGACAAGTACAGCTATTCGACCGATGGATTCGATATGGTCTATTACGGACTGAGTCCCTATGCCGAGGAAACCGAGAAGGTGATCCAGAAGGCGGATGCCTACGATATACTAATCCTGGCGAGTCACCGTTCGAACATGCTGCCGACACAGGGCAGGCTGGTGGAGCGGCTTTTTCAATCGGGCAAGCGGGTGATATGGATTGCTTTGAATACCCCCTATGATATTTACTCTTATCCCGATGCGAAGACGTATATTTGCAGCTACGGGGATCGTCTGCCGCAGTTAAAAGCATTAGGCCGGATCATTGCGGGTGAGATCTCACCGAAGGGCCG
Organism: Fidelibacterota bacterium; assembly: GCA_020346745.1. GTDB lineage: Bacteria > Fidelibacterota > Marinisomatia > SCGC-AAA003-L08 > TS1B11. The sequence goes on along the minus strand of CP070787.1, from coordinate 1,315,324 downwards.
CCTGCCGGTGAACATCCCCGGTCTCCATGAACGTGGTGAGGGGATCACCGGGTGGAATTGATCGGGTGATGAAAATCGTTAAAGGTCATCAGGACGGACTCGTATGAATAAGCTCACCGAAGTTGAACGCGACCTGTATTCCTTGACAACAGAGGGGACCCACGAAGAGATCGGCCGGCAGTTTGGCAGTGCCCTGAGCGGGGAGATAGCTGCACAAGTGGCGAGGAGCATCGCCCGGCTAATGGAGCGGCACGAACCAGCGCGGATAGAGACGATAATCGAAACCGTGGGTGGGAACTTTCAGCATGATTACCCCTACCTGTGGGATGAGATCGGAGGGATCTGTTCGGGTTCAGGTGTCGCGCTCAAGGACTATCTGACGCACCTGTTCATATCAGCTGTACCGGTATTCGAAAGTGACGACAATGACGGCTGTACGGATGTCCTCTTTCCGAAGAGCGCCGACGGGCCTTTACTCGGCAAGACCCACGATGCGACGAGTCCTAATCGTGGGCAAGCAGTCGTACGGAGCATCAATCCGTCGGGCGGTCAGGCGGTGCTGTGCCTTTCCGGCGTGGATGGTCTCTCCACCATGACGGGGGTGAACGCGAAGGGTCTGGCAGTGGGTGAGGCATCGATCCACTTTCATACGTCCAATCGGCGGGGGACGGTGCGGAACCTGCTTCCCAGATCCATCCTGCAGGAGTGTACGAATGTGCGGGAGGCGGTCGATTTTCTAGCCGACCATCCACCGCTGCGGTTCGGCTACCATTTCGCACTGGTGGATGAGGCTGGTGACTCGGCAATTGTGGAGCGGTCGCCGGCGTTCCAATCCGTTCGATGGGGAGATGGGGGTATCCTTTTCTGCACCAATCATACTGCAACACCAGCCACGCGGGCCCTTGAAAAGAGCAGGGGGGAGCTGGGCGACCGAAACAGCGACACCCGGTTTGAGAATCTGAAGGCCATCACGACCGACAGCCAGTTCAGTCCCAGTTTGCGGACCATGAAGGAGGTGCTCCAGTTCCATCACGAGGTAGCGGGCATATGCCAGCATGGTGATCCGGAGTACGCGGGTCCCAAGGTGGAATTCTATCCGATGTTCACCCAGCGTGCGTTCATCAATGTAGTGGAGACAAGGAGCCTGCTGATCGCAAACGGCTACCCGTGCACCTCCGAATTTATCGATTTCTCTCTAGACCAGGAGCTTTGATAGCATATGGTGAATACCCCTCAGACTGAATATTTCCTGGTGAAAGATGGCGAAGCGGTGGCAGCCATCGTTCTCGCAGATGAGGCGGACGCGGTGGAACGTAACGCTGCCGAGGAGCTACGGCGATATCTATTCAAAGTCACGGACGCCGAGGTACCGATCGTTTCCCATGGGGTTGGGGATGATTCATTCCTGATCCTGATCGGGCGGGTGAATGAAGGGTTCGGGTTGGATCACCCGGAGCTGGGGAAGGAGGGTTTCCTGCTGCGTACGGCGGATCACCGACTCCACATCGTGGGTGCGGATGAAAGTGGGCTTCAGTTTGGTATTTATTCGTTCCTGGAGGATTACTGTGGCATCCGTTGGTTCTGGCCGGGGGAATTGGGGGAGGTAGTTCCCAAGACTCCGACGGTTGGAATTCCTGCAATTGATCGCACCGAGGCGCCGAATTTCCGCTGGCGGAATCGGGGCCCCGGCGGTCCATTATGGGGTCCGGATGACCGGATCAGCAAGCAGAGGAAGTTAGGTGTAAGTGAAAGGCACATAGAGGAAGTGGCGCTCTGGGAGAGGCGGAATAAATGGGGCGGACTCAACGTGCAGGGTGGCCATGAATGGGGGAATATCGTCCATCCGGACAAGTACGGGTCCGATCACCCGGAGTATTATGCTTTGGTGGACGGCCGCCGGGACCGTGATTTCGAGCATTTTGACGGCAAGCACGGTGCCCAGTTATGCACGACGAATCCCGACCTGGTGCCCATTTTCAGGACGTATTTCGACGAGTACTTCGAGGAGCATCCCGAGTGCGACGCACTGCACGTGACGCCCAATGACGGCGGCGGATTCTGTGAGTGCGAGCACTGCCGGGCACTGGATACCGGTAAGAGGCTGAAAAACAGGCCCGAGAAGCCGGTGATCACGGACCGCATATTCACTTTCACCAACAGGTTGGGGGAGGAGCTTCAGCAGGTTCATCCTGGTAAGCAGCTTGTGAATATGGCCTATTCGTGGTACGTTGATCCGCCGGAGAACATCACGATCAGTGAGAACGTGATCCCGCAGTACTGCATGTGGAGCTGCTACCTGCACTGGAACGAAGAGAAAAAGCGGGAGCATTACGAGATTGTCCGGGGTTGGGCTGAAGTAGCCCGTCATGTAGGGATCTATGAATATTATATCAATGGTGCCTGGCCGGATCTGCCGCGGATCATTTACCCGAAGATCGAGGAATCGCTGCGCTTCCTGCACAGCGTGGGGGTTGGCCTGTATCAGACGCAATCGGGAGACGGCTTTGCGATCAACGGCTTGAACTACTATATCGCCTCCAAGCTGCTGTGGGATGTGGACGCGGACGTAGAAGCGCTGGTGGACGATTTTTACACGAAGGCCTTTGGCGCGGCGGGGAGCTGGGTGCGCCGATGCTACGAGCGTCTCCAAGACCGTTGGGGGGAGGTAGTGGCCGGTGGCCTACATCCTTCCTGTTCATCTTTTGCTACCACGCAGGTGCACGAGGTATATCCCAGAGAGATCCTGGAGGCATGCCGGGGAGACCTGGAGGCAGCTCTAAAGGAGGCGGATGAGCCCTTGATCAAGCGCCGCGTGGAGTTCGTTCAGCAGGGACTGACCTATACGGAGCTGACCTTGGAAGCAGTCAGAATTACGAAGGAGGTGGAGAACCAGGGAGTGACCATCTCGGCAGTAGACTTTACTGATGAGGAAGAGATACGCAGAGTGAGTCAAGATAACGAACGGCGGCTGCATGAGGAGCCGGAGCTACAGGAATTAATTAAATCAGCCCTGGAAGCATGGGAGGCTAGGGACCGCTACGTAGACGAACTGAAGGATGACTACGTGATCTCGTACTTCTGGGTCAAGTACAACGATGAGAACCGGGTATTCAATCCCACCAGGCGGTTGAGGGAAATGCTGGCGGATTGAGCTTCATGCACTATCACCGAAGGAGCTTAAGCCGTAGTCATTTGCCGGGAGCCGTGCTGCTGTGCGTCTATATAGTTCTGAACCTGGGGTGTTCGGACAGTGGACGGCAGGAGAAAGCAGCTCCCGTTTCACTGGAGGAGCTGCGGAAGTTGAAGGAGTCTCCAATGCTGGCGAAGCAGGTGGCTGCTGGGCAGTTACCGCCACTTGAGGAACGCCTCCCGGTAAATCCGCTGGTCGTCGAGCCGTGGGATGAGCCGGGTGTATTCGGCGGTGCCTGGCACTTCGACGTTATTAACCGGAGAGACATCAACCTAGTCTACCATATCAGCAATCCTTCCTACTTACAGTGGGACCGGGAGGCGGACGATCTGTTTCCATATCTCTGTGAGAGCTATGAGGTGCAGGACGATGGCCGGATCTGGACGTTCCATTTGCGCGAGGGTGTGAAGTGGTCCGACGGCGAACGCTTCACGACCGAGGACGTACGTTTCTGGTACGAGGATGATGCCATGAATCGGGATATTAATCCCACCCCTCTTGCGGAGCTGCGAGTAGGGCATGATTTCGGGCAGATCCGGATTGTAGATGAGTACACCTTTCAAGTGGTCTTTCCGGACACCAACCGAGGATTTTACAAGAGTATACCTTCAATCATCCTGTTTTATGCGCCGAGTCATTATTTGAGGCAGTTTCATGCCCGCTATGCAGATGAGGAGGAGTTGAACAAGGAGATCAAGAAGGCGGGGATTAAGAAGTGGAGCGAACTGTACAAACGGATGAACCGCTGGTATGATGGGTACTACAATCCTGATCTGCCGAGTTTGCGTCCCTGGCTCATATCGAAGAACCGGAGGTCACCCAACACGGCGGTATTCGTTCGGAATCCCTATTACTGGATGGTGGATACAGATGGCCGCCAGCTGCCTTACATCGATTCGGTGGTGGTGCATATCACCTCCAATCAGCAGGTGCTGGCGATGAAGACGATTGCGGGCAATTTTGATTTTCAATGGCGGCGTCTGGATTTCAAGGATTATCCGCTATTGAAGGAGAACGAAGAGCGGCACAACTATACGCTATTGACGTGGCCGCAGGATCGCGGCTCAGACGTGACATTGTATCTGAACTACAACTGCACGCACCCGATAGTTGGTCCTATGTTCAGGGAGCGTTCTTTCCGGCTGGCGCTTTCCCTGGCGATTGACCGAACGGAGTTGAACTTATTGTTTTACAAGAACATAGGCGTGCCGCGCCAGGCAACAGCCGCCGAGAACACGCCTTATTACGTGCCTGAATACGCAGAAGCGTATGCGCACTACGATCCGGCGGAAGCCAACAGATTGCTGGACGGACTCGGGCTAACCCAACGGGACAAGAATGGTTTCAGGTTATCCCGAGATGGGGAGCCTCTTTACCTATTCATCGAAACGTCGGATTTGAACGAGGTGGACTTGCTCCATATTGTTTGTGAGCATTGGCGAGCGGTGGGTGTCAACGCAGAGGTGAAAGTCATGGAGGGTTCGCTGCTGACTAGCCGGACGCAGTCAGCCGAGATCATGATACTGGCCCGGGCGCTGGGGTCGTTCAATCCCCCGACCGGCCTAACCAGATCCAACTACATTGCTCCCCTATACGGCCTCTGGAATAGTACGCTTGGGATTCAAGGGGAGGAGCCATCGCCTGAGTTCAAGGAGCTCAACGAGCTGGGTGAGCGCGTCAAGGTAAGCGATCTCGTGGAAGAGATCCAAGTGATGAAACAGATCTATAAGCTCTACGCAGAGAATATCTGGGCAATCGGACTAGTGGGTGAGATCCCGGCCCTGCTGGCGAAGAAGAATTATTTCATGAACGTGCCGGAGAAGTCATTGTACTCGTATGCCCGGGGCCGGAGGCTGCAAATGACCATGCCGGAGCAGTACTGGATTGATCCTACCCAGAGGGATTAGCAGGATGGAATCGAGTCCGGAAGGTCTACACACTCGAGGTCTTGAGTAGTTTAAATGGCTCCCAGAAACACCCCCTCCCTGGTATCCCGGCTATGGGTGTTCATACGTCCGCTGAAGTGGATCTTACTTTTAGCTTGTATCCTCGCAGGGATGAAGGCCATGAGCGGCCTAGGCCTAGCAGCGGTGAGTCGCTGGCTTTTGAATAATTATCAAAGCCTGTCTACTCAGGAGCTTTTCAGGATTTACGGGGGGATCACCCTGTTTCTGGTCCTGCTGCTGATCACGACGTACTTCCGGGTATATTTCCCGGCGTACATTGCGAGCAGTGTCATCAGGCGGATGCGGAGACAGCTGTACCGGCATTTGCAGCGGTTGAGTGCCGACTTCTATGCCCAGCATCAGACCGGGGAGGTGGTTTCACGCTTAACTAACGATATCACCCTGGCGCAGCTGCTTTACAGTAACGTGATCATCAATGCCATATTCGACGCGATCATCCTGTCGACTGCTGCTATCTACCTCGTGTTGTCGTACCCGTTCGCCGCGTATGCGCCCATCCTGGGTACCTGTATTGTGTATGGAGTTCTGATGAGTTTTTTCCTGCCCCGGATGAGAACGAGGAGCCGTCAGGTTCAGGAGGAGATGGGTAAGATCACCAGTGAAGTTTCCGAAAAGATCGTTGGGATGAAGGTTTTGCAATCATTTACCCACGAGGAGATCGCCGGGAACGTGGTGGATGAGAGGCTGGAGTCCCATTTCTTCGAGTCGCTGCGGATGGCTCGGCTGCAATCATTATTCTCAGCCGTCGGTCAGACGTTGCCGGAGTTTGCCAAGCTGCTGGTCATTGCGCTGGGGATCTATCTGATTCTCCAAGCGCGGATGACTGTGGGTGATATCGCCGGGATGATCCTGGTCCTGGGGCACATCTTTTTTCCCTTGAGGCGTACGGCATCCATGACGGCGGAGATCGGTACCAGTATTGGATCGATGGACCGGATACTGGAGTTCTTTGATGCGCAGCCATCCGTTACGGAGGCGGCGGAGGTCGTTTCGCTGCCCAGTTTATCAGGTAGGGTGGAGTACCGCAATGTATCATTCAGCTACGCCCAAGATGGCGAGAGTCGTGTGCTCCATAGAATTTCCTTTGAAGTCGAGCCCGGATCGCAGATCGCTTTTGTGGGTCCTTCCGGGGCAGGTAAGAGCACGATCATGGACTTATTATCCCGGTTCTATGATCCCGGGGAGGGGCAAATCCTGATCGATGGCGTTGATATTCGCGAGATGTCGCTGGAGTTTCTGCGGAAGCATATCGGGATCGTGATGCAGGATACGATTCTGTTTTCGGGGACCATTGCGGAGAATGTCCGTTTGGGGAATCCGGAAGCTACGGATGCCGAAGTAAAGGAAGCGTTGGAGAATGCCTACGCAATGGAATTTGTGACGAAGATGAGTGGTGGGATCAACAGCCGGATAGCAGAACAAGGCAAGACTCTTTCCGGCGGCCAAAGGCAGCGGATCGCGCTGGCGAGGATGTTTCTAAAAGATCCACGGATCATCATTCTCGATGAAGCCACCAGTGCGTTGGACACGGAATCCGAGCAATATGTTCAACAGGCGTTTCACGGGCTCAAGTCCGGACGAACCACCCTGATGATCGCCCATCATTTCGCCACAGTGAAGGATGTGGAGTATATCTATGTGGTTGAAGAGGGCCGGATTGTCGAGGAGGGGACCATGATGGAGCTCATGGAGGCCGGGGGTGTATTCAGGAATCTGTACGACAGCCAGAGTGCGATGCTGGCTATCGAGAGTACTTATCCTGTATAGTTGGAGGCGTATGGATTCCTGGAAGACCTATACTGTGAAGGATGGATTGATCAGCAACCTGGTGTACTCATCGATAATGGATGCGAAGGGCCATTTGTGGTTTGGCGGGAAGACGCCCGATGGTGTTGCCCGTTTTGACGGAGAGATGTGGGAACGGTTCACCACAGAGAGCAGCGGACTGGGGCCGGGGCACGTGTGGGATATGGCTGTCGATCTGGAGGGGCAATTGTGGTTCGGCACTGCCGGTGGAGGGGCCAGCCGCTATGATGGCAGGACTTGGCGACGTTTCACGATGGAGGATGGGCTTGCCGGGGATCACGTCTATGCGGTCGAGGCAAATGAAGACGGGAAAGTGTGGCTGGGATGTGCACCGAAGCCGGATGAGATCATCCGCCAGGGCGGAGTCAGTATATTCGATGGAGCTCAGTTTCAGACCCTCAGCAGTGATTATACCCAGGGGACTCATGTCGGAGGTGGGAACAGCGGACTGTGCGATAACCGTGTCTATGCCATCGTGTTTGACCGTGATGGCAATGCCTGGTTCGGGACCAAGGGTGGCGGCATCTGTTTTTATACAGGACAGGAGTGGCAGACGTACAACACCAAGACCGGTTTCCCGTGTGATGAGGTGGGTGATGGGGCGGCCACACTAGATAGTGGGGGCAACATATGGTTTGGCCTGAGAGGTGGGGGTGCCTGCCGCTTTGACGAGCGGCAGAACTGGACAATCTTCACCAGGGAGGAAGGCCTGGCGGGAGATTTCGTGTATGCCATCCACTCGGGGCCGGACGGGAACTTGTGGTTCGGCTGCGCACCTGATCCGGATGAGGTCAATAGGAACGGGGGTCTCAGCATATTCGATGGGACCACTTTCCATAACTATACGAGCGATTTTACGGGTGGCACCATAGTTGGAGGCGGAAACAGTCCCCTAGCGGACAACCGTGTTTATACTCTCCTGTTCGACAGTGAGGATAACGGATGGTTCGGGACCAAGGGCGGGGGCGTGAGCCGTCTCAGCAAGGAAGCAATTCACAAAGTATAGGTATATATCGAGGCAGTTTATTGAGAGGTAGCCCATGGAAATTGGATTCGCAAAAGTCAACATCACCCCACCGATACTGACCTGTTCCAACGGAGGCTTTTATGATGATCCTAAAGCTCTCCATCTAGGGGTGCACGATGAGTTATACGCCCGGGCCATCGTGTTTCAGGAGGGCAACCAGATGGCAGCCATTGTATCCGCTGATCTAATCAATCTGCCAAGACACACGGTAGAGAGCATCAAGGAGATGATTGGGAAGCACACTGGACTTGCGGGGGAGAGTATCATTCTGCATGCGACGCACCAGCATTCGGGCCCTTTCTCCTACCGGAAAAAGGAGGGGATCAGGAACGATGCTTACTGGACGGTGACGGAGCAGAAGATCGTTGGTGTGGTGTATTCCGCCCTGCAGGATATGCAGCCCTGTTTGATCGGTGCCGGTTCGACCGACCTGGATATGTCCCTCAATCGGCGAATTCTGCAGGAGGATGGCACGGTGCTATATCTACCGCACCATCCCGGATTGACGCCGAATCAGGTGGTGGACCAAGAGGTGGGGGTGGTCTCGTTCAGGAAGCTGGATAAGCGACCACTGGTTACACTGATCAACTACTCCTGCCATCCGCTGACGATCGGTTTTGTGCCCAGGATGATATCAGCCGACTTTCCGGGCGCGGTGGTGAGGGAGGTAGAGAACCGGCTTTTCGGCTCGGCGGTTTATACTGGTGGTGCCTGTGGAAATATTCATCCCAAGAAGCACTGTGAGGGCTTCGAGGCGATGGACGAGCTCGGCCGGGCGATTGCGGACCGAGCGATCGAGGTCCTGCCATTCATTCAGACCGGGAAGGGTGGAGAACCGCGAACCCTTTACAGGGAGGTGGATCTGGAGTTGAATCCGGACAAGATGGACGGCAACGAGGATATTGCCGAATATAGGGAGGGCAGAACGTACCGCTTTGGCATTACGGTCATAGCCCTGAACGAGATCGCGTTCGTGGCTATCCCCTGTGAGTATTTCGTTGAATTTCAGCTGGAGATCAAGAAGCAATCACCCTTCGCTCATACCTACCTGCTCACGACCAGCAACGGGTATGCGGGATATGTACCGGATCGCAAGGCCTATGACCAGGGTGGGTACGAGGTGAATTCCACCAAGTTTATGCCGGGTTCGGGCGAAATGATACAGGAGAATATTCTTCAAGCTCTACGGGAGTTAGCGGGGGACCGGGCGGGGGCAAAAGAGTGAATCATTTCTCCGATATATTGCAGATTCCCGGACACGATGAGGGCTAAAGCCGGTGAGTGACAGATCCATCTTGCTAGAGATCAGGAACCTGGATGTGAATTTCTTCCTGGACGAGGGAACCGTAGAGGCCGTTCAAGACGTGAGTCTGGATGTGTTCCAGAACTACACACTGGGTATTGTGGGAGAGAGTGGTTGCGGCAAGAGTGTGCTATCGCAAGCGATCATGCGGATCGTTCCTCCGCCGGGAAAGATCACCGGGGGAGAGATGGTGTATCACGGTGGCAATGCCCACTCCATTGACCTGGTGAAGCTGGATGAAAAAGGGAAGGCTATCCGGAGTATAAGAGGGAATGAAATTGGCCTCATTCTCCAAGAGCCCATGGCGGCGTTAAGTCCTCTGTACACGGTGGGCGACCAAATCCAGGATGTCTTACGTCAACACAGCAGTATGAGCAAACCAGAGGCCAAGGCATATATTGTCGAGCTGCTCGATCAGGTGGGTATTCCGAAGCCGGATATCCACGTTGACCAATATCCATTTGAGCTTTCGGGTGGGCTGCGCCAGCGGGTGGTCATTGCCATGGCCATCGCCTGTAAGCCGAAACTGCTGATCGCTGATGAGCCAACTACCGCTCTGGATGTGACGATCCAGGCGCAGATCCTCAGGTTGTTCCAGGAATTAAAGGAGACGCTGGACATATCCATCATTTTCATTTCACACGACCTGGCCGTCATTTCCGAGATCGCGGATGAGATTGTGGTGATGTATAACGGCCGGATCGTAGAGGAAGGTCCGGCACGCAAGGTATTTTCCGAGCCCCTGCATCCTTATACCATCGGGCTATTAAAGTCCGTCCCGAAGCTGGGGGAGGGATCGAGGGAGCGACTGACCACTATTGAAGGCACGGTTCCAGATCCTTTCATGAAATCGGAAGGCTGCGCCTTTTATCCCCGCTGTAGTATTCGCGAAGAACAGTGCACTTTGGAATGTCCGGCACTTGCGGAAGTGGAACGGGGACGCAAGGCAGCCTGCCTGCCGATCCAGTCTAGTAGCAGGTGAGGGGTGGATCAGCGTCATGAAGGTTAGCAGATTCAGGATTCGATAGACGATGGAAGCGGCGAACAATAACCTGCTCACGGTTGAGAATCTGAAGAAGCATTTCCCGATCAAGAAGGGTCTCTTACGGCGGGTACTGGGGCATGTAAAGGCTGTGGACGACGTGTCGTTCAAGATCCGCAGGGGCGAGACCCTGGGATTAGTCGGGGAGAGCGGGTGCGGCAAGTCAACCATAGGGAAGCTCATCCTGAGGGCTTTAAAGCCTACCGCGGGAACGATCATGTTCCGGGTAGACGATGAGGAGGTACTCATTCATGAGCTGAGTGATGCTGAGCTGCGGTCCTTCCGGAGGCACGCCCAGTTGATCTTTCAGGATCCCTATGCCTCGCTCAATCCGCGCATGACGGTCCGGGAGATCATCGGGGAGCCGATCCTAGTCAACCGGGATCAGCAGACAGTGGACCTGGATCAGCGGGTCAAGGAGCTGATGGACCTGGTTGGCCTAGACAGCCGTTATCTCAAGCGCTATCCGCACGCGTTCTCCGGTGGTCAGCGCCAGAGGATCGGGGTTGCCCGTGCGCTGGCACTGAATCCGGATCTGATCGTAGCCGATGAACCTGTATCGGCCCTGGATGTCTCGATCCAGGCTCAGATCCTGAACCTGCTGCACGACATCCAGCAGGATCTGAATCTGACCTATCTGTTCATATCTCACGACCTGTCGGTGGTGGAACACATATCAGACCGGGTGGCGGTCATGTATGTTGGCAAGCTGGTGGAGCTGGCAGACAACGATGATATTTTCCGCCGCCCGAAGCACCCCTACACGGAGGCGCTGCTGGCAGCAGTGCCACAGATAAGCGAGCGGCAGAAGCGCGAGACCTATACCTTGGGCGGGAATATCGCCGATCCGGCCAATCCTCCGTCGGGGTGTTATTTTCATCCCCGGTGCCGATATGCCAAGGAGATCTGCAAGACACAGCCGGTCGTCATGGAGGAAGTTTCGCCCAGGCATCAGGTAGCCTGCCATTTAGCGAGGGAATTGAGCTTGAAGGGATTATGAGGGGTAGGCGGTGATCAATTATATCATCAGGCGCATTTTCTACATGATCCCGACGCTGATCATCATTTCGATGATCTCGTTTACAGTCATCCAGCTGCCCCCAGGTGATTATCTCACTACCAAGATCGCCCAGCTCCAAGCCCAGGATGAGCTGATCAACGTGGATCTGATCGAAGCGCTACGGGAGGAGTACGGACTGGACAAGCCCATTTATGTTCAATACGGGAAATGGGTCTGGAACATTCTGCACGGAGATTTCGGCTATTCCTGGGAGTGGCAAAGGCCGGTGGAGGAGGTCATCGGTGAGCGGATCCTACTGACGGCGATCATCTCGTTCAGCGCGACGTTCATGATCTATCTGGTGGCCATTCCGGTGGGGATATTTTCAGCGACCCACAAGTATTCGGTTGGTGATTATCTTGTCACTTTTGTGGCTTTCGTTGGTCTGGCGCTGCCGAACTTCCTGCTCGCTTTATTACTCCTATTTCTCGGCTACGCGCTGTTTGACGTCAGCCTTTCGGGGCTTTTTTCAGCAGAGTTTGCCAACGCTCCCTGGAGTGCCGCCAAGGTGGGTGATCTGCTCAAGCATCTGTGGATACCGGTAATCGTAGTGGGGACCACTTCCACCGCGGGGCGGATCCGAGTCATGCGGGGTAACCTACTGGATGAGCTCAACAAGCCATACGTGATGGCAGCACGGGCCAAGGGTCTGTCGGAGGTCAAGCTGCTGCTTAAATATCCGGTCCGGACAGCCCTTAATCCCCTAATCAGCGGTTTAAGCGTGTTATTGCCGCAGATGATCTCCGGAGCGACGATCACGGCGGTTGTTCTAGGCCTGCCTACGACTGGTCCGATGCTGCTGGGGGCTCTCAGGAGCCAGGATGTGTATCTGGCCGGTGCTTTCATTCTGCTTCTGAGCACACTCACGGTCATCAGTACGCTGTTATCCGACATATTATTGGCGTGGTCCGATCCCAGGATACAATATGAGTAGGATCATCGATATACTGTTTCGCGCCAAGCGGAAGAGCACAGGTCTGGAAGAGGGTGAAAAATACTACGTTGCCACTCCCAGGCAGCTCATGTGGTGGAAGTTCAGGAAGCACCGGCTGGCAGTCGTATCGCTTTACATCCTGGGATTCATGTATCTGATTGCCATCTTTGCCGAGTTCGTATCGCCTTACAATCCTAATGAGCGTCATATTAGGCACCTATACGCGCCACGTCAGAAGGTCCACTGGGTATACGACGGTGGATTTCATATCCAACCGGCGGTTTTTACCCAGAGATTCGAGATCGACCCGGTCACTCTGCGGGAGCGGTATTACGAGGTGCCAGAGGAGGCTTCTCCAATCCGGTTGTTCGCGCGGGGCGATCGCTACGAGATGTGGGGATTGTTCGAGACCGACCTCCATTTATTCGGGGTGGAATCCGGCGGTACGATATTCCTATTTGGCACAGATCGCATGGGACGGGATATGTTGTCCAGAATCATTGCCGGTGCGCGGATTTCGCTCTCCATCGGATTCGTCGGCATTGCCCTGAGTTTCATTCTGGGACTGATCCTGGGTGGCATATCGGGTTATTTTGGTGGTGCGGCGGATATCATCATCCAACGCCTGATAGAGGTGATGCGGGCATTTCCGGCGATTCCCTTGTGGATGGGATTGAGTGCTGCTCTGCCGATGACCTGGTCGCCGCTTAAGGTGTATTTCGCAATCACAGTGATCCTTTCGCTGTTAGGCTGGGTCGGCGTGGCCAGAGCAATCAGGGGCAAGTTTCTGGCGCTGCGGGAGGAGGATTTTGCGGTGGCCGCCTACCTGGCAGGAGCCAGCAAGTGGCGTATCATCTACAAGCACCTGCTACCCTCATTCATGAGCCATATCATTGTCGTGTTAACGCTGGCGATACCCCATATGATCATTGCCGAGACAGCGCTCAGCTATCTAGGCCTTGGCTTGAGGCCGCCCATCACCAGTTGGGGAGTTTTACTCAAAGAGACACAGAACATCCAGGACATGGCTCACCATCCGTGGTTGTTATTGCCGGTTCTGTTCATCATCCTGGTAATCCTGGCTTTCAATTTTGTCGGGGATGGGCTGCGTGATGCGGCGGATCCCTACGCTACCTGATAGGAATCGACCAACGGGTTGGAGTGGCACATAGCATCATGAAGAAGTTAAAGATAGGCTTCATCGGCACGGGCAATTTCGCCCGGAAGGTTCATTATCCCTCACTGGCGCGCATCGATAGTGCTGACGTTGTGGCGATCTGTGAGAATACCCATCTCGATCGGATGGATGAGTTGGCTCGGCAGTATGGTATCAAGCACACCTACACGGACTATCTGGAGATGCTAGCGACCGCTGACATAGATGCCGTGTATGCCATCATGCGGCCTACGTACGGAATAGCGGAGGTAGCCTGTACCGTACTGGAGGCCGGCAAGCACCTGTTTATCGAGAAGCCCCCGGCGCTCTCAGTAGAGGAAATGGCTGCCATGGCTACGGCTGCGGAAGCCTCAGGATGCTTTACGCAGGTAGGATTCAACCGGCGTTTTATTCCGGTACTCGTGGAGGCACGTCGGCGGGTAGCCGAGAGGGGTATCTGCGCGGTGAGTGCCACATTTTACAAGCACGAGCTGAAGGATGATTGGCTCCCGGGAAGGAAGCTGCTGTCGAATGGTATTCACGCCGTAGACACTCTACGCTGGCTGGCTGGCAGCGAACCGCGGGAGGTGGCGGCTGCGGTCTCATCGGGATTCACGAAGCGAGATAACTGCTGGCAGGCGCTGATCAGATTTGAGAACGACGTTATCGGCATCCTGCTCACCAACTATTCAGCCGGTGCCCGCGTCCACACCTTTGAAATCCATGGCAAGGGCATCTCCGCCTTTGTCGACCCCGATGCAGCGGCGATCATTTATTCAGATGGGGATAGGAAGTCCCCGGAGGAGCTGGACTCGCGAGAGTTCGCCGGTTCGGACGAATTCATCGAGTATTATGGATTAAGGGCGGAGAACCAGCATTTTGTGGAATCGATCCTTTCTGGTCAGAAATCCATGCCTGATTTCAGTGATGCTCTGAGGACGATGGAGCTGGTGGCGCAGATCGAAAAGGGACAGATTTAGATACCAGATAACATCCAAGTAGAAGGAGCCGGAGGTATGCAGGAAGAGCATTTTATCATTGATGCCCATCATCATTACCAGGATGTGCCTAATTACCCGGACATGCTGGCGGAGGAATATGCCTCCCTGGGGATAAGGAAGGTCTGTTTGATTTCGCCGGACACCGAGGATGGGATCGAGCGATTGAAGGCAGCAGTGGACAAGTATCCTGAGCTTATTCTCGGATTGGGATTATTCAACTGGGATAACCACAAGCCCAATGACATTCAGCGATTCAAGGACCTGGGTTTCGCGGGCGTCAAGTTCACCCGACCGCCCCACCCTTATAACCATGAGGACTTCTGGCCAATCTACGAGAAGTGCCAGGATTTGAAGCTGCCGGGATTGTTCCACCTGGGGATTCTCCAGAGATTGCAGAGCAAAGGTTTCATGAGGGCGGCGACCAGGGACGACATGCGCAGCGGTTATTTCCTGGACTGCAACTATATGCGGCCGATCTACCTGGACACCCTGGCCCG
>CP070787.1:1268689-1300241 GCA_020346745.1 Fidelibacterota bacterium | reverse complement strand
TACTGCTATTATTTCGGGACTCGTTAATGAGCCATATTTTTATTTTGAAACCAGCAGTATTTGCCGTTCTACTCTGTACCGCGTTACCTGCCCAGCAAATCACCTCGCTCGCCCTGCTTGACTTCGATGCTCGTGGGATTGCCGCTCACGAAGTCGCAACCTTAACCGATCTACTGCGAATGGAGATAGTGAATATCGGCGCCGTCCCGCTGGTGGAACGCGGAGATATGATGACGGCCATTACTACCGAGCAGGACCGTCAGTTGATGGGGTGTACTTCCGATGAATGCGCGATTAAAATTGGGAATATACTGGGCGTTTCCCATATCGTTGCTGGGTCGATGGGCAAGGTTGGTTCGACGTACATGATTCTGGCGCGTGTGATTGATGTGGAAACCAGCCAGGTGGTCAATACGGCCAAGCTCCAGTATAGTGGCTCCATCGAGGCCTTACTCACCAGAATGACTCCCCTGGCCTATGATGTTATTGGCATGGGGGAGGAGTTGAAGCGCAGGGAACGGGAGGAGCGGGAAGCCGCCGAGCTGGCCAGGCGGCAAGAAGAACAAAGACGTCGGGCAGAGGAGGAACGGTTAGCACGACAGCGCCGGGAGGAAGAAAGACGACGCGAGGAACAAACAAGGGCTACGACACAAACGAAGAGCAGCAGCTCAGGTTCAGATCAAAGTTGTGTAGCTGCTATGGGTTATGGAGCATGTGCGCTCATCACACTGGGTGCACTTACAGGGGACGGCAAGATGATCGTTCTCGGAATTCTTATGATATTAGCTGTAGACTTTCTGTAGAACGTGCCAGCTGGGAGTAGAGCAGTGTGAATGATTTACGGTGCGGATTATTTGATATTTCTCAAGCGGCTCGTCTCAAACGGCAGCTTTTGTAGCGTCACCCTTTCCCTCGATATCAAACCGCTTCTGAGGTCGTCCCTCTCGGCGGCATCATCAGGCAGAATCGTGACCGGCCCTCTAATGGTTTTGAACAAGCCGGTTTCGAAGTAGTAGTACTGGCTGACCTCACCGGGAAGACTGATGGGATCCACGTAGACACTTTCGTACTGCGGATGATTCAGCAAATAGCAGTACACGTTTGAGTTTGAGTAGGCATAATAATAGCCCATCCGATAGATGGCGTTATCGTTTGGAATGGCGATATCGCAGAGCGACTCACCCTGGGGAAGATCCTTATTGATGTAGGTGCAATCGATATAGACCGTACTCTGGTTGGATAACAACAGGTAGAAGTAGGTGGGATTCACCCAAAAATACCAGGTCGCATCATCACTGCCGATCTCGATATCGGCGTTCCAGTAGATGGTATTGCCGCAGATCTGCCCTGAGTAGCCGTAGAAATTGGCCTCTCCGTAGTTCTTGGGCACCTCGACCTCGATACTGTCGTTCCAGCTGATCACATCTTCTATATCGAGGAACGTGAAGTAGATTTCATCCCAGGAAACGTTCATGAATTTATACGTTCGGGTGTTGAGTACGGTCACATTCACTATATCCGACATTGCGGAGTTGCCGGCTTTATCATGCGCCTTTGCCAGGAGGGAATACTCTCCATTCTCACCTTCGTCCGTATCCCAGCTGAATTCATACGCGAGCTTCTCTCCCTTTATCGTCTCAAACAAGTCGCCATTGATTATCAGTTCGACTTTATCCATCTCTTCATCATCAGATGCTGCGACCTTCACAGTAACGATCCCGGATACCTCGTCGTTATCAGCGGGAACCAGGATCGCCACATCGGGTGCATTTTTATCGCTGCAGGCTAAGAGGGCTAAGGCTATGATTACAGGGAATTTTTTCTTCAAGGCACCACTCCCTATTGGTATAGACCTAATGTACCCTTGAATAGGTGCAACTAACAAGGTGGAGGTCAGTGGTTCGTCGGGTATGGATGTGGGATCCCATCGGTGGAGGATTGATCTTGCCAACAGCGGGAATTCCATTAGCGTCCAGCCCAGAAGCCTGCGGTTTCTTATGAGCGCTGGGGAATTTCATTGACAACGTGCCAACATTAATTATATTAAGTACAGTCAAGCTGATCAACATCGGAGCGATTACGTTCAATTAACGGTTGGGTCAGGTCTGGTACGATGAGAAATCCGGCATCTACAAGTACTTACTTCAGGCCCAGGAGATACCTGCTTGCAGGAGTGGCAGTCTTACTGGTGCTCGCGTGTCATCCAGTCAGAGATGTGGGACGGAGATATATCTCTCCTCAACTCGAATCGGATGATTTCACGGCCTTCTACCCACCCGAAGCCTACGAGAAGGGATTAGAGGGCAAGGTAGAGTTGCTGTTGCGGATAGAACTAAGCGGCGATGTAAGTGAGGCGCTTATAGCCAAGTCGTCCGGTCATGACGATCTGGACAATGCCGCATTGTCGATGGCTCAGATTATGCATTTTAAGCCAGGACAGATCGGCGGTGAACCCCGGGCACTGTGGGTGAAGATACCGGTGATCTTCAGCGTCGCTTCAAAGCTGGTGACATCCATTGATCTGGAGGAATGGCGGCGCATGGTTCTCAAGTATCGCTCTGCCGCTGCCGAGGGAGATTCGCATGAGCGTCAGATTGCGCAAAAGGAGGTGCTCCGGTGTTACGTGCGGCTCGCCAATAATATGGTCTCTACTCGCTCGGTTGCGCCCAACAGTATGATTATGGCAATGGTTGCCCCTCCGATAAGAGATTCGTGGATAGAATATCAAGCGGTTCTGCCATTTTCATTTGTACTGTTTCAGGATTTTCTCCACCGTTATCCTGACAGTGAGTGTACCAATCTAGCCGAAGGTTATTTGAGGGATTACCTTGTGTACGAGGTCTCTCAGCTGCAACCGGCATTATCAGCTGATTCGCCTGCCGCGCGAGTAAAGCGCCGCTTGCTGCGCACCCTGGCGCAATAACTGAACAGATTCAGACTAGTTTAGTTTCGAGGTTGCTGGTAGCGAGTGTGCTCTAGCCGCACTCCGGCTCGTGCGTCTGGTAGTAGTGTACGCCCCCTTTGGCGCTGTAATGGTCATCGGAAGTAAAGATATTGGTCTGCCCACAGCCAGCACAGATCCATACTATAGCCTCGCCCTCCACCTTATAAGCAGTGAATTTCTCGTGATCCTCATAGACCGACACTTCGACCTTATCATAGAGCATTTCTACCAGGACTTCATTAGGGGCGGCGGCCACGTCCTTCAAGGCATCCCTAAGGACCTTGGCAATGGTTTCCCGGTCCGTCTCAGACCAGTCGCGTTGTATCTTCATTCTTTACCTTCCTGCGATGAGGAATTATTGCTATTTGAGCTAATTTAGGCTTTTTGTACTCCCGATACACTGATGTTGACCGTGATGCTCGGTGGTAATGGCCCTTGAGATACCATTGCCCTGCAAGTGGGGGATACACCAGGTTTGAGCGACCAGGATTGAAGGAAGACCATCGTAGACGCTGGGCTTATTCCACCTCCCCGGCACTCCACGTAATGTATGACTCTAGTTCGGTATCAATCATCGCTAAACAGGACGCCATCACGGCCGCATCATCTATATAGCCAATCAATGGGATGAAATCCGGGATGGCATCCCCGGGAAGGAATACATATAGTAGCGCAACTGCTGTTGCCCCGACCACCCAATAGGGAACTTCCAGGTACCTGCCATTTACGTAATCCTTGAGCAATGCGAACAGGGTATCAACTTTCGCGGCGAACTTCTTGAGGGGTCCCTTCCTGAATCGATCTTTGATCTCCAGCTCCTGCCTCAGCACTTTCGGTTCGATATCTTCTTCCGGGAACTTCTCTCCCGCCGCTCTTAATCTCGCTTCGTGGTCCGACGCCTTGTTGCCTCTATGCTGCATATGAATCTGCCCTGCTGCCGATGATATTTTTATGGGTCATGATAAGCAAATTTAGGCTGTCAAGCGGATGCATTGTTGGTTAATTGTCCTATTCGCCGGCAGGGTGTATGTGTCGGATGATTATGGCCAGTAGCCGCGGTGTATATTTTTAGGGGCCCAGCATATACCCCAAAGGGATGTAGCCAGGCCCCCTGGCATTGCCCAGGATTACTCCAAGGACAATGTTTTTAATGAACGTTTTTACAGAAACAGTATCGAGCGGTATGAGGGTACAGCTGCGAGCGCTGAAAGTCAAGTGGAACATGTGAGCGGCTAAGCCAGCAGTAAATGTTTGTATTCAGGTCTCTTAATGTCTATTATTAGCACGTTGCCTATTATGAAAAGACAAATGCGGCCCTCTAGCTGGGTCTATCGCGATGCTTACCAGCACTCCCAGCTAGGGACCTCCAGGGAAACCCGGCAGATCACGCCGGGTTTCTCGTACGGACACGTCCCCAGTGCGCAGAAATCTCAGCAAGCGGGTCGGGTTGGATTTACATTCGGTTAGGTAATCCTGGAGGTAAAAGTGACTTTCGTCAGTGATCTTTTAGAAACGAAACAGCGAGAACCATTGTCGATAACGCTGGATACTAGCGTCTACGATGCTCTAAGAGTCCTGGCCGACACCAACGTGGGGGCACTGCTGGTGCTCGATGGAGCAAAATTAGTGGGCATTTTCTCGGAGCGTGACTACGCGAGGAAGATCGGCCTGGAAGGCAAATTCTCCAATGATACGCTTGTCAAGGACGTTATGAGCTCGGAGGTGATGTTTGTGCGTCCCGAACAGACAATCGAGGAATGCATGGCGCTTATGACCAGCAAGGATATCAGGTATCTGCCAGTACTGGAAGAAGAAGCATTGGTTGGCCTGATCTCCATTGGGGACGTGGTGAGGGCGGTCATCGCCGACAAGAATATCGAGATCCAGCAGCTGGAAAACTATGTCACCGGGCTCCTGTATGGGGGATAGCTAAGCTCAAGTCCCCGAGTACCCGGATACGGCACCCTGAACTGAGATGAGTTAAGGGAGTACGGAAATCAAATGTCGGCAGCACGCAGGGATGAATAAGCACTAAGTGAAAACCATACCCTTATCCCCGGTAGACCACATCTTCACGGGAGTGGGCTCATACCCCATTGAGTTTATCTTCGCCTATGACTACTGCATAGAAGCGGCTCGCCTCCAGCAGAGTCTGGATAAAACCCTGGAACATTTTTCACCACTACGGAGCCGGTTGATCCGCATTGCGGATCATACTTACGGCTTCCAGTCGACAGAAGCTGCATTAACCATCGATGAGGCGCACTCTTCATCCGCTTTTGTGGATTCGCAGGATGTATCCGCATTCCTGAACTGTGTTCAGACAATAGAAGGCGAACCATTGGCCAGGATCAAGCTCACTCAAACGCCGGAGGGCTCTGTTCTTGGGATCAGTATATCGCATGCCTTGGCGGATGGTTTCAGCTTTTTCCATTTCCTATCCTCGTGGGCGAGAATCTTTCAAAGCCAGCCCATCATGAGTCCTGCCCACGAGCGTGTACTGCTTATTCCTGAGGTGTCCGATCGCCACCACAATGTCACTACCGAGGACGTGTTCAACCGCTGTGGGCTATTCTGGGATGAGAAACGCCGCTCTACCCCCAGAGATCAGATTACCTGGGACAAGATGTCGCTCTCACGAGCGGAGCTGAATCACATGATAGCAGAAGCGCAGAAGGAATGCGGCATTCGCCTTAGCCACAATGATGTTATCACCGCATATCTGTGGCAGAATTGCATCACTGCTTGGGGACAGGGTGAGGACAATCCGTCTACCTACATTGCCTGCCCCGTCGACTTTCGTAGGATTTTGGATACGCTGCCCAATACCTACTTCGGTTCGGCCGTCTGTATTGCCACTGCGATGATCGACCTTGAGTCCCTGGTCGCTAGTTCACTCGGAGAACTGGCGTCGCTGGTCCGCAAGGCTGTCGGGCAGGTGAATAGTGACTATGTCCGGGAATCTCTGCGAACTCTCGAAGGTCTGCGGCACCAGCACGGTCTGGCTGTGCTGGAAGAGATCCACGTGATGCATCCCCGCCATGGCCTCCTGGTCACCAACCTTACTCGGCTTCCGATTCAGGAATTAGACTTCGGCTCAGGGATACCGGCGAAATTTGAGATCCAAACTGCGGCCGCGAGGGGAGCCGTTATTCTGCCTGCCCCGGACGGGGTGGATGTACGGATTTATCCTCCACCTGGAGCGGACCGGGAATGAAGTACCGGTAGGAAAGAATTGAACACAAAACCTATCACCGGACTCTACCTCCTGGTATTTTTATCCGCCTTACCGGTCAGAGCTCAGGAATCCAGATGGTTCCTGAGCGCATCAGCCGGAGTGTCCTTGCTGCCCTTGAAGCAAGTAAACGAGGATAACGAACGTGACATTCAAGGGTGGAATGAGCTGGGTGTCCCGATCAAACCTTTTCCAGCGCTCAATACAGCGTACTTCCTATCCGGGAAGGTAATGTACCGCTTCTCGCCCTATGGGGCTTTCTCCCTGGCAGTCAGCAAGTTCTCTAGGGAGGTGCAGACCGAGTACACTGACCAGAACATAACACTTATGATGAGACGCTCGGTTGGTTCGGCGGATCTCACTGCGGGTGTTATCCAGTATCTTCCGCAGATACTCTATCCGGCCGAATGGTATGTGGAACTCAGGATTGGATATGCGGACGCACGGGCACGAGCAGAAGCCCATTCCACTCTATCCGTTGAGATTGATGATACCACGCTAGTAGGCATGCTGGTGGATTCGGACGCAGTTTACAGTAAGACCAAGAGTTTTGCAGCAGTGGGTGTCGGAATGAAAATTCCCCTGGTATCACCCTTGGTAATGAGTGCCGAAGTACACTATAAAAATATCCTGGTAGGGAATATGGAGGGAGAGGTTACAGAATTCGGGGAGGAATACACAGAGGTGAGTTCAATCAAATTTGATTATTCGGGATTGTTCATTTGTGTAGGTTTGGGGGTGGAATTCTGATCATCAGGGTGGATCCCAGGTCTACATAGGATAATTATTGATAACTCTTAGGGTATACGTCCTGCCATCCCTGATCGGCAATGGTTGTTAGCAGGAATCACCAATCTTTCCTTCGCAACTCGTGATCCACGTCACGTAATTCCCGGCGGCTCAATCTGATATCTTGTTTATAGTCCGTCCATGGTTGTAGCTTTGTATAGTATATTATGAGTTCATTATCATGATACATTATTGTATCATAATGATCATGAACCAGGTACGAATTTCACTACCCTGAAGATCAAGACCACTCATTCCGGTCTTCTTCGGCGAATTAACCACTCATTAAGCGATTCATAGGTGAATGTGATGAAATGGTATGGACATGTGTATGCACTTCTTACCCTCGCTCTGACAGCGAGTCTGGGACACGGTTCCACTGGTATTGGGGATGAGTTGCCTTCTTCAGTTCTCATCGGTGGCCGGGAGGCAGCTGGTGAATCTCTCCTGGTGGGCGGGAATGGAGAAATGCAAACTCTCGCAATCGGAGATATTATAAGCTCTTTGACCGCGCCGAACAGTCCCTCGGGATTGACCTTTGACGGCACTAGTTTATGGATGGTATCCGAGCAGGCGGGCCTGGCGTACCGGATAGATCCAGCTAGCGGTAACACAGTAAGTACTATTCAGCTGCCCAGCTTCGGTCTAGGCGATCCCAATGGATATGGTATTGCCTACGATGGTGCCTATCTGTGGCATTCTGATTATGGCAGCGATCGGATCTACAAGCTGGATCCCGCCACCGGGGACACCCTCATGTCCTTCCCGTTCAGTTCGATTCTTGGCCTGACCTGGGACGGCCAATTCTTATGGGGGAGTGATCCCTCAAGCGATTATATCTATCAAATAGATACGAATACCGGCAGCACGGTGAATTCGTTCCCCGCTCCTACCACGCACGGTATTGGGCTCACCTTCGCCTACGGTTTCCTGTGGGCCTCAGATTATGATTCCCCATCGATTTACAAAATAGATCCGACTGACGGCACACTGCTAGATACTTTCAGTGGACCTGAATCCGGTCATCTGGGACTCGCCTTCGATGGACAGTACCTGTGGGTGGCGGGTGGAAGCAGTCTCACCCTGTACCATATCGATCCAGGGGTTGCACCAACTGTAATTTCCGTACCGACTGATTCGCTGCTTGCCACCCTGTTCACAGGGGGGAAGGAGGTTCAAAATCTGCGGATCACCAACGCAGGTGTGAATGACCTGTTTTTCGATCTTTCGATCAAGTGGGGAGTCGATACGGCTGCCCAGACAGTCCAGCGGCCGCGTAATCAACCTGTATTGGTCAATAAGGAAGCCGCATCTGTTTCCGGGAACGCTTTTGAAACGGTTTTTCAACCCCTTGCCGCGGCCAACTTTACGGGAGCCATAGCCGTGTTCGGAGATTACGTCTCCGGTCCACTATCCTTTTTGCAGGGTGAGGGCTATAACGCGGTGCAGGTGTATGAATCGGATATACTTGGTGGTGCACTCAGTAATTACGACCTGCTTGCCATGGTTCATCATCAAACGACTCTGAGCTCCGGAGTGCAGCAGGCTATCGCGGCTTTTGTATTAGGCGGTGGTGGGCTGATCACCGAGTGGAGCAGTTCAACGCTACTGTTCAGTTCGGTCGGGTCAAACCCCTATTATGTGCAGTCACCCCAATGGGGCTGGTTCACCGGAGAGATTGGTTATGGCAGTATGGTAGCCACAGGCACGCCAGTAGACGTAATTGATCCGCTCCATCCGCTGGCTGCCGGTCTATCTGATCCTTTCTCGGGAGGTGGCGGTACAGAGTACTTCTATACCTTATCGGGATACTCACCGGAATTGTATGTCGTGGCCGAGTATAGCGGGCATGGTGGTACCTGGCCGGCATTAATGGTGGGATCATACGGATCCGGCGCGGTGGTGATCCACCTGTTTGATTCGGGCGATGCCATGTCCTATGGGGATCTGCAGCAGCTGTGGCGGAACTCAGTCCAGGTGGCGGCTGAAGGTGGTGTGAACTGGTTGAGTGTGGATCCTGCCTCCGGCATGGTCTCACCCGGAACCTACATGGATGTTGAAGTCACCCTCGACGCCACCAACCGGCAGGGAGGACATTACTTTGCTTCGATTGAGGTTGCCAGCAACGACACATCCCAACCGGTGGTGTCGGTACCTGCCCACTTGACTGTAATTCCCGCTCCCGACATTGAAGCGTCACATGACACCCTGGAATTCAACCCGACATTCGTTGGCTACACGGATTCCATCGTCGTCACGCTTTCGAATATGGGCACCGATTCACTGACCGTTACCGGGCTTGCCATTCTGAATGATAATGCCAATGTGTTCTCGCTGGAGGATGGGGCTTTCACGTTGTATCCATCCGAGAGTCACGATGTGGTGGTACTATTCACACCGGGTACGGCGGGCGTCTTCACGGGCACCCTGTCTATCACCAGTAACGACCCGGATGAGAATCCCCTGCAGCTGTCCCTTTCTGGCGAAGGCCAGCTGGCTCCGGCAATTTCGGTCTCACCGGAGGCACTAGGTGCGGAGGTTTCCAAGGGTGACAGCACCACGCTGACGATCACCATCGACAATAGTGCTGGGCAGGGGAGTCTGGAGTGGTCAGCAGCCATTCATGAGGATGGGATTAGCCAGGTGGTAGCTGCCAGCCCACCCTTTGCGGGCAGGAGCAAAGGTACCCTCTCCAAGGAGGTGACGACCTTTTCTCCCGGCCGGCCGCTATCCGACCAGCTGTACATTAATACGTCAAGCGGCACTGAGGGCCAGATGATGCAGGCGTCCGCGAGGACTGACCGGCATCACCAGCCTGGCAATCAACCGGTTGTTCCGGCTGCGAATAACGACCAGCCTTCTCTGGAGACGATCCTGGAGCGCCTGAATGCCAATAATGCTGCTGTGACCAATGCTATTCCAGAGCGGTTCGACTTTAGCGACGGCATCACCGGTAACTATATCAGTGATGGCGGCAACGATATGTACGATGGCGGCAACTATCTGTCTACCGACTTGGGTCAGGCCATCTATTACTCGGATAACACGATCGCGACTGATGCCGCTGTTGGAACCAACGGCCGCTATTTCACGCGGAAGTATGATGGCTTGTTCGTGTTTGCAGCGGATCTGGACAATGTGGACTACTTTGAGATCGGCGGTAATCTGGGCGCCGACGGTGATGGCGTGGTGGATGGTATCGTGCTTGAATCTGTGGTGCGCGGTGTCAGCTATACCGGGTACGTGAAACGGGTTTACGATTCGTGGGATCCCTCGGTTAACCACATGATCATTGTGGTCAATAATGGCGCTGCTGATCACGAGTTCGCGACCTATACCGATAACGACTATCACCGTGTTACCGGATTGACGGGCGCGACGAGGATCTACTACCTGCTATACTCCAGTTACGACGACTATTATGAATTCGGTGGCCAGCGGATCAATGATCATGCCACCCAGGTCATCATGAGTGCCTTTCTGGAAGCTGCGGGTCTGGCTCCTCCCTGGCTGGCGCTTGATCCGAGCTCAGGCACAGTTGGAGCGGGGAACTCGGTTGATGTCAATGTGAACGTGCATGCCGTTCGTCAACCGGGGACCTACGAGGCTGATATAGTCATCATGAGCAATGATCCCCTGAAGCCTGAGATTGCCGTACCGTTCGGTCTGCATATTCCACTATTAGCCCGGCCACAGATAGAATCGATCACCGATGTACCTGGTGATCAGGGCGGTTGGCTCACCGCCACGTGGTGGGCTTCCTCGGATGATAGGCCGGGGAGCCGAACACCGGTGCTGTTCTACAGCATCTGGATGAAGAATGCCGGCTCCGAGGGCCTTTTAGGGAAGGATATCAGCTCCAACGCTGCCAGTGTATTCTCCTATGGACAAACATTGGGAAATCAGCTGGGTGTTGCAGCGGGTAGCGTACCCGTTATTTCATCCTTCGAGGACACCGATCATGTCGCTGGGATCGCGGGTATGGAAGCCGCACTGGCGATGGATGGATGGATCGGCGTTGGATCCCTGGGGGCAACACAAGATTCGCTCTACCAGTTCCTGCTTCCGACACTCGGAGATTCAAATCAGGCCGGACCCAACTGGACATACCTGGTGGTATCGGCCCATACTGCCGTGGAACCCAGCGGCTGGGTGCCTTCCGTGCCAGACAGTGGCTACTCAGTGGACAATATCGCCCCTGGTGTACCACAGAACCTGGCGGCAGCTTCGGTTCCAAACGGCACCAGGTTGTCCTGGGCATATGATATTGATGCCGTTGAGGATTTCCAGTATTTCGCGGTTTACCGGGGGTACTCGGCCGGCTTCCAACCGCCGCATCAGGACAGCGTTTTCGCTGCGACCTCGAATCCTTATTATGTTGTCGAGTCGAGAACTCCAGCAGTGACGAGATATTTCCGCGTCGCAGCCGTCGATAATAATGGGAATTACAGCGAGTCGACGGAAGCTGTCTCCGAGATCGTCCTGGCGACGACCGAAGGTCAGGGAATACCTGAAGCTTTCGCCCTCCGGCAGAATTATCCCAATCCGTTTAATCCCAGCACTACAATACGATTTGATGTACCGGAGGCAACCCACCTGTCGTTGGTGGTCTATGATATTCTTGGCCGGGAAGTGGCACAGTTGAAGAATGCCTACGTTGAACCTGGCTACCACAGCATCGTCTGGGACGGAAAGACCACCCAGGGTCGGGAAGTCCCCACGGGCGTATATATCCTGCGACTGGTATCACCGGCGTTCACCCGCCATATTAAGATGGTGCTGATGAAGTAGAACTGCCGACACCGGCAACCCTGACTGCAAGCCCCGGGACTGTTCCAAGCTGTACCTGGGGCTTGTTGCTTTCAGGTGATTCCTGGATCTGGAGAACGGTTATGAAGGTTCCGGGTGGCGGCGACTAGATCAAAGTTCCCCGAAACCACCGCCGCCGGGAGTCTTGAAGATGATGATCTCACCAGCCTGCACAATGCGTTCCACCTTGCCACCCAGGTTCACTTTTGTCCCGTCACCTCTGATGAGGACGTTCTTGCCCCTTCTGCCGGGGCTGCCACCTCCCAAGCCATAGGGGGCATGAATCCGTCGTTCGGAGAGGATTGAGATCTTTCGTGGCTCCAGGAAAAGGATTTCACGCAAGACACCGTTCCCTCCACGGAATTTGCCGCGCCCCCCGGAGCCGCGACGTAGTGAAAATTGCTCCAGGCGAATCTCAGGGAAACGCTGCTCAAGAACCTCAGGATCGGTAATGCGGGTGTTCGTCATGTGAACCTGAACTGCAGATGCACCGGGAGAACTCTCGGTTGCTCCCGATCCACCGGCGATGGTCTCGTAATATTGTTTCCCCTGATCATCCTCCCTTCCGAAGAGGAAGTTATTCATCGTACCCTGAGAGGCGGCTGCGATACCCAGGGCACCCAGCAATACGTCGACTATCCGCTGCGACGTCTCGACATTGCCACCGACGACAGCAGCGTCCGGGGAAGGATTCAGCAGACAGCCTTCCGGGATGTGAATGTCGATCGGTACCAGGCATCCGGAATTCAGGGGGATATCCTGATCGATGATGCTGCGGAAGACGTATAGCACCGCAGCCTTTGTTACTGCCACCGGGGCGTTAAGGCTGTTCTCCAGCTGTTGTGAAGTCCCGGAAAAGTCGATGATCGCTTTGTGGGTGTGGGGAGGATCGTCGCCTCTTTGAATAATGACGCGGGCTGTGATCCGGGAACCATCGTCAAGGTAGTCCTGGAAGCTGGCGTCGTAGCATTGCTGGCCATCCAGAAACTTGCCGAGCGCCTCCCGCATGGCCTCAGCTGCGTTGTCCCGGATATGACTCATATATGCTTGCACTGTCTCCAGACTGTATTTGTCCACCAGTCGCTCCAGCTCCTGGACTCCGCAGTTGTTGGCGGCGATCTGGGCTCTCAGGTCCGATATCCTTTCTTCAATATTGCGTGCTGGGTAGGGGGGTGAAGCCAGCAGGCGGCGAAGCTCTTCTTCCCGGAAGTGGCCTTGGTCCACCAACTGGAAATTGTCGATGATCACACCCTCATCCAGCAGGGATCTGGCGAATGGAGGCATGGAACCGGGGGCGATACCGCCAATATCAGCATGGTGTCCCCTGGATGCTGTAAAGAAGACGATCGCCTCATTGGGGCCGAAGACCGGGGTAATCACCGTGACATCGGGGAGGTGGGATCCGCCGCGATGAGGATTGTTGGTGACAAAGACGTCACCATGCTTCATCTTGCCGCTGTTCGCCCTGCTGATCGCTTTGACGGATTCGCCCATGGCGCCCAGGTGAACCGGTATATGTGGAGCGTTTGCCACCAGGTTTCCGTCACGATCGAAAATAGCGCAGGAGAAATCAAGGCGTTCCTTGATATTTGTAGAGTGTGCAGTATTCGCCAGGGTATTGCCCATCTGTTCGGCTACACTCATGAAAAGGTTATTGAAGACTTCCAGCATCACCGGATCCCGGATTTTGCCTATAGACTCGATCTGTGTCTCCTTCTGCTCGAGCACCAGGTGACCGAATTTGTTAACGGCCACGTTAAAGCCCGGCTCCACCAGGGTTGTGGAATAGTCCTCGACGATCACGGCGGGGCCGGATAGCTGGCATCCTGCCCCCAGGTGGTCTCGCTTGTAAACCGGAGATAGGAGTGGTTCATCATCGAAAATCACTTCCTTGAATTCCAGTGGCGCGGGTGCTGGTGGTTTTGGATCCTTTGGGAGCGCGGTCTCCTTGAACTCACTGCTGCGTCCCCACACCTCCACCCGCACGTTCACTAGCTCCAGGGGCACACCCGAGGGCTCAAAACCGAAATGCCGGGCGTAGGTCTTCATGAATGTCGATGTAACCGATCCGAATTCAACATAGGGAATGGATAGGTAGGCATCGGTCCCTGATGGTCGCAGGTCCAGGAAGCGGTGTACCTCGATCCGGTCAGGGGCGATGCCAAGGTCGCTCAGTTCCGCGACAAGCGGCTCTACCAGCACTTGGAATTGCGCATCGAGTGTCCGGTGCAGCTGGCGGTCCAGGGTGGTCATCACTGACTTGGCTGCAGACAACAGGTGATCAGCTGCAGCGATCCCGTAAGCGGAGAGCAAACCGGCGAGAGGATGGATGACAATTTTACGCATGCCCAGGATACGTGCCAGGGAACAGGCATGCTGAGCAGCAGCGCCGCCGAAGCAGATCAGTCCATGAGTGCGCACGTCGAAGCCACGGGCGACCGAAATCTCCCGGATGGGCTTCGCCATGGTCTCGTTTGCGATCTTGACGAAACCTGCAGCCAGCTGGGTAGAGGTGAAACTGGTGCCCAACCTGCGATTGATATGTAGAGCCAGCTCTGTGAATTTGCGCTTAACGATATCCTCGTCAAGGAACTGGTCCTGCCCGGGTCCGAATGTGCGGGGGAAATAAGGAGGAAGGATACGTCCCAGGAGGAGGTTGGCATCGGTGAGGGCCAGGGGCCCCCCATGTCCGTAGCAGGCTGGACCAGGGTAGGCTCCGGCGGATTCGGGACCTACGCGTAGTTTCTGGCCGTCAAACCAAAGCTTGGATCCTCCGCCTGCAGCAACGGTGTTCACCAGCAGGCTCGGGGCTTGAAATTGAACCCCGGCCGTGGTGATCTCGTGTACTTTTTCGAAATGCCCGTCATACCGGCTGACATCCGTGGAGGTGCCACCCATATCAAATCCGATGGCCTCGTCAATATCATTGACATCCGCGACTTTCGCCGAACCGATTGCCCCACCTGCTGGGCCGGAGATGATAGCGTCCTTGCCGGTGAAGGTGGCAGCATCCGTCAGTCCGCCGGAACTCTGCATGAATTCCAGGGGAATATTGCCTGTGAACTCGCGTACAGAGTCCATGTACAGCTTGAGAATGGGGCTGAGGTAGGCATCCACTACGGTTGTCTGTGCGCGGGCTACGAACTTGATCAGCGGCATGATCTCATGAGATACGACCACCTGTTTGAAGCCTGTCGCCCGGGCCAACTCAGCGAGCACTTCTTCGTGACAGGAATTCTTCCAGGCATGCATTAAGACAATGGCTACGGAGCCTATATGCATACGCTTCAGCCTCTGGAGGTCCTCCACTACCAGATCCGGTTGCAAGGATTTGAGTACATTCCCCGCGTGGTCAATGCGTTCGTCCACCTCCATCGTGCAGCGGTAAAGCTGCTCCGGTTTCTTGATCGCAAGGCGGAAAAGCTCCTGGCGATTCTGGTACCCGATCTCGAGGAGGTCACGGAAGCCCTTGGTGATCAGCAGCGCTACGGAGGAGCCCTTTCGCTCCAGCAAGGCGTTGGTGGCCACCGTAGTACCCATCCGGATGCGAGCCACCTGGTCTGCAGGTATGGGGGTACCGGGCGGAAGGTTCAGGAGGCGCTGAATGCCTGCAATGGCAGCATCAGCATAGGCGGGTGAATCCGAGAGCAGCTTGGCGGTATGGAGCCCGCCGTCAGGATCAATGCCAATAACATCAGTGAACGTTCCCCCACGGTCAATCGAGAACTGCCACTTGCCCCTATGGCTACCAGTGCTTGTGGTGCGCATATGTACTTAACTTACCCTGTCAGCCGGCCTCGCGGTAGTCGCGGATAGCTTGACAACGAGTATCATTAGCTCCTTGGACAGCAGGAAGCCGGTACTAATTTTACGACCGACCTACCTTCTGTCCCCGTTAACTGAGAGGATATGAGTATGAAAACGCGTTGGTGCATTCTGGCAGGAGCCGTTCTGATTCCGATTCTAGCCAGCTTAAATGCATGCAGTAATGGATCATCCGACGCTGAGTCCTGGCTTGTATCGCTGCCAAAGCCGTGGACACTCACTGAGGAGCAGGTGTCGCAGCTGCTGCCCGAGTTCCAGCAGCGCTTTCCCGATCTCCAGGGACGCATCAAGGCGCTGGCTAAGTGGCGTGTGGGTACGCCCTACGAGATATACAAACTTGGTGAAGAGGTACCACCTGATCCCGATCCCATCTTCCGGCTGGACGTCTCCGACTGCACCGGGCACATCCTCACGACACTTAGCTTGGCCCAGAGTAGATCCTGGCAGCAGGCTCGTGAGAACATGATCGCTATTCACTATAAACCGGATACAGATGGACGTGCTAAGCCCACCTACAAGTCCCGCTGGCATTACACCACAGACCGGATCACTGCAAATCCAGCGACGGTGGATATCACCCGAAGCCTGCTCCCTGAGGACAAACTGTTATCCGTTGATATTACCCTGAACAGGAAAGAAGATGGCAGCGAGTTCCTGGAGCTGGACTGGTCCCGGGAAATGAAAGCATGGTACATTCCCAATAATATGATTGATCGCGACTTCCTGGCAAAGCTGCCGGAGGTTTGTGGAGTGGCTTTCGTGAAGCCATCCTATTTCAAGCTGGGCATCGTTGTAGGCCATGAAGGCATGATCATCGATCGTAAGGATTTGATCCATGCGTCTCAATCGGAGGGGGAAACGGTACGGGTGGATTTTCTGGACTATTACTTCCCTGAGGATGGTCCCTTTTTTGATGGTATTATGGTATTCAGGTTTGTGCCCTTGCAGAAATAGCATGGCCGGGATCACGGATACCCGCTCCAGCCTGTGGCGAATCTGATTGGATTCCAGCTGAATCCCGAGTTGTGACACCATGACCTCCCGAGAACGTATACTAGCCGCTATGAGCCTACACACGCCCGATAGGGTGCCGGTGATGTGCCAACTGAGTATCGGGCATATGTTGCAGCAGCTAAAAGTGTCACCGTCAGCGTTCTGGTTCGATGCTCCCACCTTCGCCCAAGGACTGGCAGAGTTGCGAGAGCTCTATCAGTTCGACGGGATTCTAGTGAGCCTCCACGGTCATAAGCGTAACTGGCGTGAGGAGGTGCTTAAAATAGAGCAGCATGGGGAGACCGAGGTCCTCACTTTCAAGGATCGGAAGATGGTGTTCACGCAAGATGACCTGCCAACCGTACGTTTCCATGAACCTGTGGAGCGTCCCCTTATCGATGAAGCCGATCCCGGGGAAATCCCGGACCGTATCGATTATATCCCGGTTTCTCAGGACCTGTATTTCAACCTCGATCTGGAGACCAGGTTCGAGATCTTTGACCTGCTCCATGCGCAGGTGGGCGACAGCATTTCCATTCATGGCGAGGTGACTTCACCCTTCGACTATCTGCTCGATTACCTGGGGCATGAAAACGCCCTGATGGCTCTGGTTGCCTACCAGGGCAAGTGCAAGGCTCTACTCCAACGGTTCACTGACGGCATCGCTGATCTGGCCCGGGAGATGTGCGCTCAGGAGATTGACGCAGTGAAGATATCCTCACCTTTCGCGGGGATGGGATTTATCTCACCTGACTTCTATCGGGAGTTTGTTTTACCTTACGAGCGCCAGGTCATCGCAGCTATTATAGGGGGAGGTAAATACGCGTACCTCCATACCTGCGGTGCCATTGGGGATCGTCTTGAGGCGATGGAAGCGTCCGGGGCATCAGGGCTGGAATGCCTTGATCCACCGCCGTTAGGCAACGTGGAACTGGAGGACGCAGTCAGGCGGATCGGCCAGAGCATGTTCATCAAGGGGAACATTGATTCCGTAAATACCCTGCTCCACGGTACTGACGAAAGCACTTTCACGGATGTGAGGCGGTGTATCGAGATCGGTAAAACCGGCAAAGGCTTCATTCTCAGTACAGCCTGCTCTATTGCTCCGCATGTTGAGCGTTATAGGGTGCAAGCGCTTTCTCAGCTCGCCCAGGAATATGGCCAGTATGGAGCCTGAGAACTCTACGTAACCTCTCTCTACTCAGTTGGGGCTCTGCCCATATATATCGATTATTTGTATGCTAAGTGGCTACGTACAACCGTGTGACTGATCCGATCAGGTAATGTGAGCATTTCTACCAGCGACCCATTCCCTTGACAATCCTTAGTGTAATGATTATCTTGAAAGTCGAGAGCCAGGTCTAAAAATACTGGTTTCACTTACCCGCAATGAAAAGGCAGAGCACTCCATATTACTTTATATCAACTTGTCTTTTGCCATTTCCGGCACATCTCACCGCTAGATTAAGGAGAGAATGGTAGCATGATCAAAAGGGGATTTCTCACCGGACTACTGGTTGTCTTCTCCCTGCATTGGATCTATGCAGGTACTACTGGAAAGATTACAGGCCACGTCGTCAGTGATGAGGCGGGCGAAGCTCTTATCGGCGTGAATATCATTATCCAGGGGACCAATCTAGGCGCCGCTACCGATGCAAATGGCTACTATGTGATCCTGAACGTTCCGCCCGGGATTTACGATGTTACGGCCACTGCGATTGGCTACGCCAACCACACCGTACAGGGGGTGCAGGTTGAAATCGATCTGAGCACGCCACTTGATTTTCGGATGCAGACGGAAGTCTTGGCTGGCGAAGAGGTTGTGGTCACCGCTGAAGTCAGGGTAATCAAGGAGGATGTGGCCGGTAGTGAGCGGCGGATATCCTCTGAGCGCATCGCTGACCTGCCCACAATCAGCCTCGGTGATGTCGTCGGTCTCGAAGCTGGTGTTACAGAGGATTTTGAGATTCGTGGGAGCCAGGCGGAAGAGGTGCTGTTCATGATCGACGGCGTGACACTGCGCGACGCCAGAAATAGCAATCCCGTAACACAGATACCACTGAGTGCGGTCAATCAGATCTCAGTTCAGAAAGGCGGAGTAGGAGCGGAATATTCGAACGTCCGTTCCGGTGTCGTCAATGTCGTCACCAAAGAGGGCGATCCGACCTTTTATAGTGGTACGTTCTCTATCAAGTATAGTCCTCCGGCCCCCAAGCATTTTGGCCGATCCCCCTTCGATCCTGATGCATTCTGGCTGCGGCCCTACCTGGATCCTGCCGTATGTTGGACCGGCACGGATGTTGGCGAACCATGGGACGATTTGGACGGGGACGGAATCGTTGACGCAGGGGAGTACAATGATCTCAATGGTGATGGTGAGCATACGGTCTGGGATGAATACACCCAGAGACAGTTCCGCAGCTTCAAAGGTGGCTGGAATGGTGTATCTAAGGCCACTCTCAGCGATGACGATCCCAGTAATGATCTGACACCGACGGCTGCACAAAAGCTATTCAAATGGGAACACCGGAAGCAGGGTGATATCGACCAGCACGACTACAATGTCGATGCCGGATTCGGGGGACCGGTACCTTTCATCAGCCGGGCACTTGGCAATCTCCGCTTTTACGCCTCCATGAGAGCAGTGCAGGAGATGTATCTGGTTCCCACCAACCAGGACGCCTTGAGGGAAAGCAGTTGGCTGTTGAAGGTGACCTCAAATCTCACACCAGCCATGAAGCTTACGGTCATGGGTTTCCAGGGAGAAACATCCGGCACTTCCCGGGCCTTTTTCGCCACCCCTGGGACGGCTTATTTCACTACGGAAGAACAGGTTGCACGCACTTTGAACCAGATCGGTCATACTCTCTCGTGGCGACTCTATATGAATGAATACTGGTCGCGTATCAACATCAACAGCAATATGCAGTCTGCCAAGCTGACCCATCAGCTAAGCCCCGGCACGTTCTACGAGTTCCTGGTCAAACGGGTATCAAAAGTATACGCTGCAGGACCGGGACCTGCTCGCAGGGATACCAGCGAATTCCAGATGGAGCTTATCCCGGGTTCCGGGATATATGTGGATGAGGCACCAGTGGGATTCTCTCCGGTCCCGAACTTCGCTACGGGTGACGGCATGGGCATGGGTGGCTCGCAGAGTACCTACCGGGACTCCAGCCGCTTTGTCACCACCACCCTGCGGTTCGATTTCTCCAGCCAGGTGACCCCTAGACACGAGATCTCAACCGGCCTGGAATTTGTCGCCGATCATTTCGATACACGGTATGGGACGATCAACAAAGCGCTTCCGGAAGGCAACCAGTGGATAGGGATCAGTCACGATCCGGTATTTGCTGCCAATCCGCCTTTCCAGCGGACACCACTTCGTGGCACCCTCTATTTCGAGGATAAGCTGGAAACCAAGGAGTTCGTCGCGCTGCTTGGTCTAACCGCGGAGTACATCAACCCAAACGGGGAATGGTATGATCCCGCAGGACCTTACGATCCGAATTTCTACTTTGCCTCCTATAGCCCGGAATTGGAGGATGAGTTTCCGACAAAAAAGATCAAGCCCCAATTCTACCTTAGTCCACGCCTGGGCTTCTCCCATCCTATTACGGTCAATTCCAAGCTCTACTTCAGCTATGGCCACTACCGGCAGCTGCCGTTTGCTGATGCGCTCTACCGCGTGCAGCGGGGAGATGGTTATCAATTGAACCGCATCGGAGATCCCAACCTGCCGTTGGAAAAGACCATTGCCTACGAGCTGGGCTATGATCAGGTGCTCGGTTCTGGTATCCTGCTGCATATTGCGGGCTACTACAAGGATATTTCCAGCCAACGCAGCTGGACCAATTATCAAGGTATGTCCCAGAAAAGCTACCTGCAGTTGGAGAACAACAGCTATGAGGATATCCGGGGTTTTGAGATCGATCTGTCCAAGACCACTGGCCGCTGGCTAACCGGGAATGTCAACTTCGAATATCGGATCAGGACCTATGGCTATTTCGGCTATGCTAATCAATACGGAACCATTTACAGCTATGAGAATCCCGCCGATAACCGCGAGTTCGTACGGGATAATCCTCTTTACCAGGAGCGTCCGGTGCCCCGTCCCCGGTTCAAGACCACCCTGGCAATTCATACCCCCCCGGAATTCGGGCCTTCCGTTCTTGGGCAGCGACTGTTAGGAGGATGGCTCGTGAACCTCCTGGGACGGTGGACCGCTGGATCGTGGTTCACCTGGAATCCAACTCAGATCAAAGGGTTGGAGTATAATGTCCAGTGGAAACCCTACGCCAACGTCGACCTGAAGGCATCCAAGACCTTCACGTTCGGCAATCTGAATGCCACCTTTTTCCTGGACATCACCAATGTCTTCAATTTCAAGTATTTCAATGAGGGGCTTGGTGAAGGAACTTCCTTCTTCGACAAATTTGACCATGATTATTACATGTACTCACTCCATTTGCCAGAGAAGGTGGCCGACAAGTTGGGTGCCAACTACCCCAATATCCCGGGTGACGACCAACCGGGGGATGTTCGGGATCGAGGAGTGGAATTCGTCCCCATCGAATGGGTACCTGGTGCCAAGGATCTTCCGGCCACGCCCAAGTCAACACTCAGGGAGATGTACTACTATATTGCCGATACCGAGGAGTATATGCAGTATGTGGATGGTGAATGGGTTGCAGCGTCGGACAGCCGCATTGATGAGATCCTGGACACCAAGGCCTACATTGATATGCCCAACCAAACCTATTTCATGTACCTGAATCCGAGAGATATTTTCTTCGGTATCAGATTTTCATTGGATTTGAAATAAATAGCGCGGTTTTTTCCGAATGAGAGAGGTCATAAGTCGTATGAAATCCAAGCATCGACACACAGGATTATTCCTTATTTACGCGTTGCTCATAATGCCTTTCTTTCTCCCGTCGGTAAAGGGGGACGATATCAAGTGGATCGCCATAGGTGATCTGCACAACTGGTTCTCCAGTGCTGGGGGCGAAAGAGAAGTAGGCCGCAGGGGGGAGGTAGGCGACCAACAAGATGGTCTCCGTTGGCCGGCCCAGTACGACAATCAGGATGTCCAGGCAGCCAAGGCCATGTGGATCGGGGCTACCAACTTCTATGATGCCAACATCGGCAAAACCTATGAGTACAAGGTGGTACACGTAGGGCCGAGAGTTTTGGATGATATCAGCGAGATCATGCCGGTAAAACCGCGCACAGAGGGTTTCGTACTGTACGGCCAATACGCCCATCCCAGCGTTTTTGTGGATGGGAATCCCGGCTCGAACACCATGTTCGGCATGGACGACGTGGATGAAGTGGATGAGAGTCTGCCCGCCGACCGCATGATATATAATGAACTCAACACTGCCCTGGGGGTCACCCTTACCCGCAGGATCTATGCCTTCACCAACCAATACCACCAGAATTATCACATTTTCGATTACGTGTTTGAGAATACCGGTATCATCACCAACCAGGGAGATGTGCAGACCCAGACGCTCGAAGGGCTGGTCATCTTTTTCCAGTATCGCTATGCGCCTACCAGGGAAGCATGTATTTACGAAGGTAACTATTTGCCCCAGTCGGCGACCTGGGGGCATAACGTGGTTAATGACGCTGTGTTTACCCACCCGGAGACAAGCGACCCCTTCCGCGCTCAATTCGCCTGGATGGGCCTCCACAGCAAGGCAAATTTCAACACTATTGGGGGGGCTCACTCGCTGGGTGACGGGCACCTGGGTGCTTCCCAGTATGTTGGCGTTATCACCCTCCATGCGGATACCTCACCTTCAGACCCGACCGATAATCCGGCGCAGCCCTTCACCACCATGTATCTTCAGTCGGATCACGAGATCACGTCAGGAAACAATCAGTTCAACGATGTGCTGATGCGCAAGGAGTATAACTACATGATCTCCGGTCATCCCACTAACCGGCATGGTGAGGATATGGACTGTCCGACACCAATTGACTGTAACGCGGATGCTGACCAGTATGTAAAGGCGGGTGACCCCGGCAATCCCGGCGGCTATTCCCATGGGCAGGGTTTCGGCCCCTATACCCTGGCGCCAGGAGAGAGTGTTCATATTGTACTGGCCGAAGGCGTGGCCGGAATAAGCCGTGAAATGTGCTACGAGATTGGCAAGAACTGGAAAGATGATGCCAAACCCTTCACGCTGCCTCCCAAGGCAGGTCGTACGTTCACCGGGAGTGGTCCCACTGATGATAAGGATTTCTACAAAAATGTCTGGGTCTATACCGGTGAGGATTCCCTTTTCCAGACTTTCGAGCGCGCCGTCGATAACTACAGCCGGGATTTCGATATTCCGCAACCTCCGCGGCCACCGGAACTGTTCGAGGTGCAATCCGGGGGTGACCGGATTTCACTCTCGTGGTCCTATTCGGGTGGTGTCCCTGCCAGTGTTGCCGGTTTCGAGGTCTACCGCGCGGTACATCAACCGGATACGTCGTATAATCTGATCTTTAGCGGAGATGCCGGCATCACGAGCTATGATGACATGGCCGCTGTCCGGGGAGTCGACTATTACTATTATCTTGTCGCCCTGGACGACGGCAGCACCAATGATATCCATCCCGGCATTCCGCTGGTGAGTAGCAAATTCTGGACCATGACCAATGCGCCTGCGTCTTTGCGTCGCCCTCCGGGCAGCAGTATGGCCGGTATTCGCATCGTGCCCAATCCCTACAATATCAAGGCCCAGAAGCTGCAGTTTGGCGAGAGCGAGCGCGATCGCATCATGTTCTACAACCTGCCGCCCTTCTGTGTGATCAAGATCTTTACCGAACGTGGCGATCTGGTTCAAACCATAGAGCACACCGATGGGAGCGGTGACGAGGGTTGGGACTCTGTAACCTCTTCCCGGCAGACGATAGTAAGCGGACTCTACATCGCCTATTTTGAGGTCAGCGAGGATGCCCCGCCTGATCCCATTACCGGCGCGATTCTGTTCCGCAAAGGCCAGACCGAAATCAAGAAATTCATCGTTATCCGCTAGCCATGACCAGATGAGTAGGATAAATCCAAGCTGGCAAAAGCAGGAGAAAAGAATGCTCTCCGTTTTCCTTCGTAAAACTCTGACCTTTTCCTTTCTAGTGACGCTAGGTCTATCATTGTTCCAGTGTGAAAGCCTCAGCAATATACTTCCCGAAGAATTTCAGGAAGGAGAGCTCTCGCTGCTACCCATTGACGAGAAGGCCTGCGATTATATTACCCGCCCACTGATCAGGAGAGACACCGTCTACGTCGATGATCCGGATACGGTCATCATCGATACCATCATCATCGATACTCTGGGGTACGAGGTGCGAGCCTTATTCGATAGTCTGGGAGCGGCATTCGATTCACTGATTTCTGATTCCGTGATAGCGACTGATGCGGAGAAACATTCCACTTTCGATGCTTTGATGGACACGCTTGCCCCACTCGTCAGGGACACATCGCTATCAATCCGGTATCCGGCAACCGAAGTCAAGAGCTTCATGTCCTATACCCACGTCCAGTCCGCCACAGGAGTGAGCGGCGTGGTGGTCTACCTTAATGACTATATCCATGTTGATATTCTCGACAGGGATGGCTTCATACAGGATGTGAACTCTGCTGCCATTGTATCCGAGACCGTGGCTGGCTGCACTGATTTCATTAATAATCCTGGTCCTACCGAAATAGGGATTGATCGTCATATTAAGATTCGAAGCGTCCTCCAGCTTGAGCAGGGAGAGTATCTGGTCCGTTTCACGCTCATGGAGGGCGCGGCAGGAGGACCTTTCCGTGCCGCCGTTATCTACAATGAGTGAGTTGTTCAGGAATGAGAGGTGGCCGTTTGATCGATTCAATTAAATCACTTCGTCAAAGAGGAAGATCGATGAAAGTGAACAGAGGTATTATGAGAAGTGTTGTGGTGCTCGTGAGCACACTCCTCACTGGTTCAAGCCTTCTGGGGCAGGTCAAGCTGGCTCAGTCCGGTTTCCAGTTCCTGAGCATCGGCGCCGATGCCAGGGCTACGGGGATGGCCGAAGCCATGACCACCTCCGACTGGGGATCAGGAGCGCTGTTTTTCAATCCTGCCGGGATGGCCCAGATGCCCACTGCCTTCGACTTGGCTGCCAGCCGAAACCAATGGATAGCCGATATTACCCATAATGCCTTTTCAATGGCCATCAATCCCGCCAATGGTGTGCTGGGCGTGTTTGGCATCAGCCTGTTCTCGGTCGATTACGGTGAGATTGAGGGGACCATGTACTGGGAGAGTGATGCGGGATACATTGATACCGAGGTCTTCACTCCCGGTGCCATTGCCGTGGGAGTAGGCTACGCACGTGCGATATCGGACCGGTTCTCAGTAGGGGGACACGTGAAGTATGTGGGGCAGCACTTGGGCGAGAGTGTTGTTCCTGTCGGTGATTCGCTCACCGCCAAAAAGAACCTGGCTTTCGCCACCGCGGTAGACTTCGGCACGCTGTTCAAGACAGGCTTTCGCGGCTTGGTCTTTGGCATGTCAATCCGGAATTTCTCCGGCGAGGTCAAGTACGAACGGGAGACCTTCCAGCTCCCCCTGACGTTCAGAATGGGTCTCGCGGCGAACTTGTTCGAATTCCTGGGAGTTCAATCCGGCTCTCAAGCCCTGCACCTGCGCGTGGATGCCTCCCATCCCCGGGCGTTCTCCGAACAGATGAACGTGGGCATTGAATATGGATTCTTGAACACTGTATTCCTGAGAGGTGGATATCTGGTTAACTATGACGAACGGGGAGGGACATTTGGGGTTGGCGTGCAACTGTTGGGATTGCATGTCGATTATGCCTATACCCCCTTCGGTATCTTTGACCAGGTACAACAATTCACTATCCGATTTGCCAGGTAGATAATACCCGTGGACCAGAATCCAGGGTGATTAGCAGGAGCACACATATGATATCCGTGAAGGGTAGACCGCAGCAACAAGGTTCGGGAACCAGATCACATATTGCCTTCCTACTCCTACTCGCCGTTGCTGGTATCTTGGCCATACGCTGCGATTTCGAGAAGCCAACCAGTATCTGGGAATTGCCCGATGATGAGAGTGCAGCTGACGGGCCGGCCATTACCGGGATTCTGCCGGCTGACAGTAGCATTGCCGGCGTCGGTGAGATTAGGATTGAAGGCATTAGATTCTCGACGGAATTGGAGCAGAATCTGGTCTTCTTTGATGATACCCGCGCAGAAATCGTGAGTTTTTCAGACACGGAGATCATCGTCAAATCACCAAGAGTTGCTGGCGATGCCGTGAAGGTCCGGGTTTCCAGAGGGGGAGCCTTCATGTTCAGTAACGTGGTGGAGTACCGGATGATCCCCTCGGTAGTCACCCTGGGCACGCTACTGGCCGCGGAAGCGCCTGCAGGCATAGCGGTGGACGCTGGCGGCAATGTGAGCGTTTCTCTGGCTACCGGTATCGTGCGCAGATTTACACCCGCCGGTTCGGCGGACTATGATGCACCCTTCCTCTCAGCATTGGGAATGAAAATAGGTCCCGATGATCACGCTTATGCCTTGTGGAATTTGAGACGCCGGGCACAGGTGAATATATTCAGTTCCGAAGGCACCTATGTCATTCCCGTGGATACTACTGTCACCATCACCTGCGATACCATCACTTCAATTTGCGATACAACTACTACCGTGAACTACACAGACTGGCGCTTCGCTGGCCTCGGCAAGGAAGGATTTGACCTGGATTTTGACGCTGATACCAACCTGTGGGTCGCCAATGCAACCGAACTGACGAGGATCAAACCGGATGGCAGTTCGAGCACGGAGGGAACCTATACCGATACCATGACCAGTGTGCGGGTGTATGACGACTATGTCTACTTCATTGAGACCAGCAGCCTCGGTGGACAAAAGCTGGCGCGCAGTCCCCTTCATAGTGGCGGAACACTGGGGAGCAGGGAAGAAGTATATGACTTCTCAGCTATCGAAGAACTCGCCGGTGTCACGATATACAGCTTCACCTTCTCTTCCGCAGGAGATCTTTACCTCGCAACCGACGATTCCGTCTCGGCGATCTTCGTGAACTACGCTGATACCGGGAATTTCGAGCACTTCTACCCGGGACTTATCGATCCTCCCATACTTTACCTCGGATGGGGCATAGGGTCCTTTTTATACGCTTCCCGGGCGAAACTCGGTGCCCCTCAAATCCTGAAGATCGACGTTCGAAGAGAACGCGTGCCCCAGTACAGCGCACCCTACCACGGGCGTGAATTCTAGGTGTTGCGTTTGGCAAAAAAAATACTCAAATTGTGTTCAGCCGGATAGACTTGTCAGAAACATGAGAGCTATGGCCAACATGGCCTGATCAACCAACAGAAACGAGGAGGATACCTTGAAAAAGAGCACCTTGTTAACAGCGATTTTACTTATCGGCCTGGTCGCGGTTCCAGCCAGCGGCCAGTGGACGGAAGTGTCGCATACGTGGGAATTATCCGCGGTGCTGGACTCCGCCTCCTGGCCCCAGTATAGCGTTGTCGACGACCAGGGACGCATCTGGGTCGGTGATTACTACGACGGCATAGATGTCCTCGATCACTTCGGGAATCTCCATGCGATAATCGATTCGTTCAAAGCGCCTCATCCCGATGCCGCCGTCGGGGATACGAGCATTCCCGCTCTATACTGTCGTGGTATGGCCCTGGCAGCAAACGGTGATGTAATCTTTGCCAAGTGGGGCGCGATCGTCGTTGTCGATCCGGATTCCGTGACTGCCACTGACGGTAGTGGTCTGTACGTGCCGGCGAAGGCTTTCATTCCCTTCAGAGCCCTCGGTGACGAACAATCACCCATGGGTCCCGCCGTCGATGGCGACGGCTATATCTACGTGGGGTATGTGGTAGGTACGGACCCGATCGTTGTATACGATCCCACAACCTTTGCTGAGACTCAGGCGATTACCCTGACCGGCGCGGGAGGTTATGCCCGCGGTCTGGCGGTCTCAAGTGATGCCACTGCGCTTTATATGAGTGATCTAGGTGCCGCCGCACCCCTGAGGATATTCACTTCCACCAATTTCGTGGACTATACCCTCACGGATAGTGTCTACAAGGACGGCCTGGATTCACTCATCTTCTATGACCAAAAGGTCTGCATGCACTGGGGCCCCGGCGGCAAGTTGTGGGTGGGCGTGGATGACTACGAAGTGACTACCGATTCGTTGCATAACAACATGACGGTGCTGGACTTTGATAACGAGGAGTACTTCCGCATTTACCATCCGGATGCCCTCATCGACACCACCGCCAATCCTGATTATGCCGAGACGGAGTATGGCAAGGGCTTCCGTGGTGTCTCGTTCAGCGCCGACAATGCGTTCGCGTTCGTGCAAGGCAACGATCAGGGAGCGACCTACATCTTCCATGACGTTACCTTGATCGTGGATGAGCAGTCACCCGGGATCCCGGACGGCTATGCCCTGGCGCAGAACTATCCGAATCCCTTCAACCCCAACACCCGGATCGCCTATGAGATCCCGAACGCGGAGTTCGTAAGCCTGGATGTCTACAACCTCTTGGGCGAGAAAGTACGGACTCTGGTGAACGGGATGCAGACTGCTGGCGTACACCATGTCATGTGGGATGGTACCACAGATAATGGTGTGCCGGTGGCGACCGGAATGTACGTTTATCGCATGAAAGCGGCCGGACATTCCATCACCAAGACCATGCTTCTGATCAAGTAACCAATCCCGGCTGCTAGCCGCTAAATCAAAAGCCCCCCGATCTTGGATCGGGGGGCTTTTCTTTTTTTTGCACATTTAACGCTGGTTTTATTTCACCAGTAGCATCTGCCGTGTCAAGTGGTGGTTCTCTGATTGGAGCCGTATAATATAGATGCCTGATGCTGCCTGGGTGCACTTCCCGGTCTCTCCCCGCCAGGTCACCAGGTGCTCACCGGCCGGCAGATCACCACGCAGCAGGGTTTTCACCGGTTGGCCCTTCAGATTGTAGATAGTCACTTCGACCTGCCGGCGCACGGGTAGATAGAAGGGGATGTTTGTGACCGCATTGAAGGGATTGGGATAATTCTGGCCTAACGTTATATGGTCGGGAAGCAGGCCTTCGGTCTCTGCGATCTGAATCAGGTAGTCCTGCTTCACCAGACGCAGGTTGTCGAAATACACATCGCCTACGATCCGGGAACTTCCGGGGATATGGGTCAGCTGGAAGCTGTCAAAATGCAGGTTGGTGGGATTGTCCCATTGCTGGTTGCCGAGCCACTCGCCAAAACTGCCGGGATCGCTCAGGTCCCACTCCACCAGTCGCCAGCCATACCAGTCCAGTGTTATCCACTGCGACACTTCATGGTTTGTTGCGTCGCCATAGCCGTCGTCCAGGGCAAAGCGGAACTCGTTGTTGCTGCCGTCGCTGAAGACAAAGCACTGCAGCACCCAGCTGGTATCGAAGGCGATATTTCGCGGAGCACCACTCAGGTAGTCACGCAGGAGGAACGTGGCTAGGCTATCTGCATCCAGCCATTTGTAATGC
This sequence comes from Fidelibacterota bacterium, assembly GCA_020346745.1. Taxonomy (GTDB): domain Bacteria; phylum Fidelibacterota; class Marinisomatia; order SCGC-AAA003-L08; family TS1B11. The sequence continues at coordinate 1,271,091 of CP070787.1, read as the reverse complement.
AGCCGGGCACTCGAGCGCTGGCGCGTGATAGAGGAAGGCAGGTAGGCATTGCTGGAGAGGCCGAAGGAAGAAGCCGGTCCATCAATCCCAACGGTAGAGCCGCTATAGTCGGGCTGCTCCCAGTTGACCGTGGATAAGAAGTTGTCCAGGACGACTTCTTGGGTCTTCCAGTAATATGAAGTCGCGAAAGCCAGGTTGATATCAGCAGCCATGGGATTGCCCACGGAATCGGTGATCTCCTGCCCAACCGTCAGGTTGAAGCTGGTACCAGCCGGGAAATTTCTTTCTACCGGTTGGATACTCAGTACGGTTCGTCTGGGAACGTCGGTCAGCTTGTAGTGTGATTCTATCGGGGTGACGTTCTGCGTAAGCAGAACGCTGGCGTCGGTGAAGGAGCTGTGATCCAGGTGTTCGTTAAAGACCAGGGTGACCACCTCATCGCGAAGGATACTGTCCGGTGGGGTGGCAGCGTTGGGGTAGCTGGCAAGGACTACGGGGCCGATGATATCTGGCGGTTCAGTATGGAAACGCAAGGTATCGGGGTCGCCGCCAATTCCATCGCCGTTGCCGTCAAGCGGCACACCGTTGACATCCTGTAGTGTAGCGTCGAGGACCAGGGTGTAGTCGGTGTCATGTAGCAGGTGGCTAGCGAAGGAGAGCGTCACCGTCTGAGCGGTAGAGGCCCAATCGTCCTCCCAGGCTATATCCTGCAGGGTTACCAGTGGCTCGATCGAGACAGCTCCTGTGAAGGTGGTGGTGTCAATGGTCTTCGAGAAGGTCAGGCTTACGGTGCTGTTCACCGGGATGGTATCACCTTCCATGGGGGAAGTAGCTACAATCACAGGTGGCAGGGAAGGCACCGGATCGGTTATCTCGGTATTGGAGATCGCCGATTCGTTCCAGTAGCGGTCCAGGGTGGTCACGCCGTAGGTATAGGCGCCGTTGAAATCCTGGGTGCCGGTATACTGGTCGGTGAAAGTATATGGGTCATTACCGAAATGAATATCCACGATACGATCGTCAGCGGTATCGATGAGGGCATCCTCGGAGCGATAGATTGCGAAACGGTGAGTCCCTTCCAGCGCGCCCGGTGGCGTGACCGCGAGCTCATAGGTGAGGGAATCAAGCCGGTTCAGCCCGAGGGATGGGGCTGGGGGTGGATCAGCGACGATGAGCCCGGTGCCGCGGACCTTGGTCTTACTCCCGAAAAAGGTGGCACCGGCTTTCTCCCAATAATCATGACTCGCCCAGCTGCCGAAACTGAAGAACTGGAAGCCGTCTACCCAGGCAATGGTACGGCAGGCATCGATGATACTCGCATGGTTGCCCCACCGATTGGCTTCACTCAGATAATATGAACCGGGCCCGACTGTGTAGAGTCTTCCGGCATCGATACCCGGCTGAATGTGATCCTCCCAGTTCCCGCTGGTGTTATTACGCAGCATGTAGAGGAAACCGTCGCTGTCGGTCCAGTGATAATGCATGGGGGTCAGCTGGTCGATGTATTCCTGGTTGAACCAGAGAGCGGCGTCCTGGAATACGGTGCCGTAGCCCTGCCAGCCACCCCAGTTATAGTTGCCGAGTGCTGCCGTTGACAGGCGGACCCAAGGCTTAACGGATCGGATGGAATCGTGGAGGGTATGGACGAACTCGGTTACGGCCCACCGCCAGAAGTCCTCCCACGAGGGGAATTGGCCGCCTCCGACGCTATCCGGTGGAGTTTCACTATAGGGGTGCTCGCTGTCATATAGATAACGATCCTGCGGCGCTGCCGCCTGCAAAGCTTCCAACTGGGCCTGGGTGACCATCCCATCTGGGATCGATTCTTCCTGTGGTATTCCCTTCGCCAACAGTGGAGAAGCTGTCACCGACGAGGTTGTATACTCGTTCCAGCGGACGTAGTCCAGGTGGATGCCGTCGATGTCGTAGTTATTGACCATTTCCATAGCCACATCAACCAGGTAGCTGCGCACGGCTGGCAGACCGGGGGACAAGGCGTGATTCGCAGGCATTGGATTCCCGTTCCCATCACGACAGACCCATTCGGGGTGTACTTGGGCGGGTGTGCCGGTAGCGGCACCTCGGGATTCAAAAGTATTCATCCATGCATGCAGTTCCAGTCCCCGGGCATGGGCTTGTTCGATGGCGTATGTCAGGGGATCATAGCCGGGATCAGATCCGCCGGCATAGCTTCCCCAGGGCTCAAAGGAGGAGTTGTAATAGGCCGTGCCATTCTGACGAACCTGGAAAATGACGGCGTTCATGTTCGCCGCAACGTGGTCATCCATTATTTCTCGGACGCGCGCCTGGTTCTCCTCAATGCTGGCACCCGAACTGATATGGTGCCACGTAATGACCCACGTGGCGCGGAATTCCTGGTTGCTAATCTGCGGCAGAATAAC
>CP070787.1:1262759-1268589 GCA_020346745.1 Fidelibacterota bacterium | reverse complement strand
TGACATAGTGTAGCCAGGCCTGCACCCCGATCCCAAACCGAATAAAGGTCCTAGTCACGAAGCGGCCAGAGAATGAATCGTACTTCTGCGAAAACGTCACCATCGCTTCGTAAAAGACCTTTAGATTATCGAAAGATGCGGTTTTAACACTCTCCCCTTTGTAATGGACAATCTGCGTGGCGGGGTGGTAGACCACCTTATAGCCAGCCTGATGAATACGATAGCAATAGTCCAGATCCTCGCCAAACAGGAAAAATGACTCATCCATGGGACCCACGCTATCCCATACTTTCCTTGGCAGGCACATGCAGGAACCGCTGAGTGCGTCCACTTCATGGGTCTGATCAGGGTCTAGATAGGTGAGATTGTAGCGGCCAAACAAGCGACTGCGGGGGAACAGACGAGCCAATCCAAGGAAGTATGTCAATGCCACCCAGGGACTCGGAAAGCTCCGTTTGCAGGCCTGCTGAAGACTTCCATCGCTGTTCAGGATCTTGGGGCCCACACAGCCAACTTCAGGATGCGCCTCCAGATAGTCTGCCAATACCTGAAGAGTCCCTTCTTCCAGAATCGTGTCAGGATTCAAGAGCAGTAGAGTATCACCCCTTGCAGCTGCCACGCCTTGGTTAACAGCTGCAGCGAAGCCCTTATTCTCAGTATTCGCGATCAGGCGCACATCAGGGAATAGACGGCCTACCATTTCGACAGTATTGTCGGCAGAATTATTGTCAACGATGACAACTTCCACCTGCCCTGTGAAGTGGGCATATCGCAGCGAGGTAAGACACTGCTTAACGAATTCGCGAACGTTAAAACTGACTACGATGACGGATAGCATCATCAATCCGGGTTGCGTTTGGTCTCCCTGGGCATGAACCACATTCGGCGGATTACCTTTTTAACCTGCGATAATCTCAGCCGGGGTACCATCCAGACGGCTTCATAAATAATCCCCTTCGACATTTTGGAAGCTCCCTCAGTCCTATCCACAAAGATGATTGGTGATTCCTTGATTCGATAGCCCTGATTATAAGCCCTGAAAGTGGTTTCTATCTGGAAGGAGTAGCCCTCTGACCGGATGGAGGGAATATCCAGGTTGGCCAATACCTCCCGGCGCCAACACTTGTAGCCGCCCGTCAAATCCCATACCGGAACTCCGGTAATCACTTTGGCATAGATATTTGCAGACCAACTGAGAACGAGCCGACTCAGTGGCCAATTGACAACATTCACACCCTTGATATATCGGCTGCCAATTACCAGGTCATGATCCTCAAGCAGGTTGAGGAGCTCGGGGATCTGCTCGGGATCATGGGATAAATCGGCGTCCATCTGAATGATGGCGTCATAGTTGTTTTCCAGGGCCCAGTTGAAACCGGTGCAATAAGCCGTACCCAGCCCGAGCTTATCAGACCGCTGGATGAGGTGGATCCACCCAGCTTCGTCTGCAAGTTCCTGGACGTAATCGCCTGTGCCATCAGGTGAATTGTCATCGACCACCAGCACATGGGCGGGTGGGATCACATCGTGAATACGATTCAGGAGGGTTTCAATATTCTCCCGCTCATTGTAAGTGGGAGTGATAATGAGGATTTTCATGTTCTGTGGGAGAGTGCTCATAAATCAACTTTCTGGGAAGGCTTCGGACAAAGCCTCCGAAATTGTAGCATTCATGACGTTGAGATCCATCTTCATTTTACTGCAAATCAGGCCGCTTTTCAGTGGGCGCGGAGCGAGCTGATCCAATTCCTTCGTCGCGACAGGTGAAATACCATCCGTGGGGAGGTGGAAATGTCGCGCAACCTTCAAGGTGAATTCATAGCGGCTGGCAAATTCCAGGCCGCCATAATGGTAAAGCCCGGTAGCCCCCTCCTCAATAGCGCTGCAGATCGCTTCTGCCAGGTGCGTTGTAAGGGTCGGATTATTGATCTGATCATCCACGATGCGGAGGGCCTTGCCTGCCCGCAATGAATTCACGATCCAGCCAACGAAACTGGCTTTTGATTCGGTATAGGGTCCGAAAAGTACATTGGTCCTTATGACCGTGTGACTGCCATTTTCAAGGACGTTCCGCTCCGCTTCCAGCTTTGTTCGGCCATAGACACTCAGAGGGGCTGGCTCATCCTCTTCCAGGTATGGACCGGCTGTACCATCGAAAACATAGTCGGTGCTTACCTGAACTAGCTGAGCACCAACCTCCCCGCTGGCTGTTAACAAGTACTCGACTCCCGTGGTATTGACATCCCTGGCTTTCTCTGGCTCACGCTCGTTTCCATCAACATCGGTAAAAGCAGCAGTGTTTACGATAAATCGGGGCTTAAAAGACCTGACCGCTTCCTCCACCTGTGCTTGGTCAGTAATGTCACAGAGAGTCACGTCAGATGTAGCCTGTATCGTATCCACGAAGAGCAGGTCCATCTTGGAAGACATCGCCCGCGCCAAGGCCCGTCCCAACTGACCTGCAGCTCCGGTAATAAGTACTCTGGTGGGCACCTAAAGTTTCGCTCCCTGGCTTTTAAACTGCCCTAACCTTGCCTCTAAGTCCGGATTACTTAAGGCCAGGATTTCCACCGCCAGGATAGCAGCATTGATTGCTCCTGCTTTCCCAACACTCATGGTGGCAACGGGAACACCTTTCGGCATTTGAGCGGTCGAGAGCAAGGCATCCAGCCCATCGGCCATACCGCCTGGCAAGGGCACCCCGATCACTGGCAGGGTGGAATGGGCCTTCACTGCCCCGGCCAGATGGGCGGCCATCCCGGCACCAGCAATGATAACACCAAATTCCTGCTCCCGCGCTGAAATAGCGAAACGGGTCACCTCGTCGGGATTGCGATGAGCTGAGAGAACGTGTAATTCATATGGTACCCGGAAATGGTCCAGATATGGTAGCGCTGCCTCCATCAGAGGTCGGTCTGACTCACTGCCCATCAGTATGGCTATTTTCTTCACGAATCGCGCCCCTTCATGTTATTTCCTGCCCTTGAGAAATGCGCTTCTGCTGGGGAGGTTTCTTGAAAGTATGAAAGGTACGGGCTATTACTTCCTGTTGGCGAATGAGCAAGGCCTTCAGGCCTCCGGGATTGAATACCACTCCCATGATGAAATAAATGCGGTTTTGATCCTCATCGCGGAATAGATAGTTGAAAAAGGGGCCTCCACCGACCTGATGCCGATGCCCCCAAACACCCCGGGCGATGAAAATAGTGTGGCCGTTCTGATCGCCTAACTCCGTACTGCGGAGTAGCGAATCAATATAGATGTCCTCGAGCAGCGTATCGGCAATATACTCGATCTGCTGCCAGGTCCATTCAGGGGTGATACGCACCTCCTCCGCCTGCTCGATCCAATGAACCGCCAGCCAACGGAAGGGAAAGCCGCGCCCAAGCCAGACAAAGTTCTTCTCCGGATATTCATGGAGAACCATATAGTCGCGTTGCAGTCTCAAGTGCCAGTTGTATTTGTCCTCAAGTTCCGCAGCCAGTCTCCTTTTCTCACGACCCTTATACATGGCCTCATGCTGCCGGATTCGGAGCTGCTGCTCAAACTGGTCAATTATCCAGGAACCAAGTCGTGACAACTCCTTCTGGGCATGAATAGCATCCAGGGCTGTGAGTCCCATAAATAGCTGTCCACGAGCAAGGAAGTCGCTAGCAATAAAAATTGGATTCCCACCTGTCATGGCTTCATTTACCCGTTCCTCACCTAATATCCTTCGGATCAGAATATCACCGGTACTGTCGGCTGGATTGGATAGTGAGGCGATGACCAGACTTTTATAATGATGATAATTCTCAAAATCGATGGGCGGGGCGATCATAACCTTGAAATAGGGTTCCGGTGCCGGAGTAGCCATCGTACGACCGAATACATTCAACAGGAGGGGTTCCAATAGGGGGCGATCCTCATCGGATACCAGTATGACCAGGACATCTTCCTGGCCCATGACAGGCGGTTTGTAGTCACAGCCTACGAACAGGACGCCCCCAATAATAAGGACGAGGATGGAAAGGAGGCCTGGAATAGGCATTTGCCTTGCTTGGATACTTCTCATATTAGGTAACTCCAAGAAGTAACAACTGTTATACCTGCTATCTTCAAATGACTGATCATCCGCTCGGTAATGTCCTGCGCCTGAATGTACACGATTTAAAGGTTGAAAGTTGTTACGCAATCAAACCGAGGCACAGAGAAATTTTTACTCGCTCTTCGCGCGCTGAAGTCCCTGGCCCACATAGAACTAGGTGTCCATAATTAGGAAGTTGGCAAATCGTTTCTCGATGGACACATCGCGTATCATCACTCGTACTTCCTGACCTAACTGGTAGACGTCATTGAAGCGACGTCCCCGAATAGCGTACAGCCGCTCATCGAAGGTATAATCATCACCCTCGAGCCACTCGATGCTTATAAATCCATCTACAAGGAATTCACGGATTTGAACGAAGATCCCCGTCGGTATTACTCCTGAAATGATCCCGTCGAAGGAATTACCAACCTGAGTAGCCAGGAAACGTAATTCCTTTAGTCGACTATAGGAACGCTCCGCTTCCAGCGCCACAATTTCTCGTTGAGTACATTGGACGGCTATCTTATCAAGGGTTTCGCTCGACAAGGTCCACGGCATCTTGGGGGCTGTCAAGTGTTCCACCAGCAGTCGGTGGACCACCAGGTCTGCATAGCGGCGAATGGGTGAGGTAAAATGCGTATACTCGGAAAAAGCTAGGCCGAAATGACCTCGTTTGGCGGTAGAATACATCGCCTTGGCCATTGTGCGCAGTGTAATGGTCTCGATTAAATCACGGTAGGGTGAGTCCTCCATCGCCAGCAGCAGGTCTCGTACCTCTTTACTGGTCACATCACGGGCAGGCAGTCCGGGAAGGTTCAGACGCTGCAAGAGGGCGGATAGCTTGGCCAGCTGCTCCCGGCCCGGTTCATCATGAATGCGGTAGATGAACGGCCGGCGTGGCTTACCTCTGGGAACCCGCTCGGCGACCAACCGATTTGCCAGGAGCATGCACTCCTCCACCATCCGATGGCTATCCAGTCGCTCAGAAGGATGGATCATATGGGGCACCCCGTAGTGGTCAAGCGTGAAGAGGGGTTCGGGGATGTCGAAATCCACACTCCCTTGCTCCACCCGAACACGGTAGAGGTGCTGGGTCAACTTGCGGAGCGACGCTAACAGGGGATACCACTTGCCTTTGCCTTGTTCGAGCAGCTCATGGACTTCCCTGTATGTAAAACGGTGTGAGCTCCTGATCAGCGTGCGTGCAAACCGGACACCACGGACCACTCCATCCCCGGTGAGCTTGATCAGCACTGAAACCGCCAAGCGGTCTTCATCCGGCTTCAGTGAACAAAGATCACTGGAGAGCGTATGGGGCAACATGGGGATAACTCCCTCAGTGAAATAGACACTGTTCCCCCGTTTGAGAGCTTCAGCATCGGTAGCGCTGCCCTGGGACACAAAAAGCGACACGTCAGCAATGTGGATTCCCAATTCCCATTGTCCGTCCTTCAGACGCTCCAGGGAAATGGCATCGTCAAAATCCCGGGCAGAGGCGGGATCAATCGTTATCACCGGCAGATCACGAAGATCCATTCTATTGGGGTCCGGGCCGATCTTGACTTTCTCAGCCAGGCGGGCAACCTCTGCCTCCACCACCGGGGGAAACTCCGGTTTCAGCTCGAACTGCCTGATGACCATTTTGAAATCGGTAAGCGGATCATCGGGTGAACCGATCACTTCCTCCAGCTCGGCTCGGATGGGACTGCGGCCATCCCCCCAATCGGTTACCTTGGCATAGACCAATGCGCCCACCTGGCC
>CP070787.1:1256006-1262659 GCA_020346745.1 Fidelibacterota bacterium | reverse complement strand
CCCGCCTGTGGATATCCTGATTGAAAAAGGCCGGATCACCCGCATGGATACAGCTATGGATAAACCGGTGGACATTCCAACCCTTGACGCCGCCGGCCGAACCCTTATTCCGGGCTTGATCGACGTGCATGTCCATGGGGCGGGGGGCGGAGACACCTCGGATGGCGAGGGCAAGAGTATGGAGGCCATGTCCACCACCCTGGCCCGCTTAGGCATCACCTCCTTTCTGGCAACAGCCATGCCGCGCCCGGAAATTGCCAACCGGCACCTGGAGATTGCCGCCGGGCTCGCTGGTCACGATCTGGGCGGTGCGCTGCTCCTGGGCCTCCACCTGGAAGGCCCGTTTATCAGTGTGGAGAAGCGAGGTGGAATTCAGATCCCGGCTATTCTGCCGCCGACGCCGGAGCATCTGGATCAGATCCTGGCGGTCACCGGCGACAAGCTGCGCATGATGACCATCGCTCCCGAAATCGACGGTGCCCTGGAGGTAATACGCGAGCTAGCCCGCCGCGATATTATCCCATCATTCGGCCATTCCGACGCTGATTTTCAACAGACACAGGCCGGTATCGAAGCAGGCATCTCGCACGTCACCCATCTCTATAACACCATGCGGGTTCTGCATCATCGTGATCCCGGACCGGTGCCCGCCATCTTCGAACACCCGGACGTAACCGTGCAGATCATCTGTGACGGTATCCACCTCCACCGTGACATGGTGCGCTATATCTATAGGCAATTCGGTGAGGACCGCTGTGTCTGTATCACTGATGGCATGCGGTCCATAGGTATGCCTGAGGGCCGATTTATCTATTACGGGCAGGAATTCGAATCGATTGACGGAGCGGCCCGCTACCTGGATGGTACGCTTATCGGCACCACCCTTGACCTGAGACAGATGATGCTCAACTTCATGGAGTTTACCGGCTGCACCCTAGAGTCAGCCGTGAAAGCGGCCAGCACCAATCCCGCCCGGACACTGAACCTCCATGACCGCAAGGGGTCCATCGAGGTCGGCAAGGACGCCGATCTCGTCCTGCTCGACCACGACTTGTCCGTGTGGGCTACGCTGGTAAACGGGCGGATGGTCTATCAGCGCGAGACTGGCTAAACGCCAGCGATCCTGCGCTTATATTCCGCTAACGCCTCGTCCAACCGGTCCCGGGCAGTGGTGTCTCCGGGGATATTATGTGACGGGTGTATATAGAGCTTCTCACCGCGATCAACAAGTTGCTCGGCTACGGTGGTAATGACCATCCACACGACGGTGGTGAAGGCCATGGTGGAGATGGGTCCCACCTTATCACGGTGGTTTTCCAAGGGTATGGTCGCGTCTTCGGCCGGAACGCAGGTGTCCACGACAATATCGGCGATTTCGAAGATCTGCTTGCCGGAGGAATGCCGGGTGGCTTTGCCCTGAAAAGCTTCAGCGGATCCCGTGGCGATCACTTTCATGCCCAATCGTTTCGCTTCCAGCGCAATATCGATGTTGACGTTGTTGATGCCTGAATGCGAGAACATCCATACACAGTCCCTGGGATCGAAATCGTAGCTCTTCATGATCTGATTGCCGTATCCCTCTACCCGCTCCAGAAAGACGAACTGATGGATACCCATTTCACCGAAGATGTGCGTAAAGAAGGTCAATGGCATTTCCACCATGGGGTGAAAACCCACGAAACCGCCGATGCGGGGGTACATTTCCTCCACTGGCAGCGTGGCATGACCGCAACCGAAAGTATGCACCCAGCGGCCCGCCTGGATGGAGCTGGCCATTACTTCCGCTGCCTGGCTGATGTTCTCCATCTGCGTGGCCTCGATCCGGTCCATGACTTCCCGGGCATTGGTGAGCCAGTCCTTCGCTAACATAACAACTCCTTTACAAATTGGTTGCTCTTGAATCTGCCCCTCAAGCCGATGCTCTTCGCAGTGCGATTCCGAAAATGATGAACATCATAACAATCGAAATGGGGATGATGAGAAATGACATGCGCAGGTCTGCCAGAGTACCGATGATTCCCGTTATGTAGGGCAGCAGCATACCGCCGGTCAGGGCAATCACGAAGGCCACGCTGAAGGCTGTCCCCGAAAGCGCCGGATATTGATCCCCGATATATCCGAGGACGATGGGAAAACCGGCGGCAAAGCCGATACCGATCAGGATCAAGCCCGGCAAGGCTAGGGGCAGTCCCTGCGCCAACAGCATCATAAGTGCACCCACAAATGCAATACCCAGGGACACCCGCAACACGATGGCTGGAGAAATGATCCTGAGTATGAAGCCCATCACCAGGCGGGCTACGATCATACCCAGCCAGTAGAAGGACAGGAACAGCACCGCCCGGCTGGTGTCCAGGGCCAGCTCCTCCCTGAAAAAAGTCGCCGTCCAGCCGCCCACTATCATTTCCATCCCGCTTTGAAAGAACAGGATGAATCCGAACAGCAGCAGCGTGACTTCTTTTACGAGCCCGGCGCCCTCCTTGATAGGGAAGCCCTGTGACTGCTTTGGCTCGGGGAACCGGATCATCGCGAAATAGATCAGCGGGAGAGCAACGGCCGATCCCACCCAGGCCAATACCATTTCATAGCTGAGCAGGTCCAGGAGGGAGCCCAGCAGCAGCGGCACACCGATGGCTCCGATCCCATAAAATACACCCAGCAGGCTTAGACCGGCACTGCGTCCCTCTTCACTGATATCCGAGACGAGAGCATTGCCGCCGCCGTTGACTATGCCGCCACCAATGCCCACGAAAAATACAGACAACCGCAGCAGATGGAAGGAGGGCGAGAATGCGATTCCCTCCAGGCCCAGCAGGATCAGTCCGGCACATATCATCAGGAGATATTTGTAGCCGTAGCGGTCCACGATCGGGCCGAAGATCAAAGATCCCACCATGATACCGAAACTCATCAGCAGGAAAAGTGAGCCAGCGCTGGCCTTGCTGATATCGAATTTGTCAAGTACTGAGGGCAGAATGGACCCCAGAACAGTCATCACGATACCGAAGATCAATAGGCCCAGACAAGCGGATGAGAATACCAGTCTGCGGTTATGCATATGTTGTTTGATACTCCTATTTATTCCTGATGTATCGCAGTGCCAGACTGCCTGCTCCCAGAAGACCCGCGTCGCCACCCAGGGTGGAGGCTTCAATGGTCACCTGCTGAATGCTGATAGGTTGCGCCCAGCGGTGAGCTTCTTCCACGATGCGGTCAAGGAACTGAATGGCTGGTCCGAAGACGCCGCCACCGAATATGATCTTCTCCGGGTTGAAGAGGCTGACCAAATTTGCCGCCGCCATTCCCCATAATTCCACACATTCATCCAACACGTGGACCGCCAGGGGATCATCAGCCTTGTAGGCTTCAAACACGTGTTGAGCGGTGAGCTCTTCCGGTCTCAGGGACCGCAGGTTGCTTGATGCATAGGCCGGACTGTCCATCAGGCTCCGGGCGACCTTGGCGATGCCTTCCCCTGAGGCATGGTATTCGAAACAGCCGCAGCCCACATATTCCTGTTCAAATGGCCGCTCCAGGGCCAGCCAGCCGATAGCCCCGGCAATGTCCTGATACCCCCGTAAAATATTTCCATCTACCATAATTCCGGCACCGATACCGGTCCCCACGGCCAGGAATATGGCGTCTTTGCATCCTTTGGCTGATCCCAACCAGGTCTCACCCAGAATGTAGCAGGCCCGGTCGCTGTCGATGGCTGCCTGAATGCCTTGCGGTTTTAGGAAATCCTCGAGCTCCGTTTGGAGAGGATATTCCTCCCAGCCGGGTATATTCGGCGCCCAGACATGCCCGGTCTGAGCATAGTAAATGCCAGGTACCGAAACACCCACCGCCTCGATGTTGGCTTGCTCAGCCTCGACCGCGGTGAGCAGTTTCTCGACCTGGTCAATGATCAGCCTGCCCACCTCGGATCCCTGCCGGTGCTCCAGAAGACCTGTCTCCCGATGCAGAATTTGCCCCTCTTTATCCATCACTGCCGCAGCCGCTTTGGTGCCGCCAAGGTCTACTCCGATCACTGCCATCTGTTTTTCCTTATAGCGTCCGCAATTATGACTGAATCTACTACGGTTGGACTGGGTTTCGTATAGCTTACCCATCCAACAATCGGGCATATATCCTTCGAATTCCATCCCCGTATGAGTGGAGCAATGATGCGCTCTGTGGCATTTTTCTTTCCCAACGTAGCCTTAATTGGAGTAGCTTATCAGTAGTATTGGATCCTCATTGAAATCGTTGCGATCCGCTTGTCATGCAGCCTGATCGCAGCACGCTGGAGCCAGATTCAGGAGGCGCTTTTTATATGATCTCACCCAGCGCAAGACGGCGTCTAAATGCCCTCATACTCATCTCTTTAATCCCATTCTCGCTTTATGGCCAAACCGGCAAGGTTAGCGGGCGGGTTTATGACCAGGAAACCGGGATGGCTTTGCCGGGTGCGAACGTCACTATTGAGCGGGTATGGCAGTCCGGGAAGCCCGTCGAGTTGTTCACCAAACCGGGTACGGCCGCTGACACTGACGGCTATTTCTTCCTGCTGAATGTGAGCCCCGGTACCTATGATATCCAGGCGGCTGTGATCGGCTACATCCCCCTGGTGATCAATCAGGTGCAGGTCAATATCGATCGAACCATCACAGTGGATTTTCGGCTGGAATCCACGGTACTGGAGATTGGCGCCGTGGAAGTGGTGGCCGAACAGGAGGTGATCAAGGCGGACGTCTCCACCACCCAGGAAATTATCCGCAGTGAGCGCATCGCCCAGACACCTGTCCTCCGAATCGATGAATTTGTGAACAAGGTAAAAGGTATCGAGCTGGTGGCGACCAGTGAAGGCCACGGATTAAGCATCCGCGGCGGCGGTATTCGGGAGACGGATGTGCGAATCGACGGGATCTCGATCCGTGATCCCCGCACCGATAACTCCTACCTGTCCCTGAACTCCACGTCCGTTCAGGAATTGCAGGTGCTCACCGGTGGCTTTGAGGCCAAGTACGGGGATTTCCGCTCCGGAATGGTCAACGTGGTCACCAAAGAGGGCAGCCGCGAGAAGGCCAGCTTCTCACTCAAAGTGGACTTTACACCCCGCAATCAGAAGAAATGGTTCGGCGATAATCCCTGGAGCGATTCATCCTGGGTCTATCGGATATTTGCCGACACCACGGCCTCCGGCCATGCCTTTACCGGTGCCTATAACGATTCTGGAGTCCCCATCGAATTTCGCGGTTTTAAGGGCTGGGAAGACCTGAGAACAGGTAATTTTAATTACGAGGCCATTGGATTGAGTGGTGTCAGCTTGACCCCGGAACAGAAACGGAAGCTCTGGCTCATCCAGCACCCCCAATACAGCTTCGCCAATAATTCGGATATATTTGTCGAGGGAACCGTCACGGGACCGCTACCCGGTAGTGGGATCCCGCTGATTGGCGAGCTCTTGGGGAAATCAACCTACATGCTGGCCGGGAAGTATGAGAATACCCAGTTTGCCTATCCCATCGGACCGGCGGATGATTATGTCGATTGGAATGGCCAGCTGAAGATCACCACCCGACTGCGACCATCACTCAAACTGTCGCTCAATGGTATGTATGCCGAGGTGCAGACCCTTACCGCCGGGCAGCGCTCAACCTTCGGCGGTGCCCTGCTTGACCACTCCAGCCGCTTCAATTTCCTGAGCAGCACCGACGCATCCATCAGGCAGCAGGCTCGTATCCTCGGCTCCGGCTTTGATAATATGTTCAACAAAAGCCGCCTCCAATTCCTTACCCTCAGGTATCTTCTGGGAGGGGTCACGTTGACGCATTCTATCAGCCCCCGGGCTTTTTATACCCTCGGTTTCCAGGTGACCTACAGTGATAACGAGATCGTTCCCTTTGGTGTCGATACCAGCCGTGCTGAGAACCCTGATGCCTGGGTCCTGCTTGACTCCATCCCTGTGCTCAACTATCCTGCCATAGGTACCCCCAATGCCTCAACTAATTTCCTCTATGATCTCGATGGTCTGTTCCGGATCTATGGCGGTCTGCAGGCCGCGGATTCTTCCCATACTTTCACGACAAGTGTGAAAGGTGATCTGACTATCCAGGCGGGCCGGCATCATGAGATCGAAACCGGCTTTCAACTGCGCTACAGCCGGATGTATGTGAATGCTGGAACTTGGCGCCAGTCCGAGAAGAGCTGGACACCCGATATCTGGCAATATTACACCGCTACTCCCGTCGATCTGGCCTTCTATCTGCAGGATAAACTGGAATTTCAGGGGATGTATGCAACCGTTGGCGTGCGAGCCGAATATTTCGATCCCCAAAAGAATAGCTACACCATCGAGCATCCTCTGGATCCCGACTATGCCGATTTCTACAATCTGGTGTATGAGTATCTCCCCGGACGGTTCGGTTCCTGGGAGCGTTGGGTTGCTTTCCGCGATTCACTGGCTGAGCCACCGGGCTGGCCGGCGAAACCGAGCCGGCCGCAGCTGAAATTATCACCGCGGCTGGGTGTTGCCTTCCCCATCACGGTCAATAGCAAGCTCTATTTCAACTATGGGCATTTCTATCAGCGCCCCAACATCAATTTCCTCTACAATCAATCGATCTTCCCCGGCGGTGCCTACGTACCCTCTCCCGACCTCAGCATGGCCA
>CP070787.1:1222588-1255906 GCA_020346745.1 Fidelibacterota bacterium | reverse complement strand
GTCCATGGTGGAGGACATACCCACCATGGTTTCCGGGAATGCCAGAGTCGTGGTACTTACGGTGATATGTGCGACCGGGAGGTATCCGAATCCACTTAATGGCACTGCGGCGAGTTCATTCTCGAAGGCATTGGAGTGGATCAGAAGGGTATCGAAATGATCACCGTAGCTATCCGGGGTGAAGGAAATGTCCAGCAGCGCAGAATTTCCGCTGGGAATGGTCAGCAATGTCGTGAACAGAGGCTCGAAGTAGGGAGTGAGTGTGGTGGCGTTGTCCACAATCAGGTCAATGTTCCCTGCATTGGTAATCGTCACGGGGAGAACCGAGCTGGTACCTACCGCGGTAGTATCAAAGAACACTTGCGAAGGATCGGTATCAATGATACTGATGAAATTGGGGGCACCAGGGGTACCGTAGTCCCCGGCCCCGAATATGATCGTTGATGGTTCCCAGTTAGTACCGATGCTGTTATCCAGGGCAGGATCGAGCAATGCCATCGAGGCGCCGTCCGGATCGGGAAAGGTCAAGCCGTTGTCCCAGCGCACCACATCCACGGTGTCACCAGACGGATTGATCAGCAGCAACTCATCCTCACTGTTACCCAGGTAGATATTGGAGTACTGGTACTCCAGGTCAACGCCACCGTTGAGGAGGGAATCACTGTTATTTCCCAGGACGATATATGCTCCGGGGGCAATGATCACCACGTCTATGATTATATGGGAATCCGTGCCGTCATCCTTGAGGGTCCATCCCTGCAGGTCGGCCGTATCCGTACCGGCATTGTGGAGCTCTACCCACTCACCGTCTGTGTCCGCGACGGTCAGAGGATTCTGCATGATCTCAGTTATGACCAGAGCTCCGGTCCCAGAGTGACCTGCATGGGATATATCACTGTAACGGGTGCGGTTGGATCGAGACCCGCCATGGATCGTTTCCTGCGGACCATCATTCTGTCCATGAAGTAGTGGAGCTGCTATGGTTAGCACCAAGAGGGCGACTGGTAGGGGAATCCCAAAGAAAATAGTCCACCCTGAAATGACGCGTTCACGGATATTATGCATGGCTAGATATCCTCACCTCGGCATGTAAGATTCAACTGTCCGTTGATGCAAGATATATGGTATCTGGCACCACGACAAGTATTTTGTTACGATTAAGCCAGAAGGATTGATTATATGATGGCTCGATGAGGTCAGCTGCACTTGTATCACGTGGGTCCGAAGCTCACTTAGGGCCTTACACCAGGAGAAGAGATTCCCAATTTCCTCCTGTTGTTTTTCAACTTTATAATGCAATTAGACAGATTAGCTGAATGAACAGCAACATATGCACCTCGGCGGCGAAAAAAGGTACCGGTGCTACTCCAGTAGTATCATCTTGATAACCTTGTTATATTTCGGCGTCACCACTCGGGAATGTCCGACGAAGTGTAGCCGAATAACGTGGATGTCGGGAGAGGTATTCACAGAGAAAAGGCAAGCTGTGAAAGTGTGATCTGTGCCCTTTCAGGCATAGCCGTGATCAGACTATAATAATTGTAAGAGAGAGATTTTCATGCAGGGACATTGCCCACGGTAAGCACGGGAGATGAGCCATGAATAACGACGCTGAATTATCCATCCTGGTGATCGATGATGAGGAAAAGTTCCGCGGCTTGATGTTCGATCTGCTGGAACGGAATCTCCCACAAGTGAGGATCGCTGAGACTTCCAACGGAGCTGAAGGCCTGGAGGCGATGAAGACCGAGTCCTTCGACTGTGTCATTCTGGATTACAAGATGCCCCACAAGAACGGATTGCAGGTGCTCACGGAGGCTCGGGAAGCGGGCATCGAGGTCCCGATCATCATCATGACCGGAGCAGGTGATGAACAGATCGCCGTTGAACTCATGAAAGCGGGCGCGTCGGACTATCTCCCGAAGCAAGATCTCACCGGAGACGCCATTTCACGCACCATCCGCAGCGCTGTCGCCCTCAGAAAATCCGAACAGAAGCGCGAGCAGGCCGAGCGGGAACTTCTGGAGAAAACCCTCATCGGTGCCGTAACCACGCTCATCGATATCCTCGGACTGGTCAATCCCATTGCGTTGACGCGCGCCGCGCGGATCAAGCGCTATGTTCACCTGATGGCCACCCACCTGGAACTGCCGGATTCCTGGCAGTTTGAACTGGCGGCCATCCTCTCCCAGATCGGATTCGTCCTGATCCCACCCGATCTACTGACGAGATCCTACGAAGGCAGCCAGCTCTCGGAAGCCGAGCTGCGCATGCTCGAGACCCCACCAGGTATTGCCAGTACCCTCATCTCCAGGATCCCGCGGCTGGAGTCCATTGCCCAAATCATCGAGGCCGTTCAGCAGCCCTATCACGGGGAGACGGTGAACGAGATGATCCGCAGCGGGGATACGGCGGTTTTAGGCGGTCACATCTTGAACGTGGCCATCGAGTTCGACCGCCTGGTGGAGCAGGGCATGGATATGGAGGCGATCCTGGAGCAGCTGCGCCTCCGGCAGGTGACCTACGATCCCGAGCTGTTCGCGGCGCTCGGAAGCCTCAAGCTTGATGTGAAAGACCTGAAGGTGAAAAGCGTGGGTGTCCGTGACTTGAAGGTCGGGATGGAGTTCAGTGAGGATGTGTTCACCGGTGACGGCACCCTGCTGGCTACCAAAGATCAGGAGATCACATTGCCCATGCTGCGGCGGCTGCACACCTATGCGGAGGGCGTCGGCGTGCTGGAACCGATCTGGATCAAAACCCCGCCCGCGAGCTGAGCGGTACTATTCCTCATTTAGGAGGGATTATTACAATCCCTGGCCCATTCAGGGATTTCAGATAAACAGGCTCACATCCGCCTCGGCGGCGAACTCCAGGAAGGTGGCGGCCCCGCCCTTCTCCACTCCATCGATGAAATCTTCGTGCCGGAAGCCGAAGACCTCAGCAGTCATCTGGCAGCTGATCAGCCGGGCGCCGGCCTCCAGGGACAGCTGCCGCAGTTCCTCGATGGTGGCCACCCCCTTCTTCTTGAACGTCCTGCGCATCAAGGCCGTGGCCGCGTGATCGAAACCGGGCAGGTTGGCCGTCAGGATATTGGGCATCGGCCATTCGATATTCTGAAATCCCTGCGGTCCGAAGGGCATCTTCATGGGCATGGCGGGATTGGCGTGGGGCGCCACTTTGGCCGTGATCTTCTTTTTCAGCAGGGTCAGGCCGTAGAAGGTGAAGAAGACACCCACCTCCCAGCCCATGGCCGCGGCGGTGGAGGCCAGGATGAAGGGTGGATAGGCCCAGTCCAGGGTTCCTTTCGAGGCGATGATTGCCAATCGTCGTCTATCATCTGCCATACTACCTGCTCCCATTCAGCTCCGCTACACTTTCCGCACGTAGTAGGTATATACCCCGTCCCCTTCACGGTGGTCCAGGAGCTCATTGCCCGTCTGGCGGGTCCAGGCCTCCATGTCGCTGACTGATCCCGGATCGGTGGCCAGCAGACGCAAAACCTTTCCGGTGCCCATACTATCCAGGACCTGTTTAGTCTTGAGGACCGGCAGGGGGCAGAGCAATCCCTGGCAGTCCAGCTCCTGGTCAAAGAACGGTTCGCTCATGTCATTTGCCTTTCTTCCCTGGGGCTTATCCGCACAGGACGGCTCCCCCGTTTACGTTCAGGATCTCGCCGGTGATATGGCGTGCCAGATCGCTGGCCAGGAAGAGCACCGGTCCGGCCAGGTCCTCCGCTGTCGGCACCCGGTTGAGTGGGATACCTCGCAGAACCTCCGCCCGTTGCTGAGGATCACTCAGGACCTCGTCACTCATGTCCGTATCCACCCAACCGGGTGCCACTGAATTAACTCGGATCGCCGGGGCCAGTTCCACCGCCAGGGACTTGGTGTAAGCGATGATGCCCCCCTTGCTGGCAGCATAATGGGAGTGTAAAGCCTCGCCCCGCTGCCCGGCAGTGGATGATATGTGAATGATATTGCCCCGTCCCGCCTTCTTCATCACGGGCACCACGGCGTCCGTATAATTGAATGCTGATTTCAGATTCACCGCCATCGTGCGGTCCCATTCCGACTCCTGGCCGCCGCCGGTCTCCAGGTAGGTCCAGATACCGGCATTGTTCACCAGCACGTCCACCCGCCCGAAAGCCTCGACCAGCTGCTTGACGTGATTCCTGGCGGTAGCGTATTCGGAGACATCTCCCTTGAGTAGCAGGGCTTGGCGGCCCCGCTGTTCAATCTTCTCCTTTACAACCCGGGCTTCATCGTCGCGGGAATGATAGGCCAATCCTATATCCGCGCCGGCCTGGGCAAACAGGACGGCACAGGCCGCGCCGATGCCCCGCGAACCTCCAGTAATGAGCGCTACCTGGTCAGTCAAATCGATCATAGGTACCCCTGATTTTTAAGCAGTTCCGCGTTCAGGATCGCGGCACCGGCGGCACCGCGGATCGTGTTGTGCGAGAGTACGGTAAATTTAATGTCCAGCAGGCTGTCCGGCCGGATGCGGCCCACCGTGACCGCCATCCCGTCGCCAGCGTCCCGGTCCAGCTTGGGTTGGGGACGATCCTCCTGGTCTGTGATCAGGATGGGCCGCGCGGGTGCGGAGGGCAGTCGTGCCTCTTGGGGTAACCCCCGGAAATCACGCAGTGCCCGGATGACCGCCTCGGGATCAGGCCGGTTCTCGAATCCCAGGCTCACCGCTTCCAGGTGACCGTCCAGGACATTCACCCGGTTGCACTGCGCCGAGATGATGATGTCGGCTTCGCGGATGCTGTCTCCTTCCAGTGTGCCCAGCAGCTTGCGCGGCTCGGCTTCCACTTTATCCTCCTCACCGCGGATGAACGGCAGCACGTTATCGTCGATTACCTCCGGTGGGGGACCGGGATACCCCGCCCCGGACCGGGCCTGCATGGTTACCACCTGGATCAGGCGCAGCCCGAAAACATCATGCAGCGGCTTGAGCGGCAGGACGAGCCCGATAACCGAGCAATTGGGATTAGTGACAATGTAACCGCCCCAGCCCCGGTTCCTGCGTTGCACATTGATGAGCTCCGTGTGGTCAGGATTAACCTCTGGAATGACGAGAGGGACATCGGCAGCTGCCCGGTAGGCGCTGGCATTGGAGATAACCGGGATTCCTGCCTGGGCGAAATCCGCCTCTACCGTTTCGGCTGAATCGCGGGGCAGGGCCGAAAAGACCAGGTCCACGTCGTCGTTTGGCTCCATGGCGCGAATGATCATCTCCTCCGCGTAGGTGGGACGCGGCACCGGTACCCGCCAGTCCGCTGCCTCCCCGTAGGGCTTGCCCGCCGAGCGCTCGGATGCGTAAAGGGCAGCCACTTCGAACCAGGGGTGGTTCTCCAGCAGCTGCACGAACCGCTGGCCGACAGCACCGGTGGCTCCCAGGATCCCCGCTCGCAGCCTAGTTGCCATGGTTCTCCTCATCCAGTTCCCCGTGTATGGCGTCTATTGCCCGGCGCATGTCCGCCTCTTTTAGAACCATGGAAATGGAGTATTCCGACGATCCCTGGGCAATGGCGATCACGTTGATCCGGCTGCGGCCCAGGGCGGAGAAGATCTTGCCCGCAATGCCGTAGCGTCCCCGCATGTTCTCGCCTACCACTGTGATGACCGCCACGTCGGTCACCACCCGGATGCGGTCGATGAGATGGTCCTTCTCGATCCATTCTGACAGCGCGCGCTCCAGAGAGGCCACTGTTTCGTGCACCTCCTGGTCCCGGATCACAAAGGTAATGTTGTGTTCTGCTGAGCTCTGGCTGATCATCAGCACGTTGGTGCCCGTCTCTTTCACGGCGGTAAAAATGGTCGCGGCCACGCCCGGAACACCAACCATCCCGTAGCCCCCAACGGTAATGACCGCAACACCTTCAACCGAGGTGGTGATGAGTATCTTGCCCCGCTGCTTCGGCTCGGCGCAGATCAGTGTGCCCCCATTCTGTGGCTTGAACGTGTTCTTGATTCTCACAGCTACTTCCGTTTCCAATACTGGCCATAGGGTATGTGGGTGAATGACAGTGGCGCCGAAGTAGGCCGCCTCGGCCGCCTCCCGGAACGAGATCTCGGGCAGGACCTTAGCCCCCTCATGGTAGCGCGGGTCAGCGGTATAGATCCCATCCACGTCCGTCCAGATCCAGACCTCATTCGCATCGAGGCAGCGCCCCAGCAGTGTCGCCGTCAGATCGGAACCGTTGCGGCCGATGGTGGTCGTTTCACCCGCTTCGTTGCTGCCCAGGAATCCGGTTACGACCGGGATATCTCCCTCATCTAGGATCGGTGCCAAGGTCTCGGTTATCTGACGGTGAGTAGCGGACAGATCGATGCGCGCTTCGCTCCAGTGGCTGTCTGTCCGTATGACCGGACGGCTGTCTACATATCTGCTCCCGATACCCCTCGCCTCCAGGGCGGCTGCCAACAGGTTGGTCGAGAGCCGCTCACCGATGGAGAGCACCAGGTCCCGCGTCCTGCCGTTTCCGGTGGCCGCCGCTGCCAGGTCGTCAAGCGTGGTGTCCAGGTAGGCCTCAAAGTCATTCAGAGTCTCGGACCTCAATCCCAGTTCCCGCCCGGTCTCCAGGTGGCGTTGCTGAATAGTATCCCTGATCTCGGCGACCCGTCCTCGCTCATCGCCAGCCTCTACCAGCAGGTCCGTGATCCCGGCCAGAGCGGAGGTCACCACCGCCAGCGGCTTTTCGAAGCCCGCGATGATATCAACTACACCCGCTATGCAAGTCGCCGTCTTCAGAGAGCTACCGCCGAATTTGAAAATGTATGGCTTAGCCACGGATAACCTCGCCTTGAGTGCCTTCCCTGTCAGGCTCGGTTAACATAACGGCCGCGGTGATGGACTGCTCCCGGAGTGCCTCCCTGATCTCTGTGCGGGGATCGGCCTCACCGGCGATCCAGCCACCCACGGTAGTACCTGCCCCGCTGAGAAAGACACCGGCTATTGCCGGGTGCTCCTGCAGCAGTCTGAAAATGGCTGCCGAGGTTGGCTGCACGGCCAGGCGATAGGGCTGGTGGCGGCGATCCGACTCGGAAAACCGCAGGTGAACCGCATCGCCCTCGGCCAGGCCTTGCAGGACATGCTTTAACGCCCCTTCATTGGCGGCCTGGTCCTCAGCGGATAGCCTCTCCGGCACGATCTCCCGCAGCTCTTTCGTGGATTTCATCTGATCGGGGATCACCAGCATAACCTTCACGCTATCCGATAGATCCTTGGTACGAACCTGGCAGCCTGGGCCCTGTTTGCTGACCTCCTGCAAGCCGCCGTATACCGCGGCTGCCACGTTGTCGGGATGGCCCTCCATATCGGCGGCATCCCGGAACAGGGCGTCGCGGTCAAGGCGGCCCAGTTTCACCAACTGGGCCAGTGCCATGCCGGTGACAATCGCCGCCGCACTGCTCCCCAGTCCCCGGGCTATGGGGATCTGATTGTCGCTTTCGATCCTCAGAGGGTAGACGTCCCACCCATGCCGTTTGCAGGCCTCCTCGAAAGCCTGGGCGATGAGATTGTAGCCGCATGTGTCCAGCAGATGGCTCCCTTCGCCCTGGGGCTCGACAATCCACTCATCGGCAGGAACCGCCAGGGCCGTGAGACGCAGGTCCAGCGCCAGGCCGAGGATATCGTACCCGGGACCCAGGTTGGCCGTGGTGGCCGGCACGGACGTACGGTACTGAATGCTCATGTTATACCTGATACGTTCAATTCCACAGAACTCACTATGTTAAGATTCAACCATGGCAATGTCGAGATCAACCTGTTGGACCTTGGTTCTCTTCGCAGTCTCCGACGAGCTTGGAATGACGCATGTATCGAGATACTCCACCTGGCGAAAGTCGAAATCGGGCTGCGAGCAGACTGGACACTCGGGGTTCCGGGCCAGCTGAATGGTGCGGAAAGCGGCTTCCTTCCCGTCATAGACCAGCAGGCGGTTCTTGAGGATTTTTCCCGCCTGGTGGCCGCTGCGGCTGAGGATCAGTATCAGTACCTGTGATGCCTGTAAACTGCCTATGACCCCCGGCGTTACCCCGAAGATGCCCGCCTCCGCGCAGGTGGGAACCAGCTCGGGGGGTGGGGCTTCCGGGAACAGGCAGCGGTAGCAGCCGCAGTCCTCTTCTTGGGTAAAAACCGTCACCTGTCCGGCGAACTGGAGCACCGCGCCGAACACCAGCGGCTTCTTCGCCTGGACGCACACATCGTTGATCAGGAACCGGGTATTGAAATTATCGCTGGCATCCACCACTAGGTCATACTCCTTCACCAGGTCGAGGGCGTTCGCTGTCGTGAGCTTTTCCTGGTAAAGACGTACCGTCACCTCGGGATTGATCTCCCGCAGCGTTTCCCACGCCGATTGGACCTTGGGCCGGCCTTCATCGGATGTACCGTGGAGGATCTGGCGCTGAAGGTTGTTCAGCGAGACGGTGTCGAAGTCCACCAGTCCCAGGGTACCGACGCCAGCGGCTGTCAGGTAATACGCTACCGGTGAGCCCAGGCCGCCGGTGCCGATCACCAGCACCGAGGCGGCGTTAAGGGCCAGCTGCCCCGATTCGCCCACCTCCTCCAGGGCGATGTGCCGGGCATAGCGGTTGTACCAGTCCAGCGGTCTATCGGCCGTTCGCGCGGACGTCGTCATCTCATCCTCCCGCAATAGCCGAAATGACAGTGATCTGGTCACCGGCTGTTAATGCCGTCTGGAGGTTCTCCCTGAAACGGATATCCTCCTCGTTCACGAAAATGTTGATGTGGCGGTGCAGGGTGCCGTCCTCCGCCAGCAGCCGCTTTGACAGCTCGCTATACCGCTGCTGCAGTTCCTCCAGGGCACCTCCAACGCTGGTGGCCTCCACCTCTACTACATCCTGGCCTTCAACGAGCTGCTTCAAAGGGCCGAGAAATTCAAACCGTGCCGGCATACGCTGTCTCCTTCTGGTTCACAAGGGTTGTATACGATGAATACTTGGGTTCGATTACGGGCAGCCGCTCCGTCCGGTGAGCCACCAGGTCTGCGGTCTTCAGGCCGTTGCCGGTGATGCATATCACCGTAACCGCTTCCTGATCGAGCTTGCCCAGCTTCAGCAGTTTTTGTGTGACGGCCACGGTCACACCACCGGCGGCTTCGGTGAAAATGCCTTCCGTCTCGGCCAGCAGCGAGATGGCCGCCACGGCCTCTTCGTCGCTTACATCTTCCGCCCAGCCGCCGGAACTTCGGATGGTCCGGGCTGCCCGGTGGCCGTCCGCCGGCGCACCGATGGACAGCGACTTCACCACCGTATCCGGCTTGACGGGCGTCAGTTCCTCCCCGCGGCTTTTCACCAGCGCGGCGATGGGCGCGCAGCCCGTAGCCTGGGCACCGAAGATAGCTGCCTGCTTCTCACGCACCAGGCCTACCTGCACCAGCTCCCCGAAGGCTTTGCCCACCTTGGAGATCAGCGATCCCCCGGCCATGGGTACCACCACTTGGTCCGGCAGCCTCCAGCCTAGCTGCTCCGCGATCTCGAAGCCCACCGTCTTCGATCCCTCCGAGTAGAACGGCCGCAGGTTCACGTTCACGATGCCCATATTCTCCCGGTAGGTCAGCTCGGTGCACAGGCGGTTCACGTCATCGTACGTGCCGTTGACCTTCACTACCTGGGTGTTGTAACAGGCCGAGGCCGAGATCTTCTGCTGCTCCAGGTCGTGGGGGATGAGGATCACGCTCCGCAGTCCCAGCATGGTGGCCTGGGCTCCCAGGGCGTTGGCCAGGTTGCCGGTGGAGGCGCAGCCCACTGTGCGGAAGCCGAAATCCACCGCCTTGGCCAGCGCCACCGACACCACCCGGTCCTTGAAGGACAGACTGGGGAAGTTCACCGCGTCGTTCTTGATGTACAGGTTGGGCATGTTCAGGGCCTTCCCCAGCCGCCTGGCCCGGATTAGCGGCGTCCAGCCTACTGGCGTGTCCGGAGCGCCCCCATTTACTTCCGGCAGCAGCTCCGCGTAGCGCCACATGCTGGCGGAGCGACCAGCGATCTGCTCCGCGTCCAGTTGGCCGCCGATCGTGTCGTAGTCGTAGGTGATCTCCAGCGGGTTAAAGCACGACGGGCACACCGTATCCGGCTTGAGCTCCGTCCGCTCACCGCACGTGTTGCATGTTAATGCCTGGCTCATAACGCTCCTTTTCGCCTGTAAAAGAAAAACCCCCTCTACCGGCGGGGTAGAGGGGGTTTTAAAATTCTGGTTTTTCGGTCTGGTTACAACGTCCGCTCCACGCCCGCACGATGCCTGGGATGCATCATCATCATGGCCATCATCATCATGCCCTGACAGTGCTGGCTATGGGCGGTTGCTGTAATCATCAGTCTAAATTCCACTTCTTCCAACTGTAGCGGCTATTTTATACGACCACTTGGGGGGTAGGCAAGCAGAAATGTGAGTCGAATGTCATTGGCTCTCCAGGCCCAATGCACTTGCCACCGCTCCCTTCTCCGCTGGCAGGCTGGTCGGCGTCGGCGCGGACGCAATAGCCGTGTCCGGATCCTTCAACCCGTGCCCGGTGATGATGCACACCACCTGATCGCTTGGCTTGAAGAATCCTTCCTTGGCAAGCTTGAGAATACCCGCCACCCCCGCCGCCGAGGCCGGCTCACAGAATACCCCCTCCTTCGATCCCAGTAGCTGGTAAGCCGCCAGTATCTCCTCGTCGGTCACGGCATCAATGAGCCCCCCGGACTCATCCCGGGCGGCCTCGGCGTCTTTCCAGCTGGCGGGATTGCCGATGCGGATGGCGCTGGCTACGGTTTCAGGATTCGATACCGGTTTGCCTAGTACGATAGGCGCGGCTCCCGCCGCCTGGAAGCCCAGCATGCGCGGCAACCGCTGCAACCGGCCTGCTTCCTGGTACCGTTTATACCCCTTCCAGTAGGCCGTGATGTTCCCGGCGTTGCCCACTGGCATGGCCTGGTACACGGGCCCATCACCCAGAACGTCCACGATCTCGAACGCACCCGTCATCTGGCCGTCTATCCGGTAGGGATTAAGGGAATTCACCATCTCCACGGGGTAAGTATTGGCCAGGTAGCGCACGATCTCCAGAGCTTCGTCGAAATTGCCCTTCACGGCCACCACCTCGGCGCCGCACATGGAGACGTGGGCCAGTTTACCCAGGGCCACCTTCCCTTCCGGCAGCAGCACGATGCACCGCAGCCTAGCCCGGGCGGCGTAAGCTGCGGCCGATGCCGCCGTATTGCCCGTGGATGCGCACACCACCGCCTCCACGCCTGACTCCTTGGCCTTCGATACCGCCAGGGTCATGCCCCGATCCTTGAACGATCCCGTGGGATTGCAGCCCTCGAACTTGAGATGGACCTCCGCACCCACCTGCGCGGACAATACCGGCGCCGGTAACAGCGGGGTATTCCCCTCCGACAAGGTGACAATAGGAGTATCAGCGGTCACCGGCAGGAATTCCCGGTAGCGTTCAATAAGTGCTGGGGACATGGTCAGCGTTCATTTCTCGGCCGTGAGGACGATGTTCTTCCGGCTTCTCAGCCGGATCACTGGCACCAAGATAGACCTGCACATAAGGGGTATACAAGGGTTTGCGATTGTGTACCCCCGAGGTAGGAAGTTAATCTTCAGGCAGCAGGGAAAAGCACCCTGCATCGGCGGGACAGAAGTATAGCCAGCTCAATCATGTGGAGTCAGATCTTATGGCGAAGAGAAGTGTAACGAAATCCGATGGCAGAATAGCTATCATCGGCTGCGGCAACATCGGCACGGCCATTGCCCGTGGCCTGGTGTCGGCCGGGGTGTATGATCCCGGGCAGCTCATCCTTACTCGCCGGCAGGTGGAACCGCTCGGTGAACTGGCCCAGGCGGGCTTCACCGTCCAGGCCGATAACCGCGATGCCGTGCGGCAATCCGATATTGTTATGCTTGCCGTGCAGCCTCAGCAGATGGTGGAAGTCTTGTCCGAGATCGTCCCCGATATCCGCCAGGATCATGTAATCTTCTCCATTGTTTCTGGCGTAAGCATCGCGGAGGTAATTCAATGCCTGGGACAAGCAGTCCCCGTTATCCGGGTGATGCCCAATACTGCCATCGAGATCGGCGAGTCCATCACCTGCCTCGCGGCCCTGCCGGAGCATGGCCAGGCCCTTGATATGGCCCTGGCGCTATTCGGATCGGTGGGCAATACCATGATCATCACCGAGGAGCTCATGGTCCCCGCCACTGCCCTGGGCGCCTGCGGGGTGGCCTTTTTCCTGCGGTGCATCCGGGCTGCCTCCCAGGGCGGCATTGAGATCGGCTTCCACCCTCACGAGGCCCTGTTAATCGCCGCTCAGACCGCCAGAGGGGCGGCGTCACTGGTCCTGGAGCAGGGGGAACACCCGGAAGCGGCCATCGACGTGGTCACCACGCCCCGGGGCGCCACCATCGCCGGGCTCAACAACATGGAGCACGAAGGCCTCAGCTCCGCCCTGATTAAGGGGATCGTCACCTCCGCCGGTAAAGTCGCCGGCTTGTTCGCACGTGAAAATTAAGGCAGGCAAGTATCCTGTTTGATCTGCGGGACTATGACCTTAAACTTGCGCTTCATGCAAACATTGCGACGACATAATCGCCGACCGAACCGAGCTGACCGTCAAGGTAATCGCTCACCGGGGATTTATGTCTAGCTGATTGAGCAACACGATAGAACTGAAAAGCCCTGAGCGCATTGCCCGGGGCTTTTTTCTTTTATGGATGAAAACCGTATGAGAGACATCGACAGATCGAAGATCAGGCGTATCATCGTCAAGGTCGGCAGCCATGTACTCAGTGCCGGCAATAGATTCACCAGCGCCGATGTGCGTCACATGGCGGACCAGCTGGTGGAGCTGCCCGGTATGGGACACGACCTGCTGCTGGTAACCAGTGGCGCGGTGCTCATGGGCCGCAACATGCTGGGACTGAACCTGAGTCATTACCCCAAAAGTCTCAAGCAGTCCCTGGCGGCTATCGGGCAGGTGGCCCTCATGTCCGAGTATAACCGGATTTTCGAGGAGTTCCAGCAGCCTGTGGCCCAGATCCTTATCAACTTGGAGGATTTTCACGACCGCAAACGCTACCTGAATATCAAGCAGACCATCCAGGGTCTGTTCAAGCTCAACGTACTGCCTATCCTGAACGAGAATGACTGTATCGGCACCGAGGACACCGCGTTCGGGGACAACGATAATCTGTCCGCCCAGCTGGCCGGCATGCTGGATGCCGATCTGCTGGTCCTGCTGAGCACGGTGGATGGTCTGTACGATGGTGATCCCGCCCGGCCGAGCAGCCGGGTGATACCCACCGTCAACTCTATCACCCCGAGAATGCTGGCCGATGCCAGGACAAAGGGGCAGCTGCTCTCAACGGGCGGCATGATGGCCAAGCTGAACGCCATCCGGAAGGCAAACCATATCGGGGTACCGGTGGTGCTGGCTAATGGGCGTGAGACTGACGTCATCCGGCGGATTCTAGGCGGCGAGGAGATCGGCACCCTTTTCCTCCCGGATGTGAAACGTATGCCGCTGCGAAAGCGGTGGCTGGCCTATTCCACCCGGGCCAAGGGCAACGTCGTGATCGATGACGGCGCCTGCACCGCGCTGCTGGCCAATAACTCCAGTCTCCTGAGTTCTGGCGTGGTCGAGGTCCAGGGCAAATTCGAAGCCCAGGATGTGATCTCTATTGTCACAAGAGAGGGACGGGAGATCGCCAGGGGCATCACCAAGTATGACTCAAGTAACCTCGAGGAAGTGGCCGGGATGTCGAATGCAGAGATCACCCGCTCACTGGGAGTGAGATATTTCAGCGAAGTCATCCATCGCGACGATATGGTCCTGTTACCTGTGACCAGAATGGAGGTATCATGAACAGCACATCCTATGTCCGGACACTCGGTCACCGGGCCAAAGTGGCGGCGGCCGTATTGGGCACAACGCCCACCGCTACCAAAAATGACGCACTTCTCCATCTTGCTGGCCTTCTCCGTGAAAATACGGCGGCCGTCCTGGCGGCCAACCGGCAGGATCTAGAAGCGGCGAAGGGGCAGGGTCTCTCCGACGCGATCATCGACCGTCTCACCCTCACCCCGGAAAGACTCAACGGTCTCGCCGCCGGTGTAGAGGAGATCGTTGCCCTCCCCGATCCGGTGGGTGAGATCAACGGCCTGTCCCTGCGTCCCAACGGATTGCAGGTGGGGAGGATGCGTATTCCACTGGGTGTGCTGGCCTTCATCTTCGAATCGCGGCCGAACGTGACCATCGATGCGGCCGCCCTGTGCCTGAAAAGTGGCAACGCCGTTATCCTGCGGGGCGGGAAGGAAGCCCTCGCCAGCAACCTGGCCTTTGCCGGGCTGATTGCCGAGGCGCTGGAATCTGCGGGTTTGCCGACGAATGCCGTGCAGGTGGTCAACACCCCCGATCGGACGGTGGTGCAGGAACTGCTGGCACTGGACGAGTATATTGACCTGCTCATCCCCCGGGGCGGCGAAGGACTGATCCGCCATGTGGCGGAAAACTCCCGGATTCCCGTCATCAAGCACTACCAGGGTGTCTGCCACGTCTACGTCGATGAATCAGCCGACGTGGAAATGGCATTGTCCATCGCGTTGAACAGCAAGGTGCAGCGTCCCGGGGTATGCAATGCTGCCGAGACCCTGCTTGTTCACCGCAGTGTGGCCGCCGATTTTCTACCGCCCTTCATCGATGCCTGCGCGGCTCACGCGGTTGAGCTGCGGGGCTGCCCGGAAACGGTACGGTTCGATTCTGCCAGGATCCAGCCAGCCACCGATGCCGATTGGGGTACCGAATATCTGGATCTGATCCTGTCGGTGAAGGTAGTTGCAGCCTATGACGAAGCGCTGGACCATATCCGGCTCTACGGCTCGGATCATACCGAGGCCATTATTACTGAGAATTACTCAACAGCCCAGGATTTTATCCGGTCGGTACCGAGTTCACTGGTGCTGGTTAACGCCAGCACGCGGTTCAACGATGGTGGTCAGCTGGGCCTGGGGGCTGAGATCGGTATCAGCACCACCCGGCTCCATGCCTATGGTCCCATGGGACTGCGCGAATTGACCATTGAAAAATATATCGCTTATGGTGAAGGACAGATACGGGAATAGCAGCGGGGCTTACGGTCGCCAGGTCCTTGCCGCCCCCGGCGGCTGGGCTCATTCGCTGAGCATGACCCCCAGGCGCGCAGCCACCTGCTGGTTGTAGATCTCTTCGAAGTCGAGCACGTCCTGGGCCAGGGAGACCACCTTCACTAGGTGAACCTTCTCGCTTTCCCAGTTGCTCAGGATCCGGTGGGCGATCACCGATCCCGTGTGGAACCGGTGGTTCCGCAGTAGTTTCTGGATCAGATTTACATCCCTGGTTTTTAGCGTCGTCGGCCGCACGAAATCCCGGTTGAGCGCATCCAGCTCTTCCTCGTCGGTAATGTAAACATAGGCTACCCCCCCAGACATTCCGGCACCGAAGTTCCAACCGAAATTCCCGAGGACCATCACTGTCCCCCGGGTCATGTACTCACAGCAGTGATTGCCCACGCCTTCCACCACCGCCGCCGCACCGCTGTTCCTGACAGCAAATCGCTCACCCGCTTTGCCGGCCACCAGTAGCGTTCCCGCCGTGGCACCGTACAAGGCCACATTTCCGATGATGGTCTGGGAGGGGTCCATTTCCCGGATGGCCTTCTCAAAGCGAATGCTGATCAGGCCGCCGGACATCCCCTTGCCGACGTAGTCGTTGGCGATTCCGCGCAGACGCAGTTCCACGCCGTTCACCAGAAAAGCGCCGAAACTCTGCCCGGCGATGCCCTTGAGCCGCAGCTGGATATCACCGCTGAAGCTGCCCCGGCCATACATGAAAGCTAACTGGCCCGAGAGCTTGGTCCCCACCGCGCGGTCCGTATTCCGGATATCACGGCGGATCACCACGTGCCGGTGGGTTAGAATCGCCTTGCGAGCCTCCGGGATGACATCATCGTCAAAATGGCCGCTGCTTACTGCCTTGGCCGTCTGCTGCCCCTTCACCTTTTCCCTTAGTGGCAGGCCGTGATGGGCCTCCGGATTCAGGATCGGCTTGAGATTGATCTGCTCTTTCTCAGTCAGCGCGCGCCCGACCTCGTTCGCTGCCAGGAGGTCCGACCGGCCGATGATCTCGTCCAGCGAGCGAAAACCCATCTCCGAGAGCAGCTGACGCACATGGCTTGCTACCTGCCGCAGATACTTTGCTAACTGCTCCGGCGTCCCTTTGAATCGGCGCTTGAGGGCTGCATCGTGGGTTGCAATCCCGGCCGGGCAGGTGTTGAGATGGCACTGCCGGGCCATGACACATCCCAGGGCTACCAGGGCGGCCGTACCGAAGTCGAACTCCTCAGCTCCCAGCAGGGCGGCGATCACTATGTCCCGGCCGTCCTTCAGGCCGCCGTCTACTCGCAGAGTGACCCGGGGACGAAGCCCATTGGCGGTCAGCACTTGGTGGGTCTCCGCCAGACCTAACTCCCAGGGCAGCCCGGCATGCTTGAGTGAACCCAGTGGGCTGGCACCCGTACCGCCGTCGCCGCCGGAGATCAAGACGATGTCCGCACCGCCCTTAACCACCCCGGAAGCAATCGTCCCCACTCCAGGTTGGGAGACCAGCTTCACCGATACATCCGCCCAGGGATTCACCTGCTTGAGATCGTAGATCAGCTGGGCGATATCTTCGATGCTGTAGATGTCGTGGTGCGGAGGTGGTGATATCAGTGGCACTCCCGGGGTGGAGTTGCGCACTGCGGCGATGGAGAGGGACACCTTGGAGCCGGGCAGCTGACCCCCTTCACCCGGCTTCGCTCCTTGAGCGATCTTGATCTGGATTTCCTTGGCGGCCGCCAGGTAGTCCGTCGTGACGCCAAAACGGCCGCTGGCGATCTGCTTGACGTAACAGTTCACCAGCTTGTCCGGATTTGTTGGTGCGTAGCGGTCTGCTTGCTCGCCCCCCTCGCCCGTGTTGCTCCGGCCCCCCGCCAGATTGAACCCCCGGGCCAGTGTCCGGTGCGCCTCCTCGGAGATCGCGCCAAATGAGATGGCCCCTGACCCGAAACGGCTGAGGATACCCTCAGCGCGATCAACCTGGTCGATGGGGAACGGGTGCCCCGTCTTGACGTCCAGCAGATCACGGAGATAGACGGGCGCCGTTCCGTTGCGTGATTCCAGCGCTGATTCCGACTTTGCCGAATCCGTGATCGCGCGGAAAACTGCCGGCGCGAAACCGTGCGGCTCACCATCCTTACGATAACGGAACCGGCCCGATTCCCTTAGTCGTGGTTGGGTGGCGGCATAGGCCTGAGTGTTCCGGGTTAATAAGTCTTGCATAATCTGATCCAGACCTATGCCGCCCGTTGAGCTGGTAATCGATGGGAAGTACTGATCCAATAGTGATTGGGAAAAGCCGATCCCGTGAAGCAGCATGCTGCCGTGGTAGCTGGTGCAGGTGGAAATCCCCGACTTTGTCATGATCTTGAGTAAACCTTTTTCCAGGGCGTATCGGTAACTGCTCATACGTTCAGGCCAGTCCTCATCGGCGAAGTGCTCACGGATCAGTTCGTAAGCCATGTATGGGTATACTGCTGTAGCTCCCAATGTCACCAGGCAGGCCAGATGATGATCCTCAACCATGTCTCCGGTAATGCAAATGATGGAGACCTTGCTTCTGATCTTTTTCCCGATGAGATGGTGGTGAAGCGCAGATACCACCAGGGGCATGGGAATAGGTAACATTTCGGGTGTAAGTCCCTCGTCACTTACCAGCAGGAGCTTGTGGCCATCCAGAACAGCCTCTTCGCTGGCCTGCTTGATTTCAGCGAGGCGAGCTTTCAGATTACCGTCATTGCGAACGTGACATGTAATTTTCGTATGGGGAAGCCAGGAATGGTACCCCTCGAGTTGCCTCACCTCCCTTGGAGACAAGATTGGACTCTCAATGCGCACCGCACCGTCAAACCGTGGCTTTGTGGCCAGCAGGTTGGTTTCGCTTCCCAGGTATTGGTAGAGACTGGTGGTGAAACTCTCTCTCAGGGGATCGATGGGTGGGTTGGTGACCTGGGCGAAACTGTGCTTGCAATAGTCGTAGAAACGCCGGGGACGAGGGGAAAGAAAGGCCGGGGGCGTATCATCCCCCATGGAACCCATCGGTTCCCGTCCACTGCGGGCCATGGGGATCACATAACGGCTTAGGTCTTCTTGGTCCCAGCCGAGTGCCAATTGAAGCCTGGGATTTAGGCCCCCTGGTGGCAGGCCCAGCTCGCCAAACTCTTCTTGGCTGCTGCCGCGTTTGATTACTCTTATGTGGTCGCCCAGCAACCTTGAATACGAGACTTCGGATGCCACCTGGGCCTTGATCTCATCATTGGTCGAAATGCCACTGCCATCCAGATCCAATACAAAGATCTCACCGGCAGACATATGGCGGTGATGCCTGAGGTTTTCCGCCTCCACCTCGATCACCCCCGCCTCCGACGCCATGATGACCAGACCGTCTCGGGTAATGGTATAGCGTAATGGCCGCAGCCCGTTGCGGTCCAGCTTTGCGCCTACCTGATGGCCGTCAGTGAAGACCAGCGCTGCCGGACCATCCCAGGGTTCGATCACATTTTCATGGTAGACGTAAAAGTCCTTGAGCGCCCGGTCCATCTCCAGGCCGTTGGCATAGGGATCCGGGATCATCATCATCAGGCCTTGCGAGAGAGTGCGCCCGCTGCGGACCAGGAATTCGAGCGTATTGTCCAGACTGAAGGAGTCACTGGCCTCGGCCGTGACGATGGGCTTCAGGGTGTCCAGGTCATCCCGCCAGAAATCCGACCCCAGCTCCCGCTCACGGGCCCACATCCAGAGACGGTTGCCCTTGATCGTGTTGATCTCGCCGTTGTGCGCCACCAGCCTGAACGGCTGAGCCAGGGACCAGATCGGCGAGGTGTTGGTGGAATAGCGCTCGTGAAACAGGGCTACCTTCGCGATGTACTCCGGATCCTGTAGATCCAGGTAGAAGCGGTCGAGTTGGTCCGCGACCATGAGCCCCTTGTAGACAATCGTCTTGGAGGAGAAGGAACAGATGAAGCTGGCGCCGCCGCTTTCAGCAATGACCTGCTCCATAGCCTTGCGCACGAGATAGAGTCGGCTCTCGACGGGGCGTGCACTCTCGCTGGGGCACGCAAACAGGTATTGGAAGATCAGCGGACAGCTGGCTCGGGCAACCTCCCCAAGAACCTGGTCGTCGATGGGCACCTTCCTTTTACCGATGTAGGTCAGCTCATGCCTGGACGCCAGTGTCCGCAGGTTCTTTTCAAATCTCGGTTCTTCCCCCGGCAGCGTGAAGACCATGGCAATGGCCAGCTCTTCACCGGGTTGCAGCTGGACACCGTACTCCCGCTCCAGGATACGGCTGAACAGTGGCTCGGGCAGGTCAGTGAGCAGCCCGCTGCCGTCACCCGTCTGGGTGTCGGCCCCCAGTGCGCCCCGGTGCTTGAGGCGCTTGAGAGCCTGCAATGCCAGCGTGACTACCCGTCGGCCGGGCTCGCCGGAGACCTCGGCGATGAAGCCGGTACCACACGCATCATGAATCTCGTGGGGGTTGAAGAGTGGATAACCGGATTCGGACAGTTTAGGTTACCTCCACTGGGACCAGCTCTTCCTGTACCCGGTAAAGCCACTCCCCGTATTCCGGCTGTCGGCCCTGGACTATATCAAAATAGAGTCCCCGAAGGAGCGTGGTTACCTCGCCTGGGCTGCCACTTCCGATGGTCTGGCCATCCACCTCGCGGATAGGAGTCACTTCCGAGGCCGTCCCGGTGAAAAAGGCTTCGTCCGCCGCCGTCAACTGGTCCAGCGTCAGGTCCTGGATCACTACCTCCAGCCCCTGATCCTGTGACACCTTGATGATGGTGTCTCGGGTGATACCCATTAATATTGACGACTTTTCCCCATTGGTATACAGCGTACCATCCTTCACAATGAAAAGGTTCTGACCAGACCCCTCGGCGATGTTCCCCTCCATATTGAGCAGCAGCGCTTCATCGAATCCCTTCGCTTTCGCCTCTTGAACCGCCAGCATGGAGTTCATGTACTGCCCGTTGCCCTTGGCGACGGTATGGAAGTTGGTATAATGGAATTTCCGCCAAGGGGAAACGGTAATGCGCACACCGTGATTCAGCCCGTCCTCACCCAGGTAAGCACCCCAGTTGAAACAGGCAATGGCCACATGCACCGGACAATGGTTGGGGTGCACACCCAGCGTGTCGAATCCGTAGAATACGATGGGCCGGATGTAGCAGCCCTCCAACTCATTGACTCGCACCAGCTCTGCGCAGGCGGTTACCAGTTCCTCAACCGGATACGGAACGTCTATCCGGTACAGGGCTGCCGACTTCACCAGGCGCTGGATATGATCCTCGAGTCTGAAAATGGCCGGTCCGCCGTCAGTGGCGTAGCACTTGATGCCCTCGAAGCATCCGCTGCCGTAATGGAGTGCATGGGACATGACATGGATGTAGCCCTCCGACCACGCTCTGACCTTGCCGTCCATCCAGATATAGGGTGTATGCTTCGTACTCATTTCTCGCTCCACATCGTCTTCTTGTTCATGCTGCTTGCGTGTGTCGGGACTTCCGCCGCTGTCTTGAAAAGAACGAAATTCAGGCTGTCCCGGAGAGCCTGCCAGCTGGCCTCGATGATATTCTCCGAGACCCCTACCGTTGACCAGCTCTTCTTCCCGTCGCTGGTTTCAACCAGGACGCGCACTTTTGCCGAGGTCCCATCCTTCTCATCCAGCACCCGTACCTTGTAGTCCACCAGCTTGACTTCCGCAATTACCGGGTAAAACCGGACCAGTGCTTTCCTCAAAGCCACGTCCAGGGCGTTCACCGGCCCCACGCCTTCGGCAACGGTGTGCTCCACCTCTCCGTCTACACGGACCTTCATGACTGCCTCGGCCGTTGGAGGTCCCTCCTCGCCAAAGCGTACGAAAACCCGTGAATCGAGGATGTCGAAGAATGGAGAGAATTCGCCCGTGTGTTGGCGCAGAAGCAGCTCGAACGATGCCTCCGCTCCATCGAACTGGTACCCCTCATATTCCAGGGATTTCACCCACTGGGCCACCTCGGTAGCATATTGTCGGCCGTTCTCTCCATCCCAGTCAATGCCGAACTCCCGCGCCTTGTAGCGGATATTGCTCTGCCCGGACAGGTCGGACACCAGCACCCTCCGGCGCGCGCCGACTGATTCGGGAGGGATGTGTTCGTACATGGCGGTATCCTTCATGACCGCGCTGACGTGGATCCCGCCCTTGTGAGCGAAGGCCGACTGCCCCACAAAAGGTGCCCGCTGGGGCGGCGCAAGGTTCATGATCTCCGCCACCGTCCTCGACAGCTCGGTAAGCCGTTGGAGATCGATATCCCCCCTGGTCTGCTTATTCAGTTTGAGCAGGAGGTTGGGAATGACACTGCACAGGTTGGCGTTGCCGCAGCGCTCCCCGACACCGTTGATCGTCCCCTGGAGCTGGGTCACTCCCTCCTGGACGGCGGCAATCGTGTTGGCGACCGCCAGATCACCGTCATTATGGGCATGGATGCCCAGTCCCGCCTTGATATGCGTCTTGACCTCTCCGGTGATCGCAGCGACCTCGTGTGGCAGTGATCCTCCGTTAGTATCACACAGGACGATGGTATCCGCGCCCCCCTCTTCGGCCGCTCTGATCATGGCCAGAGAGAATGCCGGATCGTCCTTGTAGCCGTCGAAAAAATGCTCCGCATCGAAGATCACCCGTCGTCCATGCTGACGCATGTAAGCCACCGAATGGCGAATGAGCGCCTCGTTCTCCTCATCGCTGACACGCAGCCCGGTACGGGAGTGGAAGCGCCAGGTTTTACCCACCAGGGAAACCACTGGCGTCCCGGCTTCCAGGAGTGCATTCAGATTGGGGTCGGTTGCCACATCGTCAGGTTTCCGGGCGGTGGATCCAAAGGCGCAAATCAGGGCATGTTTAAGGCTCAAGTCCTTGGCCGCTGCGAAGAATTCCTGATCCCGGGGATTGCTGCCCGGCCAGCCGCCCTCAATGATATCCATGCCGAAGTCATCCAGCAGCTGGACGATCCGCAGCTTGTCCCCAACGGACAGATTGATACCCTCTGCCTGGGTGCCGTCGCGTAGTGTCGTGTCAAACAGTTCAAGTGCCATCAGAAATCCCTGCTCCACTTTTCTGCTTTCCCAGATAACTCAATAGTCCCCCCGCGTCGATGACCGCCTGAATGAAGGATGTGAACGGTGGAAAGTCATACACCTCATCCTTTGTCATGTTGATCACCCGGCCTTTCGCCAGGTCGATGTTCAGCTCGTCTCCCTGCCCCACCCTGGTGCTGATGCCTGCGATCTCGATCGGATAGAAGCCGTTGTTGATTGCGTTGCGGTAGAAAATGCGCGCGAAGGAATCGGCCAGCACGGCCTGCACACCGGCACCCTGCAGTGCCCACACGGCATGCTCCCGGCTGGACCCACAACCGAAATCCTCCTCCGCCACGATAAAATCACCCGCCTGGACTCTATCGACAAACCCGGGATCAATATCTTCCATGGCATGCCGGGCGAGCGCAGCCTTGTCGTGTACGTTCAGGTACCGGGCCGGAATGATCTCGTCCGTGTTGATATGACTTCGCTGGTACAACTGCACTCGGCCTTGCATTATCTCTCCTCCTGCAGGTATTCCCTGGGATCGGTGATGCATCCCCTCAAGGCCGTGGCGGCTGCCGTGGCGGGACTCGCCAGGTAGACCCGTGAGCTGGGATGACCCATGCGGCCGGTAAAATTGCGGTTGGTGGTTGAAACACACACTTCCCCTTCGCCCAACACGCCCATATGCCCCCCCAGGCACGCGCCGCAGGTGGGCGTGGAGATAGCACATCCCGCCTCGTGGAATATCGCGAGCAGCCCCTCATCATGCGCCTGCTTCCAGGTGGTGCTGGTACTGGGAACGATAATCGCTCGCACTCCTGCCGCCACCTGGTGCCCTTTCATGATGCTGGCCGCAATGCGCAGATCCTCTATCCGACCGTTCGTACATGACCCTATGTAAACCTGGTCCACGCTCTCTTTTTCTTCGCTGGTGAGAGAGGCTATCTCCCGGCCGTTGGCGGGCAGGCTGGGAAAAGCCACGAGGGGTTCCAGATCGTCGACCTTGATTGTCAGCTCCTGCGCGTATCTTGCATCCTGGTCCGCCCTGTGCACGGTCCAGTCTCCGCCCTTTGCCCGGCCGTCCAGGTAGGCCGACGTGAGGTCGTCGGCTTCCATGATAGCGCACTTGGCCCCCGCCTCGATTGCCATGTTGGTGATGGTCATCCTGGCCTCCATGGAGAGCTCCTCGAGGGTCTCGCCGTGGTACTCCAGGGCTTGGTATCGGGCACCGTCCACACCGATGCGCCGGATCAGCTCCAGGACGATGTCCTTGCTGTATACGCCCGGCGGGAGCTTGCCTGTCAGGTTGACCTTGATGGATTCCGGGACCTTGAACCACAGCTCGCCCGAATACAGGGCAGCGGCCAGGTCCGTTGAGCCGATCCCGGTGGCAAAAGTCCCGAAGGCGCCGTAGGTGCAGGTGTGGGAGTCACCGCCAACCACCGTCTGGCCGGGAAGAATATGCCCCTGCTCGGGCAGCAGCGCGTGACAGATACCATGTCGGCCCAGTTCGTAATAATTCTTGATACCGTTTGCGGTCACCCATTCCCGTAACTCTCTCACCAGTTCCGCGCTCTTGATGTCCTTGTTGGGTACAAAATGGTCCGGTGTGACCACCACCCGGTCCGGGTCAAAAACACCGCTCAGCCCGTGTTCCAGAAGCATTTGGATGGCCGGTGGCGTAGTAACCTCGTGGCACATGATCAGATCGATGCCCACCTGGATCAGGTCACCGGGCTGTATGCTCCCTCCAGCATAATGGTCCGCTAGAATCTTTTCTGTCAGCGTCATTCCCATGACTGTTCGACCTTCCTCTTGTTCACCTCCTATTCCGCCACGGTCGCGGTCGGTTCGGTTTCCCGTTGTATTGTGTTGGTCTCGTTCAGCGCCTGCAGATAGGCTTTGACGCTCGCCTCGAGGATATCCGTGGATACTCCTCGCCCGGTGCATACGCTGTCACCGCTGCGGACTCGGACAATAACTTCCCCCTGGGCTTCCCGCCCGGCCGTCACCGATCGGACCTGGTACGATTCAATGGTGGAATCGGTGTCCAGAGCCCGATCGATCGCTTTGAAACAGGCATCCACCGGACCATCACCAATGGCCGACTCACGCAGCACCTCCTCGCCGGCCTTGATACTCACGGTTCCAGTGGCCAGCGCATTCGTGCCAGCGCTCACATGGAAGGACTCCAGTTCGTAGTATTCCTGCTGCCGGTGCATCTCATCACCCATCAGCACGCGGAGATCGTCGTCGAACACTTCCTTCTTCTTGTCCGCCAGGTCCAGGAATTTCTGGTAGATGTGCTGCAATTCATCCTTGGTGGGTCGGTACCCCAGATCTCGCAGCCGTACTGCAAGGCCGTGCCGCCCCGAATGGCGCCCCAGGACGATCTTGGTCCTGGTTGCACCAATGGCCTCCGGGGTGATGATCTCGTAGGTGTGGCTGTTCTTCAACACGCCATCCTGGTGGATGCCTGACTCGTGCGAGAAGGCGTTGTCTCCCACAACTGCCTTGTTCGGCTGTACCACCAGGCCGGTGAAAGCTGAGACCATCCGGCTGGTGTTGAACAGCTCCTCGATCCGGATATCCGTATGCACATTCCAGTAGTCCCCCCGCACTCGCAGAGCCATGATGATCTCTTCCAGGGATGCGTTTCCGGCCCGTTCGCCGATCCCGTTGATGGTGCACTCCACCTGCCGGGCACCGTTCTGAATGGCGCTGAGAGAATTGGCCACCGCCAGGC
This sequence comes from Fidelibacterota bacterium, assembly GCA_020346745.1. Lineage (GTDB taxonomy): Bacteria > Fidelibacterota > Marinisomatia > SCGC-AAA003-L08 > TS1B11. The sequence continues at coordinate 1,230,938 of CP070787.1, read as the reverse complement.
CCAGGTCGTTATGACAATGGGCACTGATGACGGCCTGATCGATTCTGCCCACCGTCTCCCTCAGCGCCGCGATTTTGGCACCGAATTCGGCCGGCATGGTGTAGCCGGTGGTATCCGGGATGTTCACCGTGGTCGCACCCGCATCAATAGCCGCTTCCAGCACTTCCGCCAGGTACGGGGTATCGGTACGGCCGGCATCCTCGGCGGAAAACTCCACGTCATCGGTGAAGGTCTTCGCATAGGCCACCGCATCCCGAGCCATCTTGATAATGGTGTTTCGCTTCTCTTTCAACGACTTGCCGTACCGGTCAGCCCGGAATTTCTCCTTGATGTGAATGTCCGAGGTCCCGATGAACGTATGGATCCGGAATTTTTCGGTCTGCCGCAGGGCGTCGTAAACTGCCTTGACGTCCGGCTCTACGGCACGGGCTAGCCCCGCCACCACAACCGGGACACTGTCAGCGATCCGCTCCACCGCCTCGAATTGGACCGGGGAGGAGATGGGAAAACCCGCCTCGATGACATCCACACCCAGCCTGGCCAGCTGGCGGGCGATCTCTACCTTCTCTTGCACGTTCAGCGAAGCGCCGGGCGACTGCTCGCCGTCGCGGAGCGTGGTGTCGAAAATGATGATTTTTTCACTCATGCTGATCGTCAACCTTCCTTTATGCCGGGGAAGCCGTAATTCTTTTCTCTTCCATCAGCCGCCGGAGAGACTCTGCGATCCGGTCCCTCATCTCCGTGGTGGAAACGGGCTCACCCTGTTCAGCTACGATGTCCGCCGTACGGAAACCGTCTGCCAAGGTTATTTCGATAGCCTTGTCCAGGATCTGTTCCGCCTGCGGGAGATTACAGGTGGTACCGAACATCATTCCCACCGATGCGATCATCGCCAGGGGATTAGCCATATTTTGACCGGCAATGTCCGGTGCGCTGCCGTGAACCGGTTCGTATAAGGCGTAATGCTCACCCAGGGAGGCGGAGGGCAGCATCCCCAGGCTGCCGGTCACCATGGCCGCGGCATCACTGAGGATGTCCCCGAACATGTTCTGCGTGAGGATCACGTCGAACTGGGATGGCTGCCGCACCAGCTGCATGGTGGCATTGTCAACGTATAAATCCTTCAGCGTGACATCGGGATAATCCCCCTGTACTTCATGCACGACCTCCCGCCAGAATTGAGAACTCTCCAGGACGTTGGCCTTGTCCACCGAAGTCACCTGTCCCCTTCGCCTGCCTGCCAGGTCGAAAGCCACCCGGGCTATGCGCTCCACCTCTTCCCGATTGTAGATCAGTGTATTCCAACCCTGCTGTGCATCGTACCCGCGGGGCTCGCCGAAGTAAATGCCGCCGGTGAGCTCCCGGACGACCACCAGATCGGTGTCACGGACGAACTCCGGCTTGAGGGAAGAGGCCTCCACCATGGCCGGATACACCTTGGCTGGCCGGAGATTGGAATACAGTCCCAGCGCTTCGCGCAGACCCAGCAGAGCTCGCTCCGGTTTCTTATCATGGGGCAGACCCTCCCACCGGGGACCACCAATTGAGCCCAGCAGCACGGCGTCGGAATCATAACAGGCCTGTAGCGTGTCATCTATAAGCGGCGAATCGTACTCGTCAATGGATGCACCACCCACCAGGTGGGATGAAACCTCAAGGGCTACCTGGTATTCCTGTGCCAGCGTCTCCATGATGGCAACGGCGGCGTCCATGACCTCGGGGCCGATGCCGTCACCCGGCAGAATGGCCACCTTGAATTTCATTCCTCGTCCTCGCGCGGTTCTTCTGGCCGGTTGAGCCAGCTCATCATGGGCCTCAGCCGCGCCCCGACTTCCTCAATGCCGTGTGACCGGGTGGCGGCGCGCAGCTGCTGCATCCGCGGCTGTCCCTGGGCGTTCTCCTCGATCCATTCCCTGGCGAAGGCGCCCGACTGGACATCCTCGAGCATTTTTTTCATCTCGGCTCTGGTCTCATCGGTGATGATCCGGCTGCCGCGGGTCATGCCGCCGTATTCCGCCGTGTCACTGACCGAGTAGTTCATGAGCGACAGTCCACCTTCGTAATAGAGGTCCACGATCAGCTTCATCTCGTGGAGGCACTCGAAGTACGCCAGCTCCGGCGGGTATCCGGCCTCCACCAGTGTCTCGAATCCGGCTTTGATCAGTTCGGCCGATCCGCCGCAGAGCACCGCCTGCTCACCGAACAGGTCCGTCTCGGTCTCGTCCTTGAAAGTGGTCTCGATGACGCCGGCACGGGTGCCGCCGATGCCCCGCGCCCAGGCCAACGCCAGCGCTTTGGTCTCACCACTGGGATCCTGGTGAACCGCAAAGAGACAGGGCACACCCTTGCCATCCTGGTAGGTGCGTCGCACCAAATGACCGGGACCCTTGGGAGCGATCATCATCACGTTCACTTCGGACGGCGGTACGATCTGCTTGAAATGAATGTTGAATCCATGGGCGAAGGCCAGGGTGTCCCCGGGCTTCAGGTGCGGCGCGATCTGGCTGTCGTAAACCTCCTTCTGATATTGGTCCGGCAGCAGTACCATGATCACGTCTGCCCACTGCGAGACCTCATCTACGGTGCCAAGCTCAAGACCGTCATTCTTTGCTTGTTCCCAGGCTTTGCTGCCCTTACGATCAGCTACACGGACATTCATGCCGCTATCGCTCAGGTTCAACGCGTGGGCGTGTCCCTGGCTGCCGTAACCCAGAACGGCGATTTTTTTCGGCTGTAACACCGAGAGATCCGCATCTTTATCGTAATACATGCTGGTCATAAGACCCCTCCTTTGTTAGTGGCTTTGGCAGCTGAGGCTTTGCCTCGGGAATTCTTCCAGAGATGCAAATCACCATTGTCCGTTGGATTTTCGGCACCCCGGGTGATGGCAACCTTGCCTGCCCGCATGATCTCGATGATACCGTAGGTGGACAGCACCTCGATGATGGAGTCCAGCTTGCGGGGTTCGCCCGTGACCTCGACCACCAACGAGCGGGTGCCCACGTCCACTATCCGGCCGCGGTACATCTCCACCAGCGCGCCGACCTCTCCACGGGTGGCACCATCCGACTTGATCTTGATGAGGGCATGCTCGCGAATGATGCAGGGCTGGTCTGTAACATCCACCACATCGATCACGTTGATCAACTTCAGCAGATTTTGCCGGATGACGTTGCGCCGCAGCCGCTCCTCTTCATCGGTGACGATGGTGAGCCGGGTAGCACCCGGAACCTCGCTGTGTCCCGCCACGATACTCTCGATATTGAAATTCCGGCGGCGGAACAGGCTGGCAATTCGGTTCAACACGCCCGGCTTGTCTTCGACCAATGCTATCAGAATCTGTTTCATGACTTGCTTTCCTTATTCTACCTTGACCGCATCTACTTGGCTGGGATGCGGCCGGCGGATCATCTCGTGTAGGCCGGCCCCGGCAGGCACCATGGGATACACCATATCGTGCTTCTCGACGATAAAGTCGATTAGCGCTGGCCCCGGGTGATTCCGGGCGCACTCCATGCTGGGCCGGATATCCTCCTGCCGCTCAACCCGATAGCCAGGCATCCCGTAGGCCTCGGCTATCTTGACGTAATCGGGGCTGGAGATGGGTGTCTCCGTGTAGCGCGCCTCGTAGAATAGCTGCTGCCACTGTCGGACCATGCCCAGGTAGCCGTTGTTAATGATGGCTATATTCACGTTCGCCCCTTCCTGCATGGCTGTGCCCAGCTCCTGCATGTTCATCTGGAAACCGCCGTCTCCAACGATGACCCAGATCTCCCGCTCTTGTACTGCGAAACTGGCCCCAATGGCCGCCGGGAGACTGAAGCCCATGGTACCCAATCCCCCGGACGTGATCAGCGTGAGCGGCTGCTCATGGGTATAGTACTGGGCTTCCAGCATCTGGTGCTGACCCACATCGGTTACAATGACTGCGTCATCGGAGGTGCCTTCCCGGATCGTGCGGATCACCTGCGCGCCCATCAATACCGGCGAGTCGGTTCGCAGCACATCCCGCTGGTCGGCGTCCTCCCGCCATTCCTGGATCTGGCTCGTCCACTCGGAGCGTTTGCGCTTCTTCACTCCCGGAAGAATCTGGCGCAGCACGGTGGCCAGGTCAGCGTTGATCGCCAGGTCGACACGCACATTCTTGTTCAGCTCGGAGGCGTCGATGTCGATGTGAATTTTCCGGGAGTTGGGAGAATAGGTCTGGAGTTTCCCCGTCACCCGGTCGTCGAAGCGCATGCCGCAGGCGATGAGCAGATCGGCCTCCTGGATGGCGTGGTTAGCCATGGCGGTCCCGTGCATCCCCATCATCCCCAGGTTACAGGGATGGCTGGCCGGGATGCTGCCGAGGCCCAGAAGGGTGGTTGCCACCGGGATGGTAGCTTTTTCGACTAGCTGGTTCAGTTCGCTCATGGCCCCGGACATGAGGACTCCCTGTCCGGCAAGGATCACCGGTTTTTCAGCTCCGTTGATCAGTTCCAGGGCGTTGTTGACCTGCTGATCGGTGGCTCTTTCCGGCGGGTTGTATCCGGGCAGATCAATGGGGTCATCGGGATAAACAAATTCCGTCGAGGCCGTTTGTACATCCTTGGGGATATCGATCAGCACCGGACCGGGCCGCCCGGTGCGGGCAATATAAAAAGCCTCCCGAATGGAATAAGCCAGCTCCTCCACCTGCATGACCAGGTAGCTATGCTTGGTCAGGGGCAGAGTGGCGCCGGTGATATCGGTCTCCTGAAAAGCGTCGCCGCCCAGCGCGGTGGTAGCCACCTGCCCCGTGAGGCATACGATGGGGGAGGAGTCCATCATGGCCGTGGCGATACCGGTAACCAGGTTGGTGGCACCGGGGCCCGAGGTGGCCATGGCAACCCCTACCTTCCCACTGACCCGGGCATAGCCATCAGCCATATGAGCAGCGCCCTGCTCATGTCGTACCAGAACGTGGCGTACTTTATCGCTGTGCCCGCTCATCGCATCGTATATGGGCAGGGTGGCCCCGCCGGGGTAGCCGAAGACAACCTCCACCCCTTCACGCACCAGACACTCCCAGAGGATCTCGGCACCGGTTAGAGTTCGTTGGTTATTACCCATGGTTTCGCCTCACTATTGATATCATACTAAATCGCCGTTACAGCTCCGGTATTTGCCGATGTTACCATACGGGCATACCGGCTCAGATACCCACTCTTGATCTTTAATTCAAAGGGGGGCAGCTCACTCAAGCGGGCTTCAAGTTCTTGATCGCTAAGTTCCACCGATAAACGATGGCCTGGGATATCAATATGGATGATATCTCCGTTGCGCAGTATCGCCAGGGGTCCTCTTTCAGCCGCTTCCGGGGAAACGTGGCCGATGCAGGCTCCGCGGGTGCCTCCGGAGAAGCGGCCGTCGGTGATGAGGGCTACTTTATCACCCAGCCCCAGGCCCATGATTGCACTGGTAGGAGCCAGCATCTCGGGCATCCCGGGACCGCCCTTGGGGCCCTCATAGCGGATGACCACCACCTCGCCGGGCTGCACCTCGCTATTCAGAATACCCCTTACCGCTTCTTCCTGAGATTCGTAAATCCGCGCCGGACCCGTATGGACCATCATAGCCGCCTCGACCGCCGCAGTCTTCACCACCGCACCCAGGGGAGCCAGGTTTCCGAACAATATCGCCAGACCGCCTTCCTTGGAATAGGGATCCGCCACCGAGCGAATCACGTCTGAATCTTCGATCAGCACGTCGGCGATGTTCTCCCCCAGAGTCTTCCCGGTGACGGTTATACAGGACAGCTCTAAGGCACGATCAATCCCGGATAGTTCATTCAGAATGGCTGAGACGCCGCCGGCGCGGTCCACATCTTCCATGTGTACCGCTCTGTTTGCCGGACTCACCCGGCAGATGTTCGGAACCCGTTTGGACAGCCGGTTCAGCTCCTCCAGATCGAAATCCACATCGGCCTCATGGGCAATAGCAAGGGTATGTAATACGGTATTGGTACTACCGCCCATGGCCATGTCCAACGCGAAGGCGTTGCGGAGCGACCCATTGGTGATGATATCCCTGGGTTTAAGGTCCTGGTTCACCAGGTCCATGATGCGGGTACCTGCTTGCCGGGCCAGATCCTGGCGGCGCTCATCGATGGCCAGCACGGTGCCGTTGCCCGGCAGGGCCATGCCCAGGGCTTCCATGAGGCAGTTCATTGAATTGGCGGTGAACAGGCCTGCACATGAACCACAGGAAGGACAGGCATAATCTTCTAGCTCCTGGAGGCGGGCATCGTCGATCGTGCCGGCCTTGTATTGACCCACTCCCTCAAAAACGGTAATGACGTCAACCTTATCTCCTGCGGGAGTCCGCCCGGCCTTCATGGGCCCACCGGAAATGAAGATAGCGGGAATATTGAGCCGGACGGCGGCCATGAGCATGCCGGGGATAATTTTATCGCAGTTAGGAATACAGACCAGACCGTCCAGGCAGTGAGCTGCTGCTACCGTCTCAACGCTGTCGGCGATTAGTTCCCGGCTGGGGAGGGAGTAACGCATCCCCAGATGTCCCATGGCCAGGCCGTCATCCACCCCGATAGTATTGAACTCGAAGGGGACGCCGCCGGCCTCACGCACCGAATCTTTCACTACCTTGCCTAAATCATGCAAATGTACGTGGCCCGGGATCAGGTCGGTATACGAGTTGGCTATACCGATGAATGGCCTCTGGAAATCGTCCTCGCTGCGAATCATCCCGGTGGCTTTTAAGAGGCTGCGGTGGGGGGCCCGCTCAAATCCGAGTTTGATGGTGTCCGAACGCATACATGATTCCTTGTTCAACTGTCCTGTTCGTACTGTGCCTCGGCTAAAGGCATAGCTTTCCCCAGGCAGTTAATCCCGATCTTTTTTGGGGCTGGTTAGGGAGTCTAAAGTGATGATGCGATTGGGATTAACTGCCCTTAGAACTAGCCCGACAGAGCCAGGTTTATGGGCAGTACGATAATCCCAATAATTACAGCGACGTTCTGCAGGTCGCCGATCGGTAGCAGCGCCTGCGCGCAATTCCCCCGTGAACCCGGAGGGCTCCAGAAAGAATGCTGATATGCAGGCTGCTTACTCACGATACCTAACGCCAGGTGATCTCACCTATTGTCACGGCCGATTCTACGGCAGTCCCTCCGGTATTTGCAAGTATATTTTTGCGCCTCCCGGTACCCTGGCGTCAATCCATTCTTTCTTTCTGCTATCGGTCCCCGCATTCCATTCTTTAACCGCGGGTATCTGCCTCAACGTAAAAACTGTTCGAAACTTCACTACCCGGTAGAACTCAGACATTTCCTTATGCCAATCTACCGATTCCGGCAGGGTCGATAATGCCTTTTTCCGTGATGATACCCTCGATATACTCAGCGGGCGTGATATCAAAAGCGGGGTTTGAAGCGTGGCTGGTCAGAGGCGCGACTCTCTTCCCGGCAATGCTGAGAATCTCACTTTCATCCCTCATTTCGATCGGGATGTGCTCACCCGAATCACACTGAAAATCGATCGTGGTAATTGGGGCCGCAACGTAGAACGGAATGTTGTTCGCCTTCGCCAGCACGGCCTTCTCGTAGGTCCCTATTTTGTTGGCGGCATCACCGTTGGCGGCGATACGGTCAGCGCCGGTGATGACGATATCGATTTCCCCTTGCTGCATATAATATCCCGCAGCATTATCCGCGATGATCAGGTGCTTGATATTCTCCTGCGAGAGTTCCCAGGCCGTAAGTCTGGCCCCCTGCAATCGAGGACGGGTTTCGTCCACGTAAACCAGAAGGTCTTTCCCCTCATAATGCGCAATGCGGACGACCGCCAGAGCGGTGCCGTAATCCACGGTTGCCAAAGCACCGGCGTTGCAGTGAGTTAGGATGACATCCCCGTCGCGGATCAGCCGGTTCCCGTGTTCCCCGATCAATCGACAGGCCTCCACGCTTTGGTCAGCGTAGGCTTCCGCGGCATTTATGGCGGCTTGTTGCATCGCCGGAAGATCAGATTCCCGGGCAATTTTTTCGAAAATGGTATTCAGGGCATGGGTGAGATCATATGCGGTAGGCCGCGTGGCGTGCAAGAATTGTTTCAATCTCTCAATCTCGTTAAGATCGCCCCTATCCAGCTGGCTGACGGCCTGGGCTAAACCATACGCACCCATGGCGCCAATGGCCGGCGCCCCGCGAACAATCATGGACCTGATCGATTCGGCAACCTCGTGGTGGTCCCGCAAGGACACAATTTCAAACCTGCCGGGTAGCAACGTCTGATCGATTGTCTTGATGACCGTACCCTCCATCCATACGGTGCGATATGGTCGGCCGTTAATAATCACGCCCCATCCTCAGCAA
>CP070787.1:1210081-1222488 GCA_020346745.1 Fidelibacterota bacterium | reverse complement strand
TATTCCCGAGCTCTGTTGCTGCAAGAGCTGCCAGGTCACTCGCCATTGCGGCCGCTTCACCATGAAAATGACCAGCAGTAATAACCTCACCGGAATCGGAAAACACTAACGGATTGTCACTTACACTCGACGCTTCATTCAGCAGCTGTTGAGTCGCAAAGCCTACAGCATCCCGGCACGCACCATGAATTTGGGGCATGCAACGCAGACTGTAGATATCCTGAACGCGGTCATCATCATGCCGATGACTCTCTCTGATCGTGCTCCCCTCCATCAGTTTATGCAGATTGGCTGCGGAGGCCTTTTGACCGGTATGTTTTTTTAACTTGTGAACCGTAGCCTCAAACGGCATGGGTGTTCCCAGGAGACCGTCCACTGAAATGGCACCCACAATGTCCGCTACCTTCATGAGATTATGTAATCTGATAGCCCCCCATAATCCCATGGCAGTGGAAACTTGGGTGCCGTTGATGAGTGCAAGTCCTTCCTTGGCCTGGAGAACCAACGGTGAAGTCTGTAATTGGTCTAGCGCCTTGGCCGCGGGGATGTAATGGCCCTCCATCAGAACCCGCCCCTCACCCATCAAGGCCATGGTGAGATGGGCTAGGGGAGTCAGATCGCCACTGGCCCCCACTGAGCCCTGAGACGGGATGGTGGGTAACACATCATTGTTAAGCAAAGTCAGCAATTTTTCAACCACTTCCAGACGTACACCGCTATAGCCCTGGGAAAGAGACAGGATTTTCAGGAGCATTGTCAGCCGAACCACATTGGGTACCAACGGCGGTCCGACACCGACAGCGTGCGAATGGATAAGGTTGTGTTGGAGGATTTCAAGCTCACTCTCGTCAATTCGTACAGTACTTAAATTGCCGAATCCAGTATTAATACCGTAAATAGCTCCTTTTTCCCGGGCGATTATTTCCTCCAGGGTGCTGCGTGATTGCGCAACTCGTTCCTCGGCCTTATCACTCAGCACCACGGGCAGCGATGACTTCAAGAAATTGGTAAAGTCATCAATGGAATGCTCCTTATCATCAATGATAAACTTCTTCAAAATTCAACCTCTATAGATATCATGAACCATTGAATCAGGCCTTTTCACGCTGGAATATAACCCTTCCAACCATGTCCGGAATATTATCGGCGTATGCAAAGGCTTGCACTTCGACAGGCAGGGCATCCAGGAAAAGCTGGCCATAGTGACGTCTATATATACGTGAGTCAGCAATAATAAATATTCCCTCATCGCTTGAAGTCCGGATCAGACGCCCGAATCCTTGACGGAAACGAGTGATAGCATCAGGAATCTGAAACTCCTGGAACGGATTATAACCCTGTTCCCGTAGATATTCAATCCTGGCTTCAACAACCGGCTCAGTGGGATTCGCGAAAGGCAGCCGGGCAATCACCAACATTTCAAGCAGTTCACCGGGGAGGTCAACCCCCTCCCAAAAGCTGGCAGTACCCAGAAGTATGGCCCGAGGATTCTCCCGAAAAGCTGCGATGAGATTGCGGCGACCACTGCCACTGAATTGTGTGATCAGCCTTCTGGTGGTTCGGAAAAGACGGGGATGGAGAATCTCATGGACGGCCCTCATTTGTGCATAGGAGGTAAAAAGGACCATGAGACGCCGCTCGATTCGGTCAGACAGACTCTCAATCAAATCAGCGAGTTCACGGGGATATTCAGAATCTGTGACATCTACTTTGGTATCCCAACCCAAGGCCACACACTGCTCGTCATAAAAGAAGGGAGAGGGAAATTCCATAACTTCAACCGGCCAGGCTTCGAAGGCTTCATCGAGGCCAACCTCACTGCGCAGGTAATCAAAACTATCACCGGCCTTGAGAGTAGCTGAGCACAGCACCGTGCCGGGTTTATGCTCGAAGACCTTACTTCGCAGGAACGCAGCCACCGTCAGGGGAGCGCACCTGAACAAGACCTTCACTTGATCGAAGGTGGCTCTTATTTCTCGCCAGAGCACATCCTCGACGCTCGGGGTTTCAGCAGTGATGCGGTGGAAAGCGGTGGTGAGTACTATGGCCTCCGACAAGTCCACTCCCAACTCATGGACCAGCGACTCACCCAGGGCCATGTCCGTTTTATCCAGCCGTTCATAGATATCGGTGAGGTTTTGGCTGAATGTCTCGAGGGCCTCGCGAACAGCATGTACCTGGGACTCAAGATTGCGAAATTCAACGTTGGGATCCACGTATCGCGCAGTTTGCGTGGCATACTTCGAATCCGGCGACATCTGAACCTGGTGCTCGTCGATGTAGGCGGCCAGCAGTGAAAGTGTTTCCTTTTTCAATGCCCGCGCCGCAGATTGTACCTCGCGGTATAGATCTCTTTCTTCCTCAAGGATCCGCAAGGCATCCCGCAGCTGCCTGCGGAATATCTGGCGATAGCGGCTGCCGGTATAGTAATCCGTCAATCGCTGCACGGCATTCTCGCCAAATTCCAGGGTGAGGGCTTCAGTGGTTACTCGGGGCAGGTTATGAGCTTCATCGATGACCAATACGTATTCTTCGGGTAGGAGACCTACGTCACCGGCGGCATCGGCGATCAGCAGGGCATGATTGACAATCACTATATTAGCTTTCCGTGCCGCTCGTCTAATCGGCCCAAGAAAGCAGCCGTGGAAGCGTCGGCAGGCGTTGCCCAGACAGAATCCCCGTTCACTGCGAAGCATCCGCCACAGCCGCCCTCCTCTAGCCATCAGGAAGCCCGGGCATTCGTCGATATCCCCGGTATGAGAGAATTGTTCCCAGATGATGACGGGCAGGATGCTCTCGACATCATCAGGCCCCAACAGGCGCTTGGCGTTGGTAAGAACGAACTCCAGGCGGGTGCGGCATAGGTAGTTGCCCCGGCCTTTGAGCATAACCACCTTCATGGGGGCATCCAGCATGGTAACCAGCCGAGGGATTTCCTGATAGAAGAGTTGATCCTGAAGGTGCTTTGTGTAACAGGAAATGACGACCGGTTGTTCGTGCACATAGGCATGGTTGACTGCCGGCAGCAAATAGGCCATGGACTTGCCTAATCCGGTACCCGCCTCGGCGATAAGAATATGTCCATCCTCAAAAGCCTTGGCGACAGCTTCGGAAAATTTGACCTGGACAGGTCGTGACTCGTACTTATCCCAGTCATTGGCAAGCACCCCACCATCACCGAAAAATCCCTGCGGTGTTTGAGGGCCGTAATCATCCCCTCTGCCCTCGTTCTCGAAAATAGCCTGGGGTGCGGGATGCTCCACCGTGGACACATTGATGCCCTTGAGATGACCAGTTGAAGCCATTACGTTTGCCAACCGCACATAGAGATGTTTGTTAGGAATATCCACATGCTGCATAACTCCCAACAGTGATTGGATCACCGGCAACGGGTAAGCTGCCGCCTCATGTAAAAGATTGACAAACACATGCCCCGTGTTAAGCGCGTCGTTATACGCTCGGTGAGCCTCTTTATGTTCAAGTTCATAGTATTCACAAAGCGCCTGGAGGCTGAAACCGGTGTGATGGTAGAGAAAAGTGCGTGCCAGGGGCATGGTGTCGTAGAGGTGGTTGGCTACCTCGTCCGGCTTGCCCAAGGTCCGGTAGATCCCCTTCAGAAAACCCAGGTCGAATCGGATGTTGTGGGCAACAAGAGCACTTTCCCCTATGAAATCGAGAAGGTCCTGTCCCACCTGCTCGATGGTGGGCGCATCAGCAACAATTTCATCGGTGATATTGGTGAGCTCGATAATCTCCCTGGGAATAGGCACCTGAGGATTGATGAGCTGCTGAAACTCCTCTACAGGTTCCCCACCCCAGAACCGGACAGCACCGATTTCGATGATTCTACTGGTCTCGGGATTCAGGCCGGTGGTCTCGAAATCGATAACTACGAAGTCATCCAGCTCTAATAGTGTCAGAATATTCGAGGGAGACATATTCAAGCCGATAAAGCTATATCGGAATTAAGCCCCTTCATAGTGAATTTGCTGAAGGAGGCTTGCAGAACCGGGCCTGCAGCACGCCAACACCTGAAATAGTATTGAACCGGCCAGCGACAGGGACCTTGGAACCGCGTCTGGTAGGTCTTAGTTTTGAGCTTGCGCTACACAAAGGGTGCATCTGGTTCTATATGTATGCCAGGAAGATAATCTTGCCCTCAGCAACGCAAGTATGACACCTACACCGGAAGGCCGGCCAACATTCGCTCCTGACACCATCCAGTCGTATGTCCACGATCTCTATGGACTGGACGGGGAGACAAAGCCATTACCCGCCGAATGGGATCAGAACTCTCTGCTCGAGACCGTAGGCTCAGACCAGTTCGTTATCAAAATCGCTAACCGGGATGAAGACACCCGGGTACTGGAATTCCAGAATGCTGCTTTGCACACACTCGCCAAGTCCTGGTCGTCGGCCAGGTGTCCCAGAGTAGTAACCTCAAAAGCGGACCAGGACATATGCAGCATCCGGAGTCACGACGGTACCACCTACTGGATGCGGATTCTGACCTTCCTGGAGGGTCAGCCTCTCGCAACACTAATCACACGGGATGAACAGTTATTAGACCACCTTGGCTTTGTGCTGGGCGAGCTGGATCAATGCCTTGAAAGCTTCCAGCACCCGGCCATGGATCGGGAAATTCGGTGGGACCTGCGCCGAGCGGAATGGATCAGCGCCCACACCGGCCGCATCTCCAATCTCAAACATCGTGGGATTGTCGAGCGAATTCTGCTCCAATATCGTGCACGGGTATCTCCACTGGTACCCGAGCTGCCCGTAAGTGTCATTCACAATGATGCCAACGATGAGAATATCCTGGTTATTGAGGACAAACGAGAAGGCTGGAGAGTCGCTGGTTTACTGGATTTTGGTGATATGCTGCGGACTAACACGGTGAATGAGCTGGCCATCGCTTGCGCCTACGCAATATTCGGATCGAACGATCCCCTAGCGGTTATCGCAACTGTCGCCAAAGGCTACCACCGTGCCCGGCCTCTCTCGGAGACTGAGATCGAAGTGTTATTTCCTCTGATCTGCATGCGTCTCTGCCTGAGTGTCACCATGTCGGCCATCGCTGCGCATGAAGATCCCTCCAATGACTATCGGCGCATCAGTGAGGATCAGGCTTTGGTCACTCTGGAACGGCTCGAGCCTATAGACTGGATTGAAGCCGATAATCACTTGAGGACAGCGTGTGGTCTCAATAAACGACCTCATCAGCAATACGGGAATCGCGAATCGCAGCCTGACGCATTGTTCCTTGAGCGCGGCAAGCTCATCGGTCCCTCCCTATCCCTCGCCTACCAGATCCCGCTCGAAATCGTTCGCGGCCAGGGACAGTTCCTGTTTGAGCCTGATGGACGGGCCTACCTGGACTGCATCAACAACGTCTGTCACGTAGGGCACTGTCATCCCGGGGTCGTGGCCGCACTATCCGATCAGGCAGCCGTGTTGAACACGAATACCCGCTACTTGCACCCCTATCTGGTGGAGTACGCGGAACGCCTCACGGCAACCCTGCCGGAGCCACTGAGCGTCTGCTATTTCGTGAACTCCGGCAGTGAGGCGAACGAGCTGGCCGTTCGAATGGCCCGCAGTCATACCGGCCGGCACGACGTCATAGTCCTTGAGGACGGCTACCACGGCAATACCCAGACACTGGTGGATTTGAGTCCCTACAAGAGCGAGGGCCCTGGTGGCGCAGGTCTTCCCGACTGGGTGCACAAAGTCATTAAACCTGATCCCTATCGCGGCCCCTATCGAGGCCAGAGCGATAAAATCGGAAAGGCATATGCAGGATCCGTGCGGGAGACCTGTGAACGCCTGGATGAAACCGGCCATCCGCCGGCCTTGTTCCTTTGTGAGTCTATCCTTGGCTGCGGTGGGCAGATCGTCCTGCCTGAGGGCTATCTGCAGGAAGCCTTCCATCATGTCCACTCAGTGGGGGGAGTATGTATCGTTGATGAAGTGCAGGTCGGTATGGGGCGCGTCGGTGACCATATGTGGGCTTTCGAAACCCAGAATGTCATACCTGATATCGTGACAATGGGTAAACCAATTGGCAACGGTCACCCTCTGGGTGCGGTGGTGACGACGCCTGAGATTGCCCAGTCCTTCGATAACGGGATGGAATATTTCAACACCTTCGGCGGCAATCCCGTCTCTATGGCTGTCGGGCTGGCGGTCCTGGATGTGCTGGAAGAGGAACAGCTGCTGGAGCGGGCTTCTCGGGTAGGCGGCTATCTGGCTAACGGATTCCGCAGATTGGCTGAAAACCACCCGATAATCGGGGATGTGCGGGGTTTAGGCATGTTTCTGGGTGTCGAGCTGGTCAATGACCGCAAAACACTCGATCCAGCCACTGAGAAAACAGCTTGGCTTATTGAACGGGTCAAGGCGGATGGGATCCTGCTGAGCGCCGAAGGACCTCTTCACAATGTGCTCAAGATCAAGCCGCCCCTGCAGTTCGAGGAAACCGATGCTGATCTACTACTGGCTTCTGTCGACCGGGCACTGAGCGAACTTTGTGATCAATAGTTTATTGAAAAGCATACCATAGAGGTGAGCATGAATAATAATAATAGCGCTGCCAATGAACCGAACGACTCCCATAGAGCTGTTCAGGGGATCGGCCTCAAAGCTATCCTCCGGTTTATCGTCTACATCCTGCTTATGCCTCTGACTCTTTTCCTGGCTGCGGGGTCATTGGATTGGCCCGAAGGATGGATGCTGGTCGCTTTCACGGTCGTGATTACCCTGCTCAGCCGGATCATCATTGCCCGCAAACATCCGGATCTGCTTGCCGAGCGTGCCCGCTACGCGGAAGCTGAGGATGCAAAGAAGTGGGACCGGACCATCGTTGCCCTGGCTGCGATATACGGCCCTTTCGTGGTGTGGATCGTTGCCGGCCTGGATTGGCGCTTCAATTGGTCGTCTCCGGTGTCAACCACATGGCAAATTACTGCCGCCGTGATCCTGGTCCTGGGCTATTCGGTGAGCGTCTGGGCCATGGCGGTAAATAAATTCTTCTCGGCCGTTGTACGGATCCAGAAAGACCGGGGACATAAAGTTGTGGATACCGGCCCCTACCGGCTGGTGCGGCATCCCTCCTACATCAGTGGGATGCTGGCCTATATTGCCCTCCCGGTGTTCCTCGACACCCTGTGGGCCCTGGTCCCGATAGCCCCTGTGATCGCCTTGACGATCATACGGACAATACTGGAAGACAGGACCCTGCTGGCTGAACTTGATGGATATCGCGGCTATGCCCAGCGTGTCCGGTACCGTCTGATACCGGGAGTGTGGTAGACAGGGGATGTCCGCTTGCTTCCCTCAGTACGAAATTCCAGGTATCGTCGGTAGAATGCAGTGTTATCGCACGGCAGGCAGCACAGAATCCCACAGCATGGATTCAGACCAGTAGCCGTTATTATCATTCCAGGCTGTGGAGACCACCACCATGTCATACATGGGTATCACCCAGATGAACTGACCGCCCCTGCCAAGTGCAAAATAGATATTCGCATGCTCTATCAGGCCGGCTTCGCTCATGGTCTCTGAGTATCGCCACCACTGATAGCTATAGTTGTGCCTGCTGGTCATGCTGCCGAAGGGTTGGATCGATCGGGCTACCCACTCTTTGGAGATGACCCGGTGCTCGCCCCAGCAGCCTTCCTGAATGTAGAGTTGCCCTAACTTGACCATATCGGTTGGCAGCAGGCTGAGCCCCCATCCCCCGACACTGAGTGTATCTTTGTAGTCCGACCAGGTCCACTCCGTTATCCCCAGGTAATTGAATAGATTCTCAGCTGCAAAATCACTGGCCTTTAACCCGGTGGCTTTTGTCAGGATAGCGGACAGGAGCATACTTAAACCCGTATTGTAGGCCATTCGCGTCCCTGGGGCATCCTGCACTGGAAGATCAAGTACATATTTAATCCGGTCGTCACTTTGTAGATAGTCACGGAAATCGTTCTCAGGATCAGTGTAGGGCAGCGACAGTTCATCCCAATGGAATCCGGCGGACATGGTTAGCAGGTGCTCAATCGTGAGCTCCTGCTTCCAAGCATTAATGTTGGCGATATCTTCATATTCGGTAAAATAAGGCAGCACCTTTTCGTTGACCGAGGCAATTTTTCCCTGGTCAATGGCAATACCGATGAGGGCCGAAAGAAAGCTCTTGGTAACCGAGTATAGTGGCTGGAGATCGCCACTTGTACGGCTGTTGAAATAATCCTCGAATGTGATCTCGCCGCCTTGCATGATAACCAGGCTGTAAACGACTCCGTAGTGGTCGTTCTCAATCTCAGACACCAGGTCTTGGATAATCTCATTGTCAAGGGGGCGAACGGATGCTGAATAGGTACCACACTCATCGGGTTGCTGAGTTTGCTCACAGGCAGCCGCGAAAATCGTGCTGACCATCAGAACGTACGTGAAGATTCTGCGGGCGTAACTGGTCATCGCTTCCTCATACAACTCTGTCCCGGTGAGTCTAAAGTGAAGGCGGGTGGATACACGAACCTCCCAAAGTTAGGCAGGAATGAGGGCAACCGCACATATAGCGTTCAACTGCACAAGACTTGACATAATCCATGACCAGGGCGGTACATGAGCACTTGTAGCAATAGACAGATGCGCTTAGTTTCCGCTGGATGTGTGAAAGTGACATTCTCCCTCAACCGGAGATGCAATGACACTCCCATGGGGGCAAAACGCATAATGTTAAGCAGCCGTCATCGGCAACTTCTCAGCAGCAGCTTACTTCTTTTCACCCTCTGCATGCTGCCTGCTCCCCACCAGCCGGCGTTGGGTCAAACCGATCATAATTCCGCCCAAGTTTCCCAGCTCATAACCCTGTTCATGGGGGGTGATGTGATGACCGGGAGAGGTCTTGACCAGGTGCTCCCCCATCCCGGTGATCCCCGGCTCCACGAGCCCAGTGTTCAGGATGCACGCCTGTACGTTGCCCTGGCCGTGGCGGCTAACGGCGCCATACCCCAGCCGGTTGACTACGCCTACATCTGGGGTGCGGCATTGGAAGAACTGGCTAGCAGATCTACTGACATCAGGATGATAAACCTGGAAACCAGCATTACCACCAGCAATGACTACCAGCTGTCTAAGGGAATCCACTACCGGATGCATCCGTTGAACATCCCCTGCCTGGCAGCGGCCGGGATCGATTTCTGTTCCTTGGGAAATAACCACATTCTCGATTGGGGTCGGGCCGGACTCCTCGAAACTGTAGAGTCACTGGAAAACGCTGGTATCAAGTATGCTGGTGCCGGCTCAAATCTCAGCGCCGCCGAAGCGCCAGCGCTGTTCAATGTGGCCGGCAAAGGGAGGGTACTGGTATTCTCGTACGGCACAATGACCAGTGGAATACCCCAGGATTGGCACGCCGCGGAAAATAAACCCGGTGTGAACCTACTGGCAGTCCTTTCCCCTGCCACGATTAGACGTATCAAGGCAGAGGTGGACAAGGCGAAGGGCGAGCGGGATATCGTGGTCGCCTCCATTCACTGGGGAGGCAATTGGGGCTACGAGATACCTGCCAACCAGAGGCAATTTGCACATGACCTGATCGATAGTGCCGGCGTTGATGTCATCCACGGGCACTCGTCGCATCACGTGAAAGGTCTGGAAGTGTATAAGGACAAGCTGATCATCTACGGCTGCGGCGATCTCATCAACGACTACGAAGGTATCAGCGGCTACGAGTCATACCGAGACGATCTGGGCCTCATGTACTTTGCGAGCGTGCATCCCTCCACCGGCAGACTCGTACAGCTGCAAATGACGCCTACGAGGATAAAGAATTACAGATTGAATCGCGTATCAGAAGCCGAGGCGCTTTGGCTCCGTGATACCTTGAACCGGGAAGGCCGGCTGCTTGGTACCCGAGTGCAGATAAGCTAGGACCATAATTTCAGCCTGCTATGGAATTGATCACCGGGACATTCACTCCCAATGCGCTAGCCTGCCATTACAAAGCAGTCAATGAATGGCTTGCTGTTATGTGATCGTGGCGCCCGCTAGAAGCGCCTCCCGCCGCCATGTCTCCCGCCCCGCCGTTCTTCACGCGGCCGAGCCTCATTAACGTTCAGCGCTTGTCCTTTCAGTTCTTTCTCATGCAGCCCTTCAATAGCGGCTTGAGCTTCTTCATTGGCGGGCATCTCAATGAAGCCGAATCCTCTGGATTCACCGGTATACCTGTCTTTGATGACTGCGACGGAATCGACCTGCCCGAATGCCTCGAAGGCCTCCTTTAAATCTTCTTCGGTCACCTCGCGTGACAGATTCCCTACGTAGATATTCATTCTAGTCTCCTTTTCAACTGGGACATGCATTTTCGAGCATATCGGTGACAAAGTAACACTGAATCCGTGGCTTCCCTACTTAAATACGCCTCTAATGCCAGTAGGCATTGACCACTGATTTATCGTGCAAATATAGCAGATTCGGACCGTGCGGGCTCAAAAACACTGTGTCGCGCAATCGGCCTGATCAGATCAGAGGTAGTCAACTAATGAATCCAGCAGCTGGTCTATGGTCTTGCTGGCTGCCGCTCCGTGCTGGTCACGACCGTTCGCGGATCCCCGCTTGGACGCCGACCATACTATATGGCCACAACGACAATCGATCAGACGGAGCGTGATCCCGACTATAGAGACATAGTTATGGGATGCAGTCCCGGTCCGGGTCAGGGAAGGATTAGTGGAGATCAGTTTGTTGCGCCACTCGTCGATGGAGCCGGTGAGCACCGCCCTGGTCTGCAGCCGTTCTCCCAGACGGACAACCGCCCGGGTATTAGATTGCAGCTCCGGTCTCCAGGCTTCCTGCTCAAGGACTTCCAGGGTGCTCATCCAATCCACCAGTTCGACCGAGGACGTCTGGAGTTTTTGATATAGGGAATCAGCGATTTGTATGCTGACGCCAGGCCTGTGGAATTGATCCGCCAGCGGGAGTACGGCTATGCTCTGGTAGATATTGAAATCTGCTTGTGGTGCCACGAAGCTGGGCTTGGCGGCACATCCCGCCAGCAGCAAAAGAACGCTCAACTGGGTCAGCTTTCGGATTGGCCTCCACATCTTACTTGCACTCGTTGATCCGGTCTCTTTGGGCTTTCAAACATAATGTACGTAACCGGATATATGAATGCAATTATTCAGACAGGATTCTTCTCCGTATTCAGCCTAGTCACTCGTGATCGATACTAGATCCTCATAGCCGGATTCACCCTTGACGGCGACGGCCCTCAGCAAGCCTACCCCCGAGGCGTAAAACTTATGCTCCATGATCTCAGGTTCCATGGGATTCCATTCGGCCGTTTGCAGGCAATTGGTGAAGGTACCGTTACCATAGGGCACGTCGACCGTCGCGCTAAGGCTTAGAACCTGGGCGACATCCTCGGCCTCCCCTTCATAGTACTCCTGCCGGTACCACAGTCCTTCGATGGGATGCGCCAGCATGATGATACCGGGAAGTGCGCCATCCACGCCTGCCTCCCAGGATCCGCCGGTACCCACAACTTGACCATCCTCGATCTCTTCTGAATGCTCACCGAAATACCACATATTACCCTGTGTATCCTGGGCGTACCAGTCGTAGGTATTTTCAACCGGCTCTCCATCTACAAACTCCCTGGCGTTCACCACTACACAGGTGATCCCCATGATCACCTTGGTGTCCGTGGTGTGCTCCTCTTCCACACGCACGGCCTCCCCGTCCTCATCCTCGCCCAGGTATACGTAGGTGCTCCCCGGAGTGATAGGGAAGAATTCGTTGCCCGTTATGTCGGAATCGATAAAATCCGCCGGATCAATGACCACCTCATAGGGCATATCGAGAGGATTGGTCGGAGCCAGGTCTTCGTCCTCACAGGCGGTTAACAAAAAGAGACCGGTCAACATGGCTGGGATCAGTATCCAGAATGATGATCTCATCTTATGTCCCTTTCAACAAAGTAGCTCATAATAACAATGAGTGAACGAGTTGTCTTGACTGCCTACCACACTCCCGGCAGCAGCCGATAGCGCGTTTTCTGGGCATACTCCGGGTAGCCGTCCAGGTCAGCCTGGAGGGTCCGATCCTCCAGGGCGGTGCGGATGACGAATAGCACTGCATGTAATCCGCCGATGGCAAGTGCCCACCAGGAACCCAGCATGATGGGCACAGCCAACTCGAACAGGACTGATCCCACGTAGCCGGGATGCCGCACGAACCGGTACGGACCGCCTGTCGCTACCTGATGACCACGTTCCTCCTGAACACGGACGATCTGGGAAAAAAAGGCGTTGACCGCCATAGCCCATACCACCAAAGCATACGCAAGCGCGGCTACCATAGCCGCAATCACCTGGTGAGTTAAACCGATGCCCGTGCTCCAGCCATAACGTAGA
>CP070787.1:1180161-1209981 GCA_020346745.1 Fidelibacterota bacterium | reverse complement strand
GAGGTCGTGTCTGGTTTTTTTATTCCAGAATATCACCGCGCTGATACCGCCCCCCGGATGAAATGCTCACGGGATCGGTTGCCGCTTACCCAATACTACCGACTTGACCAGATTCCTCCTGATAGTGCAGTTCAACTTGTTTGAAATGGCAACCTTCCGGCATACAATGATGTCTAACTGGTGTCACCACAGGATGTGGTTAGGAACCGTTGGTCAAAAGACTGTGTTAAATGAGTGGAAGTAAGCATGCGTAGTTTTAAAACAGATGATGGCTATCCCCCGCGAATTAGAGTGATCATTCTGGGAACCATCGTTGCACTGGCCATGCTTCTGTTTGCGTTTCCCAGATTTAATGCGGGTCGACAAGCACCCTCTGCTGCAACATTTGAACAGATCGTGCAGGAATTCGACATTCCTGAAACACATCAGTTTGAGGCTCCACCCCCGCCTTCACGCCCGTCTATCCCGATCGAGTCTGACGATGAGGATTTTGCCGAGGACATCACCATTGAGGAGACCCTCCTGGATGAGTTTGAGGAGTGGGAGGTGCCGGCTCCCCCGGCCGATGATCCCTCATCTAGAATCCGGTTCATTCCCCATGATGAGCCGCCGGTTCCAATCGGTGGTTATGCCGCCATCGCGGAAAAGCTGGTCTACCCGGCCATAGCCCGGGAGGCGGGAATCGAAGGTACGGTTGTACTTCAGGCTTTCGTGAGTGATAAAGGCTTCGTGGAAGATGTTGTCGTCTTAAATGGCTTGCCTGAGACGGGACTCGATGAGGCGGCTGTGAAAGCTGTCAGACAGGTGCGGTTCAAGCCGGCCAAACAGCGCGATATGCCACTCGGCGTGTGGGTGGCTATTCCCATCCATTTCGTATTGACCACCGATACGGATCGATAACATCCCTGTTAATACACTTACTCTGATAGATTGAAGGCCAGCAGGTAGGCCTCATCCTGCCTGTAGGCTTGGTCCAGGACTTGTATTATATGCAGGACCGGTATTTTCATGCCCGAGGCGTGCAATCCGGCCTGGAGCTGCATTTGGCAGCCGGGATTACCGGTAATAAGCGTTGCAGGCGCGATGGACTGAATGTGTGCAATTTTCCGTTCCAATACCTGTTGAGACATTTCGGCCTGTATCAGACTGTAAAAGCCGGCGCTGCCACAGCACATCTCAGCTTCTGGCAATACCGCTAGGTGCTCACAGGCTGTTTCCAGAAGCTGGTAAGGTGCCTTATGGATGCTCTGCGCGTGGTGCAGGTGGCAGGGAGCATCGTAGGTCACTTTCGCGTACAACTTTTTTCCCGGCGGTCGAATGAGTTTATCAGCCAGCCATTCGCTGATGTCGACGACCGGCAGACCGTTCCGGGACGTCCAGGCCTCAGTTCGCAGTTGCGCTCCACAACCGGCGGCATTCACCACCAACGCCTGGGCATCGATATCCTGGAAAGCCATCCAGTTCCTGTCTAGACATGCTTCCGCTTCCTCCTCAAGCCCGGCGTGGGCATGAAGCGCGCCGCAACACGATTGCCCTTCCGGGATTGTCACGTCAAAGCCGTTCCATTGGAGCACGCGTACGCTGGCGGCATGCACCTCGCTGAACCAATAATCCATTACGCAGCCCGTAAAGAGGGCGACTTTACCCTGGCTGCTGTCACTTGGCGTCATAGCTGGCAATAGTCGGTCATGGGTCCGACTGAAAGCTCTACCGGTAATTCTTGGCATTCCGGCCAGTTGAAACCGAAGTGTGGCTGGCAGGAGTCTGAGCACTCGTACCAGGCGGTCCAGGCCCAGCCGCTGGACTACCGCGATGATGGAGGAGATCATACCCAGTGGCCGGTGGCTGGTCACCCCGGTCACGATCTGACGCTGGAACCCCGTCAGGGGTTTGATTTCCTGCCGTTGATAAGTGCGGGAGCTCTCCAGTAAATGGCCGTAGCGTACACCGGAAGGGCAGGCCGTCTGACATGCCAGGCAGCCGAGGCACAGATCAATATGACGAAAAGCCCCCTGTGCGTCGATATCGGGCTCCCGGTCCACATATTTCATGAGTGACAATCGGCCGCGGGGCGAGTCGGCTTCCTTCCCGTTGACCACATAGGTAGGGCACGTAGGTAGACAAAGACCGCAGTGGATGCACTCCTGTAGCAAACGATAGCCATCTTGGGAAAAGATCTGGTGCGTCGCTACCATCGGTTTTCTGGCAAAGGGCCAAACACTCCCTCTGGGTCCAGGATGCTCTTCACCCTGGTCATTATAGTTCGCTCTCCTGATGGGTCTCGACCAGGCTGTCTATTCACATGAGCGCCAGCCCTCAATGGTTGAACCCTTCCGCCCTTGGCGATGACCATATCCAGCATAGCGGTGTAGGTCTGCTTGTCTTGATCGTCGTGGATCGGGCCGGCATGTATGATTCCTGATGCGGGATAGCAGCTCAGGTCTAACTGGCATGCTGCCAGGGTATCCAGCAGCCCGGCGATCTGGGTTGGCAAGACTTGGATTCGATGCACGGGTTTGAAGTCAGGGATGGCTGTTTCCCTCGGGGGGGTCGCCGCCGTTGTGATGGCCTCTTGGATTTGGTCCCTGACTGGACGCCCCCAATTAGCTACTGCATCCGGTGGAAAACGTGTTATGCCTTCCATTCGCCATTGGCTGCTGTGACGAGTCAACCGAATAGCTTCCCAGGGATCACCACGCCCGGTCGGATGACTGTCCTGGCAGCCTTGCCGCCATATTCCCATCAGGGATGACGGACTCTTCCCTTCCCACTGTCCGCAGCTGATAGAAGTGGGCAGCGGCAGCAATCGGAAGGATACTTCTACAATGGGTCCCAGCGCGTCTCCGGCTCCAATATATAAGGGTGCCCACTGATAGCCTGCAACGTTCTTTACCACCTTGGCGCCGCAGGCAACCTCCCGACCTTCATCGTCGACGGCTGTTAGCCTCGTGATCCAGTCCCGCGCCGCACCATAGCGACTGCTGAGCCAGCTGAGCGAATGGTCCTGGGTCAGGTATTCCGCCAGGCTGAGATAACTATCGCCCGGCATATCCAGTGGCAACCACAGACGCTCCGCCTCTACCATATCCTTAGCCGCAGCCAGCGTCTGGCCCGTCTCGACTGTCAGGAGCATGTCCGGTGTGTCGAAGGCGATGGTCTTGTTTAGCCGGGACAGGTCCCACGGGTGGCTGCCGGTGGACCCCACGGGCACCCGCCGCGTGCGTGCCTGTCTGATCAGCTCGCCCACGTTGCTCCTCTCCTTAGGGCGGAGCGGCACGCCGGGCTCCGGCCATTCCGGAAACGTTTCAGATACCCCTGGGCTCATATCCAGGTCCCTGATGGAAATACAGGCTGATTACGGAGCTCCCCGCACTTGGCCCCTGTGGGGAATATTTTGCCGGGATTCAACAGGCCTTCCCTGTTTAAGCCGTCCCTCAGCCGCAGCATATGGCCAAGATCATCCTCGGTGAACATCCGTGGAAGCAGGTTGCGCTTTTCCGCACCGATGCCGTGCTCTCCAGTCAATGATCCACCCATCTCCAGGCAGGCCAGCAAAATGTCTTCGGAGCAAGCCATGGCTCTTTCCGGGCCTTGTGACTCGTCGGGATCGTAGAGGATTAATGGGTGGATATTGCCATCGCCGGCATGGCAGACATGCGCCACACGGATTCCATGGCCTTGAGCAACCTTGTAGGATACCTGAAGTATAGCGGTAAGCTTGCTGCGGGGCACGACCCCGTCATTGGTGTAGAAAGCGGGGGTGATCTTGCCTAGGGATCCCACCGCATGTTTGCGGCCGCGCCACAGGCTCTGGCGCTCATCCTCCGTCTGAGCTGTATGGAAATCTGTGGCCCCGTTTGCCTTGCAGGCGCGGGCTACCGCTTCTGCATCTCGCTTCATCAACTGCTCTTCGCCGTCCAGTTCAATAAGCAGAACCGCGGCGGCGTCGGTGGGAAAGCCGGCTTTCAGGTGCCCTTCCACCGCCTGAATACACAGATTGTCGATCAGCTCCATGGCGGTGGGCAAGACCCCTGCAGCCAGGATAGCCGAAACGGAGTCCGTGGCACCTGATACCGAGGGATAAACTGCCAGCATCGTCGTTGCCGTGGCTGCGGTCGGGACTAGCCGTACGGTGATCTCCGTGCTGATGGCAATGGTCCCCTCGGTACCTGTCAGGAAAGTGGAGAAATCCGGGCCCGTCCGTACCGGAAAAGGACCACCGAAAGTGGCGATCTCTCCATCTGCGAATACTACCGTCTGTCCCAGAATATGATTGCTCGTGACACCGTATTTGAGGGTGTGGGGGCCTCCCGCATTCTCCGCCAGATTGCCCCCGATGGTGCACGCCGCTTGGCTGGAAGGGTCGGGTGCAAACTCCAGGCCATGTGGACGGGCCTGAAGATTCAGGTAATTATTCACTACACCGGGCTGCACGATGGCATACCTGTCGTCGGGGTGGATCCCAAGCAGCTTGCTCATGCGGCTGAGCTGGATGATCACCCCACCATCACTGATGGCTCCGCCGCTCAGACCGGTACCGGCACCCCTTGGTACGTATGGTACTCCCGCTCCGTGGCACGCTTTCACGACGCGAGCGCATTCTTCCGTACTGGAAGGATAAACCACACATCCCGGACGGGCAGTCCGCAGAGTAAGGCCGTCGGATTCATAGACGAGTAGCTCTGCGAAATCGGTATCGACCTGCCTACGCCCGACAATACGCTGGAGCTGCTTGATTAACTGACGGGGCAAGGGCATGTATGAAGTTTCCACTAGGACAGGGTCAACTCAAGAAAAAAGGATGTGACTTCAACGCACCATAACTCAGGAATCCATTGATTTTGACGTATCCAGTTGGTAGCATCGGTGAAGATTCTCAACAGGATCTCGTCCAGTATACTGATGATTACGATCAGGTGTAAACCTTTCCTCTCGCTTATGCGTCTATTCAATGGTCTTATTTGAGTATGGAAAGCCATGAGCAAGGTCTTGTGCAACGAGTGCAGGAGGGAGATTCGGAAGCCTTCAAGGAGCTGGTCGAATACTCCCAAGCCAGGCTATTCCAACTGGCAATGGAACTGACAGGTGATTGGGATGATGCCGAAGAACTGTCGCAACAAGTGTTCATTAAAGCCTATCATGGCCTGTCTCACTTTAGAGGGGAAGCCAAGCTCATGTCCTGGCTGTACCGTATTATGATGAACACCTACATAGATGCCAGCCGGAAGGAGCGTACACGAGGTTGGAGAATGCGGGCCACGACGGACGAAGATTCGCCGCTGGAACCATTTGTCACAGAAGCCCACACGGATAATCCTGAAGCCCGGACGGCGGCACACCAGATCCAGGACCACATCAATGAAGCCTTGCAGGCGCTTGCTCCGCAACAGCGGTCCGTATTCATCATGCGCCATTATCACGATTTGTCACTCAAAGAGATTGCCCGCATAATGGGACTCTCGGTTGGTACGGTAAAAAGCCAGCTGTTTCGGGCTATCCGCCGGCTTCAGAAAGAGCTCCACTTCTACCGGGCAGAACTGGGACTGGAGGAACAGTCATGAGTAGTTGCAGAAAATATCGGAAGATGATGGCCGATGCGCTCTACCAGGAATTAAAACCTCATCGACAGCAAATCTTCGATGCCCATCTGGCTTCCTGCTCCCAGTGTGCGCAGGAGTTCAAAGAGCTGTCTTGGACCCTGCGCGTTATGGACCGACGCCGTGCACCCGATGTTGATCCGGCTTATTGGGAAGGCTACTGGAACCTGCTCTCAGACCGCCTCCCAAAAGATAAACCGGGCACTATTCGTCCGGATTGGCGTCATTTGCTGTCACCGGGAGCCATACCTGTCCGCCCGGCGTGGGTGTCGCTGGCCGCGGCCATCTTACTGGTCGCAACCGGGATCTTTATTGGGCAGTCCGGGTTTTTCAGTCGTCTGGAGACGGGCGCTCCGGTGCAGGCTACGGTCTTTGATCCCGCACTCGTCGCCGAGTTTAACCAGCTGGCCTCCAGCTATCTGGAGCGCTCGAAGATGGTCCTGATGGGACTGGATAATTTTAATCCTCGTACGGATGATCCTGAAACGCTGAATATATCCCGCCAGCGTAGCCTGTCGGAGGAACTTCTGCTTCAGGGACGGATGCTCAGGAATCACCAGGTCACAACCGCCGATCCCCGATTGCAGATGCTGATCGATGAGATTGAACGTGTACTCCTGCAGGTGGCCAACAGTGGTGGAGAGGATCCCTTGTGGACCGTTACCTTGGTGCAGGAGGGTATCGACAACAATTCCATACTGCTGCGTATCTCGCTGGTGGAAATAGACCGGGACAAGGAGCCTGCTGAAACGAAGGAACCGGCAGTAAAAACATCTTCGATATTGACCTGATCTCAAAGGAGAGAATAGTGATGAGTAAACTAGTCAGATACATGAAAGTTTTCCCGGGCCTTCACCGGATTTCAACGGTGCTGGTGCTGCTGATCGTGGGCGCTTCCGTCTTGGGGGCTCAGAGCCGTAGACAGGTCACCCAGGAGGAAGACCGGGCTGAACCTGAGGATGTGATTGTCATTCCGCAACCCTCACCGGCCCCGGAACATCCGGAACCGCTGGAACCACTGGAACCGCTGGAGCCGTACGAACCGTGGCTCGAGGAGATAGAATGGGAATATCTCCAGGAGTATGAAATGCTTGAGGATGAGGTGCGGGAACAAATGAGAGAAGCGGAGGAACAGGTCCGTAGGGCGGAGCAGCAGGCCCGCCAGGCGGAAGCACAGGCACGTCGGGCAGGAGCACAGCGTGCACGCAGATATGTACGCGTGAGCAACGAGGAACGCAAACAGATTGCCCAGGCATATAAAGCGGCTTATGCGCTCATCTTGGGTGAGGTCTGGCAAGATGCTCTTACCACGTTGGAAGCGTTCTTGGCGCAGTATGGCACCAACAGCTATACGGACGACGCGCGCTTCTGGATTTGCTACGCCATGGAACGGCTCGATTATCCTGATACTGAACTATTCGAAGTCTATCACAAGTTCATTCAGGAATTCGAGAACAGCCAGTGGACGGACGATGCCAAGGCCAATCTCTTCAAGATTGGCCAGCGCTTGGTGCAGAAAAACCGCAAGAACCGGGAACAGTACGGCCCGATAGTTGATGAACTGAAACAGGATTATGATAATGAAGTCATGATCCATACCCTTTATGTACTGCGCAGGATCCGTGATGAACAGTCCCTGGCGGCCGTTCTGAAGCTCTATCGCGAGATGAAAGATGCTGAGATGCGGAAGAAAATTGTCTTTGAATTGAGATTCTATGATTTCCCCTCAGTTATTGATGAGCTCCAGGAAATTGCTGCTAAAGATCCTGATCCTAAGGTGCGCGAGGTTGCTATCACTACTCTGGGCCGTTTCAGTTCCACAGCTGTGATCAAACCGCTGCGGTCGATCCTCAAATCATCAGAGAG
Source organism: Fidelibacterota bacterium (assembly GCA_020346745.1). Classification (GTDB taxonomy): domain Bacteria; phylum Fidelibacterota; class Marinisomatia; order SCGC-AAA003-L08; family TS1B11. The sequence continues at coordinate 1,202,518 of CP070787.1, read as the reverse complement.
TCCTGATGAACGTCGAGCTGCAGTGCTCGCATTGGTCCGCGTCGATAGTGACGAGATCGTTCCTATTCTACTGGATGTTGCCAGGAATGATGTGCATGTGAAAGTGCGTACCGAGGCGGTCTCTACGCTAAGCCGCTTGGGTACGCCGGCCGCCCAGGAAGCACTTATCGAGCTGTTGGAGAAGAGATAGCCGGCAGCTGCCGGGCGGCTCGCCTAGTGTGCTCTGGTTAGACGCTGGGCGTAGACGGTCGCCGCCTGGTTCTCAGTGCGCAAATAGAGCCAGGTCAGAAACACAAAAGTCGTCATTGCCACCACTAGGATTATTCCCAGTGAAAGTAATGAAGGAGCTGGTATGGCAGGGAGCGACAGATCCCGCACTGGAGCGATAACTCTGTCCGCTACCAGCCTCCAGAAAGCACCCAAGCGGGTAAGGATTAACCATATTCCGGACGGAATAAGACTGGCCAGCGGGAGTATCCAGCGCACGTCCCAGAATGAACCTGCTGGTATGGTCTGGGGAATAGCCAGGAGGCGGGTCTTGAGACCGGGGGGCAATTCCGCTTTTGCATGTCGGAAAAGTAGGTCCAAAGCATCAGTGGATTGTTCCTTCATGCGAGACTCCCTTCAAATCTTACCAATGATTTTTCCAGGGCTGATTTGGCCCGGTGCAAATGCGACTTTATTGTGTTTAGAGGCTGGCCCATAATCGCCGCCACCTCTTCGTACGATTTGTCCTGGAAATAATAGAGCGTGATCGCCAGTCGCTGCTTCACCGGTAGTCGCTCCACGGCATCGCGCAATTCCTGATGTTGCCACCCAGCTAACAGCTCCTCTTCCGGGCTGCTGTCGCTACTCATCAGATAGTGTTCGCTTAGCTCATCCAGGGGCGAATGACGGCGTTTCTTCAGATAGTCGAAGCAAACGTTCTTCACGATGCGATACATCCATGTGGACAGTTTGGCATCCCCTTTAAACTTGCCCAGGTGACGGTAGATCTTGATGAATGCGTCCTGGGTCGCGTCCTCCGCAAACACCTCGTCGTTAAGTGTGAAAAGAGCGATATTGTACACCGTTTTGCCATGAACCTCTATCAGATCCCGGAAAGCCTCGTCCTGCTCTCCGGAGTGGAACTTGTCCAGAATCTCATGGTCAGCAGCTGTCGCCATCTATGATTATGACCGGGTTTAGCCGGGAAAGGTTGCACCCGGGAACCGTTGCACGGAAATTCTGCAACAATTTAGATCGTAACGCGGTCAAAGATGTGAAAAACCCGTAAGGAGGTGCGATTATGGAAGAAGATATTCTAGCTATAATAGGTGGCGTTAGTTTTATGATAACAATCGTTATCGCGGTCATTGTGGCACTGTATCTGAACTTCAGGAAAAGGCAGGTACAGAGCCGGGAGATCATGGCTGCCATCGAGAAAGGCATCGAGGTTCCCTTTCCCCCACCTAAGCAGAGGAACTACCGCAATCAGGGATTATTCTGGTCGGCGATAGGTATCGCCCTGTTCCTCGGTATTTGGGTTTCATCGAAGGCTCTCGCCGGGGCCATCTGGGGGCTGCTGCCTCTTCTTGTGGGCGCCGCATTTATACTGATCTACTATTTGGAAAAAAAGGAGGAAGCCTCGTCTTAGTGCGAACTTCATCCTGACTCACTGGCCGGCTTCGCCCGATAGGGTCCTGCCCTGTTGTGTGCGGAGCCGCACCTTTTTCTGGGCAATTCGGTCGATTAGACCGGGAAAAAATAGTTTCACGAATTGCCCGGCCTTGCCGGTCGCGGTCATGACCACTTCCCGCTTCCTTCTCTCGGCAGACTGCAGGATCGTCCCGGCACAACTCGCTACCGACGCGAACCTGGTTTCATTCTGATAGCTCCGGTTTTCAGGTCGTCCATCCGGCCCGACGATGTAACGCCGGATACCAGTGGCTACGTAGCCCGGACAGATAATGGTGATGCTTACCCCCGATCCGGACAGCTCCACCCGCAACGCATCGAAAAAACCGTGCAGGGCGTGCTTGCTGGCTGAATAGCCCGTGCGCGTGGGAACTCCGGTCTTCCCGGCCAGGCTGGAAATGACCACGATTCTGCCCCGAGAGGCTTTCAGGTAGGGCAGGGCATAGTGGGTGCAGGCTACCGCTCCCAGGTAGTTGACGCGCATGATCCGTTCATAAATGCCCAGGTCGGATATATCTTCGAACCTGGCGTGCATGGAGATTCCGGCGTTGTTGATGAGCATGTCTATTCCGCCCCATGCCTGCACAGCCTGCTCGATCAACGCTTTGCACTGATTCTGAGCGCTGACGTCAGTGAGGATCGCTAAGGCCTCACCACCCAGCTCATCACATTCCTTTGCCACCTCCATGAGTTCCTGCTCTCGTCTGGCCCCAAGAGCAACGCGCGCACCCCGAGCAGCGAGCTGCCTGGCAAGCTCCCGGCCAATCCCGCTGGAAGCACCAGTAACGATCACCCGTTGAGGGCTATCCTCCATAGCTTTCCCTGGACAAGTGCCAGACTCCTTCTCTGTGTGCCATACGGGCTCTGGTTCGTCGTTTTAAATCTAGGCTGAAGAAACTGAAAACTATCAATTCGGTGCCAAACTGCCAAGGCTTATTATAATTTCCTGGCAGCAGCTGGGACGAATCCGGAAGACTTATAATGAAGGAGAATAACAGTGTCCCGCCGATCGAGACAGAAATCCATCCGTAAGTGGCATCGTCGCTTGGGGCCTGTTATAGGCCTTCAGCTCCTGTTGTGGTCCTTGGGGGGTATTTACTTCTCATGGGTCCATATTACTGATGTCCCAGATGAAACCGACGTTGGCGTGGGAGAGGAGGTGAATCTGAAGTATGAGAACTTCCTGGCTCCCATCCCGCCTCTCATCCGCAACAGCCAGCTGGCTTGGGTAGAAAAGATTCAATTAGGGAAGCTCCTGAATGTCCCTGTGTACCGGTTCATTCAGGATGAGCACCATGCTGAGACCTATGATGCTATCACCGGAGATAAATTGTCGCCAATCGACCGCGCCACCGCTATAGCTGTTGCTCAGCTGCATTTCGTCCCCGATGTGCCAATACGCCGGGTTATCCGAGTAGAGACGCCAAGAGGTGAATATCGTGGACCGGTCCCTGCGTGGAAGGTGTCCTTTGATAACTGGAAGGCTTCGGCGGTGTATGTTAGCGCCAGCACTGGCCGGGTAACTGCTCGTCGCAGTATGATATGGCGTGTCTATGATCTGCTATGGATGCTCCACATCATGGATTACAAGCAGCGGGAAGATCTTAATAACTGGATCATCCGGGTCATGTCCTTACTGGGCCTGATAACCATCGCTTCGGGGTATTATATGTGGTATTTAACAACCCCGTTGCTCCACTCTCCGCAGAAACAGCCACGCCGGAAAAGCAAAAAGAGAAGCTAGATTATCAGGACGAACGCTGGCGGTAGTTCGATGGGCCTATTTGAGGTCTTCCCGCCCCTTAATACTTATAAGCTCCACACCCTTTTCGACGGTGTCTCCTGGCGAAATATGTACGTCTGTCACCTTCCCGCTCAGGGGTGCCCTGATCTCGTTTTCCATCTTCATGGCTTCTAGTACCAGCAAATGATCACCCTTGCCCACTTTGTCACCTGTAGCCACGTTAACGGAGGTAACCAGGCCGGGAATGGGAGCTACGACCTTGCCGCTCTGATTAAGGCTGGCATCCTTCAGGCCCAGCTTTGCGATGGTGATGTCCAGTTCATCTTGTAAGCGTACATGGTAGGTCCGGCGCCGAATATCGACCTTGAATCCATTCCTGCTCGGTTGGATGGAAAGATGATGGGACTGACCGTCGACCAGCAGTGAATAGGAAAAAGCCGTCAGCTTGACGAGATCCAGCTGGGGACTGTATTCCTGAAGCTCCACGATTGGCTTGCCGCTCTCCACCCGGAGCTTCAATTGGATTTCCCGGTCGGCAACGAGGGCTTTGAAAATCAACGTGACACCTGCTGTTCTCGGCCCAGGCGAACCCAGTTCGAATCTGCCTCCTCGACGTTGGAGTGGTCGGCAAGTTTCGATTCATAGGCTGTGGTAAACAGGGTGGCCCCGAGGGCCGCTACTTCGCTCAGGTTCTCTGTATCTGCCTGTGACCATGCTTCTAGCTCGAACAGATAGTCGTCGATATACCTTGTGCTGTATTCGCCCCGTATGAATGAGTGATGATTCATGACCGCTAAGCAGAAAGGGACCGTGGTTTGTACACCCACTACCCGGAATTCCTCCAATGCCCTGGCCATGCGACGCACCGCTTCCGGTCGTGTTTGGCCCCAGACACACAGCTTCCCAAGGATGGGATCGTAGTAAGGAGTAATTTCCAGCCCCTCCCGTATGCCATGGTCCAGTCGCACCCCAAAACCGCTCGGGGCGCCGAGTTCAACGATGGTACCGGTTGAGGGTGTGAAATTGTCGAATCCATCTTCGGCGTAGATACGGCACTCAATAGCATGACCTCGGGGCTGAATATCTTCCTGTGTGAAACTCAGGGGTTCACCGGAAGCCACCCGGATCTGCTCAGCCACAAGATCAAAGCCGGTAACCATTTCAGTGATCGGGTGCTCCACCTGCAGACGGGTATTCACTTCAAGGAAATAATAATTCTGGTCTTTGTCGACGAGAAATTCGATTGTCCCGGCGCCCCTGTAACGGCAAGCTTGGGCGATACTGATCGCCAGTCTGCCTAACTCTTCACGGACCTGTTGGGTAATGAATGGGGATGGTGTCTCCTCGATAATCTTCTGATAGCGCCGCTGGATTGAACATTCCCTTTCTCCCAGACGCACCACCTGACCATGCTGGTCTGCGAACACCTGGATTTCCACGTGATGCGGTTGCTCAATGATCTTCTCGACGTAAACGCGGTTATCGGCAAACGCACTCTCCGCCTCTGAACGGGCGCGCTCAAATGCCGGTCGCAACTCGTCAGGCTGGGTGACCACCCGCATCCCCTTGCCGCCGCCACCACCTGCAGCCTTGATCAGGATCGGATATCCCACCTCAGAGGCGATGGCTTTGGCCGCCTCAATGTCGGCCGTCGGCTCTAGACCACCAGGGATGATCGGTGCACCCGACTCTTGCGCTAGCCGCCGGGCGGATACCTTGTCACCCAGGAGCGCCAGGGTTTCTGGACTGGGGCCGATCCACGTTAGACCCACTTCCTGTACCGCTCGCGCAAAAGTGGCATTCTCGGCCAGGAAGCCGTAGCCGGGATGAATGGCGTCGGCGTTCGTTTTACGGGCTGCCGCTAGAATATGGTCTACCTTGAGGTAGGATTCCAGGGAAGCCGCCGGACCGACACAGATGGCTTCATCGGCCATCAGCACGTGGGGAGAACCGCGATCGGCTTCAGAGTAAATCGCCACCGCAGGGATGCTCATCTCCCGGCAGCTGCGGATTACCCGGACAGCGATTTCCCCCCGGTTTGCAATGAGAACTTTGCAGATCACAATGTCGGACGAGTTTAGCGAGTCAGGTGCGGGAATGCAATTGCTTGCGGTGCTGGTCCCTGCTGATGGAATCAGGCCACTGTTTCCGCCTGGACTCGGTCCTCTACGGCTTTCCTTAGCTGGAGGGCGATCGGATACTCGCTACTGCTGTACCCATCCCAGGTACAGGGGTACACACCGATACCTGTGCTGGAAATGAAAGCCTCATCCATTTCATTCACCTCATCGGCGCGAATAGCGGAGGTATCAACGCTAAGACCCATGTCTTCAGCCAGTGTGAGGATCAGGTCGCGCGTCACGCCGGGCAGAATTCCCAGGCCAAGATCGAGAGTGTGTAGCGTCTCCTCCTTGAGGAAGAAAATATTGCGGGTCGCGCACTCGGTGACAAGCCCATCCCGATTCACGAAAACGGGTTCGAAAGCCCCGGCTTCCACGACGTCCCGGGTGGCGAGCATATTCGGGAGATAGGTCATGGACTTGATGGCAGGGACCATGCGCCCCAGGGGATAGTTTTCCTCTTTGACGAACTTGACCTTGACCGGGAAGGTTGGCTCCGGTTGGGTGTACCGTAGTCCAATGTATAGATTTGACGGGCCGGTATGAGTCCACGGGGCGCCTGCAATTGTCCCCCGCGTGCACATCAGGCGTATGAGGGTACGCTCCAGATCGTTGCGTACAACCAGTTCCTGCATGAGCTCGACCACCTTCTCATCGGACACTGGGAAATCTATCCGCAGGATTTTCATGCCTTCCCGCATCCGGTCCAGATGCTTGTGAGCACGGAAGATGTTGCCGTTCGCCACCCGCAGGGTTTCGAAAAGGCCGTCGCCATACCAGAATCCGCTGTCCATGAACGGCACGAAAGCCTCACTCTGACGAACCCATTGCCCGTTGACATAGACAATCGGGTTGTCCAAGGAAAGTTGGTGTGGTGATGACATTACTCGCAGCCTACCAGTCAAGACGGGTGAAGTTAACTCGTTTGCTGCTGGTGACAGCGTACGAAAAAACCCCTTCCTCTAACAGATCATTGGGGAAGGTCTCGGGGGTAACAGACTCCAGGGTCGTCGTGTAGTGGCGCCCTTCTATACGACGGTGTATGATGGGAGCTGCCGGAGGAGACCACTTAAGATATGTACCTGCGAGCTCCCACAGCCCAAGGGCAATATCTTCCTCCCAATCGGGATTGAAGCGTAGCTGGCTGCCTTGCAGCTGCAGGTGTTGACTTGGATTGCCATCCGTGGGAGGTGCCCCCGTCAATCGTTCTAGACGGGCATGAAGCTGGTCCCGCATCCGGCGTTCAAATTGCTCCGTGTCCACTTGTTTGAATAACCATTTCCAATCGTAGGCGGGCAGCCGTTGCTGCCATTGGATAGTGTTTCTATTAAAATGCTGGACATTGATCCAGGCGGAATCAGCTTGCAGGATCAGAAGTCGGGCCATCAGGTCTCGCCGCACATTGATCTCATGTAACCACAGCAGTAAGAGAATTGTTGAGAACGGGTATTTGTGGGTGAAATCGTGAGCACCGATGCCAGCCAACAGATTGGGATTACATATGTTGCCGAGACCATCGGGTACAGCCGTGTCTAATGTCAGAATATGATGTCCGATCGCCGAGTATCCCGAGCGGCATACGTCCAGATCGACCCAAATCAGTCGTCCGCGCTGTTCTTCGGCATGCTCAGAAATCCATAAGGTGCTGCAATCGTAATAGCCGGTCACGCGCCAATCCAGATGATGATGGAGAAATGCTGCCGATAACAGACCGTCCATGTCGGTAGAGATGACCATGAGGCGTTCCCTGTCTTGAAGCCAGGGGAAACGCTGGAAGATCTCCTCCCGATTCAATGGTCGAACGGGCATGGATTACCAGGTGACAGAAGTATGATTAATCCCCACCTTAGACCCCTTGCAAAGAATTAGTATTCGGTCTATATCGGTCGCGCGTCCCCTGGTTTCATTCCAGATCTTTGTGACTTTGGCACTGTCGGCGATATTGTCGGGAACAATGTCCAGCAATGCTAAATCTGTTACCGGGGCAACCTTCTCCCATACCGCCTCGGAAAGGTTCAACCGTGATCCACCATTCTGCGACACATCACCGATGATGAGAGCGGCTAAGCCCCCCGGTTTGAGCAGCTGCTCGATCTCAAGGATCGTCTCTTGCATGAAGGTCAGGTAGCTTGGCAATGCGTGACCGTCATCCAGCGCTTGATCTACCTCTTCAACGGGGACATCCAGAAACCACAGCCTGATCCAGTTGTACAGACCGTACTTCACCACCTTCAGGTAGGGCGGTGAAGTGACGACCAGTTGGATTGAATCAGCCGGCAGAAGTTCATGCAGGCGTCTAACATCGTGCCGATGTGCCTCTCCCTTCGTGGCCGGAATCCCCTTGCGAAACAGCCACTCGACCCGGCGCCGGGTATTCACAAACACATCCAGGGGCAGATATGCCAGCTGCTTCTCGGCAACGTATCTGCGGATATATTCGGGACTCATACTGAAGGTGTTGGGCATGTCGATACTGAGATAAATGGAGTCGGTACCGCTGCGCCGGTATTTACCGTGTAGGATGCCCAGAATAGTTGCCCGAATGAAATTATCCTCTCGGCTGTCTTGGAGAGTAGCTCTGAGATAGGCCAGCTGATGAAGCGTATCAGGATGAAAGACTATGGCGATATCACCCGCTGGTTGCGTGACATGGCTTGATGTCGATTGGTAATCCCCTGCCAGCACATCGAGGCGGTCTAGCACCGCCTGCTTGTCAGGGGGATCTACTTTGGCACGCGAGAGATGATAGGCCAGGGGATTCAAATCGTTGGCGATACCTACGCGTCCTTCCAGGCAGGCTTGGGTGGGGGTTGTGCCCCTCCCACTGAAAGGATCCAGTACCCGGTCGCCTGGTCGGGTGAACCGTTGGATAAAATAGTGGGGGATACGCGGTGGGAACATCGCCATGTAGCTGCACATGGTGTGAAAAGGGTGCCCCCAATTCTTGGAGGCTGCCTTCCATTCCGGCTTGATGGGAGGATGAAGTTGTATGCTGCTTGAACGGTTCACGTCAAAATGTAACACTCTCCTGGATGCAAGCCGAGATCGAAATGTATCTGGATCAGAGATGGCCATGGGGTATGATCTGGTCGGGATTGGGCGACGTATAGAAAAGGGGTGCCGACAGGGCACCCCTTTCTAGGTCGTTGTATGCGGGGCATTCTAGCGGAATGTGAGTCCTAACCCGAGATTGAAGGCTGTAAACTCCCCCGTGTTGATGTCTGCCTGGAGACTTAAAAGTGCCAGTTTGAGGCGCAAACCCGCGGTGAACCGGGTCTTGTTATCACCATCCATATCGAACTCGATGGGCACGGCTGCCAGCCCTTCCGGTTGGAATTCGTACTCCACGCTCATACTGGAGCTCTCGATTCCCAATCCACCATAGACTGTGATAAACGGTATGCTTTTGCTCGCCTGGAGGGTCAGGATGCTGTTCTGTGCCTTGACGATCTCGGCGAAGTTCAGGTTCGTGGAGTAAAAACCGGCTGCCAGATCAACAGGAAACAGGGGGATGAACTCGCTGAATCCGATCTTGGCACCGAAACCGCCGAACTTCAATTCATCATCGTCAACTTTCGTCGTGAAGCCGCGGAACGTCAGCTCGATGTTCAGAGGCAGCCCGACCGAGAACTGGGGCATCATCGTGGCAAACACCGGGAGTCCGATCCCGCCTGGAGTGGGCAACGGTTCTAGGGCGCCGACGGCAGCGTCAATAGCAGTGCCGGCTGCTAGCTCCAGATCGGCCTCGCTCTGGCCGGTTTCGTCCACCAGGTAACTCATGATCTCCGCACGGGCAGCAGTACTATTGACAGGAATCTCTCCGCCATCCTTGTCACCGAAAAAGGTGGGCACCATCTGTCCGGAGGAGTAGAGGGTGCTGAAAGGTATCGGGATTTGATAACTGGCTGTCCCCACAGCAATCGGAGGCGTAGTGACTTCGTTATCTGGAATCGTGAATTCGAATTCTTGACCAGCTTCAGGTATGCTGATGCCAGTGATGTTGATGGTTACATCGAACCCGAGGATCTTGTGTGGCTTGGCACGATGAAATGTACCACTGTTCATGCCGGTACCGAAGGCAGTAACCACTGGGCCCAGGTAACCTTTCCCATTCTGCTCCGCAAGATCTTTCAGCGTCTCACCCAGGCCGTCTTGGGCGAACGCTGGTGCGATGAATGCGAAGCTGAGGGGGATGATTAGTAGTTTTCTTAGGATGTTCTTCACAGTCCTGCGCTCCTTCTGTTTATGGAATCTTGGTTGCGTCCTGTGTCAAATCGTCTGAGCAGATTGCACATGCTAGACTCGAGTAGCCTACCAGATCGTTTAAGTTGAGTAATTGTAGTCAATGTTGAACCTTAAAAACAAGCTTAAACCCAAAAACGCTGTGATACTGTGCGCCACGTCAATCATGGATGCCATGTTCAATTTACCAGGATTAGACGCTTCACGCACTCCCACTTGGCGCTCGACCCAGTGTCCTTGGCCCTGAATAGAACGGCATATTGACCGGTTCGGTAGCGCACTTGGTCCACAACCCGTGCATCCCACGTAAACACTCCCGTTCCCGGTACCGGTCCCTCGTTGGCTATTGTGCTTAGGCAACGGCCTGCTAGATCGTAAATATCAACCGATAGGCTGATGGAAGGGAATGGAGTTACATAGCGGATTATCAAGGTGGATGTAGGTGTGTTAAGTCGCAATGGATTGGGCTCCAGGATCACATCCACCTCGTCTGTAGTGAGCTCCACCGAGTTCGGCTTGCCTACTGTATGGCCTTTTGGAGATGGTGATACCACCCACGAGGACGGCTCCTGCGAGGGAGCCGTTGGGCTGATCTTTTCCAGTGATCTGCCCGGAGAAGTGAGGGAGAATCGGCTATAATCCACCCCGTCAATCACTTGGGATGTGGGGTCGATGAGGTCCACCTTGTCACCCTGGTTATTCAGGGCAGGAAGATTCGCAACACCTATCACGGCGATATCTGTTGGCCAGTTAATGTTACTGTCGGAAGCACTGACTACCACCGCGAAGTCACCTGGGTATAATTCTTTTCCGGGAAACAGGCCTCCCGAGGATTGGTCCCGTATCTCCCAGTTTTTCATATTTACGGTACTTGTGGTGGTGTTAACTATTTCCACCCACTCCGGGTCGCCGCTGAGGGGTGTGTACATGATCTCGTTTACCACGATGGCCATCTCAGGAGCAGCGACCGGTAGTTCTAATTGGACGGTATTGTTCAGCATGTCATAATCGCCATACGCGGCAACGCTGATTGAGCAGGGATAGACCCCGTAGAAAGCTGCCGGTGCCTGCATTTCAAAAGGGATCACTTTGCTCTCACCAACATCCAGGAGGGGGACATTCGCCATCCATACCCCCTGAGCAAGAAGCTGGCCTTCCGCAGGAATGAGTCCATCGTTGGTGACGGTGACAAAGATGATGAATTGATGTGGTTGGCTGGTGATCTGCCATTCGGCGGAACTGATAGCCAGGTCGATGGCCTTGCCTGACAATGAGTTGGCACTGCCGGGGGTGCCGTGAATGTTGACACCGGATCTCCAGTTGCCTGCAAGAGTACAATTATCCAATATAACCTTCTCTAGGGATTGTCCAGGCTCAAGATCCAGGTCCCATCCAACCACATCAACAGTATCTCCATGCGGGTCGATTAGAAACAGGCTATCACCACTATTGGCCAGGCCGTTCCCGATAGCGCTGTCATCGATAAACAGGATCAGAGCTGAATCCGGGATAACATCACAGTAGGTGCCCGTTGCCTTATCGTAGTCACCCTCCAGGATTACAGCGTAGCCGCCCGGGGGCAGCTCTAGCTGGTCGCCTGTGATAGCGTCGGGATATTGAATGGATAGGTCCGCCAGATGCCAACCATTCAAATCAATCGTGGTATCGGAGAGATTGACGATCTCAACAAATTCATCGGGTGTACCGGTCAGGAGTGGGTGAAACATCACCTCGGATATGACGAGTGGGCCACAAATATCTACAACTGCTATGATAACAGGTATAATAGTCATATTATATTGGCATTAATATATGCATACTTATATTATTATCCTAATCCGCTAATACTGGGATGTGGTCGAGGTTTGATTGTTGGGTGGTTGTGTATGTAGGATGAGTTGACTAATTTTTTATTATGGCGATGTATCAGCTGGATTCCTATCAGTTAATTGGCAATTACTTGGCTATTGGCTGGACTGATGATCATGAGTCCTTGTTATCCCTGTCTCGCCTGCGGGATGAATGTCCCTGTGCCAACTGCCAGGGAGAACCGGATTTGTTTGGCCGGCTTCATCGGCCTGAACAGGCGCATGACAAAATAGATCGCAGTTATGAGCTGGTTGATGTCCAATCAGTGGGACGCTATGGGGTGCAGCTCATCTGGGGTGATGGTCATTCCACGGGAATCTACTCCTTTGATTTTTTACGAGAAATGTGTGATTGTGACCAATGCCAGATGAAAAAGGTGACGGGGGCCTGATTTGACATTGACGGCATCCGGCAGTAAATATGTTTTAGGTCCTTGCTTCTGTATTCCCTGAACGAGAGAGATCTGGGTCAGGGCTGGCAATAGCCGGGGAGTTATTCGTACCTTCTTACCACAATATATTTGGTTAACGATGACCCTGCGGAAACAAACGGTTGTACGGAGTTTCCTCGCCTATTACTGGTGGAGAGTCCGGGTACGTTCACACCCTGTTCCGGCCAGGAAACTCCGATACCATCGGAGTTGGCTCCTGCCCGCTTGGACTCTGGTGATAATAGGGATGACGCCACTGATTGCCCAGGAAAGTGTGGATACTACGGCCGTCCCATCAGAATCCTCTCTCCTCGAACAAGTATATGAGCATCGCATTTCACTGATGCAAGACAGCCTTTTCCTGACACAAGAAAAGCTGGATGCAGCCAACTTCATGGTTCACCAATTGGACGACCAGGTGAAAACACTGGCCGACTCACTGGCCTCCACCCAAGCGCAGATTCAACAACTGGCTGATAGCCTTTCGAATCTATTTATCCTCTATGACCGGGCAATATCTGAAAATCGACAGAATCAGGCCCGGGTGAACGCTTTGGGTGATTCCCTCATCCAGAGCTTCCAGCGGGAGAGGGATCTTCAAGTTCTGAGCGATTCGCTCACGATCATTCTTGCGAGAACTCAAACTCATCTGGCAACAACGAGCGGAGCTCAGAGGGCATATTCAGACACAGTCGCAAGCCTGAGGGGCATTCTCGAAGATCTGCGCGCAGACTTGGTCGCTAGTGAAGATCGCGTTACGGCCATGTATGAACAGCTCGGAACGGCTGCGGTGAGCACAGGTGGATCCAGGGTTGATTCCTCAACCGATGAGAAGCTGATAGAATACCTGCATCAAGTAGCCGATTATCAGCAGGAGACCTCCGGACTGGCCAAATTGTTTCAATCGAAGGGAGCGAGCGAGGAAATTATTTCATACAAACAGGGTGAATACACCCGGTATTTGGCTGGGGTCGCGATGCAAGGCCATACGCCGGAGGCAATTAACTTCCTGGCCAGCACATATCTTGAGCAGGATGATGATATCCGTGGTACTTTGGCCTACCTGAAAACCCTCTTTATCTACCCGGATTCTGAACCCGGCCGACAGGCTATGACCCAGTTGGAAACATTGGTTGAAGACGAGGAAGAGCTGAGCCGGTTATACTATGAGATTGCCCTCAATCCTGATTCCCTTAGTGTTGGTGAAGAAGAATTTTACCGGTACCTCAACTATCTCAATCACATTCGGCTGTTGCCTAATGCTACGGCAAGAGATTGGTTCATTCAGGAAGCCCGGCAATTTCTGGCGGTCTATCCCGGAATCCTGCAGGCTGATCAGGTGCTGATGTGGATTGCCCAAGCATATCAGGTCCAGGAACAATATCATAGCGCTATTCTCTCCTATCTAAAGCTTCGTGCTCTTTACCCCGTTAGCCAGTATATCCCAGATGCCACCTTCGCGATGGCGGAAATCACAGCCAACGATATCGAAGACTATGCTGTCGGGGCCGAACGCTATGGTCGATTTTGTGAAGAATTCCCTGGTCACAAGAAAGCTCCTTCTGCACTACTGGCGCAGGCCTCTATCTATGAGAACGAGTTGAAGAACTACCAGCTGGCGGGCGTTCTCTATCGGCAATTGGCAGATGCCTACCCCGATAATGCCCTGGCTCCCATTGCCCTATTCCAGTACGCCGAGCTTTTACGTGCGCGCCTGGGATCTTCCACGGGAGCAATGGCCGTGTATGAGGAGGTGCTTACCAAATATGGCGCGGAGCCAGAGGCTGGGATCCCGGCTCTTGAAGGGCTCGCTTCCATTTCAAGGAACCTGCGGCAATTCGACGCCGCGGTAGTCTATTATCTCGATATCTACCAACGTTACCCCGATCAACAGGAACGTTCAGTAGACGCTATACTTGAGGCCGCGGAAATCTACGAATCGGATTTAAAAAATCTTGATGCGGCGATCCACACCCTCCACATAGTCTTGGATAACTATCCCGATTACCCCGGGATCAAGTCCGTGCAGCGCCGGGTTCAGAAGCTTCAGAAAAAACGAGGTTGATCAACCACTTCTGATAATGGTCTAAAACTGATCGCCCCGGATTCTCTCCGGGGCGAATCGCATTCATCAGCTCTCGAAATAATGGCAGAATGATTAATAGTCAGGCCAGAGTGTCGTACGAATCCGGAGCTCCATACCTGGCTTTATTCTACCAGCATTCGAATTGAGTAGCTCCTCATTATCCCAGAAGATAACTATCCAGGCGATACCATCACCGTATTCTTCTCCGGCTATTGACCACAACGTTTCACCTGTCTCCACCGTATGGATGAGGTAGTCGTAGTCCCATTCTTTGACCTCCGCTTCCGGTTTATAGAGCTGGAGTGAATAATAGGGGTAAATCAGGTTTGGATTATCACCGATTCGCTCCCGGTTCCAACTGTAGATGCGGCGCCACTCGTTAGGATTGCCGTATTCAATATAGGCGATCTTGGTTAAGTAATCATTGGGACGGATCATGTACCAGTACGCGGCACTGTCTGGATGAGGCGTGCCGTCAGGCTCCTGTTCAATATCTGCGTATTCTTCCTGAGGAATAATGACTGGCTCTTCAGGCATTACAACCTCTTCCACCACTGGTTCCGGCACCTCGGGAATTGTGTCTTCCTCTACTAGCGGCATTTCTACTACCTCTTCCACAGGAGGTGCAACCTCCTCCTCAACCGGGGAAGGAACCTCTTCAGCCGCTGGCTTGGCACATGCTCCCCAGATCAGGACCCCGCATACCGTTGAACTAATGAGTAACCCTTTTTTTGTTTTCATGAGCTATACCCTTTATAGCACCTTTCTCCTAAAATGTAAGCACAATTTCGGTCCGATTTGAGATTAAGTTCAATACATATCGGTTAATGTGATCTGCGACACTCGGCGAATCAATAGTTGCATGACTCTAATTATCGGGATTTCCTTCAGTTTCTAAACATTAAAATCCCTCAAGTTCCCAAAATTTGTTACCTTCCCCCGCCCGTCGGTAGATAAGCACATGGCTTTCCAGTCACTTTTACACTCGATGATAGTGGTTTGTGTTGGAGATTGCAGCTGAAGCCTGCACAATAGGCGTGAAAAGTCCAAAAGTGAGAATTATGAAGGATTTTAAGAAGATTAGGCAATCAGGTGGCATTACGGAATATCGGTTTACCGTCAATGATCTGACGGTTCTTCTGATGGAAGAGCATTCGGCTCCGGTGGCGACGTTCATGGTTACCTACCGGGTCGGCTCGCGCAACGAGGCCATCGGGTATACCGGCTCCACGCATCTCCTCGAACACCTCATGTTCAAGGGTTCACAGGAGTACAATGAAGAGCGTGGCAATTCCATCTGGACGGTCCTGCAGAATGTAGGTGCTAAGATCAATGCCACGACCTGGTTGGATCGCACTAACTACTTCGAGATGCTCCCCAGTGAACACTTAGAGACAGCGATTGCCATCGAAGCCGACCGGATGAGGCAGGCTTTGATACAGGACAGCGACCGGCAACCCGAAATGACGGTAGTGCGCAACGAATTTGAACGCGGTGAAAATGATCCTTGGGAAACACTGGATAAGAACCTGTGGGCCACTGCCTACCAGGCACATCCCTACCACCACTCCACCATCGGCTGGCGGTCAGACATCGAAGGAGTCTCAACTGAACGGCTGCGCCAGTTCTATGATACCTTCTACTGGCCAAATAATGCCATAGTAACCGTCATTGGCGACTTCGACACTCAACAAGTCCTGTCCTGGATCAAGGCATATTTCGGCCAGTACCAGGCCTCTCCTCAACCCATCCCTGAAATGTACACTACCGAACCCAAACAGGAAGGTCCTAGGAGATTTATTGTCAGGAGGTCTGGTGAGACAGGCATCATCGGGATAGCCTTCAAAACACCTGAAGGCCTGCATCCGGATAAATACCCTCTCGCTATTCTCAGGAATATTCTTGGCACGGGCAAAACAAGCCGCTTCTACCGCACCTTGGTTGATAAGGGTCTGGCCTCTTCCGTCTTCGTCTGGGATCACCCGTTCCGTGATGCTGCCCTGTTTATGACCTATGCCTTTCTCACACCTGAAACCGGGCATCAGGAAGTGGAGCAGATTATCTTGGATGAATATGAGCGGGTGAAAGCAGAGGGAGTGACCCGCGAAGAGGTCGAGAGGACTCGGGCCATGATCAAAGCGGAGATTATTTTCAGCCGTGATGGTTGTTTCTCAATAGCTGCCGCTTTGAATGAGGCTATCGCTATTGGTGACTGGACTTACTATACCACCTATCTTGATCATCTCGGAGCAGTTAATAAAGAGGATGTCGATCAGGCGGCGCGCACTTACCTGGTCGAAAATCACAGCACTATAGGCTGGTTTGAACCCGTGACCGCGGGCGAGGGTGATGAAGGCGCTCCGGGATCGGATGCTCCCGGTCCAATCACTAATGGCCCACGCGGCTATCGGTCGGATACACACTCTCCGCCATCGGTTCTGGAGGATGCTCCCACTGCGCAAAGTGCCGGGAGGGGGGCCGGAGGGCTGGAGTTGGCCGGACGAATACATGACGAAGATGTCCTCGATGGCCTCCGCCTGGTGACGATGCCCATGCAGGTTGCGGGGATGGTGACCATTGTCGGTAGTCTGTACGGTGGGGATATCTTCAACCCCGGGGAAAATGACGTGGTGGCCGAGGTTACCACTAGCATGCTTGATAAGGGGACGAAACGGCGCGACCAGTTTGCTGTAAGTGGGCTGTTGGAATCTGTTGGGGCTCAGATCAGCTTCAACTCTGACGATTATCGGTTGAATTTCTCAGCCCGCTGCCTCAAAGAAAATGTACCCCTGGTAGTTGAACTCTTGGCCGAACAACTTCGGGAGCCTGCTTTCAACAAGCAGAATTTGACTACCCTCCAAAAGCGCATAGTAGGCAACCTGAGGCGCCGCGGTGAGAATACCGATTATCGTGCCCGGGTGAGATTCAGTCAAATTTCTTATCCCGCAAATCATCCCAACTTCGTACCCCCTCTGGATAAGCAGATAGGTGATGTCGAGAGTATTACCGCTTCGGAACTGCGGGGATTTCACAGTCGGCACTTGGGCTTGGGTAGTATGATCATCGTAGCCACAGGCGACCTGGATCGGACTGGCTTGGAACAGAGTCTCCATCAGCATTTCAGCGGCTGGCAAATGGTCAATCTTGAGCGTCCCTCTCTGGATGATCGTCGCGGGTACCGGAACCAGCAGCACCAGGAAGAGATCGTGACCATGAGAGACAAGACCAGTGTGGATCTGGTCTCGGGACTCGTCGTTGGTATCGACCGGGAACACCCCGATTATCTGCCTCTCAGCATGGGTACCTACATTCTTGGGGGCAACTTCTCTGCCCGCTTGATGGCCACTGTCCGCGACAAGGAGGGACTCACCTATGGTCTTGGTTCTTCCCTTGGGGGTGCCGATAACGGGAAAGATGGCTATTGGACAACTCAAGCTACTTTTGCACCCGGCCTCCTTGAGCAGGGAAGGACTTCCATCCTTGCTCAGTTAGAGAAGTGGGTTAAGCACGGAGTAACTGCTGAAGAACTGGAGGTCAAGAAAACTACTCTGGTGGGAAACTATAAGGTTGGGCTGGCGACCACCTCAGGGATGGCTGCAACCCTGTTGGATATTCTCGAGCGCGGAAAAGACTGCACCTACATTGACGAATACGTCGATGAGATCAATGCTCTGGTACTGGATGAAATCAACACGGCGATCAGTAAATATATTCTGCTTGATAACCTGACGACTGTGGCTGCTGGTAGTATCGACCAGGAATGGCAGCCGCTGGATGGCACCTAGGAGGAGCGCTGGTGCTGCCTGGCTACATGGCGATGGAACGCTGGCTCAAACCCAGATAGAAGAATAGCACGCCAACCATCTGTACGAGATGATAGACACCATTATGGTCAAAGGTCCAGATCAGGGTAATCCGGGCTCTTTTGAGCAGCAGTGCTGCTGCTAGGATGGTTGTGGCGATACCGGCTGCTATGTACGCGGAACCGGGCAACGTCGTGGTCAGTGCCTGCCGCAGGTATAGGAGGAAAGCCAATATCATCAATGCTGCCAGTACAACGGCATACGCGCGGATGCGGGTTGGGTACCGCCAGGCGACCAGCATGAATATCAGCGCCAGGAAGGCTATGAACCAGCGGACCTGGTGAGCCAGCTCCTGCCCAAATGAGTCCACTAGAGTAGCCAGAATGAACGAGGTCATCAATATTGCCAGGCAGGGATAGATTATGGCGAATATGGAAAAACGCGCTAGCCCGTGGGCGAACCCTCCCAGCAGTGCAGCAATACCTAGCATGATGAGCGTAGCGGTCCAGTAGGGCAAACTTGGAAAGGTGTAGGTCCCCGCGGTCAACAGGGCCGCAAAGGCGAAGCTCTCCAACCCTAGCAGGAAATCGGTGATGGCTGTGGTCGGTTCCTGGAGCTTGAACAAGGTCTTTACTCCGTTAGGGATTTCAATTTGATTTTAATAAATTAATTTAATTCCATCTTAAGAACTGTTGCATCTCTTGATCCTTTTGTTTTTAGATTAGCATTATTCTGCTGGCACCTTAGAGGGAAAGAAGCATCTCGCGTCGATCTAAACCCAAACGCACCTTCAGTCGCCTGGCTCACCGTATTCTGCAGGTGGGAATGGTACCATTCCTGTGGGTGATTTCTCGTCCGAAGGCCATTGGCAACATGCCGCAGTCAGGTCCCTGCTTTATCATCGCCAGCCATAGCAATCCCTTCGACGGTTTCATCATGAATGTCCTGATGCTCTCTGAACCGACTGCATCTGTTGTAAGTGACGAATATTTCCGTGGAGGATTAATCACCCAGCTGTTCCAGAAAATTGGATTGGTGCCAACACGCAAGTTTGAACCACAGTCAACACCCGTCAGGGAAATGCTGCGCTTTATCAAAGACAATCGGATAATTATTATCATGCCGGAAGGGGAACGCAACTGGGATGGCATCACCCGGCCCACGGTGGCCTCAACCGGCAAGCTATTCCGGCGGTTGGGCGTTCCGGTATATCCGGTGATCATGCACAATGGCTATCTGAGCTGGCCCGGCTGGGCGCAATGGCCAAGATTCATCAAGATGTATCTGGAGTTTAAGCCGCCCCTGGTGTTCACCCCTGAGATGACGGACGACGAGGTGGCGAAACTCGTTGATGAGTCGATTCAGTGGAATCCGGATAAGGATATGAAGGATTATGTAGGCCGGATTCCCAGAGGTTTCAGGCCTGCCATGGGTATCGACAATTTGATCTTTCGTTGTCCGTACTGTCGTGAAAGCGATGGATTGAAGGTAACCCGCGGCCGTTACCTGGTCTGCACAGTGTGTGATTCCCGCTGGCGGGTGGGAGGTGATTCCTACCTCACGGATGTCCGTACCGGTGAACGCCGCTCCTCCACCGAGGTTTTCAGGCACGTTTGCGGTTTTCCTCGCGATCTGCGCGATTTTGGCCCGCTGGGAAAAGGTTTCGTACGCACGAGCGGGATTCCCATCTATCGCGAAGTGAAATTTCCCAACCTGGAGATCATGGGAAATTTCGATGCTGTTTTGCGTGAAGACAGGGTCGACTTTATTCCCGTTGAGGAAGGCGGCGAGACCATCGCTATACCCTTCGATGACATTCAGTCCATCTCTGTTGAGAAAAGGTACCGGCTTCAGATAAGGCTGCCGGATGTCATGTACGAGCTGCACGTGCACAAGAAAAGCAGCGCCCTTCAGTGGGCGGTTTATTTGCAGATGATGCTGCCGCACCTCAGTCGCCATCTTATTCGACCCATGAGTACCCATTACGAGACTGAGGTCGGTGATGATGCAACAACTTCCATCACTACGCCAACAGATGAGGGATCATGACCACACCCTGGGATTTAGCTGTCAACCTGAAAGATGTTGTGCTTGATTTCACCTGGCTCAGCATTCTCCTGATTGCAGGGGCTGCCCTGCGTCGCTATGTACCCTTCTTTCAGAAATACCTGGTCCCCAACAACATCATTGGCGGTTTTCTGGGATTGATCATTGGTCCCCAGCTGCTGGGGCTTACCAACTTTTCCGTTGAGCGGTTCGGCCTCTACGTGTACCACCTGCTGGCATTGGTGTTCATCGCCATCGGCTTGCGGCAGCAGAAGACCAGGTGGGGTACCGGGCCGGTAAGCACCGGTTTCGGCATGATTACGATCCTGTGCCTGCAGGGCTTCGTTGGTCTTCTGGTGGCCCTGGTGCTGGTCTATTCTTTCCTGCCGGACCTGTTTCCCGGGTTTGGCCTGCTCCTGCCTCTGGGCTTTGGGATGGGACCCGGACTGGCCTATACGATGGGGCACAGCTGGGAGCATTTCGGTTTTGACGGCGGGGGCGTGGTCGGCCTGACCTTTGCAGCCATCGGGTTTCTCATTGCCTATTTCATTGGTATTCCCCTGATCCAGCGCGGCATCCGCCGCAACGAGACCCGACTGATCGAGGGTATGGATTCCATCAGTGATGCCGTGCGTAAAGGGGTGTTCAAGGAGCCGCCCCTCAAGTCCGCCGGATTGCTGACCATCGCCTCTGAGGCTATGGAGCCCATGGCCTTCCAGGTGGGGCTGATCGGCGGCCTGTACCTGCTGACCTACGCCGTTACCTACGGTTTGGCCAAGCTGATGATCAGCGCCGGATTAACCGACTTCACCCCGACCCTCTGGTCCTTCCACTTTCTCGTGGCCATGCTGCTGGCCCTGGGAGCCCGCAAGCTGATCGACATGAGTGGACGGAACTACTTGATCGACCGGGGGCTGATGACCCGCAGCTCGGGCCTGTTCATGGACTATCTGGTAGTAGCCTCCATCGCGGCCATCAGCTTGGCCATCGTGTGGTCCTACTGGATGCCTATCCTGTTCATGTCGGTCATTGGCGGGATCGGCACCTATGCCTTCCTGCGTTGGCTCATGTGGCGGGCTTTCGAGGACCACCAGTTCGAACGCTTCATCGGGTTGTTCGGCGATCTGACAGGGACGATCAACTCCGGGCTGGTGCTGGTGCGGGTCACGGATCCCGAGTTCGACACACCGGTGGCGGAAGACCTGGTCTACGGCAGCGGCATCGCCCTGCTGATGGGCTTCCCGCTCCTGGTGGTGCTGAACCTGCCCATGAACATCTTCCACAACACGCTGGGCGGCTACTGGATCACGCTGGGTATCCTGGCGGCCTACTATACGCTGATCCTCGTGGTCTGGCTGGCGATGAAGTTCCTGCGCCTGCGGGCGGTACGGCCGGCTGTCCAGAGCACCTGAATGATTGATACCAAGCGGCGTCCCGCCACCCTGCTGCTGGCCAACGGCGTCGCCTTTCGTGGTATCTCCTTCGGAACGGTGGGGGAGACCGCCGGGGAAGTCTGCTTCAACACGGGCATGACCGGCTACCAGGAAATCCTCACCGATCCCTCCTACGCGGGGCAGCTGGTGACCATGACCTACCCCCATATCGGCAACACGGGCGTAAACCCGGACGACGTGGAGAGCAGCCGCATCCAGGTGGCGGGCTTCGTCGTGCGGGACGGGGTGACCACACCCTCCAACTGGCGCATGACCCAGCCGCTGGAGGAGTATCTGGTGGAGCACGGCATCGTGGGGATCCAGGGTATCGACACCCGCATGCTGGTGCGCATGATCCGCGAGGAGGGAGCCATGAACGGCATTATCTCCAGCGCGGACGACGATCAGGACAGCCTGCAGGGCAAGCTGGGGCAGGTACCCGCCATGACCGGGCTGGACCTGGCCTCGCGGGTGACTGCGGACAAGGCGTACTCATGGGGAGAGGGCGCGGGGCGCTACCAGGTGGCCGCCTATGATTTCGGCATCAAGTGGAATATACTGCGCATTCTGGAGAGTCACGGCTGCGCGGTAACGGTGGTGCCGGCGCACACCCCGGCGAAGGAGGTGCTGGCCCTCAAGCCGGACGGGGTGTTCCTGAGCAACGGTCCCGGCGACCCGGCTCCCGTTAAAGCGGCTATAGCGGCGGTGGAGGAACTGCTGGGACAGGTGCCTGTCTTCGGCATCTGCCTGGGGCACCAGATCCTGGCACTGGCGCTGGGGTTCAAGACCTACAAGCTGAAATATGGTCACCGGGGTATCAACCACCCGGTGAAGAACCTGGAGACGGGTCAGGTGGAGGTGACCAGCCAGAACCACGGCTTCGCGGTGGATGGGGAGAGCGTGGACG
>CP070787.1:1172505-1180061 GCA_020346745.1 Fidelibacterota bacterium | reverse complement strand
CCCTCTCCCTCGCATCTTTCGGTTGGCTGGTCTCACTGTACTTTCGCCTCCACCATCTCGAACGCATCCCCGTGCAGGTATGGTGGCTGCCCCGGCTTGTCCAAATGCACGATTGCCGCTGCGACGAGATCGTGGATACGCGCTTTGGTCAGACCCTGGGCAAATCGAACGCCTGGTGGGGACTGTGGTACTATCCCCTACTCACGGCACTCCTGGTGGGTAACAGGCTATTCAATATCCCCGGTACGGGACTCCTCTTTATCGTCACCTTGCTGGCCTTTGCATATAGTATTTATCTGGCGTGGGGGCTTTATGTCTTGCGTGTTCTCTGCCGGCCTTGCCTTGCGGCCCACTTCGTCAATGCCGCTATCTTTGTTGCGCTCCTCGACCGGGCATACCCCTTGCTCTTCGTTCAGTAGGTAGATCCCTCCCACCTAATAGAGAAAAGGTATTGAACGAACGGGATCGGGGAGTTTTTCCTTAGGAGGTTACCAACCGCCGAAATAGGTCGCGATATTTCTGCTCGTCCCTGGGACGGAATCCCGTTCTGATCATTTGCACAATCCCGCCCTCAGATATGAGAAACACGGCTGGCAGTGAATAGACGGCATACCGCAACTTATCGGCTCCGTCCACATCAACGGCTACGGGTAGAGCGATATCAAGCTCGCTCTTCCAGCGCTGGAAATCCTCACTTGTCCCGCCGATGCCCAGCAGGAGCACATTCAGCCCAGCTTTAGGATAGGTCTTGGCAAGGTTATCCAGGAATGGCGCCAACCGCCGGCATGCACTGCACAGGGGTGACACGAAACACAGCAGCAGCGGCTTTGGCTTCCGGCTCCAATCGGCCTGGCTCACCCGGGCGCCGTCCAGCAACTCACCTGTAAAGGCCGGTGCTGGACGGCCCACTTTCACACCCTCCCTGGCATGATAGATGACGGAGTTGATGAAAAAACCTGCCAACACCGAGATGATCACAATGACAATGATACCTAGTGAACTCATCAGCCTGTAGCTTGTAGCCAACCGTTGACGATTCCCATCCCCGCCTCTAGTGCTTCCGGTAAAAGCCCCTCGATGGCGGGACTGAGACCCACCTCCATATCCAGGTTCTGTGGCGGAATACCTATGAGGACCGTCTCCTTGGGGACCTTTCCATGCAACTGGGCCAGGGTGAGCAGCTCACTCAATCCAACCTGGTGTGCCGACATCTTCCGGTGAATGATGGCCGGCAGCTCGTCATCCCGGTAGGTGTAGACCTTCACCTCCTGGTCGGTGGGGATCAGGGCATCAAAGATGAGGAGGTAATCAGCCGCTTCCACGATGTTCAACAGGTATATGCCCTGAGTTCCTCCGTCGATGAGCTCGACTTCGGGAGGATAATCCGTCGCAGCTTGCAGCCGCCGGACAGCTTCCACCCCGAAACCCTCGTCCCCAAACATGATATTGCCCAGACCTAGCACAGTGATTTTCATCAGTGGTTCATCCCAACATAAGTCCAGGCAAATACATGTGGCGATGGCAGGGTCCGGGATCAAACACCTTATTCAATCCCGGACACCGATAGATTACCTGCTGGATTAGCTGGCCGCAACTACCCGGTCAATCGGCAAACAGCTCCGGGCACTGCTCCACGCGGTGTTTGTAACCCGTAATGATTGATGAGGTCACACTGGACTTGTCCACCACATCATGACGGACGACCGCGTAGAGGTGCAACACCAGGTAAACGGGAAAAACCCACGCCACCAGGTGATGCACCGTGTGCATGGCAAAGCTGCTGCCGAATAGCAGCACCACCCAGCCAAAGAGGGTGTCGATGAATCCTCCCGGATTGTTTTCCCCGTACATGGCCAGCCCCGTAAATATCATGAAGAAGGAACCGCAGAACACGAACAGGAAATGTGTCAGGGCAGCCACTGGATTATGGCCGCAGTAGTTGGGTTCTTCCTTCGCTATGAAAAGATAGCTGGCGAGTTGATCCTTGAACGGCTGTCCCCACCACGCCGGTTTCCACGGTGTGAAGCCGGCGAACCGGGCGTAGTTATCCCTGCCGAACAGCGCCCAATACAAGCGGAACACGAAGTTCGCGATGAAAATGAACGCTGTCGCGAAATGGATCAGCCGGATCCAGGCCATGCCGTGATACCACGTCGCTTCACCCGGGGGCGAACTCATCAGCGGTGAGGCGATGTACAATCCCGTCAGGAACAGGACGGTAATCGCCGCCGCATTGATCCAGTGATATACCCTCACCGGGAGACGCCAGACGTATTGCTCTTCGTACATCGTTGTCATAGCAGCACCTCCTAAACCACCTTGACCTGGGTGATTTCGTTGCCCTCCATGTCAACAATATGAGAAGCGCAGGCTAGACACGGATCGAATGAGTGGATCGTCCTCAATACCTCCAGTGGTTGCTCAGGATCCACCATGGGAGTGCCTTTCAGGGCGGCCTCATAGGCTCCCGAACGACCCTTGCCGTCGCGCGGCGATGCATTCCAGGTTGATGGCACCACGATCTGGTAGTCGGCAATCTTCTCATCCTTGATGTGGATCCAGTGCCCCAGCGCTCCCCGGGGGGCTTCGGTAAAACCGAAACCGCGGCAGTCCTTCGGCCAACGCTTGGGTTCCCACCGGTTCTTCGAGAAGGTATCATAATCGCCGGCTTTGATGTTGGCGATGAGCTGGTCGTAGTACCTCCGCATGAAGCCGGCGGTCTGCTTGCACTCGATACCCCTCGCGGCTGTCCGGCCCAGGGTGGAGAACAAGGCCGCCTTGGGTGCCTTCAGCTTGCCCAGCACCGTGTCCACTAGGCCAACAATATCATCGTTGCCCTTGGCATAGGCAATAAGCACTCTGGCCAGAGGCCCAACCTCCACGGGATTGTCCCGCCAGCGCGGTGTCTTCAGCCAGCTGTACTTGTGATCCGTATCCAGGTGCTTGTACGGCAGCTCGGGACCCACGTACTTCGGATTCGTCTCCCCGTCCCACGGGTGCAGACCCTTCTCATCTCCATCCTTGTAGGTATACCACGAATGGCTCACCTCCTCAGTGATCTGAGCCGGATCCCGGGGATCCACATCGTCGTAGACCGTGCCCAGATCCTTGTTCAGGATCGCCCCTCGCGACCACAGGTAGGAATCGACATCGTTGATATCGGTCTCCGGGAAATCACCATAGGATAGGTAATTCCCCAACCCGCCGCCGTGGAGCCATCCTTTGTAGAATCCGGCGATAGCGATGAGATCAGGGATGTATACCTGGTCGATGAAATCATTGGTGTCATCGATGATCTTCTTCACCATTGCCAGCCGCTCGATGCTGATGGCCCGATCACTCTCCGGATTGATGGCCGAGGCCATACCCCCCACCAGGTAGTTCGGATGGGGATTCTTACCACCGAAGACGGCATGGATCTTGATGATCTCCTTCTGGAAATCCAGGGCTTCCAGGTAATGGGCCACGGCAATCAGGTTCACTTCGGGCGGCAGCAGGTACCCCTTATGTCCCCAGTAAGCGTTGGAGAAGATCCCCAACTGCCCGCTCTCCACAAACGTCTTCAGCGTTTTCAACAGGTCCTTGAAGTACCCCGGCGAAGACTTGGGATAGCTCGAGATGGATTGTGCGATTCGGGAAGCCTCGTTGGGATCCGCCGAAAGCGCACTCACCACATCCACCCAGTCCAACGCGTGGAGATGATAAAAGTGGATCAGGTGATCCTGCGTTTGTTGAGTCGCGTTCATCAGGTTGCGGATGATATTGGCGTTCGGCGGGATGTGTGCGCCGATGGCATCCTCCACGCAACGCACTGATGCTAGGGCGTGAACCGTCGTACACACGCCACAGATACGCTGGGTATAAGCCCAGGCATCACGCGGATCCCGGCCTTGGAGAATGATCTCCAGACCCCGCCACATGGTGCCGGAACTGTAGGCATCCGCGATCTCGTTGTTGCCGTTCAACTTCGCCTCTATGCGCAGGTGCCCCTCTATGCGAGGGATGGGATCAACTACGATTCGTTTTGCCATGACCTATCCCTCCTCCACTTCGGTAGGTTCCGGTTTGCTGTCCCTGGCCTTCTTGACGGCCGTCCCAATGGCGTGGGCCGCCATCCCGGCCGCGGCACCACCAACGGCAACTGCACCGATCTTGTCGGCCGTACTGTCTGTGCCGACAAAACCGATATCAGCCAGACGGGTGTAGAAGGGTCCGTTATCCCAGAAACCGGGAGCCGCACAGCCAAAGCACGGATGACCCGATCCAATGGGGAAACTCGTACCCTCGTTCCATTTTATCGATGAACAGGCGTTATAGGTCGTCGGTCCCTTGCAGCCCATCTTGTACAGGCACCAGCCATTGCGCGCCCCCTCATCATCGAAGCGCTCAACGAACATGCCTGCATCGAAATAAGACCGGCGCTCGCACTTGTCATGAATCCTCGTCCCATAGAACGTCCTGGGCCGCTTCAATCGGTCGAGCTCGGGCAGGCTGCCGAACGTGATATAATGCGCGATCACGCCGGTCATCACTTCCGCGATCGGTGGACAGCCAGGCACATTCACTACCGGCTTGTTCCTGATGATCTTGTGGACCGGTGTTGCGCCGGTGGGATTCGGCTTCGCATTCTGCACGCAGCCAAAGGATGCGCAGGAGCCCCAGGCGATTACCGCCATGGCATCGGCAGCGGTTTCCTTCAGAACACTCAGAAACGATTCGCCGTTCACCATGCAGTACACACCGTTATCCTTCACCGGCGCGTTACCCTCAACTGCCAGGATATACTTGCCCTTGTAGTCCTTCATGATCTGTTTGCGGACCGCTTCCAGCTGGTGGCCTGCTGCCGCACTCAGTGTATCATTGTAATCCAGAGATATCATGTTCAGCACGATATCCGCAGCGATGGGATGGGATGACCGGATGAACGATTCGCTGCAGCAGGTACACTCCAGACCATGCAGCCAGATCACCGGTATCCGCGATTTGGTCTCCATCGCCTTAACCACTCTGGGAACCATCGAAGCGGATAGCCCCAAGTATACTGACAGCAGGCTGCAGTACTTGAGGAAGTCACCCCGGCTGATTCCTCTGGCCTCCAGAATCTCAGCGTAGGATTCTCCTTTAGCGCTCATGAACGCCTCCTCCCTATTATGGTGATTTGTACTGCGAGACCCGCTATTCGGTCCTCGCATACAAGCATCGATCAAAGTGCTCCTGAAGAACACAACTGTCGCTAAAACGCCCCTGGCACTGCAAACAGATCAGGGCGGCATCAGGATTGGCGGCAATCCCGTTGCGAATAAAATCTTCCATCTCGTCGAGGAGATCAGATTTCTCCTCGGTACTGAATCCAGAAAGTGCTTCCGTAACCTTCTCTAAATAGGAGTTGCGATACTTGTATACGAGCTGAGAACCTGCCGCTGTGATTTCCACCCTCACCAGACGACGGTCACCGTCAGTGAGATGACGCTTTACCAACCCCAGTGATTCCAGTTTATCAACGTTCTTTGTAGCAGCAGGCGGGCTGATGTTGTGCAATCGACACAGTTCGGTCATGGTATGCAGACCGGCAGCATCGAGCAGGGTGAGCATATTCAGCTGTTGTTGGGTGAGTTGGAGGGACGTAATCTTGGCCAGGCTGTCCTTTTCGAAGAGTTCGGTGATCAGCCTGCCCAGAATGTGAAAGACATCACCCAGGTTCTTATCAAGGTCATCAGATATTGGGGTAGGAGACATTGGTAAACTTGGTTAATAATTAACCGGGTTAAAGGTACTTATTGACAACCAGATCGACAAGTCCTAATTTTTTCTCGGTTCTTTTCTCCCATTCCGTGGCTAGCTTCAGGCTGGAAAAGGCTGCTATCATGCATGAAATGTCCATCGCCGCCGAGATACTCAATATCGTCGAGAGAACGGTGCAGGAGAACGGCGCTGACGATGTAACCGACATCTTCATCGAAGTAGGTTCACTGGCTGGGATCATGATCCCCTCCCTCGAATTTGGCCTCGACATCATCAAGAAGAACACCTCCGCCCGAGAAGCCGCGATTCACATTGAGGAAATACCGGGAAAAGGCAGGTGTCCGAACTGCGAGCTGATTTTCCCCATGGACTTCCCGATCGAACCCTGTCCGGATTGTGAAAGCAGCTACCTCGTGATGACCTCCGGCGATGAACTTCGAGTCCGGGAAATTGAAGTCGAGAGGAACATCTGATGTGTGAGACCTGCGGTTGCGGTCAACCTGGTGATCAGGGTGTGAAGATACTGAAGCCTGGCGAAAAGGATCCAGCCGGGCACACCGCACACGAGGACCACCACCATTCCCACGGTCACGAGCATCCCCATACCGACCATCCCCACAGCCACTCTCATAGCGAAAGAATTGAGGTCCAGGAGGATATCCTGCGTGCCAACAACCTGATCGCAGCGCGGAATCGGGGTTTCTTCGAAGGCCGCAACATCTTTGCCATCAACCTGATGAGCTCCCCGGGTTCCGGCAAGACCACCCTGCTGGAGAGGACCATTCGAGATCTATCCCCCCGGCATACCTGGGTGGTTATTGAAGGTGACCAGCAAACCACCATGGATGCCGAACGGATCTATCAGACCGGTGCATCGGCCATTCAGATCAATACTGGCACCGGTTGCCACCTGGACGCCCGCATGGTAAAGGATGCGCTTGAGCAGCTGGCTGTACCGCCAGACGCCTTCCTGGCTATTGAAAATGTCGGCAACCTTGTTTGCCCCGCCCTGTTTGATTTGGGCGAAGCCCGGCGGATCGTCATCGTCAGCACCACCGAAGGCTCCGATAAGCCCCTCAAGTATCCCACCATCCTGCGAGATGCCCACTTATGCATCATCAACAAGGTCGATCTGTTGCCGTATACCGATTTTGACCTTGATGAATTCACGGCTAACGCTCGCCGGATAAATCCTGAACTGCGCTTCCTGCCGCTCTCAGCTAAAACCGGCGAGGGGATGGAAGCATGGTATGAATGGCTTCAGGAAAACCACGCTGCCAGCCCGGAGAATTGATCGGGTACTAACGGAATATCGATGCCGGATTTGGATTTGTTTGAGCCGCTGTTTTCCAGCCTGGAGTAGGAGTGAGATTATGTGCCTGGCCATACCAGGAAAGGTTGTCGAGATCTATGAGGAGGCCGGCTTGCAGATGGGCCGGCTCGACTATGGGGGCGTCATCAATAAGGCCTGCCTCGCTTATCTTCCCGAGATCAAAGTAGGTGACTACGCCATTGTCCATGCCGGATTCGCTATCAGCCTCCTTGATGAAGAGGAAGCGCAGAAATCCTTCGCGGCCTGGCAGGAGATGATCGAGAAAGCCCGTGCAGCCGGGATCACCCTGGAAGAGGAAGGCTTGCTCCCGGGAAATCAAGCGCCATGAAGTACCTGGAGGAATTCCGGGATCCCGATGTAGCCCGACTCTTGCTGGAGCAGCTTCAGACAGCCGTTACACACCCCTGGAAGATCATGGAAGTCTGCGGCGGGCAGACCCACGCCATCATGCAGTATGGCATTCAGGAGCTGATCCCCGATC
>CP070787.1:1154930-1172405 GCA_020346745.1 Fidelibacterota bacterium | reverse complement strand
AGATCTTCCAGGAAATAGACGCCGTTGTGGAGTTGGTCCGGATTGGTGGAGTAGGCATGGAACACTTTCGCATAGGTATCGGTGGTATCGGACACACCGCCGGCGGCAGCAGCGGCAGCATTGATCGGCGCATCGGATTCGAGATCGTATATGATACCCGTCAGGATACTCACCGGCGGCCGGGCAAGGTTGAATTCCGCCAGGATGGCCCAGTAGAAAGTGTAGGCTTCCAGCCGCTTCCATTTATCGCTCATGTTGCGTTGGTTCTGTACGGCATTGGTATGGAAACCGGCTTCACTGAGCTCAGAAGGCATGGTACTGTAGCGGTTCATGGCCAGGTACGGGCCGGGGTAGCCGCCGTTGCCGGAATTGCACCAGGTAGACCAGGTATAGAAATCGCAACAATCACCTTGCGATCCCCGGGTGGTTGTGCGCATACCCCGGGTGAGGAGGTTGATCATGTGGGCACTCATGGCCTTGCCGCCATTGGGTACTTTTTCGGTACAATTATAGGGTGACTCCGAGGTATACTGCCCCCACAGCATCAGGGTGCTATTGGCATCCGGTGCACCGGCATCGCTGTGGATGGAATGGAGCCAGTCCATTCCCAAGGTATTGGCCAGGTTGGCCCGGTCCCATAGCCCCGGATTCACATTTTCAGAATTGCGGGAGAGTACAACCGTATCAATATCTGTTGTACTTGTTAAAATCTCTCTCAGATGCTTGGCGACTTCGAAGTTTTTTCGAGACTCAGGGTAGCCATAGATCCCGATGTTGGAGCTATCGCCGTGCCCGGGATCAAGGAACAGACTCCAGTCCGCCAGGCCGGTCACCCCCTGTGCATGCAGGGAGCCCATCAAGCCCAGCGATGCACCTACTATACCCCATATCCATTTCTTCATCACATTCCAGCCCTTCATCAGCGCACCTCCTGTACCAGAATCCGCCCGTCATTCATGGTGTGGTAGGCGATCCAGCGCCCGTCGGGTGACCAGTCCGGTTGAACCTCCAGATCATCGGGTGTGGCAGTCAGGTTCACCCTACCAGAACCATCGATATTGACGACGATGATATCTGCCGAAAGGATGCGGTGTCCGTCATCGGTGGTAACAGCGAAGGCCAGCTTATCGCCGGCAGGATTCCAGGTTGGATCATCACCGGCACCCAGGTCCACCGCCTGGCTGCCATCGATGTTGGCCACCCAGAGCGACCCGCCCATAACCTCATAGGCCAGTTTGTCGCCATCAGGTGAGATGGTCAGGTTGAGAATCCGTTCATTGGCGGCGGCAACAACCACATCCGTCAAGGTTCCCGCATCCCGGGCTTCAATATTGTTGCCCCGGGCATAGATAATACGCTGAGCAGGAATGTTGTCCGCAGCCTTGGGCAGCGAGCCATCAAGATTCAGAAGCTGGAGCTGGTTTGTCCCGCTCATATAGATCTGCCGATCATCCCGGGTCCATCGTGGTGTTCCGGTCATTAACGAGCCAAACTCGGTCAGCATTCGCTTCTGGCCGGTGATGGCATCGAAGACGGCAACTGCATCCAGGCGTCGCCGATCGGCGAAGCTGGCGATGCGGGCAGCGATTTCGGTACCATCGTGATTCCATGCCATGCCGAAACCGGCGGCTGGATCATCGCTGAGTTGGACCATTCCTCCGTCGGGAAAATCGACCAGAAAAATGCCGTTGTAGTGGGGGCCGGTGACGGCAATAGTTCCCCCCTGGGGCGCCCAGGCAGGGGCCATATAATAGGTCCCGGCCTCTGTCAATTCAACGGGCTGGCCGACGGTGAGGACGGCGGGCGTATCCGCATACAAAATCCCAGTCGACCATATGATTGCTGCCAGACAATTCCTGAATAATACCTTCATCGATACTCCTGGTGGTTTGAGGCTCCCGTAAGCAAGGAAATTTACATCACTACTGCTCAACAGACAAAAAGGTAAACCTTGGCAGATGGCAATCAGCCTTGAAAACGATGGAAATCGGCCTTAATCTTCACCGATCTATTTCAGGGCCAGCGTGATCATGAGCTGTTACTATCATCTTACCAATCGGTTCGCCACCCGCTCGCGTATCACAGTGAGCGGACAGGACGGCCAATCCCGATCATACCCATCTGCACCCTGATATTAAAACTCGAAATAAGGTTGATGTGACATGAGCCCCACAAAGAAAGATTTGCCCCCTTATACCGACTACACTTTCGACATGTTCATTAAAAGTGCGGGCAAGGATCATGCTGAGATAACGCAGTTTAACGAATGGCGCCGGCAGGTGCTGGGCGCAGACATGTACACTTTTCAGATCCCCCACCTGGGAGCCCAGCGGCCGGAGGTCAGTGTACAACGCGTGTCCGGGGACAGACTCGATCTGATCAGCTTGTCCAGCTACAACTACCTGGGGTATTCCTACCATCCCGAGGTATTAGCTGCCGCCAAGGAAGCATTGGATCTATACGGCTTGGGGGCTACCGGCTCGCCGGTTTTGAATGGCACCTTCCGTATTCATGAGGTACTGGAAGACAAGCTGATCGAATTCTTCGGCATGCCGGGCTACGGGGTGAGCCTGTTTTCATCAGGCTACGGCGCGAATATTGGCGTCGTGTCGGCCTATGCTCACAAAGGTGATGTGGTGGTTCTGGATCGGTTGTCGCACGCATCCCTGGTTGATGGCGCCATTCTCTCCCAGGCAACGGTGAAGCTGTTCAAACACAATGATGCCGAGCACCTTGACCGGGTTCTCAGCCGCCTGGATCACAAAAATCTGCGCATCCTGGTCTGCACAGAAGGCGTGTACAGCGCCGATGGCGATACGGGGCACGTGAAGGACATCGTCCGTGTATCGAAGAAATACGGTGCGACGGTACTGGTGGATGAAGCACATTCGCTTCTCATCGCCGGGGAGAACGGTCGGGGTGTCTCTGAAGAGCAGGGAGTCCTTGATGAGGTGGACATGATCATCGCCACGTTCAGCAAATCATTTGGCGGAGTAGGTGGCTGTCTATTCGCGCGGGAAGAATTGACCAATTACGTCAACTGGTATGCCCGTTCGCGGATGTTCTCCTGCGCCCTTGATCCTGCCGTTACCGGCGGACTGATCAAGGCCCTGGAACTGGCCGGAGGGCCGGATGGGAAAGTGAAGCGGGAGCGGATCAAGGCCAATGCTGATTACCTGCGCTCCCTTCTGCAGGGCGAAGTGGATATTGGTAACAGCCACAGCTGGATTATTCCGGTCATATTCGGCGATGAACACCTCTATATCCCCTTGAGCGACTATCTGCAGCGCGAGGGTGTTGATGCCTCCCTGATGTCCTTTCCTGCCGTCCCGAAGAACCAATCACGGATCCGCCTCTTCGTCACCTCCGAGCATACCAAAGCCCAGTTGGAGCGGGGAGCTGAGGTCATACTCAAAGCAGCAGAGCACTTCGGATTTCTGCTGGAGAATTAGCCCAACATCATACAGCAGAGGAGTAATCACCGGTGGTTAATTATGATAATGCAAAAGACCTGCTCACCTGGGAATTTGATTTCGCGCTCTCCACTTACTATGAAATCGAGACGGAAGCTATCGAACACCTATTGCCCAAGCAGCTCAATCCCATCGAGGTAGCGCCAGGCATCGCACTCATGAGTCTGACGGCGTTGAATTTTCCCCCTGGCGCGCTAGGCCATTTGCCGGAGTTTCAGGAGCTGATCTTCGGCCTGATCGTCACTCCTGACCTGTCCAGAGGCGTACCCAAGTTCGCCATGTATATTGTTTCACTCAGCAGTACAAACCGAGAGCACCTTGAGCATTGCGTTCAACATTATCGCCTTCCGGTGCACGGGCAGTTCACAGGTGTGAGTCTCCAACATGATCCGCACGTAGTTGAATATGAAGACGCCGATGGTCCCATTTTATCTATGCGGAACATCCACCCCAATCCTGCATACGGTGAGGGCGAGCGATACTTCCAGGCTTTCGTGATGGACAATGACCGACTATATGTTGCCGATGTGGTAATGAAAGGAAGCCTTTTTGAACATCAACAGACCGGTGACGCCGGGAAGTTATGGCCGCATCCATTCTACAATGGAGTCGATGTGGAAGCCGCGGAGCCGGTAGCTTTTATGCAGATGTTGAATGAGCCTGGGACGATGGGCAAGCAGCTCTATCCTCGTCCTGAAAAGTTTCGCTAATTTTTCAGGCTAGCTACCGCTCCCCCTGCCTATCATCATTTTTCGCAGCAGCGGCCAACGTTACCCCCTAGCGCTGCCTGACCTTCCTGCGGATAACAGAGTCGACAACACCGGGAATAAACGGCCTGAGCTTGACGGCTGCTTTGATCTTGAGGCTCATGATTGTCTCCCGTTTACCCCTCCGGGCTGCCCTGAGGATAATTCCAGCTGCCTGTGCAGGCGTCATGGATTTGGATTGAGAAGTCTCATAGGGATCAACCGAAGGGTGGCCGCCGTCTGCCTCGAAGCGGTGAAGACGGATTCCAGTCCTCACGTACAAGGGCGCAATCAGGGCTATCTTCACACCCGTATCCAGCAGCTCGATCCGCAGGGAATCAAAGAAGCCATGGAGGGCATGTTTGCTAGCCGCATAGCCGGAATGCATGGGTGCCCCAATTTTTCCCGACGAACTGGTAATGACAATGATTCTCCCCTGGCTCTCTTTCAGGTAGGGGAGAGCATAATAGGTGCAATAAAGGGGCCCAAAATAGTTAACCGCCATCAGTTGTTCGAAGAACGAAATATCGGTGATATCCTCAAAGCGAGCCCACATGGAAACCCCGGCATTGGAGAACAGGGCGTCGATGCCTCCCCAGGTCTCGACTGTCATGGTAATTAATCTCTGGCATTGATCTCTGTTGGTAACGTCGGTGGGGATCGCGAGCGCTTCGCCACCTAACCTGCGGCACGCTTCCGCGACCGATTCCAGGTCAGCGGAATTCAGATCGGCCAGTGCCAAGCGGGCACCTTCCGAAGCCAGTTGCCTGGCCAAGGCCTCGCCGATGCCGCCAGCGGCCCCGGTGAGTACAATTCGCTTGTCTTTGAAGGTCATGGTCTCCCCCGTTTCATTTAAATAATCCCGGCCTGAATCTACGAAGTA
The DNA here is from genome assembly GCA_020346745.1 of Fidelibacterota bacterium. Classification (GTDB taxonomy): domain Bacteria; phylum Fidelibacterota; class Marinisomatia; order SCGC-AAA003-L08; family TS1B11. The sequence continues at coordinate 1,167,303 of CP070787.1, read as the reverse complement.
ATCCGGGATTTTTGCGGGCCTTGTTCATTGAGCACCTGCTAATCGATCACCTTTGAGAATGGACATTCAAGCGATCAGGTTTTTATCAGCACCAAGACAATTATTTACACTCATACCGTTAGTATACCTAAAATAGGGGCTAGATAGAAGTACCGGAATTTCACTAACGTTTAGTTCCGTTCAATCTGCGGAAAACGTACACAGGATGTGCGAAAAGATGTCTACCACCAAACCACACGTAATACTCAATCCCACCGCCGGCAGCGGACGGGCGGGTAAACTCCGAACCGAAATCCTGTCGGGAATCCAAGCACGATTCGGGAAGGACTATACATCAGACGTCACTCAGCAGATGGGTGATGCGACAGAGTCGGCCAGACGTGCCATTGAGGCCGGAGCAGGACTGGTAATCGCCATAGGCGGGGACGGCACCATCAATGAGACTGTGAACGGTTTCTACAAGGATGGGGAGCTGTTGAATCCTTCCTGCGAATTGGGGATCATAGACTGCGGGTCCGGGAGCGGCCTGGCGCTGAGTCTGAATCTGCCCACCGAACTGGAACAGCAGCTCGACCTGATCAAGAATGAGGACAGTTGTGCAATTGACCTGGGAAGGGTGATTGCCAGGACTCAAGAAAACGAAAGCGTGGAACGTATCTTCGCCAGCGAGTGTCAAGTCGGGATCGGCGGTGCTGTCGTGGCGGAAGTCAGTTCAGCACACAAGCGCATCGGAGGGAAAGCCGCCTTCGGCCTATTTTCACTTAAACAGGCATTTGTCTACAAAGCAAAGCTAACGACAGTGCGACTTGGAGATGGCGAGGAGATAGCCAAACCTCTGCTAGGGCTAGCGATAGGCAACGGCGATTGCACAGCCGGGGGCATGAAACTTACACCGGGGGCGGAGTTGAATGATGGGCTGCTGGACGTGCTCCTGATGCACGACATGAATATCCCGACTATCCTGTGGCACTTCTCCAAGATCTACAAGGGGACACATGTTGATACACCCCATGTCAGCATATACCGCAGCAATAAATTTTCGATCGATTCTGCCAGTCCAGTACCGGTGTCTGCTGACGGCGAACTACTCGGAGTAACACCCTGCGAGTTCGAACTGCTGCCGGCCGTTTTGAAGGTAAGATGCAGCCTTTGAAGTAGAACCAGGAATGGCTGGCTGTTGTCCCCGGCAAACGATAGTAGGAACTCCCATAGAAACGCAAAAGACCGGCCGAGCTTAGAAGTCATGCGAAACGACTTGCCGTTCGCCGTACGTTATATCAAGTGGATATCGGCTATCATCCTCACTGCCGGGCTGCTTCATTCCTGTTCTCATACGAAGCAGCCGCTACCCGTCAAAGAAGCCCGTGGCGTATGGCTTCACCGCTTCGAGTATTGTGAGGCCTCTACCACGCATGACCAAGATTCAATCCAAGCCTATATTGCCAGGGTGATCAACAGGGCCGCCGACGCCAATTTCAACATTGTCTTTTTCCAGGTCAGAGGCAACGGCGATGCCTATTACACTCCCGGGCTGGAACCATGGGGTAGCCTGCTCACAGGCAAATTAGGGGAAGATCCCGGTTGGGATCCTCTCGAGTTCGCGCTGGAGCTAGCCCATCGGCGTGGGCTTGAGCTGCATGCCTGGTTCAATACCTTTCCCATCTGGAGGGGCAAGGATCCTCCTCCCGAAACCACGCCGCCCTCCCCCTATCTGACACACCCGGAATGGGTAGTCAGCGACTCCGGCGGCACCCCGATGCCCCGCTCTGATCATTATGTTTCCTTTTCGCCGGGAATTCCAGGTGTCCATGAGCATATCATTGAAGTGGTACTGGATGTTCTGCGTCGATATGACATTGATGGCGTGCACTTCGACTACATACGCTACCCTGAGAACGCTCCCTCATCAGGTTTCTCCCACGACGCGATAAGTGAGCAGCGCTACAGGTCCGATGATGGAAATCCCCTCCATCTCGACTGGGATGACTGGCAGCGCGAGCAGCTAACCGAATTTGTGGCCAAGGTCTACAACGCCATCACTCTGACCAATCCAGGGGTTAAGGTCTCCGCGTCGGTCATCGGCAGCTATTACGCCACGGGTTGGAATGCCTACCACATCGTGTATCAGGATCCCAGACGCTGGACCGAGCTGGGTAAGATCGACTTCATTGCCCCAATGATCTATTGGCCCCGTGAACATCCCACGCAGCCATTCCTTAAACGGTCTATCGAGTGGCAGGAGCTCTATACCCTGGATCGGTACGTTTTTTCCGGGATCGGCAGTTATCGATATAACACGCCCGATCCACCTCTAAGCTGGGATGAAGCAGAGGGCCAGATTGAGGACCTTCGCAAGCGGTATATACCGGGTATGGTCTTTTTTGATGCCCGCAGCTTGAGTTCCCACTGGCTGGATCTGGCACGCAATCACTTCAGGTACCCGGCCAATATACCACCTATGCCCTGGAAAGACGCAGTTGCGCCACAGCCGCCCACGAAGCTGCGGGCCGACCTGAGGGGATCGACACTCAATCTCACCTGGGTAACACCAGATGATGAGGATATCCGACGATTCAATATATACATCACAGATGAATTGCCAATCGATGCCAGCTCCGGGGATAACCTATGGGCAGTAACATCGAGTCCGCGATTAAACTATACATTATTGCTGCATGACCACAGAAAGGCTCGCTACGTGGCCGTTTCTGCTCTTGACGCTGCCTGGAATGAGAGTACGCTCTCAGAAGCAGTATCCATACGATAACAACAGGCTAAACTGGAGACCTGGATGAGAATGAGACCTGAGCACGCGGGAATTATCGCGCTTACAATACTTACACTGGGACTGGGGACTGGTCCGGATTCGCACGTCCCCACCACCAAACCGGATGCTGCTCTCCTCGAGGAAGTCCGGGAGATCCTGAAGGAAGTCCCCTTGATTGACGGCCACAACGATGCCCCCTGGCAGATCCGCAAACTGGTAAGAAACCACTTAGATGACATCGATTTCTCCAAGGATACTCGAAGATTTGCTGATCCCATGCAGACCGATATTCCGCGCCTCCGTGCCGGCGGCGTGGGAGGTCAGTTCTGGTCCGTGTGGGTACCGGATGAATATGAGAACACCGATGCGCTACAGCTCACGTTCGAGCAGATCGATCTAGTCCACCGGCTTGTAGCTCGCTATCCCGACCATCTGGAGCTGGCACTAACTGCGGATGACGTGGATCGTATCCACGGAAACGGTAAAATTGCTTCTCTTATCGGGATGGAGGGCGGACATTGTATCAATAATTCCCTGGCGGTACTACGGCAGTTCTATCATGCCGGCGCCCGGTCCATGACCATCACCCACTGGGACAACAACGACTGGGCCGATGCCGCTACTGTCCCCCCTGTGAACAATGGGCTCACTTCTTTCGGCAGAGAAGTGATCAAGGAAATGAACCGCCTGGGAATGTTGATTGACCTGTCACACATTTCCTTAAAAACCATGCATGATGTTCTGGATGTCAGCAAGGCGCCGGTGATCTTCTCCCATTCATCAGCCCGGGCGGTTTGTGATCACCCACGGAACGTGTCCGACGAAGTGCTCAAACGTGTCAAGAGGAATGGGGGGATGGTCATGGTGACCTTCGTAACGAGCTATGTTTCCGAAGAGATGCGTTACTACAAGGCCGATGAGCAGGCCGAGCGAAGGCGGTTGGAGGAACTTCATCCCGATAATCCAACGGCAGTTAAGGCTGGCATGTCTGACTGGGTAGCGGAACACCCGGTACCTACCGTACCGCTGGCGCTAGTCGCGGACCATGTTGATCACATCAAGGATGTGGCGGGTATCGATCATGTAGGGATCGGCTCCGATTTCGATGGGATAGCTACCACGCCGGAAGGGCTGGAAGATGTATCCGGATTTCCAAATCTGCTAGCTGAGCTGCTGAAGCGGGGCTATGCCGAAGAAGACCTGAAAAAAGTGGCTGGACTGAATCTCCTGCGGGTTTACCGCGAGGTGGAGAACAGAGCCAGGAAGCTTCAGCGCAACACGAAACCTGCCGACGTCCTCATTGACGAGATCGACGAACGATGATCACTACTGCCTCCACCGGCTAATCCTTCTCCAGCAAATCCTCGCCGACCTGATTTACCCTCCTGAGGACTGGTTGTTATACATAATTGGCAACCTTTCCCAACTATCACACGTCTAAATAACAGATTATGAGGCAGACAAAGACAAGAAAGAGCAACTGAGTGCCTAGGAGAGAAAAAATGAAAGTTACCAAAATCATCGTTTTGCCACTTGCTTATGTCCTTATTCTGAGTGGCGTTCTCCTGGCCACCAGAGATTATGCAACGATCAAGGATGTACCGACGAGTTTCGAGTATAACACCGCCTGGCATGCCAGGAGTTTCGATGAAGCTGTCTGGTTTGCATTGGACGACATTGCCAGGATTGAAGACAATCTGCCCCCGGAGGTGGAAAATTTCCGGGTTGCCATACAATCTCCTGATGAGACTATTCCCAAGGTTCATCTAGAATTTGACCGGGTCTCTCTGACAAGACTAAAGGCTGGTGAAATCAGCCCGGTGAATTTTATCCGGGATCATGTAGAGTTTAATTAGCCCAATGGACGTTCATCCGAAAGTCAGTATAACGAGTAGGCGGATGGTGCCAATTTGGGCATACCCCCCGTGTCCCCCTCCCCTCCCATAGCCCCTCCTCACTTCTGCGAAACGAACGCCCCACTCCAAGATGGACGTGGGGCGTTGCCCTGTTAGTTCAGTTTCCAGACTGAAGATAAATCTCGATAGAGGCCAGCAGATCGAGCTCCACAACACCATTGGAGCGCCATTGAATCCATTGGCGATGGTCACCCCAACGACTTAGATACACCATGAAAACAGGTTCGACTGTCACACGGCTGTATTCCGGCCTTGAGAAGGAAGACCGAATCGAGAATTGCACGTGAAAATCGGCATAGAGTACCCTGCCTTTTATGCCCGGTGTGCCAGCAAAGGCCAGCTTCCTGAGTGCTTTACGTGAAAGGGGCTGATGCTTGGTGATCACAGTAGCAGGTGTGCTGTGCTGAGTATCGATCTCCAATCCGTATTCTGATGACCGGACCGCCTGCTCAACAGCCTGGTAAAGTGTTCTTGATGTGACCGGAAATTCGCGGAAATCAGGCCAGTCTACCCTATCCGGAGCTGGCGGTTGGCCCATACAGCTCAATAGCAGAAGGGAAGCTGGTATTGGGATGATTCGCAATAAGGGGCAGGAAAGCAGCCGGATGGATTTCCCGAGAGAAATCCATCCCCGGATGAGAATCGTATCGATCAGCGGAGGATTAAACCTATTCGCGCTCTTTCTTGGGATTTACCTTTTCGTCCAGGGCCTTGATGTCGTCCTCCATACGACTAATAACTTCCTGCATATCCAGAATGGATCTATTGGTACGCCGCTTGTAGGTAGCCACGTCATCCGAAAGCGTGCGCAGCTCGCCATTCAGGTTGCGGATATCTTCCCGGAGCATTTCCTCAACCTGCTGAAGGAAAAAGTTGGTTTCTTCGATTTTATTTCCGAGGCTGTCACTTACAATTCGAAGGCGCTCTCTCAGCCGTTCGATATCCTTTTGCATCCTTTGAATGTGCTTCCCCCGCCCTTGGAAACGGAGATCAAGTCGACGATAATCCTCATCGATCACTTGCTTGTGGCCTTGGAGCTCAATGTCACTCTCGGCAAGCGCATCCATGGACCGGACACGTTTATGATCGACAATAATCCCAAAATAAATTGAGAAGGCTACCAATACCAAGACCAGCATGTTGACTAATTTTTGCATTCTAGCTCCGGTTAGAAAAAGTGTTTACTTTCCTGATGTCTCCAATTCCATGAGCCGACGCTCCCATTCCGGGATTTCTTCTTCCGGTTTTACGGATGGGCCTGGCCCGATCGGCTTTCCAGCCATATCCTGACCCTTGATTCGCCCCAGCAGCGCTTCTTGAGCAGCAGCGTTATCTTTCAGACGCTCCACCAGTAGATCAATCTCCGCCAGAAATTCCCGCACTGTGATTTCCATCCTGTGGATCAGTTGTTCCAGCAGAGCTTTGCCATACCCCTCATCAACCTGCTGAACCAGAGTTTCCAGCTTTTCCTCAAGGTACGTTGCCCGGTCTGGGTGGGTGGAGGTTTCACCATTCATTTCATGTGTCCCCGCACTGGACGTTTAAGCTAGTGCTAGACGGGGTGGAATTTTTCAATTATTAAGAGGAATAGCAACCTCTAAATCATCCTTGAACAACAATCCGACCTATTCTCAGCCCGGGAATCATCCAGTTTTCTTTGTTTGTTCCGATGATTCTTTCGTTTGAAGGCTTCGAGTGAAATCTTCAGCGATGCGGTCAAGCTTTTCCAGGTCAACTGTCTCCGTCCTCTCGGTCGAGTCAACTGAGACCGACTTTGCGGGTTGCTTTTGCACTGGCTGGTCATCGTATCGGGAATAGCTGCCCCGACGGCTTTTTGACGCCCCCTTAATACCCCCGGGACCAACAGACTCAGTTTCCCAGCCTACCCGCTTGCGGTTAATCAGATGTAGCGGGGTGATGTTATCACTCGTAATTGATCCACCCCAAGTACCCGATCCCAGCGAAAGGGCAGGATCAAGCCCGGTAGTGTACCCCACCGATCCATGAGGAGCAGGTGTATTCACCAGAATCCGAAAGGCACCCGTTCTACGGCTAAACTGACTTACCGCATCTTCGTCGGTGGAGTGAATAACGGCTGTATGCCCCTTGCCACCGTAATCGACAATACTTGCTGCCAGCGCAATACCTTCCTCAGTACTGCCTACTGTATAGTAGGCCAATACCGGGGACAATTTTTCCCGACTCAGGGGATAATCATCCCCAACTCCCTCCTGTTCAACGATCATGACCGGTGCGTCTTCGGGGATCTCGAACCCGGCCATTGCCGCAATACGTTGAGGAGACCGGCCAACCACCCTGGGATTCAACGCCCCAGCCTGAGTGACCATGTATTTTTCCAGCGACTCCCGTTCAGCACCCCGTATCCAAGCCGCTTTTTCCTCCCTCAATGCTTCAGAAACCCGTTTCTCGATGGAACGGTCGACAATCAAGGCATTTTCCGCTGAGCAGATCAAGCCATAATCAAATTTCTTGCCGATAATGACATCTCGCACTGCCTTGCGTACATCAGCACTTTTCTCAATGAAGGCAGGTACATTCCCCGGACCGACGCCAATGACGGGCTTCCCGGACGAATGAGCCGCCTGTACTATTCCCTTCCCACCAGTTGCCATGATCAAATTGACCGATGGATTTCGCATCAGCTCCTTCGCAGTCTCATTGCTCGGTATCGAGAGGCAGCTGATCAGTCGCTCAGGAGCGCCGGCTTTTATTGCCGCCTCTGCCATGATGCGGATTGCTTCCGCCGTACATTTACCTGCGAATGGATGCGGGCTTACCACCAGTGCATTTCGGCTCTTTACACTGATAATAGCCTTATACATGGCAGTCGAGGTGGGATTCGTTACAGGGATGATCCCGGCTATGAGCCCCATGGGTTCAGCGATAACCGAGACTTTATGGCGGCGGTCCTGCGCAATCACACCAACCGTCTTCATATCGCGTACAAAGTCCCACAGATCACGAGTACTGAACTCATTCTTAAGAGTCTTATCTTCCACATTCCCCATTCTGGTACTCGTGACAGCAAGGTCGGCCAGTTTTCTGGAGGCACGAAATCCCGCTTTCACCATCGCGGCACACACCTGATCCACCTGGGCCTGCGTGGCCTCAGAGAAGTGATGCTGAGCCTCCTGCGCTGCCTCACAGAAATCCCGCACCTCTTGTCGAGCGAGTAAATCCTTATCCATCAGTACTCAGGGTTGATTATTAATAAAATATACGCACAATCGGATTAGATGCCGAGAGGTTAGTGGATAACTGTGCCAATTCGCTTCACACGATTCCAAGTGAGAAATGGAAAACGTTTAAGATCCAGCGAGAAATAAACAAACAGAGCTTCTCCCAGGATGTATTCGTGCGGTACGAAACCCCAGAAACGGGAATCGAAGCTCTGATCACGATTATCTCCCATCATGAAATAATAATCCTGTTCGGCAATGTAATAAGTGACCGGTTGACCATCTATGAGCAACTTGTCGCCTTCCAGACGCACCTGGTGCCCGTCCATAATAGCCACGTACCACAGCGTGGCGCGGTCATGGAACGCCGACAGAGTATCCCCTTCGGAAGGTACCCTGATCAGGCCGTAGTGATCTTTGTTGCCATTGCCTCGTGGAAAGATATTGGGATCAAGCCAGTCTTCCGGTTGGGGACTTCGCTCTAAGAACTGCAGATGTTCAGGGTGGTAGAAAAGCTTCTCATCCACAAGGATTTCCCGATCATGGATCTCTACACTTTGACCTGGTCCGGCGACAAGCCGCTTAACATATTTGTCCAGGGGATTGTGAGGATATTTGAAGATCACCACATCGCCGCTTACCGGCTTCCTGAACCTGGGAAACCGTAGCCAAGGAATATCGAAGCCTAGCCGCGTATACGGTATCCCCAGCCAATCGGGGGTTCGCATACCGTAAATGAATTTGTTCCCGATCAGGAAATCCCCGACAAGGATTGTCTTTTCCATGCTTCCCGTTGGCACAATATAAGCCTCTACCACTGTCGCGCGCAGGGCCAGGGCAATCAGGACGATAATCCCGAGGGACCGCAATTCATGGAGCAGCTTGGTCGAACCTTCGGAACGGGCTGAGGATGGGTAGGGGGCCTTCACTTGCTGCTTACTTGCTTTACTCATGGTCTATGTTCTCCATCGCACTCAAATGCTAATATCCGGCGGCTCCAGATTCCCGACGGGAGTCGGCGGCTCCGAAATACCAACCCGTTGGCGGGTCAATGTAGATCGAATGGGCCCCGCCGATCATTGAATCTCGATCGCGTACTCTATGGCCCATACGCACCAATCTCTTACGAGTTTCCGGGCTTATTGCTCTTGGCTCGGCCATAATTTCGTCGGGCAACCACTGATGATGTATCCGCGGAGCTTCCACCGCCTCTTTAATATCCAGGCTAAAATCCACAACGTTGGAAATGATTTGGGCTACTGTGGTGATGATCCTGGTTCCTCCTGGAGAACCGACAATCATAAACAGCGTATCATTCCTGGTCACAATAGTGGGTGTCATCGAGCTTAGCATCCGCTTGCCGGGTTCAATAGCATTAGCGTTGCTACCTATCACACCATACTTGTCGGGAGAGCCTGGTTTCAGTACAAAATCGTCCATTTCATCATTTAGAAAGAAACCTGCGCCTGTTACTACCTCACCTGAACCGTAAAGATCATTGATGGTGGTTGTGACGGCGACGGCATTACCCGAACGGTCCACCACTCCATAATGGGTTGTTTCATCCGATTCCAGAAGCAGTCGTACATTCCCCCGGGAAATATCACTGCTGGAAGTGGCCCATTCGGATGATACTCCCTGCCATCTCCGCGCCGCGTAGGCTTTGGAGATCAACCGGTCTACCGGGACCCGGATGAAATCGGGATCACCCAGATAATAGGCACGATCTGCATAAGCCCTGCGTTCGGCTTCCACCATATAATGGATATGATCGGCGGAATGAAATTCAGTCGCTGAAAGGTCAATCTGTTCCAGCTGATTCAGGATCTGGGCTAAAGCGATACCTCCGGATGATGGAGGTCCCATCGAGATGATCCGTGCATCGCGGTAAGAGAACTCCACGGGCGGGCGCTCTACTGCCTGATAGTCAGCCAGGTCCCGCATTGTGATCAAGCCACCGCGTTGACGCATATGCTCGACAAGCAGCCGGGCAGTCTCCCCCGTATAGAATTCATCGGCACCTTGGGCAGCGATCCTCTGCAGAGTAGCGGCTAATTCAGGCTGGCGGAAAAGAGCGTTCAGTCTCAGCGCATTGCCCCCAGGGTAGAATATGCGCCTGGTGTCCTCAAACTGGGCCAACCGATCCTTTTTATCCGTCAATTCCTTGTGCAGTTGGTAGCTGACGGCAAAACCGCTCTCGGCCAGTTCAATGGCCGGTTCCAAGACGGTAGCGAGGGAGAATCGCCCGTACTGCACAAGGGCCAATTCCAAACCCCTGACGGTTCCGGGAACACCACTAGCCAGAATACCCGTGGTACTGAGCCCTTCGATAACCTGGCCCTGATCATCCAGGTACATTTCCCGTGAGGCGCCCGCAGGTGCTTTCTCACGGAAATCGATAGTGGTCGTGCGACCATCGGCAAAGCGGATGACCATGAAACCACCACCGCCCAGATTGCCAGCTCTAGGTTCCACGACAGCCAGGGCGAAGGCGGTCGCTACCGCCGCGTCGATGGCATTCCCGCCTCTCCGGAGGATATTGAGACCGACACGCGACGCGACAAGGCTGCCGGACACCACCATTCCCCGGCGTCCAACGGCATCAGGTTGACGAGCCTGAACCGGGGGTAGTAACAGGCTCAGGACGAGGACGCAGGTAAAAACCCGTCTAGTCCGCATAGATGCTATCTGGTAGGTGTGTAATAGTTGGTCCAGCTTTGGTAAACTTCACGGATATTACATCGAATCGTACCGCAGTGTCGATTTCTTTTTCAGCACAGTACTGCCGGGCAGCAGCCATGATCCGATCCCGTTTTTTCACGTCCACCTGCTCTTCCGGCTCGCCCCAACCACCTGGTACCTGCGATTTGACTTCACAGAAGACGATGTCCGCGCCTCGTTGGGCGATGATATCGAGCTCACCGGTGTGCGCCACTCGATAATTCAGTTCACGAATGGCGTAGCCACTCTCGATGAGGTAGGTAGCGGCGAGCTGCTCGCCCAAACGGCCCATGGCCTGCCGATCTTTCAATTGTCGCCACTGCGGGAGGTGCTTCCGAACCGGACGAAACGACTGGCGGTGAATCGGGCAAGCCCCATAGGAGGCGAGAGTCTCCAGGTGGGCTTTCGTACCGTAGCCTTTGTGACGGTCAAAGCCGTACTCAGGATAGACCTTATGGTACTCAGCCATCAGGCGATCCCGGTACACCTTAGCCACGATGGAGGCGGCGCTGATGGCAGGTACCGTATCATCGCCGTCAACGATCGTCTCCTGAGACGGGTGCACCAACCGGATATTCCGGCCGTCAATGAGAAGATGGTCCGGTTTTGGTTTGAGAGCGTCCACAGCCCGTTGCATGGCCGCTATGGTAGCCTGGAAGATATTAAGGCGGTCGATCTCTTCCCTCTGGCTGGCACCAATCCCGACTGCCAACCCACTGTCAAAAATTGCTTCATACAGAATTCTCCGGCGCTTGGCGGTAAGGCGCTTGGAATCGGCCAGGCCCTCTATGTGACGCTGGGGATCAAGAATGACGGCTGCCGCCACTACCGGACCCGCCAGGGGTCCCCGGCCGGCTTCATCTACTCCAGCGATATATCTTTCAGCCGATCGGCTCATTTGAATGCTTCAGAGGCTGCCGGAATATACGCTAATAGTAGGCGATTGTACGCCTGGTTACAATCTTCGGGAAGAAAGTCGATTCCACATCTCCGGTAGAGGCATACCTCAGCAACGTTCGTTCCGTCCAATTTCCCCATTCATCGTAGGTGTAGACGTAGACAATCTTCTGCTTCGGTGCTCCTGCTTCATCGAGGCTGGTCATTTCGATAAGATTCCCGTGATCATCATATTTGCAGGTCCAGTGGAACTCGAAACTGCCCTCGGGTCCGTAACGTTTCTTTTCCAGGTAATCCCCACGCTCGTTGTAGCGGGTGATATCGCGTCCATCAAGACGGCCGCCGGGAGTGTACCGCGTCCAGTCAGTATAGTCACCGACAGTGTTCTGGCTGTGGACATATCGTCGTTTGAGAGAGCCGTCGTTGTCATATATGAAGCGCTCATGTCGAAGCGGGTTCAGGGGATATCTAAACAATACCCTTGCCCGCATACCGTCACCCGGTTCAGGCAGAATCAGTCGAAATCCGAAGGTGTCCACGGGATGGGGTATCTGTAGAGCGGCATCCTCTCCCAAGGTATTTAAATCATGGGGCAGCCGGTCTACACTCCTGATCGTATCGCGTTTGAACCTGGTACGCTTCCCCTCCCGGTCGAACATTATCCGTTCCGAGCGCGCAGGCCTCTGCTCATCCCCAACCGTATCGATCACCACTTCTTCGATGGTCACCAACTTCACGGGACCGGAGTAGCCAGCTCTCTCACTTTGCACCTTTGGTATTCTCCCGCTGGATGGTTCGACAAGAAAAGCGCCCAGCACGTAGAGTACGAGGGCGACCAGTCCGAGGAACCAAGGGAGAGAACGGACGATACT
>CP070787.1:1153767-1154830 GCA_020346745.1 Fidelibacterota bacterium | reverse complement strand
GGACGTCTCTACCTGAAGTGGCGTCGTATGCCGCCGGCCCGGCTCTACTTTGACAAGATTCTGTCTCAGTATTATGACACCGCCTATGCCGATGAGGCCAGAGTGGGGATTGTAGTCTCCTATCTTCTTCAGAAGGATATTGAGGCTGCTCAGGCCTTTCTGGAAGAGAACAGCCCCAGGTTCGCCAATGAAGAACTGCAACTTGAAGCGCAGAGCTATATTGACATGGCCCAGCAGGGCAAGTTCGACTTATCCTTTTACGTTCGGCTCTACGAATGACGAGGCTGGGTATCTTCGGTGGGAGCTTCGATCCACCTCACAGTGCACACGTAGATATCGCCACCTTGGCTATGGAGCGGATCCCGCTGGATGTGCTCTACTTTATTCCGTCTTATCAGGCTCCCCTGAAATCTCACCCGCCCCATGCCACTGCCCGGCATCGACTGGCCATGATATCCCTGCTGGCGGAAATGAGATCGGACTGGCAGGTGCTGGCCTATGAGGTGGAGCAGAAGCGGCCTGTCACCACTATTGAAACGGTGGAACACCTGAAGCACCGCGAGCCTCAGGCCAGCTACTACCTGATTATCGGGGGAGATCAAGCGGCAAAGCTCAACCAATGGCGCCAGTGGGAAAAACTGACCGAGCTGCTGCAGATTGTATGCTTCTCTCGAGAAACCTTCTCGCCCCCGGTACCCGTTGCCGATAAACTGATGATGGTGCCTTTTGCCAATCCGCTGTCTTCCTCTCTAGTTCGAGAACGGATCAGAACTGGCGGCCCAACCGCTGCGATCCTTCCCCCGGCGGTTCAATCGTATATCCGGAAGCACCGGCTTTACCAATGATTCTGCTCTTACTGCTGCTCCTGATGGGAATCGGCATGATCTATCTGGGCGCTGAATGTTTGGTATGGAGCGGTAATCAGCTGGCAGCTTTCACCAGCGCCGATGACAGAAAAGGGGCCTGCTTTTTTCAGACCTGTTGCCAGCTCCAGGGGTTTAAAATCTTGATCTTTATAACTCAGTATAGGTATGATTCTAGTTTCAACTCTATGGGTATAAGC
>CP070787.1:1152575-1153667 GCA_020346745.1 Fidelibacterota bacterium | reverse complement strand
CACCGTTCCTGAAAGGTATAACCTTGACCTGAATACATCGGGTGGCAGTATTGAGATATCTGATCTAGAGGGGGAGGTAGAGTGCAAGACCTCCGGGGGTAGTCTGCACATCGAGCAGATCAAGGGCTCCATCTACGGCCGGACTTCAGGTGGGTCGATTGTCCTGAAAGGCAGTGACGGTACCGCCGACCTGGAAACCAGCGGTGGTGGGATCGACATTGGTCAGGTTACTGGTCACGTGGAGGCTCACACCTCAGGAGGATCGATTGACATTGATGAGGCTGGAGGTGAGGTGGAAGTGAGCACCTCTGGCGGCTCCATCCACGTGAACGAAGTGCAAGGAGCTATCAGGGCTACTACCTCAGGAGGTAGTATCACCGCTACCATATCCAGACAGCCCGAAAGCAACTGCCGTCTGAAAACAAGCGGCGGCGGTGTGACAGTGCGCTTGGCTGAAGGCCTCAAGGTGGATGTGAACGCCAAGACCAGCGGGGGCAATGTCAGGTGCGATATGCCTATCACTGTAAAAGGCCTGCTAGGCAAAAGTGAAGTAGAGGGAAAGATCAACGGCGGCGGGCCGGAGCTCTATCTGCGCAGCTCAGGTGGGTCTATCCGGATTTTGAATAAGTGAGATTATCGTTGGCGGAATAAAGCTATCTACTGGAAAGGCCCATCTCGAGAGTCTGGAAGGGGCCTTTCTTAATGATATTGAACGCAGGATAAAGGAAGATCGCTGCGGCAGAGATTAAGTGACTACCTCAAAGTCGGTTTCGTACGAAACGGTCCAGTTATTCGGATCGGTTTTATCAACCGTAATAATGCCTTCGGTTAGAAGTTTCTGGTCGAACTTTTTCCGCCGGGGATCATCGGGTTCAAAAGGTAGAAGCTTGTCAACGATTTTGGTATAATCATCATATGGCAGGACATATACCCCATTGAAGACATGGGTGCCAATATCTCGGTGGATCTTATATAACTGAATCCTACGTTCAAGGGCGCCAATACGTTCCGTTAGAGGCTCTTTGCTCCAAGAAACGGCACCGAGTGACTTTAACTTCAATTTCCTCCATCTAACGGATCCTCTTACGGTAA
>CP070787.1:1151370-1152475 GCA_020346745.1 Fidelibacterota bacterium | reverse complement strand
ATCCTGTTCCATTGCCAGGATCAACGACCAACTATCCCTTTTGAAGCGTGATTTCAGTATGGAAGAAATTCTTTTGGGCAGTAAACAGCTGGCAACCGATTTCAGTTATTGGGGAAGTATCGGGGTAAGTTATCATTTCGGCTCTATCTACAGTAATGTTGTCAATCCCCGTTTTGACTTATAGACTATCACTCATGATTCCGTGACTGATGAAACCGGTATGCTCCCGGGATACCCAAAAGCCATAAATTCGATTCATCCCTTTAGCAATAATTATGGAAAGGCGAGCTAGCAATGCATTTACCGAAAAGGATTGGCTTATATTTACTAGCCGGTATTCTGCTGTTAGGACAGATTGGTTGTACTTCAAACCGGACAAGTAAGGACACTGTCATGAAAACCTCTTTCGGACAATTACCGGATGGAACACCCGTTGATTTGTATACACTTGTGAATAAAAGTGGGTGTGAGATGAAAATAACCAACTACGGTTGTATCGTAGTGTCGCTGAAGGTGCCCGATAAGGATGGCAAGATGGGTGACGTGGTGTTGGGCTACGAGACGCTGAGGGAATACGTTGAAGACAATCCCTATTTTGGTGCAGTTGTAGGCCGTTATGGCAATCGGATTGGTGGTGCAAAAATTGTGCTGGATGGAGTGGAATACCCGCTGGCGGCCAACGACGACGAGAACCACCTCCACGGCGGATTGAAGGGGTTTGACAAGGTTCTCTGGACCGGGGAAGAAGTCTCTATGGGGGATGGTCCGGCGGTGAAATTCTCATACGTAAGCATCGATGGGGAAGAGGGTTACCCGGGGAATCTCTCAGCTGAGATCACCTATACGCTTACGAACGATAATGGATTGAAGATTGACTACTTAGCGACTACCGACAAGAAGACCGTTTTGAATTTGACCCATCACTCCTACTTCAACCTTGCCGGGGCCGGCAATGGGGACATCCTGGGACATGAAATGATGATCGATGCAGACCAGTTTATTCCTGCTAAGCCAGGATTGATTCCAACCGGGGAGCTGGCTAGCGTTAAGGGAACGCCCTTTGACTTTAATACTCCGACTACTATCGGTGCCAGGATCGACCAAG
>CP070787.1:1150160-1151270 GCA_020346745.1 Fidelibacterota bacterium | reverse complement strand
TACATTCGCACGTTATCTGCGCTGCGGAATCACCTCCGTGGTGGATGTAGGCGGTCCCTACTGGAATTTTGAGGTTCGTGAGCTGGCGAGGCAGTCAGACATGGCCCCCACCGTAGCCGTGGCCGGACCGTTGATCTCCACTGTTCAGCGTGATGCCCTGATGACGGATGATCCCCCCATCATCAAGGTCACATCAGCGCGGGAAGCACTGCGTCTCGTTCGTAAACAGGCTGAGCATGAACCCGACCTGATCAAAATCTGGTATATCGCCGGTCGACCGGATTCTGATGTGCCAACAGCGGAAAAAACGTACCCCATTATTGAGGCGACCATCCGGGAGAGCCATAAGCTGGGCTTACGGGTGGCGGTGCATGCTACCGGGCTGGAGACCGCCCGGCTGGCGGTGAATGCTGGAGCCGATGTGCTGGTACATAGCGTAACAGACAAGGAAGTTGATGATGAGTTCCTGCAGTTACTCAAGGATAATAATGTTATCTATATCCCTACTGTGGTTGTGTGGGAAGGATATGGTGAGGTTTATAGTCAGCAAGTCAACCTTTTGCCCGTAGAGTATGAGTTAGGTAATCCCTATATCGCAGGTACTCTTTTCGACCTGAGGCACTTACCGGAGGCCGACATTCCAGAGCGTGTAAGGACGAGGATCGCGGAGGCGGAGCCGGTGATGCCCAGAGAGATCGCTCTTAAGAACCTGAAGCGTGTCCAGGAGGCGGGAGTCCTGGTGGCTGCCGGGACCGACGCGGGAAATATTGGCACCTTGCATGGTCCCTCCATCTTCCGGGAGCTAGAGCTCATGGCGCAGGCGGGATTGTCGCCTATGGAGATCCTAACAGACGCCACTCTCAATGGGGCCCGGGTTATGGGCCGGGAAAATGAACTGGGCACGATAGAGGCTGGGAAGCTGGCCGACCTGGTTATCCTCAATGCTGATCCGATGCTAGATATCCTGAATACCAGTGATATCCAGGGGGTGGTCAAACACGGCCGGTATTACCCGGCTGATGAGATTATCAAACCTTCACCAACTGATATTGTTCAACGTCAGGATAACGCCTATAATGCCCACGACATCGAGGCTTTCCTGGCCACTTA
>CP070787.1:1148947-1150060 GCA_020346745.1 Fidelibacterota bacterium | reverse complement strand
AGATCTGGGAAGAGATGATCCGCAAGGCCGATGAAACCGGGATACCACCATATGGTGAACCTAGCCTTGAGGATTCAGATTCGTGAAGTACCTGGAAGAGTTCCGCGATCCCGATGTGGCGCGCCTCTACCTGGAGCAGATCGAAGCCGCCATGACGTGCTCCTGGAAGATTATGGAGGTCTGCGGCGGTCAAACCCACGCCATCATGCAGTACGGGATCCAGGAGCTACTTCCCGATGGAATTACCCTGCTCCATGGACCGGGCTGTCCAGTGTGCGTCACCCCGCTGGAGCAGATTGACAAGGCTATCGCCATCGCCGGTTTACCGGGAGTGATCTTCACCAGTTTCGGCGATATGCTGCGAGTCCCCGGCTCGGAAAAGGACCTGTTCACCGTGAAAGCGGAAGGGGGCGACGTCCGGGTGGTTTACTCTCCATTGGATGCAGTCAGGCTCGCTGCGGACAACCCGGACAGGGAAGTCGTCTTCTTCGCTGTGGGATTTGAGACCACCGCCCCGGCTAATGCTATGGCAGTCAAACAAGCGGCCCAGTTAGGCCTCACCAACTTCTCTGAGATCGTCGCCCAGGTACTGGTGCCCCCCGCGCTGGAAGTTATCCTCTCCTCGCTGGACAACCAGGTGCAGGGCTTTCTGGCTGCCGGACACGTGTGCACCGTAATGGGCCACCACGAGTATGAACCAATCGCGGACAGGTATGGCGTACCCATCGTGATCACCGGCTTCGAGCCCCTGGACCTTCTGGAAGGGATCCTGATGGCTATACGCCAGCTGGAGGAGGGGCGCCACGAGGTCGAGAACCAGTACCGGCGCAGCGTCCGCCGAGCCGGTAATGAGCCCGCCCAGGATATGATCGGGGAAGTGTACCGGGTGGTGCCCCGGCAGTGGCGCGGCATCGGTGAGATTCCATCCAGTGGCCTGAGCCTGCAGCCGGCCTATGCTGCCTACGACGCCGAAGAGAAGTTCCGGGTCGGCAAGATCCGGACGCGGGAGCCGGAGGTTTGCATCAGCGGCAAGGTGCTCCAAGGCTGGAAGAAACCACCGGACTGCCCCGCTTTTGGTACGGACTGCACACCCGAAACTCCGCTAGGAGCTAC
>CP070787.1:1147724-1148847 GCA_020346745.1 Fidelibacterota bacterium | reverse complement strand
GATGCTATCCTGACTGGGAGTGACGAATAGATCCGCCCACATGGTGTCGCCTGCTGCGGAGATGTTGGTCACGCCTACACCGGTGAAGCTGCCGCTGTACGTCCTGCTGCTCGGCGCGCTGAAACCGTAGAAGTTACGGTTCAGGGATGAGCCCGGAAATGGATCACCGCTATCAGCCCAGTCGTTCTGCTCCAGCTCGTACAGTCCGTCCGCTTGCTCCAGTGCTACCAGGTAATTACCCTGGTCCGTGTGCCCGGGGTACCACTCGTTGTTGTTGAGTGGCGGTTCATTGGAGGGGTACAGCTGCCTCTCGTCAACGTGATAGATCAGCAGGCCTTCACCCGGCAGGTATGTATCATATCCTGCTCTCCGCCGATTTTCGATGAGAAAATACTCCTCACCCTGGATCCCGTTAATCCATAAGCGGTATACTTGCGATGCCGCAACGGCGTCGACGATCGGCTGGTCGAAGACATCGGCGCTGATATTGACCACGGAAGCATAACCCATCCGCGCGCGGCTCCAGGCATCGGGGTATGCTGGCGATGTGCCCATATACATGTACTGGCCTGCGGGACCCAGCCAACTCCCCGCCGCCATCAGGCTCCATTCATCCAGCCCGCTGGAGGCATCGTCGCTCTCGGGATTGTCCCGGTCGTACAGATCCGGCAGATCGAAGAGCGTATGGCCCAGCTCATGTGCGAAAACACCGATCGTCATATCGCCCGGTTTTAGCCAGTACTCCGGTTCGATAGTATATGAGAAAACCTTGGTGCCCTGGTTATCTGTCGGCACCATGTAACTTGTTGCCCAGGCATGCGACCAGATGTCGTCATCGCTCAAGGTGAATTCGGCCCCCGGCCCGGCATGCACAACGAAAAGCGCGTCTACAAGGTTATCACCATCATTGTCATACTTGCTGAAATCGATGAAGGGATCGACTGCATACACGAGCTCTTCCACCAGTTTTTGCGTGTTCGTCGGGTATGGGCCCACCCCGTTGTCCCCATTCACGTAGTAGCTGTAAGCCGAATCAGCTCGTACCCAGCCTAGGGCACTGGGAAGATTAACGGCGACGATGTCCAGGTTGCCATAACTCACCGCCCGGTAGTAATCATTGACG
>CP070787.1:1146495-1147624 GCA_020346745.1 Fidelibacterota bacterium | reverse complement strand
ATCATGCCCCAGCTGGCGGTGGGTTTGCCGTTCAGCACTGAGATTATGTTCCGCGGATTCTCGACGGAAACCCCCGATGGCGACCCTATTAAATTCGGCGGTTTTGGTGCCAAGCTCGGTCTGACCCAGTTCATTCCCGTTCCCATGTTTCCCATCGCGCTTTCAGCCGGATTGTACGGAACTAAAGTCAATCTGGCCGACATCGTCAAGGTCAATAACAGCATCTTCACCCTGCAGGCCAGTTTCAGCGTACCGGTACTCACCTTGTACGGCGGTATTGGATTCGAGTCGTCCGATATGTCAGTAGAGGTCAAAGACGAGGCCGGCGAGTCTCTCTATAAATTCGACCTGAGTGGAGACAACAAGACCCGCAGCACGATCGGTTTCCGGCTGAAATTAGCGGTGCTTAGTTTTCATGCCGACTATAATGCAGGGACTTACAAATCATACACAGCGGGGATTGGCCTTACCCTGCGTTGAGCAGCACCGTTCTCCCGCCTTTTCCGCATTCAGCAAGGGCGTCATAATCGACGCCCTTGTTGTTATGGCGGAAGATTCCAGCGAATCCCTTCGGTGATGTAGGCATCGCTCTACTTTAACGCTTCAGTCACCAGCGGACTGGGCATTACATTCCGCTGTACATTGATCGTATCTCCGTGAAGCTTCACCCGCCAATCCTGCCTGAGTGGAAGGAAATCCCCAAGACCTGGGGGCATCCTTTCCATCCCATGTGCAGCTACATGGCCATGTTCCCGCCACGCATACCCCACTACTTCATCCAGCGCTTCACCCACTCCGGTGACCGGGTGCTGGACCCCTTCAGCGGGCGGGGCACCACTCCCACCCAAGCCTGCGTCGAGGGGCGGGTAGGCATAGCCAGCGACCTGAATCCCCTGGCCTACATCCTTTCCCGGGCCAAGGTGAATCCACCGGTAAAGCGGGAAGTTCTGGCCCGCCTCAAGGAACTGGAACAGCGCAGCCAGGAAGGATCGGCAGTAATTCCCGACCAGGGCGACCCCATAACCGTTGTGTTTCACCCTCACACACTGGAGCAGCTGGCCTACCTCAAGATGGCTCTGACGGACAGCCGGGAGGATGTGTTCATCCGGGCTACTATCCTCGGTATCCT
>CP070787.1:1145238-1146395 GCA_020346745.1 Fidelibacterota bacterium | reverse complement strand
ACGGGAATTTCAATGACTACCGGGCGGTCGGCTGTCAGTGCCGAACGCAGCGTTCCCTTGATTTCCTCGTGGTTTGATAGTCGTATGCCGATGGCGCCGAACGATTCGGCAAACTTTACATAATCAGGATTATATAGTCTGTTGCCGATAAACCTGCCGCCGAATTGCTGCCGCTGGATTCCGGTCACCGTTCCGTAGGCGTTATCCGAGAAAAGCAGCGTGATAACGTTTATCCCTTCCTGCATGGCCGTGGCCAGTTCCATGGCGGCGTACGGGAAGCCGCCGTCACCACAGAGGGCTACCACGTTTTTATCGGGATTGCCGATCTTGGCTCCGAGTGCGGTAGGGAAGGCGAAGCCGAGTGTTGCGAAATAGGATGAATCGACATTGGATCGTGGTTTGTTGATGGGGTATGCTAGGTCGCACCAGTAGCCCACATTCGTGATATCGGGCACGATAATGCTATCATCTCCCAGCACATCGTAAATCGATCGCAGTATCGCTATCTGTCTCGGTGCGGCTTTCTCCAGTCTGGCTCTCATCTCGGAACGTATTTCAGCTACCTCCGCCTCCTGCCACTGGCTTGCCTGGGGATCGGGTAGTTCCTGGAGCAGGGTGGTCAACGCGGCATGGGCGTCGGCGGCTATCCCCAAGTCTATCTTTAGGTTTTTCCCCAGTTCTTCTGCATCGAAATCAATCTGGATGATTTTCTGGTCGGGTCCCGGCTCCAGGCTGGTATTGCCTGAAGCGCGCAGTCGGCTCCCCGCGACAAGTATGACATCGGCCCTGGCCAGCGCCGGGTTGAGCCAGAGGACGAAGTTGCCGGCGCACCATGGATTCTCGCAGTGGATTACACCCTGGCCTTCGGTTGTCATCACTACCGGTGCCCTGAGGACCTTGGCCAGCCGCGTGATTTCCTTCCCTACGTCGGATTTGGCGCCGCCGCCTCCGGCCAGTATCAACGGCCTTTTGGCGTTGCTTAGAATTTCGGCTGCCTTCTTGATTTCGTCGGGTCTCGGCTGTATCGGGGCTTCCGCTTCCACTGGGGTTAACGGCACCTCGACCTTCTCCGGCCACAGGTCGAATGGTATTTCGATTTCCACCGGTCTCGGACGACCGGTTTTTAACTGTCTTAATGCTTCTCGCAGGATTTCCGG
>CP070787.1:1143980-1145138 GCA_020346745.1 Fidelibacterota bacterium | reverse complement strand
CATGATACAGGCCTGCATGGCGATCGTCACCTCGGAGCTGGTGAACATCCAGACGTGTACACCGGTGGAGATCACAAAGGTTATCACCAGAAAGACAACGACTTGTTTAATGAAGAGTGATTTGGTTTCCATGACATGACCCCCAGAGTGTGAGTGAATATTCAGATACGCTGCGACAGCCGTGATCGCGACCAGGCAAACGCCCGGCACGATCCTGGAGCCACACCCATCGCTGAGGGTTAGACCCGGCAGGTGGTCAAATGGTTGTCTGGAGGAATGGGGCCGGGACTGGCGGAGAACACCCCTACCCGCAATCCGACGTATTACTGAGGGAGGCCGTAAACGGCGAGGGGAGGGCTATGGCGCTGGCGAGCTCTCCATGAGTTCAGGATGATTTTGCAGGAGCCACTCCTCGACCTTGGTACGGATGTCTTTCGCCAGCCGATAGATTTCCTCTGCCTCCGTCTCGGATACGGCTCCCGCCAATTCATAGTTGCTGATATTCCGCTTCTTCCGGAACGTATCGAACAAGGTGATCGAATTCTCATCAAGCCCGATAGTATAGGCCAGCGATTGGATCACCCGGTAGTGGTGCGCACTGCTCCCTGCCCGGTACCCTGCTGCTCTGAGGGCTGCTTTGGCCGACTGCAGTGCGGCGTTGTATGCCAGACCCAGCTTGGTATCCGCCGGCATCCCCGATAATCCCCAGGTCTCCAGGTCGCGGTCAGCGACCGCCAGGATATTCCGTATCTCCTCCCTGCTGGTGGGCTGCCTGCGCAGCTCTCTGGCTCTAACCCAGTCTTCTAAGCTCATCCTCGTCACCGATCAGGAATATCTTGGGCTCCTTTTGCAGTGCCGTCAGGAAATGTTGCCCCTTGCGCAGCTTCGTCCGGTATTCATCGGGCGGATAAACCGTTGGATTTATTTCCCGTCCCAGGGTTTGCTGCAGCTGGCTCAATGTTCCCACCACATCACGCAGCTTCAAATCACCGATGATCAGCAGGTCGATATCGCTGCCCCCGGTCTCATCTCCCCGAGCCATGGAACCGTATATGAAGGCTACCTGGATGCTCTTCTCCACACTCGCCAGCGCTGCCTCCAGCTGCTGTGCCAGGCCGCAGGTCTTGATGATCAGCCCGTGCAGATCCGGGAAGACCG
>CP070787.1:1142715-1143880 GCA_020346745.1 Fidelibacterota bacterium | reverse complement strand
CGCGGAGTGCATTGGGTACTGTCTCACCTACGGGCGTGAAATCGATGGCGCAGTTGAGCTTTTCAGGAGGCTCGTCATCGGCTCCACCTGTCCAGACTGCTCCCAGTTCTCTGGCCAGCCGGCGGTGTGCTTCGCTTCGGGTAAAGACGTAGACCGGACAGTCCCAGTACCTGGCGACCTGGAGAACGATATGGGCGGAAGCACCAAAACCGAAAAGACCCAGCGTCTGCCCGGGCCTAATCCCGGAGAGTCTCAAGTCACGAAAACCGATAGCCCCGGCGCAGAGGAGCGGCGCCGCCTGAGCATCAGTGAACCTATCCGGAATCAAATAGGCGAAGTCTTCAGCAACCGTAGTGTACTCGGCATAGCCGCCGTCGGCGTCACAGCCGGTACCTTCGAATTCGGGACATAAGTTCTCGGTGCCTTCTTTACAGAAATGGCACCTTCCACAGGCGTTATGTATCCAGGCAATGCCCACCCGGTCGCCGGTGTTGAACTTGGTGGCGGCTGCGCCCAGGCTTTCGACTCTGCCCACAATTTCATGGCCCAGGATAACCGGCAATTTCGGTTGAAGCCGGCCTTCTATCTCATCCAATTCGGTGTGGCAGACTCCGCAGGCAGAGACCTTGACCAGGATTTCTTTGGCTGCCGGTGATGGTACCGGCAGGTTGACCAGCTGCAGGGGTCGGTTCTCCACCGGAGAAATTTCTTTCAAGACCTGTGCTTTCAAGTTAGCCCTTTCTCTTAGCGTGCCGGTGGTATTACGGGAAGGTCGATATATGATGAGTATTCGGGCTGGTGGTAAATAGTCTGTACGGCCGACACACCCTCGGCGTCTTCTCCAAATGGATTCCCTGTGTTCATGTTGCGGTCAATTCGTGGGAAATTACTGCTGGTGATGTCAATTCGGATGCGGTGGCCACGACCGAAGACGATACTGGTGGCCGCCAGATCGATAACATATTCGTAAACTTCTCCGGGATTGACCAGCTTGGATTTCAGAATGGACTGGCGATATCGAGCTCGAATCCAACCTTCGGCGATATTATAGGCGGAACCATCCGGATAGACGTCGATTAGCTTGGCCACGAAATCGGTATCTCTGGCCGATGTGGTGGCAAAAAGGTGAAGCTGCAGGGGGCCGGTAACTTCAATCTCTTCCTGG
>CP070787.1:1141440-1142615 GCA_020346745.1 Fidelibacterota bacterium | reverse complement strand
CCCGCAGCTCAGCCCAGTTGCTCTCCGTCGGCTGGGGCTTAACTTCCATGAAATTCGCCAGCTGGACATACAGGAAGGGGAATTCCCCCTGCCCCCACTTCTCTCTCCAGTTGGCGATCAGCGCTGGGAACATCTCTAGGTATTCAGCGGGATTATTGGTGTCCGATTCCCCCTGGTACCAGATCACCCCCTTGATCATGGAATTCAACAATGGGGCGATCATACCGTTATGCAGACCCACCGGCTGCCACCGCACGAAGGTCTGTCCCGGCATCGGATCCATCTCCGTACCCAGTTTGTACTGCCACTCGCCCTTCAGGTCGATCGTCTGTCCCCCGGCACTCAGCTCGTACGGCTTGTCGGGAAAGAATCCACCCCGCCCGGAGTTGTTGATCACCCGCACCACGATGGTGTTCTCGCCGGCTTTGAGCACCCCGGCTGGAATGATATACCGCCTGGGCGGATACTGGTACGAAACGGTCCCCACGAAAATGCCGTTCACATAGGTCGAGTCAGCGTCAACGACCCTCCCCAGCAGCAGCTTCGCCGGTTGTCCGGTCATCGCTTCGGGAACCTGGATCGTCTTCCGGAACCAGACGATCCCGTTGATGGGCCCTAGTCCCTCGTCTTCCCAATAACTCGGAATCGGCATGCTCTCCCATGCAGTAGCATCGTATGCGGGATCGTACCACGGCTGCTGCCCGGCTGCGAAACCCTTATCAAGCTGCCGCGCACGGGTGTACCATGCATTACTTATGGCCTTGTCCCTTGCAAGGATTTGCTCAACGTAGTCATCATCCTTGTACTGGGCCAGCGTTTCAACATGCTGCGGGAACGCCTGCAGGGCGTCCTCGCTCAGCCACGCCCTTGCCGGCGAACCGCCCACGCTGGCATTGATCAGGCCAATGGGCACTCCGTAACGCTCAAACAGCGCCTTCGCGAAAAAATAGCCCGCCGCGGTAAACTTGAGCACCTTCTCCGGATCGGCCGATTCCCAACTCCCCGACTCCACGTCTTCCTGCGGTGTGTGAAAATCGTATCGCGTCGGCACCAGGAATTGCCGGATCGACCGGTTCTCGCAATTCGCGATCTCTTTCGTATACTTGTCTTGCACCCTCTCCATGGGCAACACCATGTTCGACTGCCCCGAACAAACCCAGACGTCACCAACCATG
>CP070787.1:1140163-1141340 GCA_020346745.1 Fidelibacterota bacterium | reverse complement strand
CCCGGGTTCTTGCCGCAGGATGCGGCTAGGATGAATAGTGAGAGTGGCAGAAGTCTAAAACCGGAGCGATTCATGGCGTGTGCCGCAAGCCCTCAATCATCACTATGTTTAAATTATTATAGCATGGTAAAGTTTCGATGTCAAGATAATGCTATCGCCTGACCTCCTTTCCAATTATTTGAAGTAACTGGAACGGGTAACCGACGCTGCGGTGTGACGGGGAAGGGAAGGTGCTGGCTATGAAGAACTGATCTGGGATGGCAGAGATACAAAAGGCAAACTGCTGCCTTCTGGTATTTATCTGATTCACATGTCGGCTCAATCTCTGGAAGACGATGGACATTTTTCACAAACCAGGAAAATGCTGTTATTGAAGTAAGCATCAGAGCAGTCCCGCAGAATGCGGGAGTGCTGCTGAAGTAATAACGTATTATCCCGGACATACCTTATCGAGCTGATCTCCGATATAAATTGGCGGCAACGATGGCTGATTACCGCCTAACAGGTAGTTTCTTGCCCGAATATCCCACCCACCTACACCCTGCAGAATCCATCTTCCCTATCTTGATCTATCCCTTGCAACCGGACCAAACCGGTCGTAATTTAACCGCGACTAAAAAGGTCGTATTTAACCATGCTGAAACTGACACGCAAAACGGAATACGCGCTCATGGCCCTGGGTCACCTGAGCCGAGATGAGAACGGCGCCACCACCAAGGTTCGGGAAATCGCCGTCACCTACGACATTCCGTTCCCCGTATTGGCCAAGGTGATGCAGCGCATGGCCCGGAAAGGCTTTGTGGAACCCGTCCAAGGCGCCCAGGGCGGATACAGGTTGAAGACCGATCTAGCCGACGTGAACCTGTGGCAGTTCCTCGAACGCATGGAAGGACCCCTGGGACTGGTCGACTGCGTGAGTGAGGATGAATGCACCCAGCTCAGCTCCTGCAATATCAAGACCCCCATGCGCGTGATCGACCACACCCTCAAAGCGGTCTTCACCGGCCTTACCCTGGAACACGTGATCCGGCCTTACGCCGCCATGCGGGGAGCGGCCTGACCGGCGGCAAAGGCAGTCCTGGACCCGATCCACACTTGTCTGATTTGCGGTTGTTACCATGAGTGATGCCTCCCAATCCATCGAGCGCCTGACCAGCCAGGAATACAAGTACGGCTT
>CP070787.1:1138837-1140063 GCA_020346745.1 Fidelibacterota bacterium | reverse complement strand
CTTTTGTGATTTCTCGGATATTGGTCATTTTGTATTAATATGCTGGTCGATCAGAGGGGCTGATTATGCGGGCAGTAGTACATATTATAATTGATCAGATCAGAGGGATTCAGACAGAAAAGTACTTTGCGGCCGGGTGATGCACGATGAGTGCGGAGGTGGACTCCTCCGGCACCAATTGCCATTCTTCGGTGAGGGTAACTCCAATACGCTCGGGTTGCAGGAGAGTGAAGATATGGGCCTGGTC
This sequence comes from Fidelibacterota bacterium, assembly GCA_020346745.1. Lineage (GTDB taxonomy): Bacteria > Fidelibacterota > Marinisomatia > SCGC-AAA003-L08 > TS1B11. The sequence continues at coordinate 1,139,816 of CP070787.1, read as the reverse complement.
TTCCAGCCGGGGGCAGGCGGGGTAGCCGAATGAATAGCGGGCCCCGCGGTATTGCTGGCGGAACAGAGCAGGGATGTCCGGGCCATCATCACTATCGATGTCCAGTTCGCGGCGCACTTCCCGGTGCCAGTATTCGGCCAGAGCTTCGGCGACTTCTACGGCAAAGCCGTGGAAATAGAGATACTCGCTGTATTCATCGGAGTTAAATAACCTTTGGGCTTCTTCCGTGGCACGCGGCCCCACAGTTACCAGATGTGCCGCCAGCACATCCTTTACCCTGCTGTCCTCTGTGTGGAAGAAGTCGGCGATGCTGCGGCCGTTTTCCTCGGCTTGCCGGGGGAAATCAATGGTCATTAGCGGCTCAGTCTCCTCAGGATCAGCATACACATGGACAGCATCGCCGGCGCTGTTACAGGGGAAATAGCCGTATACCACCATTGGTTGCAGCAGCTGCCCATGCTGCGCACGTTTCACCAACCGCTGGAGGGTCGGCTCCAGCGTTTCTCTCGCGAGCAGGTCGTATTCCCGGCTGGTCCGTCCCCGTTTCTTCACGCCCCATTGGCCGCGGAAGAGGGCGACCTTGTTGATGTAGGGCACGACGGCGGAGAGGGGAATTCCCGTAACGACCCGGGAGCCCCAGAAAGGTGGTGTGGGGGGTTCAACGGGGACGATCTTTTTCCGCTTTCGGGTAATGCGTGGCTTCTGCGGTTTGGAGACCGGTTTGGGGGACGGCGGTTTGCTCAAGCCAGTGTCAGTCCCGGCGAGCACCTGCTTCAGCAAGCGCAGGCCATCGAATGCATCCCGGGCGTAATGGGCCTGTCCGTTGTAGACCTTCTGCAGGTCGTTCTCCACGTAGTTCCTGGTGAGCGCGGCTCCACCGAGTAGAACGGGTGGATTGAGTCCACGTTCATTCAGAATCTCGAGGTTTTCCTTCATAATGATGGTGGACTTGACCAGCAGCCCACTCATCCCGATGGCG
>CP070787.1:1137499-1138737 GCA_020346745.1 Fidelibacterota bacterium | reverse complement strand
CTGTCGGCCGGGTTGATCATCCTGGCATATGTGACAGCAGTCTGGATTCTGAGCCTGCTGGTAAAAAACACAGGCATTATGGACATATTCTGGGGACCCGGCTTTGTACTAGTTTCCGCCTGGTACTTCTTGGCCACTGACGGATACGACCCTCGTCGCTGGCTCATTATCAGCCTGGTCGCCCTATGGGGCTTTCGGCTGGCGGGCTACATCCTGCTCCGCAGTAAGGGGCAACCCGAAGATCCCCGTTACCACGCCTGGAGGTTGGCCGGTGGTTCCTACTGGTGGTGGCAGAGCTACCTCAAGGTCTTCATCCTCCAGGGTTTGATCCTGTGGATCATATCCATGCCGCTCCTGGCCGCAGTGGCCGCCGTGGAACCGGCATACGTTACTTGGATGGAAGCCGTCGGCGTTCTGCTCTGGTTTGTCGGGTTCCTCTTTGAAGCCATCGGCGACTGGCAGCTGTACCGCTTCAAACAAGATCCCGCCAGCAAAGGACGGGTTCTTGACACCGGGCTGTGGGCATATACCCGGCATCCCAACTATTTCGGCGAGGCGCTGATCTGGTGGGGCTACGGCTTCATCGCCCTCTCGTTTGGAACGGTAATGGTCCTCGTCAGTCCACTGGTGATGACCCTGCTGTTGTTGCGGGTATCCGGCGTCGCCATGCTGGAAAAATTGCTGGTCGACAGCAAACCAGAGTATGTGTCCTACATCCGGAACACCAGCGCTTTTATCCCCTGGTTTAAGAAAAAGTCGGAAGCCTCGAAATCGTGATGGCACTGATTCACAACCAGGATTTAATCCTTCACCGATCTGGGCTCCCTGATCCTGATAGGCAATGTGTGGTGCTCACTGACTCGGAGATGAATGTAGATAGTTTGAATAAGGAGTATGTATACGATGATGTTGCAAAGCAAACGCGAGCCACAGGTCAGGGTTCTCGCACCCTCACTTGACCTAAAGCCTCTTTTATCACCCTGGACCTGGCTGCTGGCATTCCTGCTGGCCTGGGTCCCCTCACTGGGCCAGGCCCAGGTTGAGACCTCCCGGGAATATCCGCCGAGTGGCGCTGCCCAGGATGTTACACGACGGTCGGGCCTCATTGCCGGTTTTGTCCTGAATCAGGAAACGGGCGAAGGCCTGCCTGGCGCCAATGTCTATTTGGAGGGCACCAACATCGGGGCCGCAACCAATATTGACGGGTACTTCGTGCTGACTGGTATCCCCGCCGGAAC
>CP070787.1:1136155-1137399 GCA_020346745.1 Fidelibacterota bacterium | reverse complement strand
AGGAAAGGGATAGAGAGTGATCGGTCGCACAAGACCCACCCGCCGCCCGGCTTCCCGGGCCAGTTCCACTACCCTCCGGCCGATGCGGGCGGCCAGACCATAAGCCACGAGCAGCACCTCGGCGTCCTCCGTCTGAATTTCTTCCCACCGCACTTCTTCAGCCTTTATGCGTCGGTACTTTTCCTGCAGCTTGAAATTGATCCGCTCCATCTGTTCCGGCTCAATGTGCAGCGAGGTTATGATATTACGTTCCCGGTCGGGAGTTTTACCGGTGGTGGCCCACGGTTTGGGCGCTTTGTGCTTTTCAGGATCGTAATCCTGAAAGGTGACCTTCTCCATCATTTGTCCCAGGGCTCCATCCGCCAGTATCATCACCGGGTTGCGGTATTTGTCGGCCAGGTCGAAGCCCAGGTAGGCGAAATCGGCCATTTCCTGCACGGAGGAAGGGGCCAGGACAATGCAGTGGTAGTCACCGTGACCGCCCCCCCTGGTAGCCTGAAAGTAGTCGCCCTGGGCCGGCTGGATGGTGCCCAGTCCCGGGCCACCCCGGTTAACGTTAACCACCAGGCAGGGAAGTTCCGCCGACGCGATATACGAGAGTCCCTCTTGCATCAGGCTGATACCAGGACTGCTGGAGCTGGTCATGACCCGTCCGCCGGCGCCGGCGGCTCCGTATACCATGTTAATGGCGGCCAGCTCGCTTTCGGCCTGGATCATCACGCCCCCGGCCTTGGGCAGCTCCCGTGACATGTACTCCAGCAGCTCCGATTGGGGGGTGATGGGATAGCCGAAATAGCCCTCGCAGCCGGCCAGGATAGCTGCCCTGGCGAGGGCTTCGTTGCCTTTCATAAGCACGGCTTGAGGCACTAAGTATCCCTATGGTGCCGGAACGGTGGCGACCGGTTCGCGGCGCTCGGCGGCGGAACGGGTTGCCCGGTAGACGGTGATTACCGCGTCGGGACAGACCAGGGCGCAGTTGATACAGCCGGTGCAGGTATCGGCCACCAGTTTAGCGTAGTGGTACCCCTTCCAGTTCAGATCGGGGGACATGGCCAGACAGTCTTGGGGACAGACCTCAACGCAGAGCTCACAGCCCTTGCACTCTTCGCTGCTGAATTCAACGGTCCCCGAAATTTTAGCCATCTTTTAGATTTCCTGAATTCTGTCCCGGTCGCAATTTTAATAACGACCCATTACCCGGACAAGTTTCGGCAACCCTTAAGATTGGCGTGCTGCCAACCAGC
>CP070787.1:1134804-1136055 GCA_020346745.1 Fidelibacterota bacterium | reverse complement strand
AGGATGGTCTCATCCACCCGGTTGAGAAATTCAGGCCGGAAATGTTGCCGCAACATGCCGGTAACCTCTTCGCGCACACCTTCCCGCAGCTCCCCGTCTTCGGTGATACCCTCCAGCAGTTGGGGCGCGCCGATGTTAGAGGTCATGATTATGACCGTATTCTTGAAATCCACCGTGCGTCCTTTGGCGTCGGTCACCCGGCCGTCGTCCAAGATTTGCAGCAGAACGTTGAACACATCTGGATGCGCCTTCTCGATCTCATCAAACAGGATCACGGAATAAGGCCGCCGTCGAACCGCCTCCGTAAGCTGACCCCCTTCCTCGTAGCCCACGTAGCCCGGCGGGGCTCCGATGAGACGGGACACGGCGTGTCGCTCCATGTACTCGCTCATGTCGATGCGAACCAGGTTCTCCTCGGTGTCGAACAGCGTCTCCGCCAGGGTGCGTGCCAACTCTGTTTTCCCCACTCCCGTGGGACCCAGGAAGATAAAGGAGCCGATCGGTCGCCGTGGGTCCTTGATGCCGGACCGGGCCCGGATCACTGCGTCCGCCACCAGCTGTACCGGTTCATCCTGTCCGATAATCCGCTGATGTAGCACCTCGTCCAGCTTCAGCAGCTTATCCCGCTCACCTTCCACCAGGCGGGCGACCGGGATACCCGTCCAGCGGCTTACAATTTCCGCCACCTCCTCTTCGGTGATCTCTTCCCGGATGAGACGCTCCTGCCCCTGTTCATCGGCCAGACGGGCTTCTTCTTCCTGTAATCTTTTCTGTGCTTCGGGAAGTAGGCCATGACGCAGCGTCGCTGCCTTTTCCAGGTCATACTCCCGTTCGGCGGTCTCCATTTCACGGTGGATCAATTCGATCTCTTCACGCAGCGCCTGCAGCTGGTTGATGGCCTCCTTCTCCGCTTCCCACTTCGCCTGCAGTGATTGGGCCCTGTTCTGTAAGTCGGCCAGTTCCTTGCCCAGAGTCTGGAGCCGTTCCTTACTGGCCTTGTCCTTCTCCTTTTTCAATGCGGCCTGCTCGATCTCCAGCTGCATCACCCTCCGGATCACCTCATCCAACTCGGTGGGCATCGAATCGATCTCCGTGCGCACCATGGCTGCCGCTTCGTCAACTAGGTCAATGGCTTTGTCGGGTAAGAAACGGTCCGAGATATAGCGGTGGGACAGGACCGCCGCGGCGACCAGCGCATTGTCATGGATCTTCACGCCGTGGTAGACCTCGTAGCGTTCTTTCAAGCCCCGG
>CP070787.1:1133452-1134704 GCA_020346745.1 Fidelibacterota bacterium | reverse complement strand
CCCCAGCTCCGATCCCCTTTCTGAAATCTCGGTACTGAGCGCCAATCTGGCATGGTTGACCATCAGTGTGAGTATCTCCTCTTCCGTGCTCCCATTGTGAATCCGGTAGGTATCGGGGAACAGATAGCCTTCCAGATTCGGCACCTCAAATCCCAGGCTGCTGATGAATCCTTTATCTTCCGTCAAAGACAGGAAATGAGCGATGTCGAGGGAATATTTAGCATCGATGAAGTGAGCGATCTGCTCGCGGGTGAGCCCCTCAGGGATGGTAATGGTGACCTCTTTCACCCTGGGATCCAGGATCTGTTCCACCAGGTCACCGATGTGGCGAACATTAAGCAGCTGGAAATGTCCCGCCTTGATGGCCCGGGTTCCGAATTTCAATCGTACGGCATTTACAAAAATGCTCTCATTCTGAATAAAGCCCTGCTCTTTCAGCAGGCTAGCGACACGGTAAGTGGATGCCCCCTCCGGGATGGAGATATAATCCCGAAATACGACGGGAACCGGCCAACTTAGTACCAGATAGCGGAAGGTGAGAACGGTGAGCAGCCCCGCCGCGCACAGAGCTGCCAGCCACCTTAGTTTCGTGTTTTCCAATGAAAATGGTCGCATGAGAACTGCAAACTTACTTCGACAGGAGCATACTTTTCAATATCCAGTGTTGGCTAAAATCTGGAGGGCTTGCTTGACTGGTCTTTGAGGCACATGTAACTTCGCCCGACCATGGCTAAGAATAAAAAGCAGAAACCGGCCGCGATATTCGGCGATTGGGACTTCACCAGGACGAATTATCTCATTTTTCTGGGGGGCATCGTCATCATCATTCTGGCCTACATCATCATGGCCATGGGCGGCAATGACAGCTTCGGTACTTTGACGCTGGCCCCTGTCATGCTGGTCATCGGCTACCTGGTCGTTATCCCGCTAGCCATTCTATATAGACCTCGGAAACACGCGCCCAAACAGGACCAGGCCTAATCACCCTGCCACACAGGCGTAGGGAATTCCGCCGGCCGCCTTCCCTTACTAGAGTCAGTGGAAACACTATTATACACATAGCCTTCTATTGGGAATAGGGTTAATTTTGCGCGTTGAAAGAAGGGGACCGTAGTTCAGTTTGGTTAGAACGTCCCGACTTGAAAGGTCGGGAAGGTCGCTGCTACCCAAGTTGCTCTTTCAAAGGGACCGTAGTTCAGTTTGGTTAGAACGTCCCGACCCGGAAGGTCGGGAAGGTCGCGGGTACCCCAGT
>CP070787.1:1132084-1133352 GCA_020346745.1 Fidelibacterota bacterium | reverse complement strand
GGGGCTAGAATCTGGACAATCCTGCCAGCAGCTGCCCAATTCTGTCCAAATACCACTCCAAACAGTTCCTCACCCCAAAGATAAAGAATCAACATCGGTAGTATCATAATCAATAATACCTTCGCCGCGGTCCCTACCAGAAAAGGTAAGATCGGGAATCCGAGGTTGATAAACTTGGCGATCTGTCGATAATAGACTTGTCCGATTGACATCCCCAACGTTGTCATGGGAAAGCCAAGCGCTCTGAGGGCAATTGCAAAAAAACCCAACTGCTCATTCAGGAAGTGTGCACCAATGAGTATTATCGGCAAGTTGCGGCCGATGGTGTTCAACAGAGTATTCCAGCTCGAGAACAGCGGGAAGCTGCGGAACTTTTTTGCCGTGGTGATGATTGGTTCTGATTCCCCCGGCTCCCCCTTCGAATTTGCAACTAAAAAATTCCTGAGGAAAAAAATAAAGCTGAATATTTGACCGATTAGGTAGCCAGCCGTCAATCCGAGAAGGGTGGTCATTCGGGTTATGCCGATGATCAGCTGTGAAAGAGCTGTGCTGATTCCGAAGATCGAGCGGCTACCGCCTGAGATCGCGTAACGCTCCTCACGAATGAACCATTGATTGAAGATACTGATCATCCCCTCGCCCAGCATCACCGGGGCAATTAAGTAAACCAGTGGGCCTAGCTCCGTGAGATTGTCGTGGATAATGGAGAGATCCGGGATAAAGGTGAGAAGCAACACGATAGCTATCGTGACAGTTAGCAAGAGGGTCACAGATAATTTGAACAGATTCCGAGCCTGGATCCGTGTGTTTGATAAGGGAAGTGCCATCTCATAGCGTAATGTAGAAATCACGGCCAGTATGGCAGCTGAAGACAATATGAACTGGAATGAGCCAAATATTTCCGGTGTGAAAAATCTGGTTAAAAGGGGTGATACCAGTACGATGCTCAGTTGGCCGATGGTATTACCAGAGGCCAGTTTCGCAACATTTGAGGCAAATGTGTTTCTGGTAAAGAGTCGTCGTATGAATCCGCGCAAAATCATTCAGATATTACCGGGGAGAGTCTCTCCTGCAACAGGCGGTCGATGACACCACAGCTACGCGCGCTCCAATACCCTTATGATCTTCTCTGCGGCTCGTCCATCGCCGAAAAACTGCTCTGGCGGGGAGGAGTGCACCTGTGTATCGGCAATGGACCGCAGAATGGCCTGCTTGTTGGCGCCTGCAAGGATGTTCCAGCCGGCCTCCACCGTCTCCACCCATTCGGT
>CP070787.1:1130704-1131984 GCA_020346745.1 Fidelibacterota bacterium | reverse complement strand
GTGATCCAGCCGGTATCCTCGAAGTGCCTGAAGGTCGGCAATGTGTCGAGGGGCCGCGCGGGTATGGATTCGTCGTACCAGATGAGATTCGCCCATCCCATCCGATCGGTGGTGCCTATCCCTCGTTGAGCCATTTCCAGAGCCAACCATTGGAAATGGGGTTCCCTGTATTCGCTGGCGAGATTAAACAATTGATACGTCGGACCATGACTGACCCAGTTATGGTATCTGGTATCACCATAGCGCATAACGCTGTTATCGGGGGTGAAGTCCGGTAGGGTAGAATAAAGAATAAAGTTGCCGACATTTCTCAGCCAGGTACTCTGGGCGTAGAAATCGACTCCCATGATTTCCTTGGCCATTTTGTTGAAATGCATCTGGAATTCGGTCATCAGCCCATAGTACTGATGTCCTTCCGTCGAGCTGCCATCCTCCCCGGATATGCTGTAGGCTGTTCGAAAGATATGATATGGTTGCCTGATCCAGTCTTCTGCTTCGGCAAGTTCACCGTAAAGCGCGAAGCCTGCCGCGGAGAGACCGGCGTATCCGACCTGGCAGTGGTTCGCCAGATAACGTTCTTTGTGGGTGGGGCCACTAGTGGCCATCTCTCCTGCAAAGTAAGACAGTCTATTGCGAATGGTCTGCCGCTCGGTGGATGTCATCGCATGGTAGAGCCAGTCATACCCCAATGACACCCCGAGGAGGCAATGACCAGCTCCCAGACTGCGGTTCCCGTCCCAGGTGCTGTAATTGCAGACGGTCGTCATCCAGTTGATAGCTTTGGTTGAATACCGCGTGTCGCCGGTCATGAGATACGCCATAGCCATCCAGGGGATGGCGTCGCCATCACTCCTTACAGCCTCTTCCTCGTCCGGACGGTTTTGAGGATTGGCTGTCAAGTATGCGTCTGCTTTTCCCTGGACAGTAGCCCAGAAGTAACTATGTGTGGATGATATCTTCCCTTTCAAGGAGATGATACGCACGGAATCCAGAAGCAGTCGCGGATGAACTGTGGCTAGGCTATCCAATCGTGCTGGCCGGGTCCAGGGCTGACCGATAACGTAATCCCATGACAAGGTATCCACTTGGCACCATAAGGGTCCCATGGTAGCACAAGATAAGGCAGTCAGGAAGATCAGTGAGCAGCGTCTGCACATTTGCCAATACCCATTAGTTGGACCCTACCATAGGTTTTTTCCTGCCTGTTGCCGGGTGAGAACGATTTGGATTCTTCTGACGACAGGATGTATTGCCTAAACGTTACCGTAAACGTTTACGGT
>CP070787.1:1129319-1130604 GCA_020346745.1 Fidelibacterota bacterium | reverse complement strand
GACCGGACGGCCCTGGCAGCGGCCTTGAGTCAGGCCTCGCAACCCGAGCAGGTCCGTATGGTGCGGATCATCAACACCATGAGCCTGGAGACTTTCTGGGCCACTCAAGCAGTATTGCCCGAGCTTCGTGAGCAGGAGGGGATTACAGTTGACGATGCGCCGCTGGCGCTGGAATTTGATACTGAAGGACGGTTGCTGGCTTTCGGGGCCTAGGTGTGGCCCTCAGGCCGATGCCTGACAGGCAAGGCCGACAGACGAATTCACTACCCAGCCAATCATTTCCTTAGCCTTTGCTGCACTGCCTCGCTCTCGAGCTCCCTGATAGCATCGGACGCAATCCATCGGGCGGCCTTGGCATTAATCCGCTGGATTTCCTCAGCAGCCTTAATGGCGGCCTGGTTCAGATTCGGATTCCTTTTGCCTATACTCCTTAAGGCCCAGTTGACGGCTTTTTTCACATAGTTACGCTCATCGGTGGCTCCGCGCTCGATAACCGGTAATAACTCGACGAAGCTCTCATCATCAGCGTCCTTGTCATGCACAGCCAGGCAAGCAATAAGTGCGAAAGCAGCCCGTTTGACGAACTCCTCCTCCCGCTCGGACCAGCTGTGGATTTTCACCCGTGCACGAGGGTGTTTATCGAAGAGCCGGCCGCACACCTGATCGCATACATCCCAAGAATTAAAATCCTTTACCCAATCATCCATTTGATCTTCGGTCAGTTTATCGGGCTCGTCGACCATCGCAGCGAGAACCCTAGCTTCGGGAATCCCTGTCTTCCACAAGTCAATCGCGAGCTGATGGTCCTTCCCGGATTCTTTCGCTATTTCCATAATATCACCAATCGACGCTCCCAGCCTTTGTTCAGCCGTCATACCGTATTTAGCCATCTCCGCCACCTGATCAGGCCGGGCTTTGCTTTTCAGCCGCTTCAGGATCTCTTCCATGGTAGCCATCTTTGACCTCCTATAAGCCTGAACAGGTTAGTGTTATCAAATCCATTCTGCGCGGGCCTATCCTTCAATTGACATTTACGAGCCGAGAGGTACGCACGGGCACTCCTCTCGTCGTTGGTTGAATATATCAAAAAAAAAATGTAATTTGCAGCTGCTATTATTTTTTACCCACGGATTCAGGACTATTAATCCACAAATAAAAGCGAAAGGTCAGAAGATGCACCATCAGATTACTTTTAAATCCATACTCACGTGTTTGATCACAGCTCTTGCATTAATGGGATGCGCCCAAAAGCAACCGGATTTTACCTCCCTGCGAAAGGTCGACG
>CP070787.1:1127928-1129219 GCA_020346745.1 Fidelibacterota bacterium | reverse complement strand
GGTGTTCGATTGTGGCTGCCGGCACACCGGTGATACCCTCAGCCCATGTGGGAGCCTTGGCAATCCCGTCTTCTGTCCCTAGAACGTATTCCTTAAATCTGTCGAACCCAACGGTATAGGTGTCGATGAATTTCCGGTCATGCAAATTCTCGGTGATGATCACGTAGGCCATGGCGATCAGCATCGCTGTGTCAGTACCCGGTATGATGGGTATCCACTCATCGGCGTAGATGGCCGCCGAATCGGTATATCTGGGATCGATATAGACGATTCTGGCTCCGGCCTCTTTAGCCTGAATCAGACGTAAGGGGTTGGTCTCCCCGTACAGGTTGTTGGCGGGATTTGAGCCCCACATGATAATCAGTTCGGCACTGCGCAGGTCAGCCGTCTGGACGGCAGCGTACCTCGAGCCATAGGTTGCCCGCATCGCCCAGTAATTCCCCTCCAGAGAGGCACCTCCCCAGTGCTGTAGATTACCACCAAACAAATTCATCAACCGGCCGACGGCAACTCCCTGCAGGCTACCCAGGGGTTCGCCGGCATACTGGAGATTGACCATAGCCCCCGGCCCATATGATGCCTTGATTCTCTTCATCTCATCGGCAATCTTGTCCAAAGCTTCGTCCCAAGAGATGCGCTCGAATTTACCCTCTCCTCTTTCCCCGCTTCTCCTCATCGGGTACTTCAAGCGGTCGGGCGCATACGCCCGCTGGCGGGAGGCTCGTCCCCGGGCACAGGCCCTCAGTTGAGGCTCATTTTCATTATCCGTTTCGAATCTGATGATTACTCCATTCTTAACGTGAGCCCACAGCAAGCACTTGCCCCCGCAGTCGTGAGGACAGGTGGTAGCTATTTTTGCTACATCACCTGACGATTTATTGCTTTCATTCAGGGTAGTCATATTCCATCTTCCTAGTTAATTAGATACGATCGCTCTGGTGAAGCACTTGACACAGAAAACAGTTATTTCATACGTAATACAGCCGCCCCACGGATTTTACCCTCCTTTAGCCGGACCAAGGCTTCATTGGCCTCTCCCAGTTTGAACTCCTGCACTTCAGGGATGATGGGGATTTCGGCGGCTAAAGCCAGAAAATCTTGAGCATCCTGACGGGTAATGTTGGCCACGCTTTTTACCTCTTTTTCGTGCCATAGCAACTGGGCATAGTCCAGGGGTGGCACAGGGTTCCTTTTGCGAATTACGGCCATCACCAAGCGGCCACCTTTCTCAAGAGCGCGGAGCGCGTTGGGTACTGTCTCACCCACGGGTGTAAAATCAATGGCGCAGTTG
>CP070787.1:1126524-1127828 GCA_020346745.1 Fidelibacterota bacterium | reverse complement strand
GAAGGGCAACACACCAGATGCTATCGGCGTATGGCAGTATGCTATCGGCCCGGGCAGTGTCTCGTATCCACAAGTGCCCGTTCCGGGTGGGTGGCAGTTTGCCGGGGCTTCTCTGGGAACGCCGTCGTGGCTTGGTAAAATCGCCCTGGATATATATCCTCAGGATGGCTGGTCGGCCCTGTGGCAAACGCCTCAGACTGATCAGGAAATCCCCATATACGTCCGGGCTGTGCCTTTTGACGATGCCCTTAACGTTCAGGTCGGGATCGCCAATCAGGGCGCGGTTGACGTTGATGGCTCGGTACCTAAAGCAAAGGTTGTGAGGGTGTCCGTTTTGCGCGCCGGAGCCGTGGTTGAGGGCGGAGCTGACGGCTTTGTGATCTTCCCAATCGATGAGGATGTAACTCTGAAAGCCGTGTTAGTGAGTGGTTCGGCGGATGCCAGCGGCGTTACGTTCCAGTATAATCTGGGCGACGGATGGGTCACTATTCCCGCGAGTCAGTATAGTGAAGCTGTGAGAACTCCCAATTCTGAAGGTGAATATGTAGTTGTGTGGCAGGTCGATCTCTCCCAACTGGCCAATGAGACCAAAGATCAGTACTTCCAGGTTCGCGCCGTAGCGGAGGATGAAGTCGGCAATGTAGACGCGGATCCCATATCCTCAATTATGGTGTTCGACAATGCAACTCCCCCGCAGGTCTATATAAAAGCTGTGGACGGTAAGGATGCCCTCAGTCCGAATCTGATTGTGTCCAGGCGCAGTTTCAACGTGGAGGGCGGCGATCCCGGAACAGTGGACGTGGAGATTGGAGCTTACAACGCGACCACAGTCACTCTTGAATATAGACCGCAAGGCGGAGACTGGATTGAGGTTGCGACTGTGACCGGCGCGTTGGAAACCTATATCATCGAGTGGGAAGTTGCGGCTCTGGCAGAGGGCATATATGAGCTTCGCGCCACAGGTTACAGCAGCAGCGGCTATCCCTCGACTGAGCAGGCTGTTACCGTCGTTGAAGTTAAGCGCACTGAACCATCTCTCCGGGATGCAAGGATATGGGTAGACCTGGACCGCGATGGTGAGTATGAGAGCGATGAGCTTGTATATGATTTTTATCGTTACAAGGATGATTCAGGAGTGTATTATAACGTCAGGATCCAGGTCCGGGTGGAAGATGACCTGGGAACAAGGGATGTAGTCCTCCAGTATTTCGACCAGGATGCTGTCCAGTGGGAGACTGTGAGTCTTTCAGATGGCTCAGACGCTTGGTTCAGTTATAGCGCCGTTGATGATCTGTGGACTATAA
>CP070787.1:1125109-1126424 GCA_020346745.1 Fidelibacterota bacterium | reverse complement strand
AACCACCGGGCGCACGCCATGCGCTCATTCGCCGGATTCGTGAAGCTCATCGTGGGACCGGAAGGGGATGATCGTATCCTGGGTGTGCGGGCCTGCGGTCCCCAGGCGGACAGCCTGATCGGCGAGGTCTCACTATGTATCCAGCACAACCTGCCTTATACCGCCCTCATGGACGCCGTCCATGCTCACCCCTCACTCTCCGAGAGCTTGCATAACGCCGCCCGCATGCTGGCGGGATTATACCCTACCGAGTCTGATACGTAATTATTTAACGCTAGGTGTCGAGGTATCGGTGCCGCCGGGACAGCTCGAACCCGATCACTCCAAATGCGGTCGCCACGTTAAGTGACTGCTTGATCCCCGCCATGGGCAGCTCCAGGCAGAGATCGGCCAGGTCCACTAACTCGTCCGAGACACCCACCACCTCATTGCCCACCACAAAGCAGGCCGGGAACCGTAGCGGCGCCTCCCAGAAATCCACGGCATCCGTGGTCTGTTCCAAGACAACGATCTGCATCCCTTTAGCCTGAAGATCGCGGGCCAGCTCGAGCGCGCTGGCATGTTTCTCCCAGGGAACGGTGTGCTCCGCACCCAGAGCCGTTTTAGTGATTTCCCGTCGCGGTGGGAAGCCGGTGTAGCCGCACAGGTACAGCCCGGCCATGTGCAGGGCGTCGGCGGTGCGGAACATGCTGCCCACATTGTACAGGGAGCGGACGTTCTCCAGGATGGCGTAGATGGGCAGCCGCGGCCGGTTGCGTACCTCGTCCAGTGAGGGACGCGCCTGCTTTAGCTCCACATCCGTAAACTTGCGGCGGGCAGAGGACATGCAGCGAATTTACACGCCAGGTGTGGCTGTTGGCGTCACTATCCCGTTCAGGAGATCACCGGTTCAGGCTCTTCGGGCTCCTTCTTCGATGCCTGGGCCTTGACCACTAGTTCGCCCTGCTTCACTTCGACGTGGATCACACAGCCCTCGGCGATCTCACCACCCACAATCGCCCTTCCGATACGAGTCTCCAGCTCCCGCTGCAGATAGCGTTTGAGCGGGCGGGCGCCGAAAACCGGATCGTAGCCCTTGCTGGCAATGTGCTGCCGGGCGGCCTTGGTAAGTTCCAGTGTAATACCTTTACCGCGGCCGGTTGCCGTCCAGCCGGATAATCTCTGCCGCAGGTCATCTACTAGGAGGTCCACGATCAACACAATTTCTGTGAGCGTCAGCGGCTTGAATAGGATGGTCTCATCCACCCGGTTGAGAAACTCGGGCCGGAAATGTTGTCCTAACATGCCGGTAACCTCTTCGCGCACACCTTCCCGC
>CP070787.1:1123692-1125009 GCA_020346745.1 Fidelibacterota bacterium | reverse complement strand
CTTCACCGTTGCCTCGATTCTCGGCCGTAGCCTGCGCTTTTTTGCAGTAGGAACGCTGATTTACTTTTTCGGCCCACCTATCAAGGGCTTGATTGACCGTCATTTCAACCTCATGGCAGCGATATTCGCGATCCTGTTGATTGGCGGCTTCCTGGTCATAAAATATCTATTCTAGGCATTCCTATGACCGGAAGAGCTGCACTGATCATCTCTTACGTCTTCAATCCCATGACCAATCCGGCGCTGGTATTCCCGATTCTTCTCGGTGCGAATCAGAATCTGGCAGCGGGGAAGAGTGCGTTGATATTAGCGGCAGCCGTCTTTTTCGCCTCAATTGTCCCAACCTGGCATGTGATCAGGCTGAAGCATAAGGGGCGGATAGCAACCATCGACGTCGACGATAAGAGCAAGCGAATTCGCCCCCTCGCTGTGGGCGTTATAAGCTATCTGATCGGCTATTTGCTGTTGGCCCGTATGCAGGCGCCGAGCCTGGTGACTGGATTAATGTTCTGTTATGTCACCAACACAGTGCTGGTATTATTCATGACCAGGTGGTGGAAGGTCAGTATCCATGCCACCGGGGTGAGTGGTCCGCTGGTAGCTCTGAGCTATCAATTCGGATATATCATTGCCCCTTTCTATATTCTTATCCCCATAGTCGGCGCCGCCAGGGTCGTCCTCGGGAAGCATACTATAGCCCAGGTAATCATAGGCGTGCTTGTCGGTACAGGCATGACGGCCCTCCAGCTCAAGTACCTGTTCCTTTAAAGTAAGGCTTTATAATGCGATCAATCTTGATAACTGGTGCCAATCGGGGGATTGGCCTAGGTCTGGTGAAACATTGTCTTTCTCGAGGTGATCTGGTTTTTGCCGCCTGCCGCAGTCCCGAGCAAGCCACCGAGCTCAATCGTCTCCAGGAGGCCCATGGCGATCATTTGCATGTCTTCCCGATGGACGTCACCAATCAGACTGCTATGGATAACGCTGTAGCCATGATTAAAGCCTTCACGGGCGGTCGTCTGGACATCCTGTTCAACAATGCGGGTGTGGGCGGGGGGAAGAGCCCTCTTGGCAGCGTCACGGCAGATGAGTTGGTCACTGCCTTCCAGGTCAATGCGGTTGCTCCCCTTCATCTGGCCCAGTCCTGTTTGCCCCTCCTGAAGAAGGGTGACCGGCCGGTGATCGTGAACATCACCTCACGGATGGGCTCTATTGCTGACAACGGTAGTGGCGGTTCATACGCTTACCGCGCCAGCAAGGCGGCGCTCAACATGCTCAACAAGTCCATGGCGATCGACCTGGCCAGTGAAGGTATCA
>CP070787.1:1122273-1123592 GCA_020346745.1 Fidelibacterota bacterium | reverse complement strand
CAGGCCATGGGCTGTATGGGTAACGAACAGATCCATACTCCTCATCTTGATCGGCTGGCCGGCGAGGGCATCCTGTTAACCAACGCTATTTCGACCTATCCGATCTGCTGTCCGGCGCGGGCATCACTGCTCACCGGACGTTTTCCGACCAGCCACGGCGTTTATACGAATGGACCGGCCTTGCCCGATTCCGAAGTGACTATCGGGGAAATCCTGAAAGCGGAGGGCTATCGGACCGCGTATATCGGGAAGTGGCATCTATTCGGCCATGGAGGCAGGCCAGGCCAGCCGTACGGCTCTCCTCAGTACGTCCCTCCGGGTCCGAAACGTCATGGTTTTGATCACTGGGCCGCTTCCAATATCATCCATGACTATTTCAATTCCTACTACTTCACCGATACCGATGAGAAGATTCCGATCGATGGTTGGGAACCGGATACTCAGACCGATCTGGCTATCGAATATCTGGAGCAGTATAAGGGGGGTGATCAACCGTTCTGTCTGTTCCTTTCCTGGGGGCCACCCCACGATCCCTATATTGCCCCTGAGCAGTATCTGAAGATGTATCCGCCGGAAGATATCAAGCTCCGGGAGAATGTCTTTCTGGCTGATAAAAGCGTGATTGCCGCCTATTATGCGGCCATTACTTCATTGGATTGGAACATGGGCCGGCTCATGGAGGCATTGGACCGCCAGGGGCTGGCAGAGAACACCATAGTAGTCTTTACCTCAGACCACGGAGCCCAGCTGTTCTCGCTGTATCTGTTCCATAAACAGTGGCCTTACGAAGAAACCATCCTGGTTCCCTTTATTATCCGTTATCCCAAAGTGTTCAAAGGAGGGCAAGTCAACGATGTCCTTCTGGGTACGCAGGATATCCTTCCGACTCTCCTCCAACTCATGGATGTTGCGATCCCCGAGACTGTGGAAGGCAAAGACTTATCGCCATTTCTGCTGGGGACCGCTACCGAACCGGAGCCTGATTCGGTGTTGATCCAGGTGATCCGTACCATCGGTGTTGTGGCGGACCGCACTGGAATGCGCGCCTGGCGGGGAGTACGCACGAAGCGTTATACGTTTGCCCGGTTCCGATCCGAGGACTGGCTGCTGATCGATAACAAGTACGATCCTTACCAACGCCGCAACCTGATCCACAATCCCGACTATAGGGGCTTAAGGGATGAGTTGAACCAGAAGCTCGAGGATTGGCTCCAGAAGACGAACGATCCGTTCCCACGCTCAGATGAGTACCCGCATTTTGAGATGTATCGTAACCGGCCGCCCCTACTGCCGGAGGACGGCCGGGGCTAGGGGCTGAA
>CP070787.1:1120803-1122173 GCA_020346745.1 Fidelibacterota bacterium | reverse complement strand
GGCGGCTTCGATCTGCTCCAGGTAGAGGTGCGCCACGTCGGGATCGCGGAACTCTTCCAAGTACTTCACGACGCTGTATCCTCAAGGCCAGGTTCACCATATGGTGGTATTCCGGCCTCATCGGCCTTGCGGATCATCTCTTCCCAGATCTCAAAGGATTTCTGTGCTTCATCCTCATCGAGCCGGCTGATGGCAAATCCGGCATGGACGATAGCGTAATCCCCCACCTTGATTTCCGGGAGGTAGGCCAGGCAGGCCTGATGGACGATCCCGCCATAATCCAACCGGCCCATAGGAAGACCCTTCTCCTCGTAGATCTCAACAACCTTTCCCGGGATGGCCAAGCACATGATAACTCTTTCTTATTCGATCAGTAGATCCGATGCTCTGCCTGCCTGTCAGGTCTGTGACACATCGGAGGACAGATTATCGGCACCTGAAGCCCGGTGATTCTCCCGGACCCAGTCGTACCACCGCTCCAGCCCCTCACCGGTTTTGGCCGATAGGGGGATAAAAACAAGGTTGGTATTAACCTTCCTGGCGTTGGACATGAACTCGTCCAGGTCGAAGTCTACGTGAGGCAGTAGGTCGAGCTTATTAATAATGCACAGGTGGGCGTTGCGCAGAATGGTGGGATATTTGAGGGGCTTGTCGGAGCCTTCGGTGGTGCTGACGATGATCACCCGGCGGGCTTCGCCCAAATCGAAAAGGGCGGGGCAGACCAGATTGCCCACGTTCTCGATGGCCAGTATGGCCCCTTCCGGTACAGTAAGCTGGGCCATGGCCTCACGGATCATGCGGGCATCCAGGTGGCACCCGGTACCGGTATTGACCTGGATGGCTGCAGCCCCGGCGGCGTCGATCCGATCAGCGTCCATCGTTGTCTGTTGGTCCCCCTCGATGACCGCCCAGGCTAAACCGGGTGAGAGGTCCTTGATCGTCCTCTCAAGTAGGGTGGTCTTTCCCGCTCCCGGCGAGCTCATCAAGTTGAGGGCGAAAATACGCAAGCCTTCGAAGTAGCCTCGGTTACGGGCAGCCACCAAGTTGTTGGCGCCGAGCACATCCTCCTGGATCTGGATTGTCTCGGTATGAGCATGCTCGTGGTCGTGGTGGTGATCATGATCCTGCTCATCGTGGGTATGGGAACCGCCGGCCCCTGGCTTAAGTATTTTAACACCCCCATCGCCCGGCTGTCCGCAACCGCAGGTCTCGCACATCAGTTCTGCTCCACCTCAATTTCCCGAACCTGCAGCTCGTCACCGGTAGCTATGCTGAGGTAACCATCGTCACATTTAGGGCATGGTTCGATGTAAAATCCCATCGGGTAAGTGCCACCGCATGTCGGGCAGCGGCCGCAACCCTCGATCTCC
>CP070787.1:1119333-1120703 GCA_020346745.1 Fidelibacterota bacterium | reverse complement strand
TGGGTCAGCGTGAGCTGCCTCGGCTGGAATATCTCTATGGAGGCGTCAACTATCGGATACCTTTACCTGGCGCCATCATAGAGAACGGCCGATTGAAAGCCAACGTGCGCTTCCCGGGATTGACCATCCGGTATTCCACTGATGGGAGTGAGCCCGATCTGAATTCAATGGAGTATTCCGGTCCGATGAACGTAACCGGCCAGATCAAGCTGAGAGCATTCAGCCAGTCCGGACGCAGCAGCAGAACGAGTATCATTAGCGAATAAAATCTGCCCTTTGCTCACTAATAACGCAATCTGATCTGATTGGATTATTATGCGACAAGCTGTCATGACGGAGCCCGGCAAGATCGAATTGCGGGAAGTACCCAAACCCAGCGCTGGTTCGGGTGAAGTCCTCCTGCACATCAGGCGCATCGGGGTATGTGGTTCGGATATTCACGTGAACCATGGCTTGCATCCCTTCACTTCGTATCCGGTGGTTCAGGGTCACGAATTTGCTGCGGTAGTGGAGGACGTTGGGGAAGGTGTTGAAGGTGTGTCTGCCGGGATGAAAGTCACCGCCCGGCCCCAGGTGGTTTGCGGTGCATGCGCCCCCTGCCGCCGCGGCGATTACCATATTTGTGATGTGCTGAAGGTGGAGGGATTCCAGGCTCCCGGAGTGGCCCAGGATTATTTCACCACTAGTACAGACAAGCTCGTACCTCTCCCCGACTCCATGACTCTGGAGCAGGGTGCCCTGGTAGAACCAACCTCGGTGGCAGTACATGCTGCCAATCGGGCTGGAGATCTCGAAGGGAAGAACGTGGTTGTATTCGGTGCCGGCCCCATCGGCAATTTGATTGCTCAGGTTGCTAAAAGCCGTGGCGCAGGAAAGGTGCTCATTCGCGACCTTAGTGACTACCGGCTCGACATCGCCAGGCAATGCGGTCTTGAGCATATATCCAACGCCCGCACCGAGGCCATGACGGACGGGAAAAAACGCGTCTTTGGAGACGAAGGATACAGCGTGGCATTCGAAGCGGCAGGCGTGGAAGCCACCATGGCCGACGCCGTGGATACCATTGAGAAAGGTGGAACCATCATGGTGGTTGGTGTATTCGGAGAAAAGCCACGCATCGACATGGCAGTCGTGGGTGATCGGGAACTCAACTTAATTGGTACCTTGATGTACAAGCATGAGGACTACGAGAAGGCCGTGGAACTTATTGCCAGGGGAGAGGTGATCACCGATCCGCTCGTGACAAAGCACTTCCCACTTGAAGAATACGAGGCTGCCTACGCATTTATTGACAAACAGGGTGACAAAATCCTCAAGGTGATGATCGATCTGTAGATTAAGATAATATGCGAGCTAAACAATATCCGGTT
>CP070787.1:1117830-1119233 GCA_020346745.1 Fidelibacterota bacterium | reverse complement strand
TATATCAGGGGCTGGAAAAGCTGGACACCAGGGGTTATCTCACGCTCTCTGATCCGTTGTATGCGGTCTTGGATACCGTCACTGCCTGGCGTAACACCGAAGTGTTAACCGGCGGCCGCGTCTCCGTCGGGCGAGTTGGAGAGAGGCTGGAAATCTCGCCGGCTGCCCTCAGTGTTGCCGGTGGACAGATCAAGCTCTCCGGCGGCTGGGGTGATCCTGGCAACTTCACGACGCAGGTTAGCTCTGAAAAGGTTGATCTTGAACGCCTGCTTCGGTTTCTGGGAAGGCCACCAAGAATGCGTGGAGTGGTTGACGCCCTTGCCAGTTTGAGCATACGGGATGGTCACCTGGCCCTTTCGGGCACGCTGGCCGCTGTCGACGGCGAATTTAGCCAGCTGCCGTTTTCCAGACTGAACTCTGAGTTTTCCTTGAAGAACAACCGGCTGGCTTTTAAGCAGCTGGATTGGCAGCACCAGGATGGCGCGATCGCGATCACCGGTGAACTGATTTACGCCCAGAATGAAACCAGTCTTAGCGGTGTGGGTCTCCTCGATTCCCTGAACCTCCGCGGTCAATTGACGGATTTCCAGTTTCATGATCTCCAGCCGGTTCTGCCGTGGCGGCAGGAAACCTATGGTTACGTGACGGGAAGTTTCACTGCCACTGGTACAATCGACGATCCAGTCTACACTGCGCAGCTCAGCGCCACCAATCCCCGATTCGATCGTGTCATTGGGGAGCAACTGACCGGCCGTATGCGTTATGAAAGGGAACGGTTGGTATTCGATGATCTGGACTTGATGACGGCCACGGGCGTTTATATGGGAAGTGGTTCGCTGCCCGCAGACCTGAAGCCAACGGCAGTTAAGCTGGATGTGATTAAGGATGCACCCGTTGATCTGACTTTTGCCGGTACTACAACCCAGCTCGATTTTCTTACCCCTTATTTCGCGGATATTGATTCCTTGAACGGGGAATACAAGATCGAGCTGTCCCTATCGGGGACCTTTGAGCAATTGATCCGTAACGGGAAGCTCACCGCAACGAACGCCAAGGTTGAGCTGTTCGTTATGGAGAATCCCATCACGGGAATCGAATGTGAGCTGCTCCTGACCGATAACCTACTGACATTCGAGCACCTGGAGGGCAATACCCCCCGTGGTCAGCGACGGGGAAGAGATAACTCACATCTCTCCTTGTCCGGTACCATGGATATGACCAGATTCTTCAAACCTGTATTCGATCTGCAGCTGGCCGGTGAACACGTCTACTTCACGCGACCGTTAGGGGAAATCGAGGCCGTGGGATCTCCCAGGTTCACGATCGCGGGAAGGGATACGGTCTATTTCCGGGGTGAGTTTATTCCCGACCCGGATCAGGCATTTTTCCGAATGGATTTTACT
>CP070787.1:1116297-1117730 GCA_020346745.1 Fidelibacterota bacterium | reverse complement strand
CCCATGGACCGCCTCGTCTGCGGTGATGTCGGCTACGGTAAGACCGAGGTTGCCATCCGCGCCGCTTTCAAGGCGGTAATGGACGGCAAGCAGGTGGCCGTGCTCGTGCCCACCACCGTGCTGGCGCAGCAGCATTTCGCCACTTTCTCCGAGCGGCTGGAGGCTTTCCCGCTCAGGGTGGAGGTCCTGAGCCGTTTCCGCTCACCCTCGGAGCAGCGTGATGTCGTCGCCGGACTCACCGACGGCACGGTGGACGTTTGCATCGGCACCCACCGTTTGCTGCAGAAGGACATCGCTTTTAAAGAGCTCGGGCTGCTTATTATCGACGAGGAGCAGCGCTTCGGCGTCAACCACAAGGAGTACCTCAAGAAAATGCGGCAGGAAGTCGATGTGCTTACGCTCTCCGCCACCCCTATTCCCCGCACCCTCCACATGTCGCTGGTCGGTGTCAGGGATATGAGCACCATGGAGACACCGCCCGAGGAGCGCCTCCCCGTCAAGACCTACGTCGCCGCCTATAACGACCACCTTGTCCGGGAAGCCGTGATACGGGAGCTGGAGCGCAACGGCCAGGTATTTTTCGTGCATAACCGCGTGCAGAGCATCGCCATGATTGCCGCCGACCTCCGCGAGCTTGTTCCTGAGGCTGAGGTCGCCGTGGCTCACGGCCAGATGCCGGAGGACGAGCTTGAGAAGGTCATGACCGCCTTCGGTCGTGGTAGCGTCGATATCCTCGTCTGCACCACCATTATCGAGTCGGGTCTTGACATGCCCAACGCCAATACCCTGATTGTTAACCGGGCGGACAAGTTCGGGCTCACACAGCTTTACCAGCTCCGCGGCAGGGTAGGCCGTGGCGCCAACCTCGCCTATGCCTATTTCCTCTACGACGGCGGCAAGCATCTGACCCCCGTGGCCCATCAGCGACTCCGCACCATTTATGAGGCCACCGAGCTTGGCGCCGGATTCAACATCGCCATGAAGGACCTGGAAATCAGGGGCGCCGGTACTCTGCTGGGACCCCGGCAGAGCGGCCACATCACCGCTATCGGATTTAACCTTTATACCCGCCTCCTCGCCGAGGCTGTCGAGGAGCAGAAAGCTCTCCGCTCGGGCGCTCCCAAACCACCGCCCCGCCTCCCCATGCCCGCTGTCGATATTCCGCTCGATGCCTTTATCCCCGAGACATATGTCGCCGATGTCGATACCCGCATGGAGCTTTACCGCGCTCTGGGAAGTGTCGAAGCCGCCGATAATCTTGAGGATATCTCCCGCGAGTATGTCGACCGCTTCGGCAAGCCGCCCCCAGAGGTCGAGAACCTGTTCTATGCCGTCAGGATTAAGGCACTGGCCGCAAAAGCTGGCATCGAGTCCATCACCACCGAGGAGGGCCAGATTATCCTCCGCCGCTTCAAAGGTCTCCCCTTTGACAG
>CP070787.1:1114758-1116197 GCA_020346745.1 Fidelibacterota bacterium | reverse complement strand
TTTGCTGTTCTGGCCATAACCTTTGAATCCCTCACTCTGCCGGTCCTGGTATTACTCACTCTGCCTCTTACCGTTCTGGGTGCCACATGGGCCCTCGTGCTGGCCGGAATGCCATTCGGAATAATGGCCGGGATGGGTGCTGTGGCTCTGATAGGCCTCTCGGTCAATCCGGCCATTCTGCTAGTGGATCGCATGCAACAGCGAACCCTCAGGAGTTCATGGACTGCCGGGGCGGCGGCCCTTGCCGCGGTTCGGGAGAGGACCCGCCCGGTACTGATGACGACCTGTACAACCGTTGCAGGTCTCTGGCCCCTGGCCCTTACTACGGGCAGAGCAAATGAAATCTGGCCCCCTTTTGCCGTGGTGGTCATGGGAGGTCTGGTCACCTGCACCCTGCTGACGCTGCTTGTCATTCCCGTGGGTTTCGTGTTCCTGAACCGCCTGGACAGGATCTTTGGACGCCTAGGCCCTTGGGTCGTATTGGCGTGGCTTGGCACGACAACGGCTGTTGTGACTCCTCTCTTCGTTCTGGATCTGATCACAACCATGACCTGGCAGATTGTCACAACTGTGCTGGTGGCCGCGCTGTTTCTCGGAGTGGCGGTCCTTGTCTTTAGGAGGCCCGAGTTACCTGAGCCGGATTCGGATGAGGGGCCACCTTTGGTTGAGGCGCGGTATCTTCGTAAGGTATACGGACGTCCGGGTCCTATCGGACGTGCGTGGCGAATGGGGCAAGACTTTAGCGAGCGGGTTTTGGCTTTGGGTGGAAAGCCCTTTTTACCCAGAGACGCGGGACAGAATGTCATTACCCTGGTCCTGCTTCTGGTGGGGATTGGGTACCTGGCCTTTTTCCTGAACACCATGTGGTGGCGCTTGGTGTTTTCTTTTACAGGAGCAGTGGTGGTAACTCGGCTGTTGATCCAACTCAGGCGACTCAGGGGGAAATGCGATCCCCTAGGCCAGGTTGTGCCCGGAGGGATAGAACATATATTGGCTGTTATCGTTCCGTGGATTATCTTTGTCATGTTGGGATGGACCTATACGCTCCAGCCCTGGATGGAAGATCGCAATATGCGTCTGCCCTGGCTGGCCATGGTTTTGGTAGGGGTCATCATCGTGTGGGTGCAATTGGGTCGCAGGACGGCAAAGCAGTTGTCCGCGGGAGTCTTCCCCGAGCGGATGGACAGGGGATTTCTGCGTCGATCCCGAACTCTGTGGCGGAAAATGTGCCGGAGGATCTTCGGTCTAGACCTGCCGAGGGAGGAAGTGGAGGCATTGAAAAATATCCATTTCAGCACGCAAAGCGGCATGATGGGAATCCTGGGCCCCAATGGTGCAGGGAAGACGACACTTCTACGGATGCTCGCCGGTATTCTGGAGCCTTCTCTGGGGAGTATCCATCTGGGTGGTGTAGATATCAAACGGATCCAGCGACACCT
>CP070787.1:1113168-1114658 GCA_020346745.1 Fidelibacterota bacterium | reverse complement strand
ATACAAGAAGACGCGGGTGAAGAAGATGCTCAGTGGGATTTTGGCAGGTGACGGCAGGATCTACTTTGGCGGCAAAGGACAGCGGGACTATCACGGAGGTGGCCTGAGCTGGATTGATCCCGAGACGCATGAAATCGGCGGGATGTGGAAGCTTTTCAAAGGTTACTCCATCTGCTGGATTACTACGGCGCTGGAAGGTCGCTATGTAGTTATCTCAACAAGGAATGAGAAAGTGTTCGTATACGATGTTCAGAATGGCGAGATTGCGCGGGAGATCATACCAGTACCCAGATCAGAAAAGGCTGGGCCTGTCCTGGAAATTGCCCAGGGACGTTTGATTGGTACAACGGAAGATCCAGAAGTGAAAGGTGGAGGCATCCTATATGGGATCGATGTCAAAACAGGAGAAGTTCTGTTTCGCAAAAAACTCCCTCGTGCTCTGCAATTCTCCTGGACTCATGGCACTGCTCAGTGGGATTACCAGAAAGGTCCGGATGGGTTCGTTTGGACGGTGTTGGGTAATGTCCTGGTGCGTATTGATCCAAAAGACGCAAGTGTGCATATTCTGGGCAAACTGGATGTCCTTGGTAAATTTGCGTTTGTACGCAACAGCGCGAGTGGATACGACCTCTATCTTGCTGGACATGAGCAGATAAGACGCATTACCGATATCATCAATCCAATCCCCTCGATCAAAACCTGTTCGCAATAACAGGAGGCTAGTCCAGCGTTTCTGCGATGACTTAACTAACCACGGCGTCAAAGTCTGGCTCGACCGAAGAGATATTGAGCCAGGTGTTGACTGGAAACAGGCGATTCGGAGAGCAATAGGAGGTGGTGCCTTTTTCATCGCTTGCTTCTCCAAGCAATATGAAGCGCGTAGAATGGAAGAGCAAGGGACGTGGAAAAACATACATGAATACGGAACTCATGTTGGCTATTGACGAACTACGTGAGCATTTCTCCGACCAGTCATGGTTTATTTGAATTTACCTTGATCAATTTAAGCGGGGCTGGAGACACACCGCCATCTACCTGCTGAGGGATCGTATAGATGAAAGAGGTGATCAAACGTTTGGTTTCTACAGACCTGACTATACCCCGCGACTGGGCGCGACCTATCTCCATAATTTGACTACGATCCTGGCTGATAAAAACTCAATTCCGACGCCGGGAAATTTCAGCTATTCCATTCCAAACCAACCGGAGACCGTTCATGACTTGTTACTCCAGAAGAATGATAGCTGGATATGCTAGCCCAGCAAAGCAGCATTCGGATCACTTGATGAGGAAGGGACATGGAAGACTCTTGTTTCTATGCCCACAGTCTGCTATACTGGGTTAGGGGCGGAGGTGGGCAATCTATGCGCGCATGCCTGGAACTCCCCATCTATAGAAATAGTTGACGTTCATACTCTAACCTATACGGCGAAAATCACATCGAAGCGTTCGAGTTATTCTATATGGGGTGATCTTATGGCAAAAGTGTG
>CP070787.1:1111572-1113068 GCA_020346745.1 Fidelibacterota bacterium | reverse complement strand
CCAACCCTACTATATCTACGAGCAGATAAAGAAAGACCTCGAAGCTAGTCGAACCGAAAGAGTATACTCTCTGAGATACTCTGCCTTTTGCAGCGCACCCCGTGACGAGCTAAAGAAAATGGGAGGCTTCCTTCGAAGCCTTGGTGTAACTGACGAGCTGGATGTTGATGCCATTCCCAGCACCTTCTCCCAGAACTCCAACCTACGGGTTCCTCAGGATGTGTACGACGAGATGCTGAAGACCTTCGAATCTTTGTTCGAGAAGGATCATTATGATTGATCCATTGGATGATAACCTTCAATCAAGACTTCCCCTTTTTCATCAGAAGTGGTGGCTGGATGTCGTCGCCACGGATGCTTGGCACTATCTAGTTGAACGGAAGAATGCCATGACAATGATATGGCCTATCTACATCCTGAGACGATTCTTCTTAAACCTCTGTAAGATGCCCCCACTTACCATGTTTCTGGGGCCAGTATTTTTTCCCAAGGACTGTGATCAGGATATTCAGGTAGAGGCACTGAGATCAAAGCTACTAAGGGCAGGCATCGCAAGAATACGTCCCTACCTTCGCAAACGAATCCACGTCGCGCCGGGATTTAATGATCTGGTTGTCTTCAAACAAGCGGGGTATCGAATCGATAAGCGCATTACACACCGCATTGATGGGGATCTGAGTTTTCCGGAAGGTGTGTTGCCCGGTGTGGGAAAAACCCGGCGAATCCGCATAAATAAATCTGGGGAAAAATGCACTGTCAGCTCTTCGGAAGATGCAAGTGATCTAATGGATCTTGTAGTGGCTTCCTGGCATCGCCGAAGCCAGAAGCCGCCCCATTCGCTGGATTTGCTGATGAGGCTTGCTAATGCAGCTGTACAGAAGGGGCAGGGTGAATTGATCTATAGTCACTCGCTGAGCGAGCACGAGCTCCTCGCAGGTGGATTCTTCGCATGGGATAGCGACAATTATTATTACATCGCCGGAGGGTATTCGCCGGTTGATCACCAATCCATCGGATCAACCTCTGTGATCTGGCGCGGAATAGAGGACGCCTTGAACGGTTCACGTAATTTTGACTTTGAAGGATCTATGGTTCCTGGGATAGCCAAGTTTTTTAGATCTTTTGGATCGGAACCTGTTGAGTATTTTGCTCTCTCGAAGAACTCCTTCTAATATCCAGAGTTGTTAGGGATTTAATAAATATGGCAAGATCGCGGGAAGACATCTTATCGGGCAGAGATGAACCTCCCCTCTCCCCTAGAACAGTCCCTGACTTTGGCTTCTATGCCCAAAACCTGGAGAGTGATTTATATCGGCCATTTTTAGATAAGGCGTGGTTAGCGGAAGGCAGAAAAAGGCCCAAATGGCCCGATGGCAAAGAATTCGCTGTTTGCCTCACACACGATGTCGATCAGGTAAGTCAGTCCGATATAGGTCAATTTCTGCGAGCAATTCCTAAGCCGTTTACGTTACGCAGGGAAGCTATAATTTCAGCAC
>CP070787.1:1109971-1111472 GCA_020346745.1 Fidelibacterota bacterium | reverse complement strand
CTATCGATTGCCTACGGTGTTTATCTCTACCATGTGGAAGCACCGGGCATTGGCCAGAAAACCGGAACATTCGCGATCATCAAATAAATATGGATTACGCTCGATTAGGAAGGATGGATCAGCGCTGATGTGGCTCAGGGCTGTAATAATCGTCTTGGCCTGCGGGCTGATTCCATTGACAGATGGACACGCCCAAGTCGTGAAAAAATTGGGGACCTCCGCAGCCACCTTCTTACGCATTCCTGTCGGCGCTCGAGGTTCTGCCCTCGGGAGTGCATACGTCTCCCGTTCTGAGGATGCGACGACACTGTTCTGGAATCCCAGTGGACTGTCCCGACTTAGTGGCACTTCGATTACCCTGGATTATGCACCCTGGTTGCCGGGACTGGATTTCAGCTACGCCGGCCTAGCGATCCCAATGGGGAATCTGGGGGGAATCGGCCTGAGCGTGACCAGCCTTAATAGTGAGAAGATGGACGTCACCACGCCGCAGTACCCTATGGGAACAGGTGAGACCTTTACGGCGGCCAGTCTCGCCCTTGGATTTACTTATGCACGAAACCTTACGGATCGCTTCTCCATAGGAGTAACGGTTAAGTATATCCAGGAGCGCATATATCATTCCTACGCAAACGGTATCGGATTCGATATTGGGACACTCTTTAATATACCCTTCCGGGGAATTCGGCTGGGTATCAGTGTCGCCAATTTCGGCAGTAAGATGCAGATGGATGGCGAGGATCTGAATGTGAGGGTGGATATTGCACCGGATCAGAAAGGAAACAACCAGACTATTGTCGGTGCTCTCCGGACGGATAAATTTGACATTCCACTGATCATGCGGATCGGCCTGTCCGGAGAGCTGGTGGAGTCTGACCAGATGCGGATCACATGGGTGATGGATGGAATCAATCCGAACGACAATACCATCAGTCTAAACCTCGGTTTGGAATGTGCCCTGTGGCGTGAGTCCGTTGTTCTGAGAGCAGGATATAATAATCTCTTGCTGGAGGACAACATTCGTGGATTCACCGCCGGAGCAGGCCTTTCCATACCGTGGGCTCAGGTACGAGGTATGTCTATAGACTATGCGTTTCAGGATTTCCAATACCTGGGAGGGGTCAATCGGTTCAGCGTGAGTGCTGGATTCTGATGATCATCGGATTTTCACTTGTGAAGGTAGATGGGGCTAGCACATTTATGGATATACAGAACGAGTTGTGTTTATTAATCCAACTTGGAAGGGGGTAACAATGAATCGAGAATTGAGACGATTCATGAACCGGGTGATAATCCTGATCGTGAGCGCTGGCATTATCACACCCGTGGCCGGCCAGGCGATCAATGTTACGGCCCGCATTAATACCGCCACAGTGGCGGATACTCTGGGTGAGCAGCACTTTGTTCAAATCCGTGGGGACCTTAACGGAGCTGCAGCTGTTCTTCCGGATGGGAAGGATGTCACGTGGGAGGTTGATTCCGACCTGATCCTCCAGAACGT
>CP070787.1:1108366-1109871 GCA_020346745.1 Fidelibacterota bacterium | reverse complement strand
ACTCCGAGGGAAAATATGCCAAGGAATTGTGGTCGGAAGTGCCGGCCAGCGGACGGAATCCACGAATCTCCGTACAGGATGTGGAAGAGGGTAAGCATTGGCTCCAGATGAACGGACGGGAAGTGTTCCGCCATGCCGTAACCCGCTTCCCGGAGTCGATTGCGGAAGCCCTCGAGGCCAATAGCCTCAAGGCTGAGGATGTGAAACTCATCATTCCGCACCAGGCGAATCTGCGCATCACTATGGAAGTGGCCCGTCGTCTGAATGTTCCTTTGGAAACCGTCTATTCCAACATTGACCGCTATGGTAACACAACTGCGGCGAGCATTCCTATCTGCCTGGCTGAAGCCGTGAATGAGAACCTTATTCAACCGGGTGACCATATCGTTTTGGTAGCTTTCGGCTCGGGTTTCACCTGGGCTTCAGCCATGATCAAGTGGTAAATCAGAATCCCTGAGACATCATGAAATACCAATATTTTTCCGAGGAGCATCAACTTCTTCAGGCTATGGTGCGAGACTTTGCTCAGAACGAAGTAGCCCCTGCTGCCGATGAGCTGGATCGGCAAGGTATCTTTCCCGATGAGCTGGTCGGGAAGATGGCCGAGCTGGGCCTGATGGGTATTCCAATTCCCCAGGAATATGGCGGGGCGGGGATGGATACAGTGGCCTATACAGTTGCCGTCCACGAGCTGGCGAAGGTAGATGGGAGTATCGCCATCACCACTGCGGCGCATACCAGTTTGGGAACCATGCCTATATATCTGTTTGGTAATGAGGCCCAGAAACAGAAGTATCTCCCGCCCCTGGCTGGTGGCGAGATGATCGGGGCGTTCGGTCTCACGGAACCCGCTGCGGGAAGTGATGCTGGTGCCACCCAGACCCGCGCCGAGAGAAAGAGCGACATGTTCGTGATCAATGGCCAGAAGGTCTTCTGTACAAATGCAGGCAAGGCTGGGGTTATCGTTTTCACTGCCCGACTCATGGAAAACGGTGAAGATCAAGGAATCAGCGCCTTCTTGGTGGAAAGAGATGCACCTGGCCTGAGGTTGGGCAAGCCTGAGAAGAAGATGGGTTGGCGATCCTCGGATACCCGCTCCCTCTTTTTTGAGGACATGGAGGTACCGGTCGATAATCTTCTGGGAAGCCCGGCCGAGGGATTCAGTCAGTTTTTGCATGCCCTGACTGGCGGGCGAATTTCGGTCGGTGCCTTAGCCCTGGGAACGGGAGAGGGCGCCTACCAGGCGGCCCGGTCGTACGCTCAGGAGCGCGATGCATTCGGCCAGAAGATCAGCCAATTTCAGGCGGTACGGTTCAAACTGGCGGATATGGCCACCCAGCTGGAAGCTGCCAAGCACTTGGTCTATCATGCTGCATGGCTGACAGATCAGGGTCAGAATGTGATTAAGGAAGCAGCCATGGCCAAGCTGTTCGCCAGCGAGTTGGCTATGCAGATCACCATTGATGCCATCCAGATCCATGGGGGCTACGGTTATATCCGGGAAT
>CP070787.1:1106738-1108266 GCA_020346745.1 Fidelibacterota bacterium | reverse complement strand
TATTCGGAAGAGCTCGCCCGGAGTGACGACGAATCCAGCTGGCCTCCCGCATCTGAAGGTGGGTGGCGGGATAAATGGAGTGATCCGGTGGATCCTGGCTGGGTCGGTTCATGGAACGGCTTTTTCGGCAAGGATATCTTCAACGCTGATGTGGAAATGTATTTTCGGACCAGCGACGATACCTACCACCGTTATAATTATATCCCTGATGAAACCGATCCCGGGCGCGGGGGTCTGGGCCTGCTCATGGACGTACGTGTCCTCGCCTGGACACAAATCCTCATCAACGACGTGATCTTCTTCATTCATGATATTAAAAACGATGGGACCAAGCGTATACCCAAAGCCTCGTTTCTGATTTTCCTCGCCGATTGGGTTGGAGGCGATGGTTTGGATGATGAACCCTATGTGGATATTCTGACTGATATTGCTTTTTTGACCGATAGTGATCGAATCGGAACTGAGCCTTTTGGCACTGATAATGTCGGTGTAGCATCAGTGAAGTATATCGAAACGCCGGGTAATCAAGTGGATGGCATAGATAACGACGGTGATGCCGACGCCGCGGAACTTCAGGGCCTGCTCCTGATGATCGAGGGTGATCCGGAAGTCCGTATACCCCATTTTACTTCGGCCGATTTTGAATCCCGGAGTCTGATTCCGGGTGATAGAATCGTGCTGATCGATAAGACGACCTTTGATCGGCACGTGACTCTGTATCCCGACGGGGGTGGCACGGTTATTTCACTTGGACAGGAAATCGAGCTGCCTGCTGCAGGAATCACACTGGAAGAAGATACCGTCGCCAATTCGTTGGATGAGGACTTGGATGGGCTCATCGACGAGCGGTTGACCTTGCACCTGGAGCGCTTCGATGAGATCAGTGGCATAACGAGACCGGTCCGGTATATCAATTACTTGTCCTTCGAGCCCGGTGACACGGTCAAGAGGGGTTTTGTTGTAGCTGGAACCGCCGCGGAATGGTCCCACGCTAACGTGGCCCCCATGATTGATGAATCCAGGGATGATGGTTTTGATAATGATCTGGACTGGCGGTTGCTGCTGAATGATACCGGTATGGATGGTGTTGCAGACACAGGGGATCCCGGTGAGAGTGATGGTGTACCCACCAGTGGGGCTGGCACGGAGTTCCCTGGAGAAGCCAACATTGACAAGACCGATGTCTCGGAAACCGATTTGATCGGCCTGACCAGTGCCGTTCAGATCCCGGTGGGATCGATCACATTCAGTTCTCCGGATAGCTATTTCTGGGAGCGTTTCATGGTTCCCGGAAATTTCGATTTGCCGCGACCCACCGGCGAATATGACACCTATGTCTCCAGTGGATTTTTCCCTCTTGATCCTGGCCAGCGACAGCGGATGGCGGTATCCGTAGCCATCGCCGATGGCGGTATTGATAAGGATGCAGATATTGAAAGTGTCATCAGGAAGCAAGCCTTCGCCAACCAGGCCTATGGGGTTGACTACCGATTTGCCCAGGCTCCACTCCAACCGGAACTGAAGGCTG
>CP070787.1:1105103-1106638 GCA_020346745.1 Fidelibacterota bacterium | reverse complement strand
TGGTGATCAAGCCATCATCGGCGGTGTATCCTACAACGAAGCCCGCCTGATAAACCGTCGGAGCGGTAAACTCTCGAGTGCCCGAGTAGATTCCATCACCATCGCTATCATCAAGCTGGACGCTTCTTGTTAACGCTTCGTCCCACAAGCTCATGCCTTGAGAGAGTGCCATGAGAGATCCTTCGAAAACAACGTAGGCCGTGTCTACTCCGGGACGGAACAGCGGATTGGTCGTATTCACATCTGAATCCGTTGCATTGGACATGTCGATATTAAAGGTGACTGCAATCGGAGTGGTCAGAACACCCTCCGGAGGAACACTATTGAAGAATTGGTGATCCCTGCCGAAGTCACCTTCAACGAGTTGAGAGGAGGCATCCTGGTATGTGTATGTCCGGTTCCCACCGCCCGTGACGCTGGGCTCTTCCCAGTATTCTGTCAAATCGAGGCCTGGAATGTAATTAGGGCTGGCAGCATCCACGCGGCTGGAGTCAAACAGAATCACGTACTTGTACAGAAACTCCTCGCCAGGGATACTCTCGAATTGATCCTGTCCAATCCAGTAGCCCAGCAGCGGCTGATAGGTCAAAGCCAGGGCTTGACTTGGGATAGCCCATCCCTTCGGACCAGCCAGCCAGAGCGCGTCGCCGAGCGCGCGATTGAAGAAGCCCAACGTTTCCAGGGCTCCGGGATCAACGCGCCAGGTTACGGTCGCCCGGACCGGTACCAAGCCCGTGGGTCCCTGATCTTCAAAATAGTACCAGTGAATCGTCGTGTCCCTTGCTTCGGCAATCAAGCTTGCAGAGAAAATGAACGTGCGATCGGGGATACCTTCCTCCCAGACCTCCCCACCACTGCCATCATCATGAACGAATTTGAATGCCTGCTGATCGTCAGCAATCAGATCCGCCACGGCAACATAGGCCGCACCAGACCAGAACGAACCGCCGGTGCCGCTGGTTGCTTCCCTGGTAAGGGTTGCCAGCACCTCCCATGGATCATCTGATGGTCCAATAGGCAAACCTCCCATAGCAACAACCGGTCCATTAACGGCCGGATCGAAATCCCCGCTTTCTTCAGCGCCGGCCATATTCACGCGGAAGTAGACTGCCACGGTATCCGCTTTCGCTTCGTAAGGCCGCCAGTACTGGTCTGTGGCACTGGCTGAGGAATTATAATACTGAATTGCGAGAGTGGTATCATTCGATCCTGTTATCAGCACTCGATTGTCGCCTTCCAGACCATAGGGATCGTTCAGGGGACCCTCCCAGCCATCCGAGACAACGGACGTACCCGTACTCGCGTCAAATCCAGTCCAGAGCTTGTAACTCAATGTATCCTCTGGATTCATCTGGAAAGTCAGCTCCCAGTAGTCCCCGCCTACGTTCTGGAGGATCAGGTCGGAATCAACCTCCCACGTGACATCCTTTCCATCCGGAAGAACTCCTGCGGCTCCGTTTAGCTCCCCACGGATTTGAACGAAGTGCTGCTCACCCAGAGTATCCGCCACTGTGGCGGTATTAATGCGGGCCGTA
>CP070787.1:1103453-1105003 GCA_020346745.1 Fidelibacterota bacterium | reverse complement strand
GCCAGGATATCGCCGGTATCTGGCGGTGCCACCGAATCCCGATCAACCCTGAACCATGTGGCTGCCGAGGTCGTAGCACCATTGACGGTAGCAGTGAGACCCAATCGATAATCACCCGTATCAAGGAGGGAAAGGTTGAGCGCTCCCCACTCCTGCAAGACCAGGGAAGGTGAAGGCGTCCGCTTGCTGGTCTGAGCGACGACTGCCCCATCCTGTCCGGAAATCGTGCTACTGATCTCCACCGTGTCCAGTGGAGTCAGACCATAGATCTCCGCGTAGTACCACAGTAGCGGCTGCCTGTCATGATAGACTGCCCCAGCATTGGGCCAGACGGCTAAGCCCTTCTTCAAGAAATCCTTCGGCCCGCCGGACCGTCGGATTAGAGCAGCCAGTTCGATGGTGCTTACAGCCAGTTCCAGTTCCTGGATAGGGGGAATTTGAATCTCCATAGACCGCTCGGATTGGTTCCCTTGCCGGTCCTCCAGCACCACCTGCATCTCATATCGTCCCGGAGCCAGTGTAAACGCAGTCTGGTGAGCGATCGTACCTACGGAGCTATACTCAAGGCTCTGTACCTCGTCATCGATGGACAGTTCAGTAAAATCGACGATCTGGCCGTGGCGTTTTACCAGCACTACGCCCGCCAGATGCGCACTATACCGACCGCGACTCTGTTCAAAGGTGATCTGCTCTCGGTCAATTCCCAGGTATACTTCCAGCCGGGAGAGGCCCCCGGGACCTCGGAACAGACCCGTAGCCAGATCAAAAGTAATCTCCCCGGCCTGTAGCTGGGTTAATCCCAGGATCAGTCCGGCGAGTACCTTAAGCAGATTTGCTTTACGCATTATATTCACTTAGATCAACTGAAACCAGCGTGGATAGACCCTCCTCTGTCATGGTGACTCCATAGAGGTAGTCCGCACTTTGCATGGTCAGCTTGTTATGGGTGACGATAATGAATTGGGTTTCCCGGGCGAATTGTTTGATGACTCGCGTGAACTTTTCGATGTTGACATCGTCCAACGGAGCATCAACTTCGTCCAGAATACAGAACGGGCTTGGCTTCACCATATAGATAGCAAACAGCAGAGCGATGGCGGTCAACGCCTTCTCACCCCCTGAGAGCGCCCGGAGTGAGCGCGTCTTCTTGCCGGGCGGCTGGGCAATAATCTCAATGTTGGACTCCAGGGGATCAGGATCCCCAATCAGTCTTAGATCTCCCTCCCCACCCTCGAAGAATAGCCGGAA
The DNA here is from genome assembly GCA_020346745.1 of Fidelibacterota bacterium. Lineage (GTDB taxonomy): Bacteria > Fidelibacterota > Marinisomatia > SCGC-AAA003-L08 > TS1B11. The sequence continues at coordinate 1,103,755 of CP070787.1, read as the reverse complement.
AGTATGCTTGAAATGATGACGAATTTTATCATAGGTATCCCGGAACTGCTCACGGGCTTGTTGGTCGATCTTCTGAATAGTCTCCCCCAGACTTTCCTCCGCCTGTAGCAGATCATCCCGCTGCTCGGTTAGGAAGTCTAGGCGCTTCGATTCTTCCTCGTATTCTTCCCCTACCGCCATGTTGATGGGGCCAATGCGCTCCAGGGAGTTGCTCAGCTTCTCAATCTCAGCTGCGAGGACCTCCTCCTCGGCAAGTTCATCAGCCTCACTGGCCTCGGTAACCTCCTCATGGTACACCTCTC
>CP070787.1:1101794-1103353 GCA_020346745.1 Fidelibacterota bacterium | reverse complement strand
TCCCACTACAGAGTGTATCACTGCCGGGGCGAAAATGGCCCAGAGCCATGGCGCCGATGTCATCCTTGGAGTGGGCGGCGGGTCCAGCATGGACTCGGCCAAGGCCATCGCCGTAGAGGCGACCCACGAAGGGACCTCCTGGGACTACCTCTGGAACAGCGATACACAGCCCACACCGAAAACCCTGCCCACCATTGCTGTGTCCACCACTTCTGGCACCGGTTCCCAGGTAACCCAGGTTGCGGTGGTTACCAATACCAGGAATCGTGACAAATCAGCGATATACAACTCTAATGTCTATCCAAAGGCGGCCATCGTCGATCCCGAGCTGATGGTTACTGTCCCGGAACACATAACTGCTTCCACGGGTTTCGATACCTTCTGCCATGCGTTCGAGAGCCTACTGAACCCTAGCGCCTCACCCTACACCGACATGATGGCGGAAAAGGCCATCAGGCTGGTTCAGAAATATTTGCCGACAGCCGTCAAGAACGGCCTGGACATGGAAGCACGGACCGCAATGGCCTGGGCCGACACGTTGGCTGGTTTATGTATCGCCAATGCCGGCGTCACTCTCCCCCATGGTATCGGCATGGCGATTCCAGGTATGTATCCCCATATCATGCATGGCGAAGCGCTGGCTCTCAACTATCCAGCCTTCACCCGCTTCACCTACCCCTATGCAATCAAGCAGTTCGCCCTGCTAGGAAGGCTATTTGATTCCAATCTTGAGGACCAGGGAGATGAAACAGCAGCTGAGAAGGCTTGCGAGGAACTGGATAGCTTTTTAAAGGAAATTGGCATGTGGTTTGGCCTGGCGGACTTCAATATCCCTGAAAATGAGTTGGATGACCTCGCGAAACAGTCACTCGTCTTGCCCGACAACGACGCTAATCCACGTGTAGCCACCCTCGAGGAGGCTACACAACTTCTACAGGAGTGTTTTCGTCGGTAAGCGGTTGATTGCTGATCAGAGGCAATTCACTTCATCTACCTTTTACATGGTAGACGCCAACGGATAACCTGCCGGGCGTAGTCAGGGAAATGGATCCCATGCCTCAGTAGCAGCTGGATCCCGGAGCCGGCCAGTTCATTCCCTCATATCGCGGGCAGATACCTAGCCGCCATCCTCCCGGGTGGAAAACTTATAGATCGTGGTCTTGCGGTATTCCTGACCGGGTTCCAGCACGACTGATGGAAACTGGGGTTGATTGGGGGAATCCGGGAAATGCTGAGCCTCAAGGCAGAAGCCGGTGCGGTGATCATACACTTTACCTCCCTTGCCCACAATGCTGCCATCGAGGAAGTTGCCGGAATAGAACTGCACCCCCGGTTCGGTGGTATGCACTTCCATAATACGGCCGGAAAGCGGCTCATGCACTCTTATGCCTAGATCGAGGACATTCTCACCGCTCTTGTTCATTACCCAGCAGTGGTCATATCCGCCCCCGGTGCGCAGCTGCTCATCATCCTGGTTGATCCGGGCACCGATTGTAGTGGGAGTATTGAAGTCGAAGGGCGTTCCCTTCACGCTCCTCAATTCCCCGGTAGGAATCAAG
>CP070787.1:1100131-1101694 GCA_020346745.1 Fidelibacterota bacterium | reverse complement strand
GAGGGTGAGCTCATTCCGGATGCTGCCGGACCACTTGGGATTGGAAGCAAAGGGGGTCAGCAGATCCTCATCCGCCATCACCGGCTTGCCATCAGCACCCACATAGACATCGTACTTGTTCCACTGGCCGGCATAGACTGAGTCGATGTTCTCTTTAACATCGTCACCGTCGAGATCATAATACGCGTCGTAGCCGAAGCGCAGCCAGGACTGCTGCCTGATGACACCCAACGGCTGCCCTGCCATGGCGTAGGCATGGGCACCCAGGCCTTCCCACGTTGCGCCGGACATGTCGGTGACCTTGTTCCGGTTCGCCGCATAGATGAGTCCCAGGTCCCAGACGAAACCACGCTGCCGGACCGGCGTCAGGTTAACCGACAGTTCCACACCCTTGTTGGTGATGGTGGCGGCGTTCTTGGTCTGGGAGAAGGCCCCGGTGGAGGGCGCCACGTTCAGGTCGAAGATCACGTCGGTGGTGAGCTGGTCGTAGTAGGTGGCTTCGATGCCGAGGCGGGAATTGAACGCCGACAGATCGATACCGAATTCGGTCTCTTCGGTCCGCTCCGGCTTGATGGCGTCGTTGCCCAGGTTGGTACTGTGCCGGAAGCCGCTCTTGCCCATGTATTTCCCGGTTTGAGCCAAGGTTGCATTGGTATAATTACCGTGGCCTTCACTGGCGGCCTTATAGGCCGAGATGGTGGTGTAGACACCGGGTTGAACCCCGGAAACCCCATAGGCGACACGGAGCTTGCCGAAGTTGATGAGGGGCAACGGCAGCGCCTTGCTGAAGTCCCAAGCCAAGCTGGCTTTCGGATACAAGTGGCGCTTCTGCGCCGCTCCGAAGGTAGACGATCCGTCGTTCCGCAAGGCCACAGTGATGTAGAACTGGTCGAACAAGTCGATGGTCAGCTGTCCGAAGAAGGCCTCGATATTCCGCTGCCATTGGTACTCGTCCACAGTCTTCTGAACCGTATTGTCGATCTGATCGAAGCCCTCGGGAACACCCATGTCCAGCCCACCGGCGTTGAGCTCGTTTTTCATGCGGATATTATGATTCATCCCGATCAGGGCGATGGCGTCGATGAAATTAATCCCGCCCAGGAACTTTTCGCCCTGGATGGTGGCCACCACGTTCTGGTCGATCTCCTGCCGGGTGATCACACTCTTCAAAATACGTCCCAAGCCTCCCTCACGGGACGTGCTCGGGGGGAGTATATTGGCACGCTCATCGGTGATGACGTCCGCGCCAAGATGGTAGTCCAGCGTGATCCAGTCGGTGAGATCGTACTGCGCCTTGATATACCCGTTAAGGCGAATCACCGTGTTAGGATTCTTATGCTCGTACATGATCCAGTAGGGATTGTCGAATCCCCGGGTTCGCTTCAATTCCTTGGTACGGGAGGCGGACTGGTAGCGGTAGGAACGGTGCAGCCCGGTCTCGGGATGGAAGAGTGGATCGGGATTGAAGTTGGGCGGGGACCGCAGTGTGGCGATACCAATACCGGACAGGTTGTCCGCCCTCTGGATGGCATGTGCATCAGTGTGAGTATAGGCGATATTGCC
>CP070787.1:1098446-1100031 GCA_020346745.1 Fidelibacterota bacterium | reverse complement strand
ATGGCCATGTCGTGGATCCTCTCCTACGAGAATATCCCCCAGAATGTCAGCGCCGCCCTCATCTCCCTCACTGACAGCAAGATCGTCATCCTGCTCATTATCAACCTGCTCCTGCTCATCGTCGGTACCTTCATGGACATGACCCCCGCCGTCCTCATCTTCACACCCATCTTCCTCCCCGTCGTCACCGCCCTGGGGATCAGTCCCGTTCACTTCGGCATCATGATGGTCCTCAACCTGTGCGTGGGCCTCTGCACACCCCCGGTGGGCTCGGTCCTGTTCCTCGGCTGTGGCATATCCGGCACCAGTATCGATAAGGTCATCAAGCCCCTCATCCCCCTCTTCGTCGCCATGATCGTCGCCCTCCTGCTCACCACCTTCATTCCCGCCCTCTCCCTGCTCATCCCCAGGTTCTTCGGCTATTAAACCGCGAGCCGGATAAAGCTGGCCGGTTTCCTGCACCACAGGACATTGATTGTGATCTGAGTTTTAGAACGGGTTTATGACACTAATGGCGAAGCGTGTCAGAAAGGATGGTGTTTGGGACCGATCATATTCTCGGCCAAAGACCACTTGGTACGGTCACTATCGGATAATCTCTATCTCCTTTATTCGGTCATCATAGTGAATCTTGAGCATATACCGTCCCGGATCTATGTTCTGCTCGTAAATTACCACGACATAGTACCCTGCTTTTAGGGTACCTCTGAAAACCTCATAGAATAGAAGATCATTACTATCACGTATTTCAACCAGAACCTCACCCGTCTCGGTTAGGTGAAAATTAGGTCCTGTCGGGGGACAGAAAGGATTAGGACGAAATCTTATCGAATCAGCTAATGTCCAAATGTATGCTATTCTTTGCTGATCCCTATGCCGAGTAGGATCTACAACCAAAGAAGACTCCTTGCCATCTAAACTAGATACTTGAGTATCCACAGAGTGATACACACAAGCGGTAAGCAGCAGTAGTGCGAGGCCGACAACAAGCCTCATTGTTATACCATCAGCATCTTGGTTCGTATTGTGAAGAACCTTGGCAATACAGCCATTAAATGCTATCGCATGCGATTTGTTGCGTAGATTATTCCCACCTCATCACCCCGCTTGCTGCGGGGCTGGTCATTTGAATTCCCTACTTCATCAGCACCATCTTGATGGACTGAGGGGCTCACCGACGGACAGGTTACAATACACCTTTTTAAAACAAGGCAACGCGAACGTCAGTAAGGACGGTTTTGCAGACCACCCTGCATACACCTGAGCGGTGGTCTACCTGATTCACCACAAACCGGTCCAATTCCTGGCTATATTCAACAATTGATTAAAGCATAGGTTATTTCGTATCAAAGGATGACGTTATGAAAGAAATATGGTCTCCATCCATCTACCCTATCATCCTGTTATTATTAGCCGGATTTTCAATGGATCTACGTGCCACCGGTCAACCAGGTTTGCAGCTTAATGACCAAGACTATTTTGAAATGCCCGGACTGAACGTACTGTTTTACCACAATACGTTTTCTGAAGGACATCAAGGTGGGTTGGAGATTATTCAGCATGAAAATCGTGTAGCCACCAATGG
>CP070787.1:1096736-1098346 GCA_020346745.1 Fidelibacterota bacterium | reverse complement strand
AGAAGGCGCTTGAACCACCCAGTCGATTCATCCTCATCAGGAGTGTCAATCGTATACCCTGTGGGGCGGTGGATCTCACGCAGCATATTCCGTATATCTTCATCCAGGGCCTTTCGAGCAGGTCCTGTTTCGGAGACCTGGTCATTAAAGCGGTAATAGACACTCAACTCACGGCGCCCGTTGTGATGCTGAATCACAGGGGGTGGCGGCATTTTTTGTGTATTTGCCACAAGACCCAATGGGATGGTCCCGGCTGGCGTATTGAGACGGAGTCGATCCATCTCCTTGCTGATATTTGTATACCGTGTTTCAGGAGTTCGGATCTTCATGGGGATCTCTCGTCCGTCCTCCAGAATAAGTCCGGTCTGCATCGTGGTACCTTCACGGCCGAGCATACTCAGCATAGGGAGTACATCGCCCGGTGTAAGACCCAAGCTGTTGAGTATGAAATAATCGGGCATAATCCGGATTTCATCCTGTCCCACTTCCCCTGAAACCCATACACCATGCCTGCCCACCTCCGGGATAGATTCGAGTCTTTCTTTTATGGCGTTGGCCAGGTCCATTAACTTACCGGCATCAGGACCGGATAGCACGATCTCTGCTGGTCCTTCTCCGAAAAGGTTGCCCCCACTCCCGCCATCAGAGCGGTTGTCGCCGGAGGCCTCTTCAGTCCGGATCTCCAATCCTTTTTGTGTGTCCGCGGCCTCACGTATTTTGGCGCGCACTCGGCGCGCTGAAATGTCCTCGGGACGTTCAGCCGGATCCACAAGGTGGACGGTGAGGGTAGCATCTCCCTCCTGGATCATGCTTTCCACATACTCAACCCCTTCCAGATCGAGGGCCGCTTGTTCCAGTGCACCAAAGTCTTTACCGATCGCTTCAAGGGATTGTCCGGAAGGGACATCAACAGAAAGCCGGATCTGATCCGCTTCTTCCGCTTCTTGGGTCACTGTATTCACGCCGACCCAAGGAATCGCCACTATGACCGTAAACAACACGGCGGCAGTGAGTACCGTAAGCCATGCCGCTGGCCGGCGCAGGGCGACCTTCAGCAGACCGGAAAAAAGTTCGCGCCCACGGTCAGGTCGAACCTGACCCGCATACAGTTTACGCCGCTCTCGTACGGCCTTGAGACGGGACAAAGCAGCAGGGGCTGCCAGCCGTCTGGCAAGGAGAGGCACCAATCCAACGGCGACCAGCAGGGAGGACAGCAGGGGCAGCAGAATGGCCACAGCCAGTACTTTGAGTATTCCCCTGAACAGGACGTCTTCAGTGAGAAATGCAATGGGCAGAAAGACCAAGGCCGTGGTCGCTGTAGCCGCTATAATGGCCCGGATAGTCAGTGCCACACCCTGTGCGGCCGCCTCATCCGGGGACACGCTCCGTTCAAGCCTGCGCTGAACGGCTTCGTAGACAACAATACTGTTGTCCACCAGCATGCCGATGCCTAGGGCCAAGCCGAAAAGGGTAATACGGTTAAGGGAATAATTCCCAATAAATAACATGGCCAAGGCAGCAAGCAGGCTTACAGGCACGGCTACGGCCACGACACTCACGGCCCTTGCCTGGCGTATGAACAGAAAGAGCACCACAAGGGCGATAAGGAA
>CP070787.1:1095015-1096636 GCA_020346745.1 Fidelibacterota bacterium | reverse complement strand
GCCTATGCTGCCTACGACGCCGAAGAGAAGTTCCGGGTCGGCAAGATCCGGACGCGGGAGCCGGAGGTCTGCATCAGCGGCGAGGTGCTCCAGGGCTGGAAGAAACCACCGGACTGCCCCGCTTTTGGTACGGACTGCACACCCGAAACTCCGCTAGGAGCTACTATGGTCTCCTCTGAGGGAGCGTGCGCCGCTTATTACCACTACCAGGAGCCTGCCTTGAGTCCGCCAGCTGGTGTATCGAAGGGGATACCGACCTGAACCATGAAACTCAACTGCCCCCTACCATTTGAGGATCACGAGAAGGTCAGCCTAGCGCACGGGGGCGGTGGCCGGCGCATGGCCCAGCTGATCCAGGAGGTAATCCTCCCGCACTTCCATAACGACAAAGTTGAGAACATCCATGACGGCGCCATCCTGGAATTCGGCCTGGAGCGACTGGCCTTCACCACCGATTCATTCGTGGTCACGCCGCCCGTTTTCCCCGGCGGCAACATCGGTGACCTAGCGGTCAATGGTACTATCAACGACCTAGCCGTGTGTGGCGCCCAGCCCCTTTACCTCAGCTGCGCACTTATCCTTGAAGAGGGATACCCGATGGAGTCGCTGCGCCGAGTGCTGGTTTCTATGGGGGCCGCTGCCGAAGCTGCAGGTGCAGCCCTGGTTACCGGCGACACCAAGGTGGTGGACCACGGCAAGGGCGACGGCATCTTCGTTACCACTACCGGCGTGGGCCGGGTGTTACCTGACGCCAAAATTGATCCCCGACGGGTGAAGCCAGGGGACGTTGTCATAATCAACGGCCCGGTGGGTGACCACGGTATGACCATCATGTGCCAGCGGGAAGGCCTCTCCATGCAAGGTGACCTGGTCAGTGATACCAGGGCGCTCCATAAGGAAGTAGAGGGCCTGATTGAGAGGTTCGGCAAGGCTATCCACTGCCTCCGGGACATGACCCGTGGTGGGCTGGCCAGCGTCATGAACGAGATCGCTCAAGCTGCCGGCGCTACCATAACCCTGGGGGAGCAGGCCATTCCGGTGAATCCGCCCGTTCGCAGTGCATGTGAGCTGCTGGGCCTGGACCCTCTCTACGTGGCCAACGAGGGCAAGCTCGCCATATTCGCCGAGGCCGGGAAAGAGGAGGAGATACTGAAGCTGCTGAGTGAGACGGATGCTGCGAACGAACCAGCGGTCATTGGAACAGTAACCGAATCGGGTGGGACTAGTGTTATATTAGAAGGAGTGCTTGGGGGCAGCCGCATCCTGGATATGCTATCCGGTGAGCAGCTGCCGCGCATCTGCTAGGGGAACCAGATATGACTAACGAGATTATTGTTCTGATGTGGACCGCAGCCGGTATCGGGCTTATTCATACCCTCACCGGTCCCGACCATTACCTGCCCTTTATCGTTATAGGAAGGGCCAAGCGCTGGTCCCTGGCCTGGACGCTATCCATAACTGCGCTCTGTGGTGTAGGACATATACTTGGTTCGGTGGTGCTGGGATTCATCGGTATTGGCGCGGGTATCGCTCTGCACCACCTGGTGAATATCGAGTCCCTACGCGGGGAGATCGCCGCCTGGGGCCTGATCGCGTTCGGGCTGGTCTACATGGTCTGGGG
>CP070787.1:1093273-1094915 GCA_020346745.1 Fidelibacterota bacterium | reverse complement strand
GTAGGCTGGTTGAACAGCTTTAGCCTATATCAATTGCCGCTTGTGGAGCCGAGCACTTGCGCAAGTGCCTGACGCCATCGGTTGATGTGATCGCCCTGTTCCCCGGCAGTGATGGCGGGCAGGTAGGTGGTCTCCCGCTGCGGGGCCGTGGGAAAATCGTTCCACCTCAGGGCTTGTGCCAGCCGGATGGCCACCCCGCGGGCGGTTGCCTCACGGATCCGGTGGAGATGGAGGGGATGCTGGAGGAGGTCGGCCAGGAACTGGAGCAAGGGCGGCTGGGCCATGCCGCCACCGATGTGGATCTCGCCCGGAGTGAACCGCTCCTCACCCTCCGACATGGCCTGAAAAATGTCGAATACCAGGAAAGCGATGGATTCCATACCGGCCCGCAGCTGATCACTTATAGCATAACCCTCTTGATCCGGGATGAAGGTGGTGGGGATATCCGGCCGCCAGTAGGGCGCCGCTAGACCATTGACACCCGGCACCATGGCCAGCTCGGTGGAGTCAGCGATCAAGTCCGGCCAGCGGCGGGCGAGATCAGGCTGGTCCCATTGCTGAACAAACCAGGCGAATAGAGCGCCCACGGCGTTGATGGTACCCTCCAGCAGGTACTCAACCTTATCGGGTGTGGAAAAGGCCACGTTGGCCAGGAGTCCGGGTGTTGGCCGAGGCATATCGCCGGTATGGAGAGCTACCGAGCCGGAAGTGCCCAGATTGATAGCCCCCTCACCCGGCTCACCGGCACCGAGACCGGTCATGGCCGCTTGCTGATCGCCCATGCTCACCAGGAGGGGGATGGATCGCCCCTGCCATTGAAAGCTGCCGAAGTCAGATTGGGATGAGACCAGTTCCGGCAACATGTGCCGTGGCAGTCCGAAGATCTCCAGCAGGTCGTCGCTCCACTGGCGGTGATGAAGGTCGAACAGTAGCGTACGCCCGGCAATGGTCTCGTCAATGAATAGTCTTCCAGTAAGATGACGAATGAGAAGGCTTTCCAGGGGGATGAATCTCGATCCCTCCCGCTTGATGGTTGACCGTAGTTCTCCTTGGTGGATCATAAGGTGGGCGAATTTGGGTCCGCCGTAGTAGGGATTCAGGGGAAGGCCTGTGATACGGGCGATGGTCTTGGTATGATCTGCGAAGCGGGGTAGATCTTCAGCAGAGCGGGTATCCTGCCAGGTAAGGATGGGTGTGATTGGTGCTTGGGTGGACTCGTCCCACAGGATGAAGCTGGAGCGCTGGACCGAGAGGCCTAGCGCGGTGGGGCGACGATGGTCCTCTGCTATATCGGCCAGGGTCCGGTGGAGAACTGTGTCTAGGGAATTAAGGACCTCACGGGGGTCCATCTCAGCGTGGCCGGGTCGGGGCCGTGCAGTGTGGATAGCGTGAGTGTGGGAGGCGACGATGTGACCGGTAGGATCGAAGGCCAGGGCACGGGTGGCGGAGGATCCCTGGTCAAGAACGATGAGGGTCTCGAGGGGGCGGCCCAACGTGGACCAAGCCCTTAAGCGCTTCCGCTCAGCGCATTGGCCACTAGCTCCAGGCTGTGCTTGTAGCGGTAGTTGATGCCAAAGTGGCCGTCGTTGTACTCCTCGTAATGGTAGGGGATGTCCAGGGCTTTGAGGCGCTCCACGAAGAT
>CP070787.1:1091517-1093173 GCA_020346745.1 Fidelibacterota bacterium | reverse complement strand
AAGCTGGATGAATTCCGTCAGTACCTGGCGCAGGCGGCTCTTCTGGGGCATACTCCCGAGGCCCTCAATCTCCTCGCCGGGACCTACGTTGAGCAGGATGACGCTATCCGGGGAATCCTAGCCTACCTGCAAACCCTCTTTATCTATCCCGAAACGGAGGCCGGGCTTCACGCTATGGGCCAATTGGAAGAACTGGTCGAGCGCGACGGTGAGCTGGGGAGGTTGTATTATGAAGTCGCCCTCAATCCCGACTCCGTTAATGTCAGTGATGAAGAGTTCTACCGATTCCTGAACTACCTGAACCACATTCGAAAACTGCCCAATGCCACCGCCAGGGAATGGTTTATCAAGGAATCCCAGCGGTTTCTGGCCATGTATCCCGGACTGGTCCAGGCGGACGAAGTGCTGGTATGGATTGCCCGGGCACATCATGCCCAGGAGCAGTATCACAATGAAATCCTCACTTATTCCAAAATCCGCCTGCTATATCCCTATAGCGCCTTTATTCCCCAGATCACCTACGCCATGGCGGAAGTCACAGCCGATGATCTAAGGGAGTTTGCGGCCGGTGCGGTGCGATACGCACGTTTCAGGGAGGAATTCCCCCACCATGAAAAAGCGCCCGCTGCCCTCTTAGCTGAGGCTGCTATCTACGAAAACGAATTGAGTGACTACCAGCGGGCGGGTGATCTGTATCGTGAACTGGCGGATACCTACCCCGAAGATGTGCTGGCTTCCGTCAGCCTGTTCAGGTATGCTGAACTGCTGCACCTCCGATTGGCCTCACCCACCGGGGCCCTGGCTGTCTATGAAGAGATTCTCACACGCTATGGCCAGGAACCGGAGACGGGTATCCCAGCCCTCGAGGGATTGGCGTTAATCTCCAAGGAGATGCGCCAATACGACGCGGCGGTAGTCTATTTTCTGGACATTCACCAGCGCTACCCCCAAGCCCAGGAGCGGGCCGTCGCAGCTATACTGCAGGCGGCGGATATATATGAATCAGAATTGGAAAACATCGACGCCGCTATCCATACCCTTCACCTGATACTGGATAACTATCCCGATTACCCTAATATCAGGTCCGTTCAGCGGCAGGTCCAGAAGCTGCAAAAGAGACGGGGCTGATCAGGTTCCTGGCAGTGGTTGATAGCTGACAGCCCCGGGATTTCTCCTCGGGGCTGTCCATGATTATTCTTCTCGCGCTGATTGGTCAACCGGCTAGCGGCCGGGCCAGAGCTCGGTGCGAATCTGCAGCTCCATGCCGGGCTTGAGCTGGCCTGCGTTTGAGTCTAGTGCCTCTTCATTATCCCAGAAGATCACGATCCAGGCGATCTCATCGTCGTATTCCTCGCCTGCAATGGACCACAGGGTCTCCCCCTGCTCCACAACGTGGACGGTATACTCATAACTCCACCTGGTGATCTCGTATTCAGGCTTGCGCAGCTCCAGCTCGTGGTATGGATAGATCAGATTGGGATTGTCACCGATAAGCTCGCGGTTCCAGTCGTAGATGCTGCGCCACCTGGTGGGATCGCCGTATTCATTTGTGGCAATCTTAACGAGGTAGTCACCGTGCCGAATCATGTATAAGTATGAGGCGCTCTCAAGCCCGCCCTGCTCAACATCCGTGGGTTCCTCAATAGGAATAACCAC
>CP070787.1:1089759-1091417 GCA_020346745.1 Fidelibacterota bacterium | reverse complement strand
GACTTTTCTTGGTATCGGTGCGATGTTCGGTCATGGCTTGATTGCTTCCAACTCCCTGCCCGCTTGCTCTGTATCCACCGCGGATGTACCGTCAAGTCGTTTTTCCAATTGCTCCAGAACCTCTTCTGGTGAGGGAATCATGCCTCCCGTGCGTCCGTAGAACACTACTGGAATCCGGCCTTCTACGGCCAGGCGCACGTCTTGTACCATTTGACCGGCGTTCATTTCAACAGTTTGTATCAGTTTGACCTGTCTGGCCAGCTGCGCCAGTGGTTCGTGGGGAAAGGGATAGAGAGTAATCGGGCGCACAAGACCCACCCGGTGCCCGACTTCCCGGGCCAGTTCCACTACCCTCCGGCAGAGGCGAGCAGCCAGGCCATAGGCCACGAGCAGCACCTCGGCATCCTCTGTCTGAATTTCTTCCCACCGCACTTCTTCAGCATTCATGCGCCGGTACTTTTCCTGTAGCTTGAGATTGATCAGCTCCATCTGTTCCGGCTCGATGTGCAGCGAGGTGATGATATTCCGTTCCCGGTCAGGAGTTTTACCCGTGGTTGCCCAAGGTTTAGGCACTTTGTGCTTATCAGGATCGTAATCTTGGAAGGTAACCTTCTCCATCATCTGTCCCAGGGCTCCGTCAGCCAGGATCATTACCGGATTGCGGTACTTGTCGGCCAGATCGAAGCCCAGGAAGGCGAAGTCGGCCATTTCCTGTACGGAGGAAGGGGCCAGGACGATGGCGTGGTAGTCACCGTGACCGCCTCCTCTGGTGGCCTGAAAGTAGTCGCCCTGGGCCGGCTGGATGGTGCCTAGTCCCGGGCCACCCCGGTTAACGTTCACCACCAGACAAGGGAGTTCCGCCGACGCGATATATGAGAGCCCTTCCTGCATCAGGCTGATACCGGGACTGCTGGAGCTTGTCATGACCCGCCCACCGGCGCCGGCGGCGCCATATACCATGTTAATTGCGGCCAGCTCGCTCTCGGCCTGGATCATCACGCCCCCGGCTTTGGGCAGCTCCCGGGACATGTACTCTAGCAGCTCCGATTGGGGAGTGATGGGATAGCCGAAATAGCCGTTGCAGCCAGCCAGGATAGCCGCTCTGGCGAGGGCTTCGTTGCCTTTCATCAGCACGGTTTGAGCCACTTTAGTATCCCTATGTTGCCGGAACGGTGGCGACCGGTTTGCGGCGTTCGGCGGCGGAACGGATTTCCCGGTAGACGGTGATTACCGCGTCGGGACAGACCAGAGCGCAGTTTATACAGCCGGTGCAGGTATCAGCCACCAGCATAGCATAGTGGTATCCCTTATGATTCAGATCGGGGGACATGGCCAGACAGTCCTGGGGACAGGCCTCAACGCAGAGCTCGCAGCCCTTGCACTCTTCGCTGCTGAATTCAACGGTCCCCGAAATTTTAGCCATGTTTTAGATCCCCTGAATTCTATCCTGGTCGCAATTTTAATAACGACCCACTGCCCGGACAAGTTTCGGCAACCCTAATGATTGGCGTGCTGCCAACCAGCTAATGTTAAGAGTTAATGGTCTCGTTGTTCAAGGAAAGGATATTAATAATTGCCTGGATGAATACAGGTCAGAACCTCAACACCTGCTGGTGGATTTGGAGCCGAGCGCTCAGGTTGGCCTGGAACTTGCGATA
>CP070787.1:1087982-1089659 GCA_020346745.1 Fidelibacterota bacterium | reverse complement strand
GCCGGCTCTAAAATGATCGGCGGCCGCTATCCTGGTGAACAGAGGGGCTCGAGGCTATACGGTGAACTGGGGCAGATTGTTATCGGCGATAAGGGCCCTTTACTGTTGTATTCGGAAAAGGAAGGTACCGATTATGAGATGGGTGCATGGAAGGAAGTATGCTCCCCAATGAAGCTTGAATCTTCATACGGTCGTCAATCTCCCGATACACCTCGCACCCGGTACATGCGGGCTTTTGCCGATGCTGTTCTTGAGAATCGAGAACCACCAATTACTGGTGAGATGGCATATCGGTCATTGGAGACGGTGATTCGGTTGTATGAGAGTGCGAAGCGTTGAGAGCGTCAATTTCGGTATAGGCCTGCGGAAAGCCCCTGGGAGACCTGATGAAAAGGAGACCATGATGGAGTCCGGATTGGATGCCAGAGTCCCTGACGATGCTGAGGACATCTGCCCCATTCTCATCGGCAGGTCGATACCTCATGTGCGATTGTCCACTAGTGAAGGGGAGTCGATCAACCTGCATGAGGTCATTCATGGCCGGCCAACGGTCTTGATATTTTATCGAGGAGGCTGGTGACCGCCATGTATATCACAGTTAGGTCAACTGGAAGCGATCTATTCACAGCTGCAGGATCTTGATTATCAATTGGTTGCGATCAGCCCGGATAAGCCGGGATTATTGGACCAGACCATCGCCGAACATGGATATAGCTTTCAATTTCTCTCGGACAGCCGAGTCGTGGCAGCGAAGGCATTCGGATTGGCTTTCAGGTTGAGTAAAGATATAGTCGAAAGATATCGTCAGCAAGGGATAGACATTGAGGCGGCAGCCGGAGAGAGCCATCATATCCTGCCAGTGCCAGCCGTGTTTATCTGCGGCATGGAAGGCACCGTTGAATACCATTACATAAATCCGAATTATAAACATAGGATGCACCCGGATGTGCTCCTGACTGCGGCCAAGGTTGTGGTTGCAGGTGAATAGAACCGGTATATCTGAAGGGCAACCCGAGGGGCAACTCCATCCCGTCATCTGGGATGCACATCAGCTAATCAAGCTCCCTGATGCCATGATCAACGGGGACGTGCAAACAATCCCATCACCCTATGGCTCTGCCCTGAAGTTTGATGGGGAGGGGGAAGGGCTTATCCTGGCCATCAATCCCATAGCTGGTTGGACGAAGTTCACCATCGAAGTGGTTTTCCGACCTGACCGGGGTGGCCTTTCCGAACAAAGATTCCTTCATATGGGGCAGTGTCATGGTGAGCGTATGCTCTTTGAGACCCGGATTGTCCAAGATGAAGCTTGGTACCTCGACACCTTTCTGTCATCAACCGCAGGCAGTTGTACCCTGATGAATAAGGGCTTCCATCATGCTCTGGGGGAATGGTTCCATACCGCACTCACTTTCGATGGTTCGAGGCTGACCAATTACGTGAATGGCCAATCCGAGTTATCTGAGGTCATCGAATTTGCACCCATACAGGGTGGCGGGACGTCTATAGGGATGCGCCAGAATAAGGTGAGCTGGTATAAAGGTATGATCGGGACCATCCGGGCTACTCCAAGGTGTCTCGATGCGAACGAGTTTCTGGTGCTGAAGTGATTAAGAAAATATCTGGTTTTCAATGGTGCCTTTTGGGTATAACTTTGTTACCGTAAACGTTTACGGT
>CP070787.1:1086181-1087882 GCA_020346745.1 Fidelibacterota bacterium | reverse complement strand
GGCCAGAATTATCCCAATCCGTTCAATTCATCTACGATTATACCTTATTCATTGAGACGCCCGGCGCCAGTAAAGCTCCAGGTATACGACGTCGCCGGTAGATTGACGCGCACGCTGTGCACCGGGAACAGGACAGCCGGGGAGCACGCGATCAGTTGGGATGGACGAGATCAGTGTGGGTGCTCACTATCGAGCGGTATCTACGTTTACGCGCTAAAGGTTGGGGAGAGAGCCTTGATCTCGAAACGATCCATTTTGCTGAAGTAGGGCTGGGTATTTCGCTGGGAGGCAAGCATGTCGTGTAGTTTCGCAGAGCGACGATCGTGATAACGAAGGAGACGATCCATGCCACCGCCCTAGAGTTAAATCGGTTGGCGGCTATTCAGATTCCAGCAGATGCCCGGGAAGCTGTGCAGAGGATGTACGAGCGCGAGACCAAAACGCTTTCCAAATATGTACTGGGACAGATCCTGGAGAATTACCGGGTGGCGGTTAAGGAGCAGCGACCGATGTGCGCTGATACGGGATTGCCACGTTTTTACGCGAAGTTGGGAAATGACGCTGTGGTTGAGGGGGGTATGGTGGCGCTCGAGGGAGCGATCCGCCATGCCACGGCTGTAGCCACAGCGGACATTCCCATCAGACCGAACAGGGTTCATCCGCTTTCACGCCGTGACCAGAATAATAATGTAGGCATCCACTCACCGACGGTGGACTACTCCTTTGAACCGGATGCCGAGTGGCTGGATCTGACGGTGGTCCATAAAGGGGGTTTGTTCGGGGGTGACTATCGGATGCTGTTCCCGGCCGATGGTATTCCTGGGCTGAAGCGCTTCCTACTGGACAGTATCAGCGAGTTCTTCCGGCGGGGTATGTCCTGCCAGCCGGTGGTGGTGGGACTCGGCATTGGGGGGACCAAGGATGTGTGTGTACGACTGGCCAAGGAAGCCGCCTGTTTACGGATCATAGGTGACCGGAATCCGGATCCGGAGGTGGCTATTCTGGAGGCGGAGCTCATGGATCTTGGCAATTCCACGGGTTTCGGGGTGATGGGATTGCCGGGCAGCGGGGCGATCATGGATGTGCACGTGGAAGTTGCGTATACCCATACGGGGGGGATGCCCGTTTCCATTCAGCATTTCTGCTTTGCCCATCGCCGGATGTCTGCCCGGATCGAGGCCGATAATTCGATCGACTTTCGGGAAGATCCCCGCTGGTTCACACCGTTTTACCGGCGAGACTCCATAGGTTACGATGGGATCGAGGAACCGGCAGCATGACTAGTGTTGATGACCTGAGGATGCGGGAATGGCGACTACAGGCACCTGTCTCGGATGAAGATATCGGTCGCCTGGAAATCGGGGACGTGGTGTTTCTGGATGGCTGCGTGTTCACGGGGCGTGAAGGGCTATACCACCGACTCTTTGAACTGGAAGAGCAACCACCCGCCGATATCAGGGACATCAGCAATGTGACGTTCCATTGCTCGCCGGCAGTGAACGAGACCGATCCAGGTATGTATCACATTTCGGCAGTGTCGGCTACCGCGAGCTTCCGATTCGACGGATACATTCCCCGACTATTCGACCAATATGGTGTACGCGTCGTGATCGGCAAGGGGGGTATGCAGGAGGACATCTATCGGCAGGTTTTCAGGAAATATCAGGCCGTATATCTGACTACGGTGGGTTATGGTCTTGG
>CP070787.1:1084361-1086081 GCA_020346745.1 Fidelibacterota bacterium | reverse complement strand
AATACGGACCGCGGGTGTTGGAGCTGGCTGCAGGTACAGGCAGGCTGGCAGTGCCTGTTCTACAGACCGGAGCCACCTATACCGGGCTGGAAATCTCCGAACCGTTTCTCCAGCGCGCCCGTGACAAGCTGGCATCATACGGCCGGCAAGCACGCCTGGTCCATGGGGATATCAGAAATACCAGGCTCGGTGAGACTTTTGACCTGATCTTCATAGGCTTTAATTCATTCCTGCATCTGCTGACCGATGACGATGCCCAGGCTGCCCTCGCCTGCGTCCGGGAACATTGCCATGGCGACACCCGCTTTGTCATAGATATCTTTATCCCCGACCCCCTCTTTCTGTATCGACCCAATGACACGAGGGTCCCGGCCAAGGTCTACCCTGATTCCGAAACCGGCACCACTGTCAAAGTGGAAGAAACCAATCACTATGATCCCGACACCGAACTGAATCACTTGCGCTGGTATTATTCCACTGACAGTAAAAAGGACTTCGTCATTGCTGATTTCACGCTCCGAATGTACTTTCCTGACACCATGGACCGTCTCCTGCACGACTCGGGATTCACCGTGCTGGAAAAGTGGGGCGATTATCAGCGTCAGCCGCTGGATGAGAACAGTGAATTGCAGATCTATGTGGCACAGATAGGAAAGTAGCTGGAAGGATTCGGCGTGGGTTTCGGAGTGGTCTTCCCGGCGTCAATACCAAGCAGCTCGCTGATCCATTAGATCAACACGCGGATAGCCTGGGGAATCATCTGCACGGAAATTGGGCTTCGCTCCAGGAGCTCACCATCCACATTGACGGTCTCGTCCACATCGGGGATCAAGGAGAATTCCTTTGCCTGAATATATTCCAGCAGGGGTGAATGTACGTGGGAGCCGTCAAAGACTTTGGGCAGCAGCCGCAACATCTGCATTCTGGTAGCTTCCCGGACGATCACCAGGTCGATGAGCCCATCAGAGAGGTCCGCGCGAGGAGCCATGCGCATCCCTTTGCCGGTGTACTGGGTGTTGCATGCCAGGACAAAGACAAAGTGACCATTGAACACTTCTCCCTCAATGGTCAGCCTGGCTTTGCGACGTTTGGCTTTCAGCACTTCGATAGCGCTGGCAACGGTGTATCGATTTTCGCCCAGCCAACGCAGCTTCTCCGATTGAATCAGGATGTCAGTAACCATCCCCCAGCCAATAATATTAAACGCGTACAAAGTTTGCTTGTCCAGCGTAACCCGAGCCACATCTATCGGCCGGCTGTTGCCGGCAATAATCCTGTTGGCGGCGTCCAGGGGATTCAGACAGTCAAATCCATATAGGAACGAGTTCCCCGTACCGGCCGGGATCTGGCCAAGAGGTATCCCCGGAATATCAGGGCGGGCTAGCAACCCGTTGATGACCTCATGCATAGTGCCATCACCGCCAACTGTGCAGAAAGCATCCGCCTCACCCAAGTCTAGTGATCGGGCAAGTTCCCGTGCGTGGCCGGCGTATTCCGTTTCAATGATGGTGATACCTATTCCGGCTGCATCAAAGACGGGTTTGACCTCTCGAAGAACGGCAAGACCATTCTTCTGTCCTCCATGAGGATTCACCACCAGGATCATGCGTTTAATCGGAGACGAGGCTATCGTTTCACCTTCCGCTGACCTGCAAACTGCACCTCGATCATGGGAATGGCCAGCTTCCTGCCACCCGGTCCAAATGCCAGGGGAAACGGC
>CP070787.1:1082523-1084261 GCA_020346745.1 Fidelibacterota bacterium | reverse complement strand
ACCACCGGCACCATGCTCCTGGGATCCGATATGCTCACAGCCATTGTGACATTGCAGCCGTTCCCCATCGATGTGCTGGGCCTGAACTGCGCCACGGGACCCAAAGCCATGGGTGCCCATATCCGCACCCTGGCCGAACACTGGGACCGGTTCATCTCCGTCATACCTAACGCCGGTATGCCTCGCACCGAGAACGGCCGCATGGTCTACGACCTGACACCGGAGGAACTGGCCGCGGACTTGCACCACTTTGCCGCTAACCTGGGTGTCAACATCGTGGGCGGTTGCTGTGGCACCACTGCCGAGCATATGCAAACCGTGGTGGACAAGATCGGTACCCTGGAACCAAAACAGCGCGAGCCGGAACTCGAACCGGCAGCATCCTCGCTCTATGGCACCGCGGTTTTCGACACCCGGCCCAAGCCCCTGATCATCGGTGAACGCACCAATGCCAACGGCTCGAAGAAATTCCGCGAGCACCTGCTGGCTGAGGATATGGACGGTATGCTCTCCATCGCTAAAGAGCAGGTGCAGGAACAGGCTCACATTCTGGATGTCTCCACTGCCTACGTGGGCCGGGACGAGGTGCAGGACTTGGGACGCTTTGCCTTCCACCTGAATACCGACTGCACCATCCCCGTGATGCTGGACTCCACCGAGCCCCAGGCAATTGAGGCCGCCCTCCGCAACCTGGCCGGCAAGTGTGTCATCAATTCCATCAATCTTGAAGATGGCGAAGATCGGGCTGTGCAGATTCTGCAGCTGTGCCGCCGGTACGGGGCGGCCGTAGTGGCTCTCACTATCGACGAAGAAGGCATGGCCAGGACTGCCGATCGAAAAGTAGCCATCGCCGAACGCCTGGTTGAACTGGCAGTCAATAGTACTGGCCTTCCACCCGGGGACCTCTTCATCGATACGCTCACCTTTACCCTGGGTAGTGGCGACGAGGACTATCGCCGCGCCGGAATCGAGACGCTGGAAGCCATCCGGCGCATCAAGGCTGAGTACCAGGGAGTTCACACCCTGTTGGGAGTCTCTAACATCTCGTTCGGATTGCGGCCGTTGGTCCGCCATCGGCTGAACTCTGTCTTCCTCCACCACGCCATTGAAGCCGGTCTTGATGCGGCCATCGTCCACGCCGGCAAAATCCGTCCCCTTTATCAGCTACCGGAAGAAGAACGAAACCTGCTGGAGGATTTGATCTTCGACCGGCGGCATGCCGACTATGATCCTCTCACTGCTATCCTGGAGTATTACCAGGCCCATAAAGTTGAAAAAGGACCGGCTATTCTGGATGACCTGCCGGTAGAGGAGCGGCTGAGACAGCGCATCGTGGATGGCAACCGCACCGGGCTGGACCACGATCTGGAACAAGCCCTCACCAGCCTTCCCGCCCTGGACATTATCAACAATATCCTGCTTAACGGTATGCAGACCGTAGGGGAACTCTTCGCGTCCGGCGAAATGCAGCTGCCGTTTGTGCTCCAGTCGGCGGAAACCATGAAAGCCGCCGTCTCCTGGCTGGAACCCCACCTGGAAAAAACAGCTACCAGGGACCGCGGCAAACTGGTCATCGCCACAGTCAAGGGCGACGTGCATGATATCGGCAAGAACCTGGTGGATATCATCCTCACCAACAATGGCTACCAGGTTATCAACCTGGGCATCAATCAGCCTGTCGAGACCATCATCGAGGCCTGGGAGCGGGAACAGGCCGACGCCATCGGGATGAGCGGGC
>CP070787.1:1080684-1082423 GCA_020346745.1 Fidelibacterota bacterium | reverse complement strand
ATCATCTACCACGCTGGTACCTCCCTGGATGAGAATGGGCAATTGGTAAGCAGTGGAGGCCGGGTACTGAATGTGGTGGGCACCGGAACAACCATCCCGGATGCGGCCCGGAAGGTCTACGGGAATATCCCCAGGATCGAGTTTCCGGGGAGTTTTTACCGGAAAGACATCGGTGGGTAGTACTATCATGACATACCACTATAACGCTAACCAACGAGAGGTGAGCAATGACAACTGATACCCAACCCGTACGGAGCCGCTTCAGCATCTGGCTGCAGGCGGTACGGCCTTTCTCATACACAGCCCATATCGTTCCGATCGTGGTCGGGGCGATGTTGGCCCTGTACTACGAGGGTCAGGTCATGTGGGCGCTGTTCCCGGTGGTGGTGGTTTGCTCGCTGCTGTTCCATACCGGGACGAACCTGCTCAATGACTACTTCGACTACCGGAAAGGAGTGGACCAGGACTATACATATGGATCGAGTAAGGTTGTTTTTGAAGGGCTGCTGACTGCCCGGCAGGTCATGGCTGGAGGTTGGGTGGCATACATCATTGGAATTGCGCTGGGATTCATCCTTATATGGGTGCGGGGCTTGCCCATGTTTTACCTGGGGCTGGTTGGATTTCTGGGTGGCGTATTCTATACCGCCGGGCCGATCGCCTATAAATATCATGCCCTCGGAGACTTCCTAGTGTTCGCCCTGATGGGACCCCTGATGGTCATCGGCTCCTACTTCGCGCTCACGGGCAGCTACGAGGTTTCGATCCTCTACGTGTCCTTGCCGGTGGGCTTTCTGGTGGCGGCCATCCTGGCGTCTAATAATTATCGGGACATTGCCCACGATACACAGGCCGGGATCAAGACCTTCGCCAGTGTCCTGGGCCCAGCCGGAGCGAAGGTTGAGTATTTTGTGCTGGTCTTGGGAGCCTATCTGGCAATTGTTCTGATGGTGGTCTATCAAGTGGTCGAACTATGGGCTTTGTTGGTGTTCGTAAGTCTGCCATCAGCATGGAAGAACCTGACCGCTGTCCGATCGAACCGGCCCGGGGAGGTGGAAGCCGTTGCCCTCATTGATCAACAGACTGCCCAGGTGCACCTGCAATTCGGCATCCTGCTTGTAGTCGGTCTCATTCTGGGAGCGGTGATCTAGGGTGCGTCCCGTCGTCCTGCTGAGCATGTTGGCAGCCATCTTCTGGCTGGTTCTCTTCTCACCTTGGACAGCTGATTGGCTCAATTTCTGGACCAAGATGGTGTTCTCAACAGGAGTGCTAGCGTGCTCAGCCCTATTCCTGGATCGACACCGGCTGGCCGCAATTTACACGTTCAATCTCCGCTATCTGGTGATTGGCGTTGCATCCGCAGCAGTCCTCTATCTGGTCTTTTATATTGGCGACATCGTGAGTTCCAGCCTGTTTGCCTTTGCCAGGCCCCAGGTGGCGAATATTTATGTCAGTAAAGCCCAGGCACATCCGGCCTTGATCGGTCTGTTGTTGTTGGCCTGGATCGGTCCCGCAGAGGAGATCTTCTGGCGCGGATTCGTCCAGCAACGGCTGGGGACGCGGTTTGGCAGCTTGAAAGGCTACTTGATTACAGGCTTCATCTATGGTGGTGTTCATATCTGGGCCTTCAATTTCATGCTGATCATGGCGGCCCTTGTCGCGGGACTGTTCTGGGGGGCGATGTTTATCAAGTATGGGTCGGTGTGGCCGGGAATCGTTTCGCATGCCCTGTGGGACGT
>CP070787.1:1078845-1080584 GCA_020346745.1 Fidelibacterota bacterium | reverse complement strand
AGAGTTGAAGACCGACCTGCGGTGGCAGAGTTTGGCGCCCGTATTAGAAGGAAAGATGCCGCTGCTCATTCAGGCCAATCATGTGAGCCAGATAACGGCTGCGATCACCTGGACCAAGCGCCGCGGATACAAGATGGTCTTACTGGGCGGCTGGGACAGTTGGATGGTTGCCGACCAGTTGAGAGAGAATGATATTCCGGTTATTATCGGGGGTTTGCACAGGGTTCCTGGCCGGCGGTGGGAAGCATACGATGAACTTTATACACTACCGGCGAAGCTGTACGCAGCAGGAGTGAGGTATTGCCTGTCTCCGACGGAGAACTACGACAACGTGCGGAACCTGCCCTACGAGGCGGGCACAGCGGTGGCGTTCGGGCTACCCAGGGAAGAGGCTGTAAAGGCGATTACTTTATACCCGGCCCGGATCCTGGGAATCGATCACCAGGTGGGATCCCTTGATCCAGGTAAAGATGCCACCCTGATCGTGACCAGTGGTGATCCGCTGGATATCCGCAGCCAAGTGGAACGACTCTTCATCCGGGGAGGGAAGGTTGATCTGGGGAGCCGGCATAAAAGCCTGTACAGAAAATACAGCGAGCGTCACCGACAGCTGGGGATCTCACCCTGATGGTAGAGAAGAGTATGAAGAACGGGTGAGGCATTGGTAACGGGAGTGCGATAGCCTAAATTCTCGCGTACCAGGAGAAATCATACTGCTGATAGATCCTATCACCCTATACGGTAGACCAAACACAGAGACCATGAGGAGAAACGGATGACCTACGCGACGTATGCCGACATTATACGACCTCAGACCAAGCGCCTGGCCTGGCTGTATGATTTAGCCCTGGTGTTGGGAGGTTCCCTGCTCATCGGCCTCAGCGCCCAGCTTGCTTTTCGCCTGCCTTTCAGTCCGGTACCCATCACCGGGCAAACGTTGGGAGTCCTGCTGGTTGGAGCACTGCTGGGCAGCATACGTGGTGGCGTGAGTACGCTGCTGTATCTAGCACAGGGAGTCGCGGGATTCCCGGTATTTGCAGCCGGAGGTGCGGGTGTGGCGTATTTCCTAGGCCCCACCGGCGGCTACCTGATAGGATTCGTGGCTGGCGCCGTGCTAACCGGTCTGCTGGCTGAACGAGGCTGGGATCGTCGAATCGGGACCACTTTCCTAGCGATGCTGGCAGGCACCGCAGTGATCTTTGCTTCGGGCCTATTCTGGCTGGCAGTGTACACCGAGGCGGAAAACGTGTTCGCCTTGGGACTCTATCCCTTTATTCCAGGGGCTATACTGAAGATTGCCATGGCAGCACTGCTACTTCCATCGGGTTGGAAACTTCTAGGCTTAAGGCGAAACCGGACGGAATAGACCGGTCCCAGACAGACACATCCGAAGAGTGTCGTAAGTCGGCCGGTCTTGCGGCAAGAGTACAGCTATCCACTGGATTTGAGTCAGTCATGACCGCCAACCACCATCTCAGAAACCTGTTCCTTCTTGATCCCAGAGTCAACGTTGCGTCTAAACAACAATGGGAAGATCCATGAGCGACACCATTTTCACGAAAATCATTGCCAAGGAGATCCCTTCCGATATCATCTATGAAGACGACGAGTGTGTAGCATTCAGGGATGTCAACCCGCAAGCGCCGGTGCATTTCCTGGTTGTGCCCCGAAAGCCGATTGCCAGGCTGCAGGACCTTGCTCCAGCGGATGAAGGCCTGATCGGGCATATTCATAGCGTG
>CP070787.1:1077001-1078745 GCA_020346745.1 Fidelibacterota bacterium | reverse complement strand
TCAATGATATCCTGACGACTGGAGCTCACCCCCTGTTTTTCCTTGATTATTTCGCCACCAGCCATCTGGATACTGATGTTTTCGAGGCTGTGATCCGAGGTATCTCACAAGCATGCCGTGAAAATGAGTGTGCCTTGATCGGCGGTGAGACTGCCGAGATGCCGGATTTTTATCGGGAAGACGAGTATGATATCTCCGGATCTATTGTAGGTGTGGTTGAGAAAGATGCTCTCCTGACGGGCCAGACTATCGAATCCGGAGATGTTCTAATTGGCCTGCATTCCACAGGCTTGCATACCAACGGCTATTCCCTGGCGCGCAGGGTGCTGCTGAAGGAATGGTCTGTTACTTCAAACATACCGGAGTTGGGGAGTACGGTAGGAGAGGTCCTGCTAACCATCCACCGTTCGTATCTGAAAGTCATGCGCCCCATTCTTAGTAAGCCGTGGTTAAGAGGGGCTGCTCATATAACGGGCGGAGGTTTGGAGGGAAATCTGCGTCGACTCCTCCCTGAAGGGCGGCAACTGGCAATTGACTGGGCTGCATGGGAATGGTTACCCATCTTCCGCGTTCTACAGGAGATGGGTGGCATTGAAACCGACGAAATGCGTAGAACATTTAATTTAGGGATTGGATGGGTGATTGTGATCGACCAGGCAGCGGAACAGTCTATCAAGCGGCACTTAGCGGCCTCAGGTGAACCGTTCACGATCATCGGTGAAGTTAAATGACCGGCACTTGCTTTTCGATCCTGGGGACTGGCAGCTGGGGATCTGTCATGGGATCCCATCTGCGAATGGCGGGTCATGGGGTAGCCTGCTGGCATTTTATCGAGAGTGAGGCCCGCGAGTTTCAGGAGACCAGGCAGCATCCATTTCTGGAGGGATTCTCCTTTCCGCCCGGGCTGCTGGTGACTTCTGATCTTACCAGTGCGCTTGCTCAAGGGGATATTATCATAGTCGCGGTGCCATCACAGGTAGTCCGCGAGGTTATGCAGCAGGCAGCAGGGCTCCTGAACAACCGGCCTATTCTGAATCTCGCTAAGGGAATCGAACAGGGAACCCTATTACGTATGTCGCAGGTGATCATTGAAATCACCGGCTGTAGACCGAATAGATTTGCTACAGTTTCTGGCCCCAGCCACGCAGAAGAGGTAATGTTGCAGTGCCCCACAACTATCGTGGCCGCCAGCGAAAGTCTTGACTTTGCCCGCGAGGTACAAAAGCAGCTGAGCAGCAAATATCTGCGGGTATATGCCAGCAACGATATAATCGGAGTGGAGTTGGGCGGAAGCGTAAAGAATGTGATAGCCATCGCAGCAGGTATATGTGCAGGTCTCGGACTTGGAGATAACACTATCGCCGCTCTGATAACCCGAGGACTGGCGGAGATCACGCGTCTCGGGGTAGCCATGGGAGCCGATATACGTACTTTCGCCGGGCTAGGTGGAATTGGAGATCTGGTCGTCACGGCCTATAGTCAACACAGCCGCAACCGGAAACTGGGGTACGAGATCGGACAGGGGGGTAGGATAAGGGACATTCTGGCTGACATGGAAATGGTGGCGGAGGGGCTGTTCACAGCCAAATCAGTGGTAGACCTGGCAGAAAAGTATCAAGTGGTTATGCCCATCTGCCATGAAGTCTACCACGTTCTCTTTGAAGACAAGGACCCTCGCAGGGCGCTAACCGACCTGATGACAAGAGACCTGCGGGATGAGACCCTGCCGTAAGACCCTGACGGT
>CP070787.1:1075148-1076901 GCA_020346745.1 Fidelibacterota bacterium | reverse complement strand
CCTCAACCAGTACGGCGGCATCGACGGCTTCCTGCAGACCTTCGAGGAAGCCACCAAAAAAGGTCCCCTCATCCCGGCTCTCAACATCCTCGCCATGGCCGCTGCCTACTCCCCCGACGGCGACGGATTCCTGCTCCCCTTCTCCCTGCCCGACGGCGAGCTCATCCCCGAGGTGTGGGAGCAGTGGCTCACCTTTGATCCCATCCGCATGCTGGAGCAGCCAGCCCACGCGGACGCCTTAAGAGGGCTGGAGCTGCTCTACCTCGATGTCGGTGACAAGGACGAGTTCGCCCTCCATCTCGGCGCCCGTATCTTCGTGGAACGCCTCAAGACCCTGGATATCCCCTACCACTACGAGGAGTTCAACGACGGCCACTTCGGCATCAATTACCGCTACAAGGTCAGCCTGGAAAGGGTAGCTAAGGTGCTCGCGAAGGTGCCTGGTTCCGCCGCCGCCAGCCCGTAGCCGGACCACTATTCCGCTACCTATCCTTATGTGATCCCCCCAATTGTGACGTAGGCCACATATAATGATAATGCGATCCATATATGCGCCAAATACCTTGCTATCCCTCCGGCGGGGACCTTAGACTCCGGCCAATTCGCCACTACTAATCTGCATATATAGCCCGCTATCTCAGTGCGAACAGAGGAGAGGGATGCATGCAGCCAAAGAGGAGATGTTTACATGATTCGATTGATGCAACTAACTGTGATCCTGTTATTAGCCACTTTTTCATCATCACTGCAGGCCCAGCCTGACACCCTCTGGACCAAATCCATAGGTGGTGATCTTGACGAATTGCTCTACTCAATTTCACCGATCCCAGGCGGTGGGTATATCGCTGGTGGGTTTACAGAATCAAATGCTGATACCGTCAGAAATTATTGGCTCGTTCGTCTGAATGAGACGGGCAATGATACAGTATGGACCAGAGCTTTCCTCAACGATTCAACAGAAATGGAAGGTACTGAAGGCCGCATGTCCATTGCCACCTCCGATAGCGGTGCCGTGATCGTTGGTACTGGTAATCCCCGGGTCATCAAAACTGATGGCGATGGAGTGATCCAATGGCAATTAACCGAGACTGAGCTTGCAGGCGGTATTTTCGGGATCGAAGAAACTGCAGATGGTGATTTTATCGCCTGCGGATCCAGCCGAGTTGATAGTGAATCTCCTGCCAGGGCCACAATTGCGAGAATCACTGCAACTGGAAGCGTGACCTGGGAGAAAACATACGGCGCCGACCATGACTGCTACCTGTTCAGGATTACTGAATTAGGCAATGGTGATTTTGCCGCGGTTGGAGTTCATCGCACACTCCCCGAATCTAATAGCAGTGATGGATGGCTATTTATGATATCCGCGTCAGGTGATTCATCTGCATCATATTTTTATGGTGTGGAAACAACCAATAACAACGAAGGTCTTAATATAATCAGGCCTACCACTGACGGTGGTTTTATCCTCCTTGGCACCCAGCAACTCGATGGGCAAAGCCGGACACCCTACCTGATCAAGACTGATGGCGCAGGTACCGAGCAGTGGGCGACTACCCTGAGCACCACCATGACCGGCGAGCTGCTAGATGTCATTCAGACGAGTGAGGGAGATTTCCTGCTGACGGGTTATGGTGACCTGACTTTGGGCGATGGCTTTAACACTGTGCTCATCCATGCCAAAAACATCGATGGTACGATCAATTGGTCCATGTCACTCACGAGTCCTGGTGGATCAGCTGGTGCCGGATTG
>CP070787.1:1073289-1075048 GCA_020346745.1 Fidelibacterota bacterium | reverse complement strand
GGCGCGAAGCAGACCGCCGACCAGGTAGAAGCACTGGGGCGCAGGTCCTTGGCGGTAAAGGTTGATGTGACCGTGCAGGCCGAAGTGGATGATATGGTCGGGAAGGCGCTTGATAAGTTCGGTAAAATAGATATTCTGGTCAACAATGCGGGTTCCAGCAGCCAGCTGAGGCCTTTCCTTGAGATGACGGAAGAGGACTGGCATTATGATATCGGTGTCAACCTCTACGGACAGATGAGGGTCGTCCGGGCTGTCCTGCCCCATATGGTGTCGCGTAATTATGGTCGGATTATTAATACATCTGGAGGGCAGGGTATCCCCAATATATCCATCTATGGTGCCGCCAAGGCTGGCGTGGTCATGTTCACCAAAGCGCTGGCCAGGGAGGTTGCCTCCAAGGGCGTAATTGTTAATGCTGTCGGCCCGGGCCTCGGCAAGACCGGACTCGTTTACCGGGCTCCCCAGGAATTCCTGGAGAGTGAACGGCAGCGGTCGTTGTTAAAACGGTTGTGCACCCCGGACGATGTGGCCCCTGTCGTGGCTTTTTTGGCCTCGGACAGGTGCAGCTATATGGCAGGGCAGCTTATCCATTTGGCTGCGGATTAGACGGGCTACGTCAGGCTGCGTTGCCGCATGGAGTCCGCTGATTTCTATCTTTTAATCAGGGAGTCACAGATTCGAGACCTGTACGGCATATACTCGTAGAGCTAAACCAGCGAACATCGTATTGACACGCCAGAGCAGTCCAGTTACACTCAAGTAATAGATTGTAACTCGCAGATAACTCAAGTGAACACGAACAGTTTGGAAGACACATGGAATGCGCCTGACTTGTCCTGCCAAGTGGCTGTAGTTGCTGGTGCAACTCGTGGTGTAGGTCGCGGGATAGCCGAGGTTCTTGGTACATGTGGAGCCACGGTGTACGTAACCGGACGAAGTACGAGAGAAACATCAACCCGCAGTCGCTCTGACTGGACCGTCGAAGCAGTAGCCGAAACAATCCGGTCACATGGTGGCACGGCAATTCCCGTACGCTGTGACCATCGGCATGATGATCAAGTGGAACAACTCTTCCATCGAGTGGCAGACGAACAGGGCAGGCTCGACATCTTGGTAAACAACCTCGTGGGTTGGAGCGATTCGCTCAGTGGGAGCATAACTGGAGAACCCGGTTGGGCTGACGACTCACTCGGATTGCCGCTATGGGAACAGCCGCTTACGTGGTGGGATGTCAACTTCCGCGGTGGCGTTCGTGCGCACGTAGCCAATTGCAGGTTCGGGATTCCTCTCATGCTGGACCAGCCAGGAGGGCTCATCCTGTTCACAAGTGAGAAACCCCGGCCAAGTCCAGACAGGGCTTTTGACACCGTGCTTGACCTCCGTGCACAGGTAACCGCACGTCTGGTAGACCTCCTTGCTAGGCAACTATTTGATTATGAGATAACATGTGTACTTCTTTATCCTGGCTGGACGAGGACACATGACATAGTGGCTGCTATTGAGGCTGGGAGGTACAAGCTGTCCAAGACCCTCGAAGACCTCAATGAACAGACGGTCTCTCCGCAATTTGCTGGTCGGGCAACCGCCTGCTTGGCAGCCGACCCGATCGCTATTGAACGTTCGGGACAGGTACTGATTGCGGCTGACCTAGCACGAAAGTATGGGTTTACTGACATTGATGGGCGTCAGCCTAATCCATTGTAGTCTGTACAATACGCCTGTATCTTTTTATCAGCGTGTCCCATGGTGTATCCATGGG
>CP070787.1:1071421-1073189 GCA_020346745.1 Fidelibacterota bacterium | reverse complement strand
GCACTGGAACTAGGTAGCTCAGCCGATGGAATATCTTCTCGCGATACATGATATCATCCAGTTGGGTGGCACTCCTCTGGATGATTTTTCTGAGCGGCTTCTCAATCACTTGCCTCAGAATGAGCAGCACCAGGTAGCTGAGCACCATAATTCCAAGAAAGATCAGGTAACGGCTGAACACCGGATGGCTGGCAAACCATTCTCTAATGACATCGATGGGCATAGGAGGTGTCCTTATTCTCGTGAATCTGGGAGTAGCGCCAAAATCATGAAGACAGGGAGAATGTAACCAGAAGGAATCTCCAGCGGCAGGTGTTATCTACTGCAATAGTGTCCGAATATCGCTCTAAGTAGCGGTTAAGCTGCATCCACGTTAGGATCGTCAACTTATTGACCAAGCGTACAATAAACTCTTGTAAATTGACCAACCGTTCGGTAAACTAAACCGACACCCCGGAGGCCCTCATGACGCCACGCCCCAAAGATAGTACCAAAGAAAAAACCGAAGCGACCCGCCAGCGTATTCTGGATGCGGCTGAAGCGGCCTTCGCAGCCAAAGGATTCGACGGCGCCAATATGCGCGAAATCGCCGCCGACGCCAACGTCAACAAGTTCATGCTTTATTACCACTACGACGATAAGGAAACCCTGTTCAATCAGGTCCTGCAGAGCAACCTGCAGCCCGTATTCCAGCAGATGGGTACCATCCTGTCCCAGCCCCTCTCCTTGGAGGATACTCTGGACCGAATATACGATCTGTACGCCGGCCTTTTTTCGCAGAAAGGGGAGCGGTTACGGGCCTTCATGGCCCGGGAAATCGCCGCCGGGGCGCCTCACGTCAAACCAATTTTTGCCTCTATCGCGCCTCAAATCCTGGCCCTGTGGGAACCAAAGATTTCCCAGTATCTCGGGGGTATCCAGCTGCCGGACCGCGACCTTCGGCAATTAGTAGCCAGCATCATGATCGGCATCGTATCGAATTTCCTCATGCAACCCATGTTCGGGGAGATCATGCTCTCATCTGGCATATCACTCTATGATGAGGATATGAAACAGCACGTGGTGCGGTTCATCCTGGGTGGCGTGCGCAACAGATTGACCGGGCTTGACGACAATACCATCTAGATAACGGGAGCAGATGAATTGATATGAAAAAGAAGCTTATCGACTGGACCCTAAACCATCCCCGGCGCTCCATCGGCCTGGCCGTCGTTCTAAGCCTGACTCTGACCTCCGGCATCTGCTTCCTCCATATCGAAGACGATATTATGAAGATGCTCCCTGAGGACATCCCATCAAGGATCGTCTGGAATGAGATCGAAGAGCAGTTCGGTTCCACTGAACCCCTGCTCGTAGCCGTCGGTCAGGAAGGCCAATCCATCTTCACGGCCGAGGGAATGGCAACTGTGTGGGACCTTACCCGCGCCCTGGAAGACCACCCCGCCGTAGATGAGGTCCGCAGCCTGGCCGCCACAAACCGGATCGACAGCGACGAAGGCTTTCTGGAGGTGGACGATCTCATGCCCCACCGCGATCTCGGCCCGGAGGAAATCGCCGCCATCCGGGATTATCTGACCCGTAATCCCGACATTGGCGGAATGTTGGTCTCCAGGGATAAGTTTTTTGCCATGCTGGCCGTAGTGCCTGCCGTCGGTGCCTCCGATAGGGAGCTGGTCCAGGCTGTCAATGAAGTAACGAATGGTGAATCTCAAGGTGGCAGGGGCCACATCGGCGGTCTCCCCTTTGTTCGTGGCACCCTGGTCAGGCT
>CP070787.1:1069551-1071321 GCA_020346745.1 Fidelibacterota bacterium | reverse complement strand
CCGGCATAAGTGGATTGGAACCATTTCAGATGCCTAGCCACGTCAAGATGCGAAGCCACCAACACTGGGTCGGCGACCACCACCTCGGCCTCAGCCAACGCTTGGACTGTATCTGCTTCTTTCTTGGTACGCAGGAGTTCAATCCCCCGAAGTTCTCTTCGCTTCAGCTCCTCATCCAGGCCGCTGACGCGGGTTACCAGAAGCGCGCGCAGCTTCTGCCTGTTGCTACTCCACATGACAGGAATTAAAAGTCGTCTGCAAGTTGACTGTCGAATACCAGCACGGCAGGACCAGTGACGGTCACGTCCTTCCAGTCCCGGTCGAAGGCCACTGTCAATTCGCCCCCAGGATTGATGACCTTGATCGGACTCTCCATGCCGCCCAGCGATGCCGCTTCATAGCATGCCGCTGTGCTACCACTGGCACAGGATAGCATGACCGACTCCACCCCCTTCTCATAGGTGATCACATGAATGGTATGGCCATCGAGCCGCTTGAAGAAGTTCACATTGAC
Organism: Fidelibacterota bacterium; assembly: GCA_020346745.1. Lineage (GTDB taxonomy): Bacteria > Fidelibacterota > Marinisomatia > SCGC-AAA003-L08 > TS1B11. The sequence continues at coordinate 1,070,807 of CP070787.1, read as the reverse complement.
CCCTCGGGGCTGAAACACCTCGGCGTGGCGGATCGGTGGTCCGAACTTTGCCGCCAGCTCTTCACTAAGGTCATCCACTTCAGTAACAAAATGGGGGGCACCGGAGTCCACATGCCGTCCTTTATAACCATGAACCTCCATCATCTCCGTCACGTGGTGAGGTGCCAGGATCTGGAGCCGAACCAGTCCATCCGGAAGGATCTCCGCCTTATGGATACCGGCTCCCGTGCGCAGGGTAACCGAATGGCCTGAACCTTCACGACGACTATAGTACGCCACCGCACAGCGGGTTCCATTGGCGCAGAACGTCTCCCAACTTCCATCTGCGTTATGGTAATCAAGCTTGAAATCGACGCCCTGTTCATCCGAATGGGAAACAATCAGGATTCCATCAGCCCCCACGCCCTTGTGGCGATCACAGACCCGCTGGATGAATCCCGCTTCACGGATAATCTCGGGACACTGATCAGCATCAAACAGGACAAAGTCGTTGCCAACACCGTGGACTTTGGTGAAAGGTATCATCTTCTACCCGTGAGAAATCATGACACCGAGGAACATGACAATGAAAGCCAGGGCTGGAATCACCCATGTGGTAATATCTAGGTATTTCTCGGACACCGCATCCTTTCGCCCCTCAAGTAGGGCCGTGCGTGCCTTCTTCGCCTTCAGGTGCGTAAGATGACTGCCAGCTACCAAAAGTACGCCAGCGACAATTTTGACATGGAGAAGTGCCCCCATATAGAGCACAGACGGTTGATCGATGATCAGGAGTACTCCCGCTAATAGCAGGACCGAACTGGCCACAGTGGCTAACCGTTGACCAATGAAAATCATCACTTCTATTGCTGACAGGCGCTGAGATTGGGCGTCACCCAGCCTGCCGCGCGTCCATAAAAGTGCCATAGCCGTGAATGACCCAATGAAAAGGGCCGCAAACAGGAGATGAAAAAATCTGATGAAGCTATGCAGTGACATGATCACCGATCTTTAATTAGGTGGAGCAATCCTGGTACATCCTCGAAATCCTCCACCAGCCAGGTGGGGCTCTCCGCTTCAATGGCCAGACGCCAAGTCTTATCATCGCGGCGGCATACGATAAGACAATCAATATCATTTAATCTGGCAATTCGGGCATCATTGGGAGTATCGCCCACCAAAAGGATATCCGCTGGCAGGAAAGACTCATGGAGAACATCCCAGGCGCGCTCCCGGGCCACCCAAGGCAAATCCTCGCGAGCGTTGCCGTCATCACC
>CP070787.1:1067667-1069451 GCA_020346745.1 Fidelibacterota bacterium | reverse complement strand
GTCAGACCAGGACATACTACAAGCACAATACAAGCTCTCAACAATCACAGGTATCTTCGCGGAACCGGCCGCTGCGGCCGCCTATGCGGGATTCCTCAAGAGCTCCGCGGAGGGCCGTCTGGCAAACGGTGACACTGTGGTGGTCCTGATTACCGGCTCTGGATTGAAGGATATCCCGTCTGCCCGGCGCATACTACCATCATCTGAGGCGATCCCTCCAGACCCGGATGCCTTCCAAGATTTCGTTGAAAAGCACTTCGCGAAGGGTACACTCTAAGCGTGATCTTTACTGAAACACCCGCTTATTTCGATCTGGAGGTGAAGGTAAACGGAGAGAATGTCAGTCGCCGGGTACCTACACACCAACGTCTCTTGGACTTCCTGCGCGAAACACTGCAACTGACCGGCACCAAGGAAGCATGTGGCGAAGGAGAATGCGGCGCTTGTACGGTGATTCTCGATGGCGAAACAGTGAATTCCTGTCTAGTGCTGGCAGTAGAGACCCACGGTTCCGAGATCAAGACCATTGAAGGTATCACTTCCGGAGAGCCTCCTGCCGAGATTCAAGAGACATTCGTCGCCGAACATGCCGTCCAATGCGGCTACTGCACCCCCGGTTTTATTCTTTCTGCCATGCAGCTCTTGAACAGTCAGACCGAGATTACCGACGAGCAGGTGCGGGAGGGTCTCGAAGGAAATATATGCCGTTGTACCGGCTACCAGAAAATCCATCATGCCGTTGCCAACGCCGGGACTAAACCGTAGTGAAGTATTCCCGACCTGAGACCCTGAGCCAATACTTCGATTCATGGAGTACCTGGAACGCATCGAAGGTAGCCCTTCTCGCGGGAGGCACCGACCTCATCCCCAAGTACGAAAAGGGGCATGCACTGCCCGAACACCTGATCGATATCAAGGCCATCCCGGAGCTGCAGGGCATTGTTGATGGCGAGAATAGCATTGAAATCGGGAGTATGACGACTATTGAGTCGTTGAAACGGAGTGCAATGATCAGACGCTATTTCCCGGCCCTTGCAATGGCTGCCGATTCCTTCGCCGGAGCACAGATACGCAACCGGGCTACCTTAGGTGGGAACATCGCAAACGCCTCACCTGCCGGCGACACTCTCACTCCGCTGTACGCTTATGACACCATGGTCAGGATCACGGGACGTGACAGCGACAGAACCGTCCCACTGAGCGACATCGTACGGGGCCCGGGTGAGGTTAACCTGCGTCCGGGGCAATTGCTGCAGACTGTCATATTACCGAAATCCGGCAGGTCCTCATTCTTTTACAAACTTGGCCTACGGCGGGCGATGGCCATAGCGGTGGTGAATTTCGCAGTGGTGTACTCCATAGCAGATCACCACTATACCGACTTGGTTATTACCGCAGGCGCGGTCGCACCACGCGTGGTCTACCTCAGTTCGCTCACTGGGGCTATCCTTGATGATGGCTTACCTCGGAGAGAATATATGGCACTCGTAGACGCGGACATATCGCCTATAGATGACATCCGGGCATCCGCTGAATACCGCCGTATGGCTTTAAAGAATCTTGTAGACCATTACCTCAGACATCTCCTTGAGCGGGGCCATGGGAGATAAGTTCTTCCCGATTGGCATCGATCGGCTTTTCAGGTGGCTCATGGCGGATGAGGACCAGGGCCGAATTCTGGGCATTCCGCAGGAGCTTCTTTTCCAACCGCGCCCGGATGACGTGTTCCGCATGACCCGCTTTGGTCGAACTCTGGAGACGCCCATCGGCGTCGCGGCTGGACC
>CP070787.1:1065776-1067567 GCA_020346745.1 Fidelibacterota bacterium | reverse complement strand
CTGAAGAAGCCCAGCCTTTCCCCCACATCAGCAGCCACGCAATCACAATGGATTTGCACTGCCCAGGCATCGCGAGACGGACGATATATATACCGGAGGAGACGATTCGGGAAAGACGTGCACTAAACTTTGGAATAGCGGAATGTCTCTTCTGGTATTTAGCTTAAAGTACCCTGAAGGCTCTGAAGACTTCCTCAGGATCAACTGAAAGGATACCCAGCTCATGTGGCTTCATCTCACTCGACACAGCGCCAAATCCGCCCTGGCAGTATCGTTCGGCTTCACGCTACTTTGCCCTCCCATACTCTTGCCCCGCTCACTTCCCCAGAATACCTACCCCGATACCAGCAGACTGGAGCGCATTGTCGAGAACATACGCCGCCTGCATGCCCCCGATCTGCGGGTGGAGGTATTCCAGATTAATCTGCACAAAATAGGCAATCAGCTTATCGTCTCCGGTGAAGTAGTCAATCCCGCCCTGCCGGAGATGCTGCTGGACTCACTCCAGACTGCTGCAGGTGATCTTGAGATCATCGATTCCATCACGGTTTTGCCTTCTGCGGATTTAGCCCCACTCGTCTTTGGCATCGTCAACATCAGTGTGGCCAACATGCGGAGCTCTCCATCACATACCGCCGAACTGGTCAATCAGCCCCTCATGGGCACGGTCATGATGCTATATAAAGAAGAGAGTGGTTTCTATTATTCACGTAACTGGGACCGCTATCTCGGCTGGGTAAGCGGCGCGGAGTTGGTGGAGGTAGACTCATTGCTGGCGACAGCCTGGCAGGAGGGACCTCGAGTGGTCTGTACCGCCAACTACGGATTGGTCCGGGATCGGGCCAGATCCAAGGGAACCGTTATCGCGGATCTTATCCCAGGAGCTGTTTTGAAAAAAGCAGGCCAATCCGGTAAATGGGTGCGGGTCGAAACTCCCGATGGTCGCATCGGCTATGTGGAGAAGAAATTGGTCACGGACGAGGTCACACTGAAGAGCACCCCTTCAAGTCACGACCGCCTCATTTCTATCGCCCGCGGCTACCTCGGTGTCCCCTATCTCTGGGGTGGGACTTCAGCCAAGGGCTTCGACTGTTCGGGTTTTACTCAGACCGTTTTTCGCATGAACAACATTTCCCTCCCCCGCGACGCCAGTCAGCAGGCCCGTGTCGGTGCGCCTGTTGATCCGGGCGAGCACTTCGAAAATGTCCTGCCCGGCGATCTGTTCCTGTTCGGCCCTTCTCCAGAACGGATAACCCACGTAGGTATCTACCTAGGGGATGATCATTTTATCCATTCATCAGGCAGTGTGCACATCAACAGCCTCGATCCCACCGATGAGCTCTACAATGAGTATCGTGATAATATGTTTCGAGGCGTTAGACGGATCCCGGGCGATTAGGCAAATCCGGGGCTGTAACTATGAAAAGAGAAAAGCGGCTCAAGAAATGGCATCGTGAACTACTACTCAGAAGTGTGATAGCGCAGTAAATGCTGGGCCTGGCTGGCCTGGAAAACCAGAATCACTCTTGCTCGAGTTTGAGTTGGATTATTCCAATAATGGGGCTGAGAAGCTTTAAAGATTAGGCTGTCACCGGCACTCATCAGATAAGCTCGATCGGCAACACAATACTTGATTTCCCCCTCAACACAAAAAACGAATTCTTCACCGTGATGAGTAACGGGGTTATCATCAAGCCTACTTCCAGGCTCTATCGTAATTAAAAAGGGCTCGAGTTCTTGCTGGTACAGACCACTTCCCAGGCTCTCCATAACCATTCCTTCCATCTGGTG
>CP070787.1:1063871-1065676 GCA_020346745.1 Fidelibacterota bacterium | reverse complement strand
TCAATCTCTTCCTGGAGCTCAGGTGTGGTGTAGCACAGCACGTCGTGACGCTTTTCGATTGCCGTCTGGTCAAAGGGTCCCGGTATCAGCGTACCGGCGGGTAGGGAGCGGCCACCCACTGTAGGTACCGGGAACCTCGGATCGTAGACATAGATATCCGGCGGTTCCGAACCGGGAGCATCCCGACTCAATAGGCCATCACCACTGTCGGTGTTGGCACGCCCCTGGCTGTGGAGGAAGAAGCGCTGCCAGTCGGTCTGGGGTAGCGGCCAGGTATCGGCATTGCGCCACCTGTTTCGACCCATGACGAAATAACGAACGGGTGGATTGGGGTGGCTACCTTCGATGCCCCGCAGGTATTTATCGTAGAATGTGATGTGCCTTTCCATGATAAAAGTGGCTATCCCGGCACCGGCCGGGCCGAAATGAAGACCGCCGGCATAGTTGAGCAGGGTTGATCCATGGATCCAGGGTCCGCAAATCAGGTATTGGCCTTCACGGGCCAGCTCTGAGCCCCCCTGCTGACGCATTCTGATAAAGCCTTCGAAGAGGCCGCCGGCGAAAATATCGTACCAACCACCGCTGTGGAAACAGGGGACCTTTACCTTGTGAAAAGGCCAGTAGAGGTCCTCTTCGGTCTTCATGTCAGGGGGCAGAACATCCGTCATGCGAATTCGGAATGCCTCGGACAGGCCCTCGAACCGAAAGTGAGGGATATCGTTGAGCGGCAGGTAGTTGTACACCTCGCTGAGATTAAAGCGGGCGCGGTCCAGCATTTCACGGGTCTTGGTAACATCCATACCCTGCCTTCTCATTCTGTCGACCATCTCAACGGCCACATTGACAAACCAGCTTATCGATTGTTCAAAATCCACCGGACCGCTCATTCGGGACTCGCTCAGGGGCCCGGCACTGATGATAGAAGGGGCGATGGCTTTAAGGTGGGGAGGGTTTTCGAAGGCGGCCTGCCACTGATTGCGGCCGAGGTAGGAGCCGCCGAACATACCGACATTACCATCACACCACGGCTCGGCGGCTACTGTTTCTATCGTATCATAGCCATCGGGACCCTCAGGTGCTCCGGGTGTAAAATTGCCCTCCGAGGCAAACCGGCCTCGAGTATCCTGCACGACGAAAGCATAACCGGCGAAAGCAGCGTGTTGTGCCGATAGGAAATCGCTATTGCCGGATAATAATTTTCCGTAGGGCGTACGGGTCACGATGGCCGGATGCTTCTCGGCGTCGTCCGGTCGGTAAACATCAGCCCGCAGTATTACACCGTCCCGCATGGCCATGGGAACATCTCTATCGATTCGAATCGAGCTAATCATGGTTGCCTCCTCAGTACCTGTATGTCCATTGATTGCTGATTATATACTATCCATGTAACTGATACAAAAAGCACCGCCGGGTATGGTGTTTTGGGTCAATTGTGGCCAGTGGAGGTGCGTGATATAATTGGCGGTAATTACAGATCAAGTCCCTTTGTAGTAAGCGGGATTTCGGGGGAGGTGCTGGTATGAGCAGGCAGAGCGGGGAAAAGACGGCCTTAGGTGATTTGCGAGTCCTGGACCTGGCTGACGAGAAGGGTGCCTATTGTACCAAGATACTGGCCGACCTGGGCGCGGATGTCATCAAGATTGAACCACCGGGAGGTGATCCCACCAGAGATATACCTCCTTTCTACCGCGATATCCCCCACCGGGAGAGAAGCCTTTACTTCTGGCAATACAACAGTAATAAGAGGAGTATCACGCTGTCGCTGGAGACTGCCGAGGGTCGGGATATCTTCAAACGGCTGGTCA
>CP070787.1:1061960-1063771 GCA_020346745.1 Fidelibacterota bacterium | reverse complement strand
CTCTATCTGCGGGTAGGTGACCCACCCCCGCTTCGCTGTGGCCGTGATGACGATGTCGTTGGATGGCAGCTGATCCATATGCTGTCTAAAGGCCGCCCGCACTCTGCGCTTGAGCTTGTTTCTGTGTACCGGATTGCCATAGCGCCGGGATACGGCACAGCCGATTCGTGGAGACTCTGACGGCAGCAGCCAGGCGGTGATGCCTGCGTGCGTGACTCTCCGGCCTTGCGAGAATACGCGCTCGAATTCCTCCCTGCGGGTGAGTCTTTGCTCTCGAGTGAATTGGGGGCTCAAGGGGAGTCAAGCAGAGAGGACTTTACGCCCTTTACTGCGGCGGCGTGCAAGGATTGCCCTGCCGGAATTGGTGCTCTTGCGAGCCCGGAAGCCGTGCTTGTTCTTCCGCTTACGGTTACTGATTCTGATTCTAACTTTCATGTCCTGATCGCTACTTGAAAAGCCACCGAATTTAGGTTGGCTCCTGTGTAAAACAAAGGAGGTATTTCAGGGGATTCAATCGGCCTACTTTTAGACCGCTGACTGAATGATTACCCTCTGGTATCACTCTGGCCAACGCGCTGTCACCACGGTTTTTATGCCACCGCGTGGACGAAAGTCCCCGACAACTTCAATGCTGCGAGGCTGCACGGCCGCTTTCACGTCATCCATGATCTGGTTGGTCACCTCTTCGTGAAAAATGCCCCGTTCGCGATAGTTCAATATATAGTATTTCAGCGATTTCAGCTCGATTATGTGCATATCAGGAACATAATTGATGGTGATGGTCCCGAAGTCGGGTAGCCCTGTCCGTGGACATACGCAAGTGAATTCGGGTATGGAAATGGTAACGGCATAATCGCGGTCTGTGTATCGGTTGGGAACAACCTCCAGCTCGTAAATGGTCTCTTTGGTCATAATGCTCTCCTTGCTGATCTTCAGGTTGCCCTGAATTAACGGGTCACGATTACCCGCCTCACGACGGACTGCTGGTTCGCGGCTATTTGAATGAAGTAAACGCCGCTTGGCACCATCCGGCCGTGGGCATCTCTCCCCTGCCAACTGACCACTCCTTTTCCCAAGGCCAAGTCCGCCGGCGAGTAAAGATTGAGGATATGCTCCCCCAGCAGGTTGTACACGTCTATTTTGGGGGCGGTGATTGTCGCCGCCGACCAGCGCAGAACGAAATGGTTATGCCCGCCGGATGCAATGAAGGGATTGGGATACGCCTCCTCTATCTGCATCTGCTGTTCGATGGGCACTTGATTTGGATCGTAGTTCAGGGCGGCTAGGATATCTGGAATACCCCAGCCGAAATCATTATCCGGCTGGCTGGCTTGGCTGGCCGTGGATAGGAGTGCCTGACGTACCTCCATGGGCCTCCATGTCGGATGAGCTTGGAGCAGCAGTGCGGCGCTGCCGGCCACCAGAGGCGCACTCATGGATGTACCACTACTTTTCGCGTATGCCGATGGCCGCACGGAGGATGCCGACATGACACTCACCCCCTGTGCTACAACTTCAGGCTTGATCCGGCCGTCGAAGGTCGGCCCATGGCTGCTGAAATTCGCCAGGCGTCCATTAGCATCGACCGCCCCCACCGCGATGATGCTGTCCGCGTCCGCGGGAGCTATGATATAGCCCCCCCAGGAGGTGTTGCTTCGCTCATTGCCGGCGGACGTTACTACTAGCATACCCAGCCGCGTTGCCCACCTGACAGCCTGGGTGGTAACCGCTGTTAGACCATCTAGTGAGTCGTACGTGTACCAGTCCAAATACCCCAGTGAGCTTGAGATGATATCGGCCCCTTGAGCCTC
>CP070787.1:1060009-1061860 GCA_020346745.1 Fidelibacterota bacterium | reverse complement strand
GGGAGTACCGGTAAGGTGACCTATCACGATGCCTGCTATTTGGGGCGACACAACAGCATGTTCGAAGCACCGCGGGAGATCATCACCCGCACTCTCAGCCCGGAAGGCGCGCTGGTGGAAATGGCCCGCACCGGCAAGCAGAGCTTCTGCTGCGGGGCTGGTGGTGGTAATATGTGGTACGAGGTCGACCAGGGTGAGCGGATCAACGTGGAGCGATTCGATCAAGCCTTGGAGGTTGGCGCAGATACCGTGTCTACCGCCTGTTCCTTCTGCCTGATCATGCTGGACGACGCCTGCAAAGTGCGCAGCAAAGAAGAAAGTGTGCAGGTGAAAGATATTGCCGAACTGGTCGTCGAAAACCTGGCTACGGAAGGATCACCTACAGAGAGATCATAAACGTGGGGAACGCACTCGAATTTCTAGGCCAGCACCTGTTCAGGGTCACTCTGCCCCTGGCACTGGGCATCATCATCCTCATCCTGACCTGGCGCCGCTGGCTCAACAAACAGCGCTAAGTCCTCACAGACTCAGGACGCTGCCAAAACATCATCTTTAGGATTATCGCCCGACAGCCTATCGCATGAGGCGGTTGGTCCTTGCCTCCGACTCCAGTTCGCTTCCTGGATAGGAAAAAACAATTGTAACCCAACCCGGTGCGCCATATCTTATTTTTGCGGGTATCAGGATCAGCCAACGATCACGTGGGAGTAGCTTATGTACGTTCACCGCTTGCACCCATGGATTACCGCTCTGGCAATCGTCCTCGCGATCACCAGCTGCGGGGATGACAAGCTAACCGACTCGGATGGTGATAATGGAGATTCCACAACCGGCCATATGGTCGGCACGTGGCAATTGACCGCGCTGGAGGTCGAGTGGTTCCGGGATATTGCTGCACCCGAAGGCTCCCGGATCGATACGACCTATCTGCTTTATGCCAGCTGGGACTACGCCCAGGATATCCTTGGCCTTGATGCTCACGATGCAGATACGCTCCTGAGAACCCTCATGGTCGGGGACACCGTACTGGATACCAGCGTGGTCCTCAATGCCTTTCTGTTGGAGCATATGGGCATTGCCCTGTGGGCCACCTTCAGCGAGGATTCCACCTACACTGTCACGGGTACCTATCCGGCACTGCGCCTAGTGCCTGATTCGTGCATAACCAAACTCGAGCAACCTCAGATCTCCGACGAAGGTAAATATGCGGTCGACTATCTTTACGGCACGTTCGGCATCCGGCCGGGTCAATTCGCCCAGGTGCTCCCAGCCTTCGACGATGGCGAGGTGACCTTTTCCAACGACCATCAGACCATGACCATCATCTACACTGACCGGGATGGGCATGACCAGCGAATCTCCGAAACCGGCGAGACCTGGGAAGAGGAAAATCGGATCATCCATGGTGCCGCTGAGCTGCCGGTAGATTATTCCAGCGGCGCGTTTGCCGACCAGGGACGTCCAGCCCGTTCCGGTTATATCATGGATCCGGACTACCAGCACTGGGGCGGATATCTCACATTCTTTGCCCTCACCGTACAGGCTGAAATCGACTATCTCTTCTCAAGTATGACAATCGCAGGGGACTTGAATGGCGACGGTACCACCGATAGCGAAGATGCGATCTATTATATCCTTCAGAACCGCAGCACGGGCATCAGTCGCTATGGAGCAGCATATGCTTCACTTCTATCTACTGGCGGGGAATTGATCGATGACAGCGACCGAATTTTCGATCCCTTGGATAAGGAGGTCGGGGGCAAGCTTACCTATGTCATCCAGCCCGTCTGTACACCGATAAATGAAATTGTCGACTTCAAGACCACGTGGAACAAAATTCAATAGCCAGGT
>CP070787.1:1058055-1059909 GCA_020346745.1 Fidelibacterota bacterium | reverse complement strand
CATTTCTTCCTCCTTCTGGCGGCAATGTGATATCCCTGTTTATTCAATAAGAACGTGTGTTCTGAGACTCTTGAATCTCAGGTTGCGTAATCTCCACCAATTTAGTCTAATATCCGGATATGGGCCAACACATGATTGAGTACGCCGAGCCGGTATGTGTTTCTTGGCGTCCTTGGCCGCTGACTTCTTACTAATTGCTGATTACTGACCACTGAGGGCTGATTGCTGCTTTTCGCGCACCCGGTGAACAACAAATCCCGGCCGCCGGCTTATATTCCGGCACAATGATAATAATGCCCCATACCGCACCGCTGGCGCTGCCGCTCCGCTGGATGTGGAGTGGAAAATTCAACACCACGGATTCAGGTCTCTCTTCGGGGGGGTACCCTTAAAATGCGAAATTTTCTAGGGATTTTGTTGAATTTTGCGCCGTCCTTGCTTCCCCGTCTGAGCGCCTGTTGGAGCGCTGCCGGGCACGTGAAGGGACCCAACCGGCGGCATCAAAACAGCATTTCGTCGGAACCTCAGACCGTCTCACCGAACAGGGTCTGTGCGATCCAGCCGGCAATGGGCGGGAAGAAAAAGGTGCTGGCTAAGCGGATGAGGGTCAGTCGCCACCCTAGGATGCCCACCTCCATCGGCAGGCGGCTGACGGCCCACAGTGACCACCCGGTGAGGAAGGCCACCATGGTGCCGATGCCTGCTCCCGAGCGCAGCAGCCCCGCGGCGATGGGTAGGCTGACATACGGCCCGCCCGGCGCCAAGGCCCCGGCCAGCGTGCCCACAAAAAGACCACGCAGGCCCGATTCAACACCAACCCATTTCGATATCAGGTCTCTGGGGAGCAAGGTCTGCACCATACCCGCCACGATAAAGGCAAAGACGAGCAGGGGGAGAATCTGAAGGATCATGGTCCAGGCCGATTGCAACCCGGTAAGGTGTTCCTCCTGGCCGCGGAAGTAACCGACGACGAGCAGGGTGAGAGCCAGCAGGCCCATGACAATGGTTGGGATCAGCATGTTTGTGTTCCTCTGCTTTTTAGTCGTCATAATGTCTGATTGCTCTGGATCAGCAATATCTGTATTCGGTCGGGCTGGACCGTTTGCTCCTGCTATTCTCCCCCATTGGGCAGTATGCCCACCTGCAGTCGCGACGGGTGCCTCCGGGAACGGTAGACCCGCTGAGTAGCCTTGATGAAGTCTTTTTCCTTGGCCTCAAAAATGTTGTCCACATACTGCTGTGGATTGCGGTCTACCAGCGGGAACCAGGTACTCTGGATTTGGACCATGATCCGGTGTCCCTGCTGGAAGGTGTGCAGCACGTCCTGGAGTTCGAAGGAAACATTCGTCGGCTCGTTGGGTACGAACGGTTCGGGGTGCTCGTAGCTGTTGCGGAACCGCCCACGGATCACCTCGCTGCGCACCATCATCTGGTATCCGCCCATCCGCATGCCCCGGGGCAGGCCGTCGTGGTCCCTGGCTGTGTCCGGCAGTACGTCGATAAGTTTCACGATCCAGTCGGAGGCGGTGCCGGAGGTCGAGACCCACAGGTCCGCTACTATCGGCCCGGCAATGGTGATATCCTCCGCCAAGACATCGGTCTGATAGGCCAGAACGTCAGGCCGTCGCGCCGCGAAGCGCTGATCATCGGTCATGTACTCGCGCGTCATCCCCGTTGTGATGTCCTGGGTATAGGGAACCGGCTCGTTGGGATCGCTGACGTACTCATCCCAGACTTCCTTCAAATTGAGCGGGGCCCTGAAAGACAGGCCTTCATCAACGTGAAAGTAGAGACTTCTGGACTCCAGCTCCCGGGGCGGCCAATCTTCGAAGGTCCGCCACTGATTAGCACCGG
>CP070787.1:1056084-1057955 GCA_020346745.1 Fidelibacterota bacterium | reverse complement strand
CCTACCAGTCAAGGTGGGTGAAGTTAATGGTTTCACGATTGACGATGGCGTAGGAAAAGACCCCGTCGCTGATTAGCTTGCCGGGGAAATCTTCCGAGGCAACCGACTCCAGCGAAGCCATGGTGCGCCGTCCCTCGACGCGGCGGGTAATCGCCGGGGCCGGGGGTGGCGACCATTTGAGATAGGTGCCCGCCAGACCGTACAGGCCGAGAATGATATCTTCGTCCCAGTCGGGATTGAACCGGAGCTGCCCGCCCGTTAGCCCTAGGTGTCGGCTGCTGGTCCGGCTCTGGGGATGATGGGCGCCCAAGTGCTCCAGACGCGAGTGGAGCTGGTCCCGCATACGTTCCTCGAAGCGTTCCGTGCCTACCTGGCTGAAGAGCCAGCGCCAGTCGTAACCGGGAAGACGCTGCAGCCAGCTGTGGCAGTTATCACCGTATTGCTGATAGTTGATCCAGCTGGAATCGGCGTGGAGCACTAGCAGCCGGGCCGTCAGGTCCCGCCGCAGGGTCGCCTCGTGCAGCCACACCAGCAGGAGAACGGTCGAGAACGGATACTTGCTGGTGAAGTCATCGGCGCCAATGCCCGCCAGCAGGTTGGGATTGCATACCTGCCCGAGCGCGGCGGGTACAGCCCCGGTAAGGGTCAGGATGTGGTGCCCCAGTGCCGGGCACTCCGGGCGGCAGATGTCCAGGTCAATCCACACCAGCCGCTCCCGCTGTTTGTCGGTCAGGGTGGAGAGCCAGAGGGTGGCACCGTCATAGTAGCCGCTCACCCGCCAACCCAGGTGGTGATGCAGAAAAGTCGCCGACAGCAGGCCATCTGTGTCGGTGGAGATCACCATCGGCCGGTCCCGGTCACGAAGCCACGGGAAACGCTGGAAAATCTCTTTACGGCTCAACGGGGCTGCAGTCACCGGATCACCAGCTGACAGTGGGGTGATTGACTCCTGGCCTATCACCCTTGCACAGGACCAGGATCCGGTCCACAGCGGTAGCCCGCCCCCGGGTCTCGTTCCAGATCTTGGTGACCTTGGCACTGTCAGCGATGGCATCAGGCACAATGTCCAGCAGCTGCAGGCTGGTGCCGGGCTTCACCGCTTCCCACACCGCCGCCGCAAGGTCCACGGGCGGCTCTCCATTTTTAGCTACATCGCCAATGACCAGCGCTGCCATCCCACCAGGCTGCAGGAGACGCTCCAGCTGACGGAGGGTCTCGCCCATAAACTCCAGGTAGGACGGCAGGGCGTGGCCGTCGTCCAGGCTCCGGTCAACCTCATCCAGCGGCACGTCAAGGAACCACAACCGAATCCAGTTGTACAGCCCGTACTTGACCACCTTCAGGTACGGAGGCGACGAGACCACCAACTGGATCGATTCGGGTGGGACCACCTCGTGCAGGCGGCGCACATCGAGCTGATAGGCCTCACCCCTGGCCACTGGCCGGCCCCGGCGGTAAAGCCACTCGATTCGACGGCGGGTGTTGGCGAAAACATCCAGGGTGAGGTATTGCAGCCCCTTTTCCCGTGCGTATTTGCGGATGTAGCCGGGACTCATACTGAAGGTATTGGGCATGTCGACGCTGAGGTAGATGGAATCGGTCCCATTGCGCCGGTACTTGCCGTGAAGGATACCGAGGATAGTAGCCCGGATGAACACATCCTCCCGGCTGTCCGTCAGAGCAATCTTGAGATAGGCCAGCTGCTCCAGCGTGTGGGGATGAAACACAACGGTTATGGGGTCGCTCCGGTCGGGAATTGCTGCCGATCCTTCCTGGCAGCCCCGTTCCAGTTCCTTGAGACGGGCCAGAACCTCCCGCTTTGTCGGCGGATTCACCTTGGCCCGGGAAAGGATGTAGGCCAGGGGATTCAG
>CP070787.1:1054082-1055984 GCA_020346745.1 Fidelibacterota bacterium | reverse complement strand
ATGTCCGAGGACCTCACGGATTACCTGAAGGGGATGGACCTGCAGGTTAATTACCTCCATTCTGAGATCGATCCGCTGGAGCGGGTGGAAATCCTCCGGAACCTGCGCCTGGGTAATTTCGACGTGCTGGTGGGGATCAACCTGCTGCGCGAGGGGCTTGACCTGCCGGAGGTATCGCTGGTTGCCGTAATGGACGCGGATAAAGAGGGATTTTTGCGGTCTACCACCTCGCTGATGCAGGTTTCAGGAAGGGCGGCACGCCATCTGAATGGGAAGGTGCTGTTCTATGCCGATCAGGTGACCCGGTCCATGCAGGAGGTGATCGATGAGTCCAATCGTCGGCGGGCCATCCAGGATGCATTTAACCAGGAGCACGGTATCACTCCCACCACCGTCTACAAGTCGGTGGAGGATGTCATGCTAACCACCTCAGTGGCCGATGCCCAGACGAAGGCAGCCGAGACGCCAGCCAAACTGGCCTACGACCTCTCAAGTCTGGATGAGCAGGATATCCATTATACCCTTGATCTGTTGCGGCGGGAGATGAAGCGAGCCGCAGAGAACCTGCAGTTCGAGGAGGCGGCGCGGCTGCGGGATGAAATTGTCCGCCTGGAAAAAGAGCACAACCTGAAAGCGAGTATAGCAGTCTAATGGCCAAAATTCTAGTGCTAGGAAGTGGGGGCCGGGAACACGCGCTGATCTGGTCTCTGGCCCGGGAGAACCGCCACACCCTTATGTGCGCACCTGGGAACGCCGGTACCGCCGGGCAGGCCCGGAACGTGGCCTTGGACCTTGCCGACCACGGCGCCGTGGCCGGCTTCATCGAACAGGAAAGTATTGATCTCACCATCGTCGGCCCGGAGGACCCGCTGGCAGCAGGCATCGTGGATCACCTGGAGGCTGAAGGGCTGCGCGTGTTCGGTCCCACACAGGCGGGGGCCAGGCTGGAAAGCAGCAAGCTGTTCGCACGGGATTTCATGAAGGCGATGGGGATTCCGCACCCGGACTACCGCTCCTGCTCATCGAAGGAGGAGGTTGGGGCGGCTGTACGCGACATGGGCTTACCCATCGTTCTTAAGGCCGACGGCCTGGCGGCGGGGAAGGGGGTCATCATCTGCCGGAACGAGGCTGATGTGGCCGCGGCGCTGGAGAAGTATTTCGACCAGAAGGCCTTCGGTGATGCCGGACTGGCTCTCTCCGTCGAGGAATGCCTGGTGGGGACCGAGATGTCGGTGTTCGCTTTCTCCGACGGCCGTCGTTTCACGGTCCTGGGGACCGCACAGGACTACAAGCGTGCTTACGACGGGGACCAGGGACCCAACACCGGTGGTATGGGCTCGATCGCACCGTCACCATTGGCCACACCCGAGCTCATGGAGGAGATCGGGGACACCATCCTCCAGCCGGCCATCAGCGGTATGGCTCAGAAGGGACACCCGTACGTGGGTGTGCTGTATGCGGGGTTGATGATCAGTGATGGACGGCCAGCCGTGATCGAATTCAATGTGCGCATGGGCGACCCGGAAAGCCAAGTGGTGCTTCCCTTGCTGGATACGCCCTTGTCCGAGCTCGTGGAACAGGCCCTTGCAGGGCAGCTGCCCGACAAACCGGTCATCAGACCGGGTGCAGCGGTCTGCGTGGTGGTGGCTTCAGAGGGCTACCCGGGTAGCTACGAGAAGGGCAAGCCAATCACGGGTCTGGAAGGGCTGGATGGGGATATGATCATCTACCACGCTGGTACCTCCCTGGATGAGAGCGGGCGATTGGTAAGCAGTGGGGGCCGGGTACTGAATGTGGTGGGGACCGGAGCGACCATCCCCGACGCCGCCCGGAAGGTCTACGAGAATATCCCCAGGATCGACTTTCCGGGGAGCTTTTACCGGAAAGACATCGGTGGGTAGT
>CP070787.1:1052040-1053982 GCA_020346745.1 Fidelibacterota bacterium | reverse complement strand
GCCTACAGTCCCCTGCACAACGTAAATGAGGGTGTTGCCTATCCGCC
This sequence comes from Fidelibacterota bacterium, assembly GCA_020346745.1. Lineage (GTDB taxonomy): Bacteria > Fidelibacterota > Marinisomatia > SCGC-AAA003-L08 > TS1B11. The sequence goes on along the minus strand of CP070787.1, from coordinate 1,053,935 downwards.
AACGTTTATCACAACCGCGGATACCGACGACCGGGTGGTATCCATGCACGCCAAGAAATTTGCTGCTACGCTGCAAGTCAACGACGCGGGTTCAAATCCCATCCTGATTCGAATCGAGACCAAGGCGGGGCACGGCGCCGGGAAGCCCACTTCCAAGCGCATCGAGGAGGCCGCCGACATCTGCGCCTTCCTGATCAAGGCCCTGGGTGTGGAATACTGACACCGGGCCGTTAAGTTTGCCCGTTAGGCCGCGCTTTCCCCTGAACGGCACGAAGGTAGTTCACGAGGGAGCTTGCAGCTATTATTGAATGTTATAGCTCAGACTTTAAGCTTCACTTCCTGCCTGATAGCCAAGCTCGCAGCAGCTGACTAGCCGCTTCCGGATTCTCTTCGGCGAACTTGAGGACTTCCTTCATCCTCTTGTCCTGGGCTTCCAACTTAGCCCGGTCCTCAGGTGAGAGCTTCGACAGGTAGCTGTCCGAGGTGACCTCCACTGCCCCGCGCGCCGCGGTACGGGATGCGGGTGGGGGTACCTTCTGCTGAGGGGTAGGCGGTTGTTGTACCGGCCGGGGCACGGCTGGCTTCGTCAGCTTTTTGCTGCGCTTTGTTGCCATAACGGCACAAAGATACTCCGCTCCAGAGATGGTGTCAAGGAAAGCGTGGGAGTATTGACGATTCACAATTGCCCGTATTCTAACAGAAGGCAGACAACCTTACGTGGAAAATTCGCGTCCAAGTAAACGAGCAGCTAAAATCGCAATAAGATCGGTACGCACAAAAAGGAGGAAATATGAAGCACCTACTGCGCAACGCGGTATTCGCATTGATCTTCATCGCGCTTCTATCGGCTCCACTGTACGCCCAAGAAGAAGCGATCAGCAAGACTTTTAAAAACATAAACCAACTGGATGTCAGGATTGTCAGCGGGGATTGCATCATAGAGGCGGGGAAAGGAAACGAGGTTACGGTGGACCTGGTTTATGATTACTCACCCGACTGCTTCGAACCCGAATTCAGCGCGGATGGTAACCGGCTCCGGTTGAGGGAACGGTTCGAGCGATACAGGAACTGCAGCGGCTACTCTGAATGGACTATCACAGTCCCGAAAGGGATAGACATCGATTTCTCCTCCGCCTCGGGTGACCTCTCACTGACCGGTTGTGAGGGTGAGTATTTCCTTGAATCGGCCTCCGGGCGGATTGAGATCGAAAGCTGCCAGGGCGAATTCGAGATTGAAAACGCCTCAGGCCGAGTCGAGATCATGGATTCCGACGGTGAATTCTCTATCGATAATGCATCCGGTCGGATCAGAATGGAGGATGTCTCCGGCAGATTCGAGCTTGATAATGCTTCCGGTAATATCGACGTTGTGAACGTCAGGGGAGAATTCGAGGTTGATAATGCTTCCGGCGATATAGAGGCTGTCGAAATATTAATTGAAGACGAGAGTAACTTCGATACGGCTTCAGGGGACGTTATTATCACACTGGCCAAGAGTCCAGAACATGACGTAGCTCTGGAATCCGCTTCGGGAGACGTAGTGCTTAATTATGGTGGTAACAAGGTCGTTGGCTTTTTCGAATTTACAGCAAGAGCGGACCGAGGCCGGATCATCTCACCATATAAATTTGACGTAGAGGAAGAGTATGAACGCGGAAACAGAGTCTACGAGCGGAAATCATTCACCAGGGGAAAGGGAGAGCCCGAGATCCTGCTGAGGACCAGCAGCGGCCGAGCAGAACTGGAACTCAAGTAGCGGGAAACCATCGGCAGTGTACCAGCAAGTGATCTAGGCGCGAGATCTTCGGTCAAAATCAAGTACCGCGGAAAAACAAGACGCCCTCCACCAGAGACGGGGAGGGCGTCCAGTTCGTATATAGCGAAGCGGCTCGCTA
>CP070787.1:1049996-1051940 GCA_020346745.1 Fidelibacterota bacterium | reverse complement strand
GGCGTCGGCAAAGGCGCTGGCCTCCATACCGTCGAGGAGGTCGGCATCCAGGCCGCTGCCGGGGCCGTGGGCATCCAGGACGGCAGGCATAATCTCGGTGTCCAGGGCGTAGGCGGCGGCCGCAATATGGCCCAGGGAGTCGGCGTTCTGAACGCTGCCGACGCTCAGGCCGGTCAGGGCGGAGCCATCACCCACGAAGGAGGTGGCCTTCACGGTTCCGCTTACATCCAGAGCAGTGGATGGTGTGGTTGTGCCGATGCCGATAGTGCCATCGGTCTTGATGACCATGCGTGGATCGGGGTCCACACTGGTGAAGAATTCCAGACCACCGTTGACACTTTTGAGCGCCACGATCTGGTTCCAACTGGTCAGAACCACTTTCCCATCCAGATTGCTGCCGTCGTAGGAGGCGCCATGTGCGCCGAAATATCCGTCGGAGTCGGGGGTTCTCACCTGAAACCGGGCTGAGCGGTTCGACGAGGTCGTTTCCGTTAAGACCAGAGTTTCATCGGTACTATGCACATGGACATCCTGGGCGGGGGTTGTGGTACCGATACCCACATTGCCCTCCATATCCACAAAGACCTGATCAACGGGAGTGCCATCGGCGGCGTCCAGGGAGTGGCCGTCAACGGTGTCCCCGGCGGCAGGAGCCAGCCACACCACACCGGTGCCGCTATAGGTCAGAATATCTCCAGGTGCCGATGCACCCTCAGCGCTGATCTTGGTTGTAGTTACCGACTGATCGGCCAGATCGGCGGTGCCCACAGCGCCATCCATAAGCTTCGCGCCGGTTACCGCATTATCGGCGATGGCGGGATCGGGGTAGGCACCGGTGAGGTCACCCCCGGCGGGTCCGGTGGGCGGCACATTTTCCACGTAGACGGCGGTGTCAGCCACCGACGCGGTTATCGCGCGGTCAGCCTTGTCCGCATGGAAGCTGTGGGCCACGCTGGTTAAAGGGATGCGCGGGACCAGTTCGGGCTCAGCGCCCACCTGGATACCCAGCCAATAGGGTTGGTCAAACCGGAAAGCCTCACCGAAAGGCGATTGGTCACCAAGGAGGGTGAAGAAGAGGCCGTTCTTGACCTCTATGACCTTGGCTTCCGTCCAATGTACGGTGCCACCGGTGGGGGCATCGTAGAGCCGGAAGGCGAAGGCATAAGCGTTATCCGGCTTGGGAACTCCCAAGCTGTCGGTGAGCATTCCCTGATACGAAAGGACTCTGGGCATCTGGGCCTGCAGCGAGGCGATCAGACCGGTCGTCAACAGGAAAAGGGTGATTTGACTGGCACGTTTCATGGTGTACTTCCTCCTTGGATGCACGTAATCCCATCTGCTTTCGAGACAATGAAATAGGGGATATTGATGCGGGTTAGAAATGGCTGGAAATTGTACGAACGGACCTATCGCTAGTGCAAGAATTTTGATACTTCCGGACCGGATTATCCTGAAATGGAGACAGGATTAGATACCTCCCGCCTGCGGGCGCAAATGCTGAATATCAGACCTTCGTTGATAGCAAAAAGCCCCGATGGTTCGGGGCCTTTCATTATTCAATTGTAGGGTAAAATATTTCTATTTCAGCATGACCATCTTTATCGACTTGCTGTACTCTGGTGTCACGAGGCGGGCGATGTAGATGCCGGTGGGTACTTCACGTCCGGAAGCGGTGCGGCCGTTCCAGGTCGCATGGTGCGTGCCCGATTCGATATAGCCATCCACCAAGCGGGCGACTTCCCTACCCAACATATCGTATACGATAAACTGCACCGCCGCGGCCTCAGGCAGGTCGAAGGCGAGGGAGGTGCTGGGATTGAAGGGATTGGGATATGCCGGGTGGAGAGCAACGGTTGCCGGAACCAGCTGTATTTTGTCAACTGTACTAACGGAAGTGGCATCACCCAACCGAACGATCCAACCATCCATTGACGCCTCAGCCTC
>CP070787.1:1047912-1049896 GCA_020346745.1 Fidelibacterota bacterium | reverse complement strand
ATACCAGCCTTACCGATCCTCGTCATCCCGGCACTGACAACCGTCCTGCATAATGCAGCGGTCACCATTATCATCACCATCACGGCCCCCATGTTGTTCGATGCGCCTGTACTTGTCAATTTGATTGGTTTCACCATTACATTCTTACTAATGGCCTTTGCCTGTGCCGGACTGGGTGTGCTTATCGGCGTGGTTTCGCCCAGTTCGCGAATGACAGTTTTATGGTCGCAGCTGATTTTCCTGCCCTCGATGCTTCTGGGCGGAATGATGATCCCCTATAGTATATTACCCGGATCAGTAAGGATAATCGCTCAACTCATGCCAGCCACCCATGCAATGAACGCTTTTCGAGGATTAGCTCAGAACCTCGCTACCGATTTCAACCCGGTGGGATCGCTTGTTATTCTGTTTGTGAGTGGAGTACTGGCATTTGGGCTGGCGATCTATCTCTTTAGCTGGGACAGGCTAAATGCAAGGCGGCGGGGACATCCTTCCTTGGGATTACTGGCCATGCTGCCATACGTAGTCGGGATACTATTGCTGTCATGACCTACAGGATCGAAAATAGATGACTAGGCCAATTTTTACAGTTGAGTAAAAATCATCTGCGGGTTAAATCCCGCACCGACCATCGATCTGATGCTGAAGCAGGGGTGAAAATGATAAGGAGTATTGAAAGCCCTGACCCTCGCTGGGACTTTTAATATCCTTGATTATGTGGTGTTTTTCTTTATCGAAAAACGTCGAACATATGGGTGTATTTAAGGATGATGCTCCGGCTGATTGTATGCCGGACCGGTTCCAGGAACGGTCCATCCGGGTGATCCACCTCCCCTCCTTGGTTGTAGACAATGAATAGACCGGTATTGGCCTGTTGGAGCCAGCGTAGCTGTGCGTTCGCTGACCAACGTCCCGCCTTGTCGTTGTACTGGAGAAGCGCCATTATAAGGAACCGGGGAGTAAAGGAATAGGCCGTCCGAAGATACACTAGGTTTGTCCAGAATTTTCCCCCTGGCAGATCAATCGTATTTCTGCCGAAACTCAGGCTCATGTTAAGCTTCTCTCTGTACCTTACTCCAAGAGAAGCAGTGGGGGCGATACGGGTACCACCGAAGTAGCCTCCGGCAAAGGTGCGTATGCTTGCCCACCACCAGTGGGCACGATTGGTATAGAAAGCAGAATACGACTCTACATGGTTGTAGCTGCCCGCGGGCACCACCAGACTATCGGGAGCATAAATCTCGAAGGACTCTTCCAGACCTTCGTGGGTAATATTGAAACCGGTATGCATCCTGTGACCGTTCTTCCACTCCCAGTGATTGTCAATGTGCCAGAGCCCACTCTGATGGGATCCGCTAATGTGGTTCCAGTAACCCCTGTAGGATATATGAGGAACGATCTCGTGTAGACCGAAAAAATCCTTGGGCCGGATCGTACGGTAAGCGAGCATTTCGGCAATGGTGAAGTTTTCATGCCTGAGAAAGCCTACCTCCGGATTAAAGTTGGACCCAACATCCATCACGCTGAGCATTAACTCCCATTTCTCCGAATTGTAATTGGCTCCCATTTTAAAGGCGACGTCATCGCCTGCCAGATCGGGCGTAGCAGTCTTGGCAAGAAAACCTTCCACCTGACCGTATCGCCCGATGCCCACTCGGCCATCCACCGCCAGGGTGCGGTTGTAGTCGTTCGCAGGCATACCGTGACCCATGCGATTCACCAGTATTGCACCCAGGGCCGACCGATTTGGCAGCTCCCTTTTGGCTCGGGCCACCGTAAAGTTGTTGGCCGTTATGGCGTCAGTGTCGTCGGTAGCTGACATCTCTTCGGTGGACATGTTAAGGAAGCCCACATCCATAGCGCCTACTTTGCCGGTGATACGCCCACCTCCTATGATCGGCACCGCCTGATTGTCAGGACCAATGCCAATCCGGCGCGAAAAGAACATATCCACCTCCCCCGAGCTTCCGACAGCGAAAAGACC
>CP070787.1:1045800-1047812 GCA_020346745.1 Fidelibacterota bacterium | reverse complement strand
GATCTGTTCGGGCGTGATTTCCAGCTCGCTGAGATCGAAGTCCTGTTTTCTGCCTCCACCCCGTCTTGAAATTTCCTGGAGCTTGCCGCTCTCAGGGAGGTAGATCCAGCGCCGCACCCGGCCTCCAGACATAGTCCAGGACCAGTATTTCCTGCCGGCTGCTTTTTCAGGCTGACGGACGAGAACAAGGGATTGCTTTTGGATCGAATCGGCTGCCGTGGGATAATGGACCCACAGTTGGAATTGCTGGACGCGCACGGAATCATTCCGGTCCGGTTGGGACAGGGTGATGAGTGCGGATTGATCGATCCCTACCATGCGCTGTGAGACTGCATTTAATAATACCAGTGCCTCCGCCTCGGATTCAGACTGAGCAAATCCCAGATTGGTGATGAGGGCGACACCAAGAATGATGGTGGGCAGTATGCGATGGGAATTGATGTCGTTCAAGTGATTCAGGTACCTTATATGTTACGTGCCTGGTTCGTAGAATGCCGGGAATCATAGAGTGGAATACAGTTCTCCAAGCACGCTATGACCGGAAATAATTGGGGCAAATTACTCGAAGGAGCGGGGGGAGTCAAGGCCCGGGGGAGGACGGCGGTCGGGTCACACCACAGGGGAAGACGGAGTGGTTTGAGAGGGTGGATACGGATCAAATTTTCCATGCCCGAGTGGAATGCGAAGCGAGTAATTTCAAGTATCCCGGTAAGTCTGAGGTACGGGTGAGCGAGTATCCGCGCGCGAGAAGGTTATGAGCATAGTCCTGGTAGAGATGCAGAGCTGCTGTACTGTGAGTTGGATTCAATGCGTTTGAGGCAGACATACTACGACCACAAGTTTGCCCGTCTGGCCAAGAAGTTCCGCGGCTACCCTCGCGGGCGATCTTCACAAAAAGGCAAATGGGATCTATTTAAGGACCTGAACTCCGGGAGCAGCAGCGAGTTATTCCTGGGGGTATACGGAGATCTGGCCATCATGGACTTACTGGGTGAGTTCGGGTTATTCGAGGCCTTGACGGACCAGGGGATCTCCGACCCATGCCTTGATCTGGACCTGAGTGATGCCTACCGGCATATCCTGCGCTTGTTTGACAAGGCGATCAGTCCGGAAACCCTCATCGCAGAACTGGTATTCCGCCGGTCCCGTTGGCCGCATTCGACCAGCCCCGAGCTGGATATAGAGCCATATCCCTGTCTGCATCTGGAATGGATCCTGTTGCAGAATCCCTATCGCCGATTCGACAGCCGCCACCCAGCGCTGCCGCAGCAGGATTGTCCCGGACTCGCTCTTGGAGACATGACCCTAAGCCTGATAGCGGCCATGGCAAAAAACCTGAGAATGGGTAGTGTCTCCACGGTACCTGCCAGCTTGCATTCGGCGTTATTCTTTCTGAGGAGTTACTCGGCGGTATCATCCAAAACACAGGCTGATCTGCTTGCATTGAAGCGAGCGGCGAAAAGGTTTGGCAGGATCGAGGTCGTATGGGCGGAGGAATGGGGTGACTTACTTGTTGACGACACGCACGAGATCTACAAGTGGGAACCCTCAGAGCTGGTGCAACCGCTGAACGAGGATCTGAAGGCCTGGTTCGCAGAACATGTGGGCGAGACAACAGGGCATAGCGGGGCACCACCCAGGTTTGTGATTCGCGAGGGAGTGCGGGCTGAACGCCGCGCAGACGGCAGTGTCATTCGGGAATATCAATCCGCCGTAGCCAAGACCACCACGTCCCCATGATCTTTGTCCATTGTCCGGCATCTACTGTGCGAAGCCAAACGTGACTTTCGGGGTGGATTTGAACTTTCAATGGAGGTATTTTTCATCCCGACGATCTGTTATTGAAACCATGCGGACGACTTGAATGATAATACCTATTCCTACAGCGACATCTCCATCAGAACGGAAAATCTCCGGACAATCCTATCCCCGGGATAACACACATGGTCCAAATCCGGCCAAATCGGATAACTCGGGGTGGATGGGAATATTTTTGCGGACTGTTCACAAGG
>CP070787.1:1043682-1045700 GCA_020346745.1 Fidelibacterota bacterium | reverse complement strand
GTTTCCGGGAACCATAGTGTCAGCCCGCTGGAACCGATGACCAGCATGCCCCAGAAAACGGCGTAGTAGTCGAATTTCTCCCAGTAGGTCCAACGGTCAAACTTGGGCGGATTTTTCAGAGCCCCGATGAAATAACCCATGTGAAGAATGAAGTCCTTGAAGTCCTTGGGACGTACAACCAGGGAGTCGGGACCATAGAAGAGCCCCTTCTCCTTCCGTATGAGCCAGCGGTATAGCAGGAGGAGAACATGAATGACGAAGACGCTGATCAGAAGCGTGGCGGCAATCCGATGCAGTAGAGCGGCTGCGTGGAGGCTGATTATGTGGTTCACGAACCAGGTGGCCAGTGGGGTGTGACTGTACTTCAAGGGCAGGCCTGTGGTGGCCAGGGTGAGGAAGGACAGGATCAGCCCGAGATGCAAGATTCGCTGCACCAGATCGAAGCGTTTGATACGGTGCTTCGTCTTGACTTTGGGTGGTTTCTTACCCTCGAACAAGCGCCGTATCAGCAGTCGAACGAGCCACAGCAGCGTATGGGCGCCGAATATTGCCAGGGTAACACCAAGGAGCCAGCGCATGAAAGTGTCGATGCCCATTAGAATAGGATTTTCCTTGTGCGCCATGGGGCTGTAATGCTGCAGGTAGGATACGAAATTGATATTCACATCCTCGTGACACTGGCCGCAGGTATCGAGAATATTTTGCTGGCTGATTGTGGATCGTGGATCGGAGGCTGGTAAGACGCTATGATTGTCGTGGCAGGAAGCACAGGTAGCGAATTCGGTACCCTGGTAACCTAATTGATAAACCTGACCATGGTAGGTGCTCTGATAACCGGAGACCACCTCCGGATTCAGTTGGAACCTGAGGATGATTTCCCGATCGCTGTGGCAAGAACTGCACAGCTGCACACTTCTGTTCCCAATCAAACTCTCTTCCGTTTTGGGAATAAAGCGTTCACCGTGGCAGGAAGTGCAGGTGGGTGCCTCCGGATGCCCCTTTGCTGCACTGATGCCGTGCACGGACCTTTCCCACGCCACCTGTTCCTCGGGGTGACATTCGGAGCAGGCCCGTTTAATACCGGAGAAGGCGGGATGCCTTGGTGCCCTATAATGGTACTGATGACACTGTCCGCAATTGACTGGCTCGCCTGCCTGGGCTTGCTCAATCTTCTCGTTGTGGATGACCAGATGAGCTTCCGCAGGATTGTCGACTAGCTCTTGCTCGTGGCAGCGGAGACACACGTTGGCCAAACCGGTTTCAAAGATGGAAGAGTGGGCTGTGGTCATGTTGGTTGAGTGACCAGCATGGCAGGCGACACAGGTTTCCAGACGGGGATCGTCGCCTTCCCTGGGCCGGTGGATGGACGCTTCATAGCCGATATGGCAGCGAGTGCAGGTCAGATCCAGCTTCGCCACCGACACCAGGCTATTAGGGTCACGGGGCGAGAGCACTTGGTGTTTAGCATGACAATCCGAGCAAACCGGTGCGCTCAGATTGCCTTCCTCGAGCTGTTGGAAATGCTGGGAGTCGGTATAATTGGCCACCTCCTGCTCATGACACACATTGCATGATTCCACCAAATGCATTTTCCACTGATGGGGTGTGTACTTTGATTTCTCCATCTTGAAATGCGGATGGTGACAGGAGACACACGTGAGATTGGAGGGATCCTCTTCCTCAATCCAGTGTCGGGAAGCCAGGAAATCGGTGAGTACATCCTGGTGACACACTCCGCATACTTGGCGGGGATGGCCCGTATAAGAGACTTGGTGACGGCCGTGACAGTCGGAGCAGTTGGGGATGGAAGTATAGCCCTTCTGCATGAGGGGGCCGAAGAAGCCTTCAATGAATACGGCTTGCTCCTCTTCATGGCAGGTGCCGCAGTCCGGCAGCGGCAGGCGCTCCCGGTGGGGCCAGTCGTCCACACCCTCTAAATCGGTATGGCAATCGATGCAGGCAAAATCCTCGTGCGGGCTGCCTACCAGATGCTCGCTGGTGACGTAAAGAGACAGCTC
>CP070787.1:1041563-1043582 GCA_020346745.1 Fidelibacterota bacterium | reverse complement strand
GAGGATAGGCAGTATGCTGGCTCAGGGAGTCCACACACCGCTTGGTGTACTCGAGGGCATTAAAGGTGAGCATCACAATGGATACAAGGGGTCGTTCATCCCGGATCCGCGTTTCCGGAGACTCCGCCAGAACCCGGCTATAGAGGTCGTACCAGCAACGAGCATTCTGGTCAAGCGTCCGTTCCCGCCGGACATAATCGTAGGCCTGTTGTTGGATACGTCTCCTTTCTGCCGGCTCTTCGATAAGATACTTGATTTTCTCATACCACAGATCCGGGTCTTCCCTTTCAACTAAAAGGCCCGTCTCTCCATCTATCACGCTTTGGGCGTAAGGCGTATGCTTGGAGTAGATTCCGGCAATCCTTTGCGAGCCGTATTCCAGTAGTTTTAAATCGCTTTTGCACTCATTGAACCGGTTGAATCCCAGGGGAGCGAGGCCGATATCGAGCTGCGTCTGTGCCAGCAGCCGGGCATAACCACGCAGATCGCCAACGCCACCCACATGTTCCACTGCGGGATTCCCTTTCAGCTCCTCCGGCATATACATGAAAAACACCAACCGGATCCCGTCTCCGTATTCCTTCAGCAATCGCTTGAGAGCGGGGAGTACCTGCCGGAAATCGTCCTGGTGGGTCCAACCGGCAGCATAGCCGATTCTCACGGGTCCTTCACGCGGCGGTCCAGCTTCCGTCTCGGTAAAAATTGTTTCATCCAGGAAATTTGGCAGGAGGGTGATCTTCGAATTGTATTGGGATAGGTCCTGTCTTAACGGCTCTGTGGAGACTGTCACATGGTCTACCTGCTGGAGGAACTCAATGATACATTGACGACGATCTGCCGGGAAAAACTCGTTATGCATGGGATGTTCCGGTGGCATTTTGAGCAATTGATCGTCTATCTCATAGATGGTCCTTCTCCCATACCGCTTGGCTCCACGTAGTATATCCAGCATTTCGGGGTGGTATACCCGCTGGAAGATGATCAGATCGTAGGATTCCAGATCTTTGAAACTGAAAGAGCTCAGTCGCCCGTAATCAATGACCTTGTATTGAAGCAGCCCTTCCTGTTGTAGCCTTGACAGGGGATTCATCAGTCTGACTTGGAGTACCGCACCCATCTCCACACCGAAAATAAGCACGCTTATGGGGCTGGTTGCCCGGCTGTCGGTTTGCTTCGCCATGTTAATCTCAAGCCTCCTGCATACCTAAGAAGTCAATCACACCCGCAAGGACTCCCCGGAGGAGGATTGAATAGGCTTCGATGTTATCTATCAAACTGTTTGGCCCCCGGATATGAGTACCCCCGCCCCCTCCAGTCATCCGGATTCGATAGATTAGCTGTCACTGCCTTGCGAAGGGCGGTGTATTAAGGTACAAGCTATGGGCCGGGATGACAACACTCACCATCGGAGTATTGTCGGAGGTCTGCATTCAGGGCCTTGCCCGCCGATTGATGGTTTCCAGCAGCTTGCTGGCGGCGGGATGATCCGGATTGATCTCTAGCGTCCGGTCGAGATTTTTCCTCGCGTCACCCATTCGTCCCAGTTGACAGTTGGTGGTAGCAAGCATAAGCCATGCGTCGGCGTCCTGGGGTTCTCCCTGAGCCACGCGCTCATAGGCCGTCAGAGCATTCTCCACACGACCTACTGCCAGGTAAACGCTGCCCAGATTGCGCAGTGTATTGAAATTGTCGGGTTCCAGTTCGGAAGCTCGTTCCAGGTGGCGCAGGGCCTCGCTCTGATTCCCTGTCTCAAAATGGACCACAGCCAGATCATTGTGCGCGGGGGCATACTCCGGGAAAGCTTCCAGTAGTGCCTCGAGGGCTGCGATGGAGGCCTCAAATTTCCGAGCCTCAACCAGCTTAAGTGCTTCGGCATAGAGCTTACGGGCCTCTTGAGGATAATTCCTGCTCCCCTGAGCGGTGGTATCTGGCAGAGATGGAGAAACCGTTCCCAAATCCTGCTGGCTCCCTTCGGCCAGCACCTCCTCATCATAGATCGATCCCGCGTCCGATTCTAAA
>CP070787.1:1039407-1041463 GCA_020346745.1 Fidelibacterota bacterium | reverse complement strand
TCCCTCAAGGCCATCATCGACATGTACGACCGCTCCGACAACCCGGCACTGCGCATGAAGATACTCTATACCCTGCAGCGCTTCGATGATCCTGTTGCTTTGCAGAAACTGATGGATGTCGCCAGGCAGGAGCCCGATCCCGGGTTGCGCAAGGAGGCCATCCACGCACTTGGTCATTTTCGTAGTGCCGAGGTACTATCTGTCCTGGAGACGATTCTCACCTCATCGGATGACGTGACCCAGCGCAGGCAGGTCATCGGCGCCTTGCGGCAACTCGGCCGTAATGATGCGGATGAAGTAGTACCTATTCTCATGAAGGTAGCCCGGACCGACCCCCATGTGAAGGTTCGCATGGAGGCGGTCTCCGCACTGGGCCATATTGGCACTCCTGCGGCCCAGGAAGCTCTGATTCAGATTCTGGAGGGAAAGTAATCCACGGGAAAGCTCCGGAATTCTACCGAGCCCCCGTCAGCCACCGGGCGTAGATCGGTGGCGCCTGGTCCTCGGCACGCAGGTAGAGGCAAGGGCCCCCAGCGCCGCGGCCGCTACCACCATACCCAGGGCCACAGCCAGCAAGAATAGAGACGGGGTGAGCGGCGATGAGGCGGTACCCATCCTCCTGGATGTGGCCAGGAACGATGCTCACGTCAAGGTGCGTACTGAAGCCGTCGCGACGCTCTGAGCCGGCTGGGAACACCAAAGGCCCAGGAAGCACTTATCGAACTGCTGGAAGGGAAATAGAGAGTGTCACCAGCCTATATGCGGCCGGTTAGGTACTTGCCGTACGCCAGGGTGACTCGGCTTTCAGAGTTCCAATAAAACCAAACACCAGCGCTGAGAGTGGCCAAAGTGATGCCGAGGCAGAATCCTACTAATACCATCGATGGTGCTGGAAAGGTGGGTATGACCAGATCCTCGGCCCATGATACTATCCTTCCAGAAACCTCGCCCAACAGAGGCAGAACCTTAGTGATTAGCAGCCAGAAGATTGCCGGTACCAGGCTTGCCGCCGGGATGATCCAACGTAGATCCCAGAATGTGGGCTGGGACGTCATATGTGGAATAGTCATCAGACGAGCCTTGAGCTGGGGTGGCAGATCCACCTGCGCTTGACTGAACAGTAGATCCAATTCCTCGAAGGATTGTTCCTTCATACAAAGCTCCCTTCAAGTCTTGTCAACGATTTTTCCAGGGCTGACTTGGCCCGATGCAAATGCGATTTGATGGTATTTAGTGGTTGACCAAGAATCGACGCTACCTCTTCGTACGACTTATCCTTAAAGTAGTAAAGCGTAATAGCCAACCGCTGTTTGATGGGGAGTTGTTCCACCGCGTCCCGTAATTCCCTGCTCTGCCAGTCCGACATTACTTCATCTTCAGGGCTGCCGTCATCGCTCATCGGGTACCCTTCTTCGATCTCATCCAGGGGAGCGTACCGCCGCTTCTTCAAGTAGTCGTAGCATACGTTCTTCACGATGCGGTACATCCATGTGGAGAGCTTGGATTGGCCTTTGAACTTTCCAAGGTTCCGGTAAATCTTAATAAAAGCATCCTGAGTAGCATCCTCCGCCAGGATCTCGTCATTTAGGGTGAACAGCGCAATGTTATACACTGTTTTTCCGTGGATCTCCACCAGATTCCTGAAGGCCTCCTCGTGATTGCCGGCTTGGAACTGTTCGACAATCTCTACGTCTGATAGAGAATCCATCACCTACTATGACGATTTTGGATCACGGTTTGTTGCACTCGAACCTAGGCATGTTTCTAAAAAAGTGCAACAATAGGTGACACCCTGCGGTCTAAGGAAAAAAGAAAGGTGTATTTCTATGCATGAAATCTGGATACCAATCGTTGGGATTATATCTTCGTTCGGCGGCACGGCCTTAATCATCTTCCTGGTAATGTACTATAATTACAGGAAGCGTCAAGCCCAAAGCAAGGAAATCTTGGCGGCCATTGAGAAAGGCATTGAGGTTCCCTTCCCACCGCCGGTGAAACGGGACTATTTAAAGCTGGGACTCGTTTGGACCTTCGTCGGTATTGCCTTTACTCTGGC
>CP070787.1:1037241-1039307 GCA_020346745.1 Fidelibacterota bacterium | reverse complement strand
ACTATCCAAACAACACCAATGCTCAGATACAAACCATACGTCTTGCCAAAATTGGAAAACACCAGACGCATAGCTATAAGCGGTGCGGAGAGAGCGTTTTTGTGATCCTTTACTACGATTACAATCTTGCTATAGTCAAAAACTAAATTCACTGTACAGATGAATCCCCAGGCAACGAGATACTTGAGGGCCACATAGCCAAAGTGGATCCTTTCGTCAATGGTTTCGCGGGTCAGTTCGTCCACTGCTTTGGTTAACCAGTCCATAACAAAATGAAAAAGCAGGAAGTAGATGACTCCGGCCATTGCCCCGAGAAGCAGAAACCGGGGAAAGAACTCGGCACCGCGCTGAAAAAACGACGGCTGCTCTTTGGGTGTGGCGTACAGCGAAATGAAAGCTGCCGACAAAAATGTCCACAGGAGTAAATAAAGGAAGCCGACGCCCGCAACTTCCCGATTTCTCTGTAGAAAACTGCCATCCAGCATCTCCTCCAGGCCATTGAAAACGGCACCAATTCCGACTACGCTGGGATGAAATGTCCCGGACAGTCCCCGAGCCTGCGCTGAGAAACCTGGGTACCATACTTCATCGAAACCGTTACGCAGATTCTCACCCGCCAGGCTGTGGCCAATGGACTGACTCAGAGTAGCAGCTAAGGCGATCCCCAGAACCAGGGCTATCAGTAGATTCAGGCCGTACGCTAAAAAAATGTATCGTCTTGATTGAATTACCTTAGCAAATCCGCTGGAAATTGCAGTGAAGATTTTCATATCCGTTTTCTCCTGCATGGTCGGTTATGAGAAAAAGGCAAAAAATTCCATCAAATTCTGCAACCAGATCATCCATTTCGATGCCCATTTGGTTGCGGCAATTTTGGCCTGGGAGTCGCGCACCCAGGTATTATTGGTGTGGTTCACATCCAAGACTAGCTTGTTTTGGGGGTCCACTTCAATCTTTTGAACACGGGTGTTTTTCAGGTAGTCAAAACGTACCCAGCGCTCCTTACCGTCCCAGCTTTCGAGAATATCTTCTCCGTTATCGAAGGTGATTTTTACCTCGATTGGAAAAGTTGCTTCCCCCCAGCGCCGAATAAATACACGGGAACGGTATTGCCTTTCCGGATCTGTCTCGCTATCGTCATCCACTTCCTCACCATCCCGGTAGATCCAATCTCCTTCCTGTTCACGATAGCCTCTCGGTATCTTGACGAGTTCCGATTTGACCTGGCCTACACCGTAGTCAAACACGTTGGAACTATTATAGGTCTGCTCGAAAAACCAGCTCATATCCTGGCCGCTGATTTCATTTACGATGGCAAAGAAATCCTGGGGTTTCGGATGCCGGAATTTCCAGCGCTCAAAAAAAGTGGACACGACCCTCTGGAAGGTTTCCCAGCCGAGATAGTTTTCCAATGTCCTTAACATCATGGCCGGTTTGTTGTAGGAGTTATAGCCATATGCATCAGGACCGTATTTCCAGGACAGCCTCGACATCGGGTCCCGCTTAAGCATTGAATTAAATCCGTAGTACTGGTCCGCGACCTGAGTGCGTTCTGCGACTTTGACGCTCGGGAATACAACCGGGATGAATTCTTCAAAATATCTTTTTGTAAGCACCGGATTGGGGTAAACCTGCTCAAGCGTGCGGGTGGTGGAGTATGTGGTTAAGCCCTCGTCTAGCCAGGCGTACTCGAATTCATTGTTTGCCACAATGCCGTACCAGAACTGATGACCGGCCTCATGTACTGTAACGCCTTCAGGTGACCGCCGTGCAATCGGTGAGAGCCAGTGGGTGCCGCCTGTGAAAAACGTCGGGTACTCCATGCCGCCGGAGCCGGATTTGTAGGCCGGATCAACAACAGTGATATGATCGTAGGGATAAGCGCCCCACCAGGTGCCGAAGTACTTAAGGGCTGCCCGGGTCGCGGCGAAATACCTTTCCTTCTTGTCCGCATGGTCCGGCATGAGCAGCAGCCGCATGTCTACCGAGGGCAAACCTGGTTCTTCAAAAAGTTCATTATGTACCGAGAAATGGGGCGTCGTAACCCAGGCGAAATCATGCACATC
>CP070787.1:1035042-1037141 GCA_020346745.1 Fidelibacterota bacterium | reverse complement strand
GGCGCTACATCCACGCCCAGGTCCTTTACCTCAAAGCCGCCCCCTTCCAGCATGGCGGCGACAAGGTTCTTGCCGATGTCGTGTAGATCGCCCTTGACGGTTCCGATGACTACCTTCCCGGTGTAGTCTCCCTCCCGGTCCGCCAGGAGAGGCCGTACGAGTGTCATGGCCTCTTTCATAGCACCGGCGGCGACGAGGAGCTCGGGGATATAGAACTCGAAGGCCTCAAACCGGCGGCCAGCCTCTTCCATGGCCGGGATCATGCCCTCATGGACGATGTGCAGGGGATCGTGACTTTCCTCAAGGGCTTGCCGAGTGAAGGCCACGGCATCTGCTGAGTTGCCTTTCAGAATTGCATCATATAGTTCTCTGAGATCAACCACGCCTTTGTCACCCATCTGAATATATTACTTTGCCCTATACTGATATTGGATAAGTACCTGCTTCACGGGCCGTTTCAATCATGGCACAGATATTTTCCGGTTTGACATCAGGTTGGGCGTTATGTACGAAATTAAGTACATATCCGCCATTAGGAGCCAGGTCACCGATCACTCGTTTTACCTCCGCCTCCACTTCCTCTACGGTTCCCTGCGGCAGGACGTGGCGGGTATCAATGCCTCCCCAGAAAGTGATCCGGTCGCCGAAGGATTCCTTCAAGTAGCTGGTTTCCATCCCCTGGGCCGTCACTTGTACCGGGTTGATGGCATCAACGCCAATCTCAATGAGATCATCGATAAAGTGATGGACGGCACCACAGGAATGGTAAAGGATTTTCGCATCCGTATGATTCTTCACCGTCTCAATAAGCTTGCGATGGCGAGGCTTAAGGAGTTCCCGGTACGAAGCCGGCGAAATCATCGGGCCTTGTTCTATCGCCAGATCATCGGAAAGAAAGACAACATCCACATGGGCGCCGTCCACTTCCCTGAACAGGTTGTTGATGGTCCTTAAATGGATCTCCAGGATTCGGTCCATGAGGGCCGCCATGAAGTCGGGCCTCAAGGCGATGTCCACAAACCATCCCTCGAAACCCCTTAAAAATTGACTTGTATGGAGGACAGTAGCGCTCAGGTGAAACACAACAGCGTAATCGGTCTGTTCATGCAGGGTGGCTGCCCTTTGACCAACGCCTCGCACGATACCGGGGTCGTCGGGATCAGGCCAACTGAACCTGTCCAGGTCTTCCAGGGTAGGTTCGCCTGCTAGGGGCGATTCCACAATATCGTAGTAGAATCCGTTTTCCGGCTTCTGGCGTACGACGTTCCACTGGTCACGGAACCTGTCTCCCTCCAGTTCGATAGGCTTGAAATTATCCGGCGGTCCGGCGAAAAGAGGGCGGGTATCAATATCAAAGTACTGCAACAGGTCTTCATCCGGCAGTACGATCTGTTGCACCTGGTCCCACACCGTTTCCTCCCGCGGTTCCAGGCCAAGGTGCTTGCGGAGATTCTGGTAGGCTACCCGGTGGAGGCTTGTGACCTTGGTAGCACCGATGTCTATGGGTATCCGGTCCGGTTCCTGATGATTACAGGCCGCTAAAATCCGTTCCCTATGTGTCATACTAATTGTTTTAAAATCCTCCTTCGCTGGGAATAGTCAAGTGATCGCATTGATCATAAACTACTTAAAAGCAGCCATGTTTCAAAGAAATTGTGACCTGAGGCAAGATACTGGACCGTGCTGTACAAGCCCCGTTGAATGGCTCGCGGCCTGGGACGTATCAGCTGAACCAGAGCATATGAATTAGCTTGAGCAATCGTTGCTGTGACAACAGGAATCCCTTATCAGCCCTCGATGAATTTCTGCTCTGCCTCACCGGTATCCTTATCCTGGAGGATTAGGCGAACCTTACCATCGGGCAGGCGTTCGCGCTTTACGAGCAGCTTGCCCTCATATTCCGATGGTGGCGGGCTGATTTTCGGCGTGGTTTCGGCACCGCGCCAAATCTCCAGTTCTACCGGCTCCCACTGTTTGGTCTTTGCTGACTTATAACAGGCGTCAATAATGACATTCACTACATAGCCGTCATAGAAATCTTCGGTCGGCTTCCTCCCCTCATCCATGGCATCGAACATGTCGGTAAACATGGGAGGGTA
>CP070787.1:1032826-1034942 GCA_020346745.1 Fidelibacterota bacterium | reverse complement strand
ATAGATTTCCTGGCGCCGGATTTTTACTTTCCGAATATAAAACACTGGTGTGACCTGTACACACGTCAGGGTAATCCACTATTCATACCCGAGCACCGCTTTGACAATACCGTGGCTGCCAAAGCTGCTTTTACCATTGGCCACTATGAGAGTCTCGGGTTCGCGCCATTTTCCGTCGAATCAGTGGCTGATCCGGAGACTGAACCGCTGGGAGAAATATATTCCGTACTGGCCCAACTGACGCCAATCATCACCGCACATCATGGTCAGACTAGAATTGAAGGCGTATTATTTGACAAAGAGAACCAGGAAACCATTCTGAACATGGGAGACTACGAATTCACCGTTCGTCACAGCTATACGTTGGGATATGAAGCTAACTCCAGAAATGATGTCTGGGAGAACGCAGGGGCGATCCTGGTTCAAACCGGAGATGACGAGTTTTATCTAGCAGGTTCGGGAATAGTGATCACGTTCAAGAATATAAGCCAACCGGCCTTCAACGTTGGGATATTAAAAGCTGAGGAAGGACGGTTTGAGAACAACGACTGGAAGGTAATCAGACATTTGAACGGCGACCAGACACACCAGGGAAGACATATACGTATTTTCTGGAGAAACTATTCGATCCAGAGATTTGCGCTCTATAATTACGACTAATGTGCTGGAACATACTGACATGTTAGCAATTGTGACGGACCAGAAGTAGAGACGAGATCAGGGCAGTCAGGATGAGGGGGGGATAGCTGTGTTTATTACATGTCTACTGACATGGATCACCCTAACTTAGACGTGGTCCCAAGCATAGTGCCAGGTCATAGGAGAGACTCCCATGCATATTTTTCGTAGTGTAATTATCTCCATCGCACTAATCCTGATCTCGTCCTGCACGAAGCAGGAAAGCAGGGATCAGAACCTCCAGGCGGCGTATCCTGAATCGATCACTTTGTCCGCTCGGAATCCTCTCGATCTGCCACGGGAGGACGCGGTATTCACGCTTGCAGTGGAGGAGCTTACATCGAAACGGGCGGACTTCAATCCGGAAGCGTTTGTGGTGCTGCTGGACAGCGTGGAGATTGCCAGCCAAGGGAATGATCTGGACGGTGACGGGCAGGTGGATCAGGTCGTCTGCGTTGGAGATCTCGAGCCGGGTGCGGTGAAAGAGGTTACGGTGAGGTATGCCGTATCCGGGGAGTCACAGAGGGAGTATCCCCGGAGAACGCAGGCCGAGATCTCGCACAAGACTGGCGGCCAGTGGGAGCAACGGAAGTACATCGGCGGGTCCTTCGAGAATGTGAGCTTCCTGAGAGTACCGGATGAGCATACCGATCACTCCACGTTCATCAGGTATGAAGGCCCTGGCTGGGAGTCGGACAGAGTAGGTTACCGGTTCTACCTGGATTGGCGCAATGCCATCGACATTTTTGGCAAGAAGGTGACGACCATGGTCCTCCAGGATGTGGGGCAGGACGGTTTCGATTCCTACCACGAGATGTCGGACTGGGGCATGGATATCCTGAAGGTGGGGGAATCCCTGGGTATCGGCTCGCTGGGGATGTGGCTGGGTGACCGGGCGGAGCGCGTAGCGGAGACGGACAGTATCACCTCTGCTGTTGTCGCGAATGGTCCTGTGCAGGCAATCATCCGCACGGACTATTACGGCTGGAATGTCGGAGGCCGGAAATACATGCTTTCCTCGCAGCTGTCGATCTCCGCCGGGAGCCGGGCTACCCGTCACGACGTGACCATCGAACCGGTTCCTGAAAATCTGTGTACAGGGATCGTCAAGCATCCTGATGCGCAGGTGCTCAATTACCAGAATACGCAAGCGGAATGGGCTTACCTGGGGACATATGGTCCCCAGAGCCTGGCCGGGGATGAGCTGGGCATGGCGATCATCTACCGGGTGCAGGACCTGATCGAACTAACGGAGGATCAGCACAGCCTGGTAGCCACGCTGCGGCCGCGGGATGGTAAATTAACCTACTACTTTCTTGCCGCCTGGCAGATGGAACCGGATGGTATTCGAACGGAAGGCGAATTCACCGACTATCTGGGCATGCTCACGAGGGAGTTGGATTCCCCTGTTGAGATCAGCCCGTAGGACGGCATGGTG
>CP070787.1:1030582-1032726 GCA_020346745.1 Fidelibacterota bacterium | reverse complement strand
TATCTGTCAGGAGACGCTGACTGTCGTAGTTCCCCTCACCGTCAATGGCGTAGTGATGAGGCACACCACCGACCTCGAAATCCAGAACGGTATGATCTCCCATCATGATCGGCGAATCCACCAGCACATCGAAATTGGTAGCGCGAAATACGGGGCTTCTCCCACCAACCCAGGGCAACGGCGATGTGACTCGATCCCAATTACGAGGCTTGTTGATCACCACCAGACTTTCCTGCGACTCCATGCCTGTCGGGTAGATAAATACACTGGCGCCGTTGAGCATGGCTCCGTCTTGATCAACGTAGCTGGTCCGGTGAGTGGGCTCGAAGGCATAAACCTTGTAATGAATGAATATGCGCCGCTGTCCATCCAGCTCCACACGCCAGGTATTTTTGTCCATTTTAACGACCGGGAGATTCCTGAATCCACCTCTGGCACTGAGCTCAACAACATTACCTGAGAATTCCCGGATAACATAGCTGCCCGGCGTCCACACAGCCATTTTAAAATCCTGGTGCGTCCTCCCTCGAATGCCATCAACCTCCAGTTCAATCGTGATATAATGCTCGGCACGGTCTTCAAAACTCAGGGTATAGGTGATCCGTCCATAGAGTGGAGCTGCTGCCAATAATCCCATCAGCAGCCACTTATTTATCGGTCGCAAAGAATGTTCCATTACCTTCAAGAGCCCTATTCTGGACCTGTCAGCGCTTCGTTTTGACCTCACTAGATACACCGGCCAGAACCTCCTCCGCCGTAATCCATACACTTCCGCAGGACTTAATAGTGTCTTACAGGATACTGAAACAGTATCAATCGCAGATCATGAGGATTGAAAATACTTCCATTGGGGGAATAAATCCAGCCTGAAAGTCACCTTGGAGCACCTCTATCAAAAGCAACGAACACCTGGCGATTGCCAGGCTATGCGGCTTTAGGTGCTGCCCGCTTGATTCTCTCGGAAAACACGACCATCCTCGAGGCACACAACTTTCACGCCCTCACGGATAGCAAAGTGCGGCTGATGCCGGGCCACCTCGGCCGCGTAGCCCTCACGGTTATCAAACCAGGCTTTCAGATCATCATGCAGCGGTTGGACCATCTCCGAGGGTTGCCACTTGTAGACCTTGTTCGTATCCTGAATGAGCAGGTCGTCCCATTCCTCAGCCCAAACAACATTGATCCGGCCGGCCTTTTTCGCCACTCGTTTCAGCGCGAGCAGCTCGGCCTGTGTCTGGGGGGATGCAGCCAGGTAACTGCGCAGGAAAAACAGTGCCGAGTGCAAACTTGCCGGTACGGTGGAAATCCCGGCCAGGCGAAGGTTTCTGGCCAAGGCTGCAATCAGGCTTAGAGCCATATCTCCCAATGCCAGCCCGGGACAATCCTGCTGCGGCAGCGCGGGGTGAGATTGATCAAACCGCCGATGGGGATTCTGCAGCAGGATCCACTCCAGGTGTAGACAGGGATGTTGCTCCAGGTCCTGCTCAGAGCCGGTAGAGTGTGGCCAACGTGACCGGCGAAAAACCAACTCCGCCACCAGGGTTTCCACCGCGATCTCCTCATCGAAAAAGCGTAGAATATGCCGGTAGGCATCACTCAGATCCAGCTGGAGCTTCGGGTGGTGAATACCCTGGCTAGCAAACGCATCAAACAATCCGAACTCGCCGAATAATTCCATGAGGGCCAGATCACCATAAACCCCCATGAACAGGTCACTGCTGCTACTGGTGGTCAGATCCTCAAATAAATCCCATTTGCCATTCTGGGATGATCGTCCCCGGGGATAACCACGGAGCTTCTTGGCCAGTCGCGCAAACTTGTGATCGTAGTAGGTCTGCTTCAAGCGCATATCATACAACTCGCTGCTGACTGTGTTTTGATCCCCTCCTGAGAGACAACTGACATCCAGCCCCCTAGCCGGGCGGCCAGCGCATGGGTCGCCCACCCAGCACGTGGAAATGAAGCTGGAATACGGACTGGCCGGCGCTCGCTCCCGAATTCACCACCACCCGGTAGCCATCCTGGATCTCCTCTTGCTCGGTCAGGCGGGTGATCACGCTATGAATGTGCCCAATAAGAGCCTCATCGTCGGGAGCCAGGTCCTGCAGCCTGGCGATCGCCTTGCGGGGTACGACCAGGAAATG
>CP070787.1:1028322-1030482 GCA_020346745.1 Fidelibacterota bacterium | reverse complement strand
CGTTCACGGCTTTCCGTCCCTCAATAATACCGGCGATCAGGTGAGCCTCACGGATCCGCTCATGGTTCTCATAGACGAAATGGACTATAGCAATTTGCCTGTCACCACACCAGGCCGATCCCTGGAAAAGATCGATCCCACTGCTCCATCTCAAGAGCCAACCTCCTGGGTGGTATCCCCCAGCAACAAGGGACACACCGCCGGTAGGCCAAATTCGGTGCAGATCACTACGGAGCACTACGGCATTTCCCTTGATCCCAATCCACTCCATCTTAATACCCCCACGTCCATTCTGGTGATCCAATATACGACCCCTTTCCCAGCTGTTTACCTGCTGGTTGAGATCTATGATCTAGCTGGTCGTAAGCTTGACACGATATCTAATTTCGGCCCGGTACCCGGAACGGGTGTGGTCACATGGGATGCCCGTACCTTAGACCGGGTACGCTACCGAACAGGTCAGTATGCGTTATTATTTCGGGCCAAGAATACCGGATCAAAAGCTAAATGGGAGCGCGTGGAACGCCTTATTCTTGTAAACTGATTCTCTCCACGAACTATGATCCAGCGCACAGTATGTCACAACTCCAAGGTTTAAGCTTGTTTTTATGGGCTAACCTTGACTACAATTGCCGGAGAGGCAACGTCCGGCAGGATTTTCAGACTCGGTGTCCACATATTACCACAGACAATTCGATCCATAAAGTGAACAGGAATCCTTAAACAGAAGGAGAATAGGACCTTGAAGAAAATAATTTCCACCATGCTAGCTATCCCTTTGGCCATGGGTTTAATCAGCCCGGTACAAGGACAGGATGGCCTCGCAGAAACGCTTGAAGCGCTCGTTAAGCAGAACGCTAAAGGCTATCTGTCTCCTCTGGTCACCGCTTTCGGCACCGGAGCGAACAGCGGCACTTTCCAGCGCGCCAAACCGCACAAGATCCTCGGTTTTGATGTGACCTTGAATGCGGCTCTCGTATCTGTGCCTGAAGCCGCCCAGGAGTTCGAGTTCTTGATTCCGGATAACAATATCAGCACGCCCATCGCTATCCCCGGATACGGCACGCATAGTGTTGACCTGCCGTTTAACGTGCTCTATTCAACCGGCGTTATGGTCCCCACGTTCTTCGGTGAAACTGATGGCGTGAATGTTCCTGTGAACAATACTGCTGCCCGAACCGCTATTATCAACGGCCTGGTGACCTCTACCAGCCTTGATGCTTCAACCATCGAAACCCTGGCAGGATCGGAAATTGATAACGCTATAGACGGCATCCCTCCGCTGGGGGGAGAAGAAGGAATCAGTGGGATCGGTGTTCCGCTGTGGCCTTCGATCATGCCACAGTTTTCGGTCGGTTTACCCATGAACGTGGAGCTGACCTTCCGGGGCTTCACGCTGGATATTCCTGAGTCTGATGATCAGATCAAATTGGGTGGTTTTGGCGCGAAGATTGGATTCAGCGAATTCATTCCCCTTTTTCCCGTCGATCTGGCTGCAGGGTACTATGCTACGAACCTCGACCTCGCCGGGGTCGTAACAGGAGCCAATACCATCATGACCCTCCAGGCCAGTAAGAGCATTCCGCTTATAACGATCTACGGTGGCTTTGGTTTAGAATCATCCCAGTTGTCTATTAAATACGATTACACTAATCCAGCGGATCAGTCAATCGATACCATCAAATTCGATATGGAAGGCGACAACAAGACCCGCGTGATTGCCGGCTTGCGTCTGAAGCTTGCTCTTCTCACCATTAACGCCGACGTTAATACCGGCGAATACACAGCCTACAACCTGGGAGTTGGTCTCACATTGAGATAATCATTCTGACACCGAACGCTTTGGGGGAGGGGCACTGCATAGTGCCCCTCTTTTTATGTCGGGCCACTTGACCATCGTCAGGATTCGTTTTCATCCGGGGGGGCGCGGGGGGTTACATTTTAGGTGTGATGCAGCCAACTTCCGTGCAACTCACCCCACCTGTTCTCCCTGAGTGGAAATCCATATCCAAAACGTGGGGCCATCCCTTTCATCCCATGTGTAGTTACATGGCCATGTTTCCCCCGCGCATACCACACTATTTCATTCAGCGTTTCACGCGGCGCGGCGACAGGGTACTTGACCCATTCAGCGGCCGGGGCACTACTCCCACCCAGGCC
>CP070787.1:1026036-1028222 GCA_020346745.1 Fidelibacterota bacterium | reverse complement strand
TCATGGCCATCAGGCCCAGGTCCTTCTTGATGTCCAGAGATATACGGTCTATCAGATTACCTATGTCCTCGTCCTCATAGTCATGGCTTGCCAGCAGCCGACCACCCCTGGTATGATACAGACGGGTCTGCACTACATAGGGACGCATACCTAGGACACTGCCTTCAAGAAAATGAGACAGGTGAAACTTTCGGGCAATTTCGCGCATGAGCGCCAGCGGCGCATGCCCCTGCTGTGCACCCTCTTCTATCAGCATCCGGCTCATCTGGTACGGATTACGATTATCAAAAAACAGGTCCTGCATCAGGTCCAGATAAATTCCCTGTGGCACCCAGTGCCCGATCCATTCAGCCTCGGGACTGCCTGTCTCGTTCGAGAAGAAAAATAGGGCGACTTGTTTGCGGAAGTCGGCCTTGGGAATGATCCGTTCAATCCGTGCTCCGGTCTCATCCTCCGCCGATACCACCAGCGTGGTAGCGCCCAAATCCTTCCCCGTAAAAAAGATCATGACCAGCCCCACAGTAACCAGCACATTGACTGGCAGAACGACTTTTTCAGTTATAGTCCATTCATCCTTCCCGGGTTTACCATGAGTATAGGCCAGCACCAGAACCGACGGCAGCATACACCCGATAGCTACCAGGACGAGATCCACCAGATAGGGTGAGAGATTGTATCTATCAGAGAGAAAACCCAGGAATTCGAGAACGACCCAGGAAGCACCCAGGTAAAGCCCCACCAGCTGAATAACACGTCGCTCCTTTAGCTCCTGCCAGAAATGGGTGTGATTCGCTTCAGCCATCGGCCTAATCTAACCAGCGTGGGGTACAGAAACAAAAGGCCGTTGTACCCAGTCAATCATCAACGCCGCTTCAAGTAAAGAAGGTTAGGTGGGAGGCATCACACGTTTTTTCGGAGAAGTTCTTCAATCTTCTACCATGAGGGTCATGAACTGGTTGACTCCGGCCAAGGTCTCACAGGTGAAGATGGCCTCTTTAATCCGACTGCTGCCGGCTTCATTCAGGTGTGCAGCGGTTAATGCGGCGAATTTATCGTCCAGGTCCGTCTCTGTCATCGGCTCCCGTGGATCACCCTTCGGATACTCCAGGTAAACTGAATGCTCCTGTCCGTCCACCGTGCGGATGACTACACGGGAGGGCTGTTTGGCAGGAAACAGCTTCTCAAACTCCTCACTCGCCTCACCCTTGATCTTATGGATCACCTCCTTCAATCGGAGATCGTGAATCTTCTCATCATCGAAGGTCTGGGTGGTGATCTTCCGGTCCAGGATGGCACGGGCAATGCAGTAAGGCAGGCTGTGATCGGCCGTTTCCCTGCTGGTGGGTTCGTACTTGTGGGGATCAAACAGGATGTCACATGCCCGGGCAATCGTGGTTACCCGGACCTCCTCGATCTGCTCAGGCCGGATATCATGCTCCGTGACCACTTTCAGCGTAGCGGTGATGTGCGTGTGCGTGAGAGCTTCGGTTGGAAATGCCTTCATGCTGCATTCTATGATCTTGAATGCCTGTCCCAGGTCACCGATCAGCTTGGAGACATCCCAATCAGGACCAAAAACATCCATCAGGCCTTCTTTGCCTTCGAAGACCTCTTCCGTGCCGGTATAGCCCTCCTTGGCCATCAGGGCGGCGAAAACCCCGGCCTGCACCGCCAGGGGATCCACCGTGTTCTTCATCATGGTCAGCTTGCCCGCCGTAGGACAGCCAATGGTGTGGTTGTGGCTACCGGAGATACCGATGGCATGGACCAACTGGTCTTCCGACAGGCCCAGCAGACGCCCGGCCACAATCGGTGAGACAAACTGGGTGATCGTGGCATGGTGCCACTTCCGCTCCCGGAAACCGGGTACGGCAAACTCGCACATCCGCTGCTCAAACTCATATGCCAGGACAATCGCCACGATAACATCTTTCATGGTGGCTCCAACCAGCTCACCAACGTTTAGTGCCGCTGGGATAAGGTCGGAGGGATGGGACGGGTCCTCCTTCCAATAAATGTCATTGAAGTCCAGCGCCCGGATCGCCAGGGAGTTTACCAGGGTAGCATTCACCGCCGGCAGGCGTTCCCCACTCACCAATAGCGACGCCTCGCGGGTTCCCTCCATCTGGCGGTAGAGCTTGCGCATGATCTGAACGTCTTTCGTGGTAAACCCACCGAAGGCACAG
>CP070787.1:1023743-1025936 GCA_020346745.1 Fidelibacterota bacterium | reverse complement strand
CGCCGGTGATGCAGCCGTTGTGGGTGACCAGGTATTTCATGATCTCAAAGCGGGAGGGATTTCCCAATCCATTGAACATGGTCACCAGCCGACGCTGCTCAGGGCCGGTGAGGTCCAGTGTACAGCAGGGCTCGGAGTAGTTTGAAGTGTTGCTGTTTGCGATCATGTGCTGCCATTCATCGTATATTTACGATGATTAAGTTACCGCTAAAGTCTCAACACTGCAATCTTTTTCGTGTAGATCCGATACAATTACGATAGATAGGAGAAATGGTGTGAGTGCGAAGGGTGCAAGCCGCCTTTGCGCTGCTATTTCTTTTCAGCCAGGGCCACTTTAAGCCAGACCTCCAGGGATGCCTGTATCTGTGGTCGCATGCCGTCTCCGCGCATGCCACCCATACCCCCGCCCGGTGGCCGCAGGCCGCCGATCCCGCCACCAGGGGGCATCCCGCCCATGCCGCCGGATCCCCGGCCACGCATAGCAGACATATCAGGTCTGCCGGTTTGAAAGCCGATCCCGACCGTGCGCCCGGGCCTGGCTCTAATGGCGAACTCCTGGTCGGGTGACTGCTGGAACGGGATCCGGGCCTCATAGACGAACTGGCCTTGATGGTAGCCAGCGGCGATTTCCAGGCCGTTCTCGTTCTGGAGTGGTAGTCGTGCCAGATCACCCTTGCCCGGACCTTCAATTTCGATTCCGAACTGGTTGGCCAGTACCGCATTGAACCAATGGTCCATATCTTCGTCGGACATCATGCGGCGGTTGCGCACGGCTTCCCGCATACCCCGCATATCTTCCACCACGGGATATCTGAATCCCAGCCGTTCACGGGTGCCGCCGCGCGAGTCGATCCAGACCGTGAAGCCGAAGCTGAGTACCTGCCTGATGACGGCATGATCGGCGGTACGCAGGGAGATAAAGAGGGCGGTATCATCGTTGGCGATGCCCAGGGCAATCCGTTGGCCCTCGGGGATGATCTGCGCGTTCAGCCATTCCTGATCCTGCCCGTCGATTGCGATCACCTGGTCCCGCCAGGCGCTGTCGACGCGGGTTGCTTTGCAACCGGACAGCACGAGTATACCGGCAACGAGGTACGTGACGTGGGAGAGGATCCTGGGTATGGGGCTCATTTAGATTCCTTTATGGAAAAAAGAGGGCGGGCACTGAGCCCGCCCTCTGGTACTATCACCATCTCTATTTCATGAGCAACATGCGCTGCGTGAATACATCATGTCCAGATTGAATGCGATAGAGGTAAATGCCTGAGGAGGCGGGGATTCCGTCGGCAGTGGTACCGTCCCACAGGACCGAATAGGTGCCGGCGGGCTGATAGCCCTGATCAAAGGAGCGTACCAGCTGACCCGCAATGTTGTAGATGGACACGCGTACCATGTTCGGTTCGCTCAGGGTGTAGGAGATCCGCGTGTCGGGATTGAACGGATTGGGGTAGTTGCGGGCCTGGATACGGCGCTGGGTCTGGTCCGACCAGGGACCATCTTCGGGCAGGTCGATGCCCCACTCATTCAAGAGGGCTATGACCGCGGCGTGGATCTCTTCCCGGGTGGCCCCTTCGGCGCGCATGGTTCTCCGCAATTCACGGATAGCGGCCTGTTGTTCATCCGTCAGCTGGTGCATGAAGCCGGGTCGTCCATGGCGGCCGTGGCCGGGGCCAGGACCGGCGGGCACCTCGATGCCCCAGCTGCCCAGCAGCTCCACTACGGCGGTATGGATTTCCTCACGGGTTGCGCCCGCTTCCCGCATGCTGTCAATCAATTCGTGAACGGCAGCCTTTTGCTCGTCCGTCAGCTGATCCATAAAGGCGGGTCGCCGGTGCTGGGCACCCCAACGACCTTTCACGGGGGGCTCAAGGCCCCAGCTTTCAAACAGTTCGGCCACGGCAACGTGGATCTCTTCCCGGCTGGCGCCATCCTCGCGCATACCACTGACCAGCTCCTGGACAGTAGCCTTCTGCTCATCGGTCAACTGTGGACCCGAGTGGGGACCGCCACGACCGCGGCCTTGAGCCGCCAGAGTGCCCGCCAGTACGAGCAATATCAAGCTGAGGGGAAGCAGTATCTTTTTCATCCTTATCGTCTCCTTAGAACATCATTCGTGATTCAACCATCGCTGTCTGTTGTATACCCGGAGCGGGAATCAGCCCCAGCGACTGTTTTTCCATTGGACGCGTTGGG
>CP070787.1:1021448-1023643 GCA_020346745.1 Fidelibacterota bacterium | reverse complement strand
GGGGGCTACGCTATCGATACTGTCGGTGAAGACATGGAGCTGGTGGTCCGCCTGCACCGGTATTGCCGCAATCACCAGATACCCTATCGCGTCGCCTATATCGCTGATCCCGTTGCCTGGACCGAGTGTCCGGAATCCATGCGCAACCTTGGCCGTCAAAGGGATCGATGGCAACGAGGACTGTATGAAGCCCTCATGCGACACCGGAGCATGTTCCTCAATCCCCGGTACGGCAGGATAGGCATGATCGCTTTCCCCTACTTTTTTATCTTTGAGTTGTTTGGTCCGTTGATAGAATGGATTGGCTACATTTCACTGGTGTTGGCTATAGTCTTGGGGAAGATATCGGGACCGTACATTGTGGCCTTCTTCACAGCCACGTTCATGTATGGAGTCGCACTCTCCATTGTTGCCGTGGCTCTGGAGGAATTATCTTTCCGCAGGTATCCCCACTTTGCCGACCTGCTACGGCTATTCTGGCTAGCCGTACTGGAGAATTTTGGTTATCGCCAGGTCAATTCCTACTGGCGGATCAAAGGCTTCATTTCCGGTCTCCGAGGGGCGAAGGGCTGGGGAATCATGGAACGTAGAGGATTTACCGTCGAGGGTACCCCATGACCGCTATCTGGCTGCTATTGTTTCCGGTTTTAGGCCTGCAGGAAATGACGCCCACAAGTATCGAGCCTGCCGATACTGTTCTGCAGGCATACCAGCGCTATCTGGCCGGAGACTCGCTTACCTATGAGGAGAAATTCGATCTTGCCCGCAGCCTGGCGAACACCAATCGATGGCCGGAAGCCATTGAATTCTACACGCGTCTGATCACTGACTACCCTCAAGATCCGGACCTGTTTCTTGGCAGAGGCCTGGTCTATGCCTGGGAAGGTCGATTTCCGGAAGCAGAAGCGGATTTCGCTGTTGTTACAGAACAGGTGCCAGGCTACATCGATGCCTGGATGGCATTGGGAAACCTTTATCTGTGGTGGGAGAAATACGAATCAGCTGAGGAATGCTACTCGAAGTGTGTGGATCTGCAACCGGACAACACTGGCCCCCTGATAGCCCGAGCCAAGGTACTTCGGGCAGCCAGGAAATTTCCACAAGCCCGGCAAGATCTATATCAAGCGCGGGAACGGGGCGGAGACCCGGAGGAGATCGGCAACCTGCTGCGGGACTTGGACCGGATGCCATCGTCACTCCCCTGGGAGCCATTTATTCTCAGAGAGGTCGAGACATTCTCCGATCTGTACTCGGATTGGCGTTCCACTACCCTATCCGTCAAGCGGGAACTGCCGTTCGGCTCGCTGGCAGCCGGCGGGCTGCAAGCCCACCGGTTCGACCAGGATGAAAACGCACTTTTCATAGACAGCTACATCAACCTGCGGCAACGAGGATATGCTAATCTCAGACTGCAGGGCTCCAGCAAGCACAACATCCTGCCCACAGTGGATCTGACGGGAGAGTATTTCCAGGGAGTTGGTGAAGGCTGGGAGGTATCCGGCAGCTATCGGTTCATGATGTTCGATGAGGCCCGCGTGAACATCTATGGGCTTTCCCTGTCCAAGTACGTCGGTCAGTGGTACCTGCGTGGTCAACTCCAGTACGCGCCCGGTAAGCGGCGCAGCAACCAGTTTGCCCGTGCAGGGGTGCGGCGTTATCTAGCCAAGGTGGATGACTTTGTCGAGATCGGTGCCGGAGCCGGCAGAGAGGTCGAATGGGGGCAAGGCGAGCCCATGTATTCGTCATCTTACGTACTAATAGGCCGAGGGCAGGTATTCATTAAGCCAAGACTGGGAATAACACTCACCGGCAGTTATCAAAAAACGGACAAATATGAGCGCGTCGGAATCGCTGCCGGGATCATTACCCGCTGGTAGAGGAACGGAAGGGGCATCATCCCATACACCACCCGTTCCTCGGATCAACCAACTTTTTCCTTCCAAATAGGGTGAATAGCGCGTTTTGCCAGATTATATTTACCATACTCATCATGGGTGAACCGAGCCCAGACTGTGGGTGAACAGGAATGCGAGCCAGCCCTATCATTATTCGATCCGGATGCTGGCCTGATCTCAAACCGTGGGGGAATGATCAATGGCATTGATACGTCTCATCGTCAACGGTGAAAGCCAGTCCATCGACGTCGACCCGGATACCCAGCTACTGTGGGTTATCAGGGATAAGCTTGGACTGAC
>CP070787.1:1019118-1021348 GCA_020346745.1 Fidelibacterota bacterium | reverse complement strand
CGCCGGTGGCAGCGGGTGATAACCCCGCGGGCAACGCATCCACCCACGCACTCACACCTGTTACGCATACCCTGCGCCTGGAAGATGAGAAGGTGTGGGTCAGGGAATACCTTGGTCCTGTACCTGGCCTCAACTTCGTCAATCTGCACGACAATGAGAATACCAGTGCCGAGGCTGCCAAAGCCTATATACGCGTGCATGGCGGTCGGCTCATCGAACTGGAGCATGGCCGGGGCCGCACCGTGGTCATCCGTCGTCAGGGCGTCCTGCACCACTTCGATCCCAATCGCATGTTCACCGAGGAAGGATTGAAGCGCTCCTTGGATTATTTCCACAACTTATCGGATGAAAACCTGGAGCTCGCTTCCGACTTTGCCCGTCAGGTGGTCGAGATCATCGGATTAGAACCCGATAGACCTGTCATCGCCGTGCACAATAATACTCCCGGCAAGCTGACGATTCACGATTTCGAGCCCGGCCAGTGGTACGGCAACGATACTCGTGATATCTTCACCAATCCCGCTGAGGACCCCGACGACTTTTTCTTCACGAACTCTCCCGCGTTATTCCGCGCACTGAAATCCCTGCGTTACAATATCGCCTTAATGAAGGAGAATCCTCCTGATCGTGGCAGTTTGGGCAACTTGGTGGATGCCCTCGGCGGTATATACATCTTGGTTGAGGCAGAGCACGGCCACTTCCAGCGCCAGATAGCCATGCTCGAAGATTTGGGCCGTTTGCTTGGCGGCACAAGTTCCACTCCAGCCGCTGAATAGTCGGATAATTCCCTCGAGAAAGTAAGCCTGCACTCTGGCAGGTGGGCAGCGACCCCCCACCCTTGCCCTGTGAAGTACCATGCCGTATATTCAAGTAATCATTTGAATACTTGAATAACCCGCATGGACCGCGAGAACCCCGCACAAACCACAAAACAAGTCCTGTTCGGCGAATTCGCCCGCTTAGCCAAGGCGCACGCCAATCCTATCCGGCTGGAACTCATCGACCTGCTCTCTCAAGCGCCCCGCACCGTAGAAGTGCTGGCCGAGATGATCGCACAGTCGGTCGCAGCCACTTCACACCATCTCAGGAGCTTGTTGAACGCCCGTCTGGTGGTGGCTGAAAAGCAAGGTCTGTATGTCACCTACCAACTGGCGGATCAGGATGTCGCGGAGTTCTGGGTCGCATTGCAAGACATGGCCCAGCATCATCTCGCCGATGTGCATCGTTTGGCTGCTGATTATCTGGGCATTACGGAGGAGGATAAGGTGATAGATCGTACAACACTCATGGCACGCATGAGACGCGGTGAAGTAACCCTGATTGATGTGCGCCCCTGGGAGGAATTTGCCACTGGGCATATCCCGGGTGCTGTCTCGGTACCACTGGATTACCTTGAGCGCATGGTATATTCGCTCCCGGTCGATCAGGAGATCGTGGTCTGTTCCCGCGGACCGTTCTGCATACTGTCGCGCAAGGCAGTGGAGCTGCTGCGTCGTCATGACTTAAGAGCGGTACCCCTGTCGGATGGCATCCCTCAATGGCGGGCAGCTGGCCTTCCCGTCAAAATGGAGACTGAAGGCGCATCCCCAGAGATCGGCTAGGCCAATAGATAAGGAGTAATAGTGGACAAGCGATTGATCAGACAAGTCCGGATACATCGCCATGGAGGACCTCATGTACTGCAAGTGGTAGCGGCATCACCACCAATACCGGCGTCGGGTGAGGTTCTTGTGCGCACACACTTCGCAGGCATCAATTTCGCCGATATCATGACGCGGTTGGGGCTGTATCCCGGAGCACCCAAACTACCGGCAGTACCAGGCTACGAGATAGCCGGTGAAGTAGTTGCGGTTGGTTCAGATGTAAACGATGTAAAACCTGGTGAGCCGGTGCTTGCCGTGACGCGCTTCGAGGGCTACAGCAGCATGGTTGCTGTTCCAGCGCGGCAGTTGCGCACGGTACCCGCGGGAATCGCCCTGGAAGCGGTGGCGGGATTGCCGGTCACCTATCTCACGGCCTATCTGATGATGTTCGCCTTGGGTAACCTCCATGCTGGGCAGACGGTGCTTATCCATAGTGCCGGCGGCGGAGTGGGTACGGCGGCGATTCAATTGGCGCAAATTGCTGGCGCTCGCATTTTCGGCACCGCCTCACGTGGCAAGCATGCCCGCCTGAAGGAGATGGGTGTCGAACTGTGTATCGACTACAACCAGGAAGACTTCGTGACACG
>CP070787.1:1016742-1019018 GCA_020346745.1 Fidelibacterota bacterium | reverse complement strand
CTGATCAAAGGTCCGCAAATCGGATGGGAGTCAGGACGATACTCCCGCAACAAGCGCGCAAATGGTCTCTCCCGGATATTCCCAATGCTCAAACCCTGGCAGTAATGGACATGCCCGTAGGGATCGATGTGCACCCGCCCGGGATCTTCCAGGTCTTCGTAGGGGCACTGAGTCAGTTCTTCCCACTTCCTCGTTGGCAATCCTTCTGCTAGTTTCTCTACCGCTCTGCCTCTGAATACCACACTCCCTCCTATGATAGCTGCGCCTTTGGCTCCCTCGGCATCATCCGCTGCCACAGCCTGGATAGAGGGCCCCTCTATACAGATGGTGTCGGCCGCCATCCCCAGGCCCCGCGCTACCTCCATGGCCACCTTGGCCGGATTGTCTTCCTCATCCTCGAAATGGAATTCATCGTTACTCAGGGAGATATCATCGACGCCTAGCTCCAATAGAGGCTCGAGCCATAGCTCGGCATCCTCCACCGAAGTGGCCCAGTAGGAGTTGGTCACTAGGCCTACCTCTAATCCCATTCCCTTCGCCAGGCGGACACCCTCCAGTAGCAGGGGATAATAAAGGAAAGCTTCCCCGCCCTCAAAATACACTTTCTCAATACTCCCGATCTTTTCGATCTCTCCGAAGACCTCTCGCAGCTGGGCAATCGTAAAGGTTCCCTCAGCCTTGGGACTGCAATACAGGAAACAGTGGTCGCACTCGTAAATACAGGTGTAGGTGAGTAGAAAATGAACTTCATTCAGCATGATGCAATTCTCCTGTCAGATGGATTGCTTGGCTTCGTCACTTCTCCTCATATTAAATGACAACCAACCATTAGTAATTCCGGTCTAATTCTCCACATGCAGATTGGTATCCTGCAATCTGTCCATGTATCTAATCGGAAGATGAAGTTTCAAGCTCTGTAAGGACGTACCTCTTGAGCCAAACTTGCTGGATAATTTCGCCAAACTGATTAGGATCTTCTACGGTGTTTAAAAAAGTATCATGGCTATTTATTGTTGTCCTCGTCACCGCCGGGTGCGCCGGGAACCCCGAGTACCTCCGGCCCGACGCCGACTTGCAGCAGGTCGCTGCCATCGCACTCCTGCCCATCAGGGATGATCCCGTTTGCCAGGGCTTAGGCAGCCGCCTTACCATGAATATCCATGATTGGCTGGAAGAAGCTGATATCCAAGTATTTCAGCCGGACAACGAGCTGATCCCCCTTGAAACGATCAACCTGGCCGCGGTTGGCCCTACGGACGTTGGAACCGCAGCGGAGATCGGTCTCTCACTGGGTGTACCCACTGTGCTGACAGGCTTCATACACAATGTGAGCTCCTCCATTAAACATCAAAGCGGGGAATTTTCAAGATCAGGCTCCATGTCCTATACCGTATCCAACGCCAGCGTCACCCTTAACTTGGTCGATACCTGCTCGGGGGAGATCGTCTGGTCGTCATCTAAGCGCAGCTCGGCAACGGGGCAGGACGCTGAACTCTCAGCTGCCAACAAGGCTGCCGATAAGCTCGTAAAACGCCTGTTGCGGCATACCGGGGGGTAGCTGAATTTCCCGGACAGCAGCCTGCGCGGCCGCCGCTCCTGTCCCCTCATCCTTACTCCTTCAATAATCATCGGCATGAACAGCTGGCATTGGCCGTCTGTCTGCACCGACGAATATTCAAACTCTGAAACGGATGCGCTAGACCATTCCCGCAACTAATGATCTAATTATTGTATTATATTGTATATATGTTGTATATTCTCTGGCAAACAACCAGGATAATATCCAGCACTATCAGAGTAAGGAGCCTGCAAGATGCCCTACCAATGCGAGATTCAAGAGCAGTCTGCTCAACCCGTCCTGTCCATTCGCACGAAAACGTCCATCCAGGAATTGCCCAAAGTACTGGGCGAAGCCTATCGTACGATTGCTGAGTTCTTGGGTAAGTCAGGCGAGCAACCCTCCGGCCCCCCGTTCGCGGCTTACTATAACATGGACATGCAGAACCTGGATGTTGAGGCCGGCTTTCCTGTATCACATGTAGTTGCGGGACAGGGCGACGTCCAGGCCAGTGAGATCCCCGCCGGGAAGTTCGCGACCACCCTGCACACCGGACCTTACAGCGATATCGAACCGGCCTATCAGGCCCTCACCAAATGGATCGACGAGAACGGCCACCAGCCTGCCGGAGTGGCGTATGAAATGTATCTGAACGATCCGGCGGTAACACCCGCCCAGGAACTCCTGACCCGGATCCTCATGCCCCTCAAGTAAACGC
>CP070787.1:1014339-1016642 GCA_020346745.1 Fidelibacterota bacterium | reverse complement strand
TCTTGCCATCGCCCAGAGGCACCACGGCCGACGCCTCCAGGGTTCTATCTACATTGCTTTGCTTATCCAGGAATTTCATTGTTGGCCCAGGGATCACCCTTAGGTTGCTCTGGGCGTAGGTGCTCGCGGCCGGGAGGGATATGGCCAGGGCGATGATCAAAAGAATCGGTAGCCTGGTACGACGCATAGCCGGTCCTCCTCTTCATTCGGGTGAAGCTTCCAGCAAGTCGCGGGACCTGTATGGTCAGAATGTATGCGGCATTACTGTTGGTATAATTATACCAGTATACATACAGTATACACTGTAGTCAAGTAAATACGTACGATACCTCTTATTTATACCAGACATATTGGCCATTATCTGGCTAGAGAAGACCTCATAAAATCCCCTTGCATTTTTCTGAGAAGCACTCAGCCTTTTCACTTCCAAAGCCGAGATTGCCACCGGGCACCTTGGATATCTTTAGCGATCCACGTAACTTACCAGCAGATCACCTAATCTACATTCAAGGGGGGAAATCATGTCAAAGAGACTAGTCCTGGCTCCCATGGGAGCTATCCTGACATCAGCGCTTCTGGCGGCACTGATTGCGGGTTGCGCACCCCAGGAAAAGGCCGCTGTTGATACTGACGCATTGGCCGAGAAACTGGTTACCCAGTGTGCCAACATCCAGGAGGGTGATGTCGTGTACATCTCAGCAGGTGTGCGGGATGTGGAACTGCTGGAGGACCTGGCCGTGCACGTGCGCAAACAGGGTGCGTTTCCGCTGATGATACTGGGAAGTGAGCGGTATAACCGGCGGTACTACGACGAGGTTCCGGCGAAATATGATTCTCAGGTCAGCATGGCGTTGGTCGATATAATCACGGCTCAGATCAGCGTGGATGTTGGCCAAACACCGGATCTGCTGGCCGATGTGCCGCCCGAGCGCCGCGCTGCGGTAAGCAAGGCCTCTGCGGAAGTTTCTGCACGCTTTATGGAGCGGGATAACCGCTTTTTGAACCTGGGTAACGACCTATATCCTACCAAAGCACGGGCTGAACAATACGGCATGTCGCAGGACAAACTGTCCACTATTTTCTGGGATGGCGTGAATGCAGACTATACTGAGCTCCAGGCATCCGGAGAGCGGGTGAAGGCCATGCTGGCCGCCGGGATGGACATGCATATTACCCATCCCAATGGTACCGACCTGCGGCTGGGTATCACCGGACGCCCGGTGCTGGTGAGTGACGGTGTCATCTCGGATGAGGAAAAGGAGCAAGGAGGCGCCGCCTGTCTGGTCTGGCTCCCGGCCGGTGAGGTCTACCTGGTTCCCGTTCCCGGTTCCGCGGAAGGCACCATCGTGGCGGATCGCCACTTCTACCAGGGAGAGGAAATCAGAAAACTGACCCTGACCTTTGAAAATGGTAGGCTGACATCCATGACGGCGGAAGCCGGTCTTGAGAAACTCCAGGAGCGCTATGATGCTGCGGGTACCGGCAAGGACCTGTTCGGTGCGGTGGATATCGGCCTGAATCCGAAAGTGCGCATTCCATCCGGCAGCAGCCTGGTGGCCTGGATGGCTACTGGTATGGTTACCGTTGGCTTCGGTGCTAATACCGGGATGGGGGGTGACAACAGCGTTGATTTTTCAGTATATCCCCATCTTCCCGGCTGCACCGTCACCGTTGATGGGCAGACGATTGTTAAGGAGGGAGAATTAGCGCTCTAAGCTTTGCTGCCATCCGTTGCACCTGCCAAGCGCCCCCGGATCAACCGGGGGCGTTTGCTTTGAGCGCTTGGTTGGACATGGGTGCTACCTTTGAATATGGTTGTTCGGAGTGATAAGGCACACTTACAAATATAAGATGGGGTGTGCTCCAGTCTTGCCTTACTAATCCCCTGTGATTTGCCTGGCTGCCTCTAGTAGTCCTTCAGTTAGTACTTTATCTATGGAGTCCTGAACATTGTAGGAGGCGGTACGCAAAATGCTCCCTTTCTCCACATCTATTATCCGCATATCGATTGTATAGAGCGAGCCAATCTTCCCAAAAGCACCCGCAAGCATCTGTTCAGCCCCTATCAATTGTCCAATTTGTACAGCACATTCATTCGAAGTACAGCCGGTAAGCTGGAAATCCTGTTCTTCCAGGATACGCTCCATCTTTTCCCGTTCGATGACAGTATACTTTCCAGATTGCACAAGGTAGGTGCCCACCCTAATAGTAAGAACCCTGGTTTCTTCCTGCGAAACACCAACTCCTTCAAAATCAATTATTGCTATGGAGGGCATTCTATCGGTTACTGATATATCTGAGCT
>CP070787.1:1011922-1014239 GCA_020346745.1 Fidelibacterota bacterium | reverse complement strand
ATGCGGCTTTAGACGATAATGACTACGACTATGATGAAATATCCTTTGGCCAGGGACGGGGTTATCTGAACGCTGGCATTCGGTTTATCGTGACCCCCACCATGTACATGGAGGTTGATTTCAATGATATCCTGGTAAACAAAGGTGATGTGAAGTACCTCAGCCGTGAGCTGAAGGTGGTCTTCGCCGAATTCTTCTAAACGTTCACATAGGAGATACCAATATGAACCGGTGTAAATCTGTAACTGTTCCGATTATTGTAAGTATTCTGTTTGGCTCAGCCGTGCTCTGGGCTCAGGAAGAGATGTCAGTATGGCAACAGATAGATGACCTGAACGACGCCAAGGATTTTGCCGGGGCCTTCGCCCTGCTCAAACCGCTTGGTGCGGAATACGGGAGCGAGGTCCGCTACCTGTGGCGCATGGCCCGGGCCCATTTTAACGAGTCGGACAACACCACGGATGAGGCGGTGATCGAGCGGGAGATTTACGCCGGATTCGAGTTTGCCGAGCAGGCCCTGGCGGCCGATTCCATGGATGCGGACGCCAACGGCTACTATGCTATCCTCATCGGCCGGGTAGGAGAGATCGAGGGGACCAAGCAGAAGATCCTCAATTCGTACGATGTGAAGAAGTACGCCATGAAGGCGGCCGAGCTGGATGACAGCAACGATTCCTGGCCCCACGTACTAGGCCGCTGGCACTACACGCTGGCGGACCTGAGCTGGTTCGAGCGGACGATCGCGTCGATCGTGTACGCCACCCCGCCGGAGGCATCTTTCCTGGAGGCGGAGAAGTTTTTCATGAAGGCCGCCGAGCTCGCGCCGGACGACGTGCGTCACTTCCTGTGGCTGGGCAAAACCCGGCTGGAGCTGGACAAGGACGACGGCGCTCGGAAGGCCTTCCAAGCGGCGGTGGACCTGCCCTCCAAGTCGGACAGCGATACCATCATGCAGGAGGAGGCCCGGGAGCTGCTGGAGGACCTGGATTAGAACTGCCAAGTCCGCCCTGAGGCAAGCTAAAAGGACGCCAAGAGCGTCGTTGCGTCTCCTGTACCCGCACAGATCATTGTTTTCCGAGCCCATATTCGCTTCGGGATAAACAGGATATAGTATTTTCCCGTGATGGCCACTGAGGATCTCAGAGAGAAATCGATTTCCAGTACATCTGTATTCCAGGGAAGGTTACTGGATGTCCGGCGGGACGAGGTGGAGCTGCCGGGCGGGCGTCAGGCGGTGCGGGAATACATCCGCCACCCCGGCGCGGCGGTGATGGTGCCGATGCGGGAGGATGGGAAGCTCATCTTCCTGCGCCAGTTTCGGTATGCCCTGGACCGGGTGATGGTGGAACTGCCGGCGGGGAAGCTGGATCCAGGTGAGGAGCCCGAGTCCACCGCCCGGCGGGAGCTGGCGGAGGAAACCGGTTATACCGCCCGGAAGCTGGTGCGTCTGGGGATCATCCACCCCTGCATCGGTTACAGTGACGAGGAGATCGTGGTGTACCTGGCGCAGGGTCTGGAGCGTCTCGAAGCCGAGGCGGAGGCGGACGAGTTCGTGGAGCCCTTCGAGTTGGGGCTGGATGAGGCGCTGGGATGGATCGAGGGGGGGAAGATCACCGACGTGAAGACCATTATCGCACTCTACTGGGCGGAACGGTACCTGCAGGGGGAATGGGGTAAATAGCGGTCGGCCATTAACACGTAGCTGAGAGCCATCAGCGCACACACCGCAATAGATTTGAAGCACTTTATCCGCGAGGCGGCCGGCAGGTTAGGTTTCCAGAAGGTGGGCTTTGCGGAACCCGGGCCTCTGGATAAGGAGACGGAACACCTGAAGACCTGGCTGGCCGAAGGCCGCCATGGGGCTATGGATTGGATGACCAGGCGGCAGACCGAGCGCACCGATCCGACACGCTATTTCCCGGAGGTCAAGGCCATCGTTTCGTTGGGGATGAACTACTATGTCCCTGCCCCGGGCCTTCCCGAGGATGCGCCGCGATGGTCCAACTATGCGTGGGGGAACGACTATCACCGGCTGCTGAAGCGGCGCATGGATGCCGTACTGGCAGAGGTGGCCGAGGCCTACCCGGAGGTCAACGGAATCGCCTGTGTGGATACCTCGCCGGTGATGGAGAAGGTATGGGCTCAGCGGGCGGGTCTAGGGTGGCAAGGTAAGCATACCAACCTAATCACCCGGGACTACGGTTCGTGGGTGTTTCTCGGAGAAATCCTGCTGGATGTGGAGCTGGAGCCAGATTCCCTTTTTGAAGAGGACTTGTGTGGCAGCTGCACGGCCTGCCTGGAGGCGTGTCCCACCGGG
>CP070787.1:1009504-1011822 GCA_020346745.1 Fidelibacterota bacterium | reverse complement strand
ACGGCTGGAGCTGGATGAAATCACTCCCGGTAAGGGCATCCTGAAGGGTCTGGAAATAGATGTCCCGCGCGATAGGCGCCGGATTCCCGAAATTGGCCAAGTAGACCTCCACTAATCCCAGTTCGTAATCCATTTTCTCCCGCCACTGAACCGCCTGTGCCTTCAGAATTTCCCGGTTGACCACCCTGTGGTAGGCCACGCCGGCCTGGGTAATCTCCCAGTAGTACTGCACCTCAGGATGGGCCAGCAGGACAAATTCCGTCCGGTGGAGTGACTGGCGCTGGGTGGGATCGAGTTCCTGGAATGGCAGCGTAGGAGCGCAGCCGCTGAACAACACGGCGAGCAGGATAGCCACCGTCCCTACACGGATAAATGCGGAATAGCGTCTCATGATTCCCCTCTTTCTACGGAACTGAATACCGATAGATAGCTGTGCTTCATTACCCGGTGTTCCAGCCTGTTTCCGCTGCACCTGCCCTTCCCGCAAGCAACACAATAGGGCTGATAGCCCCCGGTATAGCTGCTTTGTGCTGTAACCCGAGCGGACACGATACCCTCTGCCGAACACTACACGGCCGGAACGGGACAAGTATATCACTATCCATGAGACATGTCAAGGAAAGACCGCCGCAGCCGGGGAGGGGGCTACCCGGGCTCGCCGGGGGCGGGGTGCTCGCTTCCGCTGGTCACCGGCCGACCGAGGAGGTATGCGGGTGTGTCCTGTGATGGGATTATGAAGCTATACTTTCGCCCCCGCGAGTAATGCGTCACAAATGAGTCCGATCACGAACGTGAAGATTTCTTTCTCTTTCTCCTTTTTAACCAGGGGAATATTGACATGGCTATCAACTATTTCAATCAGCCTTTCCTTGATCAGTTCGGCATCCGCTTTATCTATCCCATCCGTGGATCGCTTGATCAGCTCATAGATCTCATTGGGCAGGACTTTGTAGATAAACCGGTCGATCTGCTTCACCAGCTTCACGAAGATGATCTGCTCCTTTTTCTCCAGCTTTACCAGCGGGATATCTATTGCTCGATTCAATTTCGTGGCTAGATCCTCAACCTCCTCCGGAGAGAGCATCTCCACTTTGCCATCGGCATCCTCAAGCACCTTGCGCCGCTGTTCGTCAGTCAAAACGATAGTAGCATTCATAGGATTGGCCTCCTGATTGCGTGGTTAGAGCTCTCCAAGCTAAAGGAGAGCAAGAAAAACAAGATATTGGAAAGTTATACCTGCCATACAATTGCAAACAACAGGAAAAGGCGATATATATCCAAGTAATCCCGTTCATTGACGGAAAACACCACCCATAGGCAGGGGACTCAAGGGGAGCGATGGTGGGTCGGGGGATTACCTGGATTCGTCGGGGGCGGGGTGGGGAGCATCGGGCAGCACGGTGGCCAGTTTAGGCCGGGAGGCATGGATACCGAGGGCCGTGAGGGCCATGGCGGCGGCAGAGAGGAAGGGGAAGTAGAGGTTGATCTGAGCATAGGTGAAGCCGCCATAGGGCGGACCGATGATGCGTCCCAAGCTCCCCAGGCTCTGGGTAACGCCCATGGCCACTCCCTGCTCGTGATCCCTGGAGCGCCGGGATACCACCGCCATCACCGAGGGCATCACCAAGCTGTTTCCCAGGGCGATGAAGAAGGCCCCGATGTAGACGAGGGCGAATGTGCGCAGGAAGGGGATGGATCCCAGCCCGGCCGCCAGAGACGCCAGCCCGATCTCGATGACCCGGCTTTCGCCCCAGCGCCGCACCAAGCGTTTCACCAGGGTACCCTGGGTGATAGCCCCCACGATCCCGATGAACATAAAGACGAAGCCCCGCTCCGCCGGGGGCAGGTGGAGCACATCCCGGAAGTACTCTACGAAGGTGACGTGAATGATACTGAACGCCACTGTATAGATAAAGAAGGCAGTGAAGACCCGGGACAGTGCCGGTCGTTTCCAGAAGCGCCGCAGGTTGCGCAGGGTAGTGCGCAGCACTTCCCAGGGCCGGGCGGAGAGTCCCTCGCCAACCGGTGGCCGCACTTCCTTCGGATAGGATTCGGGCAGGATGACCAGTGCAGCGAGGCCATTCACCAGCGAGAGGGCAGCAGCGAAGAGCACCGGGGCCTGGTTCCCCAGCAGAGAAGAGAGCACGCCGCCGATGGGGAATCCGACGATAAAGCCGAGGTTGAAGGCCGCTCCCACCAACCCCATGCGTCCGGCCCGTTCCGCAGGTGGCGTGATGTCCGCCACGTAGGCCTGGGCTGTAGAGATATTGGCATTGGCAAAGCCTGCCAGCATGCGCGAGGCGAATAGCATCCAGAGG
>CP070787.1:1007056-1009404 GCA_020346745.1 Fidelibacterota bacterium | reverse complement strand
CGGCGGTTTGCCATCCTGAATCCGATCCATACGACCAAC
Source organism: Fidelibacterota bacterium (assembly GCA_020346745.1). GTDB lineage: Bacteria > Fidelibacterota > Marinisomatia > SCGC-AAA003-L08 > TS1B11. The sequence continues at coordinate 1,009,365 of CP070787.1, read as the reverse complement.
TTCATTCCTGAAATAGAGATTGAAGACTGCAACGGCTGCGGCAAGTGCGTGAATACGTGCCCGGTGGAGGCCATGACGCTGGTGTCGGCCAATAATCCGGAGAAGCCGAAGATGAAGCTGGCGAGGTTGGACGAAGACCTCTGTTTGGGCTGTGGTCTCTGTGTCCGGTCATGCACGAAGGGAAGCGTTCAGCTGCGGTCGCGGGAGCGGCGAGTGATAACGCCCCTGAACGGAGCCCATAGAGCGGTCGTGATGGCCATTGAGCGGGGGAAGCTGCAGAATTTGATCTTCGATAACCAGGCACTTAGTAGTCACCGGGTATTAGCCACGATTCTCGGTGTGATCCTGAAGTTGCCACCCATCAAGCAGGCTTTAGCCAGTCAGCAGATGAAGTCCCGATATTTGGAAGTCCTCATTCGCAGGTATCGGGACTAGGCTAGTTTCTAAGTTATCAGCAGGGCATAATCTCAGCGTGTGAGACAAAGGATTGGCGGTGGTCCAATCCCAATGGCTGGCAAGGTCTTGGTACTTTTTGGGAGCATCAGTCTCCCAGTTGGGATTAATTGATAGTACCATGTCCGGCAGGAATTAGGTAATATTGGTTATCGTAAACGTTTACGGAATGAAGTCCTACAAAGGGATTTCCGAGTACCTGGGCGTAGTGTTTCTGTGGTGGGAGACAGAGTGAGAGTATGAACATTGCGATCTGCCCAGTGTCCGGTTAACACAACTAGCAGGAGCAAGAGCCGATGGACATCAACAGCCTGATAAAGCCATCTGATCTACATGCGAAGCTTCAACGTTTCTGGGAATTGTCAGGGGAGAAGATCAGGCTCATTCAGCGAGCGTTCGATTCCACGAAAGGTTCGCCGGTATTTACCGTTAAGGGGGAATACGCAGCGCGTGAGTGGACCGAATGGACACAGGGTTTTCAGTTTGGCTCGCAGATACTACAATTTGACGCGACGGGGGAGAAGGCACATCTGGAGGAAGGGCAAGAGGCTGTGGTGCAATTCATGGCGCCCCACGTTTCGGATTTTGGGGTGCACGACCATGGGTTCAACAATGTGAGTACATACGGCAATCTCCTGCGTTTGATGAAGGAGGGAAGAATACCCGACGACCAGTGGGAGCGCGATTTTTACGAACTGGCGTTGAAAATATCCGGAGCTGTCCAAGCCCGGCGCTGGACGGACCTGGGTGACGGAGAGGGATTCATTTATTCCTTCAACGGACCGCATTCGCTGTTTGTGGATACTATCCGCTCGTGCCGCAGTCTGGCGTGCAGTTACCAATTGGGGCATAGGCTCTCGGATGAGAAAGGCCAGACCGTCAGTCTGATGGAGCGTCTGGTCCGGCACGCTCGTTCCACGGCGAAGTATTCCGTTTACTATGGTGAAGGTCGTGATGCCTACGATGTGCGCGGCCGGACGGCACACGAGATTGTCTTCAATACCGAGAACGGAACCCTCCGCTGTCCCAGTACCCAGCAGGGATATTCACCCTTTTCCACCTGGACACGGGGGCTGGCCTGGGCCATGTGCGGATTTGCAGAACAATTGGAATTTCTAGCTACTCTGGGGGATGACGAGATTGAAGTCCTGGATGGGCGGGATGTGATTGAGGGATTCATGGTAAAGGCGGCGACCGCAACCTGTGATTTCTATATCGAGAATACGGCCAAGGATGGTATTCCGTACTGGGATACGGGAGCCCCCGGACTTGCCAATATGGGTGACTACCATGGAAGGGCAGCCGATCCATTCAATGACCATGAACCGGTGGACAGTTCGGCAGCGGCGATTGGAGTTCAAGGTCTGCTGCGCCTGGGCAGGTATCTCCAGACGAAGGGAGATGTGAAAGCGGGGCAGCGCTATTTCCAGGCCGGCCTGACAGTGCTTGATACCCTTTTGGATGAGCCGTATCTCAGCACAGATCCGAAGCATCAGGGCCTGATCCTGCACTCGGTATATCATCGTCCCAACGGGTGGGACCACATCCCCAAGGGAAAGAAAATCCCCTATGGTGAATCGAGTATGTGGGGTGATTATCACGCCCGTGAAGCCGCTTTATACGTTCAGCGAATCATCGATGACGGTCCTTACCTGACCTTTTTTACTTGATCAGTGGATTGAAAGACTTCCATGAGTGTACTCCCTCCGGCTGATCTTTCACGGCTATGCATTCACACCATAACGACCAAGCCCTGGTCGATAGAGGAGGCGGCTGCCAGATATTCCCAGGCCGGAATCGGCGGGGTAACCATCTGGCGCGATATCCTCGATTCCCGCAAGCCACAGGATGTCAGG
>CP070787.1:1004595-1006956 GCA_020346745.1 Fidelibacterota bacterium | reverse complement strand
TCGCCGTGGACGAACGTGCCATACTCGCGGGCATGAAGGCGATATCCGCCGTGCTCGTGCGCTACCTGAAGGAGCACTGAGGAAAAGATACCGGGCTCCGCTCGCGATGACGCCAGGGCAATGGTTTCCGCACCAGTTGTTGAACACATACGAGAGGTTCCCGTCGTGAAACACATGGGCTTTCTGCTGCTGGCAATGACTGTTCTGGTGGACCCGGCGCTGCGGGGCGGTGAGTCGGTGCGGGTCCGCCGCACGCCTGAAGCTATATGGGCGGATCTGGGGGGTATGATACTTTCCGCCGGGTACGTGGGTCTAGGGGGGTCCGTCAACTACGCCTACACGCCGATGCGGTTTCTTTCGGTCACCTGCCTTGGTGCGCGGGAGTTTTCCTTCTTCGACGGCAATGACGGCCGGATGAGCGAGATCAGCATCGCGGTGGGAGCCCATACGCGCACCAGACGCTTCCACCGGTCGGCCTCCATCGGGATCGGGACGACCACCTGGAAGGGCATCCTGGATGACGATGGCCAGCGCGCCGATGTCCGGCTGCTGACCCTGCCGATAGAAGTGGAGACCTGCGTGCTGCTCGGATCGCTGGGGCTGGGGTTGAAGGGCCGTTTCCACTGGTTCACCGAAGGTCGCTACGGGGCGCTCAGTGTGTTTGTGAGGTATACGTTCGTGTCCAGCTGGCCGTGAGGCGCCAGCAACCAGGCCGCGAGATTCTTCGCTACGCCACGCTACATTTCATTACGCGTGATGAACTCAGAATGACAACAAGGTTCAAGGTGCGGCAAAAAGGCGGGAGATTGCCACATCCCGACGATAACGTCGGGATTCGCAATGACAGGAGGGGATCAAGGGCGGCAAATAGGGTATGGATTCGCGATGTCGAGGGGGAATTAATCGAAGGGGACCTGGGCTTTCTGTTCCTGGGCCAGCTGATTGAAGCGGATGAAGGACTGATCGAGCCGCTTGTAGGCACTTTTACGTATCCAGCGGCCTACGGTTGTGGGTATCAATCCAGGTAAGCCATAAAGAATCCCCAGTTCCGGGACACCTTCGCCTATACCAAGTATAGTCCAAAACGAGAAATAACTCCAGCCAGGGATAGAGAACAACCGGCTGAACCAGAGAGAGCTGCGGCCGCGGTTGTACAGCTGGATAGCTTCAAAATCGCGGCTGGAGTAGATGACCTGGCGCATTTGGGAGGAACTTAACCTTTGCCCTTTATACAAATAGAATGTCCTGGAAGTGCGCCGATCGAGAAAGATGGGATAGTTGCGCGGGTCTGACTCAAAGGCCTCTATTCTCCCGCCGGTCTGGATTTCTGTGCCAGCTTCGGAAGCATCACTCGGGGTGACGATCTCGGCCTGGGGTTCAACTTCGGTGGCATCCAGGCCGGAGAGTCTGGCGGCGACATCCAGCATGCCCTGGGTGAGGATATCGCGGAGGGAGCCTACCAGGTCGTAGTCAGTGACCTGGAGGACGCGCCCCGTTTCGACATCGATGAGCCGGGCCGAGACGGTAATGATGTCCTCGACCTTGCTGATGCTGCCACCCAGCATCTGCTGGGCACCCAGCAGCTGTCCCAGTTCCACGAGACAGTCATTGCTGGTGCAGCCGGTCAGCTGGAAGTTCTGTTCGGCGAGGATATTGATCATGCCGCCACGTTCAACGACGTTAAAGGCATTCAGCCGGAAGAGCTCGTTCCTCAAGCGGTTAGTGAGGGCGATGGCCTCGGTCTGGGAGATGCCGAAGCCTTCGAAGTCGACGATAGCGAGGGTGGGTTTCTGGGCGGAGAGGGGATTGAGCGTTGAGAGGATAGCTCCGAGCAGGAATACTGGAAGTGAGCGCTTTATAGAAAAATATGAGGCTCTCATAACGACCGAACCGCTGTATATATACATTGAGAAGGCGGGGAAAATGTAAAGACATCCAGCCAACAAGTCAAAGATTGCATGGCAACGTCGTAACGGCTAGTTGGTGGTCTCCCCCCTATCCTTGGCGAGGAGTTTTCTGTCCTTTTCTTTTAGAAAGAAAAGGACCAAAAGAAATCGGGCGATTTATAAACTCGTCCCGACACGGGGAGTGTCGGGACTCAGACATATAACTCGCCACTGACGCCTAACGGCGTCAAAGGGGTGAACCATGATCCCAAAACTTCCCATACGACCAGATAAATGGACAAGCAGATGTGGTGAAAAGAGAAGCCCCCGGGTAAAGGCCGGGGGCTTGGACTTTTCGGATGGCAGGCAGGTGGGGCTAATCGAGGCCGCGGTTCTTGAGCAGCGGTTCTATGCGGGGTTCGCGGCCGCGGAAGCGCTTGTAGAGCACCATGGGGTCCTCGGTGCCGCCGGTGGA
>CP070787.1:1002124-1004495 GCA_020346745.1 Fidelibacterota bacterium | reverse complement strand
ATCACGATGGGTCTGGGGTATGCCCTGACCGAAGAGGTCCACTTTAAGGGCGGGGATATCCAGGACCGGAATTTCGACACCTATGAGATCCCGCGATTCTCCTGGACGCCGAAGATCGATACTGTCCTGATCGACGCGGAAGATTCCCCTCCCCAGGGCGGCGGCGAACCGGCCATCGTCTGCATGGGTGGCTTGATCGCCAATGCGATTTTCGATGCCACCGGGGCGCGGTTGTTCCAGCTCCCCATGACCCCGGAACGGATCCTGGAAGCAATGTAACAGCACTGAGATCAGGTATCTCTAGCCGTTACCCGATGAGAGTCTCTGCATGATGCAGCCGCTGGTCGATAATCACGGCCGCCGTCTGAATTATCTCCGTCTGGCGGTCACGGATCGCTGCAACCTGCGCTGCCGGTATTGCATGCCGGCCAAGGGCATAGCCAGTATGCGTCGAGATGAGATCCTCTCCTGGGAGGAGGCGTATCGACTGTGCCGGATCTTCGTGGAACTCGGAGTGGAAAAAATCCGGATTACCGGGGGAGAGCCCTTCGTACGTAAGGGACTGCTGCCATTCTTAATGGAATTGTCCCGTCTCCCCGGTCGTCCCGAGATCGACATCACCACCAACGGCACCCTGCTGGCGGATCACCTTGACGCGCTCAAACATATCGGCGTGCGTCGCCTGAACATCAGCCTGGATTCCCTTAATGCCCAGACCTTCTACGCCATCACCCGGCGCCGGAATTTCGAGAATATACTACAAGCCGTTAACAAGGCCGATACCCTGGGATTCAAGGTAAAGATCAATGTGGTGGTGATCACCGGGATCAACGATCACGAAATCCCCGATTTTGTTCGCCTCACCAGGGATCGGAGCTGGACCGTACGCTTTATCGAACCGATGCCGTTCGATGGCGCCGGAGGACAATATAAGTCGCTGCTTACCGGCGATGACATTCTCGCCCGGCTTGAATCGAAATTCGACGTTGAGCCGGTCTCGAACGGGAAACTGGCAGTCGCAAAATTATATCGGGTACCCGGCTATCAGGGATGTATCGGGATCATCTACGGCTATTCTCGACGCTTCTGCGGCGCCTGCTCCCGCCTGCGGCTCTCCACACGGGGCGAGCTCTTAACCTGCCTGTATGGAAACCCGGTATTGGACTTAGGAGCTCTACTCCGTTCAGGAAAAGGTGACGTTACCATAAAACGCGCTATCAGGGGAGCTGTTGATAAGCGCTTGAGCGATGGATTTGAAGCCGAACGGTCTCTCCAGAGATCAACCTTCAACAGTATGGTAGCTATCGGTGGATAGACCTGAAGCAGAATTGCAGAAAAAACTCCGCAACCGCTTTGGCATATCCGAGATCAGTGGTGCTGTAGGGGATTTAGGCACAGCCCTCCCGTTGGCGTTCGCCCTCGTGGTCTTCAACGGATTCCCCGCCGCCAGACTGTTTCTGCTCTGGGGCCTGGTCTATGTAGCGACTGGGCGGTTTTTCAAGGTCCCGATCAGCGTCCAGCCCTTGAAGGCCATGGCGGTGATTGCCATAACCGCCGGCTTCTCCCCGGAAACCCTGGCCACTACTGCCGTTATGTATGGTTTGCTCCTGCTCCTGCTGACCGGCACCGGCCTCATAGGCTGGCTGCAGCAGTGGTTTTCACCGGCCCTGATACGGGGGATTCAATTAGGGATTGGTCTGCTGCTGGCGCAGAAGGCCATCGCCCTGGTGAGTGAGCATGCCTTCTTTCTGGGAACGCCAGCAGACTCAGGTTATCTCGCTATCTTGCTGCTGTTAGGTGTATTCCTGCTGCTGTATGGCGGGCAGTTGGTACTGGGCAAACCGGTTGGCCTGATCATCCTGGCAATCGGTTTGGTTGGCGGGATTATGGCAGGTGTATCACCGGGACCAGCAGACCAGGGCGATGGGCTTTTGGCATTGACCGCACCTGAGTGGCCACTTATCCTGGATATCTTCATCCTCCTGATTCTGCCCCAGCTGCCCCTAACCCTCGGGAATGCCATTTTTGCCGCCGATGATCTCTGTCACGAGCTATGGCCTGGCCGCTCGGACAGGGTAACTGTCCAGAAACTAGGCGGGTCTATCGGCGTGAGCAATGTCTTCATCGGGCTGCTTGGCGGCTTCCCTATCTGTCACGGGGCTGGGGGCATTGCAGCCCATGCACGCCTTGGTGGCCGAACCGGGGGAACGACCATCTTTCTGGGAGCAGCATTGATAACGGTGGCCCTGGTGGACGGCCTGAGCGGTTTCCTGTTCCTCATCCCTGTTCCGGTTCTGGGAGCTCTGCTATTACTGAATAGTTGGGCTATGATCGCCTTGATCGGGCGGCTGGACAGGACCGGAGAATGGAT
>CP070787.1:999643-1002024 GCA_020346745.1 Fidelibacterota bacterium | reverse complement strand
CTGGGAAGGCTATCTACCTACTACCTACCTTATTGATCGTCAGGGGAATATCCGGGATACGCAAGTGGGTGCCCGGAGCGAGAAATTTTTCCGGAAGATCATCGAACCGCTGCTTTAAGCTTCCACACACACCTGCACCTTATGAATGGACCGGAACTTCTGGTCCATTCATACATCTCATTCCATGGATTCTAGGGTGGCAGCATAGGCTGTCGGAGGCCGACGCAGAGAGGCCGGCAGCGGATCACCCTCCTCCAGCAGTAGATCGGCCGTTATGGTGTCTGCCAGCATGACACCTTGTTCAGTGAGCGACAGTCGGTCATCGGACAGTATCAGGCAATCCTCCCACCGTTGGAGCTGAGCCGCGAACTGCCCTGTATAATCCTTTACGTCTTCATACCCTAAATCATCTGTCACGGATACACCCGCACTGAGACGCAGTCCGAATGCTACTTTCTCGTTGTAAAACTGGTGAGCACTCACATCCTCGCCACCCGCTACCGGTGACCGACCCTCCTCGAGGCTCTGTATGTAGCCGTCCAGACTACGGATATTCCACGTACGCCGCTTACCATCAAAACCATGAGCTGCCGGACCAAATCCCAGATATGGATCAATCTGCCAGTAATGAAGATTGTGTCGGCATATTTTTCCTTCCCGAGCACAATTGCTGATTTCATACGTATGGTATCCACGACCACGAAGGTATTCCCTGGCCCAGACGTACATCGCCACCTCCAGGTCCTCATCTGGCATGCTCACTTTCCCTGCACTGACCATCGCGTGCAATTCAGTGCCCTCCTCGACCGTCAACGAATACGTCGATATATGCTCCGGTCCCATATTGGTCAACTCAGCCAGGTCGGATTTCCATCGCTCCAATGTCTGGCCGGGTATGCCAAAAAGCAGGTCAGCGCTGATATTCTCAAAGCCCGCCTTTCGTGCAGCGGTGAAACTGGCATGGCAATCACCGGGATCGTGTAATCTCCCTAGGAATCTGAGTAGGTCGGGGTCAAAAGACTGAAATCCAAAGGAAATACGATTAACTCCGAGCTGACGAAAAGCATATAGCTTGTCATCAGGTGCCTCCCCCGGGTTGGCCTCCAGGGTGATCTCTCGCAGTTGAGTGATTCCCACGACACGCTCAAGCGACGCCAGAATGTGCTCCAGATGGTGTGGAGACAGAAGGCTCGGTGTGCCACCACCAATATAGAGGGTATCGAACTGCCATTCATGAGCTCGCATCGCGACTTGATGGATTTCTTGGCTGATACATTGCACCAGCCGATCTGTGGCATCCTCTCGATCCGGGAGAGAATAGAAGTCACAATACCTGCATTTCGACTTACATAATGGGATATGAACATAGATACCCGCCAGGGGTGCCCCAGTCGACGGAAAGTGGTGGACAGCCGATTTTGCTGACGGAATTGCAGCTTGCGTTTGGGCTTCACTTTGTCTTTTGTCCGACAAAATAAGTTTCATTTTTATCACGGCTGTGAAACTACCAGCCAAATAATTAATTTATAGGAACTTTTATCCACGATTGTCTTTAAACTGTTGAGGTTCCGAGCGCCAGGAATTAATACATTTGAACGATCTTTCTTAGAGACCTCCCAGGATACTCCTCCGGTAGAGGGAGTATCTCTCCTGCACTGGCACAATCTACCCAGCCTGCACGAGGCGGCAATTGCCCGATTGCCGCCTCGTCTTGTATCCTTCAGCTGACCACCCCCTTCATCAGCCTGTATGAGCGGCTACAAGAATGAAATCCGGACAGGTCACCGCACTTTCATGTGGCACTCTGAGCCCGCGTCAATCCCCTTCCACCTCATTATTAATCAGCTCCAGGATGACTTTTTCATACCATGCGATGCGCAGCAATGGCCCCACGAATCCCAGATGTCCGCCCCAACGTTGTATTGACAGGTAGATCTGGTCAAGCTTGTAGAAGTCATCGTATGGCCGGTCGTCAACTGCTGGATCATCAAGAGAAGCAATCACGTGCACAGGCACCTTCACATCTTCAATCCGGTCCGGCGTGAGCGTATACTGATCAAAATAGGACTCCAGCGAGGGGAAGTCGGAGTACGCCTCCAGTATCTTTCTGGTCATGACAAGGATGCTGGACTCGTTGTACAGTGCCGAAAAGTCGTAGCGTTCGGGGAAAAGCTGCTCCTTTTTCCGTAATGATCGCAGCCATTTCTCCCGGAAATAGGCGCGCAGCAGCGGATTGGCATCCAGCTTCCGCGTGCTCGCTAACGGATTTAGAACCGGGCTGACGGCGAATACCCTGCGGAGACGGGGTATCTCCAACCGTGCCAGTCGCAGTGCAAAATTACCACCCAGAGAGAAACCTACGATGAAAACCCGACCTGCTG
>CP070787.1:997162-999543 GCA_020346745.1 Fidelibacterota bacterium | reverse complement strand
CAAACCGTCAAGGGCCGGTTTATGAACGCGATATCGCCAGAATGGAAGTACCGGGAAGCCGAGCCGGACATACTGATCAACGATGAGTACGATCTAAGTTCCTATGGGATCGGTGGGAGAATCGTTCCCACTCCGGGTCATACCCAAGGTTCGCTCACCATCATTCTGGATACTGGTGAGATGTTGGTCGGTGACCTGGTGCGAGGGAAGCCATCGAATATCAACCTGGGGATGTTCTATGAGGACAGGGAGGTTCTGGTACATAGTCTAGCCGATCTCGTCACCCGGCCGTCAAGCTGGATCTACATGTCACATGGAGGCCAGATTGACCACGCGCTTTTTAAGAAAGCCGTCCAAAATCTTTCGGAGAAGGAATAGCATCCGAGGTCGAGTGAGGAATTGCTTCCGTTGGGCTGGCCATGCGAATGAGCAGCAGGTGGACCAATCGATGAGCAAAACGATTCGAAGGAGAACGAATACATCATAAGGAGGAACCGAGATGAGATTCATGTATCGACTCTTGCTGATGGCCATGCTGGCCTGTCCGGTTTTTTCCCAGGAGACGCTGGTGAGCGGTGATCTTTCCCACGGCGGTTTCGGCGGTCCGGTGCTTAAGATCACGCAGATAAACGACGAGCTGGGTATCCTGACGGGAGGGCGTGGAGCGTGGATCGTGGGCCACATGATCACCATCGGAGGTGGTGGCTATTCGCTGGTCAATGACATTGAAGTGTCTAGTGCGGTGGATGCACCAAACCTGCGATTTGAGTACGGCGGGTTTGAAATGGGGTTCATCATCGCTTCCGACAAGCTGCTGCATTTTTCGGTAAACGCTCTGCTGGGTACGGGTAGTGTGGGTCAGCGCTGGAGCGATGGTGGTGGAGAGTACGATGCGGCGGACAACGACCGCTTTTTCGTGATGGAGCCCAGTGCGAACGCGATTGTGAATGTGGCCAAGTTTTTCCGGATCGGACTGGGTGGCAGTTACCGGTACGTGACGGGTGTGGACGATTTTGGTGATATCACGGATGCCGATCTATCGGGCATATCAGCGGTAGTGACACTGAAATTCGGGTCGTTTTAGCAGCAGGTGTGGCTCGGGCTGGTACTTTGGCGCGAGAGGGGACTATCATATTTAATTATAAAGGAGAAAAGGATGAACGCAGAACGACCACTAGGCTTTGGACTGTCAGTAATCCTGATTGGAGTCGTCACCTTTGCCCAGGAGGACGAGGTGGCGAACCTGAACCGGGAGTATAACCTGGTGGGGGAGCGTTCTGTGGAAACGCATTACTACCTGGTGGAGTCTGATCTCCTCATCCGTAAGCCTAACGGTAAGCGGATAAGCGTCGATACATACAAGCTGCACCTGATGATCGAACCGGGAGATCCATCAGTTGGAGCGGCGGACAAGTTTACCTGCATCAGATATTCCGTACAGAGGGATGGTGGTCAGGACGTCACAATTCCTGCTCTGGCCGGGTGGTCGTATGACTACAACGAGCAGGCGCTCGACGAAGATATGCTTGATGAGCAGGGACAGCTTTACGGTATCCCTGAATCCCGGTTCATGGATTTGGTTGACGAAACCGGAGCCAAGCTGTCGTTTGATCTAGGATACCAGGTATATAGCACCTTCCAGTATTTCCACTCCTATACTCAATTTGCTGAGCCGATCCAGGACAGCTACGGTATTCAGGACCTGAAGATGATTGGGGATAAGATCGTGCTTGAAAGCTCGTTCGACGAAGAACCCATTCCGGGGGAGTTAGCCGAGGAAGGCTCCGTTTTCAGGATGGGCGAGTCTACCCTCGAGTTTAAGGGCCTCAGCATGGTGGATGACGCAACCTGTGCCATGGTGGGGATCGATTGGGGTGAGTGCTCCTGGACCATGTTCATCAAGCCTATGCCGCTCATGAAGGTGAAAGTCCTTGGCGGCACACTCTGTCAAGGTATCATCTACATGGACCTGGAAACCTACTGGGTGAAGAAGCTGGAGGTGACCCTGGCAGAGATGGCGTCGGTGAGTTTGTACGGTCTCATTCCGATCAGCAAGACTAACCCGCTGACGCGCCTGTCGATACAGGAGGTAGGCAGAGACGATATCGGACTGGACTGAGAAACATTAAAGATAGCGAGGGACGGTTTAGATAGAAACCAGCGAAGGAGATAATACTATGAGACCACAAAAACCGCCATTATTGTTGATCATTACGGTTGTCGTTGGTCTTGTGCTAGCCGCATGCAGCGGGCTGCTGGACCCGGACGAACCGGGGAACCTGGTTCCCAAGACGGTGGCAGAAGACCCGGACTTGCCGAGAATTGCAGTCAACGGCACGCTGCTGCACGCTGAGGCTTTCGGAGATATTGAAAATCCGATC
>CP070787.1:994677-997062 GCA_020346745.1 Fidelibacterota bacterium | reverse complement strand
GAAATAGTCAATCCCCCACCTGATGGCGAAGATGGGGGTTTTACCATAATAAAAGCGGAGGAACCAGTTTTTATCCAGGTCGCTCCATACTACTCGACCATCCAGCTTCAAGCTGATCAGTTCCTGATAGATGGCATCAAACCGGCGGTAGCGCCCGACTCCCAGGAAATCTTCCAGATCCTCTTTGGTGGGAGGCCTGTTGGGATTAAGCATAGGATCGTTGTCCTGATTCACAGTTCTCCTAACTAGTTGATTGCATAGCTGGGAACCGAACCGGGCCTCAATGGTCTATTCCTCGTCAGGCTCCCGAGCATAGCTCTAAGCGATGTCCCTCAGCAGCTCATCACTCTCGCGCGATCAGCTGGTCCAAATCCGCGTTAATATGGTCCACTTTCTCCCTGATCATCGAAGTGGCGTCTTCCGGTATCATATTCGCACTGGCGGTGTCGTTGCATATGACCGAGATGCAACAGGTAGTATTTTACTGTGATTTGTGCGCTTTTGCCAGTAAGGACATGAGATCGCTCAGGAAATTAAGCAGCTCTTTGAGAAATGGTACGATTTTTCCCCGGCGAATTCATTTCAAAACTCAATTCCCTTCAACATCTCTAGAGTCAGTCACTGTTGCGTCTGGGCTATTATTCTCCTCCTATCGAAGGGATCAACATATAATAGACCGAAGCTCTCCTGAAGGACATCCGGCATTAATGGCCTGGCAGTGTAGCCGCTTGTTACCCTGCTCCTATATGAGAGATCAGTTCCGGCACGTCCAAGACGAGGGTGATTAGTCCATCACCGCCAATGGTGCCGCCAGCGATCCCTGGAATTCGGCCAAGAGCCTGTCCCAGAGGCTTGACAACCACCTCTTCCTGCCCCTTGAGGCCGGTTACCACCAAAGCACAGCGAAACTCAGCCACTGAAACCACCACCGCGTACTGCTTCTGATTCCCCCTTTCCGGCCGACCCGGGACCCGTACCCATTCGTCGAGGGACAGGGCAGGCATCTCTGAATCACGGAATTGGAATACCCGCTGGTCCTGTATCCTGGCTATATCAGACTTATTTAGACTGACGGTCTTAACGATATTGGCGAAGGGAATGATGTAATCCTCATCCCAGACTCCTGCCTTGAGGCCGGTTATGATGGTCGGAGTCAGAGGGAGTTTGATAGTAATCCGCGTGCCGGCACCGATTTTCGTATCGATGTCGATAGTGCCATTCAGCTTACTGACGTTGGCATGCACTAAATCCAGCCCTACTCCCAGACCGGATACGTCAGTCACCTTGGTGGCGGTGGAGAATCCGGTGCGGAAAATGATGTTCAACTTCTCCCGATGAGATATGGACTCGGCTTCGGAAGGAGTGATGATCCCTTTCTCCAGAGCCTTCTCAACGAGCTTTTCGGATTCCATCCCGCCACCATCATCCTCCACTTCGATGATAATCTGGTTATCCTCCCGTGACGCCCGCAGGATCACCGTGCCCTGCTCCGGCTTGCCAGCGGCCTCACGCTCTTCCGGCGGCTCCACGCCGTGATCCACCGCGTTGCGTACTAGGTGCAGCAGGGGATCACTGACAGCTTCGATTACCGAGCGGTCCAGCTCCGTATCCTCGCCTACCATCACCAGCTCGACCTGCTTGCCCCGCTCATGAGCCAAATCCCGCACAACCCGTCGGTACTTCCTGAATACGTCACTGATGGGGAGCATCCGCATGCTTATGACCGCTTTCTGGATCTCGGCAGTGATCCGTTCCAGAGAATTACCCGCTTGATCAAGGTTATCCCGGGCGGCGTCAGCGGCCCTGGTCGCGGACAGGTTGGTACAGGCTTGCTCCAGCTGATTGCGGGATATTGCCAGCTCACCCGCCAAGTCCATGAGGTTGTCCAACTGCCCCAGGTCCACCTTGACAGTCTCCATAGACTTGGGCGACTTGCCTTCACTGGGCGGGACTTGGGCAGATTTATAGGCAGCCGCTTCGGGCTCGAGCAGCTTCCCGTCCTCCGGCGCTAGCTTGTCGTCCCCGGCTGAGCCAGGTGCACTGAAGCGGGCTGCCTCCAATTTCTGCAGCAAGAGATCAATCTCGTATTCCTTATCCACGCGTTCCTTCACGTCTTCAATGAAATCTTTGAACCAGTCAATCGTTTCCAAGAGGACATCGGTGATGGCACTATCGGACCCTATATCATGGTTTCGCAGCTTATTCAGCAGGTCTTCCGCTGCCTGGGCCAGGTCCCTGGATGGGAGGAATCCCAGAAAACCACAGGTACCTTTCAGGGTGTGAAAGGCCCAGGAGATACGATTGAGCCGCTCACCATCCGGTTCCGTTTCCAGATGAACAAGGTCATTACTTACCTCCTCTAAAAGCTCCGTGGTCTTAAGGATG
>CP070787.1:992189-994577 GCA_020346745.1 Fidelibacterota bacterium | reverse complement strand
ACCACTCGGTTTCCTTCATGGGTGGATTGGGGCGATACCACTCGCGGGATATCTGGCGCTTGCGCAGTTCGCGTTCTTTCGTATCGGCGATAGCATTGCCGAAGGTTTCGTAAAAGCGGCCGATAGCGTTGCGCAGGTTGGGAATCCACAGGAGATAGTTGGAGGCCCAGCCGGTATAGAAGCCGTGGGTCCATACGCCGGGCATGCCGCGTTTGGTCAACTGGGTGACCTCCTCATGGGCCAGGTTGTGCCATTCGTCGATGGTGAGGGGATCGATGTACTCATTGTAAGGGCCCGTGCCAGTGGAGACGTAGAGATAGGGCACCGATTCGTGGAGGTCGTGGCCGATGATGGGTTTCCAGTAGAGGAAGGCGTTGAGAATGTTGCGGGTCAGGGCCAGGCTGAGGCCGTAGCCGTCGCGGTTGTTGTCATGGGCGACATAGTGTCCCCAGTAGACCAAGTTGGGACCAACGTCATTGTGGGCTTTGCGGTAGTTGTAGATGTCGACCATGCGATCTCGGCCGTCGGGTTCGGCCACTGGGACTAGAAGTACAATCACGTTTTCGCGAATGGTCTGAATCCGGGGCGATTCATCCACGGCGAGCCGGTAGGCGAGTTCCATGAACATCTCGGGGCCCCCGGTTTCGGGGGAGTGCAATCCGGTGATGGTGTAGTAGACAGGCTTGGCTTTGGTGATGATTTCTCGGGCTTCATCCGCGTTCAGCGAGCGGGGATCGGCCAGCCGGTTAAGGTAGGAGCGGTAGGTGTCCAAATCGTTGATGGTCTGCTCATCGGCGATAGCGACTTCGATCATGTCGCGGCCTTCTTCGGTTTGTCCGATGGTACGCACAGAGACGCGGGGGGAGGTCTCGGCAAGCAGGCTGAGGTAGGCGTAGATCTCGTCCGTGTGATGGAGGATGTCCGGTGCGCCGATGATATCGCCGAAATGATCCAGGGGCGAGGGTACCTGATCGGAATGGGGCAGATGGTCCACCAGATCGGAAAGGAAGCGTTCGTCGGTGGTGTAGGCTTTGATTTTCTCGGCGTAGGCGGCGTCGTTGGATTGAGCTCCCACACCCTGGAGAGCCGGCAGCATACAAAGGTAGAGTAAAAGAGGGGCGATACGCATGGTCTTCTTCTTTTGATAAATGGGGATATTACCTGTTATCGCGGTTGGATATGATTTCAATCAGCCGGTCGATGGGCAGGGCCTTCACCGTGTGGCCATCCCGTCCGGTAACGGTGGTGGCCTTGAGTAAGGAGTTGTATGCGGCCTCTTCCACGGCTTCCACGACTGCCAGGAAGAGGGGGCTCATGGCGTCATTCCGCAAGTATTCACCTTCCTGAGTCCGATCCGCGGTATGGTGAGGCACCCTGTTCTGGGTAGAAAAGGCGATGATAAAGTCTCCCGACCCGTCGCTCATGAACGAGCCGGTGCGGGCCAGACCCAGGACGGCCCTTTTTGCCAGCCGCTGGAGGTTCCGTGAGGAGAGGGGTGCGTCGGTGGCCAGGACGATCATGCACGAGCCATACTCACCCTGCTCATCGGGTGAGTCGGTCCCGGCATCCGATGAAGTCCCCTCCAGGTGTCTCCTGAAGTTGTAGCGTCCCAGCTTCTCGCCGACCGGGTAGCCGCCTATGGTAAGAACGCCCCAGTAGTTGCTCTGCACCAAGGCGCCCACGGCATAGCCTCCCAGGCTCTCGGGCAGGACGCGGGAGGAGGTGCCGATACCTCCCTTCCAGCTGAAAGCACTGGTGCCGGTGCCGGCGCCCACGGAACCTTCCTCAATTGGACCGTCGGTTGCAGCCTCGATAGCCGCCAGCACATCCTTGCGCGTCACATGCATCCCCCGGATGTCATTAAGATAGCCGTCGTTGGTTTCGCCCACCACGGCATTGACCGAGAGCACATTCTCGTTGCCTGGCCGGGCCAGGGTCCAGGCCACGACTGCTTCCACGGCAGTGCCCACGCTCAGGGTGTTGGTCAGAACAATAGGTGTTTCGATGACGCCCAGCTCCTGCACCTGGAGAAAGCCCGCGGCCTTGCCGTGGCCGTTGCCTACGTAAGCGGCGGCGGGGACTTTCTCTTGGAAGATGTTGCCGCCGTGGGGCAGGATGGCCGTCACGCCGGTGCGCACCGACTTACCCTTGATCAGGGTGCGGTGCCCTACTTTCACGCCGGCTACATCGGTGATGGCATTCAGGGTGCCGGGCGTCATTACTCCCGGCGAAAGGCCCAGCTCCCGTGCCCGGGGACGTTGGGGAGGCTCTTCACCGGTGATAGCTGTACACAGGATTGGCAGAGCCAGAAATCCGAGCTGCATTGGTAACCTCCATAAAGTCAAGATCGGCCTCATCCCTAGCGCTCCCCGCGGTAGAGACCAGCCT
>CP070787.1:989689-992089 GCA_020346745.1 Fidelibacterota bacterium | reverse complement strand
TTGCAGTGCTGGCCTTCGATTTCCGGTACCTGGGCGCCAGTGGTGGCGAACCACGGCAGCTGATCTGGATTTCCTATCAGCAGGAAGATTATGCCGCAGCCGTCGCCTATGCCCGCGGTCGCGAGGAGATCGATCCGGCGAAAATCGCCCTGTGGGGCACTTCCCTGAGCGGAGGACACGTCATCGTCACCGCAGCACGGGATGCTCAAATCGCCTGTGTGGTTGCCCAGGTACCCTTGCTGGCTGGCGATGCCGGTGGTATGCAGGTGGTTAAAAGGGTTGGCCTGTGGCACCTGCTGCGGATGGCCTTTGGCCACGGAGTGCGGGATCTGGTCCGGTCGTGGTTTGGACTCTCAGCCCATCGGGTACCGATCGTGGGCAAACCGGGCACCATTGCTATAATGGCCGATACCGATGCCTGGGATGCTTTCTGCCAGCTCGCTTCCGATGACCTTATCAACGAGGCCTGCGCGCGTATCATCATCAGGATGGACAAATACCATCCCATCAAGCACGCCGGCAAGGTGCGCTGTCCCGTTCTCCTCCAGGCCTGCGATCTGGACATCGGCGTTCCATTGAGTGTCATCGGGAAGGCACAGCAGCGGCTGGGCGACTTGGCCGAGGTCATCCGTTACCCCATAGACCATTTTGATATCTACATAGGGGATAACTTCGAGCAGGCTGTCAGTGATCAGGTGGCGTTTTTCAGGAAACACCTTTGATGGAGAATGTTGTGACATGATGGTACACCATCCCACGGTCTCATCGCGGTCCTGGAGAAAAACGGAGTTCATATTGAAATAGCATTTATACGGACCTGGCATTAACCTCAGTGCAGGCTAGACCGTAGCTGGGGCCTGCTGAAGTAGATCCATTCCCTGATTACTGAAATATGCGGTGGAAGCGTTGCGGAAGCATCATATCGGAGCAAAGTTTTCAATCCTGACAATTGCCGTATTGTGTCTCGTCCTCGCTCAGGCTAGCTACGCGCGTGAGACCGCCACCCAGGACAGCTTGAGGATCAAGATCGGCCAGATGATCATGACCCATTTCTACGGCTCGGCGCCCTCCGAGGAGATTCTCACCGATATCACCGATCAACACCTGGGCGGCGTCATCCTCTACCGGTTCCTGAACCTGCCGAATCGTACCCTGATCCCTGCCATGACCACCCAATTGCAGGACGGCGCCCGGATACCGCTGTTTGTTTCTATTGATCAGGAGCCGGGGACCGCCCAGAACCTGAACCTGCTGAACGGCTTCAGTAATGCTCCCACCGCCTACCAGCTTGGCAGTATGGACAATGAATTCCAGACCAGGAATGTCGCCCGCACGTTCGCCAGCTGGTTCATCGAAACCGGGATCAATATCAACCTGGCCCCGGTGGTGGACCTGCGGATTCAGCCTGCCAATGTCATCGGCGACCGTGCCTTCTCCATCGATCCCGCTGTGGTCACCAGGAACGCTTACTGGTTCATCGATGAATTCCGCCAGGCGGGGCTCATGACCACCCTCAAGCACTTTCCGGGTCATGGGAGTTCGGTTGGCGACAGCCATATCGGCTTCACTGACGTCACCGCTACTTGGACCGCCACCGAGCTGGAACCGTACCGGGCGCTGATCGACTCCGGGGTGGTCGACATGATCATGACCGCACACGTATTCAACAGCAACATCGATAGTCTGCACCCGGCCACCTTGTCTTTTCCGACCGTATCGGGAATACTAAGGGACAGCCTGGGCTTTGACGGCGTGATCATCACCGACGAGATGTCCATGGGCGCCATCAGCGCGAACTACAGCATGGAGGAGGCGTTCGTCCTGGCGGTCAATGCGGGGGTGGATATTCTGCTCTACCTGATCGGCAATGATCCCGAAGGGCGCACGTCCATCGGCTATATCGTGGATCTGCTGGAAGCCGAGGTGCTGGACGGGACCATACCCGCCAGCCGCATCGACGAATCCTACCGGCGAATAATGGCCTTGAAGAACCGGTACCTCAGTTCCGATCTGGTGTATGCGCAGGGTGCCCAGGTTGACCGCTCCCATATCCGGCCCAGTATCGACAGCCTGACAATATCCGCCAGTGTGGATAACTCGGATCAGCACGACCTGGCCGTCCACTCGATCCTGTATGCCACTTCCGGCATTCCGCTGGATACCGTGGAGATGCACAATGACGGGCAGCACGGTGATGGTTCCGCGGGGGACAGCCTCTGGGCGGCCCGCTGGGCCACCGGCGAAGAACAGACCTACCTTGTCAGCGTGAGGGTGCAGGACTTCGATGCGGCCACGTCACGCACCCTGCCTAATGCGGCCCGCTTCACCTCTGTCGGTCCCGTGGTGTGCATTGGGGACAGCTTGGTCCTGCGCAGCCGGCCCGTGGATTCCTATTATCCC
>CP070787.1:987178-989589 GCA_020346745.1 Fidelibacterota bacterium | reverse complement strand
AAACCGGATGTGCCTCAGAAAAGCGCTGCGCGCCGCCTCGAAAAATTCATAATACCGGCTGTAGTAGACAACATTCATGCGGTCGGTGTGGGCATAGATGACCCGCAGCCGATGCCGGTGTGTGAGGTTTATTCTTGCCACTGGCCAAGTCGCTCGTATCTGCTCACTCTGGCAGCGACCAGTTCATCTGGCGGGATAGCTTTCAGCTCGGCCAGGGTTTCTAAGAGGGCCGACTTCACCGTGGTGGCGACAGCGTCGGGATCACGATGAGCACCGCCCAGTGGTTCGGGCAAAGCACGGTCACAAACACCCATTTTGACCAGGTCCTGGGGTGTAACACGCATGGCGTCGGCGGCATCTTCGGCCTTGCTGGCGTCCCGGTAGAGGATCGAAGCACACCCCTCGGGGCTGATGACAGAGAACCAAGTGTTTTCCAGCATGAGGAGACGGTCACCCACTCCCATCCCTAGCGCGCCGCCGGAGGCCCCTTCACCAATGACAATGATGATGATAGGTACCGGTAGGGTGGACATGATCATCAGGTTCCGCGCAATTGCCTCAGCCTGGCCCCGCTCCTCCGCACCGATACCAGGATAGGCACCGGGTGTATCTATAAAGGATATTACTGGCCGGTTGAACCTGGCCGCTAGGTTCATCAAGCGCAGGGCCTTCCTGTAGCCCTCCGGTCTGGGCATGCCAAAGTTGCGGAACAGGTTATCCCGTGTGCCCCGCCCTTTCTGCTGACCGATAATAACCACCTTCTCAGTATCAATCTCAGCCAGACCGGCAACCACGGCTTTGTCGTCAGCAAAGTGGCGATCTCCATGCATCTCGAACCATGAACTGGTAATGCGTTCGATATAATCCAGGGTATAGGGACGCTCAGGATGACGGGCCATCTGAACCCGTTGCCAGCGGGAGAGAGACTTATAAAAGTCGGTCGAGGCTTTCTCCAATTTTGCCTCCAGGCCCTGGATTTCCTTGGTCATATCGATACCACGCTCCAGAGCACTGCGCTTGGTCGCTTCAATCTTCTCCTCCAACTCCTGGAGCGGTTTCTCGAAGTTAAGTATGTATTTCCCAGCCATTGAGCTGCAAGTATATCACTTTTTTATGCTGAAATGCTAGCAGGTTGTCAATCGCAGGTACAGTTCCATTACGACGGATAGCCCTGAATACTAAATCCGAAACAGTGCCTTGAGTAGAATTTCCAGATCGAAAGTAAGGGACTGGTGTTGAAGATAGTAGTGGTCATAGCTCGTGGCGACCTCAGGCTCGTCGGCTACGTTTCGGAGTTGAGATAGCCCCGTTACACCAGGCTTAAACAGCAGATGGGGATCGGGTTCGCTGGCAGGAATGATTTCACCCCCCACGAAGCTCAAGCCGCCTGTGAATATCGACCACAGCAGGGGGAGCCGCCGCAGCCCTCCCCCACCTCTCCGTCCGAGCCAGATCATCTTCTGTCGACCATCGGCAACCCAGATGCAATGGCGCGATAAACCGGAGGTCGCCAGGAGGACCAGCCAAAGGGGCATCAACAACAAGATAAGAATCCCCGACGCTAGCAGATCGAACAGCCGCTTTGAGAGCAAGTGGAAACGATGATAGAGAGAAGCTTCGACACTCACAAAAGGCAGATCACCAATATACTCAACATTCGCCTTGCCCAGCATTACCTCATCGTCATGCGGCACAAAGCGAAACAATAGCGGCAAATCTTTTGTCTGCTCCAGAATCGCCATAAGTCGCTGGTTGGTGAATCTGGCTCCTGTGACGATCACTTCCTGAAAATGGTGTTTGCTGGCCAGCTCGCGCAACTGGCCAGTTCGCCCCAACCAAGGCAGTGCAGTCTCTGCGCCATCCGTCGATATGGATGAATCATCTTCGATAAAACCAAGCAGATCGATACCCGTATCCGGACGACGAATAAGGAGACTAGCAATACGTTGCCCCTCGGGTCCGGCACCTAAAAGAACCGCCCGCCGGGAAAATATCGAAGGCCGCTGGGCACGATAACTATCTCCCACCTTATGGGTCACCCGTCGAAGGTGCATCACCAACCGCCATCCAGGCAAAAGCACTGCCACCAGAGCTGACGCAGATACCAGTACCTGCCGTGAATAGGCGACTTCACGATAGAGATAGGTCAGTGTAGCAATGATCAGAAATCCAACCAGCGAGGCTACTAGGGCGCGACTATAGCTCAGTACGTATCGACCGTATATCTGGAACAGGGCGCCGACGCCCAGCCACAGCATCACGTACACTGCCACAACCGGAGCATAGAGAAGGAGCATTTCCCGCGTACGAAAGTCCGGATCAGGGAGAAACCGGAAACAGATCATCGTGAAAAAGGCCGCCCCAATGACCAGCGCGTCGATGATGAGTGAGGAGAAGGTGGCCAGCGAGCT
>CP070787.1:984653-987078 GCA_020346745.1 Fidelibacterota bacterium | reverse complement strand
AAGTAGCTTTTCTAGCTCGTACAGGCACCTCTCACCGGCTCGCAGCCCTTGGGTCCATAAAGACCACAACCGGTGCACACGAGGGAGAATTGGACAATGATGAGGCCTTTCCGACCGGTACCGGGCAGATTGATCTGCTGATTGGGACAGGCACTGACATACAAATAGGTACAGTAACCCTGTTGTCGGCAGGGATTATATATACGCTGGGTCTCCGCGGTGAGATTGAGGGATATGATTGGTCCTATACCTATGATCCAGGCAATACGTTGATTCTGGCCGCACAGTTATCCCGTAGGCTCTCATCGAGTATATCTGCAGGTTTACTTCTGAACCTTGGCATCAAGGAACTCGGATCTATCTCGGATGACGGTGAAGGTGAATCCGAGAAGGGCACCTCCCTTACAATTGCTCCCAGGTTAGGATACCAACTGAAGAATGGCATGAAACCCGCCCATCTGAATATCGGTCTCTCGTTCCAGTTATTAGGAGCGCAAGAGGCGAAGGTTAATCTGCTCATGGTAGAAATTCATAAGTACTTCTAGGTGGTAGGTCATCACCCAATCCATCCTGATTATGACTTAGCTCTGAGGTGAGAACGGAGGCCTAATGCCATGTTCAATATATGCGCTATTCAGTGTTATTTGGAGAGAGATCACGTGAAGCATCTGACCGCAATCATGTGCCTAGTATCGTCTCTCGATTAGACCGGTTTGAGGTAGAAGCCGAAAACCTATCAGAACCTGGAGGTTCTGCCATCCGGACAAACAGGCGCCGGGATACTGATCCAGGTATAAGCGCTGATTGCCCATCGCAGAGCCCCTAGTGAATTGTCCTTAATCCGTTAAGAATGCACTGCTGACACACTGGAAGCTAGTCAAGAGCTTCCGGTCGCCAGAGAGATGCGATGGAGGCAAAGGTCGGTGATCCGGAGCTGGATCACATGGCGGTTATACTACCGAAACTGGATTTCGCACTATAACCTCGACCTGCAATCTCGTGTCTGCTTAGCAATCTGCACACACCCAATCGAACAAGCTAATTCCTTGTAATGCTGGATTAGTCCCGTTAAAATTCCGCCCAGCCACCAACACTGTGTGCATATATTCAGCAGCAAAAATTCTGTGGAGGATACCTACGTGAACCACATACGCAGACACAAATCCTGGTTGGTCGCCCTGTTGCTAGCCGTGTGGTGTCTTACATTAGCTACGCCTGCCAAGGCGAATATCCGTTTCTTCACCAATGTCATGCGGAACCTGCAACACTACAAGGTGTCCGGTGATCTGGTTCAGTTCAATCTGGAAGGTTCAGGAACCGGCAATCTCACCTTCCACCTCACACTACCCAGCCGGCGCAATAATTTTGAAGAAATTATCATGCTCGGGTATTTATCTGCAGGTTACGCTATCGAGCGCACCGGGCTGAAGGTAGGAACCGTGTATGTAACGGCTATCATCCCTTCGGCAGACAATCAGATGAAGATTACCAAGGCAGACGCTGCGCTGATCGCGCAGGTGATTTCCAAACAGATGGACCCTCATAAGTTTCTGGGGAAAATCGACTGGGTTAACTAAGGAGGCATACGATGCTATCGATTGGCGAAACCATGATACTCTATCTGCGGACCATTGGCTGGGCACTGGCGGTTTCGATCGGCTTTTCACTCGGCACAGCCATTGCCGTCTGGATCTTCAGTATTATCTCGAAAGATATCGATGAGTGGGCAGAGGTCAAGAATAAAAACTACGGCGTGGCGGCTATCTTCGTGGCTTTGATCGTCATGATCGGTGTGCTGGTAAAGAGCGTGGTCTGATTCCCGCTGACCGGATTAGATATATCAAGAGGAGCGGTCTCTACTTCTAAAGGGGCTGTCGCACTGTATACTCCAGTGATTCGGCTGCTGGCAAGGGGGAAGCCGCACTGGATGTGTTCGAAAAGGAGCCCTACGAGGGACCGCTCACCCGCCCGGATAACATCTTCCCGACAGACAACAGCGGGGCTTCGACAAAGCCTATCGATATCAGGTTGAACTGGAGGCTGCCGAGCACTCTACCCGGTTTCAGAATCCGATGCCGGTGAGCAGCCGGATCTGGAAGCCGGGACGACCATCATCCGCTCCGCCCAACCGAATCCCGGAACCAAGGGCAACCCACAGATCCTTGGTGCCATGCGAAATGACCGGTCCAATGTAATGCGCGTGGCTGTTGCCTTTGAACTCCAGTCCGAGTCGGACCACTTTGTGCACCTCGGTACTCAATCCCAATGCATAACCTGTCTCCACCTCCCATTCGTCCTCATGCTCCAACTCAAGGATGGGATTGAAAGCCAGGTTCCACTGGCCGAAATCTTTTGCCAGAATAAGTTTGCCCTCGATCTCACGCTCGGAAAAATCGGCGTTGGATTTGTATTCCAGGTAGAGCAA
>CP070787.1:982122-984553 GCA_020346745.1 Fidelibacterota bacterium | reverse complement strand
AGCCTGGTGAACCAGGTCCTTCATTCGTCCCAGCTCTTCTGCGGTTGGTGGGTGGTCCTCGTAACCAACCTCATGGATACGTATCGTCTCACCGCCGATAAATGAGGCCACGTTGCAGGAAACTCCCTTGTCCTCCAAGAACTGGAGATACTGGCCCAGGGTGGTCCAAGTGATGTCGTATTTGATGTCCCCCTGCCTATCCTTCTTTTCCTGCTTCATGGTCTCGTTGAGTGGCCCCATGGACGCACCTTCCCCCATAATCTCCAGGGTTACGCCCTGGTGGATATCGCTGAGGGAGCGGCCGTCCTGGATGAGCGAGTTGTTGGCCCAACTGAGCATGTTGATGAAGCCGGGCGAAACCGCCATGCCGGTGGCATCGATCTCGATCTGTCCGCGGAGGGTGTCCAGATCGCCAATGGCGACTATGGCATCTCCATCAACGGCCAGATCAGCTGCGTACGGCGTGCCACCGGAGCCGTCATAGATAGTACCGCCACGGATGATGACGTCATAGTCCGGCGCGGGGCCGCAAGCGGTGATGAGCAGGAACAGCAGGAAATTGAATACAGAAAACCATAAGGCCCGTCGCATGTGGAAGTCTCCTGGAATTGGATTATAGGCTGAGGGTCCAGTCATGTGCATGAAATATACAACCACACCTCCTTGGAGGGGGACTGAGTTCAGCGGAAATCTGTGACTTAATGAATCAGGAATGCTGGTGAGGGGGCGGGAAGAGAGCCTTACTTCATAGTCGCCCGGGCGGCCTCTTCCAGGACGTTGCTGTCCAGGCGAATCCTGTGGTTGGGATTCACGTACTCGAACTGGATGACACCCTTGGTACTCAAAACGAATACCGAGGGTACGGGAAGAATGTGATGGATCTGCCCGGAACCGGCTTCGATATCCATACGGCCCAGTTTGTACTTCCGGACCTGCTTCAGGTCCATCCGCCAGGCGATACCAAAGGCTTTGGCACCCGCCATGGTACTATCAGAGAGCAGGGTATATGTTAGGCTGTTCCGTTTGACACTTTTCCGCAGTTCCGAAGGACGGTCCGTACTGATAGCAACGATCTGAAATCCCAGCTCTCTGAGAGTCGGTTCCAGGCTTTGCAGCTGGCCCAGCTGCCGGTTGCAGTATGGTCACCAGCTGCCCCGGTAAAAGATCAGCACGGTTGGCTGGCTTTCCACTGCTGTCATGAGATGAAAGGGCTCGCCATCCATGGTAGTCAGGGTCAGTTCGGGTATGGTGGCTCCCACCATGAGAGGCCGAATGTTCTCAGGTGAGTCGGGAATGTCATCTTGGCCGTAGCTGATCTGGAGTCCACCCATGAGGATGATGGCCAGGAGCATCGGCGTAGGTATGGAAGACGGTCGTCCTTTCATGGCTGCAGTACAGGTCACCTTAAAGTAAAGCGGGCCGAATTTACTCCACACACTCAAGCTGGCCAGAGTTTATTTGCGAAAGTGTCATCTCAACTCCACTAAGGTGACCCCAGTACCCCCGGCATCGAAATCGGCGAAGCGGAAGGTTTGCACATGAGGATGACCCTCAAGGAACTCGCGTACCCGTTTCTGAAGGGCGCCGGTCCCCTTGCCATGGATGATCTCCACGCCCGATAGGCCGGCCAGGATAGCACGGTCGAGAAACCGGTCCACTGCGGCGACAGCTTCGTCCCCCCGCTGGCCCCGCAGATCTAGCTGATAGCCTGCCCCGCTCGTCAGCCCTACTCCGGACACCGTGGTCTTGACACCCTGTGAAGACTTATCCTTGGCTGGGAGTTCCCGACCCGGAGCGAGCTGTTCCACGGGTAACGTGACCCGCATTCCCTCCACATCCACTGTCAACCGGTTACGACTCGGATAGCGCTTTACCACCTGGGCCGGACGACCCTGGTCCTTAAGTGTGACCCACATCCCCGTCTGGATATCCTCCATCCTAAGACCTGTCGGCTCTTCCTGCGCGAGTTGCTCTCGTTCAGAGGTTATCTGGCGTCGTTCGCGGGCGATAGCCTGTTTGGCGCTGCGGATGTCTTCCTTCGCTAAGGCAGCACCCTTATGGCGCACCTCGGCGATAGTGGTTTCCAAGCGGCGGTTCATGTCTGCCACCAGCTGTTCGGCTTCACGGATGGCGTCCTTGTGGGCTCTGCGGTGGGCTGCCTTGATGTCCGCTTCCCTTGATGATAACAGCTGCTCCCGCTCTTCCACTTCCTGCAGCTGAGCCTGTAGCTCGACTTTGAGGCGCTGTATGCTGGCCCGGTCCTCTTCCAGGGAAACCAGTAGTTCTTCCAGATTCACGGCGGCCTCCGGCATCAGATGCTGAGCACGCTGGAGGAGCTGGTCGTCGAGTCCCATGCGCCTGGCAATTTCAAGAGCAAAGCTGGCTCCTGGGCGGCCGATCTCCAGCCGGTAGGTGGGGCGTAACTCCTGTG
>CP070787.1:979586-982022 GCA_020346745.1 Fidelibacterota bacterium | reverse complement strand
GCCAACCTTGAAATGGCGAGGGAACAGGAGGGCTTTTTCGATCTGCTACCGACACTCATCAAGGTTCTGACCTAGATCGGGACGGCGTAGGTATCCGACGGGGGAGTCCCCCCAGCTCTCGTTTATTACTAACACGAAGGCATTTTTCAGCCGATAGCTAGGATTTGAACGGCAGCGAGTAGCAGGTCGATCTTGTCGGGAGGATCAGCTAAAAATCGCGGCCAGGTGCGGCATCTTTGATAGGGCGCCGGTAGTATTCAAATGTTCGCCCCGATCCATGCCAATTATTGAAGCGTTTTACAATGGTGGTATTCGGCGAGAATTTTTTGGCAATACCTTCCAGCACGTGACCGGTGACGTAGCGATAGTGATGCTTTTTCGCCCAATTCAGATAGACCCGTTTTAATGTGCGCGCGAAGCCGTTGCCGCGGTAGCGGGCCAGGATAACATAGGCATAGGTATATAGGGTATTTCCCTGACCGAGGTTCTGGTCAAATTTTGCCCAGGGATCGCGCGCGAAATACTCGAGTGGCACGCCTATAATGTAGCCCACAATCTCACCCTGATATCGAGCGACGAAGGGTAGTGTCTTGGGGTAATTGAAATACTTCCTGATGGTAGTTTTTGTCAGGCGTGCCGATTCACCATACTCTAGAGCCAGGGATTCAGAGACTTCGATCAAGGCCGGGACATCGTCCCCGCCGACATATTCCATCAATTCAATTTGAAAGCTCAGCGGAGATGAGGCGATGATGCGTGTACGCGATTTTTCGCTGATATTGAGGGCGAGCTGTTCCATCTCTCCTGTATTTTTCACACAGCCAATTGATTAATTTATATTTGTGCCTATCATTCATCCAGCGAAAACTTTGGGAAGCCCCTTCCCTCAGGACATTAATAAGACGTCTGGAGAAGTAATAGATCGGATCACAGACTGGCCCGATACCCACCTTAAAGTCCGAAATGCTAACATTCCACGAGAGTGTCCCAGTTATGAGTCAATATCCGGATTTTCATTCTAGGCTATTTAGTGGCGTACACAGGCTGCTGCGGCAAGGCACTTGCGCTGCTCAGGTACGTAGACTAACGGCTCTAATGCTTGTGCTATCAACCAGCCTTGGGGCACAAATACGACCTGTAGAGGGATTGCATCAACACACTCCCCGGATTCATGCGCTGACCCACGCCACAGTCCATCTGGAGCCAGGTAAAACCATCACGGATGGCACAATACTAATCAGAGACGGATTGATTGAAGCTGTGAACCGGCAGGTAGAGATACCACCGGACGCGGAGGTTATCTCATTGGAAGGTAGAGTTATTCACCCCGGTTTTATCGAGTCCTATTGGGAAATCTCACCAGAGGGGGACGCGGGGAAATCCGCTACCAACGGACAGGAAAAGAAGAAAGCGATTATCCATCATTGGAATGAACGGGTGCATCCATCGCGATCCGTGCTGGCAGATATGGAAGCAGATAGCGGTGCGCTGGCTCAGCTGCGGAGTCTGGGATTTACGGCTGCTCACCTGGTATCCGATAAGGGGCTGTTCAGGGGTCAGACGGCCGTCATTCATCTTAGCACCTGGAGTCCTGAGGCCACTATCCGTCAGAGTGTTACCCAGTCACTCGCATTCGATTTCGGCAGGTGGCGAGACCGTAGCTACCCCAATTCACTATTAGGAGCTATTGCGCTTTTGCGTCAGACGCTTCTGGACGCGCAGTGGTACCACAAAGCATGGGGCATTTACCAGCGTTATCCTCAGTATAATGAGCGTCCTGAAGTCAATGCAGACTTAGCGGCTCTTGCGGAGGCAATCGCGAATAACACACCATTTCTCTGCGCAACTGAAGATGAGCTGGCCAGTTTACGGGCGGGGGAGATCGCGACTGAATTCGGGATCCCACTGTGGGTGGCCGGGAATGGCTATGAGTACCGTCGTCTCCAAGCCTTGAGGGATATGGATGCTTTCTTCATTATTCCTCTGTCATTCCCTGAAGCGCCTGAGGTAGCCACTCTGGAGGATGAGCTCCAAGTTTCCCTAGCCGAGTTGCGACATTGGGATCAAGCTCCCGACAATCCACGACGGGTTCACGAGGCCGGTATTGACTTCGCGCTTACGAGCAGCAAGCTCAAGGACAGGACTCAATTCAAGCACTACCTCGCCCGAGCTATAGAGCGTGGATTTGATGCCGAGCAAGCTTTGGCAGCCTTGACGACGATCCCAGCTGAGCGCCTAGGTCTCAGCGAGTCGCATGGCAAGATTGCGGAAGGCTATGTAGCCAACCTCGTAGTTACAGATGGGAACTATTTCACGGAGGACTCCAAGGTAGAAGCGGTTTGGATCAAAGGGCGGGAGTATCGGGTCACGCCCAAGGTGGAGGAAGATTTCCGCGGGGAATGGCGACTGAGTTTTCCGGTTGATTCAGATAGATCT
>CP070787.1:977043-979486 GCA_020346745.1 Fidelibacterota bacterium | reverse complement strand
TCATTTCGGGTACATCTACTAACACTACTTCCTTGGCCGAAGGTTGGTACAGGTGTTTGAGTTCCTTTTTCAGGTCGATTTTGGGCATAGCATCCTCTGCGATATTGATTTGGCTACGGCAAAGTAGGGAGGCAGGAGGCGATATTCAAGCCGGATAGAAAATTCCGAATCGCCTTCAGTGTTCCTAAATTGGGGTGCTAGCGAGTTTTCTTATGCTGAAAAGGCTTCAAACCGTAATCCTGACGGCGCAACTGGCATCCTGGTTCCTGCTGCCCGGTTGCATGCTGAACCCGCTCGACGATGACCAGGAATATCAGCCCTATGAATGGGAGATCTCCCGTCCAGCAGAGCAGGGTCTCGACTCCTTGCAGCTGGCCCGGGCACACACCCGCGCACTGACCATACCGGAAATGCGCAGCCTGCTTGTCGTGCGCAACGGCTATCTGGTGGCTGAACACTACTACCAGGGCGCTGATGAAAATGCTCTCTGGCACACCCGGTCTGCTACCAAGAGCGTTATCTCAGCGCTGGTGGGTATTGCCATTGAACAGGGCTACATCGACAGTGTTGATCAACGATTATCCGACCTGCTCCCAGCCTATTTTAACTCGGAAACCGATAGCGCCAAGTTCGACATCACTGTACGACACCTGCTGACCATGACCGCAGGCTTGGAGTGGGAGGAGAACGGACTCCTTCAGGATCAATGGTATTACAGCTCTAATTGGCTGGCCTTCACCATCAGTCTGCCACTGGAATCTGCACCAGGAACCATCTTCGAATACAATTCCGCCCTGCCGCACCTGCTCTCAGGTATCATTGCGGTTCAGACCGGGATGAACACCTCTCGATATGCTGAGCATTTCCTCTTTGATTCCCTGGGAATAGTATCGTACCGCTGGGAATTGTCACCTGAGGGAGTGCCCATGGGAGGCTTTGGCTTATACCTCACTCCCAGGGATATGGCCCGCTTCGGACAGCTGTATGTGGAAGGTGGACAAGTCGATGGCCGTCAGATACTCTCCGATGAATGGGTCCGGGATTCCATGCGCAAGCACGTTGTCCCCGGCATTGCGACCGCGGATGGCTATGGCTACCTGTGGTGGAAAAAGCCCTTCGAGTTCATTAAGAACTGTGTCGCCATTGGTGCCGGGGGTCAGATGATCTACTGTTTTCCCAATCTTCGTCTGGTAGTCGTCACGACCGCCACTTTCCCCGGCGACGCCGGTTACCAGGTCCTGGACGGCTTGGTGGAGCAGTACATCCTCGCGGCGGTACGTGATTAGGCCTTAGGCCGTCCCTGGTCTCGGTTACCTGAACGGTATCTGTGCAGTGTGCATGTTCTGTACCCGGCGCCGGATATAGAAATCACGCACCTTGGGGGACCAGCGGAAGTCGGCTTCCTTCAGTATGATATAAAACTCCCGGACGATGGCTCCGGCATGTGTATCGTAATACCGGCTGGCGAACTCGTGGTAGACTGTGCTCAGTTCAGGCCGTAGACCACCTTCGGGATCGAACACCGGTGTGCGCTCCAGTCCGGTCAGGAAGGTATGCAGGTATAGCTGGCGATAGTAATCGGCAAAATCCGCCACCACTGACCGGGGATGTTGATTCAGATACTGCTCCCACCTGATGGCTCGAACGCCTGCTTCTTTGAAAGCAATCAGAAGGCTGTCACTATCGGAAAAACCCACGGCCAGTTCCTCGGACCTCAGGGCCAGATAAAAGCGCAATGCGGGGGAGACGTAGCGTGAAAAATTGCGGAACAGGTACTCCGGCTGCTGATCGATGTAGTACAACCGCCCGAAAGTATACAGGTCCAATCCATTGCGCTGGAGTGCGTCGATATAATCGGCCACCTCCGGGCTTCGCCGCTGCTTATCCTCGTGAAAGCGGGCAATGAAGTCGTAGTCCTCCCAGATCATATCATTATGGTGGCTGATCGTTGCGAAGAAAAAGGTCATGAAGGCCTTGCAGGCCGAGTCCCGTTCCGCCGTTGAAAGGTCATCACTATGCAATCTGTAGTACTGCACTCCGGCAAAGATGGAATCGAAGTTGTCCTTGTCCAGAGCGTCCAGGAAGTGGGTATAGGTGGAAACAAAGGTGAGACCGGCGGACGTATCCGGCAGTGGTGCCGCCCACAGGGGTGCCATGAGCCAGCCAAGCACGAATATGCGCATGGGGCAACTTAGAACGCACGGGAGGGAAAGGCCAGCGAAAGGGATAGTCAGGCTGTATTCCCCACGCCATATACGGCACTTCGGACAGACTCGGCAATGGCGACGGTTTAGTTGCTGTGGCCGAAGCATCTTTCAGATCTCGATCATCGGTCGGGAGACTACCTCGCTGAATTTTCCTGACAACCTGCAGCCGGTTCATCCGCTCTAATTAGGGATCTGATAATTATATACTCTGAGAGGACGCTATTCTTCTCAAGGTC
>CP070787.1:974475-976943 GCA_020346745.1 Fidelibacterota bacterium | reverse complement strand
GTCCCTCAGACACCGTGGCAACCTCCCAGCAGTACTCAACGCCATATACGGGGCCCGGGTAACCACCCGGCGCCGTGATTATCGGACCAGCCCAATAGGCGCGCGCCGACGGTCCGTCCTGCGTCGCCTCCGCTTCGAACTCGGCCAACCGGTCCAGCTGTAGACCCACATTGCCCACCGTCGTGACACCCTCCACCAGGAACTCACGGCGGCCCTCGGCATCAGCGGGACTGTGTGTGTGTGAATTGATAATCCCCGACAGGATCGATCCACCCCTGGCGTCAATCACCCGGACTCCCTCCGGTATCAGGAAATCCTCCCTCGCGCCCACCGCCTGGATGTGATCCCCTTTGATCACCACTATGCCGTCAGGGATCGGCGACCTGCCGGTGCCGTCGATCACCCTTCCGTTGACCAGCACGACCGCATCCTCCGGTACCACGATCTGCTGGGAGCCGCATCCGCCTACCACCAGCAGCAATAGAACCACGGCATGGAGATACTTCATCATCCGCCCTCCTGTATATGTATTGATGTCCTGCAGTTGCTGGTTAGACGGGATAATCCCCGTCAGGGTTGCACGACTATCTCTGTTCAACCCACACCCGCCTTCTCTTTCCCCTCTCTCCTGAGAGAGGGGAAGTCCCGAAGCTTCGGGACAGGGGTGAGTGATACCAACCATCGGAGTTTCACTCCGTTGCTCTCCCGCCGACAAAAGAAAAAAAGTGACGAGAAACGCTAACAAGACTGTCTTAGCGCGGAAACTAGTCATCACAAACCGGATTAGATAATCGATACCTATCCGATGTGTGTCCGGTGAAATAATGCTTGTTGTGGCTTTCCCTACCTCAGCAGCACCATCTTTATCGCCTTGGTGTAGTCTGGTGTCACCAGTTGGATTAGTCAGAAGAGGGAATTACATTCTGGTTATGGATGCAGACATAGTATCAGATTTCAACGGCATGGAATGTTTCTTCATAAATAGTAGTTATGCGGCCCGCTGGATGCCACTCTCCTGCAAAGGTGGCTTCCGAAATGAGAATCAATGATGTCCTCCCTCGACAAGAAACCTTGGCAAAGCCACCCGGTGACTCAGATCCTTGCCGTCGTGATCATCTATGTTCCGCCTTACGCCTTTGCCATTTGGTCTCATCTTAGCCAGAGAACCACAACTCTCAAGGAGTTGTTTCTCTATCCCCTGCTCATCGGGGGTAGTAGCGTTCTCTTGATTCTGCTGGTGTATAGATTCATCTGCGGAGAGCGGATCGCCAGCCTCAACCTCAAGGCGGGGAAATGGTACACAGACATTCTGGTTGGTTTTCTCTTGGCCATTGTCTTCCTTGGGCTACTGGTTCTCCAACAGGTTGCTCAGTCGAGGTGGCTACCCAGCACTACTGGTCCAACGCCAGAAGAAATCATAACGCTGTTCAGCGGCATCGTGGACAGCCCACTGTTGCTTGCGATCTGGCTCGGCCCCGTTGTTTGGCTGGGTGTGGCAGCATTCGAGGAACTGACTCGCGTCTTCATGCTTAATCGGCTTTGGGCAGTGTGGCCTCAACCAGTCGCCTGCTGGCTTACCATAATGGTGTCGGCAGCCCTATTCGGGCTTCTCCACATCTACCAAGGGCCTGTAAGCGCATTCGCTATCGCGCTGCAGGGATTTCTCTACGCATTGTACTACAAGCGCTTTGGCCGCGTCTGGCCAATGATCATTGGTCATGCGTTGTATGACTCGCTTCAGGTGATCCAAGTGGTCATTGCCTTCCATGGTGTCTGAAGCAGAGGGAAGTGGGGCCGTATAACCAATCGCTGCAACTGCCGGATCAGCGTTCAGCAATTAGAATCCAGCGGTTAGTAAGCGAAGAGCCCGCTTACAAACCCACGGCTTAGAAGGCCGTTGCACTCCCGTCGACAAAAGAAAAAAACTGACAGAAAAGGGTGAAAATCAGTGGGACACTCGTGAGACCAACGTCGTTTCAACACGTAAATTAACCACGTTCCATCGACAGAAGCATGAATGGGGGGATTGGTGAGTGATAGCTGATCGAAAGAGATTGACTATATTACCATATTAATATACATTGTAAAAGTAGTACTCAATTGTCAGCACAGCTGGAGGTGAGTGATGACAATTACCAGATTAAAAACAATCTTCGTATTATTTGCGATTGCTCTTCTAACATCCAAGTGCGATGAACCAGAGCCAGGCACCGGTATGAAGGTATACAGCCGGGGACGTGGAGCTAAGGGTTTATCTGTTCAACAAACCAATGATGGCGGGTATATCATTGTGGGAGAGACATATTTAGGAAGTGGAAAATTTGATGATGTATGGCTAATTAAGACTAATGCTTATGGTGACTCAGTATGGAGCAGGACTTACGGTGGGGAACAGGAGGATTTTGGTAATTCTGTCAAACAGACATCCGATGGTGGATATGTCATTGCAGGATATACTAAGTCTTATG
>CP070787.1:971887-974375 GCA_020346745.1 Fidelibacterota bacterium | reverse complement strand
CACCGTTCCTGAAAGGTATAACCTTGACCTGAATACATCGGGTGGCAGTATTGAGATATCTGATCTAGAGGGGGAGGTAGAGTGCAAGACCTCCGGGGGGAGTCTGCACATCGAGCAGATCAAGGGCTCCATCTACGGCCGGACTTCAGGTGGGTCAATTGTCCTGAAAGGCAGTGACGGTACCGCCGACCTGGAGACCAGCGGTGGTGGGATCGACATCGGTCAGGTTACTGGTCTCGTGGAGGCTCACACCTCAGGAGGATCGATTGACATTGATGAGGCCGGCGGTGAGGTGGAAGTGAGCACCTCTGGCGGCTCAATCCACGTGAACGAAGTGCAAGGAGCTATCAGGGCAAATACATCAGGAGGCAGCATCACGGCCACCATATCCAGACAGCCTGAAAGCGACTGCCGTCTAAAGACAAGCGGCGGAGGTGTGACAGTGAGCTTGGCTGAGGGTCTCAAAGTGGACGTGAATGCCAAGACCAGCGGCGGCAGTGTCAGGTGCGACATACCTATCACTGTAAAAGGCCTGTTGGGTAAGAGTGAAGTAGAGGGAAAGATCAACGGCGGCGGGCCGGAGCTCTACCTACGCAGCTCAGGTGGGCCTATCCGGATTTTGAGTAAGTGAGATTATCGTTGGTGGAATAAAGCTATCTACTGGAAAGGCCCATCCCGAGAGTCTGGGAGGGGCCTTTCTTAATGATATTGACCGCAGGATAGAGGAAGATCGCTGCGGCAGAGACTAAGTGACTACCTCAAAGTCAGTTTCGTACGAAACGGTCCAGTTATTCGGATCGGTTTTATCAACCGTAATAATGCCTTCGGTCAGAAGTTTCTGGTCGAACTTTTTCCGCCGGGGATCATCAGGCTCAAAAGGCAGAAGCTTGTCAACGATTTTAGTATAATCATCATATGGCAGGACATATACCCCATTAAAGACGTGGGTACCAATGTCTCGGTGGATTTTATACAACTGAATCCGGCGTTCAAGGGCGCCAATACGCTCCGTCAGAGGCTCTTTGCTCCAAGAAACGGCACCGAGTGACTTTAACTTCAATTTCCTCCATCTAACGGATCCTCTTACGGTAAAAACCGTAAAAAAGATGAAGTAAGAAACGAGGGATAATCCCAGAATAAAGATAACAGGATTATTTCCGTAAGCGGTGGTTACCAGCGAAACCAGTGACCCGAGAATCGCTGTAAAGAAGCCGAAGAATACGGCAGCCCAGAACAGTGTGGATTGATGCTGTTCGACATCAGATAATGGTAAGAGTGGGATCCCTGATTCCTTAGGATCGAGCAATTTTAGTGCTGTTCCTGTGTCAAACTCTCTTTCTTTGTTTTTCATATCCATGACTGACACTTCTCCTGTATATCAGATTGATATAGTATTCCTCATCTCTTTATCGGCACTCTCCTGGCATTCTTAAGCATCGTTATTCAAAGTATTAAGACTACACAATATTCTTAACCACCCAAAAGTACGAACTTTACTGGCATGAGGCAAATGCAATTTGTTCATGCTAGAACCAGGCAGGTAATGATTGTATAACGAGAAGAGATATGCCTTACAGCCGCTCAGCCCTGATTTCAGCCAAACTCATGTGATTTCTTGACATGTTAATCAGGATCAAAGGCGGGGGGGGAATTGCATTACTGCTGTAGGTGTAAGGTACGCCCCCTTCTGGCCCCGATGTTCCGTGGTCATTTTCTTTATACGTATTCTTCCTATTGCCTGCTTAGATTTGTGGGGGGTAACATGAGAGGATATTTCTTGTCTCCTGCAGTCAAGGATTTACGCGGTTTCTTTCCATCAGTCATAGCGGGTCTGTTGCTCCAGGCTGTCTCACTCCCCGCCCAGCAGGCCGCCCCGCACACCGAGTACTACCGCAGCGAGGAGACCTTCCGGCAGGGCATCAAGCTGTTCCCCTTCGAAGTCCATGAAGCCGATTACCTGAAGGTGATCTATGATGATCTGGGTCTCGTGCGGCTCATAAGCTGGCACACCCCGGAGGATTCGCTGATCATGACCCGCTCTTACGAATACTGGGAGGATGACGGATCCGTCAAGCGCTTACTGGAGCTGACCCCAGATAGCCTAATCATCCGCGAGGTCCTGTTCGGCGACGAACCACGGTCACGGGAATTCATCGAGCATGTATACGGGGTGGGATTTGTGCCTGATTTCCGTAACCGATTCACTGAAGTCAGAGTGGATTCCACCTTCCAGGTGGTGTCATATAGGATCATGAGTATCCAGGGGCAGCTTATCGGAGCCGTTTTCCTGGACTATGACAGTCTGGGTTTCCTCACCAACGAGACCTGGTTTCAGGGGGAGGACATGCGGCGGGTGCGGGAGTTCCGGTACGTCTTCCACCGGGACACCGGCGAGCAGGAGGTTATCGAGCGTGGCCCGGACGGGCAGGTAGTAAGCCATGTCCGTATCAGGACCGATCCGCATAAGAGGGCTGGCTGGGGCCTGGGA
>CP070787.1:969294-971787 GCA_020346745.1 Fidelibacterota bacterium | reverse complement strand
TTTTTCCGGCATGACGCCATAACCCACCCGCCAGCCGGTCATGGCGTACGTCTTCGAGAAGCCATCCAGCAGGATCACATGGTCCTTCATCTCGGGAAAGGACATCAGCGAGATATGCTCTACCTCGTAGATGATGCGCGAGTAGACTTCGTCCGATAGTACAATAAGGTCGTGTTCCCTTACCAGGTCGGCGATGCTGGCCAGCTGTTCACGGGTGAGGGCACCGCCGGTGGGATTGCCAGGCGAATTCAGGATCATGAACTTGGTCCTGGAAGTAATCAGTCCAGCTAGCTCGTCCACGTCAACACTGAAATCATTTTCTTCCCGTATAGGCAGAGGCACTGCCTTGGCACCCATCCAGTTAATCACAGACTCGTAGATCGGGAAGCCGGGATTAGGATAGATCACTTCGTCACCAGGGTCAACTGTTGCAAGCAGCGAAAAGAAGATTATTGGCTTACCTCCCGGGGTAACGACCACATCGTCTGGACCAACCGCCACACCTCTGGTTTGTGTGATCTCTTCGGCTATTGCCTGGCGCAAGATGGGCAGGCCAGACGATGGTCCGTAATGGGTAAAGCCCTCATCCAACGCAGTCTTGGCTGCATCTCGGATATTGACCGGGGTATCGAAATCCGGCTCCCCAATTTCCAGGTGGATAACTTGTTTACCTTCGGCTTCCAGTTCCTTGGCACGGACCAAAACTTCAAATGCGGTCTCAGTACCCAGTCGGGACATGCTCGCAGCAGTTTTCATGATATGTCTCCGTTGTTGTTAATGATGAGAAGGCGTTAAACAGGGATTTAGCTATTTTTCTTGGCGAAGAGTCTGTTACTGACGTTCGGTCGCATGAAAGGGCAGCGAAGTACGCAGTAAGTTCACTGACACCCTCTTAAAAGACGCTTAAAGGTACCAAATTTCTGGATTGGAAATCCACACTACACCTTGGTCCAGACTAGGGAACCGTCATCCATCAACTCCATTGCCCGCGATGTAGTTTTCCGGTAGATTCCAAGCCTTACCCGGATCAAAATTCCATCTGATGTTCAAAAAGCCACAGAGGTTCGCACAATCGTCGTGAAGATCATGAAGCTCAAGTTGCACTGGCAGATATTTATTGCGATGGCTCTGGGCGCTGGCTTCGCGCTTCTAGCGGGAGAAAAAGCCCTGATCGCCGCTCCGTTAGGTGAAATTTTCATGCGCCTGCTGAAAATGATCATCGTGCCACTCATCCTCACCTCCATTACTACTGGAGTTGCCCAGCTGGGCGACAGCCGCACCTTGGGGCGGCTGGGGGCCAAAACGTTCGGCTATTACTTCCTCAGCTCGATAATGGCGATCCTCGTCGGACTCACACTTACCAACCTTATTCGGCCGGGAGTGGGTGCGGAGCTGGCCGGTACGGAAGTAAGCCCCGACGTCACGCAGCTCCAGACCACTGGATCACTCGGGGATCTTATCATCCGGATGATTCCCACCAATCCATTTGCTGCTGCTGCTGAGGGGGAGGTTCTGGGAGTCATCTTCTTCTCCATCATCCTAGGATTCGCAATTACAAAGCTTTCGGGCAAGCCGCATGAGTTCCTGTTGAACTTGTTTGACTTCAGTTTCCAGGCCATCATGCGTTTAACACGCGGGATCATCAGGTTAGCGCCAATCGGAGTTTTCGGGCTGATTTCGAAGGCGGTGGCTACGGCAGGCTTCGGGCTTTTCAAGGCCGTTGGCATGTACATGATCACCATAGCATCAGGTCTGACGATTCACTTGTTCCTCATCCTGCCACTTCTGATCTTCCTGTTCACCCGTTATAATCCAATATTACACTTCCGTGCCATGTCGTCCGCAATGGCCACTGCCTTCTCGACTAGCTCCTCGGGTGCGACCCTTCCGGTCACCATGAACTGCGTTGAGAATAATGTGGGTGTTTCGAACCGTATCATGAAGTTGACATTGCCACTGGGTGCTACCATGAATATGGACGGTACTGCCCTGTATGAGTGCGCGGGTGTCCTGTTTATTGCCCAGGCTCTGGGATTTCCATTGACCCTTCTGGACCAGATGACTATCGTGCTGGTAGCATTCCTGGCTTCGGTGGGCGCAGCTGCGGTGCCCTCCGCCGGCCTTGTGATGATCTTTATCGTGCTCAACGCCGTGGGATTGGGAGACGACCCTAGGGCTCTCATGTTGGTAGGCACCATGCTGGCGGTTGATCGGCCCCTTGATATGTACCGCACCGTGGTCAACATCACCAGCGATTCCGTCGGGGCGACGGTCGTTGCACACTCTGAAGGTGAAGAGCTGACCTACCCCATGAAGCTAGAGGAGAACCCGACCTAGAGAAGACTCTATCACGCGGTACGAGGGTAGTGCTTGACGCTTGTTGTCAGAGCCCTTAAGTTGTCAGCAGCTCTTTGGAAATCTTTGCCCGCGGATTGACCTGTAACTCAGATCCTTCAATCTTACTCAGTAGGGCGCCATATTCGATTAACGCAG
>CP070787.1:966654-969194 GCA_020346745.1 Fidelibacterota bacterium | reverse complement strand
GCCGTGCATGCTCCCATCCATACGCTTCACCTCCGACTTCTGATGGCGATGTGCCACTGACGGAATACACCCGTGTCTCTTACACAACGCCACCTTAAAGACCTGCGAGCCCTGCGGTACAAGAAATATCGTCTGCTGCAGGACCGCTACATGGTGGAGGGGGCCAGATTGGTAGGGGAGGCTCTGCAGTCAACGAGAACCATCGAACAGGTATTGGCCTCCAACCATTTTATAAAGTCTGATCTATGGCCAGCAATCCGGACCACTATCGTGGATCGGCAACTGACCGCCAGCACCATTACTGATGATCAAGCAATGCAACTGAGTAGCACTCAGCATCCCCAGGGAATATTTGCGGTCCTCAAGTTGCCCCGCTCCATTGATGATCCGGCTGGGACGCTCCAGCCTCCCGTGCTCATTCTTGATGATATTGCCGATCCCGGCAACCTGGGCACCCTGCTGCGCACAGCGGATTGGTTTGCTGTGCCCACTGTCTGGGTTAGCCCGGGAAGTGCTGATATATTCAATCCTAAAGTTCTGCGAAGCGGTATGGGAGCTCACTTCCATATTCCAGCTCTCGTGCAAGGCGATCATGAGACGCTGGCGGCACAAATCTCCAAGGAGAAAATCACTCTGGTAGGGGCGGTGATGGATGGAAAGCTACTACAGCATATACGGCCGCCTGCAGAGCGCTGGGCCCTGGCTGTGGGCAGCGAGGCACGCGGGCTGAGCGCTTTCTGGCGGAGTAAACTGGATGCCGTCGCAACTATCCCGGGGTATGGCGAGGCTGAAAGCCTGAACGCAGCCGTAGCGGCAGGCATCATTCTTCATTACCTTTGCATCCAATGCAGACCAGCCTGATTCCGTATTAACTGAATAAGCCCGTAACTGTCGATCTGACCATAAGTGAGGAAGAATGATGGCGGATACCACCAAGAAGCAGCGTCTTATATCCCTTGACGCATTCCGCGGGCTCACTATCGCTGGCATGATGTTGGTCAATTACCCCGGCAGCTGGTCTCATGTCTACCGCCCTCTCCTGCACGCCGAGTGGAACGGCTGGACACCCACCGACTGGATCTTCCCCTTTTTCCTGTTCATCATGGGTGTGGCTATGGCTCTGTCCCTGCGGGTGCGTATCGAAGCCGTCGAAAACAAAGCCGCTGTTTGGGTGAAGATACTGAAACGCACCCTCCTCCTGTTCGGTTTGGGACTGGTGTTATCCGCTTTCAGGACCTATGACGTTTCTCTGACACGCTTTCTCATTATTGCCCTCGTTCTCATCGTATTAGGGGGATCAGTACTTCTCTATCTGCGGTTCCGCTACCAGACCCCGGACGAGCGTAGCGCTGTAGCTCAGAGTATGGTGAGTGGTTCCATTCCGTTTGTGATCATAGGTATCGTTCTGGCGGGTTTCTATTCCTTCAACTTTGAAACCGTCCGCATCCCGGGGGTGCTCCAGAGAATAGCCCTGTGCTATCTGGTCGTATCGGCCATGATGGTACTCCTACCCCGGTCCAGGGATCAGTGGATCGCCATGAGTGGACTGATCGTAGTATACCTCGCCATCATGTATCTGCTCGACGTGCCCGGCCACGGACGGGGCGTCTGGACCCCGGAAGGCCATGCCAGCGGCTACATTGATCGGCTGGTTCTGGGTGAAGTCCACCTCTGGAGCGGCACCAAGATATATGACCCGGAGGGAATAGTGACCACCCTCCCGGCGGTTCTGTCCACTTTCCTGGGGCTCCAGTTCGGAAAAGTGCTGGTGCGGGAGGCAGATCACAAGGAGCGGCTGTTCCAGTGGCTCGCACTGGGTTCCTTCCTGACCGTCCTGGGAGTGACCCTCGACTTCATCATCCCCATCAATAAGCAGCTCTGGACTCCCACCTACTCCATTTTCATGGCCGGTTTCGGGGGATTGTTTCTGGCTGGGTGCTACTGGCTTATCGAGATAAAAGGCCGCAAGACGTGGGCCAAACCATTTGTGATGATAGGCATGAATCCCCTGTTCATTTTCTGGCTGTCGGGCTTCTTGGTACGCAATCTGTTCCTTCTCAAAGTGACAACCGCTACCGGTGAGGTGGCCGTATGGAGTTGGTTGTATACCGGCGGCTATGCCGCCCTGCTGGGCACATCCAAATTCTCCTCCCTGGCTTTTGCCCTGACCAACGTCGCTTTCTGGCTCCTGGTAGGCTGGTTCATGTATCGCCGCCGTTGGTTCATTAAGATCTAGCCACTCGCGGGCTTCCAACACCTTTCGCAGAGAGTCACCGCCGGCATCGCTCTGTTCCGGAGAGGTGCCGGCATATTTTTGCCCTTACCAATGCTTAATGATGACAACCATTGCTACGGTACTCAACCAACCCTAGTTTTAGCTGCTGTCAGATCACAATTCATCGCTAGGAGCCAAGCCATGAAGCGGTCCCTCCTCACTCTTACTCTCCTCTTCTGCTCTGCCTGCACCATGCTCTCCGGCCCCCAAGGTGCCATGGGTACCGGCAAGGCCAGGCAGTGGACCTACCCGGATGCCCGCCAGG
>CP070787.1:964011-966554 GCA_020346745.1 Fidelibacterota bacterium | reverse complement strand
CCTCGCTTCTGAACACCACTTCCGAGTGTTGTTCGGCCGTGCCGCCCTCCGCCGCGATGAGATAATAATAGCCGTCTTTCCGAAAAATGTGGGGTCCTTCGATCCAGATGGGTTCCTTGCTCAGGTCCACGCCGCCGTTGACCAGCAGCAGCTCTTTGCCAATGACCCGCAGATTCTCCAAGTCGAATTCATACATGCGGATCGTCCGGTGGCCCTCGTAGAGCGGCTTGTCATCCGGGGCGACACTGTTGTAGACGATGTACGCTTTCCCGTTGGTATCAAAGAACATGGAGGGATCGATGCCATTGATCTCGGGTACCCAGACCGGATTGGACCAGGGGCCTGCGGGATTGCTGGCGGTGACCACGAAGTTGCCGCCCTTATCGACCAGGGTGCAGGTGACATAGAAGAGCCCCTGGTGGTACCGGATGGCAGGGGCAAAGATGCCCCGTGAAACACCCAGGCCATCGGTATCCAGCTGTTCCCGCCGATCCAGTACGTGCCCCAGCAGCTGCCAGTTGACCAGGTCCCGGCTGTGGAAGATGGGTATACCCGGGAAATAGGCAAAGGTCGAATTAACAAGGTAGAAACTGTCATCAACCCGGCAGATGCTGGGGTCGGGATAGAACCCAGCCAGGATCGGATTCATAAATGTGTCATCCATTTGCGTCCCTGAATTGTCGCGTGAGCAGGCAAGGATCATGACTGTAAACGACAGGAGAATTAACGAGTGTGCCTTCAAAACTCACCTCCTGGAGTACTGTTTTGACTCACTGCTGATTCAGTCAATGGTCAGCTTGAGCAGCCATGTGAAAACTCTCCGGTGGTCCCAGATAACATGGCTTGGCATTGCCCGTATCGATGACCAGCTTCTGCAGGACTAATCCCGGATCGACCATCCAGAACTTCAATACATGTTGGCCCGGTTCATCAATGGTGTGGTTCGAAACCTCGATAGTGACGTTGTTCCGCACCGATTCTTCCCAATCCTGGAAGGTCTTATCCGCGTGCATATTGATGATCTGCGGCGTTTCGTTGTCAAACGAGATCCCGTAGCGGAGTTGCTGATCATTGTCAAAGTCCTGGGTTGGCGACAGATAGGCGGTGACCTGCACTTCTCCCTGTCTGAAGAGATATAGTTGATATTCCAGACGCGGACTGTCCTCCTCAATGGATACGGTTGGAGCTGTCACGGGGAAGGGAGTCATCGCGGAGAGAGTCCGTCCCAGGTTGGGTATCCGCTGCCAGGCGATGGGATCTTTGTTGACGGCCCGGGAATAATGCGCAGCTTCGATGGAGATATAGCCGTCGCTTTCGAGGAAGCGGTTTTGCAGGTCCTGCGCAGGTACATCAGGATTCTGGATGCCAGCCTGAACCTCGACTTGTTCATCCCCGGGACCGGTGATGGTGATGGGGACGGTATGGATTCCCGGGGGTGCCTGTTCCCAATCAACACTGACCCACAGGCGCGTTTCGGTTTTAATCTTTCCTTTCTTCGGGTGAACCTGAACCCAATCCTGAGCAGGACGCGCCGAGAAATTGAAGGCTTTCTTCCCGCGGTTGAAGACCTCGATGTAGACCTGCTGTTGGTGGTAGCGATCGAGCAGGGGCAGGCGGGCGAGACTGGCCGTGTCCGGCCAGCAGGCATCGGAACCCTCGACCTGGACGCCCATCCCGGCAGCCCTGGGAAGCCTGATCTGGTGCACCTGGGGCATGGCGTTTTCATCTG
This sequence comes from Fidelibacterota bacterium, assembly GCA_020346745.1. Classification (GTDB taxonomy): domain Bacteria; phylum Fidelibacterota; class Marinisomatia; order SCGC-AAA003-L08; family TS1B11. Next base: position 964,825 of record CP070787.1, on the reverse strand, counting down.
GCTGCTGCCAGTAGGTATAGCCGATGTGGGTCTGGTCCATCATGTGGCTCCACTTGCCAGCGGCCAGCGTGTTGTTGTAATACTCGGTGATCTGGGCGTCCCGATCGTAGAGTTGGCGGGCTTTGTCGGCCAGGTTATTGGTGGCGGCCCGCCCCTGCCGGGCATACAGACGGTTCCTGGCGACCGTTACGTACAGGTCGTTCAGGTTGGCGCAGGCCTCAATGGGGTGGAGGACCAGCTGGTAAAAGGCATCGCGGTATTCACCGGGCAATGCATCATAGATCGCTCGGCCTTTTTCCGACAATGCATTGTACTCGGCAACGATGGTCTCCGCTTCGCGGTAGTGCTGCAAACTGTAGGTATCGGGAGACAGCAGCTCCGGCTTCCGGCGCGAGTTGTAGCGGGTGTATTGGGTCAGCAGGTGGGCAATTTCCTCGGAATACTGCGCTCCGAACTGCTCTTTGGCCCACAGCCGCGTGTACTCGGGCAAGCGCTCGGCGGGCCAATTCGCGGGATCCCAGGCATAATCCAGGAAGAAGCTGATGGGGAACTCCATGGGCTTGATATCACCAACGTTCACGATCCAGATCTCGACAGCACCATATTCATAGGCCAGGTGCATCTGTTCCCAGACCCGGGAGATCTGATTGGTGTTCAGCCACTTGTAGTTGCGGGGGCCGCCCACGTAATCATAGTGATAATAAATCCCATAGCCGCCCCGGCGCGGCTTCTCATCCAGCTTGGGGAGCTTGCGGATGTTGCCCCAGTTATCGTCACAGAGCAGCAGGGTTATATCGTCGGTTACCCGCATGCC
>CP070787.1:961362-963911 GCA_020346745.1 Fidelibacterota bacterium | reverse complement strand
GCCGTCGGCCAGGTGCCACTTGGGCGGCTCGGCGATCTCGATGGCCATGTAGTCGTCCGCATCGTCGTTCTCGATCCACAGGTCAAAGTACATTTCGGCTACCCGGTAGGGGGTGCTGGCTGCACTCTCATCAGGGAATCCGATCTTGATTTCGGTAGCATAGTCGTGCGGCCCGGCCGGCACCGGATCGGGATGCCCAAGGCCAGGTTCCTCATGGAAGTCACCGAGAGGAGTCGGCGCAACGATGGAGTTTAAGAAGAGATACTGGGGGCCATAAAACTCATCATAGAGATCGAAGGCGAACCAGTATGCGCCAGTATCGTTATCCGACAGGTCCACGTTGGTCCACTCATCGAACAGGGCAGCTGAGTCGAATACGGCGTGATATACGGTATCGATATCCCCACCTCCCGGCACCTGCAAGGTGGTCGGTACTCCTCCGAGCAGTAACTCCGGCTCCTGTTTCTGAGCCCACTGGTTTCGCAAGTATGCTCGGCGCGCTACCTGTGCGGGCGTGAATTCCGCTGACCTATCGTTTGCGCGCATCCGGTAGAGCATCTTGCCTTCGATCGTATTGATGTTATCAGGCAGCTTGACCTGATTGAGCGAGACCGAAGGCACTTTGGTGCGTGCCTGCCCGGCTTGAGATCGAGAATTCCCGCTATCCCGGGCAAATCCCAATGTCAATAGAGCGAAGGCCGCTAGTAAGGATAGTACGAATCCTTTCTTAGCCCAGGTTTTCATGCTTTCCTCCTTTTTGAAGTTTTCGAGTTCTGAACCCTTTCCTCCTAATAAATACCTTTACCTTTCAGTATAAATACCCTCGGTCCCTTCACAGGGGAAGGGACCGAGAGCTTTCTAAATCGTTGCTTCTACTTCAGCAGAAGCATCTTCTTGGTGATCGTATTACCCGGCGCGTTCAGCCGGTAGAAGTACACGCCCGAGGCGAACTGAGAAGCATCAAACCGCACCTCGTGGCGCCCGGCGGTCACGTAACCGTTCACCAGCGATGCCACCCGCTTGCCCAGGAGGTTGTACACCTCGATGCTGATCTCACTGGCCTGCGGTACATCGTAGCGAATGGATGTCGTCGGGTTGAAGGGGTTGGGATAGTTCTGGTGAATCGCGTAACCCTTGGGAAGCACCTTATTATCAACAACCCCGATTATCTCACCGGAACCCATGAAATAGACGTTGGCAACCTCCCAGGTGGCGAAACGCGAATCATTATTCGGATTCCTCCACCAGTAGCGGAACTGTACCTCACTTGCCCCTGCCAGCTGGGTCGTCAGGTCATAGGCCACGTATCGAAAGTCGGTCAATCTCGCATACTCGATCCAGCCTGTCGACCCTAGGCTATCAATCCGGTGATAGACAGGCTCCCAGGTGGTACCGCCATCGATAGTGTAATCCACGAAGGCATAGATGGGGAAGTTGTAATCATCATCGGTGCCGTCAATAATGTCATCCCATTCAAGGCTGTATGAACCGGTACCGGTGATACCGTACCTTGGTGAGTAGAGCAGCTCATTCTGCGGCTGGGCATAAAGGCTGTCACACTCCTCTCCCACGCAAATCTCCGCAGGCCATTCGGGAGGCTCGATATCACCCCAAAGCGAATCATTCCTCACGCCCTGCATGTGACGAATACGAGCCTCGTAACCATGATCCGAAGTGTAAAGCATCACCCACGTGCTGATGTAGTCGTCTCGCGCATCGCCGAAGGTGCCGTGAGAGCTGTCCACCACCGTCCAGCCGCCAGTGTAAGGATCGGGTGGATACATGGTGTCTTCCACGGCCGGCATAGTGAAGAGGCTCCCATCCGCCAGGTAGGTGGGGAAGTTGGTGTAGGTCGTATCCTGGAACGTCTCGTAACCAACGGTCTCCAGGGGATCGGGATAGACAAAGCCGGATGTCCCCACCAGGTCGTTATAGGTGGCCCCATCATTGGGGACATCTACTGTGAGGGTCAGGCTGATGTCCTTACGAGCGGCCCCGTCGATTACCCAGGTGCCGAACGGGATGGGATCTGTTTCAGCACCTGGAATCAGTGGCGGCGCACCGGAAGTATCGGCATAGTACTCTACCCCGGCCGTATCCTTGATACTGGCTATCACGGGGAACGGTGGTAGTGCCAGATTGCCGTTGTTTTTCACCACGCCCCAGATCGTGAGTTCATCACCCTCGTTCATGAGTACCTTATCACCTTCGATCACGACATAGGCGCTCAGGGCCTGGGCGTCGATGTCCGCCTTTGGAATGTGGGCCGGGAAGTACTGCGCCACTCGCGTAACGGGGCCCTCGGCCGACCAGAAGACGTCGAGCTTACTTGAGGAGGGATCATAGATCACGTCCGGTCCGATGTCAGTCAGTTCCACGCCATCCTCAGTGATGTACCTTAAGAGGGTCCAGCCCATATCTCCGGGAGCCGTGGCGACTTTGGTAACGGGATCATAGTAAGAAGTGGCATTTTCAAGCTTGAAGGCCACAATATCGCCGCCATCACCAACGCCGGGGCCGCCAGCGGTGCTCGCTATCATGTATACAAT
>CP070787.1:958710-961262 GCA_020346745.1 Fidelibacterota bacterium | reverse complement strand
ACCAGCTCCGCGAATCCAGACTATTATGTTGGAGAACATCTTTAAGCACATATGCTACACGCGAGGAAATATAGATGATAGCTAAGGTCCAGAGAAAGAGATGACTTCACTACCATAACACTATTCCGTATGCAATGGCACGTGGACCATCTTGGATCAAGCAAGTCTCCGACAGAGTCCGGTATGACAGCTACCGATATAGGTACGTGAACTGGACACGGCCTTAATTGCTCGTGCGACCTGCTCTGCCTCCACAGGGTGCGTATCCTGCTTGTTCACAAAGTAGATGTGTTCTACTTCCTGGGGTATTTTGCTGACATAGCCACGGCTGCTAGTGACCACTTGCGCTACAAATTCTGCGCCTATTACAGTGTCATCATCGATTCCCCACTGCCGCTTGAATACATCGGGGCGATGCACCAGGCCTTCACGAAGAGAGGTGCCCACAGCATCGGCACCCACAACAATGATCACATGGGTGGCACAGCGGGGGACATCAGGATCGTTGCCATGATGGGCTTTCAGGGAGAGACCACGGGCACCATCGCATTCGAAAAGACAAATATCCGCCTGCTTCCTAGCCAGATCGAGTTCTGCCACAGACAAACCTGCCAGTTTCGCATCACTCTCCCTGGAACCCATGAGAAATAGCGGGGCTCCTTTTCTGAAAAGTTTCGAAAGATCAGGATCCGCAACCTCCGATGCAATCACCGGCTCAAGATCGACTGGATATTGCATACGCGTGAGGGCGGTCAGCAGCACCTTTTGATACTTTCGACTCAGTTCCCTGCCCAACCGAAACAACAGCGAGGTCTTGCCACCAGCACCTATGACGGCCACGCAAATGTCCCGCACTCTCGAGCTATCGGCCGCCAACAAGCTGGAAAATCCGTGGTATTCCATCATGAAGGAGATATCCGTCCAGTCTAAGACATGCTAAGATAGAAGAAATTACCCTCAAATTAATAGTGTTATCATGCAACCAAAACCGCCTGATTGTTTCACTCCCAACCAACTGTCTGAGGTTGGCTACTCCTTTGCGTCAACCATGGCGTCCACCCTCGGACTGACCATTTCTATTAGTACTTCACCGCTGGTTAAATTACCTTCCAGTAAGTCTATCAGGTCTTGATTGTTTCTCGAAGGTTTGAAGAAGGGTTATTCTAATAATCATTGAGTTGGCAGGAACGGGTGAAGCCATCAGTTCTCCGGAACTGAAATATTCCTCTTCCCAATCCTGAATACGTATCCCTGCATTATGGACAGTCAGTTCAAGGTCATCGGTCACTCACTACCCAACATCGACGCGCAGGCAAAAACGACTGGCTCCACTCGTTACTTGACGGACATGTTCATCGATCAGATGGTATGGGCGTATCCCATATATTCCACCATACCATTCGGCAGAATCAGGCATATTAATTTGGAGAAAGCCCGGACTACGGCAGGTTTCATTGATATCATACTCGCCCGGCAGATTCCCGGTGAAAACCAAGTAGGTGTCAAAGTCGAGGACCAGCCTCTGTTGGCTGACGAAATTGTCCGGTTCGTGGGGGATGTGATCGGAGTGGCGGTTGCGGATACATTCGAAGCCGCGTGCAGGATCGCATCCCTGGTGGAGATTGACTATGAAGAAAACGAGCCGTACTGGTCAATCGACGAGAGCAAATCGGCCACCGATCACTTCATACACGAAACCAATGTGGCTTGCAGACATCAGCTGTTAAAGGGCGACTGGGAATCGAGTCTGGAGGCCTCGGATCTGGTCGTCGAAGCCGATTTCCGCACGCCCTTCCAGGAACATCTCTATCTGGAACCCCAGGGCTGCATCGTGATCCCCGAATTGAACGATCATGTCACCGTGCTCGGTGCTCTACAATGTCCTTTTTATGTGCAAAGGGCGGTGGCCAGCGCCCTTGGGATACCCCGGGACAAGGTGCGAGTGATCCAGACACCGATGGGCGGGGCATTTGGTGGTAAGGAAGACGTTCCCTCCGAGTTGAGTGCCCGGGCAGCCTTGGCAGCCAGGATAGTGAACCGTCCGGTTAAAATGGTCTATCAACGACGTGACGATGGTCAGCTCACCAGCAAGCGTCATCCTTTCCAGATGCACTACAAGGTCGGGGTGACAAACGATGGTCGGCTACAGGCTGCGGACATCACTTTGGAAACCAATGCCGGTGCCTATGCCACACTATCCGGTGTAGTGTCCTACCGTTCAACCATGCAGGCGATGGGACCCTACGTCATTCCTAATATTCGGGTTCGGTCAACCTCCTACTATACTAATTTGCCACCCACGGGTGCCTTTCGCGGCTTTGGATCTCCGCAGGCCACCTTCGGGCACGAGCGGATCATGGATCTGATTGCCACCAGACTGGATATGGACCCAGTCCAGCTGCGTCTGAAAAATATCCTCAAGCCCGGTGATACAACACTTACGGGTCAAAAGCTCACCACCAGTGTAGGCGCTGAAGAGACCCTCATCAAGGCTCAGAGTGCTGCCAACTGGATTAAGGTAATCATCCGCCAGCCACCCGCAGATCGCTACC
>CP070787.1:956050-958610 GCA_020346745.1 Fidelibacterota bacterium | reverse complement strand
CTGAGAAGCTTATTCATGAGGTTGGACAGGACGGAGTGCTACTCTACCTTCTGATGGGGCAATCCAATATGGCGGGCCGCGGTGAAGTCGGGGCGATTGATCAGCAGACACATCCGCGGGTTTTCGCTATGGACGCTGCCGACGAGTGGATATCGGCGTGTGAGCCGGTCCACTTTGACAAGCCTCATCTCTGTGGTACAGGCCCGGCGATGGCTTTTGCCCGGATCATGGCTGATAGACATCCGGCAGCAAAGATCGGATTGATCCCTTGTGCCATGGGTGGCTCGACGCTCCAGCAGTGGCAGCGAGGCTCCGATTTGTATCAAACAGCCGTTGACCGGGCGCGCGTAGCGATGCGGGTCGGATGTATATGCGGCATGCTGTGGCACCAAGGTGAAAGTGACGCGATGCAAGCGGATACTGCGCAGAGCTACGGTGGGAGATTGTCCCGATTAATCGAGGATTTACGGCGGGACCTAGATTGTCCCGATCTCGCGGTTGTTGTGGGACAGATAGGTGATTTTCTAAGTGAACAGATGGACAGGAAGTGGACTCAAGTGGTGAACGATGCTCTGGCGAACCTGCCGTCGGACATTTCCCGCTGTGCATGCGTATCGGCGAGTGGTCTGGGACATAATGAGCATGACCTGCATTTTAATGCCGCGGGATCGAGAGAATTAGGCGAGCGGTTTGCTCACGCGATGCTCTCACTGGGTACCTGTGAGGATTCAGGCATTGATCATTCTCTAGTGCCAGGATGAAGTACCAGCAACTGAAGAATTACGTTGACGGCCGATTCGTGCCGAGTGAAGGCAAGCCCCTCGATGTGTACTCACCTTTGAGCGGGGAGGTTATCTCCGAGGTACCGTTATCGACGGCCAGCGAAGTGGATACGGCTGTCACCGCAGCAAAGGAAGCGTTTAAAGAATGGTCGGGGTGGACGATCAAGGAACGGGTGCAGGTATTTTATCGCTACCGGGCGCTGCTGGAGGAGAATAAGGATGCGATTGGGTCTCTGATAAGGGAGGAAAACGGCAAGACTTCCAGTGAAGCGGTAGCCGAGATCGAAAAGAGTATGGAGGTGGCGGAGTTTGCCTGCTCACTGCCCCAACTCGTGGGGGGGGAGACCCTGGAAGTAAGCCGAGGAGTCCAGTGCCAGGAGGAGCGCTATCCTCTGGGTGTGGTCAGTTCCATTACGCCCTTCAACTTTCCTGTCATGGTGCCTAATTGGACCATCCCCATCACCCTGGCTCTGGGCAACACGATGATATTGAAGCCGTCCGAGCAGGTGCCTTTCGGTGCGAACAAGATTGCCGAGTTGCTGGCTGGTAGCGGTTTACCGCCGGGGGTCTTCAACGTGGTTCACGGCGACCGGGCTGTTGTGGAGGCGATCTGTGATCATCCGACAATCCGGGCGGTATCATTCGTAGGCTCGACGCGGGTTGCCGAGGCGGTGTACGTGCGTGTTACGTCGCAGCATAAGCGGGCGCTCTGCATGGGTGGTGCCAAGAACCATCTCATTGTTCTCCCAGATGCCGACCCAGCTATGACTGCTGAGGATGTTGTGGCTTCCTTTACGGGTTGTGCCGGTCAGCGTTGCATGGCTGCCGCGACGGTCGTGGCAGTTGGCGAGGTAGACCACATTATCGAGCAGATCAGCCTGGAAGCGCAGAAGGTCGTTCCGGGCGAGAATCTAGGCGCTATCATCTCGAAGCAGGCCCAAGAGCGCATCGAGCATATGATCGCTGATGCGATTGACGGGGGAGCCCAGCCTCTGGTTGACGGGCGGCAGGTGGTGGTTGCAGGGAAGCCGAACGGCTATTATCTGGGGCCAACCATCCTGGATCATGTGCAGCCGGAGATGGAGATAGCGCAGGCGGAGGTTTTCGGTCCCGTGTTGACGATCATACGAGTGGCAGATTTTGAAGAGGCCATGTCTCTCGAGGCGGCATCGCCTTACGGGAATGCAGCAGCGATCTATACCAGCAGTGGCGGCTGGGCGCGGAAGTTCAGCCAACGGGCTAGTGCAGGTATGATCGGTATCAATATAGGCGTGCCGGTGCCACGGGAGCCATTTTCATTTGGCGGTTGGCATCGATCCAGATTTGGAGTGGGCGATATCACGGGCCGGAGTTCCGTCGATTTCTGGACCCGATTGAAGAAGACCACGACCAAATGGAGTGCGGAGGCTGGAGTAGACTGGATGAGTTGAGGTGTGGATGGCGCCGCTGTTGTTTGTTAGGGGCGATATTCGGCGATACCAGGAGATAGTCAATGGCAAGGAAAAAAACGCAAGATAGTGAGATCGAATACAGCGATCTGATCCTTGTGGATCTGCTGCACCTGGATTGGAAGCATTTCTTCAGGCGGTATAAGACTGACTTTTTCGGTTTTATCATTTTTTTCATCCTGATGCTCCTAGTGATCCTGGGAACCTACATCCTGAAGAACGTGGGCGCCTAGGAGTGAGGCAGTAGCAGCGTGCATTACGTTGATACATCGGTGATCGTCCTGTATTTCCTCTTTATCGGGTTCATCGGATATATGGCCCGTCGGAAGG
>CP070787.1:953389-955950 GCA_020346745.1 Fidelibacterota bacterium | reverse complement strand
ACGCACCGATCCCAGCTGCGGCTGGCCGTCCAGGCCCCGTCCTCCAGCTGCACCGCCTGACTGGCCCCACGGTCGGGCAGGTACTGGCCCAGGAAACTCTCGTGGGCTTGCCGGGCTTCAGTCTCGCCGCCGTAACTCACGATCAGCAGGGTATGGCGGCTCCCCTCTTCTCCGTACCTGGCCAGCACCGCGTCCGTACCGGCATCGATGTTTAGGATATTCTCATCCGCCACGTAGTAATGGGCGTTCAGCCAGACATGGTGGTGAAAGTAGCGTGTGCTCTCCTCCACCAGATCCTCCACCGGTAGCAGGTTCAGCATCTCGGGTGGCGGTCCTTCATCGGCAATAGCCGCATCGATGTACGTCGCCAGGCCGTGCAGTGCCTCCCTCGATGCCTCCGTCTCGGGGCTCGCCAGTAGCGACACCACGTACACACCCTTCCAGAACATCAGGAAGCCCGGATCACGCTGCGACCCCTGCCCATACTCCACCGTAGCCGTTTCCTTCGAGTGGCTGAACACCCCGAAGGCATCGGCCGAACTGCCCATGTCGAAGATATCCACCACCACGTCCGGCTGCCCCTCACGGCTGTACACGCGGCTGATCATGCTGCGAAAACCGTACGATAGGTACAGCTCCGCCCCGCCGTCGATGTAATCGTACAGCGTCTCACGGTCATAGACCTCGTCTGCGCGACCCGGCACCCATCCCCCGAAACCATCCGGTAGCAGGCCTGCCAGATCTGACCTCGCTTTCTGCATATCACAGGCTCCCACGATGAAGACCAGCACCAGCACCGCCAGGTTGACCGGCCTGCCGGCGGCCGGGGCTCTCCTGATTATCCGACTCACTCCCCTTGCCGATACGTCCATTTGACCCCCTGCAACACTGCCTGCGCAGCCACCTGTCGGCCTGATTTATCCGCTGGCAAACGAGAAGTGCATCTGCGTGATCTGCCAGCGGCCGTCTCGCTTCTCCAATACACCCGTCCAACGGGTATTGATCCACGCGCTCGGCTGGCCGTCCCACTCACCGAAATCGTCCAGGACCGCCGAGTACCAGGCCACGTCACCCGACCGGGATAGCGTGATCCTCATGTCCCGCACATCGAAGCTGGTCGCCTTGAAGGCCTCGTTCATGAACACCCGGTCCACCATCTTGCTGAACGCCTCGAAACCGACGATCGTGCTGCCCGAATCCGGATGGTAAATGAAAAAATTGGTATCCTGCGCCATGCAATTGAACAGCAGCTCCCGGTCCTTGTCCAGGGCCCAGCCTATGGAGTTGCGCACCACCTTGGTGATCTCCACCTTCTCCGCTTCCACATCCGCCTTGGATAGTATCGTACACGCCGGCAGCGACAGGCTCAGGATTACGGCCGCCAGGAGATAAGATGCCTTGAGACTCATTCTGTCCTCCTTGAGATGAATAATGATAGACTGTTCTGACGCACACGAAACAGTATGACTCAACACCGGGAAGTTAACGCGAAAGCAGCCCGGCTGACGCAGGTGTTCTTCCCTACCCCCAACCCAGTAGGTAGGGCGGAATGAGCAGCAGGCACCCGATCACCAGGTAGATTCCCTCCAGCGGCAGGATCCACCGGGCCCATCGCTCCCAGGGAATGCCCCCCAGGGTCAGCACTCCCATGGTCACCGCTGACGTGGGGATGATCAGGTTGCTGAATCCATCCCCGAACTGGAAGGCCAGCACCGCCGTCTGACGGGTGACCCCCACCAGGTCGGACAGCGGCGCCATGATCGGCATCGTCAGCGCCGCCTGGCCGCTCCCCGACGGAACAAAGAAGTTCAGCACCGTCTGCACACCGAACATCAATTGGGAGGATATGATCGGGTGAAAACCCTCCACCACCGATGACAGGCTGTGCAGGATGGTGGCCACGATATGGCCGTCGCGGGCGACCACCAGGATGGCCCGCGCCAGGGCGATGATCAGCGCCGTGCCCACCAGGTCCTTCGCACCACCCAGGAACGATTCGGTAATGATCCCCGCCGGGAGCCGTCCTACGATCCCCACCGCCAGACCCGTAACCAGGAATACCGCGGCGATCTCCTCGATATACCAGCCGTGGCGCAAAACCCCGTAGACCAGCACCACCATCCCGGCGGCGAAGGTCAACAGCACCGCCTTGTCCTGCCTCGTCATCCCGCTGAATTCATCACTCTGCCCCGCTTCCAGGCTACTCCGCTTCTCCTCGTCCTCCGCATGGGTCGGGCTCTTCTCCGGAGCCGCCTTCACCTTGGCGGCGTAGATCATCACGTAAGCAATAGCTGCCGCAGTGACCACCAGCCAGCACACGAAACGGTAGGACAGGCCGGAGAATAGCGGCACCTCGGCAATGCCTTGGGCCACGCCCACCGTAAAGGGATTCAGGAACGCCCCGGCGAATCCGGCCCCCGCGCCCACGAACGGGATCGCCACACCGGTAATGGAGTCATACCCCAGCCGCATGGCCAGGGGCACGAAAATGAGCACGAAGGGAATCGTCTCCTCGCTCATGCCGAAGACCGCCCCGCCCAGCGAGAACAGCAGCATGAATA
>CP070787.1:950726-953289 GCA_020346745.1 Fidelibacterota bacterium | reverse complement strand
CTTTCGGGGCCGATATGGAACAGGACTACGGCCTGATGAAACCCCGAATGTTTGGCGATGATGTAAATGCCTGGATCTGGGGTACCCAGTTCCATCCGTCACCATTGGGCTATGAACTGTATTTCACCAACTATCTGCGCTTAAGGCAGAAATTATATGCACTGTATATCAGGGCCGGAAGGCCGTACAAGAACACCGGTGTCGGCCTGCAGGTCCCCGGTCTTGTTAAGGCAGGAAAATTCACTCTGGGGGCCGCATGTGACCTTTGGGATCAGGATATGTATGGCACGGGGGCGGCGGTGTCGCTGGATGTCAAGTATCAGTTTCGTAAGGGCATTGGCTTGTTACTGAAAGGTAGTTGGAAAGACGATGGTTACCTGATCGGCCAGCGTGTGGACCAGTCTGTTACGATTTTCGCGGGCGTCAGTTACCAATATTGAATCCCCTGAGGTGGAATCCATGCACAACCGTATGCGTGCCTCCACCAAGCATCCACATGGCGTGTGCTTGGGTAGTTTTCTGCAGGTGTTTTTACTGATGTGGGATTTATTATGTCATCCGGGCACTTAATCTTTAACTTACCGAGTACGCCGATTGTTTGGGCAGGTCAAGCACTAGCCATAATATATATTCTTCAACCCAAAGGAGTATAAAGTGACTAATAAAATAGACCGTCGTCAGTTTCTAGGTACTGCAGCCCAGGTGAGCTGCGGGTGCGTGATGGCTGCCGGTTTCATGGGCTGCGCAGCTTTGACCAGGCATCCCGGCCAGCAGGAAGGAGCAGCCGTTACAGAAGAAGAGATCCCTGCGGAAGCAGCTATTGTCGCGGCGGCTTATTGTGGTCTCTATTGCGCGGCGTGCCCGCGCTACCTCGCAGCAATCGAAGACCCTGCGAAAGGGTGTCCTGGATGCAATCTAGGGGAAGTAGGCTACCAGTGTGAGATCAAGCCCTGTGCAGTCGAGAATAACGTTAATTCTTGCGGCGAATGTGATCAGTTCCCTTGTGAGAGAACGAAAAAGTTCCACGGCAGCGGTAGAGACATGTCCCTGGTTGCCGAGAAAAACTGTTACCGGGTTCGTGAAGTTGGATATTCGGACTGGCTTGAGGAGCAGGCGAAACGCTGGGCCTGTGAAAACTGCGGTTCAGGCTTTGCATTCCGTGACGAAGCGTGTCCCAGCTGCAAGGTAGATGTTTATTCCTTCGCGGAGGAAGCGGCGGCCTATCGCGAAAAATAGCTGATTCACCGTGCTCCGTTCGAGGGTTGAATCCGCCCTCCGGCGGTACTCACAGTCCATTAGCTGCCAGATTCGTCTGTAAGGGCTGGATGCATTATACTCTTACCCTACCTCATCAGCAGAGAAATAGCGCTGCTGAATAAGGGGTGTTATTCTTCATCTCAGCGCCGACTATTACTACGATGGAACCTGGATTGGAGAGATAAGTATACAGGCATTATGCTAAAGGAAATGCGAAGCCAGATCACCAATCCAACTCTCCTGATCCTCGGAATACTGGCTTCCTTCGGACTGGCATTCAACATGGTGACTATCCCGTTTTACCGGGAAGAAGTCCTGATCAACCAAGGCACATTCGCGCCGGTTGAGTGGATCATCCTGGCCGGATTCCTGCTGGTTATCCTATTCGATCTTCTCTCGGTAGCTTGGGCGCTGTTCCAGGTTGCCAGTCAGAGAGGATCGCCGTCTAGGGACCTGGGAGCCCTGATCTGGGGTATCCTGTGCCTCATCCTGCTGATGGGCCAGAAGGTCATGATCGATGAGATTGCCCGGGAAACCCGGCTGGGCTGGGAAACGATCGGGGAATGGATCATCTTGTACCTAGCCTTCCTGAATCAGTTACTATACAGTGGCTTCATGGTGTTCCATATTTCCCGATCCAACCGTGCTGCCCGCTTGCCTGTCCCGCCAACGGCGGAAGCGACTTCTTAGTACAGCCAGCTCCTGCTTTGAATACCTATTGGTGCATTCGCCAGCCGCCGCCGACGTAGATCAATTGTCCCGTCAGCCAGCGGGCCTGCTCGGAGGCGAAGAAGACGATGACGTGGGCGACGTCCTCGGGTTCGCCGATGCGGCGGAGGGGCGTGTTTTCGGCCAGCTCCGCTATCATTTCGGGTGTCATGTAGCCAGTCTGGATGGGGCCGGGAGCAACGATGTTGACGGTGATCCCGTACTTGCCCATCTCGGTTGCGGCCGAGCGGCTGTAGGATTCGATGGCATGTTTGCTGGCGGCGTAGCTGATATTGGCCGCGTGGGCATGCGCGGCATCAGTGCTGATATTGATAATCCGGCCCCAATTAGGCTTACGCTTTAGGTAGCGCTGCAGGTATTCCGCCATCATCAGGGCGTAGGCCCGGGCATTAACGGTGAAGTTGGTATCGATTATCTCGGGTGAGGTCAGCTGAACCGGGTATTCGCCGAACCACCGGTACTCATCGGATGCGGTTTCCGGGTCGAAGGTCTCGAGTACGTCGTAGGTGTGGTTGTTCACCAGTATATCCACGGGGCCGAGCTCCGCTTCGCACCAGTCGTAGAGCATGGGGATGTT
>CP070787.1:948053-950626 GCA_020346745.1 Fidelibacterota bacterium | reverse complement strand
GGATGCCGTCACGGGCAAGGCGACTGCTCAGGACATGGTCGACATCGCTTACTGCTGCGACGTTCACGGTTGTGTCAGGGAAGATAATCTCCGCCCCCTGCCCCCTTAAAGACACTATCAAGCACCATCCAAGCAGGAGGAACGTGGCTCCTTTCAAAATTGGGTCCTCAGCTCCACGTTGGCGGTTGAGAAGGGTGTACGTCCGGATTCATCTCGCGAAAACGCTGAAAAGGATAACAATAGATTCCTCGACAAATTGAATTGACCATGGGCTCGGAGTCGTTTCGATTTGCCTGTGGGGAATCCTTCCGCCATGATATAGGGTATTGCTATATCTTTATCGGCTGTCACGTGGAACCACTCGACATCCAGGCGCACTCTCCCCCCCTTTCCAATATGCCGTTGCAGGCCGAAACCGACGGAAACGGTTTGGACACGTAGATCGTCCAGCTCTCGGTTTAATTCCTGCTGCCATAGTCCCGTCAGACTCACAGTCAGATGTTCACCCACGGTTCCTGCTGCGATACTCCGGCCATGCCACTTGCTAATATCATGGTTACGCAAGGTAGACACCAGTGACTGTACAGCCCTGTGTTCTGAGATCAGTTGGTGCTCGAAGTTGATCGTCCGCTGCTTGGTCCGGTACCTTGATATTCTTACCAACTCCAGAGTGGATTGCTCTAAGGACTCGCCGGGCAGCTCACTCATATCTGTGGCCTCTATCCGCTCCCGGTTCATCTTGGATGACTGGGAGTGTCGTAGCCGGTATTGAGGTCGGTTGGCTTGGGATTGCAGCGACAGGTCTATTTGGAGGCGCGAATGGACAGTACTATGGGCAGTGTCCTTCAACGTGGGCTTCAGGTAAGTGGCCAGTGAATGCTTTTCTGTATCGGCATTCAGCGATCCCTGGAGTATTAGCCGGGCTAGGGTGAAATCCCTCACGGGACCGAGCCGGAACCGGAGACGATTCAGGTCCATCTGAAACCTGAAGCGAGACTTAATGGTATTGATAGGACGTAATTTACCCGCTGGTATCGTATATCGGACGAAGGGGCCTGCCTCATCGGGCACGTAAATATCATACACCGGATCGTAGCGATACTGTCCCAGACCGGTACGGAGAGAGTCATAGACAACCGCTTTGGCTTCTATGATCGAGCGTTCCAGCCGGTAACGTAGGTCTAACCACCAGGGTCGGCCGGGAAGGCGATGCACCAATGCCAGATTCCCCATCATGTAAGCTAGGTCGTCCCGATCATCACTGGTGCGCTTCTCATTGAACGATAAGGTGGTTTCCAGGCGTGTTCCGCGGGGCACCGCGCGCGTCAAACTCAGAAGCCATAGATGGGCTGTTTCCTCCCCCCGGCCCCGGAAAAGGTCACGCCGCCGTTCCCTGCTCAGGGCCATCTTCGTTTGTGGCGATAACCGTGCTTCAAGTCCCAACTTGATTTGTTCAACTTCATAACGGTCGGCTGCAGATCCCCGCCGGTCTTCTCCATAATAGCCCACATAGGGTGCCAGTCGTTTAAAGTTATACTTTATTTCAGAATCCATGATCTGCCACCTACGCTGGTCATCCGCTCGCCATAGGCGCGTCTCACTGAAGCGCCCTGTCAGCGGGGATTCGGAGCTACTCATTAATCCCCAGCGCAATCGTTCGGTCTGAACACTATCGGCCTGGATACTCCCCAACTGGGCATACAGACGTCGCTCTCCGGCTCCGTCAAGGAACACATCGGCTGTCTGCCATTGATACTGGTCTGGCTCTGCATCCAGATCCCAGTCACGCAGGAACTCCACTGCATCCCATCGGTCAAGCGGCTGGAAGTGCTTCCCTTTACCCTGGAGATCGAGTTTGACTCCCGCTTTCCACGATTCATCCGCCCGGATCAAGGGCTTCGTCTGCCACTGTAATTGCATGGTGTAGCCCACATCCCGATTATCCTGATCATCCCTTGATGAGAAGCGATTTAAGTCTATCTGACTTAGCCCTAGTTCGGCTCGCGCGGTCCGCCCGGTCGCATCTTCGCCAAAGCGCCAGCTGGCGGTGATAAGATCGTGTCGGCGGGGCAACTTGAGCACCCGGAACGGTGCATACAGCGCATTATATCCGCTGAGTTCATCAGCGGGAACCCATTGATAAATGATGCTATCCCCTGCAACGACGCGACGATACTGACCGTCACTCCCAACATTGTGGAACGACACACTATGGTCCCCCTGTCCCTGCCCCTGCCAGATATAACGGCCATCAGCCAGTTCATAGTCACCTGTTGAATCGATTACGGCGGTGGAAACCACAGCTTCCTGCTCCTGATCGCCAATGGTTTTCAAATACCTCCTGTCCTCTGGCGAGAGACTCAACTCCAGGTTACTCTCCAGGTTATCACGCTCGGTGAAGGCACTCAGGATCAGCCTCGACTTACCCGCCCGCCAGGCTGTGGACAGGTAACTGGAAGTACGATTATAGACCAGATCAGTATATTCATAATCTACGACGATACGGCTGTCACTGCGGATGGTGTGCCGAGGTGTGAATCTCAGCTCCCCCAGCGTGTAATCAATAGTGTAAT
>CP070787.1:945373-947953 GCA_020346745.1 Fidelibacterota bacterium | reverse complement strand
CCATCCAGAATTCCGTCAGGTGACGGCGGGTCTTACTCTTCTCGGCACGAAAGCTTGGTCCGAAACAGTAAACCTTACCCAAAGCCATGGCGTTAGCTTCGTTGTATAACTGTCCGCTCTGGGTGAGGTAAGCCGACCGGCCGAAATAATCCAATTCGAAGAGGGTTGTCGTCCCTTCCACCGCGTTGGGCGTAATAATGGGGGTATCCACGAGCACAAAATCATTATTGTCCAGGAAATCCCTGCAGGCACGTATTACTTCGTGACGGATAAGCATAAGGGCATGCTGGCGGCGGCTGCGCAACCACAAATGCCGATGGTCCATGAGAAAGGCCGTGCCGTGCTCCTTGGGTGCTATGGGATATTCTTCCGCCAGATGATGGACATCGAGTTGGTCCACCAGGAGTTCGTATCCGCCGGGAGCCCGGCTGTCCGCACGCACCTCGCCGGAAACAGTGATCGCAGACTCCTGGGTGAGCATCTCGAAAGCCTCGAAGACCGCAGCAGGTACGTCATTTCTTGAAACCACTGCCTGAACAATACCAGTCCCGTCGCGAAACATAAGAAAACCGATCTTGCCACTTGACCGAGTGCTATAGACCCACCCATCAAGTTGCACGGCCTCGCCTACAAACTCACCTAGATGCTGAACAGTTGTCACTGGCACCATATTATGTCAATCCCAATCAGTGTGTCGGTTACCAGGTGGAAACCACTTCGTTAAGAATATCCTGAGAGATTTTTTGTATTGCTACGCGCAAGGCAAACTCCCTCGGATCACCAAATTCATCGCCTTCGTCGACACTACCGTCATTATCGTTGTCGATATTATCACTTCCGATATCGCCACCGGGCGGATAGAAACCGAATCCCGAGAAAGACTTCTCAAAAAGTGGACGGTTCCGCGACAGATCATACCAGATCACCTGGGCCACGATATCAATGCGCCACTCCTCGACCGTTTCCCCCGCCGTATAGGTGGCCGGTCTATCGGTCACGCGGCTAATGGTGATCTGCAGGTTACTATCGGCACGATCTTCGTCAGTGACGCGCAGAACATTTTCATCCACAAACAGATCGGTCACCAGCTCGCTGGCGGCATCGGTAACCGCGAACTCCGAAGTCTGATTGACGACAGTCGCAATGGCAATACTATTGATATGGGGCGGTAGATTACCCCTAAATGAGTAGATCCCACAGCCAGCGAGGATAAGGAGATTAGCTGCAAGCAGGCTACTTTTTTTCCAGTCCATAAGCTAGAATCTTCCGATATAGTGTTCTCTCGGCAATACCAAGGGCTTGCGCGGTCCGCCGCCGATTGTGATTGAATTTAAGCAGGGTTTGATGGATGAATTCCTTCTCCAGTTCTTCCATGGTCACCTCTCCCACGGCTTCCGGATCGATGAGCGGTCTGCTTTCCAGCTCACTCACATCGCCGGTAAACACTTCGGGCACCCCCTTCTCACTTACCAAGGGAACCGGTGATGGCAGATAGGGATCCACGGGACCTCCAGGCAACCGCTGCCCAGTAGCAATCTGCTTCAGATCGCTCAGATCCTGGCGAATGAACAGCAGTTGCCGCAGGATTAATTCCCTATCCGACTGTTCTGGAGACGTGTCCACCACAACCGGCAAGGTCTGGTTGAAGTTGTAGCCGCTCACTTTGATCTGTGATGAAAGCATCTCCGGCGTAATCCGCTCACCCGGATTCAGTGCAAGAAGGCTCTCCACCACATTCTTTAATTCCCTGACATTTCCCGGCCAGCTATAGGACTTAAGGAACCGGATGGCTTCGGGCGTGAAGCCCCGGAAGGATAAGTCGTTCCGAGTGGCGAACTCCAAACCGAAGCGCTCCACCAGCAGCGGGATATCAGTCGGATGCTCTCTCAAAGGAGGTATGTTGATGGTCACGGTTTTAAGACGATAATAGAGGTCCTGGCGGAAGTCACCCTTGCGAGTCTCGTCACCCAGATCCCTATTGGTGGCAGCGATGATGCGCACATCTACTTTGCGGGTTACATTATCACCAACCCGCATGAACTCGCCCTGTTCAATGACGCGCAGGAGTTTTACCTGCGTTTCCAGGGGAGTCTCACCAATTTCATCGAGGAAGATCGTTCCTTCATCCGCCGCTTCAAAATAGCCCTTACGGGTCTCATCTGCGCCGGTGAAGGAGCCTTTCTTGTGTCCGAATAATTCGCTCTCGATGATCCCAGCCGGTATGGCACCGCAGTTGACCGTGACCAGAGGGCCGAACTTCCGCCGGCCGGCCTTGTGAATCGCCTTGGCTACCATCTCCTTGCCAGTACCGGATTCACCCGTGACCAGAACGGAGATATCGGTAGGAGCAATCTGGGCGATGGTCTGTAGCACTTCCTGGATTGCTTCCGATTCACCTAGAATTCCCGATTGGCGTTGAATGGAATCAATATCTACAGGCATAGCTGTCTACCTCTGGTAATTATCGGTCAATCCGAAATCATCCCGATTGTATCGGCCATATAATGAAAATCGCTACGTCCCACAGGGCATGCGAAACGATTCCCGGCCACACCGACCCATACTTGATAAACATCGCAC
>CP070787.1:942680-945273 GCA_020346745.1 Fidelibacterota bacterium | reverse complement strand
TGAAGGTGCAGTTTTCAATCCGGACCGTGCCGGCACGCACCACCGGCCGTGGAGCGGGCAGATTATCATCCGGCCTGAGAAAGTACAGAGCATGACCGGGCCCCTCTGCCCCGGACACGATCTTGTCCCGATAGATATTCCGGAAATCGCAGTTCCTGATGGTGATATCGGTACCATCCTTCGCGATGATGGGATTGCCATCAGCGTCTTCAACTTCGTGGCCAAAACGGATGGCGTATTTCATTCCGTGCGACTGGGCATGACTGCCATCAAAAATAACACCTTCCACCGTGAAGTCGTCGAATACCCGAAACATCTCCAACACGTTGGAATCCGGATCACTATGGGTGAAAATAGGCTTCTCCGCCAATCCCGGCTTAGCCATAATGACCAACGGCTCCCTGATAGCCATGTAAAAGGTATCGGTGCACGTATACACACCTCCGCTGGTGCTGAGGAACAGAGTATCAAGGTTGGCATTGTAGGCATACTGCAGTGCCAGATGGAATATATCGGTGGCCTCGATCTCGTCACTCGAGGCCGGAAGTGTGGTGACCAGGCAGAACGCTGCCAGCACAACACTCATGGTACCATTGATAGTCTTCATACTTGCCTCCTCCATAAAGCCGTGATCCTCAAAGAGTGAGTGCTCCTAGCCCGGCCGGGACGGATCAGGTCATCTACCCGGGCCGAATCAGAAGCCAATAACATACTCCACCGTCAAGCGATTGCGCAGCTCCAGCGCATAGTTCGTGTTGCTGTAGTATGAGTCGTAGTACTTCAATTGCTGGAGATCATAGGCGACATCGATGCGACCCAATCTGCCCAACCGGATACTGGCTCCCATCGTGTACCTGCTTGCCGCCGGCCCCTGGGCCTTGAAAGCCGCGCCATCGGGGACGAACTCCTGCGTACGGTACTGGTATCCGCCCAACAGCGAAAGGAACGCTGCCGCCTTGAACTCCACGCCGAACCTGAGCACACTGCTGTCGACCCATGGTTTATGGGTAGTGTCCTCGTTCGCCAACTCGAAAATTGCCTGGCTGTAGGGTAGTTTCTCGAAGTCGATCGCAATGGTGAAGGCCTCCGCCGGTACGAAGCTCAGCCCCAGCGAATAAGCGGCGGGAAGCTTCAGCTTATCCGCCCCTGATCCCGTGGTCGTATTGGTCTGATCCGGATCAGATATTACCGTTTCGTAATCCCAGTCTCTACTCAATATCTGAGGTAACGTGAATCTGAAACCAAGATTGAAATTGGTCAGCCTGATGATGGCCCCCGCACTCAATTCTATCGCGCTGAAGGTCGAGGTGCCGGAGACTTCCGTATCCAGCGTATCATAGGAAAAGCTGAACTCGTTTTCCTCATACAGATTGAAATAACCAACTTGGTTCAGGGCTTGCATATCATCGGTTCTGCCGGACAACAGTCCCAGTCGCATCCCGACTTCAACCCGATCACTCAAGCCGATGGCCAGGGCGCCGCGGATTGTCTGAATGTCCCCGGAACGCTGGCGTGAAAAACGGTACCAGTCCACCGCGACGGTATCGTTGCCGTCGATCCGAGGCAAGACCTCATATTCGAGGGACCCCAGGTGCGGATTCAGATAGGTGTCATTGCGGTCATAATCCAGGAGACCAGACTGTTTATGATACGATAAGGCCATTACCATCGGCGAGCCGAAGAACTTCAGCGGCACCACCGCTGTCATGCTGCTGATACCGAAGTCATCAATCTCCTTCTGCCAGTCGGCGGCCGCTTCGCTGAAGGGCTCCAGTCCCAGCTCGGGATGCTCAACAACGTAATTCGTATCCTGGGCGAGCTCATGATCCAACCTGCCATTATTGGCCGGATCGGGCGTATAAAATCCTTCCAGATAGAAGGGGAGCGTGACGAAAAGTCGATTGGGTCGATAAATCTGATTCTCCCGCCACAATCCGGATAGACTGCGGGCAGACACCGCCAGCTGGAATCCCTCCACGGCTGCCAGGCCGGCGGGATTCCAGAACACTCCATTCAGATCACCCGAGATACTGGTAAAGGCGCCTCCCATGGCATAGGCCTTGGCTCCCCCGACGCTCAGATGCGACAAACCCTGGAAAGCGAGGTTATCCCCCCGGTGCTGTGCCCCCAGCTGAGCTGCGCACACGTGAAGAAGCGCAAGCACCAGTGCGAAGTTCAACCGTCGGGATACCATCATGGTCAGCATATTATTCCGGTATTCTCAATCCTCGCCCTCAGTCAATCGAAGCCCCGAAGGTGAAGCGGTGCACGGTTCCCAGGTATGATCCATGATCATTGAACGAATAGTCCACGCGAATATTCCGATACTTCAACCCGGCGCCCAGGCATAGCCCCGCAGTGTCATAATTGATCTTATACCCGCCGCGCAGGAAAAGCAGATTGTACAGCCCGTACTCCAGGCCCACATTGTACTGCTGATCATAGTCCCGCGGTTGGACCATATCGAAGGCAAAAAGGAGCGACTGGGCATTTGAATATATGAACATACTGTTCTGGGGCGCGATCAGGTAGGCGGCGATACCCAGATTGAACGTCTGCGGCAGCGGGAAATTCTCATCGATATAGGTGACCT
>CP070787.1:939986-942580 GCA_020346745.1 Fidelibacterota bacterium | reverse complement strand
TTTGCCCTGACCTTTTCCGCCTGGGTTAAAACGGACCTGCCCACAGGCATGGCCGCCGAGGCCAATGCCGATCCCTCCGCTGCCATCGGATTCACCGTCACCTGGCATGACGGTACCGGTGGAGCCGACGGCTGGGGTGAAGTGAAGGGTGAAGACTTTCGCTTTACGCTGGCAGGAGACGTTACTGATTGGACTCAATACACCTGGACAGTCACACCACCCATCAATGCAACCCAATACAGCCTTCGAGCCCGCTACTGGCATAATTTTGTCGGTACGACCTATTGGGATGATTTTGCCATGGTGAAGGAGACCAGATCGACCAATCTGCTGGCTGACAATGTCAGCGGTTTCGAAGGTGATACACCTAACTACTTCAAGAGTGGAAAGGACGATGGGTCTACAGCGACTCTTGGTTGGGCGACAGATGAATCCCGCACTGGGGGACATTCCATCATGATCGCCAAGTCAGCCGCAGACGGAAAGGCCTACTGGGAAAGTGACGATCTGTTCCGCTACTGGTCAGCCGGTGCGAGTGCCAACGTTGGTATGGAAGTGGGTGCCTGGGTCAAGTTGAGCGGAGTGAACACCAGTCCCGCCGCTGACTCCGAGGAAGTCCATATCATCTTCACCTTCCTTGACGCCAATGGTAATGACATGGCGGGAGGACCCCTGGTCCTGGAGGTTCCCCAGACCACCGCCTCTACCGGTTGGACGGAGGTGAAGAGTACTGCTCCGATATCCTTCCCCATCAAGGTAGATGACATCAAATTCAAGTTCATGATGGGGAAAAGCGCCACGGGAACCGTCTGGGTAGATGATCTCTTCATCCGGCCGACAACATCGGGTGAGTGGGCCGGCGATTTCTTCGGGCCCAATGTGGATACGCCGGAAGGCTGGTTCTACTGGTGGCCTGACTTCTCAGCCGGCAAAGCGGTTTGGGATACCCTGTCAGCATGGACACAACCGTCCTACGCCGGACAGGACACATCTGTAGCCCGCACGGGTGATGCTTCGCTAAAAATCGTCAAGGACTCCACCGGCTACGAGATCGTAGTAAATTCCGATTTCAGACCCTTCGTTAATGATGGGCGGGGCCTGGAGTTCTCCGCTTATGTGAAGACTGATCTACCAACGGGTATGGCCACTCTAGCTAACTCTGATCCGTCAGCAGGAATAGGCTTCACTGTCACCTGGCATGATGACACGGGTGGCGAGGACGGCTGGGGAGAGTTAAGTGGCGCGGATGCGCAGTTCACCCTTGCGGGTGATGTGACCGACTTTACTCAGTACAAGGCGGTCCTGTTCCCACCGGATGGTGCTACCCAGTTCAGTCTGAGAGCACGGTATTGGCACAACTTCGTTGGCACTACCTATTGGGATGACTTCGAGGTAGTGAAGATCGACTCCGTAGAGGAGGTCGTCAGCGGTGTCAATAATCTAGCCACCGTACCGAGGTCATTCGAGCTCGATGCGGTTTATCCCAATCCATTCAACCCCACCGCAAATATCCGGTTCGATATTCCCTATCAGGGAATGGTTAACGTCCGGGTATACGACCTCCTAGGTCGCCAGGTGGCCCGCTTGATGGATGAGCAACTGGAAGCCGGCACCTATGATGTGCGGTGGAACGCCGCCGCCAATTCAGGTGTACCTCTGGCTTCCGGGATTTACCTGGTAAGGGTGCAGTTCGATAACCGGAACGTGCAGATCCGCAAAATCACTTATCTCAAGTGATGTTCCTGAACAGTCTTGTCCGGGGGAGACGCTTGTCTCCCCCGGATAAGTCTCTGGTCATTATGCAGGCTCGACACAGTTACCTGATCCATTTACTGCTTATCAGCTCGTTGTTTGCTGGAACCACCGGCAAAATCGGCGGTGTGGTACAAGGCAGAGATACGGGTGAAGCCCTAATTGGAGTCAACGTTGTTGTTACAGAGACCGCATTAGGCGCCGCTACTGATATGAACGGTCATTACTTTATCCTGAACGTACCCCCCGGTACCTACACAGTTCAAGCATCTATGATCGGATATAAAACCATAACCGTTCGGAATGTGTCCGTCTCAACTGACCACACCTCTCAAGTTGATTTTGAGCTGGAGGTATCGACATTAGTGGGCGAGGAAGTGATTGTCACTGCCGAAAAACCACTGATTAAAAAAGACCTCACCTCAACCGAGGCCTCCGTTTCAGCTGACCAAATTGAAAATCTCCCGGTTCTAACGCTCAGCGATGTACTGAACCTGCAAGCAGGTGTCGTTGAGGGGCATTTTCGGGGTGGCCGATCGAACGAAGTGAGTTATATGATCGACGGGGTGCCCATCAATGACGTTTTCAACAGTGATGCGGCTCTCCTGATTGAGAATAACGTTATCCAGGAACTGAAAGTGATCAGTGGCACTTTTAACGCCGAATATGGGCAGGCTCAATCTGGCATCGTGGATATCATTACCAAGAATGGCAGTGACAACTTCACTGGATCAGCAGGCTTGCAGATGGGAGATTATATCAGTAGCCATAAAAATATCTTCTGGAATATCAATAAACTCAGTCCTCTGCACTATCAGGATTACACTCTCTTCTTCAGTGGT
>CP070787.1:937289-939886 GCA_020346745.1 Fidelibacterota bacterium | reverse complement strand
TTGGGCGTTATTAGGGAGAGTGGTGGACCGGCTTACGAGATTCTGAGTTCCCTGACCGGTGACATTCAAGAATTGCAGACCGAGGTCGAGGACATGGTGCGCTCCTCAGGGGGGACAATGACGTTGGGACACTTGCCCCTGACACGCCGTGCCGAAAGAATTCTTCGTACTACATTCACTGAGGCCAAAAGCTTTAATGAAGAAGTTGGGGATGACATTCACCTGCTCCTGGCTATTGCCAAGGAAACCGAAGGCATAGCCAGCGAAGTTCTAATACGCTTCGGGGTAGATTATGCTGCGATCAAACGGCGTATTCTGGCTCAGCAACAGTCGTCATCGCAAGCCCACAAGGGAGGCCGCAAAGCCAAGAAATCGACTACGCCGACCCTGGATCACTTCAGTCGTGATATCACCGAGCTTGCAGCAGAATCGGATCTCGATCCGGTGATCGGTAGAGAGCAAGAGATCGAACGAGTAGCCCAAATTCTTGCTCGGCGTAAGAAAAACAATCCGGTTCTGATTGGTGAACCCGGCGTGGGCAAGACCGCTATCGCCGAGGGATTGGCGGCCAAAATTGTTGCCCGACAAGTACCAAGGGTACTCTATGGAAAGCGGGTGGTAGCACTAGACTTGGGTAGTCTGGTGGCAGGTACTAAGTATCGGGGACAGTTTGAGGAACGGCTTAAAGGCCTGATGCATGAATTGGAAAATGCCAAGGATGTCGTCCTCTTCATTGATGAACTGCATACCATCGTTGGCGCCGGTAGTGCCAGTGGATCACTTGATGCGGCTAACATGTTCAAACCAGCCCTGTCGCGGGGCGAAATTCAGGTGATTGGTGCCACCACTCTTGACGAGTATCGTCGGCATGTGGAAAAGGATGGCGCTCTTGAAAGGCGCTTCCAGAAAGTGATGGTGTCACCACCTAGTGTAAGCGACTGCCTGAATATTCTCCATGGATTGAAAGAGAGATATGAAAATCACCATCACGTCAGATATAGTGATCAGGCTATTAAAGCGTGCGTTGAACTGAGTAATCGCTATATCACCGATAAATATATGCCGGATAAAGCTATTGATGTAATGGATGAAGCCGGTGCTCGGGTACATATAAACAACTTGGTAGTACCTGAAGAGTTGGTGAATCTGGAGAAAGAGATAGAGCAGGTTCGCCACCAGAAGGAAAAAGTGGTCAGCCAACAGGATTTTGAGCAGGCTGCGAAGCTCCGGGATCAGGAGCGGTATTTCCTCGAAAAGATTGAGCATCTGCAGCGCCAGTGGGAAGAGGACGAAACCCAGGAATGGCCAGCCGTAGATGAGGACGAAGTTGCCGATACCGTTGCAATGATGACGGGAATCCCCGTTAACAAAGTGGCGGAGAGTGAGCTGGACAGACTCCTTCATCTGGAGGATGTGCTCAGTGAGTATATTGTTGGACAAGGTGAGGCTATTCGGACATTAAGCCGCGCCATTCAACGTGCTCGCACTGGGCTAAAAGATCCTCGACACCCCATCGGTACATTCATGTTCTTAGGGCCGACGGGAGTTGGCAAGACAGAACTGGCCAGAGTGCTGGCACAGCACCTTTTCAACCACGACGAGGCTTTGATCAAGTTTGACATGTCGGAGTATATGGAGCGGTTTAATGTCTCCCGGTTGGTAGGTGCGCCGCCTGGATATGTGGGCTATGAAGAAGGGGGCGAACTGACCGAGAGAGTGCGCCGTAATCCCTTTGCTGTGGTGTTATTTGATGAAATTGAGAAAGCTCATCCCGATGTGTTTAGCGTTCTTCTCCAGATACTCGACGAGGGAACACTCACCGATGGACTCGGTAGACGCGTGGACTTCCGCAATACCGTGATCATTATGACTTCCAACCTGGGTGCTAGGGGTCTGGAGTCCGGTGGCTACGGATTTACCCTCGCAGACGACTCAAGCGACCAGAAGTTCCGTGCGGAACTCATGTCGGAGGTCAAACGCCTGTTTAATCCCGAATTTCTCAACCGGCTAGATGAAACAGTGATCTTCAATTCCCTGAAGAAGGAACACCTCTTCAAGATTGTAGACTTACAATTGAGGGACCTGAAAAACAACCTAGCTAGCAAAGGTACAGTCTATAGTATCACCAAGGCCGCCAAAGAGCGGATTATTAGCGAGGGTTATAACCGTGCTTTCGGCGCCCGTCCCATGCGTCGGGTCATCCAAGATCGCATTGAGAACGTTATCGCTGAAAAATTCCTCAAGCGGGAATTCGCTGAGGGCGGTCATATCCACATCAGTGCCCGGGGTAAAAATCTCATTTTCTCCCAGAAATCCTCTGAGGTTAAGGATACAGACGTTCCCTTGGCTGAGAAAGCCGAGTAGGACCTGCTCCCCTATTCAAGCCCCCCTGAATAAGTCATATTTACTCATTTTTTCTTAAAATTGTGCCATTTGGTCACGGTTTTCGAGGCGGCACTATTCTTGTAACTAACTATGTGAGTATTAACCAGGAGATTTTAGATGGGCAAGATTATTGGCATCGATTTGGGAACGACTAACTCCTGTATCGCTGTGATGGAGGGTGGTTCCCCGAACGTCATCCAGAATTCCGAGGG
>CP070787.1:934580-937189 GCA_020346745.1 Fidelibacterota bacterium | reverse complement strand
AAAAGCAGGACGAATCTGAAAAGGAGACCATCACCCACACCACCCCCGCTGGCTCCTACGTGGTCCGCCTGGACCAGCCCTATCGCGCCCTCATCCTCAACCTGCTGGGTGAGCAGAACTTCCCCCCCGATGCCAAACCACCCTACGACGATACCGGCTGGACCCTGCCCTACCTCTGGCAGGTCCACGCCGAGCGGGTGGATGATCCCGCCATCCTGACCGCTGATATGACCCTCCTGAAAGACCATATTAGGCCTGCTGGTGGTTTGCAGGGCAAGGCCCGCGGCTTCTTCCTGGTGAACAATACCACCGAGGATAATCTGGCGCAGTTACGCTTCCGTCTGGCCAATGTCCGGATGGAGGGTGCCGAGGAGTCCTTCCAGGTGGGCAAGTCCACCTATCAGGCCGGCAGCCTGATCATTCCCGCCAAAGGGAATCCCGCTGATCTGACCCAGCGTATCGATGACACTGCCCGCGACTTGGGACTCCGGGTGGATGGCGCCTCGAAAAAGCCCGCCGTTAAGACCCACCCACTGGAAGTACCCCGCGTGGCCCTGGTCCACACCTGGGTCAGCACCCCTCAGAACGCCGGCTGGTGGCGCATCGCGTTCGATCGGTTGGGTATTCCCTACACCCATCTCTCTGAGCAGGGCCTTGCCAGCCACGACCTCTCCAACTTCGATGTCATCATCATGCCCTACACCTGGGCGTCCCCCCAGACCCTCGTCGCCGGCAACAGCCAGGCCGGCCAGCCCCTCCCCTGGCGGAATACGGAACTAACCCCCCACCTGGGCCGCATTGATGTGACTGACGATACGCGGCAGGGCATGGGCTACACCGGGTTGGCCAACCTCAAGGCGTTCATCGAGAAAGGCGGCGTGTTCATAACCGAAGGCGCCTCCGCGGCCTTCCCCATCGATATGGCCCTCACCCGCCGCATCAGCATCAAGACCACCAAGGACTTGCTCGCCCGGGGCTGCATCGTCAAGGCCCAGGTCACCGACGAGGCCAGTCCCATCACGTACGGCTATCCCGATACCCTGGCCGTCTACTTCAGCCAGAGTCCCGTTTTCAAGGTCGATAAGAAGCTGGGCGATGCCCGGGTGGCCGACTGGCTGAAGGATGAAACCTGGACAAAAGAGGTTCCCAGGATCGTGGTCTCGCTCGCTAAAAAGGATCTCCGCCTGAGCGGCATGCTGCGGGGAGAAAAGGAGCTGGCGGGTGCCCCCGCTGTAGTAGACGTCCCCGTGGGACAGGGCCATGTAGTGCTGTTCGCCAATCGACCCTTCTGGCGCGGCGAGACCCGCGGCAGCCATGCCCTGGTATTCAACACCCTCCTCCACTGGAACGACCTCCGCCTCGGCTGGCCCCCACGCCCACCCAAAGACGAAATCGAGGACGAGGAGTAAGCCACATCAACCAAGTCTACCTGTCCCGTCACCATGAGTCAGTTGAAGGATGGCGATTTCATCCCTCCATATTGATCCATGCCACTGCCCCGCTGAAGCCCTAACTTAAACCGGATGCTGAACCCCCCTCGGGCTAGGTGATCCACAAGCTACAACGAAAAACGGTCTAGTCCTGGAGGAATGCGATCATGCGCCATACACCGGAACCTTGGAAGCTCTCAGGCACCACCATCAAACCCGTCGAGGGTAAAAGCATCCCCATCGTGGAAATACCCCAGTATTTGCGCAGCGAGAAGGCCCGGGAAATAGGCGACGCGAATCTCCTCCGGATTATGGTCTGCGTCAACGCCTGTGCCGGCATATCCAATGCGGTTCTTGAGAACAAAGCGACTAAGGAACTTTTAAGCGCCCTGGCCAAGGCTTCATCCGAGACGAAACTCAAAGAATTGACCCCCCTATTGAAAAAGGCCCAGAGCGCTCTCGCCAAGCCTCCGAGTAAATAATGCCTGGATAATTTTGCTGCCTCCGGGGATGGACGCAGCTCCCCCCCACCTATCAGTTATTCTTTTGATTCAGTTTATAGTAGCGGTACGGTGATGCTCGAGCAGCCGATGGTCTGGGGTGCGCTTAGTCCCGTCCTAAATCCCGCTCCCAGTCCCGC
This sequence comes from Fidelibacterota bacterium, assembly GCA_020346745.1. Classification (GTDB taxonomy): domain Bacteria; phylum Fidelibacterota; class Marinisomatia; order SCGC-AAA003-L08; family TS1B11. The sequence continues at coordinate 935,119 of CP070787.1, read as the reverse complement.
TAACAGCGGGGCCAACGGCGGTGTAGAATGCGGGGAGTGCTTCCAGCGGCTCACGAGGATGATTTTGGGCAGTGTGCTGGTATTGTGCTGAATCAGTAAGGGAATGTGTTGAAAACGGCTACAGATTGAAAAAAGAGACTAGCGAGACCCTCCATCCAGCCTTACCAGGACCTCGTCCGGCTTCTTGTTCACGACCGCACTATAAATCGACGTTGTAGAAACGCTTGCGTGGCCGTCAGGGTGAAGAAAAGTTAGAACACAACGGTTCCCAACTCAGTTTGATATTTCATTAATCCTTAGGAATGATGGCTCTAAACATCGACGTTTGTCCGGCGTAGAACAGGCATCTTGTTGCAATCCGCGCCAGCAAATAGATCTGCCCCACCACAAAAGCGCCAAGAATTGTGATCCAGTGAGATTGCTCCGCGCCCGGCGCCACCAGCCAGTAAAACAGCATCATGACTATCCAAACAACACCAATGCTCAGATACAAGCCATACGTCTTGCCAAAATTGGAAAACACCAGACGCATAGCTATA
>CP070787.1:931867-934480 GCA_020346745.1 Fidelibacterota bacterium | reverse complement strand
GGCGGCGGTGTAGCGCCCCTCACTCAGAACCAGAGAATTGCGGACGTCCAGGAGCGTAACATCACCCAAGGCCACGTTGCCTGCCTTGTCTTTGTGCAGCTCGTCGTATAGCGTACGCCAGCTCCCCAGGTCGTTCCAAGCGAAGCGGGTTTCCACCGTAAAGATTGATTCCGCATTCTCCAGCACGCCGTAATCGATGCTGATGGAATCCACTTGTGGCCAGATTTTCTCCAGCGCCGGCAGGAAATCCGGAGTATCAATGAGGTGCTCAATGCCAGCCAAGCGTTTATAGGTAGTGGGGAGATGTCGGGCTATATTGTCCAGGAGCGTGCTCACTTTCCAGACAAACATGCCGCCATTCCACAGGTGATCTCCATTCTCCAAGAATTGTTTGGCTGTTTCCAGGTCGGGCTTTTCCGTAAAGCGGATCACCGGATGAATGTCAGCGTCGTCATCCCGGGAGAACTGCACATACCCGTAGCCCGTAGCGGGCCGGGTGGGTTGGATGCCCAGAGTGATCAGGTTCGGGCCCGTTTCGGCTTTCGCCTGGGCCTCCACCAGAGATCGCTGGAACTGTTTCTCTTTGCGGATCAAGTGGTCGGCCGGGAACACCCCCATCACGACATCCCCCACACGCTTCTGGAGAATAAACGCCGCCAGGGCAATGGCCGGAGCTGTATTGCGACCACTAGGCTCGACGAAGAAATGCTGCTCAGGGATATGTGGAATCTCGTCCTGGATCAGGGGGAAAAGCTCCTTAGAAGCCACGATGTAGACAGCCTCGCATACGGAGGTCTTTTCCAACCGCTGGGTGGTTTCAGTGACGAGAGATCGGTTATTGATCAGGTTGAGGAGTTGTTTGGGACGCTTGCGGCGGCTCTTAGGCCAAAATCGCGTTCCGGCTCCACCGGCCAGAATCACACAGTGCATTTAGTCTCTTTCCGTATCGCTATCATACGCGGGATTATGGGAGATCGCAACCCTAAAGTTAATATCAATCCCATCGACTTCCCAGCGAGGCCGCACCTCTTCCACCTCCCAGTGATAGCCGAACCGCGCCGCCCGGTGGTACGGCTCCCACCGCCCACTATAATAGGGAACCGGGTAAGCCCCTACCTGCTCGTGAGCGAAGAGGTAATAAAATCCTGGCGGTACCGCTGACAGGTAATACGCTGCCGAATCTGTAACGGTATGGGCTCGTAGCTCTCCTGTCTCCGAATCCCGGGTTTCCACGACAACCCGACGCTTGATTTCTTCCAGGCGTCCACGAATACTGCCTGCGGCGAGCGGCGGGGTATATACCAGAGTAAGGTTCACCAGCGAGTCCTTCATTGTGTTCCCAGCAACATCAGTGATTTCCTCACCAAGAAAGGCAGCCCGCTCGAACCGTTCCGGCTCCAGGACCTCCAGCACCGCCATTAAGGGATTCACCTGCACCATAGGTATCACCAGTGTGTCCTGTCCGGTGAGGCGGGCGGTCAAACCAGGAGGCAGGTGAACCGGTTCCGAGAAGTTGATTCGTCCGCGCACCACCTCGTAGCGGCCCGCAACAGCATCCTCCCCATCCGGCACCAATGCCAATCTCCGATTCGGCACCGTTATCTCCGGTGGCACGGTATCCTCCAAGGATGGAGAGAGAGTTGCCAGCGGCTCCAGTCGGTACGGCTCCCCCAGCTGCGTGTAGCCTTCGCCCAGATCCACGACAGTGGTGTCCTCGCTGACATCCTCCACGATATACCCGTATACCGTGGGATCATCTGTTGGGTACAGGTTCTGTGGCAACGGGGCTTCACCAAAGGGGGTATCGAAGGTAATGCTCATATAGGTCGGGGTAATCCATTCCACCGAGCGGATCTGGGGCTGGGCCAGAGGAGGCGAGCGGCGCATGACCACCGAGGCACTGTTCCCCTGAACCACAAGGCTGTCGAGAGGTGGCAAAGCGTAAGGTCGACGGTGCAAGGCTTCAGGGAAATCGCTCAGTCCCCCCTCCACCGCCGCCACCCGGTAAGTTCCATCCGACAGGTAATCAAAGGTAAAGGTTCCGTCCAAGGCGAGGTCCACAGTCTGCACCAAGGCATAGCCACTGTCCGCCTCCCGAAACAGCCCCACCTCCATATACTGCTCGGGATCGGATTCCGTCACCCACCCTTCAATGCGTCCGGTGGGAATCTGCCCTCCCGTACTGAACACCAGCTGGTAAGACTGCGGGATACTATTTTTCCGGTAGTCACGGATGCCACGTTGGAGGGTAAGCACGTAGGGTCGTCCATCCTGGAAGGGTTCCGCCGGCCGGATGGTGACACGCCGGCTACGCACCCGCGTGGTGAAATCTAGTGGTGGTGTGAAGACCATCGATCCCGGAACCGATACCGGGTCCACCAGCTCATCGAAGGTAATGACAATCTCCTGGTCGGGAGCCAGGTCCGTCGTCCCACTGGGTGGTTCCACCCTCATCACCTGGGGACCGTCGGTATCCAGAGGACCGCCCGGGGGTGGTTTCTCCGCCGCACACCGCCATAAAATAATCACAGAGGACAGGACCAGGGTCAGACCAAGGTGGCGAACAAATAACGGAAAATCTGGCGACCACATGGCAGGGCCGAAGTTGGGGGA
>CP070787.1:929131-931767 GCA_020346745.1 Fidelibacterota bacterium | reverse complement strand
GGGCTCATATTGGGAACCTCGGGAAAGGAGCATTCATGGCATTGCGCGTCGCCGTATGTATGATGATTATGTGGGGATCGGTTAGGGGGATTTCTCCCGGGGAAGGGCGATACCCGGATCCCTCCCTGCCGGTGGTGCAGGGACTGTTCGGCTTGAACGCAGTGCAAAACGACAGTGCCCAGCCCCAGGATAGTCTGGGTAATATTGATATCAACAGCCCCTATTATCGCTATCCCGGCAAGGCCATGATGATGTCCCTGGCCCTCCCCGGAGCCGGACAACTCTACGTTGGACATCCCAAGAGGACTGTGGTCTTTCTGGGGGCTGAGATACTAGCTATCCTGGTCTGGAATAGCTATGCCCGCCGGGGGGAGGAGATGACCCAGGCTTTCAGGGATACAGCCGATGCTTTCTGGGATTTCCGTCGTTGGCTGGATACAGCCTCTCTTTACGGGTCAGATCCCTGGGGTACCGGCGATGGGCAGATATACATCGGCACCCAGGGCAGCCATCACCTGGAATTCTTCGTTGAGGACATGGATGGCGATGAACAGCCCGAATTCTTCGGTAATACCAAGGACGATAGCGACAGACTCGACCAGCTCCTTCTTTCCCCCGATACGAGCAGGTTCCTGGACGTAAAAAGGAGCAGCGAGTACTATGAGAACATCGGTAAGTATAACCAGTTCTTTTCCGGATGGGATGATGCCGACCCTGATACGAGTAAATCTGGAATAAGTATCGAGGAACGGACATCAGGCCTGATTGCCTTGACACCGCACCGATCCGACTACCTGGAAATGCGCGAGGAAACCAACCGCCTGAAAAGAACAGCCAGCTATGCCATTTCTGCCCTCATGTTCAATCACGTCGTCAGTGCGGTTGATGCTATTTTCGCTACCTCCAGATGGAACCGGGAACATGCCAGCCGGCTCAGTGGCCGCTTGCTATTCAATCCAGCCTGCTCACATGGCATTGGTGGTCTACAGATCACCCTGACCTGGTAGACGCGGTTGATATCAATCCTATTCTATTCATGAAACAGATTACATTAATATTCATTTCCAGCGTCCTCAGTCTGGCTCTTCTGAGCTGTGCCGGAGGAAGGGCGGCCAGGCTGGAAACCGTCGAGGAACGGTTCGAACGGGCTCAGGCTCTTTTTGAAAAGGGGAAATGGGCCCGTGCCGCTGAGGATTTCAACTGGATTGTCCTAAATAATCCTGCCGGCAGCCTGGCTACCGAGGCGCAATATTATTACGCCGAGTGTATCTATCAGCAAAAACAGTACGTGGAAGCCCAGATTGAGTTCGAGCGACTGTTGCGGCGCTGGGTTGATACAAAGCATCTGATCGAAGCCCGCTATCGTATTGTCCAGTGCCTTGTTTTCCAGTCGCCGCGCTACTTCTATGACCAGACAACCACCCAGGATGCGATCGATGAGCTACAGACCTTCATCGATGACTTTCCCGAGAGCCCTCAGCGGGTTGAGGCGGAACAACTCATCGGTGAGCTGCGACTTAAAATAGCCCGGAAGTATTATGAATCGGGACGTCTCTACCTGAAGTGGCGTCGATCGCCGCCGGCCCGGCTCTACTTTGACACGATTCTGTCTCAGTATTATGACACTGCCTATGTCGACGAGGCCAGGGTAGGGATTGTAGTCTCCTATCTTCTTGAGAAGGATATCGAGGCTGCTCAGGCTTTTCTGGAAGAGAACAGCTCCAGTTTCGCTGATAAAGAACTGCAACTTGAGGCGCAGCGGTATATCGAAATGGCCCAGCGGGGTAAGTTCGACTTGCCCTTTTACGTCCGGCTCTACGAATGACGAGGATGGGTATCTTCGGTGGGAGCTTCGATCCACCTCACAATGCGCACGTTGACATCGCCACATTGGCCATGGAGCGAATCCCGCTGGATGTGCTCTATTTTGTTCCGTCATATCAGGCTCCTCTGAAATTGCACCCACCCAGTGCGACTGCCCGACATCGGTTGGCCATGATATCACTGCTGGCGGAAATGAGATCAGACTGGCAGGTGCTGGCCTATGAGGTGGAGCAGAAGCGGTCTGTTACCACTATCGAGACGGTGGAACACCTGAAACACCGCGAGCCTCAGGCCAGCTACTACCTGATTATCGGGGGGGACCAAGCGGCTAAGCTCGACCAATGGCGCCAGTGGGAAAAACTGGCCGACCTGCTGCAGATTGTATCCTTCTCTCGGGAAACCTTCTCGCCCCCAGTACCTGTTGCCGATAAACTGATGATTGTGCCTTTTGACAATCCGCTGTCTTCTTCTCTAGTTCGGGAACGCATCAGAACTGGCGGCCCAACCGATGCGATCCTTCCCCCGGCGGTTCAATCGTATATCCGGAAGCATCGGCTCTACCAATGATTCTGCTCTCACTACTGCTCCTGATGCGAATCGGTATGATCTATCTGGGCGCTGAATGTCTGGTATGGAGTGGTAATCAGCTGGCAGCCTTCACCAACTCCGATTACAGAAAATGGGTCTGCTTTTTTTCAGAGCTGTTGCCAGCTCCAGGGATTTTATATCTTGATCTTTATAACTCAGTATAGGTATGATTCTAGTTTCAACTCTATGGGTATAAGCGTTTATTTCAAGTCTCAGACCGGCTG
>CP070787.1:926393-929031 GCA_020346745.1 Fidelibacterota bacterium | reverse complement strand
CTGAACAGATCACCATGCTGGTAGCGGAAGCGGAACCTCTTTCCCAGCTGCCACTCGAAACCAATCTGCGGATAGGTAGGAGGCTTTGATGAGATGGTCATGGAATGCAGTCCCGGCCCCCAACTCTGGGAGAACTTGCCAGCGTAGACTTCGAACTTCTCCGTCTGATATGTTATTCTCATACTGGAGTAGTCGGTATTGAATCCCTCCCCTTTATCCCCAGTTGCTGGAATCCACGAAAACCCCTGCTCAGGGGAGAATCGGTTCGGCAGATTTTCCAGGTTAAAAAACCTCGAATTGATAAAGACGGCTTCGAGATTCCAATGACCTCGGCTCAGCTGCCCCTGAACACCCCAACCGGCGAATGAGACGGGATCACTCGCTCCTTGCCAGGTACCACCGGCCGTTCGGTGTAGACCGAAAAAGACCGGCTCTATCTGGATACCTTGTCCCTGGAGTAGAGTACACAGCAAAGAAAGGATCACAATAGAGAAAGATCTGGTGAGTGTACAAGATCGTGACGAAATACCCATGGCCAGCAAGGATTGGCTGAAGGTCACACCTGCAGCACACCGAACCGGGGCGCCGGCATCTGGGTTTGATGGTCGCACAATTCGAGGCAGCGGATGAGAGTACTCCGGGTCTCTTCCGGCATAATGATCTCGTCGACCCATATGCGGGCGGCAGCGTAGCGGGGATCGGACTGCCGATTATACCGTTCCTCCACTTTGGCGACAATGCGCTTGCGGTCCTCTTCGGTAGCGTCCTTCATACGGGCCAGTTGGATATCGGCTAATGTATTGGCGGCTTGAGCTCCACCCATCACCGCGATTCTCGCTGTAGGCCAGGCAAACATGAAGCGCGGGTCGTAAGCCCGACCACACAAGGCGTAATTCCCGGCTCCATAGCTGCCGCTGATGACCACGGTGATCTTGGGTACGGTACTGTTGGCCACCGCATTCACCATCTTGGCCCCATCCTTGGCGATGCCTCCCCACTCGGCGTCACGCCCCACCATAAATCCGTTCACATCATGGAAGAAGATCAAGGGAATTCGATCCTGGCTGCAATTCATGATGAATCGGGCGGCCTTGTCTGCGGAATCGGAGTAGATCACACCACCCATCTGCATTTCCCCTCCCTCTGTCCGCTGCACCACTTTCTGATTCGCCACAATACCTGCCGGGTAACCACCGATCCGCCCCGTACCGCATACCAGGGTCTTGCCATAGGTGGCCTTATACTCTTCGAATTCACTTTCATCCAGGATCCGGGCGAAGATTTCCCGCACATCGTACTGGGTGTTTTCGGGTGGAAAGATCAGACCGGGAATATCATTAGCCGGCAAACGTGGATCGACCGAATCCCGGCGCGTAAAGGCCCGTTCGGTTGGCAGGTTAATGGTAGCGAGGATGCTGCGGATGCGCTGAATGGCAGCCTCATCGTCGGGCTCATGGTAATCGGCCGTGCCGGAAATGGCATTATGCGTGGTGGCTCCACCGAGTGTCTCAGCGTCAATCTCCTGACCGATGGCCGCCTTCACTAGCGCCGGTCCAGCCAGGAACATGTATGAACCTTCAACCATGATGTACTTATCACACATGACCGGGAGATACGCCCCACCCGCCACACATGGGCCCATCACCGCTGCGATCTGGGGAATGCCCAGAGCTGAGAGCCGGGCGTTGTTATAGAAAATGCGCCCGAAGTGGGCTTCATCGGGAAAGACCTGATCCTGGAGGGGCAAAAAGACTCCCGCAGAGTCAACCAGGTAGATGCTGGGTAGGTGGTTCTCCAGAGCAATCTGCTGAGCACGCAGATTCTTCTTCAGGGTTACCTCAAAATAGGCACCCGCTTTTACGGTAGCATCATTGGCCGTAACAACGCAGTCGTGGCCCTCCACGGTGATAATACCGGTGATAAGCCCCGCGGCGGGGGGCGAGCCATATTCGGCATACATCTCATATGCAGCATAGAGACCGAATTCCATGAATGAGGTACCAGGATCCTGCAAGCGTGCAATGCGTTCCCTAGCAGTGAGCCGACCCTTGGTATGCTGGCGCTCGATGGCCTTCTCTCCCCCTCCCTTGCGCAGCTCAGCCTCCTCATGCTGGTACTCAATCCGGACCTTGCTGAAACCCTCAGTTCGCTGACGGAACTTGTCCTGAGGCCAGGTCTTAGCGGCAGTGCCGATGGTGCTCATAGGTTGAATACATTACTGATCTATGAGGATCTGGTCAGCATGGGGGCGCAAGCATGCCAGGAAGGCCTCCGGCGCCTCCATCGGCTTCAGATCCCTATTGACGAAGGAATGGATCGTGTATCCCTCAGCAATGGGTCGCTCCTCGCCATCCTTATAAACCTTATAGGCTAACTTTATCTTCACCTTGGGTAGATCTTCCAGGTGCGTCTCGATGGTCAGGACATCTTCGTAGGTTGCCGGCCGGTAATGCCGACAGTGGCTTTCCACAACAGGCAATAGAATTCCTTCTCGTTCCATCTGTTCATATGGAAACCGGATGTGCCTCAGAAAAGCGCTGCGCGCCGCCTCAAAAAATTCATAATACCGGCTGTAGTAGACCACGTTCATACGGTCGGTGTGGGCATAGATGACCCGCAGCCGATGCCGGTGTGTGAG
>CP070787.1:923633-926293 GCA_020346745.1 Fidelibacterota bacterium | reverse complement strand
TCGGATGCGGCAGCACAAATCAAGTGAAGACCTCACGCAGATACGTGATGATCTCTGGCGGAGCCAGTGCAATTGCGCCTACTGGCACGGCATTTTCGGAGGGCTATATATGCCTCACCTGCGTCATGCTGTGTACGAGCACCTCTTGCAGGCAGAGGTACGTCTGAATGGTGTTTCTTCCGGCGTAGGCATCCGAAGTGAGGATGTTGATCTTGATGGCTTGGAAGAGCTGGAAGTAACGACACCCCTCCTGAAAGCCTTCGTAACTCCCCGTGGTGGTGCCTTGTGTGAATTGGATTACCTGCCAGCCAGATTCAATGTAATGAACACTCTGCGCAGATACCCGGAAAGTTACCACCGGAAAGTAGATCAGTCTTCAGTTCAAGAAGAGACTACGGGCAGCATCCATGATGTTGTCCATGTCAAAGAACCTGGTCTCAAGGATTACCTGATGGTCGACACTTCTGCCCGCCATTCCCTTCTAGACCGGTTTTTCGATCTTAACTCATCCGTCAAGGAGCTTGCCCAGGGCAAGATCCAGGACCAGGGAACGTTTGACCGGCAATTGTTTGAGGTGAACACGGAGTCGGATTCAATTATCCTCTCAGGCCAGGGTATTGCTTTCGGTCAGGCTTTCGAGGTTATAAAGAAGATATCTATTCAGGAGAGTATCCTGAGGTTTAAGGTTCAGGTGGGCCATCTGGGCAATCAGCCGGTGGGTGGACTGTATGCCATCGAGTTCAATTTCTCGTTATTGGGAGGGCATACCGATGATCGCTATTATGTAGTGAATGGCGCGGATGATTCCAAGGCGCACCTTGATATGATGGACCAACTTGAGGAGGTTTCTTCCCTTGCCCTCATAACTGAGTGGGAGGGTTTGGCAATACAACTCCAATTTCCCACGCCCACTACTGTCTGGCGGTATCCTGTTCAGACGGTATCTTCCTCAGAGAGCGGATTTGAGAAAATCTATCAAAGCTCGGCCGTCCTGCCGGTATATAATCTCAAGCTTTCACCAGGCGAGAAGTTCTCGACCACACTCGATCTTGAACTCGGGTCGTTTGATCAAAGCAAATGTTGAGAAAGCAACGGAATCAGTACTATTAGAATGCCAGGATGAATTCGATAAGTGAACCAGATATGAAAAGAAATGAGCAATTCAAACAGCTACGATATGCCTACTTCAGCCTGGAGATGGGTTTGACGGAGGATATCCCAACCTACTCGGGAGGTTTGGGAGTGTTAGCCGGCGATCATGTGAAATCAGCCGCCGATTTGAAGTTGCCTCTGTGTGCTGTTACTCTCCTGTACCGTGAGGGATATCTGATACAGCGGATCAATCCTGAGGGGGAACAGATTGAGCTATACCCGAGGTTTCATCCAGAACCGCTGCTGAAGCGAATCCCCATTGAGCTGTCGCTACCACTCCGCAATCGTGACGTTCGACTTGCCGTCTGGCAGTACGATGTGACCGGAGTAACGGGAGGAGTCGTGCCGGTGTTTTTCCTAGACACCGATATCCCAGATAACCACAGCGACGATCAAGGGATCACACGCAGGTTATATAGTGGGGGCAAGGATTTGCGCCTTCTCCAAGAGGCGGTTCTCGGTTTTGGTGGTATCCAGCTGCTTGACGAGCTGGGGATTCACGAGATTGAAACCTACCATATGAACGAGGGGCATTCAGCGTTCCTGGCTCTGGCCTTATTCAACCGGCTGAGGGATGAGCGACGTGTTCGGGAGCGATGCGTATTTACTACCCATACGCCGGTTCAAGCCGGGCACGATATATTCTCCCGCGCTAGTGCAAGGTCGATATTGAACGACCTATTCAGCGATACCACACTGACCAGCTTTCAAGATGACCAACTCAATATGACGGAACTGGCCTTACGAGGTAGCCGTGCAGCCAATGGGGTGTCCAGGCTCCATGGGAACGTCGCTCAGAAAATGTTCCCGGATTTTACATTTGACTATGTCACTAACGGTATACACCACATCACCTGGACGACCTGTGAAACCCGTGATCTCCTTGATGAACATCTACCGGGTTGGCGAGAGAATCCGGACAAGCTCCGCGGCGCGGTGGACCTTCCGGATCAGGCGGTCGAACGCATGCACATGCGTAACAAGAGGCATACCCTCAGCTTTGCCAATGCAGCCACGCATGTGGGCTTGTCGCCAGACCTGCTGACGATCGGCTTCGCCCGTCGGTCTGTAGATTATAAACGGGCCAATCTACTCTTCCAGGACCCCGAACGGTTGGTCCGTATCTGTTCCAACAAGGCGCAGTTCATATTCGCCGGGAATGCTCACCCTGATGACCAGGTAGGGAAAGAGCTGATCAAGAGACTCATCCAATCCAGCCAGGCGCTCTCCGGCCGGATTCACATAGCTTATCTAGAGAACTATAACATCTGGCTAGGCCGTTTACTGACGTCTGGAGTGGATGTTTGGCTGAATACACCCCGGAGACCGCAGGAAGCCTCCGGTACCAGTGGTATGAAAGCCGCCCTGAATGGCGTGATCAATCTGTCCATCTTGGATGGTTGGTGGGCCGAGGGGTACCGTCAAGGTAAAAACGGATGGGCGATTGGAGACTCGAATGATTCTGATGATGCAGCCGATGCCGATCGTCTGTATAATATCCTGGAGCA
>CP070787.1:920872-923533 GCA_020346745.1 Fidelibacterota bacterium | reverse complement strand
ACGTTGCCGGTATTAGTCACATGCAAATAGTTTTGCGGGTCCGTATCCCCGGTACCCGCCCCAATGGAAAGGAAGTCATCCCTCCTCTCAATGTCTGCTCGATTACCCGCAGCAGACTTGAGTGAAATCGTGGGCCTAGCCGGGCTGCCTCCAGGACCCATGCTGATGGCTCCGGTGGCACCTAGATCCGCGCGGATTCTGCCCATGACGTGCAACTTATCGGCTGAATTAGGATTCGTCGTCCCGATGCCTACATTGCCGGTGCTATCCACATAGACCGCCTCCGTGGGGCTACCATCGGCAGCGTCGAGAGAACTATGGACGTGGGCTGCGGTAGCAAATTCACTGGCGTCCAGCCCGTCCAGGGAATCGGCGTTCAGGCCGCTGCCGGGACCGTCGCCGGACAGCACGATCGGCAGGACCTCATCATCGGCGGCATAGGCCGATGCCACCACGTGCCCGAGAGAGTCGGTATTACCCGCAACCTTGGACGAGTCGATGGTGATGTCATTCGGGACCTGGGCATCAGAGGCTGTTCCCGTGAGGGCGGTGAACGGCAGACCGGTGGTCTTGTCATGGTGCAGGGGATTGGTGTCAGCCTTGGTCCCCATGGCGGCCACCGCCTCAGCATCGGTATACGGGACGTGGTGAGCACCGGTATTGTCCGTATGCGCGGCCAGTTCGCTGTCCGTGGTATAGTCGGCGGCCGGAAGGAGAGCCAGGGAGTCGGCGTTCTGGCTGCTGGAGGCCCTCAGACTGTAGGGCGAAGCCGTCAACCGGGTGCGCGGCGTCAGCGTAGATCCATCCACCGTGATCGCCAGCCAGTAGGGCTGGTCGAAGTCCACGCCCAGGGGATTGCTGCTCCCCAGGATGACACTGAACATGCCTCCTTCTACGCTGACCGGGTTGCCGTTGGCTGTGGTATGCAATTCCGACCAGAGCTCGCTGCCACCGGATTCGGCATCGAACAGCTTGAACTCCAGATCGTAATCGTCATCGGCCACCGGGCCGCCGCCGGCAGCACGGAGTGCACCCTGGTAACTCATGGTCCGGGGTACCTGGCTCCAGCCAATCTGTGTTAGGGAAACGATGAAAAGAGCTCCGAAAAAAAGTGACCGTGTCATGGTGACTCCTTTCGGTGATCGCAGCGGAAGGTGCTGCATTCGGGGATTTGTCAACAAGGATATGACGGAGAATAACTTAGATCGCGGAGAAAGTCAAGGGGAAATGGCAGCTTGCGGCCTGTATTGGGCAGATTTCCGGCCGAGCTGGCGCGAGGATATTGCCCCGCAACTACCTCTTCCAGCAGCGTGATACATTTCACCGTGCAAGGAATATCTTGCTATGATAGTATAAATATCATATTATTAATTACACTTGAAAGGTGTGGGGGTAATGAAATACGATCTATACTTGTCCTTACCGGCTGCCATCGCGCGTCCATACTCTGTGCTTCCTCTACTGCTGCTCACCCTCTGGCTGGGTTGCGAGGAGCGTGAAGAAGCAGACGACGAACCGCCCATCGTGGTCATCACCTTTCCCGCGGATCTCGATACCCTGACCGGACCTACGACGATCAAGGCCGAGGCGGTCGACAATGTTTCCGTGGCCGACGTTACCTTTCATGTGGATGGGGATTCCATCGGGCACGATTCCCGCTCCCCGTATGAGCAGCCGTGGAATACCGCCTACTATGCCGACAGCGGCTGGCATACCGTATCGGCGCTGGCCTACGACGTGGCGGGGAACCGCAGCGCACCGGACTCCATCCAAGTCATTGTGATCGAGGATGGCTTCGCCCGTGTCCAGCTGATATCACCAACCGACAGCGCCGTTATCCGCGACACCGACCAGGTAGAATTGCGCTGGTACTCCCTTGCTGAGGCGATCGAGTACGAGGTCAGGGTGAGCTGCCTGGGTGATGTTCCGGAGGTGATACGCTATTCCGTGAGCGGGGATACCGTGACCACCACCCCGGTCCTGCGCCAGGACAGGCACGAGTGGCAGGTCCGGGCCCGGAACGCGGTCGACTACTGGACCAAGTGGAGCAGAGCCCGCATCCTGGATGTCGATGGGCCCCTGCCACCCACGGCGTTGAATCCCCCGTACAATGCGGTCCTCCCGCACTCCGAACCGGTAGCGCTCAGTTGGCTTTCATCACAATACGCGGTGGCCTACGAAGTGGAAGTGGCCGTCACTAGCAGCTTCGCGGAGGTGGTCTACTCAACCACCGTAAACGACACGACGGCACTGGTCCCGGTTCTGCCCCAGGCCTGGTATTTCTGGCGCGTGCGGGCGCAGAACAGCCCCGGCTTCTGGGGTGACTGGAACCTGCCATCGCGGTTCCACATGGGCATTGTATTCAAACGAACCTACTCGACCAGTGGCTGGGACATAGGCTATAACGTGGTGCACAGCAGTGACGGCGGCTACGTCCTCGCCGGCCGAACCGGCTCAGAGGAAGAGATGTGGGTGATCCACATCGACCAATTAGGTGAGATGACATGGGACGTGGTGCTGAGCGGCAAGCCCAGCGGCTGGGACGGGAAAGCCGCCATCCAGCCGACGAGCGACGGCGGCTATATCCTTACCGGACTAACCATAGATCCGGTGGCAGACCAGGCCAGATTATGGCTGACCAAGCTGGATAATTATGGCAAT
>CP070787.1:918093-920772 GCA_020346745.1 Fidelibacterota bacterium | reverse complement strand
CATAGGCGCGGTCCGGCTGATACGGCTCTTCGGGACGAATGAGAATCCGGCGGCCCCGGACCCGGGTGGTGAAGCTGACTTCCGGTGCGATGACTACTGAGCCGGGTACTGAAACCGGGTCCACCTGCTCGTTGAAAGTGATCTCAATTCCCTGGCTCGGGTCCAGATCCGCGGTGCCGCTGGGAGGATTGACCTGGATAATACGGGGTCCTTCGGTGTCCGGCAGGCCGCCGGTGGGGGGTTTCTCAGCGGCGCATTTCCAGAAGACAGCGAGGGTGGCTGTATGCAATAGGATCAGGCGCAGAGGCAGACGAGACATGGTAGGCGGAAGTTGGGGTTTCAACAGCTCAAGCACCAAGAGATAACGAAGCCGGAAAGCCACTCATCTGACGTAACCACTCCCTTGCCTTCACGGGAACCGCTAGCGATAAAGCCTGAGGTTGTTGGCAATCTCAAGGGTCGTAAAAGACGCGAAAACTTAACTGGTGCCGGCTGGCTCACGAGATCGCCGCGTCCATTAATCGGCGGATTCGCGATAGCAGTCTGTGCTCTTGGAAAAGAAGGGAATAGAAGGCAAAGGAAAAGGGAGTTGGGTTGCTTTGAAATATCCTAGCGAAATCCATGAACACATTAAGACTCTAATGAAGACTGTTTTTCGGGGGTAATGGTATTTGTTCATTGAGGATTGGACAGCCCTTTACCTCACCTCCGTCAGTTTGAGCACCATTGTTCCGAAGCTGCTCTCCTGTTCAAGCCGCACGGGCATCCGCCTTTCATCCAGCGTCAGCCATAGCTGCAGCAGGCCGTCTACCTTAGTCAGCCGCTGGTTGTTTAGCGGAGCTGGCTTAAGGACCAGGCATTCAAACTCGCCCGCCGGTACCTTAATCCTTTCTGGTCCCCTGACGGTGATAGTGATCCTCTGCAGGCGACGGCCATTGAAGATCGAGAGGTGGATTTCGTCGCCGATAGCCAGTGGCAAACCGCGCAGGTAATAGATCACGCCGATGGGATCAAACACCGGGCCCTCTACGGTCAGGGTATCCCCGCGGGCATAGATAATCCCCGCTTTGCTATCAACAATAGTGGTATCCTTGCGCTTATAACGCCCCTCGTTGATTTCCCGCTGCATGCGCCGCAGTACCAGGTTGTCGGGATCAAGCCATAGGTCAATCCGGTCCCGGATGCGGTACAGACGATCAAAAAACTTGCTGGTCCTGACCTGTGAGACAACATGGAGCAGAGTATCCCCTTCCTGCTCTACAACTTCCAGGGTAGATGTACCAGCGGTGAATAGGCGGAATCCTGTAGTGTAGACAAGTGTCTCACTGGCGCTGAAATCGTGGTTCTGGCCCCAGAGTGTTGTGATGCAAAGGAACAATGCCAGATGGAGGCGGTTCATCGCTGCATCTTCGCCAGGGCTGAGCGATTCACAAGTAACGCAAAGTGTAAATCATAGCCCATGAGCATATCGCGGTGAGTGGTGATCCTATAGAACACGAGAGGCTTTCCAAACGGCATGATCAGGATCGGTCAGGTAAGGATAGGTATCTGATTCACTGTCAGATATTTTCATGAAATTTCCAAGGAAAGGCTCTGTTGGGTGTATTCCGGGATGATAGTGAATTTGGCAATAAAAGTTATATATTCAGTGCGAACTGGAGTTCGTGGAGACGGCGGTAAGCTCCATCTTGTGAGAGGAGCTGATCATGGGTCCCCGACTCCACGATACGGCCTGCGTCCAATACGACGATCTTATCGGCGTTCTGGATTGTGGAGAGGCGGTGGGCGATGACGATGACGGTTCGGTCCTGGACTAATTCATCAATTGCCCGCTGAACGTACTGCTCGGATTCGGTATCCAGGGCGGAGGTGGCCTCATCAAGGATGAGTATGGGAGGATTTTTCAGCAGGGCCCGGGCAATGGCCAGCCGCTGGCGCTGGCCACCAGAGAGCTGGACCCCCTGTTCACCAATGAAAGAATCCATACCCTCAGGCAGGTCCCGGATGAACTCCCAGGCGTGAGCGGCTTCGGCGGCTGCTGCCACCTGCTCCTCCGATGCCCGTGTGTTGCCATAGTGTATGTTATCACGTACGGTGGTATTGAAAAGCAGTGTTTCCTGAGAAACAATCCCGATCAGTCCTCTCAATGAACTGATCGTTACATCCCGAACATCGTGGCCGTCAACCGTAACTCGTCCCTGGGTGGTATCATAAAATCGGGGAATGAGGTCAATGAAAGTTGATTTTCCAGAGCCACTCATTCCTACCAGCGCCACCACCTCCCCTTTCCTGATTTCAGTGCTGATATTGTACAGGGCCGGTTTTCCGCTGCCCTCGTAGGTGAAGGTGACGTCCTCCATCCCGATAGTATCGCTAAATCCAGTAAGTTCCACAGCATCGGGTTTTTCAGTAATAAGCGGGACCTCGTCAAGCAGGCTGAAAATTCGCTCGGCTGAGGCTAGGCCCACTTGGATGTCAGCGTGCACATTGCTCAGGTTGCGCAGGGGCTGTAGCATGGCAAAGAGGAAGATGATATAGCTCATGAACTCTTCCGGACCTACCCCCCTACCGATGAGAACCTGCTGCCCACCTACCCACAAGAGCACTATGCCAAAAAAGACCCCGATTGTTTCATTGATGGGAGTGATAAGGTTTTTCAGGCTTAGACGCCGGAACACC
>CP070787.1:915312-917993 GCA_020346745.1 Fidelibacterota bacterium | reverse complement strand
AGCGATGTGGAGAAACTCGCTCCCGGACGCTTCCTGATTCATCCGTGGAGCGAGGATGGTGACGGAAACTACAAATTCCATCTGAATGTTAGGGTCATCAACGACTCAGGAGAACCCGAATCTCTTGACCTGCAAATCGAATGGGACGATCCTGAGTATATGGAGTGCCGCGACTATGTTCTCCTGGGCAAAGGAGAACAGTGGGAGTTCTGTCAGGCACGGCTCTCCGGGACCATCTCTACTGTGCAGTTGACAATACCTCCCGGCGAATGGTTTATTGCGCTGCATCCAGTGTATGATCTGGAGAGCTTCCAAAAGGACTGCCAGCACGCAGTATCCATAGGACTGGAAGACAAGGTGATCGGAGTCAGTCAGGGAGGACGTAACATCATTGCACTCTCCTGCGGGATGCAGGAAGCTCCAGCGATCTTCGTGGTCAGTCGCTTGCATCCCTATGAAACTGCAGGTTCTTGGTGTGTCTCTGAGATCCTGAATCTGCTGTGCGACGAAGCGCATAGCTCTGGTCCACTGGTAAGCAAGTTTCGCTTCGTGGTGGTTCCCATGCCCAATCCTGATGGAGTGGCTTCCGGTTGCTGCAAGCTCTCCCAGCGCGGAGGAACCGATCTGTGTCACGAGGGAGCTGCTCCTGGTGATATGGCTGGAGAGGCCCTAGCTAGACTGCTGACCGCAGTTAAGCCCATGGCTTATCTAGACCTTCATGGCTGGATGTATCGGAACCATGACGGACTGAGCTGGTCGCACGATACTGAGCGTGATGCTCTGGTTGGGAAACTCTCTGGCGATCCGGTATTCAGCAAGGAGTGGCGCGGTAGCTCCTGGGCTAAGAAGCCTGACCGGCTGGGAGATTTCTTTATGCGAGCCTCTCGGGATCACGGAGCGATCTCGTTTATTGTCAGCCCTTCCTGGTTTGGGCGCGACGTGTCTCAGATGCGGCACTTCGGACGTGCCATGCTCAAGGCCATCTGCGAAGTGGTGGACACGTAAGTGACGGTTATGGGTTCTATCGCCGGGTAGTAAAGGGGAATCACTGAACCTATCCAAAGACAGAGAGGAATATATGACAATCAAGCTTTTGGTTGCAGCTGTGATCTCTATGGTGTTGATTGCGCGAATAGAGTCACAGTTTGCTGAAGCAGCAGAATGGAAAGTAGTGGATGAGCCAGACCTCAAGGAACGGCTGGACAATGCTGAGTCGCTTGAGATCGAGAAAATGGGCGTCGCCGTGAGGGGAGTGGATACTGCCGGCACGCTGCTTGTGCCAAATCCAGATGGCAGGACATACGACATCCTGCAATGGTATCGCAAGGCATATCGCAAGAGCACGCGTGTCTACATTGCGGATCTGGGCACTGGTGAGGTGAAGAAGCAGACATTTGAGGAAGAGGAAGGTCGTATCCGGATGGAGATGGGCTTCGGTTGGTGGGGTGTGTTTGCCCCGGATGGTAAGCTATATGGCGCTAACCCGGACTGGAGCAAGTGGGATTCTGGTGGGGCAATGAACGTTTACCAATATGATCCTGGAAAAAACGAAGTCAAGTTGTTCAAGGTCATTCCAGGCTGCGGTGGAGAGCGCAACCCCATGGCTCTGAGCCCCAACGGATGGATATACGGCGCCGGAACATACCTGGGCGAGGACGCTGACTCCAAACGCAAGGCTGCTGCCTTCGGCTTTGAGCCTAAAACCGGCCAGGTTAGGAACTACGGCGCAGTGGGGCCACGGATCAACGGTACAGGATATGGCTACTCAATGGGCGTTTGTGATACCCATATATATGTAGCTTGTGGGCAGATTCCCTGGTACCTTGTTGCCATAGATATCGAGACAGGAAAGCAGGAGGTATTGCTTGAGGCGCCAGAGGGTGGGTATCATATGCGTATGAATATCAGTCCACGATACGGTGGAGCAATAGCCTATGTCCAGAAAAGCGATGAAGCTCCTAAAGAGCATTACTGGCTGTATCATGGCAAAGCTATCCCAAAGACTGGAGATCAACCTCCGTGGCCTTCACTTGAGTCGCCATCCGACAAAGCCGCACCGCGTCCTGAGCTTCACACTGGTCAAGCCTATCCCGATTCTGACGACGTGGCAACTATCTGGTATCGCCTTCCGGAAGATAAAGCGAACACGACCGAATTGGCTCTGGATGGTGCAGATCCGGAGTCACTGGGATGGAAATCAGTTCGTCTGGAGGGTGTCCAAAAGCACCCGTTGAAACTCCACCGTCTGATCAATTTGCCCGATGGAAGGCTGTTTGGCACAGCGCAAGCATATAAAGGACGGTTTCTGTTTGACCCGAATACGAGAGAGATCACTGAACTGGGCGATGGCGGAGCCAGTCCATATGCGTTTGTACCTTACAAAGACAGGCTATATTGGAGCGGATATCCAAGCGCTCCGATTTTTGTCTTTGACTTGAACAAACCCTGGACGCTGAATAAGGGTGGGACTCCAGACTCCAGGCCTCCCGAAGTGACTAATCCGTATTACGTGGGTGATCAATTTGACGCATACAAGAAGACGCGGGTGAAGAAGATGTTCAGCGGGGTTCTGGCAGGTGACGGCAGGATTTACTTCGGCGGCAAAGGGCAGCGAGACTATCACGGAGGCGGCCTGAGCTGGGTTGATCCCGAGACGCATGAAATCGGCGGGATGTGGAAGC
>CP070787.1:912529-915212 GCA_020346745.1 Fidelibacterota bacterium | reverse complement strand
AGGGAGCGCAGTGTAAAGTTGGGAGCTGCAGCAGCATTTGGGCTTTCTTTCTCATCCCCCTGCGCTAAACCGCTCCGGGCAATTATCCTTCCGCCAGTAAAAGCCGTACTCACTATAAGTCCAAGGAGGGCAAGCCTCCACACATGTTTCATCATTCTCATTATCCTAGTTTCAATCTACAGCTCAAATATCCTGATTCATGCTCCAAATGTATGCCTGGAATTCAGTTGATCTCAATTCTGTTGTCCGGTGTATGCTACCTACCTCGTTCTAGTTCTTCCCGTCGTATCATTCCTGGGGGTGGGAGGAACCTAATCGCATTCATCTGATTTGTCAAGTTCGATGTGGCACATATTCCCACAGCGACTATTACCGATTGAAAGCAGTATTCCAGGAATAGTTCTTGCGTTGCGGTTAGGCAATCCAAAAGTGTCGCCTAGCAGTCAATTTCATCGATTCAGTTGGGTGCGTCAAGGGATAAAGGAGGACTGGCGGCCAGGCCTTCATCCAGGAACGCTGTGAATTCCTGGACGTCCCGGGTCATGCCCGGGAAGCGGACGATCTCGCTACCGTCAGGTGCCAGGATGACATAGAAAGGGAGAGCGGCAGTACCGAAGCGCTCAACCGCAAACCGCTGTTTCTCGCGGAAGTTTTCGCCTCCATCGGTATATAGGCGGAGCAGAACGAACTTTCGGAACCGTTCAGCAACTTCCGGCTCGGTGAAAATGTTGGCTTCCATCCAGCGGCAATTGGTGCAGGTATAACCGGTGACATCAAGGAAGATTGGTTGGTTCGTCGACTGGGCTCGGGCCAGGGCTTCGTCGTATTCGCTAAACCAGTAGAGCGACTCCAGCTGATTGTTGAGTACGACTCCTTCCTGATGGGTTTCCACCCTCGGAGGCAGGTAGGCTTCGACGAGACCGGGTATTTTCTGGCCAGTCAGGCCGGCAGCGAGGAGCAAGCCCAGGATAAGAAATCCGCCGCTCATGAGCAGGCGTGGAACGGAGACCTTCTCCACCGGTGAATCGTGGGGTAGTCGAATCTTGCCTAACAGGTAAAGACCGGTGAGCAGCAGGATCACCGTCCATGAAGCCAGGACCATCTGGTGGTTGAAGAAATCCCAGCCCCAGACGAGGTCAGTATTACTGATAAACTTGAAGGCGGCGGCCATTTCGAGGAAGCCCATGACCACCTTGACCGAATTCAGCCAACCGCCACTCTTGGGCATGCGGGCCAGATATTGGGGGAATAATGCCAGCAGGAAGAACGGCAAGGCAAAGGTTATGGAATAGGTGATCATCCCGATAGCAGGCCAGAGATAATGGCCCTGGCTGGCAGCGACCAGCAGCAACCCGACGAACTGGATAGTGCAGGTGAAGGAAGTGAGGGTGAACGTGAGAGCCATGAAGAAAATCCCGATCATGCCGCCCCGGGCTTCCTGGGTCATACTGAACCGACGCAGCCAGGCAGGAAGCTGGATCTCGTACATGCCGAACAAGCTGAGGGCGAAATAGACGAACAGGCCACCAAGAAAGAGGTTCACCCAGGGATTGGAGGCTAATTGGTTGGCACCGGTAGCGCCAAGCGTGAGCGCCAGCAACAGTCCGAGGAGTGAGTAGATTATCACGATCCCGATGCCATAAGTGCCGGCCGCCCTTAGTGGTGGGATTTCCCCCGATTCACCCTGCTTGAGGAAAAACGACACGGTGATAGGGATCATGGGGAAGACGCACGGTGTCAATAGGGAAATCAGTCCCATGCCCATAGCCAGTAACAGGAAGGACCAGATACCTTGTCGGATAGCCTGCTGCAATTCTGTCCCTTCCAGCCCGGTCACGGCCGCCAGGTCGGGTTTGACGGGATGATAGACGAACGCTTCCCGGACAGGCCCGGCTTCAATCTGCAGATTCAAGCTGAAGCGCTGGTAGGTAGGCGGGAGGCAGTGAGTCTCCGTGCAGGCCATATACACGAAGTGCCCGGTTAGTGTGACGAGTCCAGTAGGGAGGTCGGCGAGAACCAAGGCCTGGCTGACAGTGAATTTTCCGGAGTGCCATCCCACCTCGATCTGGAAACCCTCATCCCAAACTCGTTTGGACTGAGGTTCCTGGAAAGGTCCAAATACGGCTATCATGGCACTGTCATCCAGCTCGAAGTGGGTGGGTACGGGTCCCAAACCACTGAGATCGCTGGAGTAGATATGCCATCCAGGCTCGATGTCAATCTCGGCTTGAAGGACAATCTGTTCGCCCGGGCGAGCGGTGGTGCGATCCAGGGAGATCTTGCTGCTTACTACGTTTGACAGGAACTGGCCTTGGAGAGGAACCGTAACCATTATAGCGCCGGTAAGGGCGAGTATCGGTAAGCGTAACATATAAATGATCTTACTCCCGTTTCCTGGGTGCTGCTGTCTCCGGGTTGACACTAGCACCCACTATCCTACAGTCTGCGTACGCCGGTTTTTCCTTCGCAACCAGCCTTTAACTCCTCGTACCGGCTGGAGTTTCATCAGCAGTTCATTGATGTTCTTATCCACGACCTGCTCTCCGTTGGCAGCCAATTGCTCTAGCTGGTCGAACTGGGTCCAGTGGAGGTTCATGGTATCCGGGTGGAGGTAGAAATCCCATTGGTGTTGTTGTGCCTGCGAGAGTTTGGTGGCGGAAATTTCACTGGCCCGTCCGAGGAT
>CP070787.1:909739-912429 GCA_020346745.1 Fidelibacterota bacterium | reverse complement strand
ACGCCCAGGAAATTGGCGCGGATGCCTACGCCTATGATGCAGGGAAAGCAGTGGAGTGTGTAAAGTCATTACTGGGCAAGAGTTAGCATGTTGACTGTTCTCGAGCGTTTGAGAAAAGGGGAGATCCTGGTCGCTGACGGCGCCATGGGTACCATGCTCTTTCAGGAAGGTTTACAGCCTGGGGAGTGCCCCGAGTCTTATAATCTCACCAGGCCGGAAATCGTGGAAGAATTAGCCCGGCGATACCTCGAGGTTGGCGCTGACATCATCCAAACCAACACCTTTGGCGCATCATCCCTTAAACTGGCGGAATTCGGCCTTGATGAAAAGACGGAGGAGATCAATCAGCGTGCTGTCGATGTAGTGCGAAAAGCCGTTGGTGATCAGGCCATTATCTCGGGATCCTGTGGTCCTTCCGGTAGAATCCTGGAACCCTACGGCGATGTATCGGAGGAAATCATAGCAGCCAGCTTCCAGCGCCAGATGCAGGCCCTGATACATGCGGGTGTCGACATGATCTGTGTCGAAACGATGATCGACTTAAGGGAGGCGACACAGGCGATCAGGGCTGCAAAAGGAATAGATCCTCGTATCCCGGTCATCGCTACCATGACGTTTGATGATACATTAAGGGGCTTCTATACCGTCATGGGTACTAGCATCGAGGAGGCGGCCGAAGGCCTTCAGGCGGCAGGCGCAGATATCATCGGCTCCAATTGCGGAAACGGCATCGAGATTATGGTCAGAATTGCCCAGGCCATGAAAGCCTCCACGTCTTTGCCCGTTATGATCCAGTCCAATGCTGGTCAACCTGTCGGTGTTGGGGGACAGGTAAACTATCCAGAGACACCGGATCTGTTTGCGGAGAAAACCCGTGAACTGATCGATACCGGCGTATCGATTATCGGGGGTTGCTGCGGGACGAATCCGGCCCACATTCGTGCCATACGCAGGGTAGTCACCGATACAAAATAGTAGACCAGCCGTTAGGTTGAGACTTGGCACCGGCTGGTCACCCCTTACAGCTCAGAGACCCTTTTGTGACAATACGTCACACCCCTTGAAATAGATACCCTATTTCATAGAGCACCATGGATTTAACTGGTGCAAACCGATCCAGGTCCAAGGTTTGGCGACTAATTCGGACACCGGGGATAAGTTCTTTGTTAACAAAGCATAATCGATTTACTGCGATTTTGGGCTGGTAGAGGGGGTAGGGTAGCCGGAACTCCTTCGAGGCGAGCTATCTGTATATCCTGGCACGTAATTTGCACTCTATTATAGTGCCGGAAGGCGAAACGCTCTTTGAAAATAAGAATTATGGCTTGTGCCTGCACAACTGGTTCGCAATGAAGCTATGGGAGATGTCCGAGAGATGAAGTAGAGTGGATCGAAAGATATGACATTGGCCAAGCAGTCACAAGCCATTCAATTGCTTGCCTATGCCGTTCTGTTACTGGCTCTCTGCCAATTCGGTGAAGTAGATCAAGACCCACCAAATAACCCACATAGGATCCCCCACGATCAGGTATAGGTAAGCACTATTTTTCACCACGAAGACAATGAAAGGGGTGGCCGATCGGATGCACGAAGGTCCACCCCTGTTTTCTATTACAGATAGCCGGGAATATCACCCCAGCGCTGCACTTATTGGCCCCTCCCCTTGATCACTGCCAGTTTTCAATACCTGCCGCTGGCTGCCAATCAGAATCGGGCTCGAAGGTCTGCCAGAGCAGACGAGAAATCGTGCGTAAAAGAACAAATCCTTCGTTTTCCCGTCCCCAGCTCTCATCTTCCTGGTTTTTAGTGATGACGGCAAACACGTAATCACCGGAGGGAGCATTTACGAGGACCACTTCTGACCGGGACTGATTTACCGCTTCCTGCTTGGAAGCGGCCTGGATGGTGGGAGGTATTTCCGATAAGGCTACGGTTGCCGTGCTATTGTTTGACTTGGGTATCAATACACCTAACTTTCAATGATTCCTCATACGTGCTCGGTACCTTAATCCAGCTATGAGACGACCCTGCTCCCATCAGTTGATATTTGCTGCACTCATCTGGGTAGCGCTTGCGGGCGCTTGCGGTGGGAATACCACGTCGGTTTCTCTGTCCATGGCGTGGAAGCCCATGGAACAGTATCACAAAGTGTTACCTGCGGGAGTGCGGGTCTACGAGGGCTATAATGCAGGATTACCACTGAGAGCCTGGTATGTGCAGGTGGATGAGAAAGATCCGGGAATAACTACCAGAGTCGTGGTCTCCGAGGATGAGGACCGGCGAGAGTCAGCCACCAGCTTTGCCAACGCACTTGGTGCCTGTGTCGTGGTTAATGGCGGTTATTTCAGGATGGATTTGATGCCGGCACAACATGTGGGATTGCTAATGATGGACGGGATTATCGTCGAACCACCCACGTGGTCAGTTTTGCGTGAGGAAGTGCGCTTCCATCTTGCCCGAGCCGCTTTAGGTTTTCACCGTGACGGTACTATCGATGTGGCCTGGGTAGTTCAGCGGGGTGATACCCTTATGGAGATGGTCCAACCCCCGAATAATCGCCCTGGGGTGCCTGAAACTAGCATCGATGCTAAGGCAATCCTACCATGGCCTATGCGTGATGCGCTGGCCGCCGGTCCGTGTCTCATTTCAGACGGAGCTATCCACATCACGGCAAATGAGGAGGTATTTTT
>CP070787.1:906937-909639 GCA_020346745.1 Fidelibacterota bacterium | reverse complement strand
GCCATCGAGAAATTGGGGGCCGAAATAAACCTGGAAGGTGGCTATATCCTAGCTGAAGGGCAGTTGTCTGGCTCGGACATTACCTTCGATATAAGTAGTGTTGGGGCCACCGGAAATGCTCTCATGGCGGCAGTCATGGCCGAGGGAGAGACGATACTAATCAATGCAGCCCAGGAGCCTGAAATAACAGCCCTGATCGAATTCCTCCAGGGGATGGGGGCCAGGATTGAGGGTGCAGGTACAGACACACTGCATATCTCGGGGCAAAAGGAATTACGGGGAGTCGAGATGGAGATTATCCCCGATCGCATTGAAGCGGCGACATTCCTTATCGCGGGAGCCATGATCGGTGACGGATTCTTCCTGAAAGGTGCACGTCCAGACCACCTGATGTCAGCGCTGGGCAAGTTACAGGATGCGGGTGTAACCGTGAGGTCTGAAGGTGGGAGACTTGAAGTCTCGCGTCCATCGTCCATCCGTCCAGTGGATATTCTGACAGCACCATATCCAGATTATCCAACTGATCTGCAGGCACAGTGGATTGCATTCATGACCCAGGCAGCGGGCACCAGCGTTATTCAGGATAATATTTACCGGGATCGTTTTGCTCATGTGCCGGAATTGCAGCGATTGGGGGCAAACATCGAGCTTGACGGCAACGCGGTAACGGTGAGAGGGCCGACGGACCTGATCGGGGCTCCGGTCATGTCAACGGATATACGTGCCAGCGTCTCGCTCGTGCTAGCCGCTCTTGTCTCCCGCGGTACGACGGAAATCTCCCGAGTCTATCACCTTGATCGGGGTTACGAATCCTTCGAGAAGAAGCTAGCTGGATTGGGAGCACGGATAGAGCGAGCGGCGGGCAGCCTGTAAGCTGCGGAAAGGTTGATTCCGGCCAAGGGAGTTGGTACCTTGAATCATGGGAAAACCGGGAGCCAGATTGGCCGAGCATGGGTGTCAATCACCTGAATGCTGACCTTGCTTTCACAGAGAGCGATTCACATCGCCAGGACTCACCAATAGTTTTACCTCGCCCTTATGAGAAATCTCTATTGATATAGGTTCGGAGTTGTGCCGAGCCGCGTGCGATGACTCCCCAAGATCCAAGCAACATATCGCCGAGCAATCCCAGGGTGGATTCCGTCAGTGGGACCGATCCGTATGATTGATCTCCGCAGCGACACAGTAACAACGCCCTCGCAGGGCATGCGCCAAGCGATGGCGCAGGCAGAGGTGGGGGACGATGTATTTGGGGAGGACCCGACGGTTGTCGTGCTGGAGGAAGAAGTGGCCCGTCTTTTGGGGAAGGAAGCAGGCCTTTTCGTACCTTCCGGCACTATGAGCAACCAGATCGCCATTAAGGCTCACACATACCCGGGAGATGAGGTGATTTGCGAGCAGGGTGCCCATATCATGAATTATGAAGCCGGGGGACCGGCCTTCCATAGTCAGGTGCAGTTGCATCCCCTTCAAGGAGAGCTAGGAGTCTTTACCGCGGGGCAGGTGGAGGCTGCCATCAGGCCGGATAATGTACACATGCCGCCGTCCAGGCTGGTATCAGTAGAGAACACGCATAACAAAGCTGGCGGCACAATATTTCCCCTTGAAGAGATTCATCATATCGCAGCGGTAGCCACGAGCCATAACTTGCACATGCACATGGATGGAGCCCGGCTCATGAACGCGGTAGTGGCCACAGGTATTCCAGCCGAGGAGTGGGCAGCGCCATTTAATTCCGTTTCACTTTGCTTGTCCAAAGGGCTGGGTGCGCCCGTGGGTTCGGTGCTATGCGGCGACCGGGATTTTATACGTCGGTCCCATCGCTATCGAAAGATATTCGGAGGCGGCATGAGGCAAGTGGGGATCATTGCAGCGGGTGGCCTATATGCGTTGCACAACCATGTGGACGATCTACAGAAGGACCACCAGCGGGCACAACAGTTGGCAACAGTCCTTGTGCAATTGCCGGGAGTCAGCATCAACCCAGATGCCGTGCATACCAACATTGTCATCTTCAACCTGGATGAGGAGAGAGGTACAGCAGCCCAGGTTGAGCATCGATTACAGGCCGAGGGTGTGCTCTGTTTGGCACTAGGAAAGCAGATGATCAGGTTGGTGACCCATCGCGACTTGACCGATGAAGATATAACCCACGCAAATCGAGCATTTCAGAAAGTACTAGGCTGATATGTCGCTAAAAATTGTCATAATAGGTGCCGGGGAAGTAGGATTTAACCTGGCCAAGGACCTGAGCCGGGAGGATTACGATATCACGGTAGTAGATATCAATCCCAAGAAGATCAAGCGAGCCAGTGAGACGCTGGATGTGAGTACGATAGAAGGAAACGGTGCATCTCCCTCTATTTTACGTCAGGCCCAAGTGGAGAACGCTGACATCTTTCTGGCCCTCACGCGGATTGATGAGGTGAATCTTGTTGCCTGCCGCATGGCGAAGGAACTGGGGGCAGGAAAAATTATCGCTCGGCTGCGGAGTACAGAACACTCGTCGCGTCAGGTGGTGATTGAACCTGCTCAATTCGGTATCGATGAAGTCATCCATCCGGAGTTGGCCGTTGCAGAGGAGGTGGATAGACTCCTGCGCCAAAGTTCCGCCATAGATGTCAAGGAGTTTGAAGATGGTCGTCTACAGCTGGTTGGAGTTAGATTGGAAGCTTCCTCGCCTCTTTTGCAGCGCACCATTG
>CP070787.1:904110-906837 GCA_020346745.1 Fidelibacterota bacterium | reverse complement strand
CCATCAACTGACGGCCTGGGGATGCCGTCCAGACGAATTCACCACCACGAAGGAACAGGGTGCGGATACCCTGACTTGGAGAGAGAGGGAGGGAGGATTGTCATTGCCTTCTGCCTAAAGCAGGGTACCGGCCAAAAGTATCAAATAGCATCAGGGAAAAGGCAATCAGCTTTCCCCTGGTTAAGTAAAAAACTTATGTTGGAATTTAGTCACGAAAAGAGGATATAGGTACCTTTTTATACTTTTTTATCCGTAGGAAATAATCCCTTCCCAGCTAATAAACATGACAACCAACGGGCTGATGTTAAATATTCAACACCAAGCCCAACCGCGCTAGCATTCGGAGAGGTCTTCCGGTCTCCTGACCGTAAGGACTGGAACAGGAGAACGGCGCACGACTTTCTCGGCGGTGCTCCCGAAAAGAGCGTGCGTGAGACCTGTCTGCCCGTGGGTTGCCATAACAACCAGATCAACCTGCTCTTTCCGGACCGCTTGGCAAATTTCCCGGATCGGTGTGCCGTGAGCCAGTAGGGATGTCCGCTTCAGATCGTCCGGAAGTTCCTTGGAAACCCATTCATCAAGGAACTTCTGGGAGTGGCTCGCCCGCTGCTCCTCCCAGTCTTCAGACAGAGCCATGGGCCCCCATGCGAAATCCACCGGCGTCAGCAGAGGCTCCAAGACATGCAGCACAACTAGTTCCGCCTCGAACTGGCGGGCTATCGCCACCGCATGGGGGATGGCCACCTTCGAGTAATCGGAGAAATCGGTGGTGAGCAGAATCCGCTTATAGGAGGCCATGTCCAGACCGATTATTTAGGAACCGACACCTCTTCGAGTTCCGGCTCTCGGATGAGTTGTGCCAATTCCTGTCGCTTCTGGCGCATACCTTCCGCTAAATCTGCGAGCGACTGGTGGCTAAGTGTATCCCGTACCAGACTACTGATGTGCTGCCATTGGTTATGTAGGGGACATGCCACGGTGTCTGAGCAGACATCTAAGCCAATCACGCACATCTCCTGTTCCGGGGGAGGTCCCTCGATCGCGTTAACGATTTGCAAAAGGGCAATCTTCGACGAGGGGCGCGCCAGTTTGATCCCGCCATTTCGACCACGGTAGCTCTTGATCAAATGGTTACGGGTCAAGGTCTGAACCAGCTTGGCCAGAAAGTGCTTCGGAATATTGTAGGCCTCAGCAATGGAACTCACCATTGCCAAGCCCTTACCTTCGTTCTCCGCCAAATACAACATGGCCTGAATAGCGTATTCAGCTGATTTTGAGTATAGCATATTAATGAGACGTCGTTATCCAAAAATTACCCGCTCGGCATCTACAAGGCAATCGCAAAAACGTTCGCCTCTCTGACCTCTTTGACTCCAAGCTATAACTCTCTCGATAAACGATTGATATGATTAACCATACCGGCTTAATTTCCCCACCCATTCACCTCTAAGACGGATGTAACCAAATGAAAACAAGCTTACGCGGCGTGGACTACGCTGCCTGTTCCTCCATGCTGGCTGACGATGAGATACTGGTTCAACATACCGCTCGGGATTTTGTCCAGGCAGAGGTTCTGCCGATCATTACCGAACACCATCGCAACGGAACCTTTCCGAGTGAACTGGTACCCCGCATGGCCGAGTTGGGCTTCCTGGGCAGCAATCTACCGAGTGCCTATGGCTGCGCAGAGTTGAATAACCTGGCCTATGGTCTGCTCTGTCAGGAGCTGGAACGAGGTGACTCGGCAATACGCTCTTTCGTGTCGGTGCAGACCTCGCTCTCCATGTGGCCCATCTATGCCTACGGCAGCCCAATGCAGAAGGAGCAGTGGCTGCCCGCCATGGCCCAAGGTGAAGTGATCGGCTGCTTCGGTCTTACTGAGCCGGATGTTGGCTCCAATCCGGCGGCCATGAAAACCAAGGCCGTGCGCGCCAGTGACGGTTGGATGCTCAACGGCGCCAAGATGTGGATCACAAACGGCTCCATCGCGGATCTGGCCGTGGTTTGGGCTAAGGACGACGATGGCCAAGTGCGTGGATTCTTGGTCGAAAAGGACTTCGCGGGCTTCACCACCCCCGACATGACCGGGAAACTGTCTTTACGCGCTTCAATCACTTCCGAACTGCTATTCGACAATGTGCATATCCCCGATAGTCATATCCTGCCGCATACGAAAGGCTTAACCAGCCCCCTGAGCTGTCTGACACAGGCCAGGTATGGTATTGCCTGGGGAGCGATCGGTGCTGCCATGGCCTGCTACGAAGCCGCATTGAAATACGCCAGAGAGCGTACACAATTCGGGAAGCCAATCGCCGGTTTTCAACTCACACAGGAAAAACTTGTCTGGATGCTGACAGAAATCACCAAGGCCCAGCTGTTAGTTTTACACCTGGGACGGTTGAAGGATCAGGACCGCCTCAGATATCAGCAGGTGGCCCTGGCAAAGCGTAACAACGTCTGGATGGCCCGGGAATGTGCACGATTGGCCCGTGAGATACATGGCGCTAACGGCATCGTCGATGACTACCCCATCATGCGACATTTAATGAACCTTGAGAGTGTTTATACGTATGAAGGGACACACGAAATGCATACCCTCATTGTGGGGGAAGACATTACGGGCATCTCAGCCTTCGAATAACAGATACACGACATGACATGTCATATCAAAGGGAGAAACACGCAATGAAGAGATCGCTACCTATAGCAGGACTATCGTTAGTACTG
>CP070787.1:901279-904010 GCA_020346745.1 Fidelibacterota bacterium | reverse complement strand
GTATGGATTTAGCACGAAGAACCATACTTGCTTCGCTGTTGATCGTCAGGTGGGCCAGGAGCCCTGGCCTACCTGACGAATCTTCATTTCAGTCTGAATTGTGTTTTCTATCGGTCTAGGTTCAGAACGAGATACTAGTGAAGGATCGTCGCTTGCAAGTAGATAGGCCACCATCGTCAATACCAACAGATACGGAGAAACATGCAGAAGAGTCCCAACCTCTGGACGAAGGGTGGCTTGAGGCAGCACTGAACTTGATTGAGTTGACAGGGGTTACGGACGAGGACCTGATTGACAATTCCCTGGAAGCAGCTATCCGGCTAACGGGGAGTAGAATCGGATACCTGCACTTCGTGAGCGAGGACCGGGAACGCTCCAGGCTGTGTACACGGACCAACGGATTATTGCATGAATATAACACGGATAAGACCTCTCCTTATACCCTGGGTGAAACCAATGTCTGGACCGACTGCCTCCTAACCAGGAAACCGGTCATCGATAACGCTTATCAAAATCCATCAATTAAGGCGGACTACCCCGAAGGACGTATCCACATTACAAGGCACATGAGCATCCCCATTCACGATGACGAGAAGATAGTTGCCATTGCCGGGGTAGGGAACAAAGCAGAGCAGTATGACCAATCCGATATAAGGCGTCTATCTCTTTTCATGAATAGTATGTGGTGCATCCTGAAGCGCAATAGGATGCAGGAAAGAACTGAAATACTCGTAGCAGAATTACAGAAAGTACTAGCAAACAGCAAGTCGCTGAGCGGACTAGTGCCCATTTGTTCTAACTGCAAACGGATCCGGGACGATCAGGGATGTTGGAACCAGCTCGAATCCTATCTGCAAGCACACACAGATGCGGATTTCACGCACGGTATATGTCCTGAGTGTACGAGGCAATTGTATCCATATGTCAATATTGGCAAATAAGAAGCTCACGTGGTCTGTCAGGATGGTGCCGCCGGAGAAGGACAGGATTTCCCTTGAAATGGTGAATATTTGTACAAGTATGCCGATCAATTCACAGGTAATCGGTAGGAAGTTTTCTATTGATCAACCAAATAAAAAGGAGGTTAGACATGGGTGATGTCAGTAGAAGTAGTGACCGTCGTGATGAGATGGATCGTCGTTTGGGGGTCGATAGACGTCTGTTGTCCATACCGGTAAATCTGGAACGACGGAAGAAAGAGGATCGTCGCGTAGTGCAGAGTCGGCGGTCGGGACTGGATCGACGGCTTTATTCCTTTTACTCTTTGATAGCCTAATTGTTGGTCATATGGTTGCCTTGCGGACTACGAGTATTCTTCGCCTGGTGTTCCCGGCGACAACCTGGGTGGCAAGCTCCTCGGTGAGGTGTTGCAAGGAGTGGTCTGGCCTTGGAGTCTCGCAGCTGCCTCTACAGTTTGGCGCAGAATCCCATACCCAGCATTGTTCCTGCCTGGCTACAGTGGTGGCCACAGTGGGACCAACAGGAATGGGATGCCAACTGTTGCGCTTCAAAGCATTGCAGTGAAAGCTATTATGCTTCTGCCACGAGGCCAACCTCAGTAAAGGGAGTAGCGGCGTTCCGCTCATAGACGAGCAAGCCGATCCTACTACCGCTACTGACAAAAAGCCCTCACTTCCCCCAGGCAGTGAGGGTTTTTTAGCTGTCGGCAGGTGGAGAATGGAGGGTGGTTTAGGGTATTCTGTGGAGTGTCGAATCAGCGCTGGTTTTTCCATCGTGTTTCATATCGCGGCAGGCACCGCTACCGACGGAATTAGCCCCCATCTCTCGATAAGAGGCGGGGGATTTTGCATTTGGGCCCGGCAATTCCAGCGGGCTCATCCAGTTTCGGGATGTTCTCACGATGTCAAAGAGCGCTGAGGCCGGGTCAGAATTCAACACCCCCCTGGGGTGGGTGAAGACCTGATCCCGTTTCTCGACGGGAAGGGCCAGTTAGGAATTCAACAAAATCCCTACACTTTTCGTCATTTTCAAGGAGTGTCCCGACGAGAAAAGTAAATAATGACGAGGACTTTTTCCACGTCCGATCCAGCGATGCAGGCTGAACGCGCTGGAGATAGCTGTCTGAGGTTAGAAACTGACCAGTTCTCATCATGGGGGGAAGATAAGGTCAAAGTAGCGGATTGTCGTTCGTCTAATGCGCGAGATGCGCGTGGTGCGCGAGAGCAGGGTATTTCCTCCCATCCGAAGCGGATACCTAGCGGATATGGCCGGATCATCCTGCCGAGGATTACAGGAGATACACTCCGGCTAATGGGTTCGCAGAAGTGATGACGGGAGTTTTCATTCGGTGATGTGCAATTAATTCCTAATCTTCTCCATGTGCGCCCCATCACATGCCGTCCAGTATATGTTGAATATTATCTGACCAGCACTTACATTTGATCAAATATACGTATTGCTTCGACGCACACCTGATCTACTCGATGGGGGTGATCAGTGAACCGGATAATATGCCGGTGCTTCTCTTTTTCTTCCAACCGCTGCCCCCCTGCTTGGGCACTAATTGAATCTCCACCCCCATTACCAGTTTCAGATATTGATGGAGGTCGAGTGATTTGATCATCCGCAAGTCAATATGTTTCCTCCTATTCGCATGTCTGAACGTGCTTCCGGCACAGGATAAATCCACTCTCGCAGTCCTGGAGTTTGAAGGCTTCGGCTTGTCGGATTCTGAAATACAGGCGCTGACCAACAGGTTACGTACCAATCT
>CP070787.1:898448-901179 GCA_020346745.1 Fidelibacterota bacterium | reverse complement strand
AAAATAGAGATCTGGTCCCGGCCGCTTGATTTCGACCTCCGGGGCAGCCACCGCTGGATGCAGGACGTGATCACCCATGAATTCGTCCATATCATCCAGTTGGGAACGGCTATGAAATTTACCCGCCAGATTCCGAGCCTCTATTTCCAGTTTCTTAATTATGAGGATGAAAAACGGGATGACGTCCTGTATGGCTATCCCAATGTGCTCGCGTCATATCCTGTTCCCGGTGTCAATATCCCGCCGTGGCTGGCAGAAGGCGTGGCCCAGCTCATGTACCCCGGTGCCAATTATGACTTCTGGGATACCCATCGAGATATGATCCTGCGGGACCGGGTAGTCAATGACGATCTGCTAAGCTTCACTGCCATGAGCAGCTTCGGTAAGCGGGGCATCGGGAATGAAAGTGTGTATAACCAGGGTTTTGCCTTTGCTGCCTGGCTTGCTGACCGATTCGGTATGAAAGCCTTGGAGGATGTATCGCGGACTATGGCTTCGCCACTCTCCTTGTCCATCAGCAGGGCTCTAAAGCGCGTAACTGGCGTATCTGGTATCCAATTGTATCGGGAATGGAAAGCCGCGCTTGAGGAACGCTATGACCAGGAAATGGCGCAGGTCTTTGTCCGGCCGGTGACTGGCGAGATCATCTTTGATGTCGGTACGGCCAATATGCATCCTGTGTGGAACCCTGTAGCCCGCCAGTTTGCCTTTCTCTCCAATAAGCGCTCTGATTTTTTCGGTCAAACTGATCTTTATATCTATGACTTCAGCACGAGGAAAGCACGTCGGGTCGCGGAGGCCACTGTTTCTGCTCCCTGTTGGTCAGCCGATGGAACCACCCTGTACTTCGCCGCACGAAGTGAACCCGGGAAGACTGGCGCCCGCTGGCTCGAACTGTTCGCCTATGATACCTCCTCAAGGAAAAAGAAACGCTTGACTCAAGGGGAACGGGTGACGTCGCCAGTCCTGTTGTCTAGCCGTCGGGAAATCGCCTATCTCACGGTCGAAGATGGAACCTCCAACATCAAGCTGTTCGACATGGAATCAAAGGAAATCACCACACTCACCGATTACCATGCTGGGGAATATATTCACTCACTCACTTACGATCCGGTTGATCGTTCGCTTTACTTTGATGCCACCATCAATCATGGCCGGCAGCTCATGCAGCTGCGACTCACTGAGGGGCAGATCGTTGCTTTCGAACCGCTCACTGCCGACTCGCAGGATCAGGGTGATTTCCGGGATCCGATCTCAAGCGGAGATAACCTTCTACTGAGTACCGATGTATCCGGTGTTTTTAACCTTTACCAGGTCAGGGCGAACGGGGAACGGGGCTACATCACCAATGTGGTTGGGGGAGCATTCATGCCCTCGGTCAATGCCCAAGGCGAAGTGCTCTATAGTCTCTACCACCAGGGAGCCTATAAAATTGCCTATCTGGCAAGTCCCGAGCTACTGGATGAAGATCAGGTAGGTATTCCCGGTGACCTCCGCAAAACGAGACCCGATTCGCCCCAGGAAAGTCCGGACATGACGCGTACTGCGGTATCCTATACGGAAACCTTCTCGCGACCATTTTTCCTGCCCCGTCTCATGCTGGATTACGGAACCCTGAAACCAGGCTTCTACTTCTATGCCAATGAGGTGCTGGATCGGCTGCTGCTCTTTGGTGGCGCCAGCATGAACTCGCGTAAAGATACCGACCTGTTCCTCCTCTTCGAATTTCGAAAATTCCGTCCTACACTCTACGCCCAGTTCTTTGCCATCCGCCGGCATGTGAGCCAGGATTTCAAGTATTATGACTACCTTGGCACAAATGATCTGCGGTTCAGCTTGGTTGAGGCCGTGGTGGGCGGACGCATGCCACTCGGATGGAATCGCTTCTGGCTGGAAGGCACACTGAGCCAATACCAGGAGCATATATTCCAGCGGTTGGAGGATATG
The DNA here is from genome assembly GCA_020346745.1 of Fidelibacterota bacterium. Lineage (GTDB taxonomy): Bacteria > Fidelibacterota > Marinisomatia > SCGC-AAA003-L08 > TS1B11. The sequence continues at coordinate 899,232 of CP070787.1, read as the reverse complement.
AGTGGTGGATTCTCGTTCACCTATTACAAAGGAGCTAGCGTTACCGCCCGCTGGCAGCTGATGGGGCGGCGGCCCGAATACGGTGGGAACATGTTTCCCACCAAAGGATTTGAAGTGGAAGTGGAGCTGCGTGGTGAAAAAAACGAACTAGCCGAAGACTTTACCATCAGCCGCAAGTACAGTACCGCGGTGACTATCTATGACCCAAATCATACTCTGCGTCTGACGGCCAATCTGAGATCCTTCCTGCCTATCAACCGGGAACGCAGAATAACCGCGGCCTACGATGCCACCCTGGGTTGGCTCTCGAATGCCAATGTAGATACATTCTTCTACTTCTTCGGCGGCGGACCGCCGGGTCTCCGAGGCTACACCTACTACGACAGTACTGTCCAGGGGACGAATCTCATGATACATACCCTGACTTTGCGCGTACCGGTTTTTCTTGAACAAAATATCCCCTTTCTACACTTAATTTTGCAGAACGCAGCTTTGGGTTTTATTGCTCAATTCGGCGATGGCTTCAATGGCTCCTGGCTGAAGCATCGGTATAAGACATCGGTCGGTATGGAAATGCGCTTGAATGGCTTCAATTTCTATGTCTTTCCCTTTGCCCTGAAATTTGAAGCCCACCGACCAGTTCAGACTGATATAAAGGGTAACCGCTATTATGTCTCGCTGCTGTTTGATTTCTAAGAGGTATCTATGAGAACATACACCGCTGTTGGGCTTGTGTTGATACTTGGTTGGCTTCAGGCATCACCTCCGGCCACCAGCCAATACC
>CP070787.1:895613-898348 GCA_020346745.1 Fidelibacterota bacterium | reverse complement strand
GAAGAGATGCTCACAGGTGCCAGCTGGTTCAAAATACCGAAAGCGGTCGTGTTCTCGCTGCTGGTAACCGCGGGCGCCGTGGTGGCATATATCATCCTAAGTGAAGTCTGGGTCTTGGTAGGAGCATGGATTAACTAGGTTGGCAATGCTATAGACTATGTGCGGCATCATCGGCATATATGGCAACCCTGAATCCGCCACCTTGGCTTATCTGGGATTGTACGCGCAGCAGCATCGCGGCCAGGAGGGGGCAGGCATCGTCTCCCTCGATCAGGGACAAGTACATCGCCATATGGGCTCAGGCCTCGTCGCTGACGTATTCGCCGATCCCGAGATCCTGAGAGGACTTCCGGGAACGATGGCCATCGGCCACACCCGGTATTCCACAACGGGTAGCCTGGACGCAAAGAATGTGGGCCCACTCCTGTTCAATGTCGAAGACCAACCGGTGTCGATCGCCCATAACGGGAACCTGGTGAATCTGCTGGACCGTCGCCAACAGCTGCAGAAACAGGGTGCCATCTTTCAGACCACCACGGATACCGAGATTATCGTGCATTTGTTGGCGCGTGCTTCGGGAGACCGCATCGTTGACCGGTTGGCTGAGTCGCTTCAGGAACTGGAAGGAGCCTATTCGTTGCTGCTGCTCACGTCGGAGGGTCTCATCGCCGCGCGTGATCCTTACGGCTGGCGACCCTTTGTGATTGGCAGACTGGGGGAGACCTGGGTCGCCGCTTCTGAAACCTGCGCACTCGACTTGATCGGTGCTGAAGAAGTACGCGATGTTGAACCCGGCGAGGTACTGCTGATAGACCATGCAGGACTTCAGACGGTTGCGCAAATGACGAAACGGACGTCCAAGCACTGTATTTTTGAGTATATCTATTTTTCCCGTCCTGATTCTCGCATCTACGGCAGCAACGTGGATAAAATGCGCCGTAAACTGGGGAAGACGCTGGCCGAGGAATCGGCAGTCCCCGGTGCGGATATCGTGATATCGGTCCCCGACTCGAGTAATACGGCTACCATTGGCTATGCTTCCCGCAGCGGGGTGAAGCACGATATCGGGCTGATTCGAAACCATTACGTCGGTCGCAGCTTCATCCGGCCCGAACAGTACTTGAGGGATTTGACGGTGAAGCTCAAGTTCAACACAGTGAAGGGCGTACTTGAAGGACGGGAAGTGGTGATCGTTGACGACAGCATTGTTCGCGGTACGACCATGCGCAAGCTGGTTCGTCTGCTGCGTGAGGCGCAGGTTGAGAAAGTCCACGTCCGGATCAGTTCTTCTCCCATCCGCCACCCCTGCCGTTTCGGGCTTGATTTCCCCACCCAGGAGGAACTCATCGCTAACCATCGCACCAAAGATGAGATCGAGGCGTACCTGGAAGTGGACAGTCTGGCCTATCTATCCTTGGAAGGTATGCTCGCCAGCATGGATTTGCCGGCCGATCATTTCTGTACCGCCTGTTTCTCGGGCGAATATCCGGTCAAAATCAATGATATGAACGGCAAGGATGTGTTCGAACAGACCGGACGCCCACCTGACAACAATTCATAACCACAAATCACCGATCGAGATGAAAGAAACAACACCGCCAGGAAAACCGAATCCTCTAACAAAACTGTTTGATCGTTTTTTCGCCGGTAGATACCGCCAACTGGACTGGCTCTTCCTGCTGCGACCGGTCCTCCTTATCCCCGTCTGGACGATGACGGCTGCCGGATTCGGGGCAGGCTCCTGGCTATCATCGCCTGACCTATTCTGGCATGTAGCCTGGAATTGGACCGTACTGCTGGTTTTCATCGGCATCACCCTGATAGTTGGGGCAGCCTTCATCCAGGTACAACTGCAGCAGAACGGGGAAGCCGAGATCAAAGGTCACCCCAACCTGCTTGCCGAGAGCCATATTGATCCTGAAAAGGCCCGGCGCCTGGCATGGATCTGCCTGGGCCTGGGCGTGTTATTACTCCTCCCCGGTGGATGGGTAGCAGTGATCGCGGGAATAGCCATCTATGCCATCTGGGGGCTGCTCTACGGCTCCAACACCGCTATCTGGAGAAATAGACCAGCCATTGATATTCTGATCCATCTCCTGGCGGGAGCAGTGCTGTTTTACGTGGGATGGGGTACCAGCGGAGCCCCCCTTTCCGGGAGCCTGAACGTGGCCGCACCTTATGTATTGGGTTTCGCGGGCATCACAGCCTTGATAGCCATCACCCCGGGACCGCGCTTCCCGGAGGATAGTCCCCGCCCGGGGAAAACTGCTATTACCAATGCCAGTAGCTTTGCAGCGGTGCTGGCCATCGCGGCCACCATCTGGGGTTACAGTAACGGTGATCCCATTATCTCCACCACAGCTGTCCTCACGCTGCCCTTCCATGCCGTGGGATTGTACTTCCGCCGCGAAATCGATATGTTGCGAACCAGCCGCTATGCCATCCTGATCTTCGTGATCTTCGCAGGCACCCGTTATCCCCTGCTGTATATCCCGATCATTCTCGACTTCTACCTTTCTCGGTACTATTACCGGCGGCGGTTCGGATTTCCGCATCCCTGCTTTCATGCACCGGACATTGAATGGACCGGGGTGTAGGTTAGGCCTTCCCAAGGCTGTATGTCATTCCGATAACCCATATGTTATTCCGAATGGAGTGAGGAATCTCTCTTGGACGGCACCTTTCGCCGCTTATCCACTACCCTTCTCAGGCTGGCAAGCTTCTCGATAGTAACC
>CP070787.1:892777-895513 GCA_020346745.1 Fidelibacterota bacterium | reverse complement strand
CCGAGCTGAACAACCTGCGGCATTCCGCCCTGAATGAGGAGATTTTTAAAAGTGAACCGGAAGGCTTGTCAAAGGGGCAGTCAACCGTGGCGTCTGACGAGGGGAAATTTGATCAGTTGGAACAGTAGCCGGGTTCGTACCCGCGATCCATTATCCTGGTCGCAGCGACTGTCCCGGCTGCAGGGGTGGTGCTCGTGGGATTAATCCGTTCCCGGGGTCAGCGTGATATCCAGAGCCTGTATACTACGGGGCTCGATCACCTGCTACGCGGCAACCTGAAGCAGGCTTACCAGTACTTTAAAGGGGTTATCGACCGCGACACGGACCACATCTCCGCCTACCTGAAGCTGGGGCAGGTAATGCGCTTGGGAGGTGCCGCTGACCGTGCCCTCAAGCTCCACGAGAACCTGCTGGCCAGGCCTGATCTCACGGGATATGAGAAAGTGGAGCTGCTCAAGAATCTGGCCCTGGACCACGGTGAGCTAAAACAGTTCGATCGAGCGGTAGAGCGGGCTCTGGCCATCCTCAAATTTGAGAAGCGTGATACCTGGACTCTCCGTCATTTGGTGAAGTTCTACCGGGGCTTGGGCGATTGGGAGGCGGCTGGAAAGTACCTAACCCAATGGCAGAAAGCCACAAACAGAGAAGATACCCGGCTCCAGGCCCTATGCCGCTTCCGCCAAGGGTATGACCGACGCCATGAGGAATCACCGGAGGCAGTTCGTAACCATTATCAACAAGCCCTTAAAATTGAGGGAGAGTTTGCCTTAGCCCACTACTTTCTAGCGGAATCTTATGCAGAGGAGGCCGCCTCCTGCCGGAGTGAGCTCACTGCATCGGAGATATCTAATGAGGGAAAGGATACCCGCCGTTTTCAAGAGCTGGAAGAAAAAGCAGCCCGGCTCTATTCTCAGGCGGTGGCTCACTGGTCGGCATTTGTCGAGATCTCGCCCGCCGATACTTCTGCGGTACTACCAATGGTAGAGGAAGCCCTGTTCTATCTCCAGCGGTTTGATGACGTGGAACAGTTTCTCAAGAAGGTTTTAGACAAGGATCCCGATAATCTGGATAGTGTGGCCAGTCTGGCCAATTTTTATGTACAAAAAGGGGATCTGGATCGGGCGGAACAGCTATTGAATACCATCCCCGAAGGAGCCGTCAGTAATCCCCTAATACAGGTTATCCGGCTCAAACTCAGCTACCGGCGGGACACCAGCCAGAATCTCATACCAGAGCTGGACCGTCTCGTGGATTCTATTCGCTTTCAAGCAAAAGCACAGGTCAGCCGCCGGGATGTCCCAACTTCCCTGATGAGCTGGCTAGATCCAAGCAGTGATCCTCTGGACAAACTGGAGTAATTACCTCAGCCCTGTCTTCCTTACCCTGCTGATTTCTACGCCAGCGTGGGGCCAGGATCTTGATTACTATTTCAACCTGGTGTACCAGGGGAAGGTGGAGGAGGTCGCCGAAGCCCTCCCACAACTTTATCGACAGTATCCGAACGATGGGACGGTTCTGTACTTGGAGGGGCTTATCACCCAGGATGGAGATGCCGCCGTTGAGCTGTACAAGCGGTTGGCGAACCTTTACCCCTCCAGCCCATACGCTGACGACGCACTGTTGAAAATCGGTGAATACCTGTATGCCCGGGGATTGTATGTTCAGGCGGCTCAATTTTTAAAACGCATCCCGGTGCATTACCCCCGATCAGACCTCATTTACCCGGGCATCCGACTTTTCCTGAATTCCCTGCTGGTTTCAGGTAATCGTGATACGGCTCATTTCTACGTCCAAGTGTTCTCCCGCAGGTATCCCGAGATAGAATTCGATCTGGAAGCGGGTAGGGCCTCCAGCGGTCCGGAAAGCACGCCCCTGATGACTGGCGAGGTTTCAGCGCCAAGAAATAAGGCACCAGTAGAACCAACGCCGACAAGCCGGAAGTCTCCTGAATCTGCTGTGACCGGATCGCTACTCAGGTTGCAGGCAGGGGCATTCAGTGTGCGGGAGAATGCTGAACGACGGAAAGGCCTGCTAGAATCGTTAAATTACAGGGTTGAAATCGTTACCTCACTGTCAGGAGAGAGACCCCTGTACGTAGTGATCGTCGAAGGGTTTAGATCCCGTGAGGACGCCGAGTTGGCCGGGCGGCTCCTGAAGGAGAATTACGAGATAGACTCTTTCATACTCCCTGAGGAGTAACCCTGGAAGCGTATGCGTCCCGGTGGACGCCGCAGTCTTCAAAACTGTTGACCCCGAAGTTTCGGGATGGTCGGTTCGACTCCGACACGTTTCCGCATATGATTAGATGCATCATTTTCGCCATTGCCCTGATAACCGTTATGCCGGCTCAGTCACCGGAACTGTTTTGGGACGGTTACAATTGGCTGGAGATGGATCGCCTGACCCAGGAGTACCCCGAATTCAGGCTGCCGATGAAACGAGCATATGTCCGGGGGCTTCTTAACGGAAAGCGGTACGATTACCTGCAAGCCCTGGCGATTGATTCTGCCCTGGCTGACTATATTTTTCGGGATTATTTAAGCCGATTCACCTTGGATGAACTCATCCGTGGAACCGACCAGTTCTACCAGAACCCGGCCAACCGATACCTGCCGATAATTTCGGCCCTGGTAATTACTTCGCTGAGGGCTATGGGTTTTCCGGACAGCGTGGTGACAGACTATACTCAGGCCTGCCGCGACTGGATCAACTATCTGACCAGGCTCACATCGGAAG
>CP070787.1:889935-892677 GCA_020346745.1 Fidelibacterota bacterium | reverse complement strand
CAAATGATCCACCGCGGTGATTCCTGCCAAGAAGTTGAACGCGAACCTGGGATCCGTTTTCAAAGTCCGCAGCAAGCCGATCACCTGTTCTCCCCGCATATGGATAGTCAGCATGCCACGGAATTCCGTGATCTCGATGAAGCCGTCCTGAAACTTATCCTTTAGGACGACAGCTAATTGGTCTTTGGGCAGCATCGGCTTAGACGCCTGCTTCCTTTAAAGGTGATTTGTAATGGCGGAGGGAATCCCTGTTAATCAATTTCTGGATCAGGATGAGCCCATCAAGAACGGCCTCCGGTCGTGGAGGACAACCCGGTAGATAGACATCCACAGGGAGGAAGTTGTCAATGCCCTGGATGACACTATAGGTATCGAACACGCCTCCGCTGGAGGCACAAGCGCCCATGGAAATAATCCACTTGGGCTCCGGCATCTGCTCGTAGATGCGGGTCAGGACAGGCATGAGTTTGATAGGAACCCTGCCTGCTACGATCATCAGGTCCGACTGCCGGGGTGAAAAGCGAATGGCTTCTGCTCCGAAGCGAGCCAGATCGTGTCGCGAGGTCATCACAGACATGAACTCGATACCGCAGCAGGCCGTACCGAATGGCATGGGCCAGAGGGAATTTTTGCGAGCCCAGTTGGCGAATGCGTCAACTGTGGTGGTGAGCCAGCCGTTCTTCGCGCTTCGATCTACTCCCACTCAAACACTCCCTTCCTCCAGACATACACAAAGCCGAACAGCAGCACCACCAGGAAAAACAACATTTCGAACAGGATAAAAGGCCCACTGGAGATGAAATCCTTGAACACCACAGCCCAGGGATAAAGAAATACGATTTCAATATCGAAAATGACAAATATGAGGCCAATGATAAAGTATCGAATACTTAGGCGGGGATGGCTCGGAGCTAGCGGGTCCACACCTGATTCATAGGGCGCCAGTTTCACTTTGTCCTTCACCCGGGGACCGATGATGTGAGTCAGTGCCAGAAAGGCTACTGCCATTCCCGCTGCTACAAAGAACACCACGAGTACCGGTAGGTAATCGCTAATCATCAGCTGGATGATCCCATCTTCAAATCCGGTTGGATTGCTCTTCCTTCATGCGTCTGAGCCGATCCTCTCGCCGCGTCTTGGCCGCTTCATAACGACGTTTGTCCTCATCTGTTGTCGGCACGACCTTCGGCACTGGTGTAGGTCGCCCTTCATCATCCAATGCCACAAAGGTGAGATAGGCCGAGCTCGTATGCCTCCTCTCCCCCGTAAGGGGTTGCTCGGCCTCAATTCGCACCCCCACCTCCATGGATGTGCGATCCGCATAATTGACCGAGGCCTTCAAGATCATCAGCTCCCCTACCTTCACAGGGTGCACGAAGCTTAAGTGATCCACTGAGGCGGTCACAACCACTTTGCGGCAATGCCGCATGGCTGCCATCGCCGCACACATATCCATCAAATGCATCACATGCCCACCCAATACGTTGCCCAGCACATTGGCATCGTTTGGCAGAACCATCTCGTTCATCACCACTTGGGAATCGGCTATGGAACGCTCGGGAGGATCAGGTTTGATAGAGCTGGTGGTCGGCGGGACCATGCTCACGGGTGCTGCAGAACACGGTACATCACATGCCTCGACTGAAAAATTCCAGGGAGGAACGCACCAGGCTCATCAGCGGAGTCCAGTACACGCCAAAAAGCAGTACCGGCACCATTAAGACCAGAATAGTCCCTGTAAGGGCTGGATGATCGGAGATGGTTTCTCCAGTAGGCTCGGCATCCAGAAACATCACCTTCAGGATGCGAACATAGTAGTATAATGAGATGACCGAATTCAAGACTCCCACAACCGCCAACCACCAAAACTGGCGGGCTTCAACCAACACAGAAAAAAGATACACTTTGCCCACGAATCCAGCCGTAGGAGGTAATCCGGTCAGGCTGAACAAAAACACCCCCATGGCAACGGCAATTACCGGCGCCTGAAATCCCAGTCCCTTCCAGTCTTCGATCTCATCCACGCCATACTTATTGTGGATGAAGATGGCCACCAGGAAGGCTCCCAGGTTCATAAATAAGTAAACCGCCAGGTAAAACATAATGGCACTGAGAGCCTGAGCATTCAGGATGGTAGCCGCCATGAGCATGTAGCCCGCGTGGGCTATACTGGAATAGGCCAGCATTCTCTTTACGCTATCCTGTTGAATGGCGATGATGTTACCTACTGTCATGGTGGCTGCCGAGAAAATAGCGATGAGAGTGCCAAACGGGAGACCTTCCACCGGTAGCCATGTACCAAGGTTCATATCGGGGCTGGTTCCAAACACAATCCCCAGTATGCGCAGTGTCAGGGCAAAACCTGCGGCTTTTGGCGCCACCGAAAGATATGCGGTGATAGTGGTGGGTGCGCCTTGATAGACATCCGGTGTCCAAAAATGGAAGGGTACCATGGCAATCTTATAGCCGAATCCAGTGAGGATTAGTAGCAATGCTACGGCCAGTGTGAGATGTGCCTTTTCCGGCACACTGGAAAGGGCTGCTTGAACATCAAAGACATTCGTTGATCCGGCGATCCCGAATAGCAGGCTCAGACCGTAAAGCATCACCCCCGAGGAAAGGGCTCCATAGATGACATATTTCAATGACGATTCGCTGGATAGCCGGTCGCGTTTGAGAAAACCGGCTAAAATGAACGATCCGATACTGACAATTTCAATGGCAAGATAGACAATGATCAGG
>CP070787.1:887088-889835 GCA_020346745.1 Fidelibacterota bacterium | reverse complement strand
ACATCCCATAGAACCGGCGGTATAGAAAGTACCCGCACGGTCTATGGCCTGCTTGAGCTCACGGCCTGTGTATCCGGTGGTACCGAGAATAACAGAGGCGGAATCCGATTCCTCGGCCAGCACCTGGATATAGTTAATGCGCAGGGGCTGATCCGGATCAGGACCGCTGCCGAGAGAGGGCTCGGCCTCGAAAAATCCGCGGCGCATTATCAGGGCATAAGGCTTTTTATTCCGTTCCATGTAGGCCCTGGCATCGGCGAGATGTCCCCTGGTGACATCCTCATCGTCCTCCAAGATCTGGTAGGGGACGTCGAAGACCTTGAGCAGATCCTGGAGTGTCTTCCCCATGATGTGATGCTGCACGGCATCGGGTTTGCCGCCAGGTTCCGCCCGCCAGGTTATTATAAGCAGAGCCGGGAGATTATAGACCAGCTGCAGCGAAGAGAGGGGATTGACCGCGTTACCATAACCATCATTCTGCATCAGGACCACCGGCAGCTTTCCCGCCAGGGCCAGTCCGCCGGCAATCCCCATCGCCTCTCCCTCGGAAGTGGCAGTATAGTAGGCGGTCTCGGGTTGTTGCTCAAGATGGGCAATCAGACTTTTAAGAAGCGAACAGGGTACACCGGTAAAAGGACCCAATCCCTGGTCGAGCAGCAAACGGTAGAAAATATCGGATCGCATCGGCGGTTACTTGGTACTCAGCTCACGGCCTAGTGTTCCAGTTTATCAACATCCAACCAGATACTATGGAAACAGTTAATATCTACCAGGACCCCATGTACTTCTAGACCCGTGATGAAATTGATCATAGCAGTATGAGTCTTTTGCCCGGTGTCGGTAGCAGAAAATACATAACCTAGGCCATAACAGCTATATAAAGAGATACGCCTATTCATTAACATCAAAAATCCCAATAACAGTTACTGAGAAAGTAATATAGACAGGGTAACTCAGCCCAACAAATGCCTCGGATTACACTGAGGAATCACGACCACGGCCGAGGGTCCGCTCATGTATCCATCATTCTGCCACGATCCGCACCCGTTTGATCAAAGATGTGGCGCAATACTGCCTCCTCAACCGCGCCCAGCTCCTTCTGGCGTCTTTCCATCACACGTCGGGCTACCTGGAAAAATTTATCCAGGCGATATTCGCTGAAGCCTCCCGGCCCACCCCAGACGAAGCTGGAGATGAACTTCGGCGAAAACCCAGCACCGAATAGATTACAGCCCACTCCCACAACTGCACCCGTATTCAGCATGGTGTGAACGCCAGTCTTGGTATGGTCACCGATAATCGTTCCCACGAATATGGAGCCGGTGTCGATGATCTCGTGGCCCAAGTTCACACGGACAATACCATAGTTGTTCTTCATGTCGCTGTTATTGGTGCCTGCTCCAATATTGATCCATTTCCCCAGATAGGCATTTCCAAGGAAACCGTTATGTTGCTTATTACAGTAGCTGTGGATGATCGATTTCTCTACTTCGCCGCCCACCTTGCAGACCTCGCCGATGGAAGTTCCTTCATATATCTTGGCCCCAATCTTGATGAGGCTTTGCGGGCCAATATAGGCCGGTCCCGTAATAGTGGCCTGGGGCATGACCTTCACGTTCTCAGCAATGTAGACCGGTCCTTCGGACGCATCCAGAACCACTCCCGGTGCGATGCGGGCGCCTTCTGCTATGTACAGATTATCCGGGGCCTCCAGGAACGCTCCCGGAGACACGGCACCCTTAATTGTACCCGCCCTATCGATCTGGGCGAAATCGGCGCTGATCTGGTCAGCGTTATGGTGTATCAGCTCCCAAGGCCAGGAAATCACCTCTGCCTGGACCTCTTCCGTGCCAACTGCCGGGAAACTTCCGATTTCGATGGGAGTTTTCCAGTCCATACCAGCCAGGTTGGCCCCACTCAGCCGGGCAGCCACAACGTTTTCACCACAAGTATACAGGCAATCGGGACCGGACAGTGGAATTATCGAGGCTAATTGACGATCGAAGAGCGCCCGTCCATTAATTATGAGTGCCTCGTCACCATCAACACGGTTGACAGTGTAACCGGGGTGTTGTTCAGCCACCAATTCGGCCAGGTAATCCCGGCAGCCCAGTCCGCAATGATCCAGGCCATATGCTGTCAGAATTTTACCCAGCAGGCTGGAGATGCCGCACTTCAGATCGTAAACCGGGCGCGTCCAGGTGAGGGGTAAAAAATTCCGGAAGCCGCCGTCCTCGATTACAAGCAATTCCATGCTGTATCTCCGTATTCCAGTTTACGCTACTCAGGTTTGTTCTCGTAGATCCACTTATAATATTCGTAAAGCTTGAGTTGTTCGGCGGCATCCTCGTCCAGAATGAATATGGCATCCGGATGCAGCTGCAAAGCCGAAGCGGTTACCATAGATGTGACCGGTCCTTCAATCGCCTGAGCAACCGTGTGAGCCTTCTTATTCCCATTGGCCAAGAGGATGCAGGTCCGGGCCTCCACGATCGTACCGACCCCCATGGTGATGGCATATCGCGGGACATCTTCAGGATCCTTGAAAAAGCGGGCATTGTCGTCAATAGTTTCCTGGGTTAGTGTCTTGAGCCTGGTCCTGGAGCCCAGGGATGAACCCGGTTCGTTAAATGCGATATGTCCATCGCCTCCGATCCCCAGCACCTGAAGATCAATACCACCGACATTTTCAATCTCCTCTTCATACCATTCGCAGAAAGCGTCGATATCGCGGGCCATGCCGTTAG
>CP070787.1:884231-886988 GCA_020346745.1 Fidelibacterota bacterium | reverse complement strand
GGACGATGCATCATCCGGGAAGCGGATGTCTATTTAATGGATGAACCTTTATCCCATCTTGATTCGGAACTGCGCTTGCGCACACGTGGTGAACTCAAGCGCCTGCACGAATTGAACCAGCGCACCATCATATTCGTCACTCATGACCAAGTTGAGGCTCTTGCACTAGCGGACCGCATTGTTGTTATGGATAACGGTGTTATCCAACAGATCGGTACACCGGCTCAAGTATACGAGAATCCAGATAATCTATTTGTTGCTGGATTTATCGGAGAACCTCCTATGAATCTTATCAATGGCAGGATCATGAGCGATGATGGCGGGCCCGTTTTCCGTTCGACAGACCATAATTTGAATGTTCGGCTGCCAGCCGGTCTCCTGGTGTCTGCGAAGGGATTTGAAAGAAAGGAGTTGGTACTGGGCATCCGTCCACACCATTTCCATGTCGTTCCTCGGGAAGAATCCGCGCAATATCCTGGCAGAGTCGTGATTTACGAGTCGTTAGGAGAAGAGGGTGTTTTGGAAGTGGAGGTTGAAGGTTGCTCACTGACCATACTTACTGAACCGGAACTCTCCTTTCAGCCTGGGGATACTCTTGGAGTATCGGCTGACTGGGAGAATGCGATCCTATTTGATGGAGAAAATGGTCAGTCCCTGAATTTAAATGGGGACTGATGCTTATTATCCCGCGCTGTAGGTCTTCAGAGCCTTTAGGATGCTTTGGGCTAATCAGCCCAGGGAGATACTTTATTGTCATTGAAATTGGTCCATTGCCGATCTAGTGGGGAATCCATCCCGGAAAAACCTGGGCCTGGAATCTGTACAGCCCTGGAGTTGAGAACATCGGCGGAAATGGGCGCCTGGAACTGTCTTCAGTACTGCCTGTGGTTATACGATCCCAGGGGGTCTGAGCCAATTTCACTTGATAGGTCCGGAAATATTAAATGCTGATACCGAACCAGGACTGATCGAGAAATTTTATACGCCATGATCTATACGCTGACCCTGAATCCAGCCCTTGATCGTGAACTGACCGTGCCTGAACTTGCTTTCGAAAAACCGTTGCGTGCTACCGACTTCCGCGTCGATTGCGGCGGGAAAGGATTCAACGTATCGCGGGCCTTGGCTGCACTGGGGGAAAAGAATGTCGCACTCGGCTTCAGTGGTGGCAAAACGGGGGAGAGGCTCGAAGCTGAGTTGGAATCACTGGGTGTCACCAGAGATATGGTACGAATTGCTGGCGAGACCCGAGTGAATGTCAGCATTGTAACCGAAGATCACGCGCATTATATAAAGGCGAATGAACCTGGGCCGACGATTACCGCGGAGGAGCAAGCTGCGCTGTTACAAAAAATCAGAACTTTAGCTCGGGCGGGGGATTGGTGGGTACTATCCGGTAGTCTTCCTCCTGGCATACCATCCGATTTTTATGCCACCGTGATAAAGGAAGTGCAGTCCACTGGCGCCAGGGCATTACTCGACACGAGCGGCGATCCCTTGCAGTATGGCTGTGAAGCTACTCCATTCCTGGTCAAACCGAATGAGTCCGAAGCCACTGCTCTTACCGGGATTAAGATCGAGACAATCGATGATGTCCGTGAAGCGGCGGGCCGGATACACGCCCTCGGTGTTGAGATCGTCATTATCTCCAGGGGGAGAAAGGAAGCACTACTATCTAATTCTGAACAGACCTGGCTGGCTGAGCCGCCTTCGATTATTGAACATAATCCCATTGGAGCAGGCGATGCCTTAATTGCAGGGGCGGTGTGGGGCCTAAGTCATGATTTAGCTTGGCCTCTGGTACTTCGTTGGGGCGTCGCCTGTGGCGCCGCGGCAGCTGGTCTCGATGGCACCGCGATGGGTTCTCATTCTCAGGTGGAGCAATTGGTACCACAGGTGCAGATTAAAACCTAGCTCGGTTATCGCCCTGTAATCCAGGATTCCGGGCACCTCTATATAATTCTTTGACAGTGGTCTTGCGACCGAAATATAATTAATATACTTTATCCGAGGTTATCTACTGAACCCTATAATCACCCATGGGGGATAAGGAGAAATCATGGAAGTAATCATTAGATCGGACTACGAGGACATGAGTTCATTGGCGGCCCAGCGAATCGCCAATCTGGTTTACCACCAACCCAATGCCGTGCTGGGGCTGGCCACCGGCAGTACGCCTCTCGGACTGTATAAGGAATTGATCCAGCTCCATAAGAAAGAAGGCCTGGACTTTTCCAAGGTAATCACATTTAATCTGGACGAATATGTCGGCTTGCCTCCTTCTCACGATCAGAGTTATCACTATTTTATGCAGGAAAATCTATTCAAGCACATCAATATCAATCCCGAGAATATCCATGTTCCTAATGGCATGGCCCGTGATATCGACGCTTTCTGCGAATGGTATGAAGAGGAGATTGAAAATGTTGGCGGTATCGATCTTCAGGTGCTGGGGATAGGGAGCGATGGACATATCGCATTTAACGAACCGGGTTCATCCTTAGGCTCCAGGACTAGGCTCAAGACACTAACCCAGGAAACGATTGACGATAATGCCCGCTTTTTCAAGGATCCCGGAGATGTCCCGCGATATGCCATCACCATGGGGGTTGGCACGATTATGGAGGCCCGGACCTGCATCCTGTTGGCCAATGGGAAGAAGAAGGCTAATACTATCGCTCAGGCGATTGAAGGACCGGTAACATCCATGGTAACCGCTTCGGCCTTGCAGCTGCATCCGGATGCCGTTTTCATCCT
>CP070787.1:881349-884131 GCA_020346745.1 Fidelibacterota bacterium | reverse complement strand
GCTTCCCCGATAAAGGAGGCATCGGCCTGGGAGAGGTCGAAGTCCATACCCCATCCCAGCGTATCACTGCCCAGGAGCAAGTAGGTCTGGCCGGCATCCGTACCACCTTCATCATTCTTCCAGGCATTGACCAAGATGTCATCAAATCCATCACCGTTTACATCTCCAGCTGGCATGGTCCAGCCGGATTCATCACCGGCCGCTTCACCGATAAATGAGGCATCGGCCTCTGAAAGCGGGGTGTCGGGCTGTAATTGTGCATTCGTTATCGTGAGACTAAAACTGAGCATTAGAGGAATAATAACGAACCACGCCTTCAAACGTTGAGAGCGAATTTTTGTCTTCATTTTTGCCCCTCCTCGGCTGTTATCTGAAATACTCCGTTGTCAACCTCCATATTCGTCGTTCCGCTGTACATTAATAAACAAGAGGAAAATCGCGCCACCAGAGGTGACCGGAATATTATCAGATATGTTCAATCAGAGTATTAGTGGGGATTACTGATTCTCAGCGGGGAGGAAGTGCGGCATCATAACGGGATGGCGGTTGGCCAAAGTGTTTCTTGAAGCATTCGGTGAAGTAGGACGGATTGGAGAAGCCTACTTCGAAGGCTACCTCGGTGACGTTGCCGAAGTTCTGCCTAAGTAGTTGGGCGGCACGGATCATCCTTTGGGTGCGGATGAATTCGCTGGTGGATTGACCGGTGAGGGCTCGCAGTTTATAGTGCAGGTTGGTGCGACTCATGCCAACCGCCTTGGAGAACTCCTTCACGTCGAACTTCGCGTCAGATATATGCATTTCCACCGCGTCGAGGGCTCGCTGAAGGAAGCGCTCGTCTAATGAGGTTACGGTGATGTCCTTGGGCCGCAGGGTGGTCTTCCGATCGAATTGCTTCCGCAGACGCCGCCGCTGTTCGATGAGGTTCCGGATGCGCGCCTGGAGTTCCGCAGCTTCAAACGGCTTGGCGAGGTAGTCGTCTGCTCCGGTTTCCAGACCTTCCAATTTGCTGTCCATATCCGCTTTGGCGGTGAGAAGAATAACCGGGATATGGCTGGTGCGTTCGTCGGTCTTGATACGCCGGCATAGCTCGACCCCATCCATTTGCGGCATCATGATGTCACTGAGAATGAGGTCCGGCATGTGTTTGATAGCCTGGCTAAGGCCATGCTCGCCATCGGTAGCCTCATAGCAGCGGTATTCCTCATCCAGGTAGCTGCGGATATAGCTGCGTACATCCGCGTTGTCCTCGACGATGAGCACCAGTGGCAGGGATTTTCTGGTGGTGGGGGGCTTACTCTCCTCTTCATCCGCCAGCGTCATATCCGATGGGACCACTTCTTCCAATAGTTCCGACGCTTCAACTATCTCTAGTGCTGAGAGGTGTGCGCTGCCCAGCGGCAGCCGGACCGTGAAGGTAGTGCCTTCAGCTTCCCGGCTATTTACCTCGATGGAGCCCTTGTGCAATTCCACCAGTTCCCGGGTCAGGGCCAGACCGATCCCCGTCCCTTCCCCTTCCCGGGTCGTGCTGCTATCCACCTGGTAGAAGCGGTCGAATATCTTGTCTTGGCGATCAACCGGGATACCGCAACCTGTATCCGAGATGGCTACCACGACTTCTCCATCAGCACTGAGATCTGATTCCCTGTTCGTGGCAACATTCACACTGATCTCGCCCCCGCTTTCGGTGAACTTGAAGGCATTGGACAGCAAGTTGTTCATGATCTTGACCATGGCATCCTTGTCCACATACGCCTGCACATCTTCCGATTCCGCGCTGAAGGTCAAGGTGATTGCCTGCCTGTCTGCCAACGAAGCGAAGGACTGGACCAGGCCTTTCAGGAGAGTGATGACGTTTTGCCGGGACGCCTGCAGCTTCATCCGGTCCGCCTCCAGCCGGGAAAGGTCCAGCAGCTGGGTCACCAGGTCTAGGACACGCCGGGCGTGCTTTTTCATGAGACTGAGCTCCTGCCGCGATTCGTTGTCTTCGATCCGAGAGAGTAGCTTGTCAATGGGACCCAGGATCAGGGTGAGTGGTGTGCGGAACTCGTGGGAGATGTTGGCAAAGAAGCGGGACTTGAGCTGGTCCATTTCCTGGAGCTTCTCCGCCTCCATGCGGCGCAGTTTCATTTCGTCCAAGGTGCGAGCTCGTCTGAGGGTAGCGCGCCAGGCAGCGTATATAGCAGCTGCGATAGCTAACACGTAAAGAGTATAGGCCCACCAGGACTTCCAGGGTGGTGGGGGAATGATGAGAGCAATAGAGGCACCGGTTTCGTTCCAGACTCCATCGTTATTGGAGCCTTTGACCCGAAATACATAGCGACCGGGATCCAGGTTGGTATAGGTGACATCCCGTTTGTTACCCACATATACCCAATCCCGGTCAAATCCTTCCAACATGTAGGCGTACTGATTCTGGTCAGGATTGATATAATTCAGGGCCGCGTACTCGAAGGAGATCACTTTGTCATCATGCTTCAGATTGATCTCCGACAGCAAGGAAAGGGTAGTATCCAGTTCCATCTCCCGGCCGTACTTCTTGAAACTTGTGATCACAATGGGCGGCAGGTAGGGATTATCACGGATGCTGTCCGGATGGAATATGGTCAAACCATTATTTCCTCCCCAGAACATCTCTCCGGTTTTAGAGCTGGTATATCCAACCCACAAACCACTGCTGCATATCCCATCACGGATGGTGTATCTGTTCAGCTTTCCGGAGGTCGGATTGAATTTGAACAATCCGTTCTGGGCACCAAGCCATAGATTACCGTGATCATCTTCC
>CP070787.1:878456-881249 GCA_020346745.1 Fidelibacterota bacterium | reverse complement strand
GCCGTCCTCCGGCAGTAGGGGCGGCCGGTTACGATACATCTCAAAATGCGGGTACTCATCCGAACGTGGGAACGGATCGTTCGTCTTATGGAGCCAATCCTCGAGCTTCTGGTTCAACTCGTCCCTTAAGTCCCTATAATCGGGATTGTGGATCAGGTTGCGACGTTGGTATGGATCATACTTGTTATCGATCAGCAGCCAATCCTCAGATCGGAACCTGGCAAAAGTGTAACGTTTCGTGCGCACGCCACGCCAAGCGCGCATTCCAGTGCGGTCCGCCACCACACCAATGGTACGGATCACTTGAATCAACACCGAATCAGGCTCCGGTTCGGTAGCGGTCCCAAGCAGAAATGACGACAAGTCTTTGCCTTCCACAGTCTCGGGGATCGCAACACCCATGAGCTGGAGGAGAGTCGGGAGGATATCCTGCGTACCCAGAAGGACATCGTTTACTTGCCCTCCTTTGAGCACTTTGGGATAACGGATAATGAAGGGAACCAGGATGGTTTCTTCGTAAGGCCATTGTTTATGGAACAGATACAGCGAGAACAGCTGTGCTCCGTGATCTGAGGTAAATACAACTATGGTGTTTTCAGCCAGCCCCTGGCGATCCAGTGCCTCCATGAGCCGCCCCATGTTCCAATCCAATGAAGTAATGGCAGCATAATAGGCGGCAATAACGCTTTTATTAGCCAGAAATACATTCTCCCGGAGCTTGATATCTTCTGGCGGATACATCTTCAGATACTGCTCAGGGGCAATATAGGGATCGTGGGGTGGCCCCCAGGAAAGGAACAGGCAAAACGGCTGATCACCCTCATACTGATCCAGATATTCGATAGCCAGATCGGTCTGAGTATCCGGCTCCCAACCATCTATCTGAATCTTCTCTTCAGTATCCGTGAAGTAATAGGAATTGAAATAATCATGGATGATATTGGAGGCGGCCCAGAGATCGAAGCCATGACGTTTCGGACCCGGAGGTACGTACTGGGGAGAGCCGTATGGCTGGCCTGGCTTGCCTCCATGGCCGAATAGATGCCATTTCCCGATATAGGCCGTCCGATATCCCTCCGCTTTCAGGACTTCCCCGATGGTCACTTCGGAATCGGGCAAAGCGGGTCCATTCGTATAGACACCGTGGCTGGTCGGAAAACGTCCTGTAAGCAGCGAAGCCCGTGCTGGGCAGCAGATCGGATAGGTCGAAATGGCGTTGGTTAACAGTATGCCGTCGCTGGCCAGCCGATCAAGATTAGGAGTATGGATCTGTTCGTTACCCATACAGCCCATGGCCTGCCCCCGCATCTGGTCTGCAAACACGAATAGGAGATTGGGACGGTTACTTCCGGTAGACTCAGTAGCCACTAGAGTTTTCTCCGCTGTTATTTCTCGTAATTATTTGGTATTTCATGAATTACACCATTCTATTGGACCTACGGCCTCAGTCGGATACCTCGTCATTAGAGTGAGCCGCCTTGCTGGTTTCATACAGGATGACTCCAAACTCATCGTGGAATGTGAATGTGATTGAATCCGGGCTGGTTTGAATTCCGGGCTTGATCGTCACCTCCAGGAAGCCCCCCGATTTTTCATCCTGCAGATAGGGCTGCCTGATGACGCCGTTCGGATCCGTCGATTCGGGATCACCCGGCTTGTAGCCGAGCCTGGAATTGGCATCGACCAGGGCTCCACATGAGAACTCCTCGATACTAGTAGGATGGATCGAGTGGTACTGCCAATGACGATCCCCACAGATGATGTAGAAGTTCTTCGATTGAAAACCGTTCTCAACCAGCCAAGAGAAAAATTCGTCCCCTTCATACCTGAACCCACCGGGATTCGTATGGTTATCCTGTTTCCAGTCACCGTCAGGGCCGACCAGGGGGGTCGGCGAGATCAGGACCTTGAACACTGCCGTGCTTGAACTCAGCGTTTCTTTCAGCCATTGTTTCTGTTCCGAACCCCACAGCGATTTCCCGGCATCATCGGGCGCCTCATTGGGACTCCGATAATCACGCCCCTCCACCAGCCAGATTTGCAGCAGGCTGTTTATCTGATGCGTCCGGTAGGTGATCGGTGTGGTATCCAGAGGATCGGCCACCGGCACCTGCTCCAGGAACGTCCTGATACCCAATTCATTCGAGGGGGGTCTGGACCCCGTGGTATCACAATCGTTAAAGCGATGGTCGTGATCATCCTTTTCCCAGTAGGTGGGAACCTTGGCAAACAGATCAACGTAGCGGGGCTGCACGAATTGCTCGTGCCACTTCCTGCGCAGCTCGGATTGCGTGGTGGCCTGATCCTTCTTCGGGAAATCGTAGTAGACATTATCACCCGTGCCGACGAAGAAGTCGGGTTTCATCCCCAGAATCGTCTTAAGTCCCGGATAACCGAGGTGTTTGTCGTCTCCCTGATACGCCCGCTTTCCTGTGGTATCAACACCAAAATGAAATTTCCCGAAATTCATACCCGTCACGACAACAAAGCTGGCTTCCCTTCTGACATCTGGTGCGGGCCAGGTTCGAAATTCTCGCGTCTCGCCAATCTGAAATCGCGTGGTATCTTCACCGGATAGCAAACGATAATAATAGCGGGTACCTTCATCTAATCCAGCAACTTTGGTCTTGATAATGAAATCATTCTCCGAGGTTGCTGCCATCCACTTGGTTCGGAAGGAATTCCGGAAACGGGCATGCGACGCCACTTCGAAGCAGGCATATCCCACCTTCCCGGGTACATCTCCGTCGGTCGTTCGTTCGCCGGAAGTAATACGGGACTGCAGAATGACAC
>CP070787.1:875549-878356 GCA_020346745.1 Fidelibacterota bacterium | reverse complement strand
GTATTGATATGCCACTCTGCGATATCGCCAGCGGCTGTAATTCCTACTGACGAACCCGGCCCGTGCCCGGTGACCAGGACATCGGGATCTTGAATTTCCTCGGCAACCAAGGCCACCAGGCTGCCTACACGGGACAGGGTTCCCTGCGACGTCCTTTCCCAGAAAAGGTACTCTATCACCTGCTCCCGCGACCACAGCAGCGACGAACCGTAATATTGTTGCAGCAGCCGGTTTGTAGCCCCGAGGACGATTACCAGGAAGCAGGCGATCCCGATACCGCTGACTATCTTCCTGGCGCTGAGCATTAGAGTCTTCCGCTTGCGTTTGAGAAGCAGGATAGTTCCCAAAAGGCCTATGGCCATGGCCAAAATCCCAGCTTTACCTTCCGACGCAACCAGAACCAAGGGCAGGATCACCAGCAGTGCCTTGTCCATCAGCCGCGCCTGCTTGGCATGGAATCGATAAGCCACAACGGCAGCGACTACACCTGCCAGTACCGGCGTAACCGAGCCTGTCCCGTAGCCGCCGAACAGACCGTTGTAGATATCCCACTGGGAAACACTGACCGAGGGATCATAGCCCTTCAGTGGGGGGAAGAAAAGCCACTGAATCAGGATTGCTATAGAATGAAAAAACATAAATTTTACACTGAGGTTCAGCACCCAGGTTGTGTTTTTCTCAAAGGGATATCGCTTCAGTGAAAACAGAATACCAATAGAGGCAGCCCACAAGGGATACTGGAAGGTTTCGATAATACCCTTGAAGGTCACCAGGCCAATACTGGAGGGACGCATAATAAGGTAAAACGCAGACGTTCCCAGGGTGAGAAACAGGAAGGTACGCAGGTAGCGTTGGCTGGTCTCGGAGCGTCTCTGGAAGGCCGCCATGGTCGCTGCAATGATGGCGCCCAGTATTAGCCCGGTCGCTAACAGGTAGGAGCGGATATTAAAATTGAAATAATAAGCCAGCCCGTTGTTAAGCAGGTAGAGCAGCCAGACAACCAAGACTAGCAACCGAGGGGTTCTGCCGGCCAGCAGGTAGCCGGGGATAATGCAGAGGATTAGAAGGGCTTCCAGCATGGTTTAGATGCGCTGTTGACTACTGGCTATCGGGGTAGGGGGAACCACAGCGGAAAATTGGTGGAGGTAGAGTCAGTCGTGCATAACGGGCTTTGATACTCCTCACAGACAGTTGAAATCAGCGGTTCGCCAGGTATATCGACGCCTGTTGTTCCGGTCACGATGAAATTCCCAACCAATTCCTTACCCACGCGGGGATCAGTTCTACTTGGATTTCTTTCAACTTGGCTTCAGCTTCATCATCGGCTTTATGACGCTTCACCATATCACCAAGGAACGCCAGCCCGAGGCCTGCGCCGAATCCAAATACAAGCCCGGCCAGCACCATCACTTTACGCCGAGGACCACTGGATTCCAGTGGAGGTACGGGAGCTTCAACTACGGTGAGGACCGGTCGATTTTTCTGCAGATCGATTTCCGTCTGGGTCAGCTGAGCCTGTAATTCGCTATAAAGCTGGGTTTTAAAATCAACCTGCCGTTGAAGCCGTTCCATCTCCATAAGGAGATTAGCAGTCTGTGGATCCCTGTTCTGATCGGTAAATCGTGCCAGCGCCTCTTCACTCGCATTCAGCTCCGCTTGAGCGGCGCTGAATCGTTCTTGGACGAATTCCAGATCTTGTTTTGTATTCTCGTGGTATATCTCCCTGACCCGTTCCGCGAGTTTTTTAATCGCCACGGAAGCGAGCTGGGCCGACAATAAAGGATCGGTTGTGGTAACCGAAATGGTCATGATCCCGGACTGCCGGGATACACCTGCTGAGATAACCTCAGAAAGGACCTCGACAGTATTTTTTTCCTCTTCGTTAAATGAATAAGTAATCTGGCCAGTACTGAGGGACTCGGGTAAGTCAGGCTTCCCTTGCACGAGGTCAATCATGGTACGGGGCAGGCCTATCGTTATTTTCTTCAAACCTGCTAGTATGATCCCAATGATACCTGGCTCCGGGTTATAGTATCCCACCAGGTTGATTGTGTCGTTCAGTTCAGCGATAAAAAAAGGTTGCTTGGCAATCGTAAGGAGCACCTCATTGCTTTTGAGGATATCCTCATAGGTCTCTTCCCCAAGTCCGGTGGTTCCACTCCCAATGTTAATACCCAGCCCGCTGAGCGCGGCAAGTCCACCGGTCAGAGCACTGCTGGTCTCGCTAATCGTTTCACGGATCACCAAGGCTGCTGCTGAGTATTTTGAAGGGGTGGTCAGGGCGACCACAAGGGCAATAGCTACACCCAAAACAGTAGACAGGCCGATTATCCGCTTCTGCTGGGCTACTAACAGAAGGAAGTCCAGCAACGATAGGCCGGCTTTCTCTTCGAAGGGTTCACGGATCGTCGGCGTATGCCGAGCGTTGATTTCGGTTTGAATACTGGAAGAGCTGGTGTCTGATCTATCAGTCAAAGCATCACACCTCGTGCTATTTGTCGAACGTTAATCGGATAATCAGTATCAACATATCTTACCAGGATTGGATGACAAGTCCGTTCTATTCCATTCAGGATCATTCTTTATGTATTAAGTTAAGTCTTTCAAAGATAAGGGATGAAGAATTCCATGTCTTACGGGATCAGTCAGAAAACCAGTAGATAATCGTGACCTTGCCCCCAAAAGCTGTACCAAGTTTCAAGTTAGGGTTTAGATGCAAAATGATGGAGGCAAGCCTATGTCCAGAGAGCGATATACCCCCGAACAGATCATCCATAAGCTGAGGTAGGCGGAGGTCCTCATCAGCC
>CP070787.1:872625-875449 GCA_020346745.1 Fidelibacterota bacterium | reverse complement strand
AGGAAGTATTGGAAGCCAGGATGGTTTCGGAAGCGCAGAGGCCGTCGAGGTCGGTGAAAATGCGGCGCTTGAGGTTGATATCCTCGGAGACGGCTTCCACCACGAGCATGGCCTCCTTCACCTCCGTCAGCTCTGTGGTGGTGTGTATCCGCCCCAGGGTGGCGTCGGCATCGTCGCGGGTCAGGACCTCCCGAGCTACCTGCCGCCCCAGGTTCTTCGCGATGGTCTCCATACCCCGCTGGAGGAGCTCCTCGCTCAGGTCAACCAGGGAAACCCGATGGCCGTGCTGGGCGCAGACGTGGGCGATACCGTTGCCCATGGTGCCCGAACCGATAACAGCTACGGATGCGGTTTTTTCAGACATGACACAATCTCAATGAGCGTTAGTTCGGCCTCAGAACTCAGAACTGAAGTTACGATTTATTATTTACATATTCCGAGTTCCTAGTTTCGAGTCTTGCCCTGAGTCCGCCGGTTGGCGGATCGAAGGATTCGAGTTTCTTGTCACAAACCTTAAGCCCCAAGCCTCAGGTCTCAGTCGCTGCTAGTCCCCCTATCTCTCGACGACTACTGCCGCCGCCTCCCCACCGCCGATACAGAGGGCGGCAAGTCCTCGCCGGGCGTTCCGCTGTTCCATAGCGCTGAGCAGGGTCACCAGGATACGAGTGCCGGAAGCGCCAATGGGATGCCCCAAGGCCACTGCCCCGCCGTGGATATTGACCTTGTCCGGGTCCAATCCCAGCTCATCGATAGCCGCCAGGGCCACCACGGCGAAGGCCTCGTTTATCTCGAATAGGTCAATGTCATCCATTGAGAGGCCGGTCTTATCCAGCACCTTGCCAATCGCCTTGGAAGGTGCGGTGGTAAACCACTGTGGCACCTGGGCTGCCGACGCCTGCCCCACGATACCGGCCACCGGCTGAATACCCAGCTCTTCGGCCTGTGATCGGGACATGACAACCACTGCAGCAGCGGCGTCATTGATAGTGCTGGCGTTAGCGGCGGTGATAGTGCCGTCCTTCTCGAAGACCGGTTTCAGGGTGGGAATCTTATCGAAGTTCACCCGCGCCGGTTCCTCATCCCTGTTCACCACCAGCGGCCCGCCCTTGCGCTGGGGGACCTCTACCGGGACAATCTCTCCGTCGAAGATACCACCATCCTGGGCGGCCAGGGCCCGCTTGTAGGACCGGACCGTATACTCATCCTGCTGCTCACGGCTGTAGCCCAGTTCCCGGGCGCACATCTCCGCGCAGCCACCCATGTGGATCTGGTTGTATACGTCCCACAGGCCGTCGTGGACCAGGCCGTCGATGGCTTCCTGGTTGCCCATGCGCAGACCCTGCCTGGCACCCGGCAGGTAGTAGGGCACGTTACTCATGTTCTCCATGCCACCGGCCACAATCACCTGGGCGTCGCCAGCCTGGATAGCCTGAGCCGCCAGCATTACCGCCTTCAGGCCCGAGCCGCAGACCTTGTTAACGGTGAGAGTCTCCACACCGTCGGGTAATCCTGCACCCAGGGCGGCCTGCCGGGTGGGAGCCTGACCCACTCCTGCGGTAAGGACATGCCCCATAATTATTTCATTCACCTGCTCCGGGCGCAGCCCCGGACTACGCTCTAGGGCGGCGGCAATCGCAATTGATCCCAGCCGGGTTGCGGGTACGGATGAAAGGCTGCCTAGAAAAGCGCCGATCGGTGTACGGGCAAACGAGGAGATGACGACTTCAGGGTAGTCCATAGCTGTACTCCAGACTCAGTTTGTCTCGAAGGATTACACTTGGAAAATAGCCGCTTATCAGTCAAGGATCGATAAGTACCAATCTGGATATTCCCAGTATCGAGTTGCGGGATTGGAGTTATGGTTATACGCGCTCGTGCCCGCCTCCAAAATTCTTCCATCCGTCGTCGGACGGATCAATCGTCAATGGTCATTTGCCCGACCTTGGTAGGCTCTGAGAATATCCTTAACCAGCCGGTGGCGCACGACGTCGTGCTCATCGAGGTGGCAGAATGCGATGCCGTCGATCCCTTCCAGGATGTGCATGGCCTGGATGCAGCCTGATTCCTCACTGGGGGGCAGGTCGATCTGGGTGATATCGCCGGTGATGATAGCCTTGGAATTGACACCCAAGCGGGTGAGAAACATCTTCATCTGCATTGAGGTTGCGTTCTGGGCTTCGTCCAGGATGACGTAGGCGCTGCTGAGGGTGCGGCCACGCATATAGGCCAGCGGCGCAATCTCGATGACCCGCTGGTCTATGTAGGCGCGCAGCTTATCATAGGGCAGCATGTCCTGGAGAGCATCGTATAGAGGCGTGAGGTAGGGATCGATTTTCTCCTTCAGGTCACCGGGGAGAAATCCCAGCCGTTCCCCGGCTTCCACGGCGGGACGACACAGGATAAGCCGATCCACCTGCCGAGCCTT
Organism: Fidelibacterota bacterium; assembly: GCA_020346745.1. Taxonomy (GTDB): domain Bacteria; phylum Fidelibacterota; class Marinisomatia; order SCGC-AAA003-L08; family TS1B11. The sequence goes on along the minus strand of CP070787.1, from coordinate 873,024 downwards.
CAGGGCGGCTACCGCCACCGCCACTGCCATATAGGTCTTACCCGTCCCCGCCGGCCCGACGGAGAAAACGATATCATTCTTCAGCATGGCCTCGTAGTAGTGCAGCTGCCCCTCGGTGCGCGGGGTCACCTCCCCCTTGGGAGTGTACACCATGATCGGCATATCCCCATGTGGGGGGACCGCCTTCCCATCGACCGAGACCTTCACCAGGGCCGATACGTCCTCCGGCGTTAGCAACCCCTTCCGGTTAATGGTCAGAATCATGTCCCTCAGGACCTGCTCCACCCGCTGGACATCTTCCTTGGCCCCCTCGATTGTGATACGCCCGCCCCGGGCCACTAACTGGGCTTGAAATGAGTCGGTCAGAATCTGCAGGTGCTGGTCGTTGACACCGAATAG
>CP070787.1:869692-872525 GCA_020346745.1 Fidelibacterota bacterium | reverse complement strand
AACTGGTCATTTCGGAGGCCATGTGGCCGGCTTTCCGGAGGGTGCAACTCTATGAAGCCATCCTGGAATACCAGCAACGTGAACGCCGCTTTGGATTACTGAGTGAGCAGGTTGGAAAATCGTCTCCGGTAGTGGAATGATCCCGATGTATGCCAGGATTCTCATAGGCCTCCTGAGTATGCTCACCCTGAGCTGGGCCCAGCAGCTGCAGATCTTCGAGCTCAAGGAAGTAACGGTCGAGGGGAACGAGCGTGCCTCTGCACAGGTCATCCGATCTACCTCCCGCTTGTATCCCGGCCGCTCGGTTACGGCCATGGATATTCAACGCGGCATTCGCCGCTTATGGGACTTGGGCTTCTTCGGCGATGTACAGATCTACATGGATGAGGAATCTGACAGCGGGCTGGTACTCCGGATCGCAGTGGAGGAATATCCCTCCCTGGAAGAGATTGTCCTGGAGGGCAATAAGAAGATCGGCAAGAATAAGATCCTGGAAGCTATCGAGATCAAGTCCCCGCAAATCTTGTCCGAGTATGCCGTTTCGGAAGTGGTGCGAAAAGTCAAGAAGCTCTATCATGATGATGGTTATCTGAATGTCGAGGTGGAAACGACACAGGAACCGGGAGCGATTCCGCACGGACAAATCCTGAAAATCAACATTAATGAAGGTAAGAGAGTCCGGCTGAGAAATATTCGATTTGAGGGTAACGAACAAGTCTCCTCTTTCATGCTCCGGACGAAGCTGAAAGAAACCAAGCGCTGGCGCTGGTATCTATTCTGGCGTTCCCCCTTTGACCGTGATAAATATGAAGAGGATTTATACGCGCTTGTCGATTACTACCAGAACAGCGGCTACCGCGATGCCCGGATATTGGGTGACTCGATCAAGGTAACACGTGATGGCAAGCGTATCGAACTGGTCATTCAGATTCATGAGGGTAAGCCCTATTACTATCGCAATTTCTCTTGGGAAGGCAACACGCTTCACACGGATGAGGAGCTGGAGTCCGCGCTGGACTTCGCCAAAGGCGACCGCTACGATAAAGAGGCCTTTGCCACCGCCGTCAGTCAGAAAGTCCATCCGGTCTATATGGACGAAGGCTATCTCTATTCCCAGGTTGAGCCGGTTGAGTTTCCGGTGGGAGAGGATTCGGTGGATGTCGTGTTCAACATTGTCGAGAACCAGAAGGTGGCCGTGCGGTACATTAATATTACCGGAAATGAAAAAACCAGGGACTATGTTATCCGTCGAGAATTGCGCATCAATCCCGGTGATACGTTCAGCTATGAGAAGCTGAGTCGGAGTCAGCGGGATGTATGGATTCTGAATTACTTCGAGAACGTGGAGCCCGATGTCCTGCCCGTGGACGAGGATGAAGTCGATCTAGGCATCAAAGTAACCGAGCGGTCCACCGGCAGGGCCAACCTGTCGGTCGGCTATACCGAACAATACGGCATGATCGGCGGCGGCGGCGTGGAGTTTGATAATCTGGCGGGTACCGGCCAGCGGCTCAATCTGAGCTATAATCGTGGTGCCCAGACCAGTCTCAGCATCTACGATAGGTATCAGCAGGCGTCCTATCAATCCTTTTCGGTCAGTCTAACCAATCCCTGGCTCTTGAATACACCCAATCTGGTTGGGGCATCAGCCTTCTACTCCGAGCGGGGCAGCTACCGGTCTGGAATCAGTTACTTCAATTTCGACATACTTCAATGGGGCGGGTCCATCCGGTTCGGTCGGCGCTTCCGGTGGCCGGACAATTTCTTCCGCGGGGCCTGGATTTTTCAGGGGGTGGATAAGCGCTATCTGGGTGATCCCGAGGATCTGAAATCCTACCTGTTTGGTGTGCGTGGCGAGGATATTCATGAGAATAAGGATGGCGTGTCCTACGTCTCGACCGTCGGCATGGCCTTCACCCAGTCCATCAGCCGGGATAGCCGGAATCGACCCGAATTCCCCACCATGGGTTCCGAGTTCAGCTGGCTGTCCACACTCTCCGGCGCCATACTGGGTGGTAATGAAGATTATCATAAGCATGTGGTATCCCTCAAATGGTACGTACCGGTGATAGAAAAGCTGGTTTTCCATCAATTATTCAAACTGGGGATTATAAAGCAGCTCGTGGAGAAGGGAGAGCGATCCATCCTGCCCCCTGAAGAGAAGTTTTTCATGGGTGGCACGGGCATCCCCTACGGCGAAATGCTCCGCGGTTACCCTGACAATACGGTAGGCCCCTATACGGCCGGACGTCCCCGTGGCGGTACCGTCATGCTGAGATATTCCGCGGAACTGCGACTCTCGCTCTCCGAAAACCCTACTGTCTATGCCCTGACGTTTATGGATATGGGGAACGCCTGGCTAGATTTCAGCTATGTCGATCCCTTCAACCTCAAACGATCCGTGGGTGTGGGTGTGCGTATGTTCATGCCCATGCTGGGCATGCTCGGGCTTGATCTGGGCTATGGTTTTGATCAAGTGGAAATAGATACTGAAGGGAAGCCACATGGCTGGGAGCTACACTTCATCTTTGGAATGCCCTTTTAACCGATAATAGGAGGAGCGGTGGACAAGAACCGACTAACCGTAAGTATAACCATCCTGTTGACCATCTTGCCTGTAGGGCTGTTTGGACAACTCAAGATAGGATATATCGACTCGAACCGTATCATGCAGGAGTTCGAAGAGGTGCGGGATGCCCAGGCACTGCTGGAGAAAGAAACCCGTCGCCTGCAGGTGGAATACAACACCTATGTTGAGCGCCTGGATAGTCTGAACCGGGAGTTTGAGCGTCAGCGCCTGTTGCTGAGCAATGAGAAGATCCGGGAGAAGGAG
>CP070787.1:866751-869592 GCA_020346745.1 Fidelibacterota bacterium | reverse complement strand
GTGATTTCGTCCATGCCAAAGCGTAGCCCAGAGCCCGGTGGTGATTCCCGGCGTTATAACTGATCACCTCGTTCCAGTCGATGGTGCGCTGATAGTACTCTTTCGCCCGGTCGTGGTTACCGGCGCCAGCCTGCGCCTGGGCCATCAGATAGTACGTATACGGATTGTCCTCATTTCCCTGGTCGAAATGATCCTGGGCTTTTGAAAATTCACCCTGTTCCAGATGGATCTGCCCAATGAGCTGATGATAACCCTCGGTTTCCGTGGGATTTTCACCGGCCGCGATACTGCTCTTCAGTTCCTCCGCCTTGGCAAAAGCCAGATCGAAATCCTTCCGCTTGGCGGCAATGAGGGCTTCCTGCGCAAATGCCAGCTCGGTATAGAAGTCCCTGGCACCTTCGGTAATTCCGCCAGCCTCGTTGATGGCTTTGTATGCCTGCAATTCAGCTTCAGCCTGGGCCAGATCACCGGTGATGAGAAAATGTAGACGGCATAATCCTGAATGGATCAAAGCTACCCGCACCGTCAGGTTCTCTGTCTCGGCCAACTCCAGTGCCTGTACCAATCCGTTGAAGGTCTCATCGGGATTGTCCTCGAACAGGTAGGAGAAGGCGATCATTTCCTGATCAAGCACTCGGCCGAAAGGCGTTCTTTCCAGGGGAATAGCCTGGCTTATGGAAGCCCGCCCCTCCTCAAACTTACCCATATATAGCTGATTAAGCCCGATCTTGCGCTGTGAGAAGGCGAAGGTTGGATTGCGTTCCAGGGCCATTCCGTAATTCTCGATGGCATCCTGGTAGCGGCCCGTTCGGGTGTACAGGTCCGCCATGGAATCATAAACGTTGGCCTCATCAGGAATCAACCTGAGGTAGTTTTTGAAGGCGTCTTCCGCCTTGTCGAACTGGTGTTCAGCGAGATAGAGATATCCCAGGATATTGTATGGTGGTGGATAGTCGGCATCCAGTGCCGCCGCCTTTTCGTAGGCGGCGATGGCCGGTTCCACCTCGTCTAATCCGAAATAGGACGCGCCCAGGGTATTCTGCACCCGCTTGTCGTTGGGGTACATCCGCGCCAGCCGCTTGCGGATTCTCAGGGCCGTTTCGGGTTTGTCCTCGGACAAGGCCTGGTTGGCTTCGATCATCAGGCGCTCACCCCGGGAAACATTCGGTGCCAGGGCAACGGCTTGATTTAGATAATTCCGGAAATCCTGGTTTGAAATGGCCAGGATCGCACGGCCCCAATAGGCCAGGGCGAACTCGGGATCCTGCTCGATAGCCCGCTCGTACGTCGCCCGAGCTTCGTTCAGGCTGAGATTTTCCGCCAGCTGCCGAGCTTCGATATAGGTTGCCCGGGCTTCCTCGGAAGCGCTAGTGATGGGAACTTCGGCAGTCGAGCCAGTGGTACACCCGGTGATCAAGGGGATGAGCAGGGATAACGCCACCAAGGGTGTGATGCGGCGCAACGTGTTGTTAAATGGGAACATAGCCAGTCCTCCTTTTGTACAGAGTTCGAGCTCTATTCCCCAATATCGTAACGCTAGGAAATTTCCCCCGGGACTACTACGAGGGGAATGTACGCATTAAACGTTTTCCGATCAAGTTAAGGTGTTGGCAGTGGTTTTTCCGTCAGTACTTTATCGATCATGAGCCGGTTGAACTTGTCCGGCTCTTCGAAGGGCGGTGAGTGGGCCGATGCATCAAACCAGATGAATTCCTTGTACGGAGCCTGCAGATGCTGGAAATACTCCTCCGCCAGAATGAAGGAGGCGATGTAGTCGTGCCTGCCGATCATGAAATATACAGGGACCTGCACCGCAGGCACCTGCTCGATGAGGTTTATCCCCATGACCTCATCCTTAAGCAGAATAAGAGACCGCTGGGCACCCTTCACGAACTTGAGCATGTCCAGAGAAGTGTACTCAGGTGATCGGTTATAGACTTGAATCATGGATTTCATACTTGACTCTCCATACCAGAATCCACCGAACCTGGCCAACCATTTTCTCTGGAGCGCAGTGCTTTTCAGTCCGCCCCGATATTCCCCGTTCTCCGGATACCCGATCTTTTCCAGTTGACGGATAGCTTTGCGATTCTCTGTCAGTCTGGCCTGCTCCAGAACGAATTCATACGTGAGTAATTCATTGCGGGGTAAATCCACTATTTGTCCGACTCCCACATAGGCATGGAAGTCCTCCGGGTACCTCTCAATCACAAACGTTCCCAGAGCACTGCCCCAAGAGTGTCCAACCAGGAAAATCTTTTCATGGTTAAAGCGCTGCTTGAGCCAAGTGACTAATTGATGGGTATCCTCAATGAATTGATCAATGGTAAATGATTCCTTGGGAATCTTCCGGGAGAATGATTTCCCTGCTCCCCGCTGATCCCAGTTGACTACCACGAAATGCTTCTCCAGTTCCCGGTTGAAGTGTACCACTACCGGTGTTTCCGGTGATCCTGGTCCCCCGTGGAGGAACAGCAGTACCGGATTAGCTGGATCATGGGTTCGGATGAGGATAGACTGTTCTACGCCCCCCAGCAATACCGTTTCAAACTTGGCGATACCGGTCTCAACTGGAGCTCCCACCTCATCAACGATGGGCGGTGTAGTGGAGGCGCAGGTAAACAGAAATAACGACAATCCTGCCAGGAATAATAGCTGAAAATAATATCTCATCGTATTCCCTTAATATGACGATGGTTGATTGAACTCCAGATCAAAAATCTCACCGCGCCAGTAGGGCAACTCACCGTCATCCAGGTGCCAGACGGCTTTCCCGCTCAACGGAATCATCATCCCGTTCATCTCCTGGTACTCCTCGATGGGTGTCGACCATGGCTTCAG
>CP070787.1:863802-866651 GCA_020346745.1 Fidelibacterota bacterium | reverse complement strand
GTGTCGCCGTGAGCTGATTGAAAGCTCTTTATGTATGTGGGAGAGACTGGCGAGTCTCAAGGGCCAATACAGTGATTCCGGTGACAAGAATGATCCTCGCTTTTTCTTCGGGGTAGGTGATCAAATCTACTCTGACGAACTGTGGAATAGGGAAGGTAACGGAGCTCCAAAGAGGTTCATGAGACGCCTGGCACCGGAGGAGCGTATCGGTGCTTACAAGGAGGTGTATCAGAAGCAGCTCGGCCTGAGTCCGGTCTCGGAGGTGACTTCGTGCTGTCCGGCTTTTTATACCTGGGATGATCACGAAATACGCGATGGTTGGGGTTCCCATGGAGACGAGGCGAAGTATCCTTACATGTTCGAAGCAGCCGAGGAAGTATACTTCAAGTATCAATTGGAACACAATCCCCTGGTTGACAGGAGCAAGGGATACTATTCGTTCATCTATGGGCGCATCGGATTTGTTGTGCTGGATTTGAGACGGTACCGGAACTCGACGACAAAGGTACTTCTCTCGGATGAGCAGTTTGAATGGCTGAAGGACTGGTTTGCGAGTGAAGGAAAAGAATGCCGGGTGGTGTTCGTGGTCTGCAGTGTGCCGCTGGTACACGTATCCTACGCCATATCGAGGAAGGCGAACAAGCTGATCATGAAGCATCTAGGTCTGGCCGATGATCTACGCGATCAGTGGAACAGCAAGGCCTATATCGCCGATACGAGGCGATTCATCCGCCTGTTATTCGATGAGGCGAATGAGAGAGGTATCCGCATTGTGGTTCTGGGGGGTGATGTTCATGTGGGGACGTTCGCGGCACTGCGTTCTTCCGATCCCAAACACGAGCTGCACCCGGTGATCTACCAGTTCACTTCCTCCCCCATCTCGAACAAGCCGACCAAGATCGCCCGCTACCTGGATGTACTCGCGCCCAAATTCGCAGTGGGAGAGGACCTGGATTATTCAGCGAGGTTACTGGACACTTTTGCTGAGCGGAATTTTGGCCTTGTACATATACGCACGAAACGCCAGGCAGGCAAGCGAGTAGACTACGGTGTCACTTTTGAGATCCATCATGAGGATTCTGACAAACCAGTCAGATTTCCCACGCTATGGTGAGGCCGTGTTCGTGATGATAGTGAGGGATCTGCGCGGCGACAGAACTGGATTGCCCCGAAGGAACGGGGACGGTTAGCGTCTAATACATCAGCCCTTCACTACGGAGATGGGGGTCAGCCGAGCCACTTTTCGGCTGATGTTCAGTTCGTGCATGACTTCGATGACCTCGTCGATATCCTTGTAGGCTTCGGGGGCTTCCTCGGCTATGGACCGCCAGCTACCGGCACGGACCTCAATGTCTCTCGATTCGAGCTGTTTCTGGACGTCCTCGCCCCGCAGACTTCTCAGAGCGGCTCTCCGGCTGATCACGCGGCCGGCTCCATGGGCGCAGCTGCCGAAGGTCAGTTCTTCTGACTCCCGGGTACCGATGAGCAGATAGGAGGCGGTGCCCATACTGCCGGGGATAATAACCGGTTGGCCGATGTCCCGGTAGGAATCAGGGATCTCACTGCGACCGGGTCCGAAGCTACGGGTAGCGCCTTTGCGATGGACGCATACCGTCTTCTGCTGGTCATCTATGGTATGCTCTTCAAACTTAGCGATGTTATGGCAGACGTCGTAGATCGTATCAACGGTGACGTCCGGGAAGAGATACTGCATTTCTTCCCGGGTCCAATGGGTGATGACCTGCCGGTTGGCGAACGCGAAATTCATGGCCGCAGCCATGGCAGCCAGGTAGTCTTTCCCCAGCTGGCTTTTGATGGGGGCATAGATCAATTCGCGATCAGGAAGTCGTTCGATGCCGTATTCATGTTCCATTTTCTTGATATAATCGGAGGCCACCTGGTGACCGAGGCCGCGGGAGCCGCAATGAATCATCAGCATGATCTGGCCTTCGGAAAGCCCCAGTACGCGGGCGACATCGGTGTCATAGATCTCGCCGATCGCCTGAACCTCCAGGAAATGGTTGCCGGCTCCCAAGGTCCCCAATTGGCCGATACCTCGATCCTTGGCTCTCGGTGACACGGCGGAAGCATCGGCTCCCTGCATGCAGCCTTCCTCTTCCATGTGCAGGTAGTCTTCCTGGCAGCCATACCCCATCTCGACGACGTGGGGAGCCCCACGTTCGAGGACGTTATCCAGATCGCGACGATTCAGTTTGAGCTTGCTACCCCGGCCGACCCCGGAAGGAATCTTGCGATACAGCGCTTCGGCAACTTCCTTACGCCTGGTCATTACATCCGTTTGTGCCAGATTAGTTCGCAACAACCGCACCCCACAGTTTATATCATAGCCTACACCGCCTGGTGAGATGATGCCTTTTTCCAGATCGAAGGCCGCAACACCTCCGATTGGGAAACCATAGCCCTGATGGGCATCACTCAGAACGATGGATGCCTTCAGGATCCCAGGCAAGCAGGCAACGTTTCGAACCTGCTGGAGGGTTTTATCCTTGCTGATGAGCTTCAGCAGTTTTTCTGAAATAAAAACGGTTCCGGGGACGTTCATACCCGCTTGTTGCGGGATCTCATAGATATACTTAGATACTCGCTGTAGTTTGATTTCAGACATCCAGGACCACCTGTGCTATCCACGAATTGTTGATGGTTCGAACGAACATATCACTGTAGGTGACGGCCTTGATCCCGAGGTGGAGCTCATAGTTGCCAAGATGGTCGCCAACTGCCTTTGCATCCAGTTGCATTTGCTGGTTATCAAGCTTGACATCTACGACACGCGCAAGCAGGAAATCGCTGCAATCGAATAGAACCAGGAACTCTTCCAGAAAATTATA
>CP070787.1:860828-863702 GCA_020346745.1 Fidelibacterota bacterium | reverse complement strand
TATACCTTTCAATTCCTCTATCTCCTCCACGGGCCTCCCGAGATTATCCAGTTCGAATCTAACCGAAGGAATTAACTCATGGTTCGGGTAGCGGTGTATAAATTCGATATAGGCACTCTTTGCGGCCTCATAATCCTCCAAATGATTTGCATTCACAAAGCCCACCATGAAAAGCGCCTTCACTCCTTCATCAGTAGTCGGATATCGCGCAGTTGTCTTACTATAGGCTGTGAGGGATTGAGGAATATCATCCATGTTATTCATATAAATATCCCCAATCTGGAATTGCGCCCTGGGAGCAAGGGGACTTTCCGGATAGGTCGTCACCAGAGTTTCCAGAGACTTTATCGCCCGCTGGTACTTCTTGGCATTCACCTCATGCTCTGATGACTGCCAAAGCTCTTCGGCCGTTTTGCTGACACCACAAGCCACAATAAGAAGCAGTAGGGATGCATAGACACCTCGTGTTAATTGATACATGTGGGGATACTCCTGTTCATGATTATGAATTGCTGCTTCGGGAGCGGGAATTTATGTCCGCGGTTCACAGGCCTTCAAGTCGCAAATCCAACGGCTGTTTTACTCACTGGCGGGTAGGTGGGTTCCACTCCCTTTGGATGCGATCATCGTACTTCGCCAGGTGCTTGTTTCCCTCCCGGTGATTGCTTGAACTGAGTTGTTTCTATCCTGGCAGATAGGAATAGGTGGAAATCCGCATCAGAAGGTGTGGAGGAAAGCTACCCGAAGGTCTTTCAAGGCAATGCCAAATTCCAGGTCTTCTTGGTTCATACGTCTCAGTGGCGCTAAGTCCAATCTGATGGGTCCCAACGGCGTGTTGATAAGTAAGCCGAAACCCACATTCCAGCCCGTCACCCACTGGAGCTCAAGGCTGGTCTGGAAAGCCTTTAGGGCACCCACATCTGCGAAGAGTTCGAAGCCTAGAATCCAGAACAGGGGTGCACGGAACTCCACGTTCACTAGCGCTTTTATCACACCACCTTTAGTTGAATCAACACCACCCTTAGCCAGGAAATTGATCGGATTGGACCATCCCCTTAATGACGTGCTACCACCCAAATCATAAAGGTGATAAGGCTGTAGATGCCTAACACTGCCAAAGGGAATTGTTTCCAAAAAGCCTACTTTCAAGCGATATGCGAGAACTGTTCGCGGGAGAACCGGATGGTACCGGCGAACGTCAGCTTCGATCTTATAATAGTAGCGCTCAGGATGTTGAAAGGTCCCGTTCAAGGATGGTTTCAATTGGAGGAGAATTCCTTGGGAGGGCGTTAATAGGTTATCCACACCTTGAAACCGATAGTCAAACTTAATACTTCGTTGCGCATCACGGGTGGCCGCGGTATCGGGAATATCGGAATAGACGCGGTCCCAACCCAGCGACCCTCGGAATTGATGCCGTTTCGTCCTTCGTGAGAGAACAGAAAGGGCCACACCCCTTCGCTCAATATCAGATGGATGAGAGGGAGTACGATCAGTATAGATTCGCAGAGAAGTCGGCAACCGCAAGCCTAGCGTCCAAGGCATTATAATATCAACCGCGGCTAAATATCTAGGCGAGGTCAGGGCTCTGGGTGAGGTTAAAGCCCCGAGTATTAGGCCACCCTCCAAGGTAATGCCAGCACGCAAGCTGGTATTTGCCAGTCTTGCATGCCACCATTGGCCTGATGCACTTAGGGCTGTCTTGGGATCCGCTCCACCAGGATCTTCTTCCTGACTGAACCCCAGACTCAAATCAATGCTGCGCCTCTCCAGCTCCCTTACGCGCACCTCGATATCCGCCACACCAGGTTCTTCCGCCTTGAGCGTCGGGATTATCTCTACAGAGCCGAACAATCCCGATTCGAAAACACGCTGCTTGCTTAGCAGGAGCTCACTTCTGCTGAAGGTTTCTCCCTTCCTGAACAATAGCTCTCGAAGGACATACCATTCCGGCACTTCCTTCAGGCCATCTATCGCTATGTCACCGATGGTATAGGTCAGACCCTCAGAAATGGACAGTCGAAGATTGACTCCCTGGTTAGTCTCAATTTCTTCGAGGATATCAATGGTCAGCTTGCCCCGGTTCTGATAGTGATGGCGAAGTGCTTCCAGGCGAGTCCGAATCTTCACAGGATTATAAGGCTCATTTAGCCTCAGTCCGAGGAAGTCGATAATCTCTTCCTTTGACAGAAGCCGGTTCCCTGTGATGGAGATATCAGCTAATACAAACTGCTTTCCCTCAGTAATCGTGAGTCTGATTTGGACACGCTCGTCCTCGGTAACATGGAAAGAATCAACCACCTCAGCTTCAAGATAGCCGTGACTGATATAAAAATTCTCCACGGTTATGGCATCCGCTCTCAGGACTCGGCGGCTGAATGGAGTACCTTCTGACAGTAGTCGAGCGGTCTTCAATTTCATCAGGCTCGTGAGCACTCGTGGCTCAAAGGACAGAGTATCCGTAGGAAAGATAGCAATACTTTCAATGGGAAGTTCGGCGGGTTGAGCTGCCAATGATGTCAGCTGGAATAATAGCATCGGGAAGAGAAGGGCTGCCCGGGGATTTCGGACCATGAACAAAAAAATCCGCGACTTAATATCGAATCTTAAGTCGGAATTTGGCCTGATACAGGCCATTCTCATCAACCGATCCTACCAGCGATATATTCCGATTCAGGCGGTAGGCGATCTGATACTGGTTGAAACTGAGGGTTGGATCTGCCTGTACACCCACATAGAGTCGTGGGGAAAGTCGTTTTCCGATATGGAACCGGACTTCTTCAGGCTCCGGTATGATGGAACGAGGACTGGCGGTCTGTATCTGAAAACGATCCAATCCCGAAACCTGCCGAGCATTCTCCTCAAATCTCCGCA
>CP070787.1:857840-860728 GCA_020346745.1 Fidelibacterota bacterium | reverse complement strand
CTCAAATCAAGCCTGTCGACATCATTCCCGCGTCGGGGGAGAAGGTAAGAATCGGACTACACATTTGTGAAGACCTCTGGGACCAGGATTATCCGACCAAAGTGTGTGATATCCTGGGGGATCAGGGTATCGATCTGTTTATTAACATCAGCGCGTCCCCCTTCAGGGTGGATCGCGACCCCCGGCGGAGAGTTCTGATCGCCGAAAAAGTGCGCCGGTGGGGCAAGCCGTATGTATACTGTAATCTGGTAGGTGGCCAGGATGAACTGGTCTTCGATGGCCGTTCACTGGTCTATAGTGAGAATTCCGAACTCTATCGTCTCGGAGCTGCCTTCGATGAAGACCTGCTTCATATTCCTTTTCCCATAGAGATTGATGCCGGCAAACCTTCCGACGCCAAATTATCCCGGGAGGCAGAACTTGCCGGTGCTATTACTTTGGGAATCCGGGACTATTTTCGCAAGACAGGCCATACGGAAGCCGTGGTCGGCCTCAGCGGCGGTGTTGACTCGAGCGTCGTTGCGGCACTGGCCGTACACGCACTCGGCTCTCAGAACGTAATCGGCTTGGCCTTGCCGACAACCTACAGCTCGAGCAAGAGCGAAGACGATGCCCGTAGATTGGCTGAAAATCTGGCTGTTCGCTTGGAAATACTATCTATCGAATCCCTCCGCCAAGCGGTCCTTGAGACCCTGAATCCCTTCTTTCAGGATGCCGATGAGGGTGTTGCTGAGGAAAATCTTCAAGCCCGCATTCGGGGTACTATCCTGATGGCAGTGGCCAACAAACGCAATGCCCTGCTGCTGACAACCGGTAATAAAACTGAGGTTGCGCTGGGTTATGCCACGCTGTACGGCGATATGGCAGGTGCCTTGGCGCCACTCGGGGACGTCTCAAAAAGCGACGTTTACCGCCTTGCACGCCACCTCAATGAGGCAGCGGGGAAGGAGATCATTCCCAAGACTGTCCTCGAGAAGGTCCCGAGTGCGGAGCTTAAGCCGGGACAGGTCGATCCGTTCGATTACGAAATCGTTAGCCCGCTGGTTGATGAATTGGTGCTGAATCGGGCCACTGATCAGGAACTGGAAGCCAAAGGGTATGATCCCGAGCTCATCGGCCATATTCGCTCCCTCCTTGTCCGAGCCGAATACAAACGGCGTCAGGCGGCGCCCAGTATCCGGGTTACCGGGAAAGCCTTTGGCATGGGACGCAGATACCCGATAGTGAATCGCTATGGCAGCTAGATCGTCCTTTGCTAGCACACCCGTTGCTTTGGTACTCATCGGGATATTGGGGCTTTCCGGGCCTGTTTTGGCTCAACGGGATATCACCGGTAAGACATGGACCCACTGGGATGACTCCCGAAAGACCGTCTACCTCATGGGATTCTATGCCGGCTTCAGGGCGGATGGGGGCATTTTCAGGCAGGCCGAGAAGGATCATCCGCTGCAGCAGCCAATTGAAAGGAACCCCGCAAGTGTTGACCGCTACAAGGTTGAAAGGCGTGAGTATTATTCCCGTAAGTTAAAGTATGACTTTAAAATGATCCGCCAGCTGGTGGATGTCTTTTACACCGATCCCGATAACCTGCTCATTCCCGTTCCTGAGGCCATTCGTATCATCGTGCTGCGTGCTGATGGCAACATCGAGCGTTCGGAGTTCCTATTGCTGCGCGAGCGCCGCGAATCGCTGAAAGGACGCTAAATCTAGGCTTAGGTATCTCACGCCAAACCTCACCTGTTGGATCCCTCCTTACCAGCCTGAACCGACTCCTCCAGAAGCCACTATTCCCACGCACAGAACTCACTCTGCCGCTCTTTCGTCGGATTCCGCTGCTTCCCGTAGCTCTTCCTCTGATCGTAGGGATAGTGTTAGGCTATGTCCTCGATTGGCATTGGGGAGTGTGGGCCATATTGGCCGTCAGCGGTCTGGTGGGCTCCCGCTGGTGCCAGAGCGCACTCTTGGCTGCCATTCTGGCCTTAGGCGCCTGGATGGCACCGCACTACCCTGGTCGTGCTCAATTGACGCCCATAGATCCCGACGAATGGCATGTGGTCCAGGGAGTTGTCCATGAGGCCAGATATCGGGCTGACCGGACCGATATATTTATCGATTTTCTGGTTGGCCTACCTGATTCGCTGGAAGCCAGGCGGGGCTTGTGGCGGATTTATGATAGTTCGCATACCTGGGGCCTGGAGGAGCATGACCTTCAACCCGGGGACACCCTGCTGCTTCGCAGTCGGCTTCAAAGGCCGGATGGTCGTCGCAATCCCAACGGATTTGACTACCGCCACTATCTCTGGACTCAAGGTGTAGATGTATTAGTGAAGGAGCCTCTCAGGGTGTTGGCTGTGGTTCCCTACCAGGGTTTGCACATCCGCAGGGAAATGGCGCTCATCCGGCAGCGGATCAGGGGGCAACTGGATACCTGGTTGGGACGGCCGCAGGCCGGCCTGGCGGTTGGGCTGCTGCTCGGCGATAAAAGCGGCATCGATGACGATTTCCGCAATCGGATTAGCGCTTTGGGCATTGGACACATTCTGGCGGTTTCCGGGCTCCATGTAGGCTACCTGCTCCTCGTGCTCATGTCAATATCACGGCTGCTCCCAATCCCCCGGGCAGGACAGGTGTTCGTGATCGGCAGCGGACTGCTAGGCTATGTACTCCTCACAGGAGCACCTCCCAGTGTTGTCCGTGCCAGTATCATGGCCTTCTTGTACGCCTGGGGACGATCTCTGGAAAGGCGGCCTGACAGTTGGAATCTCCTGGCCGCGGCGGCCATCATCAGTCTCCTGATCCAACCTGGAAGCCTGTTTACACCCAGTTTTCAACTCTCGTTCGCAGCGGTCGCAGGAATCCTGCATATCTATCCGCGACTGCGTACTTGG
>CP070787.1:854808-857740 GCA_020346745.1 Fidelibacterota bacterium | reverse complement strand
TATGCTCTACATCGATCCTGAGACCGGAATGGTCCACGGAGCCGGGTCTGCCAGCGCAGGTATTGAATAGCAGGGAGGAGCACTCCCCTGACCCGGGAGGCCAATCTAGCGAGAGAGACTTGGTATCAATTGCCATACATTGCACTAGTATTTCCGGGTAGCTGACGATTCCAGTTGCAGTATTCTATGTAAACTCTGTCGCTTTGGCCGGGACCATTTAAAAGAGGAAATGTCAAGGGAGTCCTAAACTATTTAATCTAGCTGGAGATTAAAAATGGCATCTTTCCTCGCGAGAACCTATAAGGGTGTGGCTTTATGTCACAGCCAGTGTCCGGGAGATGTAGATGTCGGAGGAAAGGGAACAAAGCGGATATCCCGGAACACTATATTATCAAATGCCCTTCCAGGTATAGAGTCTGCCAATGAACACCCGTTTAATAGTCGATGGCTTTGCCGTGCGAGAATTCCATCTATATATATAAATGGAGAAGAGCAGTCTGAACGCGGCACTTGCAGCCATCTCGATGCCGAAATTCGGGAAGTGGGTATTCCCGACGAATACCTGGAGGGAAGACTGTTTCTCGAAGTCGATTGTGGTGAAGATGTTCTGGAAGTCTCCCTTAATGGTGGCGAGGGATTCATCGTACCGTGGCATCCGTACCGGATGGACGTTAAGGATGAGATCAAATCCGGTTCTAACCAGGTCTCGTTGGCCGTGACCAACACACTCATCAATCTGCTTGAAGGTGTTCATTGGGTTCCTAGTATCATACAGCCGCCGCGGATCGTGCATGAACTCCAATATACATTATCAATTGAGTAACGGAAGGAAGAACAATCATGAAGCGCGAAGGCGTTCTAGTTGTTGGCAGCGCGAATATGGATCTGGTCGTAGTGACCGACAGGTTTCCCCAGGCGGGTGAGACTATTCTGGGGGATCATTTCCAGATGTTTCCTGGGGGCAAGGGGGCGAATCAGGCGGTCTGTTGTGCCCGACTCAACGGCTTGACCCATTTCCTCGGCAGGCTGGGTCAGGACCTGTTCGGTGATCGGCTGTTCCAGAACATGCAATCTGATGGTGTGAAACTTGATGCAGTGAAACGGGATGAGACTCATCCCACAGGAGTGGCCTTGATCGTAGTAGACAGCAACGGCCAGAATCAGATCGTAGTGGCTCCGGGAAGCAATATGCAGCTCAGCCCGCAGGATCTGGAGGACCATCGGCAGCTGTTTCGAGAAGTACGGGCGGTAATCGTTCAGCTGGAGATACCGGAAGAGACGGTATTTAAGGCCGCCGAGTTGGCGACGGAACAGGACGCCGTTTTCATTCTGAATCCAGCCCCAGCCAGGGCACTACCGGATGACCTTCTTTCCCGAGTGGACTATCTAACTCCGAACGAAACTGAGCTGGCCAGCCTCTCAGGGATGAAAGTGGAGGATATCGAAACGGCAGAAGAAGCCGCCCGGCAGCTGATTGCAAAAGGAGTCACCAATGTTGTGGTCACTCTCGGAGAGCAGGGAGCTCTGCTCGTAACCTCGGATAAAGCGCAGCTTTTTCCCACCCGTAGCGTAGAGGTTGTGGATACGACCGCGGCAGGAGACGCCTTTAATGGAGCCCTGGCTCTAGCGATCTCTGAAGAGCAAGATATCGGTGGAGCCATTCTTTTTGCCAACACGGTCGCCTCGACCAGCGTAACCGCTCTAGGTGCTCAGAGTTCCATGCCATATCGCGATACCATTCAGGCGCTGTCAAGAGAACAATCCGACGATTAGTAGATGGGATTATCATAGAAAACGGCGTATTGAATGCTCCTCTAGCACGTATCGTTGCGTCCATGGGGTATACAGATTGATTAATTATCTATGATTCAGGACTTCCCATCCCCCATATATATCTGAATAGGTCGCAGAGAGTTAAGACGTTTCATCATGAATATTAATCTCTTGTTGATAATTATTCCAAAATATGCCATTGACTATGACAGGGTTTGAGCTATAACAGCTGATCCCGCTCCAATTGCCAATTAATCAGCTTCAAGGCAATAATGACAACCGGAATCATCGTCAGAGCCCAAGCTGAATAGCCCAGGGTAGCGGGAAATCCAGCATTTCATCAACGCACCCCGAATACCTCATGGAAGAGTCGTAGTCATAGCATATACCAACCATGCTCTGGAACTCACGGTATTCCGCTCCCTTCCTTATACGAATGAAATACGCCGTTATCGGTGGGGAAGTAACTGAACCGTTCCCATTCGCTGTGCATGCCATTCAGGGTTGTTTTTTACAAGCCGCATGTAAAGAATCAATCGAGAATACGCAAACTCCCCAGCAAGTAGCGTCCATCATCATCCCTCCCTTCGTTTGCAAACCAGATACCCGGTCTGTCTATTAGAGGGTCATGGATGGCGAGTCTCAATTCATATCTGCCGGGCGGAAGTTGCGTTGGGACGGTAACCTCGACGCTTTCTTCCACGTCACCCGGCAGCCAGGTGCGGATATCGATATCCAGTGCCTGTTCATCCTGGGCTGTATCGGCGGAATCCACGAAATAAAGTACCAGCGGCCATGCGAAATAGAAAGGTGCGACACCCCGATTCCTGAGTTCCAGCTGAAAGTTGAACGTTTCTCCCACTGTCACTTCTTTCGGAAAGACCGCCTGCCTGAGCACAAAGCGATAGCCCAACCGCTTATGGATCTTATCCATGTTCGCGCGGTGCTCCTCCGATTGGGGCGCCATTCCACCGCCCGCCGGTCCAATGAAGGACCAGTGCGTCGCGCGGATGAATTCATAATTCAGTGTGAACCGCTCAGTGGTCCCCGCTATGGCCCCGGAGGTGCCGCCACAGAACTCCCCGGTGATCATGGCTGATTTCCACACGGTGCTGTTGAGCTCACCCATGCTGGTAAGATACCAGTCGTTCGACTCGGT
>CP070787.1:851750-854708 GCA_020346745.1 Fidelibacterota bacterium | reverse complement strand
ATACCTGGTACTGCGAGGAGTTTATCGAACTAACCCGAACATCGTCCTAACAAGGTGATCGGCGCAGCCCGGTGATGGAAGTCACACCCAGCGGGTGTCCAGTTGAAGAACGAGCCGAATCAGCCGATATAGGCAGTGTCAAGACTTTCACTGAAATGGGGAGAAATGTGGCATGACACCCGCCCTTGAATTTTCGATCATCGGTATGAAAGCCAGCATGGACCAGCTGCAGCGCACAGGTGAGCAGATGGTACAGATGATCTCAGAGAACAGCGTGGTTCAGAACACGGTGGACCTGATGACAGAACACCGGACCTACGAGGCCAACGCAACGGTAGCCAGGACCGTCGATCAACTGGTCGGGAACCTGGTCGATCTTTTTCTGTAACCCACCCAAGACGATCTCCACTGCCAGTCAGCGCGAGATCCCGCCATAGAGAGATGTCCCCGGAGCCCAGCCCCGGGGACCATCCATTCCGGCCACTGCGTGGCTATGCAATGCGATCAGAGAGAGCTGCCAACAGTTCGTCAGGCGGGGTAAATTCCCCCGCCCGGATGAGGGAATGACGTGACATGAGCATACGGATCAAATCGGTTGAGCCTGATGGATTGGGAGCCCACCTGGGTCTCAAGCCGGGAGACCGCCTGTTGAAGATCAACGGCCGGAAGGTGCGGGATCATCTGGACTACCAGTTCCGCATCAGTGATGGCTCGCTGGAGCTGGAACTGGAGCGCGGCAGCCGTCGAGAAGTAGTAGGCGTGGAGAAGGAGGAGGATACCGATCTGGGAGTGGAGTTCGAGGACTTCGCCATCCGCAGCTGCGCCAACGACTGCATCTTCTGTTTCGTGGACCAGAATCCCGCCGGTTTGAGGGAGGCGCTCTATTTCCGCGATGGGGATTACCGGCTGAGTTTCCTGTACGGGCATTACATCACCATGACCAACATGGGCAGCAAGGATCTGGAGCGGATCGTGGAGCAGCGGCTGTCACCGCTGTACATTTCGATACACGCAACCGATCCGGAACTGCGGCGCGAGCTGTTCCTGTACGGCAAAGATGATCAGCTGCTGACGAAGATGCGATACCTGGTGGATAACGGGATCCAGCTGCATGGCCAAGTGGTGCTCTGCCCCACCCTCAATGATGGTCCTCACCTGCGGCGCACACTGGACGACCTGCTGCCCCTCACGCCCGGCCTGCGCTCGGTGGCGATTGTTCCTGTTGGACTCACCGCCCACCGCCAGGGATTGGCGACGATTCCTCCCGTTACTCCGGAGCTGGCCCGGGCATTCATCGCAGATTATCCGGTTCTGGACCAGACTTACCGTCACAGTGACGGCGGCCGGTTCGTGATCTTGAGCGATGAGTGGTATATTCTGGCCGATGAGGAGGTTCCATCCGCTGCCTTTTATGAAGACCTGGCCATCGAAGAGAACGGGGTAGGACAGGTACGGGCCTTTCTCGACCGATTCAAAGCGGAGCGGAAGCGTCTCCCCCGCTCCCTGGAGACGCCTGCCCGGTTCACCATCGCTACCGGGGAACTGGCCGCGGGGATTTTCCGGAAACACATTATACCAGACCTCAACGCCATCAACAACCTGACCGTCGAGCTGGCGACTATTCGAAATACGCTATTCGGCGCTTCGGTAACCGTAGCCGGTCTGCTGCCCGGGCGCGACTTTATCGAGCAACTTGCAGGCAAGGACCTGGGCGCAGCAGTATGGACCACCCAACGCATACTGAACGACAGTGGTGAGCTCACACTGGACGATATGACCCTGGACCAGATCGGTGAGCGATTGGGCGTGCCTATCAACGTGACCCCGGACAGTATCCAGGCTATTTTCCAGCGGAGGATACATGGCTAGACCCACCATCGCTATCCTGGGGCGACCCAACGTGGGGAAATCGACCCTTTTCAACCGGTTGGTGGGCCGGCGCCAGGCCATCGTAGATGAGACCGCCGGGGTGACCCGCGACCGCATCTACGGCTCCGCGGAGTGGAACAAACGCCGCTTTCACCTGATCGACACCGGGGGATATCTGGCCAGCAGCGGGGATGCTCTGGAGAAGACCGTCCGGAAGCAGGCCGATATGGCGGGCGAGGAGGCGGACCTGATCCTGTTCATGGTCGACAGCCGCATCGGTGTCATGCCGGATGATCACGAGCTGGCTGAGCGGCTCAGGATGCTGGAGAAACCTGTGCTGCTGGTAGTGAACAAGGTAGATGACCAGGTCCATGAGCCACGGGCAATGGAGTTCTACGAGCTGGGTCTGGGTGAGCCGATGCTCATCAGTGCCGCCAGCGGCCGTGGCGTGGGCGACCTGCTGGACTCAGCACTGGAAAGAATGGCCCGGGTATGGAAAGACGAGGACACCGTTACTGAAGCCACCGGACTGGCGATCGTGGGCGTACCGAACGTGGGTAAATCGTCCTTTCTTAATGCCATCCTGAAGGAGGAAAAAGCCATCGTCACGCCGGTTCCGGGCACCACCCGGGATTCCATCGACTCCTACATCCGCTACATGGGACGCACCCTGCGCTTGATCGATACGGCGGGGCTGCGACGCAAGTCACGCGTCCAGGATGCCATCGAGTACTACAGCACGGTCCGCACCTTACGTTCCATCGACGAATGCCACGTAACGCTGGTATTAATCGACGCCGAGCGGGGCTTTCACGCCCAGGACCGCCAGATCATGAGCCATGTGATGGACCAGGGCAAGGGACTGGTGGCCGTGGTGAACAAGTGGGACGCGATTGTGAAGGACACCGACACCATTGGCCAGTGGGTCACGACCATGAAGGACAAATTCAAGCCGTTGGCGCACGTTCCGCTGGTATTCATCTCCGTATTGCACAACCTGCGGGTCTGGAAAACGCTGCAGGTGGCGCTGGAAGTCTACGAGCAGAGCACCCGGCAGATACCCACCCCGGAGCTCAACACATTCCTGGA
>CP070787.1:848689-851650 GCA_020346745.1 Fidelibacterota bacterium | reverse complement strand
CTTCCCCACACTCAGGTTCTCGCTTACCAGTTGGACAACCTCACGACCTAGAATGTCATACACAGTCAAAATAACTTGTCCAGCAGCTGGTAACGTGAAGTCTACATTCGTAGACGGATTGAACGGGTTGGGGTAATTCTGTGAAAGTGAAAAAATAGACGGAGCTTGCTTGGAGACCCCATTGACAGCTAAGAACTTTTCTCGGTCTGTAAAAACGCGAGCACTGGAACTGGGAACTGTAATCGTAAGAGTATCATCCAGCACAACTTGCGAAGTTGCTGCAAGGGGTTCGTGCCAGGTACCTGAGTGGGGGAACGGAACGATCACAGTTTGGGGCGATCGAGTGAAATTAGCCACTACGACAACACTATCTTGGTTATCTACCCGGCTGTAAATGAGTGTTTTTTGAGGGATGAAGTCATAGACGAAGTCACAATTGGTGCCCCTTAGTGCGGGAGTGGTATCTCGCAGGTGTAATAGCTGTGTGAAATGGACATGCAGAGCACGGCCCACCTCAGAGTCTAGCTTGGACCATTGGAGAGGATTATAGTCTAGGGTTCGTTCCGTGTCCATACCGAATTCCTGCCCATGGTATAGCATAGGCACTCCAGTAGCTGTGAGGAGAATCGTCGCCCCCAGTTTCACTTTTTCAACCGCAAGACTATAGTCGATGGTGGTATTGGTCTGTGCTTCCCAGATGACTCGTTGTTCGTCGTGACTCTCGATATAATTCACAATGTTCCGCGGTTTCTGAAAGCCTTCTTCCCGGAAATCAATGCCATCTGCTGTCACCGACAACATGCCGTAGGTCCTACCCTCAAACGGTCCCTCTCTCAAATTGGCTTTCATCTGATCATGGAAAGTATCATGCCAATGGGAGTTAATCTTCGAGGAACTTATCATGTTCTGTATTTCTGATATATTAGCGAAATGCTCGGCGATCTGGTAGGTGGTCGAGTCAGCTTCCCACGCTACTTGACTGAAGAGGGCGATACCCCGATCCATGGCACCATCCCAACCGAATCCGGTTGTGTTGTCATAGCGGTAGCCATCTACATGGTATTCCTCAATCCAGAACTGCACCACATTCTGGATCAGCTCTTTGGTGCCGCTTTTGGCATGATCAAAATCCGGCATGCCCCAGGGATTCTGTTCGGCATGAATGTAGGGTGAATTGGCGTAGTCCTGTTCATACAGCTGGTAGTAGGGAGATCGGCCGTCACAATGATTAAAGACCAGGTCCATGATAATGGCGATACCCCGCGCATGCGCCTCATTTACCAGGGTCTTGAAATCATGCGGAGTACCATAGGTAGATTCCACAGCAAACAGGAAAGCCGGATTGTATCCCCATGAGCTTTCCCCGGGAAATTC
Source organism: Fidelibacterota bacterium (assembly GCA_020346745.1). Lineage (GTDB taxonomy): Bacteria > Fidelibacterota > Marinisomatia > SCGC-AAA003-L08 > TS1B11. The sequence goes on along the minus strand of CP070787.1, from coordinate 850,276 downwards.
ATAATTAGGCAACAACTCGACGGCGTTGATGCCCAGCTCGGCAAGGTAATCTAGCTTTGCCACAACTCCGGTGAAGTTGCGGCTGGGAGAGAAGTCCCGAACCAGAAGCTCGTAAATCACCAGGTCCTCCATGATGGGTTTGTCCCATCCGCTGTCGGTCCAGGCGAAGGGCTCAGCGCCTATCCTGAATTGGCAGACCTGATTTTCGACGTGCTGCCAATCTTCTTGGCCATTCGGTAGTTTCCATTCCACATCAGTCGCGTACGGGTCACCGAGTTTTTTCTGGCCATTGAGCAAATACATGTATTGATAAGTGCCAGGCTGTATAGGCAGTGTAATCCACCAGATAGATTGAGCTGCATCGTAATTCATAACGAGGCTATCCGGATCCCAGTCAGTCCAGCTGCCTAGTAGGCTGACAAAGGCTTTCCCCGGTGCCAGCAGGGCGAAAGTGACTGTGCCGTCTCCACGATCCGTCACTCCCAGTTCGGTCCCCACAGGAAGTGGTTCCACAACGATGTCGGGTGCCTTCCAGACCACTACTTTCTGGAAGGTTGCCTGTCCAGCACCGGATTCCGCACGGATCCAGATGGTATGTTGTCCCAAAGCCAGGGTGTCTGTTGGCCAGGGATATGTGTGGTCGCTCCCACTGGCGGCGTAGACGAGGTTGCCGTCTATCCAGACTTGGGTCGAGTCGCTGCCATCCGTACTGAAGCTGAGGATTTCCAGCCCTTCGATGATGTCGTTGTTACTGTGAGATAGATTGGAAATGGTGGGATCACCAGCTCGTGGCGTCAGATCCAAGGGAATGTGGTAATCCTGGCCATTATTATTATCCCAGGTATCATCACTCCAGTGAAAGACGAAGTCCACTACTTCTACAGGTTGTTGTCCTTGTCGGAACGGGCCAATGCGGATACTATAATTCCCGCTGGTATCTGGACCAGATAGTGGTGATTCCACCGATGCACCAGTTTCCCCGATTTCCGTGCCCACAGGCCAGTATGGGGATATGGGTTCCTGCCAACCATTTACGCCCCACCATAAAAATCCTTCACGTTCAGCAGTAATAGTGATGGTATCGTTGGGTGTAGGCACAGTGGGCAGCCACACGCCAATGGGGGCAATATCGATATGCCAGTCAATGCCCATACCGCCGTTGTTATCCCAGGTGTTAAAAGCATCATGAAAGACAAAATCGATGACAGTAGCATCCTCGGGAATGCTATAATCATATGACCACTCACTACCAATCCCGGTATGAGCCATGGCAGGATCGGGATCGAGAATGTTCTGCCATCCATTATACCCAATATGAATAAAAATCCCGGCGGTATCATTTAGTAATTCGTTGGCAGCGACATCATAATTGATAGTGACAGTCCCACCCTGCCAAGGCAGAGCTGGTTCCCAGGTGACCGCTTGTCCAAGCAGCGGGACTGATAGTACTACCAGGATCACGAATTGACGCAGAGCCGTAATTAGGGTGTCCAACACGAGTTTCCGTTGCTCATTCAGATTCATTAGATCCTTCTTCAACTTTCACTTCTACCGATAGATGGCGATACCAAGTAAAATATAAACCAA
>CP070787.1:845626-848589 GCA_020346745.1 Fidelibacterota bacterium | reverse complement strand
GATGATAAGGCCGTGATCGTGACGGGTAAATTCGAAATCATGGAAGACATGAACGCCTGGAGTCCCCTCCGTTACGGGATCTTCTATCACAGCGATCCCGGTGCTCTCGCGACCAGCGAGACCCAGATGTACATCGATTCCTCGGTAACGCCCTGGGATACTACCTATAACGTGGAGTGGAATGGATCCGAATCAGGATCTTATGGCTACATGTTCACACCGCGTCTGGGCACCAATGGTGTACCGAGCGGAAGTGGCGGTAGTGGTGAAGTGTGGGCCACGGAAAACGGGAACTGGATCAGCACCTGGACCTCTACGTCTCCGATCGGCGTAGTTCCTCCTGCTCCGGCCCGGGCCTATATGACGGCCGGTGTCTATAATTTCGCCATGTCCGTACAGCTCGTACGGGGCATCAACGAGGTCCGCTTCTACATGGTGAAAGAGATAGCCACGGGTGAGGAACAACCTGACTACTGGTTCGGTGGTATCCTGGATGATCCTAATCGAGTAGCATCGATGATCAACGGCATATGTTTCTCGATTAACAATAACGCCGAGGATATGACCGGGTATAAACTGAGTGAGGTCAAGGTCGATTATACTGACCCCTTCACGATACCGGAGAAACCCTTCTCGTCCTACTACCTCGATAACTGGGCCTTTGGCAGAGGTTTGACCGGCGGCTGGGACCTGGAATACGGTGATTTCGTCGGTGATGTGGGCGTCAGTGGCACTGCTGCTCCAGACACAACGGTAACCGTTCGCGGTGAGTTTATCGAACCGCATCCGTTGAAGGAAGGCAAAGCGCTGCAAGTAACCGGCAGCATTACGCTGGTCGGCGGCGGTTTCGAGGACGCGAACAGTCTGCGTTTCGGATTGTTCTACAGCGAAGCTGCGGGCGTAATGTGGCAGGATTCCACTGTGGATTCGAACTGGGTCTGGAATGGTACTCATGAACACCACACCGGATATCTGATCCTGCCTCAAAGCGGGACCAACGGACCTGCGGAATGGGCCGGGATCGGTGCTACCGGTACCTGGGGTGGTGTCGTCGATGGCTCCTGGCTTAACACTGATGATGCGCGCAGTAACGTGCTTGGAAGTCAAGCACATACAGCCGGTGCTGTTGCCGGAGCCGGAACGTATGACTTCGTCATCGAAGTTGTTCCTCTGGCTGACGGCACCAACAAGGTTGCTTTCCGGCTGGATAATACGGATGGCAGTTACAGCGTGTTCGGATCGGCGGTTGACAATCATGTCGCCCTGGTCGCAGACGAATTCAATTGCGTTGGATTCGCGATCGACAACTCGACGACCACCGCAATGAACCTTACTGAGGTCATGGTTGATATGATACCTTCGGGAACAGTCGGCGTCGACAAGGACGGACCGGCACTGCCGATGGTGTATGCACTGCATCAGAACTATCCCAATCCATTCAACCCGACTTCCACGATCAAGTATGAACTACCGGAGATGTCCGATGTCTCGCTGGTGGTATACAACCTCCTGGGTCGGGAGATCATACGTCTGGTGGATCGCTCCATGAGAGCGGGCTATCATCAGGTCCAGTGGAATGGGATAGACGCACGTGGACGCGCGGTGACCTCCGGTCTCTATATCGCCCGGTTGGTGACACCCGAGTACACCAAGTCCATCAAGATGCTACTGTTGAAGTAGCGATATCAGGGTATGCCCGTGCTCCAGGCGGGTATATCGCTGTACTTAACAGGTGCAATAAGGTGAAAAGGCCCCGGGATTCCGGGGCCTTTTCACCTACCAAAAAATCATGCCTCAGCAACAATCAGTAGAGGTGTTCAGCTTGAAAATGAAAACCATGAATTCAAATAAACACATCATCGTCGCTATGATCCTGCTGGCTGCTCTAGCTGGTTGTGGTCAGCAACACATCCCTCGCCTTCAAAAACAGGGAAGCACAACCCAATTGATAGTCGATAACGAACCATTCCTAATACTAGGGGGAGAATTGGGGAATTCCTCTTTCACCAGTGTGGAGTATATGACACCTATCTGGCCAAAACTGAAAGCCATGAATTTGAATACAGTACTGGCGCCCATTTACTGGGAACTCATCGAACCTGAAGAAGGCGTCTTCGACTTTGAATTAGTCGACCGGTTGGTTAAGGAAGCGCGCAGGCAGGATCTAAAACTGGTTTTATTATGGTTTGCTTCGTGGAAAAACAGTATGTCCAGCCACGTGCCAGCATGGGTGAAGAAAAATCAAGATCGATTTCCGAGGGTGAAGGACGATAAGGGGAAGAGTCATGAGATCCTAACCCCGTTCAGCGAAAACAACCTACAGGCAGATCTGAAGGCATTTACGGCATTAATGGAACATATAAGGGAGATAGATGCCAGAGATCGTACGATCATCATGATACAACCTGAGAATGAGATCGGGATGCTGCCTACCGCCAGGGATTATCATCCCCTGGCAAATGAGAAATTTGAAGAGCAGGTGCCTGAAGAGTTTGTACAGTATTTAGAGGTGAATAAAGACAAGCTGGTGCCTGAATTTCATGCTGTTTGGGCTGGAAATGGATTTAGTACTACGGGCACCTGGGAAGAGATATTCGGCAAAGGACCACATACCGATGAAATTTTCATGGCCTGGTACTATGCAAAATTTGCAAATACGATCATCGAAGCCGGTAAAGCCATCTATCCTTTGCCGATGTTTGTCAATGCAGCACTGAATCGACCCGGTTGGCTCCCCGGGCGCTATCCCAGTGCCGGTCCCCTGCCGCACATCATGGATGTGTGGAAAGCCGGAGGACCATCCATAGATTTCCTGGCGCCGGATTTTTACTTTCCGAATATAAAACACTGGTGTGACCTGTACACTCGTCAGGGCAATCCACTATTCATACCAGAGCACCGCTTTGACAATACCGTGGCTGCCAAAGCTGCTTTTACCATTGGCCACTATGAGAGTCTCGGGT
>CP070787.1:842542-845526 GCA_020346745.1 Fidelibacterota bacterium | reverse complement strand
AGAGCCAGATTTGTTTCCCCCCACCCACCGGTAATGGCGTCACCGGTCGCATAGGGACTTAATCCCGAGTGTGATTCCCGCATGGCTTCATGGGCGATATAGGAGCGAGGATCATAAGTGTGAGCCCATTCCTCACTATCCTGGTACTCGTCGGGTAGATAATTTGGGTAAAAAAGGCGGGCGGCGTTGGCAGCGTTCAGAACCCACTTGCCAATGGCGCGGGCAAAGCGATCATCGTATCGTACCATCGGAACCAGTGCTCCCACCTGTTCGAAGGTATTCATGATAAAGGCGTAGTCATTGTAGATGGATTCGCCGATAAGACCACTGCAATCGTATCCACCCCAGGTGCCAACAATAGCTCCCCAGTTCCGCAATGGTCCGATGTCAAAACACCAGTTGACCATCTTCTGAATATTGTACGTTGTACCCACTTCGACATTCATTCTGGCGGCGGCACAAACACCGTATGGCAGTTGGAGTTCGTACGAGGGATTATCAGTCAAACCATCGAGGAATTCCATGGCCCACTCAGCCCCAATGCGGTATTCGGGGAGTCCGGTTTGCGTGAAAGCACTGTAGAGCAGCCAGGCGATGGCGCCAGCTGCCTCAGGTTCCGTGACACCGGTCGTATGGGGAGTCATGGTTGATAGGTGCCAACCCCGGTAGTTCATGGCAGGGACATTCCAAGGAGTGGTACTGCCGCCCATATATTGGACAGCCTCCAACCAACGGTCGGCGACGGCCCGGAATTGATTTTGGAAATCACCTGTATTCGGGTAGAGATCAAAGAGTTGATAGAAGAACACATTAGGCATGGTCGCATACCACCAATCGTATCCACTCTCGGCCACCGGATGATTTAGATAAACGTTCTCTTCGGGTCGGCGATTGAAGAACTCCTCACACATGAGTACCCAATTATACTCAGACTGATTGCTCTTATCGATTCCCGCCAAGCTGGCGCCGATTACCGCCGGGAGTACATTGATAGCCTCTGCGGAAGTGGGATAGATGGTGCCTACGACCGTATGGAGCCCGAAACTTGCATGATTGGGATAATTGACTGTGTGCTCGTTGATCCAAATGAGTGGGAGATAGTCACCGGTTCGAGCCAGATCAAATACGAGTGAGTCATAACCCAGTGCCACGGTTTTCCAGTCACGCATCTCATAGGGACTAGGTATAGAGGGCATTAGCTCGATCCGGCTGATCGAAATCTGCTGAGCAACCAGCGTTGCACCGAGAATGAATAAGGTTGCCGCAACCTTCAGGTACACTTTAAGGTGATTGGCCATATCTCGAATATAGAAAAAAACCGAGTGATGTTAAACGAAGAGTGATGATCTTTTTCCGCCTAGATCCAAAGGTAGGCAACCATGCAGGGTAGTGGACCTGTCCTGGCATTCGAGAACAGCAAGATGCGCTTGGATTTCCTCAAAGCATCGCTTACGTTCCATTGCAGCTCTCAATTCCATTCTATGGTCTGTGGATGAAATTTCAAAGGTTAATCTCTCGTCTAGCAATCCTGTCAAGTCTATGGGTTATCTACTTCATACCCGTCTCAGGTTACGCTCAGGAACACTCCCCTACCGAGGCGGTTCGATCTCCAGCTAATCTCAAGCATCTCCTCTCGTTAGTGGATTCAGTAAAAGTGGAAGATCAACAGCTCACATATATCCGCATCTATGCGAATTATCCCGACTATCTTCCCACTGCGGCACCAGACGAAGGCGTTGCGTGTGTAGACGATGCCGGACGGATGCTTGAAGTGCTGGAATGGGAGATTATGCATTCTGGTAGGTTGGACCTGGTTCCCCTGGCACGAGGTGTAGCCCGCTTTCTACTCTATATGCAACGAGAAGATGGTCTCTGGTATAATTTCATATTCAGCGATGGCACGATCAATCGGACCCATAAGAACAGCGCCGCCGGATTTAGTTGGTGGGCAGCTCGCGGATTGCGCGGGCTGGCGGCGGCTTATAACATTTTCCGTCAACGTGATCCAGTTTTTTCTGATAGGTTATTGCTACGATTCAGATTGGGAGAGCCCCATTTAAATGCCATTCTGACTCAGTTTCCGCAAACCGTAGACACACCACTCGGGCTACGGGCGAGTTGGCTTGTCAACGGGGCTCCTGACCAATCAGCTGAGTTTCTTCTGGCGTTGGTCAAAATGCACCGTGTTGCGCCGGTGGATTATAGCACTGAGATTCGCATGCTGGCAGATGGTCTCCTGACCTACCAGTACAAAAGAGCAGGGTCTGACATAGACGGCATGTTTTTTTGCTGGGAGAATGTCTGGCATAACTGGGGCAATCTCCAGGCCCTGGCGCTTCTCGACGCGTATGCTATTCATCAAGACTCCACCTATCGAATCGCCGTGGAAGGCTGGGCCGACAACTACTTGGTATGGACAGCTGAACAGGGCTATTACTGGGAAATCAAGGTCGCACCAAGCGGCATGATAGCCACCATCGACTTTCCTCAAATCGCATATGGGATCGCTTCATCATACAAAGGAATCCATCGGCTGGCGGGGATCACCCTCCTGCCAGCACATGAAGCGCTAGCTGAGCAACTCCTCGAATGGTTCAATGGTAACAACCGGGCAGGTCGAGTGATGTACGATTCTACCACTGGACGCTGTCTTGATGGGATTGACTCCCCAACCAAGGTAAACCGAAACAGCGGCGCAGAATCCACTATTGAAGCCCTGCAGACACTGCAGTTTGCCTCTCACCCCGGCATGATTCCCTCAAAATAATCCTGCTATTATACGAAACGTTTCGATAGCTCCTGTTGCTGTAATAAAGCAATATTTAATTATTAATTATCATATAGATAGTCAGTAGGGACATAATTAAGTGTTGACATAAGAGTTTCTGAGACGTATTATCGAAACGTTTCGATTCCCTATTTAGGTCCAAGAGCCACGTCAGTCTTGATACGCTAGTGCCCAAACTAACGATTAAGGATATTGC
>CP070787.1:839455-842442 GCA_020346745.1 Fidelibacterota bacterium | reverse complement strand
CTATGGACCGGAGGTGGAGACAGAGTTCTACAACTTCGGGGCGCTGAACTTCAAACAGGATCATCCGGCCCGGGATATGCAGGATACCTTCTATATCGATGAAGACCTGCTCCTGCGTACCCACACCTCCAATAATCAGATCCACGCCATGCAGACCATGAAGCCACCCCTGCGCATCATCATGCCGGGACGGGTTTACCGGAATGAGGCCCTCAGCCCCCGGAGCTACTGCACCTTTCACCAGATCGAGGGTCTGGTTGTAGACCGGAACACATCCATGGCCGAGCTGAAAGGGACGCTGCAGTATTTTGCCCGGGAGCTGTATGGCACGGATGCCAAAACGCGTTTCCGCCCCAGCTATTTCCCCTTCACTGAACCCAGCGCCGAGATGGACATATATTGGGGTCTGGAGACAAAAACGGACTATCGGGTAACCAAGGGCAGCGGCTGGCTGGAAATACTGGGCTGCGGGATGGTCCACCCTAATGTCTTGGAGGCTGTGAATGTCGATCCTGTCGAGTGGACCGGCTATGCCTTTGGAATGGGGCTGGAGCGCATCGCCATGCTCAAGTGGGGCATAGGGGATATCAGGTATCTATACGAAGGCGACCTGCGCTTTCTGCGCCAGTTCTGATTATGAAAATCTCCCTCAACTGGCTGAAGGATTTCGTAGACTTCGACCTCTCGCCGGGTGATCTGGCCGCTACCCTCACGGCCCTGGGATTGGAAGCCACCGTCGATTCGAAGTCCTACGACTTTCAAGGCGTGGTGGTTGGCCAGATAACCGGAATTAATTCCTTGGAAGGCACCGAGCATCTGACTTCATGTGTAGTGGATACGGGCACCGAAACGCTTGATATTGTCTGCGGTGCACCGAATGTGAAGAAAGGCGCTCTCGTACCGGTGGCAAGAATAGGCGCCACTCTTCCCGGCGGGAAAAAGGTCAAGAAGGCTAAAATTCGCGGGCATGTGTCATCAGGCATGATCTGCGCTGAAGATGAGCTGGGCCTTTCCGATGATCATAGCGGCATTATTATTCTTGAAAAACAAGCCGCTTTGGGCCAGGACTTCAAGGAATACTTGACATCATCAGGCGATACTACGATCGATCTTGACTTGACTCCCAACCGCGGCGATGCCTTGAGCCACCTGGGTGTTGCCCGTGATCTGGCGGCCAAATTTGGGACCTCTGTCAGAATGCCGCAGATTTCTATTGAAGAGGGTACCACGCCCATTGAAGATCTGGCCAGAATTGATATTTCCTCACCCGATGGGTGTCACCGATATGCCAGCCGGGTCATTACCGGCGTCAAGGTTGGTCCCTCACCAGCCTGGATGGTGCAGCGGCTGAAGGCGGTAGGCCTCCGTTCTATCAACAACGTGGTGGATGCTTCCAACTACGTACTGATGGAGCTGGGCCATCCGCTCCACATCTTCGATTACGATGGCCTCTCCGAGCACCGGATCGACGTCTATTTCGCCCAGACTGGACAAACTTTTACCACGCTGGACGGCCAGAAGCGAGCCCTCGACGAGCGGCACCTCTTGATCGCCGATGGTGAAGGGCCGGTAGCCCTGGCCGGTATTATGGGCGGTCTGGAGTCAGAGGTAACGGACACTACCACTAACGTCCTCATAGAGAGTGCCTACTTTGTTCCGGCCGTGATCCGGCGCGGCTCGAAGTCTCTAGACATAGCTACAGACGCCTCCAAGCGGTTCGAGCGCGACACTGATATCGACGGTCTCATCCTGGCTCTGGACCGGGTAACGGCCTTGATCGTCGAACTGGCCGGCGGTACAGTGGCTAAAGGCCGTATCGACGTTTATCCCACACCACATAAGCCCATAGAGATCGAATTGTCTGCCGCTTTCACCAATCGCCTCCTGGGTACCAGTCTGAGTATCAAGGAAATGTCTGACTTCCTCAACAGACTGGAGATTGCCACTATCCGGAAAGGGAGTGATACCTTGCAGTGCACAGTGCCCCTGAGCCGCCCGGAGCTGACCCAGCCGGTAGACCTGATCGAAGAGATTGCACGCCTGGCAGGGTATGATAATATACCGGCGGTTGAAGGGGTTGATGTCAGTTTCCACACCCTTATCGCCGATTCCCAGGCCTTTTACTCGCAGGTTCGGGCTTCTCTCGTGCCCTGGGGCTTCCATGAGCACATGGCCAACACCCTGACGCTCAAGGAATATACGGACCTGTTTACCGATGCCCCGGCGATTGAAATCCAGAATCCTCTGAGTACTGAAATGGCCTTCCTGCGCACCTCACTCCTGCCAGGTTTGGTGAAGGCAGCGGCGTTTAACGAGCGCCGGCAACAGCGGTCGGTCGAGCTGTTCGAGATCGGGGCGGTCCACCATCTGGACGAGACGGTCTATAACCGCACCCGCGAGACCTTCATGCTGGGGCTGATTGCCACCATCGGCGCCGACAGCAATGCGGTACACTGGAAAAAACCGGCTCCCAGTGATATCTACTATCTGAAAGGAGTAGCAACCGGATTGTTGCAGGCTCTGGGTCTTCCTGCCGTTAGCTTTACGCCAACCACAGCCAGAGGCCTGATCTCCGCCCTGGCAATCACCTCCGGCCGCGCCTCCATCGGGATTATTGGTGAAGTAAGCGCCGAGGTGAGAGACCTGATGGCCCTTGAGAGCCATGTGACGGTGGGGGAATTGGACCTGTTAGCTATCGAGCAACAACGCCAGGGAGCCGGGACCGTTTATCGTGACGTGGTCCCCTATCCGGTAGTGGAACGTGACATTGCCATCGAGGTATCCTCGGAAGTCCCCGCCGCTCAGCTCCTGGAAACCATCCAGCAGAAAGGCGGTAAATATCTCCGCGACGTTCGTATTTTCGACTTATATTTCGGCCAGGGCATTGAGAAAGAGAAGCGGAGTCTGGCTTTCCGGCTTAATTTTCAATCCGATGAACGGACTCTGAAGGATAGCGAAGTAGACCAGCAGGTACAGCGCATAGCAGC
>CP070787.1:836340-839355 GCA_020346745.1 Fidelibacterota bacterium | reverse complement strand
GGCACTATCAGGATGAAGATGAGCATCTATCAGACCGGGGAGAACGGTTCTACCTTTCAAGTCCGTTCTGATTGTTGACCCACCGGCTAATTCCTCAATGTCGTGGCTCGAGCCAACGGCCACAAACTCGCCCTTCTGGATCGCGACAGCTTCTGCAATTGAAAAAGATGTATCTACAGTGACTATCTTTCCGTTGACCAAGATATGATCAGGATGATTCTGTAGCTCAGTAGCGGGATTCTGATCCATGTTCTCTCTTCCAGTCGACGACGACAATTATTAACGTCTCATTTAACCTTAAATACTGGATTAGGCATCATCTACTCTACCTCCATCGCTAGGTCAGGTCTCAAGCGGGATCATAGCCAGATTATCACAAGGACATTGCCATACACAAACTCCGCATCCGACGCACTCTTCCTCATTGATCCACGGTTTACCGCCAACATTGGAAATGGCGAACGAGCTGCAGATATCGACGCATAGCAGACAGCCTTCTCCACAACCACAGTTTAAGCAACGCCTGGCTTCAACAACGGCTTCTTCGTACGTATAAGCCTGGGTGCAAATGTGGGAATTTCCTATTCGGTCCGGAGGCGGCACGGCAGAACTACGTATCGCGGGCGCTCTTTTAACATTCCCTTTCCTCTCAAGAACGAAGTTCCTTTCGACGGTATTCAGCTCCGGTATGGAGCCAAGCGACGCTTTTTCTCCGGATATACTGTTGTCCACGGCTGCTGCCGCTCGTTTGCCGCTGGCAATGGCGGAAATGATATCACTCGCCCCCAATACGGCATCGCCCACAGCGTACACATCAGGCAGGTTTGTTTGGAATGTATCGGAGGCAACTCTCAGAAAACCCTGCCTGTAAACCCTTGACCACTCCGGATCGGCTACATCCTCTAGCTTCTGGCCCAGGGCAGCAATGACCGTATCCACTTTCAGGCCGAATTCGGTTCCCTCCACTTCGATCGGCGGTCTCCGATCGGAAGCATCGGATTCACCCAGGATGCAATTCACGAAACGTACGCTGTCTGTCTTCCCGTCACCGTCGGCAATAATCTCCTTCGGGGCTACAAGGTACATGAGTTTCACGCCTTCCGCTTCTGCGGCGTCGATATCTTCCGCACTAGCGGGCATTTCATCCCTTGTGCGGCGGTAAGCGATATAGACTTCCCTGGCTCCCAATCGCACACATATCCTGGCGACATCCACAGCACTGTACCCGCCACCGATCACCACCACTCTTTCACCAATTTCCGGATTTTCACCTCGTTGAATCTTATCCAGGAAGTCAATCGCGGTACAGCAGCCTTCACTATTTTCGCCGGGTACATTGAGCGGCATACTTGCTTGTGCACCCATAGCGAGAATGATTGCTTTGTAGCCGTCATCTCTAAGTTGCGATATGGTGAAATCTCTCGGCAAATGGTGATCTGTTTTGATGATCACTCCCAATTGTTCTATTAAATCTATCTCTCGGTCTAAAGCCTCCAAAGGCAATCGGAAACGGGGGATCCCATAACGCAACAGACCACCGGCCTTATGTTCTTTTTCAAACACCGTAACACTATATCCAGCGAGCTGTAGGTAGTACGCAGCCGACAGGCCAGCGGGCCCTGCACCGACTACAGCAATTTTATGATCGTGACTCTGGGAATTCTGCCAGTTCGGAGTCCACTCTCTTTGACGCCCATATTCCAGCACAAATCTCTTGATTTCCCTTATGCTGATAGCCTCATCGACGTCAGTTCGAATACAAGCAGATTCACAGGGATGACTACACACGTAGCCACAGACCGATTGCAGGGGACTAGACGCTGTTAGAAGATCGTATGCTTTGCGAATATCTCCACTGGCAACAGCCACAACATAGCCCTGTGCAGGAACATGATTGGGACAGGCCACTACACAAGGTGCGGCAAGCGAAATATCTCTGACCTGGGCATGCCCTTCACTCAGAGTAACGGTTTCGGCTGAGCGTATACCGTCAACGAGCGATCCCCGGAAATCGTCAAGAGATGCATAGCCAACTTCTGACAAGTATTCCCGCAAGTCATTGATGATTTTTGCCAGAAATCCATAGCCGCTTAATATGGTCTCAGTACAGATCCCGTAGAGACTAGCCCCCAGGAATGTCATTCGTATGACATCTTCGAAATTTCTAATGCCACCTGTCGCAGTGATAATCGGTTCTGAGCCGACCTGTTTTCTGATCTCGAAGACATCCCTTAAGGCGAGCGGCTTGATGAACTCGCCGGAAAAGCAGGATAAGCTCAGTTCACGTTGGAGGGCGAATGGGGATGTACCAGGATGATGAATATCAAATGGTGGTATTGCCAGGCGGTTTGCGGTTCCGCCCACGGCATCCGATCCAGCTTCAAAACAGGCCTCGGCCACCTGGGCAATTCTGCCCCCTTCGGGCGTTAATTTGACCATAACGGGGATCGAGACATTTTCAGCCACAACTCTGGTAATATGACTTACTGCCTCGGCATCTTGCCCTAAACTAGCCCCGGTTTTAGGCATACCGTTTTTGTGTTCTTTGGAGACTTCCACATTATAGGACATATTCGGGCAGCACATGTTCAATTCGATCACATGCGCACCTGCATTTTCAAACTGCCTGGCGAGACCTCCCCATCCTTCTTCCACTTCCTTCTCACCGGCATAGGTGATATTTGCCATGATGATCAATTCGGAGGTATGTTTGCGGGCCTCTTCCACCAGCCTGAGCCCCTCATCAGGAGTCAGTCTTTTTTCTGCCGTGAAGGCGAAAATGCCCTGATTAGCGAACCAGCCATAGCGAGGCTTCCTGTTAATATATGGCTCCGGGCCGATGGTCAACTTGATACTGGCACCACCCCAACCACATTCTTCCGCCCTCATTAATTGCTTCAGATTTCTGGTTGTAGGACCCGACGCCACGTAGAAAGGATTTCGGAAGTGGACGCCCCGAATGGAAAGCGGCTCAAAGACAAAATCATCACTTCGCATCTATAGATTCTCTCCCAC
>CP070787.1:833166-836240 GCA_020346745.1 Fidelibacterota bacterium | reverse complement strand
GGCACAGAGGCCGTCATGAGCCTATTTTGCAATTTCCGTGCCATAAATCGATTGAATTAAGTGGTTTAAATGCTCAATCGCACAGGCATAGCCAGCGCGCGGATCATCTGATCACGAGCTATCAATATGAAGTTGCTTGCGCTAAGGGAGCCTAGCGCTACTTGAATCCGCTAGGTGGAAAGGAGGAAAAGGACACCTTAAGACCAGTCCTATTCTTTGCAGGCCTCAATGATTTCACTCAGAATCCTATCACTATCCTCCAGTAATACCTGGCAAGCTCCCGCCCCCATGTGACCACCGCCACCGTATTTCTGGCAGATCTCGGCCACATTGATCTTGGAGGTACGGTTGAAGATGGAATGACCGACGGAGATCATGTTAAACTCCCCCTTCTTCCCATCGGAAATCCGCACCGAGATGTTTCCCATCTTGATGGTGGGGAGCGTATAGATCAGGAAGCGATTACCCACCGGTACTTGCTTGCCCCGTAGATCACTAACGATGACATTCCCATCCAGATAGGTGTTCACCGCATAGAAGTCTGAAGCCTGTGCTTCCATCGCCTGGTATCTCTGAATACGTTCCTGGGTGTCTGGCATATCCAGAATCTCCTCCACTGAGTACATGGTGAGTAACTCCGGTATCTGGGTCGACCACTGGTAATTACTTATGTTGAAATCGTGTTTCAGTCCCAGACCGGTCCGGGGATCGAGAAGGAATGCCAGCAGAATGGCACCCTCTGGCTTTTGCACCTGCTCCAATGTCAGAATGGCACTATCATACAGATCAATCTCTTCAACCAGATCCTCATATTTGCCCAGAAGACTCAGTTCGGATTCAAAGTACTCATACACCAGTCTGGCCGCACTGGGAGCGATGCGTGCCAAACCATCGAAATTGGATGGAAAGTCGGCACGGTTGATCTCGCTGGTATGATGGTCGAACCACATATGACAGTCCGGATGATAAGGTAGGTTACAGATGATATCATCCCCCTTGATAGGCACTTTTCTATCCTGCATATCCTGGGGATGAACCTGGATTAACTCGTCACACATGTCCAGCTCCAATAGCATAGCCGCACATACAGTCCCATCGAAATCCCCACGGTATACAACTCTCATGCCCTGATCCTTCTTCTCTATAAATGATTAGAAGTTGCTGGAGTCTAGATGATCTCCCAAATCGGCATTAGTAATGGAATTATACAATCAATCCCAGCTCAAGGTAAAATCTACGGTTCGCTCAGGTAGTAGTCAAGACAGGTCCTTTGAAAATCGAAATGTGCAACTGATGTAAATATAATAGGTGGAATCATTTCAGAAAATGTCACTCTCCCGTCGCCTGGAGTGCACACTGATGCAGGATATCATGCTGGTTACGTATCTTTTATAGTTGCCATGTTTGGTCAGAGCGCAGCAAACATGGTTGTTCACCCTTCACCGATTCCAGTCACTTTAGACCTGAAGCCTGGGTTGCAATGGTTCAACATCGAAAAGAATTACCCGAGAGGAGAATGCGAATATGCTGAACAATGCTCCTATTGGCGCCAACCTGCCTGTCAATATCCTCGACAGCTAGGTCTAGGCTGACACTCCGATATCTCTGTTGATCTTCTGAGTGGATTTCGGTTCATTTGTAGGAGTCTGGATTGTACATTACTGCCGCCTATTGGCCATAAGCTAGGGATTCGTGGGCGCACGTCACAATGGCTTCCTTCGATCACGAGAACACTCCATGAAACTGGGGATCCTCACACGGGATGAACCAGTTTACAGCCTGCTGATCTACCGCGAGAAACTGAAATATGAATTTTCTGCGCTGGGTATCGAGACGGTTGACCTCGCCGATGACGACCCCAATCTCGATAATATTGATCTTGTATGGGAGCCTGGACTGTTTAGCGTCAGATTCCCACACCCCAAATTCCAGCATTGCAGCCTGCCGGTGGTGGGAACCATCCATGGACTGGCAGGTCTTTCCTTAAGCATACGCGAATATTTCCCCGATCCCTTCGAAGCTGAGATTGGGCAGGCCTTCCAGCAGGAGGTAACCGCAGACTGGGAGTGGTTCTCAAGGAAAGTCGCAAAGGTGATCGCGGTCTCAAAGTACGGGGCTGAGGAGATCATTTCTCAATATAAGGTCCCCAGGAACAAAGTGACTTTCGTCTACCATGGAGTGGCTCACGACATATTCAAAGAGGATGGTCCTAAAATAGCTGGGGAGAAACCGTACCTGCTGCAAATCGCTCAATTCGCTCCCAAAAAAAATGTGGACCGAGTACTTGAGGCCTACATCCAACTCCCGGAAGAGACTCGCCCCGAACTGGTGGTAATCCTACCCAATTATGAGGGTGCAGATCCTGAAATACCGGGCGTTCGCATCATCCGTGAAGGTATGACACAGGAAGAGTTGGCGCCTTGGTATCGCGGAGCCATGGGCTTCATTTTCCCCTCCATTCACGAGACGTTCGGGATGCCGGTCCTGGAAGCTATGGCATGTGGCTGTCCAGTGATCACATCCAATACGACGGCTCTACCCGAGCTGACAGGCGAGGCCGCTCTCTTAGTTAATCCTCGCTCCGTCGAGGAGATATTTGACGCCCTCTCTCAACTGGTAAATGATCCAACTCTGCGCCGGAAGATGCGAAAGGTTGGACTGGGCCAATCTCGCCTTTTTACGTGGGAAAAATCAGCCCGTGAGCATCTGAAAGTCTTTGAATCCGTCCTGACTTAGAGGCGATGAAAGTGAGGTCTGGATACCCGCTTCCTAATGGTCGCTGGACTTAGCAAATATCTCCTCAACCTTCAACACCCGGTGCTGGGGATCAATGACAGGCTCCAATCCTTCCGGTATGGAGATGGCGCCCCGGCCCCGTCGCATCTCCAGCCTGTGAACATCCTCCCCGATTTGAACCGGTACTGGCATAGGGAAGGGCAGACGCCGGGGAGTTTTCCACCGTAGCCGCATTTTGCCCCGACTGACTCTTGCTCTCAGTTCGGGCAACGCTTCCTGACGTAAATAGAGCTCGAAAAACCAACCCAGGTCCCTCCCCGCTGCCTCCTCCACAATCC
>CP070787.1:829988-833066 GCA_020346745.1 Fidelibacterota bacterium | reverse complement strand
GGGACGGTCCGAACATGGAAGCGACCAACTATCCGGACGCAGAGCAATATATTCGACCCGAGTACCACAACGGCTGGGTGCTCAAGTAGTGAATCTTGGAGAGCAGTTTTCAACTGGAAAATCAAGGTAGGCAACATACATAGAATGAGGACTAAGGTGATGGCCCTATTGCTGACAGTAGCATTGGCTGTACTCTCTGGATACGGAGAAAGCGAAGCCAGGGAATGGATTGCCCTTTTTGATGGTCAGACACTTGACGGCTGGTCAGCGCATAGCAGATTGGCCGGATATAAAGCTATGGACGTAGCCATCGTTGGAACCACTAGCAGGATCGCGATGACCTGAGGATTCTTGGGGTGAAGGACTTAATCTTAAAGGAGGAGTATTATGGCCCGCCAAATTGAACACAGGATTTCTCGACGAAGTTTCTTGAAGACTTCGACAACGATTGCCGTGGGGCTTTCATTTGCTCCCTACTTGAGTTGCGGCAGAATTGGCGTCAGGAAGCCAATCAAACGGGATTTCGGGCGACTCGATTTCGAGGTCACTACCTTAGGCCTTGGGGGTCAGGCTTCGATTCAATGGACACCTTCCGACGTCGATCCGGTTCAAATTATCCTTAAGGCATTCAAACTGGGCGTTAACTACTTCGATACCTCCAATCTCTACGGTCCAAGCCAGTTGAATTTTGGAAAGGCCTTCCGCGAATTGAACCTCGTTCCCGGTCAATCCGGTTATGATGAAGGGAAACGCCGTTCAATATTCCTGACAAGCAAAACGGGGTTACGCTACGCAAAGGGTGGATTGAGGCAGGAGGGTCTTTTTAACTACACCCAAGGCCCGGAAGAATCAGGTGCGGTCGATGATCTGAAACGGACCCTGTCGCAGATATTTGGCGATGGGCATGGTGAATATCCTCCGGGTGCCTATGTCGACATGCTACTGATGCACAACGTGACGAGCATGAAAGATGTTGACGCAGTGTATGAGGGTTTTGCTGAGCCGGACCCAAATGCTGAACGTATTGGCGCCTTTGCAGCCCTGCTCGACTACCGCAATGGGACCAACCGTACCGGATTGAATCCCAAGGAAGAGCGGCTGATCCGTCACATAGGATTTTCAGGCCACCACTCGCCACCAGTTCAAATGGAAATGCTCCAGCGCGACGAACAAAGCCAGTTGGACGGGATGCTTGTTGCCATTAACGCAAATGATCGTCTCAACTTCAATATGCAACACAATGCAATTCCGGTGGCAGCAGCAAAGAATATGGGCATAATCGCCATGAAGGTCTTCGCCGATGGAGCGATGTATACTAAACAGGCAGTCTGGTCCCGGGCTCCAGAACACGTAGTACGAACCGTTGGCAACCCCAGACTGCCCAGCCGTCCCTTGATCGAGTACTCACTAACGACTCCTGGTCTATGTACGGCAATTATCGGTATCGGTCAGATCGATGATGAGCCGGCTCAATGTCAGCTGGAGCAGAACCTCTCAGCTGCCCAGATACCGCCCGATGGTCTTGGCGAGTCTGGTCGTCTGGATGTGGAAAAAATGGCGAGCTCCGTCAAAGATGGGAAGACTAACTATTTCCAGATTCCCATTGAGCCGTTGAGCCCGCCTCGAGATCCGGCTGTCAGCCAACAGATGCGCGAAAGTCAACGGGTCGCGCGGCTTACCTGGCATACAGCCTATGCCGGGATCGCACCAATCCGGCAGTATGAAATATGGCGTGATGACCAAAAGATTGCTCAGGTGCAGCATCAACCGCAGACCACTAAAGCGCCCTTTGCCTTCGAAGATCTATTAACCGACCAGGGCGCTCACGACTATAGACTCGTTACTGTTGATGCTACTGGTGAAACCGCTGCCACCGAGCAGTTAAAACTTCCGGCGATTGGCTAATCAAGGCCCGGACGGACCAAATCAGCTCGATATACCGGATAGGGGTGATCGGGTTCAGATAATACGCTGACGCCTAATCTGAAGCGCCCTTTATTGAACCACCCGCTACTTCCGAAGAGGAATCCCGCCTAGGAAAGCTTTTTGGTACTTACCAAAGGCATCGTTGCCTGCCTGGGAGATTCCAGTGCGCAGCTAAAAACGCATCTCGGCTCAGGTTAGTTAAATTTTATGGATTAATTAGTCTAAAGGAGGTGCTGCTTTACAACCTCTCGGAATCTTGGTGTTGATATTTAGGAGTTAGAAAGGAGGATGGCTCAATGAATAGAACCTTTTTTCTCGCAGGGGTAGGATTGCTCTCGCTGCGCTCAACGGTCTTCACTCCCTGCGGTCGCTCTGGCTCGAACCAATAGCCTCGAATCCTCGTCCCCAATAAAAGCAAAATAGCCCCAGAAGGGGCCATTTTTATTTAGTAGCGGGGGTAGGATTCGAACCTACGACCTCCGGGTTATGAGCCCGACGAGCTACCAGACTGCTCTACCCCGCATCTGAAGGGGCTTGAAATTAAGCTTGTTCGGGACTTAAATCAATCACGTCGCATGAGACCTGAATGTCACCCCTGCTCCATTCCCGTAGTCGGGCCACGAAGCTCCAGGCCTCATTCCGCGGCACCTTCAAATCCAATGTGACCTGCTGAGAATAATCTTCACTGAGTATGGCACCCGCAATCCTCTGCACCTCGTCTTTCACTCTGTCCACTAATGGGTAAGGCAGGACAAGCCGTAAATCAGCCATGGCTACCCACGATACCGGCTCCACCCCATCGAGGCTCATTTGCACCGCCGCGGCATAGGCGGCCATCAGTCCCGGAACACCCAGCTTAGTGCCTCCGAAGTAGCGCCCTACCCAGGTCACCACATCCACTAGATCGGCCTGCCGTAGTACATTGAGCATGGGCCTCCCCGCCGATCCGCCCGGCTCGCCGGCATCAGTAGCGTATTCCTCCAGATTTTCAATATCAGTTTCACTGGATTCATCCCCCGGATGCATCAGGCGATAGGCGTAACAGACGTGGGTTGCGTCCGGCATCGATTCCCTCACCTGCCGTACGATCTTCCGCACTTCCTCTCGGCTTGTAGCAGGAACCGCACGGGCAATGAAAAGCGATCGCCGTAC
>CP070787.1:826809-829888 GCA_020346745.1 Fidelibacterota bacterium | reverse complement strand
AATGGGAGCGATGAATCCCACAAAAGAGAGCTTCACAACCTCCAGATGGGTTAGGAGATAAAAGTAAGCAACCCATGCAAGTACGGTCCCGAAGACGGCCAGGTAGACGATAATGCCGATATTCAGCGGGCTCCAGATCATACTGGAGGGTGATTCAAGGGTGAAGCTGCCGAGGAGCGTTGTCAATCCTCCTATGCCGGTAGCCACGGCATTAAGGACTATAGGATTGGCTCGGGCGGGATGCCGCTTAAGAAAGACACCCGGCCAGGTGGCGGCCAGCACCGCACCCATGACTAACGACATACCCAGGAACAGGTTTCTGCTCTCTCCCAAGCCGTAGCCCGTGAAGATAAGGACCACGCCACCGAAGCCAATGAGGATACCCACCCCTTTCATAAGGGTCAGGCGCTCACCCGGCAGAACGAAATGAGCCACAATGGCCGTAGTGATGGGAATCGAGGCCCAGAGAAGGGAGGAGATGTTACTATATATATATTGTGTGCCGGAATAGGTCAAAGAGTAACTGAGGGAAAAGTTGAGCAGTCCCACGGTGACATACTGGCTGATGGCCAACCGATCCTTGGGAATGGGCAGCTTTCGCCAGAGAATGATCAGAAACAGGAGGACAGAGGCCAGGAGGTGTCTCAGTGACACGCCAAGGAGTGGGGGTGTTCCTTCCAGCCCGGTTTTGAGAGCGACGAATGTCGAACCCCAGATGAGGCACATGCCGGCAAAGACCAGCCCGACACGCGGCTTGGGGCTCATAGGGTAAGAATCTGGTTCCGTTCGGCTCCTACCGACACCCTGGCAATGGGGACGTGTAGAAGTTCTTCGAGTCGCTGGATGTAGTTCCTGGCCGCGGGTGGAAGTTCTTCGGCAGACTTGAGGCTGGAGGTATCGGATTTCCAGCCGGGTAATTCGACGTAGACAGGTGATACCTGATTCAGATGATGTATAGCTGCCGAAAAACCCGGCAACTGCGTGCCGTTGATCTCATAGGCGATACAGATCTGAAGGGTATCGAATTGGTCGAGCACGTCGAGTTTCGTGAGGGCTAATTCGGAGAAGCCGTTGATCTGGCAGGAGTAGCGGGCGGCGACAGCATCAAACCAGCCGCAGCGCCGCTTGCGGCCCGTGGTGGCGCCAAATTCCGCGCCCTCTGTCTGCAATCGATCACCTGCTTCATCGTTCAGTTCAGTAGGAAAGGGACCCTCACCAACCCGCGTCGTGTAGGACTTGAAGATTCCAATCAGGCGGTCTATCTGTTGGACGGGCACACCTAATCCGGTGGCAATCCCGCCGGAAGTGGGATGGGAGGAGGTAACGAAGGGATAGGTCCCCAGGTCAATGTCCAGGAGCGTTCCCTGTGCTCCTTCGATCAGAATATTCTTTTTCGTATCGATGGCATGGTGTAAAGAGGAGATGGAATCCCCCAGCATGGGGACCAGTCGGTCAGCAGCGGCTAGGAATGTTTCCAGCTCCCGGTTCACTGTATCCAGCTCGTCAGGCTCGAACTCTCCCTGCTTCACCCCTAACTCCAGGCGGCCTAGCAGGTACTCGCGCAATTGGGGTGTATCCCGCAGGTCCACGGCTCGTACACCCAGGCGCCGGGCTTTATCAGCATAGGCGGGGCCGATACCCCGAAGGGTGGTCCCGATAACATGGCCGGTGGCGCGGTCCATGGCCTTGTGAACCGGAGTGACGATATGAGCGGCATAGCTGATCTGTATCCGGCCTTGTGTGCTGATGTTGTGCTGGGCCAGGATGTCAAGCTCTTCAGATAGGGCAACAGGATCTACCACCATGCCGTGTCCCAGGATACAGGCAGTATCCGGGCGGAGGATACCCGATGGAACCTGATGGAGGATGATGGTTTCGCCATCTATGTTGACGGTGTGACCGGCATTCGCACCTCCCTGATAGCGAGCCACCAGATCCATGTCCTCGCAGAGCAGGTCGACAATCTTACCCTTGCCTTCGTCACCCCATTGTCCCCCAATAACCGCGGTGATCGGCATCGTTAGCTACTCCTGAATAGTGCGTATTGGCGCATTAAGAAGTTGGTGTGGGAGCTGGGGCACTTACTTGCTGGCCCGAGCCTGGGCTCTGACTTCCAGGGAGGCCATCAGAGGACTTGCCACATAGATCGACGAGTAGGTTCCCACCAAGACCCCGATAATCAGGGCAAAAGCGAAGTACTTGATCACCTCACCGCCGAACAGGTACAGTATCAGTACGACGACGAAGGTGGTTAGAGAGGTGATGATCGTTCGGCTCAGGGTCTCGTTCACTGACTTGTTCACCGTAGTGAAGAAGTCGCTTTTACGGAAAATCTTCACGTTTTCCCGTATACGGTCGAAAACCACGATGGTGTCGTTCAGTGAATACCCCACAATGGTCAGGAAGGCGGCAATGATGGCCAGGTCCAGTTCCAGATTGAGGAGAGAGAAGACCCCCAGCGTGATAAGCACATCGTGGGCCAGCGCTGCCACTGCACCGAGAGCATAGTAGCGGTCAAACCGCAGTGAGATATAGATGAGGATACCCAGGAGTGCAAACAGAACCGACTGAAGAGCTTTGCCCCGCAGCTCGCCTCCGATCTTCGAGCCCACCGTTTCCAGGCGCCGAACCTGGAATTCGAGTCCGACGAGGGCTTCCTGAAGCTGAGTGCTGAGGGTTTCGCCTGCTTCCTCAACGGGTACCCGGACGAGAATTTCGTTCTCGGCACCGAACTGCTGGATTGTGGGTCGGCTGAAGCCGTATTCCAGCAAGCGTTCCCGGATGTCACCCACATCGGCCGGTGAGGAGAACTGGAGTTGGGCCAGCGTTCCCCCGGTAAAATCGATGGCGAGGGCAGGTCCCCCTTTCACCAGCAGAGAGAAGAGACCGGTGGCGATGACTATTCCGGAGCAGATAGCGGCAATTTTACGTTTGCCTAGGAAGTCAATGTTGATGTTGGTAAGAAGACGCATGTCAGATACTCAGAGTTTTGACTTTGGGGCTTTGGGTCAGCACAGTGAAGATGGTCCGGGTCATGAAAATGGCGGTAAACATGGAAGCCAGGATGCCCCAGAAGAGG
>CP070787.1:823617-826709 GCA_020346745.1 Fidelibacterota bacterium | reverse complement strand
CAATGCGCGCGGAGGCATCCACATAGCCTTCCCCTCCATAGGCCACCCTTGAATTCCGCGCTGCGTCAATGATGCTCTGAGCCCATAAGTCCTGGTCCATGCCAATTCGGACCAGCATATCGGCCCGCCGGACCTGCATCACCATGGATGGTCGTGGTTCGACGAGATGAGGATCCTGAATTCCCAGAGAAAGGCTTTTTACTTCTACCCTATCTCCGCCGACAGCTTTCACCATATCGGCCAGGTCAGTGGTTGTGGTGACTACCCGCAGAACGTCAGCGGGCGAAATCCGCACTGGAAACGAAGCGATCACAAGCACAATGAAAAGTGATGTCCGAATCATCTCGATGTCTCCCCGTTATTCCAGCGGGTGGCTATGAGGACCGATTCCGAAGATCAGCTGGATGACCGCTTCGTGCTCTTGCTCATCGCAACAGTAGCCATACTGGATTCTGAGCTTCGTCGTCTCGGTCAAGTGATTGGTAACCATGGCTGAGATTTTCTGGGTCTGTTCCCGTTCCGGGAGGGCATTTTCGGTCCAATCGTAGCGCAGTCCGGCATCCCAGTACCTGGTAAAGCGGTATCCAAGGAAGGTATAGAAACCCCATCTGGTCAGCTCATCGCCGGGTAATTCCCGCGTGAGCTGCAGGAGTTCTCCTTGAAGTATCAGACGCTGGTAGGTAGACGGCCAGGCCTTGAGGGTGGCGTCCAGACCCATTACTCTGACGTCGTCCTTATGCTCCTCGTGATGTGCACCTTGGCCGACAGCCCCACTCCCCCCGATCTCCAATTCGGCGGCCATTCCGACAGGAAACGAGGCCCATGCCCGAGCTGTATAGAATTCGTCCGCCAAGGAGAACTGTTTTTCAGCTTCTTCATGCTCGTCATGGTGAGCCGCACTCTCCGCTCGCCACGCACCGATCGTGAGCTGCAAAAAGACGGGCAGGTGCAGTAAATAATCGAGGGAAGCTCCCTCACCAACTAATCCATGTTCGCCGAAGAAATTTGTCAGTACAACCGGCCTATCGGTGTACGGCACGTGATGCTGATGCAGTTTGTTGACTTTGCCAAAGTCAGTATGCTTCTTACCCACGATCAATCCAAAACCTCCGAACAGGTTGAGGAAGCTGACGTAGCCTTCACATATCTCCGCTTCAACATGATCTCCGTGACGATGGAAGGCGAAAAACGCATCGGCCCGCATTTCAGGATACAGATATCCTTGCAGGGCAAACTCAATTTCTCTGATCGTAATTCTATTGCGATAGAAGTCGCTGGTATCCGCGGTCAGTTTGGCGCTGATATCACCCACCAAACTGACATCGGGAAGATTCTTGGGTACGCCCCTCATCCCTGGTAAGGGCGTATCCTGAGGTTCCTCCTGAGCTGACAAGACACAAGTCAGGAGGAGGGACAACAGACAGGTTCTGGAATAGAGCACTCGAGCAACTTGCACTTAATAATTATCCTGTTGAATTGAATAGCCAATAAATGGAGGTCTGCATACATCCCAACTATGATCTCGTTTCTTCATGCAACTACCAGATACTATAATATACAACGTACTCTATAGTGTGAATTTAATATCAATTGTGGGGATTGATCATGGTTAAATTCCCCTATTCCATAATGCAGGCTTTTATTCTATTGGGCTTAATAAACGTAAATCAGGATGTGATCATGCGATGAATGAACAAGCTGCTCCCAACGTTGGTATGATCATTCGCGAGTTGAGGAAGCGCCGGGGGATGTCCTTACGGGCACTCGCCAGCGGATGTGGTCTTTCCATCAATGCGATCAGTAAAATCGAGAGAGGGGAGAATTCACCGACGGTGCTATCCTTGCATCGGTTAGCCACCACACTGGAGGTTCCCATTTCCGCTCTATTCCAGGAGGAAATAGTAGAGCCGACCATATTCATCAAGCGAGATGAAGGACTCCGGCGAGAGATTGGAGGTATGATCATGCAAAGCCTGGGGAGCGGTCTCCCCCAACAGCAGCTGGAGCCTTTTTTAATTACGATCGAGCCGGGAACCAGGCGTGAGAATAATCCCGTGACCCATTATGGGGAGGAATTCGTCTATTGTCTCGAGGGAAACATCGAGTATCACATAAATGATGAGATCTATACATTGAGCAAAGGCGACAGTCTGATTTTCAAGGCTTCCCAGGCCCACTATTGGAATAATCTTTCTTCACGTCGAGCTAAAGCCATCCTGGTCTTCCAAGCCAGCCAAGCAAAGCACCTGCTACATCAACATTCCGGCGATGAGGTCTGAATGAAAGCCAACTCCCTGCTCACCATAGATGCTGCCATCAACCTTCTTCTCGGGATACCCTTAATGGTTGTTCCAACCCAGATAGCTCAACTCCTTGGTTTTCCTATTCCTGAACCGGCCGTCTATGCCAGCATCCTGGGAGCAGTATTGACCGGTATCGGGGTTGCACTGTTGATAGAACGCTACCGTGATACGATACATATGGCCGGCCTGGGCATCGGAGGGGCTATCGCCATCAATATCATTGGCGCGGTGGTGCTGATCCTATGGTTGTTGCTGGGTAACCTGGATATGCCAGTCCGGGGGTATATATTCCTATGGGCGGTGGCCATAGTTGTAATGGGGATTTCCCTGGTGGAATTACCGGTCCGCTACCGGAAAGAATAGCGGGAAAACACGAATATACCTTTTCAACTGGAGTATAGCTAAGTGTCTCTAACGCCCCTGACATTCGAAATAGGTATATGGAACGCCTGGATATTTATGAGTGTTTTTCTATTGCAGATGCTGGT
Organism: Fidelibacterota bacterium; assembly: GCA_020346745.1. Taxonomy (GTDB): domain Bacteria; phylum Fidelibacterota; class Marinisomatia; order SCGC-AAA003-L08; family TS1B11. The sequence continues at coordinate 823,918 of CP070787.1, read as the reverse complement.
GGTCATGCTTGTTGACAAACGAGTTTTCAAAAGAACCCACGTCCCAAAAGAAGCGCGACGAAACAAGGTTGATGAATGGGCTGGCGCCCTGGGCAATGTGTTCTGGATAATTGCTATGGCCTATTCTGTTTTTCTGCCCTTCCGGCTCGGAACGGCCTGGTTTTATTTTGGTCTTGGCGTTTTCCTTATTGGTCTAGTTGTACTGGCGATAGCGACATTCAACTTCATGACTGCAGCACCCGATCACGTGGTAGTGCGGGGGGCATACCACTTCTCACGTCACCCTATGTATCTGGCCACG
>CP070787.1:820402-823517 GCA_020346745.1 Fidelibacterota bacterium | reverse complement strand
TGTCCCCGGAGACGTTTCACGTCACGGGGCGGGAAGGTCCGCTCTATCCCGGTGAGGTCGAGCGGGCAAAGCATTGGGCGGGACAAATCCTCGAGCGCCTGTCTCTGGCACCCCTGGTATATCAGGGCTGAGACGCTCCATAGCAAAACCGTTATCGATGTAGATGGAGGCAATCATGACCGACAGGATAAGTCGTGCCGAATTCATGAAATACACCGGAACGACGGTAATTGGTGCCTACGCAGGTGCCCTGTTACTCGGTGGGTGCTCCGCCGTTTCCACCGCACCCCTGGCCCCGGAGGGGAGTTATCACCGTGATGGCAACCTGGTCATCATCTCCCTGCCTGCCGTGGATGAGCTGCGCGCCGTGGGAGGCGCTGTGAGACTCGAGGTAGGTAATGGTTCCGGGCATAAGATCCTCGTTGTGCATGCGGCGGAAGAGACCTATCTGGCGTACGCGAACCGCTGCACCCACAATGGGAAGGAACTGGACTATCGACACGAGCAGAACCGGGTGCAGTGCATCTCGGGCAAGTCGCATTTCAGCCTGGACGGTGAAGTAACCAAGGGTCCGGCCGGGAGTGGGCTGGTGGTGTATCCGACGCATCGGGAGGTAGATGACCTGGTGATCGAGGTCTCGTGAACAAGATGATGCGCAAGCGCTTTCTACCTATACTGTTCGTAATATCGGGTCTTGCCACTCCGGTATATATGATCGAACCAGCCGCCATGATCGATGGCCTTGCCATCTATAGGACCGGCACGGGTGAGCCGGTATTCCTCATGCCGTATCCCCACGCCTCCGGGGGATCGTCCATGGCGGAGCATCCGCTCACGGACATCCTCACAGGACTGGGCCGGTCAGTGGTCACTTTCGATCCTCCGGGATTGTATCACTCCACCCGGAAGCCCTCTATGGAGCTGGCCGAGATGCTGGACTGCACGCTCGAGACGCTGGCCTATTTCGGGTTGGTGGACAGCATCGACATGATGGGCCACAGCATGGGCAGCTTCTGTGCCTTGGCATTTGCCATCGAGCACCAGGGCAGGGTCAAACGATTGGTGTTGGTGGGCAGCACCTCCGGGTGGCCAGCGGTGCGTAAGTGGGGCCTGCCTCACAACTGGAAATGGTGGAAAGACAAGGAGTACTGGCAGTGCATGTACCTGGGGACCAGGATCGCCCTGGGGCGGGGCAACCTGGAGATCCACAAGCGGCTGGACCACCTGGTGGCTTCGGTCTCATACGTTGATCCGCAATACGTTCCGGAACCGGATATAAAGGAAGGGGACAAGCACAAGCCCCTGCCGGTGAGAAGCGACTGGTTCGATCACCTGCGACGAACCAAGGTGGATTATCAGGGAAAACTGCACCTGCTGGACCTGCCGGTCCTGATCTGCGTGGGGAAACATGACCCGCAGACACCCCCGGTGATGAACCGGCAACTGCATGAAGGGATAGCAAATTCGGAGCTGGTAGTATTCGACAAGAGCGGGCACAGCCCGTTCATCGAGGAGCAGGAGGCGTTCACCCGGGTCCTGGAGGTATTCATGTCACGACCTTGATACCGCCCGGGGGGAGTCGCGTACAGTTCGAGGAATCTCGTTGCTTTTCCTACCATACCTTTATACTATGGGTGTCAGCCGGGGCAGGAACTACTCTTCAAGAATTCAAGGGAGCTCCAATGTATACGACACCCAGGAATATATCCGTTCTAATCACCAGGCTAATCGTGCCCGGACTGCTGATACTGCCTTTCATCGGTTGCGAAGAGAAAGCCACCGGTCCTGATGAGAGCGAATTCCCTGAAAAGCTCGCACCCTACGAAACCTTTTACGATGCAACTACCTTCAAGAATAAGCGGGATGACCTGATAGATCAAATCCCTGACGATGCCATAGTGGTGGTGACGACCAATGACATCTACCTGCGTAATGGAGACGTGGATTACGACTTCAGGCCGGCATCCACCTTCTTCTACCTCACCGGATTTGAAGAGCCGAACGCGGTGGCGGTCATCAGGAAAAAGGGTCTCGCTATAGATGAGTCTGAGCTGGTCATGTTCGTTGAAGAACGTGATGCCCGTTATATTCAATGGCTGGGACCGGTCTATGGCCCTGAAGGGGTGGTGGGGTACTTTGGCGCCGACTCGGCCTATGAGTACGGGCAATTCGGATCACTGATAGGTTCGTACCTGGCTGGAGGAGCATATCAAAGCGTGTATGCCAATCTCGAGGCCAATCAGGATGTAGCCGATGCCTTCTACAGCGCAGTAGCAGATACGCCAGAGGTGGTAAGCGTCGATCCAATCGTCGATGAATTACGGGTCATCAAATCCGCCATCGAGATCAGTTCGATCCAGAAAGCGGTGGACGTCTCCGTCCAGGCTTTCACGGAAGCCATGGAGGCCATCGAGCCTGGAATGTACGAGTACGAGGTCGAGGCATTGTTCGATTACATCCTGCGCCTGAATGGCTGCTCGCGGCCAGCCTTCCCCACCATGGTAGCCTCAGGTGCCAATATCAATACGCTGCACTATGATGCCAATCAGGGACAGATGTCGGATGGCGACCTGGTGCTGATCGATTTCGGTGCCGAGTACGGTTATTATGCCGCGGATATCACCCGCACCCTGCCGGTGAACGGCACATACTCGCCTGAGCAGGCGACCATTTACGAGATCGTGCTGGAAGTTCACCAGACCGCACTGGACATGGCTGCCCCGGGAGTCAGTTATTACGGACTGTATGTTTTCGGCCGCGATATGATGCTGGACAGGCTGCTTGAAAAGGGGATCATCAGCGGTAATAAAGCCGACATCCTGGCTTCCGGCACCTTCAGGCAATATATACCGGCAGGTCTGGCTCACCCGGTAGGACTCGATCCTCACGATCCATTTCCACCCGAGGAGAGCGGAGATAAGATTCTCAAGGAAAATATGGTGCTGGCCTTCGAGCCGCATATCTACCTGTATGCGGGTGATCCGACTGTGGATGAGGATTACTGGAACGTGAGTGCCCGGATCTAAGACGTTGTGCTCATCACCTCGGACGGATGCGAGATATTGAGCCAGGATCTTCCGGTAACGGTGGAGGAGATCGAAGCCCTGATGGACTG
>CP070787.1:817163-820302 GCA_020346745.1 Fidelibacterota bacterium | reverse complement strand
CCTCATCGGCGACCAGTGCGGCGCCCATACCTTCCCCTATATCGACGTACGCAACTCCACTGCACAGATGGAGCACGAGGCCACTACCTCCCGCATCGGTGAGGATCAGCTCTTCTACTGCGCACAGCGGGGCATCTCCACCGAAGATGCTGTCTCCATGATCGTCAACGGTTTCTGCAAACAGGTCTTCCACGAACTGCCCATGGAATTCGCCGTGGAAGCTCGCAAACTCATGGAAGTAAGCCTCGAAGGCACCGTGGGGTGATTAGCGTAGTGGTCCAGAAATGAAAGGTATCAGAAAAGAGTAAAGCAATGCTTGAGATCAAGAACCTGCATGTAAGTGTCGAAGGCCAGGAGATTCTCAAGGGCATCGATCTGAAGATCAAGCCCGGCGAGCTCCATGCTGTCATGGGTCCCAACGGCTCCGGCAAGAGCACCTTCTCCCAGGTCCTGGCGGGGCGGGATACCTATGAGATCACCGGGGGCAAAGTGCTCTACGGAGGCCGGAACCTGCTGGAGCTCAGCCCGGAGGAACGCTCCCTGGAGGGCGTCTTCCTCTCCTTCCAGTACCCGGTCGTGATTCCCGGTGTGAATAATACCTATTTCCTCCAGGCCGCGGTGAATGCCCAGCGCAAGTACCGCGGTGAGGAAGAGATCGACGCCGTGGACTTCCTGGCCCTCATCAAGGAGAAGATCAAGCTGGTGCAACTGGACGAAAGCTTCCTCCATCGGCCTGTCAATGAAGGCTTCTCCGGAGGTGAAAAGAAACGTAACGAGATCCTCCAGATGCTCACCTTGGAACCCAAGCTGGCCATCCTGGACGAGACCGATTCCGGCCTCGATATCGATGCCCTCAAGATCGTGGCTGAAGGCATTGACAGCTTCCGCAGTCCCGAACGCTCCTTCCTCGTCATCACCCACTATCAGCGCATCCTCAACTACATCGAACCGGATAGGGTTCATGTCCTCCTCGACGGCCGCATCGTTCGGTCAGGCGGCCCCGATCTGGCCCATGAACTGGAGCAGAAAGGCTACGGATGGATTCAGTATGATAACAGTGCACCTGGTAACGGCGCGGATGCCTAGCGGACCCCAGACCATGCCCTCAACCGCAACTACTGTTGATCAGTATCACGCTCAGTTCGAGCGCTTAATCGGAGGGGACCTTTCTAGTCAGCCGGAGGATTTACTCCAACTGCGCTACGCGGCCATGGACCGGTTCGAACAACTCGGCTTCCCCACGACTCAGCAGGAAGAATGGCGCGGCACCAGCGTCGACTCCATAGCCAGGACCGATTTCCAGCTTCTCGATGACTCCGACCTGGCGGATCAGCCGCCTGAAACATTCTGCCTTGACGATGAACTCGTAGGCAGCCAGGTGGTGCTAGTCAATGGCCGCTTCGCTCCACACCTGACGGCGCTGGAGGAGCTGCCGGCTGGCGTAGTCATCCAGGGACTGGCGGATGTACTTGCCGCAGAACCCGGTCTGGTACTACCGCACCTGGGCCGGGTGGCCGACTTTGACGAACAGGCCTTCGTAGCACTGAATACCGCCTTCCTGATGGACGGAATTTTTATCCATGTGCCCGAATCCCTGCACGCCCAACGCCCCATTCATGTCATCCATTTATCAGCTATCGGGGAGATGCCCGGACAATCCCATCCCCGCACCTTGGTTGTAGCTGCTGCCAACAGCCGGCTGACCGTCGTGGAACATTACGCCGGCAATGGCACCGGTCCGGCATTCACCAATGCAGTGACCGAGATTGTGTCCCAAAAGAGCGCCGGTGTTGATTATGTCCGGGTGCAGCGCGAGCCCGAAAACACCACCCACATCGCCACCATCCAGACCCATCAGGAAGCCGACAGCCGCGTCGCTCTCCATACCTTCACCACCAGTGGTGGTCTGGTCCGCAATGATGTGAATGCCACTCTCAGGGGCCCAGGCGCCGAGGTGCTCATGAACGGCCTCTACCTCGTGAGGGATCATCAGCACGTGGACAACCATACCAGGATTGACCACGTCGCACCCCATTGTACCAGCAATGAGAATTACAAGGGAATCCTCGATGGGCACGGGCGGGCCATTTTCAATGGCCGGATTGTCGTCCATCCCGATGCCCAGAAGACCAATGCCGTCCAGTCCAACCGCAACCTGATGCTCTCTGATCAGGCCTTGGTGAATACCAATCCCCAGCTGGAAATTTATGCCGACGATGTGAAATGCGCCCATGGCTCTACCGTCGGCCAGATAGATGAGGAAACCCTGTTCTATTTCCGGACCCGTGGAATCGATCGTGACACCGCTCAAAACCTGCTTGTAGATGGCTTTGCCCGCGAAATCATCAGGCAGATCGCCGCTGAGTCCGTCAGGATATCAGTGCAAAATCTGGTGTCAGACTGGCTCACCGATGGACACATCGCCTCCGGTCCTGACCGTGATAAACTTGGCGTAAGTATAACTGACCATGAATGATCTCCGCGAACTCTATCAGCAGCTGATCCTGGATCATAATCAGAATCCCAGGAATTTCCGTGCCATCGAGGATGCCAGCCACCAGGCCCACGGGCACAATCCCCTCTGCGGCGACGAGATCGTCCTGACGCTCAAGCTTGAGGACAATGTGGTCCTGGATATCGGGTTTCAGGGTTCGGGATGCGCCATCTCCAAAGCCTCGGCGTCAATTATGACTACCGTGCTAAAGGGCAAAACCAGGGCCGAAGCACTGAATTTGCTGGAGCACTTCCACCGCATGGCCACCACTGGCGAGGTAGATGAGCCCAAGCTCGGCAAGCTGGCCGCTCTGGCGGATGTCTATAAATACCCCGTCCGGGTGAAATGTGCCATGCTGGCCTGGCGCACCCTCGAGGCCAGCTTGGAAGAGCAGCCCACCACCGTGTCCACCGAGTAAGTACCATGATAAGGACCTGACATGCAGACGAGAGAAATTGTGAAATTGCAGCGGGATTGTGAAGGCCTGCTTATTCCCTCCGGTGAGAAAATTACCCTGAAGAAGGATCAGGAGGTCATCATCACCCAGGCTCTGGGCGGTAGCTATTCCGTGATCGTGCTGGGTAATCTGGCCCGCATTGATGGCAAGGATGCCGACGCCCTGGGAAAGGAACCTGCACCCGCACC
>CP070787.1:813843-817063 GCA_020346745.1 Fidelibacterota bacterium | reverse complement strand
GCAAACCTTTCCCTGATCTCCCGGCTGGGAGTCATGTAGTCGTTCACCATGATCGAGAAGGCGATCCAGTGCCCTTTGCGATTGATCGCGTACCCGCTCAGGGTGCGTACATGACTCAGGCTGCCCGTCTTGGCGAAAACCTGCCCTTCTGCGGCGGTCCCCTCCATCCGGTTCTCCAGCGTCCCGTCCACACCCGCAATCGGCAGCGAACGCACAAAGCTGGTATCCGGCCTCATGGCGGCCAACAGATTTACGGTGTTGCGCGGTGTGACTTTATTATACCTGGACATCCCGGAACCATCGGTCAGTAAGGTGGTGTTGGTGTCCACGCCCATCTCTGCCCACGCCAGCCTGGCGAGACGCCTGCCCTTCCTCGCACTGCCGCCATCCCCGGCAAGCGTCCCAATTGTCCGTAATAGAGTCTCAGCCATGTAGTTCTGGCTGTCCTTGTTCAGATAGTAGATAATATCCTCCAGCGGCGGCGATTGAAATATGAACAGTGTATCCCCTTCGGGTAGCTCAGATCGCTGTCCATCCGCATACAGGCTATGGCTCTGTATGCCGCCACGGACCTCTATCCCCGCGCCGACTAGCGTCTCTTTCAGTACTGTCGCCGTATATGCCACCGGGTCCTCCACGCTGGCGCCGGTTTCCACTGTATCATAGACCGAGAAAATGCCATCAAGGATCACCCGGTTGGTCCCCCTTGGCCGGTCGAAATCCCAGTCAAAATCGGGCACTTCGATGGTATCTGGGATGACCAGGGTGTCCAAGTAGGCCAGTGAATCAGCAAGACCGAGAGCATCAAGCATACCCAGCGAATCGAGCAGGGCTAGGGTATCCAGCGTCACGAGATTGTTCTCGATGACGGCGTAGGATGTGACCGGGTTGGGTATGATGGTGGGGGCTTCACCCACGCGGCCGGGTTCAATGGTAAAATCGAGGCAATTCTCATTGAACGATAGACCGGCGATCTGGGCCGAGGTATAGTATTGCTCGTTATCCCAAACCCATCCGGAACCCAGGGGAGTGTCATCGAAAAACGCATCTACCCCGATGATATCGCCGGTAATCACTCGGATACCCATCGCTAGCAATGAATCCGCCCAGCCGCGGAAGACATAGGTAGGATCGTCCTCGTAGAAGCGGGCCGACCACGTTGGGTCTCCACCACCTACGACCACTAGGTCACCCTCCAGAACGTTGTCCCGCACCGGCCCAGTTGCCATCACTACTGTTGTATAGCGGAAGTCGGAACCCAGGAGCTTTAATGCCGCCGCCGTGGTGTACAGCTTGGTATTGGAGGCCGGGAGAAACAGCTTGTCACCATTGAAATCGATCAGCGTCTTGCCCGTCTCCAGGTCCCGGGCATAGATACCCCAATCAGCCATGGACTGCTCTGCGTCCAGTACCATTTGATGGACATATCTGCCCAGCCTGTTCGCAGGCAGACGCTCAATCACCCGGGGTGCGCAGGAAACAAGCAGGAAAATGAAAACCGGTAGGCGAAAAATGATCCCTCTGTTCATATTGCCCTCATAATGCTCCTTTGCTGCCAGCGCATCCCTCGGTGTGACCTAGTGTGCGGCTTGCCAAGCTGCCGCCGCCTCGACTAGCTTCTCAAACACCAGGAAAGACAGACTGTCTACCGCAGCCAGCCGCTCAGGATGCCACTGCACACCCAGTATGAATTGCTTGCTCATTTCCTCGTACTCTACTGCCTCAATCACACCATCAGTGGTGCGGGCGATCACCCGCAGCCCACGTCCCACGCCATCGACCGCCTGGTCATGTGCCGAGTTGGTCTTCGCCCTCACCACCCTGGCCTCGGAATTCAAACTGGATTCAGGAAACAGCTCCACCTCATGAACGTACTCCCCCGTGTCGGACTTTGCCCGGTGAGTCAGCGCATTGGGAACTTGCGAAGCGATATCCTGGATGAGTGTACCGCCCAGGAAAACATTGATCGTCTGGAGGCCATGACAGATGCCCAGGACCGGCATACCCCGTTCAGAGGCCTGCTCGAGCAGTAGTCGGTCGAAGTCATCCCTGTCAGGATAGGACGGCTTGCCCCCCTCGCGCGGTTCCTGGCCGTACCTGGACGCGTCCATGTCATACGCACTGCCGATCAGGACAATGCCATGGATGTAGCCGATCATCCGGTCTACGTAGGCCGGTTCGGGAATGAGCGGGAACGCCAGCGGATAACCTCCCGCCCGGCGGACGGTATCGGTATACTCGGGATTCAGGTTGTAATACGGACTGCCATCCTCCGGCGGCGAGACCGGCAGGCCAATCACAGGCGTCGAGCTGGTCTTCATCTGCTTCCTGAGATTCCGGCTGGTAAAATGCCCTAGTCCCCCACCTTCTCCCAGCCAATCCTGGATAGGTGCCAGTAGATCACACTGGCCGCAACACCGGCAATAACTAGGAACAGCAGGCCCATCAAATGTTGCCCTAGGATAATCTTGCCGAATCCGAACAGGGCAAAGAAGACCAGGAAGCAGCCCGCGATCCAATCGACGAATAACTGCTGGTACCCGCTGTCGCTCTGCACGTCGGGTAATTGTGCGGCCACCGGCTTCCAGAGGACGCCGCCCGGATGGATACGCCGGTAGAATGTATGCAGCGTATCCTCGTCAGTGGGCTTGGTGAGATAGGTCACGATCAGCCAGGCTGCCGTCGTCCAGGGAACGATGATGAACAGGGAATTGGGAAACCTGAGCAGGGATTCGAGAAAGGGAAATACTCTACTGATTGCATCCGGGTAGAAATGGATTAGCGGATAGATGACCAGTGGTGCCACCATGGCGGCAATTTCCGACCAGGCGTTAATGCGCCACCACCACCAGCGGAGGATCAGCACCAGACCGATGCCCCCACTCAGTCCAATGATGAATTCCCAGGCCCCGCTGATCCGGTTCAGTTGGGAAGTGATCAGCAGTGAGATGATCATCGTCGCCACCGTGGTGATCCGTGACACCCGGACGTAATACTTTTCCTCACCCTCGGCCCGGATGAAGCGCCGGTAAAAGTCATTCACGATGTAGGAAGCCCCCCAGTTCAGCTGCGTGGCAATCGTCGACATATAAGCCGCCAGGAATGCGGCCATGAGGACTCCCAGCAGACCCGCCGGCAGATAGTCCCGCATGACCATCACGAAGCCGTCCCCCTTGTGAGCCCAATCCAGCTCCGGATAGAGCACCAGCGAGACCAGGGC
>CP070787.1:810521-813743 GCA_020346745.1 Fidelibacterota bacterium | reverse complement strand
ATATGGTTTAGGTCTTAATAATTGAGAGTCGACACCCTCTGGAACTCCTTGAGGGAAGCGCGCATAGGCCCGGAGAGTCTGCAAATCCGCTTGCGATACCTGGATGCATACCGAACGGTAATGAACATGTGATGAAAAAGCCCCCATAGCCAGCCAGATTGGTGCGGAGAAAACAAAAAAGACCCCATGAGAGCCCAGACTACTCTCACTACCTATTAGCGCGGGGAAAATCGGGACCGTCAAGATAGCTCCCAACAGGGTCCATTTGGTAATCTGGTCAAGCTCAGGATTATGTGGTATCATCTCAGCCTTGACGACTTGATCTTCGCCTATAGTCCAGAGTTCTCCCTGTCGGGCCAGCACCCTGATCGTCCCGGTCTCCACCGCCAGTAGCTCACCCTGATAAGCCGGCAGCAAAGCACCCTCCGATGTCCACACACGTATCCAGCCGCCATAGGCCGTGGTTTGCGCATCTGCTGGTGTCGGCAGCCAGTCTTTCGGGGCTGGGTTGGAGGCGCACCCGCCAAACAGCGCGATTACGACTACTAGGCTGGCAGTTTTACGGGCGTTCATAGCGGCTGTTCCAGAAGGTTTCTTCCATTTGAGATTCTATTTTTTTAAACTCCGGGGCTAGATCACGCAGGGTCTGGTAGGGTTTTTGGAACATCTTAATCATCTTTAAAGGGTCTTCCTCCGCCAACCAGCCTTCACGCATCCATTCTAGGTAATAACCACGACTCTCCAGGAAGAGCTCATTGTCTTTAAAATTCCCTGGCAGTTGATACACCAGCGTATACTCATCACCGGGCAGGGTAGTGAGTAGGCCGGAGGGATCAAGCAGTAGTGCCCTGGCTTCCTCATCCACGTTGTCACCGTTATAGACCTCTATTGGTGCAAGACGGTAGGGCTCAACCTCATCTTCAAGCACCGCCAGCGCTATATAATCAAGGCGCCAATGTCCGCGGGTCAGGCGCAGTCTAACAGCCGTAGGCCCTTGATCCACACGAGGTAGAGGAACCAGCCGTACATCTGTGGCAATAGGGCCTGTTTCCTGATCCTCACCGACTACCTCCCATTCCCCATTATCGTTCTGCAACATTACTTCAATCCCACCCAGAGCCTTGCCGATCTGCCCGAGTGGATGATCCATGGGACGACCATTTCGTTCCATATTTGCGAATCCCCATCCGACGGAGCTACCCAGATAAGCCAATCCCTGATAGAACAAGTAGGTGGTGAGGAGGGTTTGCCTGGATCCGATCACCAGGCCAAGACGACCGTCAGGTACATTATCGAACTGCAGGTCGACTATTTCCCGTACAGCAAGATCGGCGGGATCGGTGGTACTGAAGCGCTCAGTACCGTCAAGTGCCAGGAGCGCTTCCCGGCAATCGCCCTCTGGTCCCTCACATATGCTCGGTTCAATGATCTCATCCGCCCGCCAGAACCTTCCATTGCCGGTCGCGAAAATCCGACTGCCATTATCACATGGCGCCGCTAGTAGGTGCACATAGCGCACTGCATGTGTCTCCAAGGCCTCGTTGGTCATACGGATTTCTATCTCGCGACAGCCTGCTTCTGCTTGGCCCAAGGCATCAATATCTCGATCTTCCAGAACCGGAGCTACGCTGGCGGAAAAACCCTCGGCTACAGGCGACTGGTTCTCGGACTCTGTTAGATAAAACGTAGGACAGGACCCAAAACAGGCCTTGGGCTGAAGACAATGTATACTTAACAACGCAGACGCAACCGTTATAATCGTTAAAGGGATGATTACCGGGGAAGGCTGGAGTTGGTTGGTTTCAAAAATGACAACCGAATCAATAGGTACTCTGAACATGCCCTCCGATTGAAATTGACGGTTGATATCAAGCAGATTCCCGGTTCCTGTGATAACCCCACTAGTGACATCGATCTGCCATTCTCGTAGAACGTAGATTCCTCCATCGCGCATATGTGCTTTTAAGTATTTGGAACTCGTATCAAGTGTTTCGATTTCCTCAGGTGGGGTGAGGGCCCGCGTCACAAGCTGCAAAGATTGACAAGAGACCAGGAGAAAGCACAGCAGAACTAACCCGATCTGATGGATGATCTTAAAGCCCGACGATAATAGGGTTCCGGAAAACCATCGCCGCAAAGGTTGTCGAACTGTTATGCCTACCATAGAAATAGTGATGTGCAGTTATGGGTGAATATAATTTAAATATATGTTTTGTTTGCACCTGTTTCAAAGGAATATTTCAAATCGAAGTAAGATACAAGCGTCTACAAGATATCGCATCAGTGGGGATTTCCTCGTCATGATGCATCGGATTAAGAGTCCGCTGATCTACCATTGAGATAGTGTTGCGGCAGGTAAAGCAAACACTATCGCTGGAAATGAAAAGGCCCCGTGGACCTTGATATGCTTTTCATGTGGAAACCAGCACTTGCGGATTGGGGTAACAACCTATAGCTTTATAAAAGATGATGGCTAGTATATACCTGATCCCTCTCATAGGGTTTACAGCCATGCTGAGCTAAAACGGGCGATGGGAAAGGCAAAGGAGGAAAAGCAAATGATTATTATGTCATCGGCGTTTCAAGAAGGCGGTATGATCCCCGCCAGGTATACCTGCGACGGGCAGGACGTGTCCCCGCCCCTGAGCTGGAGTGGCGTGCCCGACAATGCCAAATCCCTGGTCCTCATCAGCGACGATCCAGACGCTCCCATGGGCATCTGGGTACACTGGGTTATCTATAACATCCCACCTGATGTGACAGGCTTTGATGAAGGGATTTCCAGGGATACTCTGGCGCAGAAGGGTATCGTGCAGGGAATAACCGATTTCCGGCGACAAGAGTACGGCGGGCCGTGTCCCCCTTCAGGAACGCACCGTTACTACTTCAAGCTGTATGCTCTGGATACGACTCTGGATCTGGGCCCCGGCGCCACCAAGAAACAGGTGGAGGCAGCTATGCAGGCGCATGTCTTGGTCCAGGCCCAGCTCATGGGCCGCTATGCCCGCCGACGCTAGTTGGCCATAACGGTCTGGGCATTCTTATAGATGGCGTGTCCTGCCTTAACCAGGGCTTCGTTCACGTTGATAGTCTCGCCCGACTCGGTGACCACCGTCAATTCCCCCAGGTAGCCCCGGATTCGGCCTTTACGGTCCTTGATGGTTCGCAGTAGGACTTCCCGATCCAGGATGAGGCCGCGCAGGTAATCCCGGGCTGCGATGC
>CP070787.1:807194-810421 GCA_020346745.1 Fidelibacterota bacterium | reverse complement strand
TCATTTCCGGCTGGCGGTCGCTGTCCCGGAGCAGGGCCTGGCGCATGCGGTCGGCCTCAACGACGATGGCCGTTTCCAGGTGTTCACCGGGCAGCATCTCGTAGTAGTTTGTCCGGTCCAGCCAGGTGGTGGCGTTAATCCGTGCTCCCACGTTCTGCAGCAGGGTCCAGATAGAGTTGCCGTGCTCCCGATTGTAGCTCTGGGAACCCTTGAACATCAGGTGCTCAAGAAGGTGGGTAGCCCCAGTATGTCCGATAGCCTCATTACGTGAACCGACCTGGTAGGTGACCATAAAAGTCGCAACTGGTGTCGAGTGATCTTCCAGGAGGAGAACCGTCAGATCGTTGCTCGTCATCCTATATTCCGTAATTCCGCCTGAGGTCCGAATGTGCTTAAAACCTTTCATCATCATTTCTTTTGTCTAATATGTCAGGGAAAAGAGAGCCGTGCCGATTCTACCATTTGTGACGCGTACTACTTCTCTGCCAAGCGATTGAGAACGGTACAACAGCCTGATACTCAATAAAAATATAATTAAATCTAACACTTTTTAGGAACCTTGGGGTTTCTTATATTTAGAAGCAGATAGGAGAGCCGATAAAAGAATAGAGACATTTTCTATATTACTTCAGGTCACGTAGACAGATATAGATTGAGCTTAATTTCGGTTTGGACTGATTATTTACTTATATTTTAATGAGCGGCGAAAAAGAAGGGATACAAAGGTATGAATACCAGACAAATACAATTCACCGTTTTCGTTCTCGGCTGTGCGTTGGCCCTGGGTGGCTGCGCTAAAGAGGTAGCCGAAGAAGCTCCCGCGCCCGATATTGAGGAGCCTATTCCCGAAGTCGTGGAGCCGCCGGTCGAAGAGGAAATGCCGGTAGAAGCGGAAGAGGTAGTTGAAGAGGTCACTCTACCTGAGGAAGTAGTAGAGGAGCCAGTGGTCATTCCTATTGAGGAACCCACGGATGTTGAGCAGGGTGGGCTTGAGAGCGGTTCATACTTATACATGATTCGGCACGGTGACTACCTCGTCAAGATAGCCACAAATGAATACGGCGATCCAACCAGGTGGCGCAACATCTACGACTGGAACCGCGAGCTTATCGGTGATAATCCCAACCTGATCTATCCATACCACGAGCTGGAGCTACGCAAGCCGGAATACGAGATCACCAGGTGGAGTTACGAGTATACCGTCCACGTTGTGGAGCAGGGAGAGACCCTGTGGTCCATTGCAGGAGAGGAGTACGACGATGAGATCGCCTGGATCGTGATTTTCTGGGACAATGAAGAGCTGCTGGACTCAAACGCAGGCCAGCTCAAACCCGGCATGGAGCTGCAAATCCGCACCGAGCTCTGGCCCGGCCGCTAGTCGGTCTACCAATCAGCGCGAGAAGAATAACCATGGACAGCCCCGTGGACAAACCCCGGGGCTGTCAGCTATCTACCACTGCCAAGAGCCTTGCTCAGCCCCGCCTCTTCTGCAGCTTCTGGACCTGCCGCTGAACGGATCTGATATTAGGGTAATCGGGATAGTTATCCAGTATCAGGTGAAGGGTATGGATGGCGGCGTCGATGTTTTCCAGTTCTGATTCATATATGTCCGCCGCCTGTAGTATAGCTGCGACGGCCCGCTCCTGAGCTTGGGGGTAGCGCTGGTGAATGTCCAGATAATAGACAACCGCCGCGTCGTATTGCCGCATCTGCATGGAGATTAAAGCCAATCCCTCGAGGGCTGGGATACCCGTCTCAGGTTCCTGGCCATAGTGTGTGAGAATCTCTTCATAGACCGCCAGGGCCCCGGTGGGTGAGGTCAGTCGGAGGTGCAACAGTTCAGCATACCTGAACAGGCTGACGGGAGCCAGCAGATCTTCGGAGTAGGTGTCTGCCAGTTCACGATATAAGTCCCCCGCCCGCTGGTAGTCCTTCAATTCGTTTTCATAGATGGCAGCCTCAGCTAAAAGGGCAGCGGGGGCCTTCTCATGATAGGGGAATTCCTCCCTGAAACGTGCGTATCGTACCGCACCGGTCGCATACTCCCCGAGATCATTGGTTGTGACCTCCGCCATGGCGAAGGTGGTCTGGGGAATAAAGGCACTATAGGGATATAGCAGGCGGATTTTGGCATAAGTGAGGATCTCATTGTGATACTGCTCCTGGGCATGATGCGCCCGGGCAATCCATACCAGCACTTCGTCCGCCTGTACCAGTCCGGGATACATGGCCAGAAACCGCTGGGCCTCCTTGATAAACCATTCTCTGGCGGTGGCATTGGGCAGCTTTCGAATGTGGTCCAAGTAGTTCAGGAATCGGTAGAACTCTTCATCACTGACATTAACGGAATCGGGGTTGAGGGCAACTTCATAGTACAACTTTCCCAGCGCCTCGTTGCGCTCGACCAGTTCTTCCAATTGGTCCATAGCCTGGAGTCCGGCCTCCGTTTCGGGATAGATAAAGAGGGTTTGCAGGTAGGCGAGGGTTCCCCGGATGGCGTCATCCTGCTCAACGTAGGTTTCGGCGAGGAGATTGAGTGCGTCCGGAGTATGTCCCAGAAGAGCAACCTGCGTCAGGTACTGACGGAATTCATCCAGCTTATAGGTGTAGATCTCTTCATCCTCACCCCTTGCCTGGAGCCTCCGCACCAATCCCGTGGCCTCCAGCCGATAATCTGCCAGCAGCTGTAAATAATTGACAAACCTTTCATCCGTGACGGAGTCCACGGTGGTCGCTTCGGGGCTGAGCGGAGCCGCCTTGAACTGCTCATACATGCCTGTGACCCGTTGCTCAGCGGCGAGTAACGCCTGCTGCAGTGAATCAAGGGTATTCCTCAAAATAGTCGCCGTGTCGGAGTAGACCTGCTGGGCGCTGATGGTCGTAGCGAGGTAAGTCTGGGTTCTCGCCAGGATAATCAGGAGAGAGTCGTTCAGGGCCCGCAGCTCGTTCTCCCGTTGGAAGCTCCGGGCGAGAGAATCGCCCAGAGCACTCAATCGCACCAGGTTCTGCCGGTTTTCAATCACAGCCCGATCATAAAGGACTGACATCTGGAACAGACTGTCCGCTAGCTGCCGGAGCTGGTTACCGGCCAAGGCCAGTGAATCGGCCAGGGTATCCGCCCGCTGCTCCAACTGCTGAACAATGAAAGTAGCGGCATCCAGCTGCTCGTGAGTGAGGAAAAGACTGTCCTGTAATAGGGAGATACGGTGCTCATAAACCTGCTCAAG
>CP070787.1:803857-807094 GCA_020346745.1 Fidelibacterota bacterium | reverse complement strand
CGGGATGAGAATTACAGGCTGGCTGCTTCGGCGGTTGTCCGTTGACAAAGAAGCGGTGAGAATGGCCAACGGTCTACGCACGTAGATACCGCCTGGGTCCCCTTTTCGGACGGGGGTTCGACTCCCCCCGCCTCCACCAATTAAGCCCCCGCTCTAGGGGGCTTTCTTATTTCCTGATGATCAGGTGTACACCAAGCAGGCTGGTGAGAGAGGGGTACTACCGGGCGGCTTGGAGAATGGTCTTCATCACCGGGGTCACCCCATCGATGATGAACTGCACGGCGATAACCATGAGGAGCAGGCCCATGATACGCTGAATGACCCTGGTGCCAGTGGTGCCGAGCTTTTTCAGGAAGGTATCCGCGCCGCGTAGGATGAGGTAGGTGACCAGCAGAGTGAGAATAATGGCAACGTAAAGGGCAGTCTGGGTTGGCAGGGTTTCAGCTTGTCCGGCCAGGATCATGGATGAGGTGATGGCACCTGGTCCGGCGATCAAGGGGATGGCCAACGGGCTGAGGGCAATGTCCGTTCTTGTTAGAGCCTCTGCCTCCTCCTTAGGGGTAGACTTGGTACGGGAGACCACAGACTCCAACATATGAAAACCGAGGCGGAAGAATATAATGCCGCCAGCAATGCGGAAAGCATGGATGGTGATATGATAAAAGGAGAAGATGAGGTCACCGATCAAGGCGAAGACAAACAGGATGAAGGCGGCGGCCAGAGTGCCCCGCAGGGCGATTTTCGGCACATCGCCTGGAGGGAAACGCTGCGTGAGAGATACAAAGGCGGGACTGATCCCTACAGGATTCACCAGTGTAAAGAGCGAAGAAAAAGCGAATACGAAAAAAGGGATGTCCACGTGTTCCTACATCCGTTCCGGGGCCGAGATTCCCAGGATAGCCAAACCATTGGCCAGGGTTTGGCGGCACGCTTCGGTGATCACCATCCGGGCCGCGCTTAACTCCAGGTCGTCGGTCACTACCCGTGCCACGGTGTAGTAGCGGTGATAGGCGGTGGCTAGTTCCTGGAGGTAGTTCGCCACCGTCTGGGGCTCCAGCGACTCGTGCACCTGCCGGACGACCTCGGGGAACCACCAGAGCAGCAGCATGAGTGTCCGCCCTTCGGGGAGAGCCAGCAGCTCCAGGGGTGCGTTCTCCGGATCCAATTGGTAGCCAAAGGCCTCGGCCCGCTTCCCGATGTTTACCATCCGGGCATGGGCGTACTGGAGATAATAGACCGGATTCTCATCGGAGGAGGTCCGGGCCAGGTCCAGGTCGAACTGCAGGTGCGAACCCATCCCGCGCATGATGAAGAAATAACGGGCCACATCCCGCCCCACGTCTGACAGCAGCTCGTCCAGCGTCACAAAGGTGGCCTTGCGCGTGGACATCTTCACTTGTTCGCCTCCCTGGGTCAGAGTGACGAACTGGTGGATAAGCACCCGGACGTTGCTGGTATTGTAGCCCAGTCCCTGCAGCCCGGCCAGCACATCG
Organism: Fidelibacterota bacterium; assembly: GCA_020346745.1. Taxonomy (GTDB): domain Bacteria; phylum Fidelibacterota; class Marinisomatia; order SCGC-AAA003-L08; family TS1B11. The sequence goes on along the minus strand of CP070787.1, from coordinate 805,601 downwards.
GGATAGGTGGCTTGGTGATCGGCGCCGAAGATGTCCACCATCAGGTCAAATCCCCGTTCGATCTTATCGACGTGGTAGGCGATGTCCGGCAGGCGGTAGGTGGGCTCTCCGGTGCTTTTGATGAGCACCCGGTCCTCATCCCGTCCCAGCTGCGTCGCCTTGAGCCACGTGGCACCCTCCTCACGGAAGATCAATCCGTTTTTCTCGAGTGCCGCAATAGTCTCATCCAAGGCCTTGGACTGGTACAGGCTGTGTTCATTGAAATAACTGTCAAATACCACCCCCAGGTCCTTGAGGGTCCGGTTGATGTCCTGAAAAATGGCCTCCTCAGCCGCGGCTGTGAAGGGTGCAGCATCCTGCTCTGTCGCCAGGGTGTCGTTGTCCCGCTCCTTGAGGTTCTGCGCAATGGTGCGGATGTAATCTCCCTCGTAGCCCTCTTCCGGGAACTCGGCCTCCAAGCCCAGGATTTCCCTGTAGCGCGCCTTCACGGATTCACCCAGCAGGCGCATCTGGCGCCCGGCATCGTTGTAATAGTATTCCCGCTCGACCTGATAGCCGTTCCAGGCCAGAATGTTGCTGACGGTATCGCCCAGGATGGCGCCCCGGCCGTGACCTACAGTCAGCGGACCGGTGGGATTAGCGCTGACGAATTCCACCTGGGCCCGCTTGCCAGCACCAATATCCGATTTCCCGTACTCCTGACCGTCACGCAGGATGGTCAGCATATGTCCTCTGAGGTAATCGTCCGCTAGGAAGAAATTCAAAAAGCCTGGTGGAGCTGCCTCGATCCGCGGAACGTCCTTGGGATCCAGGGCCAGGTGGGACTTCAGTTCCTCAGCCAGCTTCAGAGGAGTAGTCCCGGCTTTCTTCGCATGTGTCAAGGGAACGTTGGTAGCCAGGTCACCGTGCTGGGACTGTTTAGTACGCTCCAGCTGGATGTTGCCCGGCTCGATGCCCAGATCGTTGAGAGCTGCGGTAATTCGCTCCCTCAAGAGATCGATCATGCGTCTTCGTCGCTCACTGTCGAGATCTTGGCATCGGCCCAAAGACGCTCAAGGCCATAATATTCTCGAGTCTCCGGGAGGAAGATATGGGCAACCACATCCACATAGTCCATGAGCACCCAGGAGAGCTGATCATAGCCCTCGATGTGATAAGGTTTGGTATTTTCTGCTCTGAGTGACTCGTTCACGTGGTCCACTATCGCCTTGATCTGAACATCCGATTCACCGGTGCAGAGCACGAAGAAATCGGTAACCGAAGTGAGCAAGCGGACGTCCAGGATAGTGATTTCCTTGGCCTTTTTGTCCAGCATCAGATCGGCAGAGCGGGCTGCCAGGGTTTTTGAGCCTGATGCGCTGCTCTTCGGGTGGCCGGGTTTATTCGGCATATGGATCAGGAAAGGCGTGACGCCTGGGTGGGGAAGAGAGGACTACCGTCTGGATGACATCAATTCCCGGTAGGAGGTCAAGGTGTTGAAGTCCTGGCCTAGGACCACGGTCACGTCCAACTGAAGTGAAGGATCAGGCATATTCTCCACGGCATTGGCTTCGACACCTAAAGCTTGTGCAACTGAGTAGGCGCGCGCAAGGTCCTCGCCTCGATTAACGACCAGAGTTCGAGGATAATCGTAGCGCTGAGCATTGGTGAAGCGCACGACATCATACCCCTTGCGTCGGAGATAGTCCGTGAATTTGCTCGCAACTCCGGGAATTCCACAGCCATTGAGAATTTCTATCTCAGT
>CP070787.1:800498-803757 GCA_020346745.1 Fidelibacterota bacterium | reverse complement strand
TTCTTTCCTGGTCCAGTAGGCAAGAAATGAATAATTAAGCTTATGGGACAGGAAATGACCGGTATTGAAACAAAGCGACCATGTGATAGTTTCGGGTTCAAAAGACTCACCAAGGATCTCATTCCACCCATATTGCGAATGGTTCCGTGAAGCTGTAAATGATATGATACGATAACGATGTGGATAAAAGCGAAAAGTGAGGCTGTGATAGCCATGTCTTCTCAGGGAGGGAACATCTTGCTTATTGTAGTAATACTTGATATAGAACCTGTTAAAGTATCTACCGATACCTACAGCATAGTAGTTGGAACGATGTTCAGAGTCTAATCCTCCAGCAGTATAACCTCCTGACAAATCCCAGACAGAGGTAAAAACTCGACGAAACGATAAGGAGAGGTGTCCTACGTCACCATCTTTATTAATGTTACTATTGATAGTAATGTAAGTGCCTTTATCATCGAATGGCAGAATCCCGATGGGGTAATCGGGGTGAAATCCCCGAGGATAATAGCCGATAGTAATGGGTAGGTTCTGGAGATCCCAGGTACCTTCGGGAAAGCTGCGGCTATAGCTGGTGGCTATGTAAAAGGTCACGCGTTCAGCCACCGGATCAGCAGGGGCCTTTTCCGGGCGATCATCGGGTTCGTCCGGCTCACTCACCGAGGTGGGTGGAGGCGGTTGCTCCCGCACTATGGGTTGTATTGGTGCCGTCTGTTCGGATTCCGCAGGTTTGGTAGGCACCGTTTCGGCGACAAGAGTCTGGACAAGATCGCCGGCAATCTGGCGCATTTCAGCCAGGAGGCCATCGATTTCGCCGCGGTAATCGCTGATAATCGATCCGGTTATTTCTGCGGTCTCCACATTGATGGTGCGAAGATCAATCGAGTAGGTTGAGCCCACTTTACCTATTGAGCCTGCCACCATGGTGGTGACGCCGAGGAGTTGGCCGACTTCCACGGCGCACTCATCGGAGGTGCAGCCAGCGAGCTGGAAGTCCTGTTCAGTCAGTATCTGCTCCATGCGGCCGCGTTCCACTACCCTGATAGTGCCTATCCTTACCAGTTCAGATCGCAGGCGGTCGGTGAGGCTGGCGGCCTCGGTGGAGGATATACCTCGGCCTTCCAGTTCAAGGATGGCGACGGACTCGGTCGGTTGTGCGGGGATGGTCGTGAATGTGCAGAGGATGGCTCCGAATACAAATGCCAGCGTGAAGCGCGAATTACAGAAATACGAGAATTGCATATTGTTCCAGCCGCAGTATATAAAAATGGAAGGCCGGTGAAATGTAAAGAGCGATAGCGCGTAAGTCAAAGAGTGTGTGGCAGGGGGGTGGGTGTACCCTCCCCGGCCCGGCGCGGCAGGCGGAGCAGCTGCTGGTCAGAGCAAGGACTTGGCGAAGGATATGAACTTGTCGTCCGGGTGTGCTCCCCGGAACTGGAACTGACCGACAACTTCGGCACCATTAGCCTCCAGGGCTTTGGCCATGCGGGGGAGCATCTTTCCAGTGGCAAGCTTGAAGGTACAGAAGACCACCGCCAGCCTGCGGTTCAAATCACCGAGTTGGCGGATGAAACGCATGGTATCCCTCGTGGCGTGCTGGAAGATGAAATAGAGTCCCTTGGTCCAGCTGCCGATGCAAATGAGGTCTGCTTGCGAGACTTCAGCAGGGTCGGCATCGGCCACGGCCTGTACCCGGCATTGGTGCCCCTGTTCCTCGAACATCTTGCCCATGGATTCCGCAGCCTTGGCGGTAGTACCGGTGCGACTAGCATACACGATGGCGATATTCATGGGAGGTACTCCTGTGTTGGTCTATATAGCATGCGGCCAGATCAGGGTTAAAACTAGCAGAGATATTTAACATCTCCAAGATGATGTTCCGAGTTCACTTCGGGAGAACCAGTGTGGTGGGAGCAGGAAGTAACTCGCCAGTCTGTGTCAGATTCCGTTTTCATACCAGGCTACGTACCATTATCCGGCTACGTTACACTATCCCGCTTCACAGGATTACGCGGGACAGGCGCCGGATAATCCACGCTTCGCTCGCAATGACAAGAGGGTATAAGGGGAGTGGCTAGGGGTGGGAAGGTGGCTTAGGGTTTACCGGGCGATGACGTAGATGAGTCCAACAAGTAGTGCGGCGGAGCCTATGATCATCAGGCTAAAGGGATTACAGTAGGCGAACCAGGGCGACTTGCCGAAGAAATCCCGTTTCATCCGCGGAAGCAGGGCCAGGATGTTGAGGATCTCTTTCGGGGGGAACCGCTCCTTCAATCCCACCACGAGCACGTAGGATTCCGTCTGCTGCTTCCCGCTGAGGCGGAGGGTGTACCTACCGGGGGGTACCTGAACAGTACGCTGGGGTCCCCGGTAATAGTCATCCCAGATGAAGAATTCGTGGAAGACGTTCCAGGTGCCCGGAGCGGCCTGCAGTACAAAGAGGTTGCTGTCGTCCGAGGCTACCTCGACTGCAAGCTCGGGGGCTGGCGTGCTTTCGACCATGGGTGCCATCAGGTTGACATGTAGGTTGAGGGAATCCTGGGCGTTGATGAGGAAGACGACCGGTTTCCCCGTCAGGGTGCCGTAGAAGGCCTGGGAGATGCCGGGTTTGCGGACGAGGACCGTATCCGCCGCGACGATCCTGGGTTGGTGTGCCAGTAGCAGGGTACCACTCAGAAGGCAGGCAGCGATCACCGCACGCTGAACATACTGGTGCATGAACACAATTTACAGCTGCGTGTCCGGACCAGTTACTCTTGCACGCAGCAGGAGGAGTGGGGTGAACCGTTCCCCTCACCCGACCTTGGGGAGGGACAAGTCTTATCCGCATGGAGGGGTGAGGGACTGCCCCCCTTCGACCTGCCGGGAGGCGGTTTCTGGGGGCGCTGTCTCGGATGGAAAATGTGCCGCCCGGGGGGTATAAGCGAGGCATCATTTCTCGCTTATGGCGTGGCAAAGCACCCCTCCCAACGCGAAGTGAGGATATGCTGTGGTGTGCGCTCTGAAGGCTAGAACGGTTTGCCGGTCAGCACCAGCTGCATGATCGCCAGGATGACCAGCACGGCCGTGACGACGTTCACGACGAGCCAGCCCTTGTCCATGTCGCTGAAGCCGACCATCAACTCGGTGATGTCCTTGCCTTCAGTGCTGACGATCTTTTTGAAGTTATCGACCGGCAGATAGAAGGTGACCGCCATTACCAGGTAGACGATCCCCTGCACCAGCATGATCCAGCCGCCGGCCCCGGCCAGGAACTGCA
>CP070787.1:797123-800398 GCA_020346745.1 Fidelibacterota bacterium | reverse complement strand
CAGGTCGCAGCACTATAACCGCTTCTTGTTCAGATTAAGCCGCCCCTAAAGCCCCTTTGATACTCCGTCCCGCAGCGACTAAGTTTGTCGACAACTTTTAAGTCCCTAACAAGCCGGAATCCCAAATGAATCAGAGAATAGTTTCGTTCATATTCTATGTCCGGGGCGTGATCTGGGCTTTCACCCTCGGGGGTGCAATCCTCCTCAAGCATTTTCTTGGCGGCTCCACTTCCATGTCTCTCTTCATTACAGGTTCGGTCATTGTTGCCCTGATGGAGATTTTCAGGATCTACACGGCAGGCTACCTCCGTGGCAAACAGCCGGTCGCCAAGATTCAAGCACAATACCTCTGCAGCTCCGGTCCCTTCGCATACCTGCGCAATCCGCTGTATGTGGCCAACATGATCCGGGGCATCGGGGTGTGCATTGCCATCAACGAGTGGTATGCGTATGCGCTGTTTATCGTTATCAATGCCTGGGTATTCTCAATTATCATACCGTATGAGGAAAAATTCCTGGAGGAGACCTTTGGAGAGGATTATCGCCAATACCAAGCCGCCACGAGACGGTTCATTCCGCGCCAGCGACCGTACCAGACCGACACTACGGTGATCCCCTCCTACCGGGCGAGTCTGCTAACCGAGCTGCATACTATCCTCTTCCTGGGATTCCTTCTGGCCATGACCTACATATGGTTTCTGAAATGATGGATCCGGCCACCCCCGTCAGCCACCAATGTCAGACCTCGCAATCGCCACTGTAGACCTGTCCAAACGTTTCGGGAAACGTGCCGCCTTAGATCATCTCGATCTCGAGGTTCCGAAAGGTGAAATTTTCGGTTTTCTGGGACCCAACGGCTCCGGCAAAACCACTACGATCCGCCTGCTCCTGTCTCTCATCCGCCCCTCGACAGGCGACGCCTTCCTTTTCGGTCAGTCTATCAAGCGGAAATATCCCCATTACCTCGGTCAGATCGGAGCTCTGGTAGATGAAGCGGATTTCTATCTCAACCTCTCTGCGCTAGCTAACCTGAGACTACTGGCTCGATTGCAGCGGGGTGTTGACGAGGCACGCTGCCGGGAAGTACTCCAGATCGTTGGCCTGCTGGATCGGGCCCATGATCGGGTCAAGACCTACTCCCACGGTATGCGACAGCGGCTTGGCATCGCCCAGGCCATTCTCCATCGCCCCCAGCTGCTCATCCTTGACGAGCCGACGACCGGCTTGGACCCGCAGGGTATGCACGAAGTGCGACAGATGATCCGCCAACTCGCCAATGAGGAGGGAATGACCATCTTCCTCTCGTCACACCTGCTTCATGAAGTGGAGCAGCTGTGCACCAGTATGGCTGTTTTAAGCGAAGGCAAGCTGCTCGTTTCCGGCCCCGTTGATCAATTCTTATCGGCTGAGACCGCCACCCTTACAGAGCTGCAAGCTACACCAATAGACAAAGCTAAAGACGTACTGGAATCGCTCCCCTATGTCACTGAAGTAGTGGTGCTTGGACAGCACCTGCGTTTTCGCGTTCAACACCAGCGTCGTCCTGATATTACCCGGACCCTAGCCGAGAATGGGGTGGAAATCTACTCACTTAATCCAGTATCAAAACTTGAGGACTACTTCCTCTCCCTCTTCGGATTCGGGGAACTACCGTGATGTTGTCCGCCCTGCACATCATGTGGAATCTGTACCTTAACGAACTCATCAAAGTGTTCAGCAAGTGGCGCACCTACATCGGATTCGGGGCTATTGGGGTGGTGGTGCCCCTGGTCATGTGGGGCTTCAGTGTAGGCGGTTCCGGTATCCAGCGCGAGATGCTGGATCGGCTCGGGAATGAATTTATCACCACCGGGAACCTGGCCAACGGGATGTGGGCCAGTCACATGCTCATGAACGCCCTGTTCATTCACGTGCCCTTTCTCATAACACTGGTAGCCGGCGATGTGGTTGCCGGGGAGGGCACCGCCGGCACTTTCCGCATCTATCTCACCCGGCCCGTCAGTCGCAACCGCGTGCTCTCCACCAAGCTCCTGGCAGCCGCCACCTACAGCACTGGGCTGGTGGCCTGGCTGGGAATCCTCAGTCTGGGTCTCGGAAATTGGTGGTTAGGGATCGGGGATGTCTTTCTCATCAGCGAAGAGGGTATACTCATTCTGCCCTGGGATATCGCCCTGCCACGCTTCGCTCTAGCCTACCTGTTTGCATTCTATACCATGCTTTCCGTTACGGCCCTGACCTTTCTCTTTTCTGTGATGGTTACCAACGCCATCGGTCCCATTGTCGGTACCATGGCGGTACTTATCGTGAGCCTGGTCCTGACGGTCATCAACATTGACGCCTTCCAGTGGTTCCAGCAGCATCTGTTCACAACGCATTTCAACCTGTGGACCTTCGCTTTCGAGGACCCCATTCCGTGGGATAAAGTTGGCGGCGGCGCGCTCAATCTGGGCATCTATTCCGCAGTATTTATCGCCGCAGCCTATAGCCTATTCAGGCGGAAGGATGTGCTAACCTGACACACAGATCCGCCGCCATCCCCAGCTCCGCGTCAAATTGACTACTTCTATAAAGGAACCGATCACATGAAAACACCAGCCCAATACTCCACCGCAATTCTGATCTCACGGTATGGGATGGGCCACGCCGACGGGGACCTGCAGCGGAAGCTTATAAGCACCTACCTCACCATGCTCAATGATAATGGCTACCTTCCCGGAGCCATGTGCTTTTATACCGACGGCGTCAAGTTAGTCGTGAACGGCTCACCGGTCCTGGATCAGTTGAAATCTCTGGAGGCCAAAGGAGTGCGTCTGATCGTCTGCAATACTTGCCTCAAGCACTACCGCCTGGAAGGTGAGGTGCAGGTCGGCATCGTGGGTGGCATGCACGATATCATCGTTGCACAATGGCAGGCTGAGAAAGTGATCTCCATCTAGGGGCTGCGTTGGGAAAGGTGTATATTCGAACCACCCGAGTCAAGCTGTTAACGATCGGGATAATCCCGCTCATTACCGATATGGTGATATAGCTGAGGAGAATCGCATGGGCCACGCTATCAATTCCGGCAAGTCTTACCGCCTCCTGCAGCAGCGGTTGGACCGCAACCTGACCGGAGCCCCGGACTCCCCCACCTTCCTCAAGATCCTGCGCCTGCTGTTCTCTCCCGAAGAAGCCGAACTGGCCCGCCAGCTCCCCAGCCGGCTCACCCCTCTGGAAACCCTCTCTCAGCGCCTGAACATACCCCCCGACGAACTCGGCGACAAACTGACCACTAT
>CP070787.1:793725-797023 GCA_020346745.1 Fidelibacterota bacterium | reverse complement strand
CCGTTCCTCCATGAAGCTCATAGGCCTGAACCTCCTATAAAAAAGATGTTATCAGAAGCGCACCGGAAAGCAGATATACCCCTACTCGGCAAGGCCGATTTTAGCCAACATTTCTTGCGCTTCAACATGATCCGGATTTGCCGCGAGCACAGCTTCAAGATGACGTTTTGCGTCCTGATTCCGATCAACTTCTGCATAGAGTGAGGCCAGGATAAAGTGCGTTTGCCAGTCATTGGGATCATCCTGAAGGATTCCCATGAGTAAACTGATACCTTCATCGAACTGTTCTGTTTCGATGAGAGCCTGGCCCAATAATCGTCGGGAATCAATGTCGTCCGGATTCTTTTCCAGCACCTCTACGAGACGCAATTGAGCACCACTCATGTTCCCTTCGGCCATATCAAGAAGGGCAAGACTATGCTGCGCTGGAATCCAATCCCTTTGCAAGCTTACGGACTGCTGGTAGTATTTCCTAGCTTCCCCGAAATCTCCGCTCAGGTGAGCAATGAGAGCAAGACCGTAGACTGCTTCTACTCTGATGGGGTCTTCCCGCAGAATGTCCTCGCACAGCTTTCTTCCTGCATCAAGGTCGCCATTATTGACCAACTTGATAGCTTCACTCGCTTGCCCTGTCAAGACCTGAACAAGTGATTCGTCTTGTTCGAGCAGCCAGGCCGGGTCCACGTCCGGCCACTTGGTCCGGAACAGCTCCTCGTTATGCTTCAGTGAGGCCTGATAATCAATCTTGTTATCGGAGAAGGTCTGACTTCCGAAATGGTGAATGAAGGTGCTCTCATCCACCATGACAGCGTATCCCTTCTCCCGGACGCGGAGACAAAAGTCATCGTCTTCATAGTTGCCCGAGCCAAAGCTCTCATCCAGACCACCGAGATCATCATAGAGCGCCTTGCGAACAAGCATGGCAAATCCGGCTATGCGTCGGCGCGGTGTTACCTTGTCCCGATTGGCGGCTCTCAGTGATTTTGCGAAACCGTAGAATTCTTCGTCATTCTGGTAGGGCACCTCAGCGATCCGTTGCCGACCACTGACGTAATTACTGACGGGGCCAACCATCCCGATGTGCTCATCGCGCTCCAGGCCAGCTACCAAACTTTCCAACCACCCTTCCGACACGAGGACATCGTTGTTCAGGAGCAGAACGTATTCCCCCTTGGCTTCTCTGACTCCCTGGTTATTTCCAGCGGAAAAGCCCAGGTTGGATTCATTGTCGAGCAGTTGGTAATTGGATTCCGAGGCCACCAATTGCTGAAGATAGTCTTTTGTCCCATCCGTAGAGCCATTATCCACAAATATGATTTCATGTGGGTAGGCAGTATGTCGGCGTATCGAGTCTATACACTGCTTTGTATACTCCAGCGCATTGAAGGTGAGCATGATAATGGATGCCAACGGCGGAGCGGTAATATCCTGTGGAGCTGGGAATGTCGTTGATTCACCCTCAACACCCCTGTCTGGGTCTCGAGGCTGCAACTCAAGAGCACGAGCACCTTCGATAGAACGATAGGCACCTCGCAGATCCTGCGCACTTTCATCGGAGATATAGCCCGCTTCCGACAATAAGTCCTGGTAGAGCTTGCTCACGTTTGCGGGCAACTGTTTTTGTTGGGTCTGTTGGCTTGAAGTGTGATGGTGACGCAACTTATCGGAAACAGTCTCACAGGCCTGAAGTATCGTCTCTTCTGTTATCGACCAATCTAATTCTGATACGAGACGTCGAAGCTCATCATGCGGGTTCGTGAAATAAGCATCATAGCAGGTGACCAGGCGTTGCTCCGGGGTAGTCTGATCCAGCAAGTGTTGATTGTGTTCCCGCCACAGATTGAAGCCAAAGGCGAGGGAGTGGCCATTGCGCTTGAACAAGGAATTGGCCACATCTAACGGGTGCCTCAAACAAATGATCACTTTGGAGTCCGGAACATGTGGTTGCCAGAACGGCAGGGTGAAAGAGAAGCGGGGATCTTTCCAACCCCAGGGATCCTGATTATCAAAGGTTCTGATGAGTTCCTTCGCCTGCTCCCGCAGTGAATCCAGCCGGGGATCCTGTTCCCATCCGGGTGCGACATCTGCTGGCAGATAATCCCATCCACCACCCAACGTAATTAAAACGGCCTCATTTATTCTTACCGCTGCCATATCTTCCCAAAATCCGGCCGGATTGTCTGCAAACGCTGGCATCAATCTTTCCTTCGGTCCCAGATAAAGACCGCAGATATTGAGAAGCCGGGTTACCATTGAAGTACCCGAACGATGCATGCCCGTGATAAAGATCATGATACTTGAACCACTCCTTTACAGTCAACGCTGTCCGTGTGCCAAGCTTGGAAAATGCAGTACGGACGGATCGAGGCTAGATTGAATTTCACTACCTTGAAGATTGAGATCCGCGGAAAAGTTATCAATAGGCGCTTCCATCCCGACACCTATGCCGTATATCCCGATCTGGACCACAGCGGCCGATTTCCTCCCCTTCTAGTCCTAACAGGATGATCAGCCAAGTGGTCTTCTCAATTCAGTCTAATCCGAGTCGGGTTCTCCGGGAGCTTCTTCCCTGCCCGAGTCTCGCAGTTCTTCGGGGACATTCTCAAGCAGGATACTCATGGTATCCGTACTTTTAGCAGCAGCCAGATTCTCGGCGCGAATTCGGAGGTAGACCTCTTCCCGGTGCACGGGCAGTTGTGGTGGAGCCGTAATACCAAGCTTCACAAATTTCCCCCTGCACTCGAGTACGGTTAACAGGATACTCTCCCCAACCCGAATACTCTCGCCTGATTTCCTGGTTAAAACCAGCATAGCACTCAGGCTCCTCCCGAAGAAGGCAACAGATCAGACAGAGGCACATCGACGCTCAGGTCTTCGTGATCCAGAATAACTTGATATCCCTGCATGGTCTTGGTACTGATGATGACCGGCGCCTTGGTGTTAACGGTGATGGTACCCTCGGTTGGATCCACGCGGAGAATATAGTAGGGTGCAATGTCACTCCGGGAAGTATTATCCAGGAGCTCCAGCTGCTTCTCACTGATATGATTCAGTACCTGTTTCTTCAACAAGAGGCAACTGATAACCGGGAAGGCCACTTCACGGTCGCGATTTGAACGCAGCCAGAGAAAAGGCCTCAGATCGGCACGGCTTTCGAGGATAAACTGCTTGTGCTCCTCAAATCCGGGCAAGCCGGCTGGGAAATCCAGTGGTTCGGAAGTCTCGACCCAGTCGGATTTGGATGTCTGTTCCTGGGATTGTTCAGGCACAGCTGTTATAAATGATTCAAGATACTGAT
>CP070787.1:790318-793625 GCA_020346745.1 Fidelibacterota bacterium | reverse complement strand
ACGCAACCAGGAGATCAGCAGGGCGATGGTGGCCATTTTTGAAGCGGCACAGGTGGACTACGCGGTCTTAGGTACTGAGGAAAACTGCACCGGTGACTCAGCTCGCCGAATGGGCGAGGAATACGTGTATGAAATCCTCGCCCACCAGAACATCGCGACACTCAATAAGTACCAGTTCAATCGAATCGTGACCACTTGTCCCCATTGCTTCCAGACCTTAGGCCAGGATTATCGGCAACTCGGGGCATCCTGGGAAGTAGTGCACCATTCCGATTATATAAGCGAACTCCTAGAGTGCGGGAAATTGATGGTCAACGGCAAGGCTCCTGGTAAAGTGACCTATCACGACGCATGCTACCTGGGTCGGCATAACCATATCTACGATCCACCACGTCGGGTCGTCACCCACGTCATGGGACCGGACAGCGAGCTGGTTGAGATGGACGGTTCCCGCAAGCAGAGCTTCTGCTGCGGTGCTGGTGGTGGTAATATGTGGTATGAGGTCAATCAGGGCGAACGTATCAACCTGGAACGGTTCGATCAGGCCATGAGTACGGGTGCAGATACGTTGGCCACCGCCTGCACCTTCTGCCTGATCATGTTGGATGACGCCTGTAAAGTCCGGGGGCAGGAGGAGAGCATACGGGTAAAAGATATCGCTGAACTGGTGGTTGAAAACCTGGCTTCAACCACTTCTACGGCAGTAGAATCACAAGTATGAGCGAGGCATTCCAATATCTGGGCCAGGTCCTCCTCAAGGCTTTCCTGCCCCTGACGCTGGGGATCATTATCCTCATCTTGACCTGGCGCCGTTGGCTGAATAAACAGCGCTAGGCAGTAGCCTGATTACGGATCTTCCAAGGTAGGATTTCCAGGCGGCCTCCTAAAACTCACTGAACCGCACTTCACGGTCACGCCCTCTCATACGTTATGAAGAATCAGGAATGAGAAATAATCATTGTAACCCACCCCAGCGGATCATATTTTTTTCATGCACTGTAATAGAACGACGCTGAAGTAGGAAAATCCCATGGATATCCGCATCATGCGTACCTGGGTTACCGTCATGGCGGCCATCCTCGTCATTACTGGCTGTCAGGATCAAGAGAACGGTGAAGACTCGACCGGCTATCTGCCAGGAAGGTGGCAGCTGACCGAGCTGACGGCAGACTGGGTGCGAGAGGTAGCCAACCCGGAAGGGACCACTCCCGACACAATCTATACCTTGACCGCCAGTTGGGACGCAGCCCCAAACATCCTTGGCCTCAATGCGGCCTCGGCTGACCGGGTACTGGCCACTTTCGCCGTTGGGGATACCATTTTCAGGATGGATACGACTCTCATCAAACCTGTCCTGGACTTGATTGGCATCAAAATGTGTTTAACTCTTAACGAGGATTTTACTTACGCGCTGTCCGGAACGTACCCCGCTTTTCTGCTGGATCCGGATTCGTGCCAATCCGAGCTGGTGTTTCCCCACATCTCTGATGCCGGACGCTATGAGGTGGATTATAACTCAGGCCAGTTTGGTATCCAGCAGGGTCCTTATGATCAGTCCCTGCCGATCTTTGATGATGGCCAGATCACATTTTCAGATGACCGCAATAGCGTCACGATCTCTTTCATTGATCGGGAACGTCACGATGAGCGGATCGTGGAGATTGGCCAGAGCTGGGATGAGGAAGATCGGGTCACCCATGGTGCCTATGAACTACCGGTTGATAAAAATACGGGTGCATTCTCGGACCAGGGATGGCCAAGCCCATCCGGCTATATCCGGGATACCGGCGGACACCTGGCCTTGTGGAACCACTACCTCACCTACTATGCGCTCATTGTAAGTAAGGTTGCCATGGAATTAATCACTGCTGACAGCGCTACAACCTACGACGAGGCTATGACGCTCATCCAACAGAGGGCGGACGCAGGGCAGAACGAGGAAACTACCGGCGTTCACTATCAGACTCTGCTCACCGATGACAGCGAGCACGAATTCGATCCGCAGAATCCGGAGGCTGGAGGGCTGCTGACGTATAAGATCAATCCCATCTGCGTGCCAATCAATGAGATTATCGAATTCGAAACGGTCTGGGCCAGGCTCGGTCCGAAATCAATCTGCGCAGAATAGAGTCAGTGAGCCTTAAGCACCCGGGATCAACCTATCCAGTCGCCCGGCGATCGAATATTCCCCACCCCCGAATACTCTCGCCCCTTATAGCACCAGTTTTGAGGATGCTGTCAATTCACCTACTCAGTACGGTTGTTCTCTGGGGGCAAATAATCGGATCAGACCTTTCCGGTACGGTTCGTGACCGGCAAGAGCTGTTACCCTTGCCGGGGGCCAACGTCATGATCACCGGTGACAACCTGCAACAGATGGTGGGTACCGCTGCGGATGGGAAAGGTGAATACCATTTCTCCAATATTCCTCCCGGCCGATATACCCTACGAGTTACTTACATCGGTTATCACCCGGTAGAGCAGGAGGTGGTAATCCCCGAGGAAGGTGGCTCATTCGTCCAGCTCGATGTAGAACTGGAGGTAGCGGCTATCCAATTGCGCGGTTATGTGATAACCGCCAGCCGGGGCAGGCGCGAGAAGCTCACTGACACCCCGGCAGCGACCAGTATCCTATCGGCCACTGAAATCGGCCGCTCAACTCATCCCAACATGGGTGATTACTTCAAGCATATCAAGGGCGTGGACTTCACCGCCTCGGGTATTGATTCCTATAACCTATCAGCCCGCGGATTCAATACCAGCTTCTCATCGCGGCTCATGACCCTTGTGGATGGTCGTCGGGCAAATGTGCCCTCCTTACGCCTGATTGCCTACAACACTATCCCCATCACATCTGATGACGTGGACCAGATCGAGGTGGTGCTGGGTCCCTCCTCCGCCCTGTATGGTCCCGATGCCTACGCTGGCGTGGCCAACATAATCACCAAGAAGCCCGCTCTCTCGCCGGGTGGGAATGCGAGTCTCAGTGTGGGTAACCGTGATCTCCGCAAGTGGCAGTTCCGTTATGCGGGCACGCGAGGCAAATGGGGCTACAAAGTATCCTTCGTCGACTTCAGCGCCATTGACTGGGAATGGGTTGATCCCGAAGAGAAGAAGAGCCATCACAAGTTCTGGATTGAAGACGACGGCCGGCTTGGTGCACAGCTGGACAACCACACGTTCAGATACGACTGGATTTGGGATGGTTACGACATCCGTTTTGACAAGAATAATAATGGCCGTTTCCATGATCCGGAAGACAGTGTATCCTACGCCATCAACGACATCGTGGCCGATGTGAACCACG
>CP070787.1:786906-790218 GCA_020346745.1 Fidelibacterota bacterium | reverse complement strand
TACACCCGGTGGCCGAAGCCCATCAGGCGGAAACCGGATTCCTTGTCCTTGGCCATGTCAGTATATTTCTTGAAGTCCATGTTGTCCTTCTGGATCATCTCCAGCATTTCGATAACTCGCTGGTTGGCGCCACCATGCAAGGGTCCCCATAGCGCGCCGACACCGGCGGAAATGGAGGCATATAGATTAGCTTGGCTGCTGCCCACCATCCGAACCGTGGAGGTACTGCAGTTCTGCTCATGGTCCGCATGCAGTATCAGCAGCAGGTTCAGGGCTTCGTTCAGCACGGCTGGCACTTCGTAGCTCTTTCCCGGCGGTGCGAACATCATGTGCAAGAAGTCCTCCGTGTAGCTCAGGTCAGTCCTCGGATCGACGAAAGCCTCGCCAATGGAGTGCTTGTAGGAGTACGCCGCCAAGATCTTCGCCTTGGCCATTAAGCGGATGATATCCTGGTTGACCCCCTCCTCACTCGTGTCCTCCGGGAAGTAGCCAGAGAGGGCAGAGATTGATGAGGACAGCGCAGCCATCGGGTGGGCTTTGGGAGATAAGGCCGAGACAAACGGCTTCATACCGTCCGGAACGTGAGTCTCTTTCAACACCTGCCCGGTGAACTCGTCGAGTTCCTTCTTGTTAGGAAGATGTCCGTAAATCAGCAAATAGCTGACTTCAAGAAAAGAGGCTTCTTTGGCGACCTCTGCAATCGGATACCCCCGATATTGTAAGATGCCCTTTTCACCGTTGATGAAGGTGATCGTGCTGATGCAGGAGCCGGTGTTACCATAGCCGGAATCAGCGGTAATGGCACCCGAGGTGCCCCTCAATTTGCTGATGTCGATACCGACCTCGTTTTCGGTGCCTACAATGGTGGGAAGCTCATATTCCTTGCCATCGAGAATCAGTTTGGCTGGGTCCATGGGTAACCTCCGAAACTTATTGGGTGAGAGTGATAATGCGATTATAGAGGTAGTTCAAATACTGCCTCGCATTGCCGCCGAAACCGGCCCCTTAAATTACGACAAACTGGTCCGAATATCCTATCTTTTCTTACCGGCTCAGCGAGGGTAAAACGGCTCAGTCAGCGTCTTCTGGCGGCGGTAGATCTTCCAGTGCTTGCAGGGCGAACGGTGAGAGATCGTCGTAGGATAGATCACCCTTCCGGTGGCGGGACAGCTCTTCCTGGAGGTTCCAGTAGAAGCCGCCATGCTTATGACGCCACATTTCCAGGTTCATATTACCCGTAAATATGGATGTATTGCCCGGATATTCCTCGGGGTGGAAGATGGTGAAGAATAGGTGCCATATAATAATGGCCAACGTCGCCAGCCAGGCCTCCCAGTAGTGGATAACTTCGGCCACCTTGATCAGCCATGCCGGCGTCGCCTCCCCAAGCATCGTGGGAAACCACAGGATAAATCCCGTGACGATCATTACCATGGTCCCCCAAACAAGCGCCCAGTATTCGATTTTCTCGGTATAGTCGAAGATACCAGGCTGGACATCAGGTGTCTTGCCGGAGAGATAGGCGCGCATGCTGCGCAGAAAATCTTTGATGTCCTGGATGGTGGGCAGCATCTCGATCAAGTGTCGGCGGGCCCACTTGCTGCCAGCGATATATACCAGGTGCCACACGGCCACCACTATCATCACGACGGCGGCTATGCGGTGGATCAACCCTCTGGCGGTTTCGGTCAGCCCGATGAAACTGAGTATCTTCACCCAGCCGGCATCCGAGAATTTGAGGGCGAAGCCGGTGATGACCAGAGTGAAGAATGAGACCAGCATGAGGATATGCTGTAATCTCTCGCTGGGTGAGAAACGCCTGATGTTGGTGGTCAGATCAGCTATGTTCGGGGTCTCCATGACGCCCGCGGCGAGCTCCCTTCTCTTGCGGCTAATATATCCTATGAAGACGATGCCGTTATGAACGACCATAAATCCGATCACCCCGATGATCAGCGTGACGTAAATAGTGCGTATAATATCCTCGATTGGTGTTTGAAGGACCAGCACCGAGGAGTGGGTATAGGTGCGGGAGAATTCCTGCGTGGCGTTGGGATGGCATGTCGCGCAGGTGTTCTGTAGATTGTCTGGATGGATGGTGGATGATTGATACTTGGCAGCCAGGATGGCATGTACACCGTGGCAGTCATAGCAGGCGGCGGCATCCTCATCTCCACGCAGAACTGCCAGGCCGTGGTAGCTGTCGCGGTAAGCAGCAGTCACGCCTTCTGGTAGCCCGTACTTGAGTGCCATCTCCTCATCGGAGTGGCACTTCAGGCATGTGTGGTCAGCCATCTCCCGCTTTTTAATGACATCATAGCGTCCGGTGGGATCGGTGATGGCATGCTCACCATGGCAGGTAATGCAGGCCGGGGCGTCGTGAGCCCCGCGCTGAAGGGCAAGCCAGTGGTCACTCTTCTGAAACTCCTCGTATTCCCTAACGTGGCACTTGCCGCAGGTACTCGCCACATTCCAGTAATTTATGGTTGAGCGCGCGTGCCGCATGTTCTGGATGTCGTGAGTACCGTGGCAGTCATTGCAGGTGGCAGAATTGTAGCCCGATTCTTCCAGGACCCTGAAATGGACACTTCCCTGGTAGCGCGCGACTGGGTCGTGAATTTCGATGTTGTGACGCTCCATCAGTTCCGGATTGGAGTGACACTGACCGCAGGTGGTGATCATATTGGCGGGATGGACCATGGAGCTAGGCTCGTCCGCCGGCAGGACATCATGGCTCCCGTGGCAGTCCACACATGTGGCTTCATCGGGGGCAACCCCATTTATCTTCAATCCGTGTACGCTGGTGGCGTGCTCATCCCATTCATCTTCGTGACAGCTGCCGCAGGCTTCCTCTTGGGAGAATGTTGGGAGCAATCCTTCCTCAATGTGCTCATCCAGGTTCACTTGGGTGTGGCAATCAAGGCAGTCGAAGCCTTCGTGAATGGAAGGTTCCGTTGTTACCTCGTGGCAGTCGAGGCAAGCATCATTCTGAGCCCACAGCGGGAGCGCCAGAGCGAGGAGACAGGCTAGTTTTTTCATGGTTTATCCGTGGAAGAAGGTTCCGGTTATGATGAATATCAATAGCATGAATCCGATCGATAGAAAAATATAGGCGCTGACAAGCAGGAAGTATTTTGTCCACCTGGGTAGTGGCTTGACTTTCAATTGATCATACTGCTTGTCGGCATCCAGCCGCTCCTTCTCTACAGGGCGTTCCTCAGCAAACCGTTCCTCGGTGAGATAACCGGTGAAAATGACCTCATCCATGGGGAACGCCCCCGGGCGGAGGTGGGTGTTGAAGAAGTGGACCGT
>CP070787.1:783476-786806 GCA_020346745.1 Fidelibacterota bacterium | reverse complement strand
GGGTGAATTTCAGTCCAATAACAAGACCAGGGAAGAGTTCCTTAAGGTGATTGCTTTAAAGGGGCTGTAGTGGCTGTACTTGGAGCCCATGTATCGACTGCGGGTGGGGCGGAAAGTGCTCCTGAACGGGGCCGGGCTATCAATGCAGACGCTATCCAGATTTTTACCAGCAACCAGAACCAGTGGAAGGCCCGTCCTCTGACCGAAACCAACATTAGCGGTTTCCGGGAGGGCATGCTCCAGGGACAACCTCAGGTGAGCGTTACCCATGACAGCTATCTCATCAATTTATGTTCGGTGGAAGAGTGGAAGTTGCGGCGGGCGGTGAGTGCCTTTATCGAAGAAATGGACCGGAGCGAAGCCCTGGGCATTGATTATATCGTCTTCCATCCCGGCGCGCACATGGCCGCCGGGGTCGAGACGGGATGTGCCACTGTAGCGCAGAGTCTGAACACTGCGCTGGAATCCCGCCCTGATCACAAGGTGAAATTATTGGTAGAGATAACGGCTGGTCAGGGTACGACCGTGGGGTATACTTTCGAGCAGATTGCCGCTATCCTTGAGCAGGTGAATTACCCGGAGCGGATGGGTGTTTGTTTCGATACCCAGCACGCATTTGCCGCTGGCTACGATATTAGAACCCCTGAAAACTGGGAGCAGGTCCTGGAAGAATTTGATCGGGTCCTTGGTCTGAACCAGCTGATGGTATTTCATCTAAACGATAGTAAGCGGGAGCTGGGCAACCGGGTGGATCGGCATGAGAAGATCGGCAAGGGATATCTGGGATTACTGCCCTTCTGGTTTCTGGTGAATGACGACCGCTTTTCTGATACGCCTGCCTTGCTCGAGACCCCGGTCGACGATGAGTCGGAATATGGTGAAGAGCTGAAGCTCCTGCGATCTCTAATCGGTGCCCCTCAGCCGGAACCGGTTGCCGGAACGATCATTTCCTGAGGTAAAAATGGCCGAGAAGTATCAACTTGTGGTGATAGGGGGTGGCCCTGGCGGTTATGTGGCCGGTATCCGGGCTGCCCAATTGGGCAAAAAAACTGCCGTGGTGGAATCCAACCATCTAGGCGGTATCTGTCTGAACTGGGGCTGTATCCCCACCAAAGCCCTGTTGCGTACCGCCGAATTGTACGATGGGCTCCGCAGTGCGGATGACTTCGGATTACAAGTCGGAGACGTCTCCTTCGATTGGAAGGCGGTTATTGAACGGAGCAGGGATGTAGCGGGACGCCTGTCCAAAGGCATTGAATTCCTGTTCAACAAATACGGTGTGACCTATCATCCAGGTCGTGGCAGGCTGCTGGATGCCAAGACTGTGGAGATCACGCCGGAGAAGGGTAAGGCCTTCACCCTTCAGGCGGAGAAGATCATCGTTGCCACTGGTGCGCGGCCACGGGTATTCCCGGGTCTCGAGCCGGACGGCAAGCGGGTGATCACATCAAAGGAAGCCATGGTTCTGCCTGCAGTGCCTAAAAGAATGGTGATCATTGGAGCCGGGGCAATCGGTGTCGAGTTCGCTTATCTGTATAATGTCTTTGGCTCTGAAGTGACACTCGTAGAAATGCTGCCGCAGATCCTGCCACTGGAAGATGAAGATATTGCCAAGGAGTTAACGCGACAGTTCAAGAAACGCAAGATCAACATTCATACCGGTACCAAGGTTGAGAAGATTGAGCGTCAGAAGACCCAGGTCAAGGTCCATATTTCCGGCAAGAGCGAGCAGGTGATCATAGCTGACCTGGCCTTGGTTGCTGTCGGGGTACAGGGGAATGTTGAAGACCTGGGATTGGATAAGGCGGGTGTAAAGGTGGAACAAGGGACCATTGAGGTAGATGAGTTCTACCAAACAGCTGTGGCAGGTATATATGCCGTTGGGGATGTTATTGGGCCGCCGTTACTAGCCCATGCCGCATCCGCGGAAGCGCTTACTGCCGTTGAGCACCTGGCTGGTCTCAATCCTCAACCTTTGAACCATAAGAACATCCCTGCCTGTACTTATTGCCATCCTCAGGTGGCATCGGTAGGCTACACGGAGCGAGAGGCCAAAGAGGCGGGGTATGAACTGCGCGTTGGGAAATTCCCCTTCAGAGCACTGGGGAAATCATTAGCTGCTGGTGAAATCGACGGTTTTGTAAAGGTGGTTTTCGACGCTCAATACGGCGAGATGCTTGGGGCTCATATCATCGGTGATGGTGCCACCGATCTGATATCCGAAGTGGCGGTAGCCCGCAGCCTGGAGACTACCCACAACGAGATTTTAAAAACAGTACATCCCCATCCAACGCTGTCGGAGGCAATCATGGAAGCGACCGCCCTGGCGTATGAGGAGTCGGTTAATTATTAATCGATTTCGATGTGCGTTGTCTGACCAGTTCTGCTAAGCTGCCAAAGGTGATAGGCCGCCATAATAACCACCGCAGCTGCGAAGAAAAATACGAGCGCGATTAGAAATGCAACCAATCGAGGCAGGACAAGTACCAGAATCCCCGCGAGGATCAATCCAATACCGAGGGCCAGAATTTTCTGCCATGATTCCCCCAGCCACTTCTGCAATTGGGGTGAGATTTCGGTATAAATGATACGTGTAACCATGCTAGCACCTCTATTTCATTCACGGGTCAATTATGATATGATCAAGGATCATGCCTGAATGAGAATACTGCCGAGTTGTGGGTGTATGCGACATTTTGGCAGGACTTCTCGACCTAATTAGATAAGTCGGCCTGGCATGTGATCTCGGACAATGCAGTTGTAGGAATCAGCCAGGGGATTCAGCCAACAATCAGAATATCAGGATGAGACACATGGGAAGAAATTACAGCATCAAGTATCTGCTCTATCTGATATCGATCATTGTATTGATATCGGGGTGTGGCACCGGTGACGCAATCGCGAGGCGAAGTATCACCTCCAGGGATTTAGCGGCGGATATCGCCATCCTGGCATCCGATGATTTTAAAGGGCGTGCTCCGTCCTCCAAAGGAGAGCAGTTGACTATAGAGTTTCTGCGAGAAGAATTCGAGAACCTTGGGCTTGAACCGGGTAACGAGGGCAGCTATTTTCAGGAGGTACCCATGGTGGAGCTTACGCCTGACCCGGGAGCAGGACTCCTGATCTGGGAGAGCAATACCACGACACGATTAATTTACCGTCGGGAGTATGTCGCCTGGACCAGACGTGTGGTCGAGAGGACATCACTAAATCGCTCGGACCTGGTTTTTCTGGGCTATGGGACTGTTGCCTCGGAGTATGACTGGAACGACTACGAAGATATCGATGTGAGGGGTAAGACGGTAGTGCTCCTGGTTAACGATCCCGGCT
>CP070787.1:780026-783376 GCA_020346745.1 Fidelibacterota bacterium | reverse complement strand
ATGACAGTGTTATCTCCCGAAAGGTTGGTGAGGGAACCTATCTCCAGATCAATACAGTTGGCACTGAGTTCGAAGGTATATTCGACGCGGCCATTGCTCTCCGCGATGCCCTCGCGGCGAGTGATGGACCAGGCATAGACGCTGCCTTAGCACAAATAGACGTGATTGATCCGGTGTTGTTGAATACCATGACCCGCGCGGGCTCCATGCAGCGGAAGCTGGAACTCACCAGGGGTAACTTAGAGGTGGCTGCCGTTAATTTGGAGGCCTACATTTCACAAGAGGAAGATGTGGACTTAGCCGAGGCAATTTTGCAATTTAATGCCCAGGAATTGGGTTATCGCGCTGCGCTGGAATCCAGCACTCGCATGATGAGCATAAGTATCCTGAATCACCTGCAGTAGACATGCCGAAGAAATCCAAGGAACAGACTCCCGAACCCGAGAAGGCTGAGTCTTCCGGAGCGTTAGAATTCCCCTCCGGCTTACCGGGTTTTGAAGAGCATAAGCAATTCGTGCTGGAGAGCCGGGCAGAGCTAAGGCCTTTCCTCTGGCTTCGCTCCCTGGAGGATCCCGATGTGGCTTTGCCGGTCATCAGCTGCCTGTTACTAAAATCGCCCGTGTTCTCACACCTGGGCAACAAGCATCTCGATCTCCTGGATAATCCTTCCCAGGATGAGATCCTGCCTTATTATATCCTCCGGATAGAGCCTGAGGATGGCAGCATTACTGTTAACACCAAAGCGCCGGTGGTCATTAGTACCAAGACCTTGCAGGGTTACCAGTTGATCCTTGATCGGGAAGATTTGAGAGTGGATGTACCGTTAGTTGATCTGGTTCCCTCCACAGGTGACGTCTGAGTGTTATGTTAGTCTTAACAAGAAAATCCGGACAGAGTATCAGAGTGGGTGATAGTATCCTGCTTAAGGTATTGGAGTGTAAAGGCAATTATGTAAAGATCGGGATCACGGCACCGCCGCAATTGCCTGTACATCGTGAGGAAATCTACCTTCGTATCCGGGAGGAGAATCTTGCCGCTGCCAGAGCAAAGGACACGATGGATACCCTCCTGAAGAGTACACCGGATGAGTTGCGTAAGATCAGCGAAGAGGAAGCCCCAGGCAGCTCACCCAAGGATCATTGATCATCATCCTCAGAGGTCGACATGTTCCCGGGGCCACGAGGTTGCCTTTGTTGGGATTTGCGGCCATTCTCTCAGACTTCCATTATTCACCATTCAAGGACTAGAATAGGGAGATCGGGCCATTGACCGATTGGAAAAGATATTGGGCTACACACCCTCTGCAGACAGGTGCTCAGAATTATCTTGAACAGGTGGGGAAAACTGTTCACGGTGAACCCATTCCCGACAGTGTATTACATCACATCGTTGCCGATATCGCTCATCATCTTGATCTTCACCAAGGTGACATCCTCCTTGATCTTTGTTGCGGCAACGGACTGCTGACTCACCATCTGGCAGGCCATTGCCATCGCGTGATCGGTGTGGATTACTCAGAACCGCTTGTGAACATTGCCAAACGTGATCATCAGCCAGAGAACGTCATCTATCTTCACGCCTCAATCCTTGATCTGGAGGCCGACTCATTTCCAGCCACAGAACCCTTTACCAAAATCCTTATGTACGAGTGCCTGCAGCATTTCAAGCCAAGGGACATATTGAAAATTCTTCATCTCGTTGGTTCCGTGAGTTCAGCAAGTTCAGTTACCCTCATAGGCAGTATTCCCGACGGAAACAGGAGAAATCATTTTTACAACACCCCCAAACGGCGGTTGGCTGCCTTCCTCCGTCGGTTAGTGGGAAAGGACGCCATAGGAACGTGGTGGCGGTATGCTGAAATTGCACAGGTAGCGAGCGAAATGGGTTATGGATGCCGGTTCGTGGAACAGGCTCGTCAGCTTCATACCGCCCATTATCGCTTTGATATGCTATTAAACCGAAATCCACTCAGGGAATCTGACCAGTAGTGTGACTTTAGGAAAATTGAGCCACCGAGTTGAAAAGTGTATAAACGCGTCATAGTCATCGTCGGGATGCCCAGATCAGGCACCAGTTGGTTGAGCCAGATTCTTGACAGTTGTCCTTCGGTCCGCTTTCGGCTTTCTCCGTTGTTCTCATACGCTTTTAAGAATGCAGTTGACGAGAACTCCACCAAAGAAGAATACGAGGCGGTGTTCCATGGGGCCTATCAGGCCACAGATGAATTCATGGAACAAACCTTGGAGCGGGAGCAGGGACATTATCCCAGATTTGCTGACAAAGTTCAGAATCCCGAGTTTCTGGTGATCAAAATGACCCGCTTTCATAACCTGCTGGTCACCATGCTCGATTACTTCAAGAGTCTGAAGATGGTGGCCATTGTCAGGCATCCCTGTGGCGCTATCAACTCCTGGTTGGCAACGCCTAAGGAGTTCCCCGCGGATGCCGACCCCATGAGCGAATGGCGGTCAGGAACTTGTCGAAAAACCGGGCCTGAAGAGTTCTGGGGATTCGAGGATTGGAAGACGGTGACTCGACTTCATATGCAACTAAACCAACGCTATCCTGAGCAGTTCACTTTGGTACAGTACGAAGACCTTGTCGATGCACCGGTGA
This sequence comes from Fidelibacterota bacterium, assembly GCA_020346745.1. GTDB lineage: Bacteria > Fidelibacterota > Marinisomatia > SCGC-AAA003-L08 > TS1B11. The sequence goes on along the minus strand of CP070787.1, from coordinate 780,760 downwards.
ATGTCACAAAGACATTGTTTACTTTTCTAGGCCTACCTTATACCTCACAAACCAAGGTGTTTCTGCGCGAATCTCAGTCCAGACATGACGAGAACACCCACTCGACGTTCAAGCTCCCCAGTGTTAAAGACCGATGGAAAACAGAGCTCCATCCCCAGATACAGGCCGAAATAGTGGCAGACATTGACAATTCAGACAATTCAGATCTGAGGCACTTCCTGAAATGAAATTGGCTATCATGCAGCCCTATTTCTTCCCCTATCCCGGTTATTTTGACCTTATACGGCAGATTGACCGATGGATAGTATTTGATACAGCGCAGTACATCCGCCATGGTTGGGTAAATCGTAATCGGATCCTTCACCCAGAATCGGGATGGCAGTACGTCATCGTACCTCTGAAGAAGCACCAAAGGGATACTGCTATCGAGCAGATCGAGATATCGACTGGTGAGGATTGGAAAGGGAAGATACTCAGACAGTTGGAACATTACCGGAAGAAAGCTCCTCATTATCCAGAAACAGTCAGCCTTGTTGAAAGTGCCCTCAATAGCACCGAGCAACGTCTCTCACGTCTTAATGCGCTGGTATTGCAAGCGATCTGTCAAGTATTGGGCATCAATTTCCAGTACGATTTTTTCTCGGAAATGTCAGTGGAGGCGGGACCTATCGAAGGACCAGGGGATTGGGCCTTACAGATCGCAGCTGGGGTGCAGGCCACGGAGTATATAAATC
>CP070787.1:776576-779926 GCA_020346745.1 Fidelibacterota bacterium | reverse complement strand
GAAGTGTGCCAACCTTATATTTCTCCTCAATCTGATCCCACGGATCCGGCTGAAGTTGTTTAACACCCAAGGAGATTTTGCGCTCCGATATATCAACACTCAGGATCTTGGCTTCGATAGTCTGGCCCAGCGTGAACATCTCAGATGGGTGTCTAATATGCTTGGTCCAAGACATTTCGGAAACATGGACTAGGCCCTCAACCCCTTTCTCGATCTCAACAAAAGCGCCATAGTTTGTCATACTCACTACTTTGCCTTCAACCACTGATCCAACAGGATACTTGACTTCCACACTGTCCCACGGATGCGGCTGCAGCTGTTTCAGACCAAGAGAGACACGCTGCTTCTCATGATCAAAATCAATCACCTTGACAGTGATGGCTTCATCCAGCTCCACGACCTCTGAAGGATGGCTAACACGACCCCAGCTCAAGTCGGTGATGTGGAGCAATCCATCGAGACCACCCAGATCAACGAAGACCCCAAAGTCGGTGATATTCTTTACTCGGCCTTCGAGAACCTGTCCCGTGTGTAAGTCGGCAATCAGACTGTCCTTGCGCTCCTGCAAATCAGCCTCTAGCAGCTCCTTGCGCGAGAGGACGATATTTTTGCGGGCTTCATTAAGCTTCACAATTTTGAATTCGAATTCCTGGCCGATAAAATCATCAAAGTTTTGGACCGGTCGAATGTCGATTTGCGATCCTGGTAAGAATGCAGGCACACCACCCAGGTCAACTACCATACCACCCTTGATCCGGCGCACGATTCTGCCGACGATATTCTCACCGCTGTGCGATTTATGACGCACTTCAGCCCAGCGCTCCATGAAATCTGCTTTTTCCTTCGAAAGTACTGTCTGGCCATTCGCATCTTCCATCCGTACTAGGTACACTGATATTTCGTCACCTATTTGGGGTAGTTCCTCTTGGTTGAATTCCTCTTTAGGCACGATCCCCTCAGATTTAAAGCCAATATCAACCAGAACTTCTCTTTCATTGCTGCCAATGACCCGCCCCCGAAGGACCTCATCTTCCCGGATATCACCCACAGATGATCGAACTATTTCTTCAAGGGAATCATCCCTTTTAACTACTTCCGATGCTTCCATCACCTCCAACTGTTCTGGCGTAATAGTTGTAATGTCGTCCAGAACTGATTGGGCAAGATAATCAACATCGGCGCGATCATCTGCGGTTTCCTCAGCTTCAGGTAATTCCTCATCAGCCACCGTTTCAGTTGCTTCAACTTCGGTCATCTCTTGTTCGCTCTCAACCGCCTCTTGAACAATATCTGTTTCAGATTCGGGTTTAGGGTTATTGGTTTCCATATCACTCATGCTGGGATTACTTCTCCTTAATTATGTTTACTCAGTCTCCTGACCGCAGTCCTGCCTCTACGCGGGCAACGATCAAATCAACCTGCTCCCTGATCGTTAAATTCGTTGTATCTACGATCAAAGCATCATCAGCTCGGCGAAGAGGAGAATGCTCACGTGTGGAGTCCTCCAAGTCCCGATGCTGTAATTCCCTGGCTATACGCTTCAATGAAGCTTTGCGACCAAGACTACGAAGTTCATCGTATCGACGCTTAGCTCTTACTTCTTGGTCGGCAACGAGATAGAACTTGAATCGGGCGCCGGGGAAGACACGCGTACCGATGTCTCTCCCCTCGCAGACTACATTAAGTTCAGCACCCATCTTACGTTGCATGTCTGCCAGGTGCTCCCGGATCATAGCCAAGGCACTATACCTACTTACCTGCCCCGTCACCTCTGGACTGCGAATTCTATCAGTCACATCCTGCCCATTCAATATCGTGCGCTGCTCCTCACCGCCGACAGACTTGAATTGAATAGCCAAGGATGCCAGCAGCTCTGCCATCTGAGGCGTCTCTTGCGCTGGGAGCTGATATTCCAGGCAGGCGAGAGTTACGGCGCGGTACATAGCACCTGTGTCCAGGTGGACAAATCCCAGTCTCTGTGCCACCAACTTGGCGGTGGTACTTTTCCCAGACGCAGCCGGTCCATCGATAGCCACCACCGTTGTCACTGATCCGGTCTCCTCAAAAAGCAAGGAAGTTTAACGCCCGAAATCATGAATATCCATGTGTTTCTAGGAGGGTTGGCGACCTCATTGAGCTCTGGCAATAGCATAGAGTCTGTTGATTTCATCCCGATGAAGTTGACGGTATTTACCTGGCGTTAGATCGTCTGCTGATAAATTTGCAAAACCCGTGCGGTGTAAACGAAGAAGAGGAAGGCCGAAATGACTGAATATGCGCTTGATCTCGCGATTCTTCCCTTCGGTCAGCGTGATTTGGTAGAGTGTTCTGTTCCCGCGCCCGGCTAGCCGCTTCACACTCGCTTGTACTCTCATCCCTCCTTCAACTACAACACCCTCTCCAAGGGCATTGACTGCCCTGGGGCCCAGCTGGCCTTTCACCTCTGCAAGGTACACCTTCTTGACCTCATAGCGCGGATGGGTAAGAAGATTGGCAAGTTCCCCATCATTGGTAATGAGAAGTGTACCCGTGGTATCGCGATCCAAGCGGCCGATGGGAAATAAGCGCCGCTTATCACGGATGAGGTCCACGACAGTTTCCCGGCCGCGAGGATCGGTAACAGAACTAAGTACTCCCTCCGGCTTATGCAGCAAATAAACGACTCGTCTGTCCTCCGGTTCAACGGGTTGACCGTCAACCTCAACCAGATCATCCGGTTGAATCTCGGTGCCCAAAGCAGTAACAAGACGGCCATTTACCTGTACCCGGCCGTCGGTGATGAGGATGTCTGCTTTTCTGCGGGAGGTGATACCGGCCTGAGCTAAATACTTATTCAACCGCATGGTTTACGGGTGCCAGGGCTTCCCCGCCGCCCATGATCTCCTCAATCTCTTTCAGTTTAGGCAGGTCGCTGAGGTTGTTAAGGCCGAAAGCTTGAAGAAACGAAGGTGTCGTGCCATAGAGCAATGGCCGACCTACTCCTTCATCTCGCCCTTTGATCGTGATTAATCCTTTCTCCAGCAATGTCTTAAGCACCGACTCGCTATTCACACCGCGAATCTGGTCCACCTCGGTCCTGGTCGTGGGCTGGCGGTAGGCAACAATGGCAAGTGTTTCCAGTGCTGCTCTGGTGAGACCCAGCTTTCCCAGCCTACGGAATAAGCGCTGTAAGAAAGGTTGATATTCCGCCCGTGTGACTAACTGAAATCCTCCCGCTACCTGAACGATCTCTACTGGACGCTGTTGCCTCTCAAACCGGTCCCTGAGCTCAGCGATCACCTCGGAAAGGATAACATCGTCCCTCTCAAGACTCTGGTTCAGCTTGGATTGGGTCAACGGATCCGGTGTCG
>CP070787.1:773117-776476 GCA_020346745.1 Fidelibacterota bacterium | reverse complement strand
ATGATGTATGGCTGGTCAAGTTCGATTCGAGCGGGACCCAGGAGTGGAACCGGACCTACGGTGGCGGGGGACGCGAAACCGCAAGATGTGTGCAACAGACAACCGATGGTGGTTACGTCATTGTCGGTGAGACGTACTCCTTTGGGGGCGGTGCGCAGTGTTGGGTAATCAAGACCGACTCCCTCGGTACCGAAGAATGGAGCCAGACCTTCGGGGGAAGTGATGCCGATTACGGGATGTCAGTACAACAGACGGCCGATGGAGGTTTTATCATCGCTGGAACGACTCAATCATTCGGGACGGATGATGAAGATGTGTGGCTGATCAAGCTCCAACCGTGGACCGGTGAAGTGCAGGAGGTTATTTGGAGCGCTGCCGGCCTTGCGGATTATGCCCTGCACCAGAATTATCCTAATCCCTTCAATGCCAGTACGACCATCCATTATGGCCTACCCGAGCCCGGTCCTGTCTCTCTCGCGGTATATGATCTCCTGGGTCGCCAGGTAACACGACTATTGGATACCACGCTAGGTGCAGGACATTATGAAATGATATGGGAGGGTACTTCTCTTGCTGGAAAGGCCTTGCCCTCAGGCATCTACCTGGTTCGTCTGGTGGCGCCGGGATACACCCGCACCATTAAGGTTCTGCTGACGAAATAATCCCTTCTCCCGATCCTGCTACGGGGATAGGCCTCTAGAGTGGCATTCCGGCCGCCCGGTTCTGCTTATTCCAGTACAGCCGGTAGATCCGCCCCCGCCGGTCGCGAGTGGCCTGCTCGCGTACGCGTTCCAGCCAGGAGTCTGTCGCCTCCCGGGCCTGGGCAAAGGCCTGTCGGGTTACATCCCATCGTGCGGCTGATGAGGCTGATTCCGCCCGGTCCCTGAAGGACCGTTCCAGTTCATCGCGTTCATGGCGGTAGGTGTCCAGTAGGGGCTGGAAGTTCCGCAGGACAGAGCGGTGCAGCCGTTCATGGCGCCACCAGAGACTGTCGGGATCATAGGTCCCGGTGGGTGCCGGTCCCGGTTCGGGGAGCACCTCACCTTCGAACCAGACGGGCTTGAAGATGCCCGTGCAGGGCGCTGAGGTGCCGGTGACCCATACGGTGGGATTCACCGACTTAAGATGAGCTGCTAGGGACCCGACGGACTGTACATCGTGGCGGATCAGGGGGTAGGCGGCATGGGCGCACAACCGGTCACAGAACAGGTGCCGGTGGGGGTAGTAATCATCACTGTTGTGGTCCCGCAGGATATTCAGGGCTGTGGTGACATCGAGGTTTCCGCGGTGCCTGTCCAGGTGTTCCCGCGAACAGGCTCTCCTCTGCCTGCTTCTGGAAAAGGTGGTATAGAACCAGTCCGAGTAGCATTGGGCGAAGTGGAAGGTCTGGCCCCGCTTCAGCCAGCCTTTACGCTGCGCGGTGCTGATCAGGTCCGGGTGCTGATCATCCATTTCCTCCCCGATGGTCAGACCGTTGCTGATGCTGTAGGTATCCTTCACTTTCAGTGCCGCCCACAGCGGACCGGCGGTTTCCAGTACCCAGGCCTCGGCGGGATCGGCAATCAGGAAGCTGTTATGGTAGGTCCGATTGGCCCAGTAGGCGCAGCGTCCTCCCTGGTCGTGATCCGCCAGCAGCTGGATAATGACCGCCATGGCCTGCTGGGCGGAAGCCGCCCGCTCCAGGGCCAACCGCAGCAGGTCCATGCCTAACAGGCTGTCGTTGGTCTTCCGCAGGGGCATGCGGGTAAAGACCGCCTCGTTGCCGATGGCTACTCCCTTCGCGTTGACTCCCATTTCGGCACCCCACATCCAGAAAGGGCGGCTGAGGATGGTAGCATGGGTCTCACGCACTTGGGGGATCGTTATGTAGGTGCACTGCACCTGCGCGCTCTCCGGGTAGGAGGCGGCGGGGTGGTATTCCAGGACCTGGGCTTCGTTGGGTTCCCGGTTGCTGTTCTTGCCGAGGATCACCGATCCGTCGTCGGTGGCTGGGGGCAGGGCTGCGAAGGTGTCACACACACTTACCTCTTGATTTTACCTGGCAGGATAAATTCGTAGCGCTGCCGGAGCAGGCGCGTTTTGATCCAGCGGTCCAGCCGCCGGAAGGCCAGGAAAAGGGTCCAGATGAGTTTGTCCTCCCGGTAATACTTCCGTACATCCTTCTCTGTGACGGACTCGATCCCTGCGGGACGATGCTGGTTGATGATATCGGTGCACAGTCCCACCAGGTCCGGGCGCTGCTCCTTGTAGAGGTTGGCGGCCAGGTCGATATATACCTGGCGGGGGTCGTAATAGCGGTTCAGCACATCGCCGAGAAACAGCCAGCGGATTATCCAGCGGAGGAAGGAGGGGGCACTCTGGAGGAACAGCTCCGGGTCCAGCTGTTCCACTCCCTTCAGACGGTATAAGGGTGTACTGGTATCGACGTAATAGAGGGAATCAGCGTCGTCATCCACCAGCCAGGCCCAGTTGGAGAGCTGACCGTCAAGGGCCAGCTCCAATCCCGGCTGGCTGGCGCTATTGAAGGTCCAGACCTTGCCGATCTCCAGGACGATGCGTTCCAGCAGCGTCTCGATTTTGTCGCGATCCAGCTGCTGGATGAGATAATGGCCGAATCTTTCCCGGGGAAGTTGCCGCTGGGCGATATAGAAGACCACCGGCCGGTCGGGCTGTTCGATGATGGCGGTGTCATCTTCCGGCAGGTGCAGACCGGCTTCCGATAGGTAACCGCAATATTCCTGGTACTGCTGGAAATATTGCTCGGCGGCGAATCGGTCATGAAACAGAGGCATGCGCTTGCAGGCAACGTCCGGGATGCCCTCGATCCCGAAAACAGTGGAGATCTCGCCATAACCCAGCACCTCAGCCGGTATCTGCGAGCACTCCAGATAGTGGGGATTCAACCCGGACTCGAACGCCCGGAGGAGTGTCGTCTCGATGTCCATTTCGCGGTAACTGTCCGGATCAGCTCTTTGCGGACTTGCCCTTCACCTTACTCGATACTTTATCGAGGCCCAGCTTTACCTGAGCCAGTGGTTTGAGCTTGCGGGCGGCCTGGAGGGCCTGGTCCAGCCGGTCCATGACATATTCCACCTGCGCCAGTTCCATCACCAGGGGCGGCAGGAGCTGGCAGACGGAAGTATCATTATTGGCGTAGATGAGCAGCAGATCGTTATCGTAGGCGGCTTTGGTGAGAATCGGCCCGCAGAGTTCATCCTTGAGCTGCAGCCCCATCATCAAGCCACGCTGGTGCAGATTCATCAGGAAGCGGGGGTGTTTCGCCCTTAGGTCATCGATTCCCTCACGAAAGGCCTTGGCCAGCTGCTGCACATGGGTCAGGAAGGGTATACCGGAGGACT
>CP070787.1:769602-773017 GCA_020346745.1 Fidelibacterota bacterium | reverse complement strand
AAGCGGCGCGCCAAATGGCTGCTCAAGCGAATTGATGATCTATTTCTGTAAGTGCCCCGGAGCCCGGGGAATACCCGATAGCCCCACTTTCGAGCTTTTTCCGTCATGAGCGTTTTACCCAACACTCCCAGGTTTGGACAACGCAATAAAGCGGGTCTCTCCTTACTCGCGCTCGTTGTAAGCCTAGGCATCTTTGCTACCCTCAGTCTGGGTGCGCGTATGCAGGTGGTCAATGTCAAGATGGCTTCCCTGGCACCGGAAGGCTCTCCCTGGCACCAGGTCCTGCAGGATATCGCCCAAGATTGGCGTGACATTTCGAATAACCGGGTACGGCTGCAAATCTACGCAGGAGGTGTTATCGGGGATGAGAGTGACATGGTGCGGAAGATGCGGCTTAACCAGGTCCAGGCTGCCGCCCTGACCGCTGAGGGTCTTAGCTACATAGACAGGGGCATTTACGGTCTTTCTCTGCCCCTGCTGGTGGGCAATTACATCGAATTGGACTGGCTGCGGACCCAGGTCGAGCCCGAGCTCCGCCGCCGCTATGAGGAAAAGGGCTTTGTAGTACTGGCCTGGGCCGATGTAGGGTGGGTTTACTGGTTTACCCGAGAGCCAGTCCGAACACCGGATGACCTGCGAGAACTGCGTCTGTTCACCTGGGCCGGTGATCCCCACTCACCGCGTTTGTGGAAAGAGGCTGGCTTCCACGCTGTGTCGTTATCAGCTGTTGATATACTTCCAGGCTTACAGACCGGTCTTATCGACGCGATAGACAGTTCACCGCTCACGGTGGCTTCCTTTCAATGGTTCGGGATTGCCAAGTATATGACCAACCTGCCGTGGGCCGCCATGACGGGCGGGCTTATTATTTCCCGGCAGACATGGAATCACATCCCTAACGGATTGCGCCCCAAGCTCCTAGCAGCGGTTAAGAAGCGTGCGCAACGTATTAAGGACGACATTCGTTATACTGACGACGAGGCCGTAACAGTGATGCAAGAGCACGGACTTACAGTGATAGACATCACCGATCCAGAGAAAGAGCAGTGGCATCGCCTCATCGATCAATACAGCCACATGCTGAAAGGCACGCTAGTTGACAGCTCGATGTATGAACGCGTACTGGCGTTGAAGGCTACCATGGACAGTTCCGATCTAAGCCTGCCGTAAATGGACCGTACCATCATTAAATCACTCGTCACCAGTATCTACCAATCGGTAATCCGATGGTTTCACACCGCTGAAAATCTTGCCGTTATCCTGATCCTAACGGTGATGGCAGCATTGCCCATGGCCGAGGTTGTGGCTCGGGAATTGTTCAGATCAAGCATTCCGGGCGCCATCGTCACAGTACGGCACCTGACTCTCTGGGTAGGATTTGTGGGTGCCATGCTGGCTGCCCGTGAAAGACGGCTACTCTCCTTCACCGGCGAAACCACCTGGATGAGAGAGCGGTGGGGCGAATGGACAGGTGTGGTGGCCGGAATCGCTTCGGTGGGTGTTACTCTCATTCTAATGTTTGCCAGCTATCGTCTGATGGCTACAGAACGAGCATTCCCCCGTCCCATCCTGGGGCCAATCCAAGTCTGGACCACGCAGGTGGTGATGCCCATATGCTTTGGCGTCATGGCGTGGCGGCTCTTCATGCAAAGCGGATCACAGTGGCGTACACGCCTGATCTTGCTGATCGGCCTAGCTATTGTGGCTTATCTAGGGCTAGGACTTGAGTTACAAGGTGGATGGGTTGTCTATGCGGGGTTTGCGGGTCTTCTGGTATCCGTGGTGTTTGGAGCACCGATCTTTGTGATCCTAGGGGGTGCCGCCATCCTGCTTTTCTGGAATGAATGGGGTGTGATGGCTGCGATACCGGCTGAGACGTACCGTATTGTGGTCCATCCCATGCTGCCTACCCTGCCATTGTTCACCTTGGCCGGCTATTTCTTTGCAGAAGGTGGGGCATCCAAGCGGCTGGTACGCGTGTTCCGAGCCTGGTTCGGCTGGATACCCGGCGGAACTCCACTAGTGGCAGTATTGGTATGCGCCTTCTTTACCTCCTTTACGGGTGGGTCAGGTGTCACGATCCTAGCATTGGGGGGCCTGCTATTCCCCATGCTGCTGAAGGATCTATACACCAGAAAGTTCTCCACCGGCCTGCTGACCGCATCCGGCTCGATTGGCCTGCTATTTCCTCCCAGCCTGCCGGTTATTCTCTACGGAGTGCGTGCCCAAGCCCCAATCGACCGGCTATTCCTGGCGGGCATTCTCCCGGGGATGCTTTTAGTTGCGATCGTAGCCAGCTGGGGTGTGCGGCAGGGATTCATTGGCAAAACCAAGAGAACGCCTTTTCAGTGGAAGGAAGCGCGGGATGCTCTCTGGGAAGGCAAATGGGAAGTACTCACTCCGCTGATCGTTCTGGCCGGACTTTTTGGTGGTGTGGCGACCCTGGTGGAAACAGCTGCAATAACCGCCGTATATGCCTTCATCATCCAGGTTTTTGTGTATCGTGACCTGAAGCTGACCAAGGACGTCATTCCCACGATGGTCAGCTGTGCGACACTTGTGGGTGGCGTTCTGATCATCCTGGGAGTTGCCATGGGGCTAACCAGCTACCTGGTGGACGCCCAGATTCCCTCCAGAGCCCTCCACTGGGTACAAGCTCATATCCATTCCAAGCTGGTCTTTCTGCTGGCCCTGAACGGGGCGCTACTGATCGTGGGCGCGCTGATGGACATATTTTCCGCCATCATTGTGGTCGTACCGCTGATCGCCCCCATGGGGGAAGCCTTCGGTATTGATCCTGTCCATTTAGGCATCATATTCCTGGTCAACCTGGAACTGGGTTACCTGACGCCACCGGTCGGGATGAATCTGTTCCTGAGCAGCTACCGCTTCGAAAGGCCCTTGCCCAGGGTATATCTTTCCGTCATTCCCTACCTGATCATCCTCGCCATTGGAGTACTGGTCATCACCTACGTGCCCGCCATCACGTTAACCATCCCAGCCTTATTCGGTAAGTAGCAGACTTCCTCTACGGAGGGTTGGCCTCTTTTGGCCGGCCGATTCATCCAACCTGCAGGAACCGGACCAGCTCTGCGACGGCCAGATAGATAAACAGCGCCAGAGCCGCCGCCAACAGCACATTGATCAAGCGCCCACTTTTCAAGGCTCCCAACCAATCGCGCCTACTATTCATCACCAGCAAGGTCGCAGCCAGGAAGGGCATGAACAGCGCTCCCACTATGGCATAGGCCACTACCACCCACACAGGATTGTCTGCCAGTAGCAGTACCATGGGCACAATCGCCAGACAGATCAGATAGCCGCGGTAGAGCGCTGAAGACGTACGGACGGTATCAGCAGGCTTGCCAGAGTTCCTGCTGCGATAGCTGGTGATAAAGTCGGCGAAGATGTAGGG
>CP070787.1:766077-769502 GCA_020346745.1 Fidelibacterota bacterium | reverse complement strand
GTCATCCGGTAATTCGAGCCGGGGTACACTTCCTTTCTCCTTGGATCTCTCCCATTGTTCTTATAGGCAATGCACCTGTCCATCAGCGCTTCGTCATCTCCTATAACTGCGCCGCCTTCACCACTGGTGAGACTTTTATGAGCCTGGAAACTGAAACAACCCAGATGGCCAACAGATCCCAGTTTCCTGTTCCGCCATTCGCCCATATGGGCCTGACAGGCATCTTCCAGAACCGGAATATCATATTTCTTTGAAAGGGCCATTATCCTGTCCATATCCGCTGCACCGCCGCCGATGTGCACGGGTAAAATGGCCTTTGTACGTTCGTTGATGCGCTCTTCAATCAAATCGGCATCTATCATGAAGGTGTCAGGATCCGAGTCCACAAAGACGGCCAAGGCGAACAGATTGAGTACCACCTGCGCGGTAGCCACAAAGGTGTTCGTCGGCACTATGACCTCATCGCCGGGACCCACATCCAGGGCGCACAGTGCGGTGGAGAGGGCGGTAGTACCAGCGTTGGTCGAAGTACAGAACTTTGTACCCATCAAATCTGCGTACTTTCGCTCAAATTTGACTGCACTCTCCGTTTCGATATGACGGTACTCCGACCAGGTCTTGCTGCGCAAGGCATCGAGATATATCTCCACATCCCTGTCGTCGTAGATTGGCCAGGAAGGAAACTGTTTCGTGCGGACCGGTGTACCACCAAGGAGTGCCGGGGTATCAGCTTTTTTAGCCAGATTTGCATACAGGGACTTCACTCCGCTTAGAGACAATGCAATCCCAGCGGTACTGATCGAGGTCCTCTCCAGGAACTTCCGGCGCGAGATTGAGCTTTTCATAAGAATCTCCTTCTGTAGGCGGTATTCAGATGGTAAACAACGATGAACCATTCACAACCCTGAACAACCAGAGATCATTTTCCCGCGGACTATACTCTCGGCGACTCGTCGACTTAGCCCATGACAGAACTTGGAGGGAATTTACTGTATTAACACCGCATTAATGAATCCAATCTACAAAGACATCACACCCACCGCTGGTGGGTGGGAAACGCGGGTGGTAGGAGGTGTGGAACCGCCGCGTCAAGATCGAGTACAGGTGGAGGCCATTACGGAGCCGGGGGCCTGGTGCAGAACCACAGCATACTCATACACGGGCAGGAGTTATTACTCCTCAAGTACAGGCAGAAGGACGTGTGATGGGTATTTCTCTGAATGGTATATTCTATTTGTGGCGATAACATAATCCTTCTCCATCTCGTTGTGACCACCGGTATTCAGGTTACGTGAATATTCCGGGAACGCAGCAGATGCGATCTCAAGATGAAGTCGGTGTCCAGCTGGTATCGTGATCGCGGAATGGGATAGATCAATATGATACTCATATATCTGGTCAGGTTCGATCAGCTCAGGCTTTGATTTCGACTTCCGAAACCGCGCCCGAAGAGCACCAAAGGTCAAACCAATCGGATAGAGCTCATTTTCATCATTGATGCCATATAAAGTTACTACCCAGTCTGTATCCTTTGCCGATGAAGAAGCGTACAGGACAACCGATATTGGTCCTGCGATCTGTAAGAGGGCTGTAGTGGACTCCGTCTCATAAATCAGAATATCATCGCGCGAAGAAACTTGGTGCTGGTACTGGATAAGTGCGTTCCGCTTCATATATGCATAGAACGAAGGAGTGGGATTACCAGGATCATAGTCATACTCATCGTATATAAGTTGCGATGCGGGCGATCCGAACTGGAGCTTTCCGGAGCGAACACGACTAGTGGCATCATTCCCGGAAGCCAGGTAAAGGCGTTGAAAAGATGTATTCGGGAGTGGGTAGGCATCTGCTTCCAACCACCTGTTTGAATCCATAAGGTACACCTGTACCTGTGGTTCCTCCATTATTCCATTATCATCACCTTTCAGCCAATAATCAAACCAGCGCCTGTATTTATCAAACAGGTCGACTTCGGCTGCAGGACCCATGTCCGAGCCCCCGAGGTACCTTGAACCACGGTCGGAGTGTATCCATGGTCCGACTATCATCTTGACGTTGGAATTTCCACCCTTGCTCAATTGAACATAGGCCATTTTAGTCCCTCTGTTGCCACCATCAAACCAGCCACACTGGAGAAATACAGGGAGATCAAGCGATGTGAGTGCTTCCAGGTAATTGACTGGAGTCCAGTATGCGTCGTTGGTATCATGCATCAACCAGGTTCGCCAATAGCTTACCTGTCTGCCTATGATTTTCCGATCCAGGTCGACAACAGGGAGACCTTGTAATCTCTCATACCAGTTCTCGCGGATGGCGGCCTGGGTTTTTTGCTCCAATTCATAACCAGTCCGCGCACTTTCCATAATATCGGTCCATCTTACCGCCCAGCCGAGAAGTAGAGCCCCACCTTCATACGGCATGTTATCGAAGGGCATGGCTGGTGTGATGTTGGGAATGATAGTTGTCAAATGCGGTGGTTTGCGTACCGCAGCGAAAAACTGAACAGATCCAGAGTACGAGCCACCCACCATACCGACTTTCCCCGTGCACCAATCCTGATCGGCAAGCCATTCGATGGTATCATAACCGTCATCACCCTCATGGATGAAAGGTTGCCATTCACCCTCAGAGGCATATCTCCCGCGGACGTCCTGGATAGCAACTACATATTCATGCTCTGAATAGAACCGCCCGTATTCGGCAAGCAGGGTCTTATTATAGGGAGTCCTCATCAGGATAGCCGGGTAGACTCCACTGCCAGAGGAAGGAAAATGCAGGTCCGTCGCCATCTGGGTACCGTCCCGCATCGGTACCCAAACTGTCCTCTGAGCCTCGCCAGAGCTGCAACCGGTTAGCAGGATAACAGTTGCGAGTAAGGTGGTCGCGATTTGGGAGGGCAGCATCTTATTCTATTTTAATCTGTGAGAACTGATAGCCGGATACCGTGAATAATCTTCGATAAGCCTGATGTGGTGCCCGTCTTTTCAACAGCTACTGATTCATGCAGGATTGGCGATTGATCCCGCCGCAGAACAAAGCACTTCTAAGCCATGGATCAGTCATCTCACGACCGCACCCCTCTCGCCTCGCCAGACCAGCCCATCTTGGTGCGCAGGACCTGGAAGTAGTCACTGTCGGGCAGGCGGACCATGTTGATATTCCAGCGGGCCCGCCGGGTAGTAACCACCGCCCGGCTGTCGATCTCAAGATCCACCTGACCATCCAGGGTCAGGGCGATGGGCTCTTCGGACTCCTGGAAGCGGATGACAATCTTATCGGTGCTGGGCACGATAATAGACCGGGCTGATAGGGAATGTGGACAGATCGGGGTGATGGTAAGGACCTCCAGTTCGGGGACCACGATAGGGCCGCCCGCCGCCAGGGAGTAGGCGGTCGAGCCGGTGGGTGTAGCCACGATCAGGCCA
>CP070787.1:762535-765977 GCA_020346745.1 Fidelibacterota bacterium | reverse complement strand
ATGAGCTGGGCATGGCGATCATCTACCGGGTGCAGGACCTGATCGAATTGACGGAGGACCAGCAGAGCCAAGTAGTCACGCTGCGGCCAAGGGATGGTAAATTAACCTACTACTTTCTTGCCGCCTGGCAGATGGAACCGGATGGTATTCGAACGGAAGACGAATTCACCGACTATCTGGGCATGCTCACGAGGGAGTTGGATTCCCCTGTTGAGATCAGCCCGTAGGACGGCATGGTGAGCGGATGGGTGAACGAATGACAAGGCAGGAGCTATAGATGAAAGTCAGGTACTTGGCGGATAAGGTACGTTACCGGAAGATGGTCGCGGAGGAGCTGCGGGCTACTTTTCTGGTCGAAGACCTGTTTGAGCCGGATCAGGTTTGTCTTTATTATACCGAGACGGATCGCTGCGTGGTGGGTTCGGCGGTTCCTGGTAAGGCACCCCTACGACTCGAAGGAGGGAAGGAACTGGCCTCGGAGTACTTTGCCGAACGGCGGGAGATCGGTGTGATCAACATCGGGGCCGCAGGTAGTGTTGCCGTTGATGGGACTTCCCACCCGCTGGATAATCGTGAATGCCTATACATTGGCCGCGGCAGCCGGGAGATCATGTTTCACAGTGCTGATCCGAAGAACCACGCCAAGTTCTATCTCATGAGTTTCCCGGCGCATACGGAGTATCCCACCAAGAAGGTGGACAGGTCCCAGACCGCCCCGGTCGCACTGGGGAGCGTGGCAGGGGCGAATAAGCGCACGATCTATAAATGTATCCATCCGGCAGCCGTTATGAGCTGCCAGCTGGTGATGGGATTCACGGAGTTGGAGGAAGGCAGCGTCTGGAACACCATGCCCCCCCATACCCATGAACGGCGGACCGAGATATACATGTATTTCGACCTGGGCGACGAGATCCTGTTCCATTTCATGGGGCAGCCTGATGAGACCAGGCATCTCGTCGTGCGCGAAGGTCAGGCGGTTCTATCGCCCAGCTGGTCGATCCACGCAGGGGTCGGCACCGGACCTTACACCTTTATATGGGGCATGGGGGGTGAGAACCAGGAATTCGATGATATGGATGGCGTTGATACCGGCGGGATACGGTAAGCATCGGCTTGATTGGCGTAGAGAAGGGCATATATATCATTCTGGCTGACTTTTAAAAGCATGTGTCGCTATAGGTCTCCTACCTAGCTTTAGAATGCCACATAACCAGAGATTCGGGAGATTCAATGTCATACTTGCATCCTGATCGCCTCTTTGATCCTGACCCCACGGTCCGCGACCTGGCGCGTGAATTGTATACGAGCGTGAAGGATCTGCCACTACTTTGTCCCCATGGGCACGTCGATCCCAAGCTATTCTCCCTGAACGAGCCTTTCCCGAATCCCACCGAATTGATCCTGATACCGGATCATTACATCTTTCGGCTGCTCTACTCCCATGGGGTCCGGCTGGAAGACTTTGGTGTGCCGGCGCGGGATGGATCTCAGGTAGAGACGGATCACCGCCGGATCTGGCAGCTATTCGGCGACCATTACTACCTGTTCGCTGGAACGCCAACCGGTGTCTGGTTGGATGCCGAGTTTGCCGAGGTGTTCGGCATCAGCGAGAAATTGACGGCTGCATCAGCCATGGGGATCTATGACCAGATCGCGGAGAAACTCCAGACGGAGGACTATCTTCCAAGGAGCATGTTCGACGGCTTCAACATCGAGGTGCTGGCGACTACCGACGCGCCCTTTGATACCCTTGAGGATCATGTGTCGATCCGGGATAGCAGCTGGGAGGGCAGGGTGATTCCCACCTTCCGTCCGGATGCGGTGACCGACCTGGCGCATTTTGAGTGGCACGAGAACATCGGCAAGCTCGGTGATGTGTGCGGCTATGAGATCACATCGTATGCCACCCTCATTCAAGCCTTGGAGGAGCGTCGCGTCTTCTTCAAGTCGCTGGGCTGCACGGCCACCGACCATGGTGTCGAAAGCCCCCTGGCTCGCCGGCTGCCGGACAGTGAGGCGGAGGTGCTATTCCAGCGGGCACTCAAGGGAAAGATCGAGCCGGAGCAGGCCAGGAGTTTCACAGCCCATATGCTCATGGAGATGGCGCGCATGAGCACCGAAGACGGACTGGTGATGCAGATCCATCCGGGGGCCATGCGGAACCACAACCGGGCCGTGTTTGAGAGATTCGGTCCCGACAAGGGGGGCGATATTCCCCTCAAGACGGAGTACACCCACAACCTGCATGAATTGCTGAATACCTACGGGAACGACCCGAATTTCCGTGTGATCGTTTTCACGCTGGATGAGACCACCTATTCGCGTGAGCTGGCACCCCTGGCCGGGCACTACCCGGCCATGCGGCTGGGGCCCCCGTGGTGGTTCAACGACAGTGTGCAAGGGATGACGGTCTTTCGTGAGCGGATCACCGAGACGGCCGGATTTCATAATACCGTGGGATTCATCGACGATACGCGAGCCTTCCCATCCATCCCTGCGCGCCATGATGTGAGTCGGCGTGTGGATGCCAATTTCCTCGCTGGCCAGGTGGCGAGACATATCATGGACATGGGAGACGCCCTGGAAATCATGCACAGCCTGGCCTATGGACTGAGCAAGCAAGCCTACAATCTCTAGCAGGAAGATCTGGATACATGATGCACACGAGGATATGGTGTAGACTACGCTTTAAGCTGCTGGCCGTTGCCTTGATGGTGGTCCTGGCGGCCTGCGCCGGAGAGCAGCAGGTGAAAGTCCTCAAGCTAGCGCATGTTCTGGACACCAGCCATCCCGTGCACAAGGGGATGGTCTACATGGCGGGCAAGGTGGCCGAGAAGTCCGGTGGCCGCATGCGTGTGGACATCTATCCCAGCGGTCAGCTGGGAGCCGAGCGGGACCTGATCGAGCTGCTGCAGATCGGCAGCCTGGCGATGACCAAAGTCTCGACGGCACCTCTGGAAGCCTTTGTGCCGGAGATGAAGATCTTCGGCATCCCCTACATCTTCCGGGATGATGACCATCGCTGGGAAGTGCTTAGCGGTGAGATCGGGAGAAGGCTGCTACTGGCGGGTGAGGACTATTTCCTGCGCGGCCTGTGTTATTACGATGCGGGCAGCCGCAGTTTCTATACCAAGGAAAGGCCGATTAACACGCCGGCGGATCTGCAGGGTCTGAAGATCCGTGTGATGAAGAGCATCACCTCGGTGAAGATGGTCCAGGCGCTGGGAGGATCAGCGACACCCATCCCGTGGGGAGAACTATACACGTCCCTGCAACAGGGGGTGGTGGATGGGGCGGAGAACAATCCGCCCAGTTTCTACCTATCGCGTCATTACGAGGTCTGCAAGTACTACAGTCTCGACGAGCATACAGCTGTGCCGGATATCCTGCTGATGAGTACGGTTGTCTGGAACAAGCTTTCAGCCCAAGAGCAGCAGTGGGT
>CP070787.1:758989-762435 GCA_020346745.1 Fidelibacterota bacterium | reverse complement strand
GTCGACGACTATCTCCATCAGGCCGCCGATTCCACCAACTGGCCGCCCGGTATTCGCTACGATCCTGAGCATGATGACTCTGTCCTCGCCAGCCTGGGAGTCCACGAGCACTGGAACGATGCCGCCGCGAAACTCTATTCCCGTGACCTCGGGACCGGAGAGGGTATCGAGCTCCTGAAACTCGTGCCGGAGACACCCACTGCCAGTGAACCTGCCACCAACCTGCCCACCGCTTTTTCCCTGGAAAGTAGTTATCCCAATCCCTTCAATCCCTCCACCACTATTCGCTACCAGCTGCCCCGCGCCGGCGAGGTAACGCT
Source organism: Fidelibacterota bacterium (assembly GCA_020346745.1). Classification (GTDB taxonomy): domain Bacteria; phylum Fidelibacterota; class Marinisomatia; order SCGC-AAA003-L08; family TS1B11. Next base: position 762,115 of record CP070787.1, on the reverse strand, counting down.
GGTCGTCTACGACATCCTGGGCCGGGAAGTGGCGATCCTGGTGGATGGATACACGGAACCAGGGTATTATGAAGTACACTGGAATGGTAGGAGATTCCCCTCCGGTACCTACTTCACCCGGTTAACAACCCCGGACTACACCAAGTCCATCAAGATGCTGCTATTGAAATAGTATCAGAGAAGTCCCGCCAACGGCGGAGCGGGGCTTTTACTCAAATAGTCGGCCTGGCAGCCCCGCTATGATTCACCTGTACTGCTGAAGATTGTCCGTCTCCTGCTTGCATGTTCTTGATTAGAACAGTTCGTGCATATTCCATTGTTTTGACTTATCTTTAGTTATATTTAGCTTTTAATACGTCTTTCCTGATACAGGGAGGGTAAGACGGTATGCATAGTGGGATCTTCTTCCGCCGCGGTCATGGCTGGCTTCTATGGGCTGTATGGGGTACCTGCACGTTAACCTCAAACCCGGTTTCCGCCACTCCGGCCGACTCAGCGTGGGTTACGGCCATCCAACGAATAGAGCATCCGGCTGACTTGCCGTTCCGGGAGACGCTTCAGGAGTACTACGCTCTCTTTCCGGGAATGGTCCTGCAGAATTACCGGGGGACCGACTATCTCCATTACCGGGGCAGTCGTCACGATGAGATCGGCTATACCCTGGAAGGGGCCGACATCCGCAGCGCATTCACCGGCCAGGTTGCGCTGCATCTGATTCCCGAAGCCCTGGAGGACATCACTCTGAGATCCTCACCCACCGCCGCCGAAGGCAGCGCACCGGTAGTGCTCCAGCATACCCTGCGAACCGGTCGCGAGGGATTCCATCTCAGCCTGCGGGGTGAAAGCGACCGCTTTACCCCCGCCTACACGTCCCGGTGGGGAACCTTCTCTTACGGCTATGAGAATATGGTGGGTACAGTCGAGGGATCGCTGTTATCGGGTGGCGTACGTTTCTTCCTTGGAGTAGAGGCCCGGTCCCTGAGTGACGCCGTGCGCGTCTTCTGGGATGGATTCACCATCGGCGGACCCGGGAATCCTCTGACGATTAGAGAATACGTATACATTCCACCTGAAGCAATGGGACTGGAACCTCAAGGTTACGAGAAAATCGTACCCGGCGCCGGCTGGGTCGGCAATATCCGCTATGCCCCCTCACGCAGCTACGGCTACTCTGAAACGTTCTCTTACCCGCTGGAGGATGAGCTGGGTACAGATCGCCTGGATATGCGGCCGGGCAATATACCGGAAAACGCGCTTAATCAGTTGAACCTGAACGGCACCGTGACTGTCATGCTGGATAACTGGCGACTGCGGGGCATTGCTGCCAGCACTCGGGACAGTCGACAGATCAACGAACAACCAATCGCGAATATGTTCCGGCTTGACCGGGTACCCGTGCAGGAGGACCAGACCGATTTCCTGGCCCTGAAAGCCAGCTATGCCTGGTCTCCCACCCTTACTGCCAACGTCACCGCCTACGGTTTCGATCACTCCAGCCGCACCTATGATCCCCGTTACGGCGACAACTTCCTGTTCGATGCGGATACTCTTGTCTCGGAAGACATCAATGCCAATCTTCGGCTGGATATCCATGGGTTCGACTTCTATCAGCCAGACACCGAAATACTGCGCCGCTATACGAAATCCGACGAACGGATATTGGGCTTCAGAGCTGGCATAGACAAGATCTGGACCAGACAGCAGCTGTCCGCGGGATTCGAGTTCCAAAGGGGTACCATCCGATATTATAAAGCCGATATGAACATACTACGGCGAACATTCGACTATTTATATGCGCAGGGTGAATCCGTAGATATTCAGAGCCTGACTGACGCTCAACTACGGCATATCAGATACTCAATTGATGAAGCCTACGGCTATGATCTATTGGGACAATCGATTGAAAGAAGCGATGATTTTGTCGATGGGCCGCGTCATCCGGTCATCTTTGCAGGATATGCTGCCTATCAGCGGGAGCTGGACCACCTCATTCTTAGAGCCGGGCTCCGGCTGGAGGGCGTTTCCACAGGTGCGCAGGTGTTCTCCGATCCCACTAATCCCCCGGGAAGCTACTGGGGATTTACAAATATCCCTATTGAATCACTCAAGGATGCTTCTGCAACCTGGACTCTTCTCCCCCGCATCTCCTTGTCAAGCCGTATCACCTCCCGGCTCAGCATGGCCGTCAGCTATACGGCTCATGCCACCTTGCCCCAACTCCAGAACATTTACGCCAGCCGAAACTATCGTATCAGAATCTTGAGTGGCGAGTATTTCATTACCGACATGCGCGGCTGGGATGCGGAACCGGTAAAGTCGGATCACATCACCTGGAACGTGACCTACCAACCCATGCAATGGCTGGCTTTGATGGGCCAGGTGTATTACAGCTATTACTGGCGGTTACTCGATGCCAGAACGGTTACAGTCGATCCAAACTCGGCCTGGTGGCACTATCCCATTCTAGCCAATAAAGGCGTCACGATGGCACAGGGCATCGAAACCACGGTGCTTTTCCAACCCAGCCGCCAGCTGCAGGTTACCTGGAACCATACCATCAGCTCCGTCAAAGGAACGGCCAGCTTTCCAAATTGGAATGCCGGCCTGACAAATTATGATTTCTTCCGCCTGAATCCGGCCCTGCCACTGCGGCCGTTGAACTATGACCAGGCTAACCAGGGTAATATCCATCTGTCATACCGTACGCCGCCAACGGCTCCCATCTTCCTTCGAAATCTCACGGCGCAGGTCATGTATCGGTATAATAGCGGACACTATACCGATATCTTTCCCGACGCCACATCCGGGTGAGGCCGCAGCCTCGACGATGGTCTCATCGTCGCCGATGATGAAAGCCGCTTCAAGGCCTACAACGAATCCATGGCTTTCGTTACACCGCCTAACAGCCAGCTGGACCTGAAGCTGGCTAGGATGTTCTCCCTGGGCCCGGTCGGGATCACCGCCTATGCCTACGTCCAGAACGTCACGAACCGCAAGAACATCATCAATGTCTATTATCGCACCGGGTCTGATAACGATGGCGCTCTGAGTTATCGGTGGTTTCGCTACTACGCAGAATACGCCATTCAGGAATACGGCGAGAACTTTCTTGCACTCTATGAGGAG
>CP070787.1:755401-758889 GCA_020346745.1 Fidelibacterota bacterium | reverse complement strand
ATGTTTCGATCTGTGCTCATCATCATTCTGGGTGCTGTGCTGGCGTGGCTAATTCTCAGGCTAACCCGCACGGTCAAGGACGTCCTCCCGGGAGAGTCTAAGCGGCGGCCCTCACCGCTGGGGGGTAAGAAGATCATCGATGCCGAATTCGAGGATGTCACCGAGGAAGAAGAGGAGGCGAAGGACGAGTAGGTGCGGGTGGTCTGTGTTCGTCAGCATGGTGGTCCCGAAGTCCTAAAGCTGGAAGACCTGCCCCGGCCGGAGTTGACCGGCGAGGACCAGGTGCTGGTGGCCATGAAGGCCGCGGCGCTGAATCACCTGGACCTGTGGGTGCGGAAGGGTCTACCGGGAGTGAAGCTGCCCATGATCCCGGGCAGTGACGGAGCCGGGGTGGTGGTTGACATCGGTAAAGGGATCAAGGGATTGGCAGCAGGCGACGAGGTTGTGATCCAGCCGGGCACCTTCTGCGGTCAGTGTCCGAACTGCCTGGACGGCCATGAGAACCTGTGCCCGGAGTATGGTATTCTGGGAGAGACGGAGGACGGGGTCCAGGCGGAGCTGGTGGCGTTGAGAGCGGCAAACGTGTTCAAGAAGCCATCAGGGCTCGATTTCCAGGAGGCAGCCTCCTTCGGGTTGGTTTTCCTGACCGCGTACCAGATGCTGGTCAAGCGGGCCCGGCTGGAGGCGGGTGAGACTGTGCTGATCGTTGGCGGCAGTTCGGGCGTGGGTGCGGCGGCGATCCAGATCGCCACCAGGTTGGGTGCCAGGGTCATCGCCACAGCGTCCAAGGGGAGGAAGACAGAATTCGTCAAGTCGATGGGGGCCGAGGAGGTCGTCGACCATTACGAGGCTGACTGGTTCAAGAGAGTACTAGACATGGCGGGGTCACGGAAGGTACAGGTGGTCTTCGAGCACGTAGGCTCAGCGACCTGGGATCAATCGATGCGGACGATGGGTCATGGGGCACGGCTGGCGGTATGTGGCGCGACGACGGGCGCGGAGGTGAGCATCAACCTGCGGCATACTTTCCGCAAGCACCTGAGCATCCTGGGCTCCACGATGGGGGATCTGGATACTTTCCAGGCAGTGATCAATGAATTCGAGGCGGGGCACTACCGGGCCTTCGTGGACCGGAGCTTCCCGATGGACAAGATCGCGGAGGCCCACGCCTACCTGGAGTCAGGGGAGCATCAGGGCAAGGTGGTGATAACCATCCCCGGCGGAAATCCCGATGAGGGATCATAGTGTATGTCCCGGTTCGACAAGCATATTTTCGTTTGTGTTCACGAGCGTGCGGCAGGTCATTCCCGCGGCTGCTGCCATGACCGGGGCGGTGCGGACGTCAGGGCGGCACTGGTCCAGGGGCTGGCTCAGAGGGGGCTAAAGGACAAGGTGAGGGCCAACAAGGCCGGCTGCCTAGATGCCTGCGAGCTGGGTCCAGCGGTGGTCATCTATCCACAGGGGGTATGGTACCTGAGTGTACGCCCGGAGGATGCCGATCAGATCATCGAGTCTTCCATCATCGGGGATGAGGTGATCGGGCGCCTGGTTGCTGCAGAAGGAGATTGGAACTATCTGCGGGAATGCCGCATTGATATTGAGGGTGAGAAGAATTCAGCAAAAATAAGGGGGCAATCATGAGTTACATACGACGCTTTGGCTGGCCTTTGCTGTTCATGTTTCTAGTACCAGTAATCGGCAGTTCCCAGGAGAGTGATACCAAAGTGCATGATGCCGGGCTTGGTTTTGCCTTCTCGAGTGGTCAATCCATTTTTTATACCCGGGCGACGAACCCATTCCAGACCAATCACCTTTATTATTCCCTGGGAGTCCACCTAGAGCAGGAGGGTATCGGGATCACCTACTATGATTATACTCTGGGGGATTATGCAACCACTTCGAAGCAGGTATACTACCTGGAGCTGGGCAGTGGCTGGAGGCGTCATTGGTTCGAGGACAACTTGGCGGGAGGATTTTTTCCTCATACCGTGATCGAAGCAGGATTATCAGGATATCTCGCCCAGTATGGCAGCCTGCGCAAATATTTTCGCGAAACAGCGTTCAAATGGGATCCATACATACAGATCGGAGCGGGGATTTCCGTCTTCACAGGTCCGGCCATCTACCGGATTGAGATGGGATACTTATCCACCTTGGCAACGCTGCCGGTCGACGTCTTTCCGCGGTACGAGGGAGTTTTTCTGAAGATCGTCATTTCCAGCGGTCAAAAGCCGAGATAGAAGCTCCTCGGCTATTTATTTTCGGCTAACTTTTAGCGGTGCACAAGGGACGTAAAATGGCGTGTTGCCGGTACGTCATTATTCAACCTGAAATCAGTGAAATGGGACTTATGGGACGATTGCGGTCTGCGGAAAGTCACGCAGGTCATATTCTCTATCCACATCAGCGAACCTTTCAGATGCCATAGATCGGTTATTAAGTACTGATGCATATTTCTAGCCTGGTCCTCCACGGATTTAAATCCTTCGGTAAACGGACGAGCCTGACCTTCGGTGAAGGGATCACGGGCGTTGTGGGTCCGAATGGATGTGGCAAGACCAATATTGTAGACGCTTTAAGGTGGGTTCTGGGGGAGCAGAAGCAGAGTGTACTTCGCAGCACGCGCATGGAAGAGGTCATTTTTCACGGCAGCCGAAATCACAAGCCGTCCAGTCTGAGCGAGGTGACGCTTACCATTAATAATAACAGATCCGCCCTCCCGCTGGAATATACTGATATCGAGATCAGCCGGCGGCTTTTCCGGGATGGCGAGAGTGAATTTCTGATCAACCGTAATCCCTGCCGGTTGAAGGACATACTGGACCTGTTCATGGATACAGGTATGGCCAGTGACGCCTATTCGGTTATCGAGTTAAAGATGATCGAAGCCATTCTGTCGGATGTGGAGGATGATCGACGGCGGATGTTCGAAGAAGCGGCGGGGATCAACAAGTACAAGAAGCAGCGTCACTCGACGCAGCGCAAGCTGGAGGTCACGCGCCAGGACCTGGAACGTGTGCATGACATTATCGGCGAGGTAGACAGTCAAGTGCGTGCTCTGCGGCTGCAATTGAAGAGGTTCGAGCGACACAAGAAGCTCAGCGCCGATCTAAAGAGTAATGAGTTAGCCCTGGCCCAGATTCAGATCCAGGCGTTTACCCGACAGATGGCCCCCCTGCATGAAGCGCTGACTTCCGGCCGGGACAGCCATCAGGCAGAAGCGGTGCTGATCGCGCAGGAGGAAGAACGTCTGGAGCAGCTCCGGTCGAACAACAATGAACGGGATGGTGAGCTGGAGAGTGCCCGTCAGGCGCTTGCTGCGCATGTCACGCAGGTCAACGAACTGAAGGAGAAGCAGCTGGTCTGGGGTGAGCAGCTCCGAGCAACCCGAGAGAGCCTGCTACGTTATGAGCAGGAACAGGAAGAGGAGCAGCAGCGATCTGGTGTATATAAAGGGGACATTGCGAAGTGTGAAAAGGAACTTCAAG
>CP070787.1:751800-755301 GCA_020346745.1 Fidelibacterota bacterium | reverse complement strand
CGGGGGGATGCGTCCCTGCTCCAGGGCTTGCCGCAATCCAGGTCCACCTCCTTCGCAGAGGGCCTCATATAGATCAACCACTTCAATGGGGATGCGGGCTTCCTCCAATTCAGATTTCGTCGTGTGCTGCTGACGGATGGAGGAGGAGATGGTCTGGCAGGCGGCGTCTACCTGTTCATCGGTGACGGACCATTCCAGCCACTCGAGGACACGCTGCAGCTCGGTGTGGGGCTCCACAAAATACATATCGTAATGGGTAAGCAGCCGGTCCTCCGGATGGGTGTCGGCCAGAAGGCGCTGATAATAGTGGAGCCAGAGATTGTAGCTGAAGGCTGCAGTGCCGCCGGTGTGCCTGGCAAGGGAGCGGGAGACCTCGACGGGATTGCGCAGGCAGATCACTACTTTCAGTCCAGGCAGCAGTGATTTCCAGAAGGGCAGTGTAAGGCTGGCGCGGGGATCTTTCCAGCCCCAGCGCTGGTGAGGGGCCAAGGCCTGGAGGAGCTGCCGAGCCCTATCGTGCAAAGGCTTGAGCTCAGATTGGCTTTCCCAGCCGGTGGGCATGGCCGGGAGGAGGAAGTCCCAGACGCCGGCGAAGTGGGTCATTATATCCTCGCTGATCTGATCCATATCCTGGTTCTGCCAGTACCCGGAGGGATTACCCTCGTCGGGGGGCATGATGCGGTCTTCCGGTCCGAGGTACAGGCCGCAGAGATTCAATAGCCGGGCTACCATGGAGGTGCCGGCCCGGTGCATCCCGGTTATGCAGACAGCTTGGGCGGAGGGGAGCTCAGCTGTCATGGCATACTTTCCGGAGAGTCTCCAGCATGGTATCGAGGCGGTGTTCCATGAGGTGTTCCTTCAGGACGCGTTTTCGGGCTTGCTCTATGATTGGCTGTCGTTCGGCCGGGTGGCGGAGATAATAGGCGGCCTTATCCCGGAGTTCCTCGTCAGTTTGGAAGTAGACGATCTCCTGGTCAGGTTCGAAGTGCTCGGCCAGAGCCTCCTGCCATTCGCCGAGCAGAAAGCCGCCGCAAAGGGGAACGTCGTAATAGCGCTGATTGAGGGCGGTTTCCTGCTGGAGGGTAGTGAGACTCAAGTTAACTCCACTGTGGCGGTAGACCTGCGGTGTTTCCGTCTCGTAGGCAACGGCCGGTCTAATGTCCAGGTCGGGAAGGTGCTGTTTCCACTCATCGGGGCCAAAGATTGACAGGGGCTCATCCTGCAAGCAGGAGAGACGACCGATCCGGTAGCGGCGGGTTTCCCTGGCCACCACGTAGGCCATGAAGCGATAGAAGTCTATGGGTGTAGTGAATCGATCGCGATAGGGTGCGAAGAGTTCACCAAGGTCGATACGTCCGTGGGCCTGTTTGCGGATCCCGAAATCAGGCTGCCATTCGAGATAGATGTCTTCGTATTCAGGCTGAAAATAGTCATTGACAGCCTGGGTGAAGGTGCCGCCCACGAAGGAGATTTTATCCACAAGATTCGCGAATCGGTTGTCCGGTTTGATTCTGGTGAGTGATAAATCGGTAGCCAGGGGCAGGTAGTACACGTGCTGGAATCCGATTTTCTTCAGCCCGTGCTCCAGAGCACGTTCATAGGTGAAGGCGATGGCCAATTCGGGGGGTTGGTCAGGGAAATAAGGACCATTGAACAGGTGGTTATCCAGGTACCAAATGACCACCGGCACGGATAGGTCTGAGAGGATGGCGACGCTTCGGCCCTGGTTATCAAGTCCCATGGCATTGATGGACACAACGGCGTCGGGGCGAATCTCGACTGCTTTTTCAAGGAGGGTCCGGAGAGCTTCTTCCACCGGGATATTCTTCGGTAATGAGAGCGACACCGCCTGGTGACCCTGCCGTTCGAGTTCACTAATGAGGAAATCCTGCAGGAAGTAATCATACTTGAGGAAGAGGAAGCGATATGGGGGTTGCTTAAACTTTCGATAACCGAAATGGGCTTGGAGTTGGGGTGTCCGGATTGCCATCAGTGGTTCCTAAGACCTGGAACGAAGCTGCTGTGGCATGTAAGTAGGCTGCTGACCCTCTAAGCCAGAGCTTCCCGAATCATTTCCAACATGGCCTGCACGCGGTGCTCCATGAGGTGCTCATGCAGGATCCGCTCCCGGGCACGAGCAGTGATCTTTTCACGGGCAGCGGGATGTTTAAGGTAATAGTTGACCTTTTCCTTCATCTCGTTCTCATTCCGAAAATAAGCCACCTCCGTTTCCAACTCGAAATGATCGGCCAGAGCATCTTTCCAATCGGTGAGGAGGAAACCGTTACATAGGGGTACGTCGAAGTGGCGCTGGTTAAGGGCGGTTTCCATCTGGAAAGTGGTCAAGCTCAGATTGATGGCGCTGTTGCGATACACGTTGGGGGTTTCGTGGTGGTACTTAACTGGAGGATGCACGATCGCAGTGGGGAGGTCGGTTCTCCAAGTGTCGCGGCCGAAGATGGCCAACGGTTCATCCAGCAGACTGGTCAGACGCCCCACCCGGTAGCGGCGGGTTTCATAGAATACAACGTAAGCAATAAAGCTATAATAGTCTCGCAGATAAATGAAGTGTTCACGGAAGGGTGCGAATACCGTCTCCAGGTCCACGCGGCCATGCTGCTCGATTTCCAGTGTGAAGTCGGGGGCCCAGTCGCGATACAGCGCCTCATACTTTTCCTTGTGGAAATGATGCTCCGCCGCCCCAAAGGTACCACCTACATAAGAGACCTTGTCGCGCAAGAAAGCGAAGCGTTCGTCGTATCTCAGGCTGCTGTAGGATAGATCGGTGGCTAGGGGGAGATAGAACGCATGGGGGAAGCCAGCATCCTTTAAGGTTGGGATCAAGGCCTTATCTGTAGAGAAGGCGATGGCGAATTCCGGATTTTCCCGGGTGAACAAGGGACCGGAGAAATAGAAATTGTCCAGGTACCAGATCAGTACGGGGAGGGAGAGATCGGACAATACCCCCATGATCATGCCGTTATGATCCAGCCCCATGTTATTAAATGCCATGAGGGCATCGGGTTTGAACGACACGGCCTCGTCGAGTATCAAGCGCAGGGCATCCTTGGATGCCAGCTCTTTCGGCATCTCCATATCGAGGACTTCGTGACCCTGGTGGCGCAGTTCTTTCAACAACTGGTACTGCTGGAAGTAATCGTACTTAAGAAACAGGAAGCGGTAGGGCGGTGATTTGAATTTCTGGTAGGCGAAGTGCCGTTTCAGACCCGGCAGCTCTGATTTCATGGGTAAAGCGTACTACCTAGACGAGGTATTTGTCAACCCTTGAGAGTGGTCGTGGAGGCTAATAATTATACATTTTTAGACCAGATGCGGGATTAACGATTCACGAAGGAAAATTCGCTAAAGTTTTACGCGGAATTACCGATAGGTATGATTAGAGAGCAAAGATAGGTACCGGCGGTCAGGCGATGCTGTTGGTTACCGGAAAGACAATCGCCAGTGGGCATGGAAGCCCACGTGTCAAGAGCACAAGGAGGT
>CP070787.1:748192-751700 GCA_020346745.1 Fidelibacterota bacterium | reverse complement strand
AGGTTATACTTAAGGCGTAATTTAGATTATTGTCCCTAGTAATGTGACGTGAATCGATGGATGGAAGATAATATTAGAACTGATTGAAAAATAGTAACTTGGTAATTTGCATTTTTAGCTTGACTTTTACGTTATTCTTTATTAAGGGGCAACGTGAGTATATCAGATCAGCCAAAGTGGTGCTATGGGTTAGCCGGCTGTTTCCCAGAAAAATCAATGCAGGTCATTGCACTATGATAATTAGAATAATTATTACAACAGCACTTGTTTTCAGCCTAGCAAGCGATATCTTCGCCCAGGAGCAGAAGCCTAAGAATTTGCATGTGATGGTAGGTGTAACTGGGGGCGTTTCACAAACGAATTACGATGGCGAGTGGGATACTGACCCTTATCCTTATCCTATCAACTATCAACTTAGGGTAAAAGGTCTTGCTGAGCTTGCTAACTACTATTATCCTTACGGCGTGGGATGTAATGTAATATATAAAGATAGATTGGTTATAAATGGCTCCTTTTCATCCAGTTATACCGAACGGAAATGGGAAGCATCATCGACCGGTGGGGTTTCCTTCTTACGATCAGCCTTGCTGGGAAAAGTGGGATTAATACCTTTTTCAGGCAGTAAGAACCTCCTCTATCCGTACCTTGGCCTCGCTTCCGAAAGCATGAAAGTTAGGTCAGACTTTTCTACCATAATTAAGGAAGCCGGTTTCTGGATTAATGGGCGAGGGGTGGACTGGATTAGCCATCTAGACTTTATTTATGGAATTGAATATATAAGGCTACCAAGGAAAGGGGGCAAACTGGGATTTGGTATGGAGATCGGAAACAGCATAGCACTTACACCTGACCGGTGGGAAATTGAAGGTGAGAGATCAGTGAACTCAAGACTCCAGGCTGCTCCAGTCGGATTTTTCGCAAAAGGTCATGTTTACTTTCTACTTTTCACTGGCAGGTTCTAGAAGGAATCAAGCTCTGCCAAATAAGAAAGAATATTGCAGGAGACTAAAATGATTACTAAGAAACAGCATTCCATATTTAAACAGCTGATACTGTCATCAGCTATTTTTATAACCATGTCTGCAGCTTATGGAGATGTCGATTACTATGCATTATTGATTGGCATTAATGATTATCATAATCCGCACGAAGATTTTAAATATGCTATCGCGGACATTTATCTGGTGCGAGATATGTTGGTGCAAGTCGGTGACTGGTCCATTGACAATATACGGATATTGGAAGGTAGTGCAGCTACAGAAGAAGCGATCCTTGATTCCATTGAGGCCATGGGAAACAATACAGATAGTGACGACGTATGCCTGATCATGTTCTCTGGACATGGATCAGACCAGGGGGCATTAAAGGGTTTAGTCGCATATGATGATCGCCCTGAATATGAGGTTTGGAGGCGTGTTTCACCGTCAGAACTTAGTTCGAGGATTAATACATACTTCGATACGGATAAGATCGTGGTCATCCTGGATGCAAGTGATTCTTATATTTTTGAAGACCTGAATAAGGGAGTGATCCTTATGTCGACTGTTGAGAATGGTCAAACACATGAAGACGAGGATGTACTGCATCATGGTGTCCTGTCATACTATGTTGCCAAAGGAATGGCTGGATATGCAGACCTTGACGGGGAGAGTATTTCTGCTGAAGATGTTTTCGATTATGCATATCCGCTCATTTGTGCATGGGAAGGAGATCCTGGCGAGGAGCAGGAGCCTGAAATGGATGATAATTACACAACAGGCGATTTAGAATTCCTTATAAAAGAAATGACATTGAGCGGAACATTGACACGTAGCGAGATATGGTCTGGAGCAACTCTGACTGGCAACGTGTTTGTTCCTTCAGGAAAGACTCTTAGGATTCTGACTGCCAGTTTAGATGGGCATTACATCCAGTCCACCAGCGGATCGATCACTCGAGATGCCGGAGCAACCATATTTCCAGACATCAGCGTAAAGCAGGGCTCAACGATTAAAGGCTTTTATCCCACGGTTTCGGGCGCGTACGGCGCCGCGGATCCGGGTCAGGATGTTTATATGGGCTCGGGCACCTACTACGGCAGTGTGACGCTCGACCAGAATAACGTGAACGTGTACGGCAACGGGCGGAGCAACACTACCCTGTACGGCATCGTAACCATCACCGCCGCCGCCGATCTGAAGTACCTGACGCTGAGTAGCACCCTCACGGTGAACTCGGGCAGCGACATCGACGTCTACCAGGTGGGCGTGGGCAGCCAGATCACCCTGAATAATTGCAGCAATCTTTACATGAATTATATCATCGGCGGCACCACCTCCATCGGCGTGGATATCAACGGGGGCGACCCGGGGCTGTACGGCATGGAGATAATCGACGCCTACTGGCAGGGGATGTATGCCCACAACTATGCCGATCCGCGGGTCTACGATAGTGTAATCAAGTGGACTATTGACGCCGGTATCTACTTAACGAGCAGCAGCGACGGTTATATCGATAATGTCGATTTCTGCGTGAACGACGACTGGGATATCTATGCCGAGGCTTCCGGCACCTATGCCGGTGAGTGCTATTGGAGCGACCACCCCGCCTACACAACGCACAACGTGACGTATTACGGCACTGATAACTGCGGCCTGTACCGGCGGATTGCTGTCGATCATCCGCCCGTCACGGAGGTCGCGGAGGACGAGGCGGGCCGGGTGGCGTTTGAAGAGGCGCTGGAACAATACTGGTCGGTGAGGGAGCAGCTCCTGCCGGATTCAACAACGGGGGAACGGCCAGAACCCGCCAGCTTGGCGGCAGAGTATGGCGAGGTCATCAGGCAGATGAAAGAAATTGTATCGACTGACCGTGGATTCGCGGTGAAAGCCCTGGGGCTCATTTCCAATAGCTACTGGACGCTGGGTGATTATGTTTCGGTAGCCGCCTACCTGGACAGTGTGATCGAAGCGAACGCAACCCTCAAGCCCCACGCTCAAAGCCTACTGGTGTCCCATCACCTGCGCACGGGTGACCCCCAGGCGGCGCTGGCGCTATCGGACGTGATCCTTAACAGTTCACCGCCGGAAGATCTGGCCTGCGAGGTGCTGTACAACCAGGGGGTGATCTACCATTATTACCTGGGCGACCTTGACCAGGCGGTTGCGTTGTACAGGGAGACGGTGGCCCGGTATCCCGATCATCCCACGGGTCAGTTGGCAGCCTACAAGCTGGAGGAAATGGGCGAGGAAGCGCCAGTACCGGTAGCTCAGGAAGAGGAAGAACCCGAGGTGACGGAACTGTCTCTCTCCGGCTACCCCAATCCCTTCAACCCCACGGCGACGGTGCGCTTTGGCCTCCCTGAGGCGGGCAATGTGACGCTGATAGTCTACGACCTGCTGGGCCATGAGGTGCTACGATTAGTGGAAGGCTATCGGGACGCTGGTTGGCAGACAGTCATCTGGGACGGCCGAGACGCCGCAGGCCGGGAGGCGCCTACGGGGCTGTACCTCGCCCGGCTGGTGACGCC
>CP070787.1:744541-748092 GCA_020346745.1 Fidelibacterota bacterium | reverse complement strand
TGTTTGCCATCTGCCGGGAGGGTGATGAGGCAAACAGCCGCCAGTTTGCGGAATTGCTGGCAGAGCACGGGATTGAGACTTTGGTCTTATACGCCGAACAGCGGGGCGATAACTTTAGCTATTCGAGGAGTGCGGTCGAGTAGGGCGGGTGTGTAATCCACCTGTCGCAAGCCGCCCACCAAGGCACTTAAGATAACCGTATTCCGCCGCAATCCATAGCGGCAAGTGAGCTCTTGCGTCAAACAACAACGACTAATGGACATTTGGCTAAAAATGAAAAATAACGAAGCAGAGAATCTCATCGGGTGCTGCGGATTATATTGCGGCTTGTGCAGCAAGTATCAGTCGAAAGCACCCAGCAGATGTGTGGGCTGCCGACTGGGCGAACAACACTCCTGGTGCAGCATCTGGAACTGCTGTGTGAAAAAGCACGGATTCGAGACCTGTATCGAATGCAGCGATGTATTTAACTGTGTAATCTTCCTGAGGAGAAAAGTTGCCGAGTGGATCCCGGCTGCTGATAATCTGCGTCAAATCAAAGAAGCCGGTTTAGACTGGTGGCTAAACGAACAGAAAGAAAGGCAGGCGTTGGTAGAGGAGCTGCTTCAGAATTATAATGAAGGTCGATCAATGAGCCTTTATTGCAAAGTCTGCGCGAGACTACCGCTTGCCCAGATCAACAAGGCGATAGACGATGCAAATGAAATACTGGCCGATGAAAAAGTCGCCAGGTCTAATGTGAAAGTAAGAGCAAGGGTCTTAAAGGCAGTATTCAAGGATCAGGCCCTAGCGACCAATATTAGTCTGGATTGACAAGAACAGTTCTGTTGTCTTACAAATCGTTATAACGGGCGAGGAAAACGCCGGTGCGGAACCTAGCGTCAGCCGACTAACCTCCTCACAATCTCCAGGTAACCATCCACCACCACCTCCTCCGCCCGCAAATCCGCCAGCCCCAACTCTGCCAGCAGTTCGCCGGCCTCCAGGGGCTTCAACGCATTGGCTAATTTCTTTCGCCGCTGTCCGAAGGCCCGCCGGACCACCCGGGCGAACAGCTCTTCATCCTCTATGGTACCATGCTGCTCCGCAGGCTCCAGGTGAACGAGCGCCGAGGACACCTTGGGCCGCGGCCGGAAGACCGTCGGCGGTAGATCGAAGCACTTGCTTACCTTGGTGAAGGCCTGCACCATGACCGACAGGCGGCCGTAGACCTTGCTCCCGGGAGCCGCCGCCATACGGTCGGCCACCTCTCGCTGCACGATGAAATGGGCATCCCGCCAGCGGCTGCGCTGCTCCAGCAGACGGAACAGGATCGGGGAGGTGATGTTGTAGGGCAAACTGCCGTAGATCCGGCACCCGACGGGGAGCACCGCAGGCAGGTTCACCTTCAGAATATCATCCTGGATCACAGTCACATTCGGCGGAACGGCCTGGCGCAGAGGTTCCACGAGCAGGGGATCGATGTCCACAGCCGTCACCCTCCCGGCCTGCTGTGCCAGGGGGATGGTCAGTTCGCCGTGACCGGGGCCGATCTCGAGGAAGGAATCGTCAGGCTGGGGATCGATGGTGGCGACGATCTTGCGGATGAGATTGGGATCGGTGAGGAAGTTCTGTCCCCACCGCTTCCGGGCAGGCGGGCGGGGCAGGCGTTCGTCAGCTGCCATTCATCCCCGCAAACAGCCCATACGCATTGGCCGTGGTGATCCGCGCCACGTCATCCAGGGTAGTTTCGCAGATCGCTGCAATTTTTTCCGCTACCAGCCGCACGTAGGCCGGCTCGTTGGTTTTGCCGCGGTGAGGAACCGGCGCCAAGTAGGGGCAATCCGTTTCCACCATAACCCGATCCAGACCCACTCTCTGCAACACAGCGGCATTGTCATTATTCCCGAAGGTCACTGTGCCGGTGAAGGAGATGTGGAATCCGAAGTCCAGCGCCTTGCGAGCGAATTCAGGGGAGGATGAGAAGCAGTGCAACACTCCCCGGGTATGCCCCACCTCCATCAAAATGGACATGACCTCGTCATCGGCATTGCGATTGTGTACGACGGCAGGCAATCCCAGTGAACGGGCCAGCTCCAGCTGCGCCCGGTAGAGTCGCCGCTGAACTTCAGGCGGACTCAGGTTGCGGTAGTAGTCCAAGCCGGTCTCGCCGATGGCCACCACCTTCTCATGAGCCGCCAATGCCTCCAGCCGTTTCAATATATCGCCGGGGGCGTCCTTAGCGTCGTGGGGATGCACCCCCACCGTGGCCCAGATATGCGGATAGCGTTCGGCTAAAGCGATGGACGCCTCGGAGGTGGGCAGGTCCAGCCCCACGCAGATGATGGTCCCCACGCCGGCATCCTCCGCACGCTGGAGTACCGCGTCCAGTTGGTCCTTATAATCTTTGTAGAATAGGTGAGCGTGGGTATCGATGAAATGGGGCGTCATGGCAGCGCTCCCGGGTCGGGATGCTAGCCGACTTTCAGGCCGGACGGCAAATTCGGATCATCCACGGTGGCAAGGACCAGCTTTCCGTCCTGGTCTTCGGCGGCCAGCAGCATGCCACGGCTTTCCTCGCCGCGAATTTTGGCTGGCTGGAGATTAGCCACCACCACAATGCGGCGGCCTACTAGCTCCTGGGCCTCATAGTGCTGGGCAATCCCGGCGATAATCTGGCGCTCCTCGTCCCCCAGAGAGATCTGCAGCTTGAGGAGCTTGTCCGCTCCCGCCACCTTCTCTGCGGCCAGCACCTCGGCAATGCGCAGGTCAACCTTCTGGAAGTCGTCGAAGGTCACGATATTTTCAGGCTCCCGGGCGGGTTCCGGCTGGGCAGCGACCTCCAGCTTATCCAGCCGCGGGAAGGGAGTCTCCCCCGTTTCCAGGGGCGTGCCGGGCTTCAGGCGGCCCCAAGAAAGATCGGCCAGTGCTATGTCCGTGGCGCCGATCATTCGCCGGACCAGATCCATACGGCTGGGCATCACCGGATGCAGCAGCTGGGCCGCGATGCGCAGCGCCTCCGCGGCATGGTACAGGCTGTTCCCCGTCAAATCTTTATGCTCTTTGACCTGGTGCCACGGCTGGGTCTGCTCCAGGTAGGTGTTCACTCGTCGCACCAGCTCCAGGATGACCTCAACTGCCTCGTGCAACCGCATGGCACTGATCAGTTCCGGCACCCGCTGAACCACGGCTTCCGCTCCGGTTTTCAACTGCCGGTCATGGTCAGAATAGGGCGAGACCGGACGCGGCACCTGGCCCTCGAAATGGCGACGGATGAACTTGGCCACCCGATTTACCAGGTTGCCCAGATCATTGGCCAGATCGCTGTTATAGCGCCGCTGGAAGGCCTCCGGGGTAAAGTTGCCATCCTCGCCCAAGACCATGTCCCGCAGGAGGTAATAACGCACCGGGTCCACCCCTACCAGGTCGATCAGGTCCAGGGGGCGCACCACGTTGCCCAACGACTTGGACATCTTCTCCTCACCCATCATCCACCAGCCGTGGGCGAAGATGGTCCGGGGCAGGGGCACCTCCGCCGCCATGAGCATGGTGGGCCAGTAGACGGCGTGGGT
>CP070787.1:740875-744441 GCA_020346745.1 Fidelibacterota bacterium | reverse complement strand
CATCTTGATGGACTTGGTATACCCGGGTGACATCATGCGCACGATATAGATTCCCGACGGCACCTCCCGCCCGTTGGCCGTGCGCCCGTTCCAGATGATCTGGTGATAGCCCGCTTCCCGACGGCCTCGCACCAATTGTATCACTTCCCGGCCCAGCAGATCGTACACAACCATACGGATGTCCGTCGCCACTGGCAGGTCAAAGTCAAGGGTTGTGCTGGGATTGAACGGGTTGGGATAGTTCTGGTGCAGGTTGAATTCGCCCGGCAGACCGGTCAGCTCGTCCACCCCGAGGGGGGCCTGCCGCTGGATGACCACCGCCAGGAAACCGCTGGCCGCGCGGGTATTCTGGCCCTCTGAGAGCCCCACGAATCCCTCCCCGGTTGCGGTGACTACCGTGGTGTTGTCAGCCTGGGACACGCCAAAGCCCCCACTCAAGGCAGAAGACAGGACCGTGTTCTGCTGGGACCAGGCCGCGAGGGGCCAGAACAGGACGCCCAGCCCTAAAGAGACGATCTTGTATTTGCTAAACCTCATGGCCGCACCTCCGCGAGGGTGGTTCCATCGGCCTTATCGGCACCGACCGCCAGACGCGCTTCCAACTTCACCAGGGTCGATTCGAAGGCGGCCATCTTAGCTTTCAGCTCATCATTCTCGGTCTTGAGTTCCTTCACCGCTTCGATTAACACAGCGGTGAGCTTCTCGTAACTCACTGCCTTGTAACCATTTTTCATAGTACTCACTAATTCCGGGTATACCTTCTCCAATTCCTGAGCGATGACACCGATCTGGGAGCCTTCGCTGAAGCTTCTATCGGGAAACTCGTCACAGCGCCATTCGTAAGTTACACCTCGTAGCTGTCCCACCTTTTCCAGGGCGCTGGTAATGGTATGCACGTTTTTCTTAAAGCGGCTATCGCTGGTGATTTGAGTTCCACCTTCAACATAGCCATAACCCGAAATGTACGCATTCCCGTTCACATGTAACTTGAAGCCAGGGGCAATCCCGATACCGACATTGCCTATATTATCGATAACCAACCGGTCATTCATTTCCAGGGTACTGTGATCACATATCTTGAACGCATCACTGGCAGAAGCATCAATCCCCATAGTGTACGTATTGCCTCCGCTGGTGATGAAGCTCATCGAAGCATCACCATCAGTACTCGACTGATTCAGGGCGAACACGGGCCACGTTGTCGCTGCGACATTTTCCGATACGGCCAGATTTGTGTTAGCGACTGTTGATCCGATGCCTACATTGCCTGATCCATCGATAACGAATAGATCATCAGTACCAAGAGCTGCATTTTTCGAGATTTTGAAATTATTCACATCGCTCGCGTCAATTCCCATGGTAAAAGTCCGAGGAGACGCTGTTGTGAAGCGCATGGCGGCATCACCGTCGCTACTCAGCTGCTCAATCTCCAGCATCGGCTCCGTTGTGGTGGTGACGAATTCCTTAATCTCGAGGTTCACACCGGTCTGGGCGGTCTGGGTCTGGAGAGTGATGTTACCATTCGAGTCCATAACGAGGCGGTCATTCGTGCCCAGGGCATTGTTATCCGCCAGCTTGAATTTGCTGTCCGTGATATCAATCCCCATGACAAACTCGCTATTATCCTCGGTTTTGAAGCGCAGGGAGGCATCGCCGGAGGGATTGATCTGGATAATACCGAGCGTAGGCGTGGACCCGGAGGCATTCGCCATTACCTCAAACTGGGAGAAGGGACTCGGCGTTCCGACGCCCACCTTACCCAGGAGGCCGATATTGCCCGTTGCGTCGATGGTAAACCGATCCGTGCCGCCCACATAGTCAGCATCGGAGATCTTGAATTTGCTGCCGTCGTCACTATCAATTCCCATGGTGAACGAGTTATACGGGTGATAGAACAGCATGGACGCGTCACCGGAAACATTCGCTTGATGCAGTCTGATGGTGGGATTGAAATTCGCTGCATTCACATAGACATGAAGGGGCGAAAGTGGACCTGCCGTGCCGATCCCCATACCCCCGGTGGCGCGGATGAGGAACTGATTATCTCCCGTGGAGGTAAAAGCTCCAGCCGATTGATCAGCCCAGGTGAAAGTACCCGTGTGGTTGGCGTTGGCCTGGTAGCCTGCGGCGAAGCTATAGGCGCCTCCGGCCTGGTTGGAGTACCCACCGGGGATAGTGGAATAGTTACCGCTGGCAATGTTACTCTGGCCCCCGCCCACGGTGCCTTTCTGGCCGCTGCTATTGCCCAGGCCTCCGCCAACAGTGCCCCAGACATCCGTCACCTGGTTCGGGCTGCTGCTATAACCGCCGCCGGCGATGGTGGCTCCGTACTTGGCTGTAGTTACGGCATTAGCGGAATAACCACCGATGACGTTGGGAGAGTTATCAGCTGGTTCCAGTCTGAAGGCCCGCACGTCGCCTACGTGCAGGTTCAGGGGCTTGCTATCGGTGGTGCCCAGGAAATGGGTGCCATCGGTAGTGCCAGCGTTACCAGAAAGGGACCAGTAGTCGGCGCCATGGCTATGCGCTGCGGCAGCAAATTCGCTGGCATGCTGCCCATCCAGCAGATCGGCATCCAGGGTGCTGGTGGCACCATCATTGGCTAGTACTGTGGTCATGACCTCGCTATCCAGAGCATAGTCTGCGGCGGCGACATGGCCCAGGGAGTCCGCGTTTCCGGCGTTGTCCACCGTGCCGACGCTCACGCCGGTCAGGGCTGAGCCATCGCCGACAAAGGCGTTGGCCGTCACGGTGCCGATCACATCGAGTTTGCTTGTTGGGTTGAGGGTACCAATGCCGACATTGCCGCCGTCCTGGAAGGTGACCCGATAGACGTTGCCATCATCCAGGAAGTTCAAGTCGGGAGTGACGTCGCCGTTATTCTTGATTCTCCAGCCGGTGGGGACACTGTTCCCGGTCAAGAACAGTTCGGCACCACCACCACCACTGGTGGAAGCGATCCGTGCCACGGTATTGCCAATACCCGTGACGTGAAGCTTCGCTCCCGGCGACGTTGTGCCGATACCGACATAACCGAGATTACTGACATAGACGACGTCCACGGGATCCTCATCATCGGCATCCAGGGAGTGGCCGTCGCCGCCGGTATTATCCTCCCCGTCGCTGAAGCCGGCCGGCATGTCGGTAATCCCGCTCCAGGGGACGGCGTCCGCCTGATCTGCCGTCGGTACCGCACTGGTAACGTCGGTCCCGGCATGGGTGTGGGTAGCAGCAGCGAACGCGGTTGCTTGCTGGCCATCGAGCAAGTCGGCATTCAGGCCGCTGTCTGCGCCGTCGTTGTCCAGTACGGTGGACATGATCTCGCTGTCGCGGGCGATAGTGGGATCAATGAAGGTTTCGGCCACGAGGCCGGAAATAATGTCAGTTCCGTCGTGGGCGTGGGTGGCGTCGGCAAAGGCGCTGGCCTCCATACCGTCGAGGAAGTCGGCATCCAGGCCGCTGCCGGGGCCGTGCGCATCCAGAACGGCAGGCATGATTTCGGTGTCCAGGGCGTAGGCGGAAGCCGCAACATGGCCCAGGGAGTCGGCGTTATCCACGCTGCCGAC
>CP070787.1:737169-740775 GCA_020346745.1 Fidelibacterota bacterium | reverse complement strand
ATCTTACCGGTCCCATCGATTCCAGTGTCTGGGTGGAGTTGAGCGGTCAGCGGGTTTTTGAAGAGACGGTGGCCAGATCATAGAATTCGCGCCGGGTGTAAGTTCGCCTTTTCCAGCCCCTCTTGGTCTGAATCACAGCTTGGAAACCCTTCGGTGTTTCCCTGAACTGAGCGGAGAGAAATCCCCTGACCTTGCCAAAGATCTGATAATACTCCTGCTCAGGGATATCGATGGTGGCACCCACATATTCGCTCACCACCGGGATTTCATCTGAGCTGGGCATCTGCCCCGCTAAGATAGCACTCAGCAGAAGCGTGCTAGCTGCTGTCAATGAGCTTAAAGATTTCCTCATCCTCAGGAAAACGCCCTAAGGATTTCTTCGAAAAACGGAGCTGCCCATCCACTGTGAGCTCGTAAACACCACCGCCACTTGGAATCAATGTAAATGCTTCCAGTTTATTTCCGTAGCGGGCGAGAATTTGCTGCGCCAAACTGGCGGCCCTGGGTAAATAATTTCACTGTACACAATATTCAAGGCCTATTTTCACGCGCGGCTCCTATGATTATTCTGACAAGATGAACTGACAGTTATTCTTTTTAAAAGTTGAAGGCCGTTTCTATTGTTAGCAGACGAACTTCCTTGACTTCTCCTGCAACGAACCGGTACGACACCTGCTGATTGTATATCAGGCTCACACCTGGGCCCAGCTCATATCCGAGCCGATAACCCCAGGTGGTGTTGGAACTCGGATTCTTGAAATCAAACGGATTATCGTCGTTTGTGCGAACGTAGTAGGCCGTAGCCTCTGAGATCTTCGGTATGGGATCCGTATTGATATCCAGCTGAGCAATAAAACTGTTATAGTCCCTGGCAGAAGTATCCGCCTTCGATGGCGACAACTGTTGGTAGCCCGCCGAGAATGTCACGAGGTTAAACAGGTTAGCCGATGCACTGCCGTAGTAACCTGATAGGGCATAGGCGTTGTTTACAATGGCTTGATCCTTCGTCTCAACGTAACTGGAATCATTGGGGGTTGTCAGGAACTGGATCTGCGCCCGTTCGAAATCATACGTACTATTAAAGAATCCGGGTACGAAAAGCGGGGATGAATAGCGATACTCCAGACTCACGTTAATAAACTTCAGGATCTGCGCCCGAAGACCAGGTCCAACCACGCCGAATCCCATAGATTTTTCCAGGGTGTCCTCCGTAGTGATCGCCGTGAGCTCACCACCGTAATTCATCATCCCGACCTCGGTATAGGCCACCAGGCCGAACGACTCTTTAGAAATGACGGGATAACTCAGGTCGACGCTTAGGCCATAGGTAACGCGTGATGTATCCTTCTTACTGAATGGTTCCGGCTTTCTGGCAATACCATCAATATCGCTATTGGGCTGATTGGCTGGATCGGGCGAATTGTCGGTGAAGCCATCACCGTCGATGTCAGGATCGATATCATCCGGAACCCCATTTTCATCGCTGTCAAGCCAGTAGTCTTCATCATCCGGGAAATCATCGAGTATATCGGGGCGACCATCTTCATCCTTATCCTTTAGCCCCCCATACTGGTTCAGGTCGCCAACAAAATTTACTCCGAGGGTCAGGGGAAAACTCTTCGACAACCTGTAGCTCCCCCGGAGGCCAACCAGTCCTCCCCGGTCACCGAATTCCTTCAGGTCGGCAGTGAAGCCCTTGAGGCTGAAGTTCTCCTTGATCCGCCCCCCGATCTCAAATCCAACTCGGCGGACCTGGGGAAATTCGGCCATGTTGGAGTAGTTATTCATGAGTGCGCCGAAGCCGTATTGTACTGATGGCATGGCGCCGATCTTGAAGAAGAAGGGATCCTGATCCGTTCCATAACGGAAATAGAGCACCTTATCCAGATAGTCGGAGGGCTCATCCCACTCGTCCTTGCGGAAATTCCCTTGGGCATCCATGTAACCGACGATATCGAGCCCTATGCCGACTTTGCCGAAGGTCAACTCGGGCCGCAAGGCTATTTGGTAATAAACCTGGTCGTCGAGGGTTACTGATCCCAGTCCCAAGCCCAGACCTGGTCCGGCTTTCTTCGGCTCTGCCGCTTCCTCAGCTTCTTCTTCGGCAGCCTGGACTGGTGGCTCCTCAACCGGTGGCTCCTCTCCAATGAAGAGTTCTTCCAGCTGACCTGGCGCTTCCCCTACATCCGGTTCTGCTTCCGGAACTTCTTCCTCCACTCCTTCTTCCTGTGGTTCCGCTTCCGGTTCGGGTTCCGGCACCTCCTCATCCGGATCAGTAGGCATCTCTTCAGGTCGGACGGGGATTGGCGGTGTCACCTGTCCCCCGGCTGTTGAAATGATCATGGTATTAGGCGTCAGATTCTGGGTGATCTGGCTGATCGTATTCAAAATTTCCACCACCCCTTCCAGACCGTAGGCCCGGTCCACACCGGCCCGGAGATCATGGATCAACCAGAAATCGGTCCCCTTCACCGATGCCACGGATACCGGCGTCTCCACCCGGAAGGACTTAATGGGCTGCGGCAGCGTGGATCGCAGAGTCCCGTACTGCAGATCCAGCGTGCGGGCATTCTCACTTTCAACAAATTGAAACTGCGTACTGGCCTTAACCTTCAGTAATGTTTTATCATCCAGGAAAATGACCGAGGCAAATCCGTCCTCACCGGCGCGTATCGCATCGCCATTGTAGAGATCCATAGCTGGTTGGATAGTGGCATTGAAATCGGGCGTCGCCTCGCGGCGCAACAGCACTTCTCCCCTGGACTTGACAACTCTGGCGACAGGCTCCTCCTGCGCCCATAGGGGCAGTGTCACCGTCAACACAACTAAAATAACAGCCCATTTCCTTAGGCAGAAAAAATAGAATGATGGGATTGTGTGTGAAGATCTCATAATGTGCCTCAGCGATATCTGCATGAACCGTTGGGAATCTGACAGCCAAATATAGCCTTTCCCGGCCCAACTTGGAACGGCCATTTCATTCCGTTCCATAACCTGTACTGGAAGCAGAAGGTGTGTGCTTCTTGCCAGGTCATAGCCTGTTTAGCTATTCCCGAGCACAGCGGTGAATCAGCGGAGAGGGAGGGATTCGAACCCTCGACCCGGGATTACCGAGCACTCGCGTTCCAGGCGAGCTCCTTAAGCCACTCGGACACCTCTCCCAGACCAGATAATTTAGCCGCTCTGTCGAGAGCAAGTCAATCGCCATCGGACTGAGCTTGACTGCTGCGATGAATGAACGTGCTTGGCAGTTTAACAGAGACTTAGAGGCTTGAAAAAAACGGATGGCACGGGAAATAGAACATCGGCATGGACATTGTCTAGGGAGTATGAGGGACGCCACTGACGTCTTATGGTCTGTAGCCTGCGCTGCGCCATTTGTAGATCATCGTGCTGCTCTGCGTGCAGGAGTTCAGGAGAGGTCAGGCGCTTCCAGCTGCCACCACTCCGAAGCTCTTCGAACCGCCCCCTCAAGTCATGGGTTACACCCAGGTAATGACTACCGGTCATCAGACATTTGAAGATGTAGACGGTATACTTCATGCGTTCAAATTATCCCTGAAACTGCCTCAGCGGAGGAGGAGGGATTCGAACCCCCGGACCGGG
>CP070787.1:733422-737069 GCA_020346745.1 Fidelibacterota bacterium | reverse complement strand
AACGGATGTTCTTTTCCCCGAAGAAGTATGACCTGGGGCAGGTCGGACGCTACCGCATCAATAAGAAGTTCAACCTCCACGCTCCCATCGAAACGCCCGTATTGATCCGGGAAGATTTCGTGGAAGCCCTGCGCTACCTGGTTAGTATGCGCAAGGGGGAACGTGGTTCTGACGATATTGACCATCTAGGCAATCGCCGGGTCCGGACCGTGGGGGAGCAGCTCTCCAACCAGTTCTCCATTGCTCTCAGTCGCATGCAGCGTACCATTAGGGAACGTATGAGCACCCGGGAAGCCGAAAGCCTCACCCCCCAGGACCTGATCAACTCCCGGATTGTTACCTCGGTGCTTAATGCATTCTTCGGCACCAGCCAGCTGTCTCAGTTCATGGACCAGACCAATCCGCTCTCGGAGATCACCCACAAGCGTCGCATATCGTCCCTGGGGCCCGGTGGTCTGACCAGAGAGCGGGCCGGATTCGAGGTTCGTGATGTTCACTATACTCACTATGGACGCCTGTGTCCCATCGAAACGCCCGAGGGTCCCAACATCGGACTCATCAGCTCTCTGGCCACCCACGCCATAGTTAACAACTTGGGCTTTATCGAGTCGCCTTATCGCAAGGTGAATCATTCCGACGGCGATTATAAAATTACCGGAAAAGTGGAATACCTCTCCGCCGATGACGAGGATCGGGTCCACATCGCACAGGCCAACGAACCCGTTAAGGATAGCAAGTTTGTGTCCGACCGGGTGCTTACTCGCAAAGGGGACAATTTCCCCCTGGTGACGCCTTCTCTGGTCGACTACATGGACCTGGCACCCAGCCAGATAGTGTCGGTGGCTGCGTCGTTGATCCCTTTTTTGGAACACGACGATGCCAACCGGGCTCTAATGGGATCTAATATGCAGCGCCAGAGTGTGCCACTCCTCAAACCGGAACGCCCGATCGTGGGCACTGGTGTCGAGTCGCGAGTGGCCCAGGATTCCCGGGCAGCCGTTTACTCCGATGTGGATGGGGTGGTGGAGTCGGTAGAAGCTGATCACATCACCATCCAAACTCGCACCAGGGGGGAGGACATACTGCTCCAGGATGAAGAAAACCGGCGCACTTATGCCATCTACAAGTTTCTGCGCACGAATCAGGATACGTGTATTAACCAGAAGCCCCTGGTTCATCCGGGGCAGAAAGTAACGAAGGGGACACTACTGGCCGACGGTTGCGCGACCGATCAGGGTGAGCTGGCACTGGGTCGCAACGTGCTGGTAGCCTTCATGCCCTGGCGGGGATACAACTTTGAGGATGCCATTGTTATTAATGAGCGCCTACTTAAAGAGGACATCATGACATCGATCCACATTAAGATGTCCGAGCTGGAGGTACGGGATACCAAGCGGGGCGCCGAGGAACTCACCAACGAAATCCCCAATGTCAGCGAAGAGGCGACCAGGAACTTAGATGAAAACGGAACCATCCGTGTAGGAGCTGAGGTCAAGCCTGGCGATATTCTAATCGGAAAAGTGACACCAAAGGGCGAAACTGATCCCACACCGGAAGAGAAGTTGCTCAGAGCAATCTTTGGTGAGAAAGCTGGCGATGTGAAAGACACCTCGAAGCGCTGTGATCCCGGGATTAGGGGTACGGTTATCAAAACCCAGCTATTCGAGCGCAAGAGTTCGCACAGTAGGGTTGAAGATAAGCAGCAGATCGAAGAACTTCATGCTCGTGCCAAAAAGGAACGCATCTCTCTTCTGGAGAAGCGGAATGAACTGATGAAGAAGCTGATGATCGGCCAGCTTTCGGGCGGCATTCGCGATCTGGGCACGAATCGCACGCTCATCAAGGCTAAGACCAAGCTAACCGATGCCAAGGTATCGGACCTGGACTTCGACCGTCTCAGTCTTAAATCCCAATGGGTGGATAATTCCAAAGTCTGGGAGAAGTTGCTGCAAGTACTGGAAGGTCACAAGAAGACCTTGAAGGACCTTGAGGACGAGATGGAGAGAGACATTTTCAAGATCCGTATCGGTGATGAGCTCCAGCCCGGGGTCATCAAGTTGGCCAAGGTCTATATCGCTAACAAGCGGAAGATATCCGTTGGCGATAAGATGGCTGGTCGCCATGGGAATAAGGGTATCGTATCGGTGATCGTCCCCGAGGAGGATATGCCCTTCCTGGAGGACGGGACGCCGGTGGATATCGTACTCAATCCGCTGGGTGTGCCCTCCCGAATGAACGTGGGCCAATTGTATGAGACCATGCTTGGTTGGGCCGGTTTCAGGCTTGACAAATGGTATTCATCCCCGGTTTTCAATGGCGCCAGTCTGGAGGAAGTGCAGCAGGAGATGGCCGTAGCGGGATTGACCTCTGATGGCAAGGTATACCTGAGAGACGGTCGAACCGGAGAGCGCACCGAGAATCCCGTTACCGTTGGGGTTATTTATATGATGAAACTGAGCCACCAGGTGGATGACAAGATGCACGCCCGGTCCACCGGTCCCTACTCGCTAATCACCCAGCAGCCTCTGGGTGGGAAAGCCCAGTTCGGCGGCCAGCGCTTTGGCGAGATGGAAGTCTGGGCTTTGGAGGCTTATGGCGCTGCTTACACCCTGCAAGAGCTGCTGACGGTCAAGTCCGATGACGTCGAGGGCCGCTCCAAGTTGTACAATACGCTTGTAAAAGGCGAAAACACCCCTGAACCCAGTATGCCCGAGTCTTTCAATGTACTGCTCAAGGAACTTCAGGGATTAGGTTTGAACATCACCTTAGATTAACTAGGGGGTTACTTTGGTTTACGTTAGACCGCCACAACCGGCATCAAGGCAAGACATCAGGTCCATTACGCTCAGCCTGATGAGCCCGGAGATGATCCTCAACCTCTCCTATGGTGAGGTTCTCAAGCCGGAGACCATTAACTACCGCTCATATAAACCAGAGAAGGACGGCCTTTTTTGTGAGCGGATTTTTGGACCCGTCAAGGACTGGGAATGCCATTGCGGGAAGTACAAGCGCATCAGGTATCGCGGGATTATCTGTGACCGCTGTGGCGTGGAAGTGACCCGCAAGAAGGTACGCCGAGACCGTATGGGTCATATTACCCTGGCTGTGCCGGTGGCCCATATCTGGTACCTCAAGTCTATTCCCAGCAAACTCAGCTATCTGCTGGGCTACTCCACCAAAGAGTTGGAGCAGATCATTTATTACGAAAAATATACTATACTCCACCCAGGCTTGTCAGGCAAAGAGTATGGCGATCTCGTCGACGAAGAGGAGTATCTGACCCTGGAAACGGAGTTTGGCCCCGAGTCTGTTTCCGAGGAAGAGAGGGAAGTGGGCAACTATTTTCAGGCGGCTATGGGTGGTGAAGCCCTCAGGGATATGCTGCGGCATCTGGCAGTCCCCACTCTGGTTGACGAACTGACAAAGGTGGCTAACGAGTCACGATCTGTGCAAAAGGCTGAAGACGCCCTGAAGCGTCTCAGGGTATTGAAGATGTTCGACCCGCGGCATGAGCGGTCAGTGCCCAATAAGGCCGAGTGGATGATTCTCACCGCTCTGCCAGTAATCCCGCCGGAGCTGCGGCCACTGGTGCCCCTGGAGGGTGGTCGCTTCGCGGCTTCCGATCTGAATGACCTTTATCGCCGGAT
>CP070787.1:729661-733322 GCA_020346745.1 Fidelibacterota bacterium | reverse complement strand
GGATGTTGGGGAGCCACACACCCGCGGCCATGATCCAGAGGGCGAAGATGAGCCACTTGGTAATCTCCTCCATCATCAGGCCGAAGACGAACGAACCAAGCAGGAGCAGCAGAGTACTGAAACGCCCCACCCAGATAAGTCGCTTCTGCGGGGCTTCGGGATTAATGTAATGGTGATAGATATCGCGGGTGGCGTACAGGCCGCCCAGATTGAGGTGGGTGGAAATGGTGGAAAGGTGAATCGCCAGGATGGCGGCAAAAAAGAAGCCCAGCAGGCCCGCTGGCAGGAAATCGAATCCCAACCGGAACCAGCCCAGTTCGTACTCGCTGGCTTCCTGTATGTTCGGGAACAGGACGAAGAAGCCCAATATAGCCACAGCCCAGATGGAGTTGCGCACGACTACCATGGCTGTGCCCCACCAGATGGAGTAGGAAGCATCGCGGACCGTCCTAGCCGACTGGATACGCTGGGCCTCAGCGTACCAGTCGATGGAGGTGCCCATGCCAAAGCCCCCGATCAGGGCAATGACTAACATTGTGATAAACCAGGCTCCCGGGAAATCCCCCGAGAACCAGCCGGAGAAATGGAACGGATTGAGTCGCCATGACTGCCCCAGGTCAGCCAACCCGCTTATGATGGCTTGGGGACCACCCGCGGCTATGATACCCCAGACCGACACAATAAGAATAGCGGCAAAGGCGATGATCCCCTGCTGGAAATCGGCCATAACCACGCCCCAATAACCGGCAGAGAGAACGTAAATGGCACAGATGGACGAGAAAGCAATCAGCCCTACCCATAGCGGCCAGTCGAACATATAGTTGCATATTTTCCCCATGGCAATCCCCACCCAGCCCAGGATGAACATATTCATGAAGACCTGCCAGCCGGCCAACCAGCCCCGGAGCAGCTCACTACCCAGGCCGCCGAAACGCAAGCTCTGCCACTCGGCCTGGGTGTAGGCCAGCGACCGCCTGAAAATCCGGGTGGATACAAAGGCGCTGATGGCGCACCAGGCAGAGAAGAAGGTATACCAGATCCCCGCAAATCCATGCTGGTAGATGACACCGGTCACCCACATAGGCGTATCGGTTGCGGTATGAGTGGCGTATACCGATGAAGCCGGCAGCCACCAGGGTAAACCGCGGCCGGCCAGGAAAAAGTCCGATTCGGAGCGCTTGCCCAACCGGTAGAAGAGGACACCGCACCCGATCATGAGTGCCAGGAAGAGAACAATCCAAAGCCAGTCAACGAAGACGAATTGTATCAAATCTACCTCCTTATAGCAGTATCAACCGGCACTTCCGCCGGATGATTCCTCCTCAATGTACTGGCACATCAAATGGCCGATAATTATATGAGCTTCCTGAATTCGAGAGGTCCGGTTTGAGGGCACGACAATCGCCAAGTCGCACATTCCTGCCAGTTGTCCGCCGCCCATTCCAGTTAGGCCGGTCGTGAATATGCCCATCTGCCGTGCCGTCTGTACAGCTTTAAGGACGTTGGGACTGTTGCCAGAGGTCGAGATGGCCACCAGCAGGTCTCCGGCCTTACCCAGGCCGAGCAGCTGGCGGTGGAAGATATCCTCGAAACCGTAATCGTTACCGATAGAGGTGAGGGTAGACGTATCCACTGTCAGGGCTATAGCGGGCAGGGCGTTGCGCTCCAGTTCATACTTGCCGACCAGTTCGGCCGCCAAGTGCTGGCTGTCGGCGGCGCTGCCCCCGTTACCGCAAAAGAAAATCGTACCGCCGTTCCTGACAATTTCCGCACCCTTCTTAATCAACCGCTCGATTTCCCCAACCTGTCGCTCTTCCAGGGCTCGGATTACTTCCAGATGCTCTTTAAAAACCGTCTGCAGGTCCATGATCATATCTGCCTTTGATTTGAGTCGGTGAAGTCCAGGCTGCGGAATTCGGTATAGCAGAAGAAGCTGGAATCGGAGAGGATTGTACTGGTATTATTATCCCACCTCGTCGGCATGCCGGACGTATCAAGTTCCATCGTCCTGGGATCCCGTGAGCGCTCCATGTATATTATCTGCATTCTACGACAGTCTCCTGCACCAGATCGCGGGCACTCACCCGCCAACTGCTATAGCTCTAATGACAAAAGTTTAAGCTTCTCCCCCTGACCGGACAAGCTGATAAGGAGCAACGATCTTCCCGAATATTCAGTAGAAATTCCCTTAAGGGATTCAAATTCTAGTCTACCTACTCATCCCTTAAGTTAGGGGACTTTAAGTCTGGACCGACACCTGAAGCTATTTCAATGGTTTGCTTACGAGCCGGAGCCGTCATCGCCCGATTCCAGCTGGTTATTACGGGCGAATCCACGAAAAGAAACTCCTTGACCATCATAAAACCTAATTTTACGTTCTGCGAGTTTTTACTGATCAACGATTTCTCGTTGTGATCCCAGCGATACCAGATCACCATGGGCCAGGTTATGCCCTACGGCAGCGCTCAGGACAGGCTCTTCGGCTGCACCCGGTGAGGACAGTGGTGAGGGGAGGGGAGATATTCTTAAGTTCCAATTCAGGAGATAGAGGATTAAAGGTAGACTCTTACTGTCGCTGTCCCTCGGCAGGGCGTATTGGCCTGGAGGGTATCGGCTCACTGATTCATCAAAGGAGAAGCGACAATGACTGCAGCTACAAACCGAATTCGAGCAACATTTCTTCTGGGGCTCTATATCACCCTAGCGAGTACAGCGGGAACGGGATTCCTGTGGAGTCAGGATTCTGAGGAACCACGGCAATACATTCGAGATAGCTATACCAAGCAAGAATATCAAGTGCCAATGCGTGACGGTGTGCGGCTGTTCACGGCGGTATACATGCCCAAGGACACCACCCGGCAATATCCGTTCTTGATGATAAGAACACCATACAGCGTACGTCCCTACGGCGAGGATCAGTACCCCACCTCCCTCGGCCCGAACAGGCTCTTTGCCGAGGAGGGCTACATTTTCGTCTATCAGGACGTGCGTGGTTGTTATATGTCTGAGGGGAAGTATGTAAATATGACCCCTCACCGGGTTGAGAAAAAGTCCAACCGGGACGTCGACGAAAGCTCGGACACCTATGATACCATTGAGTGGCTGCTGGCAAACATATCGAACCACAACGGGAAGGTGGGCCAGTATGGGATCTCCTATCCGGGTTTCTACGCCGCGGCCGGTATGATCGACGCCCATCCCGCGCTGATTGCCGTCTCGCCTCAGGCGCCCATAGGTGATTGGTGGTACGACGACTTTCATCACCATGGCGCCTTCTTTCTGCCCCATGCCTTCAACTTCCTGTACTCTTTCGGACGTCCCCGACAGGAGCCGACCATGCAAGGCAACCCCCGCTTCCAGCACCCTACGCCGGACGGTTATCAGTTCTTCCTCGATCTAGGGCCGCTGGCGAACGCTGATAAGCTCTACTTCAAGGGTGATGTCGCTTACTGGAACGAAATTACCGAACATCCGAATTACGACGCCTTTTGGCAGGCCTGCAATATCGTGCCGCACATGAAAAACGTATCGCCGGCCGTTATGACCGTAGGAGGCTGGTTCGATGCCGAAGATTTGTACGGGCCGCTGAAGATTTACCAGTCCATTGAAGAGCAGAATCCGGAGGTCTTCAATATCCTGGTGATGGGGCCCTGGCGACACG
>CP070787.1:725860-729561 GCA_020346745.1 Fidelibacterota bacterium | reverse complement strand
AGGTTATGTCCGGTCAGCGCCTGGTAATAGAGGTATTCGCCGCCTGCATCCAGGGCAATACCATCCGAATGTATCTGGGGCTTGCTGCCATCGGGATTAAGGTACTCCCGGCCACCGATGACCAGGACAATGTCCTCAGCTCTCGTCGATGGATGATCCGCCAGAAGTCGCCGGGATTGACTGGAGGCCAGGTCAACTACCACGATGCCGCCCAGGCCGGACTCTGAGATGTAGGCAAATCCGCGTTCAGTGTCCACACGGACATCATTGAGGTAGCTGCCCCGTGGCGCTACGGTAGTATCGAAGTAAAATGTCTGAACCACGGAGTCCAGGTCCAGATCCACCTTCAGCAATTTGGGTCCCCAGGGGACGGGGCCTGTAAGCCAGACCGGAGCCGGATCGAGTATCCACAGGAAGTCATCCCCATCTACATACACACTCTGCACACAGACAAAATGATCCGTTGCCGATGACTCGGGGCTCCAGCGGTTCCAGGTTTCGTCCGGATAAGGCCGCACTGCCCCTGAAGAGGTGATTTCGGCCACTGATACGTCTACTGAAGGAAACCAGCGCGGGTAGTTGACAAACATTCGGCCCTCCTGGGAGACCGCTACCCCGGTCCACAGAGCCTCCGACGTGGCTATTTCGGTTAACTCGATGGCCGACTGCTGTCCACACCCTGCTAGCGTGAATATAAACGCTATTGCCACTGCTAACCTGACTTTGGTGTGCATCATATTAATTACCTCCTGGCTACTGGCCAAATCTGCACGCGACTGGTTGATAACTTAACAACAAGCTCATCTGCTTGGAATAAACACTGACCTACTTCAGCACCACCCCCGCCTCCGGTGGGACTACTATGCCGACTACTTAAGTAATACCATCTTGATGGACTTACTATACTCCGCTGCCAACAATCGAGCAATGTAGATGCCTGAGGCGAACTCCCGACCATCCCACTGCACTTGATGATACCCCGGCTCGATGTAACCATCCACCAGCCTTGCTACTTCCCTTCCAAGGATGTCATAGACGATCAACGAGACATCGCTGCCCTGCGGTAGCTCATACTCTATCGTGGCCACCGGATTGAAGGGGTTGGGGTAGTTCTGGTGCAGGGCAAACTCTGCCGGCAGAACATCACCGGGATGGGCGATGCCCAACAGATCGGGGATGGCTATGGCTATGGTATCGTGCCAGAACACGTAGCCCCCACTGGCGATAGCGAGGGTGAAGCTGGCTTCGGTACCAATATCACAATTCTCATTGAATTCGATGTAGAAGTAATCGGTGCCGGTCACCGATGCTCCGGCGGCAATATCCCCAAAGCTGGCTGCGTCTTTGCTGATGCCGACTACGCAGGTATCTTGCGAGGAGAGTGTTGCGGTGATGGCGAGAGCCTCACCAACTGATCCCATGTTCGTGATCGTGGGGTAGAACACGGGATAATAGTTGCTTTCCGGTCGGGAGCGCAGGGCCAGGCTGTCAGCCGTGCAGGTCACCGGGCCGATGGTAGTGAAGCGTCCTGCCTCACGACAATAAGACGTAATCGATTCAACTGAATCAACCGTGCGAAGTTTGATATCAAAATAGTCTTCAACGAGTTCATCAAACGATTTCATGCCACCAAAGATGTTATCATCAGCAAGACCATCATGATGCAGACCGTCGTCAAACAACTGCACTGAATCTGCGAAACCGGTATTTTCGCCTTGAATGAGCGCGTGGAGTGCTACCTGATGATTCTCCGGATTAGCCAATTGAGCATTTATATAAAGTGTATCACCATCCGGGCGCAGAACTGTTGGATAAACTTCAAAGGATTTCCCATAAGCCAGATTAGCTAAAGGGTTTTGATAATTTTTAAAGAAATTCCAGATTTCCGCGTTGGCGCTGATATCCATATTTCTATTTCCCTCAGTTCCGAAATAAGGCACCTCGGCAGGAGAGCCCGGCCAGGCATGCCCACCATTAATTATCTTGTAATGGAGAACCTCGGTACTATCAGAACACTCAGAAAAAGTGATTTTTTGGACAGTACATAAATCACCGGGCGCTGAGTCCGGCAATGCGACAGTATCCCCTATTGAGTTACACTGGTTTTTTTCTATCCAATAGATCAGACTTTTGGGAATTGACCATGCCTGAGGACTATGAGCCCTGGTCGTACTGTCAGGGTGATAATAAAAACTATAATCGTCTTTTGTACCATGGAATTCCAGGATAGACATAGGTCTGACGGGATGCCAGTTTTCAGCAGGATCATATAGCCCACCAGCAACCGAGGCAACAGCAGCAAACCGTTGTCCCAATTGGCATGCGAGTCTGAGGGTCATTTCACCGCCAGTAGAGTATCCACAACTATATATACGCTGCATATCAATGGTATAATGGCTGTAAAGCGTATCAATGAGGGCTGAGATAAAGCCCACATCATCAACAGTTGGCAGAGTGCCTCTGATAGGACAAGTTTTTATACCCATATTCCATGATAGGTCTGTTCCCTCCGGGTAAGCCACAATGAATCCAGCAGTATCCGCAAATTGATGCAGCACACTATAGGTTTTAAACACATCTATTGTTGCGCCCCAGCCATGCAAGGCAATGACCAGCGGCATATTGGCCTGAAAATTTTGTGGAAGGTGGACTTCGTAATTCCTGGTAATCCCTTCCAATTCAAAACTGCCTGTTATCATTTGAGCACTTGAATTTGAAAAGGATCCAATAAAGGCAATACCGACTAGAATTTTAAGTGTTGCTCTCATTTTGCGCCTCCAATCATAAGTGACCTTTTCCAAGAGAAGCCCCACACCCTGAGTAGCGAGGATGGGACTTTGGCATTATTTCAGCCACCGCTGATGGCGGGGCAGGCAGTACCCCCCGCTGGCAGCGGGACTTCCCAGACGCTATTTCAGCAGCACCATCTTGATGGACTTCGTGTACTCCGGCGTAGCCAGTCTAGCTATGTAGATGCCGGAGGGGCAGCCCTGTCCGTCCCATTGCACCTGATGGTAGCTTGGCTCCATGTAGCCATCAACCAGCCTGACCACCTCCCGGCCAAGAATGTCGTAGACCACTAGTGAGACTTCACTCGCCTGCGGCAGATCATACCGGATCGTGGATACCGGGTTGAAAGGATTGGGATAGTTTTGGCGGAGGAAATATACCGACGGCAGCGGGTCTCTGGAGTGCTCTACTCCAATAACGGCGTCCGAGGACCAGGCATAGCCTATGCGGTATTTACCTCCACTATAGCCGCTGTACCACATATTATGGTACGTCGTCCCATCAAACGCGACCGCAGGAAGCCAAACCTCGTTGCCTTCCCAGGCTTCCGTAGGCTCGAGAACCGGATTGCCGTCATATTTCGTCCAGACCACGCCATCTGGTGAAGTGGCGTACCCGATCCGATATATTGATCCATCATGACCACTGTACCACATATGAAACAAGGTCCCATCATAAATGACGGAAGGAGTCCAAGTCACAGCGTCGTCCCAGCTCCCGGGCGGTCCCACATCCAACACGGGATTACCCGCATGTTTTGTCCAGGTTACACCGGACAATGATGTTGCGTACCCTATCCGGTGTCTGGATCCGTCATAGCCGCTGTACCACATATGGTACGTCGACCCATCAAACACGACCTCAGGGATCCAAATATCCTCGTCGTCCCAGCTCCCGGGCGGTCCCACATC
>CP070787.1:722047-725760 GCA_020346745.1 Fidelibacterota bacterium | reverse complement strand
GAGGAATTCTGGGGCCATGGCGCTTATATCAGTGTAGACCGTAACGCCAAGTACTATAGTTTCGACTTCGCCTACGAGATGAGAAGTCCCGCCTTGCGCGCTGATAATGGTTTCATAACCCAGAACAACCACCATTCTTTCAAATTCTGGCAGGGGTACACTTTTTACCCCGAAGGCAAGGTAGTTGATCGTATCTATGCCAATCTATGGGTAGACAGAGCCTATAATTATGTCGGAGAATTCAAATCTGAGCATCTCTTTCCGTTTATCAATCTGCAATTGAAGGCACAGACGAACATTTTCCTGAGTTTGGAGTTCAGCCGTGAGGTTTTCGGGGTAAAGCAACAAGAGTTTACCGGGATGAAGAATTTCCACTTCGATATCGGCTCCAACTTCAGCGAACCGTTGCAGGTTCAACTGCATTTCCTCGCGGGCAGGAAGCTCTACCGTGACCGGGAGAACCCAGTAATAGGCGCTGGGTATGACTACAACCTGTCAGCAACATTTAAACCCACGCGCAGATTAGTAATTGAGCCAAACCTCCTCTACGCTGAACTCAATTATCCAAGAGATCTAACTGACTTCCCAACGGAGTTTGAAATACCTGATGATTTTGATGGTACTCTGGAAGAGCTGGCAGGCACCGAAATATTCAGTGGTTATATCTTGCGGACCCGGCTTAATTATCAGTTCACCAAGCGACTATTCCTTCGGCTAGTCATGCAATACGATAACTTTGATGATCTGATCGATATCGATCCCCTTATCACCTATCGGATCAATCCATTCAGTGCCTTCTATCTCGGATCCGCACTGGATTATCAGGACTATGGAGGCAACACCGGTATTGCCAAGACCGAACGCACCTATTTCTTCAAATTCCAGTACCTGTTCCAAATCTAGGCTCCGATCGGGAATCCGGTACAATCCAGATAAAACTCTCGGGGACCCACTGGAACGGGTTCCCGTTTTCATTCCTATTAACAGCACTCAATATCCAGAGCTAAGCCCGCTGGTAGGTACTTTACCGTGCTGTTGATATCAATCCTAATCTTCCGCGTCTAATTCTACGCTATCAATCCAGTAATTCGGTAAATTCACCGCACCCTAATTATTGTGTTTTAAGTATATTGGGCCTCAGTATTTCAGCGAATACTCAGAGATTCATACCAGAATGAGAAAAACCTCGATAGAGAAATCGCTCCTGGAAGCACGACTAAAGAGTCAAGGATTCTTCCGTTGTTATGATGACGAGCGAATTCCAGTTATAGAAGTGGACAGTTTTCCTAACCTGGGCCGTCTAGTCGCCCTCCGGTTCATTGAGTGGATTCAGCTGAATCCTGAGGGAGTCGTGAGTCTGCCTACCGGGAAAACCCCGGAATATTTCATCCGCTGGATGAATCACATTCTGGAAAACTGGAGTAGATCCGATGTCAGGCAGCTCAGGGAGGAATATGACATTCCTCACCAGCGGCCTGAGTTCTCGCGGCTGCATTTCGTCCAGATTGACGACTTCTTTCCTATGCCTCCAGATCATCCCAACAGCTTCATCGCCTATATCAAGCGTCATTACCTGCTACCCTTCGGCTTCAATACCAGCAGGGCTCTACTCATGGACTTTGAGCATATGAAGTGGCCTAACGATCTGACAGTTGACGATATCTTCCCCAGCCAGTTCATCGATCTGAGTCTCAGGACACGCACTCCAAATAATGAACGCGAACACATTCAACGCGAGGCTATTTTCACCCTGGATACCTTTGCGCAGGAATATGAGCAACGTATCCGAGACTTGGGAGGGATCGGCTTTTTCCTGGGTGGTATCGGTCCCGACGGCCATATTGCGTTCAACGTGCGGGGCTCGGACTTCTTCTCCACCACACGGCTAACATACACAAACTTTGAAACCCAGGCGGTTTCTGCCGCCGACCTGGGAGGCATTGAGATTTCGGAAAAAAAAGCGGTGATGACGATTGGGCTGGGAACTATCACCTACAATCCGGATGTAGTCGCGATTGTTATGGCTGCTGGTGAAGCCAAGGCTTCCATCCTCTCCGATGCCATTTCCCAACCGGCGGGCATCATCAATCCCTGTTCCGTGCTCCAGCGAGTTCCCAATGCCCGTATCTACCTGACAAGCGGCGCAGCCGTCAGACTGCACCAGCGCCGATTAGCGAAATTCGATCAGGATCCCAGCTATAACGACGACGATATCGTCAGGTCAGTTATGGATGTTTCTCTCAAACATGACACGGCCATCGCCGAGCTTAAAAAAGCTCAGCTATCGAAGGATCCTCTCTGTACCGCTATTATGGAAGCCAGGAACTGGAAAATGGACGAGCTGAAGGAGGCTGCTCGACAACTGGTTCAATCCCGGTTGGCTAAGGGTGCGGAAGCCCTGCAAGACAGACGGTTCCTGCATACCGGCCCACACCACGACGACATTCTCCTGGGCTATCTCCCCTCTATTATCCACCAGATCCGATCCGCTACGACCCAGCATCACTTCGCAATAATGACTTCGGGTTTTACTTCGGTCTCCAACAACTATGTGCAGAAGGTAGTCCAGCAGGCACTTGAATACCTCGACCACTGGGACTTCCAGAGGAAATGGGAAGCGGGTTTTTTCACACAATCCGAACAGCAGCTGCGCGTCAAGGACACTTTCAGATTCCTCAACGGGGTAGTGTCACAGAATGAGGATATCCAACGGCGATGCATTTCCCGCAGGGTTATTCGAGCTGTTATGGATATTTACGAGCGGGAAGACCTCGGTGGTCTCCGCGAGAGTCTACGCTACATCCTCAAGGATATCCAGCACCGTTACCCCGGTCAGAAGGATCCTAAAGACATCCAGCGGCTGAAAGGTACCATGCGGGAATTCGAGGAAGACTTGGCTTGGGCACATTTCGGTTTCGGTGCCGATTACGTCCACCACCTACGGCTGGCTTTTTATAAGGGGGAGTACTTTACTGAAGAACCGACGGAGATTGAAGATCTCCCGCCCATCCAGGAGCTATTCGCTCAGGTGAAGCCGGATATACTTACTCTGGCATTTGATCCTGAAGCCAGTGGTCCTGACACACACTATAAGATCCTCCAGGCTATCACGGCCCAACTGTCGAAGCTGCCGCCCAAGGGGCGGGAAGACCTTGAAATCTGGGGCTATCGCAACGTCTGGCACCGCTTTCACCCCGGTGATGCCAATATGTACGTACCCGTGTCTATCAACTCTTTGGGCACGCTGGACCGCATATTCAAATCCTGCTACCTCACACAGCGTGACGCCTCTTTCCCGAGCCATGAACATGCCGGTCCATTCTCCGAGCTGGTACAGCGGATCTTCGTGGAACAATTCCATATGCTGCGCACGGCTTTGGGGCCGGATTTCTTTTATCAGCACGAAACGCCACGGCTGAGAGGCACCCACGGCATTCTGTTCATGCGCAGTATGTCCTACGAGGAGCTCAAGGCATCTGCCCGGTCACTGCGTGAATCGGTGGGCCGAACCTAGCCTGAGCTGCCAGACTTCTTGCAACAAACCAGTCGATCCGCAACCGTGCGAGAGCCAATTGAATGAGGTGGCAGCTCGGCAACCTGTGATAACGCCAAGCACTATCGTAAATTTCCTCGGCTAGGAGGATAAGTGGCTCAAGACAACTGGAAACCTTTACCCCCCGAGACCTTCGATATCCCCGTCCATGAGATCAGAC
>CP070787.1:718203-721947 GCA_020346745.1 Fidelibacterota bacterium | reverse complement strand
GTGCCAGTCGCAGTGCAAAATTACCACCCAGAGAGAAACCTACGATGAAAACCCGACCTGCTGCACTTTTCATGAGGATGGTATTCACCACCTCAGCCACCTCCTGAAGGAGGGCGCCATGAAACATACCTTCATTCAGGTGATGAGTATGCCCATGATCCCGATAATTAAGACGGTATACGTCGTAGCCCGCCTTATAAAGTATCCGGCCCATACACACCATATAAGTGGAGTTCGCACTCCCTTCCCAGCCCGGCAGTAGAACCACTAGCCCCCGGCTCTGAGGCTCGTCTTGCTTGGAGTCGAAGCCCTGCAGGCGTACCTCTTCGGAGGTGAGGATGATCTCCTCCTTGCTTGCGTCCAACATCGGATTCGGGCCTCGGCGGCGGAAGTGCGACCTGCCCAGACCTGTCTGGGTCATCGGACTGCGGGCCCAGATTGGAGCCCGGTAGGTGTAACGCCCGTCAAGTGGCATAGGCGGTTCTCCCTAGCAGAGGTACGAGGATGATCGTCACTAACAGGCCTGGTAGCATTGGCTGTATATCCAAAGGATAGGTGGTCACTGAACCACCCAACCACCGTATAAGATGGGGAGAAAACCACCACATACCGGCGGTGAGTACGCCTGCCAGACTGACCGTCAGCGCAGCCCTGTCCGATAGCGTTACCCGGGGATAAAAGGAGATCAGGATTGGCAGCAGCAGGCCAGGCACCAGAACCATTCCCAGCGTATACCAGAGGGCAACTACCGAAGGCAGGCTGATGGCCAGGGCATAACCGATGATCCCGCTGACCAGGATGCCCCATCTGATGCGAGCCCGCTCGGTAGCCGCATCCCCCTTCCCAACTGCGAAG
The DNA here is from genome assembly GCA_020346745.1 of Fidelibacterota bacterium. GTDB lineage: Bacteria > Fidelibacterota > Marinisomatia > SCGC-AAA003-L08 > TS1B11. The sequence continues at coordinate 721,092 of CP070787.1, read as the reverse complement.
TCCCGCCCCACAGTGGTTGCGCTGATGAACACGAAAGAATCTACTGTGCTCATGATCACGGCTAGTAGGGCCGCAAAGTAGAGGCCGCGTAGGCCAATAGGCAATACCGCCACACCCAGTAGAGGATAGGTAGCTACGGCTCCGCCAGTTCTGCCCGCAAGGTCTGGTAACCGGGTAACGGCGTAAAGACCGGCCGTCGTGGTGAGCAGATCAAAAAGGAACCAGAATCCAACGCTGATGAGAATCCCCCTGGCCGCCGTTCTGCCGCTCCGGGCGGCGGCACATCGCTGGTAAAAACCGGGGTCCACGAAAGTCCAACTGGCGATCAGGAACCACACCAGAATCACTTGCCAGGTTAATTGTTCCGCTCCACGCCAATCCCGGTGGCCCGCAGGCAGGCCGCGCCACATCTGGCCCAGTGACTCACCCCCCAGTAACATCCCCACCAGCAAGGCAAATCCCAGGAACATGAGTGTGAATTGGAACAGGTCCGTACGCACGACAGCTTGAAATCCACCCCGCCATAGATAGACGGTGCTGAATACCACGCCAAGGAAAATGGCTATCCACAGGTCCAGCCCGAGTAGAAAATTGAGCATCACTCCAAGCATGAGTAAATACGGTGCCGGAGTAGTCAGCAGGAATACGATGCCGGCGCTGAAACGGGCCGACCGGGGACCGAAGTGCTGACGAAATCGGTCCGGTATGGTCAGGGCCTCTCCACCGCGAATCCGGTTGGCGAGAAAAATCGCGTACAGAATGGCGAAAATATAATAGGGCAGACCGAATACTATAATATTCACCACCCCGTATAGGTACGTGAACTCCCCCACACCCAGAATGCCTCCGTACCAGGTCGAGACCAGGGTGGCCACGAAGGGTATCAGAGTCAGGCGGCGCCCACCCAACAGATAGCTCTCCACTTGGGCTGATCGGGAGAGTCGCGATCGCAGACCCAGATAGAGCAGACCACCCACATAGAGCGCGATGATTCCCAGATCAAGGGCATGAAACCGACCGCTCTCCCCTAGCACTTCCATGGAATAAATCCCCTCAGTCTTCTGAGGGGTAGCCCTGGTACACGAGTACTGTGCCCCCGGCTACTTCTACCGAGAAGGTACCCCCCAGACTGCGATTGGAGGTTCCCTTATGTGCTGAAGACAGGGCAGAGTCCCTGAGAGCGAATGCCAGGCCGGAAGTAGTGATCCGAACATGTGCCGAATCGGGATAGAGAGATACTTCCTGTCCCTCGAATGAGTGAAAATCATGATAAGTGTGTACAGGAATGAATTGACCGCTGTCGGTCAACAGGGTGATCTCTGCACCAAAGTCGGTCCAGAGCATAAGCAGGTTACCCAGACTATGATCCTCCCGCAGGCCAACCGCACCCAGGATGGTCACCTGCGAGGCTCCTTCCTCAGCCGCCCATTTCAGGGCTTTCTCTAAATCATTGGACTGCTGAGACGAAAGCTCCACCAGCTGATTCTGGAAGGCAGATCTGGCCTCGGGGGTGATCGAATCCAGGTCACCCACGACTACATCCGGTTCCCGCTCGGAGCCAAGCATCCGATTCGCTGCCCCATCACAGCAGATCAGCGTACCCGCTGAATACAGTATCTTGAGCGGGTATGAGTGGGTGGGAAATGCACCATCCGCCAGGATCACTACCGGCGGCTTGAGCGGCATCAGATCCTACTCCCAGGAAGCTTGAAGCCAGCCGCTGTAAAGTGCCTCCTGCTCTTCCGTGGGAGGCTCCACTCTCACAATGGACACCATATCATAGGGCGGTGATTGGGGCCGGATCTTTAAGGTGCGCATGAGCCCATCTCGAGTCACCACCATGGTCACCTCCTGATCTTGCTTGCGGGAATCCAGGATCTCCTGGGTGTTCCTTCCCAGGAGACGATATCCATCGATGGAAACCAATTCGTCGCGCACACTCAGACCGGCACGGGTAGCAGGGGTATCATGATCGACCCTGGATACGATTAAGCGACCATCCTTCTCACGAGTTTGAAATCCATAATACGCCTGGGCGGAATATTCGGGAGTGGAATGGCTGCGTACCAGTAGGAGTCCGAATGGCTCCAGGATCGGCTCCCAATTGATCTCCTCAGTGGTGCTCACGTAGCGGAACACATCGTCCAGCGGCTGGCCTGCAATCGTATCGCAGACAGCCTGGAATGCAGCGTATGTGTAGCCGCTGTTATCCTCCCGGTAGCGCTGCCAGAGCATACGGAATACATCGTCGAGCCCTGCCTCTCCCTGAGTGGCAGACCTGAGGCTTAGATCCAGCGCCAAACCTACGAGGCTTCCTTTGGTATAATAGGATACGGTGGTATTCGGGCTGCTCGCGTTAGGACGGTAATATTTGATCCAAGCATCAAAAGATGCCTCCTGAAGGGTCTGCATCGTCCTGCCAGGTGTCGATTCAATCTCCTGTATTTCTGCTGCCAGCAGATCGAGATAGGTCTCAACCGTGATCAGATCTGCCCGACGCAACAACAGTCGTTCATAGTAGGACGTGAGCCCCTCGGCAATCCATAACAGGTCGGTATAATTTTCCCGCTCGTAGTCATACTGGTCAAAAGACTCCGGCTTAATCCGCTTGACATTATAGGTATGGAACAACTCGTGCGCCAACAGCTCTAGGTATTCGCGGTATTCCGAATCAGGACTGAAAGCCCATCTGGACGTCAGCAGGTGGGTAGAGTTCAGGTGTTCGAGTCCCCCTCTGCGCCCGTCCCGCAACTGGAGGAAGATGGTGTAATCCTCGTACGGAATAGATCCAAACAGATTGTGGATCTCCGTGAAGATTTTACCCGTATCTGTCAGGAGACGCTGGCTGTCGTAGTTCCCCTCGCCGTCAATGGCGTAGTGATGAGGCAC
>CP070787.1:714347-718103 GCA_020346745.1 Fidelibacterota bacterium | reverse complement strand
ATTGAGGAGGGCGCAGCATGAGTGAGATCGAAAAAGAATTTTCCGACACCCTGACTATACCGCCGCCGGAGGAAGAGCTGCACCACCCCATGGAACAGTATCTCCGGATGGAGCGACTGCCGCACATCTGGTGTTCCACCTGCGGCATCGGTACCGTGATCACGGCCTTTATTTCAGGCCTTCAGAAATCGGAGCTGGATCCCAAGAAGGTGGCGATAGTCTCCGGGATCGGCTGTTCGGGACGGGCAGCCGGGTACCTCCGGCTGGATTCGTTTCATTCCACCCACGGCCGGGCCATCCCGTTTGCTACAGGACTTGCCTTAGGGAATCCAGAGCTGAAAGTTGTAGTAATCAGCGGCGATGGGGATCTGGTAGCTATTGGAGGAAATCACCTCATCCACAATGCCAGGCGCAATATTAATATGACTATCATCTGTATTAACAATTTCAACTACGCCATGACCGGCGGCCAGGCGGGGCCAACCACACCCTTGGAAGCCAACGCTTCCACTGCCCCCTACGGCTGCTACGAGTTCCCCTTCAACCTGCCCTACCTGGCCGAATCCAGCGGCGCGGTGTACGTTGCCCGCTGGACCGCTCTGCACATCCGGCGGCTTACCAACGCCATTGCTGAAGCCCTGCTCAAGCCGGGCTTCTCTTTCATCGAGGTGGTTTGCCCCTGTACCACCCTGTATGCCCGCCGGAACCGCCTGGGAGATGGCCTGGACCTGATGCGGTTTTACCACGACAACGCCATCATCCAACATGGCGCCGATACTCGAGAGGTGGACATCAGCTTCCAGGAACGGATCACCGTCGGGAAATTCATCGACAAAGAGAAGCCTACCTTCCTGGAGCAACGGGATCAATATCTGAAATCGAAACTGGGAGACCAGTTCGTGCCATATAAGGGACCCGACGATGGACATTAAATTTTCTGGCTTCGGAGGACAGGGGATTATCAAATCCGGCATTCTGCTAGGCAAGGCGGCGTCCCTGTTCGATGAAAAGTTCGCTACCATGACCCAGAGTTTCGGCCCGGAAGCCCGCGGTGGGGCCTGTTCCGCCCAGATCGTAATTGACAATTCTCCGGTTCTGTATCCATATATCGTCGCGCCCGAAATCCTGGTGACCATGTCCCAGGAAGCCTATGAGAAGTTCACCGACGACCTGGTCCCCGGAGGCATCCTGCTCACTGACACCGACCTGGTTAAATCCAAGAAGTTTCGGAAGGACGTCAAGGTCTATTCCATCTCCTCCACCAGAATCGCTGAGGAACTGGGGAATCGCATCTTCGCAAACGTGGTTATGATCGGCTTCTTCACCGCTATTACCAAGGTAGTCAGCCCCGAGGCGATGAAAAAAGCCATCCCGGGCGCGGTCCCCAGCCGGTTTATCGACATCAACATCGAGGCATTCAAGCGAGGATTCGATTACGGCCTGAAGTTGCTGGAAAAGGAAAAAGACACTACTCTAGCCTGATCCTTACTATGTCACAGGTATTGAAAGTCGAAAAGCACTTCTTTGTTAACCGTCCCGGAAGGTCCCATTTAGGGGGAATGCAATGGTTCTGTCATGCGATGACCGATTCTGGGAATGGGAATTACATTGCACCTTCCTACATCTCCTCCAACCGGATGTTTCCAGAATATCTTTTATCCACAACTTCATTCACCGCTCACAGCCTAGCAAATCAGCATAATAGATAGGCAGAGTCTCTATTGTGAGTCACGTATCCGGGGTTAGAATCATCAAAGATTCGATGAAGAAACGGGAATCACAATACAAAAAGAATCATGTTCGCTGAATCCATTAAAGTGCCAGTCAACATATCCACCAGGATTTGAGAAATAAACGATGCCCAAACTGACCGTTGAGGATCTCGAAAAGATCAGGGAAAAAACCCGTCGCACCACTCTGCTGAGAGAAGGTACCGGGAAGGCAAGGGTTACCGTTCATATGGGAACCTGCGGCATTGCGGCCGGGGCTCGAAATATAATGGATGCTTTACTGAAAATCATGGAAGAACAGGATGTGACAGATACAATCCTGACCACATCAGGATGTGCTGGATTATGCAGCAGGGAACCTATGGCGACAGTAGAACGTGTTGGTGAAACTCCGGTAAAGTACGTTGATCTCACCGAAGACAAGATGCGTAAAGTTTTTATGGAACACGTTATTGGTGGTCAGATAGTAATCGAATACGCCCTGGCACTTGGAAGCGAAAGGACCCACTGATGAATGACTCAGGCCCAGGTGTAGACCTTATCCAACAACTGGTACAGAGGCTCTAGGTTTCCAGGAAGAGGAGCTGGTCTTGAAGCCTTATCGTGCAAATTTAATGATCTGTGCCGGGACGGGATGCGTTTCCAATCGTTCCTTTGAAGTCAAGGAAGCCCTGGAAAAAGAAATTAAAAAGCACGGATTAGATAACGAAATCCGCGTAGTGGCTTCCGGGTGCAATGGCTTTTGTGCGGAAGGTCCTCTGATGGTGGTACAACCAGAGGGCATTTTTTACCGGCAATTGAGGGAGAAAGACATTCCCTACCTGGTAGAAGAGCATTTTCTCAAGGGACGGCCAGTTAAAAAGCACATGTACATACCCCCTGATGAGGAACTACCCATCCCCAAAATGTCAGACATCAGTTTTTTCAAGCACCAGATTCTCGTCACTCTTCGTAACCGCGGCCTTATCGATCCAGAGAAGATCGATGAGTATATCGGTAAAGATGGGTATGAAGGATTAGCCAGGGCGCTATTAGAGATGACACCCGAAGAGATCATCGAAGAGGTTAAAATGTCCCGAATCAGGGGACGAGGAGGAGCGGGATTCCCTACGGGAGCCAAGTGGGAATTCTGTTATAATGCTTCCGGGAACGGGAAGTTTCTCATTTGCAATGCAGACGAAGGTGATCCTGGTGCTTTCATGGATAGAAGCATCCTGGAGGCGGATCCCCATGCAGCCTTGGAAGGCATGACCATCGCGGCAAAGGCAATCGGCGCTTCTGAGGGTATTGTCTATATCAGGGATGAGTACCCTCTGGCACTAAGGCGCCTTCAGATTGCAATTGAACAGGCAGAGGCGTACGGCCTTCTGGGCGATGATATACTTGGAAGCGGGCATAGCTTCCGGGTGCGATATGTCCGGGGAGGAGGAGCTTTTGTATGCGGGGAAGAAACAGCCCTAATCGCGTCTCTTGAAGGATACCCGGGCAGACCCCGTCCCCGACCGCCATTTCCGGTTCAAAAGGGATTGTGGGATCAACCTACGGTGATAAACAATGTAGAAACGCTGGCCAACATCCCATTGATAATCCGTCGTGGTGGTGACTGGTATTCCCAGATCGGGACCAAGAGCTCAAAGGGAACAAAGGTCTTTTCCCTGGTGGGGAAGGTGAACAACACCGGTCTTGTCGAAGTCCCCATGGGCACTTCACTCCGTCGAATAGTCTTTGATATCGGCGGCGGGATTCCCAATGGTAATAAATTTAAGGCAGTTCAGTCTGGCGGACCTTCAGGAGGATGTATCCCCGAGGAATTGATTGATCTTCCGGTGGACTACGAAGAGCTCGCCAAAGCAGGTTGTATCATGGGTTCGGGCGGTCTCATCGTTATGGATGAAAGTTCATGCATGGTTGACGTAGCCCACTATTTTCTCAGTTTCCTGATGGAGGAATCGTGTGGCAAGTGTACCCCATGCAGGGAAGGCATATTGAGGATGCATGAGATCCTGACCGACATCACCGAAGGAAA
>CP070787.1:710442-714247 GCA_020346745.1 Fidelibacterota bacterium | reverse complement strand
GGCCCTCCGGTTGGGATTCTCAGCCTGCAGCTGCTCGTTGAGCTCCACCCGGAGCTTCTGCACCTTGGCCTGCAGGTCTATAGCCTCAGTCTGGAATGCCGTGCGCAGCTTCTGAATTTGTTCGGTCTGCTCGGGCGTCAGATTCAACTGGTCGTCTAAAGTCAGCCACCTGGTCCCGAGAAAACGCCCCGGCTGGGCAAAGGCAACGGTCGTCATCATAACTATTGCTAACATCAGTTTGTTATTCATTTTCATGGTCCTTTCGTGATACATGTTCATTCTTCATACTTGTCCTACTATTCACCTTCTTAGACGCACAGGCAGCGCGGAGGTTAACACCGTTTCACCAGTAGGTTCGATCCTTCCCGGCTCCCTCCCCATTGACACTCCGTCATCCCCGGCTTATCTTTACTCATGCCATTCACCCCCATCCTTCCCAGTCCATTCCTCACCTGGCTGGTCTTTCTGGGAGCCATTTTTGCCCTGCTGGGTATCTCGGAGTGGGCAGCCACTCGGATCGGGATGCGCCCCGAGAACAGCCGCCAGCTGGTGCACGTGATCGTGGGAGTGTTCATTTTCCTGTGCCCCTTCATTTTCCGGGAACCATTTTACCCCCTCATAACCGCTCTCCTGTTCATCGGAATTAATCTTGTAACCCTGCGTGTAGGCCGGCTCAAGAGCATGCACGCCACCGGTCGGATCAGCTACGGGACGGTCTACTTTCCCCTTGCTTTCGTTATCCTCGTCGCTCTTTTCTGGTATCGGGATCCGGTGGCACTGCAAGTGGCTGTTCTCCTCCTGGCCTTCGCCGACCCCCTGGCTGCCTGGGTAGGACGACGCTATGGGCACAGGAGCTTCACTCTCTGGCGTGATCCTAAAACGATGGCAGGAACCACGGCTATGTTCCTGGGCTCAGCTCTACTGACCTTCCTTGGAGTGGCTCTCCTGATCCCACTGAGCGGGGATCTCGGCCTGTCCAGAGGCCTCGATCTAGCCGGGCTCCCCTGGCCGCAGCTGCTGACGACCGTCGTGCTCACTGCCGCCTTGGCCACAATCGCCGAAGCTCAATCCAGCCGGGGCTCGGATAACATTACCGTCCCCCTGTCAGCCGCCCTTTTTGTTTTCCTGTTCAGATCCTTGCCTTCTGGAAGCTTGATACCGGTCCTGCTGTGGGCAGCTGGCTCGGCCTTGCTGTTAGGTTTAGCAGCCCGCTTGAAAGCCCTGGCCCTCAGCGGTGCCATTACCGCCTGGGGCATGGGACTGCTCATCTTCCTTTCCGGTTGCACTGGCCAGTCAGGCCTGTCCGGTGGTTGGGCATGGATTACCCCGATCATAGCCTTTTTCGGCCTTAGTTCCATCCTTACCCGGTTCAACCGGAGTATGGTGACCGTCAGCAATCCGGGTCGCGAGGCCGGGCGTCGTAACCTGATCCAAGTGTTCGCCAACGGGGGCATCCCCCTGCTGGCGGCTGTGGCCTACGGCATTTGGGGATATGAGCTGCTCTACCCGGTTTTCCTGGCGGCGCTGGCTGCGGCTACCGCCGATACCTGGGGCACGGAGATCGGCGGCTGGTCCGGCCGGCCGCCCCGAAATATCGTAACCTGGCGGCCGGTGGCCAGGGGGGATTCCGGTGGGATAACTCTGGTGGGCACTGTGGGCACCCTGGCCGGTACCGCTTTCCTGGCCGCCGTGGGCCTGTGGCTCCAGCCCCAGCTCCTCAGCGGGGTTGACTGGCTGGCAATCTCGACAATCGGCTTTCTCGCTGCCACTATCGACAGCATCCTGGGGGCCACCGTTCAGGCTAGGTACCTCATCCCGGCCACCGGAAGAATTACCGAAAACCGGTCCGCCGACGGACCTGAAGTCGTCCTCCACAGCGGCTGGTCGTGGCTCGACAATAACATGGTGAATCTGGTTTGCACCGGCAGCGGAGCGGCAATGGGCCTGCTCTGGCTGGCAGTATGATCAACGGGCAGGCGGCAATGCGGCCGGAGACGGTACCACTGCCAGTACCCACTCCCCAACAGCACCAGGCTGAAACCCATCCCCTGGCCCCACTCATGATTCTGGCGGGGGCCGGAACCGGCAAGACCACCACTCTCATCCGGCGCATAGCTCACCTTATTGAGCACGAAAACATACCACCCGATCAAATCCTCGCCCTTACCTTCTCTGAGAAAGCTGCGGATGAGCTGCGTGAGCGTATCGAGAAAGTCACGGATCAGTCCATCAACTCCCCGGTGTCACATGGAGACCAGCGGATCACCGCCGCCACTTTCCACGCCTTCTGCTACCAGGTAGTCCTGGAGTTTCAGCCGGATTTCAGAGCCCGGCGGTTGATGACCGATGGCGATATCCTGTTCCTTCTCCGGGAACATTACCACCAGCTGGATGACCTGCAGTCGGCAACTTTCCGGCGGGAGCCGGTCACCGCCATTAAGGCCTTCAAGGTCTTCTTTGATCGTCTGCGGGACGAGCTTATTCAGCCGGAGCAGTTTCCCGCGCTCATAGCTCGCACCAGAGAACGGCTTCTGCGGGAAACCGACGAACAGTGGGAGGAAACCTGCCGCCAGATTGAGGACCATTGCTACGTCTTTCCACTGTACCAGCAGTGGAAGGCCGCAGAGGGGTTGGTGGACTACGGGGATATGGTCTACCAGTGCTGGCACCTGATGGAATCCCAGCCGGATGCGCTCCGGACTCTCCAGGAAAGGTACCGCACTGTCGTCGTTGACGAGTTTCAGGACAACAACTACGCCCTGAATATGGTTGTGGGACGCCTGGCGGAAAAGCATCACAGCATCACCGTCGTGGGTGATGACGACCAGTGTATCTACAGCTTCCGGGGTGCCAGCGCTTATAACATCCGGGACTTCCGGCAGCGGTACCGGAGGACACCGGGCTATGCCGAGATCGTCCTGGATGAAAACCATCGCTCCTCCCAGCCAATCCTGGACCTGGCCAATGAGGTGATTAGGCCTAATATGGGCCGGCAGAGCAAGAATCTCCGGGCTGCTCGAATCCACGAAAATGCGGCCTTGCCCGAACTGGTAGTGGGCAGCTCCGCTGCGCAGGTCGACTTCCTGGCCAGGGACATCACCCGCATGGTAGCTGATAGGGAGGCTGCTCCTGGGGATATCGCCATCCTGGCACGGACCCATCAGCAGGCCGCGGAGGTGGCTAATGCCCTCGCCAATAACGACATCCCCAGCCAGTACCTCGGCGGCGTCCACTTCTTCCGGCTTCAGGCCATTAGGACCGCCCTGGCTTGGTGTGCCGTGGCAGCTGATACCTCGGGCGCTCCCATCGGACTGTATCGCTTGCTTGGGGAGTGCTGTGGTCACCTGGCAACAAACCTGCTGGAGGATTTCTCCCACCTTCTGGGTAGCGAGCAAGCTGAGGACATCCCAGCGTTATCAGCGGTGCCGAAAAACATCTCCGATTCGGTGGTTGATTTGGCTAGGCGGATATCAGCACTGCGCGAAGAAATTAGCGAGCTGGATGCAGGACGGATGTTATGGCGTATATTGGAGCTCAGCGGACTCTACCGGCGGCATTTTTTGACCGGATTCCTTGAGGACTGGGTAGCTATGGCCAACCTGACCCTCCTGCTTGAGATCGCCCGGGATTTTGCCGGTCGCCATCAGGACAACAGCCTGGCACGCTTTGTCCAGTATATGGAAGTAATGCAGGAGGCGGATGCCGTTCAAGCCCGGGTGCCTGGATCGGATAGCTCCGACGTCGTACGGGTAATGACGGTCCACGCCGCTAAAGGCAAGGAATTCCCGGCGGTGTTCATACCGTT
>CP070787.1:706494-710342 GCA_020346745.1 Fidelibacterota bacterium | reverse complement strand
CACGACTTGAGAATTTCGATGATCGAGTGGAAAAGAAGGTGGAAAGGTTCAGAGAGGATCTGCTCCGACTACAGAGTGTGTATCTAGAGATGCAGCAGCAGTCGTCCTTCTTCACCACCTTTTCGACCAGGTTTGGAGGTTAGATAGATAGAGGGTCAAAAATGGTTGATTCAATCCAAAATGTTGCAGCCGTAGTTGAGCAGGACCCTCACGCTACCCAGGCCGGCCAGGTGGACCGGGAGAAGGGTTCAGAGAAAGATAAGGCACCACGTGGGGCAGCTGAAAAACCCAAGCGTAAGGTTGAGTTGAAAGTACCCCCGGGGAACGTGGGAGAGTTCTCTGAGGTGGTGAAGGACATCAATACCCTTGTTCACCAGGTCGCCAACACCAAGATCTCTTTTGATGTTGATGAGGATACCGGCCGGGCAGTGGTACGGGTCTTGAATAAGGAGACCGGCGAGATTATCAGGCAGGTTCCACCGGAGGAACTGCTGACCTTAGTGGCGAGGATGCGCCAGCTCTCCGGACTCATTTTCAGCCAGGAAGTGTAGTCGGTGGAACGCGACATGAGCACTAATGGGAGGATGACGAGCCGTTTACGGCAGATCCTCCTTCAGCAGCGGGATGCTGTTGCCGATATATTGCACGCTTCTCAAGCGGTGGCAGCTGAGTCAGGGGAATTGAGCGCTGCCCGACTTGAAGAGCTGCTGAGGCATCGTGCAGAGTATGTGCAGATCATCGAGCAGTTGGAGTCTGAGCGGCAGGAGCTGATCAAAGGGAACAACGGAATGGATACGACATTGCAGCCGCTCCAGAAGGAGATACAGGAAGCACTGCAAACCCTGGCCGCTCTTGATAAGCATTTAAGCGATATGGTCTTCAAGGCGCAGCTCGAGCTCACAAATAACCTGGCATTCGCGCCCAAGTTTGTTAACTTAGGTCGAAATGCAGCGGAGAAACCTCACACGAGGAGCCGTGTGGTGGATATAACGAGGTAAAACCATGGCACCGATTAAAAATATCGTTAGTGACGTTGCATCAACTGAGCGCTTAAAGCAGCAGGAGCGCGTTTCTACGACCCGCACTGATAAGGCTAAGAAGCAAGGATCGGTGCGGGAGAGTACCGCCGCGGAATCCCGTTCGGACACGGTAGATATTTCTTCCACTGCCAGAGAGCTGGCAGAGGCTCGCCGCAGCGACATCGCCCGGTATCAGGAGATGCTGGGTAGTTTGCAGAATGAGGACAGTGAGAAGCTGCAAGGCATCCGAGAGCGCATTGCTCAAGGAGAGTTCAATGAACCGGCCGTGTTGGAGAGAGTGGCTGAAGCCATCAGCGATCTGCCACAATTTCAGGCTCTGGCTGAAGGTACTCCCGCTCCTGAGAGCCGTGGGATCAGGGGTGATATAGCTGCGCGCATACGCAGCGGAGAATACGAGACTGAGGAGGTCCTTGACCGGGTGGCCATGAATATACTCCGTGATATAGGTGCTGCCTAGCCCGATCTCTGTTCCCTAGTCGCACTGCCAATATTTAACACTACCTTGTCGATTAACCGGCAAGGTAGTTTTATTTTAAGGCCATCCCGGTAGGTCAAAGCTCAAGGCTATCCGGAGGCCAGGGAAGTCCTCCCGAAGATTGTAGACTGCATGATCGGAATCGCCATCGAACTCCAACTCCAACATGTTACATCCCAATGACTACGTTAAGCTGCGTCATTTGCGGCCCTAATTCGCTACAGGTTAAAGTAATTGACTGATTATCTATAGTTTATTAACAGGAAAAATGAGTTGGTGGATAGGCTCGTGAATCGTTACACTAGGGGGCGCTACAAGGAAGAGTCGATCGATACACGTGATGTCGAGTAGTATTTCTCAAGCTGATATCGACGCCTGCTAGCGGTACAATAGTCTCATACACAGGTCATGGAGAGTGGAATGGTGACGGGCAATCCACTGCAAAATCCTAAGAGTACGCCCACGAAAAAGGATCTGGAAGATTTCCTGGGATTTGGGCGCTATCGGAGATTTGACGCGATCTATCGCGAGCTGGTTGCGATGGGTCTGGCGGGCAAGTTCGTTTGGAATGATATTGACAAGAACTGGTCGCTTCACTTCTATCGTGGCAAGACCCACATTTTCAGCATACGCTGGGGTATCGATTACTTCTACTCCCGCCTTGTTTTAGATAGCGAAGTATATAAAAAGGTCTTCGGGCACAAAGACCTCACGGACGAAGCCTGTGAGTTGCTGCAGAGAAATCCACACAATCCTACGAAACGTTCAATGCCGGTGGAGGCTAACCTCGAGAAGATACGAGACCAGGACGGGTTCTTTGAACTCCTCCCCGTGTTGATCAAGGTACTTGCTTAGCGATCCCGGTTCTCGATAGATACCGTCGAACGGTATCAGAGATTGACATTCATTACTGCGTTGTCAGGAATACAGATATTTACGGTTCGCACATCCAAGGCGGACTCGGCTAGGCTATTTAGGATGGGATAGCCTAATAGTTTCTACCGGGTGCGGCGTTCTGAATGGGTCGCCGATAGTACTCGAAGGTGCGTCCGGATCCATGCCAATTGGTGAACCGCTTCACGATGGTGGTATCCGGGGAGAATTTTTTTGCGATGCCTTCCAGAACATGACCTGTGACGTAACGATAATGTTGTTTTTTCGCCCAGTTCAGGTATACCCGTTTCAAAGTCCGGGCGAATCCGTTGCCCCGGTAACGGGCGAGGATGACATAGGCGTAGGTGTATAGCGTGTTTCCCTCCCCCAGGTTCTGATCAAACTTTGCCCACGGATCGCGAGCGAAATATTCCAGCGGAACACCGATGATGTAGCCGACGATCTCCCCCTGATAGCGGGCTACAAAGGGAAGGGTTTTGGGGTAATTGAAATACTTCCTAACCGTGGTTTTAGTCAACCGGGCTGATTCTCCATATTCACTGGCAAGTGATTCGGAAACCTCCATCAGCGCGGGTACGTCGTCACCCCCAACATATTCCATCAGCTCGATCTGAAAGCCCAGCGGTGAAGAAGCAATGACGCGAGAGCGCGATTTTTCGCTGATATTGAGGGTGAGTTGCTCCATCGCAGCTATGTATTTAGCATCGCTAATCAAGAAATTTAGGTTGATGGTTTTCATCCATCCAGCAAAACTTAAGGATATCGCCCTTCGCAAACATCCTGGTATGGTTTGTTGTACTGGCGAATATTCTTGTTACATTAAGCCTTATAAAAGGTCAGGATTTTCCATCATCATACAACGGGATTCTTTTCGTGACTATGAACAACCATATTCACTCCAACGGCGTTAGCCGAACATTTATTGACGGATTAAAAATGCGTGGTCAGCACCCAGGTTGGCTCTGGGGTGTTGTAGTCCTTGCGTCAGTGATAGGCAATAGTGTGGCCGGCCAAGTGCGACCGGTGGAGGGATTGCATCAGCATACACCGCGAGTTTATGCCCTTACCCACGCCACCATTCACCTGGAACCGGGCAAGACCATCCGGGATGGGACTATTCTGCTACGAGAGGGATTAATTGAAGCTGCCGGCCGTCAGGTGAGTATTCCCGCTGAAGCGCAGGTCATTCCACTGAATGGCAAGACTGTGTATCCAGGTTTCATCGAATCATACTGGGAAGTTGTCCCCAGCGGGCAGGGTGGCCGCTCAGCAGCGGCATCGAAAGACGATCAAACGGCGATCGTCCACCACTGGAATCAGCGTGTGCGGCCTTCGCGATCAGTGCTTTCAGAACTGGAAGCCGACAGCAACGAGATCGCGAAACTCAGGCAGTTGGGATTTACGACTGCCCACCTGGTGCCGGGACGAGGCATATTCCG
>CP070787.1:702494-706394 GCA_020346745.1 Fidelibacterota bacterium | reverse complement strand
CGTCCCGGTCGTCGTAGGACGTCTGGGGATTGGACAGGACCGGCACCTCGTCCGATGGCTCTACGCTTGCACTGTCACAGCCATGCCACAATAAAGCGGCCGCTGCGACTGCCAATATATGCCAGAATAACCTCATAAAGGGCTCAATATAGGTGAGGATCGGGGCTGTGCCCAATTGTTATTTAGCCCCGGATTAATCCGGGCCGGCACGAACAATAAAGCCAGGCAATCAGTCATAATCCCAAGCTCCCAACCGATCCGAGGTAGTCAGCACCCGCCGATTTTCAATTATCCTGAACAGTGGAATCCATCAGCCGCGGCTGCATCACGGCCTCTCGCTGTAGATGAGGGTCGTGAGCACCGTTCCCACCGCCTCCAGGCTCTCGGCCGAGCACTTGTCAGGGGTGTCTTCCAGCGTATGCCAGTAGTTCTCCTCGGTGTTGGGATAGTCGAAATCGATAATGTCTACCGCGGGGATGCCCGCTTCCAGGAGAGGTACATGATCGTCGTAGATCGCGGCACCCATTTCGAAGCGAAACTGGCTATAACCCAGATCCCGTGCCAGGTTCCATATACGGTTGACCAACTCCCGCGCATCCCGCCATGAATAGTATTCCACAGGCAGGGTCAGTTCCGCATCTCCCACCATATCAACCAGCACGGCGTACTCTGGTCTAATACCTCCCAGCAGGCTGCTCATTTCGGGAAGAAAGGCTTTGGTACCCAGCGAGAAATTTTCCAGGTCGCTGGATCGCCCTACATCTTCCGCGTCCACAAACAACAGGTCCACCCCGATAGGAGGAGCATCCCCGGCAAAGATATCTGCCAGCACTAACAGCACTGCGACCCCGCTGGCGCCGTCGTTGGCCCCAAGAATCGGCCTGGAGCGGTTACCGCGATCCGGATCCTTATCCGCCATCGCCCGGGTATCGTAATGGGCCAGCAGCAGCACGTGTTTCCTGGCGGTGGGATTGAACCGGGCCAGGATATTGATGATTGGCAGGGGGCCGTCCTGATAGGGATGGCTCCGGCTGGTACTCTGGATCTTCAATTCGTGAGCCCGGGGCTCCAGGTACTCGGTGAGCATGGAAACCAGGGCGGAATGACCTGGTGAGCCGGGAAACCTTGGTCCCAGAGCCACCTGCTTCTCAAGGAGTTCAAAGGCCTGGGAGCCATCAAAATAGGGGACCTGCTGGGCGCAGGCGATAGCCCCGCTGAGCAAGAGCCAGCCGGCTAGCAGCGTACCGCGATGTTTATCCGAGATCATTCCTGTCATGAACCCCTGATGGCTATGTTCACGTCAAATTTGAAGTCACGGTTGATGCGTTTGCCATACAGATAGTCATCATTCTCTGAGTAGACGATATGGAATCCGCCGGTCACCTTATCGGAAAAAGTATAGGTGATGCGTGGTGTAACCGACCATTTCTTATTCCATTTTGAATGGGTGCGATCTATCGCCGCGCCTTTCAAGCTGTATTCATTGCCGCTGGTATAGTCAAAGCTGAGGTCGAAGTTAACCGTGTTCTGCAGATAGAAATCATCAAAGAAGGGGAAAGGAATGGTGAGCCCCCCCTGGTGCCGGTAGCTTACGGTGGCTGTTAGCTGCTGGTTCGTTGTCTTGGTGTTGCCATTCTCATTGCGATCCAAGTTGACAGTGTGGCTGAGCCGTACGTTGGTTGCCACACCATTGTCGAAGTTGAAAGTCAGGCCTACCAGTGGTTGAAACCGCCGGGTATACCTGTCGATCGGGGCCCGCATATTCTGAATAGTGCGGGTGCGATTCCCCGAGTAGCTGTGATCCAGGTTAACCCTCCAGGGAACTTTGCTGAACAGTGGCAATTGCTCCAGGTTCGACCAACGGAGATTCCAATTGACGAATGGTATACCTGAGTTGGGGTGCTTTTCAAAGTAGATCCAGTCCCAGGTCGTAGCCCTGGTTTCCGCACTGCGGCTTTGGGTCTCGGAGAACCGGCGGGAGTGGGAAAAACTCATGTTCACCGATCGGGAGAGCGACAACCCGGAGCGCCAGGACAGATCCCGCGAGACACGCAGAGTGGACATATCGAATCGACCGACTCGAGCGGTATCCGCTTCCAGTCCTGAGTCAGTTATCAGTGCAAGGCGATACGCGTAGCTGGGTTGTCCTCTGACTGCTGGCTCCCCTGCCTGGCGGCTGTAGCTGTAATTGACGGTTATTGGCACTACCTTCCCGGCAGCGGTATGTAGCTGCTTGAGCAGGGCCTTGATCTGCGGGTTGGCCACCTCAAAAGGCTTGTCGCTCTGAGACGATTGGTCGTCACCGGCCGGGGCAGTCCGTCGCTGAACCCCTTGGCTGCTGCCGGGGGCGCTCCCGCCTTCTGGTGTATAAAATACCTCGATAATGTCCCTCAACTGCAGGGTTACATTCCCCGTCAAACGCCCTTGCGCCGAGATCCTGCCCCCTCGCAGAGGATCATCGATAGGGGCGTTCTTGACCCAGCTGTAATTAGCCGTGTACATAAATTTGGGCTTGAACCAACTGATCAGTTCCGGATTATAGCTGGTCGTGAACCGCTCTGCGAACTGGCGGGTTATGCCCGGATTTAGCATCGTAAACGCCTCCAGCTCCCTGTCGCGAAATTCATTCAGGACATTATTGGCATTCCAGCTATAGTCGGCGCTGAGATGGTCGGTAACACGATATCTGCCACTGACCGCTCGCGCCATATTGAAATTGTAAGTATCCATGACGGAGTCAGGGCTGGCACGGGCTGTACGGTTATTAAGCGATTCCGTAACGTTGGCGGAGAAATCAATATTGGTTGGCGCGTAATACAACCTGGTATCCTTGATCCGCTCGCCCAGCCAGGGGATAGAGCCCAGAACCTGGAAGGGCTGAACGTAGCTCTCATCACTGAACCTGATGGGATAGGATACCTGACCCGAAATACTTCTCGACTCATTGCTCTTGATAAGTTCCGTCGATTGCAGCTTTCGGGTATAAGCGATGCTGCCTCTCAGACGATCGAAGGTCTGTCGCACCAGCCAGTTCTGGCTGCGGGTCGACTTATCGAAGCTGGTCTTGAGTGCGAGCTGCCTGCTCTGGTTCTGGACCGAGTCTGGTGCCTCACGAATCCCCCCGGCCGGAATATCCTTACCGGGGAAATATTTAGGCGAGCTGATAGCGCTGCTGAAACTAGCACTCATGGGAATCCGGATCCCCCAGGACTCGGGCAGGAACCGGTTCGGGTTGAACGTCATATCCACCCGCCAGTTTTCAGTGGTGGCGGCGTTGCGGGATACTCGTTGCTGCACATTGTGGAAATCGGCATCCTTCCGCGCGTAATTAAACGAGGTGGTCAGGAGATCGGCGAAGTTTACTCCGCCACTGAGCCGCATCGCCAAGCCCCCCTTCCGCTTCACGTCGGTAAGACGCAACTCGTCTATCATCACCCGGCCTCGGAGGGTATCATCCCCCCTATTGATAATCCCCGCCACATAGTGGTCAATTCTTTCCAGGGATGGATCACCCCGGATATAAACCTCCATCGTTTCATCCTTCAGGAAATAACCCGGAATGGAAACGGTGTCGACGACAATCTCCGTGTCGGAGGTATCACGAAGTTTCAGACTGGCCAATTCAGCCATGTTGATAGAGATATGGTTGCGGCTATCCCAGCCCTGGTGCTTTTCGTCAGGCCCGCCGGAATAGACCGGCTGGCGGACTTCGTAGTACTGGTCCTTGCCCTGCGCCAGGCGCAGCCAGAAAATGGCAGAGGTTGTATCTTCTCCGATTAGATCGTCCTCGCCCTCCGCATAGACGAACATTTCCATGCTGCCGTAGACCAGGAAAGTGCCGGTTTGCTTGGGAATCGACTTCTCGATAGCCCCCTTGTAACCCGGCGGGATACCCCATCG
>CP070787.1:698435-702394 GCA_020346745.1 Fidelibacterota bacterium | reverse complement strand
CACCTATGGATGCCTCCTTTTCTACTAAATGGACCTGATAGCCGGCATCGGCCATATCCAGTGATGCCTGAATGCCTGCGACACCACCCCCGATCACCAAGACATCCTCCAGAACCGGGAGCTCCGATTCGATCCGGGGCTGGAGTAGTCGCGATCGGGCTACGGCTACCTTGACAATATCTTTGGCTTTGCTGGTAGCGCCATCCCAGTCACTGAGATGAGCCCAACTACAGTGCTCACGGATGTTCGCCATTTCCATGAGATACTGATTTAATCCAGCCTCGGCGACACACTGGCGGAAGGTGGGCTCATGCATACGGGGGGTGCACGAGGCGACGACTACCCGGTTGAGGTTATGTTCCTTGATGTGGTTCTTGATCTCCTGCTGCCCTGGCTCGGAGCAGGTATATTTGTTCTTCACGGCGCAGACCACATCCGGAAGTTCGGCTGCAAACTCCGTGACAGCATCGCAGTCCAGCGAACCGGCGATGTTGCTGCCGCACTCGCAAACAAAGACTCCTATTCTCAAGTCATGATCGGCCATTGACCACTCCTGTCTTTGGGCGTCTCGGGATTAATTGTCTACCAATCGTTCCAACGTGATGGAGGAAATATCTCGAATCTTGAGGCCGTATTTATCGTTCACCACTTGATCTTTCATCGTACAAGTGAGGTGAATCTGACACTTGGGGCAGGCTACGGCCAGGACATCAGCCCCAGTGGCATGCGCTTGTCTCAGCCTTTCGGTCTGAATGGCTTTGGAGGTTACATCACAGTTCAGCCACGCACTCACACCGCAGCAGAGGGACCGCTTGCCGGTTTGCTGCATCTCGCGCAGAGGGGCTCCATTCTCCTGCGGGGATGCATTCTGCAAGACTTGACGCGGCTCGTTGTAGATGCCCAGATGCCGACCAAGACGGCAGGGATCCTGGTACGTGATCGCGGTGTCGACGGATTCCAGCTCCAGCTCGCCGCTGGACATTTTCTCGGCCAGGAACTGGCTCATATGCTTCAACTCTGCTTTGATTTCCATCCCGTGCTGAGGATAAAGACTCTTAAATGTGCTGAAGCATTCCGCGCAGGAGAACAGGATGGTCTGAGCTCCAGTTTTCTTGATCTCCTCAAGGTTGTGCTTTCCAAGACGCTTGAAATTTTCGATATCGCCACTCCACAGCAGATCATGTCCGCAGCAGCGCTCATCAGCGAGCAATACCGGGGTGATGCCCAGCTTGTTCAGAATCCGGATGCTGCTTTCCGCCGCTTCCAGGGTCGAGAGATTCAGGTCGGAAAAGAAAACATCGAAATACGGCGCACAGCCTACAAAATAGAGAGTATCACCCTCCGTTGCCGTCTCCAATTCATCCGTCACCCACTCCAGGCGATTTTGATGGAGGTCATCGCTCGTCATGATGCGGGAGAGGGATTGGAGAGCACCCGCATGGGAGCACTTCCCATCGAAGCCTTCTTCCAGAGCAGTGGATCTGAGCAGTTGGGTCAGCTCGACGTATTGAATTCCGGCGAGACAGACATCATCGCACTTCTTGCAGGTAAGGCAGCTCCACAGGTCATAATCTTGAAAAAGGCTCTCAAAATCCTTCCGGATAGTTCGATTCAGGAGCATTCGTGGTGAATAGTCCCGGCCATACCGGGATACCGGGCAGACACTGGTGCACTTCCCGCACTCCAGGCAGGCATAGGCATTGGTCCGCCGAACCCGATCTTCTATTTCTATGACGTCAAGCATGTTTAAACCAGGCACTATGTTATTACGATACCGTTTCCGGTTGAACTGCGCTTCGCTTGCTCATTACCTCGTCGAGATTCTCCACAAAGTCTTTCACGGCACCGATGAATTTCCCCGCATCCCCCTCAGGGATCTGCTCATACCGGACCCGCTGGGGCTCGAAACCGATCATATGAACCAACTGCTCAAGCGAGCTATACATCTGCTGGGCATGTTCCGCGCCGAAGTCATAATGGCACTCACCCGAGCTGCATCCTGTGATCAGCACACCGGCTGCTCCCGATTCGAGGGCTTCAAACACGAAACCCGGACTGATACGGCCCGAGCACATGGTATGGATAATCTCCAGCCGAGTACCATTGTGTTGCAGATTCTGCAGTGCGTCATTGTCTAGGTGTGAGCCATTCCAGTGGCACGCAAACACAACCACGCTGCGCTTCTGCGGGTCCAGGTTCGACAATCTCCCCGTCAGCCAATCACCGTTATAGAAACCGGTCACCATGGCTCCTGTAGAGCACGCAGCCACACAGGTCCCGCAGCCGCGACAGATATCCGGATTAACACTGGCGACAAATACGTCGTTCTCCTTGGGAATCAAGGTGACTGCTTCGTAATCACATACCTTGGTACAGTCCCCGCACCCACGGCAGAGAGCTTGTTTGACCCATGGCATCACCGGGACGACGGCCAGTTCGGTTTTCTTTTTCGCCCCGACTTGAACCGCGGCTGATCCCTCCGCCAGATCCGGCAGCTGGATATCGCTGGGCAAACGTAGAATAACCTCGCGACTACCATCCGGTGATGCGAGGATGGTCGTGATCTTATCGCAGTCGGGTACACACACGAAGCATTCGCTGCAGGGACCGCAGCGCAGGCACCGCTGGGCTTCCGCCACGGCCTGGGCTTCATCATAGCCCAGGTCGACTTCCTCAAACGTGCTGATTCTCGATGATACAGCGAGCATCGGCATCACCGCTCGGGGTGCGTGGTCCCGCTGTTTCCGGTCGACCTTGATTTCCGACTCCACCGGTTCCCCATGCACTTCAGGTTGCACCAGTGCTTCACCATCAAGGTAGCGGACGATGGAGGCGGCAGCCACGTGTCCGGCCGCGATAGCGTCGATGACCGTGCTGGGGCCGGTTACGGCATCACCCCCTGCGAACACACCCGGGCGGGAGGTGGCCATGGATTGCTCATCCGCGGCGAAAGTCTGCCAGCGGCTAAGCTCTATACCCTGATCATCCGAGAGAAAAGTGAGGTCCGGTCCCTGACTGATAGCAGTAATAATGGTATCGGCATCGATGACGTATTCCGAGCCGGCGATGGGAACCGGCCTCCGGCGACCGCTCTCATCGGGCTTGCCCAGCTTCATCTTCTGGCATTCCATGCCCGTCACCTTGCCCGCCTTGCCCAAAATCTTCACGGGGGCCGCCAGATAGTGGAGCTGTACCCCCTCCCGTTCAGCTTCGACGATTTCCGCCTCGTGAGCCGGCATTTCCTTCCTGGAGCGGCGGTATACGATGTACACTTCCTCCGAGCCGAGTCGCAGAGCCGTACGAGCGGAATCGACGGCCGAGCTGCCCCCACCAATGACTATCACCTTGTCGCCGGGTTTCCTGGCACGGTCGAGATTGACCTCTTTCAGGAAGGTGATACAATCGATGACCCCTTCGTATTTATCCTCTCCGGGTACGCCCAGTTTTTTCCCCTGATGGGCGCCAATGGCCAGGAAGACCGCTTTGAATCCGTCCTTGAACAGGCGGTCGATGGCTTTATCACCAGAAATGGGGGTATCCGTTTTGATGTCGACTCCCAGATGCCGAATGGCGTCAATTTCCGTCGCGACGATATCGCGCGGGAGGCGGTAGGCGGGAATTCCAGCTACCAGCATACCCCCCGGTGTGGAGAGGGCTTCGAAGACGGTAACACTAAAGCCCCTGCGCACCAGGTCGTTGGCTGCCGCGAGACCTGCGGGACCAGCACCGACGATTGCCACCTTCTCTTTTCTGGTCTGGGGTATGCGTTCAGGTTTGGAGTCCGGGTGAGTCAGTTCATAATCGGCCACGAAGCGCTTGAGCCAGCAGATGGCCACCGGGGAATCATTCTCCCCCAGGTTGCAGGCATCTTCACAGGGGTGGGTACACACCCGGCCACAGATCCCCGGCAGGGGGTTGCGCTGCCGCACTACGTCAAGAGCCTCATGGAAGCGGCCTGC
>CP070787.1:694361-698335 GCA_020346745.1 Fidelibacterota bacterium | reverse complement strand
GTCGGGAATTACCGAGCGACTAGAGCAAAATCCCGGATGGGTGTTGCTCGAACTGAAGACTGAGTTCCTGTAGTATCACTCCTTGAGGGAGTCACCCTTCGATCCTTCGTCCTTGCTCCCCGCCTACGGCGGGACTGGGAGCAGGACAGGCTAGGCTCAGGGTGACACAGTAAGCCTACTCCCTTCTGCGTTCGGGGATGACTTCCAGTTCCAGTTCCTGTTCGCCGCGGCGGATGGTTACCTGCAATGGTTCCCCGGCCTTCACCTCCTGCAAAGCGTACATATAGTCGTAGATGCTTTTAATCTCGGTGGTGCCTATGAGGATGATGACATCCTCCGCCTGGAGACCAGCCCTGGCAGCGGGACCCTCACGTCGGACACCAGAGATGGCAAAGCCTTCCCCTTCATAGGTAAAGCTGGGGATCACGCCCAGTCCCACCTTGATATCGGCGCGGGCGGCGGGTCGGCCACCATCGGCCTCCGTAAAGGCGGGTGGCGTTGATCGGGTAGCTAGGTCCTCGGTCACGCGGGCCACCAATTGACCGACCTGCACTAGCCCATCGAAATTGATGAACTCCACGTCGTCGCTGGGGCGGTGGTAACGGTCGTGCTCCCCGGTGAAGAAGAACAGCACCGGTTTGTCCTGCATATAATAGGATTGATGATCGCTGGAGCCATACCCGGCATCATCGTAGATGAAGTGCAAGGAATCGCGGTTGAGAGCCGGGAGGAGTTCCTTCCACAAGGGCGAGGTACCTGCACCGCCCAGAAGCAGCTTGTCATCCCTGAGCCCTCCCACCATATCCATGTTGAGCATGGCTATCACGCTGTCCATGGAAACCGGCGGGTGCTTGGTGACATAAGATGAACCCAATGTACCGCGTTCTTCGCCTCCGAAGGCCTGGAACATGATGGACCGGCGGTCGGCACTAGCGTGTGGATGGGCGGTCAGGTAGCGGGCCAGTTCCAGCAGCGCGGAAGTTCCTGAGGCATTGTCATCGGCACCGTTATGAATAGCATTAGTATCAGGCACCATGGAGCCGGAACCGGGGCCTCCCCACCCCAAGTGATCGTAGTGGGCACCCACAACCACCCACTGGCCTGCCAGCGTGCCGGACCCCGGCAGGGATGCCAATACATTCTGTGATTCAGCATCCCGCTCGATCAGGTCAGTGGTGACGGTTACTTGAACGCCAGTGAGCTCATGGCTCAGGGGCAGGCGGGTAGTGTTGACCTCGTTCTGGAGTTCGGCAATCTTGAGATGGGCGCTAGCCAGCAAGCGGTCAGCGGCCTGCCGGGTGAGATGTACCACGGGGAGACCCGCATCACCAGCGCGGTCATAGCGCAGTTTCATGAGCACATCCTCATTATCGTCCTCGGACCCCGTGACAAAGAGGACCGCCACGGCTCCCTGCTCTCGGGCCGTCAGTACTTTCTTGCGCAGTGGAGTATGGTTGCTGAAGGCACCATGGGGACTGGTACCGTCAGGAGAGTGGCGCAGGATCATGAGCACCTTGTCCTCCACATTGAGGCCAGCATAGTCATCGTATACCGGATCCTCCGATGTGATACCGTACCCGGCGAAGACCAGGGTGCCCTCGGTGGTACCAGAGGCGGAGAAGCCCAAGGGGCGGAAGTCCCTATCCGGAGCCAGTCGCGTCGTTTCCTGCATGTCCGAGCGCGAGACACTGATGGCATTGCCGGGACCCATGTCCATCCGTGCTACAAAGGAGAAGGATTGGAGATACTCCGGGACGGGTGGCTGAAGGCCGTAGCGCTGGAACTCGTCACGTATATACTCGGCTGCCCGCCGCTCGTGGATCGAGCCCGCAGCCCGGCCGTAGAGGCTGTCTCCAGCCAAGAAATTCTCATGGGACAGGAGGGCTGCTACCGAGATAGGCCCGGGCGGAACGACGACCTCAGGTTCGGTCGGTTCGGGACGACCGGCGCAGGCACAAATAACCAGCACGGTCACAAGTGTCACGTATCGCACTCTTAGCTCCTTTTAGAATGTCTCAGCTAGATCTTTGAACAACACCAGATGCCGGAGCGAATCAGGCTTCCTCTTCCCCGTGCACGAGTTCGGGAAAGTCGGTGAAGATACCATCCACACCGATGGTTTCCAAATACCGGAGCATGGGACGGTTGTTCACGGTCCAGACGTTTACTCGCATGCCCCGCCGGTGGGCTTTCGCCACTATTTCGGGCGTCACAAGTACAACATGAGGGTGGAAGAAATCCGGATGCACCAAGTGCATCAGGTACGGCTTCCGGAGATACCAGGGCACCTTGGTCTTTCTCCAGATATATCCAATAGCCACCTCAGGCTCGAGTGCACGCACTTTGATAAGCGATAACGGATTGAAGCTGGAGATGATAACGCGCTTCACCAACCGAAATCTCCGTACCAGGGCTACCACCTTCTCTTCAAAGCCACGGTCCAGCCAGCCTCTGGTCTTGAGTTCAATGTTGATGATCTTGCCAGGTGGGAGTATATCGAGGACCTCTTCGAGACTTGGTACGGATATCGGTGAGCTGGTCTGTCCCTGTCCATAAGTAACATGGAGTCCGGCGATGATGGAGTAGGAAGTGTCCCGAACATATCCACTGCCATTGGTAAGCCGTTCCAGTTCGCGATCATGCATCACGACCAGTTCACCATCGGCAGTCTCCATGACATCGAGCTCAATACCATCCATACCCGCCGCGAAGGCTGCCTGAAACGAGGGGATGGTATTCTCCGGAGCGTGGGAGGGTGCGCCGCGGTGGCCGAAGTGCTGCAACTGACCTTCAGGGTAGAGTTGGATCCCCCGGGCACGCCAAAAGAACAAGTACTTAATTCCAGCCACTACTGCCCATCCGATGACGAGCAGCAAGAGCCACAGCATTTCGGAAGGCATGTCGGGAGATCCTAGGGCTGAAGAATCAACGTACTGTAGGCGTGGGCATCCACCGCCTCGCGGCTGAAATCGACCTGCCGATACTGGCCGGTGTTGAAGAGCTCAGCCTGATCCCGATAATGGCGGTCAAGGGAATGGCCGCTCTGGCCTGAAGGGAGCACAATCCGCGAGTTATCGAAGTCTGCGAAATCAATAATCCGTCGGACGCTGGCGCCAGAGGTGACCTTAAACGGTCGGTTCAGGTCGAATGAGCCGGGATTGACGGTCGCGCCCGAGCCGGGAAATGGGAAGGGTCCCACGTTGAGGTCGAGCCACCAGTTCAGGAATTTACCCAGCGTACCGGAGCCGGCCAGGTCATGGGGGTGCGTAATGGTATGCAACTCATCCCAATGCCAGGCAGATACCCGCCGGCCGGATTCTTCGGATAGCCGAACCACGGCGGCATTGAAGGCCAGACGGATGATATCGTCACGGGTCTCGGTATCAGGAGTGTCCACATCATCAAACCAAGGCGAATCCCCTTTCCGAAGAAGATAGGCAACGCTACGGTGGGGTAAAAGGCCACCCAGCTTGAGATAATCGCGGTAAAAATAATTCCCCGCGCGATCCATCTCATCCTTATAGAGGGTAGGTAGCAGTTCTACGAACCAGGTGCTGAATATAGTTGCAGGGACGGATTTTGTGGTGAAGGTGAAGTCCCAGCCGCGGAGGGTATCAAGGGCATCAGAAGCCTGCTGTGATAGCGAGAGTTTATTTTCGTCCTTGAAGGCTGCCAACAGGTAGGGAGCCAAATCCCGAGCCTGGGCGGAGAGGATATCATTCTGGATGGCCATATTCGATTCGAGACTGTGCTGTTCTTGTTCAGCCAGCCGTTCGACGATACGCTCAATCCGATAGTGTGGCGTCCAGTAGGCACTGATATAGTAGGGATAGTCAGGGCCAATGGTCTTGTTGTTAGCCGTGGCAATGTAGCCCTCGGGCGGATTATAGAGATAGGGCATGTCTGCAAAGGGAACAAAACCTTGCCAGTCATACTCCCCGGAAGCGCCGGGCATGACCAGCAGGCCGGAAGCG
>CP070787.1:690259-694261 GCA_020346745.1 Fidelibacterota bacterium | reverse complement strand
GAGAAGAAGAGGCATAATTGATACATGTCGAATTGGCATGCAGGATTTCAAAAGTTAAGGCCCGCGATATCTTCGGTCGAGGTAAATACAAATGACTCTCTATCGATGTTAGAGAAAGCGAGTTCGGCACTACTTGCGTGTCAGTTCTAAGACACCTTTTTAAGACAAAGAAAAGGGAGTGTCAGAAAGGACGGGGAGGAACCGGATGGGTGCGGTCGGGTGGTGATCGGGCCATAGATACCGCGTCCGCGACCGTTGGCCGGAGGACCAGTCAACGGGTTAGCGACAGATCCTTGCTCAAGCGGAGGGCCGGGACGCAGACGCCGGGGAAGTGGCAGGGGACGTTCCCTGCGGGCGAGAAACCGAGCTTGCGATAGAACCCGGCGTTATAGTCGGGGATGATAGTGTCTACGAAGAGCTCCCGGACGGCGGGCCAGTGGGAGTGGATCCAGTCTTCGGCGAAGCGGATGCAGGCCGAGCCCAAGCCTTTATGGAGATGGTGGAGGTCGAGGTAGATGAGGGGGATCTCGGCGGTTTCGGGAGCGTGCCTGCACAGGGTGAAGAAACCCACAGGGATATTCTGCTGTTCGACGATGAAGCATTCCTGTAGCCGTGCCAGGCGCAGGTAGTCGTCGGGGCGGTAGGCCCGGGTGGCGGCAGCCGCGGTATCCGCACCCAGTTCATCCACGAACAGTTTCCCGTAGGCAGCGCTGCGGGTGCGGTGACAGAAGGGGGCATCAGCAGGGGTGAATTTCCGGAAGGTTATATCGCTGTCCACTGGGGCGATGGGTTTTTATCACATTGCGGAGTATTGCCGCCAAGTGCGGAAACAGCCACCTGTTTCGGCCAATATCCTCTACCTAGACTGCCGCTAATTTGGGGTTGCCGTGTGAGCCATGCAAGGGGCGGACAGGCGGCCCATGGTGACAATACGGACGGCGCTGAAAACTACCATGAGGATGCATACCTCGATATCCCCACCAACGTGCGACAGTCAAGGTGCCAGCAGGCCTGGAACGGCCTATGAGGCCGGTTGATGCTACTTCAGCAGTACCGCAGCCTTTGGCGGGACCAGTCTGACGCTATTTCAATTACAGCATCTTGATGGACTTGGTGTATTCCCGTGTCACCAGCCGGGCGATGTAGATGCCGGAAGGGATTCCCCATTATTGCCACGGTCAATCTCCATGGCAGTGAAAATCGGGCTATAGAGTATTGTCCCGGACAACTTTCAGATGGAATCTCTACTCTAAGTCATGAGCATCTTCAGATAGGGGTTGCGCTTAGTCGGATCCTCAATAGCACCATCATCGACGGGAATAAAAATGCAAAAGATCATCTTCTATGCACTTGGAACCATCCTGGTACTCATATCCTGCCGGAATCCGGATGACTCCCGCGATACAGTCCTTACTCCCAATCCCCATGTTGCCCAATGTGACTCTCTGGCGGCAGTTTATGACGCCGTGTATCAGCCGACAGGCTTTGTGGTTGGCGTGGTAGAAGGTGAGCGGTTGATATATGCCAAGGGATTCGGCAAACGGAATATTGAACGACAGGATCCCGTTTCACCAACCTCGGTGTTCCATATGGCATCCATATCCAAAGCACTGGTTGCTACTGCGGTCATGCAGCTGGTAGAGCAGAACAGCGTGCATTTGGATACACCCCTCGTACACTATCTTCCGTATTTCAGGTTGGATGATGACCGGTACAAGGGAATCACCATCAAGCATATTCTGGCCCATAGATCAGGAATACCGGATGTTGAGGACGAGGATGACTACGGATGGGCAAATCCGGAATACGACGCGGGGGCGGTTGAACGCTTCGTCGAGGGTCTTGCTGATCGAAGCCTGAAGTTCAGTCCAGGAGAGAAGCGTAGTTATAGCAATTTCGCTTATGACATTCTGGCCGACGTGATCGCCAAGGTAACGGGCAGCAACTTCGAACGGTACATGAAACAGAACATTTTCAAGCCGCTGGAGATGAAAAACTCCACTTTTCTGAAGCACCGGGTTTCACGGAAACTGGCCGCCAGCCCGCATATCATCGACAGCAACACCTTACGCTATCGGGTCAGCGAGGTCTATCCGTATCATCGTGCCCATGCCGCCAGTTCCACTTTCCATTCCAATATCCAGGATATGTCCCTGCTCGCGAATGCCATCCAGAATGGCTGGTTATTCAAGGATCGCCAAATACTGCGCACTTCCAGCTTCGAGCAAATGTTGAGTACACGGCTGGGTTGGAATGCATGGGAGTTCCACGGCCACAAAGCGATTATGTCCAGCGGCAGTGATTGTGGATTTAACAGCTATTTCCTGCTGTTGCCAGAGGATTCGTTGGCAGTCATCGCCATGACGAATTGTGAGCGCTTCCCTACTGATCAAGTTGCCAAGGATATGATGAGCATATTCTTGGGATTGAGCCCGGTTGAGGTGAGAAAGCCCGTATCGTTGGATTTTGAGAAATGGGTGCTGGAAGACGGCATTACGGAAGCCCTTGGCAAGTTCCAAGCGCTGGTGGACACCCTTCCCGACTCGTATCGCCTCGATTGGGACAACATCTGGTTCCTCGGGTATCGGGCTATGCAACAAGGCAACTATCCAATAACGATATCCATTTTTGATATGTTTGCCAGCCAGTTTCCCAAGGATTCATTCACCTATTATGTACTGGGGAAAACATATATGCTCAAGGGCCAGGATGACTTGGCGAAAATATATTTCCAGAAAACACTCCAACTAAATTCGAATCATTATCGGGCACGGAAAGATTTATTGCGCGTAGCTGAAAATTAGGATAACCAAACATCAGCCATCGACAGGCAGGAAGTCCGTTTCGCAGCCTGATTCATCGCTTGGAACCTTTCTCGCCCCCCTACCTCACCACCACCCCCGCCTGCGGCGGGACTAATCTGACGCTATTTCAATAACAGCATCTTGATCGACTGACTGTACTCCGGCGTCACCAACCGGGCGTTGTAGATGCCTGAGGTAATTGCTATCTTGGGAATTATTCATATCAAATTTGAGTTTATATCTAGGGGATGTTCGCGGAAGATATGCCTCACATCAGGACTCGATATCACGCTAATGCGATTGGGTAAGGCGTTCAATAAACGGATTGAGCTCCTCCGGTTTCAGCATATAGCTGGGAGTCATCAATTACTTCTTTGGATTGATTATTGACCGCCTACGCTTTTCCGATCAGTACAAGCAGACAGCCAGTAGGTCGTTCATTATCGCCGCTGGATCTAGGAACCAGTGTTCTTTGGACGTGCAGGTTTGCCCCGTACCCCTCATTCTACGGGACTAAGGGTGATGCGCAAAACGCCGTGAACGGCGTGGGGCGGTTGGATCGCCTGTAGTACCCGGCCATGAATGGCCGGGCTAGGGGAGCGTCAAGGTGGGTGGGATGGAGAACGGAACACCTGCCGGTGGGCCTAACCGGTTGATACTCAGAGCTCCCAGGCCGGTATCCGGGTGGGGCCGCTACTCCATGATCTCAACTCTGATCCCCTGGTCAACCCGCTGTTTAAATCGCTCCGGGTAGCCTTTCCCGACCTCGTAATGCATGGGAATGGCGATTGTAGGCTGCATGGAATTGACCAGCGCGGCGGCCTGTTCCACGTCCATCGTCAGTTTGCCGTTGTCCTCGTCCAGAGGGATAAGCGCGGCGGTAATATCCCTGATGCGCTCCAGTTCGGGAACCGGGCTGGTATCTCCGGCGTGATAGATGCTCACGCTGTCGATGGTGAGAATATAGCCCACATTCAGCGCTTTTTTCGGATGAGGGACAAGCCACAGAAATAGCGGCTCTGTATTGTACGCAGGTAGTGCCTGCACGTGAATGCCTTCCAGATCGAGGACTGTTCCCGGCCTGACCTCCACCGTATTGAAATCTTTCAACCGTTTGACCACGGTCGGAGGACCTACGATCACGGTGCCCTCGTCCACGAGCCGTTCGATGTCCGGCAGGGACAGGTGGTCGTCATGG
>CP070787.1:686145-690159 GCA_020346745.1 Fidelibacterota bacterium | reverse complement strand
GTACTTCATGGAGTTCCTGCAAACGGTCTGTGAGAATGGGTAAGCTGAAAAAGATCATCCTGGTCGGTGACTCGATCCGCATGCACTATCAGGAGATCGTGCGGCGGGAGCTCGCCGGGCGGGCGGAGGTAACATGGCCGGACGAGAACGGTGAGAGCAGTGAGAAGGTTCTGCGTCATATAGAGGAGTGGGTGCTTCCGCATACTCCTGATATTATTCAGGTGAACTGCGGGCTCCATGACCTGAAGAGGAAATTTGATGCCCACCAACCGGCCTTTACCATGGATCAATACCGGTCGAATGTTCACAGCATTATGAGCTGGTTGGTGGAGCAGACCCAGTCGGTGGTGATCTGGGCGGCAACGACCCCAGTTATCCAGGCCTGGCACCGGGATACGAAAGGATTCGACCGATTGGAGGCCGATGTGATCGCCTTTAACCGGGCAGCTGCCGAGGTGGCTGCTGAACTGGGTGTGGTGATCAATAACCTGTACAGTGTGGTGATAGAAGCCGGTCCAGAGCGCTATCTGAGGCCTGATGGTGTTCATTTTAACGATGCGGGGAATATCTTGCTTGGCAAGGCAGTGGCTGGATTCCTCAAGTCCTACCTATGAGGGTGCTTAAGTAGTCATGCGTAGCAAGATCCTGACCAAGCGAGACCGCTATATGGCGGCGCTCAGGTGTGAAGAGCCTGACAGGGTGCCGATTGTTGTGAGGGGCGTGAATCCGATGTTCGGTGAAGCGGGGCTGCCACCATCCAGACATCCCAGTTTCGCCCCCCTGATCGAGGCCACAGCGGAGAAGACCGAATGGGCCTACCGCTGGCATCCTCCGGAGGAGAACCTGCTTTCTTCCCATCCCGAGGCCACGGTTACCGTGACTCGGAGGCCATGTGACCAGGAGGGATTCGACGAGGAGGTTAAGACTTTCGAAACACCCCAAGGTCCTCTCGAAACGGTTAATTGGGTCAGCCGGGAGGGGAAACCGGGAATGACCAAGAATTATCTGATCGAGACTCTGGAGGACGTAGACAGGTTTCTCTCTATTCCCTATGAGTTCAAGCCGCTGGATGCGTCGAATTTCTTTGAGCTGCGGGAGAGGATGGGTCAGAACGGCGTTTTGATGGCCAGCATCGGTCTGGAT
This sequence comes from Fidelibacterota bacterium, assembly GCA_020346745.1. GTDB lineage: Bacteria > Fidelibacterota > Marinisomatia > SCGC-AAA003-L08 > TS1B11. The sequence goes on along the minus strand of CP070787.1, from coordinate 689,016 downwards.
CCTATTGGCCACGTCACCCATTGGCTGGGCCTGGAGACACTGGCCTTGTGGACTCTAGTGGAGAGAGAAGCCATATTTCGGCTGCTCGACGAATTCTACCGACGGGCTGCCTTGCTTATCAAATCTTTTCTGTCAGCACAGGTTGGTCCGGTATTCGCGACCCTGGGGATGGAACAAGCAACACCCCCCTGGTTATCTGCGAAGGACTTTCAAGCATACGTGACGGAGTATGACCAGCGGCTCTGGGCGCCCATCCTTGAGGAGGGGGGAGTAGTGCACGTTCATTGTCACGGCAACCTGCGGGATGTGATTCCCGACTTTATCGGCATGGGTGCCGGCTGCCTCCATCCGGTGGAAGCGCCGCCGATGGGAGATATCGAGCTGCATCAGGCGAAGGAGATGCTGGCGGGGAAGGTGTGTATTGAGGGTAATATGCAGTTGGATGATATCTACAGTAAAGATGAGGAATTCATACGAGAGTCGGTGAGGTTGGCAATGAGGGATGCCGCCGGTGCAGGTGGATTTGTGCTCTGTCCCACGGCTTCTCCTATTCCACCGGTGCTGGAGGAGAAGGTTCTTCACAACTACCTTACTTTCATTGAAGCCGGTCTTGACTATGGTGGATACACCTAGCAGGGCAGGGAAACAACTACCAGAACGAATCAGCATGGGAAGGAAAGATGGGAATACTCACTGAAATCAAGGACGCAGTGGTTCGAGGGCGGGTTGATATCAAATCTCCCTATCCGCCGGAAATGGCGGGGAAACCGGGCGTAGTTGAGCTGGTCGAACAAGCATTGGAAGAGAAAATGGACATCAGTATGGTACTCAAAGAGGGGCTTGTCAGTGGCATGGAAGTCGTCGGGGACAAGTTTTCCAGCGGCGAGTATTTTCTCCCCGACATGCTCATGTCAGCCCAGGCAATGAAGGCGGGGATGTCGATTTTGGATCCACACCTCCGGGGGAAGTCGATTCAGAAGCTGGGCAAGGTAGTCATTGGAACCGTAAAAGGGGATATGCACGATATTGGTAAAAACCTGGTGGCGGTGATCCTCGAAGGTGGCGGATTCGAAGTCATCGATCTGGGTATCGATGTGTCGGCGGAGGCGTTCCTGTCGAACGCCGAGGAGCACCCTGGTTCCGTTATTGGTATGTCGGCGCTGCTAACCACGACCAGGGAGTCCATGCGCGCGTCGGTGGAGCTGCTTCGCGAAAAGGGATTGAGCAATAAGATCATCGTGGGCGGAGCGGTTGTGACACAGGCGTTTGCAGATGAAATCGGAGCGGACGCTTTCACCAAGGATGCTGCCAAGGCGGTGCCCCTGGTTAAGGGCTTATTGGGGATTGCCAGTTGAATGCGCTTCACCAACAAATCAATATTGGCAACCACTTCACAGGTGAGCGTATCATCCAGTAATTATGAGAATACTGGTTGATCGAAATATTCCCTATGCGAGCGAGTGCTTCTCCAGCATAGGTACAGTTGAGGCTTACTCCGCTGAAGATCTATCTTCAGCTGACTTGCAGGATGCAGAGGCAGTTGTTGTCCGGGCTGTTACTCCGGTAAACGCGGATCTGCTCGATGGCACCGCTGTCCGCTTTGTGGCCACGTCAACATCGGGAACTGATCATATCGACCTGGATTACCTGAAAGCCCGTGGCATCGGTTTCGCCTCTGCGGCGGGTGGTAACGCCAACGCTGTTGCGGAATACGTCATGGCTGCTTTGCTCCACTTGACAGCCAAACATGATCTGGAGTTAGTTGGAAAGTCGATAGGGATCATCGGGGTGGGGCATATCGGCAGCAAGGTGGCGAGGAAAGCCGAAGCACTGGGAATGCGGGTATTCCATAACGACCCGCCACTGCAGAGAGAGACAGGCGATCCCAGGTATTTGCCACTAGAGCAGCTATTCAATTGTGATTTCATCACCCTACATACTCCCTTAACCATGAATGGGATTGATAAAACCTACCACCTGATGGACGGGAATTTCCTGGATGCAATAAGACCAGGGGTCTTTCTCATTAATTCTGCGCGTGGGGCGGTTGCTGATACCGGCTCTCTAAAGAGATCACTAGCGGAGGGTCATCTCGCGGGCGCTGTGTTGGATGTGTGGGAGGAGGAGCCAAAAATTGATCCGGACCTGATGAATCAGGTAGATATTGCGACCCCGCACATAGCGGGCTACAGCCTGGAGGGGCGAGTGTCGGGAGTGCTGATTGTATATCACGCCTTGTGCCGGTACTTCCAGAAAGAGGCACGTTGTAGTGCTGATGATCTTCTGCCAGAGGATAAGAACCTAGTCATTGAAATCGATCCATCAACTATGGAAGGGCAGGAACTCATTAATCGTGTTGTTAGGAGGGCATACTCGATTGAGTCAGATGATGCGGCGCTGCGGAAAATGGTCTCACTGCCGGTTGAGGAGCGAGGGGCATACTTTATCAGACTGCGCAGGCAGTATCGTGTTCGCCGGGAGTTCGGCCAGGTAGAGATAAGATTGCAGCCCTTCGCACCTGGGGTGGCGGATAGATTAGGCAGACTGGGATTCCGGATTGTGCATGATGGCTGATTTTGAGGTTAAGAGAAGGATTCCAGGAGGGGATGATGATAACTATTAATGAGAGTTATTTGAAGCTGCCTGATGATTACCTGTTCTATCAATTACGCGAAAGGATAAGTCTCTTTCGAGCCCAGCATCCTGATGCTGATATCATCAGTCTTGGTCTCGGAGATGTAACCCAGCCTCTGGCGCCGGCAATCGTCGACGCCATGAAGGGGGCCGTTGCGGAGATGGGAATCCAGGAGACCTTCCGCGGCTATGGCCCCTCGCGGGGGTATAATTTCCTCATTGACGCCATCATCGAGA
>CP070787.1:682024-686045 GCA_020346745.1 Fidelibacterota bacterium | reverse complement strand
CCCCCGGAGGTCTTGCACTCTACCTCCCCCTCTAGATCAGATATCTCAATACTGCCACCCGATGTATTCAGGTCAAGGTTATACCTTTCAGGAACGGTGATAGCGTAGTGAATGCGCAGGCGAACGTTATCCCATAACCAATCCCAGTCGTGCTTGGATTCGGCATATATAGATACGTCTTTCCCGGAGTGCTTGAACTTGATATCGAAGTCCTCCAGGATTTCATCAGCGTCACCGCCACGGCCGAAGAGTACTTTCCGGGTGATTTCCACCTCAACTTTCTCGGCGCGGGCAGTCGTCACCTCTATTGAGCCCCGCTCCGTATCCACCGTCAGTGTACCGCCATAGCCGACGTCGAAAGACCGGAAGATTTCGTTATCACCTGCACCGGTACCCGCCGACAACGAGGTGGCCAGCACCAGAAACGCCACCCAGATGGCACCTGCCAGCAGGATGCCTTTTATTTTTAAGCTCATGACTTCCTCTTCCCCTGACATGATTGAAACTATAGTTATCTGCTATCGTCTATCTCTTACAGCTTTGACGGTTTTTGCGCGCTTTTGGTTGCCCACTTTTTAATATTACACACCCAGCTATATTCTATTGGCGATTTTAAGACATAGCCTAAGCAGGTCGTTATAGTACCGAATAGCTACCCTAACTTGGGTACTGACTGAACCCAGACAGCCCCGCAGCCCCCTCCGCTGTGGGCAGGTGGTACGTTGGACTTTTCGGCGGGTAGATGCTAGGATGGCGAGGAGCCATTGAGGCGGGACAAGGGGGCCGCCGGGCTGCTTTAATCTTCAATCCTAATTCCCATTCGACACTCTGGCAGTTGGTGGATTACTTTACCCTTTCCATCTCAATGTATAGGTCCACGCTGACGCCACTCCAGGTGGTACCGCCATCATCGTTTACGTAAAGGCTCTGAGCAGCACTGAGACTGAAAATGTTCTTGACCACGGTCAGGTCGAACAGCCCGTTTGATGAGATATCCTGTCCATTCACTACGTCGCTTCCACCGGATGAAGTACCCACGTTCAGGATCATACCCGAACTGGCACCATTTACATCCGCCACCATGCTCTTAACACGATAGCCCTTGGGAATTACGTTTGACAGTGTCGTGTCGCCGGTGATTTCCGGCTTGATATGGCGAGCAACATGGCTGCTTGGCAGGTTCAGCGGCAGGGCTCCGTTCACCGATCCGTGCAGCTCATTCCCACTGGTATCTTGCCACTGGGCATTCGTGATGCCATCGGGCAGGTACGCGGCTATGCATCCAATTTGTACCACCTGCACGTGATCTATCTGTAGAGTGTCGCCGGTGTCCACAAAGAATTTCAAATCGGTGCCGTCAGCTATAAGCTCCTGCTCAAATAAGACTCCGTCACCGCTTATCCCGGTGTTCTGAAGGGTTACTTTATTGCCGTCACCTCCTAGGGCTACGTAGCTACTGCTAGAGCCGTCCAGGTTACGGTAAACGAAGGAAATCCGATAACGTTTCCCCACCTGTGCTACGCTCTGATACAAGATCTTGGACCCGCCGCTGGCACTGAACTCCAGGGCTTTGTCGTCGCCAAAGTTCTGGACGGGAGTATTATCCCGGATAATGTAAATGGCTGTGCCGGAGCCGGTATCGTTCCAACTATTGGGCGGAGTGCTGCCGCTGGCTCCGGTCCAATCCTCGCCGTTGGTCAACAGATCCAACTGGCTCGCCCCCACATCGACATAATCAACAAACGCACCCGATGAGAAGGACTTCACTTCATCACTGGAAAGAGCCCGGTTAAACGCTATAAACTTATATATTTGTCCGTGGAAATATCTTTCACTTAGGTCACTCCTTCGACCTATTTTGAAATCAAAACCGGATGAGGCAATGCTATCCGGCATCGTCGTTGGATTGTCTTGGATCGCGTAGCTGGGCTCGGCCCCGTTGACGAACATTTTTAGGCCCGTGGTGTTATCCCTATCGCAGGTAACCGAGACCGAATATCTTGTATCGGTTTCAAGGACGTTGTTGACGGTCTTCAACTGAAGCCCCATCCCGTCCGACCTCTCCATGATGAAGCTCAGGGATCCGTCGATTTGAGTATGGAGGAAGTATCCGCCACTGACGCCGTACCCACCCTTGGCAAATAAGATATTATTCCCACTGGACAAACTATCCGCCTTGAACTCAATGAAGAACGAAAAGTCATCTGCGCCGATATCCAGATCGCCCACATCGCCCATGCTCGCATAATCATCGCTCCCATCAAACCACAGATAGGGTTTGCCCGCTATTGCCTCCAGCAGGCTCTGATTTATATCGTAGCGTTTACTCAGGATATCCTTGTTGGCATCCAGCACTATGTTCTTTGAGGCTTCGGCCACGCCGTCGACCTCTGTGCGGTCAGCTTTGTTCAGATCCGACGCGTCGGCCGTGAGGCCGGAGAGCTTGTTCAACTCGGTATTGGTCACTGTCAGGCCATCCAGGATCGCCAGCTCTGAAGCTGACACATCGTTAATGCCGGTAACATTCGCCAGGGCTATCTCATCGCTGTTCTCACCCCTGAATGCTATCCACAGAGGATCTACCAGCTCATATACCCACTCACGAAGCGTCCGCCACCACCAGCGGGTAAGCTTGGGATCGCGGGTTGGTCTGCTTATAAGTGTCATAGTTCACAGCTCCTTTAATAAATTGTCGTTCCGAGCTCAGCGAGAAACCTCCTGACCATGCTGAAAGACACTTCGCTTGGTTTATAGGGACAGGAAAAACCCCGCATCTTCGACAGACAATCTTTCAGCTAACGGACAGACTATTCTTCCTGAACCGGTGTCCTACCTACTATCACCCCCGACTTGATAATGTAAGACCGGCAGGCACTCACGGCGTCCCGTAGCCACACCTGCCGCAGCTCTTCCAGATCCTCCGGCTTTAAGTAGGTGAACTCGTCGCTGGAAGTGCCCACGGTCTTGTAGGTAACAATTCCACTGTCGTCCATGACCATGTTCAGCCGGGGAGCGGTATAATACAATACAAGGTAAGCTTCGGCGTCTTTAAGGGCTGCTGCCCGGTCGGTGTCCTCCGGAGTGGATTGCTCAGCGTCACTGTAGGCCTCCGCCCCGACCCACTCTTTTAGGCGCCGTCCAGCAGGACCGAAGAAAGGCTCCAGTACACCATCAGTAATGCTCGACGGTAGCCCCCCAAAAGCGCGGACGTGGGTTCCGTCGGCGATCATCGCTTATGCTCCCTGCTTCGTCTGGCGGGTTGGGTTTTCCCGCTTTTAGCAGCACCCCGGTCGGCCTTCCCGGCGTCCGCTACTTTCACATCCGGCACCCTGATTAACACACCGGCCTGAATCTGGGCCTGGATGAACCCGCTGGGGTGTACCCGCAGGTACCCCCTTGCACCATAGTTTCGAGGGGTGATAACCTCATTGTTGCGCGGGTCCTCCGGATCGCATATGCCCCGTCCTTCCTTTTCAAGCTGCGGGTTCAGCCTGACAGCGATAGTCTTTTCACCCATGCTTTACTCCTTACCTAAAAAATGAATCTCAATTATCAATCGACAGTCAAATGGTGGACCTGAGGCTCCTGAAGTACGCGATCATCGAACATATTTCAATCTTCAATCAACAATCGCCATTCACCAGTAAACATTTCTGTCGCCTTCGAGAGCCTCAGAGTTCTCCACCACAGATCCCTCGGGACAGCGAAGGTCCCGGGATCATCACTAGTAAGTGATGTCCAGAATTCGCGTGGCGTCCTTATCGATCTTGGCGTAGCCCACCACCTGGGATACCACTGTTCCCTCGATCTGCTTGTTGATGATGCGCTCTACTTCCACCAGGCTGGCACTGCGCTCAGTCACCTTCTCGATGCCGAACTGATGCATGAATCCAGCCAATCGGTCCGTTGAAAGCAGGGTCCCATCGTACCGGCGCAGGGTATTACCCAGGGGACTGATGAGGTCTCCCGTTTGTTGGTAGGTGAATCCCGCCATCGGGTCCTTGAACTCCACCATGTTCAG
>CP070787.1:677869-681924 GCA_020346745.1 Fidelibacterota bacterium | reverse complement strand
AGGATCGGTTGAGAAGGCCGCCTCGACGCTCTCGCGGTCCATGTCCCTGGTGAAGAGAATAGAGATATTGATCCGCTGCCAGCGGTTTGAATAGACCAGTTCGTCCTTATCCTCGGGATAGTGCTCGGAGACCAGGTCGGGAACCGTCGAAAGGTCGATCTCGCCAATATAGGTAACGCTGCCGGGATTGATCATGACGTTCTTATACACGTAGGTGCGGTAATTATCAGCCTGGATAGTGAGGTCGTAATTGCCCGTTCGCAGGTCGTACAGCTCGAAATCCCCGGTAGTCGGATCGATAATAGTTGTTTCGACCGGTTCAAGCTGGCTGACTACAACCTCAGCGCTGCTATCTTGCTGCTTCACGGTACCGATCAGGTCGCCGTGGAGCATATCGTTCGACCAGAAGTCCCCTGCTTCATAGATGTTTTTCTCGCAACTCAGAGACAGGGCGATGAGGAAAACTATACTAATGAGTTTTAAGGTTGAAGTATTCATGAAATACCTCCTTGGTCTTTAGAGAAAGCCTACCTGATACAGCCTGTACCTGATTTCGTTGATTAAACGCTATCAGGTCTGGTCAAGTTCTAAGATATTTATACATCTGCAATGCTCCTCTTATAGTTTATAGTCTGGAACTCCCTTTGCTTGGCGAGAGCTGACGTACCTTTTCACTAAGGCTTCCACCGGGGATAAATAGATTTAAACCGAGCTTGATCTGCAAATCGGCAATGCCCCTGAAGGTGCTCTGGTACCACACTCCAACATCGGTTGAGATCCAGCGGTTGAAGAAAAAGCGCACCCCGCCGATGGCCAGATAGGCTTCGGATACGTCTATTTCCTTGGTCTCGACGTTATATTCATGATTCGAGATGGTCCTTATCTCCAACATCAGTTTGGTCTGGGGATTCGACTCGACATCGATGCCAAAGAAACCACCGATGAGATTCTTCTGTTTTTCCTTGGGATTGGTATAGTCTTCGTCAAGATAGGAACGGATGGCCAAGTCCTGTACCCTCACGTCGGTGAGGCTGAGGCCGGCGTGGATATTCATCGACCACAAGCGGACGGACGTAACCCCGTACATGGTGGTAAAACGGGTCTCGTACCCGATACTGGTGATTCCCTTTGCTGCAAATCCCACATCATACAGATCAGCTTCGAGCACCTTTCTGTCACTCTGAACGTCACTCCAGTTAGCCGAGTTGCGGAAGGCGATGGCCAGGGTCGGGATATGCCACCGGTTCTCCGGGATGAGCATCAGTTTGAAGGCGGAGGTTGGGAAGACACTGGACCCCCGCGTGATGTTGGTCATCATTCGGACGGTGCTGAACTCGACTTCGGCGATATCTCCCAGGCCGATCCCAACGGTCCCCAGGAAAGACCGGTCGGCAGCGACGCCGAAAGCTCCACCGCCAGTCAGCCGCACGTCCATGGAGCGCAGAACCCTTGCGGTCGGTACCGTGAAGATCCGAGGCGGGTCGATACGTTCCGAGATAAATCGTTCAAGCTGAAGCTCCCTGCTTTTTACGTCAGCCTGCCAGCGAGCGTATTCCTCCGACAAGGTCTCTCCACAATTCACGCAGAACTTGTTCGCCACCATGTTCTCCTGCTGGCAGTCATCACAGACAAAGATTTCCGTTTGCTGGGCAACGGTTACGGAAGCGAGTAGCGTGAAAAACAACAAGCCTATGGCAATATACCTGATCCGGTAATTCATTTCTAAACCCTCCTCGATGGTATTCCCCGTGAAAACCGACATTCACTCAAGACTTCAATCCCTGATCCAGCGACAAAATGAAACTGAGTCCCGGATTTTAGGATTTGTATCCGGAATACATTATCAGTCCCACTACCGGCTGGTGCAAACGACATGCCCGGAGAACCCATACTTTAGGAGGTCAATTGAATCGAACGCGAAGAAGGACCTTATAATAAGAAGATGGAAATACCGGGGGGAAAAATATCATAATCAAGCGTCCAGGCAATCAGATGTATGCTGAAATCCTCAGAAAACTGATGTTTCTTTCAGAAAGCTGATAGTCGGCTGCAGAAAACTGCTTTTCGCGCACCAGGCGAACGACAAATCCCCGCCGCCGGCTTATATTCCGGCGCTATGATGATAACAACGCTATATCACCCCGCTGGCGCTCGAAGCACTGGATGTCGACCGAAATAATTTACTGCTCCAGATTCATGTCCATCGTCGGGTAAAACTTCTATAATGTGGAAAAATGGAGGGATTCTTGTGGAGTTTCTCGTCGGCCCTGGCTCCCCTTCCAACTCCGGCGGTTTCTCCCAAACAGCTCCCAGCCTTAAGCCCCTGGTCCCCAATCCCCGGGCTCTAGTCACCAAAAGAAGGCAGCGTCATCCTTCAATGGGGCGGACTCCACCGGATAAGCTTTATTTCCACCTAAGGTGGGATTAATCCCGTAGGAAGCGGGGCTGCTGCGGAGGTAGGGCTAGGCCGCCGCCGTTGGCGGGGTAACAATTTGACAAATGATGACCAATCCTGACCAGTGATCAATCACCTCAGTTTAAGTCCCACCAAGTCCGAACTTAAGATCTGGTACAGCTTTTAGGGACAAGGCCAGTCATCACTTTTTTGCTATAGTTGTATTTTTCTATTGATAAGTACGACATGACGTCGTAACATTACGATACAATGTCGTTGATTGGCATAAAAAAAAAGGAAACGGATTAAATGAAGCAAACACCATTGCCTGACTCAGAATTAGCAATCATGGATCTGCTCTGGGGAAATGAATGGCTCACCGCCCGGCAGATACGTGAGCAGCTCTATTCACATTCCTCCAAGGCCCAGCATGGCACCGTACAGAGATTGCTGCAGCGTCTGGAGGAAAAAGGATACATCGAGCGAGATTGCAGTCAGTTTGTTCATCAGTTCAGAGCTAAAGTATCCCGTCAGAACTATACCGGCAACCAGTTGGAAATGCTGGCATCAAAACTGACTGCCGGCTCTTTCGCGCCCCTGATTACCCATCTCGTCGAGAAAAGCAAAATCTCCAGTGATGACATCGAACAGATCAAAGCTATACTTGATGAGTACAGAGTTGCTGGAGGGAAAAATGACTGATTCCCTTTTTCAGGTTGTGCTCAGCAATGCGGCTTTAGCGCTTGCCCTGGCAATCGTGGCACTGGTTGTTGGAGCAATCCTCAAGCGTCCTCAGCTGGCACATTTACTCTGGCTGCTTGTCCTGGTGAAGTTGCTGACCCCACCGGTCATGACGATTCCTGTTATCACTATTCCAGAGCAGTCCGTCAGCACTGTCGTCTCCCTGGAAGACTATTCACAACCAGCATTACCGCTCACCAGCAATTTAGCAGAAAGGTGGTTCGCGCTGTTGGATGCTGGGAAAAATGAGCTGTCTCTGATCTGGTTGCTGGTCAGTATGCTCGTTTTTAGTGGGTCGCTGGCCCGGATCTATCGCTTCAACCGCCTGCTGGGATTGGAATCCGAAGCTGCGCCGCAAGAGCTCCAGACTGCCGCGGCCGGTATCGCAGACAGGCTCGGTATCAAGGCAGTTCCTACTATCTATACAACAGCAGCCCAGATATCACCGATGGTGTGGTGGATCGGCGGGAATGTGCGAGTAATGATTCCGGCTCCCTTACATGACCAGATGGATTCCCGGCAGCTGCAGTGGATTCTGGCACACGAACTGGCGCATGTACGTCGCCGTGACTACCTGGTACGCTGCATTGAGTGGCTGGCTTGCGTCTGTTTCTGGTGGAATCCGGTGATGTGGTGGGCGCGATACAACCTGCGCGTCAATGAAGAGCTCTGCTGCGACGCCCTGGTCGTGTCCAGCCTGAAGCCCAAACCTCACGCTTACGGCGACTCACTGGCAAAGGCGGTCGAATATCTCGCTTACCCGACTTGCTGCCCACCGGCCATAGCCAGCGAAATCAACAGCGGCGGATTCTTAAAGAGGAGATTTAAAATGATAGTATCAGATAAGATATACCGACCGAACTCACGCTGGCTGCAGGCAGGTGTCCTGTCGTGTGCCCTGGCAGTGCTCGTTCTCGGT
>CP070787.1:673694-677769 GCA_020346745.1 Fidelibacterota bacterium | reverse complement strand
CCTGTAGGTTGACAAGTCACCGGCTGCCTGGAGGTCCAGGCCCCGTTTCCGAAGCTCGAGGCAGAGTGCCGCCAGGAAAGCGCCGATCTGCCTGCTCTGGAGTGTCAGCCGGTGATCGGCCATTGTGGCTGTTTGGGAAAGGGTGCTCTCGACGACATAGAGCCGGTTCATCTGCTCGCGTTCCGAGGTCATCCGCCTGCCCGCGACGAAGCCCAATGCACTTGCGTACTGGTGGCGCTCCATCCCCAGAAAATCTGCATCGAGAGCCAGGATCGTATCCGCCTTGTCAAAATGATATACTGGGTAGAGGGATTTACCGGTGGCAACCTCGATACCCCGCACCACGTTCTCATCGCTTACCGGTTCATAGGTGCACCACATGGCCTCGGGGAAGCGCTGCTTGAAAGCCTCAGCCAGACGATGGAGGGTCGGGGAAGCGAAACTCTCAGTCAATACAGCCAGGCCGGCACCCTGTGTGTTCTTGAACGTGGCGTGGAGAGCCTGCCAATTCTCGACAAAGGCAGCGAGCGAACTCTCGTCGCCTGCGTTGCGAACGTTCCGGGAACGATCCGGATCGTAAAGTTCGAGAATGGAAGCCGTGGCCCAGACATTCGCCGTACCCCTCGAAACCTGATTCAGGCTATTGCCGGCAACCTGGGTTGGACGACCCTCGTGGCTTTCGACCAGCAAATGATAGATCTCTCCTGCTAGCGGCATCGACGTTGCATAGTATTGCGGGATTCCTGGGATGATCTCTTCGGGTTTGATCACATAGGGAACGATCTTTTCTACCGGGCGGCGGCAACCGGCCATACCCGCCAGTGCCAGTGAAGCTGCCATCAGGTTGAGAAAATTTCTGCGCGACATGCCCTCGCCGGAGTTCGTCGGTGACTCGGAGGGCTTCTTCTGGAGCAGCTCCCGGAATTCGGATGTGTCCGCAATCTCCTTCAGACTGCGCCAGTAGGCCTGACCATCCTTGGGGAGGTGCTCATGGGTATTCTCTTGAACGACTCGTCTCATCGGTGGCAACCCGAGCAGTCCAGGGGTGGATCGATACCCTTTGCCGAGATCCAATCGGTGGCAAGCTCACTCTGATTCGGCGGTGGTTGCCAATCCATGCTCGTGATCGCTTCCATGGGCCGTAAATGGTCAGCTGGATCCCGATGACAGTCCAGACACCAGCTCATGCTCAATGGCTCTGTCAATTCCACTACTTCCATACCGGCGATATCCCCATGACAGCTGAAACAGCCCACTCCCGCCTGGATATGTGGACTATGATTGAAGTACGCGTAGTCCGGCACCTCGTGTATCCGTATCCACTGCAGGGAAGATCCGGTCTCCCAACTGTCTCTGACCGGACCCAGCAGCTCACTCTCCGGTTTGATGAGCGTATGGCAGTTCATGCAGGTCTTGGTGGGGGGCACCATTGCTGCGGAGGAGATCTCGGCCCCGACGTGGCAATAGCGGCAGTCCAGGCCCAGTTCCCCGGCGTGGAACTTGTGACTGAATGGCACCGGCTGGACTGGCCGGTAGCCTACATCGGTATACCAGGGCGAGAAGTAATACCACACAAAAAGGACGAGCAGGACTATCCCGGCAAGGAATGCCAAGGTCACTGCCAGCGGCAGCCGATTCGTCCAACGGGGGAAGATCTGCGCCAAGTCAGCCTACTTCATATATTCAGACTTCTCGTGATGGTTGTCTGCCCAGGTGTACACCTGACAGGTTCTGAATTTTGTGCTGAGCAGGGGTATAAAAACAAGGAAAGAATAATCAGTTCTGTAATTTGATGTGCCCGTATCACTTGGATCACTTTTAAAGTTAGGATTTTCAGCGCCTGGTGGCATGTAATATAAGCATGTCGGGTTGTTCATGATTGAATGCGAGCACTGCCACAGGAGGGGGTTACGTAATGTTTCTTATTCCCACCATTTAATTCACCCGTACGGGGATACCTATTCTGTAATAATTCATTTCCCGCTTCGCTATGTCTGAGTCTCGTCCCGAACGTTCGGGATGTGATGCCGGGACGAGTTTATTGATCGCCGGATTTCTTTTGGTCCTTATCTTTTGAAAAGAAAAGGACACTGAATCCCCCCTCTTTACATCCAGAGTTTACCCCGCGTATTATACCGTGCAGCGGGGCATTCTTGCCTGCAGCAATGCGAGGGTCGAAGTATGTTCCCCCGATTCCCCCATCCCGATAACTGCATCACGCAACAATGACACAGCAATTCATACCCCCGAATTGCCTCCCCCCTATGCGGCATTATCTTGGTGGATTTGACTGTGTGAATATGGGATAGAAAGTAGTATCCTATGAGTCTTCTCGGCTGTCTCTGATGACTACGCCATTGTGGATGACCAGCTGGACATTTAATAGAGCCTGCAAGTCCTCGAGAGGATTATTCTGCACGACAACTAAATCAGCGATTTTACCCGCCTCTATCGTTCCCAGTTCCTGGTCCAGCGCGCAGACATGGGCAGCATGTTTGGTACCCGCAACGATGATTTGTATCGGGGTCATTCCTGCCTCTTGCATCAGTTCCATTTCCGCCATAGGCATACCTGGCTGGAACGCTGTCACATAGCCATCATAATCTGTACCTATCGCCACCTTGCCTCCTGCCTGGACAAAACGCCGAAGATTATTCTCCGCTATCGTATCCCAGTTCAGGGAATGTAGCTGGCTTACGCCCTGCCAGAGTTCCAGGGTCGGTATCCAGTAAATATCGTCTTTGATCATCTTCTGGATAAGCGAGTCAGGCAAATTGTCGATCACCATGTGGGCGACATCATCTACCCCCGCCTTTACTGCCATTTCAAGGTGCTCGGATCGACTTATGTGTGCGGAAACCGGTTTCCCTCTCCCGTGCGCTGTATTCACGATCATTTCAATTTCAGCCATTGGCAGCAGGGGCCACTCCCTACCTTGAAGATTATCCTCGATGGCAATTTTGATGAGATCCGCTCCGAGATCGATAAGCTGGTTCGTCTTCATCTCGGCATCGGCAGGGGAAGAAACAGGATAGCTGCCGTAGCCTCCTATAGTGGTCAACAGAGGCCCTGCGGCAACTAGGCGTGCGTTCCTGGGATCACTGTTTCGTTGATTTCTTAAAGAAAATGCTGCCGTTGGAGAGTAGCTTGTACTCCCTAGATCACGTACTGTAGTAACACCGTTTCTTGCCCATTCGGTCAGATTGCTCTCATCATATCCACCGTGGACGTGGGTATTCATCATCCCGGGGATGACATATGATCCCCGCAGATCGATGACTTCTGATCCTGCAGGCACCTCCACCCCGGACCCTGATCCCACCTTCGTAATGAACTGATCCTCAATGACAATCACTGCCTCTGGAACCGGCGCGGAGCCGGTGCCGTCTATCAATATTCCGTTAGTTAATGCGATGACCCCACCTGCATTCTCAGTCTCATCGATAGGACTCGTGCAGGCGATCATCCCGGCTAGCAGCAGATATGTGACGTGGAGAAAAATGGGTAGCCTTCTCATAATATCATGCGTCCGCGCAAGTTAGCCCTGATTCTCTTGTCCTGGACCGGGTTTCTTCAGGTGTGGTGCTTTTCGATCAAAGCCTCCCCCTCATTCCTACCCTCTGTATCCAACCGCCAACTTGTCCGGCGCCTGTCCCGCGTAGCGAGGCGTAGCGGGATAGTCCAGACTCTACTGGACGTAGACGGATCGCTCCCTTCGCGCACCTCGCGCACAGAGCGAACGACAATCCGCCGCCTTGGCCTTATCTTCCCCCCATGAAGAAAACGGGTCAGCTTCTAATCCCCGTCCGCCGTCTCCCGGGCAGTCTAACCTCCCCGCTGGACCGGGTGTGGAAATGCCCCTGTTCCTACATACGTTTTTCGTCGGGACACTCTTTGAAAATGACGAAAAGTGTAGGGATTTTGTTGAATTCCTCGCAAGCCGTTCCCGTCGAGAACCGGGACCAGGTCTTCACCCGCCCCAAAGGGCTGTTGAATTCTGGCCCGGCCTCAGCACTCCCGGCTGCAATAGATGACCATCCATCCCCTCTCCATCACTGGCAGCGAATAGCTCCAT
>CP070787.1:669511-673594 GCA_020346745.1 Fidelibacterota bacterium | reverse complement strand
CAGGTTGCCACCTGTGGCCTGTGTGGCATCTACCATGGATTTACTCCTTTCTCAAGCGACAAATTCCACGGTGTTATAACCGTAGTCTCTGAGGCTCTCCGATTCGACATCAATGGAAACCTCTTCGGTTACCACTGAATCAATTGCCGGGGTCCGGACGAGATCTCCCTGGCCTGGGAAAACTCCTTCACGACCGGTATCCCCTACCTCTACGCTCACGTCAGAAAAGTTCAGCCCCTGATAAGTCCACTCCTGCTCAAGGCTGGGAAGCGCTCTCTGGAGTACTTGACGCACCCCAAGCGATTCCACCAGGATGTGCAGGGTGGTCCCGGCATCGCTTTCCTGGAACGTAAGCTGGACGTTACCCAGCGACCCGCCGTCAAAAGTGAACACGCTACCGCGCTGCTCACCACTAACGAATCGGCTGTAGTAGAGTGCCGTCATCCGGGCCAGAGAAGCCAGGTTGGCGGATATGTCTACCGTTGCTGGTGTCGGTGTCGATAGGGAATGGGTCACGGGAGCGGGGGACTCCTCCCCCGTTTGCCCACCGCTTTTGCGGACCCCTAATGTAACGGGTTTAACGAATTCGCGGCTGATTCCGTCGCCGTCTGGCGCGGAACGCTGCGATCCGTTCGGGTTGGTGAGACTGTTTATTGGATTAAAACCATTCCCCTTAGCACCCTCTCCCGACACCGCCGATGATTGGCGCTGGCTGTCATACCGCACCGGGGTTACCCGGGGATCGATTGGCCATTGCATCAAGGGCCTGCTGGTAGAGGTGCGCCCGGAGCTCTGTTGCGTCGTTATCGACACCTCCGGACGATCTAGCAGGGATTGGTTCGGCTCCAGTCTTCCTTGGTTGAATATACGCCCCGCGGCTGCATTACCAGCGGCACCCGGATGCCCGGCCTCAGCCCTATCGGGCTGAGTCAAAGGCACGTTCGGGTGGGGCTGTGGGGTCTCGAGCTGGGATGTTAATCCACCAGCCTTATCACTCACTCCGAAGAGCGAATGATTCGGCCTCGTCGGAACCCCCATCCGGTGGGCTGGCATCCGGTCACCAAGGTGAGGACGAATCACGCCGGATCGGTCCCCGCCATTTGGCAGGGGCGCTCGACGCGACCATCTGATCCCTGATGAAAGGATGACCGGCTGATTCTCACCGGCCGCACGCGGTTCGCGGGCCTGTCCGCCAACTGACGGACGGGCGGAGTGAGACGGACGGGAGTCTCCTGGAACGCCAACCAACCGGGAAGACTGAATAATGTCTTCGAGGTCTGGCCGGTATTCCGTAGAAATCACCGGAGCTGAAACTGCCGGTGGGACTCCTGATGGCCGGGCGTTGGCAGCAACGCCGGCTTCCGTGATCACGCCAGCTGGTTCGGCTGATTTACCAGCGGCCATTGCCTTCACTATCCGGGACTGGACACGTAAGGCTGGCCGATTCCCCGGGGTACCCCCCGGGTCCGGAAAATCAACATCCGAACCAGGTAGTTCGGAAGCTTCCACTGAAGCACTAACCGGGATCTCACTCTCAACCTGTGTAACGGCATGAGATGGTATCCCCTTGGTCGGGACACCTGGATTGTGGTTCCTGGGCCCTTGCATGGATTGCGGGGATTGTGGATCCCGGACTGCCTCACCAAGCCGAGGAACAGGGGTATTCGCCGCACCCGTTTGCCGCTGGTTCAAGGCCGCCACCGAGAGGGGTGGATTCTGGCCAGAAACCGTCGGCTTGCGAGTTAGTTGTATGCCCAGTCCAGACCCGTGTCCCCGTAGTTGCTGCAGCATGCCACGAAACCCAAGAGCGCGTTGAACGGCTCCGGGCACGAGGGAGGAAAGGGATCCGGCCAACGATGCCACCATGGCACCTTTGCCTTTGCCCTCCCCTTTCATGCTGATCAACCGGGGGTGGCCGGTCTGAAAGACCTGGGCTCCACCACTGTTCATCATCAGCTTCCTTCTTTCTTTACCAGTCTGTTGGTCAGCGCCGCGGCACGATCGTCACCGAGGGCTGTCAACAGATACTTCCTTCGCTTGGTGGTAGTGTACCTATAGATGTCTATGACTACATCGTCGCTGAGTCTAGCTACTATAGGCGTCAGCTCGGCTACGGACATAGTAGCGAACGTCTTGGCCATGTCCTGAGCATTCATCCCCACCTGACGCAGAGACTCGATCTCCGCGTCCCTTTCCTGCAGGTTCTCTTCCAGGATTCTGAGATTTGCGTTCCTGTAAGTCAACTCCAGCTCCAGGCTGTCAATGGCGGCATTATTCTGTGCCAACACAACCAGGAGACTATCCACGTCGGCTAACAGGGAGTCATGTTTCTGGACGATTACCTGCATTTCTTCACTCGATACAAAATCTCCGTTCGCGAGCATTTCTTCATCGCCTGTGAAAAAGAAAATGAAAACGACAACGAATAGGACGATCATAAGCACGAAAAACACCAGTGCCATGGCGAGTCCCATGAGGATCTTTTTCACGGCTGCCTCGACTTCCCAATTTTAGAACGCCGTCGGCCGGCGATTTCATCTAGCTGCTTCTGCTCCTTCTTCTCTGTTTCCTTATGCACAGCCTGGTCCTGATGCTCTTTCAGTTTCTCCAGGGACTGTTTCTCTTTGGCCGATATTTCTACGACCTTGCGCCGCTGCTGCACTTCCTGGTCCGCCATCTGCACCTCTTGAACCTGCTGCCGAAGGTCTTCGTTCAGCTGCTCGGTGTACCAGGTGCGCACTTGCAGGTCACGGGAAGATAAGGCCTGTTCGTTATCATCTGAAGACGGATCATCAGCTTTGAGATGCGCCTGTTTCTGTGCGTGAATTCTTTTCAGTTTCTCGTCATGATGGCGCTGTTTATCTTCTGAGTCACGCAGCGCCAGGGACTTGAGATTCAAGATCAGGGCCTTGACATCCAGTAGACGGCTATACTGGAAGCCTTTTTTAGCCACCACCCGCCTCCATGTCCTGGCAAAGCTTCACCAGCTCAGCCCGGGCTGCTTCAAAATCGGTCTTAACGGAGCCCTCCTGGACCAGGTAGGCATTCACCTTGTCAATGTTGGCGATCGCGTGGTCAATTCGGGGATTACTGCCCGGGCTGTAGGCCCCGATGTTGATGAGGTCCTCTGAATCATGGTAAACCGAAAGCAGCTCCACTACCTGCTGCACGAGCTTATTATGTCCAGCATCGGTAATCTCCCTACGGAGCCGGCTGACGCTCTGAAGCACATCCACTGCCGGGTATTGGCCGCGGTTGGCAAGATCACGTGATAGAACGATGTGGCCATCTAGCACCGATCGGGCGGCGTCGGCAATGGGATCGGTCAGGTCGTCGCTTTCCACCAGCACCGCATACAGTCCGGTAATACTTGAGTGGGGATTAGTGCCGGCTCGTTCCAGCAGTCGGGGCAGAAGGGCAAATACTGATGGCGTATATCCTTTGGTTGTGGGTGGTTCGCCCACCGCCAGGCCGATTTCGCGCTGGGCCATGGCCACCCGAGTAAGTGAATCCATCAGGAGCATAACCTCTTGCCCACGATCCCGGAAGAATTCAGCGATAGCAGTCGTAGCCAGGGCTGCTTTCACCCGGATCTGGGCCGCCTGATCGGAGGTCGCAACTACAACCACCGAATTTTTTAACGCCTCTTCGCTCAGGTCGCGTTCGATAAACTCCCGCACCTCGCGTCCACGCTCCCCAACCAGGCCAATTACGTTCACCTGGGCGTCTGTATGTCGGGCGATCATCCCTAAAAGCACACTCTTACCGACCCCACTACCGGAGAAGATACCGATGCGCTGCCCCCGCCCGATAGTGAGCAAGCCATCGATAGACCGGATGCCGGTGGAAAACGGTTCGGTGATAATCTTGCGGCTCATAGCCTCCGGCGGCTGGCTGTATACCGACTGGTACCTCTCCGCCGGGATAGGTCCCTTCCCGTCAATAGGCCGCCCCATGCCATCAACGATGCGGCCCAGCAGCTTCCGTCCCACCGGAATGGTAAGAGCTTCGGCACTGAGTGTAACCCGGCTGCCGACTGCCACACCCACAGTAGCGTCCAGGGGCATCAGGAGCATTTTGCCA
>CP070787.1:665326-669411 GCA_020346745.1 Fidelibacterota bacterium | reverse complement strand
TTCGGTGCCCTGGCGATCATCGAGCGTTTCGAGCAATATGGTGTGACCATCCGGGAGGTGATCAATTGCGGCGGTGTATCCGAGAAGAATGAGATGCTGATGCAGATCTACGCTGACGTCACCGGCCGGGAGATGAAGATATCCCGGTCGGCACAGACATGTGCCCTGGGATCGGCTATCGCAGCCGCCGTGGCTGCCGGGAAAGAGAGGGGAGGCTTCGACGACTTCGACGCAGCTCAGTCCGCCATGTGTGAAGTCAAAGATATCTCCTACAAACCAGATCCGGAGAATCACGAGCTATATCAGGGGCTTTTCCGGTTATACATGCAGCTCCACGATGCGTTCGGTTTGAAGGATACTCCCGGCGACCTCTCGAACGTGATGAAGGACCTGTTGGCTATCAAGGAAAGGGTGACCGCGCAGTATGTATGACGATCTAAAATCGGAAGTCTGTCAGGCCAATCTGGAGCTGTCCAAACGAGGATTGGTGACGTATAGTTGGGGAAACGTAAGCGGCATCGACCGGCAGAATGGAGTGGTTGCGATCAAGCCCAGCGGCGTGGCCTATGATCAACTGACCAAAGATAACATCGTACTGGTGGATATGGAGGGTAAGGTCGTCGACGGAAATTTGCGGCCGTCTTCCGACACACCCACGCATCTGGAGCTTTATCGGGCGTTTGAGGGCATCGGTGGTGTATGCCATACGCACTCCACCTACGCCACGATGTGGGCCCAGGCTTGCCGCGAGATACCCTGTCTGGGAACGACGCATGCCGATCATTTTCATGGTCCTGTCCCGGTAACGGATGAAATGCAAGCGGACGAGATTGCCTCGGATTACGAGCTCAATACCGGCAGGTTGATCGTGCGCAGATTCCGGGAGCTCGATGCCCTGCATCTGCCTGTGGTGCTCGTGGCCAACCATGGTCCCTTTACGTGGGGAAGCAGCCCGGCCGATGCCGTGCAGCAGGCGGTCATCCTTGAGCAGGTTGCCGAGATGGCTTACGGTACGCTGATGCTCAATCCCGGACAGGGACAGATCTCCGCAGCGCTGCAAGCTAAACACTTTCTCCGAAAACATGGCAAGGATGCCTATTACGGCCAGGAGAATGGAGAATGAAATCGAAAGAAGTAACCCTCGGAGTCATTGTCGGAAATCGTGGCTTTTTCCCCGACCATCTCTGCAAGACCGGCCGGGAGACTATCCTGGCCGTTTTGAAGCGGGAGGGTATTCGCACGGTTGCACTCAGTCCCAAGGACACCGCACATGGGAGTGTCGAGTCGCTCCAGGATGCCCACAAGTGTGCGGACCTGTTCCAGCAGCATCGGGATGAGATCGATGGGATTCTGATCACGCTGCCCAACTTCGGGGACGAACGGGCTATTGCCAACACCCTGCGCTGGGCTGGATTGGACGTGCCGGTACTGCTGCATGCCTTCCCGGACGCTGCTGAGCAGATGACTATTTCCGATCGCCGCGATTCGTTCTGCGGGAAGCTGTCGGCCGCGAATAATCTCAACCAGTACGGGATCAGCTTCAGCTTGACCACTCTCCATACCGTTGCTCCTGAAAGTGAAAGTTTTCTGACGGATGTAAGGGATTTTGCAGGTACGTGTAGAGTGGTCAGGGGTCTCAGGAATGCCCGGATCGGGGTCATCGGGGCCCGGCCGGCGGCCTTCAATACCGTGCGCTTCAGTGAGAAGCTTTATGAGCGGGCGGGTATCAGTATCGAAACCATTGATCTCTCGGAGGTCTTCGGGGCTGCCCAACGCCTGGAAAGTGCTGACGCGAACGTCAAGGCGAAGGTAGAGCAAATCCAAGCTTACGTATCGACGCAGGGCATTCCTTCGGAGGCCTTGGAGAAGATGGCCAGGTTCGGCGTCGTGGTGGACGAATGGATGGCGGAGAAGGAGCTGGTAGCCAGTGCCATCCAGTGCTGGACGTCCATGGAGGAGTATTACGGAGTAGTCCCCTGCGCGGTGATGAGTATGATGAGTGAGGGCCTCATGCCCAGTGCCTGTGAAACGGACGTGGGTGGTGTTATCGGCATGTATGCCATGATGCTGGCATCCGGGAAGCCCAGTGCGATTGTGGATTGGAACAACAACTATGGAGACGACCCGGACAAGTGCGTCATCTTCCACTGCTCAAACCTGCCCAAAGGTGTCTTTCTCGATGAGGCTACCCTTGCCACCTGTCGACACTGTACGGCAAAGGATCTGCCCACGATGGATTATCAGGAGATTATCGCCGGTGATGTGGGCAAGGAGAATACGTTCGGCACCATCGTGGGCCGGATTAAACCGGGCCCCTTCACCTACTGCCGAGTATCCACCGATGACTTCGCCGGGAGAATATCAGCCTATGTGGGCCAGGGAGAACTCACGGACGATCCATTGGAAACATTCGGTGGTTTCGGCGTAGCGCAGATCCCAGATCTACAGGCGCTGCTAAAGCATATCTGTGAGTATGGATTCGAACATCATGTGGCGATCAATCATTCCCGGTGCAGCGCGGTTCTGGCGGAATCCTTTTCGAGATATTTAGGATGGGAGGTCTATCATCACGGTAAGGACTGACGGGGGGATTACTGCCTCCAGGTCCCTTGCTCTTCTCTAGGGACGTGTTGCAGGATAGCGGTTGTTTTTAAAAACAATCGCATCCCTTTCCACCCCCAATCCCCCGGCAACCACGTTACACTTGGCTTTGAGCAGAAAGTAGATATTCTCAAGCCGGGTATCGCAGGTTTCATAATTGCCGTGTCCCTTGGCGAGAATGAGGTCTGCAGATTCAAATGCCTTCAAGAACTCATCGCTTACATTGTCGAAATTGATACCGATATCCCCGGCACCGGTCTCGATCACGGGAACTAACTGCGTGATCCCGGCGGTTTCGGCATCCTCCATCGTGGCATCGTTGATGATCGGGTAGGACTTTACACTATACGTAACCTGTATCTCTCTCCTCAGAAGCTCCTCAATCAGTACACGGTCGAAGACGATCTCACCGGCATTATCCCCCAGCATCAGGAGAGTTCGATCCGGTACCAATTCCTGCTTGAACATCTCAGTGTGATCGATCCGGAACGGAGTTCTTAGAATGACCTCGATGTCTCTATGCAGATCGTAAGCATGCCCGATACCCAGATCGATGATATTTCCTGCCACGGTCACATGCAGGGCGGTGGCGATCCGATCCTCGGCTTGTTCGACCGTTTTTTGGAGTTCGGGCAGCATATTGAGTGCCTCATCATTCGTGCGTTGTTTTAATTCCTTGAAGGGATCATCAACGCTGCTTATCCGCGCAACCAGATCATAGATCGGTCTGGAATTGTCTGCGGGTGTCAGTCCCAGGTCGGTGTCTTGGATCAGTTGAGCGGCGCTCTCGATGATCTCACGCTGCTGATCGCGGTCTTCAGTGGCGATTCTGGCTGTGTTCCAGGCCTGATTCAGCATACACACAAGACACTCTGGTTCCGATCTCATCGCCGTTCCCTTGTTGAGCCTTGGATTCTAATAGGTGTTTTCGATAGATGAAGATACAAACGAAATTAATAACTTGAATGCACAGCAATTCTGTTTAACCTATGGGAGTTGGTTGTATCCGAAACCAAGGCCTTGTCATAAACCCGTCTGCTCGTGAAGAGCATTTCGGATCAGTCTACTGTGATGTTGTCAAGCCCCGTTTTGGTCATTAGACTATCACATACGATTCTATAACCGATGAAGCCGATACGCTCCCTGAATGTCCAGGGGCCATGGAGTTATTTCATCCATAAAGCGTTGAGTGCGGAAAGGCAAGCCAACAATGCATCTACCCAATGGATTCGGATCATATGTTGCCACGGGGATTCTTTTGTTAGGAATGATCGGTTGTGCCACCAACCGGACAATTAAGGACACAGTTATGAAAACCACTTTCGGGCAATTATCAGACGGAACGCCAGTTGACCTGTATACTCTTGTCAATAACAATGGTTGTGAGATGAAGATAACCAGCTACGGCTGTATCGTGGTGTCGCTCAAGGTACCCGATAAGGACGGCAGGCTGGGCGATGTGGTGTTGGGTTACGAAACATTGG
>CP070787.1:661137-665226 GCA_020346745.1 Fidelibacterota bacterium | reverse complement strand
GGGCCGGATAAATCCGGCAGACACGGAACTGCAACCCCATATTTTTCGGGGGATCTATGATTTTGCGTAATTTTACATACGATTTCGTCCGCGCCTTCTACGCTCCTCAACGCCTGTATCAAGACATCCATGATGGACGCCCAAGCCCCAGCTGGCTGTGCGTCCTGTTCTACAGCCTGGTGTACGTGGTAGGCTGTTTCTGGCTGTACTTCACCGGACACGAGCCGTTCGCCAGGTCCTGGATCATCCTCGATCCGCAGAACTATTACCTCGTCGAAGCTTTCTTCTGCCTGCCACTGGTTTTCCTGCTCTGGATACAGGCGGCCGGTACGCTGCACGTACTCAGCCGGCTCCTGGGCGGACACAGCCATTTCGATACCGTCCTGCGGATGACCGGCTACTCCATCTGGGCACCATGGTGGATTCTCATCCCTTTCGATATTTTCCCTACACCCGCCTGGCTATATAACATGGTGCTGGTGGTATGCATCGTTTTGATGCTGGCGGGAACCAGCGCCGCAGTCAAGGCCGAAGCAGGGACCGGTTGGGTAGCGGCCATAGCCAACACCATGGTCGCCTTGACGGCCATGGGGGTGATCATGTTCACCTTTATCCGCTGAAGGCAGGAGCTAATCCGGTGGAGTACGATTCATCTAGATGTTACACGTCATGGTTCCGGATACCGTTGACATTTGTTGCCACGATGGGTATAATTCGCAGTAGTATACCAAATCATTATAATAACAGGAGGAAAGCGCCATGCCCACCAAGCGACTCAAGGATTTCCTCGACAGCAACAAGGTTAAATACGTCACCTGCAGTCACTCCCAGGCTTTTACAGCCCAGGAAGTAGCCGCCTCAGCTCACATCCCCGGCAAGCAACTGGCCAAAACCGTGATGGTCTCCCTGGACGGGAAAATGGCCATGGCCGTCCTGCCCGCCACGGACCACGTGGACCTGCGGCTGCTGAAAAAAGCGGCCGGTGCGAAGAAAGCGGAGCTGGCTGCTGAAAGGGACTTCAAGGACCTGTTCCCCGACTGCGAGATCGGTGCCATGCCACCGTTCGGCAACCTCTATGATCTGGACGTCTACGCAGCGACCAGCCTCACGGAGGATGAGGAGATTGCCTTCAATGCAGGCTCGCATACCGAGCTGATCCGGCTGGCCTATAAGGATTTCGAAGACCTGGTTAAGCCCCAGATTGCTGATCTTTCAGTAGCTGCCTGAGATACCAACCAGACATAGACTCTCTGGGATACCAGGAGCTGCTCTATCCCCTTGGTGCTTCCATCATCCAATTGGCATGCAATTGAATGAACGCCTTCTCATGTTTGGCAGGACACAAGTCAATGATGACCACACTTATAAACCGGGGGACGATATGAATAAAAGAATGACACTAATTCGAAAAAGACGATTATTCCTCTTCGCACTCACTGTAATACTCATATCAGCCTGCTCGAAACCTACTCCTCCAGAAGAGGAAACTGAGATCCGGTGGGAGGATTATACCATTCTGGAGCTACCCTTCGCTGACCGCCCGTACGCTGCCTACTCTACACCAGCTCGCCTGGATACCACTTATCTGTGCGATGACCAGGGGGTTATTCTTTTCCCGTGGGAGGGAAAGACGTATTACCATCCAGTTCGAATGACGAAAAAAGCACTCTATGATATATACAGCTACGTGGTTACTGATAGTATACCTTACGTCACCCGGGCAGCACTGCATGCGCGCAAGCTGATAGAGAGAGCTATCAGAGCGAGAGACGCGACCTATTTCCCATATTGCTTCAGCCTGCAAGTCCATGGTGATGATACCGATAGACTAGTAGCCCCCTGGTTCTCAGGCATGGCTCAGGGAATGGCTTTGTCCCTGTTCGTGCACCTGTATCATATCACACAAGAAGCAGAATACCTGGAGGCTGCCGGCAGTACCTACTCAACCTTCCGAAACCTCAGGAGCAAATCGGGTCCCTGGACAGTATTTCTAGATGACGCAGGCTATTATTGGATCGAGGAGTATCCCATCGCCTATCCCGAAGAAGCGGCCGATCAAGTCCTGAACGGTTTTATTTTCGGTTTGACGGGACTATATGATTATTACCTTATGAATAAAGATCCCGAAGTTCTATACTTCATCCAAGCTTCCCTGACTACGCTTCAGCATTACCTGCCCGCCTTCCGAAATCCTGGCGACTTGAGCGCGTATTGTCTCCGGCACCGGGTTACTTCAGTCTTATATCATTCTATTCATATCGATCTCGTTCGTCTACTTTATAAGCTGACTGGAGTGACTTTCTTCCAAGAAATGGCGGATAGTCTGTATGCTGATTATCACGAATAGGGCTGCGCTTCATCTATATTGCCTCCGTTGATAGAAGGAAAAACAGAGTATGAGCAGGGATAGCCTCATTTCATTGCCCAGGACTACAACCGGAAGCCAGCTTACCGTAGGAGAAGCACTGAAAAGTCGCATTTCGGTGCGGGAGTTCAAGCGCGAATTCCTTACCTTGGAGGAGGTAGGGGAACTGCTGTGGGCCGCTCAGGGCGTTAACCGTCCGGGAGGTTACCGGACAGCGCCCTCTGCGGGGGCTCTCTATCCCCTTGAAACCCTCCTGGTTACTGGCAACGTCAAGGATCTGAAACCCGGTGTTTACCGCTATAGTCCGCCAGACCATGTTCTGCTACCTTTGCTTGACGAGGATTTGAGGGAGCAGTTGGCTAGTAGCGCCCTGGATCAGGCATGGATAAAAGACAGTGCCGCTGTGCTCGTTATCACCGCCATCTTTGAGCGTACGACACTGAAGTATGGCCAACGGGGTCACCGCTACGTACACATGGACGTGGGCTATGCCTCCGAGAACGTTTACCTGCAGGCCACTGCCATGGGTCTGGGTACCGTCGCTGTCGGAGCTTTCCATGACGGAAAAGTCCAAGCCCTATTGGGATTGCCCGCCGATGAACATCCCCTCATGATCATGCCGGTGGGGAAACCGCGCTGAATCCCTTGCATACCCCATGCCTCCATTCACTCTCCTGACTAGCGCATATCGCAATTAGTTTACCGCGGGATATTTACTAACTTGTGGCGCGGAAAATGAGGCACCAACGTCCCCTACCACAGATTGATGAGAACTTATGATGCGCAGTTCATTGAAGATTGCTTTGCTAACATGGTTGCTCATTTCGCCCGCTTCGCTTATCACTCAGGAACACGATCCTTCACCAGAAGCAGATCGGGTTCTCAATCATCTCCGGGAGCGTTTCGATCGCATTGAGGACTATCAGGTCAATCTTGAGGTCAGCCTGGATATGCCCATGCTGCGAATGCCCCGAAAGCGGATGACCTTCAGCTTCAAGCAGCCTGATAAGACACGTCTGGAAGCCAGGGGTTTTGCCATGGTCCCCCGCCGTGGCCTGGCCCTCTCCCCGGACTCACTCCTCCACACGCTGCATGATCTCGAAGTCGTCACCGGTGACACGCTCATTGATGGACACCCTTCCATATTGCTCCAAGGCTTTGAGGAAGGTCCGGATAACCTGAGGCTGCTTGCAGAGGTGATCGTGGATCGGGAAATATGGGTAGTGCGAGCTATTACTACGCGCCAGGAGGAGAAAGAAATATTCCGTATCCAAATCGATTACCTGGAGGTAGCCCCAGGCCTTTACATGCCGGAAGAAACCCGCCTAGCGTTCCAGCTCAATGAGCGGTTCCTTAGAGGACGCTACCAAGGCCGGGGTGCTTCCTTCGATCCGGATATTCCGGCACCCATCGTGGAAGAAGGACAGGATATGACCGGTGAAGCGTCCATCCGTTTCAGCAACTACCGGGTAAATCACGGTATCGCAGACAGTTATTTCGAAGATGACGGCGATCAATGACATGCCTCAATTTTAATAGCACTGAATAATGCCGCGCTGTCTCTCGCAGAATATCCTAGCCTAACGTCACAGACTCAACGATCAATCCGGGCTACACACATCAGAATCTTTCACCCGAAACCCCCAGGTGTTAAACTACCGGGTCCTGAGAAGAACGGTCGGGGTAGGTTCCCGTTGCGTGGGCCAACTCCTACCAGATGAATA
>CP070787.1:656931-661037 GCA_020346745.1 Fidelibacterota bacterium | reverse complement strand
ATTGAAGGGAGTGGGGTAGTTGGGTGAAAGCGCATACTCGATTGGGGCTAGGCTGTTGGCGGAGTCTGCGTCTGTAGATGTTGATACAGCCACCATGGGGATTTCACCCCGCACCTTCCCCATACCTGACGCCCCAATTGTTACCATCCCCACCGGCGCTGTAATGGTCATCGCTTTGGTTATGGTTGGGGTTTCGTTGTAATAGCCCTTAACGATACTTACTATACCACCTGCACCTACATCATTAACGGCTTCCTGCACCGTGTCGAAAGGCCGGTAGATAGTGCCGTCCTCGTCTTGGGATAGAACGGGATGGTCCTTGTCTAGATACGTGACATTCGTGCCGGGGTAGTCATTCAGCGCCTTTTCCAAACTGTCATTCTTGAAGCTCGTGCCAATGTTTGCAGCGCGTGATTTTAAGCAGAATCCATCGTGATGAAGGCCTATGGCTAGACCGTCGTACGTATCAGTAACCGGCCCGCCTGAGCAGCCGTTTTCTTCATCTACAACGTAATCAAGCGTGATACAATAGGAGCAGCCTTCCTGTTGCTCTCTTACAAAATCCCCCGTACTCGTTTGCTGGGTCTTATTCCATTCGGGTGGATTAGAATCCTCGCCATATCCCGTTAGGCGGGTATCTCCTGACGGTGTCCCCAATTTTACGCGGTAAAAGGCCTGTTGGGCCTGGACTGGCAGGAGACCGGTGTTGCTGTTAGGTTCACATTCAAACAACGCCCAATCGTCACCCGGCATAGGTGCGTGTTTTTCTTCGACGCTTGCCCAGTTAATCGGATACTGATCATTCGGATGCGCAAAACGGGCTTGACCGGAGCTATTCGATAGGGGGACGTTAAACTCAAGGACGTATGTATCCCTCTCCACAAAGAGACAGTGACCTGCCGATATATGAACCCCGTTCGCGGCAATCCAACCAGTAGCGAAGGCAATCGTATCACCCAATTCTTCGTAGATGAGCCGCCCCACAGCCGCATAGCTCGATGTGTCCCGGTCGTCGGCTCCACACAGGTCCATCACCTTACCAAGAGTACTGACACGCACCCTCTCACCCACTAACACCTCGTGTAGCTCCAAGAATACCCCGCTGTCTCCGGGCGCCGCGTACAGCTCCAATTCCAGGCCATCGCCATTGAAGAAGGCGGAGTTGCCACGCCACTGTTTTAGACTGACAGCGTCCAGGCGCTGCCGGGCGCCATCATTGAGTGAAGTAATGAGGATATAACTCAGCGAATCGAGGTGATTATCACCGAAATGCAGCCGCAGCCAGGCTGCGCCGGGAATACTGATCAACCCGCTGAATACCGGACTGCTGGTTGCTGCCGAGTCCGGTAAGCCATTATGTCGGCCGGTGTCCAGGAAGTACGCTTCCCTATGAAAAGGGTACTTCCCTGGCTGGGTGGTAGCAATAGCCGGTAGGGAAACCAACAGGACGAGACCGATAATTTTCTGACTTCTAAGTTTGAGTCTCTTCATGATTGCTTATCTCCAAACTATGGAGCCAGTTAAAAAGTCCTATCTCCTATGAAAGTAAAACACATAATCCTGGTTGCTATCGGAAAGAGTAAGCCGGCTATCAGAGATCGCATAGTACTGGATCGTTTTCACGGCCTCCAGGAGCATGGCATCCTCGGCTTCCTGCCTAGCACTACAAGACCAGGATATAGTCGCGGTTATCATATCTATTTCCAGGGTACCCTTCTCAAGGTTAGAGAACAGGCCCCGGTATACACCACACGACCCTCGAATTGGCGCGATTAAGTCTAGCCCCAGTTCAATTGAGTTACTGGTATCCGGAGCCGGAACGATAGTTACTTCCGTTGTCCTTAGCGAGTCGAGTTGCCACCGCTGTCTTAGCACG
The DNA here is from genome assembly GCA_020346745.1 of Fidelibacterota bacterium. Taxonomy (GTDB): domain Bacteria; phylum Fidelibacterota; class Marinisomatia; order SCGC-AAA003-L08; family TS1B11. The sequence goes on along the minus strand of CP070787.1, from coordinate 659,161 downwards.
TCGATCAGTTCTTCATCGACTATCTGCAGGCTGTAACTGAGACGGTACTGCTGGTCGTGGTCATACAGAACTAGTCGGTGCTCGCCCCGATCATAGGCATCGATGCTCTCCAGGGCCGCGAAATAGGCTTCATGGGCGTCCTGGAAGCGGCACCCACCTGTCTGTGCTGTTCGGTCCAGGCAGCCAATGCGCATTGAGCTTGCTGCGCGGAGGTCATGAGCACCATAGTATAGATCGCAGAAGCCGGAACCGGCCACACGCCATTTTGTGTGAGGTCCGATAGCCCACCACTCGTCACGTTCGTTATCCTGGAAGACGATAGTGACATGTCGACCCCCGGTGTAGGATTCCTCCTCCGGTATGATCACAATCAGTTCGGTCGGGGTCTGGAGGGTGTCAAGTCGCCATAGAATATTCCACAACGCCGTATCATGAACTTCCACGCTGAAGTCCATGACATAGTCCCCCAGGCTATTGGTGAGCGTCAGCCTGTCAGTTTGAACCTCGTATTGTTCCATGTGCTCCAGGGCGTTGGCGAGCACAGCCTCGAAATCCTGTTCCACCTCAAAGCAACGGTAGGCCACCTGAGTGGAGTCCAGGGGCCCGATGCCTAGAGTCTGGCTCTTACCGATCTCATAAGTGCCTTCAAAGCGGCTGCAAGGTCCGTCCATCCTTATATCCATCTCGGTGGTGAATTGCAGGGCGGTGGGAAAGCAGGGGCTGGGGATGTCCTTCCCTGCCGGGGTCTGCAGCGAATCCAGTTTCCATACCACATCCAGCAGGTCCTCATCAATAAGCGGATCATTCTCAGATTCACTGAACAACCCACAAGACACTATGGCCATTAAGAGGACAACCAGTAGGATGGGAGAGACATTGGATCTCATTAATAATCTCCTGTTATTCAAGCGGCTGGGCATTGGCTCTTTCCTCATTGGAGTGCCACCAGCACCAGAACCAGCCCACGTCCTTCTTCCAATGAATCCATCGCCTTGCCGATGATGGCCCCCTGTGCCAGGTTATTATCGGTGACTTTCATGACATGGCCAGGAGTCTCAGAAGTGGTCAGTAGGTCGCCAGGTTGGATGGGGCATTTAGAGGCATCTGCCCAGGCATATACACGGCCAGTAAGGGCTACCGGGTAATTCGATTCGCCCTTGAACTCTGACTGCGCTAACATAATTCCGGGTTGAATCCCACCTGCACCACTGATAATCCCTGCGACCTTAGGATCATAGGCATTTCGGGCAACACGCAGCTGGCCCGGATGATCAGGATCGATGGAGACCGCCATGCCGGGTTTTATGTACTCTTGGCCTCTGATTTCAAATGGCTCCGCCAAATCACTGCCGCCAGTGATTTCAATCACTTCCGTCCGGGTTGTTCCATCAACGTCAAGCTCCTTCTGGGGATCAGTCTTCCCAATACCTACTTTCCCATTACTGAGGATCGTCATTTTTTCCGTATCAGAACTCCCGGTTCCGAAACGAATGCAGCCAGTTGAATTCCGTGCGGTTAGAATCAGGTCCTGAGCGTACATTGCTGCCCTGAGTATAATATCACCCGCGGTAGCAAAATTGGAATATTGGCCATTGCCAGCGGCGACGCCCCACTCGCCATCTATCAAGGTACGGCCGATAGAGTAGGCCGTGTAGTCATTTGCAGATCCGCTGCGTGCATGGATAGCTGTGGCGTTTGCCGCTTTAACATCTAAGCGATTGGTAGGATTAGTATTGTTAATTCCCACATTGCCGTTATAATGGAGTACTACCTGGCTGTTGATCCCGCCACTGCCAAAATGAAGTTTCTTGCCCGCACCAGCTAACAAATATATGTCAGTACTTGGAGCATAGATATTCGTAGCGCTCGTCGTGCCAGTAAACTTGATTTCATAAGCGCTGCTGGTACCAATCCGCAGCCCGTCCAGGCCTGCTTCACTGGTAATCTCTAACCTGGATCCGGGACTCGAGGTCCCTATTCCAACCTCATCTCCAGAGGTTTCAACCCAGACTACACCAGTATCATGTAACCAGCCCCCCTGTGTTGGACTCAACACACGACTTGGTTTGGGAGTTTCATTATAATTAGGAAGTCCCACAGCAGTGGTGTCGCTGGTCCCTCCACGGTTCACCCCCCCTGAGTAAAACCAGGTGAAGGAAACAGGAATAGGGCAAACACCGAAATGTATAGAGAGGTCTTCGGTCTAAGAACTTTCATTGATCACCCTCCT
>CP070787.1:652723-656831 GCA_020346745.1 Fidelibacterota bacterium | reverse complement strand
GAAATCCTGGATGGAGAATTTATTGCCCTCCATTTTTTCAATCGCACTGTCACAAAGGTTCGACCACTGACCACAATCGGCAGAAGTCACCTACAGGAGCCGATCGTTGATTTTATAGAACAACTCTCTGATGGCCAGGATGCAATGTTTCCGGAAGTGGACAGTGTTTTCTCGTATCTGGGATCTGGTGGTACCGGTTTTCTTGAGCAGATCTTGGAGATTGAGCAAAGCACCCTTTCTCTATTGAATCCATTCTGGCGGTGGAACTGGCCTGAAGTACCGGAAGCTGATAATCGCTTTACCCAATCGGCGTTCTCTGAGCTAGCCGATGCCGTATGGGCAGTTCAACATGTTTGACATTAATCTACTTGCAAAGCCAGGTATTCAGGAATCTATTGCCGAGCTTGAAGCCGAAGAGAATGTAGACCGCGAGGCGGCTATTATCCAACGATTGGGAGCCCGGGTCACAGCCGAGGCACCAATAGCGGAAGCCCCACCTCGAAAAATAAGGTCCAGATTCCGGATCTGGATTGTCCTGCTCATCATCATTGTCGCTGGAGTAGCCTATTGGTGGTATCGCGGTTGGGATTGGAAGCCTTGGGAGGAGCTTTTGCAGCTTCTAGTGACCCCACCACCTGTGAGTGAAGCACTAGCAATCGCTGAGCCAATCGGCACTTGTCCTGTCATCATCGACCGATTTATGAACGCGCTGCCATCCCGCGCCAGTCTTGATTTCTTGGATGTCGGGGGTGGCATCCTGATGTACTACGTTCAGGGTGGAGACCTGGCTCAGTCCCTTCTCCATCTGAATACTCAGATCGAAGGCTATCGCTATCATGGTGTCGTTGCTCCCAGGGGACCGGGTATATCAGTTGGCTCCTGGCTGGGTACAGTGGCCTTTGATTCCAGGGATCAGGTAGGTGCGTTGCGTCCTGTAAAGTCAGATTACGATCAATTCTTCAACCTGCTCGAGAACAACGTTCGTAATACAGGTGGGGTACTAGTAGCCAAAATCCCCGGTACTATGACGGCTGGCGAGTATCATATTCAGGGTTCCCTGGGTGAGATTCAGGCCCACGTAGCCTCGATTACCCATGAAATGAACAAGGTGCATTATCACCGTATGAGCATTCTAAAGCAAGCTGCCCAAGTGGGGGAGACGTATCTACTACGTGTGATTTTTAACCTAATTGAGGAGCGTGTCCCATCGCCACAGTTATCATCGCCGGGAGACTCCGGGGTTTGAAGCTTCATGAAAGTCCGGACAGATCCATCCGTCCAACGAAAGCGGTAGTCCGAAAATCGATCTTCCAGCGGCTGGAGCCTTGGGCTGATAAGAAGGTTTGTGATCTTTACGCTGGCATTGGCACTCTGGGGATTGAGGCCTTAAGTCGTGGCGCCGCTCATGTAACCTTTGTAGAGAACGACAACCATGCTTTATCCGTCCTGGGGCTTAATCTGCAAAAAATCAAGGCTGGGTACCAACATTCCATTGCCAGGATGGATGCAATTTCATTCCTCGAATTGAGTGATGAGCATTTTGATGTTGTGCTGGCTGATCCGCCCTATCACAGTGTTACTTGGGAGGATCTCCAGCTGCAGGTAGACGGAGTGCTGGCTGACGAAGGCGTGTTCGTTATGGAGCTGCCTCGAAAAGTTACGCTGCCAGAGAACATTGATGTGCGCACGTTTGGCAAAACCAAGGTGGGTGTATGGCAAAAAATGACCTGAGAACTGTGATCTATCCGGGTACTTTCGATCCCATAACCAATGGTCACCTGGATGTGATTGTTCGGGCGCTCATTCTCTTTGACAAAGTTGTTGTGGCTATAGCAGAGAATCCCGATAAGACCCCCCTTTTCACTGTCGAGGAACGGCTCGACATGATCCGCGTAGCAGTGAAAGGATTAGGGAAGGTGGAGGTGGATCATTTCTCCGGCCTGGTCGTGAGCTACGCTACTACCAAGGGTGCCTGTGCCATTATTCGCGGCCTGCGGGCTATCTCGGATTTTGAAGCTGAATTCCAAATGGCTCTCATGAACCGTCATATGGATCGGGATGTGGCAACGGTCTTCCTTATGCCTCATGACCGCTATACCCATTTGAACTCAACGATCATTCGGGAGATTGCGAGTCTTGACGGTGATGTATCAGACTTCGTTCCACCGATAGTCGTTGAGTATCTGAACCGGAAATACTCTGATGAATGATGCTTCAGAGAACGTAGTAGTCCAGCTACGCAAAAAGGCGGTTCGCGCTCGTCGGACGGTTGTGCTTCCCGAAGGCTGGGATTCCCGGGTTGTTCAAGCTGCCGTCCAGGCGGACCAGGAAGGTCTGGCCCGCGTGATTTTGCTGGGTAAACCGCTTGCGATCAGAGCTATCGCCGATGATTGCCACCTTGATATTTCTAACCTTTCCATCCTGGAGCCCGACAAGTCGCTTTATATGGAGCGTTTGATGGAGCATACAGCTCCCAAGAAATTCGCCGCCGAGTTCACTCCCGACCAGCTCGAGGAGTATCTTCGTGACCCGGTACATCATGGTGCCGGTCTGGTGGCGATCGGCGAAGCCGACGCCATGGTAGCCGGAGCTGATACCGATACCGGTGAAGTTGTGCGGACTGCGATCCGGGTCGTGGGTTTGGCACCGGCCTCCTCATTGGTCTCCAGCATTTTTCTGATGATCCCCCCGGATGGCGAAACTCCTTTATCATTTGCAGACTGTGCGGTTGTTCCTGATCCCGATGCCGAGCAGCTGGCGTCCATCGCAGGTGATGCCTATCGTTTTCACCAACTACTCACCGGACAGGCTCCCAGGGTGGCATTTCTGTCATTCTCCACCAGAGGAAGCGCGGAACATCCTCACGTTGAGAAAGTTCGACATGCGACGAAACTATTCTATGAACGACACCCGGATGTCCCCGCCGACGGTGAGGTCCAGGTCGATACCGCCGTAGTACCGCGGGTAGCCGAACGAAAAGCACCTGATTCCCCTGTCCAAGGTCAGGCCAATATTTTAATTTTCCCTGATTTGGATGCCGGGAATATCGGCTATAAGCTCACTGAGCGTCTGGGCGGCTACATGGCACTGGGTCCGCTGCTCCAAGGCCTGGCCAAGCCTGTGCACGACCTTTCTCGGGGCTGCTCGGTGGAGGATATCATTAATATCATTGCTATTGCAGCCCTCCAAAGCGACTTATAATTGTGAACTGGCTGGGTACCATGGTTGATAGTGATCAGGAGTTTAGACAGTAAGTAGGAGAGAGAGAAAAAGAAAGATGCCGACATATAGCTACATATGCGATGCCTGCGGTCACCAATTTGATCAGTTCCAGGCAATTAGTGAGGAACCCATCCGTGCGTGTCCCGTCTGCGAGCAAGAGCGGGTTCGACGCCTCATCGGCGCGGGTGCCGGACTGATCTTTAAGGGCAGTGGTTTCTACATCACCGATTATGCCCGCAAGAGCTCTCAAGGCAAACCGACACCAAGCAGCAATGGCCAGGACAAAAAGGCTGAACCCAAGGCTGAGGCTCCCTCAGTCAGCAAGCAGACGGAAGAATAATTCTTCATAGTTGTGATAGATTTCTACGGAAGGAAAGATGATGAGCCCATATAAACATATAACTCCCCCCGCAGACGGTGAGAAGATCACCATGACGGCTGATGGACTGCAAGTGCCGGATCGACCCATTATCCCATTCATTGAGGGGGATGGGACCGGTCCTGATATCTGGGGAGCGGCAGTGCGGGTATTCAATGCCGCTGTAGAAAAGGCCTATGGCGGCCAACGCAAGATCGCCTGGATGGAGATCTACGGTGGGGACAAGGCCAATGAGGTCTACGGCGCCGATACCTGGCTGCCCGATGAGACCCTGGAGGCCATACAAAAACACCTGCTGGCTATCAAGGGGCCCTTAACCACGCCGGTAGGCGGGGGTATCAGATCTCTGAATGTGACCATGCGGCAGAAGCTGGACCTGTTTGTATGCCTGCGGCCGGTACGCTGGTTCCAAGGCGTGCCATCACCGGTGAAGCACCCGGAACGGGTTGATATGGTGGTATTCCGTGAAAACACCGAAGACATCTACGCCGGCATCGAGTTCCAGGA
>CP070787.1:648514-652623 GCA_020346745.1 Fidelibacterota bacterium | reverse complement strand
AATGCGGCTTATATCCATATCTTCGGCTTCGATCTTTTCATTCGTACTGTATTGGGCAGCCGCGGTGGAAACCATCAGCAGGATTATTGCCAGACAACAGATTAGCTGACTTCTATTGCTGTTCATGATACGCCACCATATGTTTGGATTTCTGGATCAATCCCTGACAAGGGTAGCGGCTTGAAGATATGCTTGGTCTGCAATTTTTTCTGCATATAGTCTTATTTATACTGTATTTCCCATAAATATTAAATGGTTATGCTCTCGATGGACGCAGATCGTAACCGCTACCGTTATCGGTTACGAAAAAGTACCACACCACTCCCACTGTGTCAAGCATTTTCTTGCCGCTAAAACCCCTCGCTTAGCCCAATTTCATCAATCGACATCCACTCCGGGCGGTATCCCGAATAACTCAGGACGAAAATGCAATCGAAAATCTCTGAACACTCCCGAAAACACCAAACATGGTATACGCATAATCGAGCCTCAATAATGAACCCAGATTAAGCCCGATTCCCGCGCTCAAACCTTCCTCGTCGTGACCTCTTTGAAAGCGTAGATCGTACTTGTATCCCGCCCGCAGGGCAAAACCACCAAACCGGTATTCAAAACCAAGATTAATTCTTTCGGCATAATCCCGCGGATGAGTGAGATCCGCCGCCATCAACAGCGAATGGCTGCCACTACCGGATCTGAACACCGTCATCGTGGCCCCAATCTGCAAAGCAATCGGAAGCTCGAACTTGTCCCGGACGTATATCACCTCTTCCGCAAAGTTCCGGTACACCATGGCAATCCGCAGATCACCCACCCCTGTATAGAAGATAGTACCCACATCTAGCGCTAACGGCGTTAGCCTGTTCGCAGCAGGTATCGTATCCTGCGCGATATCATCATACACCATCACGGTGCCAAAATCCTGGACCACGTACTTAACGTGCCCTCCGAAAAGAAAATTATCCGTTATCCTCCTGGCATAGGCCAAACCCGCTGCCCACTCCTCTATCCTGTAGGGATCAGGATATTCATAATAACTACCCTCCTCGCCATGCATGTAGTCCGTACGTATCATGTCGCCGTTGTCCATATAGCGCAGGCTGGCACCTAACACACCACCGATCAATCCCAACCCAACCTTGTTCAAATTGATCGCTGCACCAAGACAGTGCTGATTGATGTCCGCAATCCAGTTGTTTGATCCCGCACTGAAGCCGAAACCGGCAATATCCACCAGCCCGGCCGGATTCTGAAACATGGAAGCTGCCCCGTCCAGCAGGCCGCTGGATGCTCCTCCCATCGCCGCCGATCGGACATTCGCGTCTATATCCAGAAATTTCATCCCCGCTACACCCAACTTCTTGTACCCTTGACCCAGGCAGGGAGTCATCCCCGCAATTATAATAAATACCACGACGGTTTGCAGAATCGGCCGCATGATAGGTTTCATAAAGCGTCTCTCGTTAAGACCGGTCCCTTTAAGCTGCTCAACATTCATAATGCTATTGGAACCCTTATCTGATAATGACAAACTTACCGATGAGCGGGCCGCCCCCGAGAGGGCGGCCATACTCATCCTCGGCTTGATCGACCACAAAGATGTACAGTCCACTCACGATCCGGGTTTCGGCGTCCGAGTAATGATTCCAATCCCAACTCCCCGTACCCATCTCCACGCCTTTATTCCGGGTCTTGATCAGGTCGCCGGTCTGATTGTATATGCGAATTCGACAGTCATAGGGCAGATTGACGAACATGAGATGATCAGGCATAATCCCATTCAACCGGGCCGCATGCGTATGGTAGGGATTAGGCACCACCACGACCGCCTTCAACTCACTCGCCGGAGGGAGGATGGGGCCGGTTCCCTCATCATTCTCCTGACCAACACCACCCGGCTCAGCACGATTTAGGAATCGGTGCGACTCGATCCTATCCTGGTCAAAAGCGGTTACCATATACCAGTAAACCCGGCCCAGCACCACGTCATAATCCTCAAAGTGGGTGGCCGTATCACCCGGCGCCGACTCGTAAAGCTCCATCACGATCTCTGCGGTGGGATCAATAAGGTCAAATAGAGGACTCTCCCTCCGATACACCCTGTAACCGGCCCAGTCGCGTATGCCCGTATCCGGATCCGGCGTCTGGGAAAGATCTTCCCAGGTGATCCTGACATGCCCGCTGTCAGCGGCATAGTGCACCGATGGAGCCGGCAAGGGATCCTTGATATTCAAGTCAATTGCTGATCCTTTCTCGAGGCTGTAATCCCATCCTCCCACCGGATCATAAAATGCCCGCTTGGCTCTCGATACTACGGCGAAAAGTGAGTCTCTCCCTGAGCGCACTTCTCGCATATAATCAATGCTCCCCGGTCCAGGATACTGACCGATTTCTATTGCCCGCTCGAAACTGATGCTCCCTACTGCCAGACAGGTCACAATCCGGATGCTCTGGTTGATGGCCGTGAACGTATAGGGACCGAATGCCATCGTCGCCGTCTTGAGATGTTCATTAGAGGAGAAAACACCGAAATAGGCATCCTCCTCCCCCGTCGCCCATATTGTGGTGTCGAATGGTGCCGTTATGTGCTCACCGCTGCTCAGCTTGTTATAAACATTTTCATCACCTTCCACCGTTCCCGAACGGACAATCATATCACCGCCGCTGCCCCAATGGCCGTAGTGCGTGGTAGCCGGTTGGTCTGGATCGTTCGAAAGATCATCAACGGCCTTCTGAGCATACATGACGGCCCGGCCAAAATATTGGGGCGAAAGGGGCTGCCCGGTGAAGGGCAGCGGATCCCCCTCATCATTCTCGGCCGCAAACGTAATACCCGCATCCCCGTCCCAACTGTACATGACCTTCAGCGAATCACCCGCCGCTTCGCCATAATAATCCACCCAATCGTCATTCCCCGTCAGAATCCCTGTATTCTGCGTCACCACCCACGGACCCAGACCTGAAATCTGGGACATGCTCTGAAAACCGATATACACCTCCTGCAATTGATTGCTGGAGTTCTCAACCTCCGCGTCAGCATCGTAATTCCCGGTATTGGTCAGGATATACTCCACAATGATCATATCTTCATAGTCCGGATTCGTCCAGATATAGGCATTCTGGGTCACGGTAAGTCCAAGAGAGGAATTGATCGTGCTGGTGACCATCTGATCCGAGGGAATACTACTGTCAAAATAATCGTTCCGGTCAAGGTCCTGAGCGTTCCAGTTCCTGTCGTTACCACTGATATCATATACCCAAAGATCGGGATAGGGATCACGCCAGTACTTCTTGATTCTGTCGCCGCCAACTTCCACCGGAAAGATCGATGTATTCAGCGCTTCCTGCTTGTATAGGGTTTGTGCCGCCGCATATGGAACGGTCTCACAATTATCACATTCTTTGAACTGCTTCGCCGCTAGCACTATACCCCAGAAACTCACCATCCTCCTCGAACCGTATACGTCGTATTCCCTATCGTGTGAAAGCCTGCCCTCGTGATGACCTGCCGGCACCCGCCAGTGTATTTTGCTGTTGGACAGTGTCTTATTCTCATCCTGCCCCAACATCACACTCGTGCAGCATAAAGTGGTCAGTATGAGTATGATCCTGCCTGCTTTGATATCTCTATCCATGTTGCTCACTTATTGATGACAATGCTCCTGAAATCGATTAAATACCTGCGGTTACATCTCCAGCCTGATACCGAAGAATATCTGTCGAGGGTTCAGGAATAGATGGAACGGCTCCGGATCGGGGAGGTAAAAATAATCCTTCCCATAGTCACCCGGCCGGTCGCCTTCCTCAAGCTTCAGGGAATTCATATAGTTCTCCACTTCGCCGGAGATAGCCGCACTTCCCTTGAGGGCTCCTCTGAACATATTCTTCGTATTAAAGAGATTATTCACCAGAATGTAGAAAACCGGGGTCACCTTCGTTGATAGCCCACTGAACCGTTTGGTCAGCTTGAAATTCGTGGCGTGATGCGCTTTCCAATGCACATTCTGAAACTCCTGGAATTCGACCCGACGACCCGAAATGGGATTATAGTTCAGCTTCAGCTGATCTGTGATCCATACCAGGAAACTCAGCCTGATATCCCCTAGGGG
>CP070787.1:644283-648414 GCA_020346745.1 Fidelibacterota bacterium | reverse complement strand
GGTGCTCTGGCCCTGATGTATGAGCTTGAGCAGAGCTTGAAGCAGATCACCGGAATGAGCCGCTTTACCCTTCAGCCCGCGGCGGGATCTCAGGGAGAATTGGTCGGGGTGCTCCTGATGCGGGCATATCATGATCAGAGAGGGTCCAGCCGCCGGTATGTCGTTATCCCTGATTCAGCCCACGGTACGAATCCGGCTAGCGTCATCATGGCGGGCTACGAGACCCTCAAAGTATCCACCGATAGCCGCGGCCGGGTGGATCTCGGGGATTTGAATAGCAAACTCAGCGACGAGGTGGCGGGGATGATGCTGACCCAACCCAATACGCTGGGCTTGTTCGAAGATGAGATTATCGCGATCACTGACCTGGTACATGATATTGATGGCATCATGTACATGGATGGCGCGAATCTCAACGCCTTGATGGGTATCACGCGTCCGGTGGACATGGGCTTTGACATAACCCATATCAACCTGCATAAGACCTTTTCCACGCCGCATGGTGGGGGCGGACCGGGTGCGGGACCCATCGGTGTGGTGGAGCGCCTGGTTCCATTTCTCCCCAGACCACTTGTAGAACAGAAGCCGGATGGTGACTACTGCTGGGAAGAGGATGGCCCTCTCAGCATCGGCCGCGTGCACGCGTTCTACGGCAACTTTGGTATGCTGGTAAGAGCCTATGCCTACATCCTCAGTCTCGGGGAGGAGGGATTGAAAAGCATTTCCCGCCGCGCCGTGATTAATGCCAACTATCTCAAGTCCCAATTGATAGACATTTTCGACCTGCCTTTTGGCGATGGCACGATGCATGAATTCGTCCTTTCAGGGAACCGGCAGAAGCAGCGTGGTGTGAAGACCCTTGACTTGGCAAAAGCGTTGCTGGATCATGGTTTCCATGCACCTACGATATATTTCCCCCTGGTCGTACCTGAAGCCCTGATGATCGAACCTACCGAATCTGAAACCAAGGCAACTCTGGACCGGTTCGCTAAGGTGCTGCATGAAATCGACCGGCTCGTGGATGAAGATCCTGATACTATCCTCCAGGCACCCTTGAAAACCCCTGTCCGCCGCCTGGACGAAACCAGGGCTAACCGGGAGCTGGATGTACGGTGGCTGGGCGGGGAGCAGTCGAAGTAAGAATTGTCCGTTGGCTTCTTGGGCTCTACGGGTTATTTTCAGCCCGTCCCGGGTCCATATTCACATAAATAAGGGGATGATCATGGGCATGCGCCGCGTAATCCATACTTCCCAGGCTCCAGCAGCTATTGGTCCTTACAGTCAAGGCGTCTGCTGTGATAATCTAATCTTTACCGCCGGGCAGGTTCCCATGGACCCAGCCACGGGAAAACTCGTCGATGGATCTTTCAAGGACCAGGTCTATCAGGTGCTGCGAAACCTTTCCGGTATCCTCTCGGCCGGAGGCAGCGATCTGGATCATGTCATCAAGTTCACGGTCTTCCTGACTGACCTTGATAACTACGCCACATTGAATGAAGTATTTGAGAAGTACTTTACCTTGGATCCCCCGGCTCGTTCCGCTGTGCAGGTCGCCGCACTGCCCCTGGGGGCGGAGGTGGAAATCGAGGCCGTGGCGCTGAGAGCATGAAGCAGGTACTGGTCATCGCGAATCCGGCGGCATCCCGCGGCGGAGCCCTGAGAGCTCTGGAAAAAGTGCAGAGGCATATCAGGCAGTACCAGGATTGTTGCAACTTCGATTTCATGATCACTGTGAATCCGAATCATGCCACCGATCTGGCAAAAGCCCATGCCAAGGATTACGACCTGGTAGTGGCCTTCGGAGGCGACGGGACGGTCAATGAAGTAGCCCAGGGTCTGGTGGGAGGGAACACACCTCTGGCCGTCATCCCATTTGGCACTGGCAATGACTACGCCCGAAGTGCAGGGATTCCGCTTGGATTGGATCCAGCTCTGGAGCTGGCCTGTACGGGGACGTACACACCTTGCGACGTTGGCTTTGTGAACGGGCGCTACTTTGTCAACGCTGTTGGCATTGGATTTGATGGCCGAGCGAATTATGAAGCGGAGCAGATCAGGTGGCTTCGAGGTCCCATGGTCATTCTCCTGGCCATCTTCCGCACCATGTGGAATTGGGACGCCGTTCCCATGACGCTGACTATCGATAATCAGACCATATCAAAGAGCACCTATCTGATCGGCATCGGAAATGGGCCATTCATCGGTGGCGGGCTGCAGCTCACACCCGAGGCCCGGATCGACAATGGTATTCTGCACGTTTGCCACGTGGAGGATATCTCACCCTTCAAGATCATCGCCAATTTTTCAAAATTGAAGACCGGCACGATTGATAAATTGTCCGAGGTCGCCCTGTATACCGGCTCCACCGTTGTCATTGAGAGTGAACAACCCATGCCTGTGCATGTCGATGGCGAGGTGCTAGGCCTGGACGTCCACAAGCTCGACCTGCGAATCCTGCCGTCCGCCCTGCAGGTCATCCGGAATCCTGTGTGAGATCACTTTGTCCATTGGTAATGATCGTGTTGCTGGCTAGCACCCCTATCGATTCAGCCATAGGGCAGGGGGCTGGGATTGTGCCGGCTGATGCGGATACCGTTTTGCATGTTCCTAATCCCAGAACGGCATTGCTGCTAGGTCTGATCCCGGGTGGTGGTCAGATCTATAATCGGGACTGGCTGAAGGCGATACTTGTGGTGGCTGCCGAAGGCTATTATCTCACCCTTTTTCAGCAAAATAGAGACAAATACGATAATTATGATGACTTTAATCCGCCCTTGGGTCAGCCTCAGGATCATTACCTGGAATTACGAAACAGATATGCCTGGCGGGCATTTTTCGTTTATCTGCTGAGTTTGATGGATGGTTACGTGGATGCCCATCTGAGTACCTTTCCGCCGGATACTGCGAATCAGGCTCTGCCGCATACGACTCGAAGCACTGAGGAAAATCCATGACGCAGGCACGTGAACATTGGGGCTCACGCATTGGATTCATCCTGGCGGCCGCCGGATCAGCTGTGGGTTTGGGAAACATATGGAAGTATCCCCACATGGCTGGGCAGCACGGCGGGGCCGCGTTCACGCTCGTCTACCTGATTTGCATCATTCTGGTCGGTTTGCCGATCCTCTTGGCCGAGTTTGCAGTAGGCCGGCGCACGCAGTTGAATCCGGTAGGAGCTTTTAAAACTTTGACCAATAATAGTGCCTGGAAATGGGTAGGGATCCTGGGCGTGTGCTCCGCTTTTGTGATCCTTTCATTCTACAGTGTCATCGGTGGCTGGGCGATCAAATACACGACCCTGGCTTTATCAGGTACTTTTGCCGACTTCGGCAATGGCACCACCGCGGCGTCCGAATTATTCACCAGTTTTAAAGCCAACCCGGTTGAACCCTTGCTATGGCATCTGCTATTTATGGCTCTGTGCGTATTTATTATCGTCAGAGGAGTAAAAAGCGGCATCGAGCGTTGGAGTAAGATCCTCATGCCGGTCCTGCTGCTCATTCTCCTGATCCTGGTTACCAGGGGAGTCACTCTGGAGGGCGCCAGTGAAGGGCTCAAATTTCTGTTCTCACCCAAGTGGGGAGATCTCGACGCGAGCGGTGTGGTGATGGCACTCGGCCATTCCTTCTTCACCATTAGCCTGGGCATGGGCACTATGATCACGTACGGCAGCTACCTCCGGCGCGATTCCGATCTGCTGCGAGCCGGTCTCTCTGTGGTCATACTGGATACGGCTATAGCGCTGATGGCGGGTATAGCCATTTTTACGGCCGTATTCGCCATGGGACACGATCCAGCCTCCGGTCCCGGACTCCTCTTTGAGGTATTGCCATCCCTGTTCTCACAAATGCCCGGCGGGCAGTTTTTCGGTTTCCTGTTCTTTCTCCTCCTGTTCGTTGCAGCACTTACTTCAGCCATCTCCATTCTGGAGGTGGTAACCGCCTATTTTATCGATGAAAGGAAGTGGAGCCGCTCCCGGGCCACCTATGTTTTTGGCGGTATCATCGCCGCTATCGGGATTTTTGTATCCCTATCCTTTGGCGATTTCAATATCCTTGCGCCTTTCGGCGAGATGACATTCTTCGATTTCCTGGACAAGATCTCGACCAAATATATGCTGCCCATTGGAGG
>CP070787.1:640051-644183 GCA_020346745.1 Fidelibacterota bacterium | reverse complement strand
GCTGTAAGTTGGCTGCCGGATCGGCAATCGACAGGACCTCGTCGTTTCCGTTCTGATCCACGATGCCGGTGACCCGCGTCTCGGTATTGATGAACTGGATCAGGTTGTCGATGAGATCGGGGCCGGACCCGCTCGAGTTGACCGTCACCTGGAACTGGGCCACTGTCAGGTCGACGGCGTTCAACGCTTCGCCCGGCGAGTCATCAACCTCGATGAAATCCAGCTGCCAGTTTCCACCGACATCAGCCATGCTGTTCTTCAGTACGGAGGTACCGCTGAAGTTGCCGCTCTCGTCAATGAACGGTGCCCCGCCGCCCTGGTCAACGACCGTGAAATAGGTCGAGGGAACGTCGATGGCGATCGACAGCAGGCGCACGAAAAGCGCCGAGGCGCTCCGGGCGACTACCGATACCGTTATCGTTTCACCCTTCGTCACGACCGTCGCGTTCGGCGTGAGTGAGAAGTTGGTGGCAGCCGCCGTCGATCCGGTGAACCGGATCACGCCATCGGCCTTGACCGGCGTTTCAGCGGCTAAAGCCGCCGCGTAGGTAGTGAAGTAATAGACGTCATAGAACCCCTTGGGGCGAGCATCGGTACCGGGGGACTCGTCCATGTCGTCTATGATATCGGAAACGTCCAGGGTGAAAGCACCGGAGGTGATGGTGGGGCCGTTCCCGGCACCGCTGCTCGTTATGCCACCGTCACCAGTGGGAAACAGCCAGTACCAGTCATTTACGGTAGGGGAGGCTGCACCGTCTAAAGCAGCCAGAGCAGTCCAGTCGCCGGCGCCGCCGATTGCAGTCGGCACATCCGTCCCCGCCGGGGCTATAAAGACCTGGACTATCCCGTCAGTGGCGGCGTCGCGATCAAAACCGCTCCAGTTGATTATGGTCTCGTCGCTACCTTCAAGCACGATGACTTCCCCTTCCAGGGGTGTTTCGGCCCGGAAGTAAGCGGAGTGGGTTACCACCACCTCGCGATCAGCCGCGATGGCACCCGCACCGTCTGCCTCAATTGGTCCTCCGTTATCCGTGTACTGGACAAACAGATGATCACTGTTTTCCTGGATGTGGGCGATTATGAAGTAGTCGGTACCCGCCGTCAGACCGGCAGCGCCGATGTTCCACATGTAGCGGTTGTCGGCCTTGGTGTCCCCGTTTTCGGTCGTGCTGCCGATCTGGGTAACATTGGCAGTCCAGATAGCATCGGTCAGCAAGTTACCGTCAAGTACGCTCACGACGGCGGCATCCGTGACGATATCATCCAGACCTTGATTTGCCGTATTGTAAGCAGTGTAGTAGAACGTGATGGTGGCATTGCCATCGGCATCAGCGTCACCGTCCCCCACGCCCGATAACGGAGTCTCGCCCCAGCTGATGACGTAGTAGTCATCCGTGCCGGTCTCGAGGTTGGTCGGGTTCACGTTAGGCGTTGCCAGGTTATTGTAGACGTCATCGAACTTGAAGTAGGGGTAGTGCTTGATATAGACCGTCTTTTCAGTACCAGCAAAATTTTCCAGCTGATACACCGTTTGGTTCGTGCCGTCGTTGGCCACCATGTAGACGTAGTAGTCTCCCGCGTCAACATAATCGGCCGCGCTGGTGTAGATGTTGTGGGTATATGAATCAACCGGTCCTTCCTCAGGGATGGATGAGGTCGTGATCTTGATGCTGTTGGCACCTACCGAGTCAACCACTTCGCTGCCCGGGTCTCCGGTGACCACCAGGTCGTTCTCAGTCAGGTCGTCATCGGTGGAAAGGAAGATATCCAGACCAGCGTTGTTATCCACGTCCTCAAAGTCCCAGAAATACTCCAGGGAGCTCATATTGGGATTAGTGACAGGAACGGCCAGGGCCTGGGGAACGTCCTGGCCGATGGTCCCGCCGGACTCTACAATAACATCGACGTTATCAGCGCCACCACCAGGAGTGTAGGCATTGTCCAGGTCAAAGTCATAACCGCCCCCGTCGTCGGCAGCTGTCGTATTGAACGTCGGCCAGTGGCGCACGTCTATGGAGTCACTGCGTCCCAGCACCCAGTCGCCCGTGGCCGAGGAAGTAACGTAGAAGAACCAGTAGTCTTCATCCAGGTCGTAGCTGCCCAGTTGGCCGGGATGCAGGGCCAGATCAGCTCCAAGGTTCCAGAAGTCATTGGTATCAAAGTCCTTGTTATACTCTTCCGGCTCTACATCCGCACCTCCAATAACGTCCAGGGGACGTTCACCGGTGGACAGGTTGATCCTGGTCAGGTCCGGGGTCTGCGAAGCCCACAGGGTGTACCTGGTGTCATTATCGTCGTTGACGTCGGTAGCCCAAAGGACGGCCAGGCCCAGCCAGTTGTTGGCCGCTGCGACAGCGCCGGACAGATTATCCACAACGAAGTTCGGCAGGCCGGGAGCGGCGATAAATGCCGCCGCCGCCGCCGCCGTGGCCGGGTAGTACTTGCCCTTCGTGTCGGTCTGTACTATGCCGACAGTGGGATCGGCGTCGTCGTCAAACAACGTGGACCAGGTGATGTAGGTCAGCGTGTCACTGAACGTAACAGCTTTCGTGGTCGGATCGTTCGACTCGTTGGCCGCTACGTTCTGATAGTCGATCGAGTAATTGACCGTCGTGATCGCTGAACTGGTGTCGGTCGTGACGGGGAAGACGACGTACAGGACGGACGCGGGAGCTGCAGCAGCGCCGACTAGGTTAACAACGATCTTATCGGCGTCCGTGGTGGCGTCAAGTGCCCAGCTTTCACCTCCCGCTGCAGTCCATGTGAGGATGACGTCTTCTTCATGGTTACCGTTCCCAAGAAAATCTGCCACGTCGATTTGACTAGGTAGTGTGATTTGTATTTTTTCACCGGCTATCCAGGTACCCGAGAAATTGGCTATCTTGATGACCTGAATAAAGGGGTGATCCCCATCAGATCCGTTCAGGTATGCACCTCGGGGTACCTTGTCGGTTACCATGGTAACGTCAGCGCTATACGCCACGCTGCCGAATAAAAAGAGCGCAGCGATAGCGCAGAGGTTTGCTTTTAACCATGTGTTCATGGCATATTCCTCTCTAAGGTTATTTTATTAAGGGATTTACAGTATGATACGATCATTGCGTGATCTATGCGTGCTCAACATAGCCACGGAGAGCTGCGCAGCTCGAAATCTCAAGGGTGCAGTTTTCCGCGGGTACTTTAGCTGCATCCTTTATCGGCACTTTCTGCGGATTCTTTAGCTATTTTTTCTGATTATTTTTAATAATGTGTGATTGTAGAGCTTAAACCTGGTAGAGGATTTGCAGGATGATGGTTCCCGCTCTGGTTTATTGTGTGCTGGTCAGGTGCGGATTATAAAGAATCCACAAGGGCTGCAAGCTTACCCCGAGCCTGTCAGTTGGCTGATTGAACTGCTATTCTATAATCAGGACCGGACGTTCCGCCTCCTGATCACCCCAGCTTAGCGCCGCGGCTAGCTCACCGACGGCAGCTTTCACCTTGCTGCGGTCCGCGCCGAAGTAGCGGCCGATCTCATCCCCCGCCTGGACCCGGTCACCGATCTTCACCTCCAGGATGAATCCCGCAGTGGGGTTCAGAACATCTTTCTTCTGCAACCGCCCAGCCCCGGTAGTCGTCAGTGACATGCCACAGGCGTAGGTATCTACGGCTTGCAGGCAGCCGCTGCGCGGGGCTTTGAGGGGAATTGTCGCTGCCGGCCTATGAATATCCGGATCGGACAGAGCCCGAACCTCCCCGCCCTGGGCCGCCACCATCTGGTCGAACTTCTCGCGGGCTCGGCCTGAAGAGAGAGCCTCCTCCACAACGGGATGAGGGTCGGCAATGCCGGCCAGCCGCAGGATGTCAGCGGAGAGGGTCTTGCTCAAGGCTGTCACGTCCGGGGGCCCACCCCCTTCCAGCACCTCGATGCTTTCCTGCACCTCACACCAGATACCGGCGGCGTGGCCCAGGGGCTGGTTCATGTCGGTAAGGCGGCTCACCGTGTCCACACCGAAGGCCTCGCCCGTTTCACTGAGAGCACGGGCTAGGGTGCGGGCCTCCTCCAGACTGGTCATAAAGGCACCGCTGCCCCACTTCACGTCCAGCACAAGTCCCCGGATGCCCTCGGCGATCTTCTTGCTCATAATGCTGC
>CP070787.1:635808-639951 GCA_020346745.1 Fidelibacterota bacterium | reverse complement strand
CCCATCCCGATTCGGTGGTGGAGGATATCAGCACCTACACGGGTGCATGGTATCCCAGCGAGTTTGTCTATTCCCGATGCGGCAACCGACACTGGCTGTGTGACGACCGTACGGTAGAATGGTGCGTTGATCAATGCGCGGATGAATATCTATCGGTGGATATTTATATTCCTACACCCGGGGACTATCTGGTTTACGGTTACGTGGCCATCTGGTCGGATAGTGCAGTCATCGAAGATAATCGCGGTTGCGATCACGGGTCCAAGTTTGAATGTTCGGCCTGGTACCTCAACTGGGATGATATAGACGCTATGGAAAAGGTCCAAGATGCGGGCGGCGAATACAATGTGCCCGCGGATTATATATGGAAGACATATCCCTACGACGAGTACTGCGGTGCTTTCGGGCTGGACACGGTGATTTTGAATCACGATCGGAGCGAATGCGATTACGGTGATCCCACGGGCTGTGATTTCGAATCAGCAGTATTTAATCTCACGGCTGGCATCCATACCTTGTACATAAAGGTGGCCGAGGAATTTACCCTGCTGGACTGGCTATATGTGGCGAAGGTGGGGGATGCACCGCCAGCGGCGGCACCGGGTGCGGCATATGAGCAAGAGCCCCCAGACACTTCCGACATAATTCAGGGGAATCAGACACCACAGCCTATGCCGGAAGCATTCCAGCTGAGCCAGAACTACCCCAATCCGTTCAACGCCATGACGGTGATATCATATACACTGCCGTGGAGCGCGCAGGTCAAGTTGACGATCTATGACCTGATCGGGGAACCGGTGGCGGAACTGATCAATGCCGAGCAAGGTGTAGGATATCACCGGGTGCCCTTTGATGCGGGCGAGCTAGCCAGTGGTGTTTATATCTATAGTCTGGAGGCGGTGTGTACCGGCTGCCAGACAGGGCAGACGCATTTCAGTGCCAAGAAGAAAATGGTTTATCTCAAGTAGGCCTAGATACAGTTGTAATAGGCTCGGGAAGTTTTCTCAACACGTATAACAAGGGGGAAGCCAGAAGATGAAAAAGACCATTGTTATCAGCATGGCGTTGATCATGGGATTGGGACTGACTACAGCCTCAGCCCAGACGCCGATTGATGGGTCCGAGGTTCCATACTTCGTAACAACCTCAGGGGACTATCAGTTTACCTGGACGGATACACTGTTCGTCACCTTTGACAAGGCTGCAAATGCAGCGGATTCGGCCAAGGTAGACTCGTGCATCACTACGAAATCCATATTCGAGTTGAACGCCGACAACATCACTCTAGATGGGAACGGCAAAGTGCTGGTTGGCGCCGGTGGCACTGATCCTCCCTCGTCGACCTACGATGTGCAGCCGATCTGGCCGAACCGGATCTATGCCGATACGACGGCATTCGATAACATTTACATCCATGATCTCACGATCATCCATGGGCGGATCGGTATCTATCTTACCAAGCTCAGCAACAGCCTGGTTGAGAACGTAACGGTGAAGGAATGCTACCGGGGTGTCTATCCGCAGTCGAAGTCGAGTACGTCTCCGGCAGATGGCCCGGGTGGAGAGTTCGCGGTGGCCGACACGGTCAGGAATTGCACACTGTTGGATATCAACCGTGACGCGATAGCGGTGAGAGGACCCGGCCATCAGATCCTTAACAACACCATTACCAATACCTTTGCTACCCATAGCAGCAGTATTGGTATTCTCATAGGTCGCTCCGCGTCGTTCCTAACCACGGGAGTGCTGGTGAAGGGTAATGTGATCAATGGTGGTCATTTCCTGCATACCGGAATCCGTACGAACCGGAGCGGGACCAACACGTATGAGGACAATGAGATCTATGATGTATACGGGTATGGTGTCAGGTTCAACGGCCATCTCAACGACGGCCTGGCGAACGAGAATGTCTTTACCAATACAACCATCAGCCTGGCAGGTGTAGATGAGGCCACCGGCGTTTATTTCGATGCGCTGGCGGACAACAATCTCTTTCAGAGCGGGACGATCGACAGCGCCGGAGTTGCCATCATGGCCGACGGCGAGACGCACGGCAATATTATCAAGAACTGCACGCTGACCAATTCAAGCATCGCGGACGTGGACGTCTCTGAGAATTCCAGCGTTTTCATGGTGAACACGACCTTTGACACCGCCGGCTCCAATGTGGAGCCCGGCAGTGCCATCTTCTTCGGGGAGGGATTCACCGTGACCCTGACAGTAACCACACCGTGGGACATTCCCGGTCCCTGGGATGTGAGTGTCTACAACGTGCTGGATGACAAGGTGGGAACCTTCGCCACCGACGCGAATGGTGTGGCCACCTTCAAGCTGGCCGAGACAGGCGTATCGGCGGATGCAGACACGATGTTGTGGGGAGCCCAGAATCCGTTCACCCTAGTGGTGGAGACAGGCGACCTGTATGCCTCCTACGAGCATGAGTTAAGTGGAACATACACGACGGATACGTCGCTGGCGATTGACATGGACATCATGTGGGAACCTCCGATAGTGGTAGTGACCAGCGAGGATTACACCTTTGATGTTGCCAACGATACCCTGATGTTGAATTATCTCTGGGCAGAGACGGCCGAGGATTCTGCGGCGGTGACAGCAGCCATCGACGAGTGCCGGGAGACGGCGAACCTGTCGATCATCCAGTTGAATGCGGACCATCTTAATTTCGATGGGAATAACCAGGTCATCTATGGGCCCAACTCGGTAGAATCTCCGGACCAGTACGATATCCAAGGGATTTGGCCGAACAAGATCTATGCAGATACGACGGCATTAACCGATATCACCATCGTTGATGCGACGGTCCAGTTTGCCAAGACCGCCATCTACTTGACCGAAGTGCGAAACGGTCTGGTGGAGGGCTGTACGGTGCTGGACGCCTACCGTGGTATTTACCCCAATTCGAAGCAGAACAAGGATGCCTCCGGCTGCATCATCAGGGATAACACACTGACCAATGTGGAGCGGGAGGCGATATCTGTCCGGGGTCCGGGCCACAAGATCCTGGATAATACCATCATCGCGAGCCGGGAGCTGCACAGCAGCAGTGCCGGGATCCAGCTATCGAGAGGTGCCTCGGAGTTCACGACGGGTGTAGAGGTGACGGGCAACAAGATCTACGGTGGTTCGTTCCTCCGTCGTGGTATCCGGGCGGATGCGAGCGGCGACAACACCTACCGTCAGAACAAGATCTATGATGTTCTGGACTATGGATTGTCCTTCAACAGCCACAACGTCCGTGGTCCGGCGGAGGGCAACCAGTTCATTCAGACAGACATCTTTCTGTCCGGACCCGATGAAGCCATCGGCATCTACTTCGAGAGCGGAGCATCATACAACCTGGTTGACACCGTGACGATTGACAGCGCCGCAGTGGCGATCAAAGGTACCGGTGGATCGCGAGTGAACGAGATCAATCATGCCCTCATTACCGCCTCGAGTCAGTATGATGTGGCGGTGACGGGCGGTTCCAGCGTTCTGATCACGAACAAGAGCGATATCGATGACACGAAGGTAAGCGTGGAGCAGGGCAGCGCCATTTACTTCGGATCGGTATTTATGGTTGATGTGGAGGTGCTCTTTGAAAACTCCCTGCCGCTGGTTGGCCTAGATGTGATCGTCACCAACGCCGGTGGCGACACGGTGGGGACCTTCACAACGGATGAAGAAGGCATGGCGTATGTGGATGTGGCAGCGGAAGGGATCACCTTCGGTGGCTATTCCGCGACGCAGAATCCGTTCACCTTCACCGTGGTTGACACTTTAGACGAAGGTTGGAGCGGCATTCTGGGCAGCATCACGGAAACGATCACCGAAGACACGGAGATCATTCTCAGCGTGGATTACCTGGGTACGGAAGCCGCTGCCATCGGATTGCCCACCGAGTTTGCCTTGGCGCAGAACTATCCCAACCCGTTCAACCCGACAACGACTATCCGGTACGACCTCCCGGTTCAGTCGCATGTCAAGCTGCGAGTCTTTGACATGACCGGGCGGACGCTCTGCACCCTGGTAGAAGCCAACCAGCAGGCCGGTTATCACCGGGTGATCTGGGATGGCCGGGATCAGCTTGGCAGGCCAGTAGCCACAGGTCTCTATTTCTTTGAGATAGTGGCAGGTGACTTC
>CP070787.1:631540-635708 GCA_020346745.1 Fidelibacterota bacterium | reverse complement strand
TCATGACTCATCTTTGCCAGGAACTCGCTCTTGGCTAGGGTTGCCGCTTCCGCTTCCTTAATCGCCTCGGCTAGGGCGAGATTCTGGAGTTCCAGTTTCTGTGCATACTCGCTCCGTTGGGCCTCAGCTTCCACCCTTTCGGTGATGTCGTGCACGATACCGGCAAACAATAGGCGGTCATCCAGGGCCACCTCGCTCACCGCTAATTGGATGGGAAATAAACTGCCGTCCTTCCGCCGGGCCGTCACTTCACGACTTGTCCCGATGACATTCCGGATGCCGGTCTTGATATACCGGCGGATGTATTCATCATGGTGCCTGCCATCGGATTCCGGCATCAATAGGTTGACACTCCGACCGATCACGTCATCGGTGCTATAACCGAAGACGAGCTCGGCACCACGGTTGAAGTTCTCAATGATCCCCTTTGAATCGATCACGATGATCGCTTCCGCCGCTGTGTCAACAATCGCCCTTAGGCGCGTCTCGCTTTCCCCCAGGGCTTTCTCAGCCGCTTCCCTCAGACGTATGTTCCGCCAGG
Organism: Fidelibacterota bacterium; assembly: GCA_020346745.1. Taxonomy (GTDB): domain Bacteria; phylum Fidelibacterota; class Marinisomatia; order SCGC-AAA003-L08; family TS1B11. Next base: position 635,167 of record CP070787.1, on the reverse strand, counting down.
CAACCATCAGGTTGGAGGCGGTCATCAGGAGCGGTTGAAGCATGCCCAGCAGCTGCTGGTTATAGCCGCCTGCCCGGTTGGCGACTCCAGCCATACCCACCAATTCCTGGCCGCTGTGAAGGGGCATGCCAAGGAATGCATCCAGTGCAGGGTGACCTTCCGGCAGACCTCCTCTGCGCGGATCGGTGGCGGGTTCGTTAGCAATCACCGGCTCTCCGGTGATCATCACCTCTCCAAACAATGTCTTCAGATTGCGAAACTCCATGCCATTGGGTGCATGCTCCTCGTAGAACTTCTGCATCTCCTCATTCCAGGCAATATTGGTGATCGACCACGTTTTCAGATAAGGAGCACCGTCCTCGGTATAAAGCACCTCGCCTATAAAACCATATTCGCTCTCCGTTATCTCCAGCAGGACTTCAAGGAGATCATCAAACACCTTTCTGGGCTCAACATCGGCGATGAATTCACTCTGAACGCGACTGATGGATGCCAGCACTCTGTTACTGTCTCTGATGGCCACTTCAGCCCGTTTGCGCTCAGATATATCCTGTGTTGTTCCTACCATGCGAACTGGATCCCCCGCGTCGTCAAGACTCAGGGCACCCATGGTATGAATCACACAAACGTCTCCATTCGGCCTGACGATCCGGAATTCTTCGTTCAGGCTTGTATGGGTCGCGAGTGTGTGTTCAACCGCCTTTGTGAATCGCTCCTGATCGTCAGGATGAACGATCTGGAGAAATGAATTGAATGACCAACCTTCCGTCGAGGACCGGTCGATGATGGCTAGAAATCCGTCTGACAGGAATGTCTTGTCACTCTTGATGTCCCACTCCCAGCTGCCGAGGTTCGCAATCCGGTAGGCTTCCGTCAGGCGTGCCTCACTTTTTCGGAGCGAGTCCTCGACCACCTTGCGATCGGTAATGTCTCGAACGATGCTCTGGTATCCTACAGGTTCGTCATGCTCAAACAGCAGCGTAACTGTCTGATCAACCCACTTTATCTCGCCAGACTTGGTTTGTATCGGGAATTCGAATGACGTTTGTCGTATCCGCTCCTGGTGCTGATGGATGTAGAAGTCCAGAACCTTGTCGCGCCACTCAGGCACAATCAGTTCAGTGAACCGCATTTTCAGCAGCTCTGCTTCGGGATAACCGGTCAATTTCAGCGCTGGGGGATTCACGTAGCTGAAATATCCCTCCAGGTTCGAGGTAAAGACAACATCGACGGCCTCTTCCACCAGCTGCCGGTACCGGCGCTCACTCTCTTCGATTACTTCCTCAGCCTGATGCCGGCTGGTGATGTCATCGATAACCCCGCTCAGATAGAGCAACTGGCCATCCTCGTATACACCAGATCCTTTCTCATATACCCAGCGAATGGTGCCGTCCCGGTGCACGATGCGGTAGTCCATTGACCATGGCCTGCCGCGCTCCAGAGCTCGGTCCACGGTCTTCTCTACGGCCTCGGTATCTTCGGGATGAATGATACTGGCGAAGGTGCGAACTCGATTCTGAATGAAGTCGGTCGCCGGATACCCTGAGATGGTCTCCACCGCCTCACTGATGTAACGCATGGTCCAGTCCGTGTCGTTCTCACAGCGGTACACCACGCTGTTCAGCTGGCCTACCAGCGAACGATAACGCTCTTCACTATGCTGCAATTCCGCGCTGTCCCTGATTGTCCGGCGCATGAAGGTGATGATCACACCACCTGCAAGAATAATGAAGGGGATGCTCAATGTTCCCAGCAGCAGGAATCGAAGAGTGCGGCTGAGCGCCTGGCTGGTTTCCCGCTCCTTTAACGTGCTCTGTTCAACAGCTGTATCAGCCAGGTAGGCGAGCGCCTCTAAAGCGGGTCCGTCATCTACCCTAATCCGGGCATCGATTTCTGGAGATGAGTACCCCGCCGCAACCAGCTCCTGCGCCAGCTCGAAGTTCTCCACGTATTCATCAATCGTCTTCCTGAAGCCTGCCAGTGCTTCCTGTTCCGGCTCGGTGAGATCAAGCTGCTGCAAGTCTTGAATAGACCGGTAAAGGGATTGTTTGTTCTGCTCAAGCAGCGGGATGTAGCGTGGCTCCTGGCGCAGGATATAATTCTTGAAATTGTGAATGAAACCACCGTAACCCATCTGGGTCTTGATCTGGTTCAGAACGTAGGACTCTTGGGTGGCATGCTGGTTGTAATCGCGCCATAGCTCTTCGAGCCGGATGACACGTATGGCGGTGGAAAAGCCAAAGATGAGAATCAAGATTACCATCAACGCTGTAAAGCTGGCAATAACCAGCTCTCTTCTTCTCATTCGGGTCCAATCCATATCTACTCTACCTCAATCTATCTGCTCCATCACTCATGCTCAGGCTTGAACTACCCTTCACCGTGCTTATATGTCAAGCCACTTGTTGATCGTTGCAACGAGGAGCTCATCATCCACGATTGGCTTGGTTAGGTAGTCATTGAATCCCATAGCCATATATTTCTCCCGGTCACCGGCCATGGCATGCGCCGTGAGAGCGATGACCGGCAGTTCCTGCAGCTCCTCATCTGCGCGAATGTGTTCCAAAACCTCCGGGCCGTCCATTTCAGGCAGAGAAATATCCAGCAGGACGAGATCCGGCTTGTGGGCCTTTAATCCTTCCAGGGCCTCCCGACCCGTCTCGTACTCCTGTATATTATACCGGTCGTCCAGAATGGCACAGACGAGCAGCCGATTGTCAGGATTGTCTTCAACCAGTCCGATTGTCTTCACCCCTGTGCTCCTCTCTTTACGTCCTCCAGGCGCGGCCGCAACTGGGCAAAAGCTGCCTCCAGATCCCTCATCAGCGGAGGGATCGCGTCCGCCTGGTGATCAGCAGCCAACTGCTCGATCTGGCCAGTCAGCTCCAGGATCGCCATCGCACCCAGGTTGCCGGCACTCGACTTGATTGAATGCGCCGCCCGCTCAATCGCTTCCAGGTCTCCCGCTTGCTCCCCTGCGAGCGCCTCATCCAGTCGGTTGGGAACATGCTCCAGGAAGAGATCGATCAGCTCGCCCAGGAATTTGTCGCCCCCCAGTTTCCGCATTCTTTCCAGAACGGTATTGTCCAGAACCTGCCGCTCAGCCATGTCCGCTCCTGCTGTGGCGTTTGTTGATTGAATGAAGTTGCCCTCATCCCATGGATATCTTGTCCAACCTTGAAACTAAGGGCCGCAAGTGCTGATTCCAAGATACTCGTTCTAACCTGATTTCTGTGTCCCTGCTTTACGAAATCGTTTGGCAATTTGATTTACTAATGCGTATATTTTAGACGATTATCGTATAATTAGCATAATATCGTAAATATCTGGGAGTGAACTGTACGTGGTGGAGCAAGAGAAACGCCGGCGATCATTGAAGCAGGAGCAGATCATCCGTACGGCCGAACACCTCTTCTCGCGTTTCGGAGCCAGACGGGTTACCGTGGAGGAGATCTGCCGGGAAGCCAACGTCAGCAAGATGACCTTTTACAAGTACTTTCCCAACAAGGTGGAGCTGGTCCGGACCATCAGGGACAACTGGGAAGAAGAAGGTTTCATGAGGTTCGATGAGATCAATGCCATGGACCTCCCCTTCCCGGAGAAGATCGATCTCATGACCCGGTGGAA
>CP070787.1:627271-631440 GCA_020346745.1 Fidelibacterota bacterium | reverse complement strand
TTTATCCCAGGTGACGATCAATGTGAAGAATTCGATAAATATGGCCCTGGCGGACATCCCAGGATTGCTGACCGGGATTATTCCCTTGCACGGGAAGAACCACCCTTGGCTGTAGATCCCTGGTTGATGCCGAAATGACGCACGCCAAATCAAGACGCTGCACCGGACGGAGATTCCACCCTACACTCCAGACTAGCTTCAATACCGGTCATCACTTGCCTAATCCCTGGCCCGTTATCCTGCTCCTGTCAGGAGGGAAGGCAATAGGGTAATCCTCCATCATCTTTCAAATCAGATACTTGGCAGGGTTCTTTGAGACCAGAGCCTGCCCCGACTGAGCAACGCGAACGTCGGTCGTAGATCCCGACCTTGTGTCGGGGGGTCGGTCCCGCTTTTAAAAAGGACTTAGGAGATATCCTAAGTCCTTTTAGTTTGCCTACGATGGGCTGAAAACGCTCCGCCCCCCTACCTCAGCAGCATTATCCTAATTGACCAGCAATGTATTTAAATATCGTTCGCTAAACGGAATACCAGCACCACCATTATCAACTATTCATCTGGAACCTTATAACGTGTTCAGGACCAATCTTGCCAGTAATTTTCACTGTCAGTTACAGCATCTGGCACTATATCAGAACTGCTATTCTCCATACGCCATGGCTAAGAGCAAAAAGAGTGAAGAAACAATGAAGGCCAGTGAGCTACGGTCACTAGCGGATTTCTTCTCGCTCACCCAGCAAATCCTGTTTCAGGCCATTCGCAGCCGTCCCACCGTGGAATTCCTCATCGATATCTCCAATACACTCATCACTTATACCAAATGTCACTCTCTGGAGCTATGGTTGCGAGATAACGATAGCTGTGCTCGATGGAAAGCCACACACAGACCAAAGCGTTTTTTTCGTCTCGCTGATGTATCCTACGACGTTGCCGATTCCCTGATCAAGCAGGGCGTGGTGTGGACCAATGACAGCCACGAGGAGGAAATTGAAGGCACCGGTGATGAGGACCGTTCCATAATTCGCTTGCCGCTCAGCGTTGATGATAAAAGCATTGGTTTGCTACTCCTCAAGAGCGACCAACCCGACTTCTTCCGAGAGACCGAGATCCCGCTACTCGAGCATCTTGCACAGACTATTGCATTTGCCATGACTTTCCAGGAGGTGCGTTTAGCCCAAAGGGAGCGGGTCAAGGAACTTACCTGTCTATATGATATCGCACACATCGCTGCCCAGACCCAACGAGACCTGCAGGATATCCTAGAAGGCATCTTGAGAAGTACCCAATCGGCGTGGCAATACCCTGATATCACCGAAGCGCACATTGTTCTGGATGGAAATGATTATTCAACTCCCGGATTCGGGGAGAGCTACCACCAGCAGAAGGCAGATATCGTTATTGAAGGGGTACCTAGAGGATTTGTGGAAATCGTCTACATGGAAGACAGGCCAGAGATCGATGAGGGACCGTTCCTGGCAGAAGAGCGGAAACTAATAAACACGATCGCCCAAGAGATTGCGATTGTTGTTCAACGAAAAAGGGCGGAGGCAGAGCGGATAACGCTCCAGGAGCAGATCAGGCATGCAGACCGGCTGGCCACCATCGGTCACCTGGCTGCCGGAGTAGCCCACGAATTGAACGAGCCCCTCAGTGGCATTCTGGGCTTCTCACAGCTTGCCAAGAAACACCCGGATCTTCCCGAGCAAGTCTCTCAGGATTTATCCAAGATCGAGTCGGAGTCCCTAAATGCCCGGGAGATCATTCGAAAACTGCTGTTATTCGCGCGGCAGACGACTCCCACCAAGAATCTGGTAGATCTCAATCAGATCGTAGAAGAGGGAGTCTATTTTCTGGAGGCAAGATGCAAGAAGGCAGGCATCACACTTGCGCTTACTTTGCAGACGGGTCTCCCGGAAATCACAGCCGATCCCATGCAACTGCGTCAGGTCGTTGTCAACCTGGTTGTTAATGCGATCCAGGCCATGCCAGACGGAGGGGAGCTGACCATTACCACGGCATTCCGGGATGAACATATCTGGCTGGTAGTGGCTGATACGGGTGTGGGGATGACCGACGAGGTTAAAGAAAGAATATTTGAGCCTTTCTTCACAACCAAGGATGTGGGAGGCGGGACCGGCCTGGGTTTGCCGATTGTGTATGGAATTGTAGCCTCACACGGCGGTGAAGTGGTAATTCATAGTCTACCGGGGAAGGGTACACGCGTTGAGATCAAGCTGCCCCTCAATGGAGAAATAGAGTAAGACCAGGAGGAAGGAGCACATGCCGAGTAGGAAGGACGCTGAGAGCATCCTCGTTGTAGACGACGCACCTGAAACACTTGAGGTCTTGCAGAGAAATCTTTCGGGACAGGGATACCGGGTCCTGACTGCCCCGAGTGTTGAAGACGCCATCCGGATCCTGAAGGTGGAGACTGTAGACCTGGTGATCACCGATTTGAAGTTGCCGAAGATCAGCGGGATGGATCTCGTTCGCTATGTCCGAGAGAATCTGACCGATACCGAAGTGATGATGATTACCGGCTACCCGACGGTGGAAGGAGCGGTAGAGGCCGTAAAAATTGGCGCCGAAGAATTTCTTGCCAAACCCTTCACTGATGAGGAGTTATTCGCTGCGGTTAAAAGATCATTGGATACGTTGAGCACACGCAGGATCAGAAAAGCTCAGACAACGTCAAAACTGGATAACCTCTGCGGGCTCACCGGCGAGGGCAAGGCGATGCTCCGGATCTATGACCACATATCCAAAGCGGCATCCACGTCAGCCACAGTACTTATCTCGGGTGAGAGTGGTACCGGCAAGGAGCTGGTTGCCAGGGCAATTCATTACAATAGTCCCCGTGCAACAGCACCTTTCATACCCATAAACTGCGCGGGGATTCCGGAAGGATTATTCGAGAGCGAGCTTTTTGGTCACCGGAAAGGCGCCTTTACCGGAGCCATAAGCACACGAACGGGCTTTTTTCAGGCCGCTGAAGGGGGGACTATTTTTCTGGATGAAATCAGCGAGACTAGTCCCGCCATGCAGGTGAAATTGCTCAGGGTTCTCCAGGACAAGGAGATATGTATGGTCGGCGCGCGCCAAGCTGAAAAGGTTGATGTACGGATCATGGCAGCCACGAACACGGATCTTAAAGGTTTAGTCGAGAAATCGATTTTTCGAGAAGATCTTTTCTTTCGTCTTAATGTTATCTCCATCCAGGTTCCTCCCCTGCGTGAGCGGGGCGACGATATCCTGCACTTAATCCACCATTTCTCTGCTGCGTATGCCCAGGAGCTTGACGTCCCTCCCCCGAAGTTCACGCGCCAAGCCTACCAGGCGTTGAGGAACTACTATTGGCCAGGAAATGTTCGGGAACTGGAAAATGTGATCCAGTCAGTCATTGTCATGACCGATGATAAGGAGATCGACGTGAGTGATCTGCCCCAGCACATGCGGTTCTCGATCCCGGAAGGAAGCAGCATTGACAAGACCTTAGCCCAAGTCGAAGTCGACCACATTCAACTAATCCTGAATAGCGTGGATGGCAACAAAACCCAGGCAGCACAGATACTTGGTATTGACCGCAAAACATTACGTGAGAAATTGAAAAAATTCAGCATAGAAACTTGACGTACTGGTTCCAGTATCTGCACCGCTGAAATAGCGGGGTGATTCTCTCCAATGAGGTGGAATACCCCGTTAACACAAAAATCCCTCAACGCTTATTCCCCAGAAAACGGCCGTGACTCGTAAGTAACTCTTATACCTGCAATCCTGCTCCTTTCTTCTTAATTATCAATTAGTTGCCGCTTGCAGGCAGCGCTTGGATCCGTGCAGAATACTGGCGGAGGCCACAGCCCATTTTCATTGGCACGGGATTTGAGAGACCGCGTAGTGGAACGAACATTAAATGTATTCCATGAGGTAGTGAACATGTCAGCAACAGAGGAAATACATGGTTTATGCCCGGTGTGCATATATGGCTGTGATTGTGTGTTAGCTATGAATGCAGTGCACCCGGTTCTTCAATGCGCGCAGTTTGAGGGATTCCCGTCCGTCGTGAGGAAACCGGTTAAACAGAAGAATCCGCACACCGCCCGCCCGAGTGAAGGACGTAGGCGAAACGACTACCGGGGATTGTGCAACATCTGCGATAAAGCCGACACCTG
>CP070787.1:623001-627171 GCA_020346745.1 Fidelibacterota bacterium | reverse complement strand
TTGACTTTGGCATTCTCACCGAGATCCCAGTCCATGGCCAGACCTGCATATAATCCGGTTAACGGACCACCGGATATATTCCTGATCGTGTAGTCCATGATCACGTAGTCGTCATCCGGTGCATCGGGTTTGGAGTGCGACCGCTGAATGATCTGGACACTGATGGGATTGGGATTACCGTCAACGTCCAGGGCACGGGCATCATCGTATACCGAGATATAGGCCTGGTCGAAATTCTTCAGGTGACTGGTGTGTCCGTCGACCCCGCTTCGGGTGGCGAAGTCCCGGGCCCACAATCCCCCGGATACCTGGTTCGAGGCGATGCCGATCACCAGGTCTCCCTCGTATAGGGCATAGCGGCCATTGTGCGAGAAACCACCCCCCAGGTTCTCCTCGTCATAAGTGCCCAGGACGCCGTTGTTGAATACCGAGAATGAAACCTGGTTGTTGTTATGGTCCTTATAGGCTACCGGGGTCTGTTCCACCCAAATGCTGTATTCTTCCTGTACTGGTGGTCCCGTCGTATTGTTCGCCTCCAGTGTGAATTTCTGATAGCCCAGCTGGTCACCCGATGCGGTCCAGTTCACCGTATTTGTCCCGCTGTCGTAGACCAAGCCCGCCGGGCCGGAAATGAGTGTGACGCTGGTACCGGGGCCTCCCCCAACAACCGGTGCGTAGACAAACGGCTGCCCTGCGACCGTATAGAAGATATCAGCCCAGGCTAGTGATGGAGCTACCTGCTCACCGAAAGGCATGGATGCGAAGAATTCAGCATCCCACTGCACCTGCAGGTGGTTGTTGCCCGCCGACAGGTCGCGGGTCACCCCCGATACACCGGCGATGGTGGTGGAATCGTTCAGCGGCCAGTAGCCCACCAGACCCTCCTCATCGCCGATCAGGCCTGTGTTCATGTTGTCCCCGATCTCGGTGCCCGTGCGGGGATCATTCCACAACCGGACCTCGTCGATCAGCCCCCGGAAATAATGGGAAGCCAGGCCGCCGATGTAGAAGCCGGCATAGCCCGCCCCCACCGGGCTGGTGTAGGTCGGCGAGGTTCCTTCCAATATTCCATTGATATAGATGGCTAGGTTGCCACCATTATAGACTCCCGCTACGTGCGCCCAGCTGCCGGGTGCGATGCCCGCCTCCGTGGCTATCTTCCCCACCGTAGCACCCCCGTCCGTCACGGTGAATTCCACCTTCGATACTCCGTCATTGACCAGCTGCAGCCGGTATACATATAGGTTTTCCCAGCTCTCGGGGCCACCCGCCGGTCGACCCACGATCAGTGCCGTGTCACCGGGCTCCGGCAGCATGGTCGGGTAGATCCACGCTTCGAGAGTCATTTGGTTACCCGTGATCTGGTAGAACGACGGGTCCGCCACTGCGGGGTCCACTGGATAGGCGTCTAGCACCCTCATTCGACCGTCACCATAGAAATAACCGGAAGCGGTGTTGGCTGCCGCCTGGGGGGGCTCGGGTGCGCCCACCGCCGAGGTCGACAGTGCGCTCTCGTTGCCCGCCGAATCCAGTGCGCTGATCCAGTACCAGTATGGTGTGCCGTCATTCGCCAGGTTTGGATCGTTATCGAGATATGTATTGCTTGGCGGGAAAACATCCGCGATCCACTGGTTACCCGCCGGATCAAAGTCCGTGTCGCGGTAAACCTTGTAATACCACAGGTCCTGGTCCGTGTTTGGCGTCCAGCTCAGGTCCACCTGCCCGTCTCCGCTCTGCGCGGTGAGTCCCGTCGGTGCGGCCGGTGCCGTCTGATCCGGCGTGCCCAGATCGTGCTCGTAGGCCCCCAGGTCGGGACCCGTGCCACCCGGGGTAGGCCGCGCTTTGCCCATCACGTCCACGTCCCACGGCGGTGTCACGATGCCTCCATCCCCCCAGCCGATCAGCGGAGAAGATGCCATCAGCTGATAGTCCCAACCATCGGGCGCCGGACCGGTAAACCGGGGCTCGTCAGGCAGGGAGTTGATCTCATGGCCGAAAATGGACTGAAAATCCGTCAGGGTGTAATTTGTCCCCGATACAGCGATCAGGTCCGCGCGGGTGGAAAAAATATCGTTGCGGTCGGCCGAGGAAATATCCAGGACATCGTAGTACCTGATGGCATAACCGCCGCCGGAATTGGCGAAGATGTTGTGCTTGAGATTGAGACATGTATTGTCGGGCGCACCATTGTGCCAGAAAGCGATGCCGCTCGTTGGGCTGGTGCCCGTTACGTGGGCTGTGTTATGATACACCTCCCAATAGCTGTACGGCTGCTGCAGCGAATGGATCTTGATACCCTGGGACCACACATCGCCGCCGCCCGAGTGAATCACGTTGTTCGCCAGTAAGGCCCAGGCGCCCACCAGCCCGCCGGTGCGGTCGATCTGGATGCCGCCCCCGCCGTTGATGGCATCTACCTGGTTGCTCATGATGACCGTCTGGTTGATCGACCACAGCACGTAAATGCCCCAGTAATCTGCCGTGGCGGAAGTAGTGGGCTTAACCGTGTTCCTGGTGATCGATGGAGCATCCGCGTAGGCGACATAGATTCCCTGTTCAAGATGATTGGTAACGGTGTTGCTGTCGATCTCCACGTTGGTCATCTGTTCCCCGGTAACCCCGCTGGCCCAGATACCGTAGCTGCCGTTATTGATCGCGTTACCCTTGATCACGATGTCGTCCGGGATCCTGCCTGAACTGGCTCCCATGGCGATTACCGTCTGGTTCGTCGCCCCGCCCCCGGTCACGCCGTTGAGCGTGCTGTGCAGAATCTTGATATGCGCCACGTCATGCAGCAGGTCGAATACCCGTGAATAGGAGGACGTCCCCGCCGTGAACTCCAGCCCTTGAAACGTCACGTACTGCGCCCCGTCAAGCTTCACCACGAAGTTGTCGCCCGTTCCTAAAGCCGTATGCGCCAGGTTCACCGGGGTCACGTTGTTGGGATGGGGCTCGAAAGTGATGGTATTGTCGGCGCTCACACCGGAGATCAGCGGTATGGAGATCTGCTCGTTGTACGTGCCCTCCTTCACCTGGAAGATCACCGCCTCGGATACACCGCTGGCGATCAGGTCGGCCACCGCCTCCCCAAAAGTGGCGTAATCGTCACCCGTATCCGGGCCGATCACCAGCACCCCGCCCAATCCCTGGGTCAGCGCCTGCGCCATCGGCCAGAAACCGGCGTCATGCTGGTACGACGTGCTGCTCAAACCGATAGCTGCCGCACCCTGCCCGACGGTGCCCGAGAGACTATAGGACGTACTGGTGGCTGTGCCGCCACCCCCACCGACGACGTGGGCCGGGATCTCGTGGGTCTGGGCCAGGACTCCCAGTGGCACGGCTAGCCCCACTGCTAGTATCAAAAGGAAACCGCGTACTGTATGACGTTTCATAGGAACAATCCTATCATGCTTGCGCATTGCTTGAAAAAAGTTTACCTGCTATTCCTGACTTCTCCTCAGTCCCCCTCTACGGAGTTGCCGCCGTCGTGGTCACCCTCCCCAGCTGCCGCTTCTCCAAGGCCTCCACCCGGGCCTCCAGGGCGTCCTTCTCCGCCTTCAACTCCTTCACCGCCTCGATCAGCACCGCCGTGAGCTTGCTGTAGTCGACACCCTTGTAACCTAGCTTGGACTCCGTCACTAGCTCTGGATATATCCTTTCTATCTCCTGTGCAATAACACCAATTTCATTCTTGCCTTGCTCATGCCCTAGGGAACCGGCCAGCTCATTCCATTTGAATTTGACACCACGTAGTTGACTCAGGTCCTCGAGCACACCCGTTATCTCGGTGATGTTTTCCTTCAATCTTTTATCGGATGCCAAATTCCATGAACCTGTGTACCAGCCAGAGCCCTGAAAATAGCTGTTGCCATTCACATAGAATCTGTATGACATATTGGTACTTCCCAGTCCCATATTCCCGCTTAGATAGAAGTTCCCGCCGGTACCGTAGAATGCCCACCTATTGCCTGAGGTCTCACCATATGCGCCCGCGTAAATGGCATAGGAATCATAGGTGCCATATCCGTATGAGTAGATACTCAATCCTGTACCGCTCCCCCCACCGGCAACGCCGCTCGGAGCGTATCTCCCCTGCGCTGTAATGTGCGCTCCCGTCGCCGAGCTGTAGGAGTAACTGTTGTAGGCTTGGGCATTGATATACAGACCGCT
>CP070787.1:618661-622901 GCA_020346745.1 Fidelibacterota bacterium | reverse complement strand
CCGATGCCGGGACAGACCTTCGTGCGGTGGCAGCCGGTGGGTCTGCATAACGGTATGATCGCCCCGTTGTTGAATTCCATGATCAAGGGGGTGATCTGGTACCAGGGGGAGTCGGACACCAATAATCCCGCCGAATACCTGGAGATGTTCCCGGCGCTGATCGCCAACTGGAGAGAGAAGTGGGGTCAGGGGGAATTCCCGTTCCTGTATGTCCAGCTGGCGAATTTCATGGAAGTTAAGCCCCAGCCGACGGAGAGCAACTGGGCTGAGCTGCGGGAGGCACAATTGAAGACGCTGGCGGTGACGGACAAGACGGCCATGGCGGTGATCATCGATGCCGGTGAATGGAACGACATTCATCCCTTGAACAAGAAGGACGTAGGCCAGCGGCTGGCGCTAGCCGCTCAGAATGTTGCCTATGGCGACAAGGACATCGTGTACTCGGGACCGATGTACGAGTCGATGCGGATCAAGGGCAAACGGGCCATCATAACGTTCACCCAGGTTGGCAGCGGCCTGATGGTGAAGGGTGGGCGTGAGTTGAAACAATTCGCCATCGCCGGCGCCGACAAAAAATTCGTCTGGGCGAAGGCGAAGATCAAGGGTGACAAGGTGGTGGTCTGGAACAAGGCTATTCCCAATCCAGTGGCCGTCCGGTATGCCTGGGCGGATAATCCCGAGGGCGCGAACCTGTACAACAAGGAGGGTCTACCTGCCTCACCCTTCCGAACGAATGAATAGATCGTCAAAACCGGTCCTGTCCGAAAGGGCACGGAGCCTGGTGCAAGGTAGGGCGCGGATGAGATCGATCGCCAATCATCTGCTGGCTATCATTATCCCGCTCTGCTTCTTTGCCTGTGCTAAATCAGGTGAGGCTGGCATCAAGGGAGACGGTGTTTTCCGGGATGAGGGAAATTCACCGGTGATGATCGGCCGGCAGGTGACAGCCGACCTGCTGGCCAGGGAAGAATACATGATGTATATCTCGGACCACTGCACGGCGGTGCATTATGCGGAAGTCTGTGCCGGATTCGGCGCTGCCAGGCTGGCGGGCGTGATGCGTGATTCGACCACGATCAGCAAGTTATCACAGCGCTACAGGCGGGTGATCGATGAAGGCATCGTAAACACCGAGAACCACGTGGACGCGAACGTGTACGGTATCCTGCCGCTGGAACTTTACCTGCAGACCGGCGATACGATATTTTTCCACCAGGGCATCCATCTGGCGGATGTGCAGTGGGAAGATCCGCGGCCGGACGGACTGACCAATCAGACCCGTTTCTGGATCGATGACATCTGGATGATCGGCAGCCTGCAAGTGCAGGCCTACCGGGCAACGGGGAACGAGACCTATCTCGAACGGGCGGCGATGGAGATCGATGCCTATCTGCGAGAGCTGCAGCAGCCGAATGGACTATTCCACCATGGTCAAGGCGCGCCCTACTTCTGGGGACGGGGGAACGGCTGGGTGGCGGCAGGACTGGCGGAACTGCTGTCCGAGCTGTCCGCCAATAATGCCTATTACTCATCCATACTAGATGGGTACCGGAAGATGATGGAGGCGCTGCTGCGCTACCAGGCCGAGGACGGTATGTGGCGGCAGCTGATCGACCACCAGGAGGCCTGGAAGGAGACTTCCTCCTCGGCTATGTTCGGCTATGCCATGTCGGTGGGCGTGCGCAAGGGACTATTGACCGCTCCCGCCTATACCAAGGCCTATCAGAAAGCCTGGCTAGCGCTGGTGGAGTATCTCAACGATGCCGGGCAGATGACCGAGGTGTGCGTGGGAACAGGCAAGGGGGACAGTGTGCAGTACTACCTAGACCGGCCGCGGACGACCGGCGACCTTCACGGGCAGGCCCCCATGCTGTGGTTTGCGTACAGTCTGCTGGTGAATAGCAAGGAGTAGCCATCGCAGCGGATGCTGAACATCGAAGAGGATAGGAGATGAGACAACTATGAATTCAATTCATGCAGTGAGATGGACGGAGTTTCAAGAACCGGTCAGAATCAGATCCAAGGCGACCTGTGGAAGGGACCATGATGGAAGTAATTGAGCGCCAACCGAACCGACGCCGGGAGTATGCCGTTTATCTCACCTTGTCCGTAGTGTCGCTACTTTTTTTCGTATTCCTGCTGCCATCATCGGGGGCGCACTTTCGCCGGTTCTTCGGTGAAACGAGCGCAATACTGGTGATCGTTGCGGCATCCGTGGCAGGCGGAGCCGCGCTGTGGGTACTGCGATCCAGTTATGGATTCACGATCTTCAAAGGCCGGGGAACCCTGCGCGGGATGGCCCTGTCCGCGGGGTTCGCCACCGTACTGGGGGTGGCGATCGTGATTGCGGACCTGGTCATACGTTACCCAGAGGATTTAAACGTACCGGTTCCCCAGGCACTGCTGTTCTATCCTGCAATCGGTTTTGTGGCGGAAATCGTGTTTCACATCCTGCCGCTGACACTGCTGCTACTGGTCTTCAAGCCGCTGGCCAAGCCGCTGGGGAGGGAACGAGTGGTCTGGCTGGGGATCGTACTGGTAGCTATCCTTGAACCAAGCTACCAGATATTATTTGGAGGAGAGGTCTTCACGCCGGGTATGATCTACACCTGGCTGCATATCTTCGCGATCGCTTTTCTCCAATTGTATGTATTCAAGCGGTTCGACTTTGTGACGATGTATTCGTTCCGGCTGTTCTATTATGCGTATTGGCATATTTTATGGGGTATGATCCGCCTGGAGGTGTTGTTCTAGTTCCGGGCATGCCTTGAAGAATTGCATATCATCCGGTGAGAAGGGAATGAACAATGATATCTATATATAGCCATAGAGTATCCCGGTCAGTAACACAGATGATTTTGCTGGCAAGCGTGACGGCAGTGCTGCTGTTGATCATGGCGTGCGGCAAGGATGAGGCCACCGAGAACAGGCTGGTGATCCACGCGGACCGGGGACAGAACGTGATCAGCCGGGATATCTACGGGCATTTTTCCGAGCACCTGGGGCGCTGCATATACGGCGGTATCTGGGTGGGTGAGGACAGTCCGATTCCGAACACCCGGGGCATGCGCAACGACGTGATCGCGGCGCTGAAGCAGATCAAGGTACCGGTGCTGCGCTGGCCGGGGGGCTGCTTCGCCGACGAATACCACTGGCGGGACGGCATCGGTCCCCGTGAGCAGCGGCCCACCATGGTCAATACCCACTGGGGCGGCGTGACCGAGAACAATCACTTCGGCACCCACGAATTCCTGGACCTGTGCGAGCTGGTGGGCTGCGAACCGTATATCAGCGGCAATGTGGGCAGCGGCACGGTAGAGGAGCTGGCCGACTGGGTCGAATATGTCACCTTCGATGGCATCAGTCCACTGGCCGATGAGCGCCGGAGAAACGGACGCGAAGAGCCCTGGCAGGTGAAATACTGGGGGTTGGGAAACGAGACCTGGGGCTGCGGCGGGAACATGCGCGCGGAATATTACGTGGACGTTTACCGCCAGTACCAAACCTACGTGCGGGCATTCGGCGGGGGTAAGCCATTCAAGATCGCCAGCGGCTCGTATGGTGAGGATTATCACTGGATGGAAGTAATGATGGAACACGTACCGGCGTGGACCATGCAGGGGATTGGCGTGCATCAATACACCGTATTCGAGGACTGGGACAAGAAGGTGTCGGCTACCCAATTCGACGAGTACGGCTGGTTCGGTGTCCTGCAAAAGACGCTGAAGATGGAGGACATTCTGACCAGGCATGAGGCCATCATGGACAGGTTTGATCCGGAGGGCAAGGTGGCGCTGCTGGTGGATGAGTGGGGCACGTGGTTCGCGGTGGAACCGGGGACCAATCCGGGTTTCCTATACCAGCAGAATACGATGCGCGACGCCCTGGTGGCGGGTATCAATCTGAACATTTTCAACAATCACTGTGACCGGGTGAAAATGGCCAATATCGCCCAACTGGTGAACGTGCTGCAAGCACTGATCCTGACCGACGAGGAACAGATGATCCGCACACCGACCTATCACGTATACGATCTGTATCAAGTTCACCAGGACGCAACCCTGCTGCCGGCGGAACTGGAGAGTGCCGATTATACTTACGAGGGAGCCTCCATACCGGCCCTGAGTGCGTCGGCCTCTATAGATTCAACCGGCAGAATCCACCTATCCATCTGCAATCTTGATCCCAACCGGGAGCTGGAGATCACCTGTGAAATCCCAGGGGCAGCTCCCACCAGCGT
>CP070787.1:614295-618561 GCA_020346745.1 Fidelibacterota bacterium | reverse complement strand
TTACTGAATCCCCAAATACCTTCTCCAACCGTATCCGGTTCCGTATCTGGCAAATGGTACGGTTGTTTACGGTTGTTTGGGCTATTAGACTGGATTAGAAAGGACAGTAAGAGAGCCCTGACCAGGGCTCAATTCTCGACGGAAAACAACGGATGTGCCGCGGATAGGACTCGAACCTACACGTCCAAAGGGACACTGGATCCTAAATCCAGCGCGTCTACCAGTTCCGCCACCGCGGCAAGAGAAAGAGTCAGTAGCGAGTATCCAACCGATATTTTACTGCCTTTTCCAATGGAAAAACAACGTGTTGTAAGTCCCGCCAACCTGGGATACACCGAACTCTTGTGGAAGCTGATTATCGCATCAGCAGCAGCTTGCGCGTGACGGTCTGGTCCGGAGTGCGTACCTGGTAGAAGAACATGCCGTTCTTCACCGCGGCTCCTTCGTTGTTCCCCCCGTCCCAGCGCACTTCATGAAACCCGGCCGGGGTGATCCCGTCGTGCAGCGAGATCACCTCCCGTCCCAACAGGTCATAGACGGCCACCCTCACCTCCATTTCCGAAGGCAATCCTAAACGAATAGTCACCGCAGGATCATTTGGATTGGCAACCAGCGCCTCCACCTCCAGTTTGTCCGGGATCAGCTCCGATACCGGTTCAACTTTTCCCGGGATGCGCAGCATGGCGACGATGGTCAATCCATTGTTCTCGCCCCAGGTACCCTCGCCCAGCACGAATTGGGCATTGGCACTGACCCGGCCTTCGCGGTTCGTCTGCCGATCCCAGGCCTGGAAATAGATCGGCCCGCCGGCCCGTGCACCGGAGAGTACCGGGCGGCTTTTACCGGGCTCAAAACCCATCACTGCCGTAATATACACCGAACCGTCAGGCTGGATAACTCCACTCCCGACCATCAGAGGGCCTGTTTCTCCCTGGGGACCGATCAACGCCGATGAATCGATGACCGCCAGCTCATCTCCACCATCGAGATACTCTCCCCCCAGTGTCGCCGCGTGTACCCGGATGAAGTGGGTGACGCCTGTGGGCGATAAATGCCTGGTGAAGTGTTCAGGTATCACACCCGGTCCGCCAACGGCAAGCTCACCACTCTGTCCCAGGGCAAATACCTGGTGCTCCTGGCAATCCATGGCCTTAACGCGCTTCGCTGTGATGGACAGGGTGGTGTCCGGCGGCGTTGAGCGATCGAGAAGGAAAACCAGATTGAGCAGCGGGCCCGCTCCAGGCTGGATCGGTTCGCCGTTCCCGGTAGCATACTGAAGCAGGATGTGTCCCGTATCGCTGGGAGTGACCGTCAGTGGACCGGCAGCGGGCAGGCGTTCACGAGACTCAGAAGACAGAAATGACAGGAGACCGGGATCAAAACCGACATCCAGCTGAAACTCGCACAGGACGATGGAATTAGTCAGCGCGATTGGAACAGTGACGCTCCGCCCCGGTTCGCCTTCAGCGGGCGCAGGTGCGAATACGCTCTGTATCTCACCAACGGGAAACGACCCGGACACCGTCGTCTGGTGCAGGGTGTGCCCGCGCTCATCGGACAGTGTCACCCTTTCCAGATTCAATCCGACCAATCCCTTGGGAGCGTCTGGCGAGACCCTATATCCGACCAGAGCTACCGCTCCCCGTCCCACCGGAATGGGTGTATGGGAGAAGGAAGACCCGATCAGCCGCAGCCCACCTCTCCCCAGTTTGCTGTGCATGATCCGGCCGTCAGCGGGCAGGCGGGAACCGCCGCGCACATCGACCACCTCGAACACCGCCAAAGCTGGCACGAGATCAAGCTGAAAGGCCACCACCGGCTGGGGATTATCCATATAAATGGAGATGTACCCCGTGTCGCCGGGCATGGTGGGTGTGCCGGTTCCAACCCGTAATCGGGCTAGCTGAATATCGATGGAGACCGAACCCGGTTTAACTCGCGTCCGGTAGGCATTGCCACTGGCATCGGAAACAACAACCTCGCGGGCCTCCAAGGCCACCCTCACCGGCACATCCGATTCGGTATCCATCGTCAGGAGCATGACCTCCCCTTCACCTGGGGGAATCGTCGTGAGCCGCGGTGAGAATCCGATCACCGACAAATCCCCTGACAGCGTGTCGCGGTCCAGGGAGATCACCCAATCAGGGGCGGCGTGCCCACCTAGGACCACCCGGGGTTGGGACAGATGACCGGCGGGAGCAGCCAGCACCATGAATCTGATGCCCGCCACCGGCTGATCGTTCTTCATTCTAACGGGCACGACCACCTGACTACCGGCCATGACCGCGGTATCTCCGAGAGCGAAGTCCACCCAGCTGACCGGAGTTGCCGTTACAGGTTCAGTGAGCCCGGATTCGAACCGCTCGTCGTAGACCGCCGCAACGGCATACGCATAGGTTCGGCCATTGTCCACAGCCGAATCGCTATAGGCAAGACGTGGGGAGGGAAGGGTAGCCAGGAGTGTCTCCGGCCGCTTGCGCACCGGTGTTTCCTCGCTGCGGTAGAGGACATAACCAGTCAGGGATAAGGCTTCTCTTCGGATCTGGGAGGGCGGCGACCAGCTCAAGGGAACTATTCCATCATGACCGGATAAGGCAGCCAGAGACCCGGGTGGATCGAGGTGGCCGGGAAATACCGTGATGCGACCCTGTGTGATGCGAGAGAGGATACGTTCTCGTTCTCCAACCACGCCAACACGGGCATCAGAAAGATGCATATCGATATCCGTATGCCGCATACTGGTGGGTATCTCGAATACCAGTTCCAGGATTGCGCCCGCTCCCGGTCTCAGCTCTCCGCCGGGCTGGGCAAAAAGCCATACCCGGGCACTATCTCCACCCCCTTTCCATTCCAATTGAAAACGGGTGGTTCGGCTGGCCAGGTTTACACCAACCAGCTCCGCCTTGGCTGCTTCCCCTATAAGGGTGAAATGAAGGCCCGTTACCGGCCTCTCGTTGGACATGTCGACACCCAAAGCAACAGTCTCACCTTGGTCCGCCGTAACCGAGTCCACCCGCAGATTCACCGCGGAACCCAGCGTTAGAGAGCCGCTCATACCCCGTGCAGGTAACGCTTCTCCCACTGCATCTGAGACGATAACGGCTTCTATTATCAGGGGAACGGAATCCGGGATGCCAACCTCGTCCGGGATGACAAAGATCAGGTCCATGACCGATCCACCGCCCCTGGAAATATTGCTGCCGGCGGGATCATACAACAGGATGCGTGTCCTGCCGGTCCGGGGTAGCTGAAAACTGTCGATTTTCCATCCGACTGTACGTCCGGTCGTAAGAATGGAAGCGAGGAGTGGTCCCGTGCCGGACACGTGTGATATACTGTCCGTTCCATAGAACAGGTCCACCTGTATTCCACCGACTTCATCCACTTCATTGACGAGAATCATCGGCACTATGACGGTATCGGTGTCAGCGGGCACGCTGAAGTGAGGCAAGGCGATAGTTACGACTACGCTGTCAGGTGCGGTCTGTGCACCGGCTGGATGCACCCCGAACCATACTAGCCCCGCTGCTATGAGCAAAGGGCGGACATATCCGGGGATATGGGAGAGTTTCTTCAATACTGATAACTACCTTGCCCGCCGGGTCTGGGTGGAAAATTGGGTGCTGGCTGGAGGGGCGGCAAGGGTTTTCCTTCCTACCGGTGCCTGGCCTGGAGAAGTGAGTTCCCCGGAGGTAGAAATTACTGTGCTGTATTCTAAAGGTATAGAGGAGCGGCTAGGACTACCTGTCAGGCCAGGACGTCCAGAGCTGCCGATAGGTCTGCCTGTAGATCCGCGACATCCTCGATACCCACCGATAATCTTACCAGACCATCTGTCAGGCCGAAGGCTTCCCGTTTATCACGGGGTACGCTGGAATGGGTCATAATGGCCGGATGTTCCACCAGGCTTTCCACACCCCCAAGACTTTCGGCCAGGGTGAAGACCTCCAGATGCCCGATAAACGTCCGCGCCTGTTCCAGCGAGCCGATATCGATGCTGATCATACCTCCAAAGATGGGCTCATCATCAGGCGTACGCTGTTGCCTGGCCGCCAGGTCATGCTGAGGATGACTGGGCAGTCCCGGGTAGTATACAGCTTCAACTTGGGCGTGCTGATCCATAAAACGGGCCAGCGCCAATGCATTACTGCTGTGCCGCTCAACCCGGGCAACGAGGGTTTTCAGGGAGCGAGAGGAAAGCCAGCAATCAAAAGGAGAGGGTACTGCCCCCACCGACTTCTGGATGAAATACAGGCTGTCCGCCAG
>CP070787.1:609796-614195 GCA_020346745.1 Fidelibacterota bacterium | reverse complement strand
AATGCCGCCCAACAGCGCCTGGAATCCGTCAGCGATATCCCAGCTGGCAAAAGTCAGTAGCAGGGCGTCCTCGGCTTCCAGGTTGTACAGACCCATAACCTGAACGGCCACGTAATCCCCGGCCTGCCAATTCAGCATCAGGGAGGCCTGGGGAGTCACGGCCGGTTCGGGCTGGAACATCCCGGTCAAACCCATGGCTGCCAGACTATCGGTATCCGCGTCCTCGTTATAGTTCAAGTAGGCATCCAGGCTGCCCTGGCAGCTGAGGGATAGCCTGTCGGTGGGATTATAGTCCACGCCCGCCATGCCGCGGAGCTGGCTGTTGCGCTTGAAGGGATCGGTGCCGTCGCGATCGGCTCGGCGCAGGTAGGCTGCCTCACCCTTCAGGGCCCAGGCTCCCACCGGCCGCACCACATCGCAGCCC
Source organism: Fidelibacterota bacterium (assembly GCA_020346745.1). GTDB lineage: Bacteria > Fidelibacterota > Marinisomatia > SCGC-AAA003-L08 > TS1B11. The sequence goes on along the minus strand of CP070787.1, from coordinate 613,771 downwards.
AACAGCTGGTAGCGGGGATACTCCGCCCGCAGCGACATGCCATCTGGTCTGACCTCAGGGTAGGCCTCGAAGCCGTCAAATAGGGTCAGTGAAATGTCTGCCAGGCCCAGATAGGATGTGAGCCGGGCACCCAGTTGGCTGTTGCTCAGCTTTTTCTCAGGCATGGAGGTCTCGGTCCCAGGGGGCAGGGGCATGTCAACCGGCTCGAAGGTGGGGATGAGCACAGCCTGTAGCTGGAAATCGCTCCAGTAGGCCGTGGCGCTGGCCGCCGTCACCGGCAGGCGGTAATCCTCGATCTCACCGGACATCCGGCTGTGATCCCAGGGATTGATCACGTCAGCTGGCGAGACCCAGTCGACCACACCCCAGAAGATGAGCTGCCGACCCAAACGGAAATCCACCATGCGCGTATGGTAGTCCAGGTAGAATTCCACCGGGAAGATGGAGAAATGTTCGCCGGTGCTGTCCGCGGCCTGGGTGCCAAGATCGGCTTCGAAATTCACGGCGGCGAAAATTCCGGTCTGATCATTCCAGCTGCCAGATAAGCGGGTCTGGAAACGGGTGCCCAGGCGCTCGAACTCCCCGGAGTGTGTGTTCACATAAGCGAAGCTCTTCACGTAGCCGTTCAGATCGATCTGGGCCCCCAGCTGTACACTGACGACTGCCAGCAGTACCAGCAAACGGAAGGACTTCATTACCGTCCCCGCTGGAGATAGCGGACGGTGAAGAATTCATCCGGGATGCCCTGGTCCACCTCGATGTTGCTGAAGGTGATCTCGCTGCTATGGCCGGTTTGAATATCACGCATCACCATATCAGAGGCAAAGTCCACGTCCCCGATCCGCTCGAACGACAGCACGTCCAGCACCTTCCACTTGCTCTGGCCGCGATCGTAGATCTCGCTGTAGGGAATGTTGAGCGTCTCCTGATCCACCCAGCGGACAATCTTGCCGTACCCGGTATCCTTCAGGATGTCCTCGCTGGCGGGCAGGCATTCGATGATGTGGTGCGGTCTGCCGTCGCGGATGTCCTCACCCACCAGACTGTAAACCCAATCCTCCAGCTTGGGTTCGCCAATGTCGTAGTAGGTGAAGTCGCTGGACATGAAGTTACCTCCGCTGCCGGAGGCGGCGATCTTCTTCACCCGGCGCAGAGCGGGCAGATACAGGTAGCGCTCGTCCTCTCCTGAGGCAGTTTCCAGCGTGAGGAAACCGGTACCCTTCACGTCCGCCGGCGACAGGAAGCGCATGAGCATCCGGGAGAGGTCCTCCTCCGTGTCGCTGGAGAAAAAGGCCACGTCCCGCACCCGTTCCTCACCGCGCGTCGTACGCAGGATGAGTTTCATATCGGCCTGCATATCCTGCCAGGCCGATCCCGTCAGGGCGGCCGTCATGATCCCGGTAGCATCCGGCGACTGGCCATAGGTGATCCCGCCAGCCAGCGCCAGGGTGACCAGCCATATCCAGCGCATACAGTTACGCATCTTGACCCTCATAGGTGGTAGACCCTTCAGGCTCCGCCCGTGTTCCCGGTTTTCCCGCAGGAAGGCGTAGCACCTTCGGTCGGAAGTTGTTGAATACCAGCGGCAGGATGGTCAGCGCCCCGAATGCGGCGGTGAGCATAGTGATAGTAATCAACAATCCCATCCGCTGAATGGAAACGAACTGGGACAGGGTGATGATGGAAAAACCCGCCGCCACGACGAAGGAATTATACGCGATGGCCACGCCCGAATCTTCCATGGTGGCCGGAACGGCGTGGGCGAAGCTCCCCTCCCGGCCCAGCCTCCGGCGGTAAGTATAGATGAAGTGGATGGCGTAATCCACACCCACACCGATGGCAATACTGGAGGTCATCATGGTCTCCAGGTTCACGTGGATATTCGACAGCCCCATGATGGTGAAATTAAGCAGCAGCGCAAAGAACAGGGGCAGGGCGCTGAATAAGCCGATCAACGGCGAGCGGAACATGAATGTGGTGATGAGCCAGACCAGGAACAGGGACACGGAAATGCTGGTGATCTGACCCGACACGATCAGGCCGTCCACTACCAGGAACAGCTTGGCCATGCCGGTGATGGCTACCTCCGCCCCTTCAAAATGGTCGGTGATGAAGGCCGAGAGCCGCCGGTCAAGCTCGCGGGCCGTGTTCATGTCGTCCGTGTCCATGAACACCGACAGCTTGGCATTCCGGTAGTCGTAGTCCACCAGGTTGGCCAGGTCCTCAGGCTTGCCCGACATCTCATACAGAGCCATGTACTGGGCCACCAGCTCCTTGCCGGATACGGTGTCGGTCTTCTCCACCTCCACCCATTGGTCCCCCCGCTGCTCCCAATCCATATAGGTGACCAGCGCCTTTTCCGCCGGGATGGCGTAATACTCCTCCCGGTCGCCGTTGAGGACCTTGTTGATCCGCTTGACGAAATCCGCCAGGGAGACCACGTCGCCCACCCGCTCGTAATTCAGCGCCTCAGCTTTCAGGTCATCCATATCCTGGAGGATACGGGGTTCCTTGATCATGTCCCCTTCCCGGCCTTCGATCATGACCTGGAAGGACGTGGTCCCGGCGAAGTGCTCGTTCACCCGGTCATAGGCGGTGCGCACGGGATGATCCGGAGCAAAATTCTCGATAGAGGAGTAAGAATGCTCCAGCCGGCTGATCCCCCACGCCGAAACCAGCACCACCAACCCAACCAGGGGATAAAGTCCCTTGCTGTATCTGACCAGCAGCTGGCCCCAGGCCACTGCTACCCGGGCATCCAGTGGCTGGCGGTGATTGCGCTTTGCCAGGATGCGGGGGATGGGGAGCAGGGAGAATACCGCCGGTACGAAACTGATGCTGATCAGCATGGCGAAGAAAACACCCAGCGCAGTGAAGAATCCCAGCTTGGCCGACTCCTCGAAACTGGATACACCCAGCGCCGAAAATCCGGCCATGGTCGTCAGGGAGGTCATGATCACCGGCGAGTTCATGTGTTCCATGGTCCGAACCACCAGGTTCTTGCGGTCCTGCTCACCGCGGGCGTTAGCATAATAATGGGCGATGATGTGAATGCTGTCGGCCACGGCGATCGACATGATCAGGATCGGCATCACCTCCGTGGCATGAGACATGGGAAAGCCCAGCAACACCATGGCTCCCAGTGTCCAGATGACCGACATGATCACCACCCCCAGTGGAACGAGGATGCCGCGCAGGGTGCGGAAGATTACCAGCATGAGCACGAAGATCAGCACTAAACCACCCATAAAGAAGGTGGACATGTCCTTCTGCATGCCCTCACTCACGTAGTGGCTCGCCACCGCCTTCCCTGCCAGGATCAGGTCCAGTTCCGTGGCGGCGTCCAGCTCCTCTACCAGTGGGATAAACGTCTCTATGAAATCGTTAGCGTCCGTGGTGTTCTTCAGCAGGATCATCATCCCCATCATAGTGGAGTCCCGGGAGACCAGGTTTCCGAGGGCCAGATCGCTGCTGAACAGGTCACGCTGGAAGGTCTCGATCTCAACCGGTGTCTGTGGTGGGGCACTCAGGATGTCCCTGACCTCCATCCCTTCCTCCGTACCGAGGATCAGGCTCACGTTGGTGGGGGACATGACGTCGTAGATCGCAGGAAGGGATTCGAAGCGGGCGGTGATCTCCCAGACATCCTCGAGACTCTCCCGCGAGAAGATGTCATCGCCCTCCATACCGATGAAGATGAACTCCTTGGTGGGGAAGATCTCACCCATCTTGTCGTACAACCGCTTGGCGGGGATCTTCTGCGGCAGCGCATCGGTAACGTCCGGATCCATCTGCATGTATTGCAGCTGGTACCCCAGGACAAGGGTGATCACCAGCGTCAATCCCACGTAGCGCCACGGATGCGCGATCACATGTCGTGTGAACCTGATCATCATGTCTTCGTTTTCCCTTCCAGATAGGTCTTGAGTATAGGTGCGATCAGCTGGACCTCTTGATCAAGGCGTTTAGGATCAT
>CP070787.1:605289-609696 GCA_020346745.1 Fidelibacterota bacterium | reverse complement strand
CAATCGTTACCGGACAGAAACATTCCTTATGTTTCGGCTCCATGGAATTGAATACACACCCGTCCGAATCGATCCCTATGAAAAAATCGTGCTGCGGTTTAAAGTTCTCCAAATCTTCCCGGGTAAAGGATTTCATCTCCCCTCCATGGTTATTCTCATTCCATTTCAGCTATCAATATTCCCGGCAAGGCCTGATCCCATTGGCTTGAAAAGCCTATTCAGACCTACGAATCTCAGGGCGCAAATTATTGACAGCAATTTATAATTTTAAACCTGGTCCTGCTTCAAGCGATATAGAACCTGGCCGGCATTCTTCACCACCAGGATGCCTTCGTTCTCCCGGTCCAACCATTGGGAAAAATCGATCCCGTCCGGGTCCATATAGCCCAGATTGACCTGCTGGCAGACTTCTGCGGGAATTCCGGTTGCCAGCGTTACGCTGATCCTGGGCAACTCGACCCCGTCCTCGTATTCTCCGATCCCCCGCACGTTGGTGGAATGGGCCATGATCAGCTTGGGTGTATCGGCAAAGCGATCCCACTGCTTGACGAAATAATCGCGGACATGGTAGCCCACTTCCCGGATCGCCGCACCATGGGAGTAGGACAACTCCGTGACGTGAGGGGCGTAGATCACCAGCTCGCCCCCATCCGCAACGATAGGCTCGGTCTTGTACATGGCCTTTCCCGCCAACCAGATGTCCTTGTATATCTCAGGTACGATGCCGATGATTCTCCGGAACGGCTTCGCCAAATACTGGATGTGATGCCGGGCGGAGTAGTCCACCGCCTGCTCCCACGATTCCTGCGGTGAACCGATGAACAGGCAGGCCAGGCCGCCATTCTCCTGAACGACGAAACTGAAGCATAATTTTTCCACATCGATCAGGTCAGCCCCCCGGTTCAGAATCTGGCGGACCGGGTTGTCCTTCAACCCGTTGATCACGGGATTGGTGATGACGGCGGCGATCCAGTGGAAGGTATTGATGATCTCTTCACCGGCGACACCAGGGAAGAAGTACTTGTTACCTCCGGCGAATCCCGCCGCCTCATGGGGCACGACCGGACCCACGACGATGACCAGATCATAATCGTACAGGCGCTTGTTTACCGTGACGGTAAGGTCTTCGCTGAACAGACCGTCCGAGATCAGTTCTACCTCTTCTCCGGGAATGGTACCCGCCACACGGAGCTGCCGTGGATCGTCATGGGCATGAGCGAAAAATCTGAACCGGGAGTATTTCCGTTCATACTCCTGCGGTGTCAAGCCGACATGTTCCAGGATGCTGTCAAGGGACATGGGCTGGTGGGTACCCGAGGCCACCAGAAAATCCAGAGCTTTCACCTGTTTACCAATCAGGTCCACCAGCACCCGGAAGAACAGGTTGACGGGTGCATGGCGGGTATAATCGGGAATGAGAACCAGCACCTTCTTTTTGCGCAGCTCAATCTGGGCGAATGCCTGCTCACTCAGGTCATAGACATCTTGAGCGCTGAGCTGGCCACTTTCCACACCTTTACCGACAAGCATATGGCCCTATAGACTCCCGTTGATTGGACGTGAAAGGTTTTGTTCCATCAAGGATTCACGATCCCAGGCTCACTGGGTTGCGGCTCCGATGCTGGCCACCATCCGCTGGGCCCGCTGCGTCAACACTTCAAAGCGTTCTTCCGCAATGGCCTTTTTATCCAGGAGATTGGTACCAATCCCGACACAGGCCGCTCCCGCCGCTATCCATTCACCGGCATTATCAACCGTGACACCACCCGTAGGACAGAGCCGAATCTGTGGCAGCGGTCCCCGAATATCCTTTACATACCTGGGTCCAAGGACGGTGGCGGGGAAGATCTTCACCACATCAGCGCCTGCGTTCCAGGCGGAGACTATCTCGGCAGGCGAGAAAGCGCCCGGGATCACTACCTTGTCATGGGTATGGGCTATATCGAGCACATCCCGATCAAACACCGGGCTGACAATGAATTCCGCTCCCGCCTTAATGGTTGCCAGCGCCGTATCGGCATCAAGTACCGTCCCTGCGCCTATGAGGGCGGTGTCGCCCATTACTTTGGAGACCTCACCAATCACCTCGACAGCATTGGGTACCGTCATGGTAATCTCGATGCATTCCACTCCCCCTTGATAGACGGCCTCAATGACTTTCGCCAGCTGGCCGACGTCCGCCATCCGAATGACAGCAACCGCTTTCTTAGCGAGGATTCTATCCAGAATAGCATTGCGATCAGGCACAGATACCTCCGTTCAGCGCCAAGCGCTCATTCCTGGCATTCCTCCGTCAGATGGTCATGGCAGTGAAGCCACCATCTACCGATATGACAGCACCGGTAACGAAAGAAGAGGCCTTTTCCGATGCCAGCCACACGACTACACCCGACAATTCCTCCGGTTCGCCGTAGCGCGCCATGGGCGTATGACCGAGTATGGCGGCTTTCCGTTCTTCAGTCAGGATCCTGCGATTCTGTTCCGCGGGGAAGAAGCCGGGTGCAATGGCGTTGACGCGGATACCGTGTGGTGCCCATTCCCGCCCGAGGAAACGGGTCAACGCGTTCAGGCCATACTTGGATATAGAATAGGTGAAGACCTTGGAGAGCGGCCGAATCGAGGAAGCGGAAGAGATGACAATAATGCTGCCACCCTGATTCTGCTTGATCATGAACTCACCGAAAACCTGACTGGCCAGGAACATCCCCTTCAGGTTGACACTCATGATCTTGTCCCACTCTTCCTCGGGGATCTCCAGCACCGGAGTGGAAGAGTTGACACCGGGGGCATAAAGGAGAATGTGCACCCCGCCCCACTGGGCGACGATAGCATCCCTGGCCCTGGCAAGCTCGGCTTTCGAGGAAGCATCGGCTTTAATGGCTACAGCCTCCCCCCCATCTTTCTCGATGGTCTCGACATGCTGCCTGGCGCCTTCTGTGCTGATATCCACGATCGCTACCTTGGCGCCAGCCTTGGCGAGTGCGCAGGCCATGGATCCTCCCAGGACTCCACTTCCTCCCATTACGGCTGCTACTTTATCGTCAAGGTTAAAAAGCTCTTCAACGTAAGACATTGCATTCACCCTTACTTTTTACACGCAAGCAAGATGCTGCTCACCCTAGATGGCAAATAATAATCAAATCCGCGCAGCAATCAAGTATTATTCATCCAGAGAACGGCTGGATATGCCGCTGAAAATGACGACACAAAGTATCGTAGTGCACCTCCTCGTGGGCCTCCAACGTATCCAGCAATCGATCGCGGAATGCATAGCCACCGCTCTGGTCTCTATCGGTGAGTACTTTACCAAAGGCCACATGCAGGATCTGCCGGGCATCGTCCAGCTCCAGCAAGCTGGCCAGCTCGTTATCGGAGTAGGATTCGGCAGGCAGAACCTTTTGCGGATCCGCGGATACATGATACGTCCGCTTCTCCACCTCATAATGCTCCCGCGAAAAATCCAGAATCTCGCGAAAGAGAGCTGGATCGACCCGGGCGATGGTACGCAAAGCTTCAAGATAGCTGGTACCGGCGGTCTTCACGTGGATGCGCCCACGACCTAACGATCCCACCAATTGGTACACCGTAAATTTATCACTCCCCGAGTGGAAGCTGATCTTATAGGGCCCCAGCGCTTCTGCGATAGCCAAGTGCTGCACGAATTCAGCTGCAAACCTGTGGATGTCCCCCTTGTAATCGATCCCCTTCTCAAAATCCCCGACAAACCGCGGGGCAAGACTGACGAGTTCAACCCCCAGGCGCTTCAGTTCACTGACCACCAGGAAATGTTCAAACGGTGAGGTTACCGATTCCGTCTCGTCTACAGACAATTCGATCTCAACGGGATGGTCCGGGTAGGTCTCTTCGAGATAGCGCACCATTTTCAGTGTGTGGGTGATCACACCACCATACTTGGTCAGGGCACGCAAGACCTCTTCCCGACCGGGCTGGAGGGTGAAGCCATCGTCGAGTTTGAAAAGCCGGGCCTCATACCGGCCCAGGAAATCATCAAGCCGATCGTCAAGCAGGTCCCAATCCACCGAGCGGGCGCGTTCATGCAGCTCCGGGCCGGACAAGGTGTCCGCCTCGTTGACGACGTAGGAGCCCGGGTCGATGGTGAACATCGTAAAGCCCGCGGCCATCATCAGATCGATATCCTCCGTGGTCTTCAGATGGTCGGCATCGGACCCGAATCCATCCCGATAGCCCTCCTGGAATACAGCCCAGGTCGCGGCATCCATCACCTCCTCGGGCGTGCGTTCGGTCCGTTCCAGTTCCCGGATAGATTGCTGGGCCAGGACAGGCCGCATCCCGCTGCCGATCACTGCCCGCAGATGGCCGGGATTAGCCAGCCCGAGACGGTCACCGAGACCGATGGAATTGTCCAACCCGATCAGGACCGGCCGG
>CP070787.1:600750-605189 GCA_020346745.1 Fidelibacterota bacterium | reverse complement strand
CTGGGGCTGGAAAGATCCCCGCGCCAGCCTTACTCTACCCTTCTGGAAATCACTCCTGCCTGAGCTGAAAGTGGTGATCTGCCTGCGCAATCCCGTCGAGGTCTACCGCTCCCTTGCCAGGCACACCGGCGGCACTGAAGCCTTCAGCTACAATCTCTGGCTCAACTATTATCAGCGCATTCTAGCTGACACAGATCAGGAGAACCGTTTGCTCACACATTATGATATGTATTTTGTGGAGCCCCACGCCGAGCTGCACCGTATCTTTGAGTGGCTGGGATGGTCCGTAACCGATGAACAGGTGGACGCCGCCTGCCGGACCATCTCCTCCTCCATCCGTCAGCAGCACACGACGAAATCCGAACTGGCGGAAGCCCGCATCCCCGTTGAAGTGGTCGATCTATATGAGGCCATCTGCGAAGAAGGTGGAACTGGATTGCGGCAAGCCCTGGAGCAGGGACGCATCCCCCCGCTGAAGCCCCGGGAAACCATCGGATACCGGCTCCCCGCCACCGACACTACCCCTCCGGAGGTCCGGGCCGAGGCCCAGGCTTGCTTCACCCGCGCACACAACCTGATCAACAGCCAGAAATATCCCGAAGCCCTGGCCGCCATGCAGCAGGCTGTCTCCATGCATCCCTTTCATGCCCGGGCACAAAACGATCTGGGAGTGCTCTACCTGACCAGCGGCGAGCTCGAGCAGGCCTTGGCTCACCTGAGCCTCGCCCACCAGTTGGATCCCGACAATGCCGATCCTGCCAAAAACCTGGCCGACGTCTATCTGCAGCTCGGGAGAATAGAGGATACTATCCAGACGCTCCTCGACGTGGTCCAGCGCCACCCCAACGATGTGGAGAGCCTGATGTGGCTGGGTACGGCCTGCACCAGCCAGGGCTTGCCGGAACAGGCCGCTAAATTATTTTCTCGGATATTGGAATTGAAGCCGGATCACGCCGGCGCGAAAACAGCCCTCGCCGCTATTGAACAAACATCCTGAACGGCTTACGCCTTCAATACTTCCAGTATCGGATACCACTCCGAGCCAACGGTCTTGTTCTGGGTGGTCGCATCTGCCAGTGGTACTGCCAGCAGCGTGTCCCCGCTCACCGCCGCCATCTGCCCGAACCGCTCCTCGTGGATCATGTCGGCAGCAAAAATACCATATCTAGTCGATAGAACCCGGTCCCGGGCCGTCGGAGAGCCGCCCCGCTGGGTATGCCCCAACATCACCGACCGCGTCTCGATGCCCGTCTCCTGCTCAATCAGACTTGCCACCGCCTTACCGACACCTCCCAGCTTCACGTGCCCGAAAGCATCCCGGGATTCATCCTGAAGCACCAATTCGTCCTGGTGAGCTAACCTGGCTCCCTCTGAAACCACCACGATGGCGTAATTCTTGCGCCCCTCGCCGTATTCATGCTGCACCGACGCGCATAGGTCCGCCAGATTGGTCTCCACCTCAGGCAACATGATAAAATCGGCTCCACCGGCAACGCCCGTATGTAATGCTATCCAACCGGCATGCCGACCCATCACTTCCACCACCAACGCCCGATGGTGACTCCTGGCGGTGGTGTGTAGCCGGTCCACCGCTTCCGTCGCGATACTCACCGCCGTGTCGAAACCCGGTGTGAAATCCGTGGCTGACAGATCGTTGTCAATGGTCTTCGGTATCCCGATCGTTTTGAAATCCATATGAGCCAGCTTGGTGGCCACACCCAGCGTGTCGTCTCCACCAATGGCTACCAGCACGTCGATCTTGTTGGCCACCAGGTTATCCTTGATCTTGTCCACCAACTTGGGGTCCTTCAATGGATTGGTTCTGCTGGAACCCAGCATGGTACCACCCTCATCGTAGATCCCCCGGACCGTATCCACATCCAGCGGTATCGTACGGTTCTCAATAGGACCCGCCCAGCCATCAAAGAAGCCGACAAATTCATACCCGTACTTCTTTACTCCAGCCAGCACCAGACCTCGCAGCGTGGCATTCAGCCCCGGGCAGTCTCCCCCACCGGTTAATACTCCAATGCGCATGGTTTCCTTCCTATCCTTATATAATCGGGCTTGGTATCAAACAGCTAATTTACGACTGAATATAGAGGGTAGTGGGAGTGCGAATCCAGACCGACCGCTCTATTTCAACGCCGGTTGGCCCGTAGACAGGATCACCGATCGCCATAGGGCCTCACTCGGATCGATCTGCTTCCGGCCGAACTGCACGATGTCCATTGGCAAGTGCACGAAGCGCGCGTTCCACCGCCCGATGATCATCCGGGTACGACCACTCATGGCCGCGTGCACCGCATGCTCTGCCAGAATACCGCAAAAAACCGCATCCTCGGGGATCGCCCGTACCGAGCGGATGATGTAGCTGGGATCGATGTACTTTATATTCACTTCTATCTTCCGGTCGGCGAAGTACCCCTTGATTCGGTCCTTCAGGTATACTCCGATATCGTTGAGCAGCTTGTTCCCCGACAGATCGTACCTGGCTTCCTCACCTTCGAAGTACTTCTCCCCCGCACCCTCAGCAACCAGAATCAAAGCGTGATGGGCCACCGCCAGCCGTTGCTCCAGCTCCACCAGTAATCCCGCCGGACCGTCTAGTTCGAAATCAATCTCCGGCACCAGAACATAGTTCACATCCTCCTGGGCCAGCGTAGCATGGGCTGCGATGAATCCCGAACGACGACCCATGACCTTCACGATGCCAATCCCGTTTGGCGCGCCACGGGCCTCGTTATGTGCACAGCGTATCGACTCCACCGCCTCCGAAAAGGCCGTCTGGAAACCGAACGACTTGGAAATGAAGGGGATGTCGTTGTCGATGGTCTTGGGAATATTCACCACGGCTATATCCAGCCCCCGCCTGGTAATTTCTTCCTCGACCGCGATAGAACCCTTGATCGTACCATCCCCGCCGATGGTAAATAGCACATTGACACCGTGGTGTTCCAATCCGTCCACGATCTTCTTCGGCTCCGATCCCCCCCGCGAGGAACCCAGCATCGAGCCACCATGGTTATGGATATCCTCCACCATTTCCTCAGTCAGTTCCTCCAGGACCGGGATTGCCCCCTCATAAATCCCCCTGAAGCCGAACCGGAAGCCCAGCACCCTCCCAACCTGGTACTGGTGGTGTAGCTGCATGAATAATGAACGGATAACGTTGTTGATGCCAGGGCACAATCCTCCACACGACACGATCCCCGCCGTTATCTTCACTGGATCGAAGTACAATTTCTTCCGCGGACCCGCCGCTTCCAGCGCCGCTACACAATCCGCACCTTCCGCTATGCGCTCCATGAGAGCGTCGCAATGCACATCGTAGACGATCCGCTCCGCGTCACGGATGAAACGAATCTCTTTTATCGGTGATGTATGCTCGGCTTTTCCCAGCTTTTTGATCGTGAAATCGGGAAGGTCGCTCATATGGCCTCCATTCAGCCCCATCGGGATACGAAATTTACATTCAAAGCTGACCCCTGGCACCGGCAACACCATTTTATTCGTCCATCAGCCCGGGAAGGATCCGGGCTCATCTTTCGCCATCACGTCCGTTCATCCTTACAGTGTTTATTATCTGTAAGATATCTATCCGTCTATTAAACGCTCATATCGCTCATTTTTCTCTTGTTCTACGCTGGCGTTGGTACTAAGTTCAGGCAGAATTCAACACCTGCCCGTAGCAGGCTGAACTTGAAAATAGGAGTAAACTGGGCAATAACAATGGCCAAACCAGGCCCTAAATACATCAGCAGTCCCGAAGCTGCCCGTATGCTCGGTGTCAATGTTTCCACCATCAAGCGCTGGACTGATGCCGGCAAGCTGACTTGCCTTCAGACTGCCGGCGGACATCGCAAATTCCTCATGAAACATCTTGTGGAATTCACCCGCAGTCATCAGAAGACCGCCCAGCAAATCAATCTCCTATGTTTGAATACCCCCACGGAGCGTGAAATCGGGTATTATGCCCAGAAAGCTGATTATAGTTTTTGCGTTGACTGTGTCCTGGAGAGTGCACTGGCGGGAGACTACGATCGCGTACAAAGCACCCTCACCGGCTTATATGTGACCAATCATGCTCTTGATGAGATTTATGATCACCTGGTCACACCCGTTCTGCACCGGATCGGCGATCTCTGGGAGGAGGGCACCATCTCCGTCGTGGAGGAACACCTCGTCTCCCAGCGGCTGAAGGATGCCATCATCCGGCTTCAGGAACTGGTCAACCTGCCGCCACAAAATTCCCAGCGAGCCCTCTGCCTTAACCTCACCGGCGAGTTGCACGATATCCCCCTCAAGATGGTCCAGCATATTCTTGAAGCGAGAGGGTATCGCGTCTACTTCAGCGGTCAGAGAACACCAACAGATAATCTTGAGATGGTCTTTTCAACTTTCCAGCCGGATCGGATCTATATCTCGAGCATTTACAC
>CP070787.1:596118-600650 GCA_020346745.1 Fidelibacterota bacterium | reverse complement strand
GGCCGGTCTACGCGGACAAGAGCGTGCCGCGTGCGCTCACGGCCAAGGCTCCCGTGGTGATCCCCAACATCGAGCATGACGATCAGCTGCAGTATCCCGATGCCTGCCGGAAGGAGGGCATCAAGGCGCTTCTGTCCATCCCCATGATCTTCAAGGACGAGATCATCGGTGTGCTGCGCCTCTACGATGACAAGGTGCGGGAATTCACCGCAGAGGACGTGGAGTTCGTCACTGCCCTGGCGGAGCAGGGGGGTATCGCCATCAAGAACGCCCGCTTTATGGACCAGCTCAAGAAGGACCACGCCCGGGAGCTGGACGACCTATGGCAGTGGTTCAGCGACATGGCGCACCCACCGAGGGACTGATCTAAATTTACCAGGATCAGTAAAAGGCCCCGTTTTCCGGGGCTTTTTCATTATGCGGCGATAGCGGGGAATTATTTCAGCAACAGCATCTTGATGGACTGGCGATAGCCTGGCGTCACCAACCGGGCGATGTAGATGCCGGAGGGTAGGGGGCGGCCGGCGGCATCGCAGCCATCCCATGTAGCCTGGTAGGAGCCGGGTTGCAGGTAGCTCTCGGCCAGGCGGGTGACTTCCCGGCCCTGAAGATCATAGACCACCAGGCGCACAACAGCCCCTTCCGGCAAGTCATAACTGATAGTTGTAGCCGGATTGAAGGGGTTGGGATAGCTCTGGTGCAGAATAAAAGTAGCGGGTACATCAATTGGAGACGGCAATGCGAGAATCCTGGATAGATTGAATTTCAGGGTATAGTAGCCTGTTGGTTCGCTCGCGATGAAAGTGGAAACTGTTCCGAATATATGGTCCAATCCAGTTGCACAAAACCTAAGCTCATATGAGTGGGCGAAATCGTAGGCGGGGATGGTCACATCTTCCAGGTAGACAGCAGACTGATGCCCGCCGGGATCAAATCTGGCAATCACAATCGACTTGGGATATGTATGTGGACAATGGTCACAGATATGCTCATATGTTCCTGTCAATCCGGCAAGGATTAGTCTTTCAAATGGAGTAAACCAAGCTGCGTATGATGCGGTCCAATCATCCTGAACGCAGCCGGACTCCCATAGTACAGTTCCTGCTTCGTCAAATTTCACAACTTTAAGGTAGCTACGCACGGAAAGTACCAGAAGTCCATTTCCAGATCTATCGAGAACAAAGCTGCGCGGACCTATATATTCGTCCAGGTAGGCTAGGCTGGTACTTTCCTTGGAGCGAATCCACTGCAGCGAACCTTCACCGTCATACTTGAGTAGATGAAAATCCCGGCTGGCAGATAGTTGCTGGGCGGCGAGGTAAATGCTTCCAACCGTATCACTGCGCAAAGCGTACGCTCTCCAGATTATGCCATTTTCCTGATACTGTTGGGACCAGAGGAGATTACCTCCGGGGCTGTGTTTAGCCAGCAGAATCTTCTCGCCATGAGAGACATTGTACGTATAACCAAAGACGATGGCTGCGCCGGCCATATCAACGTGGATTCCCAGAGGAACATGGGAAGTGAAAGCCGGACCATCCAGCCGTGCCTGCCATTGGAGTGTCCCGGAGGAATCATAGGTGATGGTCATGATGTCGGGATAACCGTCTGTCCCCTCACTTTGAGCTGTGACAATAAAAGCAGAGTCACCGCCCAGCGTGACAGCGGCGGGGATTTCGAGGCCGCTGCTGGACAACTGTTGCTGCCACGCTAGCTGGCCTGTGGAGTAGATCTTGAGGCTAAGGATATTGAAGTCAGTAGTATCATTCCGAACCACGGCGGATATATACAGATTCCCCGCCGAATCGATAACCGCCAGGGGATCTCTTCGGATGCTGTTGCCGAATGGATCATCAACGGAATACACATCGAGGGGATGATAGGTTTCCCACAGTACGCTCCCGGAGGCGCCGTATTTGAAGATGCCCAGCTGGGCTCCGGTTTGGCTGGTCCACTCATTTGCCCAGAAGAGCACATACAGATTGCTTTCCGCATCTGCAAAGGTTTGCAGCAGGATGGGATCTGTTCCGTCAGGGGAGTGGTGGATAAGCCACTCAGTGGCCAGACTGTCGGAGGTAACGATGGCGGGAGGATGTGCCGGTATGGCTAGCGGGGATTGGGCCCAGAGACAGCATATCAGGCCGGGAACCGCTGCAAGTGTGGTGAACCTCATAGCCCAGGACATCTCATTCCAACGGGTGTGGCCCACCATAGGCGCCCATATCGTTTCGCGTACCATCCTTATCATTGAATTCATAGGTTGGATTGCCAGCATCGATGCAGGGTGAGGTAGGGCTCAGATGATAGTCCCCGGAGGTCTGATCGGTGAACAGGGGGGCCTGATCCAAATTACCCTCGCCCCACTGGATACTTGGAGAATAGGTTCCCGAATGAGCGAAACCGTCCTCCCCGTTTTCAATATCGCAAAAATTTATCTGTGCCGAAATCCCGACAAAGCCTCCGACGATATTAAGGAAGAACTCCGGGGGATTATTATGCCAGGAGATTGTGTTGGCGAGATCAGCCTCGATAAAATCTTCAGAAGCCTGAATTACCCCAGCGCCGCCGATCCAGGCCTGGTTACCAGCGATGGTAGAGTTTGTTATAGTAACATGATGCTTGGTGAACAAACCGCCACCCCAGAGCCCGGCCTGGTTGTTTCCGATCAGCACATTTTCGAGAGTCAGGTCTCCTTGACAAAAGATAGCGCCCCCGTCATTGGCTGCGGTGTTGTTGAATAGACTCGTCCGGCTAATTTGCATGTCATAACCATGGATTGCCCCGCCACTACCCCCCACAGCGTGGTTGTCGTGGATGGCTGAGCTGTCAACCATCAGCAATCCCGAGGCTAGACTTATTCCTCCACCATTTGAACCTGCCTGGTTCTGAAATACGTCAATGCCAACCATCTCTAGGTGACCACCCATCGTGAGAGCAGCACCTCCCCCTGTCAATCCAGCAGAATTACCCGAAATGGTTCCGTGAGCAATCTCGAGAGTACCACCATTCACGTTGATCCCCCCACCAGACCAGTTTGCCGTATTCTGGGAGAGGACAAGGTAGGCACCATATAGAATGGCCGATTCAATATGCAGACCGCCACCCGTGTTGGCCATATTGGCCGTGATTTCAAGGTGGTCAGCGATCAATCTCGACATTCCGGTAATGCTCAGACCCCCACCCGCATATGCCTCGCACTGCATGATGGCAATATTGCTGAACTGGGGATAGGGCGGATACATGTCGGTTTGCAGGTATATCCCACCGCCGATAGATTCCGCCCGGTTATTTGTGAGCACAATATCATGGGCTTTCAGAGCTTTGGAAGTATGGATGTAGATACCACCACCCCTTCCATCGACTTCATTATGAGCAATCAGGAGATGATGTAGAGTCGGTTCGGCAGTGATGCAGTAGATCCCACCTCCCCAATGGGAAGGATGTGAGGCCTGACTGTGATATGTGCCGCTCCCATGGATAAGCGTGAAACCGCACAGCTCGGCCGTGGAATCCTCAAGGTTATCGAAGCATACAACGCTCCCCTGCCAATTGGCATTAATAACGGTCTGACGGATATAGGAAGTGTCATTGGTAGTACAGAAGAGGGATCCCACAACGATATTCTTGCCTCCAAACGAAATGGTTTCCTGATACGTGCCAGGAGAAACCAGAACAGTGTCACCGACATCAGCCGCATTAATAGCAGCTTGGATAGTGGGGTAATCATTGGGGACAAGCCGACGTTTTAGCTCCTCGTGATTAACATCATCGGATGGATTGAAAATGTTTGAGATACCCTCACAGCCTGAAAGAAACAGCACGATTAAGGCGGCGGGCAGGACCAGCACAGAGACACCCGCTCTACATCCAAGTGGTATACTTACAGAACTCATTTCCTCGGCTGCAGTCTTGGTGGGTAGCCTCCTTCGGCAATCAGTTACATAAGGCGGAAGTCATCGGCGAAGTAAATGATCAGGAACAGATAGAGATCGATACTGATAGTAGCCATATGTATTACCTTGCTTTCGAGAAGAAAAATATTACTGTCGAGCGCAACTGTCAAGTTATATCAATGTGTTAAACTGCTGTATCATGCCGGGGTTAGCCTTAATGAATCATAAGCCGGGCATAGTCCGCTATCTCTCAGGTTGGTTGGAAGGGAATTATCCCGCACAGTGGGTTAAAGATTGACATCAGATTATTCACAGTAAGAACGGTGTGCCTACCCTAAGTTCCCACGCAGGCCTGGAGCATCCCGGGTGGGTTCACGTCGATCCATTCGGTAGCGCCCACTGTTGCCAAGGATTTAGTATCGGCGACATGTGGGAGACACCTCCTCTCGACGCTACTTGCCTAGAAGAGCTTCAGAAGGGGCAGCACCTCTTCTTGGGAAGGTGCGGTGGTGACCTCCACCCCCGACTCACCGATGTAGCAGTCGATCTCGCTGCGGATACCGAATTCCCCGGGCAGGTAAATGCCGGGCTCGATGCTGAAGCCCACGCCGGGAATGAGCTGCCTGTCGTCGCGCACTT
>CP070787.1:591379-596018 GCA_020346745.1 Fidelibacterota bacterium | reverse complement strand
CAGATCACCTTTATGAGCGTCTCCAATCTGGGGAAAGGTGGGAAGACCTTGCTCTTGAGACCTTCCGGGACCCGGTCCTTGCATCCAACGGCGGTGACCTCGGTTTCACTTCGCTTGGCGACCTCGATCCGGCATACGAGGAAGTAGCATATCAACTTGCCGACGGGGAAATTTCCCCACCAGTGTTGACGAAAACAGGGTACAGTATCATCCAGGTTATCGAGCGGAATTATTATCCATTCCTGATTGAAGAGGAATTTCAGGCACAACGTGAGAAGTTGCGCCAGATCATAATGACGCACCTCAAACGTCCCAGCGTTAGAGCGTATACTGACTCCATCCTGAGGGTCCTCCACCCGAGATATGACCGTAGAGGACTACGACAGGTCCTGACACAATTCGACGCTTCCGCTAGTCCCGGATTAGAGTATCCTACGCGGGGATTGGCTGATACCGTCGTCGTTTTCGAAGGATCTGAATATTCCTGGTCCGTAGAGGAAGTACTGGATCGCCTGGGACGATTGGCACCCAGGCACCAACGAAGACTTGGCTCGGAAGAGGATCTCGAAAGGATGATATCCGGTCTGCTTGTCCAGGACCACATGCTAGCTCAAGCACGAGCAGGGACTATTGCTGAAGATGAAGAGTTCCGGAGAGAATCGCGTCGGGCAAAAAAAAGCTACGCTGTTGCTCAAGTTCTCAACCATATCATTTCCAACGCGAAGCTGGAGGAGAGCGAGCTCCGGAAATATTATCAGGATCACCAGGCCGAGCTAGTCTCCGAGCCAAGGTTCGAGGTCTTGGAAATTGTGGTTGCTGATTCCGATACGGCGGCGATGATCCACCAGCAGCTGCTTTCCGGTGAACAGTTCGCGGTTTTGGCGCGACGCCATTCACTCCGCAAAGAGACCGCGGAGAGGGGTGGTTATCTGGGTTGGAGTACTCCTCGGCAGTTAGGTGGTATCCGAGCCGCTCTGGCAGGTGCCAATGTGGGTGACCTTCTGGGTCCCCTCCATTTGAATGGGCTGGAGATCATTGTGAAAGTGCTTGATATCGCGCCTTCAGTTCCCCTCACGCTTGGGGAAGCACGACCCTTTATCGATCAGCACCTGGCCACCCAAACCAGGCGAAAGGCGTATGATCGTTTCCGGGAAACTCTCCACACCGATGCAGATGTCCGGGTCGACAGCACCCGCATCCGAGAATTCATTTTCACAGAGGTAAGTTTATGAAGAGGTATCACTTTTCTCAGCGTTGTGCTCTCCTTTTCGTCGTACTGGCAACTTCAGCTTTGTATGCCGGCACCACCGGTAAAGTGGCAGGTACGGTAACAGACAGGGAAACCGGTGAGCCCCTCATCGGTGCGAATGTCATGATAGATGGTACTACCCTTGGGGCGGCCACAGACTTGTATGGCAACTTCGTCATCCTCAACATCCCGCCGGGCACCTACTCCGTTCGAGCTTCCATGATCGGTTTCCAGACCACGGTACTGCAAGACGTCGTTGTGAATGTTGATCTGACAGCCCGCGCAGATTTCGAGCTTGGTATGGAGGTAATAGGCATTGACGAAGTGAATGTGATTGCTGAGCGGCCGGTCGTTGTGATGGACTTGACCTCCTCGGAAGCCCGCATCTCCAGTGAACAGCTTGAAGCAATGCCCGTCACCGAGATCTGGGATGTACTCGCTCTGCAAAGTGGTGTCACGAAGGATGCCGATGGAGGGATCCACATTCGGGGCGGTAGGAGCAGCGAGGTAGCCTATTGGATCGATGGCGTTTCCGTAACGGATGTTTATGATGGAGGACTTGCGGTTGGCATCGACAATCAGGCTATTCAGGAGTTGCAGGTTGTTAGTGGCACGTTCAACGCGGAATATGGGCAGGCCATGTCGGGGATTATCAATATGGTGACGAAAGACGGTGGTGAAAACTATTCGGCATCGTTTACCGGCTACACAGGCGATTATTACAGCACTGATGATATTTATCGGGGAATCGATGACTTGAACTTTGGTGATCCCGGTAACACTCCGAAGGCAGCCGAGATCGCAGATAAGTACCCGCTTATGGGTCAGTTGGGGAAGAAGCTGGACCTCCAAGCCAGTATCAGCGGACCGGTTCCGTTGCTGAAAGGATTTGCTACGTTCTATACCACCGGCCGGTATTATCGTGATAATGGTTATCTGAACGCCCTGAATGTTCTGGACATGCATGAAAGTCTGCTAGCCGAGTGGGAAAAGCCGAAGGATAGTGATGTTCTTTATGAGGAAGTTGATCTGGACGGTTATGGTGTTTACGGACTCTGGGCGAAAGTTGTCCCTCTGGCTTGGCGGGAGAAAGTCACTTCCAACAGTAAATTAACACTCCAGCTGACCAATAGACTCAAACTGCGGCTAAGTCTGCTTACCAGTGATGAGGTCTACCAGGACTGGAATCACGAACGCCAGCTGGTGCCCGATGCAGAGCCATTCAAGTTTAATCAGGGAAAGGATTTGAGCCTCGGTATCACGCACTCTATATCAGCAAGTACATTTTATGAGCTGCGTCTATCCCAATTTTATAAAGCCTTTCAAGAGTATCGATTTGCCGATCCGGAAGATCCCGGTTATATCGATCCTGACTTCTACTTCCATACCTTCATTGATGAGAGGCTCATCCCAGAGTTTTCCTTTGATACCTGGGCGAACTCGTTCCACCGGTTCAATCGGCGAAGCATTACCGACGTCGGCAAACTTGACCTGACCTCCCAGATCACTCGCACACATCAGTTGAAGTTCGGGATCGAATACCGGCAGCATAACCTCACACTGGATGATTATGATCTTACCGACGAAGATGTGACGGATATAGTCTTTACCATCAAGATTCCTGAGAAATCAGTGGACAGCTTCAATCGGAAGACTTATGACGTCTCTCCAAGGGAATTATCGGTCTATCTCCAAGACAAGATTGAGTATGAGAGCGTCATCATGAATATGGGTCTCCGGTGGGACTATTTCGATCCCAATGGATTGGTGCCGACCAATCCGGCCGAACCTTACATCGGGAATCCCAGATATTCTCTTCTGGACAGCCTGACATTGGAGGAGCGGGAGGATATCGATTGGACGCCATATGCCGAGATCTATCACAATCCTGATTTGGCAGGTGCCAGTGGCTGGTGGACAACGGCGGAGCCGCAGCAACAGATAAGCCCCCGCATCGGAATCGCGTATCCGATTAGTGATAAAGGCGTGATCCATTTCTCCTTCGGCCATTTCTTCCAGATCCCAACCTTCAATCGGCTGTTTGATAACCCCGGATATAAAATTCCAGAGGCGACGGGTAAACACGGCATCTTCCCTAATCCGGAATTGAAACCTCAGAAAACAGTGATGTACGAATTAGGATTGCGTCAGGGTTTTGGAACTGATTGGGGTATTGACGTCACCGGCTTTTATCGCGATGTACGCGATTGGGTATCCTCGGGCATACCCATTCCTCTAGGCCCGCAAGAGGTTGGATCATACTACACCTACGTGAATAAGGATTACGAAAATGTCCGTGGTCTGACGATCAACCTCGATCGGCGCTTTAGTCGTAACTATGCCATCAACCTGAGTTACACCTTCCAGGTGGCCGAGGGCTCCAACTCTGATCCCGATGATGAGTTTGCAGCAGTTAAAGATAGTAAGGAGCCGGTACGCTCGATCAGCCCTATGGAATGGGATCAGCGCCACACCCTTAATGGAACTCTCCATATAAGGACGGACCGCTGGGGCACTACGCTACTCGGCCACTTCGGGTCCGGTTATCCGTACACACCTGCGTTCATCAGGGGTTCGCTGCAGGGACGGGATGTGTCTGTGGCGTTTGTCGAGAACAGCCGTCGCAAGCCCATAACCTACTCCTTGGACCTGAAATTGTTTTATAACATCCCGTTCGGTCGCGTTCAAACACAACTCTTTGTTAATGTCTACAATCTGTTTGATCGCCGCAATCCGCATACAGTCTACGACAATACCGGGAAAGCTAACCGGTCGCTGGAAGAGTTACTGGCCAGGCAGACGGGCAGGGAGATCGAGCTCTATCGGCCCAACAGCCTTTCGGACTACTTCATTCGCCCGGATTGGTACTCACCCCCACGACAGATTCAAATTGGTTTAAAGGTGACCATATAGCCAAATGAAAAGAAATACCCTTCTGACAACAGTTCTGATTGCCATCCTTGGCACCATACTCTCCGGGCAGCACGTCCCCAGTATAGAGCGTGGTGATCCGAACTTCCGACGCCAGACAGACATAGATGGCAACAAGGTAAGGACCTCGATCTTCAATTTTGGGCTTACCGGACGCACGGGTGCCCTGCCAGGTGAGATTCCCTACGAGTGGCCTATTAATACGGGCAAACACTATATCGCACTAACTGCGCTGTTCGTAGGCAGCGAGGTCGTCACCGAATCCGGCGAAGTGAAGCCTTTTGTCACCGTACCCCTGGGACGCGAGGATGACGCCGGGAATTCCATGAAGTTTGAGCCGGTACCTGAGTATCTAAACCTGGACTCGGATCGGATTGCCAAGAGCGACGAACCTGACACCTGGCCCGAGATCTGGCCCGATAAGCTGACCGACAAACAGGATCCCGGCTGGGCTGGTGC
>CP070787.1:586533-591279 GCA_020346745.1 Fidelibacterota bacterium | reverse complement strand
AGGCCGAAATTGGCATCCGGGTCCGCAAGATCCAGCGCCAGATCATTCAGCCAGGCGGTTTCAAGCACCTGTAGCCGGTCGTAGAACATATTCTCATCATCGCTGTCATTCATTATCGCATCAGCTTCTACATAGCTGATAATATTTGATGGTGGACCTGCTGGGAAAATGCCGCCGAAAGTGTACGCTGATGGATCAGGTGCACGATAAAAATCCAGCAGCAACTCATAAAGCCCATTGCCGGGCATGTTCTGGATGATGGCTAACGGCTTGATGGTCTTATTCTCCACATCCGGTCCAATGTCATATTCTTTACCAGCGAGCAGGGTGTCCAGTTCGGCAATCGCCTCTTTGAGTGAATCCAGTTCGCCAGCATCGATCTCAAGCGGTGTGAATGGATCGTGTACCAGAAGAACCTGGAGGCTATCTACACCCTCTGAGAGGTAGCTCAAGCCCAGCCGGAATTCATCAACCGCCGGAGCCACATCGGCATCAATATCAGCCATGATGGAATCGAACAGGTCGATAGAATACTCGAACGATTCGCCCATCGCGCTGCCGATCACGTCCATTGAATCCAAACGGTTAAAGAAGGTCCGGTCAAAGACGAACAGACTGTCATCATACCCGCTGCCGATCACCTGAAGGCCAAACTGGAAATCAGCAGTGCGATCACGGACGGCATCGATGTGGGTCTTGAAGTTCTCATCGGAGAAGTTCTCATCCACGTCGTCAAGCCAGTTCTCGATCCCGGTCAAGCCATCCCCGAGAAAACCGTCGATATTCTCCAGGTACTGGGAGACCGAGTCCCGGAAGTCAGCATAGTCACCGGTGCTGAAGAAACTGGTCAGCTCCGATAGCATACTATCCAGTCCAGGTGCAAACATGATGGGCAGGATATGATCGTCGATCTGGCCGGCCAGGTCTCCCAGATTTGTAATCAAGTCATCCATGATCGGATCGAGGTCATTGACCATGGTATCGCCATCGACGTGACTCCAGGCAAAAGCCAGCAAGGCCAGCCCCAGATGGGCTTTATTGACAGTCGCATTATCACCACCGAGCAGAACCTCTACCTCCCAGGTGGCCTTCTTTGTACCCAGGTATACAATATATTCTGTCGTCAGTTCATTCTGTAGAGTCAGGTCTGCTTGAGCTGACACTCTGGAGATAAAAACTGATGGCAATAAAAGCAGCGGAAGGATAATCCTCAGACTCTTTTGTTTCATCGTCACACCTCAATATATGGAATTTTGGGGTTCATATTTATAGCACTCATTCTGCGGTGATGAGCATCTAATGTCACTTATGCTAAGACCTAAAATTATTCCCAATTTAATGACAATCAGAGAATTCCCACCACAACCTTTTATGTCCATGGAGCTTCTGTGCCTGCTCGGAGCGGTGATGGTCTCCTGACGACCTATTCTCATACCCTGCATACCCAAACATTCATATTCATTTACCCCATACGGCAGGTATGCTCATAGATAGCCTGTCCCGGATCAGGTGGCATATTATGGTTGATGTCAGGGGACTTCGACCCAGCTGCTGGGCGTTTCGAGCAGTCGTATATGCACCACCGAGAGCTTGCGATCCAACACGCGGTCCAGGGCTTTCTGGAGCTCTTCCCGGAGGTGAACGGCGATGTTCTCAGCTGTCGTGTTGAAGTCAACGACATAATGCCTTTGCTTCTCCTCACGGAGAAAATCAAGCAGCGTCTCATCCTCCCGGCAGACGATCGTTGTATGGTCCAGATGCTCTTTGATCCAGCCCTGGCAGGCTCGTTTTACGTCGGCGAAATCAACCGCCAGGCCCATGGCATCCACCTCCCCGGCCACCGTCACCTCGACTTCATATTCGTGACCATGGAGAGAGGCACACGAACCTTCGTAGCCGTGGGTGAGGCGGTGAGCCATGCTCCATCTGAACCGTTTGACAACCTTCATGCTCGTTGTACGGGTAATACCTTCACGTTTCCGATATGATATGATTTTCGGCATGCCGGCTCCCCCCGAACCGTTTCATCCGGACAACGACTCGAGCCCCTTCTGGATAAAGGTTGACATAATCATCAGCAGCTCGGCACCAATCGCAATGATAAAGCTATATACTCCCCGCCGAAGATAGGCATTCTTGGCGGAATTAATGAGGGCCAGAGAGTGGACCTGGCGACTGACCAGCCGGAGAACCCGATCCTCATCCTGATCCAGATCCATATCCTTCAGGTAGGTGAAGTACTCGTTGCTGGTAGGAAATTCCCTGATGCCACCGAAGAACGTCGGGTCCAGACGGTGATTACCCTCTTCATGCTCCACGGACTCGCGGCGGAAGCGAGGCAGAATGGTATGCACCAGATTCCAGATGGTGATGAAGGCCGCCCCAAAATAGACTACCAGCATCCCGACAATGAAAACGTTGTGGAACAGTAGCCGGTAGTAGACAATAAAAAATACCATAAAAACACCGAGGATAGACAGGAGCGTATAAGCCTTCTGATCGGTGCGCGACAGGATAGACTGCTCGCTCTGCAGTATATGGAAGAGTAGCTGAAAACTGTGGCCTGGCATCGGGACTTAATTTATCCCACCTTTTCGAGAGTTGCAAAGGGCGTGGAAAGAATACAACTTTCGCGTTGCGTTCAATATTATATTACATTTAATGGACATGACTTATGAAACGCAAACCACCACGGGACACTACCGGCGGCTCCGGGAGCGCTTTCTCGCCAATGGATTGGACGGCTTCCTCGATTACGAGGTGGTTGAGCTGCTGCTGAAACTGGCCGATCCCAGGCCGGATCACAAGCCCACCGCCAAGGCGCTGCTGGCCAGATTCAAATCTCTAGGTGGCATTCTGGAAGCACCTCCCAGTCTGCTCAAGGCGGTGCAGGGGGTTGGTGACAGGAATATTTTCGGACTCCGGCTGGTCCAGGCCGTAGCCCGCCGATACCTGAAAGAAGAGATCATACATAAGGATTATATCCAGTCAGCTGATCAGGTTATAGCCTATCTGGTCCACAACCTCAAGAACCGCAACCGCGAACAGTTTGTGATTATCTTACTCAATGGTCGCAACCAGCTGATCGACCTGGTCACCATTTTCGAGGGCAGCCTGACCACCAGTGCGGTCTATCCCAGGGAAGTGGTCAAGCTGATCCTGGAGCGTGACGCCGCCGCCGTGATACTCGTGCACAATCATCCCTCGGGCAGTGTGACGCCCAGCCAGGATGACCACCGCATTACCAAGCGGCTCAAGCAGGCCTGCCAGAGCATCGATGTGCAGCTCCACGATCATCTGATCATCGGCGGCAACGACTATTACTCCTTCGCCGACCACGGCCTGCTATAGGGGTGGTCCCACGTGGATTCATTAACCATTCTTTCGCCCATACCGGGAAAGCTTGATGAGTGCAGCATATGATCATAGATTCAGCTACAAGCTTGGTGAGAGGATTCCAAGGGCAAGTCGAGAATGAAGCACGTTACCGTGGGCGACAGAATACATGTTACCTTCGGCAGAATATGGGTACAAGGAGAGCGATATGATTGAGCGTTCGGCGACCAGATCCAAGGTGAGTCTGCCAGTGTTGGAAGGAACTCAGCGCCACCTGGAATCGCTAGATGAGTTGCCACTCATGGCCAGTACGTACCGGCTGCTGGGTGATCCCACGCGGCTCAAGATCCTGTTGAGCCTGAGCCACGCGAAGGAGCTGTGCGTCAGTGACCTGGCTGATATCCTGGCGATGGACACATCCGCTATATCGCACCAGCTGCGGAAGCTGAAGGACGGCGGCCTGGTGGGGAGCACCCGGGAAGGTCCGATCATCTACTACCACCTGGTATCTGATGTAATTCGGGAGGCGCTGGCGACCGCCCGTTCGCTGCTGATTGCCGGGTGAGGAAATCTCAGGGGAGGCGTCACTCACACTTCGATCCTTCGGCTACGCTCAGGACAAGCACTGCTCAGTGTGACCTTATATTCTTGGGAGAGGTGCCCAGCTAAGGTATCACAATATTACCGCGCCTGATCGGCGCGCTGCCACCAAGCGAAGGTGGCCACCACCCCAACGACGAAAGCCAGCAACACCAACACATAGCTGTGGGCGCCGATCTGTTCGGCGCGGGGACCGGCCATGCCGCTGAACAGCACAGGTACGGACCAGGGGAACCTATCCCCCCATCCCAATACGGTGACGATCTGAGAGAGAGCTAGCATGAGTAGAGCCCAGCCGAGGGGTGCCAGGTAGCCACGTCCCACACCCGCGAACAAGGCAACAAAGGGCATGAGCAGGCAGGTGACGAACGCAGTGATCATCAGGAAGGCAAATGAGGACCATCCGAGTGCAGGGGACCAGCCCGGAATGTGAACGGCCGCTCCGATGGCCAGTCCCACCAGGAAGATCACGAGGGCGAGTCCCATACACCAGAGGGTGACCAGCACGAACTTGGCACCGACAATAGCGCTTCGGGGAGTGGGCAGGGCAAGCAATTCCTTCACGGTGTGATCGGCAAACTCGCGACCAAAGATCCAAGCGGTGATCAGCGCAAAGACGATGGATCCACCGATAGCCATGCCCTGGAGGAGGATATCGAAGAAGGTGGGCCAGTCGGCAACGCCCGCAGTGAACAGCTGAGCTTTCATGCTGACCAATCCCAGGGCACGGGCGCGTTCGGGGTCTTTCAGGATAATCATGAACAGTCCGCCCACAAGGGGCAGGATCATGAATCCGACGGCTGTAAACAG
>CP070787.1:581655-586433 GCA_020346745.1 Fidelibacterota bacterium | reverse complement strand
TTCCAGTACACCTCCCTCCCCCAAAGATTCGTAAACCACAACTTGACCCGAATGGTGCGCTGACTCTTCCTGATCCCCCACATGGAGATGGTGGGGACGAATCCCCAGCACCAACTCCTTGTTTTCATGCCCCTTTGCAGATGCCAGGAGGCTTTCCGGTAACCGGATAGTGAAGGCCGAATCTGTCGCACGGAAAACAGGCACGTCATCAGCGCTCATGACCCTGCCACTCACGAGATTCATGGGAGGCTCTCCGATAAATCCAGCCACGAATAGATTGCTTGGCTGCTCGTACACCTCCGTCGGCGTGCCGATCTGCTGGATCACCCCGTTGTCCATGATAACGATGCGGTCAGCGAGCGCCAGGGCCTCAACCTGGTCATGGGTAACGAAGATGATCGTCCGTTTGTTCAACTCGTGTATGCGTTTGAGTTCACCCCGCGTGCGCAGGCGCAGTTCGGAATCTAGATGGGATAAAGGTTCATCCATCAGATACACGTCCGCCTCCCGGATGATGCATCGTCCCAGGGAGATCCGCTGCTGCTGGCCGCCGGACAGTTCGGCCGGCTGCCGATCAAGCACATCGGCAATATCCAACAGCTCCGCGATATGGGTCAGCTTCTCATGGACCTCATCTTTGGGCATACCGCGCGCTTTTAACGGAAAGGTCACATTCTCACGCACGGTGAGCGGCGGATACAGAGCGTAGTTCTCAAAGGCCATGGCAACATTCCGTTCCTCCGGTGACAGATCATTCACGAGCGTCTCGCCGATGATGATCTCTCCCGCGCTGATATCCTCCAGACCGGCAATCATCCGCAGCGTGGAGGTTTTGCCGCATCCGGAAGGCCCCAGCAGCACGAGAAATTCGCCCTTTCCGCAGGTGAACGAAGCCTGGTCGACTGCCACTACCTGCTCGTTGATCTTCTCATCAACGTATACTTTGGTCACGTCCTTTACGGTTACTTTTGCCATCGTAATCTGGAGCTAGCGTTCTACCTGCGAATTATGATTCATGTGGCCCGACAGGTTCTTGCCCGTGTCCGTATCGAATAGCATGATATCTGTTTTCGAGGCCTGAATCCTTACCGCCTGGGCGATGCGGTAGTCGTGTTCCATGGTCAACGACTTCAGAACATGCTCCCCAACCTTGACTTCAACGATACTGTCCGTTCCCCTGTATTCACTCACGTAAATCTCTCCGGCCATTCCCTGGTCGTCAGGATCTGGCGAGATGCGCAGATATTGAGGTCGTATCCCCACCAGCACCTCCCGAAGGTCGGGGGGCAGTTGAGCGGCAGCCAGGGGACAGGGCACATGAAAGGAACCGTCCTTCGATACGCACGTGAGCTCCCCCGCACTCCCGTTCTGAATTCGGCACGGGATCAGGTTTATCCTGGGTTGGCCAATTAATGATGCGACAAACGTATCGGCCGGATGGTTGTACACCTCACCCGGGGTGCCAATCTGGTGGATCACACCCATGTTGAGGATGACAATCTTGTGGGCTAGCGCCAGGGCTTCGAGATAGTCATGGGTCACATAAATGATGGTCGTATCCAGTGATCTCTGGTATTTCTTCAGTTCCCGTCGCATATGGTGCCTCAACTTGGCGTCCAGATGTGAAAGCGGTTCATCCATCAGCAATACTTCCGCTCTCTTGGCCAGTGCCCTGCCGAGAGAGACACGCTGCTTCTGCCCACCCGAAAGCTCGGCCGGCCTGCGGTCCAGCAGCGGTTTTATCTGGAGCATCTCAGCGATCTCTTGTACCCGTGTATCTATCGCCTCCCGGTTCAATTGAGCCGATTTACTCCGCAGCGGGAAGGCAATATTCTCATATACGGTGAAGTGGGGATAGAGGGCATACGATTCAAACACCATGGCGGCGTTTCTCTTCTCCGGGGGAAGAAAGTTGATCAGGTTCCCGTTGTCGAAGATCTCACCACGAGTGATGGGCTCCAGCCCGGCGATCATCTTCAACGTCGACGTCTTGCCCGCTCCGGAGGGACCCAGGATCGCCAGAATCTCCCTGTCCGCACACTCAAATGAGATCCCCCGCACGGCCTTTACCTGGCCATAATGCTTGTGGACATCTCTCAGCTTGATCGTGGACATCCGATCCCTTTACCTATCCTCGAATCGCACCCATGGTAAGACCGCGCACCAGGTATTTCTGGATAAATATCGCCAGTATGAGTGGCGGCAGGATGGTAATCACCGTCGCAGCGGCCATCTGTCCCCACAACACCGACTCATAGGAGATGAAACCAAGCGTCCCTACCGTCGAAGGGTAGGTATCGCTTGAGCCCAGGATCAATCCGAAAATGAAGTTATTCCACGCGAAAATGAAGGCCAGCACTGCTGTCGATGCCAGCCCGGGCTTGACCAGGGGAAGGGCAATCTTGGTGAAGACACCCCACCACGAATAGCCGTCCAGCTTGGCCGCCTGCTCGATCTCCACCGAGATGTCTTCGAAGTACCCGCGTACAATCCAGACAATCAAAGGCAGCGTGATCAACTGGTACACGAATATCAATCCCACGTAGGTGTTATACAGGTGCAGCCTCTGATACAGAATGTAAATGGGGATGATCACCGCCACCTCCGGAGCGAATCGGAAGCTCAGGAAGGTGAAGGCGATATCATCCTTGAACCGGAAACGGTAGCGGGCCAGCGCGTAGGCAGCCGGTACGCCGGCCAGTAGCGAGAGCAGCACGGCCGAAATGGTGATGATGCAGCTGTTCCTGAAATACAGCAGGAAATCCGTCTGACCGGCTTCATACTGCACGCTTTGTCCACCGAAAAGGATGGCCCTGTAATTCTCGATCGAGGGAGTGAAAATAAACTTCGGCACCGGTGAGACGATGTCAATATGGCTCTTGAAAGACATCATCACCACCCAGATGAGCGGGAATAATGCAAACACTGCATACCCGGCCAGCGCCAGCCAGATCAATGTCCGATGCTTGGGAGTAGAATACCTGGAACGTTTCATCATAGCCGCCGGTGCCGAGACCTACCGCTCCGTTCCCGTCGCTCGCTGCATGGCGCGGTTCCACCACGAGACCAGCATACGGCTCACGATGAATATCACGATCCAGATGATGATCATATGCGACAGGGATTTCCCCATATTGTACCAGCGGAATGCTTCGTAGTAAGCGCTTACCTGCATTAGCATGGTGGAATGTGAGCCCTTGGTGGTCGCATAAACCAGGTCGAACATCCGCAGCGAGTCTATCGTTCTGAAAAGAATGGCCAGGATCAGGAAGGGTTTCAGCATTGGCAGGGTTAGACGCCGGAAGATGAAGAAGCCGGGAGCACGGTCTACCAGTGCCGATTCGTAGGGCTCCTTGGGCAAAGACTGCAACCCGGCAAGGAGTATAATTGCGCAGAAAGGCGTATATAGCCATACATCGATCAGGACGATCGAGAGCAGAGAGTAGGTGTGAGCCAGCCAGGGGACCGGTGCCGCACCTATCAGACCGATGAAGTAGTTCAATATTCCGTTTTCAGCCATGATCATTTTCCACATCAAAGCAGCGATCACCGGGGGCATCATAAGCGGGATGATGAGGATGAAACGGAAAG
Source organism: Fidelibacterota bacterium (assembly GCA_020346745.1). Classification (GTDB taxonomy): domain Bacteria; phylum Fidelibacterota; class Marinisomatia; order SCGC-AAA003-L08; family TS1B11. The sequence goes on along the minus strand of CP070787.1, from coordinate 582,842 downwards.
CTCGCATACCACGGATCTCATGATTCAGGAGCATGGCCACTCCCAATCCCAGCGGAACCTCGATCATGATGGTCAAGGCGGCATAAAGCAGCGTAACACCCAGCGACGACCAGAAGCTGATATCCCGAAACGAATCCAGGTAGTTGGTCAGGCCGATGAAGTGCCGTACGGGGGAAACCAGCCGGTAATCCGTGAGGCTATAGACGACGGCCAGAATGAATGGATAGAGTATCCCTATCGTCAGAACCAGGGCCGGCAGGATGATCAGATAGGGGAGGTAGCGGTCCTGCCAGCGTCGCTCAACGGGCTGCATGGAACCTGGCCGGCTGTTTATTGAGTGAGCGACTTCATACCGGATTTCTCAATGATCCGGTCGATATCGGCCGCGGCCCGGTCCAGCGCAACCTGGGCCTCGGTACCGCTCCAGATCTCCTGCAAAGCACGTGCCCATCGATCCCCGATTGCCGGTACCTCGGATTGCGGGGTAAAACACACGCGGGCATAATTCTGGAGATTCTCCGACACGACATCCCGGTAATTATCCCAATCCTTGGTGATGCTCGCCACCCTGGGATCATTCCACACCGATTGGCGCGATGGATTCCAGTTGCCCGCCATCGCCGCGGTCATGAGCTGCTCCTTCGAGGTCGCCCACTGGATGAACAACCAGCTGGCGAGCTTCTTCTGGCTGAATCGATTGATCGCCAGCGCCCAGGTCCAGATGTTCGAGCGGATCGTCCCATCCGGGCCGGCAGGAGCCAGGGTGTAGCCTACCTTGCCGGCAATGCGCGATTTCGCCGGATTTTCAAAGCCTACCGCAAAAAAATCAACCGTCAACCACATTCCGTATTGACCTGACTCGAACTGTTCCTTCGTATCGTACCAGCTGTTGCTCGTCCAGGCCAGCGGACCACATTCCTTCAGGCCTTTGACCCAGAGCTCGGTGAACTCCACGGCCTTGGGGGAGTTGATGGTGCAGTTCATCTGATCGTCAAAATCGCGACAACCGTAGGAGGAGAAACCGGTCAGAAAACCGGTCGCGATGGTTGACCAGGTACCGATCCCCCGGGCGGTGACACCATGGACCTGACGCCCATCAACCTCTCGTGTCATCGCTTTCGCGAACTGATAATACTCCTCATAATCCCTGGGTGGCGTCAGGTGCAATTCCTCAGCCCAGTCCTTCC
>CP070787.1:576622-581555 GCA_020346745.1 Fidelibacterota bacterium | reverse complement strand
CGCAGAAACTTAACTGTTAGGCCAGTATCCACAATGTCTTCCACTATAACCACATCACGACCGGTGATATCAGCGCTGATGTCCTTCAGTAAGCGAACGGTCCCAGTGGAAGATGTCTCGTTGCCATAGGAAGAAATCTTGATAAAATCCACCTCGAAATCGATATCCAGCTGCCTGACGAAGTCGGCCATGAACATAAACGATCCGTTCAAAACACCGATCAGGATCGGACACCGATCGTGAAACCGGTCTGAAATGACTGCCGCTAATTCCGCTACCTTGGCTTGGATTTCCTCTTCAGGAATGAAAAGCTCCAAGGCTTCACCGCCGTAGCGGCTGGATTCCGGGACTTTTATTTCTTGTCGCTCTGAGTCAGCCATGTGATTCTCCATGGAGTCCTTTCCAAGCAATTATGGGGAACAGTCAATCCAGGAATCCAAACTACTTCATCCTGATCGGTCACGACCAAAGGCCAGTGAGTTTTTTCAAGTCGGTTCAAGCGGGCATCAATATAGATATCGCTTAGCAGTTTAAGGTGGCTCCCACTCCTCAACCTGGCGCGATCTCCCGGTTTCCATGACCGGATCCATAAGTTCGGAGTCCCTGGTTGAGTCTCCGTATAAGTCACCAGAAAACGATGGTGGCTCCATTCCGTTGTACCCAGTTCAAGCGGAACCGGATCCGGTGCTGAAGCCAACTCCCGGCGATAGAACACTAGCCTTTCCCGATCCATCAACACCTGGACACCGCGAGGAAGTTCAAAAATCTTGCCGACGGTACCAGCCCGGACAAAATGGCGCAAGTTCTGCCAATGAGGTGTACTTAGGCTCATCATGATCCCAAAGAATCGCTTCAGTATATCCCCGACTACCAGTTTAAAAATATCATCATCCGCTGCAAGCAGGGGACACACAGGCATTAACACCGTTCCAGGTAGGGTACCTTCAAAGGCAAGGTTGGCAGTTTCCCGGGCGATATTCGCACAATGGGATTCATACTCCTGCGCCAGGTTAGCCAAACCCAGCAGCGTATCCCTGGACCCAGATTGCCCATTCATCGTCGCCAACATCAACTGGTTGCGCAAGCGGTTCCGTATAAAACGCTCATCAAAGTTGGACTGGTCATCTACCCATACTAAATCGACCTGCTTGGCCCATTGACAAAGCTGGGCTCTCGTGAATGATAGCAGTGGCCGTAGGATCTTCCCTCGTTGGGACCGGATACCCGCAAGGCAGAGTAGCGGTGCCTGCTGGATTAACCGCATGAGAACCGTTTCCGCCTGGTCATCAGCATGATGGGCAGTAAGAATCCATTGTGCTCCCGCCTGAAGACGCATATCCTCCAAGGCTGCATATCGTTCCCGACGAGCCCAAGCCTCCACTGATTCACCGTTCAGCTCACTCGGGGATAGAGATACGGTCAAGAACGGAATACCTCGGCTAGCAGCAAATTCATGACAAAAGTGCTCATCATCATCAGAATCGGGCCGGAGACGATGATTGACATGACCTAAGGTCAGGGCAAAATCATGCTTTTCCGCCAGCCAGGACATGGACTGCGCCAACACGGTTGAATCCAATCCCCCGGAAAAGGCTACCAGGAAATGAGATCCGCCCAGTGGAATTCCCCACCGGGAAAATCCAGACTCCAACAAAACTGGATCATACATAATTACTTGACATCATTGAATGCAGAGTAAACCTCTACGCTCTTAGCATATTCCTGGTCATAGCGAAGAGTCGAGTCTCAATTTAGGCACGCCCGATGTGTGCATGAGTTCCCAATTCCTTCAATCTGCCCTATGCCAGGATGATCTCCAACACCTTCAGGGCCGTGCTGTAGCGGTTGAACGGTGGCATGATATACGCACCCTGGGCTAGCTGGCGTACTTCAAGGAGCATTTCCTGAGCGATGGCGACACCTTCAGCCGCACCGTCATCGCCAGCCTTGTGCATGCGTTGTCGAACGGCATCAGGAATGGTCATGCCCGGAACCTCATTATGGAGGAATTCGGCATTCCGGTACGAGGCTAGAGGGAGAATTCCTACCATTACCGGACTTCCCAGAGAATCTAGATCGTTCAAGAACCGATGCAGGAGCCTGTGATCGTAGATCGGTTGAGTCATTATATACTCGGCACCGTGCTCAATTTTGCGCCGTAGACGGTCCATCTCCCTATCAAGATTCTGGGCAGCCGGATTGGCCCCTACTCCGATAGTGAAAGCAGTCTGACCTTCCATGGACCTACCGCCCATGTCCAGGCCCTGGTTCAGATTTTTCAACAACGTAACAAGACCGATGGCATCGACATCGAAAACACCGGTTGCGGAGGGGTAGTCTCCCATCATAGGAGGATCGCCTGTGATCGCTAATATGTTGCGAAAACCGTTTGTGTATGCTCCCAGCATATCAGATTGGAGACCAAGGAGGTTGCGATCCCGGCAAGAGGTGTGCAAAATCGTCTCGATCCCTACCTCGCGTTCAAAAATCAGCCCCAGGGACTGAGGATTGACCCGAGCGGTTGCCCTGGGACCATCAGCAATATTGATCACGTCCACTCCTGCTGCCTTCAACGAATGCGCACCCTGAACCGCTTTCGCCACGCCAAGTCCCTTGGGTGGATCGATCTCCACGCTGATAACAAATCTGCCTTCTGAGAGTTTCCGCCCTAGTGGTGAGCGTTCACCGACGGGTACCTCCTTCAGTCGCGTTTCTTCTTCGATAGCCTTGGTCTTGATGGTCACTTTCCTGCTTTTGCCTAGCCCTCTGACCACGCCTGCCATGGATTGGATGTGGTCGGGAGTTGTGCCACAACAACCTCCCACAAGACGGGCGCCGGTATTAATGAAGCGTTTGGCATACTTGGCAAAATAATCCGGCGTGGCAAAGTAGAATAACCGTCCATCCACGTACTCCGGAGACCCGGCATTGGGCATGACCGAGATGGGTTTGTCGGTGAGGGCTACCATACGGGTAATTACCTCTAGTATGGTTCTGGGACCGACGGCACAATTGGCGCCCAGCACGTCAGCGCCTTTCTGTTCAAGTACGTCCACTGCCTCTTGCATCGAAGCCCCGGCTAGAATGCTGTTCTCATCGGCAAAGGTGAACTGTCCGATTACAGGGATCTCCTGATCCACCTCACGCGCTGCTTCCAGGGCAATAGCCATCTCCCCTAGATGGGAAATGGTCTCAAGAATGATTCCGTCTACTCCCGCTTCAACAAGCGCGGACACCTGTTCTCCGAAGGCATCGTGCGCCTCTTCGGGTGTAATACCACGGTTCTGGACAATCGGGCGACCAAGCGGCCCTACCGAACCCAGTACGAAAACGGGTTTCTCCTCGGCGGCGGTCCGGGCGTGCTCAACCGCCAACTGGTTGATTTCACTCGTCCGTTTCTCCAAGCCGAACTTTTCCAACTTGAACCGGTTCGACCCGAAGGTATTCGTCTCAACGACATCGGCACCGGCATCAATATACTGCCGATGGACATCGGTTATTAGCCCTGGCTCACTGAGATTAAGCTCATCGAAGCAACGGTTGACGAAGATGCCTTTCTGATACAACATGGTACCCATAGCTCCATCGCAGAGTAGAACCCGCTCGTTAAGGGCCTTTAAAAAGACACGCCTATTTTCCGACATTCGCCGTGTCCGGCTGAAGTATATTTTTAAGGAACGGATTGGTACTCTTTTCCTGGCCAATGGTCGTAATTGGACCATGACCAGGATAGATCAGAGTGTCATCGGGCAAGCTTATCAGTGTGCGCAGTGAAGCCTGTAGTGTGGGCCAATCGCCCCCTGGGAGGTCGACTCGCCCTACTGAATTATTAAACAGGGTATCTCCGACAAACCAGTGATTTCCGATTTGGTAGCAGACGCTGCCGGGACTGTGTCCAGGTGTTGAATGCACCGCAATCTCCAGTCCTCCGAGCTGGTCCGGCAGAAGCACTTCGGAGAGATCGCGAAGTTCCGGATTCAGCCAATAATCGATATGGGGCGCGGATTTTTCAGGCAGTCCAAAAAAGCGGCAGGATTCAGGGAGCCAGCCTAGGGCCGGCCGCTCAGCCATTGGAAGACAAACAACGGCATTGCTCCACCTGCGCAACTCCTCCACGGCACAGATATGGTCCAGATGTGCATGGGTGATGAGAATAACGCCCAGGCTGAGGTTCTCAGTTGAGATATCCCTCTCTAGGCGATCGGCTTCATCTCCAGGATCGATAATGACTGCCCGGCTCCCACCATCTTGCCATAATAGATATGTATTGGCCTGAAAGGGACCCGTGACAATCGTTTTTACATGCACACCTTAAACCTCATTGAAGAAAAGTTCCTTCAGGCATTGGATCTTTTCTTCAAAAGAATGCGGATACAGTAGCCACTCAGTAATGGAAATAGAACTGAGGAGGGAATTCCCATCCTGGGGTGTAAAGGCAAACCCTATGATTTCATGATCGTTACGAACCTGCAAGGTCGGTACGGCCACAACCACCTGGTTAAGGATACGGCCGTAGTGCCCATGATCCCGGCCAAAGGAAAATACCTGATTGGCAGTCGACTTCTCAGTCAATGCTATGCGATCGTTGGCATCTAATTGATCGATGACCTTCTGCAATGAAGTAGATTCCTTCAGTATGAGATTGAAATGTACCACATGCATATATTGCGAATTGATCTTCAGAGCTGACGAATACAGGTTCAGGTCGAAGCCCTTAGTAGCGAAAAGTTCTGAACAGTCACGGGCATGGTGAGTGCCACAGTCTTCGTGAAGATGTTTCCCAACCTGGGGTGAGGGAATAAAGGCCGAATCCTGGCTGATATCGTTAGCCCGACGGATAATAACAAACCGGCCTTCCGCCAGATTATCTGGCGGACTATCCTGCAGAGCAAGTGTCTGAATCAGGACGGCAAGACTATGAGTATTACAAGAT
>CP070787.1:571575-576522 GCA_020346745.1 Fidelibacterota bacterium | reverse complement strand
TAGACGGCATCTTCATACCCGTGTGCCAGGTTCTCAGAGGTGCCCAGCAGGGGGCCAGCAGGCATGAAGGTGTAACTCAGGCCAAGTCTCTGGCAGATGCGCTCGTCCAATACATCGCTATATGATTGCCCGGTCACCTGCTCGATGACCACTCCGAGGAGCAGGTAATTGGTATTGGAGTAGCGGAAATTCATGCCGGGGGCGAAATCGGGTGAGCCGGCGTCCCTGACGATCCGCAACACTTCCAGCACGCTGCGATAGCGGCCCGGGTCCTGGTAGACGCTCTCCAGCAGGGGCCAGGAGCGGACATAATTATACAATCCGCTGCGGTGCATGAGTGCCTGGCGTACGGTGACCGTATTGGCATAGGGGATGGAATCGAGGAGGGCGGCTACGTCGGAGGGCAGGTAGTGGCTGAGTACCCTATCCAGTTCGATCAGATCCTCTTCCCACAGTTGGAGTATCAGCGTAGCCGTGAAGGTCTTGTTCACGCTGCCGATCCGGAATTGGTCGTCCACCTCCAGCGGCCGCGTAAGGGTACTGTCGAAATAGCCGGCTGCGCCTGCCCAGGATTCATAGCCGGCGTAATCGATATAAACCGCAGTGCCCAGAATACCGTCCACACTGTCCCGGTAGGCTTCCAGCACGCTCTGGAGTAGTTCCGCCGGGAGGTTATCCGGTCCCTGGGGATTCCGCTCGCAGCTGTTCGAGGACAAGGCGGTCAGTATCAGCCATGCGCAAAGCAAGCGATAGAGACCATATCTTATGGGTGTCATGATGATAGATTCCTTCGGCAGGAGGCGACATCTGGTTACATCGATATTCAGCGCCGTCAGTGCAAATTAGTCGGCGGGTTCCCTTATAGCAAGTCTGCTATGTCTTCTGCGCCCAACAGCGCCGCGTGGCAAGGTTGAGCTTATGGTGGAGTTTCCAGCCGCTGATAGGTCTTGAGTTCGCCGAAGCACTCCGAGAGGTATGTTTTCATGAAGGCCTGGAGGTCGGTTGTTACAGCGGTGATGACCAGGGTATTCCTGCTGCCATCGTGAAATCGAGGAAGAGTCAACGGGCTTTCACTGGCTAGCTCCCCGATCCGTTCTGAATTGGGTTGTGCCAGGCGGATGATCCCGGACTCGAATTCGGGTTCGAGCAGGAACAAGCCGTAGCCCCGCACGACGCGTTGGTCGCGCTCGAAACGGTGGATATCCCCTTGGATATCGTCAACGGCCTTCCAGGGTACGATCTGAAGAAAATGGAGAACGTAAAGGAGCTCATTGAATCCTATATCCTCGGTGGAGTCGGGGAGTTCTTCGCTCAGGTCGGCAAACAGCTTATCCAGCTGAGCTCGGGCCTGCTCGGTGTTGAGTCGCTGGGGTGCGTTTTCCGGATATTGGGCCAATTCAGCTGCCAGGGAGTCCAACAAGCCGGGGGTGGTCGAGCGGCTGTGCACGTAATCCCTGACCAAATCAGCCGTATCGCCACCGGTGGCCTGGAGATACTGTTCCATCAGGTAGCGCTGCACGTCCCACCCGATATAGCTATAGACCAGGGTAGAGGTGTCAGGGTAGAGTGACGCGGGGAAGAGGTTAAAAATCGTGCTCTTATACTCGATGAAAAGGGTATCGTTCAGGGTGAGCACCCGGGCCTGGAATTCGTAGTCGTGCCCGCTGCGGTGGAGTGTGAGGCGGTAGGGCATCTTTTTCCCGAAAGGTGTGGTTTGGAAGGTGAGGGTTCCGTAGGGGCCTTTCCAACTGCCCACCAGTTCGGGCAGGTTGACAGCGGCCTCCTCCGTGGCCAGGGGATAGATGAACACGGTTTCCCGCTTTTCACAGGAATCGGCTCCCAGCAGGAGAAAGCCTGCGCTGAGGAGCACCACGGTGCGGGCTATCTTTTTCATGCCCTACCCTACGCCTACTTCACAATTATATTAAATGTAAGGGCCTGCCTGCCAATAGACCAGAGAATTGGGGGGATCACTAAAAGGGGCAATCCTCAACCTCTTCCATATACAGGTCTCCTTCCACCGTGCCGGAGGCGGTGACAGTGATGGAATACCCTTCTCCGGAAGCCTGTTGGAAGAGCTCGTCATTCACGTAGATGGTCACTACCAGTGGATAGGGGGCGTGATCATCGGAGGCGGAGCAGAAGACCCAGGTATCTCCCCTGGCCTGGAAGGAGTACAACCATGGTAGTTCCCGGTGGGGGTATTCCGACTGGCCGCCCCGCTCATTGATCATGGTGATCAGGCTTGCATTGCCATGTCCTCCGGTGACCTCGTACCTGACCGTGTATTCCGCCTGCCGTTGAACCGTGACGCAGCAGGCAGATATATTGAGCAGGAGGCCAAATGCAACGAGAAGTGCTGTCAACCGTGGTGTCATCATGTGTCGACGTTTGTCCGCGCTATGAGTGAGTTGACCCAATCGGGCTCTAAAGATACAATCTGAGACCGGGATAGCATTGTAAGCAAAGGCTTTTTTTGCCTGAGTCCGGGTAGTAATCTTGTGCAGCCTATGAGTCATGGATCACACGACCAGTTCCTGCGTCAGGCGTTGAAGGAGGCCGAGCGGGCATTCGAGGCCGGTGAGGTACCGGTGGGCGCCGTGGTGGTGCAGGAGGGCAAGATCATCGGCCGGGGGCGCAACCAGCGGGAGGGGCTGAACGATCCCACCGCTCACGCGGAGATGCTGGCCATAACCGCCGCCGCCAATCACCTGGGCGACTGGCGTTTGGAGGGATGTACCCTGTACGTGACCAAGGAGCCGTGTGCCATGTGCGCGGGTGCGATCGTGAACAGCCGGCTGGCGCGGGTAATCTTCGGGGCGTGGGACGAGCAGGCAGGCTGCTGCGGATCGCTCTACCAGCTGTGCCGCGATCCCCGATTCAACCACCAGGTGCAGGTCACCAGTGGGGTGCTGGAGCGGGAATGCCGCGAGCTGCTGCAGGAGTTTTTCCACCGACAGCGGGACAAGCCAGCCTGACCGGCTAACGATACTTCATTTTCATCAACAATGGATGTAACATTGCCCTGAGCTCGGGCCTCAGGGAGAGGTGGCAGAGTGGTTGAATGCGGCGGTCTCGAAAACCGTTTCCCGTTTACTCGGGACGGGGGTTCGAATCCCTCCCTCTCCGCGCGGATAAACAATACTAAGTGCTCCATTTCGGGACCTATTTATAAAATATGTGACCTCCAACACTTGTAATGGGGGTCTACCGTAAGTAGATTCAATTCAGCGGACACAACGCTGATTCATACTTCAAGTCCTCCACTATAGGGAGTGGATAAATAATGTGCCAGAACATGCTTAAACGCAGGTTGCTCAGTCGATTCACTACCGCAGCCTGCGGAGTGACCTTACTACTTCCGATCATCATTTCCGGTCAGGCCGTGGAGTCGTACGCGGTACTGGACCTGGAAGGCCGTGGTATCTCGGCCCTGGAAGCAGCCACCCTGACCGACCGCATGCGTTCGGAGCTGGTGAAGACGGGGGCCGTCCAGGTGGTCGAGAGGGGTCAGATGCAGCAGATCCTGGGCGAGCAGGACTTCCAGATGACCGGGTGTACTTCCGATGAGTGCGCGGTGGAGATCGGGCAGATGCTTGGTGTGACCAAGATGATCGCCGGTTCGATCGGTAAGATAGGTTCGACCTATACGCTGGATCTGCGGACGATCAACGTGGGTACCGGCGCCATCGAGAACACGATGACGCGCGATTATCGCGGTGAGATCGACGGTTTGATCACCGAGATCGAGCACATTTCCTGGGAGCTGGTAGGCCTGGTTCACCCGGATGAGCTGATCGATCAGCTGCGGGCGGAGCCCACGGGCCGAACCCTGGAGGAGGTGGCGACACCCGAGCCGCGGCGGCCGGAACGCGAACCGGCACGCGAGCCGGCAGCCAAGCCCGCCAAGAAGCGCGGCAGAGGCCTGCTGCTGGTGGGGGCGGCAGCGATCATTGCCGGCGGCGCCTATGCACTTACCCAGATGGGCGGCGAAGAGCCAACGGAAGAGCCGTACGTGCCACCGACCATTGGTATGCCACCACCCTTCCCGGACTTGTAGGTTGCCTAGCCAAGATCCGGTAATGATAATTGGAGCTAGCAAAAGAATTCGACCAGGTGCGATGCACCCGGCCACAATCGATGCGAATCACCACTTCTTGAAGGAGTTATCATGAAGCGTTCACGTGTACTTACCATTATTTCCCTGATGATCCTGCTACAGGTGAGCTGGGGGGCAATCCCTAACTTGGTCAAATACCAGGGAGTTTTGAAAGACAGCAACAGCGACCTGGTGACCGGACCGCGGGAGATCACCTTCCGGCTGTATGATGCCTTGACGGGCGGAACCGAGTGGTGGTCCGAGACGCATTCCAATGTGCAGGTAACCGACGGTATCTTCCAGGTAGAGCTGGGTAGTGTCGTCAACTGGTTCACGCCCGATCCGTCCGTGACCTTCGACCGGCCCTTCTGGCTGGAGATCCAGGTCACCGGTGACACGGGACCGCTCGCTCCGCGTACCCAACTCCTGGCGGTACCTTATGCAGCCAGTGCAAGAGGTATACATGGATCCTGGAATGAACTGCTGTCGCGGGGGCGTTTGGGCATGAATGTGGCCGGTACCGCGGACACCGCCAAGGCGGTGGTGATCACCACAGACGGCCGATTGGGCATTGGAACCACCCAGCCGGAGCGAATGCTGCATATCAAGGCCGGGTATGCCGAGGGAATCCAGATGACCGATTCGCTGACGGGCAATGCCAGGGCGGAGCTGGTCAATTTTACGGATAATGGCGCCGTCCTGAACCTGCGTGATGTTAACGGAACCATGCAGGCCAGAATCCGGGGTTATCCGAGCCCGTTCAACGGGGTGCAGGCGTTCTTCACCGGGGGCAAGGTGGGCATCGGGACAACCACCCCGCTGAGCAAGTTCCAGGTGGAGGGAGAATC
>CP070787.1:566422-571475 GCA_020346745.1 Fidelibacterota bacterium | reverse complement strand
AGCGACTGATTTAAAGTCAGAACCAGGCACACGTTACCAAGGAAATTAATTCTTTCCAGGGAGTGTGCATAGGCAGATGTCTGTTCAGGCAGCATGGCGACGAGCTGGGGCACTTGCACCCCGCTGATTACCAGATCGGCCTCAAACGAGCCATTATCGGTCACCAGGGTCCTGATCTTTCTCTCTGTGCCTTCCAAACGTATGATGGGTGTATCCAGGTGAACTTTATGGCCCATTTCACGCAGGCGGTCTATCATTTCGTTAAAGAGGATCCCTAATCCTCCGCGCAGATAGCCCAGTACCTCATGACCTGAACGGCTGCGAGACCCGCCCCGGTCCACTAACTTGGACCACAACCAGGCGGCCGCGATGGACTCTGCCATGGGACCAAATTTGCCCCGGAAAAGGGGTTCCCAGACCACTTTATAGACCTTTTCTCCGCCAACTTTGAGGATATAGTCCTTTGCCGAGACCTGATCCAGCTCCCTCCAATCCTTGACTCGACGGGCATGCAATACCATCCACCCTAAGCGCAACCGATCCTGTATCGGGAGGGGTTTAAACCGCAGCAGATCCAGGGGGGACGATAAGCGGTAAGGTTGGCGGAAGTAATAGGCTCCTGTGGCTGCGGGGCGCCAGATGAGGCGGTCCTCCAAATCAAGTTCCTTGATAAGCCCCTGCAGGGCTTTGTCACGCCGAAACATATGATGATAGAATTTTTCAACCGTGAAATCCTCAGTTGAAAACGTACCTGCCAGTCCACCGGGGAAGGGCTCTTTCTCCCAGATGTGGATTTCGATATCAGATTCTTCACGGGCAAGGTAATAGGCCGTTGCCAGACCACTTATGCCTGCACCTATAATATCCACTCGCTTAATCATTGGCACCAGTATTGGAGATGCTTTTTAACCTTCTGTTGCAGATCGGCCTTCAATCTCTAGGAATAGAGGAGGGCATCAAAGTTGTGGAAGATACGACATCATATTCAACTAAGCAATATTGGCTCCACCTATGTGTGGCCGGAGTCGGACAGCAGTAATTTATGATACGCCATACAGTTGGCGACTTGATATGAAGTCAACGTACCCATTTGAACCACTGTGGCGTTTTACTTTATTTCTTCATTAACTTGCTTGATCGAAAAAATTGAGACAACCGGATTCAGTAGATGGACACTTTACCGCTCCTGATCCATATTGATTTGGTAGGAACACGGGTGTTAAGGGATTTTTCGGGGGTTGTAATGCTGCTCCCGTTCGGGTATAAATAAAACGACACCGATGGGTATTCAGTGAGGAGCACTCTCCAGTAGTGGCGGCTTGATGGAAGTACTTGCCCTCATTCCGGCGCGGAGTGGCTCAAAGAGCGTGCCGGATAAGAACATCGTCCCGGTTGCCGGTCGGCCACTCCTGGCTTGGACTATTCTGGCCGCTCAGTCTGCCCGGCAGGTCCAACGGCTTGTGGTGAGCACCGACTCGGGGAAAATCGCCGATGTGGCCCGGAAATGGGGGGCCGAAGTGCCGTTTATGCGACCTAAAGAACTCGCTCAGGATGATACGCCGGGTATTGATCCGGTGCTGCACGCCTTGCAGTGGCTGCAAGAGCACGAGACATATGAGCCGGATTACCTGGTCCTGCTCCAATGCACATCGCCTCTGCGCACTGGTACGGATATCGATGGGGCTATCCAGCTGGCACTCCAGCACAATGCTGACGCGGTGGTGAGCGTCACAGTCCCTGACCAGCATCCATACATGATGAAGACCGTCCGGGAAGACGGAGGCTTGGAGTCTTTCCTGCCGCACAGCGATGAATACACACGGCGTCAGGACATGCCAGTGGTGTACGCTCTCAACGGCGCTCTTTATCTTGCCCGGCCTCGGTTTCTGATCAAGTCTCACTCGTGGTACGGTGAGAACACCTTCGCTTACACGATGCCACCGGAACGTTCGCTGGATATCGATACACCGTGGCACCAATATTTGGCCGATCTAATCCTTCGCAATAGGAATCCGCATGAGAGCCCTGAAGATCGCCGGGCATGAAATAGGCCCAGGTAAACCCTGCTATATCGTGGCCGAAGCTGGTGTGAACCACAATGGTGATATAGAAGTAGCACGGCAGCTGGTAGATATGGCAGTGGCGGCGGGTGCTGATGCGGTGAAGTTCCAGACCTTCACGGCGGAGGGCTTGGTGACGGTTGAGGCGCCCAAGGCTGATTATCAGCTGGAGACCACCGATCCTGGTGAGTCTCAATTCGAGATGCTCCAGCGCCTGGAACTCTCACCTGAACAGCATGAAGAACTTATAGATTACTGTAGAGACCGTAAAATCCAGTTTCTATCCACACCGTTTGATGAGAGCAGCGCTGATTTTCTGGACCAGTTGGGGCTACCAGCTTTTAAAGTCGGTTCGGGGGAGGTTACCAATCTGCCTTTTCTCGCTCATATAGCCCGGAAGGGAAAGCCCCTCATTCTCTCCACCGGTATGGCCTGTCTTGGAGAAGTAGAAGACGCTGTTCGCACAATTCGTCAGGCAGGAAATGAGCAATTTATTGTACTCCATTGTGTGTCCAATTATCCGGCTGCTCCTGCCGATGCAAACCTGCGATCCATGGCAACAATGCAGGCAGCTTTCGACGTCGCTGTGGGGTATTCAGATCATACCTTGGGTATTGAGGTAGCCCTGGCGGCAGTAGCCTTGGGGGCTTGTCTGATCGAGAAGCACTTCACCCTGGATCGCACCCTTCCCGGCCCAGACCATAAGGCCTCATTGGAACCGGATGAGTTAAAGGCCCTGGTGCAAGGTATTCGCACAGTTGAACAGGCTTTAGGCCATGGCCGGAAAGAGCCGGCAGCAAGCGAGGTGGAAACAGCGGCAGTTGCAAGGAAGAGCCTGGTTGCTGCCCGGGATTTACCCGCAGGTACTGTCCTGAGCGAAGACATGATAGTACTAAAGCGTCCGGGGACAGGTCTGCCGCCGGGGATGCGTCCCTATCTTGTTGGCCGATCGGTGCGTACTCCGATTAAGGCGGGGACGCTCCTGACCTGGGAGCTGCTGGGATGAGAACAATCGGTGTGGTGACGGCGGCGCGCTCGGATTACGGTATCTATCTGCCGCTTCTGCAAACAATCAAGAAGACTGCTGATCTACAACTTCGCTTGTTCGTTACCGGGATGCATCTTTCACCTGAATTCGGCTTAACGGTCGAAGAGATCGAAGCTGATAAGTTTGATATCGATGAGAGGGTGGAGATGCTACTCTCATCCGATACGCCTGAGGCTATCGCCAAGTCAATCGGCATGGGAGTGATTGGATTTTCCCAGGTCTTTGCCCGATCCCAACCGGACATTCTGGTGGTTCTTGGCGACCGTTTTGAAATGCTGGCAGCAGCTTTGGCGGCTATGCCCTATACCATTCCGATTGCTCATATTCACGGTGGTGAGACCACCGAGGGAGCAATGGATGAGTTCATTCGTCATGCGCTAACAAAGATGAGCCATTTGCATTTTGTTTCGACGGAAAAGTACCGGGAACGAATCCTGCAGATGGGCGAAGAGCCCTGGCGGGTAACGGTTTGCGGAGCACCAGCCTTGGACAACCTTCACCGGCTGGAGCTACTGGATGTAGAAACGTTGGAAAAGAAAATTGGTCTCTCTCTTGAGCCCGCACCATTATTGGTCACCTATCACCCGGTTACCCTCGAGTACAAGGATACACCCAGGCATATCAGTGGGCTTCTAGCAGCACTGGAAGCCGTTGATCGCCCGATTTTGTTCACTTACCCAAACGCTGATACGAGTGGTCGTGAGATCATCCGTGCCATAGAGGAGTATGTTGCCAAGCATAAGCGATCAAAACTGGTGGTAAATCTTGGCACACAAGCCTATTTTTCATTGATGAAGTACGCAGCGGCTATGGTGGGCAATTCCTCCAGTGGAATTATTGAAGCAGCTAGTTTTGGCTTACCGGTTGTTAACATCGGGAGTCGTCAGCGGGGCAGGGTTCGAGGTGCCAACGTGATTGATGCCGACTACAAGACTGGATCTATCATGAAAGCTATTCAGAAGGCTACTTCAGCGGATTTTCGTAGTACTTTGAAAGATATGGAAAATCCCTACGGAACGGGTCATGCAACCCAAAGCATTGTCGATGTACTACGTACAGTGAAGCTTGATCACGGTCTTATATTGAAGCCATTTCAGGATTTCACCGCAAAGGCATAATTGATTCAAAGGCAGACGTCGATGCGCTTGTTGTATTTCGGTGATGGTCTCTGGGCGACTAAATCTCTCCGGCGACTCCTTGAGGATGGCCATCAGGTTATGGCTGCTGTCCTTCGTCGACGACCTTCCGACGAAACATTATCCCAGTTTGCCAAAGAACAAGGTATCCCAACGGTTGCACCGGAACGGGTCAACGCTGCGGAGTTCATCGAATGGGTTAAGTCGCAGGAACCGGAACTCAATATTTCGATGTCGTATGATCAGATCCTGCGCAAACCGCTCATCGAGTCTGCAACATTTGGCTTTATCAACTGTCACGCTGGCAAGTTGCCCTTCTACCGTGGTCGCAACGTGATCAATTGGGCAATCATCAATAATGAAAAAGTGATCGGGATAACGGTGCATTATATTGATGATGGCATCGATACGGGAGATATTATTCTTCAGCGTGATCTGCCCATAGAATGGGAAGACACCTATGGAACGGTATTGGAAAAAGTACAGGATGGATTCCCAGATCTATTATCCGATGCAGTGAAACTTATTGGAAATGGCCAAGTGGACCCGCAACCACAAGACCGTTTTGAAGGAACCTATTTTTCCGCCCGCAGGCCTGGCGACGAGTGGATCGACTGGAATGATACGAGTATGAATATCTATAACAAAATCAGAGCCATTACCCACCCAGGTCCGGGTGCCAGGACTATCGTCAACGGGAAAACACTTATCATCTGGGAGGCCAAATATGATCCCGGCTGGGCTTGCTACCTAGCTACCCCTGGTGAAGTGGTTGGCATCGTTGCCGGAGCAGGAGTTCAGGTCAAGAC
>CP070787.1:561267-566322 GCA_020346745.1 Fidelibacterota bacterium | reverse complement strand
GAGATCGGCCAAGGCTGGTCTCCCTGGCGTGGATTGGTTACATTCTATCTCTGGCACCAGGAAGACAGCGAGAATTAGGAGGTCGCGATGCTTGCCTATGATCGATTCAGCACTCGCATCGGCCAATTGACCGTAGTGAAAAGTGACCGGGGAGTCTGTTACATCGGCCTTCCCAATGCAACCCTGGATCGGGTGAAAGCGTGGGTTCACAAGCATATCCCGGGCGAATCGCTACAACCTGCGGCGGAGCCCTTCACCCGGGAGCGGCTCGAGCTGCAGGAGTACGCTGAAGGTCGCAGGAATACCTTTTCCTTCCCGGTCGATCACCGCAATACCCCCTTCTCCCTGAAGGTCCTGGCGGAGGTCAACCGCATCCCTTACGGCCGGACAGCTACCTATGGGAATATCGCCGAGCGCGTTGGTCACCCTCGCGCTGCCCGGGCTGTCGGGCGGGCGGTGGCCGCCAACCCGTTATCACTGGTGATCCCCTGTCATCGTGTGGTAGGCACGAACGGATCCCTCACCGGCTACGGCGGTGGAGTCGATTTGAAAAAACAATTGCTTCAAATGGAATCCGGCCGCGTATGAACCGCAACCTGGAAATCCTGATCAGCGATCTGCGGGTAATCGCCCAGCTGCGCCGGGTAGCCGCCGTCCTCAATTGGGACCAGGAAACCTACATGCCGCCCAAAGGCGCGGAAGCCCGGGCCGATCAGATCTCCCTGATTATGAGTATGTCGCATGCCCGCTTCACCGGGCCGGAATTCCGCCGCAGCCTGGCTGAATTGGTCGACCTGCCTTCCGGCAAGGTACTGGATGGCGGCTTGCCCCCTCACCAGGTCCGCATGTTGGAAACGACCTGGTGGGATTGGCGCCGCGCCAACGCACTGCCGGTGGAATTTGTCGGCGAACTCGTCCGCCTGACCTCCGAAGCCCAGAACGTATGGGAACAAGCTCGGCACACCAGCGACTTCAATCTGCTGGCACCCTATCTTGAAAAAATTATCAGCATGAAACGGGAGGAAGCTGATTATCTCGGCTACGAGGACCAGCCCTACGACGCCCTCCTGGAGAATTACGAACCTGGCATGACCACCCGGGAGCTCACCGCACTCTTCGAGTCACTCCGCACCCCCCTGGTCAATCTGGTGGAACGCATCCGGGATACCGATACCCCTGATCACCGGGAAATCCTGGCCGGCGATTACGATGAGAGCGATCAGTGGAAATTCGGGATGGATGTGCTCTACGACATGGGGTACGATCTGACCCGCGGTCGCCAGGACCGGTCCGCTCACCCCTTTACTACCGACTTTCACCCCTCCGATGTGCGCATCACTACCTACCTGGATCGTCATGACATCACCCAGGGGATTTTCAGCACTATTCATGAAGGAGGGCATGCCCTGTATCAGCAGGCCCTCAATGATCAGTACTTCGGCACCCCTCTGTGCGAACCTATTTCCCTGGGGATTCACGAAAGTCAATCGAGGTTGTGGGAAAACTATGTCGGGCACAGCCGGCCCTTCTGGACCTGCTATTATCCCCGCCTTCAGGAACGCTTCACTGACCAGCTGGGCAAGGTGACCCTGGATGAATTTTACAGCGCGATTAATATGGTCACGCCATCCCTGATCCGAGTGGAGGCCGATGAGGTGACCTACAACCTGCACATTATGCTGCGCTTCGAATTGGAACAGGCGTTCATCAATGACCATGCCGCGGTGAACGATCTTCCGGCACTCTGGAACGAAGGCATGGAAAAATATCTTGGGATTACGCCTGAGAATGATGCGGACGGCATTCTCCAGGACATCCACTGGAGCATGGGAGGCATCGGCTACTTTCCTACCTACATCCTGGGGAATCTATACGGGCGGCAGTTCTATGAAGCCGCCAACAATCAGATTGATGATCTGGAAGATCGCATCGCTCGCGGTGATCTGAAGACCCTGCGCGAATGGCTGCGCGAGAACATCCATCAGGTCGGCCGCGCCCGGACCGCTGATGAACTGGTGCAGGATGTCACGGGAAGCCCGCTCTCAGCAGAACCGTTCATCGATTATCTTCAGGCAAAATACGGGGAACTATACACTATCTGAAGACATGATAAGTTTCCTTACGGCAAAAAGGCAATACTAGTATGGGAGCAAAAATCAGACGCATATTCGTAGCGGGTATTTTTACGGCTATACCTGTCTACGCCACTATCAAGGTCATGCAAATCCTGTTCCGGTTCATGGACCAGATTCTGGCCCCACTCATCCAACGCTTCCTGGGCTACGACATTCCCGGACTGGGTTTGGTGATGTTGATTATCACCCTTTTCTTCCTGGGCTTGTTCGTGACCAACTTCCTGGGCCGGCGTATGTACAATTTCCTCGAACGGTTCGTACTGCGTGTTCCCATCGTCTCCAGTATCTACAATTTCGCCAAGCAGATCGTCCAGACCTTCTCACCGGAGCACCGCAGCGCCTTCAAAAAGGTCGTCTGGCTTGAGTACCCGCGGCCGGGCTTGTGGACCCTTGGATTCGTCACCGGCACTTCCTTCTCAGCCGATGGCGTACCCTACTACAACGTTTTCGTCGCCACGACGCCCAATCCTACCTCGGGCTATGTGGTCTTCGTAGCCCAGCATGATACTATCGAGGCGACCCTCACCATCGAGGAAGGCTTCAAGCTGCTCATTTCCGGGGGTGCACTCTCCAGGGGGAGTCATCAGTTCCGCTTCGAGTTCAAACCGGAGATCCAGCTGGATTCCTCCACCGGTGAGACCCCGGCTCGTCTGACCACCGGCGAGCCTGCGTCCACGGAAGCAGTATCTGCACCACGCAGGGCCAAAAAAACCAGGCCACGTAAAACCCCAGCAAGGTCCGATAAAGCCACCCCGGAAAAAGCGGTAAAAAGCGACCGCCAAGAGCCGGAAAAGGCAACCAGCCCCTAGGCGACTGCCCTTTAGTGGCACCGATGAAAAACAGCAGCCCCAACTATTCCTCCATCAACTTGCGTAGACGCAGATTGATATTGACTTCTTAACCTCGGTATGCGTATCCTTGAATAGATGATTCCAACTTTGGCATGCATCGCGGTAGGATCACTTACTTAGACGGCTTCCGGCTGCACCGTGCCCTGACAGCGGGCATCCAGCGGGTGATTACCGGCCAGAATCACCTTAACCGCATCAATGTATTCCCGGTGCCCGATGGTGATACGGGCACCAATCTCAGCTTCACGCTTCTGTCTATTCTTGACAACACGGATCGGCATGTGGAACCCCACGCGGGCCGCACAGCCGTGGCCATTGCCGATGCCGCCTTGGACGGTGCCCGGGGCAATTCGGGCATCATTCTCGCCCAGTTCCTGCAGGGATTCTCTGACAGCTGCGCTGAACTGAAACGCCTCACCGTCCAGCAGTTCACCAGGGCTACCGAAGCCGGCTATGAATATGCTCATCAGGCCTTGTCGGAGCCGGTGGAAGGAACCATTCTATCGGTCATCAAGGCCATGGTGGACACCCTCAAGGAGCGTACCAGGGCCGGGGTTAATGATTTCATCGACCTCATGAAGGAAACCTATAATCGAACCGAGGAGGCGCTGCGCCGAACACCCGAGCAGCTGGAGATACTCAAGAAGAAGGGGGTGGTGGATGCCGGCGGACAGGGATTCGTCTATATGCTCAAGGGTATGCTGGAGTTCATCTCCCGCGGGTCCCTGAGAAGCCACTGGAAGCGGGAGAAAATCGTGCCCTCACCGGAACTGGCTGAACCGGAGCAGGCCTTGGTACACACGGAGATAGACTACCGCTACTGCACCGAGTGCCTCGTCCTTGGTGAGGATATTCCCCGCAACAAACTGCGCGAAGCGGTGATGGGACTGGGGAACAGCCTGGTCCTGGGGGGCACCAAGCAGCGGATCAAAATTCATATCCACACGGATGAACCCCAGGCCATATTTGCAGCGGCTAGTGCCTTCGGCCAGGTAGTAGGCGAGAAACTGGATGACATGCAGCGACAGGTTCAAACGGCCGCCAGCCCCCGCAAGGGCGTAGCTATAGTCACCGACTCCACCGCGGACATCCCCGCTGACCTCATGGAATCCTATAACATTCACGTTGTGCCCGTGAAGGTCAACTTCGGCAACAAAGGTTACCTGGATAAGGTGACCCTGTCACCGGATGAATTCTATGAGGAACTGATCACCAATCCCCACCATCCCCAGACTTCTCAGCCAACCCCGGGTGACTTCTGGCGCACCTATCAGTTCCTGGCCAGCCACTACGACAGCATTGTCTCCCTGCATCTACCCCCGGCAGTGAGTGGAACCCTCCAATCAGCGGAGAATGCCGCCCGGCGGTTGCCGGAGATCAACATCACCGTCATGAATGGCCTGAACGTTACCGTGGGGCTGGGACTCATCGCCGTGGAAGCGGCCAAAGCCGCCCAGGAAGGCAAGAGTCACGATGAGGTGGTGGCCATCGCCCAGCGGGCTATAGACCAGACGGTCATCTTCGCCGCCGTCAAGGACCTCTCCTACGCTGTCCGGGGAGGACGTGTAAGTCGTTCCCGCAAGCGGATCGCCGACTGGCTGCGGGTGGTGCCCGTGCTGGGCATGACGCCGGAAGGCAAAGTAGATATGACCGGCGTCTTTTTGGGACGCCGCAACCTGGCCCGCGGCCTGGCGAAATGGGTTGCCCGACATATCGACCGGAAAAAAATCTATAACGTCTTTATCAGCCATTCACGCTGCCCTGAAGCTGCCCGCGAAATGGGCGCACTCCTGCCCACTCTGGGCTACCAAACCAGCCAGGTCCAGATCACCGATACTGGTACCGCTATCGGCTCCCATGCCGGGCCGGGATCTCTCATCCTGGCCCTTCAACCAGCTAGCCTGGCGTGATACTCCTCTTAGCACTGCTGTTCCTGAGCTACCTGGCAGGGAGCATTCCTACCAGCATTATAGTGGGTCAAATCACTCGAGGTATTGATATCCGGGACTACGGCAGCGGGAATGCTGGCGGCACCAATGCCTTCCGCGTCCTGGGTTGGAAAGCAGCAT
>CP070787.1:556055-561167 GCA_020346745.1 Fidelibacterota bacterium | reverse complement strand
GCGTGGAAGGCCTGACCTTGCTGCAACAGGCGCGAGCCACGCACACGGACTTCAGCGATGTGAAGGGGCAGGAGCACGCCAAGCGGGCGGTGGAGGTGGCGGCCGCAGGTGGGCATAATGCCATTCTCATCGGTCCCCCGGGCAGCGGGAAAACCATGGTCGCGCAACGCATCCCAACCATCCTGCCGATGCTGGCTCTGGAGGAGGCTCTGGAGACGACCAAGATCCATTCGGTGGCCGGGGTCCTGCCACCAGGGACAGGTATCGTGGGCCAGCGGCCTTTTCGTTCACCGCACCACACGATCTCGGATGCCGGTCTGGTGGGTGGGGGCACGGTGCCGAAACCGGGGGAAGTGAGCCTGGCCCACCACGGGGTCCTGTTCCTCGATGAGCTGCCCGAGTTCCGCAAGAATGTGCTGGAGGTGCTGCGCCAGCCGCTGGAGGCGGGCTACGTGACTATTTCCCGGGCAAAGGTATCGGTGACATATCCGGCCAGCATTATGCTGGTGGCGGCCATGAATCCCTGTCCCTGCGGCTTCGCCACTGATCCACGCAACGAATGCAGCTGTACGCCGCCGGTTATCCAGCGCTATATGAGCCGGATATCCGGTCCCTTGATGGACCGGATCGATATTCATGTGGAGGTGCCGGCGGTGAAGATCGAGGAGCTGGCGGCCAAGAGCAGCGGGGAGAAGTCGGAGGCCATCCGGGAACGGGTGGAGGCGGCCCGGGAGCGCCAGCACCGCCGTTTTGACAGCGAGCCTGACATCTATGCCAATGCCCACATGGGCAGCAAGGCGCTGCGCCGCTATTGTCCTCTATCGGCGGAGGGGGAGGACCTGCTCACCTCCGCCATCAACAGGTTGGGGCTATCAGCACGGGCTTACGACCGCATCATCAAGGTAGCCCGCACGATTGCCGATATTGCCGGGAGTGACACCATTCAGACGTCCCACCTGGCGGAGGCAATCCAATACCGGTCCCTGGACCGGCAGCTGTGGTTGGGATAGAGCCGTACGAGGGTTGTGTTATTCTGCCGCTAGGAGGGTGTCAATAATCCCCAGCAGCCGGTAGCGGAGAATCGTGAAACTGGCTGGCGGAGTCTGGAAGCAGATTGCGTCTGTCAGGCTATGGAATGTTGCTGATGGATTTGACCGATAGGAGATTCGCTGGAAGGCAAATCCATTCTGGACGCAATACAGGGAATCGGCAGCCCGGGAGTGTATACCCAGGGAGGTGTAGTTCACAGCCTGGAAAGCACTATCGAGCCGGCTATATCCAGCCATACCCAGATTGGTGGTTTCAATGATGTTGGCATTCCCGGAGGTGGTAAGCTCCTCATAGGTTGTATACCCGTCGAAGGCGATGCGCAGGCGATGGCTACTGAGCTCATCCGAAAGTGCGGGGACTCCGGCAATGGTGAATACAATAGCCAGCTCCGACTCGTGAATAGTGCTGGCTTCAGGGGTGATAGGATCCTGACAGCCTAACGTGGCGAATAGGAGCGCAATAGGCATCAGAAGAAGCCGAAGGTTCATCCGTACATATCCTGCTATTAACTTCAACACCGGGACAAAGGTAGGTTATCTAATGGTGAGCATCCAGTCAACCAGCCGACAATTCTGAATAGAAAGGCAGTCGCGTGGCAAAGATGACGCAAGATGAGCTGAAGCGCGCCGCCGCCGAGGCAGCCCTGGAGCATATTGAGGCCGGAAGGATCATTGGCGTGGGTACGGGTTCGACCACCCGTTATTTCATCGATGCTCTGGGCAGGTCTGGAGTGGGAATCAAGGGCGCCGTGGCCAGTTCGGAGGCGACTGCCGAGAGGCTGCGGGAGTACGGGGTCCCGGTGGTTGAGCTGAATATGGTCGGCGAGGTAGCCGTCTACGTGGACGGTGCCGACAAAGCTGACCCGCAGCTGCGGCTTATCAAGGGGGGAGGTGGAGCGCTGACCCGGGAGAAGATCGTGGCTGGTGCCAGTCGCAGGTTTGTGTGTATCGTGGATGAATCCAAGCTGGTGGATAATCTGGGGACTGGTCCGGTACCGGTGGAGGTGATCCCCATGGCGCGGGAGTACGCGAAGGGAGTCCTGATCGAGATGGGGGGGAAGCCGATCCTCCGGGAAGGGGTTACCACGGATAACGGCAACCTGATCCTGGATGTTCAGGGGCTGGCGATCAGCGATCCAGCTGAGCTGGAGGGGGCGCTGGATCACATTCCGGGAGTGGTGTGCAATGGTCTGTTTGCCCGCCGCCCTGCGGATGTGCTGCTGGTGGGTACCCAGGATGGGGTAAAGAAAATCGATAGAATGCCTACATAATTCACCGGCATGGGAGTGGTGCCGGGTGGGGTGGAATCCTGCCACATCATCATCTAACATACTGATATATAACTAGTTGATAATATATACTGATCCGTCGATTGGTGGCGCAAGCGGATCGGGTATTATATATGCCGTGGCTGGGATCTATGAGGCCCCAACAAGAGGGTGATGTACCGATGATCCCGGCTTTTCTCGCCTAATCCCGTTTATTCTCGGTCAATATAGTAAATCCAAGGCTAGATCGCGTGGGTCCACGCGGTCAAACAAGCTTGAGAGCTATGAAGTCGACTGCTTGTCCAATTATAAATATAGTATTATTATAATATATATATACTTAATGATATGGCGGATGATAGAGAACTACATTGACATATAACAATATACAATGTAATATTAACGGCAACTATTTGCTGATTACTACCTGGGGGATCAATCGTGAGGAATGTTGTTCCCATGGTTCGCGTTGCCGCATTGCCCTGGCTGGCGATGGTGTTTTTTGTTCTGGGAATCCACCCCACCGGGGCCCAGGAGAAATTTCCGCCGGAAGAAGACAAGCGGGGTAGCCCGGAGGAAAGAGATGAACGGCATGAGGGTATCAGAAAATATGAGAATGTCAGCGCTGGACTTGAGATGAAATCGGCGGTTGTCGTATACCACGAAAATCATCCTGAAAGCCGTGAGTATTTCCACCTAGATTTTTATATCGATCAAGCAATACAACAACAAGAGATCGAGATCCTCATCGAGGACAGCGAGGGAAAGTCCTATTACATGATGCCTGTCAGGAAGCACTGGGAGAGTGGGGTACAGACATTTCTGTGGAACAGTTCCTTTGCCAGGAGTCACGGCCTGGAGGTGGAAAACCTATATGCCTTTGCACACGTGAGTAGGCATGGGCTGCTGAGTTCAATAGTACCGATAGCAGTCTACCATGATACCGAACCCACCAAAGTTGTGGCCTATGAATTCGTTTTTTTCGCAGGTCGCAAGGTAACTCTCAAGTACTCGATCTATGATGAACAGGGCAAGCTGGCAGATTCAGGCATACTCAGATACCAGCCAGAGAATAGCGAGATCATCATCATCTGGGATTGTAGAGACGCTCCAGACGGAGCTTACGAGTTACTAGTAAAGTATACGTATGCAGATGGTGATGTCGAGGAATATAGTAATCTCTATGAGTTCTATCATTTAAACATACTGAATTGACGGCCAGTGGATGATCGTTCGCCTCTCGAAATACAAGAAGGTGATTCGCTTTCTACCAATTCTGCTGCTCATTCTCATTCTTGGTTTTCTAGGCTCAATTAACTCGAGGTCTGAAGTCTACATAGACTTGAGTACGGATCGGATGCGGTTCAAAGCCGGTGTTCAGAGTCCGGATCAGCCTTCGATTGAACTCATGACCGGAGTTCTGCTCGATTCCTTGCAGCTTTTCAATTGCAGTCTGGAATTGTTCGCACAAGACGTGCAAGATTCTCATGGTCGCTCACTTAAGGGGGCATCACCATTTGTTGAAATCTCAAGGACCACCGGGAAGGAAAGATCCCAAATAATTCTGAGCAAAATCGAAAGTCTCCATCTTAAGTCATTATTCATCCCGCAGAACGCAACCGTGCGATTATCCAAAGATGACGACTACATCACCGTCACGATCGAGGTTGATGATTTCACGCCAAGCGCCAGCCGTTCGCTATATGGTACCATCGGTGTTGGTGGGAGATTTTTCTTATCCGGAAGGAACATCCTGCTAGGGGGAGCAGGTGCCCTTGAGGATTATGAGCTCATCACCATAACCACGAAGGAACGGAGACATAACATCGGTTTTTATGCAAATGATGAGAAGATGGTACTTCAGTTATGTATTCCTGCAAGCCGGATGGAAAATTCAGTTCCCTTAATCGAGAGACTCAGTGCGGACAGTATCAGTTTTGCTACCATCGAGGAATCCAGGAGACGGGACAGGGTGATTAGCGGCATCAAAGGAGGAAAAATTCAAATTGCCGGGATTGATTTCTTTGGCAGATTATTTCTCATTAAAGAAGTGATGCTCGAGCAGACCGATTTCTTACGGATCCCGGCGGTGGAGGAATACTGTATCGACCATGTTGAATATGACAAGGAGGGCTTAGAAGTATCCTTATGGAACGATAGTGCAAATGAATTGGAAAAGGGTAAACGAAGCCAGCTAGCCCGCTCGGTATTCCCTTCCATCCTAGAGTTCGTGGTTGCTGAGCCCTCTAAAAAGACAGTATGGGTCATTTTCGTTTTCCTGTTCACACAAGGTGCTGTTATTTATGGGGCATACAGGAAGACCAGCGGAGGAGAGACCAGCTGTGTGAAATAGCATAGCGTGTCCCTTTCAACTGAGTATATCAATCCATGAAGGGTGGTTCAGGATGATTACAAGAGGTTTGAGCTTATTACTAGCATGCATGCTGCTTAGTCACTGGTCCTATTTGCAGGGACAGGCCATAAAGCCTGAGGAAATGAAAAAAGCAATCGTCAGAATTCGTGGATCAAATAGCCAGGTTGGGACAGGTTTTGTGTTCGGTGTAAGTACAGAAAAAATAGCGTACGTCATGACTGCACTACATGTGGTGGAATTGTGGGACATTCCCGGGGAAAATCAGTTCAAGATAAACTTCACTTTCAGCGACAAGGACTACGATTCGAGAGTACGCTGGCAGAACCGGGA
Organism: Fidelibacterota bacterium; assembly: GCA_020346745.1. Classification (GTDB taxonomy): domain Bacteria; phylum Fidelibacterota; class Marinisomatia; order SCGC-AAA003-L08; family TS1B11. The sequence continues at coordinate 556,146 of CP070787.1, read as the reverse complement.
TATCGATCTCGCAATTCTCTCCCTGGCTGAATATCCAAGTGAAATACAGGCATTAGTGCTCGGTGAATCGAGGGGCAGCGAGGAGGGTAGA
>CP070787.1:550842-555955 GCA_020346745.1 Fidelibacterota bacterium | reverse complement strand
CCGCGAACCTCGATGAGTACATGCAGAACATAGCGAATATAAACGAATCACTCTCGGAGGGCCGGCGGCAACGTGTAGTTATGGGTGTGGCCGTCTATAACCAGGGCGCTTCAGCTACAGTGGAGAAGATTCGCGTAGCCCGGTTGTACGGCTTCAATGCTATCTGCATCTTCTCGTACGATGCCCATAAAACCAACCTGGCTCATTTCAAACCCATCATCGAGATTATAGCCGAGTAAGACGGCCCAGGAGACGGCTAGCAGGGTAATGCCGTTTTTCTGATCTAATTGCCTGTGATGTTCGTCATCAACCCAGGCGGGTGATGCCAAGCATAATGAAGATCCCGATGCTCAGGGCGATGAAGGTAGCAAGGCGCTTCCGTGTATCGTGGAAGGCCTCGGGCAGCAGGTCCATGGTCGCCACGTAAATGAAGGTACCTGCCGCCAGGGCGGTGGGGATGGTGAGATGAATCTCACTGAGGGTGTTGAGCAGGGGTAGAGATAGTAGCGCACCCACTGGCGTGCAGAGAGCAAAGACGGTCAGCAGCACCAGTGACCGTCTGAGAGGTATATCCGACAGCCTGAACACCGTGGCCAGGGAGAAGGCGGCCACCGATTTGTGACTGACAATAGCCAGGAAGATCACCAGCGCCAGCTGCGGCGTAAAGAAGCTGGTACCCAGAGCGAATCCTGATAGGAGGCTGTGGATACTCAGTCCGATGAAGGCGCTGAGTCCCACGACCTGATGCCGATGCCCGGCTTCGTCATCACAATCATGGTGGACATGGCGTACTAAAACGCGCTCGACGAAGAGGGCCACCATAAATCCATTCAGGAGCATGAAGTTGGTCAACAGATCCGGTTGTGCGGCGATCGTCTCCGGAATGAGATGGAAGAATACGGCCCCTAAAAAAACGCCCGCGCCGAAGGCCAGGAAAAGATGCAGTTGACGGTCGCTCCACCGCCTGAGAAGCGGGGGTATGGCTCCCAGAACCGCTGCGAGTAGAATGCCTGCCAGGGCACCGATATTCGTTAGTGTGATCACTACCTGAAAGTTAAATCAGGTCTGAATGCGTATAAAGGAGATACTCGCTTGCGGGTCGATATGGAGAGAAGCTCAATACCCATGTTATTCATTATCAATTACCAGGTGAGCAGCAGTAATTTGGATTCGTTATTTAAGTGCCGAATGCTAACAATCCCGTGAATTCACTGCCGAAAACCACTGCCTGTTGAGCGCTGCGATTATGTCTGATTCCACCCGAATTGCGGGACCTTTCGCACCGATCCTCACGCCCTTCTCACCCGACAGGAGCGTCATCGATCATGACTCTTTCCGTCAACACCTTGCCTTTATTGAGGACGCCGGACTCGCAGGTGTACTGGTCCTGGGCACCAATGGTGAGTTCACCCAACTGACCATCGATGAAAGACTGCAGCTGATCGATGTCACCTTGTCAGCGGGCACAGGGCTGAAGATCATTATCGGAGTGACCGTACCCGATTCGCCGGACCGCACGCTGGCCTTCATGGAGCAGATGACGGTCTATGCCGGAGAGTTGACCGCTGTCCTAGTCGCCCCCCCATTCTATAACCGGTATACCGATGGAAACGAGGTCAGCAGTGCTGAGGTGGTGGTGTTCTACCGGCAGCTGTCGAAGGTGCAGGATCGCATCCCCGTTTTCCTATATAATGTACCCGTTCCCCCTGATGGCCGCACCACCGCGGCTGTTACTCCCGATATGGTGGCAGAGTTGGAATCCGATCCGATTTTTGCAGGTATCAAGGATTCGACTGCCCGGCTGGAGAATATCCCGGCTTACCTGGGAACCAGGTCGAATTTCCAAGTGCTATTGGGCAGTGACCACATCATTGCCGAGGGATTATCGTTGGGTGCGGTAGGTTCGATTACCGCCTGCGGGAATGTCTTTCCCGGTGCGGTACGGGCGGTGTATGCTGCCCAGCCGGGGCCGGACCTGGAACTAGCCCAGGTAGAGCTGACTGCCCTGCGTCGGATACTGGAGGTAGTGCCCGGCAAGGCAGTGGCGATTCAGAAACTGCTGCTGTTTCTTCAGGGAATCGTTGAGTATCAATCCCCGGTGCGTGAAGCTCAGAGGGAGCTGACCGACCCTGAGAAGGATGTGGTCCTGGGGAAACTCTCAGAGGCAGCGGAGGGACTCAGACTCAACCGGGATTTGGCTGAAGCAATTCTACGCCAGCTTTAACTCTTGTCGGCAAGTAAGACCACCTCTTAAAACCTGACGCTGTTATCCCGCACTGTTGTCCTTCTGATCTGCTAATCCAGTACCACCTTCACTGAATCGAGACTGCCGTCGTTAGGAGCTGGCTCCAGGTCGAGGACTTCGGCGACGAGATGGTAGATGTGGAGATTCTGGAACGCTCCGATTTGCATTCCGTTCTCAAAGGCTGGTCCGCGCGCGATGAAAATACCTCTCATGGACGGATAGCGGTTATCATAGCCGTGCGCTCCCCCCCTGTAGTGCGTGGAATCCCTGTCATAGTAATCTCGGGTTGCGATAGACCAGCCTTCGTTGGCGATGCCGATGATGGGGGGAATCCGGTAATGGGTGGAATAATGGAATCGGTCGGGCACCTCATTACGCCGATAAACCTGTAGACGGGGATGGGCGTTTTTCAAGGCCGAGTAGATGTCATTTCGCAGTTCCTCAGGGGGCCACATTCCCAGCAGAGGTGACCAGTCGATGATCCCGGCTTGGCGCGGATCGATATAATCGTCGAGGAAGATCATCCGCTCCGGATCAATGTCGGCCATACCGTGGTCTGACAGCACGATTATGTTCAGCTCTTCCATGATGTCCCGCTGGACCAGGCCATCAAATAGGATTCCCAGAGTACTGTCCACCCTTTGGATCGCCTCAATAACGGCCGGCGAGGAGGTGCCCAGATGCCCGCCGTCATCGGTGTCTGGAAAGTACATACAGATGAGCTGGGGGCGGCGGTCAGCTGGAAGATCAAGCCAGCTCAGCACCTGGTTCACACGGTCGACATGGGGCAGGTTGTGGTCGTATTCATACCAGTAGGTGGGCCTTGATCCATTGATCTCCGCTTCGGAGCCGGCCCAGAAGAGGCAGGCGCTGATGCGACCCTGTTTTTCCGCCGTGACCCAGATCGGCTCGCCACCATACCACCGGCCGTCACTTACCGCCTCGCGCTTATCAAGCATGAAGGTGTCGCTCATTACCGGATCGAACATCGTGTTCGCCACAATCCCGTGGTTTTCCGGGTAAAGACCGGTGACGATAGTGTAGTGGTTCGGAAAGGTCTTGGTGGGAAAGACCGGAATAAGGGCTTTGGCCTGTACACCCGTCTCTGCCAGGCGGTCGAGGTTTGGTGTGGCGACCTTTTGCTGGTAATCCCAGCGAAAACCGTCCAATGAGATGAGCAAGACCGTGGGTTCGAGGCGGGACCGACCGCCACAACCGGCGATGACCAAGTATACCAACACCAGCCCGAGCCGGGATAAGTGAACCTTTTTCCGGAAAGAAGCACGCATGTGGTCTCCAATGGATATCATGTGCAGTTAAGATCCAGGGAATGGGATCAGAGGTCGTAGCGTTCAAGGGCGGGCAGGAACCGGCGGACGGTCCATTCCGCTCCGAAAGCAAAGTAGGCCACCGCCAGTCCGGCCAGCAGCAATGGGAAGACATACGCATCGCCGAAGACTTCCAGACTCCATAACCTGCTGTCCGCGAATTTGAAATTGAGCACCATGAATACTGCCCCCCAGGCGGCGGGTTTCATCCAGAATCCTGCCAGGAAGGCCAGGCCTACGGCCAGCTCCCCGAAGGTGACGAAGTAGCGCAGCACACCGCTGGCCGGTATGGCAAAATGCTTCAGGTAACTCTTGGTTGCGCCGGAGGCGGTGATATTGGCCTTCACCAGACGCAACTTCAGTTTGTTCTCGGTCAACCAGCCGCTGTTGACCTTGTCGATACCGTGATCGATCCAGAACAGACCCAGGGACAGCCTCAGTAACAGGATCAGGATCAGCATAACCTTCATGGACATGTCCGGCTCTCCATATGCGCTGATATTTGCTACTGCCGTGCAGAGTGCAGTGACGAAAGGCTTAAATTAAAGAATCCTGTCCTCAGATGCTTGTCAGAATCAGTACTTGCGGCCGGTTTGTTCAACTCCGATTGGTGTCCGGGGGATGACAGACTGATTGTATCTCTTGCCTTCAGGATAACCCGCCCTTAAAATCCCACCACGCCAGTGAGTCATAGAGGCATTCATCGAAACGGAATAACAGGAGGAATGACAAGTGTTCCGGTCTGGCAAGTACCAAAGATTGATTGCGGTCTTTTTAGTGCTGGGGTGGTGCTTGGCGTTGACCACACCGGCCCGGGCTAATTTGCGTTTTTTCTCCATCGTCCAGCAGGTCTGTAAATCCTACCGGGTACCGGTTACCCTGGATCAGATGTCCATGGAGGGTGAGGAGGGGACCAATCCCACGTTCAATATCGCCCTGCAGAGCAGACGCAATAACTTCGAGGAGGTTATGCTGGTGGGATATATCGCCTCCAGTCAGGCGATTGCCCGTACCGATATGGAGGTAAAAACCATAAATATCACCGTGACCATCCCCAAAGCCGATAACATGCTGTTGATGACCACCGCTGATATTGCTCTGGTTGAACAGCTGCGCTTAGGGGAGATCAAGTCTTCCGAATTCATGCGGCAATTACAATGGAATTAAACAAGGAGGATTGACGTGCTATCTTTTGGCGATACCCTCGTTATGTACCTACGGACCATAGGCTGGGCGTTGGCGGTTTCCATCGGATTTTCCATGGGTACTGCCATCGCAGTCTGGATTTTCGCTCTCATCTCAAGAGACATTGACGAGTGGGCGGAAATCAGGAACAAGAACTACGGCGTGGCAGCCATCTTCGTGGCTATGATCGTCATGATCGGTGTGCTGGTGAAGAGCGTGGTCTGATTCCCGCTGACCGGACTAGATATACCAAGAGGAGCAGTCTCTACTTCTAAAGGGGCTGTTCGCATTTTATACTCCAGTGAGTCGGCTGCTTACAGCGGGCGGAGCCGCACTGGATGTGTTCGAAAAGGAG
>CP070787.1:545602-550742 GCA_020346745.1 Fidelibacterota bacterium | reverse complement strand
AATCCTCCCTCCCTCTCTCTCCAAGTCAGGGTATCCGCACCCTGTTCCTTCGTGGTGGTGAATTCGTCTGGACGGCATCCCCAGGCCGTCAGTTGATGGTCATTCCTTACCTGGACGAGGTACCGGCCGTTCTTTTTCCAGACACGGCCTCGGACATCTCCTCTAAACTAAGCAGCCCTATCAATATAGCGAGGTCGTGTCTGGTTTTTTTTGTACATCTCCTGATCTCTCGCGGATACAGACGCATTCCCATGGAATCTGTACGCATAGCCTGCCGTTCTGATAAGGACCATATTGTGGCAACTTTATACCAGTTGACAGCGTCTAATTAGTACTAGGAGAATAGAAACCCGGTGTTTATTTAACAGGGCGTATCAATAGACGGAGCTGAGAATGAGCCCATGGTTGTTTGAGGACGGTTACCCACGGAGAATAAGGTGGATTACCCTAGGGACCATACTGGGTGTAGTGTTGCTTTTATTCGCTTTTCCCAGGTTTCAATCCACCAGGCAAACGGGAATGGCCGTCACGTTTGAGGAGCTCATCGAGGAGTACGATATTCCAGAAACCCGTCAGTTCGAGGCCCCCCCGCCTCCATCTCGCCCCTCTCTCCCTATCGAATCGATGGATGAGGATTATACCGAGGACATTACAATTGAGGAGACGGCGTTAGATGACTTTGAGGCCTGGGAGGTCCCGGCACCCCCGGAGAATGATAGTTCCTCCCGAATCCGATTTATTCCCCATGATGAGCCACCGGTCCCCATTGGTGGCTACGCTGCCATTGCCAAGAATCTGGAATACCCTCCTATTGCCCTTCAGGCCGGGATTGAAGGCACCATTGTGCTGCAGGCGTTTGTTAATGAAAAGGGCTTTGTGGAAGAGGTTGTAGTGCTAACTGGAATGCCGGGGACGGGACTTGACGAGGCGGCGATTCGAGCGGTCAAAAAAGTGAGATTCAAACCGGCCATGCAGCGTGATCGTCCTCTAGGGGTATGGGTGGCAATTCCTATCGATTTTCAACTGACTACCGCTGCCCAGGACCTGTAACGCCGGTCCTTCTTCAGTTATCCAATCCGAAAGCATGGCGATAGGCACTATCTAACCGATAGGCCATATCCAGCACCTCGATAGTGTGGTATACCGGGATGTTTAAAGACGATGCTCTGAGACCGGCTTGGAGCTGTAGATGGCACCCGGGATTACCGGTTACGAGCATATCGGGTGCCAGAACCTGGACGTGATTAATCTTTCGCTTGAGTATGTCTTGTGACATATCACTATGAATCAGACTGTAGAAACCGGCGCTGCCACAGCACATCTCAGTTTCCGGTAATGGTAGCAGGTGTTCACACGCCAATTCCAGGAGCCGACAGGGTTCATCACGAATTCCCTGTGCGTGATATAAATGGCATGGGGCATCGTATGTCACCCTCTTGGACAATTTGTTTTTTGGTGGCCGAGGCAGTTTGTCAGTCAGCCATTCGCTGATATCAACTACCGATAGACTGTTATGGTCTAACCCCGAAGAGTTTCGGAGTTGGGCTCCGCAACCGGCTGCATTCACCACCAAGGCCTGAGCATCAATGTCCTGGAAAGCGGCCCCATTCCTGACCAGACAATCTTCTGCTTCCTCCTCAAGCCCGGCGTGGGCGTGAAGGGCGCCACAGCACGTTTGCCCGTTGGGAACAAGCACATTGAAGCCGTTCCATTGAAGCACGCGGACAGTGGCGGCGTGGACCTCACCGAACCAGTGATCCATGACACAGCCGGTGAAGAGTGCTACCGTCCCTTGGGTCTGATCCTCTGAGGCCAAGGCTGGAAACACATTGTCGTGCGTCTGGCTGAACGCTTTACCTGTAATGCTTGGCAGCCCGGCCAGTTGAAACCGCAAGGTATGAGGTAGAAGCCGAAGCGCTCGCGCCAGACGATCCAAGGCCAGCCGCTGCAGGAGGGCAAGCAGAGCAGTGATAAATCCCAAGGAGCGATGCGAAGTGAGCCAATTCAAAAATAAATGTTGAATCCGGGACAGAGGTTTGATTTGCCGGCGTTGATAGCTGCGGGACGTTTCCAGTAATTGACCATATTGCACACCTGATGGGCAGGCGGTCTGGCATGCCAGACACCCAAGGCAGAGGTCAATGTGCCGAAAGGCCGCCTTTGCGTCGAACTCAACCTCCCGATCAATGTATTTCATCAGTGCCAGTCTACCGCGGGGAGAATCGGCCTCCTTGCCGTTTACCGTGTATGTGGGGCACGAGGCCAGACATAGACCACAATGAATACATGCCTGCAAGCGGTGGTAATTATCGGGGGCAAAGAGGTGATGGGTTTCAACCATTATAGAATCTCAGGCAAAGGACCGAACACGCCTTCAGGATCCAGAATGCTCTTGACCCTTGCCATAATAGCGCTTTCAGCGGACGCTTTGGTCGCATTCAGGATATCAATTGAACCTTCAGCCGTCATGACCTTCACCAGACCGTCCTTAGCTGCGATTGGATTGAGGATTTCACGCTGCAGCACTTCTATGCCGGTGGGGTCAACAGGACCGAGCAGTATCGCACCGGCCTTAGGATAACAGATGAGGTCCATCTTGAATGAATGCAGGGTAACGAGTAATTCTGGAACCTGAGTAGGCCTTACCTGTATGAGAAGCTCAGGTTGGTGGCATGCAATCTGCTTCTCCCTTGGTGGGATCTCCGATTCAGTAATGGATTCGCTGGTCAGACTCTTGAACTTTTGAGTCCATTCGGTCACTTGACCGGATGGGAAGAGTGTCCAGCCATCCACGCGCCATTGGCTGTCCAATCGAGTGATCCGAAACCCTTCCCAGGGATCTCCCCGCCCGGAAGGATAGCACTGCTGAGTTACGTGCTGACAGGCAGCCATCAGGGTCGATGGATCATCTGCTCTCCAGTGGACCAGGGTGACGGGAGTTGGCATGGGTAGCAGCCGAAAGGATACTTCCAGAACAGGTCCCAGAGCCATTCGAGCGCCGATGTAGAGTGGAGCCAATTGATACCCGGCCACGTTTTTCAGCACCAGAGCACCGCTGTTCACCTCGTGCCCATTATTGTCAACAGCTGTCAGACCCATGGCCCAATCATGTAGGGTGCCATGATGGTGACTGAGCCAACTGAGTGAGTGGTCATGTGCCAGGTAGTCAGCGAGTAGTATATCACCACCCTGTGGTGTATCCAAAGGGAGCCACAGTTTCTCGTTCTCTACCAAGGTTTTCAATTTGTCCAACGTGAGGCCGACCTCAACCGAGATAGCCATGTCTTGTGCGCGGAAGGATATGATCTTATCAAGGAGAGCAAAATCCCAATGGTAGTTGGCACCCGGTGAGCCAATGCTTTTCCTCGCGGTATTCGCCTGACTGATCAGGGTGCCCACCACGTGCCGCTCACTTGGCTGGAGGGCACTGCCGTGCTCCGGCCACGTATATGAAGCAGCTTCCGGGATGGTGTTCATATCCATGTTCCCTGGGGAATGGATACATTTCCTCGGAGCTCACCACAGCGAGAGCCGTTGGGAAAGATCTTGCCAGGATTGAGGAGCCCATCTGGATTTAAACCATCCCTGAGTCTGCGCATGTGATCCAGGTCCGCCTCTGTGAACATCTGTGGCAGGAGGTCTCTTTTCTCGATACCAATACCATGTTCACCCGTGATTGATCCGCCCATCTCGATACAGGCCATGAGGATTTCCGTAGAGCAAGCCGTCGCCCGCTGTGGTCCACCCGATTCGTCGGGATTATAGAAGATCAGGGGGTGTATATTGCCATCGCCGGCGTGGCATACATGGGCAACACGGAGATCATGTTCTTTGGCGATCCGATAGGATGTTTGCATGATGTCTGTAAGCCTGCTGCGAGGGACTACGCCGTCGTTGGTGTAGAAAGCTGGGGTGATCTTGCCGAGAGAACCGACCGCATGTTTTCGGCCCAACCACAGACGTTGGCGTTCCTCCTCGGACTTTGCAATGCTGAAGGTAACTGCTGCGTTGCTTTTGCATACTTGGGCAACTGTTTCAGCTTTGGTTTGCATCATCTGCTTGGTACCGTCGAGTTCGATGAGCAGCACGGCTGCCGCATCCGTGGGGAAACCGGCTTTCAAATGAGCCTCCACAGCCTGAATGCATAGGTTATCGATCAGCTCCAAAGCAGTGGGTAGTACTCCCGCGGCCAATATAGCTGAGACGGAGTCCGTGGCATCGGCGACTGACTTATATACTGCGAGCATAGTAGTTACTTCAGGAGGCACGGGAACCAATCGAACCATAATCTCCGTGGAGATAGCGATGGTACCTTCCGTACCGATCAGGAAGGTCGAGAAATCTGGCCCGGACCTAACGGGATATGGCCCGCCGTAGGTCGCAACCCCTCCGTCGGGGAACACCACGGTCTGCCCCAGCACATGATTGCTCGTGACACCATATTTCAGGGTATGGGGCCCACCGGCATTCTCAGCGACATTGCCGCCAATTGTACAGGCTGCCTGGCTGGACGGATCAGGGGCGAACTCGAGCCCGAATGGCCGCGCTTGAAGGTTAAGATAGTTGTTGACCACACCAGGCTGTACCACGGCGTAGTAATCGTCGGGATAAATGGCAAGGAGTTGGTTCATACGACTGAGCTGGATGATTACCCCACCGTCACTGATAGCTCCACCGCTCAGGCCGGTTCCAGCCCCGCGGGGTACAAAGGGCACGCCAGCTTTTGTACAGGCGCGCACGATTCGAGAGCATTCTTCAGTATTGGATGGGTACACGACACATCCCGGCTGGGCGGTGTGAAGGGTAAGGCCATCGGATTCGAAGACACGGAGCTCCGGTGTACCCACATCAATATTTTGGGGACCAACGACGCGACGCAGTTGCTTTACTAATCGGGAGGGAATACTCACACTGGAAGTTTCTATTGGAGGTTATCCAACTCAAATAAAAAAGGTCTTGTGAGAGATTTACTGGCGAAAGAAACCGTTGCATTTACCACAACCTCATGCTAGCATTTATTCTAGCATACGCTGCAACCGCTGGATTCTCGGTAAAATGAACAAGCAGTGTAAACCTTCAGGCCTGAAAGTTCGTCCTATAAGCGGTACAGATTGAACATGGAGAGCCATCATGAGCAAGG
>CP070787.1:540355-545502 GCA_020346745.1 Fidelibacterota bacterium | reverse complement strand
ATCACTTTATATGATCATGTAAATTCGCTTGTCATGTTCCACGATCTGGTCGAGCTGGAAGACATCTGCCGTCTGTCTCAGTGTCTGGCGGAAACACAGCTGCTATGGCGATGATCAAGGTAGTCCATTTATTCAACCATCACACCGGTGCCCGATATCCAGCCATGATCTCACAAGGGCTCTGGCTGCATCCGGAGGTGGAAGTCAGCTATAATATGCCCTTTATATCCCTGGGCAAGGAAATCTGTCCAGCTGATAGTAATCTGGAGACCTCCCTGCTTGGCGCCGAATACATTTTCCGCGCTGGTGACAGCCATTTCGGTATCGCCGATGTCGACGGGCTGCTCGATGGTCACGATCTATGGGGTAAGGTGATCTATTATGATTTCAAGGATGAGGCCGCCATCGACACGCATCGATTGCAGACCTGCCATGCCTATCTGAAGCGCAATTGGAGCAGCGGATACGACCGCCGGCCGCTGGCACCTGCGCCGGTTCCCATACTACCGGTCGATTTCGGCCTGTTGAGTGAGTACTACGTGGATCCCATTCCCGTGGAGAAAGATATCGATATCGCCTACCTGTTCCCTCCCGATCAGCGTATTGGCCGCCGGAGATACTCTGTCTATGAGGAGCTCGATAGGGTTAGAGGCGCTTTCAGCAGTCCCGCAATCGGGGTTCCAACCGCCAGTGCCAGAGTGGGCCGGAGGGCCATTTTTGATCCGCCTGAGGGCAATCCATTCCTAGCCTACCTACGGATGCTGAAGCGTGCCAAGATCGTCTTTACCGCCTTCCCCGATGAGCATGACGGAGACTCCCGCACGTGGGAAGCCTTTTCATCGGGGGCTATGGTATTCATGGATACGACCCACATTCCCTCTCCTCAGCCCTTTGTACACGGCAAGCACTGTTATATCTACGATGCGCGCGACAGAGATTCGATCTGTACTGCGATAGACACGGCGATGGAATACCTGAAGGATGATGCCGGCCGGGAGAACATCGCGCAGCAAGGGCTGGAGCATGCTCTTATGTATCATAAGCCGGAAGACCGGATCAGCATGATCCTCAAGTGGGTGCGGTCCTCGCCGCGGATTTTAACAGATCACGTACAGTTATATCACCCGGCTTAGTAGCTCCAGGATGACAAGGCTACGTTAGCGTACCCGGTTTCGTTATAGGGGTAACATACTATAACACCGAGGTTTGGCGTTCGCATGATCTAGGTGGTATATGCTCCAGGTTGCGGTTTTAGTAATGCGCTCATTGGCGCATGAATCCGGTGGATAAGGGGATGCTAGCCGGCGGTCACTAGCCTGTCACTCCGGAAAGTTCATCCGTTGCAGCAGGTCCTGGAAGCGGGGATCGCTATCCAAGCCGGGCAAGTGCAAATAGGCCCAGGTTCTAATCACATTCATTTCGAAACGTCGCTCCTGAAAACACCTCTCAAGCCACATGAACGCCTGGTCAGTATCCCCCAGATGGGCATAGGTCGTCGCTATATCGTAAGGATAAATCACGGACGTTTCCCCCCAACCCTCCAATATATGCAGGTATGCCCGCCAGAGCCCTTGGATTCCCCGGTGCTTATAACTGTTCTGCAGAGAAACTATCTCGTCTAAACTCGCTCCCTTCAAAGTGACATATCGCTCCAAGTAACGGGCTGCGTCATCAAACCTGCCTTGGTATTCAGCAGAGATACTGGCATTCAGGTAGACAAGTGACCAGTCGGGCGCCATTTCCATCACCCTCTCATGTGTTTTATCTGCCAATTCGAAGTCACCTAATCCGTGATAGGTACGGGCGAGTACCGACAGAATAACAAACGAGTGCGGATCCAAGTCCAAGGCAGCAAGGATCTCGACCAAGGATTCCTCCAAACGGCCGACACAGGACAGGTACTCTGCGTACCATTGATGACCGGTGGCGTAGTTGGGACTCAGTTCGAGTCCCCGTCGGTATTCCTGTTCGGCGGCTGCATATTCCCAATAGTACTCGAAGAGACCATAGGCCAATGATATATGAGCTTCACCTGCTTCGGGATCGATCTCCAAGGCTCTCATGGCCGCCGCTCGCGCCTTGGGATACGTCTCGTTAGAGGCAAGATTGGCGTATTGATGAAGCAGGTTGTAGCTATCAGCCAGCCCCACATATGCCTGGGCATAGAGTGGATCCACTTCAATAGCTTTTTCGAAGTACTCCTTTGCTTTGAGGATATCTTCACCGGTGCGCTTATTCCAGAAGTACCGGCCTTGAAGATACAGTTGATAGGCTTCCGTACTTTCGGTAGGCGTTCGACCAATACGTCTAATCTCATCTGAGGTAAGGGTAGCTTCCAGTGCAGTAGCGATTTCTTGGGCAACATCACTCTGGATAACGAATATATCATTGAGAGTCCGGTCGTAGGTTTCCGCCCAAAGGTGTTCCTCGGTCCGCGCGTCAATTAGCTGCCCGGTGATGCGAATCTGATCCGCTGACCTGCGCACACTGCCTTCCAGAATTGTTGCCACCCCCAGTTCCGCTGCGATATCACGGATGCGTTTGCGGGTATCCTTGTACTGCATGACCGAGGTCCGGGCTATAACCCTGAGATCACCAATCTTGGAAAGTTGGGTGAGGATGTCCTCCATGATACCGTCACTGAAGTACTCATCAGCTTTGCTGTCACTCAGGTTTGTAAAAGGAAGTACAGCCACAGATCTCTCACCCAGCGGCGGTGTGAAAGCTGCCGTTTTGCCTCCCAGTACACCGACCTTATAGAGTAGTAGTGCAATCACTACTGCTGCCACCGCGACAAGCGCACCCCCTATCCACCGGTAGCGGCGTGCAGCGGCCAGGCTGCCCGAAACCTGCCTTTGAGCAGGTGCTCCTCGAGTCGTTACTGCGTAGACCTTCACCGGTTGGTCCACTCCCTTCAGGGCTTTTTCACCAATAAACGCTGTCGTGATACCCGACTTGTTGCGTATATCGTCGAATACTTTTCCAGAGACGCAGATGCCCCCCGGTTCGGCCAGCGGTTCCAGGCGCGAAGCCACGTTGACCCCGTCCCCATACACATCCCCATGCTCAAAGACCACATCGCCGATGTGGATGCCAATCCGCAGCTTTAGGTTGGGATCATCCTTGAGTACCTGCTGGATCGCCAAAGCGCAGTTTACGGCATCAACGGCACTATTGAAGCAGGACAGTGTGCCATCACCGATTTCTTTCAACCACTCACCACGGAATTGCTCGATGATGGGCTTGAGAAGCGTGCGGTTCTTGTCTAGGAGTCGGAGCGCTTCCTGCTCGTCTTCGCTCATCAAGGCAGTATAGCCCACGATGTCGGTGAACATAATAGCGGCGAGTTTGCGCATGAGGGATACTTAGCTGGCCACTTTTGCCTTCAGGCTCCGGTAGCGGGCTTGGGCGTCAATCAGGAGCGGCGAGTCTTTGTCAGCCTGCTTCCATAGATCCAGGAAGCGCTCATATTGGACCAGGGCGTCGTCGTGATTTCCCAGCTCCTCGAAGGCCCGGCCCAGCAAATAGATGCTCCTGGGATAATAGATCGCAGACGTTTTTGAAAGTGATTCGTACGTCAGTGATTGCAGCTCTTCTATCTGGCTTACTGCCAACCCATAGCGTCCTGCGTTGAAGTGGCACTCTGCCGCGTGGTAGAGGGCATACATCTTGATAAATCCCTGGGGGGTCTGTAGGGTTCTCTCCAAATAGGTCGCTGCCTGGTCACAATCCTGCTGCGTGCTCGCAAGCACGGTGAGAAAACTTGCGGCAACAGGACCGCTGTCAGGATCTCCGAAATGTTCCGTTATCTGCCTTTCCGCCAGGCTGAACTCATGTTCGTAAATCTGTATCAATATCCGGTATCCCCAGTAGTAGGGAGAACTGATCCTATGCTGATACGGTTGGGTTTCCTCGACTTCTTTCAGGCTGTTCTCATGATCGTTCAAGCCCCATTTAAGTAGCGCTGCTTTATATAACTTTTGAGTTGCAGCCTGGGCGGTGTCACCCGCTGTCAGAGCGGTTTCGATATACTGGTCGCAAGCTCGCAAGGCTTCCCGATATCTGCCCAGATAGGCATACCAATTAGCCAGCTGCAGGTAGCCACGTTGTTTCGCTTCAGGTGGTTGGTTCATATCGATCAGATGTAATAAAAGACTCTCTGCCTGGCTGTGCTCTCCTAAATAGGCATTTATACCCGCCATGACGTCTAGGTAGGCCCATGGACGTGAGGATGTTTTCCTAAACGTCTCCAGTACGTTTATACTTTCGTGTGGTTTCCCAAGTAGGATCAGAGCTTCCGCCAGTAATGAGCCGGCTTCCTCGGATTGGGTGGCGTCGACATAGCGCTGGGCGGTGGTGCGCATCTTGGAAAACTCACCCGTGTCGCGATACACCCAGCACAGGTGTTGAAGTGCACGGGGGAAGGTGGGATCCACGGCGAGCACTTTCTGCAAGTACACCACAGTTGTCTGGTAATCTCCCAGATGATAGGCCCAATCCCCAATATTGTACATCATCTCCTTATCATCGGGGAAGGTTCTCTCCATTTCTCTCAGGACTTCGAGTCCGGCCGCCATGCCTGCTTCAAGCCTGGCTTTCTCCGCCCGAACCAGGTATCGCTCTTTTTCCGGGATCCGGTCTAGGAGAGCGAATGCCTTCCTGGCAGGTTGGATGGCGACTTCTTCCCTGCCCACAAACCAGCTGATCGCATATGCCAGTCGGTACCAGGCTAGGCCAAAGGTGGAGTCCAATGCCACGGCCCGCCTGAATTCCTTCTGGGCTTCCTCGAACTGGAGCTTGTTGATGTATTCTTCCCCTTGAAAGTAATGCTGATAGGCTTCCAGGTTGGGAGTAGTCAAGGTGGCAATTTTCGAGCTTGTAGCCTGAACCTGATTGTACTTTTCCTTCAACCCGACACGTGTCTTCTCCGCGAGCCTGTCCAGCAGGTCAGGTATACACTCCTGGCCTTCGCCTTCCTCTCGGGCAGTAAACAGGTACTCGGCCTGCTCGGGGACCAACGCTTTCAGATCAATGCAATACAGCCGGCCCAGCTTGCGTATGGAGGCGATCACCAACACATCCAGTTGCGCATGGCGGGCAATGTCTTTACCCAGTGCTTCGTCAATGTGGTCGACATCGTTCCTGCC
>CP070787.1:535093-540255 GCA_020346745.1 Fidelibacterota bacterium | reverse complement strand
TTCGTGAATACCAAGACCGTCTATGTAGCGTGAAGTCATGCCGCTACGCACTACTCACCCTGGTGCAAGCTTCCCTGGAGCCGTCGAGAGTTGGCACTAATTAAGGACTTGAAAACGTGGTGTGGACAGAATACATTGGCTGGCGTAGCTGTGCGGCAATTTCTTACAGAGATAGTAAATATATTGAGTTTCCCTTGCCAATGGCTCGCGGCGTTCCTTGCGGAAAAGGCAATTCCTCTCGCATGCATATCCGCAACCTGCTGCCATACCGCACAGCTGTCTGCCATAGAATCCGCACACTATCGCGATAACTTTCGATACCCAGCGATTCACCGCTGTGGAAATGACGAGTGACATCTCATGACAACTGAGACCGTACCGGGACCGGGCATATTCGCTACTCCACCACGGGGAGAGAAACTTGATCTGGAACAGGTATCCCGGCTTCTCCAGCGCTACCAGAATCTGAAGGACGCGCAAGCCTGGCGCCATGTTGAGAACTTCAAGGAGACTTTCAACGGGTTCCGTCCCCATATGGAGAGTCTGCTGGCAGAGGCGCAGGAAAAAGAACGCTTGCACGCCCCCTCGTTCAACCTGTTCAAGGTACTGCATCTCGAGACTCGGGAGGATGAGATCCATACACCACTCATCGCCGAACTGCTCAATCCCCGAGGGGCGCATGGTCAGAAATTTACCTTCCTCCGTGCTTTTATCCGTGCCATGCAGAGCAGCGATAGCAACTTCCCGGTTCCTGACCAGGATATTGAACAGTATGTCTGGTTCGTTGAAACCCAGAAGTACATCGGGCAGGGCACATTGGACATCGTGGTCAGCTGTCCCGCTTTAAGTTACCTCATCGTCATCGAGAACAAAATCTACGCCGGTGAACAACCGGATCAACTGGCACGCTATAGTGGATGGATGCACGATAACCAGGAATGGTACAGCACTCAGGCGCTGATTTACCTAACCCCGGCGGGTGATGAGTCGGAAACCGCCGTTCCGGACAGCTACTTCACGGCCTCCTATCACAGTCAGATCGGCGGCATGTTGCGAGCTGTCCTGCCCGGCATCAGTGCGTCCCATCTGCGCGAAACAATTCTCCAATACCTTGAAGTCGTCCAGAAAATTTGAAGGAGGCTAATCCATGGATCCCTATGAAAATGAAATCACCAGTTTCCTGCTCGAAGAGGAAAACTTTCTACTGGCCCTTGATATAGAGAAACACTTCGAAGCCGCCAAGGATCTGCTGCATCGCGAATTCTGGGAAAAACTCCGTGACCAGGTGGATGGCCAAATGCCGGAGGAAGGGTGGAGTGTGGAATTGGATGATCTCGCCGACGAGAATGATGTCTCCAAAGGATATTTCGGCATGAGCATCCTGCCGCCGGACCATACGCCCCAGTTCCATCTCATGTTCAGAGTCGAACAACATGCTGGCCCTACCTATCTGCCTTTGTACGGCGGAGTGACCTGGACGGAGGTACCGGGCATATCCTCCGCCGCCAGCCTCATCAGCAGCCTTCAAGCTCAACTGAAGGAAGACGGATTCACCCGCAGCAATGAGAAGTGGCCTGGGTGGAGATACATCCGGGGACTCTCCTCGCGCAGCGATTTTCTGAGAGAGTATCGGGAGCGTAGCGACGACCTGCTGGCGGAGATCACCAGCCATGTGATCATGATGGTTGAACGCCATTCTGAGGAGCTGCTTAAAACCAATAAGAATATTCAGGAGAGAATCTAAGACCTATTTACCCGATTCAAGACTGGTCCAGGTAAACATAGTGGGTCTCCCCGTACCGAGCCCCCGCCTTTGTAGCAATCCGCTACGTCCAACGGCCTGCTGCCAGGTCATGTCCAACATCACTAACCCGACCCGTTGCTGCCGTTCCTTTCCCCAGGGACACATGTTCCTATTGTGCCTCAGCCTTTTCCTGCCGCTATCTGTGAACGCCTCTAGGCCAACCCCGGCCATCACACCCCATGGCTTCCCAGCCGATACGGTTCAGGTCTACACCTATGGCGAACCCAGCTCCGGTGGTACGGGCAAGCTCTATATGGGCCGGGAAATCGCCGCGGTGATGAAGCCCTCGGGTGCCGCCTGGCTGGATCGCCCGGCACGAGAGCGGGAAGAACAACCGGAGCTGCTGATCACCAATCTACCCTTAAGGCCAACGGACGTTGTAGCGGATATTGGTGCCGGAACAGGGTACTTCACCTTCCGCATCAGCCCACTCCTTACACAGGGCCGGTGTCTGGCGGTGGATGTACAGCCGGAAATGGTGACTGCCATCGAGCAACGGATGCAGGAGCAGGGCGTGCGTAATGTGGTACCTATACTGGGATCCATGCTCAATCCCAACCTGCCTCCGGCGGCTGTGGACCTGGTGTTGATGGTAGATGCCTATCACGAGTTCTCACATCCAAGGGAAATGATGACAGCTATTGTCCAGGCGCTTAAGCCAGGAGCCTTAGTGGTCTTGGTGGAATATCGCGGCGAGGACGCCAAGGTCAGGAGGCATCCCCTCCACAAAATGACTCAAATTCAGGCCCAGCTTGAAATGGCCGCTGTTGGGCTCCATCTACGGGAAAGCAGGGACATCCTTCCCCAACAACATGTCCTCGTCTTTGAAAAAGTGGTGGATCCCGAGTAAAAGGGATGACGGCATGCCTCGAACCATAAAAGATAAGGCCCGGCTGAACAGCGGTATTGAGATGCCGTATCTGGGATTAGGTGTGTATTTGGCCGCTTCCGGGACCGAGGCACAACAAGCTATCCAATGGGCACTGGAAGCCGGCTATCGGCATATTGATACTGCCAAGATCTATGGCAACGAGCGTGACGTCGGCCTTGCCATACGGCAGAGCGAACTTTCACGTGAGAACATTTTCGTTACCACCAAGCTGTGGAACAGCGATCACGGCTACGATAACACCATCCGCGCATTCGAGGACAGCTTA
The DNA here is from genome assembly GCA_020346745.1 of Fidelibacterota bacterium. GTDB lineage: Bacteria > Fidelibacterota > Marinisomatia > SCGC-AAA003-L08 > TS1B11. The sequence continues at coordinate 537,294 of CP070787.1, read as the reverse complement.
CACAGGCTGGGACTCTCCTATGTTGATCTTTACCTTATCCACTGGCCGGTGGAAGGCTTGCGCAGCGAGAGCTGGAAGGCCATGATAACCTTCCTTGAGGAGGGAACCTGCCGTGCCATCGGGGTGAGCAACTACACCATCCCGCACCTGCAGGAACTGCTGTCGGAGTCGTCCGTCATCCCGGCCGTCAACCAGGTCGAGTTCAGTCCCTTCCTCTATCAGAAAGACCTGCTCGAGTTCTGCCGGGCACACGCCATTCAGGTGGAAGCCTATAGTCCGCTGACACGTGGCGCAAAATTCAATCATCCGACCATAAGCTCCATCGTGGAGAAATATGGCAGAACACCTGCCCAGGTTATGATCCGGTGGGCCCTGCAGCACGACTTAGTGGTGATCCCCAAATCAGCCAACCGACGGCGGATTCAGGAAAATGCCGATGTGTTCGACTTCGAAATCTTGCCTGAAGACATGGCACTCCTGGATGCATGTCATGAGGATTACCGGGTGAGCTGGGACCCCAGCAACGCGCCCTGAGCGGGGACATCGCACGACATCCAGTCATAGGGAAGGCGAGGACGGCCGGTCCCGAGAAGTGTCATGTTACAGCCCATAGGATGAAACTCAGTCCTAACATTTTCCTTTCGCTCTGCCTGTTTTTCATGCAAAGTTGCACCGTGGAACCTGCCGACGCGCACATTACCAACAACCGCGGCGAGACCGTGATTCTCCTGCATGGACTGCTACGCACCGGGCGCTCCATGGACCGTATGGAAAGGAGTCTCATCTCCCACGGATACCAGGTCGTTAATGTGAGCTACCCGTCCCGTGAATTACCCATTGAGCGGCTCGCGGAAGACTACCTGGCCAATGTGGTGTCAACCTGCTGCGCGACGTCCGACAGTAATATCAATTTCGTGACGCACTCCATTGGTGGTATCGTACTGCGTTACTATCTGAAGCACCATGATCTGGCCCGCTTAGGCCGAGTAGTCATGCTTAGCCCGCCCAATCAGGGGACCGGTCTGGTAGACCGCATGAAAGACGATCCCTTCTTCAAAGCTCTCAACGGACCCGCCGGCCTTCAAATGGGCACCGGCCTCGACAGTCTGCCCCTGAAACTGGGTGCGGTTGATTTCCAGGTGGGCGTCATCGCCGGGACCAGGGCTATTAATCCTATCCTGGCATCAATGATCCCTCAGCCCAATGACGGCGTGATCCCGGTGGAACGGACCAAGGTGGAGGGCATGGACGATTTCATCACCGCGCCGTCCAGCCACACTTTTATCATGATGAACAAAGACGTCATCGCTCAGGTCGTACACTTTCTCCAGCATGGTAATTTTCAGAAGGAAGCGAGCGCAGATCAGGTGAGCCTGCTATGACTCACCCCGTGACCTTGCCCCTCTGGCTGGTCCTGCTGGGCAGCGTACTGGCCCTCTGGGTTCTGCTGGCCCGCTTCCTGTTGCCCAGCGTGCGGTGGTTCTTTCGGCGGCGGGTCAACATCGTGATCGAAGAACTCAATGAGCGCCTCGATCTACAGCTGCCAGCCTTCAAGCTGAACAAACGGCGGGTGCTTATCGAGCAGCTGACCTACGATCCCAAAGTGCTCACCGCTGTGGAAGCTTACTGTCGGGAAGAAAACGTGCCCAACAGCGTGGCCATGGAGAGAGTGGGCCGCTACGCCCGGGAGATCGTACCCTCCTTCAACGCCTACCTCTACTTCCGCTTCGGAAGTTGGCTCGCCAAGTCCATCACTAAACTGCTCTATCGCGTGCGACTGGGATATGCCGACGAAAACGGCCTCCAGCAGATCGGTCCTGATGCCAGTGTCGTTTTCGTGATGAACCATCGTAGTAACATGGATTACATCCTGGTGGTTTACCTCGCCTTAAATAGAATGGCTTTGAGCTTCGCGGCCGGAGAATGGGCCCGCGCCTGGCCCGTGCAGCAGCTGGTTCGATCGCTGGGAGCCTTCTTCGTGCGTCGAAACTCCGGCAATCGCCTGTACCGCCGCGTCCTGGCCCGCTACGTCCAGATGGCCACCGAAGGGGGCGTGGTTCAGGCCGTCTTCCCGGAAGGCGGACTCAGCAAGGACGGCCGACTGCGAAAACCCAAGCTCGGCCTCCTTAAATACATGCTGGAGAACTTCGAGCCTGGTGGTGATCGGGACTTGGTCTTCATCCCGGTGGCCGTCAACTACG
>CP070787.1:529801-534993 GCA_020346745.1 Fidelibacterota bacterium | reverse complement strand
GAGGATGATCCTGAGCTATCCGGGATCAGCGGTTTGTATTACGTAACGTTCCTAATACGATGCGAGGAGAGGGAGATAAAAGCATCACACAGCATTGGGATTCTTTAAAGCACAAATCGAAGCCTTTTTCCCTGTTCTCTATTATTAAATAAACGATAATAAATCCCTCCACTTCGTCACCCAGTTTAGCTCACCCGGCTGCAGTCTTCGCTATTCTCTCAAAATCCTTCCCCGTCGGCTGCTGGAAAACGCGCAGGTCGAACTGGGGGACGACCGCCAGGATATGGTCGAAAATGTCGGCCTGGATGGCCTCATAGGTTGCCCAGCGGGTGTCGCTGGTAAAGGCGTAGATCTCAATGGGGAGTCCGCTCGGTCCCGGTTGCAGCTGCCGAACCAGCAGGGTCATATCCTGGTGGATCCGGGGATGGCTACGCAGGTAGGCCTCGACGTAGGCCCGGAAGGTGCCCACGTTGGTAAGCCGCCGGCCGTTGATCAGCTGGCTGTCGTCCACCTGGTGCTCCTGATTATACTTAGCGATCTCGTCCCGTTTCTCCCTGATATAGTCAGTTAGCAGCTGATACTTCTCGAACCGCTGCAGTAGTTCCTCATCGCACAGCCGGATGGTGGAGACGTCAATGTAGACGGCCCTTTTGATCCGGCGGCCACCGCTCCGGGACATCCCCCGCCAGTTCTTGAAGGAGGAGTCCAGTAGCTTGTAGGTGGGGATCACGGTGATGGTCTTGTCCCAGTTCTGGACCTGGACGGTGTGAAGGGCAATATCGATCACGTCGCCGTCGGCGCCGAAAGCGGGTACCTCGATCCAGTCTCCTACCCGCACCAGGTCGGATGAACTAATCTGGATGCTAGCTACAAAGGAGAGAATGGTATCCCGAAAGATCAGGAGCAGGACCGCCGTCATGGCGCCGATCCCGCTGAGCATGAGCCAAGGCGAGCGTCCGATGAGAATAGAGATGATGATGATGGTCCCGAAAATGTAGATCAGCAGCTTCCCCACCTGAATGTAGCTCTTGATATCCAGCCGCCTGGCAAAGACTGTGCTGCGATAAATCTCGCTGATTGCGTTGAGAAGCGCACCCAGTGCCAGGAGAATAATCAAGACAATGACAGCCGCAAAGATCCTCTGGAGCAACTGCTCAAGAGGAGGAACCAGGTAGGCAAAATTGTAAAGGATCAAGACCGGCACGATATAGAGCAGCCGCCGGAAAAGGCCTTCCTGCAGCAAAATATCATCCAGTTCGGTTGAGCTTTTTCGAATGATGGTCCGCAGCGGGCTCAGGATGAGTTTTCTGGCAAGGATGAATGCCAGCCAGCTGAGAACGATAATGCCGAATACGGAGAGGAGTTGAGTGATAGTAGGGTGGACCGAGAGCCAATCGGTGACCGTATCTAAGGACATTGGCAGCTTCCTTCTTCTGGTTGGAGCGGTCTAAACGAGGCCAGTCCTGGTTGTCTTGGTCTTGAGATAATCAGGGTGCCTGTAGAAATATAACAAGAATCTCTGATTATTAGCGATGATAAATGGGATAGGTGATGTGGTGGATTTCTATTCGGGTCGGGTCAAACAGGCTTTCCAGGTGGGGATTTCTATCCATTTCCCTATCGGAGGCCCATGTAATATACTGACCGTACAGTCAATAATTCTGGTGCTATTGAACAGCCAAACAGTAAATTATCCCAGCCCCTGACAGTCGCGTGGCACCTAGACCTAAAAACAGCACCAAAGAGAAAACCCTGGAGGCCCGCCGACGCATCCTAGGCGCGGCGGAGATAGTATTTGCCGACAAGGGCTTTGACGGCGCCAACATGAGGGAGATCGCCGCCGCAGCCGGGGTGAACAAATTCATGCTGTACTACTATTTTGACAACAAGGAGTCCCTCTTTACGCAGGTCCTCCAAAGCAACCTGCAGCCTGCATTTCAGCAGCTGGGTATTATTCTCTCGCAGCCGCTATCGCTGGAGGAGGCTCTGACGCAGGTCTATGAGCTCTATGCAGGTCTCTTTCAACAGAAAGGGGAGCGCCTGCGGGCTTTCATGGCCCGGGAAATCGCCCTGGGAGGCCGCCACGTGAAGGCCAGCTTCGCCGAAATTGCTCCTCATATCCTGGAGCTGTGGGAGCCCAAGATTACCCAGTATCTGGGTGTAGGTTCCCTGCCCGACAGGCTGCTGCGCCAGCTCGTGGCCAGCATTATGATCGGCATCGTATCCTATTTTCTCCTGCAGCCACTGTTCGCGGAAGTCATGCTGGCCTCGGGCATCTCATTGTATGACGAGGACATGAAACGGCATGCAGTCCAGTTCATCTTGGGGGGTGTCCACGCCCGGATGAAGTAGGCGACCTCCCAGCGAAATTCGCATTAATAAGGAATGATTAGCTGACATGAAAAAGAGATTTATTGCCTGGACTGTTGATCATCCCAGGCAGTCAATTGGTCTGGCGGTGGTGTTGAGCCTGATTCTGGCATCCGGAGTTAGCTTCCTCCACATCGAAGACGACATTATGAAAATGCTTCCCGAGGACATTCCGTCACGGATTGTCTGGAACGAGATCGAGGAACAGTTCGGCTCCACCGAACCGTTGATAGTGAGCGTTGGTCGGGAAGGCCGCTCCATCTTCACTGCTGAGGGGCTGGCCGCCGTGTGGGACCTGACCCGCACTCTTGAGGATCACCCGGCCGTAGATGAGATTCGCAGCCTGGCTTCCATGAACCAGATCGACAGTGATGAAGGCTTCATGGTGGTAGGCGACCTTATGCCTTACCGGGACCTTAGCCATGAGGAGATCACCGATATTCAGGATTACCTGGCTCGTAATCCCGATTTCGCCGGGAGGATGGTCTCGGCGGACGAATTCTTCACCATGCTGGCCGTAGTGCCGACAATCGACGCCTCAGACAAGGACCTGGTCCGGGCGGTCAATGAGGCTTTGGACAGTGACACACAGGATGGAAACGGGCACATTGGGGGGCTCCCCTTTATTAGGGGTATCCTAGTCAATACGGTATTGTGGGAAATCATCACCTTGATGTGCATTGCCGTACCGGTCCTCATTCTCATTCTGCTTATCAATCTGAGGAGTCCCCGGGGATTGCGCATGGTGCTGCCGGTGATCGGTCTGTCCGTTGGTACCATGCTGGGATTCTTCGGCTGGATGTACAAGCTGACCGGGAGTGACCTGTTCAACTTCACCTTGATCAATGGTAGCATGGGGGTAATTCTCCTCACCATCGCTACCGCTGATGGTGTCCATATCATGACCCGTTTCTTCCGAGAAGTCCGGCAGCGAAGGGACGTGAAGGCTTCCGTGGTGGCCACGATGGACGTACTCATGCTGCCCGTCTTCCTCACCTCGGCGACTACCATGGCCGGCTTCATCTCCCTGGTTTTTGCTCCCTTGAGGGCCATGATCGGCTACGGTATTACGGTTTCTTTCGGTATTGCCTGGGCTTGGTATCTGTCGGTCACTTTCCTACCGAGCATTATGTCTATCAGCAAGTGGAACCTCGAAGGCCGGGCGCTGCGATCAGCGGGCACCTTTGAGCGAATCATCAACCGAATCGGTGAGTCTGTGCTCCGAAGACCCCGGATCGTCCTGGCTGCAGGCAGCCTGGTCGTGCTGGCTTCTATCCTCGGCATCTTCCTGATCCGGGTGGAGGTTAACATTGTCAACTTCTTCAAGCCCGAATCGGGTATCCGCCAGAGCATGGAGTTCCTCGACAGTCACTTCTACGGTACTCTTAATTTCTCTTTCAAGGTGCAGGGAGACCTGAAAGAACCCACTGTCCTGGAGGAGATGGAGAACGTGCAGCATATACTGGAGCAGGAACCTACTATCGGCAATACGGTTTCCCTAGCCAACATTATTGCCCAACTCCACCGGGTTGTTATGGACGACAGCGTCGAGTATGAGATCATACCTGATACCAGGGCGAAGGTGTCCAACCTCCTTACTCTCTACAGCATGTCCGGGGATCCGGACGATTTCTCCTCAATGGTGGATTATGATTACCAGACGGGATTGATCAATGCCAGTGTGAAGATGAGTGACACCGAAGAACTTATCGCCATGGTCGACCGGATCGAGGACTTCGTTGACTATAACAAGTCACCGACGCTTGACATCCAGCTGTCGGGTTTCCCCGTCTTCATGCGGGATTTCATGGGCATACTGATAACCAGTTCCGTGCGCTCCCTGACGATTTCCCTGGTCCTGGTAATGGTGCTGGCCTGGATTTTCTACAAGTCCCTGCGGTGGGGACTGCTTGCGGTTATCCCGCTGGCAACGGCCATAGCTCTGAACTTCGGTCTGATGGGATTGCTGGGCATCGAGCTGAGTCACGTTACCGCCTTGTTAACTTCCATCATTATTGGTGTGGGAGTGGACTTTGCCGTCCACTTCATCGCGCAGTACCGGAACTTTATCCGGAAGGGACTTGACCGGGATAAAGTCAGCCAGGTGACAATTGACGACGTGGGATATCCCATTATGCTGAACGTGACCGCTGTTTCCGTCGGCTTCAGTGCGCTGCTCTTTTCGGAATTCGTGCCGATGAACTATATGGGTGGATTGGTAATCCTCTCGATGGTCTCCTGCGCCGTGGGCACCCTGACAATCCTGGCAACTCTGGTTCACCTGATGCGCAATAAGGTGACGGCCTAGATAACATTGCGATGCACGTAAAGGAGGCTACTATGAAAGTCACTGTATTGCGACGATTATGGCTGCTGACTCTCCTCTTATTTTCATTCCCGCTGGCGGCCCAGACGGGTTACGATATTGCCATGATGATGGACGAGCGGGAGCAGCCGGAGGACATGGTCAGCGATATGACGATGATCCTGACTTCCCGCACCGGCAGCAGTCGTACGCTAACGGTACACTCGGTCCGGAAGGGTGACGATAAGCAGATCGTCTGGTTCCTCGCCCCGGCTGACGATCGGGGGGTGGCGTTCCTGAAGATCGAATACGAGGATCGGGAGGATGAGATGCGCATGTGGCTACCGAGCTTCAAGCGAATGCGGCGCATCTCGTCCAGCGCCAAGGGAGAAAGCTTTATGGGCTCCGACCTGAGCTACGAGGATATGACTATACGGGACCTTGACGAGTATACCTATGAACTGTTGGGGGAGGAGGTTCTTGACGGTACTCAGGTCTGGATCCTGGAAAGCACCCC
>CP070787.1:524474-529701 GCA_020346745.1 Fidelibacterota bacterium | reverse complement strand
ACCAAAAGAAATCCGGCGATCAATAAACTCGTCCCGACATCACAGATATCGGGACTCAGACATAGCGAAGCGCGAAATGAATTACTACAGAGTAGGTGTCCCCGTACGGGCGTATTAAATGGTGGGAGTAAGATACATTACGTAACCCCCTCCTGAGGCCATTTCGATCGTTGTCATCTCCGATGCAGATATCGTTGTATCCCTGATTGATATGCTGGCGGGATCCTCATCCGCTCCGGGGCCGTCGGAGTAAATCCGGGCACGGTATTGACCGTCACCAAGGAAATCCATCCGTAGTTCGAGGGAGCGCGAATCCCAATCAGTCATAGCCCCTATGAACCACTCCTGATTCTGCCGACGGGCAATTACTACATAGTCCCCGATCACGCCCGAGAGAACTCGGGTTTCGTCCCAGCTCGCCGGTACCTGACTCAGAAAATCGGCTCCCGGTTCGCCTCTGTAGGCACCGGGATAATCACTGACCATTTGGAGAGTACTTTCATAGACTACGAACATAGCGAGGTGATGACAGCGCGTGCCCATTGCAGTCGGCGCGTCGTATCGGGGCACAAATTCCTCCCGGGTAACATGCTGGAACGCCCCAGGCGTATAGTCCATGGGACCAGCCAGCATACGAGTAAATGGAATTGTCACATTATGTTCGGGAGTAATGCGATCACTCCACTTGGTATGTTCCAGCCCTAATATGCCCTCCCGCGTGAGCAGATTGGGGTAGGTCCTGCGGATACCCGTTGGCTTATACGATCCATGAAAATCCAACACCAGATGGTGCGCGGCCGCCTTTTTCACCACAGCATGATAAAACCTGACCATCTCCTGATCGTCGCGGTTCATATAGTCGACTTTGACACCTTTCACGCCCCAACTCTCATATAGTGGGAAGGCCACGTCCATCTGATCACGAGTGTTCTCCCAGTTCAGCCAAAGAAGGATATCCACATTTCTTTCCCTGGCGTAATCGATGATCAGCGGCAAGTCGACCTCGGGAATTGTCGTGGTGATATCCTGCGCTGGATCCTTATGAGGACCATACCATTTCGCATCGATCAGCAGGTATTCCAGTCCGAATTCCTCGGCAAAATCGAGGTAATGCTTGTACGTGGCCGTATTCACTCCTCCCTGGAAATCGACCCCTTCGACTGTTCTTCCCGACCACCAGGGCCAGGCGGCTTTGCCCGGATTGATCCAGGAAGGATCGGATATCACACAGGGTTCATTCAGGTTCAGGATGATGCTCGATTCAATTAAGTCCCCAGGTTCATCACCGATCATGATCACCCGCCATGGCGATTGATGAGGGGTAGTTCCCTTGACGCTGATGCTTGTATCGTTCGGTAATGGAGATAGGATCGAGGCCAGTGTTGTAGGACTTCCCTCTACGCCGGTGAGGTACATGGCAGCGTAGTCGGTAAGGTCGGCTTCTGTGATTGCAATATAGGGGCCGTCTCCAATCTCGATTGTCAGCGGTAGACCGACGAGAGACTGCGGGCCAATCTCACTGAGAGATTGATCAAGAAACGGACGTTCATAATTGGTGGTGAAGCCCTCTAGATGTAAAGCCCAACAGGAGTGATCTTCCGGAAAGCTGAATTCACTATGTTCGGCAATCAGTACAAAGTCATCGATAGCGTCCTGTTGCGGAAGTACATAGCGGAAGGCGATACCATCGTTAAATGCTCGGAAAACCAGATAAAGACTCCGCTGCGGGGGATTGATTTCCTTCAATTCGACCTGCATTTCGTGGTAATAATCACGTGCTTGCGCTGATTTCCCCACCACCAGCTCGTAGGTCTCATCCTGCTTCCGTCTTGAGGTTCCTACTACCTGCATTCCTACGGAAATCGCACCTTCCTGCAACTCCAGCGATAAGTGCGATGGAGCGATGATCAGACGGTTATCGTAGGCAACCGAATACACCGGCGAACGGTCCTCATCCAGGTCGAATACAAACTCAATTCTACCGTCGGGAGATAATAGAGTTAGTGGGATTCTACGCGATTCACATGACAGGACTATCAAGGAAACGACGAGTGAAAGTAATGTCAGCTTAGCCAACCGCATTGTCATTCCTCCAACGAGTATTACTAATATACTTGACTGCAAAAATACCCGACTCGATCAATGGCACCAGGCACCTATGCGAGCCAATATATAACTGTTGTTGATCAAGCATCTGGCTCAATTGCTGCCAATATTATTGTTGATCACAGCAATATTTTAATCAAGTCTCTCTTCATTCTGGTATGATTTCGAGAGGCCATGCCCATCAATCTCATCGAAGAAGTACCATTTTAATACTTTGAGTGTACCCGGGTTTAAAGGTCCCTTTTCAACCTTGGAACATGGACCCGGTGGAACTTCCGGGTGCTCTAGAGGGCGATAATATGGCACAGCGTATGGTACAATGTATGAGCTAATCGGGGAATGATGCAAAGAAGTCATATGAGGGACGATCGGTCAGACCGGCTGAATTTCGCCATAGGCGTCCCGGCCGCAGCTTTTAGTTTTCCCACGAGCACAAAACTTCAAAGGTCAGACAAGTTAGACCTTGGAAACTCAGAATGTCTCTTATAGTTTTAGCACGCTCTGACAACAAGCGGCGCTATTGAATTATATACTCAAAGGATAAATTATATGAGAAGAGTCCATATACTCCTTTCAATGCTTGCAGCCATCGTGCTCATTTATAGCTGTGCTCCGCATATGAAGGTGACACTTGACCGACCGCAGGGAAAGGAGCTCTCCATAACCTGGGAATTGCTTTCCGTCCAGAGGGAAGGTATGCGTAAATCTCGCGTCCAGTTTGCACTCCTAAATAACAGTTCCCGGACATTGGAGAATCACGGCTGGACGATCTATTTCAATCAGATGGCGGACGTGGTCATCCCGGAAAGCCTTCCCCCCGAAATTGTTGTCGAGAATATCGTGGGAGAGTATTTTCAACTGTACCCCACGGAAAACTTCCTGCCCCTTAGTCCTGGAAATTCAGTTTCATTTTTGTATGAAGTTGGAGGCCTGATCCTAAGGAAAAGTGACGCTCCAGCCGGACTTTACATCGTTTTCGATGATGGCTCGGGGCCGGAAATCATCTCGGATTACCATGCCAAACCGATCTCCCAGGCAAGCCTGGGAGATTTCAAAACACCCTCCCCGGAATCACGCTACCATGAAAACGGCAGTTTGACGAAGCTGAGCCTTGATCAAGTCCCGAGAATACTGCCCAGGCCATTCAAAATCAATCCCGGGACGGGAGCACTATCTTTTTCAGAGCCAATCACTGTCAGTTTTCAGCCAGCCCTGGAAGCGGAAGCTCAATATCTATCGGAGTTTTTGAAAACAGTCTACAGCAACGATGTTCAGATTCGCGCAGGCGGGGAACCGGGACCGGATGTCATTCAACTGAAGCTTCAGAATATTGCGGTGAATAACACCACTTCAGAAGCTTACAAACTGTCCGTCACCGACAATGGCGTGGAGATTATTGGCTCTGATGCTGCGGGTGTATTTTATGGGATTCAAAGCTTCATCGCATTGCTACCTACCGACGTGCTGCAGGAACCTCAACCTGCTCTTTCACTCGATTTTGTTAGCATTGAAGATGCACCCCGCTTCCCCTACAGGGGTCTGCATATGGATGTCGCCCGAAATTTCCATTCGAAGGAAACGGCGAAGAAATTTCTTGATCTCATGAGCTTCTACAAGCTCAACAAATTCCATATGCACCTGTCGGACGATGAAGGCTGGCGCCTGGAAATCGACGGTCTTCCCGAATTGACGGCAGTGGGTGCCCGGCGCGGACACACCACCGATGAAATGCAAAACCTCTACCCGGCCTATGGTTCAGGACCATTCAGCGACCCAGCTGTCTCCTACGGAACCGGCTATTATTCACGGGATGATTTCATTGAGATATTACGGTATGCGACTGCCAGGCATATCGAGGTGATCCCTGAAATTGATGTACCCGGTCACGCACGCGCTGCTATCAAGTCGATGAATGCCAGGTATGAAAAATATATGGCCCAGGGGGAGCCGGAAAAAGCACGCCAGTTCCTGCTACACGATTTCGAGGATCAATCTGAGTATACCTCCGCCCAGAATTACCATGACAATGTGATCTGCGTCTGCCTGGAGTCGTGCTACAATTTTATTGAACGGGTAGTCGCAGATATTGTGGCAATGTATCAGGCGGCCGGTGCACCCCTGACCGCCATCCATTGCGGAGGAGATGAGGTCCCTCAGGGTGCCTGGGAAAAATCCCCGGTATGCGAGGCGTTTCTAAAAGAGTATCCCGATGTCAGCGGAGTGGATGGCCTGCACATCTACTTCCTGCGACGATTTGTTGAGATACTAGCCCGCCATGATATCAAAGCCGCCGGCTGGGAAGAGATCGCCTTGCGTAAGGAACCTAAAGGCACTTCTGAAATCATGACGCCCAATCCCGAATTCCTAGAAAACGAATTTCAAACCTATGTGTGGAACGCCGTTTGGGGCTGGGGACGTGAAGATCTGGCCTACAGGTTGGCCAATTTCGGCTACCCGGTGATCATGTGTAATTCCTCCAGTCTGTATTTTGACCTGGCCTATAATCGCGATCCGGGGGAGACCGGCCTGGACTGGTCGGGCTACGTGGATACCCGCAAGCCATTCGAACTGACACCCCTTGATATCATTAAAACGGCTACCACCGACATCCATGGGAATCCTCTGGATGTTGCGACTCTGGTTCGGGAGAAAACGCGGCTATCCGATGAAGGAAAGCAGAACTTTCTTGGTATCCAGGCCCAGTTGTGGAGTGAGACCCTCCGGGGACCGGAGTTCCTCGAATATATGGCGTTCCCCAAATTACTGGGTTTGGCGGAACGGGCATGGGCAGCCACTCCCGGATGGGTTATGATCGAAGACCGGGCAGCAAGATTTGAAGCCTTGGAAGACGACTGGAATGTCTTCGTCAATATGGTGGGTCAGCGTGAGCTGCCTCGGCTGGAATATCTCCATGGAGGAGTCAACTACCGGATACCTCTGCCCGGGGCCATAATAGAGAACGGCCAGTTGAAAGCCAACGTGCGCTTCCCGGGATTGACCATCCGTTATTCAACCGATGGGAGCGAACCCGATCTGAATTCATTGGAATATTCCGGTCCGGTAAGCGTAAACGGCCAGATCAGGCTGAAAGCATTCAGCCAGACTGGACGCAGCAGCAGAA
>CP070787.1:519081-524374 GCA_020346745.1 Fidelibacterota bacterium | reverse complement strand
GTATTTATCTATGCGGATAATGATACGGGCGCAGACCTCGTTGATGAAATCGTCCGGCGTGAGCTTGCAGAAAGCATCCCAAGCCCCTGCATCGGCCAGCACGGCGATAGTGCCCGGTTTACCGGCGATAGGCACCTTATGGGGCGAGAGACCGAGCCAGGATCTCACCAGATCACGCAGGCCGTGAACGAAGGCCATCTGGAGGATGTGCCCGAGGCCAATTCTTCTTACTACTTCCATTCCACCTGCATCACCAGCCAGCAGGGGAACCTGCGCGACGACACAGGCGATCTCGGGGTCCTGTGCCGCAATCACGATGACGTGTCCGCCGCTTAGGGAGGTGCCCCACAGGGCAATTCTGGATGGATCGATCTCCTCGAGGCTGCGTGCATAGTTGATCACTGCCACGTAATCTTCCTGCTGGTATGGGATCCATACCAGCTGTCGGGGTTCGCCACCGCTTTCGCCAAGGTGCCGGAAATCGAACGCGAGCACGGCGAAACCGGCCTCCTGGAACCTGACGGCATAGGAGTCCAGGCCCGCGCTCTTGGTAGCCCCCAAACCATGCCCCATGACGATACAGGGAACCGGCGCGGAGAGGTCCTCGGGCAAGAACAGCCAGGCACTGATAGGCGTCCCTTTGACTTCGAAACTCACGTCCTTTCTGGCCCCTGACGGTCTGGTGTCCGATCCCCCGGTTGGCTGTACCGCTTTTTCCAGGGGCTGCGCCGGGACCGGTTTACGGGGGACCAGGGCCATGATCAACATAAAGATAACATAGGCTGCAGTGAGGGCACCGATAATGATACCGATGTATATAAGAATCATCATTGTTCATCCTCCTTTCAGGTGAACAAGCCGTCGAAGATCAAGGTCCTGAGCTGCTGCTGACACTGGCTGAGCTCAGAGAACGCACTCTTCCATCTTCCCTCTTTTACCAGGTCGCCCAGCTCCGGGATCAGCCACAGGCATTCCCCTTAGACGCCAATGGTCCTGATACCCGCTCTGTTCGTGTCGAATGGTAGCCAAAATGATGTCAAGAACTGCGGGTGCGCTATAGTGGTAATACTCCATCAGATGCTGAATTCTCTTATATGAAGCTCTGATAAGTTATATGCGCCCAGACCTCTCTGATGGGCGGTTCTTAGATGCGCGATATCGACGCCGCGGCAATTGAGCAGTATGGCAGCGCGCGCATCCACAGCGACCATATCACTACCCGCGATGATGGTTCTGGTGAGAATCGTATCGTCGATGTTGCCTCCTGCCGGTCCATTGCGTGCCAGTATGCGGTATCCATCGGCGATCGTGAGCTCGGGTTTGAAAAAGGCGGCCAAATCGGAGATAGTTTGATTAAGCCGCAGGTGAAGCCGTTTTCGGATGCCTCCGCATAGACCTAGCAGGTTCTTCGTGCCGGCCGTGATGCGGGTCAGAGAGTGGTGCTTGACTACTGGCACGTTGATGATCACGTCCGCATCTAGGGCGCCTTTGAACACCGGCCATTTTCCCAGTGCCCGGCCCCCTAGATCAACATTGATAAACTCGTCTTTGCTGTTTAACAAAAGCTCACCGCCTGCAGACCGGGTGGCGGCCGCAATCCCACTGAGCCGGAATGATTTCTCGTAGTCATGCAGGGTATGGTCGGCGACCATTACCCGGGCGACACCGGCCTCGCGGCACATGGCAATGACCGTTCCCACAACCGCAGGGTTGGTATTCGCAGCCTGCTCGGGAGTGCGCTCGAAGCTGGCGTTGGGCTTGACCAGCACGGTGGCTCCCGGCCTGATGAACCGTTCCACGCCGCCGATAGCCTTAACGGCGGCGCGGGTAGCCTGGGAGGGATCATCGCCACGCACCACCGCTAGATCGGCGAAGGGATCCGTAAGTACTTGCGGACCGATGATGGCCATACTCAGCCCCCCGGCTACCGATCGGATGATAAAGTCCTTTCGTGTAATAGGTTTCATTTACCTCTTATCACGCTGATGACGACTCTTCGGTAATCTCCGTGTTTTCAGAAAAATAACCTGTTCGATATTATTTCCGGGCTCGCGTTGCGCCAGTCTACCAGGTGAATTTAGTGTAGTCCTCCATACCCTGCCGGACTAATTAGATGTTGATTTAGGACAAACCTCAATACCTCATAAGGTGTTTTGCCATCGAACGCTGCATACGGTCGATGCAGGCTGTAAAACTTCTCCCATTCCCCCAGCTTCTCATGCAGGTCAGTCTACCCCTCCGATATGACCCGATGAGCGTATCCGGTTCCCTATCCGGTATATATCTAGTGAGGGGTCTTTTTCAGGCCTCAGAAGGGGACTTCTCGCTACTTCAGCAGAACTATCTTGATGGACTTGGCAAAGCCAAAAGAATAAGAGCAGGTCCGTTCCTGATGCGCTACTATTCCCTGGATGAAGCCTTGTACAGACCGAAACTCGCCAAGGCTGGCAAATCCAGTGCGTCCAGAATGATGATCCGTACCATGTCAGTTTTTACTGGTTGGATGCGTAACAACCGTTTGTAGCCGATGGTTGTACCCTTGGCGATCTCCACCCATTGCCCTGCCTGCTGGGCTTCTACGGTAAATCGGGCTATCCGCTGACCGAAGCGAATAGGCTCCTGGAGCATGATACGATCGAATTCAGTTGTATCACCCAGATCGATTTCTACCGTGGCAGTCTTCGTGCCATCGTCAGTAGCCCAGTAGGTGTCGGTGTCGTCATCGAGTAGGTTCCTGGGGGAAAATTTCCGGTGATTCGCCCGGGAATTGCTCGCTGTTGCCCTTTTGCCTGAAGCCAGATTGGTGCGGAAGGTCTCATCCAGGATGGAGCGAAACTCTCTCAGGGATTGGATGTCGGTTTCATGAAGCAGTCCCTCTTCCGTAGGTGGGATATTTAGTAGAAGTGTACCGTTTCGCCCGACGGATTGGTAGTAGATGTCCAGCAACGCCTGAGGCGTCTTTACCCTGCTATCTTGCCGGGCATGGTAGAACCACCCAGGCCTAATGGAAACGTCGCATTCACCTACTACCCAATCCGATCCATCCGGATTACCGCTGTTCAGGTAGGCCGGATCGGCGGCTCCCACAACGATCCCACTGCGATTGATAGTGGACCAATTGGTTTCCCCCGCTCTCCCTCTCTCATTACCGATCCATCGTATATCGGGCCCTGCATCAGAGAAGATTAGGATGTCAGGCTGGAGCCGTTTAACCATGGCCCAGGTTTCAGGCCACTCATAATAGGTTTCCCGGTCAATGAGGCGGGTCTCGTTTGCGCCGCCGTAGTAACCAGAACCACCATTTGCCCCATCAAACCAGATCTCTGCTATTTCGCCATACTGGGTAAGCAGTTCCTCCAGCTGATTCCTATAGTAGGTCAGATATCCTGCCCGACCGTACTCGGCATGGTTCCGATCCCACGGAGATAAATATAGTCCCAGCTTAAGGCCATACTCCCTACAGGCCGTTGCCAGTTCACCTACAACATCCCCCTGGCCATTCTTCCAAGAGCTGTACTTCACCGAGTGCTCCGTATGAGCCGAAGGCCAGAGGCAGAATCCGTCATGGTGTTTGGCAGTGACGATCAGCTGCTTCATACCTACATCACGGGCTACTTCCGCCCACTGACGGGCATCAAGGGCTGTTGGATTGAACGTATCAGGACTCTCCGCACCATTTCCCCACTCCTGGTCGGTGAAGGTATTAACGGAGAAATGGATAAATCCGATAAGTTCCATCTCCTGATAAGCGATCTGCTGAGGTGTCGGTACCACCGCGGTTGGCGAGATGTCGTCCATTCTGCTGGCGCATCCTATGGCTAGTAGCGGGATGATCAGCAGGTATTGCTGGCCGCTCGTTGGATTCCGCATGAACTAGTCCTTTATGTAGCGATTATATAAGTGTCCAGATCGAATGGTAATATAGTAATGCGTCGTTTCATCTCACAATCCCTCCCGGTCTGATTGAAAGTAGTGTATAGTGCTGAGACCGATGACCTGACCTGCTCTTATTCTTTGGATCATTCCCTACTTCAGCAGCAGCATCTTGATGGATTTAACCACATCACCTGATTTTTTCAATTGGGCGTGATCGCTTAATTCTCCGAATCGTAGAACATATCCAGCAGGGGAAATCGCTCAGCCACCATCGGATTCCCCATTGGCCTGTACGAATAAATAACATCTGTACCTTTTTTCACCGAGATTGTATAGGGCTGGTCCAGTTTTTGGGTAAGGTGATAGAATAGAACAAGTTCAGCCAGGTCCTCGGCCCAACTCTGGCACGCAAAAAGTGATGCAAACGGTGTTGCCGCCAGCTGATCAAAGACTATGGCCGCATCCTGAACCATCAATTTTCGATTACCAACGGGGCGATAGAAGGTAACACTGTCCCTAAGTGCAAAATTATAGGATGCTGTGGGCGTGTAAGGACCCTCCCACACATTATCAATAAAGGGACTGCTGTCTTTAATCACTTTCCCCTGTTTTAAAGCGAGTGCATACAAGGAGAGTTCAACGAATGGCGTGATGTTTAAAACCACGTCGATTACATGGGTCATCTCATGAAGTAGGATTCCGTAAAATCCTGAATATTCGGTTCCGGCCTCAATCCTGATCTTTGTCTCTTCTGAAACACCGTCAAAACAAGTGTTTTCCCTTGATTCGAGCCATTGGCTGAGATCCATGGAAAGCGTTTGTTGATCGAACGCCACGACACAATACAGGTCTCCGTGATCATCGATAACCCAGTCGGTCCAGCCACTAGACCCCAGGTTTTCGATGAAACAAATCTCAATCACCCTGTCATTGATGATTCGCTTATGGAGTAGTGGTAGGAGGCTGATCGCCTCCTTGATGCGGCCCATTTCTTGTTGAGTGGGAACTTCTGCTGGATGGGCTTGAGGTTCGACCGTTTGAATATAGGCAAGAAAGTGCTGATTAGGTTCCTTTACTCTTGATAGGATATTTGATTGAGGAATGAAATGATAGTTCTCGAGATGTCTTTCAGGACCTTTCAATACTTCATTGATCCATACAATATAATCCCATTCCTGAGTTGAAGGCTCACTTGCTGGTAGCGATAAGGAAACGAGAAGCGTGACCGGCATTATGAGGAATCTTCTTCTCATATTCACCTCTTCTCCTTAATACGGATTAGCGTTATCATGAGTTAAAGCTATATGAGACAGGTTGCCGATCCAAGACACTGTTTGCGCCTCATTTGAAGCTCATCACTGGCCCCTCAAACTTGGCCACCACTGGTCATCCTTGAGTAAATTCTTACCCCATTTTC
>CP070787.1:513684-518981 GCA_020346745.1 Fidelibacterota bacterium | reverse complement strand
CTCCAGCTTCTGCCGGGCCGCATCGTATTTCTCAGTCGAGATATCTTCTCTCGCTTGCATCAGGAGTCCCTCCAGATCCTGACCCAGAGAGACCGTTATCAGAATACCTACAAATGCCGCTAGCAGAGTCCTTTGAAACAGCTTCATTTTATGTACCTTATTCTCCCCTTTTTGTTTTCCATCCATCACTCGACCAACCGTCTATCTTGAAAGCGAACCTCGATATGATCACGCCCCATGGTCATCATATGGGGCGGGTAATGAATGACCCTTAAACTACCGCACCAGGACAGTCGTTTATCCAATCTAACCCACAAAATGGAGCTTGGGTAGTTGGGTTGTGCCGAAGGCGGGACTCGAACCCGCACAGGATTACTCCCACTGCCCCCTCAAGACAGCGTGTCTACCAGTTCCACCACTTCGGCGTTGTTTCCCCCCACCGATCACGGATTAGGAGTGGATTGATCTCCTTCCGGCGGCAAGGGAAGCTCGGCTGGGCTTACAGCTTCGGGTAGTTCCATCTCCGTCACCGGCTGAAGGGGAGCCGTTTCCCGCTCCACCGCCCTCTGCCGCACGACACTCTCCCCGGTAATCGCCCTCGGCCTGCCGGTAATGGAAATCAATATCGCCAGGACCATAAAGGCTGCGGCCAGACCGGTGGTCAGACGGGTCATCAACTTGTCCGCTCCCTGACCTCCAAACATGGCAGTGGATATGCCTCCACCCAAACTGCCCGCCAAACCACCTCCGCGTCCCGACTGAAGCAGAATGACAATGATCAAAAGGATCGATACCAGAATGTGCAAAAAGATTAAAATACCGTAAATCAAATTCTCACCTAAGCTTCTATCTGTGAAATTTCTGCAATTTTAACGTACTCGTCAAGGTCCAAACTTGCACCCCCGATCAGAAAGCCATCAATGCCGGGAGTTTTACTTAGTGCTTCAGCATTTGATGATTTCACGCTGCCGCCGTACAAGATTCCGACAGTTTCGGCTTCGATTCCAGGGAACAACTCCCCCAGAATTCCACGCACCTGCGCGTGCGCCTCGCCGGCCTGCTCCGGTGTGGCCACTACGCCGGTTCCTATCGCCCATACCGGCTCATACGCGATAACCAGCCGATCTATCGGATAAGTCTCCATCCCGGCCAGGCCGTCACGGAGCTGCTGCCTGAGCACCTCTTCCGTCTTCCCCTCCTGCCGCTCTTCAAGTCGCTCGCCGATACATAGAATCACATTCAATCCCGCATTCAAAGCAGTAGGAATTTTCGGCTGTATGTCCTTATCGGACTCGTGAAAGATATGGCGCCGCTCAGAATGTCCAATGATCACCCACTGACAACCACATGCCACCAGCATACGGGCAGATGTCTCACCCGTGAAGGCACCTTCCTCAGCCGGATGCAGGTTCTGACCACCCAGCTCGATCGCGCTATCCTTCACTACCTCCTGAATATGATAGAGACCAGTTGCCGAAGGGCATAAGATGAACTTCACTCCGGGAAGATTCATCGCCTTCGGGAGCAGCTGCCGGGCAAACTGATATCCCTCAGTGGGAGTCTTGAACATCTTCCAGTTGGCGGCAATGATGGGCTTTCGATCGCTCATGCCAAGGCCTCCAGCGCCGGTAGGGTATTTCCACTCAGCAGCTCCAGAGAAGCTCCCCCTCCGGTGCTGATATGGGTGAAATATCGGGGATCGGATAACTTCTCGATCGCTGCCGCCGAATCTCCCCCGCCTACCACCGAGATCGCCCCTTGCGAGGTGGCATCCGCTATTGCCGAGGTGACCACCTCTGTCCCCGTCTGAAAGGCCGGCGATTCGAAAATCCCCATCGGACCGTTCCAGAAGATTGTGCCAGCGTCTTGCAGCGCTTCACAAAATTCCAGACAGGTCTCTGGGCCAATATCCACGCCGATCTCATCCTCTTCCAGCTCAGCCATCGGTACCACGCGCCAGGCGGCGTCTCCAGTGGTGTCCTCCGCAGCCACCACGTCCCTCGGCAGCAGCACTTGCACACTTTTCGCTTCAGCTGCTTCTAGCACGCTTGCCGCTTCCGCCAATAGTGATTCATCCACCAACGAGCCGCCTACATCTATGCCTTGGGATTTCAGGAAGGTGAACGCCATCCCGCCCCCGATAACCAGTCGATCCGCCCTTGTGATCAGCTTCCTGATCAGCTCCAGCTTCCCGGCCACCTTGGCGCCACCCAATACCACGGCGAACGGCCGCTCGGGCTTCTCTAGGCGGTCTACCAGGAACTGCAGCTCCTTGGCCATCAGGAAGCCCACCCCAGCCTGGTCAAAATGGGAGACCACACCCACATTGCTGGCATGCGCCCGGTGGGCGGTCCCGAAAGCATCGTTGACGTAGACGGTCCCGTGACCGGCCAGCCGCTCGGCGAATCCCGCCTCGTTGGCCTCCTCTCCCGCGTGAAAACGCAGGTTCTCCAACAGGTGCAACTGCCTCGGTGCGAGATTCCGGCTCACTTCCAGGGCTGCGTCCGAGACACAGTCCTGGGAAAATATGATATCCTGGGCCAGCAGTGATTCCAGCTCCTCCGCCACCGGCAGCATGCTGAGGTCCTTCACTGGCTTCCCCTTCGGACGGCCAAGGTGCGACATGAGTATGACCGACGCACCACTATCAAGACAGTGCTTGATCGTCGGTATCGCCGACCGAATACGGAAATTGTCGTCCACGATTCCTTCGTCCAGGGGCACGTTGAAATCCACCCGGATGAGTGCACGCTGGCCTTCCAGGTTGAGCTGTTCAAGGGTCTTCATAACGTAATTCACTATGATTAATCATATTAAATTAGCCCCCTTTTTGGGGTGTCGCTATAGTTAAGACGGCCACCTCGCCGTAACCGTTGGACTTCAGCGCCTGAGCGCACGCGGAGGCAGTCGCGCCGGTGCTTAGCACATCATCGATCAGCAGCACGTTCTTACCCCCTCCGGGGCGAGTCGATCTGAAGCTCCCCAGCACGTTCTCGCACCGCTCTTCGATGGATAGACCGGTCTGTGATTGCGTCCAACGATGCCTGACGACCAGCCCTGCATCCACCCGCACACTGGATACTCCACCCACTGCCCGCGCCAGGACCGCTGACTGGTTGTAGCCCCGCTCCCGCTTCTTCGTCCGGTGCAGGGGTATGGGGGCCAGCATATCGAACTGGCTCCAGGGGATCTCATCCACCAGCAGGCGATATGCAGCCTCGCCAAGCCGGCGGCCGAGACGGCGATACCCCTCGTACTTCAGCAGGTGGATCAACCTCTGCACCTGCTCATCATACCAGAAGGCGCTCCAGACCCCGTCCAATCCTTCATGCACCGAAGTGTCAGTAACCCAGCACCCTAGGCCGGTTTCCGGTAGCCCCTCCAGGCAGCGCCCACAGACGACCTGCTCCCCTTCGAGTTGCGACGTACACAGGACACAAAGTGATGGGAATAGGAGCTCCAGTGGTCTGAGCAGCAGACCCATCAACCGCGTTATGATGCTTCTTCGAATGAAACCTGGCTGGCCGCGCCGTATAGGGCTGCCAGACCGCCCAGCTCGGAAGGCACCACCTTGAGCCGTTCCCTGGGTAAAGTGAAGATATTGGCCCGCAGCGTCTCCAGCATTGCCGGGCTGAAATGGTCCCACGCACCCGCCATGGCACCGCCTACCACTACCACGTGGGGATCTATCAGGTTCACACCGTGACTCAATGATAATCCCAGCACTCGGCCGTATTCTCGCCATGCTGCCAGGGCCACCTCATCACCTCCGGCTGCCAGATCATTCACCTCCTCAGGCGATTCAGCCGTCCCCCCCTTCTCATGGAATACACGCATCAGCCCGCGGATGGATACATCATCCTCCCATGAATGACCTTCCTCCCGCCAGACCGACAGTCCATACTCCGCCGCCGTGCCGGTGGCTCCGTGATAGACACTCCCGTCCAGCACTATCCCCCAGCCAAAGCCGGTCCCCAGGGTCACGCCTAATACATAGTCGTACCCCTTGCCCGCTCCGCGGAGTGCCTCACCCAGCACGAAAACGTTGGCATCGTTGTCCAGCCACACCGGTACGCCCGCTGCCTTGCTGAACGCCTCTGTCAGTGGATAACCGTTCAGAAACGGCGTATTGGGAGCTTCCACAACCTTCCCACCCGGGATGTCCAGGGGACCGGGACTGCCGATACCCACCCCGGCTAGTTCACCCAGGTTGCTGCCTATCTCTCCGAGACCGGTTTCTATAGCGGCCAACAACCGCGTGATCATATCGTCAGCCGATCTGATTGAGGACGTTCCAACCGCGGTGCAGTTATGAACCAGCTCCAGCTGCTCATCAAACAGCCCCGTCTTGACGGACGTGCCGCCAATGTCAACTCCTGCCGCGAACCTGGACACGGCTGAACCTTATGGGACCTGGGTAGTGTCGATTAGGGACGGCTCATCCTGAAGGGAATCAGTCCCGGTTGTGTCTATCGAGCTGGTGTCGGCGGGAAGCACCTCCACTGCTGCTGTGTCAACCTGAACACTATCCTGCTCTAGCGGCAGCTCGGGCACCGGCATGGGTTCAACAGCGGCTGTGTCCACCGGGCTGGTGTCGGCGGGCTGCGCCGCCACTGCCGCTGTGTCAACTTGCACGGTTTCCACCTCTGTGGGCAGCTCAGGCGCTGGGACGGTGTCTACGGCAGCCGGCGGTGCCATAGTGGTGTCAACTGGGGGTGCAACCGGCTCAACCCCAACCTGTTCGGCAACCGGAATAGCCGTGGTATCTACTGGAACCGGGATCCACGGAATTTCACGCTCCCAGTTCTCGTTGCTCCTGCCACCGGGAAGGGTGGCATGCACCAGGTCGAATTCACCGTAGCCTTTGCGATCCAGGAACACGAACTGGTCCGTACTGTCCTGATATGCATACGTCCAGGTCTGATACTCCCTCTCAATGCTCGTTGCCGGATGGGACTCTATCCTGGCCGGGAGTCCGTAAAGGAACACAACGCGCGCCTGTTCCGACAATCCCCGACGGGAGCGCCAGTACGGTTCGTAGGACATTACGTCCGGCCAGTGACGCAGCAGTTCTGCCAGGAAGAGGCTGGAATCCTGCTTAATGCTCTGCGTTATCTGTCTAACTGCCTCCCTGATTAGCTGGTGCTTCGTGACCAGGTCACCGGAACGGAACTGCTGAAAGTCAAACTGCGTCTCCATTCTGTTTAGGCCCCGGGCAAATCTGGTCAGCTCGTCGGTCGAGAGTGATGCCAGGATATCGCCAGTGTCGGGTGGTGCCACCGAATCCCGAACAACCC
>CP070787.1:508168-513584 GCA_020346745.1 Fidelibacterota bacterium | reverse complement strand
GCCGTGAATGAGGGCAAGCACGTTTACTGCGAGAAATGTATGACCAGGACGGAAGCGGAAGTGTATCAGGTGGAATCTGCGGTGAAAGCGGCTGAGAAAGGGAAGGGTGTTGTCTTTCAGGTAGGACACCAGACTACCCAGAACGAGACCTATCATCAAGCCAAGGAGATCTGTGATAAGGATTTACTGGGCAAGATAACGATTGTTGAGACGAGCTCGAACCGCAATACGCCGGAAGGTGCCTGGGTTCGTCATCTCGACGATAACGGCAATCTCAGGCCGGGCAGTACAAAAATTATCGACTGGGATGAATGGCTGGGCACAACCCCCAAAGTACCCTTCAGCGTGGATCGGTTCTACAACTGGTCAAAATACTGGGACTATGCTACCGGCCTCAGCGGCCAGCTCTTCTCGCATGAGTATGACGCTGTGAACCAGCTCCTTGGACTGGGTATCCCCAGCTCATGCGTGGCCTCAGGGGGCATCTATTATTACAAGGATGGGAGGGAGATCCCAGATGTATTCCATGCCACCTTTGAATTCCCGGATCGTGAACTCACCCTGTTCTACAGCGCTTCTCTGGCCAGCAGCCGTCCGAGGCGCCGGGTTTTCATGGGACACGATGCCTGGATGGAACTGGGTGACTTCCTGAATGTTTTTGCTGACAGGAATTCCACCCGGTACCGCTCCAAGATCCGCGATGGTATCGTCGCCCCGTCACGGCCGATGGTCTCGTATCAACCGGGCTCGCGGGGCATCGATGCCATCACCTCCGCCTCGGAGCAGTACTATGCCGCCCGCGGACTGATTTACACCTACAGGGATGGACAACAGGTTAACGTGACCCATCTACACCTCCAGGAATGGCTGGATGCCATCCGGAATGACACCCGGCTCAGTGCTCCCATCCAGTCGGGGGTGGAAGTATCACTGGCCTGCCACATGGCAACCAAAGCCTACCGGGAAAACAGGAAAGTCAGGTGGGACCCTGTCAGGAGAAGAATTATCTGAGTGGAACTGCTCAGCAGATCGTTAACCGATCAATGAAGGAATGATATATGCATAGGCTCACAAGACGCCGGTTCATACAATTCACCTCCGCGGGAATAGCAGCCATCGTGGGGGGGATGCCATGGATGAAGCTCTGGCCGCAGGATCGGTCCTACGCTCTCATCTCTGACAGGCCGGAAGAAGATCTCAAGCGGCTGCGAAAACTCGTCAGGGCAGAGGGTGCAGACGTCAGCTGGACGGACATCCAACCGACACATCCTGACCTGGCGATCCTGGCAGATGGAAGGTTGCTGGATCCGTCCCAGGTTGATAAAACAGAGCCGGTCTTGAGTGATTTCCTCGGCGAGTTACGTTTGAGACAGGGTGCAGGGGAGCGGCTGATCCACATAGATCGCATACGGTCCGCACGGAACCAAGAGATCACGTTTATGATCGATGGGAGAGTCGTCGAGAAGGTCGATCCACGTAGAGATTATCAGCGGATCGTCCTAGACGGGGATGTGGGATCAACTGTGTTTCGCCTCGTGGATGGGTATCTTTCGGTGACAGAGGCTTCCTGCCGCCATGAGATCTGTCGACGGCAGGGCGGCCTGCGGACAGGCAGCGTAATCTGCGCGCCCAATAAACTGGTTGCCCTCCTGCCTCAAGCTCGCCGGCATGTGGATGGGATCAGCGGGTAATCTCCCGGTCAACAGCTTCCCCTGCCAACTGGAGTCGTGAGCCTATGATAGGCGCCTCGCATAGGCAACATCGCGGTTGGTTCCCGGTGTACGTTCTCATGGTGTCCGGATTGCTGCTTGTCGGGTGTGCCCGGCAGGAACAGCCCTGGGTGTTCCAGCACTTTGCCATGGGAACCGCCATCGAATACACTATTGTCACCTCCCGCCAGGCATACGCGCATACTGTCGTTGAGCGGGCCCACCGGGAAATTGAACGGATCGAGAGCCTATTCTCGGAAAATGATACCACCAGCGAGGTGTACCGGTTCAATCATTCGGTGAGTGGGATATACGTCAGTGAAGAGGTCTCCGATTGCATCCGCCGCGCGCTGGATTACAGTCGGCAAACAAGCAGCGCCTTTAATATTGTGATGAAGCCCGTACTGGATCTGTATGGCTTCCAGGCCCTGATGCCGGCACCCCCGACAGATCTTATGATTCGTCGCGCTCTGGCTTATACGGATATAGATAAGCTTGAATTACACCCAGGTGACGAAGATCGAGCCTGGTGGCTGGGTAAGGACGACCAGGCTGTTGCGATCACTATGGGCGGTTTCGTCAAGGGCTATGCCGTTGACCGCGCGATCCAGGTGATACGGGATCACCGGATCGACCAGGCCCTCATCAATGCTGGCGGAGATCTGTACTGCCTGGGGACCAAAAAGGGTTTGCCCTGGATCGTGGGGATTCAGCATCCGCGGGAAGCGCAGGAACTCCTCCTGACCCTGGCGCTGGCGGATCGGGCGGTCGCAACGTCGGGCGATTACCAGCGCTTCTACTTTTACGAAGGGAAGCGCTACCATCATTTACTCGATCCGGCCACTGGCAAGCCATCCCGGAATGCCTGGAGTGCCACCGTGGTGGCCAACACCACCGAGGAAGCGGATGCCTGGGCAACGGCGCTATTCATTCTGGGGCCGGATGCTGGTATTCGCCTTCTGGACGCCATGAAGGACGTCTGCGGTATGGTCGTGGATTCATCGGGCACCGTGCATTATTCCCGCGGCTTCCAGCAATTCGTTCAGGCGAGCGATAATCATTCAGAGCTCGGGAATAAACGAGAAAATAGCCTGCAAAGAAATAGGACGAAATAGTATGACTCGGCTCAACATAGTCACTGTGCTACTCATAGTAGGCGCACTTGTTTTACACGGCTGTGCCACTAATGCCGGCGACCCTGGGACAGAGATAGTAATCGGCTCATCGGTTACATTCGATTCCGATATCTATGATCAGGAAATACAGTTCTCTATCATGCTTCCCGACGGGTATGCTGAAGATACCGCGAGTTACCCCGTTTTATACACCCTTCATACTGATTTCCTGCACACCGCTGGAGCGGTCGAAGAGCTCGCTGGGATTGCCACGCCTGATTTGATCTATGTCCACCTTGAAACCTACAATTCTGGAGACCTGATACCCTCAAAGATCGAAGGCCGACCGACCAGCGGTGGAGCGGACCGGCTGCTAAACTTTGTTAGAGACGAGCTGGTTCCTCTCATCGATTCACGTTTCCGGACCCAGCCTTTTAGAATCATTCATTCCTGTTCTTGGGGTGGTGTGTTTTGTCTCTACGCTCTTTTAACACAGCCGGATGTTTTCAATGCATCTCTCGTGGCGACCCCTTGGCTTATCTATGATGGTGATCAGCAATACATGCTCAATAATATAGAACGATTCCTTCAAGAAAGGACGTTTACGAATAATGCTCTGTTCCTGGCCTTGGGGAACGATCCAGATCCTGGTCTGAAGGAGAGTGTTGACTTGCTGGCGAATATGCTGTCCGGTAGTGAAAAGCCAGGACTGCGCGTGCAGTATAACTATTGGCCTGAGGAGGACCACTACTCTGTTGGGCATAAGACGGTTTTCGATGGCCTCCGCTGGATTTTCCTGCCCTGGCGTGAGATCCCTGAGAACATAGCCTTGGGCGGAAGGATTGCCATTCAACACTACCAGGAGGAACTTGCTAGCCGGTTTGGCTTTGATATCGGAGTGCACGCGGGCACGCTCTCGGATCTCGGCTACCGGTTCATGCAGCAGAACCTGTTCGACCAGGCTATTGAAATGTTCACACTGCGCGTGGAATTGTCACCTGACCTGCCCCACTCCTACTTCAGTCTCGGGCGGGCTTACGAAGCGGCAGGGGATTACCGTTCTGCGCTGGAGAATTACCAAACCGCCCGCGATCTGGCTCGTGCGCAACGCCGCCCCGACCTGTCGCGGTACGACGACTATATTACAGCAGTGCGCGAAAAAATTGCTGCTGGTCCAACTGATACGAGTAAGCCTGACTAGCCAATAATCCTTCAAGAGGTTGCAACTAAGATAGTCATCTATCGATCCTGGTGACGGCTATACCCACATGTATGGTGGATTCGGACCGCTAGGGCAATCGTTAGGCTGCCGCAGTCTTAGAATTCCAGGACCAATCCTCCAACGGGGAAGGTTTTATACTGCCAGACCATGTCCCGGGTCCCATCGTCGTAGTACTGCCACCCCCAGGGATTGTCACGATTGAAGACATTCATGATGTCCCAGAACGCGACCAGATTGGCTTTCTTGAAGTAGAAGCGTTGGAGGAGCATGATGTCAAAGCGGATGTATTCCCGCATCCGGTGGGTGTTCCAGGATTGATCCTGTGAAGTGTACCAGCGGCGGGTATTGTGATCGTAGTGCTGGGGAGTATAAGGTCGCCCACCGACGTAGCGCCCGCGGAAGCTGATCTCGTACTCGTCCGAAGGTGCAATGGGGATCCACGAAAAGAATTTTCCCAGGAAGCTCTTCTTATAGCGCCGGTACCAGTCGTATTCCATGTACTTGATCTTGTAGCCGCCGATCAGGGTGAATACGTGTCCGAAATCGTAGTCCCAGGGATAAGTACGGTCTTGGCCGGGATAGCGGGGATCGATCCCTTCCGCCCGGGACCAGGACCAGCTGGCGGAACCGTACCATCGATTAGTGTACTTTTTCTGTAGATAGAGCTCAATTCCATAGGAATGCCCGGCACCGGCGTTGACCCAGCCACCGAATCGGTCTGAGGTGTCAGGTGTGGTGGAAGCGTGGGAAACCGGCAGGTCTTCATACTGTCGGCCGTATATCTCCAGTGTTCCGCGGAAGTCGTCCCGGAAGAGTACTTCCAGTCCGGTGACGACCTGATCGGTATAGTAGCTGGTGATCTCGTCGGGAGCACTCTCCAGTTCCACCAGCTGGTCGTAGAAGGGGGCCTGGTAGTAACGGCCACCGCTGGTATTGAGCTTTACTTTATCGGTCATGTGGTAGGATAAACCGAGGCGCGGCGAGAAGGTAACTTCTTCGGGAAGGGTGGCCGTTTCCAGGCGTCCTCCGAGGATCAGTTCCAGCCGCAGGGTAGGGAACCAGCTGATCTGGCCGTGAATTGCAGTCTTCAGGATACCCGCCTGCTCTTCACGGGTTATTGTGCGTCCTGAATCCAGGGTTGCCACAGCTATGATGTTGGCATCTGTATTGCCGACGTAGAACTGATCGAACTCCGCCCGGGAAATGGGTGCCGGAGCGGTGAGGCTGTCCGGTGCGTAGCCGTAGAGGTGGATGGATTCCAGCCACTGGGTGTCTGAGTAGTCAAGCTGCGCATGCTGTAGTTTCAATCCGCCACTAGCCTGGATCCGGTCGTTGAAGCGGTAGACGGCGTCCGTCTTCAGGGTGGTCTC
>CP070787.1:502616-508068 GCA_020346745.1 Fidelibacterota bacterium | reverse complement strand
GCCGCTGAGCAGGAGTTCAGAGCCACTGTGCAGGAAATGCGCGCTAAGGTGGTAGAAG
This sequence comes from Fidelibacterota bacterium, assembly GCA_020346745.1. Taxonomy (GTDB): domain Bacteria; phylum Fidelibacterota; class Marinisomatia; order SCGC-AAA003-L08; family TS1B11. The sequence goes on along the minus strand of CP070787.1, from coordinate 508,010 downwards.
CTGAGGCGGAAGTGCCCAAGGCCATGGCCCAAGCGTTCCGCGAAGGTAATCTGGGTGTGATGGATTATTTCCAAATGCAAAACATTCAGGCGGATACCGGCATGCGTACCTCAATAGCCAAGCCTGGTAAGGCTCCGGACCGAGTGTCTCCAGAGGAGTCTGGTCCTGAAGTTGGACCAACAGAGCCGGGTGAGTAGTGGCGTCGTTTTTTGACAGCCCCCTCTTCTGGATCATTGTGATCTGGTGGCTGCTGTCCACCTTCCTGGGTGCCAAGGCACGTAAGCGGAGAGCGGCCCAAGCCGCTGCAGAGCCTGAGTTGACTAGATCTGGAGAGACTCCCCAACCGGAGGCGGAGTCAGAACTCCTCGACAGTCGAAAGCGACCTGCACGGCTCGAAATTGATACGACTGACATGGAGCAGCCTCCACGGGGTATCCCTTATCCCCCAAATGATCGCGGCGTCACACCGGAAATATTGCCCCGGAAAACGTCGCGACCAGCTCCCACCTCTAAGGTCAAATCACCATTGGAGGAAATCTTTCGGGGCTTAGGTTTGACCCAAGAGATGATTCCACCCCAATTCCGTCCTGAAAGGGAAGCTGAGCCCCCGATAGAACTGGCGCCGACTCCTGTTACTGAGTTGGAGGCCGTTCCCGAGGTGGACGAAAAGGAGGAAGTCCGACAGGAGCTAATGGAGGGGGCACCGCCACCTAGCAAGGCTGAATACGCCGCTCCGAGGATTCACGCTGGCTACTCCTTACTTTCGGGAGCTCTCACTACTCAGCTCACCTCCCTACAGCAGGCGGTGGTGCTGAAAGAGATCCTGGATCGCCCCCGTGCTCTTCGCAGGGGCGTTCGCTAGGTTGGCTTACACAATCTGGGAAAACCTGGAGCAGGTAGAGCGCTACGCTCGCAAGCGCTATCGGCACTGGGATCAACGCTGGATCAGCCACCGCGAAGAGAATCTGATTGCCAACCTTTTTACCCGTCACAACCTGGAAGGTCCAATTCTGGATGTGCCGGTAGGGTATGGTCGTTTTCAGAAGCTACTCTCACGTTTTGGGCCGATTCAGGCTCTTGATTTCAATTATTATGCTGTCCTGTATCAACAGGCCAAACTCGGCCTCGCCAGTGGCTCGGTGACCGGACTGGCTGAGGCGTTGCCTTACAAGGATGGAAGCTTCGAAACCGTCTTCTCCCTGCGGCTCCTGCAGCATATCCATGAGCGGGAACAGCGGGTGGCGATTCTGAAGGAGTTCAAGCGGGTGAGTCGACGTTGGGTGGTGGCATCGCTCTATATCAAGACACCACTTCACAGGTTACATCGCCGCATATTCCGGCAACCGTCTCGGATTACCATGATTTCGCACGAGGGACTGCTGGAAGAAGCGAGAGTGTCAGGATTAAAGCTAGTAACTAGGCTGTCGGTCGTGCCGGGGCTTCATGCCCACCGCATCTGTCTATTTTCTGTGGAATAGCTGCCGCAAGCGCTGTTTCCAGCGCCGTCTTCTCAGCCTGCGATGCCGGTAGGTCCAGTACCGTCTCTCCCAATCAATAGTCTGATCTGTCTCGACAGAATAGACCTGAAAGAATTTCCTGGCTAACAGGGTGGTCAAATCCTGATCCCGGCTGGTGAAGCTGATCCGGGCCAGGTCCGTCAGGCGCTGGCGAGTAGATATGTGCTTTATAGGCTGGGCTCGGTTGAGATCCACGAGGTAAACTCTCCCCCCCTCGTCCACTAGAAAGTTGCCACTGGTGAGGTCACGATGAATGATCCCGCCCTCATGCATGCGGGCGATGCTGACGGCCAGATCGCCGACAGCCGACGCCATTACGTCCGCAGGTGTGTCCGTTTTCAGGAATGTCCGCAATTTCTGGTGAGGGTGAATGGCAATCGTAATGAAATAATTTTCGCGAATGAAGCCTCGATGCCGGCGTGAAAAGATGAACAGTGGATGTGGAGTTCGGGCTCCTGCATTCTCCAAGGTAGTAGCCGTCTTCCAGCTTCGCCATGCACGGCTTGTACGGAGAGGGCTGAGATAGAAATGGATTGGATGGCGCCAGCCGAACCACTTGAGGACAACCGGTCCCTGGTTAGTTTCAAGCCGGGCCACCAGGTTGGGAATCGTGTCATAGACTTCTTGGGCAAGGCTGGTGGCAGTCTCGCGGTTCGTCAGTGTTGTAGCGGTAAGAGGTTCCGGCAGAGTTCCGGCTGTTCGTATGGTAGGAAAGAGACCTAGGATCGCTGAGTCTCCAGCAAGGTATCGTAGATATCCTGGAGCTGCTGGTGCAGTTCCTCAATGGTACCATTGTTATGGACGACGAAGTCTGCCATAGCAGATCGTTCCTCATCGGATAGTTGCAGGCGCGTGCGCCTGCGGATCTCTGCTTCGGTCAGAGTCATCCGCTGCATAGCGCGCTCTATGCGCAGCTCTTCATCGGCAACCACAGCCAGGGTGTAGTCCAGATACTGCTCCATGTGGGCTTCGAAGAGTAATGGTACGTCGAGCACAAACATTGTCTTTCCCTTCCGGCTGGCAGCCAGCATCTCTCTTTCAGCCACCAGAATCACCTCGGGGTGGATGATCTCATTCAGGCGCCGCTGCCGCTCGGCTTTGGCAAAAGCGTAATTCGCCAGCCGCCCAAAATCAATTTCCCCCACTTCGTTCAGCACGCTGTCCCCCAATGCCGCTACCACTGCTCGTTGGATTGGCTCGTGGCGGAGAAGGATGAATTTAGCCTCCATATCAGCGTCGAATATATGGGCGCTGCGGTCACCGAAGAAACGCGCCGCAGTGGACTTGCCGGATCCAAGCCCCCCTGTGATTCCAATGCGCATCATTTACAGCTCTCCCAGGTGAATCAGGTTTTCGTGGATCTTGCGAGCAGAACCGCCAGAATGCCGTTGAAAACCTCGTCGACTGTTCCATCACCGGATACCTCCTTAAGCAAACCGGTTGGACGGTAGTAGGCGAGGAGAGGGTGAGTCTGTTCGTTGTATACGTCCAATCGTTTTCTAATGGTTTCCGGAAGATCGTCTTCACGTTGGATGAGCTCGGTGCTATCGCAAGCGTCGCACACTCCCATTTTTCTAGGCGGATGATTGACCAAGTTGTATACGGCGCCACAATGGGTACAGGTACGTCGCGCAGCCAGACGGGTGATAACGATGTCCTGTTGGATAGCAATAGCAACGATGGCATTCAGCTGAATACCTAACCTCTCGAGGATGGCAGCTAAACCAACTCCCTGTGGGACAGTGCGGGGAATTCCGTCGAGAATAAATCCATTCATGGCATCGGATTCCTGCAGTCGGGCCTCAACCATGGCGAGAATTACGTCATCAGATACCAGTTTTCCCTGGGCCATGATCTTCTGAGCCTTCATTCCTAGCGCCGTTTTGTCCCTGATGTTGACCCGTAGCATGTCACCGGTGGCTACATGGGGAATGGCGAAATGGTCGGCCAGGCGGCGTGCCTGGGTGCCCTTACCGACACCGGGTGGGCCAAGAAGGATCAGACGCATATGGTTCGGTCGCCTGACATTAAAGCAACATTCCGGCCACCGTCGCGGTCAGCCACGATGCGATGGCACCTCCGAACATGGCACGTAGGGCAATACGGCTTAATTCACCCCGCCTCTGGGGAATGAATGCGCCGATCCCGCCCAATTGAATGCCGATGGAAGAGAAATTGGCGAAGCCGCACAAGGCGTAGGTGGCGATGATCTGAGCGCGCTCGTCTAAGATGCTTCCTTGTATGTAGGTACCTAAGGTCCCATACGCCACAAACTCGTTGAGTGAGATTTTGATGCCCAGCAGGTTGCCGACCTCGTCTGCATATTCCCAGCTGACGCCCATGAACCATGCCAGTGGCCGGAAAACCGATCCGAAGAGGGTTTTGAGTGATCCAGGGAATACCCCGCTGTATTCCTGGCTGACCGGTGAAAAACCGGACGCAGCGGTATATTGGACCAGCTGGCCGTTGAGGAGGGTGCCGTCTATGAGTTTGTCGAGCCAGTTGAGAAGGATATCGGCAACGGCGATCAGGGCGATAAAGCCGATCAGCATGGCGCCTACGTTAACGGCTAGCTTCAAGCCGTCAAAAATGCCCCGGGTAGCTGCCTCGATCACATTCGATCCGCTCTCAATGTCGGGCAGCTCCACATCCCCGGCTGTGGCGGAGTGCTCGGTTTCAGGGTAAATAAGCTTGCCAACTGCTAGCGCTGCTGGTGCCGACATCACCGACGCAGCGATCAAGTGCCCGGCGCTGATACCCATGGCGATATACCCCGCCAGGACACCGCCAGCAATGGTGGCAAATCCGCCAACCATGATCGTGAGCAGCTCGGAGGTGGTCATGTCCGGGAGAAAAGGCCGGATCAACAGTGGTGCTTCCGTCTGTCCAACGAAAACATTGGCGGAACAGGACAAGGTTTCCGCTCCGCTGGTGCCTATGGTCCAGCGCATGAACCTGCTCATGGCCTGGATAAGGCGCTGCATGATGCCCAGGTAATAGAGCACGGACATGAATCCCCCGAAGAAGATGATCGTTGGGAGAATCTTGAATGCGAACTGGAGCCCGAATCCCGGCCAGACACTGGTATCCTCGGGGAAAAAGTATTCGGGATTCACCAGGTTTCCGAAAAGGAAGGCAGCACCATAATAGGCGAGGTTTAGAAAATCAGCTACTTTTTCGGAAAAAGATTGGAAAATGACTTTCCCATATTGGCCGTATGCCACTGCGCTGGCGACCAGGGTGACCACCAAGGCTCCACCCAAATAGCGACTGAGTACGGCCTTACGCAGCTTCCAGGTGTTAATCACCAGGAATAGGATGATCAGCAGCATGATCCAGACCAGATTGACGGCACTTCCCAGTAGGACCAGCAGATTTCCCAGTGCAACGGCACCTACCATTAGCAGCAATGCGTGAAGGTTACCGTGCGGCGCGCTTTTTATATCCTGTTGGAACACAAACAGGACCACCAGCAGCCCCAGTAATCCCATTCCTACGAAGCTCCAATTGTTCTCTTGCAGGATGATGACGGCGAAGAGGAATTGGAGGGCCAGTCCCCAGGCGACAGGGCGCAATCTGACTTTCCGGCGATCTACTGACATACCCCAGGCCAAAGCAAGAAGTACAAACATACCTGCTATGCTGATGAGTCTCATGCGGGTCCTTTCCTGTTATTTCCTCGGTCGATTGGCTAGGATTTAAAACAGCGTCGGCAGCGGGCTTCATAGATATCGGTTTCACCGATGAGAATCTGCCGTTCATCCTTGGTTAATCGCTGCGTAAAGTTGGCCGGTTCCCCGCACTGGATGCAGATGGCCAGAGTCTTGGTCACGTATTCCGCTTCCGCCATGAGTAGAGGGATGGCTCCGAAGGGTTC
>CP070787.1:496959-502516 GCA_020346745.1 Fidelibacterota bacterium | reverse complement strand
GAATTATGAGGCCCCGCCCGGTGGTGGTGACACCCATTTTTCAATCATGCGCGGCAGCAAGGCCAACCTGGTGATACGCCAGGGCGCAGCAGAAGACTATATTCCCCAACTGAGCGTTGAACCGGTCGGCGGGGCGGGAGGACCAGATTTCGAAAGAGCGTTGCGGAACGGGATTGACGAGTTAGCGGAAACCTATCCCGGGCTGACATTGCTGCAAAAGGGAGACAACTGGCAAATCGGTATACCGGAACAGTACCGTATAGGGCACGAAGCCCATTTTGGCCAGGTAATGGAAAGATACCTGCAGTATCTGGTTGATGGGAAACTTCCGGATTGGGAAGTGCCTAATATGCTGGCCAAGTACTATACCACCACCACCGCGCTTCAAATGGCCGGATTATAATGAGAAGAAGGCGAGAGAGTGAGCGTGCCGAAAGGGGCAACGGCAGCTCACTTTACTCTCGCCCCCAGCAATTGATACTAATTGTCGCTTGTAGAGTACTATTCGTCCTGGAGGACTATCTTACTCAAAAGCGCACTAAAGTCATAGAGGTGTCCGGCAAACTACCCCAGTGAAAAGAATAAATGAGATCGAAGGCTAGGGATTGCCGAGTATCTCGGCGCTCCCCCCAGCGGGGAGATTCTTCAGACCTTCACCCATAAGAAAACGGGTCAGTCTGACAGCCCGGCCTCGATCCTCGGTGATGAAGTTCACCAGGGCGAGCTGTTCCGGGGCGAGACTCTCCTCGCTGATGGTAAGAGCAATACCACCACCCTCCCCAGTAGCTGCGTAGGCTATATCCGCCTTGGGATCACCCAGTCCAGTCAGTAGCCAACGGGGCGAAATCCCTTGTTCGCGACACATCTTTTCCATCATGTCGAGAGGGGGACGCTGGCGATCATTCTCATAGGCATTGACTGTTTGCCGGCTCACGCTTAGTGTCTGGCCAAATTCCTCCTGAGTCAGCTTGGCCATTTTTCGAATCCTTCGTACACGCTCGCCGAACTGCCACGTAAAAGGCATCATTTCACTCCTCGATGTTTGTTAGTATACCATTTCGATCCTGCTTACCTGCCCACGAATTTCATATATTGCTAATATATAAAAACGCATCCTCCTGTAAGCAATAAGTAAATGAATATAGGAATAATTTTTCAAATTTCCAAAAAGTAAATAGGATTTTTCTTAGACTACATTACATATAAGTATTATAAATATAATTTATACTGTGCCGCTAGAACGCAGTAAAAACGACACATATGACCATTCTGGTCCTCAGCGAGGAACTGATCCCGGACTGATCCGGGCCACCCCGGTCAGAACCGCGACAAATCCACCTAGTCGGGAGGCTTTCCCTCCAGGATACGCTGGGCGGCCTGCCGATCACCTACTTTAGCGTAGAGACCCGCCAGTCTTTTACGCAGTCCTTCGTGATCGGGTGTATCCTCTAGCCAGGCTCGGTGGTAGGTAATGGCTTCCTCGAAGCGCTTGAGCTTGATAAGAGCCATACCACCCATCTCTCGGATGTTATCCGGCAGAGGCCGCGACAGATCGTCCAGAACCGTTAGCAGCTCCTCCCAGCGATTCTGTTTGGCAAGTACAGGGATGAGCATCTCTAGCGTTTCCCGATGGTCAGGCTTCAGTTCAAGGCACTCTTTCAGGGCCTTTTCCGCAGCGGCATCGTTACCGATCGAGAGGTAAAGCTGTCCCAGGCTGAAGAGCACGTGCTGGCGAGGGATGATGATATCTTTCCGTAAATCACCCCGGGGGATACCTTCCCCCTGCTGCGAAAAGGCCAGGACTCTCTCGAGATATTCAACCTGACCCTCGACATCCCCGCGGGATCGCATAATCCGGTACATAATGAAGTTCCCGCTGGTCTGCCGCCGCGTTACGCCCAGAGATTTACGGGCATAAGTTTCAGCTTCGTCCAGCCTGTCCAGTTGCCAGCAGGTCTCAGCTAGAGCGTTAAGGAGGGTAGAAACCGAAGTTCCGGTAAAAGCATTGATTTCCAGCGCACGGAGATAGGCCTTAAGCGCCTGCTCCTGCCTACCTAGCAGGGCGTAGTTTTGCCCCAGAGTATAGTGGGCATAGGCCGAATCCGGCTGCTCCTCTATCATGGCATCCAGAAGAACCTGGTTACGTTCCAGCTTGGTCCTCATCTGATCCTCATCAAGAGCATAACCCTCGTGTTCGAGGATCACATCCGAGGGCTTTTCTACGCCGCCGGCTACCTTCAGGCTGGGATGGATCTGCTCATGGATGCGGCCGGAAAAGCGGAGCCGGGGATGCCGGGAAAACAGCCGGTGGGACATTGACAGGCTGCTGCTTTGCTTGTCCGCCTGGAGATTCCTGATCATAACCTGATAGATGGTAGGGCGCTTAGGCGGGACGAGTAGTCGTTTCAGAGGCTCAACCGAGGCCGGCATCAATTGTTCATCGGCATCCAGCCAGAGAATCCAGTCACCGGTAGCATGTCGGATGGATTCGTTGCGGGCGGCGGCGAAATCATCGATCCACTTGAAATGATGGATTTGGGCACCAAATGAGCTGGCGATGGACACGGTGTCATCTGTTGATCCGGTGTCCACGATTACCAATTGATCGGCCACGTCCTGGATACTGCTGAGGCAGTCCGGCAGCATCCGGGACTCGTTGCGTACGATCATGCATACCGATAGCGTTCCCCTGGCCATCATTAATCCAGGTCTTCAAACCTTTTCCGGAGAGTCTCCTGAATAGTGGTAAAGAGGCTTTGATTGTGGGCGCAGATATATTGCAGTAGGGACTGCATCTTCAATCGACGATGGCTCAGCAGGATTTGAATCTCGATGATACTCCGGGGCAGGTTTCCCCCGGTCACTTATTCATTGATCTTTTTCTCGAGGTCTCTAAGCTCCGCCAACAGCTGTATTTTCTTAAGTTTCTCCTTAAGCAGATCTCGGTTGTTGATGCGGAAGGCTGGTTCACTCCCTTCAGGATGGAAAGAGTCCAGGAGACCGGACTGGCTAAAGCTTTCAATGATCGGCTGATAAACTTTAAAGGACTTCTTGAACCGATCCTGCAGGCGCTTCTCCAAGGTAGCAGCGGGAAAGTCTTCAACAGCACCTTCCTCGCTTGTAATCTCCTCGAGAACCTGCAGCAACTCCATCTCCTGCGTGTCCTCGAACCTGAACTGTTCCGACATCCCCTTGGCATGACCCGCCTCTACCAGATAACGCTCCCGACAGTATTCGGCGAACTGGTAAAGCTTCTCTGGGTTCTCCGCTATAAACACCCGGCCGATATTTTCCCTGCGATCGCTCTTGCCCAGGCTGAGAGTGACGATCTTGTTTACCATATCATTGACCCGCTCATCATTGAGACCGATGTAAAAAGCAATGGAAAAAACTGACTTCTCCCACGGCAGGATGACTTTCCCCTGAGCATCCGGCTCTTCCTGCCTTGCCAGTATCGCGAGCAAGTTAACAACCTGCCGCCCGGCGCCCCTGGTGAGCAGGATACTCTGGTTCTTGGTAGCCGTCCTCAGTCGCTCAACGATAATCGCATAAAAAGCCTGCAGCCACTTGGGTATATCCTCCAGGCGGCTACGGAACATCTCGCGACTGATCTCCAGGAGAATGGTGTTAGTGGCTGCTGTAGCCGTTGCTGACCGGGGTTGGCTGTCGATGATCGCCATCTCACCGAAAATAGACCCTGCCCCAAGTTTTGCCAGGATCGTTTTCTGATCCCCCAGCATCTTGGAGATCTCTACCTGGCCTTCCAGGACAATAAACATGCTCTGGCCCGGTTTACCATCCTGGAAGATCACTTCACCCTTCTTGATCTGCCGTTTCAACCGTTCTTCCATGAAGCTCATGTCCCTGAATCCCCCTTATGATTGTGAGAGCGTTTCCTGATTCGAAGCAGGTGCCAGCTCACTGGCGTTCATGTGTCCTGGGTAATCTTGTCCAACATCTCCCGAGCTTCCGCGTGGTCTGGATTAGCCGCCAACACGGCTTCAAGATGACGCTTCACATCCTCTGTTCGGTCAACCTCGGCATAAAGAGAAGCCAGGAGAAAGTGGGTTTGCCAGTCGTTGGGGTCATCGTTCAGAATGCCCATGAGAATGCCGATCCCTTCTTCAAACTTTTCTGTCTCCAGAAATGTTTGACCCAGTAACCGTCTGGCATTAAGGTCCCCAGGATCCTTCTCCAGGATCTGCGCGAGTCGCAGCTGAGCCGCATCCAAATCGCCTGCCGCCATATCCAGCAACGCCAGAGACTGTTGGACCGGAGTCCATTCCCTGTCCAAGCTTAAAACCCGCTCGTAGTGATTCCTAGCTTCTCGCAGGTCACCCTGCAGGTGGGCGACGAGACCCAGACCGTATACCGCTTCCACCTTCGTGGGATCTTCCAGCAGGATCTCCCGGCACAGCTTCCGTCCATCCTCCAAGTCACCTTGGTTGATCAGTTGGATTGCCTCCTGGGATTTTCGCTCAAGAACCTGGACAAGCGGCTCATCCTCCTCCAGGAGCCAATCCAGGTCTACCTCGGGCCACTTGGTCCGAAAGATTTTCTCATTCATCCTCAGGGAGGCTTCGTAGTCGATCACATTGTCAGCGAATGTCCGGCTGCCGAAATGATGGAGGAGGGTGCTCTCATCAACCATGATGGCATATCCCTTCTCCCTGGCCCGCAGGCAAAGGTCATCATCCTCGTAATTACCAGAGCTGAATGTCTCATCCAGACCGCCCAGCTGATCATAAAGGGCTCTGCGGACAAGGATAGCGAATCCCGCTATACGGCGCCGGGGTGTCACCTTGCCTTGATTGGCCGTTCTGATCGTCTTGGCAAAACCGTAGTACTCCTCATCATTCTGATATGGTATATCCGCCAGCTGCTGAAGGCCGCTGATGTGATTGGAGATAGGCCCGATCATACCGATGCGCTCATCGCGCTCCAGGCCACTCACCAGACTCTCCAGCCAGCCATCGGCCACCAGGACATCGTTGTTCAGTAGCAGCAGGTACTTGCCCCTGGCCTCCTTAGCCCCCTGGTTATTGCCTGCTGAGAAGCCGACGTTGGTCTCGTTGTCGATGAGTTGATAGTTGGCATTTGTTGCCACCAGATCCCGGAGATAGTCCTTGGTGCCATCAGTGGAGCCGTTATCCACAAAGATTATCTCGTGAGGATAAGCGGTATGCTGGCTCAGGGAGTCCACACACCGCTTGGTGTACTCAAGGGCGTTGAAGGTGAGCATCACAATGGATACGAGGGGTTGTTCATCCCGGACCCGCGTTTCCGGAGACTCCGCCAGGACCCGGCTGTAGAGGTCGTACCAGCGACGCACATTCTGGCCAAGCGTCCGTTCCCGCCGGACATAATCGTAGGCCTGTTGCTGGATTCGTCTCCTTTCTGCCGGCTCTTCGATAAGAAACTTGATTTTATCATACCACAGATCCGGGTCTTCCCTCTCAACCAAAAGGCCCGTCTCTCCATCTATCACGCTCTGGGCATAAGGCGTATGCTTGGAGTAGATTCCGGCAATCCTTTGCGAGCCGTATTCCAGTAGTTT
>CP070787.1:491236-496859 GCA_020346745.1 Fidelibacterota bacterium | reverse complement strand
CCATGGCTAGGGATACATACCCTTCGATGTAAGGCGGTTCGGGGTGGTCGAATTTGTCCAGCGACTCGGTAGCGCCTGCCAGCCGGCCAACCGTTGTGAGCGAATCGAAGTACAGTTCGCCTTGAACATTTAGCTGCAGCAGCCAACCATCAGGAATATCAGCGTTCTTTTTAGCCAGCAGGGCTTTTGACAAAGAAGATGGCAACGGAGCTTTGAGTGTGATGGTCTGGCTGGCTCCCGTGCCATTGTGAATAATTACGCCACCCCAGGGCACTAACTGCGATACCAACGTCCACCCTGACGGATCATTTCCGCTACCGGTATAGGTGAAAGGCCCGAAATAGTCTCCACCGCTAAGCTCGGGCGGGAGGGGTATCTTAAATGGATACGGTGAACTGATCATGTTCCAACCCTGCCGGAGGGTAATGTTAAAACCGTCATGGTCGTCACTCTCGCCCTGGCCGGCATCGAACTCGGCAGCGCTCCGCGTCCGCTGGTAGAGCCAGTAAGACTCACCCCGGTCGAAGCTGGCATTGGTAACCTCATCCCACGGATCACTCTCATTACCCGAGTAGGCGAAAATTCTCCAGCTGGTATCCGATTGTGCACCGAGTTCATTTGTGATAATAGAGCTTACGGAGGCATCGTAGGGTGCGGCTGGTACCGATACGAGCCGCCACCGGTCCCTGGGGAAGCCACCGGAGAAGGCACTGCCGGAGAGATTGGTGCGCAAGTCACCCTCACTAAATTTGATAGGCAAAAACTGCGTTACAGTGGCGTCGGCGTTACCAGCCACGTCCGATGCGCGGATGTAGAAACCCACCCCCCTGACCGTAACGGCGTTACTCGGTATCGTGCCGCTGTACTGGCCCGCCTGTGCGGTTTCCTCCATGATGATCTCCGAATAGCTCGCTAAATCGATGCCCGGACGGTAGTAATACAGCCTCACTGAGTCCTCGGGCAGGCCACGGTCGTCGCTGACCAGAGCGGTAACTGTAACGTCACTGGGAATAGTAATCGGGAGGTTAGGAGAAATATTAATACTGGCGGAGATGGTGGGTGCTTCTGTATCAAGGGCTAATGAGGTCGACGCGACGGCAAACTGGCTGAAGGTGGTGATCCCATTGAAGGTGACAGAACTATCGGTCGCACTCACGGAGCTGGGCACTACCTCCGTCCAGGTGCCACCGCCGCCGCTATCCCGGCGATACAGCTCCAGATTGCCGGGACTCGCCTGGTCCACCGAACTGACAGCCCCTGCCCCCAGGATGAAGGTCATATCAGCCGAGAAGGTCCCGCTGCCGGTGTGGTTGATTTCCCAGTAGGTCAAGTCCACCAAGCCCACATCGCTAGGCAGGGTACCGTCAAACGCGTCTTCGAACTGGAACACTTCGACGACATCATCTCCCGTGGGGGTAGTGCTGAAAGTGATATCCAACGCCAGGTTGGTGTTGGAGAACTCGACCGCGCCGTCATCAAGAATAGTCTGGGTCTGGGTGACCACATTATCGCCGGGAGTGGTCCTGAGGGTATCACGCCGACCATAGGAGGCAAACTCGCTATTGCTGGTCACCAAACGGTAATCATAGTGTGTATTAGGATCCAGCCCGGTCAGTGTGGCGGTAACATCATGGGCTCCCGATCCAACCGGACCAGGAGATGCGGGCGCGATCTGGCCATAATCCTCGTCCGGGCCGTATTCGAAGAATACCTCAGTGCCGTCCACGAAGGCTAACACCCGCCCAGCCACCTCAGCCGTGGTGCCACGGACCTCCGACGGCGGATACGTCCAAGCCACCGGGACGTATGAGAAGGCGGCTTTCGCCGCGTTGGCATTCTGGACGAGGTTAGCCTGATCGGTTCCCCCGAGAATGGCAAAGGCGACTTTGATGCGACCGCCGGCAGGAACATCATAGGGCCCTGTGGCCAGGATCGCACGCAATTCCATCGGCACGGTCGGATCGGGCTGAAGACCCCCGCTCATGTAATTATACAGTTCCGCGTCATTCCTGAGCGTTACGTCCCCGATGTAATGACCGGACACAGCCTTGTCCAGCAAAGCGATGCCGTAATAATTGGGATTAACGACGGGATCAGCCGCATCGTAGGCGTAGCTGATACCCACCCCAGCCCCAGATACCCCGACGTCGATATATCCCCCCTGATTGGTATTGTAGTCGGCGATATCCCAATCCATGGAAAGGCCGACGTAGAGACCGGATAGATCTCCCCCGCTCTGATTGGTGATGCTATAGACCAGGAGAGCATAGTCCCTCCCTGTTCCTACATAAGAACGTTGGGTTACCCGGACTCCAATGGGATTAAGCGACCGCTGGTCATCGAACTGGGTCATGTAAGCCGGATCGGAGTCCGGGAAGGTGCTGGTAACATCCTCGAAACCGGTGATGGTGGCGAACTCCCCGGTGAACTGTCCGCCGGACACCTGCTCACTTGACTGGGCAATAACCAGACTTCCGCCATACAGGCCACTATTATCGTTATAACTGAAGCCCCGCAGAGCGCCACGGTTTCCGATCTCGCCGTTATTCTTGATCGAGAAATCCACCCTGTCGAGATCATGCACTACAACCTCGGTGGGCACCCAGTCTACCCAGACGGAGTAATAGCCGGTGGCCGGCTGATCGACACCATTGCCGGCTTCAAGCTCAAAGGAATGCAAAGCTCTCTCCTGACCTTCTTCCGGCGTCCAAGTCACCGTGCTGCCATCGGTGGATATTCCGCCCGGGTTGGTGATGATGCTGATTGTCGGTTCCGGCCAGCCGCTGGTAACGGGCGTGTATGTGAAGGTCCGGCCCAGTGCCGCCGTCAGCCCCTCCCGGTCGATGATTTGGGGAGCGATGGCTACATCCTGAGCAGCCGTCGTCGGCGTATAGGACGTGATGTAGGCACCACCCACGACGAGGAGATCGTTGCCCTTGGCCGTTCTATCCACAACATACGGTATATCATTGATCATTGTGATCCCATCCAGCGGCCAGTAGCCGTCCAGTCCGGTCTCCGCGCCTGACAGGGACGTATCAGGTTTGCCCGCTATTTCTAAAATATCATTGCCTGAGAGGGCGATATTCCAGACCCGCACTTCATCGACAAGTCCCTCGAAGCGGTTACTTGCGCGGCTGACACGATGGGCACCGATGAAGAAACCACCGTCAACATTGTCCAGAGACAGGGAGGAAGCCACCGTCATGACGGAAGTCCCGTTTACGTAGAGTCGTACGTTTGCGCCATCGTATGTGCCGGCCAGGTGGAACCATTCCCCGGATGCCACCGGATTGAGGTCGATAGCGGATTCAACTTCCGAGACTCCATCAGTGACCGAAAAAACAAAGCGGGGGTCATCACTACCACGGGTATTATCGATCACCAGGGCGCTGGAGTATCCCCACTTATCGGCATATGGCCGGGCTACGATCCAATCGATTTCGCCGGGCTCGGGCGGATCGGTGAGGAAGACCCAGGCTTCCATGGTGATCTGATTATTGGCCTTATCCCAGGGGTCCACGTCCAGAATACGGATACGGTCGTTAAAACCGTCCACGAAGACCGAACCCCTGCCCGGGGCCGCGAGGCTGTGCTCGTAAGCCCCCAGGTCGGGGCTGCTCGCGGCTGGGTCGGGTCGGGGATTGCCGTCAATATCGAAATCGATAGGCGGCGCGATGATGCTTGCGTCCCCCGCACCGATGGCGGGTGAATCACTTCTCAGGCGGTAATCCCCATTGCCCGAATCTACAAACAGGGGATCGGCGGATAGAGAGTTGGCTTCCTGCCCGCTGGCGTCCTGCAGATCCGCCAGGGAGGGGCAGTAGGTGCTACCCCAGATGGCCAGGTTTGTGCCATCAGTGAACAGATCGTTATTATCGCTGATATTGATTCCAGCCGTATTTTCAGGCAATATAAAGTAGGCGTATCCGCCGCTCATATTGGCGAAGATATTGTTCCGGATGTTGATATTGGTTCCGCCGGCGCTGGCAAGGAGTCCCGCGCCCTCGGTGGGGGTACCGGTGATGTGCACCGTGTTGTGATAAATATTCAGCCATGAGGCATTTTGCAGGTAGATGCCGCGGGCGGTGCCGGTGCCGCCCACGGTTATGAGATTATTAGCCACCAGGCCTTCCGCCCCGAGCGTACCGGAACTGACCTCGATGGCAATCCCATATCCCACGTTCAGGGTCAGGGTATTGCGCTGGATGGTGAAGCTGTTGTTGCCGTTGACAACCATAATACCGCGATAATTGGTTTGTGACGTCGAGGTAAACGTATTTTCCTCGATAAGGGGCGCATCCTGGTCATAAAGAAAAATACTGATAGAGTATTGGTCATCGAAGGTATTCCCCGAGACTTCGGTCCCCGACGCCAGGCTACCGCCGCTATTAACGTTGTAGTAAATCCCATATTTGCCGTTGTTGAAGGTGTTGCCTCTGAAGGCACAGTTGTCCCCCAAAGTTCCATATGCATAAACCAAGGCTGTGTTTTCAAGGGGTGAGGTGGTGATCACGCCGTTCAGGATGTTGTCGGCAAGGGTTATGTCGTGGGCGTCGCCAGTCAATTCAACGATCCGGGCATAGTCCACGCCGGTTGCTGACAAGATCAGGTTCTGTAGTGTAACGAAGGCAGCCCCGTTCAGCCGAATCACGTAGTTGTCGGCCTCCCCCACCGCCTCATGAGATATAACCACCGCATCGGTACCATTGTCGGGATGCGGCTCAAAGGTGATGGTATTGGTCGCGCTGGCACCGGTAACCGGTCCGATGGTCAGCTGCTCGTCATAGGTCCCCTGCTTCACCTGGAAGCTCACCGGGCTAGAAACGCCCTTGTCCGCAAGGTCGGTCACAGCAGCACCGAAAGAAATGTAATCGCCACTCCCTCCGATATCGATGACAAGGGTGCCGGCCAGGGGCACTACTCCGGGGGCACCCAGATCGTTCTCGTAGGCCCCCAGGTCGGGTTGTGTACCGCCCGCAGGCCGTGTTTTACCTTCAATATCTTCCATGACAATCGAAGGATCTCCCTCGCCGATGGCGGGTGAATCATTTCTCAGATGGTAATCCCCATTGCCCGCATCCACGAATAGAGGATCAGCAGAGATAGAGTTGTTTTCATGTCCGAAGATGTCCCGAAAATCCGCCAGCGTATACGCAGAACCACCCACATTAATCAGGTCACTGCGTGTGGAGTAGATATCGTTGTTATCGGCAATGGCGATGTCATTGGCTGCATCCCAGTACACGCAAGCGAAACCGCCGCCGTCGTTGGCAAAAATGTTATTTTTTATTTTGACACTATTGTCATCTGGTGCACCACCATGCCAGAAAGCGCGACCGCTGGACTCACTGGTGCCGCTAACGTGGGCAGTATTGTGATAGACCTCCCAGTAGGAATATGGTTGTTGCATGGAATGCATCTTGATGCCCTGGGACCAGACCTCCCCACCTCCGGAGTGGACCAGGTTATTCGCCAGCAATGCCCAATATCCAGGCGTAACGTTCCCACCACTACGATCTATTTGAATGGCGCCCCCTCCATTGATGGCATCCACCTGGTTGCTGATGATCTGTATCTTGTTGACACACCACAATACATAAATGCCCCAATAGGTCGCCGT
>CP070787.1:485481-491136 GCA_020346745.1 Fidelibacterota bacterium | reverse complement strand
CCACTGTGGGATTCCCCCAGCGGCTGTAGATGTAGCCCTTTTCCTTGCCGCTGAAAAAGGCTTTGCCCTGCTCCACATTAGCGAAGTTGAACGTGCTGGTCTGGTAAATAGGTTTTACATGGGCCTGGCAGCTGTCGTTGTCCAACTCGCCGGCGTGTATGGCATGGGAAGAGAAACCGTAATCAATGGGGAGTCGCTTCATGATACACCGTTGTTTGTTTGTCAATAAAGCCGAATTGCTGAAGAATATATGGTGGAATACCGCACTTATAAAAGAAAATACGATCATAACGCATGGAAGGAAGACCTTGCCATATCCGTCTCAATCCCCCAACTTCGCCCCTGCCATGGCCTCTACTTCCAGGTTCATTCGCCGGCTAAGTCCCTTCTTCCTGCTGCTCCTAGTCTCCACTTTTATACTCTGGCAGTGTGCTGCCGAAGGCCGACCCACTGGCGGGCCGCTCGACATTGAAGGCCCCCGCATTGTCCAGGTAGAACCGCCCAGCGGAACAAGCAACCTCGAGTCCGACCAGGATATCGAGATCACCTTCAACGAGTTGGTCGATCCGGTCTCCGTGCCCGGATCGGTGGTCATCTCGCCGGAGGTTACCTTTACTACCCGTGTGCGCGGTCGCCGGATCATTATCCGGCCGGTGGAGGACTTCCAGGCGAACCGCGCCTACGTCATCACCCTTCAGCGAGGCATCCGGGACTATCAACGCAACAGTATCCCCCAATCCTACCAGCTGGTCTTCAGCACGGGCGGGAATATCCCGGAGGGAATCATACAAGGCACGGTAGCGGAGTTCAATCCCCAGAGTCCGGTGGAAGTGGGTCTGTTCGAGCATGCGGATACAAGCGACGAGGACATCCAGATTCACAGCGTGGATCTGGCCGCTGACGGCACCTTCTCCTTTGCGTATCTGCCCAATGGCGCCTACCGCCTGGTGGCCGTTGAAGGAGGACTAAGCGACTTCCCGGATGCAATTCACCGCCGACCGTATGCTCTGCCGACGACCGATTCTCTGATTATTCAGGGCGACACTACGGTCGTGGCCATGCGTCTCTCTCCCCTGCTGGCCTTACCGCAAATACAATCAGTTGAATGGCGGACTCCCAACTATCTCGCCCTAACCTTCAGCATGCCTTTCGGCGAGGCACCGCTCCCCTACAACCTCTATCCCACACCAGATCCCACGATCTATGGCTTTGTGTTGCCTCCAGATATGAGAGGCGCCGACTCTACCGTTGTCGACTTAGGCGAGGGCTATACCCAGCTGGGGGAATCCTATCGCCTGGAGCCACTGGCCATACCCACACCCCAGCTGGTGGACACTATACCCCCAGCCATCAGGACCACCGGTGGCCGTATGTCCCTGGTTCACAGTCCGGAGGGTGGAAGGGGGCAATTCCGAGAGGCGCGGGGCGAGGTGATGTTTTCGGAGCCCATAGTACTTCCTCAGGGACTCATGGCCAACCTTACCGGCAAGGATACCGTTGATCTACCACTTCAACAGGAAAACCATCTAACGGTTACATTGCATGTACCGGAACCTGAGCGTTACCAGCGGGTTACTATTCCCGGTTGGATGATCACCGATGAGGCCGGTAATTCCCTGACCGATTCAGTACTCACTCTCAATCTGGTTTACCAAGTACCACAGGCAACCGGTCAGATTCGCGGGACGATTGGGGGCTTGACAGGCCGGGTGGTGGTGGAAGCCCGCGATGTGGAGACCGGCCAGCGTACCGCCTATACGGTTACCGATTCGGCTGGTTATCTTCTGGACGAGGTTCCACCAGGCTTTTACAGCTTGTTCGCCCACGAACAGATCGGCGTTGATCCGGTACCCTATTACAGTGGCCGCTGGCAGCCTTACCACCAGGCCGCCCGGTTCAGCTACTATCCTGATGTAGTGGAGGTACGAGCCCGCTGGGAAGTGGATGGGATTGATATTAACTTTAAGGCTGGAAATTCAGTCTTTCCCCCGCATGATTATATCATGAGAAGAGAATAGATGCACTGTGTCATCATGGCTGGTGGAGCCGGAACGCGCTTCTGGCCCCGAAGCAGACGCCAACGTCCCAAGCAGCTCCTTCCGCTGGTCAATAATAAAACCCTGATCGCCATGACCGCCGCGCGGCTGGAAAAGGATGAGAGCAACGAGGGTATCTACATCGTGGCTTCCGGTGAACTACAGCCGGCACTTAAATCGGAGGTCCCCCAAATCCCGGATGAGAATTTCTTCATCGAACCCAGCGGACGCAACACCGCCCCGGCCATTGCCCTGGCGGCCTTCATCCTTCGCAAGCGTTTCGGGGACGTCGTTATGGGAGTGTTCCCGGCAGATCATCTGATTCGTAAGGAAAAGCAGTTCTACCGTGCCCTGAACCAAGCCCGTAAGAAAGCCACCGAAGGACCAAACCTCGTTACCCTGGGAATTCAGCCCACCCGGCCCGCCACCGGGTATGGGTATGTGCAATTCAACCGCGATAATGACGGTGACCTCCACCCCGTGGTACGCTTTACGGAGAAGCCAGATCTGGAAACCGCCAAGCAATTCCTCGAGGGCGGTACACACCTCTGGAATGGCGGCATGTTCGTCTGGCGGGTGAGCACCATCCTGGACAACCTGGCGAAGCATCTGCCCACTACCTACAAGAAACTGGCCGGCATTGAAAAACTGATCGACACCCCTGACTTCAAACCAGCTCTGGAAAAAATCTGGCCCAAAGTGGATTCCATCAGCATCGATTATGGTGTCCTGGAAAATGCCGAGTGTATCTATACCGTGGAAACCCGGTTTGAGTGGAACGACCTGGGCAGCTGGCGAACCCTTTACGACGAACTACACAAGGATAAGGCGGGGAATGTCCTCCAGGGCGATGTAACTATCCTGGATACGCACGATTCCCTGGTGGTGAGTGAAGGGCGCCTGACCGCAGCTATCGGCGTCAAGGATCTTATCGTGGTCTCAACCCCGGATGCAACCCTGGTCCTCCCGCGGTCCGAAAGTGAGCGTGTGCAGGAAATCGTCCGCTGGTTGCGTACACGCCACCGGGAGGAACTACTCTAAGAGTGGCTCGCAAGAATCCCTACCTGAAACTTGAAGCCATGTTCAGTGAGCTGGAAGATGTGGCCGCAAAGCTCGGTTTGGCGGTGATGCTTGATAAAGGACCCTTTACCGGTGGCGCCTGCATACTCGAAGGTGAAGAGCTCATCGTTCTGAATAGATCCATGCCCCTGGAACAACAAATCCGTCTCCTGGCCGAAGCACTATCTCGTAAGGACCTTTCAGGGATTTATCTCAAACCCGCCATACGCAATGTGCTGGAAGAATCCGATGATCAAAGCTCGCCCTGGGGGGCCCTATCCTAATCTCGCTATGACGGAAGCTATTCAGGATGCCAGATTGCCCAAACCTGATGTCGACTATGAAGGTCTAGTCTACAATATTAGCGCAGCATCCACTCCGGAACTGCACAACTGTTAAAGGAGAATTCAGATGTCCATGTATAAAACCGAGGATATTCTCAACTTCGCCCTGGTTGGGCATGGCTCGGTCGGGAAAACGATCCTGGCCGAGGCCATGCTGCTGAATGGTGGAGCGATCAACCGTCTGGGCACTATTGAGGCGGGGAATACCGTCTCCGATTACCACGAGGATGAGATCGAACGGCAGATCTCTATCAATACTTCCGTTCTGAGTCTCCCTTGGGAGGGGAAAAAATTCAACATCCTTGACACCCCCGGCTATGCCGACTTTTCCGGTGAAATGCAGGCCGCCCTGAGAGTAGCCGATTTTGCAGTTGTGGTTATCCATGCCGTGTCCAACGTGGAGGTGGGTACCGAGCAGGTGTGGAACTCAGCAACCAATTATCGTCTCCCCCACCTCATCGTCGTCAATATGGTCGACAAGGAGCACGCCGATTTCGACGCTGTACTCAGTGTGGCCCGTGAACGGTTCGGGTCCAAAGTATTTCCACTCACCTACCCGGTCAACCAGGGACCCGGTTTCAACCAGCTGGTGGATGTGCTCCGTAATGAGCTCCATACATATGAAACCGATGGTACCGGGCAATATACCGTAGAAGCCCTATCGGGCGATTGGGCCGACCGGTGCGCCACCATGCATGGGGAACTCATCGAATTCGTTGCCGAATCCGATGATACCCTCCTGGAAAAATACTTCGAGAACGATGAACTCACCGAAGAGGAACTGCGTGGCGGCCTCCATGGCGCCTTCATGAATGGTTCGCTGATCCCGGTCTTTGCCACCTCGGCCCTTACCAACGTTGGGATTCGCAGGATGATGGATGTACTAGCCAAGTACGCTCCCTGCGCAGCCGATTTCGAGGAAGTGAAGGGCCATAAGGCCACGGGAAGTGATGAAGAGATCACACGCCCGGCTTCCGAAACCAGCCCCACTTCGGCATTCGTCTTCAAGACGGTCAGCGAAGCCCACCTGGGGGAGCTCTCCTTCCTGCGGGCTTACTCCGGCAAAGTGAAAGTGGGTGCCGACCTGTCGAATACCACCCGCTCAAAGCAGGAGCGGATGGGTACCATCTATACCATGCAGGGCAAGGATCGCAAGGAGCTGGGCGAAGTGGTGGCCGGTGATATCGCCACCATTGTAAAACTGAAACACACCCATACCGGCGATACTCTCAGCGACGCAGGCGATCCTATCGTCCTGCCGTCCATTCACTTACCTGAGCAGAAAATCCGCGCCGCCATTGCTCCCAAGGCCAAGGGCGATGAAGACAAGATCAGTAACGGTCTGGCTACCCTCCACGAGGAAGATCCCACTTTCATCTTCGAATACGATCCCGAGCTCAAGCAGACCATTATCTCAGGCCAGGGAGAATTACACCTGGAAACGGTCATCCGGCGGCTTCAGCAGCGCTTCAAAGTGGAAGTGGATCTGCTGCCACCCAAGGTGGCTTACCGGGAAACCATCAATGCGCGGGGTGAATCAAAGTATCGCCACAAGAAGCAGACCGGCGGTGCCGGCCAGTTTGCCGAAGTGTGGATGTATGTCGAGCCCCTGCCGCCCGGAGCGGGCATCGAGTTCGAAAGCAAGGTTGTGGGCATGGCCATCGACCGGGTGTTCATTCCCTCCATTGAGAAGGGTGTCCGGGCGGCGGAGGCGGAAGGGGTGCTCGCCGGCTACCGCTGTGTCGATCTGAAAGCAGTGGTCTACGACGGCAAGCAGCACCCGGTGGATTCCAAGGACATTGCCTTCCAGATCGCCGGGCGCGAGGCCTTCAAAGAAGCCTTCCTGGATGCCAAACCCAAACTGCTGGAGCCGATTTACGAAGTAGACGTGCTGGTCCCGGAAGAGTTCATGGGCGACGTGATGGGAGATATCTCTTCACGGCGGGGCAAGGTTCTGGGCATGGAGACTGAAGGGCGCCTCCAGAAAGTGAAAGCCCAGATACCACTGGCTAACCTAGACCAGTACGCTACGGCCCTACGGTCCATGACCGGCGGCCGGGGTATTCATAGTCAGCGCTTTGACCACTACGAGGATATGCCCCGGGACGAAGAGCAGAAAGTCATCGCCGCAGCCAAGAAGGAGAAAGAAGAGGCCCATAATTGACCCTGGACCGCCTCTGGGCTCCCTGGCGCATGGAGTATATCCTGGCGCCCAA
>CP070787.1:479707-485381 GCA_020346745.1 Fidelibacterota bacterium | reverse complement strand
TCTTCAATCATCTCCTCCTCATCAGTCTCGAGTGAATAATCCCAATCGTCTATCCAGTAAACTGAACCATCAGGATTATATTCAACCTCCCTACCTTCACTTGCTCCTTTTATTGAAGGAAGGATGAAGAATATGTCACCGGTGACGTAGAGACTGAGGGGAGATTCCCGCAGGAAATACTTCAGGCCGGCATGAGGGATGAAAAAGACGCCGGTGAATTCAACATGGTCTTCAGATTCATAATCTTTATAGGTACGACCTGTAACGTAATCAGTAGCGTAAGATGTATAATCATCATCCATAGTGAGACCAATCCGGATAAGGTCGAGTCCTCCGAAGAGTGCTAAGGGCCCGTTTCTAACACCGATCTTGGTACTCGCAAACGGGGATTTATTATGGAAGGAAAAAAATAGTCCCCGTGGCGATTCTGATTGCTCGATATTATCAACGTCACCAAGTTGAGCACTCACCGGCACAACGATCAGACTGATTAGTATTGCATATGGCAATAGACGCATTGTGCATCCCTTTCTTAAGTACATTGTTGAACTGCTTTATGATAATAGGATTGATTAAAATACAATGTATTTATATTTATCGCCATAGAAATTGTAGCATTATCCGAGTGATACAGGCTGTAAAGTTAGGCGACTAGCTGCTGCAATGATCGGGAGTACGCTCTGGTGTTCTTCCTCCCGAATCTTTTCAGGGCTAACTTCGAGAGAGTGGAGCTGACAAATGCTCGCATCTCTATATTATAATACCGACAAGTAATTGGAACGAAGCAATCGCCATGACTAGCAACGTGTCAGAATCTCACTTCCCGATTCCGGAGAACTACCTGTCGAAACACTTGGGCTTCAATACCGCCTCACCTGAACCGGGCCATACCGAGGTCGAATTGGATGTTCATCAAATCCATCTGAACATAACCGGTGTAGTGCATGGTGGATTCCTCATGACCGTGCTGGATACTCTCATGGGGCATGCCGTTTTCACCCATCTGGGTAATCCGCAGGCCCGATTCGGCACCACTCAGATGACGACCCACTTTCTGCGGCCTGTACACGGCGGGGAGCTGCGCGGTGCGGGTAAAGTAATTTCGGAAGGTAAGGACTTTCTGACAGCCGAAGCGGAGCTGCGGGACGAGCGGGGCCAGCTCATCGCTACTGCAGAAGCACAGTTCACACATATCCAGACCGGCCTGAAGAACAGCGAGACCTGAAAATCCGCATGATCCGTCATCGGTGTCCTAAATTCCATCCGTACCGGCAGCATTGAAACTAGATTGAACGCTTCCAATAATACAGATGCCCCATACATTGTTCGTCCTTCGGGGGGACTAGCTGAAGGCGAGATCGACCTGGGGCGGACTCACAATGCCGTGGATGAAAAGGTGACGTCCTTCATTCTCCAGCTGCTTACGGAGGCGCTGAATGGCGGCAGCTCTCCAGAGAGTCCCCAATTCTCCATTTCATCTCTGTCTATACAGCGCTCAGGCGGCATATTGACGGGTCGCATTTACGGTCAAGCCTGGGCTGAGAAGCAGGGCGACACTGTGTCTTTCTTGCGGGCAAAACTGTTCAATGATCAAGGAGCGGTAGTCATCACCGGGATGGCTACCTGCCATCGTTCAAAACGGGATCAACCTGAATAACCGATTCCCTTTGAGGAGTGATAACCATTCAAGGAGAAACAAAATGTCCTATGTGAGAGAAGTTCAGCAGGTATCAGAACCGGATTTTACCAAGCCCATGGATTTTCTGGCTTTATGCCTGTTCAAAGGCCAGGAACTGCCGACATTGTATCGCCCGATGGACGACGCTCTGGGAGGGCTCGTCGCCAAGGTATTGAAGGACAAGGATTTCAAGGGGAAGAAGGGGGATACCCTGATGTTGTTTACCGGCGGTCCTCTGGCGCGGATAGCCCTGGTTGGTTTGGGGGAGGAGGACAAGTTCACTGCTGACGTAGCCCGCCAGGCAGCCGGGAAAGCCGTGGGACTGGCGAGGAAGCACAACCTGGCCGGCTGTGGGCTGCTCACCTTTGAGGTGGACTTGGCGGAAGAAGAGCTTACCCAGGCCCTGGTGGAGGGTATGATCCTGGGCTCCTACCAGTTCATGGAGCACAAGAAGCCGGAGGAGGATGCGCGGGAGCTGGAGAGCTTGATCCTGTACGGTCCCGCCTCCAAGGCGGCGGTGGAACGAGGGATCATCCTGGGCACCAGTGTGTGTTTCGCCCGGGATCTGCAGAACCATCCCTCCAACTTTGCGACGCCCACACATCTGGCGAAAGAGGCGGAGCGCATTGCCAAAGCCCCGCAAATGAACTGCACCGTCTACGACCGGGCGGAGTTTACCAAAATGGGGATGGGCGCTCTGGCGGGGGTTGCGGCTGGTACCGACCAACCGCCGAAGTTCATCCTTATGGAATACAAAGGCGGCAAAGCGGGGGAGGCACCCCTGGCCATAGTAGGGAAAGGATTGACCTTCGACGCCGGGGGGATCTGCATCAAGCCATCTGAGAAGATGGACGAGATGAAGTTCGATATGAGTGGTGGTGCAGCGGTGTTAGGTATCATGGAGGCCGTGTCCAGGATTCAGCCGAAGATCAACGTGGTGGCGGCGATCCCAAGCACGGAGAACCTGCTGGGCGGCCGGGCTCAGAAGCCGGGTGATATCGTGAAGGCCTACAGCGGCAAGACCATCGAGGTGATCAATACCGACGCTGAAGGCCGCCTTATCCTGGCGGATGCTCTGTCTTACGTGGTGGACAAGTACAAGCCAACAACGATATTGGACTTTGCCACGCTCACCGGGGCAGTATTGATCGCCCTCGGGCACCGGGCCAGTGGGCTCATGGGCAACAACGACGACCTGATAGAGGAGGTCAAGCAGGCAGCGGACAAGACCGGCGAGCGGGTCTGGCAACTGCCCATGTGGGAGGAGTATTCGGAGGATATCAAGTCCAAGGTGGCGGACGTGAAGAATATTGGTGAGGGCCGTCTAGCGGGTACTATCGCCGGTGGCGTGTTCCTGAAGGAGTTTGTTGGGGAAACGCCCTGGGCGCACCTGGACATTGCCGGCACTGCCTGGCAGGACAAGGACCAGCCCTATACGCCCGGGGGAGGATCAGGGGTAGCCGTCCGCCTGGTGACCCAGCTGATCCTGGACCGGGTAGCATAACAGCTGAGGCAGGCCAACCGCAGAAAGGAATGCTCATGCGCAGAGGAATCATCGAGACTGACGAGACACCCAAGATCAGTGATAACGGGATGTACCTGCTGTTGCGGGATGAGAATATCGAGGAATTCAATGCCCGCCGGAAGGATGGGGCGGAACTGGATCTTTCCGGTCTGGATTTCCGCGGTCTGGACCTGCGGGGTATCAATGCCAAGGGGATCGATTTCTCGAACTGCTATTTTCGCCAGGCCAATCTGGCGGGATTGAACCTCACTCACTGTAAGCTCGAGGGAGCCAGTATGCTAGGGGCCCACATCTCTGGTGCCTACTTTCCGCGAGAACTGAGTGCGGCAGAGATCCTGATGTCTCTTAACACCGGCACGCGCCTGCGCTACGGTACTTGAGCTGCCCGCTAGCGCTGGCATGATATTCCATCGCAACCGCAGCCGGACCTAAGCCGTTGCCAATTTCGTACCAGGGGCGGTAAATTTCCCGTGGCGGTGTAGCTCAGTTGGTTAGAGCAGCGGAATCATAATCCGCGTGTCGGGGGTTCGAGTCCCTCCACCGCTACAACCCAACCTACCCAACATCCTGATCTGAGGAGAGACGAGAAGTTTATCCCGACAGCGCGGAGTGCTTGTCAGGAAGTCCCCTCGCCGCTACGAATTAGAATCCCTCATTTCTCAATGAGCAGTGAGGGATTTTCATATACAACCGAAAGTGCCGCATGAGATTGACTTGTCTCATGTCGGATAGGCGTTTGGCCCCACATCTGTTCCATGGTTTTCCAGCCTGTTGATAATTAGTGACGTTCCTCGGGCGGATAATCCGAAGGGAAAACAAATCCTATAGAGATCGGTGGGAGAATGGCAAGGGATGGGCGTCCAAGAGGAGATCAACGCAAAAGCTTGGAAACGTGACATATGACAGTTATTTTTAGGCGCAAATAGCTCACATTGCTTTAGGTTGGGTGTTTTGATGATGTAAGCGTAAGGGTGAGCATGAAAAGGGGGCAAGGGAAGGTGTCTGAGACCGGATTGCATACTCTCATGAAGAGGATAATCGACTCAGACTACACCTCAATGGAAGAGCTCGTCAAGGATTCCGAAGCCTACTCGATTGATGAGCTGCGTGACTTTCTCAATCATATCATCACTAAATGGGAGGCAAATGAGCTTGCTCCCGCGTCCATTAACGCCTTATTGAGATTTATATATGTGTATCTTGATCGACCTGATATCCAAATCAGATATAAAAATTGCATTCCCATACCAATATGCTATTTCACTCCCTACTTGCCTCTATGCGCCTCGCTTTTATATTCATTTCTGAAGACTATGTCCTTCGCTGTTACCTTATTTTCGCTGTGCGAAACGGATCGCAACCTGAAAGAGTATATAAAAAAGATGAAACCACCTGTGGTTCTCTTTTCCATATCGCACTTCCTTCACGTAGAAACTTTGAAACAGTTGCTTCTCCATTTACGAAACAAGGATCTGAAAATCGTTATCGGCGGTATTCCGTTTGTATATGACGAAAACATGAAACAGGGATTTTCCGATTGTGTATTCCCTGAGGATCTGACGGGATTGACTCTGTCGCTAGAGAGCTACATCAAGGGGACGGAAGATGAACGCATGTAGTGCAGGTATAGTGACATGTGAATCAATGCACAAAGCGATCGAAGAGTGTGCAGCAACCATGGAAGGGACTTTCCGAATCTACCCGATAGTCCCCTCGTGTACTTTTACCGTAGGTATCGACCTGTTCAAACATTACCTCGATAGATCCATTATAGAGAACGATGTAACCCTCTTGGCCTACGGGACCTGTCACCCGCAGATTATGGAGTTACTCGCGGAATACGGTGACCAGGTCGTTAAAATAAGCGGAAACAATTGCTACGAAATGTTCCTTGGCGCTGAGAAATATGCCGAGTACCATGGGAAAAGCTATTGGATGCTCAATGAGCCGTTTTTCACCAAATGGAAGAAGGATATCCTTGTCGGGTGGGGTGCAGGTACTATCAATGGTAGTATGCTGATAGGGGATGCTTATAAGAAGGTCGTTTACTTGAGCCTTGAGAAGGATCAACTGGACATAAATCTTGTGGAAGATTTCGCAGATAATGTGGGATTAGCGTATGAGGTTCAACCGATCGACACGGCCAACCTGAAAAGGCTGCTTGAGGAAGCCCTGGCTTCCGCCTCCCGAACCCGGCGGATAAAATTATCCGATTCCACAGTGCAATATCCCTCTCAGCCAGATGTACAAACTATCCTGGAGAACATTGGTGAGATTATTTACCGGATAGACGTCCATACGAAGGAGTTCACCTTTATAAGCCCGCAGGTCGAAACGATTCTCGGCTATACCCCGGCGGAATTCATCGACATTATTAACAATCAGGTTATTGTGCCATTCTATCATGAAGACGACAGCCAAGCGGTGACGGCAGGTAGGCATGATTTTCTTGTCAAGTGTGTGAATTTGGG
>CP070787.1:473814-479607 GCA_020346745.1 Fidelibacterota bacterium | reverse complement strand
TATTGCTCGGAGAAACTCAATGGGAAGGAGAGGATCAATCTGAGGAAATTCCAAGTTTCAGGATCGGGACCAGATTTGGCACAAATCTGCCAGAAGTGATCCATCAATTAAAGGAAGAAATGCGGGAAATGCAGCGGTCTATAAAGGAGTTGCAGGGAGTGGGCTCCCAAAAAGATAGTAAGGATCAGACAACTTCGGTATGAGCGAAAGAGATATATCAGGATTCTTCATTGGGATGAACAGCACTGTTCGTGATGTCATGACCTGCATTGACCATAATGCCAAGGGTATTGCCCTGGTGGTTGACGATGAACGGCGGCTTGTGGATACCCTCACCGACGGCGACCTCCGTCGCTCTATTCTGGCCGGGATCAGAATGGAGGCAAATATCCAGAAGGTGATTGACCACAAAGCAACCTATCACACCGCTAAACCGATCACCGCTCAAACCAGTACCACGCGCGGTGAGCTGCTGGAGATGATGCACGAGCATCCTATTAACCAGATTCCCATCCTGGATGAAGACGGTCGCGTAGTGGACCTGGTGGTCAGAGATGACCTAATGCCCCATGAAACTCTCCCCCTTCAGGCAGTGGTTATGGCCGGGGGTTATGGTACTCGTCTCCGTCCACTTACGGAAGACCTACCCAAACCGATGCTGCCGGTGGGTGATCGTCCAATAATGGAGCATATCATCGAACAGCTGCGGCACGTAGGCATCAATAAGGTAAATGTTACGACCCATTACAAGCCTGAGGCGATCAAGGCACATTTTGGCGACGGGGCTGGTTTTGGTATTCAACTGAGTTACGTGGAAGAAGACCGGCCCTTAGGAACGGCTGGAGCCCTCGGTATTATGGAGATGTCCAAGGACCCTCTGCTGGTGATCAATGGGGACATACTCACGCGGGTGGACTTCAAAGCTATGTTGGACTATCACCGGGAGCATGAAGCCATGCTAACGGTAGGTGTGCGACAGTATGATATCAATGTTCCTTTCGGTGTTCTCGAAAGTGATGGAGTACACGTAACCGGTATCAGGGAGAAGCCTCTTTTGAATTTTTTCGTTAGTGCTGGGGTATACTTGGTTGAGCCATCAATACGTGAATTCATCCCTAACGGTGAGCGGTTTGATATGAGCGACCTCATCCAGCGGCTAATAGATGAAGATAAATCGGTGGTGAATTTCCCGCTCTGGGAATATTGGCTGGATATCGGAGAGGAAGCCAGCTATGCCCAAGCCCAGAAGGACATCAAAAGTGGGAGGTTGATGCGTTGAGTTGGAAAGGAAAACATGCCCTTGTCACGGGTGCTGGTGGATTTATCGGAAGCCACCTCGTGGAAAGGCTGGTGTCTGAGGGTGCACATGCTAAAGCCATGGTGCACTACAACGCCCTTGGGCGGTGGGGTTGGTTGGACGAATCACCCGCTAAGGATGACGTAGAGGTTGTGGCCGGCGATATCTGCGACCGGGACAGCGTACGCCAAGCAATGCAGGGTGTGGATATCGTGTTCCATCTCGCTGCTCTGATAGCGATTCCGTATTCATATCATGCTCCCGCTTCCTACGTGCGAACAAATATTGAAGGTACTCTCAACGTGTTACAGGTGAGCCAGGAAATGGGTATCGAACGTGTGGTCCACACGTCAACCAGTGAAGTATACGGCACGGCCCACTACGTCCCGATCAATGAAGAGCATCCCTTGCAGGGACAATCACCCTACTCGGCCAGTAAAATTGGCGCTGATAAAATTGCCGAGGCTTACCATTTGTCATTTGGGGTGCCGGTTGTCACTGTGCGGCCATTCAACACTTTTGGTCCTCGCCAGTCAGCCCGAGCAGTAATTCCTACGATCATCACCCAGAGTCTCACTGCCGAGAAGATCTACCTGGGTAATGTCCATCCTACTCGCGATCTCAATTATGTCGCAAACACAGTAGATGGTTTTCTGCTGGCGGCCTCTCAACCAGGAGCTGTAGGCCAGACGATCAATCTTGGTGTCGGGCGTGAAATTAGTATCAAGGATTTAGCCCAGCTGATCGCTGAGCTCATCGGAAGATCAATTCCCATCGAAAGTGAGGAAGTGCGTGTCCGGCCTACGGGTAGTGAAGTTGAGCGTTTACTCGCAGATACCACCCTGGCTCAAAATGTCCTTGGCTGGAGTCCTAAGGTTAGCCTGAGAGAAGGACTGGGGTTGACCATCGAGTGGATCCGTGATCATTTAGGAAGGTATCGCCCAGATGTCTACGTCCTCTGAGCCGGGAGCCCCGCCGTCCGAAGATATGATCCCCCTGACTGTACCTGAGCTGCGAGGAAACGAGTGGAAATATATCAAGGAATGTCTGGACACAAATTGGGTCTCCTCTGCCGGGCGTTTTGTTGACCGGTTTGAAGCTTCACTCGCAGAATACATAGGTATCCGTCACGCTGTGGCCACTGTCAACGGAACGGCAGCGCTGCATATGGCTTTATTGGTTGCAGGAATCGAGCCCGACGATGAGGTCCTCGTTCCCAGTCTAACATTCATTGCCCCAGCCAACGCTGTTCGCTACGTGGGCGCCTGGCCGGTTTTCATGGATGTGGAGCCCACGTACTGGCAGATGGATTCTCAGAAGGTGCTCGATTTTCTGGAAGGTGAATGCCAGTGGCGGGACGGAGGTCTGTATAACAAGGCCACCGATCGCCGTGTCAAGGCTGCTCTCCCGGTACATATCTTGGGGCACCCGGTAGATATGGATCCCCTCATGGAAGTAGCCCGAAAATACGGGTTGGTGATAATTGAGGATGCTACTGAGAGCTTGGGGGCAAAATACAAAGGTCGTATGGTGGGTAGCATGGGGGAGATGGCTTGCTTCAGTTTTAACGGCAACAAGATCATAACCACTGGTGGCGGGGGGATGGTCGCCACCAATCGTGAAGAATGGGCACAGAAAATCAGGTACTACACCACTCAAGCGAAAGACGATCCTCAGGAATATGTCCACCGCGAAATCGGATACAACTATCGCTTGACCAATATACAGGCTGCCTTGGGTTGCGCCCAATTAGAGCAATTGAATGATTATATCGCCCAGAAGAGACAGATTGCCGACGCCTATAGTGCCCAATTGAAGGAAGTACCCGGTATCCAGCCTATGCTGGAAGCGCCATGGGCCGATAGCATATTCTGGCTGTTCACGGTTCTGGTGGATGAATCCCAATATGGCATGGACAGTCGGTCTCTGATGCGCCAGCTCGAGCAAGAAAAAATACAGGCTCGGCCCCTGTGGCAACCATTGCATTTAAGTCCTGCACATAAGCAGTCTATGGCTTACCGCATCTCGGTAGCCGAAGAGATCCACCGCAAAGCCCTGAGCTTGCCGTGCTCGGTTGGGGTGGGTATGGACGATATTAGACGAGTTGCCGAGACGGTGATCAAAATAGCTGAGCCCAAGTAATAATACAAAACACCCGATTGGAATTTCCTCCTAGTAATCACGCAGAAGCATCTCTGTGATCGGGAACTGGCATAACCTGCATATTGGATTGCTCAACTGGCGACATGCGCTCACTCCGGAGTCCCGCTGCAATCACCCACTAGCCTGCAGATATCCGCTGTACCCAATGAGCAGTTCACCCTCCGTTTAAAAATGCCTTGAAGCAGGATATCCAACATTTGGTGCGATTGTCGTTAGTCTACGTTGTGGGGGATGCCCTCAGCAAGGGGATAGCCTTTCTCCTGATTCCGATCTACACTCGGAACATGACCCCGGCCGAGTACGGTATCTGGGCCATCTGTCTAACAGTGGTGGCCTTCTTGACACCCCTCGTCAGTCTGGGATTAACTGGAGCTGTCACCCGTTATTATGTGGACTTTGACAACGAGCAGGAGCGCAAGAAGTTTATCGGGACCGTTTTTCTATTTTTGGTGGTCATCGGCGGAACTGTAATGGTTATCCTGGATCGGACTGGGGATGTACTGTTTGCCGCCATCTTTCGAGATGTGCCCTTCCATCCATATCTGCGACTGACTCTATGGACCAGTTATTTCACGCTCCTCGGCACGATCCCGATAGCAGTGTTGCGTATCCAGGAAAAAGCTGTCACATATTCATTCTTGATGTATGGGACATCCATCCTGAAGGTTGTCTTAGCTGTGTATTTAGTGGTAGTAGCCCAAAGAGGCCTTTTGGGCGCGGTAGAAGGTATGTTCTGGGCAACAGCGATCTTTCTCCCGATTTATATTGGGGTGGTGCTCAGGAACGCGACTGTTGGTTGGAAATCAGCGTGGATGCTGCAAGCTCTGGCATTTAGTCTACCTTTGGTTCCCCATACCCTGGCGCATTGGGCTCTGAGGCTCTCTGACCGCATTATTCTTGAGCGGTTCGCAAATCTGGGTGAACTAGGTATTTATTCCTTGGGGTACCAGATTATTGGTATAGTCAGCATTGTCCTCACGGGTATGAATAATGCCTGGGTGCCATTTCTCCTGAAGAACTATACCCGTCCTGATGCGAAAGCCTTTATCGGCCGACTGAGCACCTACTTCGTCCTGGTTACAGTGATCATCACCATTGGGGCACTTTTATTTGGCCGGTACCTCGTGTATATATTCGCTGATCCCGAATATTACAGTGCTGTAACTGTCATGTTCCCTGTAGCCCTCGGTCATCTGTTCCTGGGGCTTTATTTTGTCCCAGTGAATTATCTATTCATTGCCAAGCGGACTAGAGGCATTGCTCTGGCTACTGGCACCGGAGCAGTTGTGAACGTTCTGGCGAATCTGTGGCTGGTTCCGCGTTATGGGATGGTGGCCGCAGCATGGAATACGGCCTTGGCGTATCTTATCATGTTTGCCGCTGTCACGATGATGGCTAGACCTCTCCGCGTGGCTACCATTGAAAGACAGCGAGTCGTCCTGGTGTTGCTCATCGCAGCAGGCATGATGGTTGTGGATGCTCTACTATCATCGGAGCCGCTGTGGCTTCCGTTCATTCTGAGGGCGGTGCTGTTCGTTTCGCTACCTCTTTTACTTTATGTGGTGGGATTCTATAATCTTGAAGAGCAATCAACCTTGCGTAAATGGATGGGGCGAATTAGCTGATGAAGTATCCATATATCGAGCTGTGGGGTGACAAGTCAATTTGAATATGCGGATTGAAGGCAGGCTGGCATTGACAGGTGGATGGTCGCTTGCCGGTGCTGTTGATTATCCTCCGAGGTAATGGTACCTTTATTACACTATTTTGCGATCGATATATAGGCTTACAAGGTGATAGATGAATATGCTTTTTCGTCTCCGATCTACTGTACAGATATTTACCAACCTGACAGACGTTGTCCCTCTTGCGTTCCTACCAGCAGATTTTCAAAAAGCGAATTATCTCATTAGTACCGAAAAGGAGTCTCCCCATGCGTGATCGAATTTTGTCCGCAATTGCTAGCTATGTAGTGAACAAGCCCTGGTGGACCCTACTCTGGATCATGATTGTAACGGTCATCTGTATGGGTATGATGGGGCAGCTGACTATCAGCACCGAATATCAGGACATGATGCCCCAGGACGATCCCTCCATCATCGAGCTGAATACGATCTCGGAGGAATACAACGCCACCTCCACACTGTACATCGTAGCGGAGGGAGACGGTGAAGATCTCAGGGCTTTCGCCGAGGAAGCGATCCCCCTGGTCGAAGGCCTTGAGCAGTATATCACCTCTGTGATCTACCAGGCACCCCGGGATTTCATTGCCGAACATGCGCTGATGCTCATGAAATCCAATGACCTGGAAAACAGCCGGACTCTGTTTGAAG
>CP070787.1:467857-473714 GCA_020346745.1 Fidelibacterota bacterium | reverse complement strand
CATCCGGCACGGCTACGGCGCCATCCTCCCCACCCTGCGGGCCCACAACGAGAGTGACGGCGACATCATCAGCCTCGGGCTCCACGAGGTCAAGGACCTGGATGCCGCCTGGCACTACCTGCTCCAGCGCGAGGACGTTGACCCGGAGCGGATAGGCGCCATCGGCACCTCCATGGGCGCGGCACTGGTGATCCTGTACGCCGCCCAAAATTCACAGATCAAGGCGGTGGCCTCGGAAAGCCCTTACCATAGCATCAACCGTGAGACTATTGCCACCCTCTCCGGCCTTCCCTGGCCCATCCCGGCGCTCGTCATCCGGAACATCAAAGCCCGGCTGGGTGTCGATCCCGAAACGCTGGCGCCGGTGAACCATATCGGGAAGATCAGCCCCCGGCCGGTGTTCATCATGATGGGCGGCAGCGATCCCATGGTGCTGCCCGAGGGCGGCCAGGCACTATACGATGCCGCCGGTGAACCGCGGGAATACTGGTACGAGGACCACCTGGACCACCTGGGCTTCAGCCAGCTGGTGAACATGCTCATCGCCGAACCGGACACCGCCCAGGCTGCGGCCTTCGAGAGACGCCTGAATGCCTATTTCGACCACTACCTGCTGGGAACAGACTGAGCCCTGGCCCACGATCAGTGCAAACGATCCATCCACCTGAGGGATAACCTGTGATCCTGCTCAAGGACTCAGTGGAGATCGAGACCACACCCGAACGGCTCTTCGACTGGTTCGATAATCTCCCGGCGCATTACCTCGCCTGGCATCCCGATCACGTTGCCTGCCGCTTTCTCAAAGGCGAGGCGTTCCAGGAGGGGACCGTCCTGTATGCCGAGGAATATCTCCACGGCAAGCTCCACCGCCTCAAGTTCCGTGCGACCCGCGTGCTGCCCAACGACCGGCTGGAATACCAGCTCTTCCCCGGAATGAAGGGCGGCTTCATCATCCGGCCGCTGAACGGCACCGTCAGGTTCACTGCCACCCTGGCCTTCGGTACCGGGATGCCGGTTATAGGCCGGATACTCGACCTGCTGCTGGGTAGAGTGCTGGCCCAACAGCTGGACGCCATGCGGCAGCATATGCGCGAGGAGGGTGAGAATCTGAAACATCTGCTGGAGACGGCCCCTGCATCCAGCGGCGGGTAGAGCCAACCTCGCCACCGGCCTGCCTTCAGCTTTCTGATAAATCTCTCAGCTTTCTGAGGCTTGTCATCTTGATATAGCCCTCCTCAATAGGGCTGCTTCATTTTATCCTCTCGTCGATCACTCCCTGATGAACCTGAGGAAAATCCCGCAAAGGATGCATCCCGGCATACCATTTGTTGCCTATACTGCTGCGGGACCAGGACTATCTCTCTGGATAGCCTATAAGGAGATCGATGGTATGAAGACCACCAGAATATCAACCCTGCTACCATTACTACTGCTAGGCCTGTTCGTGGCCTGCAACAATTCCTCCACTGAATCGCAGGAATGGGACGGCCAGTTCCAGCTGGCCCAGGTCAACGGCTGTCAGAGCGGGAGCCTGGGCAAGGCTTCCGTCGGGGATTCCCTCTTCTCGTACGAGTTCGAGGACGACCTGCTGATCGACTTCCGCGTCTCCGGCAACTGCTGTCCCGAAACGGACCGGTTCGAGCTCTCGCACGCCATCGTGAGCAAGTCTATTACCATTACCGTCGCGGACACGGCCGCCGATCTATGCCTGTGTACCTGTCCCTATACGATCCATACCGAGTTCTACGACATGCCTGAGGATATGTACGTGGTAACCGTGGTGACGGACGACGGGGAGGTCCTGCACGAAGAGGATGTCTGGCGCATATTCTAGCCAATGAGGAAGGGAGCAATGACCTATCTCTACGATAGGGTCAAGTGCTGATCTCAAGTGGTACTCAGTTGTAGCATCCCTTTCCGGCGTGAAAGCCAGGCCCATGTAGCCAATAATCAACGAAATGTCTGCTTGACTTTTGACTGGTCGGCCATTAGTATTGAGCAGATGCGTATTTGACGGGGGGAACAAAACATGAACGGTCGATCCCTTTCTGCTCTGATCTTATTCATCCTGATCGCATCATTTGCTTGCGACCATTTCACCGTCAAGGATGAGTCCACTCAGCCGGACCCGTGGGATGGTGAGGCGCTGCTCTACCAGGCGGGCGGCTGCCAGGCGGCATCATTCTATAAGACCGCCCTGGTGGATAGCTTCAGCTACCAGTTCGGTGACGACCTGATCTTGGACTTCTTTGTCTCGTCCAACTGCTGCCCTGATACGAACCGCTTTGAACTGTTCTCCAGCGTCGATGAAGACACCATCGCTATCACAGTGGTGGATACGGCCCAGCATCTTTGCCACTGCACTTGTCCCTACCGCATCCATACCGAGTTCATCGATCTGCCTCTCGATGAGTATACGGTCGTGGTGAACTATTACGGGGAAGTGGCTTACCTGGAGGAGGTGCAGCGCGGCTTCTCCAGCACCGGACCCCGGGCAGATAGCGACCTGGCTCTATATCTGCTGGCAGTGGATACCTTGAACGCCTATCATGTGGTGGATCAACCACTCGGTGATCTGGAGCTGCGTGCTGATCCGATCCTCTCAATCACCGACATCACCCACTATGAGTGGTCCGGTCACAGTTTCACCGTCACGGCGGCCGCCTACGAGCGGATGGAGGACGTCCTGGGCGAGTATGCCAACCACATCGGACTGCGCGGTGCTCCCTTCGTGATCACTGCCGGCGGAGAACGTATCTACCTGGGTGCTTTCTGGAATCCCGTGTCGTCCATTCCGCCCCCCTGCCCGGCGATCACCTTCCCGCCTTTGACCGAAGCTCCAGCCATATTGCTCATCGCCGAACCCTGGGGAGATACCTATCCGGACCTGCGCAGTGATCCGCGCATCTACGAGGCACTGAACGCCACCGGCGTACTGAGTGACAATGAGGCCACTCTCCAGAGCTTGGAGGTTCAGTTCCTGGGTGTGGAGCTCTGGCTTGACCTGATGCCGTGGGTCGTACCCCATGATTCGGTCGTGCGCCTGTACTGTGGGATCGACCTGGAGGTCAGCAATACCAGTGCCACGGACAGTTTGAAAGGTCTGACCGTTCCCGATTGCGACGTGGAACTTAGCTCCACGGGCGAATTCGTGGCCCGTATCTTCCTGACCACGGAGTGGGACGGCATCCTCGCACCGGGTGAAACGGACCGGGTCAGGCTCACAGCCGCCGACACGCTTCATGTCCTGGCCCAGCCGCTCTGCGATGCCGACGTGACCGTTGATCTCCATGTCAACCAGAGTTGGCAGACTCAATGGTCCTTCGAATCCGACCCGGTCGAGTTCATGTGCACCTATTAACGCCCCGGCCTGCTCCGGGTACAGGGGCAGTTATATCGGTGCTACCCAGGACTTGAATGCTGCATGAACACCCTCCGTCTCCCCACCCTCATGCTCATCTCGATACTGCTGGCTGCCTGTGGGGAACCGGTCGAGCCCGACGAGCAGTTCGTCAAAGTCCACTTTCACTATGGCTTCAGGAATGAGCTCAACACTTTCGAGCATAACTACCAGAAAGACCTGGTGATGGATGGTGTGGCCACTACCGAGTTCTGGCTCACAACCACGGAACAGGAAGCCTTACTCATTAAAGCGACACAATGCGGTTTCTTCGATCTGCCGGATACGATAATACAGCCCTGGGACACGGTTATGGTGGTGATCGACCCCAATCCTGGCCCACAGTTCCTCCGCCTCCAGCATGAAGCACAGGATCACCTGGTCACTTGGTTCTATCCGCTGCCCGAGGATACGGTATACCTACCCCGCCTGATAGAACTGGCGGTTTGCCTGATCGACCTCATTGAGTCCAAACAAGCCTATAAGTCGCTACCGCCTGCGCGAGGGGGTTATATTTAGCGCACGTATAGCATAGCTTTACCGCTGGATGACATCATTAAAGGAGGCTCATCCCCCATGCTTAGCGACATCCTGCTCTACCTCGGTTCAACCATTATTGTTATCTGGGGCACAGCCCATATCGCCGCCACCCGCCCCGTGATCACCGGCTTCGGCGATATCTCCCTGGACAACCGCCGCATCATCACCATGGAGTGGATCGCCGAAGGCCTCACCTTCATCTTCATCGGTATGCTGGTGGCATCGGTCACCTTCTGGGGCTGGTCGGAGAATCACATCGCCATCCTCGTTTACCACCTGTCGGCCGGTTTGCTGGTGGTCATGGCCGTCCTCTCCCAAATGACCGGCGCCCGCACCTCCGTCCTGCCCATGCAGCTCTGCCCCTACGTGAAAACCGTGGTAGCGATCCTGTTCTTCCTCGGGACGGTGCTGTAAACCACCATACATGAAGTGTGGTGCCTGTCCCATATTCCCATATTCCTGTTAATCGCCCTGCTCTTCTTCGCCTGTGAGCCGGAAGATAGCGATCCCGGCGAATTCCGGTACCCCCTGCAGGTGGGCAACAGGTGGGAGTACACCCGCGAAACAGGCCAGTATATCTACGAAGATATGGACAGCGCGGGCACACCGGTCTATATCGATACCACGACCTATCCCTACCTGGTGACAGCACTAGTCACGGAGGCGACCACGTGGGGGGATACCCTCCGGGTTTCAGCGATATATTCGGAAGAAGTATCGGATAGTTTCGGAACGTTAACAGGAACCCAATATTATACCAATCATGATGACGGTCTCTATTGTTACGCATATATGGGAGGCAGTGATATCTTCCCACTCCCCAAAAGAACCACCAGCCGCGGCATCCGGTTCAAGGACATGTCCTTCAGTGACGTGCACGCTATGAGTACCTGCCTGCAAAACATCATTCCATATGCTCAGATGAAGGGTGACTCCCTGTATTTCAATGATCCACCCCGCAAAGTGATCCAGTATCCTCTGGAAGTGGGTACCCACTGGCTGTTCAGCACAAGGTATATCAAAATTGACAAGGAGGTTATGGGTAAGGAAAGCATCCAGGTTCCGGCCGGGAACTTCGACTGCTGGAAAATCCAATGGCTGTACGACATGAATCATGATGAGCAATGGGATGAGAACATAACTATAATCGATTATATCTGCCACAAAGGCCTTATCAAGAGGATACTTCACTTGGAAGGTGCCGTGATGACCACGTTATGGGATCCAGACGGTTCGATGGAAACCAAGTGGGTTGATATCCATGATGAAGCCGTGCTCACCTATGTAAGCGTGGACTGATCTACACTCAGCCCTGACACCCACCCGACATCTCCCAACCATCCCATTGACACCCGCCCGTACAGCTCCGTAAACTCGCCCCTTGCTCTCATCACCACGAAGCACTGAGGCGCGAACATGAACACGACGACAATCCCTGGAACAACTACCTTCGGTCAGCGGCTGGCGGGCTGGAACGAGATCTTCAAAACCTGCACCCTGTCCGAGGGAAGGCTTATGGACGGCGTGGCCAAGTGGCTGCTGTCCATCCGGCCGTGCGTGTTCCGCATGACCATCTTTTCCGGCGCCATCGGCGGATTGCTCGCCGCCACCACCACCACCGGCGCCAACTGGGGCTTCTTCGCCCTGGCCCTGTTCGGATTGGTCCTGGCCCACGCCGCCAACAACATGATCAACGACTATTTCGACTGGCGGCAGGGGGTGGATACCGCGGGCTACGTGCGCGCCGAGTACACCTTCCATCCCATCCTGTCCGGAGCCATCACCGCCCGGCAGCTGCTTCGGGCTATCGTGCTGGTCAACGTAATCGATGCGGCCATCATGGTCTACCTGGCCCTCCGGCTCGGCTGGCCGGTGCTGCTGTTCGCCGGGCTGGGATTGTTCATCAGCGTGTTCTAC
>CP070787.1:461820-467757 GCA_020346745.1 Fidelibacterota bacterium | reverse complement strand
CCATCAACTGACGGCCTGGGGATGCCGTCCAGACGAATTCACCACCACGAAGGAACAGGGTGCGGATACCCTGACTTGGAGAGAGAGGGAGGGAGGATTATCATTGCCTAGCGCTTCAAGCTGGGTACCGGCCACAGTTTCAAATAGCGTTCCTATATTTTTTTGGGACTTCTACCCACGAGAAATAGGACCCGGATCAAAAGTTAAACACAAAAAGAGGATATAGGTACCTTTTTATACAATTTAAACCTGCCTGCCGAGGGTTTCAATTGCATCAACAACACCCCCCTATCGTTGTGTCAATCTTACTGGTTATGAACGTAGTCAATCGCCGGGAGGATCACCCGGCTCTCTTACGGTAAGAACTGGCACGGGCGAGCGTCGTACTACCTTTTCAGTAGTGCTGCCGAAGAGGGCATGGGTGATACCTGTTTGGCCATGGGTTGCCATGATCACCAGATCAATATTCTGCTCATGGACTGTGCTGAGAATCTGCCGAATCGGGGTGCCGTGTGAGAGGTGAGGGATGCATTTCAGATCAGAAGGCAGTTCATTTGCGACCCATTCTTCGAGAAATTTCCGGGAATGATCAGCCCTTTGCTCTTCCCAATCTTCAGATAATGCCATGGGGCCCCATGCAAAATCCACGGGTGTGAGCAATGGTTCCAACACATGAAGTACCACCAGCTCGGCCTCAAACTGGCGAGTCAGGGTGACGGCATGCGGTATAGCTACCTTTGAATAGTCAGAGAAGTCGGTAGTAAGTAGGATCCGTTTATAGGACGCCATGTCCAGATCCGCTGCTCAGGTTCCGATGGAAAGTGCTTCCGGCTCTGTTTCCCTGATAAGTTTGGCCAGTTCCTGCCGTTTCTGGCGCATGCCTTCCGCTAATGCCGCCAAGGACTGATGGTTGAGGGTGTCCCCTACCAGACTACGGATGTGCTGCCAATGCTCATGTAGCGGGCAGGCCACATCATCTGAGCAAACATCCAGGCCAATCACACACATTTCCTGCTCCGGTGGCGGTCCTTCGATCGCA
This sequence comes from Fidelibacterota bacterium, assembly GCA_020346745.1. GTDB lineage: Bacteria > Fidelibacterota > Marinisomatia > SCGC-AAA003-L08 > TS1B11. The sequence goes on along the minus strand of CP070787.1, from coordinate 466,718 downwards.
TTGACGATCTGAAGCAAGGTAACTTCCGCCGAAGGGCGAGCCAGTTTAATACCCCCATTGCGCCCGCGATAGCTCTTGATCAGATGATTGCGGGTGAGGGTTTGGACCAGCTTAGCCAGAAAATGCTTGGGTATATTATAGGCTTCGGCAATGGAACTCACCATGGCCAGACCTTTGCCCTCATTCTCGGCTAGATAGAGCATGGCCTGAATGGCGTATTCAGCTGATTTCGTGTATAACATGATAAGGAGATGTTCTTGTCCAAAAATTAGGCGTTGAAGGATGGGTAGGCAAACTTTAAAAATATTCGCATTTTAAGGTAGACTGAAGAGCGCGACTCAAGACGCAGATGGATATCGATTGGAGGATCAAACACACCAAGCGTAATTTTTATTGTTCACCATTAAGAAGGATAAGCGCTATATGACTACAGCCCTTCGCGGGGTGGATTATATTGATTGTACCTCTCTACTGACAGATGACGAGGTTCTCGTGCAGCACACGGCGCGAGATTTCGTCGAAGCTGAGGTGCTGCCAATAATCACAAAACATCACCGCAACGAGACTTTCCCCGACGAGCTGGTGCCGCAGATGGCCGAGTTGGGATTTCTGGGTAGCAATCTCCCAACGGAGTATGGCTGCGCTGGTCTGAACAACGTGGCCTATGGACTGCTCAACCAGGAACTAGAGCGAGGTGATTCGGGCCTTCGCTCGTTTGTATCGGTACAGACTTCCCTCGCTATGTACCCCATCTTCAGGTATGGCAGTGAGGAGCAGAGGCGCAAATGGCTCCCGCTCATGGCGAGAGGCGAAGCCATTGGCTGCTACGGGCTCACGGAACCTGACGCAGGATCGAATCCAGCCGCAATGAGAACCCAGGCCACCAAGGTCAAGGACGGTTGGGTCCTCAACGGCACCAAGATGTGGATCACCAACGGATCGATTGCGGACCTCGCCGTGGTCTGGGCCAAGGATGACGATGACCACGTGCGCGGTTTTCTGGTCGAGAAGGAATTTGACGGCTTCACAGCCCCGAGAATGCATGGCAAGCTCTCGCTACGTGCGTCGGTTACATCCGAGCTGGTGCTGGATGAGGTTTTTGTACCGGAGGAGAATGTGCTGCCCGGGGCAGAGGGTCTGGCCGGTCCTTTAAGCTGCCTGACCCAAGCCCGCTACGGTATTGCCTGGGGAACCATCGGGGCGGCCATGGCCTGCTATGAAGCAGCCCTTAAATACACTGGCGAACGGGTCCAGTTTGGCAAGGCCATCGCTGGTTTCCAACTCACACAGGACAAATTAGTCTGGATGCTGACAGAAATCACGAAGGCGCAGTTATTAGCTTTGCAGCTTGGGCGTCTGAAGGACCAGGAGCGCCTGCGATACCAGCAGGTGGCGCTGGCCAAGCGCAACAATGTCTGGATGGCCAGGGAATGCGCCCGGATGGCGCGGGAACTTCATGGCGCCAACGGCATTATTGATGACTATCACGTGATGCGGCACCTGACGAACCTTGAAAGCGTCTTGACCTATGAGGGAACCCATGAGATGCATACCCTGATCGTAGGGGAAGACATAACCGGCATTTCTGCCTTTGAATAACAAACATGGACACACAACAACACGACAAGAGGAGGTGTGAGGGATGCATAGAGTGATGAGTGCAGGAGCACTTTTGATGATGGTTGGACTACTGGTCACAGGCTGCAGCCGGACCGAGGCGAAAACGACGGACATCAGCATCGGGACGGCTGTCTGCGGTATGTGCGCGGACAAGATCGAGGCCGCAGCCGGTGCAGTGAAGGGCGTTGAGTCAGTCGCAGTAGATCTGGAAAAGGCAGTCGCCTACGTCAAATACGATGCCAACAAGACCAGTGTGGCCGCCATCGAGGACGCTATCGTACTGGCCGGTTATGCGGCCAACGACAAGCCCGCCGATCCGGCAGCCTATGAAAAGCTACCGGGCTGCTGCAAGCTGGACGCGGAGTCGAAAGGGATGCACGAATCGATGTAAAGCAAAGCCCGGAGCTCCCGGGCTTTTTTCTTGCCAAGGGAAGCGCTACAGTTAACCCATTTTAGCTGCACTGCTGATAGATCAGCCGCAGGCCTTTCACCGTCAAGTCCGGATCGTAGGTAACCGAGGTGCGCAGTTCATCGGATATCAGCCCCCCCAGCCCACCAGTAAGCACAATCTTGATATCCTGCCAGCCCGTTTCCTCCCGGATGCGTGTTATCATACCGTCAATCTGATCCACAACGCCGTAGACGATACCAGCCTGGAGATTGGTTTCCGTATCACGCCCGATGGCGGTACCGGGTACTTTCAGGTCCACGGCCGAGAGCAGTGCCGCCCCGGAGAAAAGCCGCCGGGCACTAGCTTCCATACCAGGAGCAATGGAGCCACCAATGAAATGGCCGGATTCATTCACAACATCAAAAGTTGTGGCAGTGCCAAGGTCAACGATAATACCAGGGACACCATATAGAGTTCGCCCGGCCACTACATTGCATATTCTATCAGCACCGACGGAATCGGGGTCTTTCACATCCAAACCCAAGTCCAGCGGCAGGTGGGCATTGACCCTCATCGGCCGGATCTGAAGATACCGCTCACACATTTGGATAAGGGCACGTCCCACCACCGGCACCACGCTGGAAATGATAATCCCATTAACCGACCCGATATCCACTCCAGCATCTTTTGCGAGATGCTTGACCGCAATCCACCAGTCATCGCCGGTATGGGTATTGTTGGTATGAAGCCGCCAGCTCTCCAATAACTCCTCATCCTTGAACAGGGCCAGCACTACGTTAGAGTTGCCCACGTCCATTGCTAGTAGCATACCTATCTCCTTATGCCATCGGTTACGACACCGACGCTGATCGCTGCGGTTCCGGTATCCAATCCATATCTCCGGCCGTAACCAGATGGATTTGATCTCCTACACTCAATTGGCCCTGTCCTTCAGCATTCACACCGAGAAACCGGCCTACTATCGGACCAGCGGGACCGTGATAACGCATAGACTGATTGAGATGCGCGCAACGATCCTTCCACAGGGAAACCACTGCACCAATTCCACCCTCAAGCAGTTCTTCCATGCGATTGAGAATCCCTGCCAGTAAAACCTCACGTTGTACCTGTTGCATGAGGACCATGCGCACCGAAACAGCCGTAAGATGAAGTTCCTCGGGAAAATCGGCTTGTTCTTCATTCACATTCAAGCCGACACCCAAGACGACCATCGGTTTGTTATCCGATACCCGACTCTCGATGAGGATTCCACCCAGTTTGCGGCCATCTACCAGGATATCATTGGGCCATTTCAACTTTGCCTGGAGGCCTTCATTCGCCAAGGCATCCACGACGGCCACACCCGCAGCCAGAGAGAGCAAGCCAAGTTGCTCCAACGGCAGTAGCGGGCGCAAGAACACCGAGAAGGTCAGCCCCAGACCAGGGCCGGAAAACCATCGCCGTCCCGCCCGCCCTTTACCGGAACGCTGATCATCGGTCACCACCAGCTGTCCGGGCACTGCCCGGCCATCATCGACCAAACGCCACAACTCAGCGTTGGTTGAGCCAGTCGAGGCGAGATATGTCACCTGGCGGCCCAGATACCCGGTCTTGAGGTTCTCCTGGATGAGGGGCATCAACATCTGCGGTCCTAGCGCGGCCGATATTCGCCCATAACTTCTTTGAGCACATGGGAAATTTCTCCCAGTGTGGCGTAGGCCCGGGCTGCGTTTTGAATCATTGGAATCACATTATCGTTACCCTGAGCGGCGGTTTTCAAGTGGCCGAGTGCTAGAGCGACCTCGCTGGTGCTGCGTTCCTGCTTCACCTTCCGCAACCTCGCCAGCTGAGCCTTGACGGCCGCCGCATCAATTGTTAGGAGAGACGTCATCTCAGGCTCGTCGACCTGGAAGCGGTTCAGTCCTACAATCACGTGCTCAGATCTCTCCACGGCTCTCTGGAACTCATAGGCTGAGCGGGCGATCTCACGCTCCTGATAGCCATCCTCAATGGCGGCCACCGCCCCACCCAAGTCATCAATCACAGCGATCAGCTCCAGTGTCTCACGCTCCAGGCGGTCCGTCAGCTTTTCTACCACATAGCTTCCAGCCAGTGGATCCACCCAATCGGGGATACCGGTTTCGTGGGCAATGATCTGTTGGGTGCGCAGAGCCAGGCGAACCGATTCTTCTGAGGGCAGCGCCAAGGCCTCATCCCGGCTATTGGTATGCAACGACTGAGTCCCTCCCAATACGGCTGCCAGGGCTTCGAAGGCCGTGCGCACCGCATTGTTGTCAATCTGCTGGGCAGTAAGGGAGGATCCGGCCGTCTGGACGTGGAAGCGGCACATCTGGGCAGCAGGCTCAGTGGCGCCGAAGCGCTCCTTCATGATCCGGGCCCACACGCGACGCGCCGCACGGAACTTGGAAACTTCTTCAAAGAAGTTCATATGCACGTTGAAGAAGAAGCTGAGCCGTTGGCCGAAGTGGTTCACATCCAACCCGGCATCCAGGGCGGCCTGCACATAGGCGATGCCGTTGGTAAAGGTGAAGGCCAGTTCCTGAGCGGCGGTGGAGCCCGCCTCACGCAGGTGGTAACCACTGATGGAAATGGTGTTCCATTGAGGCATTTCCCGGCCACACCAGGCGAACAGATCGGTCACCAGCCGCATGGAAGGCTCCGGGGGATAGATGTAGGTCCCGCGGGCGATATATTCCTTAAGGATATCGTTCTGCACCGTTCCTCTCAAGCGTTCCGGTTCAACACCCTGCTTCTCTGCCACGGCCACATAGAGGGCCATGAGAACGGCAGCCGTAGCGTTAATAGTCATGGAAGTTGAGACCTGGTCCAGGGGGATACCTTCCAGCAGCACCTCCATGTCAGCCAG
>CP070787.1:455707-461720 GCA_020346745.1 Fidelibacterota bacterium | reverse complement strand
TGGGGATCACAGGCGGCGGCGACGGTGGCGACGGCCGCCGAAGTGGCCGCGTGGCCGGATGGGAACGACGGCGTGATGCGGGTGTTCCACAGGCGGGGCTGATAGGTTCGGGCGGGCCGTTCCCGCCTGATGGTGTATTTCAGGGTAAGCACGACCGCTTGAGTGATGATAAAGGAGCCTACCGCCGCCCGGCCTGGTTCGCTGATACGGGGATTATCTGTATGATCACGGTAGTACCGGGATAGGGCCCACCCAATCTCCATCACCGGCGTGACCAAAGAAAGGCTTTCCATGGCCACGTTCCAGACGGGGTAATCGTTATTGCCCTCCAGGGCGGCCGACAGCAGGGAGTCGGCCTGCAGCAGACCACCATCCGCGCCGGAGAGATGTACGAGGGCCAGGAACAGGGCGGCGCTGAGAGCACGGCGGACCATGCATGAAATTAAAATGGAAAAGCCCAGGCGGGTGCCGGGGGTTTAGGTTGCCCACACTCACCCTTCGACACAAGGTCGGGGCAGGCTCGAGCCAGGGGACAGAATAATCACAGCAGCATTCGTCAGCCAGGTTTTGCTTACGGCCAGCGGACTGGAACCGGAGCCGTGGTAGTTGGAGCTAGCCTCGATTGGAAAAAGGTCATAATCACCTGTAAATTAAGCAATAAGAATATTGGGGGCGGACCACGGTGTTGGTTAAAGCCATTGCTGTCGACCGGGCCAGGGGCGGAGCCGGATGAGCGATTCCGTCAGGGGGCAGCACCAACCTGTGCCAGACGCGACCGCGTGGAGGGAGCTGGTAGCGCGGTACCAGCAGCCAGACCACTGGCGCAGCGTGTGGCAGGTGGCCAACTCGATCATCCCGTATATCCTGTTGTGGTACCTGATGTACCGCAGCCTGGAGATTTCCTATTGGCTCACGTTGGTACTGGCCGTGCCGGCAGCAGGTTTCCTGGTGCGGACCTTTATCATCTTTCACGACTGCTGTCACGGTTCGTTCTTCGCCTCACGACGGGCGAACGCGGTGCTGGGCTTTGTCACGGGTGTGCTGACGTTCACACCGTACCATTTCTGGCGGCACGAGCACGCCGTGCATCACGCCACGGCGGGCAACCTGGACCGACGTGGACGGGGGGATGTGTGGACCATGACAGCCAGAGAATACCAGGGGGCCAGCCGGTGGGAACGGATAAAGTACCGGGTATACCGGAACCCGCTGGTGATGTTCACACTGGGAGCCTTATATACCTTCCTGATCAGCAACCGGTACGTGGGTCGCAGTGCCCGGCAGGTGGGCCGGCGTGAGCGCCGCAGCGTGATGTGGACCAACCTGGCGATCGCGGGCATCATAGTGGTGATGAGCGCTGCAATTGGGCTGAAGGCGTATGTGCTGATCCAGTTGCCGATCATACTGTTCGGAGGTGCGGCGGGGGTGTGGCTGTTCTATGTGCAGCACCAATTCGAGGGGGTGTACTGGGCGCGGACGGAGAACTGGGACTATGTCTCAGTGGGCCTGAAGGGAAGTTCCTTCTACAGGCTGCCCAGGGTGCTGCAGTGGTTTACGGGGAACATCGGTTTTCACCACATCCATCACCTGAGTCCCAAGATACCCAACTACCGACTGGAGCAGTGCCACCGGGAGAACGCCCTGTTCCAGAGCGTGAAGCCGCTGACGCTACCGGGGAGCCTCAAGTCGTTGAGACTGCGCCTTTGGGATGAGGAATATCAGCGGCTGGTGGGGTTCGGTAGCGTCGTTCAACCGGCCCGTACGTAACAACCATCCTTCATCACCGGTTTCAACCACCCCTCTACGGCGAAACATGCCGGTTCAATTCAGGGCCGGAAGACGGGATTGATGGCGGTGATGTTGGCAGGGGAGTGAGTGACGCGGCGGAGGTGGGAGCCGTCGGGGCGGATGACGTAGACCTCCCATTCCCATTCGCCGGTGAGTTCGGAGGAGAAGGTGATGAGGGAACCGTCGGGGGACCAGCGGGGCATATAATCGTTCGCGTTGTTGGACGTGACCTGCCGGGGATTGCCGCCGTCGGCATCCATCACGTAGATGTCAAAGTCGCCGCCATCGGCATCGGTGCAGTAGGCGATGCGGGTGCCGTCGGGGGACCACACGGGGATCCATTCATTGGCAGTGGTGGCGGTGAGCTGCTGCACGTCGGAGCCGTCGATGGCGCAGGTGTAGATATCGGCGTTGCCGCCGTTGGGCACCTGGGTGGAGCCACCCACCACCCACTGATAGATGAAGCGCGTGCCGTCGGGTGACCACTTGGCGGCGAAGCCTTCGAGGCCGATCCAGTGCTGGTCGGAGCCGTCGGCGTTCATGAGCCACAGTTCCTCGCGGAAGTCGGCATCGGGGTAAATGCGGGTGAAGGCGATCTGCTCACCGTCCGGGCTGAAGACGGGCTCGGAATCCCAGACGCTGTCGGTGAGGGTGAGGCGCGTGAGCTCAGTGCCGTTGTTGGCGTCCAGCAGGTGGATGGACCAGGTGCTAAAGTCGTCATCGACGTAGTAGCCAACCAGGGCCAGTTGAGAGCCGTCGGGATCCCAGTCGTGGTGATTGACGCCGATGGACGTCTCACTGAGGCGCTGGTGGTCGGAGCCGTCCACGCGGATGGTGTAGATCTGGTGGTTAAATGAGCCGGTCAGCGGCTGATAGCAGTAAGCGATGAGGAGGGTGTCGGAGGGCTGGAAAGGGGTATCGTCATCGTCGGTGAAGATATTGTCGCAGGTGGCCATGAGCAGGAAGGCGATGAAAACGGCAATGAATGACAATATAGCGGTATGGCGCATGTTGGCTCCTGGTGTATCTACGCGTGAGCGATGCTCTGCTATACGGGATGACCGCACGTATCGTACAGGCAACATTCTCTGATGAGAGTATCGATAAAAGTGACATATACTTAGACGCATTCGAATCAGGAAGGTTGTCCCGGCTGACGATCCAGGAGCTATGTCGCCAGGTTCGTGCCTCCGCCTGCGGCTGATCGCTAAGGGCTAACCGCCCCCCTTCGCGCACCAGGCGAACGACAAACCGGCTTCCGGTGCCTATATTCCCCCGCGCTGCCCTCGTGGCGGGCACGGAAAGGAGGGCGATGAGACCCATTTTTCAACAGTTTCAAAGGCGCTACCGAGGAGACCCTGTGGCGCTCCCGTCGAGAACTTTTTTGAAAATGAGGGATTCTGTAGGGATTTTGTCGAATTCCGCGCCCGCTACTTGTCCTTCACCATCTGGTCCCTGAACTGGCTGACCCCCGCCAGGGTCCCGTAGGTGAAGATGGCCTCCTTGACCCGGCGGCGGCCCTCATCGGACAGGTGCGGGGCTGTCAGGGGATGTAGCGCCGGACTGGCAGGCGGTGAATGCGCGTGCGGCGCAGCGCGTGATCCTGCGAAGTCTACCTGGCCTTCCACCACCGCAGATTGCCTCCCAGACGATGTCATGCGTAGGTCTAAATGGCAATAGTCAAGCAGCATGCAATCAATATGTAGCGAACGAGGTACTAATGACCGTGTATATATTCTATGGGCATGTATTACTTGCAAATATGAATAATATCATTTAGCTTGTCTGCATCGGCATATAAGAGGCCAAGTGTAGAATAAATCAGCATTTGTGCTATATATCGCCGGGTGAATATGGCCGTCGATCCGTTCACCCGGGGGATGGCTGGTTATACTGTATTAATGCCGCCATTCTGAAGACATACAGGGTTGCGCTTGTCAATTTCAAGGGGGTGATGCCTGCGAGCCAGTTTATAAGCCAATGAAATGCAGTCAGTCCATCTCTGGCTGGTGGATGCCCTCATCCCCGGCAGAGGTGGTGTTTACATGTTACCAAAAGAAGGGGTGTCTAAAAATGAAGCATAGCCTCAGCCTGAGAATCATCCCCCTGGGTGTGATTCTCTGCGGACTTCTTCTATCATTACCCGGGTGCTGCTCGAGGTGTTGTTCCTCGAGCATCGAAGTTGGAGTGTGCGAACCAGGAATGACCTATCACTATTGTAGAGGTTTCGAGGTTTGGACCTGGGATCCGATCACGAGATTCCCGCGGGATCCCAACAAGCAGGTTGTTGGTTCCTATCTCCAGACATCGCAACCGTACCTGTTCAAAGCGATGGTTCATAACTACTCCGACGTGGAAGTGCGTGGAGTGAACGTGGTGTTCTACTGGGCGAGTTTCGGGCTTTTTGATCGCGGAACGCCGATCGGTGCGGTAGCAGTCGATCTTCCGCCCGACACATCGCAGCTGGTCAGCAGCCCCTGGTCGTTCGTCCTCGGTGATGCCGACTCCTCGAGCGTCTGCTTATCGGTGCGAATCTTTCACCCTTGCGACACTGAACTGGGAAACAACCACTGCTGGCGGAACTTGTGTATCGTAGCCCTGCCCTGGCCATGGGAGTTTTATGTAACGCCCTTCGTGGCCGATTTCACTACTCTTGAGGGTCGTCTCACACTCAAGGTCGAGGCGCCTCTTGGTATCCGGGCTAGTGTTGTTCCCAAGCTACTGCCCAGAAGAGAAGTGAAATCCATGGAGGGGATAAAAACCATCGACGCTCTGGATATAAAGCGCGGCGTTCCCCAGGATCTAGCACTGGTCATCGAGAATGTAGGGGCTGAATTCGCGCGCGGCGACACCTTCGAGGTGACCGTATCGGCCATGCACAATGAGCGCGAGGTCAGCAGTTTCACTTCGCTTTTCCGAGTAGGCGAAACGCGCTAGCGAGGTTCATAAGAGCTCAAAACGGAGGGAACCTGGGAGGAAAAAGCGAAGGCCAAAGTAGCGGCTCTCATCGCGGTCTTATCCGGCATCATTCCGCCGGCGACCCTGGTTGTGCATCCACTCCAGCAGCAGACGGGGTATATCCCCCGGGATGAGCTTTGATCACGAGTCAAGTCACAGCAGGTCTTTTTTTGAAGCTCCATCCAAGGGGCATCTTCAGCCCAATAGCTCACCGGACCTCGTAGTCGCACTACCGGCTAATCACGGCCCGGGCCGGGCAGTACCGTCCCATCGCGTGCGCTGGAGGCTGACCAGCTGGAACATGGGCCTATGATCAGGAGGACAGCATGCCATATACACTAATAAAGGGGCAATTTCACCTGTATTACAGATCGCAGCGTCTCGTCGGCTCGCGGCCGGATGGTGATTCGATGTGGTTCAAACCAGACAAAAAGAACACGCTAGCCAAGCTTGGTGGCCGTCGTGTCGAGTTCAATGGCGGAGGATGCGCACAGCTGCGTTTCGAGGGTATTGATGCACTAGAGCTCCATTACAAAGGCTCCAACCATCAACGAGCGCCCGAGTGCGTCGATGCCCGTAACCGTCTCTTGCAGTCAGTAGGATTCACAAGCGTGACATACGCTCCATCGTCCAAGGTTGCCACTGCGGTACGGACGGCTTCTCCGCATCCCATAGAAGGATACATCTTATCCCGCAGCGTGGATCCGTTCGGCCGACCGGTTGCGTTCGTCTTCGCCGGAACGACATCCGAGAGGGATGGGGCTAAAGACATCTGGCTTACACCGGAGCGAGTCGCACAAAGTCTTAATGGGCGGCTTATGGCGGAAGGCCAGGCGTATCCCGCATATTACAGTGGACTTCCCTCAAATCTTCGCAACCAGCTGACAACGTTGGCCAACAGCGCTCGAAACCATGGGTTGGGTATCTGGAGAGAGGATGTCTCCTTATCCGGGGCCCGGGTCGTCAGAGCCTCGGATCTTGAGCAGTATGCCATGTGGCCTAAGCTCTATCGCCGGCTGTTCGCATACTTTGCCGATGGCAACTCCGGAATCAGTGGTTTTGGCGCGTGGCTAAGAGGTGATAGCAGCAGGGACGACGAGTTATGGATCATCAGTCGTGGCGAGCTCGGGAATATGCATGATATTGTTTCGGCCACAGATGTTGAGATACAGCTGGTGGTACACCCTGAGGATGTCATCATCGTTCCACGATGATCATCAGCCATTGGCAGGAGAAGGTGGTCTAACGGTATAGCGACCTTCGGCTG
>CP070787.1:449301-455607 GCA_020346745.1 Fidelibacterota bacterium | reverse complement strand
GTAGATCGCCCTCGAAAGAGATTCCAGTCCCATACATAATATCGAACTCGGCGCTCTTAAATGGTGGCGCTACTTTGTTTTTCACCACTTTCACTCTCGTACGATTCCCGATGAGGGATTCACCTTCCTTAATGGCGGCAATGCGCCGGATATCAAGACGGAGAGAGGTATAGAATTTCAGTGCCCGACCGCCGGGAGTTACCTCCGGGTTGCCGTACATGACCCCGACCTTTTCGCGTACCTGATTGATAAATACGACCGCCGTATGGGATTTAGATACCGTACCGGTGAGCTTCCTCAGCGCTTGCGACATGAGTCGAGCCTGAAGGCCCACATGGCTGTCTCCCATTTCACCGTTAAGTTCCGCTTTTGGCACCAGCGCGGCGACCGAATCAATAACAATCACATCTATCGCCCGGCTGCGGACCAGCGCCTCGGTAATCTCCAATGCCTGTTCCCCCGTATCAGGCTGTGAGACCAGGAGGTTGGTGGTATCGACACCTAAGTTCTGAGCATAGCCCGGATCCATGGCATGCTCGGCATCGATAAAGGCGGCGTAGCCGCCGGTTTTCTGGGCCTCGGCAATGATATGTAAAGCCAGGGTTGTTTTCCCCGACGCCTCCGGACCATAGATCTCAGTTACCCTGCCTCTGGGAATCCCGCCTACTCCCACGGCCTTATCCAGTGCCAGAGAACCCGTAGGGATCACGTTCACCTGTTCTATCGGCCGGTCCCCCAGCCGCATGAGCGAACCCTTGCCAAACTGGCGGTCTATGTAGGTAATTGTGGATTCGATGGCCTGAACTTTCTGCTGCTTCTCGGTCATGATCCCTCCTGATCGATAACTTCTAGTGGAAACGTTGCCAGGGGAATATAAACAACCCCTTTTTCTGCTGGCTTGCTCTCAAACAAATGCAACTCACGCAACGTACATTTTACAGATTCATATTCCGCATGTAGAAATTTACTTACATCCGGCGTGATTTTCTGCGGATATCGTACGCGTCCTATGGTGATGTGCGGAATATATTCGCGATCCTCCCGCGGAAAGCCCATTGGACCAACAGCCTGATGGATAGTCTGCTCCAAGGCCTGAAGTCCGGCGATATCACCGCCTACACCCATCCACAATACACGTGGCCGGGTCGCGGTTGGAAAAACGCCGGTACCGGCTACGTTTATGGTCGCCATGGGAGATTCTGCCAGTGCTGCTTGCATAGCGGCAGCGATATCATTCACCGCCTCTTCGGGTGTGGCACCAAGAAATCGTATTGTCAAGTGAATATTAGCCCCTTTCACCCAGCGAACGGCCCGCTTGGGATCGTTAACTAGCGTACGGAGAGCAGCTGCCCTCTGTCGAATTTCATGCGGCAGGTCAAATCCGAAGAAAGTGCGAATGATGCGCTCAGCCATGGTGCAGTATCTCCAAGCGTAACAGGTTCAGGGCCACCTGAGATGCAGCCGCTTTATGCGGCAGCCGGTGAGGGACCAATCGCGCTTCTCTGACCACCGTCCTTTTGATTCCCGCCACGGCTGTGAATACCAGCCCTACGGGCTTGGCGGTCGTCCCGCCGGTGGGACCCGAGATACCCGTCGTGGCAACTCCCCAGTGGGCATTGAAGACCGATTTCACTCCCTCTGCCATCTCCCTCGCCGTGGCTTCACTGACGGCACCATGTGCCTTCAGTGTATCAGCATCCACCGACAGATGTCTGATCTTGGCTTCGTTGCTGTAGGCCACCACCGCGCCAAGCATATATGCCGAGCTACCCGGAATATCAGTGATGCGTGAAGAGGCCAGTCCGCCGGAACACGATTCGGCCAAGGCCAGAGTTTCTTTGCGCTCCTTGAGCAACTTGCCGACAACCTCCTCCAGGGTAGTGTCGCCTCGGGCATAGACGAGGTCTCCTAGAATACTCTCGATTTCCCCAGCGGCTGATTCAATCACGTCCGGGGTCATAACCACAGGTTCCAATGCTCGTAGCCGGATGTCCACACCCGTATAGGCTGGCAGATACGCTACCTGAATCCCCTTAAGTGCGGAGACCACGTGCTTTAGCTTTTCCGCCAGGGCACTCTCGATGATCCCCGTGGTACGCAGAGTCAGGATCGGGACCATATCACCGCTGCCCATTTCAGGCAGGATCTGCTCGGTCATAATGGCCTTCATCTCGGTGGGCACCCCCGGCAGCACGTAGAAGGTGGTTGTGCCAGATCGGAACTGTAGTCCCGGTGCTGTTCCTACCGGATTGGGAATGGCTACTGATTTGATAGGAATCTCAGCCTGTGCACGGTTATTGGCCGGGATATCATAGCCTCTCTTTTTGAAGCGCTCTATGAGCAGCTCCCAATAGCCTTCGTCAAACCGCAGCTCGCTGTTAAAGTATTGGCAGAATGCTGTTTTGGTGATATCGTCGTGGGTAGGACCCAGGCCGCCCGTCGCAATCACCAGATCCAGTTTCCCGTCCCAGCGGGCCAACACCTCCCTGATAGCTTCCGGATCATCGCCAACTGAAGCTTTCTTCAAGGTGGTGATGCCCCGCTTGAGCAACTCCTGGGCCAGCCAGACCGAGTTGGTATCGACACTGAAACCGGAAATAATCTCATCCCCGATGGTGAGAATGCCTGCTTTCATAAAATCAGTCGAATTGCCAGCATGATGACTAAGGTGATCGTGCCTGCGGCCAGATCGTCCATCATGACCCCCCAGCCACCAGGCAGAGTCTGCAGTCGGTGCAGGGGACCGGGTTTGAAGATGTCCAGGAGACGAAAAATAATGAAGGCTGTGATAAGGTACCACAGGGTCCTCTGTCCAAACAGCAAGGCTAGCCACATCCCTGCCACTTCGTCAATGACTACGACGGAAGGATCACTCTGGCCGCTGTGGTGCTCAACAATACCCGCCGAGCAGATACCTGCTGCGGTCGCCAGGATGACAAGCATAATACACCAGGCCGGATGTGTGGCTAGAATAAACCACCAGAGAACCGCCGCCGCCAAGCTGCCCCAAGTCCCTGGAGCCGGCTTCAAATAGCCGACGAATCCGAAAGTTCCGATGAAAGTAGCCAGCGCTTTAATAGTGCCTGCTGATCAGTAAGGGTTGGATTTGAACAAGGTACGAATAGCGGAACGGTTCGCAACGAAATAATCAATACCCGTATACACAGTAAATAAAACCGTTATATACATGAATACCAGTATGATGTGCAGATTCTCAATAAGATCAGTAATCAATCCGACCTGATAAGATCTGAGGCTCAGATAGCTCAGGATAAAGATTATGATCGTCACCTGAACTGCTGTCTTCCCCTTGGCAAGGCGACTTGTTGCCATTGGCATCCTGCGTTTTTCGAGCACAAATCGGACAACAGTGATTAGTACATCCCGCAGAATTATCACTACTACCATCCACAAATAGATCAAATCCATAGTGACGAAACTGATGAGGGCCGAAAGGACCAGTATCTTGTCTGCCATAGGATCCAGCATCTTCCCGATCCTGGTTTCTACTTTCAGCTTTCTCGCCAGGTAGCCATCAATAATATCAGTAATACCAGCCGTAATAAAGATGGCCAGGGCCCATGGATAGCCGTTTTCGCCACCCCAGAACAGCACATAGATGAAGAGTGGGGTCAGGAGAATACGGACGATAGTCAGCAGGTTTGGCAGGTGGGGATTCACAAATCCACTCTGGAGGTGTATGCGCTGGCAAGAGTGGCTTCATCGGTGAACTCCAGATGAGAACCCACCGGAACACCTCGTGCCAGTTTACTGACTTTCACATCAAACGGGGCTGCCTGTTGCCCAATATACAAGGCCGTAGTATCGCCTTCGATACTCGGATGGGTGGCGATTATTAGTTCCTGGACGTCAGGCAACCGTTCGATTAGATCGCTGAGGTGCAGATCTTCAGGTGTGATGCCGTCCAGGGGCGATATGAGCCCCCCCAGTACATGATACAGCCCGCGATAGGCGCCCATGCGTTCGAAAATGAGTACATCCAGAACCCGTTCCACGACGCAGATTGTTGAGGTTTCCCTTTGGGGATCCAGACAGATTTCGCAGAGTTCCCTCTCAGCAATATAATGGCATCGGGGACACTCGTGTACCCGTTCTTTGAGAGCAAGAAGGGCATCAGCTAGCTCCTCGAGCGTTTGCGCAGGGCTATCCAAGAGGTGAAAACCCATTCGCTGGGCTGTCTTCTTGCCAATGCCGGGAAACTTGGCAAGCTCCTGGACGACCCTTTCCAGAGAAGGTGGCAGGCCGTTCAATTATAGTTCCGGTAGATTGAGGCCGCTCATCATGCCACCGGTAACGGCATTAACCTTTTGTTGTGACTCTTCCTTCGACTTCTCTATAGCCTGCCTAACAGCCGCCACAACCAGGTCTTCGACCATTTCTATGTCCTCTGAGACCAGCGTAGGATCGATTTTGATACTGATCAATTCCTGTTGACCGTTGACCACCGCCGTCACCATGCCGCCGCCGGATCGGCCTTCAATTCTAAGGGCGGCCAGCTCAACCTGCAGTTCTTCTATCTTGTCTTGAACCTGTTTGGCCTGCTGTAACAAACCGGTCATGAAATTGCCCTTGGGAAATATCATCTCTCTTAGTATTCCTCTCCTTTAAAGGTATCTAGCAACTCGTCCATAAGCGAATCCTCAGCGGATGGTACACCCTGTTTTGAAGGCGGTTCTGCCGCCTGCGTCTCAGGAATAGTAGGCAGAAGACGCACTTTCCAACCGACCACTTTCTCGATGGTTTCCTCTACCAGTTCCCTCTTATCCATGAGAAGCTTAAGCTGGAGAGATTGGCTGGCGGCGAGATGTACAGTAAGGTTCCTTCCGTCGAGGGTCGCCACCTCGGAATCGACAAGAGTCGCAGCTGTCCCCTGGCTCTGCTTGCCCACTTCAACAATAATACTATCCCAGTGTTCCCGGATTTTATCCAGTCCATCCGGGGGAATGGATTGCGCGGTTGGCTCGGTTGTGGACGTTGCATCACCCGCAGCAGGTTCGATGACTCCCTGGCCCTCGGCCTTGCGTCGTGCGAAAGTGCGTTTTTCAACTGCATCTGACTTGGTCTGGTGATGAGGGACCGGCTCGACAGGTGCCTTGGCTCTGGATTCCTTCAATACCTGTCGCGAGCCTGTCTCACCAACCTGTGTCAGGGGAACCGCTGCGGATGTATTCTCTATCGCGGCCAAACCCTGGAGAATCTCTTGGATGTCGACTGCTCGATCCAGCTCCGCCATTTTAAGCAATTGGTGTTCGATGAGAATTCGCGGCTGTTGTGCATAGCGGAGCTGAGCTTCCGTTTCCAATCCGATATTTAGCAGATTGATGAGGTCAGCCGTTTGCATATTTTCCGGAACCTCAACCAAGGTTCCTCTGGAAGTAAGATTTGGCTCTCCGGTCTCAAGCGTAAGGATACTGTCGCGCAGGAACTGATTAAAACCCTGGCATACCTCTTTGATCTCGTAGCCGCCATCGAAGATGTCTTCTACCCTGGCAAGCACTTCCTTGCGATCATGCTTGCTGATGCTGGCCAGGAGTTGGGCATAAAAAGTGTCTTCCACGAGGCCAAGTACCGACACCACGGTGCTCTCATCGACCTGGTCAGAATGATAGGCGATGATCTGATCCAGCAGGCTCAGGCCATCCCGGATACTCCCGTCAGCCTTGCGGGCCAGAATCGTAAGCGCCTGCTCTTCGTAGGACACCTGTTCTTCATCCAGTATTTTTACCATTAAGCCGGCAATCTCGGAGGTGGCAATACGTCTGAAATCAAATCTCTGGGTTCTGCTGAGAATGGTCTGGGGAACCTTCTGGGGATCAGTAGTTGCCAGGATGAACAAGATATGGCTGGGCGGTTCCTCTAAGGTCTTTAGCAGCGCATTGAAGGCCTGGGTGGTCAGCATATGGACTTCGTCGATGATATATATGCGATATTTCCCAGTAGTCGGCGGGTATTTGACCGCTTCGCGCAGCTCACGGATCTCATCGATGCCACGGTTTGACGCACCGTCTATCTCCAGCACATCCAGATTATTGCCTTGGGTTATCTCACGGCAGATTTCACAATCGTTGCATGGGCTCACACCGGTTGAATGGGGGCAGTTAACAGCCTTGGCCATGATGCGGGCGGTGGTGGTTTTACCCACTCCACGGGGACCAGTGAATATATAGGCGTGCGCCACCCTCCCACGCTCAAGGGCATTCTGTAAGGTCTGGGCGACATGCGACTGACCGATCAGTTCCTTAAAAACCTGGGGACGCCATTTCCGTGACAGGACTTGATAGCTCA
>CP070787.1:442877-449201 GCA_020346745.1 Fidelibacterota bacterium | reverse complement strand
GTCCCCGGCCCCCTGTCCACGCACGTACATGTTATAATCGAGCTGTTCCAGCTGGGAGTTGCTCGCTCTTTTGCATAGTTCCGCTGGCTGCCAGACATAGAGCAGCGGCCGATCGAAATCCTTATCGCCGTAGAGGAGATTATTGACAAAGATGTGCCCGTAGCGTTCATCCACGCCGGGTCCCGTGGTGGGATGCCAGCCGAAATGATCCGGTACACTGCCACGGCTGGTTCGGGCGATGACGGCGGTACTGTTGATCAGGGTGTTATTATAAAATTCCACGTTGGATGCATTGAGGGCACAGACCCCGTTGCCGTTGTTCACGAAAACATTGCCGGTGCAGACGGCTCCCTTGGAGATCTCGAAGAAGAAGCCGATATAGTCCCGCCACATGCGTTCCGATGCAAACTCGGTGGTATAGGTGCCGACACCTTCGACCCAGTTATTGGTGAAAACGCCATCCACGTTGCCGACATCATACCAGATGCCATTGGAATAGGGCTGATCGATCACCAGATTATCGTTGCAGACCGTCCGGTAGCACTGGTTGAATATCTTAACAGCCGCCGGATAGTAGCCGGTGAGCTGTTCGATATTGTTGCGGGTGAAGATGTTCTTTTCCAGCAGAGCGTCACCCGAGCTTTCCAGATAGACACCCTCGGTGCTGGTATCACTGATCTTGCAGTGCCGCATGGTAAAGTTATCCCCTCGGAACCATCCGGCGGCCCTCGAACAGAAGGAGATCGTGCAATGCTCCATGGTCATGCCGGTGACTTCCTTGCCATGGTCAGCCTCATCGGATAAACCTTCGGGGAACGTGCCTTCGATTTCAAATGCCCGGAAGGCATACTGCGTGAAGGTGATTCCCCTGAGAGTCGGGCCTTTACCATCGGATTGCCTTCCGTGGACTTCTCCCGTGGTCCGCCTGATGCAGAGATCGAAGGCCGTGATCTCGACCAGCCGATCCGTCGGGTCTATTGCCAGGTACACCAAGCCAGCATCATAATCGATATAGTAGTTCGTCTCATCCAGTTCACCTTCCCAGCCAGCTGACTGCAGAAAAACGCCATCGACAAACACCATATCATTGTTGAAGCGATGCTGGGGGGTGATTTTTCCTTCCCTATGGCGCCGCCACCAGGTCTGCGGCTTGGCCGGGAACAATCGAGACCAGGACGTTACCCATAAGCCATTGTCTTGTTTTTGCCAGTCAGATGCTACGAAGGTTCCTTTGAGAACCGGCTCTTCATCCTGGTATGGCTGCATCGTAATAGCCTGGTTAAACACGAGGTTCCCAGTGCGATAGGTGCCGCCGCGCAGGATGATGGCATCACCGGTTGTCGCCCGCTCAATGGCGGCTTCCAGTGTCGTGGGTTTTCTGAGCGTTTTTCCCGAAGCTTTGGCTTTTCCATCAGGTGCGACGTAGTAAACGGTACCCGCATCCTCCGGCACTGCATACGTCTGCCTGATCGGGCCGTAGGGGCCCCCGGATGGCTGGGCGCTGACAGGCGACATGGGAAGTATCAGCAATACAAGGACTCCGCCCGGAAAGGACATCCTTCTCCAGTTCACTGCTCTAATACCAGTCAAAATGCAGTGCAATGATCCCTGAATGTATCGCCCAAGATGTCCTGACTTCATGATTGCTCCTTAGGTAAATGATAGCGCTCTGAAGGTGCCTGTCATTGACGTCAACCCAGCGTATCCCCGGGAGGCGGATCAAGGCGGGGTTCCGCCGGCACCCAGGATTTCGACGAGTTTTTCCACATCATAAATACAGCCCGACCAGGTTCCGCCGCTTGCGTTCTGGAGTGCCGCCCACAATCTGGTATCCGCCGGGAGGTTCTCATTGGCTTTCAGCGCAGGATGTGATTCTCTGGCGTTCAATACCCGGATGGCTTCGTCAGCAGAATAGCGCTGCTCTCCTTCACCGATAAAGTTGATACTGCCGGTCAGGGCCTGCTGGTCAACGATGATCTCGATCAGATCGCCGTCCCGGAGCTTCCCGACGGCTCCTCCGGCCAAAGCCTCCGGACCAATGTGGCCGATGCAGGCGCCGGTAGAAACTCCCGAAAAGCGTGCATCGGTTAAAACGGGTACGTTCTTGCCCCACGGAATATATGCAAGTGCCGAGGTTAGCTGGTAGGTTTCCTCCATTCCGGTGCCGAGTGGTCCGCAGCCGATCAGAACGATGATATGGCCCGGTCGGATGGGATCATCGCCCTGACCCTTGATAGCGCGGATGGCATCCTTTTCCGAGACAAACACCCTGGCCTCGGCAGTGTGTCTGTACACCTTGTCCTCTTCAATGAGGCTGGGATCAATTGCAGTAGCCTTAATGACCGAACCGTGTGGGGCGATATTACCGACCGGGAACACCACAGTACTGGTTAGACCTGCTTCATGAGCCGCGTCGACATCCATGATCACGTGCCTGAAATCCACGCCGTTGGTGTCCGACAGCCGGGCCTGTGCGGACCGGCGCCGTTCACTCTCCCGCCACCAGTCCAGGTTTTCATCCAGAGACTCCCCCGAGGCCGTGATGACAGCAGTGTTCAACAGTCCCATCACCCGCAGGTGGAGCATTACCTCGGGGACTCCACCGGCGGCGAATACCTGGACGGTCGGAAAACTACGAGGACCGTTGGGCAGGGCATCCACCAGCCGGGGCACCAGTCTATTAATGCGGGTCCAGTCATCAACAGTCGGCAGCGGCAGGCCGGCGGCATGGGCTATTGCCGGAATATGCAGCAGTAGATTGGTAGAGCCACCGAACGCAGCGTACACCAGCATAGCATTCTCGAGCGCTTGCGGGGTCAAGATCTGACCGAGGGATATACTTTTTGCTGATAGATTCAGTAAGGCCAAGGCCGAACGGTGCGCCATGTCGAGCCACACTTTCTCACCGGAAGGACTTAAAGCGCTGTGAGGCAGTGCCATACCGAGGGCTTCTGCCACCACCTGTGAGGTCGCCGCCGTACCCAGAAAATGGCAGGCGCCACCTGGTGATCCGCACGCCCGGCAGCCCATTCGAGCCGCATATTCTTCATCGATGAGTTGATGGGCGAAACGAGCTCCTAGGGATTGAATGATGGCGGTATCTTCCGCATCGATGGCGGGAAGCATCACCCCACCGGGGACGATAATCCCCGGTAAATTTTTACTGCCTGCCAGGGCCATCATCATCGCTGGCAACCCCTTATCGCAAGCCGCTACACCCATGACGCCTTTTCTCTGGGGCAAGGAGCGTATCATCCGGCGCAGGGTGATGGCGGCATCATTGCGGTAGGGGAGACTGTCGAACATGCCTGCTGTTCCCTGGGTGCGACCATCGCACGGGTCACTGCAGAAGGCCGCAAATGGAATGACGCCCTGTTGCTTGATAGTGACCGCCGCCTGTTCGACAAGCTGTCCGATTTCCCAGTGACCGGTATGATACCCGAGTGCTACGGGTTCTCCATCCTGAGCACGCAGACCACCCTGGGTGCTGATTATCAGGTACTGGTCCAGGTTCGTATCGTCGGGATTCCAGCCCATGCCGGCATTCTGTGTAAGACCAAAAAGGTTGCCGCTGGGCTCGGTAAGCAGCATTTCCCTGGTGAGGGGAAGCTTGCCGGGAGGGCCCTCGGCAGATGTCCGCATCGTGCTGATGTATTCTTCTGATCCAAGAATGTCTATGAGGGAAGGAGGAGTTTGCATCGGATCCGCCAAGTTGGTGAACGGTTTAGATATCCTTTTGAGTCCACTGGTTGTCGATCAGCCGCCACATGGCACCGGTGGGATTTGTGTCCTGGAGTTCGAGGGGCAACCGGTGCAGGCGGACATTATCGTAACAGTGCAAGGCGGCAAAGCGCAGCATGGCGGCTGGCAACCCGACCGCCGTAAAGCCGGGATGCCCGGTGGCCGGATATGGCCCGCCGTGATTCATCGCAGCGACCACGGCCACACCGGTAGGCATTTTATCATTCAGTAGCCGACCCACTCTTGGCCGCAGTTCCGGCTCGATAATGTCGTAGGTGTCGTCATCTTCACCCTGCGTATCGGTGTAGATGCTGCCGGTTAAATTGCCCTCCAGAACCGCGGTTACCTGTTTCAGCTGATCGATGTCATCGGCAACTACCAAAAGACTAGCGGTGCCGTAGGCCTCGGTCTGCAAGGCCGTTGGACTGTCCAAGAACATGGTCCCATCGACTCGGAGGAGAGTATTAGCGAAGGAGAAACCATCGGCCTCGGCTATTTCCCCGCCGACAATGATCTCCGCTCCGGCCGTGACCAGGGTAGCGACCGCGTTCAAGAGATTATCCGGTCCGCTGGCGGTCAAGAGGGTTCCCGGAGCGCCGGCCGAAAAGCGATCCGCTACATTTTTAATGAACGCTTCCGTAGGTTCGCTCTTCAAGAGCATGATCAATCCGGGGTTGGTGCAGAACTGGCCTGCCCCCAGTGAGCAGGAGCCGAATAATTCAGCGGCGATCTCGTCCCCGCGTTCCCGGAGAGCTCCCGGCAGAATGAAAACCGGATTAACACTGGACATCTCGAGATAGACCGGCTTGCCGGCTTGGTCGGCCGCGGCCTTCAATTGCAGACCGGCATTCCTACTGCCAGTGAACGCCGATGCACCGATAAACGGATGCGACACCAGTTGTAAACCCGTGTCGTGCGGCGTGCGATAGATGAGCTGCACGGTCCCCGGCGGCAAGCCGGTTTCCATGACGGCATCGTGGGCCAACCGGGCCAGCTGGGTGGTGGTCCCCGGGTGACCGGGATTGGCCTTTGCGATCACCGGGTTGCCGGCAGCGATCGCGGCGGCGAAATCGCCCCCGGAGACGGAATTGAATGCGAACGGGAAATTGTTCGGCCCGAACACGACCACCGGCCCGCCGAGGGGACCAAACTTGCTTCGGATGTTGCTCGCTGTATCGATAGTGGCTCGACACCAGCTCAATTCTCGTACCGCAGCGGCGGCTTGCTGCAACTGACCGGTCGTGCGTGGAATTTCTACATTCCTGAGTCGCGGCTCACTGGGCAGTGCCGTTTCCAGGTTCGCTATCTCAACAAGCACGTCCGTGTGCTCTTCGATTTTGGCCGCAAATAATTCCAGGAAATCGGCGAGCCTATCCGGTGAGACGGTACGCAACTGTTCCGCGGCTGTTTTGCCGGTCTCGAATAAGTCATACAGATCGTCTTCCCCGGAGACGGGGTAGGTCTCTCCAAGCGCGGATTTCATGGCCGGATTCAGGGCCGTATAACTTCCCACCGGATTCTTCGATGCCCTCCATCCTCCGGCGATCAGTACGTTTTGCATTTCCATTATTCGCTCCTGTAAATCAGGGGTGCAATCGAACACGGATAGTCGAATTCCGTTTCATGACTCTACTACATTCTCGAGTACCAGCCTGTCGATGCGTATAGTCACCTTGTCGTCCACCTGTAGTGTGAATTTTTCCGGCGGAATAATCCCGGTCCCTGTCATGAGGAAGACGCCGTGTGGGAATGTCATCTCCATCATCAGATAGGCCACCAATTCTTCCAGGGTCCTTTTCATGTGGGAGCTCCGGGTCTCATCCTCAAAGATCGTTTTCCCCTGCCTATCGATCGTGAGCCGGATGGGAAGGTCTCCGATGTGGTCTCCAGCGGTCATCACGATGCCGGGTCCCAGGGCACAGGCGCCATCATAGATCTTTGCCTGGGGCAAATACAGGGGATTCGCTCCTTCGATCTGTCTTGAGGAGACATCATTGCCAACGCAGTAGCCGACAATCTCGCCCGAACAATTGATGACCAGAGTCAGCTCCGGTTCCGGGACATTCCATTGGCTGTCCTTTCGGATCCGGATTACCGAGTTATTGCCCTGTACACGCCAGCCGATGGCCTTGAAGAACAGTTCCGGTCGCTGCGCTGCATATACCTTATCATACACATCCTTGATATCGGTTTCGGCTTCCCGGGCATCCCTGCTACGGGAGTAGGTGACCCCGCAAGCCCACACTTCCTGGTCATTTTCAATGGGCGCTGCTAATTCAGCTGCTGCTGTGTCACCAGTGACCATGCTTGATAGATACGCTTCCATTTCTTTCCAGGATAAGGTGAGCAGCTGCTTGAAATCGAAATCGGGGGACAGGAGTATGCCGTCCAGAGCCCAGCGCCCGGCTCCAGGACTGGTGTGTTTGGTCAAGTACATCGGGTTTGCTCCTGATCTTTATACAAAATTGGGTATTACTAGCGATGGTATCATAACACAATCAGACCGGTTGCCCAAATGATCAGACAGGCGAAGACACCCATGAAGATCGTTCCGGTGGTCATGAGTTTATAGCCGGTTTTCAC
>CP070787.1:436399-442777 GCA_020346745.1 Fidelibacterota bacterium | reverse complement strand
ATCAAGGATGCACCGGTTGATCTTGCCTTCCATGCGACGACTTCCCGGCTTGATTTTATCACCCCGTATTTTGAGGATATCGACTCGCTCAACGGTGAATTCGACGTTGACTTGTATCTATCCGGCACATTCCAGCAGCTGATTCGGAACGGGAAGCTCACCGTGAAAAATGGGACCGTTGAGCTTTTTGTTATGGAAAATCCCATCACCGGAGTGAATGGTGAGATAATTATTGAGAATAACCTTCTTAGGGTAGTGCGACTAGAAGGGCATACACCCCAGTTGGGGCGGGGAAGGAAGGACCCTTCCTACCTTTCTATGGCGGGTACGATGGATATGACCCGCTTTTTCAAGCCGGCATTCGATCTCCAACTTAGTGGGGAGCATGTATACTTTTCGAGGCCCCTGGGAGAGATCGAAATAGTGGGCAATCCCTCCTTAGCTGTTACTGGTAGGGATACGGTCTTCTTTGTTTGTGAATACGTGCCTGATCCTGGACAAGCCTATTTCCGGATGGATCTCACTGGTTCCGAGAGCTATGTATTGAAGGAACCTGACGAAGGCACGATAATGGTGTACGATATCCATGTCCCATTTTATTCTGGTGCGATCGTTGAAAATAGCGACGTTAATAATGCTGAAATCGAGGGAGAAATCACCCTCTCACGGGCGGGTTCGGAAGATTGGAGTTACGCTGGCAACATTGATGTGATTAGTGGCGACTTCTATTATGGGCGGCCTTGGGATATCCAAGAGGGATCAGTCACACCTGACCCGGCTAATCTGAATGACACACGGATTTATATTCGAGCTACGACGCAGCATGAATTTTTGCTTCCTGACAACGATGAACCGGAACCGGTTGATATTACCTTAGTACTTACCGGGACATTATCTGAACCTCAATACTCTTTCGAGTACCCTCCTTCGATACTCTATACTGAGAGTGATCTATTCCAGCTTCTTGCTCTGGGAAAGGAACGAGAAACGGAATATGACCCGACGGTGACGGCTGGTTTGAGCCTGACCAAAATTGTCCTGCGGAGATTTGAGGAGAATGCCCGCCAAGTTTCCGGTCTAGATCGCTTCCAGATTCAGACGGCCAGCCCTCGTACGATTATCCCCGAGCCACAGGAAGTCCGCTTCCACATTGGCAAACGGTTGTCACCTCGCCTGTACGTTGGGGTTCAAGCTGATCCTACGTTGAGCTTCAACCAGTATCAGATTGCTTATCGTCTCAGCCGCATGGTGACGCCACTGGGCTTTGTTGATCAGTCCGTTGTTGGATCGGTTGACGAAAAGGGCCTGTATCAGATCAAGTACCGACTTAAGCTTCGGTATTGATCCACCGAGCCGGCACGCTTTCATGCCTCGCTTATCTTGGTTTGCGCTCCTTCCCCTTGGTCTTTTTATCCAGGTTATCCCACTGCAGGGGCAGCCACCTGATTTATCGATTGAGCGGATCGTAATTGAGGCTACCGATACCCTCTCCTTCAAGCCTCGAACGATTAGCGGTCTGATGAAGTTGAAAGCCGCGCAGTTTGTTGCTAGAGGTACTCCCTTCAGTCGTCGTACGCTGCGTGTCGATGCGATTACTATCGAGAACTTTTATATCAGCCGAGGCTATCTTGAAGCCCAGGTGGTCGATTCCTTTGCTGTTACTTCCGGCAATCAGGTGGAGATCTATATCAAGATCACTCAGGGGCAGCAGTTCAGACTCCATGATGTAGTTGTGGTCGGCAATCGACTTTTATCAAAAGAGGAAATTGTTCAATATCTCGGCCTGACGGTGGGTGAGCCTTATAATCCGGTACAGGTTCGCACCCGTCTCGAAGCACTGAGACACTACTACCAAGATCAGGGCAAGTTGACTATTGATATCCTTGAAGAAATCGAAGTCAATGGAGGTGTTCAATTGCGCCTTTCGATTTCAGAAGGCCTAACCTATAAGATTGGAGATATCACAGTTGTAGGACTGGAGAAAACACCAGAGTGGTATGTGCTTCGAGAGCTTTTATTTAAATCGGGCGATACTTTCGATCGAGGAGAGCTCCTTCTGAGCCAACAACGTGTCTTCGAGTCTGGCATGTTCGGAGCCGTGGAGATGATCCCTACTCTTCAGGCCGCAGAGCCTGGTATTGCGGATATCGAGGTACGTGTTCGGGAGCTAGAGCGACGCAGTATAGATCTAAGTCTAGGATTCAGCCAGGAAGAAGATCCCGGAGGGGGAGACCCTAATACGGCTCTAAGTGCCACGAGTCAGTGGTGGCATGCTAGGATCTTGGATACAAGCTTGCGAACCGGAATTACTCTAGAAGGTGGCCTGATTCTTCAAGACCTGACCTCACCCACATATTTAGTTGCGGTAGACATTATCACACCCTGGACTTTCGGCTTACGGCTACCGGCTTCTCTTCGAGTTTATGAGGATCACACTCCCTATCCGTCAGAAATCCGACGAAGAGGCGTGGCCCTTTCCCTCCTCTCGCGGCGGACAAAGCGGCATCAGTTCCGGGGCTCCCTGGGTTGGGATACCATCGACGCCGAAGTTTCTGACAACACTGCTACCCGTGAAGCACAACGAAGCATCAAATTTGAATATCAGTATCAAGGCGTCGATAACCTCTTAGCACCTACCAAAGGCACCATCTTCCAGTTTAAACCATCTCTAAACGGTACCTTCGGTGACACTGTCCATTTTTATTACCGGATTGAAGCCGATGTTCGTCGGTATCACTCAATTGTATCCAAGATGGTTCTCGCCTACCGCTTGAAGCTTAGCTACTTGGAGACTATACCCTTCGGTGGAGCAAGGGTGTTGGAGCCTCACCACCTCTACGATCTGGGTGGCAGCACTTCATTGAGAGGCTGGGCTGCGCCGGACTCTTTTTTGGTCGCGAGTGGGGTGTCAGAGGCTAAGGGAGGATTAATCAAGGGATTGATGAATCTGGAGCTGCGAACACCTCTTTTCTGGATTATTGGTGGAGAAATTTTCATAGATGCCGGAGCCCTGAGGGTTTTTCTTGAGCCGGATGATCTCGAAGACACATCCGAGCAGGGGAAACTCAAATGGATTGCTGGCTGGGATGCTGGGATAGGGATTACATTAACTACGCCCCTGGGCCCAATTCGAATTGATACAGCATACCCATTAGGCGAGTATTGGACGGGCAAGCCAACCTACCAGGTGGCCTTCCTACATACCTTCTAGCATACGCCAGGGGTATCGGCTGCAATCTAATGGTGCACACAATCTAGAACACCTGCTCAACCTTGATGTTCAGTCCCAAACCAGTCATCGCGATAGACCATCTTGGTTTGGAACCCCTTGACGCGGTCGGGAGTAAAACAGCCATTGGATTTGCATCTTGAAGGCTTGTGAACCTCAGGCATAAATTTCCGCTCTCGTGTTAGTCCTGCATCAACATGAATAGGAGAACAATAGTATGCACCCGATGAATAGAGGCCTCTACTTGTTGATACTGCTTTTATTTCTAGCCTGCGGTGTCAGTCAATCCGCGGAGGAATTGTGGCAATCCTCCGAGAAGGAACTGAACGCCAGGAAATACAAACGGGCAATGAGATCTCTTGAAAGGTTGGTAAAGACCTACCCCGATCATGCCCTTGCTCCCAGGGCCCAATTTCAGATCGGCGATATTTATATGAACAATATGGACGATATTGAAAATTCCCTTGAAGCTTATCAGGAAACAGCCACTCGTTATCCAGAAGCTGATGAGGGCGTTAAGGCCCTGTTTATGATCGGTTTTGTGAATGCCAATCACCTTGAGGACTACGACGCTGCCCAAAAAGCCTATCTGGACTTTATACACCGCTATCCTAATCATGAGCTCATACCTTCGGTAAGATTCGAACTGGAAAATCTGGGCAAGCCGGTGGAGGAGATCGAAAACCTGAAGGCTATTTCGAATGCCAGCTAGATCGACAGTATCCCCGACACAAAGCAGCCCTGATCTCCAGGCAATCACTGACCGTATCGCCCATGAGTCTGAGTACGTAGATAGCCTCCGGGAAGAGATAGGTCAAGTTATTGTCGGTCAACATGACCTGATCCAGAAAATACTTATTGCTATGCTTTCCAACGGTCATGTCCTCCTTGAGGGAGTTCCCGGCTTGGCGAAAACACTCACCGTAAATACCCTGTCAAGCCTGATTCAAACACAATTCCAGCGCATCCAGTTCACTCCGGACTTATTACCAGCTGACCTGATCGGCACCCTGATCTATAATCCCAAGGAGGGAACGTTTGAGACCAAGCAGGGGCCAATCTTTGCCAATATCGTGCTTGCAGACGAGATCAACCGCTCGCCCGCGAAAGTGCAGAGCGCCCTGCTGGAAGCCATGCAGGAGGGCCAGGTTACCATCGGTGTCAACACGTTCCCGCTTCCCCAACCTTTTATGGTGATGGCCACCCAGAATCCAATTGAGCAGGAGGGCACCTATCCATTACCTGAAGCCCAAGTGGATCGCTTCATGTTCAAGCTGCTGGTAGATTATCCCTCCAACCATGAGGAGCTGATCATTCTTCAACGCATGGCCCGCACTAATAATCTCCCCAATCTTAAACCGGTTGTAAAGAGTGTGCGTATTCTGAAGAGCCGGGAGGTGGTGAATGATATTCATCTGGCGGAAAATATCCAGCAGTATATCGTAGACTTGGTGACGGCCACCCGCGTTCCGGAGCAGTATGGTCTAAACGAGCTGAAAGGCCTGATTGCCTTTGGAGCCTCACCGCGCGCTTCCATTTATACTGCTATAACCTCCCGCGCCAGAGCATTCCTGAATCACAGAGGTTACGTTATCCTTGATGATGTGCGGGATGTAGCCCGACCGGTGCTGCGCCACCGTATTCTTCTCAGCTACGAAGCCGAGGCTGAAAACGTGACCTCCGAAGCAATTATCGACCGCTTGTTCGATACGATTCCCACTCCTTGATACAGTCGCCATCAGATCGCCCGGGCACTTTGATTCCCGCGAACTCGTGTCAGGCTGGGCATAACCTTCCGGTTATAGCATGATCCCCAAAGAAATCCTTGAAAAGGTCCGGTTCATCGAGATCCAAACCAGACACTTGGTGAACGATATCTTCGGGGGAGAGTACCATTCTGTGTTCAAAGGACGAGGCATGGAGTTCGCCGAGGTGCGCGAGTACCTGCCTGGTGACGATGTCCGGACCATAGACTGGAATGTTACAGCCCGTTTCGGCAAGCCGTTTGTGAAGCGGTTTGACGAAGAGCGGGAGCTGACCGTCATGCTGGCCGTTGATGGCAGTGGTTCATCCATGTACGGCACGGGCTCGGTGCTGAAAAGTGATATTGCCATCGAGATCGCCGCCGTGCTCGCCTTCAGTGCCATCAAGAACAACGATAAAGTGGGTCTGGCCATCTTCAGCGACGAGATAGAAAAGTTCATTCCGCCCAAGAAGGGGAAAGGCCACGTGCTGCGAGTCATCAGGGATTTGTTGTACCATGAATCGATTGGGCACCAAACCCGGCTTGACGTCGCCTTGGAATACCTGCTCAGAGTGTTGAAGCGTCGCAGTGTCATTTTCCTGCTCTCCGATTTTCTCGATGAGGGCTTTGATATTCCGCTCAAGCTGGTGAGCCGTAAGCATGATCTAATCCTGCTTCGACTGGAGGATCCTTCCGAGAGTCTCCTTCCGGATCTGGGATTGATCAAATGGTATGATCCTGAGACGGAGGAAGAGGCCTGGCTGGATACCTCCTCGACTGCAGTCAGGACGCAGTTTGCGCAAAAGGCTGCCGAGCGGCGGTTGGATTTCCAGAATCAATGCCAGCGTAATAATATTGACCTGATCTCGATCAATACTCATGACAGCTATGTCCAACCCCTGATGAACTACTTCACCACCAGAGCTACCCGGCATTGAAATCCAGTTTGCTGGCAGCATTATCCCTCATCACGGCACTGCAGGCTCAAAGTGCCCGTATCACCAGCGTGTGGAGTGCGGACACCGTATACATTGGCCAGCCGGTGATCCTGCGGCTGAGTGTGGATTTACCCGCGGGTGACGTGCCCCACTTCCCCGACCTTACGGTGACCAATCCTGCAGCCAGTCTGGTGAATACCTATCTCGAACCGGCGGCTGTGGAGTATGTCCTTAATTTCTGGGAACTGGGGAAAGTAACGCTCCCGGGAATCCCGGTAAAAATCGTGTCGCAAGATGGGACAGAACGAATCCTGCAGACAGATTCGCTGTCGATCTTTGTAGCCAGCGCACTTACCGGACAGGAGCAGGACATCCACGAGATCAAGAGCATGGTGCCGGTGATACTCCGCGATCCTCGTTCGCTGGCAATCAGGATTGGAATATTAGTATTACTGCTTGGGGCGATT
>CP070787.1:429827-436299 GCA_020346745.1 Fidelibacterota bacterium | reverse complement strand
AGGCGGATCTTGTTGTAGCCGTAGTTGTATTGGCGGCCGCTGATCCTGGCCGCGTCCATCTCCGTCTCGAAATAGCCGAAGAATTCCGCCTGGGCCATAGTCAGTGATGGCACCAGTAAGATGAGCAGCCTGGCAAGATGCGATCTCATTTCTTCAGATTCCTTTCACTGAAAAATCCGGCTGGTGGGTTCCAGTCATAGGTAATGGACAGGATTTCCATCCAGGTCTCGGTACCATCCTCGTGATTGCGCATGACCATGCGCATGGCTGTGGGGAAGCCATCCACTTCCCTGATATCTTCAAGATACAGCGATTTCATTAGATCACCTTCGTCAGCGAAGTAGTCGACCTGGAGGGGGTAATAATCCTTCTGGCGCACCATGATGATCATCTTTTGATAAGCCGGGTCTTTCTCGGGAATTCCCTCCATCTGTAGCTTCCAGCAGCGTTCATCAAGAAGATCAATCTCTCCCAGATTGCTCGGTACATACTCCTCCTTCCAGGCATCACCCGAGCCCATGTCTTCATATGTGAAGTCCCCGCCTTGGACCTTCTGTTTCTTCGCGTGTGAAGCGAGCTTGCGCACCCGCTTGGTGCGGGGGAAATAGGTCCAGATGTCATCAGCATTATTCAACATGAGGAAGGCCTGGTCCTTCACGCTGGCGGGCCTCCGGTAGCGCATGAGGGACTTCTCACCTTTATTTGCTGAGTACGACTCCAGTTCAAAGGTGCGAAATTGACCACTTGATGTCTGGATGGTCTGGGTCATGACACCGGAACTGTTAGCTGGATTCTGGATTGCGTTCACCCTGTCCAGGATCTCTTGGCCGGTAGGGGATTGTGCCCGCAGCAGGATTACCCCGGTAAAGAACATAAGTGAGACGCAGAAAACTAGTCTGCGATGGTTGGTTGTGTTCCGCATGCTGTTCATCCTTTCGCTTGTATTTGCATGACCCACCTGAAAATTTCTGGTGGATGGGGAGCCAGGCCCATGTCGACCTGCTTTATGTATTCGAGACTTGCACATCTCCGTAACGCGGATTTAGTCGTGCTGTAGATCCTCGGAAGGAGCTACGTAATCGATGGTTAGATTGAAACTGGTTTCGGTGTCGTCAAGATGGTTTCTCATGGTCATCTCCATCTCCACGGGGACTCCGTCTACCTCCCTGATCGCGTTGAGGGACAGGGTTTTTATCACCTCATTCAGGTCATTGTAATACTCAACGCGCAGGGGGTAATTATCGATCTGGCGGACGAGCATCACCATTTTGGGATAGGGAGGATTCTTCTCCGGAATGCCGTCGAGCCGGAGTTTCCAGCAATGATGCCCCGCTATTTCTTCGGAACCGAGATTTGTGATCTGGTATCCCAGATCGCTCATCTCGCTCGGATATCCACCTTGATCGTTGAAATGCTGATCCAGGGCAACTTGTGCCTGCAGCCATGCAGCGGAGGAGCTGAGGAAGGTGAGCCCGATGATCAGGGCTCTGGTAGTGAAACGACCGAGGGGCATATCAGGACCTCTTCTTTCCTATCTGGGCTGGTTCTGCATCACAGTTGGGTACCACCTGGTTCACGGAAACCAGGGTGATGCCCAGGTCTCTGATGCGGTTGAGTATTCCATGCAGGGCGGCCTGGTCCTTTATCGGGCCAGTGATCATTGTAGAACCCTTCTCCGATGAGATCTCCAGGCCTTCGAACCAGTCTGACCATTGCTTGCTGAGGCCGCCCTTGATTCGAATCCGGTAATACGTGCTGCTTTGTGAGTATTCAGGGCCAGTCATATTATGTGATGCTCCCTGTTGTACTCGGATCAATATGCAGCCGAGAAAGATTTGCCGTCCATCTGTCCGGGATTCGATAGCGGGACCGGATGGGGCGGGACACCCTGTGTACCTGTGTATTATTCCACCTGTTGCGCATATCTCGTATGATTCTCATAGGTCAAGTATTAGTGCTGGTTGAGATTAGCCATCTGAACGCAGCACACCATCACCCGATGGGGTGATTTTAGGGGGTGATTAGCGCGGGTAATGCCGGTCGGGATAGGTCTCCCGCACGAAGCCCCGCGACGGAAGGCAAGCAGGGCTCTGAATAACGTTGACTAGAGTAAGCCGATCTCTTTGGCCTTGGCTATTGCCTGGGTGCGAGTGTGAACGTGCAGCTTGCTATGGATGTTCTTGATGTGGGTTTTTACGGTGTTCAACGAAATGAACAGATTCTGGGCGATGTTCGAGTTGGATAGTCCGGTAGCCATAAGTCTGAGTACATCCAGCTCACGGCTGCTGAGCGGTTCCACTAGACTGCCGTCTGATTGGATCACCGGTTTGGTTTTAAGCGCTAGCAGCAATTTTTTCACATAGTCTGGGGATACTTGGATCCGGTCTTCATCTGTCTGCTGCCGGTCCAGGATTTTCCCTAACAGGGTACCCAGGCCTTCCCCATGATCAATAAATGTTCTGATATAGTTACCGGGTTCTCCCAGCTCGAGTGCTCGAGCCAGTGTTTCGACGGCCTCGTGTGTATCACCTTGCTGCAGTAAAGCCAGCGACTGGAGCAGATATATCTCTATGCGATAGGTGTGAAACCCTCCCTGATCAGCCAATTGGAGTGCTACCTCCAGAACCTTGAGCGCCCGGTCGGGTTGGTTGCGCGCGTTCTCCACCCTGGCTAGCGTCATAAATTCGAGGATACGGAGGATGGTTGATGGACCTTTGTATTCGTCCTTAACTGAGGCGGCACTTCCCAGCTCACCATCCAGAGCGCGGTCGCTGATCCATTTTGTGGCTGCATCCAGGTTGCCTTGCGCAACCCAGACGCGCGTTTGATACAGGTCCACTAAAATGTCGTCCATCTCCATGGCGTCGAAGTTGATGGCGATCTGCTTCGCGCTATCTATCTCTGCTTGTGTGCCTTTTATATCTCCCTGGGATTGTAGAATCCGCGCTAGAGTGAGGTGACCTGTGATCGCGCCCGTCTCACCCCATCTGTTGGTCAGTGCGATACCTTGGGTTGTCATGCTATACGCAGCTTGGAGGTCATTATGTTCCCAGCGCAAGCCTCCCAGTCCTGTCAATGCCAGGCCTGCAATAGGACGCAGCCGCCCGTGCTCATCGGTGCCCAGCTGTAATGCCCGCTGGTAGAGAGATTCCGCCTTTTGCAACTGTCCTTGCATCCAGGCCAGTTCGGCCAGGTGAGAAACAGCCAGAACCGCATTCATGAAATTGCCAGCCTGCTCGCTGATATGCGCCGCATTCTCGAGCGCTTCATTGGCAGCTTCCAGATCGCCGCTGTAAAAAGCGTTCAGACCCAGAATACCAGCGGCCATACTCCTGAAGAACAGGTTTTCTCTCGGCAGCAGCTCCAGTGCCTGGTTGGCCAGCTCCATACTTTCCAGACGTTCTGCCGCGTAGGCGGTGACCATCGAGCGGAAAAGCGCTATGGCCCCTGCAACGGCATCCGACACGTCGGCATTGATAGTGTCGGGCAAATGTGCCTCGGCCTCTTCCAGGGGCCGACCCCCTAATAGCATTGCTGTCGCTTGATAGGTACATAACAAGGGTCTTGATCTTAACGTGTCCTCGGGCATCTCGGTGAACCACCCCAGGAGGGTGGCTAGCTCACTACGCATGAAGGTTTCTTCGGCAACCTGTTCGATCAACTCCATGGCCCGATCATAGTCCTTCGCGGACAGCGCATGGTTGATAGCGACCGCCGTTAATCCGTTGCTCTCATACCATATGCTGGCTCGCCGGTGGAGCTGGGGATCCAGATTGCCATGGATTTGATGGAGACGCTGGTGAAGTAATTCGGCAAACAGGTGATGGTAGCGAAACCAGAAGCGCTCACTATCCAGAGGCACGATGAATAAATTGGATCTCTCCAGCTCTCTCAAGATCTGCTGACTGCCATCCCGCCCCACGACAGCATCACACAGGGGACCACTCAACCGTTCGAGAATGGATGTTTCTAATAAAAAGGTTTGTACCTCTTCTGGCTGACGGTTTAGGACTTCTTCAACCAGGTAATCAGCGATATGACGCTCGTCACCGGTGAAGGAGTTGATGAAAGTTGCGTAATCGTTCCTGCCTCGCATGGAGAGCGCCGCCAATTGTAATCCGGCAATCCATCCTTCTGTGCGGGAGACCAGCTTGCCCAGCTCGTCTGAAGACAAATCGATGCCGGCCCCTTTCTGGATGAACTGTGACGTTTCTTCAATGGAAAAGCACAGGTCCGAGGCACGGACTTCGGTAAGCTGACCCCGGGCTCGCAGGCGGGCCAGGGGCAAAGCGGGATCGGAGCGGGTGGAGATGATCAGGTGTAACCTGGCGGGTGAATGGGTTAGTAGAAACTCGACAATATGGTTGATCTGTTGAGTATCCACCAGATGGTAATCATCCAGAACCAGGGTGATCTCGATTGAGCGGCCAGTGATGTCGTTGATCAGACTGGTCAGAACTGTTTCGATCGGTGGCGTTCGGGGCGACTGCAAGATCGCGGCGGCGTCGTTTCCGACCTCTTTCTCCACAGTTTGAATGGCAGCGATGATGTAGGCTACAAAGCGCGCCGGATCGTTATCGTCCGGGTCGAGCGAAAGCCAGGCTACCGGTTTATGATCCCGGTGAACCCATTCGTTGAGCAGGGTCGTTTTCCCATAGCCGGCAGGAGCAGAGATGAGGGTCAGGGAGCGATCTGTGCCCTCATCGAGTAGCGCCATCAAACGCCGTCGAGGCACCAGGTCCGCACGCAGCGGCGGTACGAATAGCTTGGTTGCCAGCAGAGGGTATCGCTCTGCTTCAATCGACATTACACTCTCGGTGGAACCGGATGTCATCTGGAATCTGATTTCTCGCCGGACGTCACTTTCAGGCCACGTATATCGCGGATTTTTTCAAATATAATTTCATTAATTTAGCCCGGAATATCAGTGGAAGCCAAAAGTGGCTCGCTCAGCAACTCTGGGTTGCTCCTGGTATTTGACCACCTGAGTCTCCAAACGGTTGTCATCCCGGTCAGGAAACCGATGGGGTAGTCCGATGAACCGGGACAGTGGTCACAAGTCCAGCTGGCGAGGGATAGCACAAGCACATGAACACAACCCTTCATAATAGGAACAGCGGCAATCCCCGCCAAGGATCCTTTCATGTCCTGGTTAAGCCTATCGGACCGGTGTGCAATCTGGAGTGTGAGTATTGTTTCTACCTCGTGAAAAAAGAGCTGTATCCACGGACCGGGTCTTTTCGCATGGCGTCAGGGACACTCGAGCAATTTACCAGGCAATACCTGGCGGGACAGCCCGCTGGCGCCCTCGAAGTGAATATTGCCTGGCAGGGCGGAGAGCCTACCCTCATGGGGGTGGATTTCTTCCGCCAGGCTGTCGCACTGCAGAAGAAATTCAAACCTCCAGGGGTATCTGTCTCCAATTCAATACAGACCAATGGCTCCCTGCTGGATGATGAGTGGGGTGTGTTTCTAAGCGAGAATGATTTTCTCGTCGGCATCAGTATCGATGGCCCGGAGCTGCTCCATGATCGCTATCGCTCGGATGGGAAGGGCAGGGGATCATTTCACGCCGCGATGGCGGGTCTGGAGGTGCTGACAAAGCACGATGTGCGGTTCAACACCCTGACGGTAGTGCAGCATGATAACGGCGATCATCCAATCGAGGTCTATGATTTTCTGAAAGCTGCGGGCTGCCGGTTTTTCCAGTTCATTCCTCTGGTGGAGCCGGACGGGAATGGCGGAGTCACTTCTCGCAGTGTGCGGCCTGAACAGTATGGCCGCTTCCTCTGCCAGGTTTTCGATCACTGGCTGGCACAGGAAGAAGTTGGCGAGGTCTTCATTCAGGACTTTGATACACTGCTCGCCGGCTTTATGGGTCTACCGGCACCTGTCTGTGTCCACGCCGAGCAATGCGGGCTGGCACTTGCCCTCGAGCATAATGGCGATCTGTACAGCTGCGATCACTATGTCACTCCAGGTGATTATCTGGGAAACGTGAACCGGGAAATCCTGGTCGACATGGTTTATAGTGCCAAGCAGCGGGCGTTCGGAGAAGCCAAGTTGACTGCCCTTCCCAGCTTCTGCCGGGAGTGTGAGTTCCTGAGATACTGCAACGGCGGTTGTCCCAAGGATCGATTGAGCCAGACGTCAGCTGGAGAGCCGGGATTGAACTACCTTTGTCCAGGTTATCGCCAGCTCTATCAACATGCTCTTCCGGTCATTGAAAAGATGGCCAAATGCATTCGGGTTGGACGTCCGGCACGGGATTACGAATACATCGAGAAACTGATTCAAGATGAGGCACAGGCGCAGGATTTGAGGATCGGGCGCAACGATCCTTGTCCTTGTGGGAGTGGAATGAAATTCAAGCGCTGCTGCGGACGGGAAGCGGTCGTCTAGACATTTCCCTTCGCTGCATTCCACCCGGCCGAAAGAAACAGTATCTCTTGCCAGCTCGTTTTGATAGCAA
>CP070787.1:423162-429727 GCA_020346745.1 Fidelibacterota bacterium | reverse complement strand
GAATCCAATCCCCTCGCGCCGCAGGTGGGCCAGCTCCTTATGGTGCTTGCCGCCGAGGGGCATATCCAGAACGGTGACGGATCCCTCGGAGGGGGCATCCAGGCCGCCGATGATGTTCAGCAGGGTGGTCTTGCCGGAGCCGGAGGGCCCTACCAGGCCCGTGAACTCGCCTACCGCCACATCAGTGGTGACGTCACGCAAGGCGGTGAAATAGCCCCCACCTACAGGATAATTCTTAACAAGGTCTCTAATCTCTACAATATGATTGTCATCCATCGGTCTTCTCTTTCTAGTGATTGAAAACGATCATGAATTGAATGCCGTTGCCGAAGCCGGTGAGGGTTTTCGGCAGAGGTATAGGAAATCCATCCAAATAGTAGTCTTCACGCTTAGGATTGGCGTAGAGGATAAGATGCAGACTCAACTTGTCGTAGGTCCGCTGCAGCATGAGGAAGTTGGAGAGGCGCTCGTGCTCCCAGTCGTAGCCTACCATACCCATTACGCTGTTGAACAAGCCCCAGGGTATACTGACCATAAAAATGGTGGTTTGCTGTTCCCGCTCTTCCCGGAGCGGTTCTGGGAGCCTTCAGGAATGGAGTGGGAGAGGTTCATAGCTCACCGTATTCGCCTTTCTCCACAGGTGTTCCATCATGACGTAGACGCCATTTCCCCAGGGCAGTGTGTAATCACCGCCCACCATGAGTTGCAGGAGGGTATTGGTGGTGTCATCCGGAGCGGGCTGCGTGCCGCGGACCAGGACCGCTTCGGTCCACAATCCCACAAAGCCATCCCAGCGGGCGTCCAGGGCGAAGCGATCTTCTTCCTCGTCGAAGTAGTCCAGCGACAGAAACGAATCCCCACTGTAAGCGGTCAGCAGCATGTAACCGGCATAGTCCAGACTGCTGGCTTTATGACGGTGGTAGGTCAA
Source organism: Fidelibacterota bacterium (assembly GCA_020346745.1). Lineage (GTDB taxonomy): Bacteria > Fidelibacterota > Marinisomatia > SCGC-AAA003-L08 > TS1B11. Next base: position 428,799 of record CP070787.1, on the reverse strand, counting down.
CCCCAAATATCCAGTGCCAAGAGTAGCCTCAATCCTTCCTCCGGGTGAAGCATAGTCGCGATAATCCGGCCGGATGATCCACCCCCAGAGGGCCAGGTTGCGCCAGGGGTACCACTTCAGGCGGAGAGCGCCTACTCCCTCCGTCTGGCCGGTGGGATCCTTCAGGTCGAAGGTGTCGAACCACATGAGGGGCCGGAGTACGCGGCCAGGGCCAAAGGCGATCTTCTGGAGTCCCAGGCGCAGTTCGAGGGACTCGGTGGCGAAGCGGCCCCAGAGGCGGTAAGGTTTGGTTGAGCGCTCGGTACTGGCCTCGCCGCTGCCAAGGGGACCATCAAAGAGCGCACCGAGATTATAGGCTACTTCCAGGTCCAGTACACTCATGGGACCCAGCTTATGAGCCAGGGATAGGGAGGGAATGTAGCCGACGGTCTGCTCCACATCGCTGCGGCCGGGCGCGGGATCATCGCCCACGGTGACGCTGGTCCAAAACTGGCCTTTGAATCCCAATCCCTGGCCCATAACAAGGCTAGAGGCACACATGATAAGTGCAAGCATTCCAGCTGCTCTGACAGATGTGCTACGCATCGCGGAAGGCCTGTAATAGTTCTTTCCGTTCCTGGAAGTTGATGGACCCTTCGGGAGTGCCGAGGATACGCGCAATTACCTGTTCAAACTGGTCGATACGCTGCTCTATCAGGGCGTAGTTTTCGGGCTTCTCATCCAGTTCCAGGAGCAGATCGGCGGAGACATCACCGATGTCATTGCCCAACATCAGGATCATCTCAGCGGTCTGTACCGGATGCGAAACCTTGAAGATTCCCTCCTCCATTCCCTGGGTGATGATTTTGCTTAGTTCAGGAACAATAATCTCGATATTGTGCGCCCGGACCTTGTGGCGCAGGATGATATTTTCATCTTTATACATGACGCGCATCCAGGCCTTGATGAGTTCCTTATTCTCGGTTTTGAAGTCACGCGATCCGGCGAAATACTTATTGAGTTTATCGAGGGCACTCAGCTGTTCATCCTGGACGATGGGGCGGAGTTGATTCAGTGCCTGCTGTACCATGCGATCAGTGAGGGCATTAAGTAGGTCTTCCTTGGAATCGAAGTAATGGTAGAAGGTGCCTTTAGCGACGCCGACCTGATCGAGGATCATATTGACGGAGGTCTGTTCGTAGCCGTGTTGGAAGAACAGTTGTTGTGCAGTATCGAGGAATTCCTGTCGGCGGGCGTTGTATTCTTTTGAGGTGCGCGGCATGTGGGCTTGGTTTAGTAGACTGTTAGTCTAGACCGACCGTCGGTCTAATTTACAGCCAGGGGTGCGGCCAAGTCAAGGGTGATCTGTATGGGAGCTGCTTCCTTCCAAGTAAATCCAAAGGGGGCTAAAACAGGCGATTAAGTCTTGTTGCCCACTCCCATCCGCGTTATCTTTACAGGGCTAATCATGGCCTTTCATCAGGAGGGCATGATTGGCCGTCGGGCAGCTACCGTGAGCCCGGCGAGTGGGAGTTAACCAGTCGATTGTTACACGAATAGGGTACTGAAATATGAAGGCTAGAAAGGCCACTGCCACCCTTCTGCTATGTATTTTTTCATTTTACGAGCTGGCGCTACCTTTTGCTTTTCCTCAGGAGAAGGTTGTGATTGCGATCGTGGATTTCCAGAATACCAGTGCCGACGATACGCTGGACTACCTGGAGAAGACGATCCCTGAATCCATCAGCACCACTCTGGCCAAGGGAGGCCGGCTGGAGATTGTGGAGCGGAGCCGATTGGAATCGGCGCTCAAGGAGATGGAGATGCACGAGATCGGGATCGTGGACGAGCAGACGGCGGCAGAACTTGGACGTGCGGTGGGAGCCAGTGCCATTCTGGTAGGCAGCTACGTATCCATCGGTTCGGTGCTGCGGATCAACGCCCGCCTGATCGACGTCCAGACCAGCAAAGTGATCAAGGCCGAGAGTGTACAGGGCAGAGTGGGGGTGGAGATCTTTGACTTGATGGACCAGATGGCCATATCAATGGAGGGGCAGCTGGTGGGTGGACAGGTGCCTGAAGAGGTTATCGTACCCGAGCCGGAGCCGGAGCCGGTACAGCCACAGCCGCCGGTAGCTCAGCAGCCCCGGGTCGTGCCGCGCAAACGCAAAACAGGCTGGATCCTTCCAGTTGTGATCTTAGGCGGTGCCGCGGCGATATATTACTTCACTCTGGCCCAAGAGGACGAGCCAGCCAAGGTCACCATTAACGTTGATATTGAACCCTAGCCCCATGGGTGCCAGCATGCAATTATCCCGTTCTTTCTTTATCACCATTGTATTGTTATTCACCTTGACGTGTGTTGGAACCGATCCCTTATCGAGTCCCGACAGCAGTGCCATCACCATGAATATTACCCTTCCGCGGGGTGAGACGACGGTGGAGATGCAATCCGGACTCGCGAAGGCAGTTTCCATCACGAGTGTCACCGTGACCGTTACGGCCTCGGATATGGACGACATCACGGAGTCGTTGACCATTGGTTCGGGTGGCGAGACCGCCACCGGGACCGTGGAGGTGCCCAAAGGTGATGACCGCACATTCGCCGTCGAATGCCGGGATGGCAGCAACGTACTCCAGTACAGCGGATCGACAACCCAGGACATCAATGACGATGCGGAAACAGTATCCATCACGACCGAAGGGCATTATCCTACAGCGTCGACACTGACCATTACCGACTATGGTGCCACATCGGTAACTTTATCCTGGGACCGGAATACGGACCCGGATTTTGCGTCTTACGAGATCGTACGGGCGAGTTCTGCCACTGACATCACGTCCTCATCAACCCGGACAAGTCTCACTACGATAAGCACTCAGAGCACGACTTCATACGTTGACGCAACAGTCAGTGCCAGCACGACCTACTATTACGCCGTCATCGTTTGGGACACAGAGGGCATGGGTATGCGCAGCGGGGCCGAGAGTGTTGAGACGCCAGCGGCGGTGATCTATCAAGAGTTCAGCGATGAGGGCCCCTGGGAGATTCCTGACAATGACTATATTGCCCGCTATTTCACCGACAACACTTTCGCACCTGTGAACGCGGTGGTCGATAGTGTGAAATATCGTTTAAGGGTCAGCCCCACAGGAGACCCGGAAGACTATGGTAATTTCTGGTGCGGGGACTACCAGATTTACATATACTCCTCTTACACAACCACACATGAGGAAGATGATCTGGTCTACGACAACCTGGGTGGTTGGAGCGATGACGGCTACGATGACGACATTGATGATGACTACGATATTTACCTGAACTGGCGGAAGAGCACTCATTTCAACGGGGAATATGCCAATCAGTATTGGGGGATCTATATCGTCGACAATTATCTGGGTGACAGCGGCGAGCTGGACTACATCCAGTTTCGCATCTACTACTCAGCAGGTGCCCAGAGTCCAGGCTGGAAGGGTGACAGGACAGGGACCGATGGTTTCAATGGGGATACTTCCGAGGGAGTCATCAGCCTACGGATTCCCGCGGGAACAACTGCGGGCGCAACGGGGGCGGGTGCCAGCAGCGGTATAAGCATAGAGAAGGTGCGATTCTAGGCAGGCCCCGGCACAGACTCATCCCAACCTGGCAGACCTTGTCGTGAAATGCGACGCAAAGGTATTGTTAGACCGATTAGAATCGATTAGCTTTCCACGCTTTATAATTCAGTAAGGCACACAAAAAATCCTTACTGGTCAATCAGACCGACTCAAGGAGCTTCCTCAGATTGAAGAGGGAGCTTCCTACGTAGCCGGGCCCAACGGAGCAAACCACGTTCAGGGAGGCAATATGACACGGGTTCTAGTGGTCATTCTGGTATTCTCGTTAACCGCCCTCACGGCCGGCGAGGGTGATTATTCCTATGTGGGAGTAAACACCTGTAAGATGTGCCATAAGAAAGCCGAGAAGGGCGATCAGTTTGGTATCTGGAGCAAGGGCAAGCATGCCAACGCATTCGAGACGCTGAAGTCCGATGAGGCCGTTGCCATCGCCAAGGAAAAAGGTATCGAAGGGGCACCTTCTGAAGCCGGCGAGTGCCTGGTATGTCATGCCACCGGTTGGGGTAAGCCGGGCGGTTATGAGGTGTTAAGTGCAGAATTTATTGCTGATGAAGCCAATGCCAAGGTGGTAAAGAAGAACAACACCAAGGCGAATGTGGGCTGCGAGAGTTGCCACGGTGCCGGTAGTGGCTACAAGTCCAAGAAGACCATGGAGGGGATCTATAACGGCGAGATTGAGGGTGCCAGCGTCGGTCTGTGGACTCCAGCGGAGGAGGTATGCACGACCTGCCATAACGAGAAGAGCCCGACCTATAAGGAATTTGACTTCGAGGCCATGGTGGCCAAAATCGCTCATCCGTATCCCGAGTAAGGATTCGATCGCTACGAAGGAAACTACCCGGGAGTAGCCGCGCCCGCTACTTCGTTCTACGGGAATACTATTACCCATATGGCGCGCAATGATTGATCATACAGGCGAGGTACGCAGCAATTTGACATGAGTCCCAAGGTTCGCAGGCGATTCATCGTTGTCTTAGCGGTCGCACTCCTTATTCCACTGGCTTTTTGGGGTGCGGTGGAATACACATCACGCCCCAAATTCTGCAATACCTGTCATTACATGGAACCGTTCTACGAGTCCTGGCAGGTCTCTTCCCATTCCGACATCACGTGTACATACTGCCATTTCGAACCCGGGTTGGTGGGTAAAATCCAAGGCAAGCTCAATGGCCTTTACCAGCTGACCAAATATGTATCCCTGGCCTATAAGAAGTCCAAGCCGTGGGCGGAGATTTCCGACGTTTCCTGCACCCGGGAAGGGTGTCATCAGACCCAAACCCTGCTAGGTCCCATCCAGTTCAAGAATGTCAGGTTTGATCACAGCCACCATCTAGGTGAGCTGCGTCGCGGCAAGCAGCTGCGGTGCACCAGTTGCCATTCCCAGATGGTTCAGGGCAGCCATATCCTGGTGACGGAGGAGACCTGTTTCCTGTGCCACATGAAGGACCGGGACCTGGACACCGGACTGCTCGCTTGCCGCACCTGCCACACCGACGAAATATTTCTCCAACAGGGAAGCCAGTTGCGGTATAACCACACCACGGTGGTCCAGACTAATAAACCGTGCGAGACGTGCCATGTGAACACCGTGGAAGGAAATGCGCCGGTCTCGACCGAGCAGTGCATCAATTGTCATTGGCAGACCGATTTCTTCGAACGCCATGACGATCCGGAATTCCTGCATCTGAACCACGTGACCAATCATAAGGTCGAATGCATCGCCTGTCACACGCCCATCACGCATCGCATTCAGCGTAAACATCAGCTGACGGGTGAAGATTGCCGTTCGTGTCACCAGGACATGCACACGGCCCAGGCGCAGCTGTTCGCAGGTATCGGGGGTCAGGATCTCGCTCCGGAACCCAATCCGATGTACGAGGCCGGTCTTTCATGCCAGAGTTGCCATATCTTCCATCGGGAGCACATAGGTGAGGGAGATACCATGGTATCCAGCGCGGAAGCGTGTGACCGGTGCCACGGCCAGGGATACGGGCGCATCCTCCAACAATGGGAAGCACACCTGTCAAGCCAGCAGAGCAC
>CP070787.1:416482-423062 GCA_020346745.1 Fidelibacterota bacterium | reverse complement strand
AGTGCCCAGCTGGTTGATCAGATCAAAACCCACGTTCTCGAGCTGATCTACCAGGATAAACTGGAGTTCCTGGATAAGAATATCTCGGATTCGCTCGCCGAGGCAATCGGTCGCAACTATCAATACTTGAGTACGCTGTTCTCCTCAGTGGTAGGGGTAACCATCGAAAAGTACTTTATCCTGCAGAAAATAGAGCGTGTGAAGGAGCTCTTGGCCTACGATGAACTGACAATCAGTGAGATTGCCTATAGATTAGGCTACAGTAGCGTACAGCATCTCTCCAACCAGTTCAAGACGATCACCGGCCTATCCCCCACCCACTTCAAACGGCTAGGTTCAGAGAGAAGGAAGCCGCTGGATAAGATTCCCGGGAGCGGACCCTTATAATTTTACAATTCAATATAATGGCGATGTAACGTCACCATGAGTGGTTCGGAATAATATCAGCTCCGTAATACAACAGACGGGCGCCTGGAGAATGGCGCCGTCTTCTCATCATAACGGAGTGAATTGATGATATTAAACGACCCAATTTGTGGAATGACGGTCACTCCAGAGTCGGCCGTAGGCACGATGGAATGGGATGGAGTGACCTACGGATTCTGCTCAGCTCACTGCCAGGCTACCTTCACCAGTGACCCGTCGAAATATGTTGAGTTGGCCAGGCAGAAATATCCCCAGCTATTCGAACCGGAAGTGCCCGCCGATCCGAAACCGGCCCACTCACATCACCACGGCCATCAGCACCATCATACTGATAAGCATAGCCCCGGAGATCACACAAATACCGATCCCGTGTGCGGCATGTCCGTAGACCCGGGTCGCGCCGCTGCTAGTGTCGAGCACGACGATACTACCTACTATTTCTGCTGTACTCATTGCGCGGAGAAATTCAAGGCCGATCCAGCGAAATATTTAGGAGGGACGGAAGAGGATTCCCCAACAGCACAGACGGTAGCAAGTGACGTTGCTTATATCTGCCCAATGGATCCCGAGGTGCGGGAAGAGAAACCTGGTCCCTGCCCCAAATGTGGCATGGCTTTGGAACCGGATAGCGTGGTGATGGAGGTAACAGAAGAATATACCTGTCCTATGCATCCGGAAGTAATACAGGCAGGACCTGGTTCGTGTCCCCTCTGCGGGATGGCGCTTGAACCGCGAACTGTAGCTGTAATAGAAGAAACCAATCCTGAGCTGGTTGACATGAGCCGCCGCTTCTGGTGGAGCGTGGCATTTACAGTGCCGATACTTGTGATGACCATGTGGGAAATGTTTGCCGGAAGTCCTGTCTTGTCTGCCCTCTCGGGGAAAGTGGGCCATTGGATTCAACTGGTGCTGGCAACTCCCGTCGTACTCTGGGGTGGCAAGCCCTTCTTTCAGCGGGGCTATGCTTCAGTAGTAAGACGCAGCCTGAACATGTTTACCCTGATCGCTCTGGGCACCGGTGTTGCCTATGTCTATAGTTTAGTAGCCACTCTGTTCCCAGGCATTTTCCCGGCCGCATTCAGGGGATCGGAGGGCACAGTAGCCATTTACTTTGAAGCGGCGGCAGTGATAACCACCCTCGTACTCTTGGGGCAGGTTCTGGAACTGCGTGCCCGATCCCGGACCAGCAACGCTATAAAAGCGCTGCTCAGTCTCGCACCCAACAATGCCCGCATTGTGCGAGCAGATGGGACGGAAGAGAACGTCCCCTTGAGTCAGGTGATGGTTGGTGATCATGTACGAGTACGCCCAGGAGAGAAGGTCCCGGTAGACGGCGTGGTTGTAGAAGGATCCAGCTTCGTAGATGAATCCATGGTTACGGGCGAGCCAATCCCCGTCGCCAAGACAGCCGGTAATCCGGTCACCGGCGCCACCATTAATGGTACTGGTACTTTCATCATGGAAGCCCAGCGGGTCGGCAGTGAAACCCTCCTGGCGAAGATCGTTCAAATGGTCAGTGAAGCCCAGCGCAGCCGGGCTCCTATACAGCGTCTGGCCGATGTGGTCGCCTCCTATTTTGTACCCATCGTCGTCTCCATCAGTCTCATCACTTTTGTAGTATGGGCAATCGCTGGGCCTAAGCCGGCGCTGGCTTATGCATTGGTGAACGCGGTGGCAGTGCTCATCATTGCCTGTCCCTGTGCCTTGGGACTGGCCACCCCCATGTCCATCATGGTGGGTGTTGGTCACGGTGCGACTACCGGGGTACTGATTAAAAACGCTGCCGCCCTGGAGACTATGGAAAAGATCGACACCCTTGTCGTGGATAAAACAGGGACCCTGACGGAGGGCAAACCAAGGATGACCTCCATTGTCTCTCTGTCAGAAAACGAAGAAGAAAAGTTGTTGGTACTTGCTGCAAGCCTGGAACAAGGAAGCGAGCATCCTTTAGCTGAGGCCATCGTAACCGCCGCCAGAGAGCGTGGGCTGGAATTGAAGTCAGTCGAGGAATTCCGGTCCATCACTGGTAAAGGGATTTCTGGCAAGATTGCAGGAAAAAAGGTTGCTGTTGGCAATCAGGCTCTCTTCGACGAGCTAAAGATTGACGTTGAAAAAATATCCCGCATGGCTAAACCACACCGGGACCGAGGTGAGACGGTAATGTATACCGCCATCGATGGCCACGTGGCCGGATTGCTCTGTGTCTCTGATCCAGTGAAGACCTCGACACCGGATGCTATCGAGTCCCTGCATAAGGAAGGTATCAGGATTGTCATGCTTACTGGCGATAATGAAACCACGGCTCGGGCCGTAGCTCAGGAATTAGGCATAGCTGACGTGGTAGCTGAGGTACTGCCAGACCAGAAAAGTGAAGCGATAAAACGGCTTCAGGAAGAAGGACGGTTTGTTGCTATGGCCGGTGATGGGATCAATGATGCGCCTGCTCTGGCACAAGCTCAAATCGGTATCGCCATGGGCTCCGGTACTGATGTGGCTATCGAATCGGCCGGGATTACCCTCGTTCAAGGGGACCTGAGGGGCATTGTGAAAGCAAGACGATTGAGCAAGGCCACCATGAGAAATATCCGCCAGAACCTGTTCTGGGCTTTCGGATACAACTCGCTGGGAGTACCCATCGCGGCGGGAGTTCTTTATCCACTTTTCGGATTACTGTTGAGCCCCATCATTGCCGCGGCAGCGATGAGCTTCAGCTCAGTATCGGTAATAGGGAATGCTTTGCGGTTGAGAAAGATTACACTCTGAGGAATGTACGCGCCTGGACCAGGACCTTAAGGGTATTCCCGCAGGCTCTGGAGTACCTTCATGTAATTGGCCCGTTCGAACTGCGCTGGATCTGAAACCTTCTCTCGACTCATCGATCCCTTCAGCTGTTCGACCGATTCATACTCATTCTCTTCCATCCATGTCGTGATACCATCGACGAGCGTCCTGATATGACCGGGCCCTTTCTGCAGGAGGGCGGAGGTCGTCATTGTGACGTCCGCACCCACCATCAGATACTTCAACGCATCCTGGGCTGTATGCACTCCGGTCGAAGCGGCCAGGTCGCAGGCTACATTTCCGCACAAGATCGAGATCCACCGCAGGGGCAAACGCATCTCATCCGAGCGGCTCAGCTGTAGATTTGGCACTACCTCCAGCGTCTCCAAATCCACATCCGGCTGGTAGAATCGATTGAACAGGACCAGGCCGTTGGCCCCACCGGCTTCAAGCTCCTTGGCGAAATTGGCCAGGCTGCTGATGAACGGGCTCAGCTTGACCGCTATGGGGATACTTACGGTTTCCCGAACGGCCGTTAGCACATCCAGGTACATCCGTTCCACCTCACCCCCACTGATGGCGTGATCGGCTGCCACGTAATATATGTTCAGCTCCAGCCCATCGGACCCGGCTTCCTCCATTTGCCGGGCGTATTGTGTCCACCCACCTGGTGTGGATCCATTGAGACTGGCAATGATAGGGACGCCGATAGCGTCTTTTGCCTGACGGATCAGCTCCAGGTAGGTCTCTGTGCTGAGCTTGTAGTCATCAAGTTCCGGGAGATACGAAAGCGCTTCGGCGAAACTCTCCGTACCATATTCGGAATAGTGGTGCAATTCCAGGGACTCGTGGATAATCTGCTCCTCGAAAAGCGAATGGAGAACGATAGCTGGCGCCCCCGCATCTTCTAATTGCCTGATCGTATCGATATGCTCTGTCAGCGGTGACGCCGAGGGAACGACCGGATGGGCCAGTTCAAAGCCCAGATAAGTGGTTGTCAGATTCATGCTCGTACCTCTCAGCTTGCCGCCGATGGTTCACCCGCAGTTTCGCGTACCGGCTTGCCATCGGAGCGACTGTCCCCCTCATCTGCTACCTTCTGTTGGGCCAAATTCTCATAGAACCGCCATCTCTGGTGAACTCCTTCCTGTGCTCGCTCCAGGAGGTCTTTCGCCCGTTCAGCATCGATTTTGGTGAGCATTTTGAAACGCGTTTCCCGGTAGGCATAATCCTTCAGCGGGATTTTCGGGGGCTTGGAATCCAGGACAAGGGGATTCTTGCCATCAGCAGCCAGGCGGGGATCATATCGATACAAAGGCCAGTATCCGGATTCAACCGCCAGAGCCTGCTGCTCCAGACCTTTGGCCATGTCGATACCATGGGCTATACAGTGACTATATGCGATGATCAGGGATGGGCCCCGATAGGATTCGGCCTCCAGGCATGCTCGTACGGTCTGGGCATCCTTGGCACCCATTGCCACGTTGGCTACGTACACGTGGCCGTAGCTCATGGCCATCAGGCCCAGATCCTTCTTGAGCATCGGTTTCCCACCGGCAGCAAACTTGGCCACAGCCCCCATGGGAGTCGCCTTGCTCATCTGGCCGCCCGTATTGGAATATACTTCAGTGTCGAGGACCAGGATGTTTACATCCACCCCGGAGGCCAACACGTGATCGAGACCCCCATAGCCTATATCATATGCCCAACCGTCGCCACCCATTATCCAGATGCTTTTCCGGATCAGGTAGTCCGCCAGGGACAATAGCCGCTTTCCTTCGTCCGTGTCAACACTTGCCAGCTTCTCCTTCAAGACAGACACCCGCTGACGTTGTTCGTTGATACCTGATTCATCTGACTGGTCAGCATTAATCAGTTCTTCCACCAATTGCTTCCCTAGCTTACCGTCCAGCTGTTGCAGCAGTTCCTCAGCCTGAGTTCGTTGTTTGTCGATCGAGATCCGGAAGCCCATACCGAACTCGGCATTATCTTCGAACAGGGAATTTGACCATGCTGGCCCGCGGCCAGCGCTGTCCTGCGCCCAGGGAGTCGTAGGCAGGTTCCCGCCATAGATAGAAGAGCACCCGGTGGCGTTGGCAATAATCGACCGGTCGCCGAAAAGCTGGCTCACCAGCTTAACGTAGGGCGTTTCACCACAGCCGGCGCACGCACCCGAAAACTCGAAAAGCGGGCGCAGCAGCTGGGAGCCCTTCACCGTATGCACATCAGCTTTAGTACGGTCAAAATCAGGCAGTTCAAGGAAGAAATTGAAATTGGACCTCTCCTGTTCCCGGATCGGAAACACGCTGGTCATATTGATGGCCTTCTTGCCCGTTTCCGCTTTGTTCTTTACCGGACAGAACTCTACACATAGTGTACACCCGGTGCAGTCTTCAGGCGCGATCTGGAGGGTATAAACGTCGTCTTCGCTGTACTCTTTGCCCCGAGCCGCGGCGTGCTTGAATGTCGGCGGTGCTCCATCGAGTAAAACCTTATCGTAGATCTTCATTCGGATGACCGCATGTGGGCAGACAAGTGCACATTTGTTGCATTGAATGCAGATAGATTCATCCCAGATGGGGATTTCCAAAGAAATGTTGCGCTTCTCCCACTGGGTAGTGGCGGTGGGCCAGGTGCCATCTTTGGGGAACGCGCTCACGGGCAGAGCGTCACCCTCACCAGCCAGTAGACGGGCGGTCACTGTTTGCACAAAATCGGGGGCGTTTTCGGGCACAATTTGAAGGGTTTCCACTGGTTTTGAGACTTGCTTGGGGACTTCCACTTCATACAAATGAGCCAGTGTCTCATCCACGGCCTTATAATTCATGGCGACAATCGCCTCGCCTTTGGCTCCGTACGTCTTCTGGATTGCATCCTTGATCCGATTGATGGCCTCATCCCGGGATAGGACGCCCGATATGGCAAAGAAACACGTCTGCATTATGGTGTTGATTCGGCTCCCCATGCCTGTTTCACGAGCGACTTTGTAAGCGTCGATGACCCAGAACTTGAGGTTCTTATCGATGATGGCTCTCTGTACGCTTCCCGGTATATGTGACCAGACCTCCTCATGGGGATAGGGCGAATTCAGCAGGAAGGTAGCTCCCGGCAGGGCATTGGCAAGAACATCAAACTGTTCCAGGAACTGATACTGGTGACAAGCCACGAAATTGGCTTCATTGATCAGGTAAGTAGAGCGGATTGGTTCGGGTCCGAACCGGAGGTGGGAAACGGTTTGCGCCCCTGCCTTGCGGGAATCATATACAAAATACCCCTGGGCATTGAAATCGGTTCCCTCACCAATAATTTTAATGGAATTCTTATTCGCACCAACAGTGCCGTCGGCACCCAATCCAAAGAACATCCCGCGGAA
>CP070787.1:409689-416382 GCA_020346745.1 Fidelibacterota bacterium | reverse complement strand
CTCCACCAGAACTACCCCAATCCCTTCAATCCAGTGTCCACGATCAGGTATGATCTACCTCGGACCGAAAAGGTCTCTCTAGTTGTATATGACATCCAGGGCCGGGAAGTGGTGAGGCTGGTGGATAGCTACGTCACCTCCGGTTTTCACGAGGTTGAGTGGGATGGCCGGGATGCGAATGGCCGCGAGGTCCCCACTGGCATCTACATAGCCCGCTTGGTTTCGCCGGAGTACAGCCGGTCGATCAAGATGCTGTTATTGAAATAGTATCAGAGTAGTCCCGTCTTCAATCCCGCCGCCGGCGGGGCAGGATGCGGGGGTGCTGCTGAAGTAGGGGATTGGTCAGGCCGGGACGAGGCTGAGGTTACGTTTCAGGATCGATGGGTAGGTGATGCGTTTTCCTGCCAGCATAGGCACACCAGGCGTTAATCGGTGCGTAGGATGTGACCGTTCACCGCCGGGACTATCGATGGCGTTGGGCATCTGTGCCGAGTGCCTGCGCACACGGTTTCCGGAGGTCCGATCGCGAATAGAAGAGGTTCACGCCGCGTCGCGGGCGGCATTTGACCTCCCAGCGAGGCCGCCCCGTCATCCCGGCGGGGCGAAGTGTGTGCTGTGCAGCAATGAGTGTGTGATTGGTGAGGGCCAGCGCGGCTTCTGCGGCCTGCGGGTGATGCGGGCGGGGAAGCTGGTGCACTTGGCGGGCCAGCCAACCCGCGGTCTCCTGCACTGGTATCGCGACCCGCTGCCCACCAACTGTGTAGCCGATTGGGTATGTGAGGGGACCAGGCAGCGGGGAAGCCACAATCTGGCGGTCTTTTACGGCAGTTGCACCTCGAACTGTCTTTTCTGCCAGAACTGGCACTTTCGCACCATGTCACCATCGGCAGGTGCAATCCTCAGTGCGCAGGAGTTGGCGGCGGCAGCCGATGCCGGCACCTTTTGCGTTTGTTTCTTCGGTGGTGACCCCAGTTCCCAGATGCCCCATGCCCTGGCGGTGGCCAGGTATCTGGCCCGGGAGGGCGTGCGGATATGCTGGGAGACCAATGGCATGATGCATCCGAAGTTGCTGGATGCCGCCCTGGAACGTGCACTTGATACGGGCGGTTGTATCAAGTTCGATCTGAAAGCCTTCGACGAGGAGCTGCACCTGGCCTTGACAGGTGTTTCCAACCGGCGGACCAGGGAGAACTTCGCCCGCGCAGCCCGGCGATTCGATGAGCGGCCGGAGCCGCCGCCAGTGGTGGCCAGCACCCTGCTGGTGCCCGGTTATATCAATGGGGACCAGGTACGCAAGATTGCCGGGATGATCGCGGGGATCAATGCGGAGATCCCCTACTCGCTGCTTGCTTTTGCCCCCGGCTTTGCCATGTCGGATATCTCGTACACATCAAAGGAGCAGGCGGAGGAGGCCCTGGCTGCCGCTGTTCAGGCCGGACTGACGAACGTCCGTATCGGGAACCGGCATCTGTTGAATCTGGAGTGAGTATCCAGACCTCAGGCCGCCTGACAGGCCGTCATTCAATTGGCTTGGATAATGCGCGTATGTCGAGTATCTTTTAACACTTAATCCGATACTTTGGCAATACTTCATATATTTTGAAGGGGGGAGATCATGCCAAAGAGAGCCTGCCTCATCAGCATTATTTATGTGTTCTTCGGTTGGAGTTATGCCCAGGAACCCGGCTGGGTAAAGACGGATCACTCCTGGGAGTTTGTCACCGTTCTGGATTCGTCTTCGTGGCCGCAGTTCAATGCGGTGGATCAGTCCGGCCGGATCTGGATTGGTGATTACAACGATAACCTCAGGGTGGTTGATCCGGATGGCAATCTGGTAGCACAGGTTGATTCCATTCACGTGCCTGTTTCCGCCGGGGGTGATACGGTTATCCCGGCCAGTCCCAATCGTGGTATGAGTGTTGCTGCCAGCGGCAATATCCTTTTTGCCCTGTGGGGTTCGCTGGTGGAGATCGACGTGAACAGCGTGACGCCCACACCGGGTACGGTCACCGCCGAAGCGGTGCATTATCTACCACTGGTGGATGAGTATGGTAATGGATATGCGCCGATGGGTCCCGCGGTGGATGCTGAGGGCTATATATACGTTGGAAGGGTTGTCGGTACCAGCCCCATTGCCGTGATCGATCCGACGACGTTCGATGTGGTTCATACCATCACGCTGGCGGGGGCTCCGATGTATGCCCGGGGCCTGGCAGTGAGCGGTGATGCACTCACCCTGATCCCCGGCGACCTGAGTACCGGTGGGCCGCTGCGGATCTGGACAACCACCGATTTCATCAATTACACCTGTACCGACAGTGTTTTCGAGGACGCGGACGGGAACCAGATCTTCGTTGACCAACGGGTGTGTCTGCACTGGCATCCCGACGGTACCCTGTGGGTATCGGTGGATGACTACGATCAATATACGGATTCCACCCACAACAATCTGACGGTGCTCGACTTCGAGAGCAGGACGTACTACACTATTAACATGCCGGGGCACGACGATCCCTTCCACCCCGACTACGGCAAGGGGCCGCGGGGGGTGGCCTTCAGCGCGGACGGTGCATATGCCTACGTGATCTGTCCCGATGCTGCCAAATGCTACGTCTACCGCAATCTGTATCCCGGCAGGCCTTATATTACCGTCTCTCCTGACACCTTGGATTTCGGCACCGCCTATATCGGCTTCCCGGATACCCTGGCGGTCACCGTCCGTAATCTGGGCGGGAGCTCCCTGGGCGTGACGGATATCGGCATCTCCGGGGCCGGTTTCAGCGTCGTGACGGATACCTTCAGTCTGGGCACGCGGGAATCCAAGTTGATCGAGGTGGTGCTGGAAGCCACGGCGGTGGCGGCCTACACGGGCACGCTCACCATTACCAGCAACGATCCCGACCGACCAATGATCACGGTGCCCTTGGAGGGTGCCGGGCTATACCCGCCGGACATCACCGTAGCGCCGGATTCGTTCAGTGTGGCCTTGTATACCGGGGGATTATATACCGATTCTTTGGTGATCGACAATTTTGCCGGGACGAGCGATTTGCATTGGGAGATCAGTCTGGAAAATGTGGGGGACAAGACTATCACCTTCACCAAGGAGAACTGGGCGGACTGGACCGACCCGGCCAACCAGGACCAGATCACCGACAGTGTGGCGATCACGCGGGCGAACATGCGGGGCATTTTCAACGCGGTCACCGAGACCGTGCACGACCGCTATGTTTCCCCGGAAGGCACGGAATGGGCTTTTGGCCTGAGCGGGGAAGTGCATCCCCAGGACTACCAGTGCTGGAACTGTACTCATGGGAATAATCCTCCCAGTGTGATCGGTGAGCAGATGTCGATGCATCTGATTCGCGAGGACATCTACCTGGACGTGGTATTTCACAGCTGGACGATGGGTGGTGACGGCGGTGGTTTCTCCTATACGCGGACTGATCTTGGTCCCCGCTGGCTGGAGGTAACCCAGGAGGCGGGTGTTCTGCCGCCGGGGTCCGACCTCGTGATAGGGGTGACCATCGATGCTAACAGGCTGGAGGGTGGAGACTACCGCGCCAACATCGTGATCGGCAGCAACGATCCCGACGAGGGACTGGTGACGATTCCGGTGCATCTGGTTGTGACCGGTGCGCCTAACCTGTTCACCGAGGTGGACACGCTGGATTTCGGGCAGGTGTTCGTGAATCACCCGCGTACGCTGGAGTTGGTGGTGGAGAACACGGGTACGGCCGATCTGCTGATCCCCAGCATCCTGCTGGAACCGGCCGAGTACACCATCGAACCTACGTTTGCCGGTATCGATCCGGGTGACATCGAGATCTTCGAGGTGACCTTTGCTCCCACTGTCCTCGGGGACCATCCCGGCACGCTGACGTTCAGCAGCAACGATCCTGATTCGGCGGCGTACGTGGTGACGTTGATGGCGGAAAGTGTCACGCCGCCGGTGATCGCCGTAGCTCCGGACTCGCTGGATGAAGCCTTGTTCACGGGCGGCACATCCAGCCAGATCTTGCGGATTGACAATACGGCCGGCGCGAATGGGAGTGACCTCGTGTTTGACATCTCCGTCCGGGAGGCACAGAATCCACCGGCACTTTCTGTCAGGGTGCTATCCTCGGATTGGAAGGATGGAGATGATGTCCGGCGCCCAAGCTTGTCTTCAGGGATCCTGTCGCCTGAAACTGCCGGGGAGCTGGCGAATGCCGCCGCCGCAGCTTTAGTGGGAGTATCCCGGACGGGCACCCGAACCGTTGCAGGGGAAACCTGGGAGACCTTCACCGAGAGTGAGCTCGACCTGTTCCGGACCCAGCTGCGGGACTATCAAGTGCGGGTGGATCAGTATATAAGAATCAACGGTGTTGATCTGCCAAGGATCGCTGTGGTGGGAAGCGGAACCTACGACATGCTGTTATACCTGCTGATGGACTCATCACTGGTAAGCCAATATACATTCAGTGATGTCTGGTATTACGATACGTATGCGGATATCGAGGAATATGACGGTTTGATCATATGCGAGTATGATGTGGACATCACGAATCTGGAAGCGTTATCGATCAAGACTTTTTATGAAGCGGGCAAGCCGATCATCCTGGGGATGGACGACCTGGATGATAATTTCTATTATTACCCGGGTACCGATTCGCTGCTGCTGCCGGTTTTCGGAATTTCGGCAGCTCATGACGGTGATTTCGCCTGGGGAAGCCTCAATCCGAACAATCCCATAACGGAAGGTATCACCTATATCTACTACTTCGGGAGTGACAATGACTGGTATGTGCTGGATGGAGCCGACTGGATTTTCGCCGGTATGGATGGCAACTACTATGGGGTGTCCTATAGTGGCCGGGCCAGAACGGTACTCATGGGTGAATACTTAGCGGGTATCTGGGGCAACGGTAATGACGGCCTGGTTCGGAACGCCATTGAATGGGCGTTGGCGTATGTGAGCTGGCTGGCGGTGGCACCGGAATCGGGTGCCATACCGGCCGGTTCATATCTGGATGTGGAGGTGTCCTTCGATGCGAGCGGGCTGTTCGGTGGTGATTACCAGGCTGAACTCACGGTCAGCAGTAATGACCCGGTGACGCCTGAGGACAGGATTCCCGTGCATTTGAACGTGACGGGGGCGCCGGACATAGGGGTGAGCCTGGCCGAGTACGATTCAACCAGTACGATCTTCTTCTCCACATATGACGCGACCACGGTTCACAGCTTTGTAACACCCTTCCCCAGCGCAGGTGACGGCCTATTGACAGTTACCGTGGCGGGAGATTTCAACGGTAGCAGCGAGTACGCCGACATCTATATCGAGGGCGATCTCATCGGCACCATCAATCCGATCTTTCATGAGCCGACCAGCCAGAGTTTTGAAATTACAGAGCCGGACCTGAATGCCTACCTAGCTGATGGGAGCCTGGTGGTTACCGTGGACAACAGTGTCGGTGTGGGTGTGATCGGCCAGGATTTCCACGCCGTTCGCCTGACCTATGGCGGGGCGATGGATACCCTGGACTTCCAGGTGGTCTTTGTGGGTTACGGAGCGACCCTGGTGGTAGGCATCGAGAACAACGGGACGGATGTGCTGGAAGTGAGCAGCATCTCCGTGGACAATGAGGCTTTCGGAGTCTCTCGCACGGCCATGACCCTGGGGTATGATGAAGCGGATACATTGAGTGTGTGGTTCCGCCCCACTGCAGTGGGGAGTTACCTGGGGACGCTGACCATGGTGTCCAATGATCCCGATTCGGGGACCTACCAGGTGGTTCTGGCGGGTGAGGGACTCGAGCCGCCGATCCTCACCCTATCACCTGAGGCACTGGAGTCCGCACTTAACTCGAATGAGCTGGACACGCTGGCGTTCACCATTGGGAATACAGGAGCGAGCGATTTAGTCTGGCAGGTCATGCCGGCATTCGCAGCGGGCACGAGTGTATCAGCGACGAGTCCGGTCTTTACCTCGCGGCCGGTCCGGGATGAGGCCAAGTATCAGCCGGTTCAGCCAGATCGCCGGCCGCCGTCCGGTGACATTTACACCTTTGGAGAGTCGGCGCGTTCCGAGATCTTTTCCGGCAAAAAAGCGAAGTTGTGGCGGAAGTCTCGCGACCGGGCGAAGAGCAAGGCGGGTGGCTCGCAAGTGCGTACCAGCCTGGAAACCGTCCTTGAGAACCTGAATGCCAATTACACCCTGGTGTCGGCGGCGATTCCGAACCGCTATGATTTTTCAGAGGGGGAATGGGGCAACTATATAAGTGATGGCGGCGGCGACGACATGTACGATGGCGGCAATATGCTCTACACCAATCTGGGTGGCCCGCTGGAATATTCGAATGATATTATTATACCCAGTCCGGTTTTAGGAGCCGGGGGGAGATATTTCACGCGGAAGTATCCGGGCCTGTTCGTCATGGCGGCGGACATAGAAGGTGTGAGCGAATTTGTTATTGATGGTTACCTGGGTGCCGATGGCGGAGGCAGCGCCGATGGTGCAGTTCTACAAGTCGATGTTGTCGACCGGACCTTTTACGGTTTTGTGAAGCGGGTTTATGACGCTTATGATCCCTCGGTCAATCATCTGGTCATCGTGGAGGACGCCGCTGCCAGCCATGAATTCTCGACCTACACGGACTACGATTACCACCGGGTGTTCAATTTGAGTCAGGCCAACCGGCTCTATTATCTGCT
>CP070787.1:402742-409589 GCA_020346745.1 Fidelibacterota bacterium | reverse complement strand
ATCACGCCGATCGCCATGGACAAGGAGTTGCGCTTCGCCATCCGCGAGGGCGGCCATACCGTGGGCGCCGGCGTCGTCACTAAGGTGGTGGAATAGGCATTACTTTATGGGCAACAGTAAGCGAGACTTGGTCATTCTGGAGTGCACTGAGTGCCAGCGCTCCCGGTACACAACGACGAAGAATCGTCGTGAGCATCCGGAGCGTCTTGAGTTTCGCAAATATTGCCGCTGGTGCCGGGGACATACTATCCACCGAGAGACTAAGTAGATTTTTGCCTTAAGGTGAGTAGCTCAATTGGTAGAGCACCGGTCTCCAAAACCGGGGGTTGCGGGTTCGATTCCTGCCTCACCTGCTCATCAGGTCGGTGGATAATCGGATGCTCAAGATATCAAAGTGGCGTATGCCTGAACAATGATTAGACGTATTCAGAGATTTCTAAAAGGGGTAGAATACGAGATGAGACAGGTCTCGTGGCCCACGCTAGGTGAACTAAGAGGGTCGACGGCAGTCGTGCTGGTTCTATCTATTTTGTTGGTTATTTTTCTATTTGTAGTGGACTTTAGCCTGGCTCGCGTGGTGTCATTCATACTGTAAGGTCTTATGGCGGCTTATAACAAAGTTTCTGCAGAGATGGAGTGGTTCTCGCTTCGAGTAATCTCCGGAAAGGAGAAAAAAACTCGAGAAGCGCTACTCTATGAAGCGGAGAAAGCGGGACTTGAGGATCAGATTGGGGAAATCCTGGTTCCCTCTGAGAATGTAGTTGAGATGCGTGAGGGCAAGAAGAGAGTTCGTAACAAGGTTTTCTTCCCAGGGTACGTACTTGTCAGTTTACATCTCACCAAGGAAGTTCGTTTTCTGGTAGAAAACGTCCATGGTGTGATCAGTTTTGTCGGTCCCAAGGGTGAACCGGTCGCACTTCGCGAGGATGAAGTCAATCGCATTCTCGGTGAGGTCGAGGGCAAGGAAGGCCGAGAAGTGATGGCCCATAAGTATAAGGTGGGTGATCCCATCAAGGTGATTGACGGTCCCTTTGTGGACTTCACCGGTTTTGTGGAAGAGGTAAACGAGGATAAGCAGAAGGTGAAAGTAACGGTATCCATTTTCGGACGTCCCACGCCTGTAGAGCTGGATTTCCTCCAGTTAGAACTAGAGAAATGACATAGGATTATTTCGTGGCCAAGAAAGTCATTGGTTTAATCAAGTTACAATTACCTGCAGGCCAGGCCTCACCAGCTCCGCCTGTAGGCCCGGCGCTGGGCCAGCATGGTGTGAACATCATGGAGTTCTGCAAAGCATACAATGCCAAGACACAGGGGCAGGCGGGGATGATTATCCCAGTCGAAATTACCGTATTCGCTGATCGGTCGTTCACTTTTATCACCAAGACTCCTCCTACGTCGGTGCTCTTGCGTAAAGCGGCTAATGTTGAAAAAGGATCTGGCGAGCCCAATAGAGAGAAGGTTGGGAAAGTATCCAGACGGCAGGTCGTAGAAATTGCCCATATCAAGATGCCGGATTTGAATGCGGGGAATGAAGAAGCGGCTGTGGAGATGATCAGCGGTACTGCCCGCAGTATGGGCATTGTGGTAGAGGACTAGCGATGAAGCATAGTAAAGCCTATCGAGCCGCAATAGAGAATTATGATCGAGCCAGCGTCTATAAACCGGCTGAGGCGGTTCAATTCCTGAAAAACGGTGTTGCAGCGAAGTATGACCAAAGCATTGATCTGGCAATCACTCTGGGTGTGGATCCCCGCCATGCTGACCAGATGGTTCGCGGAACTGTTAGTCTTCCACACGGTACCGGCAAGGCGATTAGGGTGCTTGTGTTTGCAAAGGGTGAGCAGGTACTCGAAGCTCAGGAAGCCGGAGCGGATTACGTGGGAGCGGAAGATCTTATTGATAAGGTGAAGGGTGGATGGTTGGAGTTCGATGCTGTGGTCGCTGCCCCCGACCTGATGCGGGAGGTAGGCAAGCTGGGCTCCATTCTGGGACCGCGCAAGCTCATGCCCAGTCCTAAAGCAGGAACCGTCACCAACGATATTGGCAAAACGGTGGCAGAGCTCAAGGCGGGCAAAATTGAATTTCGTGTTGACAAGTATGGCATCATTCATGCTGTAATTGGGAAGCTCTCTTTTTCGCCGGAGCAGTTATTGGACAACCTGAGTGCCCTCATGGAGGCTATCCTGCGGGCCAAGCCAGCTGCGGCTAAGGGGACTTACCTGAAGAAAATAACCCTTTCGTCCACAATGGGTCCTGGTATAAAGCTGGACAAATCAGAGTTCGTTTGAATATAGGAATTAGGTATGCCGACCCCCAGAAAAGCAGAGATTATTGAGACCTTGACCGAGAAGATGAGATCGGCGGCGGCAATTTATTTTACCGACTATCGGGGATTATCGGCTCCCAAGGCGACAGAGCTCCGGGCTAGATTACGAGAGAAGAATATCGAATTCACGGTTGTCAAGAAGACTCTCTCGCGCCTGGCTGCCCAGGAGGCTGGTGTTGGAGAGATTGACGATTTCATGCACGGGCAGATAGCCCTGGCGTTCAGTTATGATGATCCAGCTGAACCAGCCAAAGTACTTCGTGAGTTCAGCAAGAATAACCAGGACGTTCCGGCTATTACAGGACTCATTCTAGAGGGTACGTTGGTGCCAGCTGGCCAGGCTAAGGAGCTGGCCAGTTTACCGAATAAGCCAGTTCTTCTGGGGCAGCTGACGACTGCTCTGCTTGAGCCCATGTCACGCCTGTCCTATACTCTTGCTGGAGGGATGGCGAAACTGGTACAGGTACTTTCAATGATTAAAGAAGAAAAAACTTCGTGAATAAGGAGGCAGTGTTTAATGGCAACGATCACTCGTGAAGATGTTTTAGGATATCTAGAATCGGCCAATATGCTTGAGGTTTCGGCTTTGATCAAGGATATTGAGGAGAAGTTTGGCGTCTCAGCAGCTGCGCCAGTTGCTGTAGCTGCCACTGGGCCGGCTGCCGGTTCGTCTGCACCTGCTGAAGAACAAAGCGAATTCAGCGTTGTGTTGGCAGAGATAGGTGAGAAGAAGATCAATGTCATCAAGGTCGTGCGAGAGGTCACGGGTTTGGGATTGAAGGAAGCGAAAGATCTCGTTGACAAAGCACCCAATCCTGTGAAGGAGGGTATCAGCAAAGAGGAGGCCGAGAGTCTCAAATCCAAGCTTGAAGAGGCTGGCGCCACCGTCGAGCTCAAGTAGTCAGTTGACGCGGATATCTGGTTCCCCGTTAACAACTCAAATTTCCAGTAGGCTTTTGATCTACGTAAGGAGGGCTTAGATTGCCTGTGAGTAGAAAGTCCGTCCCAAAGCGGCATTCATTTACCCATCTTGACACAGCTGTGGATATTCCCGATCTGCTGGCGATCCAGACTTCATCATTCGAGGAGTTCCTTCAGGAGAAGGTGTCTATCGAAAAGCGTGAAGTTAAAGGACTGGAAGAAGTTTTTCGAGGAATGTTCCCGGTTGAAGATAGCCATGGCAATTACGTGTTGGAGTACGTGAGTTACTATCTGGGGAGGCCGAAGTACACTGTGCGGGAGTGCCTGGATCGGGGTGTCAGCTATACGGTTCCTTTACGTGTTCGCCTGATCCTTCACATCACCGATGAGGAGGACAAGTCGGTCTATGCTCAGAGTATTGAGCAGGATGTGTTTTTCGGCAATATTCCGTACATGACCCACAGGGGTACCTTTATCATTAATGGTGCGGAACGCATTATCGTTAGTCAGTTGCAGCGTTCACCAGGCGTATTTTTCGAAGAGAGCAAGCACCCCAACGGTACCAGCATTTACCAGGCGCGTATTATACCTTTCCGGGGCTCGTGGGTTGACTTTACCACTGATATTTACGACTGCCTCTACGCCATCATTGATAGACGGAGGAAATTCCCCGCAACGCTCCTGCTGCGGGCCATCGGGTATACCACCGATGAGGATATCTTTCGCGCGTTTGGCTTGATCGAGGAGTTTTCCTTGGCAAAGACTACTCCCGCCAAATTGGCGGGACGTCTGGTAGCCGCGGATGTGGTGAACACCGAGACGGGCGAAGTGATCGTCGAGGCTGGGAGAGAGTTGACGAAAGAAGATCACGCCTTACTGAAAAAATCAGGTGTGCCGTCGCTATCCGTATTGAGCCAGCAAAAGGACCTGGAAGTCGAGATGGTCCTGAATACTCTGAAGAAGGACCCGACCAGGAATCATGAAGAGGCTCTAGCCCGGTTCTACCGGGACCTCCGAGCAGGGGAAGCGCCCAGTATTGATGTGGCTCAGAAGTTTGTGGAACGGATGTTCTTTTCCCCAAAGAAATATGATTTGGGGCAAGTCGGGCGCTACCGCATCAACAAGAAATTTAACCTGCACGCCCCAATTGAGACCCCGGTACTAATACCTGAAGATTTCGTTGAGGCACTCCGTTATCTGGTAAGTATGCGCAAGGGTGAACGGGGATCTGACGATATTGATCATCTCGGAAACCGTCGGGTGCGAACCGTAGGGGAACAGCTATCCAACCAGTTCACGATTGCCCTGAGTCGGATGCAGCGTACTATCCGCGAGCGCATGAGTACCAGAGAAGCTGAAAGTCTGACACCTCAGGATTTGATCAACTCCAGGATTGTCACTTCGGTCCTTAATGCTTTCTTCGGCACCAGCCAGCTCTCACAGTTTATGGATCAGACCAATCCATTGTCTGAGATTACACACAAGCGCCGTATCTCCTCCCTTGGACCTGGGGGGTTAACACGTGAGCGCGCCGGGTTTGAGGTCCGTGATGTCCATTATACGCATTACGGCCGTTTATGTCCCATCGAAACGCCGGAAGGGCCCAATATTGGACTGATCAGTTCTTTGGCCACACACGCCATAGTCAACAAGCTCGGTTTTATCGAATCGCCCTATCGCCAAATAGCACATCGCAACGATAGTTACAAGATCACCGATAAGGTGGAATACCTTTCAGCCGACGACGAAGACCGAGTCCACATCGCACAAGCTAATGAGCCAGTTTCGGATGGGAAATTTGTCAATGATCGGGTCGTAACCCGTAAAGGGGACAACTTTCCCTTGGTTGTTCCTGGCATGGTTGATTTCATGGATGTGGCACCCAGTCAGATTGTGTCGGTCGCTGCTTCCTTGATTCCATTCCTTGAGCATGATGATGCCAACCGGGCCCTCATGGGCTCCAACATGCAACGCCAGAGCGTGCCCCTTCTCAAGCCGGAGAGACCAGTCGTTGGCACCGGTGTTGAGTCCCAGGTGGCTCAGGACTCGCGAGCAGCGATTTACTCAGATGTGGACGGGGTGGTGGAGTCGGTAGAAGCAGATCGCATTACCATCCGTACCCGCAGTAAGGGCGAGGATGTAATCATTAAAGATGAGGAGAATATCCGCACCTTCCCCCTCTACAAGTTTTTACGTACAAATCAGGATACATGCATCAATCAGAAGCCCCTGGTTCAGCCGGGGATGAAAGTGAAGAAGAGTACTCTGATTGCTGATGGATGTGCCACGGATCAGGGAGAGTTGGCCTTGGGCCGTAATCTGACGGTAGCCTTCATGCCCTGGCGCGGCTACAACTTTGAGGACGCTATTGTAATCAACGAGCGTCTATTGAAGGATGATGTCCTGACATCCATTCATATCAAGGTGGCTGAGCTGGAAGTACGGGATACCAAGCGTGGTTCTGAGGAGCTGACAAATGAGATTCCGAATGTCAGCGAAGAAGCAACTAAGAATCTTGACGAGAATGGTGTTATCCGGGTTGGTGCCGAGGTCAAACCAGGTGATATCCTGGTCGGGAAGGTAACCCCGAAAGGGGAGACCGATCCTACTCCGGAGGAGAAGCTGCTCCGAGCAATCTTCGGTGAGAAAGCTGGGGACGTAAAGGACACCTCCAAGCGTTGTGACTCTGGTGTCCGAGGAACCATCATCAAGACCCAGCTCTTCGAGCGGAAGAGTTCCCACAGCAGGGTGGAAGACAAACAGCAGATCGAGGAGATTCAAGCTCGAGCCAAGAAGGAACGGATTGCACTCTTGGAAATGCGGAATGAGTTGATCAAGATGCAAATGATCGGTCAGCTCTCGGGCGGAATTCGCGATCTTGCCGCTAATCGCACCTTGATCAAGGCCAAGACCAAGCTCACCGAAGCCAAGATTTCCAGCCTGGATTTTGACCGCCTGAGCCTTAAATCTCCATGGGTGGATAATCCCAAGGTTTGGGAAAAGCTTCAGCAAATCCTTGAAGGTTATAACCAGCAGCTCAAAGGTCTGGAGGACCAGCTCGAGCGGGATATTTTCAAGATTCGCGTTGGCGATGAGCTGCAGCCGGGCGTCATCAAACTGTCCAAGGTGTATATTGCAAACAAGCGCAAGATATCCGTAGGTGACAAGATGGCTGGCCGTCACGGCAACAAGGGCATTGTTTCCGTGATTGTTCCCGAAGAGGATATGCCTTTCATGGAGGATGGTACTCCAGTGGATATCGTGCTGAATCCCCTGGGTGTGCCTTCCCGTATGAATCTTGGACAGTTGTATGAGACCATGTTAGGCTGGGCAGGATTCAAGCTCGGCAAATACTACGCGTCTCCGGTCTTCGATGGTGCCAGTCATGGAGATGTGCAACAGGAGATGGGGGACTCCGATCTGCCGGCGGATGGCAAAGTGTACCTCAGGGATGGACGTACCGGAGAGCTCACGGAGAATCCTGTTACCGTCGGTGTTATCTACATGATGAAGCTTAGCCATCAGGTGGATGATAAAATGCACGCTCGTTCTACAGGACCTTATTCATTGATTACTCAGCAGCCGCTTGGCGGGAAG
>CP070787.1:395672-402642 GCA_020346745.1 Fidelibacterota bacterium | reverse complement strand
GAACAGCAGCCGGAAAATAATATTTCACGCACCGCCTTTCAGGCCTTGGCAGCAGCTCTCGGGGGGACCAACTCCCTCCATACGAATGCTATGGATGAGACCATAGCTTTGCCGACGGAAAAAGCAGCAATGATCGCCTTGCGCACCCAACAACTCATTGCGTATGAAAGCGGTGTGGCAAATGTCATTGATCCACTGGCTGGCTCCTGGTTTGTCGAGCGCCTCACTGATAAAATGGAGGAGCAGGCTGAGGATTACTTCCGGAAAATTGACGAGATCGGTGGGGTTATTGAAGCCATTGAGGTTGGCTTTATGCAGCGGGAGATCGCCCAGGCAGCCTATGATTACCAGAGAGCTGTCGAGTCAAAACAGCGGATTATTGTGGGCGTCAACGAATTCGTCAATGAAGGTGAGATCCTGGATATACCTGTCCTAGAAATATCAGAAGAGGTCGAATACCGCCAGCGCCAGAAGCTGCAATCTCTCCGTGAACGACGGGACAGCGGCGAAGTAGAGGCAGCATTGGAGCATGTACGCCAGGCATGCCACTCATCTGAGAACATCCTCTATCCAGTCATTGACGCAGCCAATGCACTCGCTACCCTTGGCGAGATCGTGGCTGTAATGAAAGAAGAATTGGGTGTCTGGATGGAAGATACCGTGTTCTGATCACAACGAGCCCCGATCATAATGACCGAATACGCTGATCTGTTTACCCACGACCGTGATTTTACGATTGGGGTCGAGGAGGAATACATGCTCTGTCACCCCGTTACCGGTGATCTGGTACCTCGGGCTGACAGTCTCCTGGCCCAACTTGAGGAACATGAGAAGGAACGCTTCAGCTACGAGCTGATTCTATCGGAAATCGAAATCAACACTCCCATATCGCAGTCTGTAAGTGAGGTGATGGACCACATCAAGCAATTCAGGCAGCGGGTGCGTGAGATAGGGCGGGACCTGGGATTCCGGGTAGGGATCAGCGGTACCCATCCTACTGCTCTTGGTAATGAACAGCAGTTTGTAGACAGTCCTGGCTATCAGTGGGTTGCTGATCAGCTCCACTATTATGCCCAGCGGAATATTACCTTCGCCATCCACGTGCATGTGGCATTGCCCGATGCCCGGACTGCGATCGCAGCCACGAACGCTGCCCGCCGGTGGCTGGCCCCCCTACTGGCTTTGTCCACCAACTCACCCTTCTTCCGGGCTCACAATACGGGCATGCTTTCCGCACGGACCTTCCAGTTCGGTGCTTTCCCCCGAACTAATATCCCTGATACCTTCCGCGATTTTGAACATTTCCAACAGGTATTGGAGACCTATATAGCTATGCAATCGATTCATCTCCCTCGACAGGTCTGGTGGAAGATACGCCCCCATGCCGGTTACGGGACAGTGGAGTTCAGGGTTTCCGATATGCAGCGTTCCCTCCGGCGTACCGAGATGCTAATTGCCCTGAGTCAGGCCATCTGCCATCGAATAGACCAGGACTTGCGCAGTGATCATTTACAGCAGGACTTCGAATTGGAGTATCTCAACGATGCCCTGTGGAAAGCGACCCGCTTTGGTTTCGAAGCCAAAGTAGCCGATCCTGGTGATCACCGGATCATCACCATGGCTGAGCTGGTGGAGAAGATGATTGCATATGTAGAGCCCTCTCTGGAGGAATTGGGCACTGCTGATGTCATCGCTATCGCTGAAGAAGTGTTAAAACATGGTAGCGAAGCCCAGGAACAGCTTCAGGTTTATGCACAGGGAGGATTTGCGATGTTGAAAGACATGCTGATGGATAAAGTCGAATTTGGCGATGATAATTAAATGATCTTCACTGAAACTTCAAAGTCCCTTTATGCGGTCTTCTCATGTGGAAAATCGGACCTCTACGTAAATTTGAATGGTCATGTTTCGAGGAAGATTAAAAATTGGTACAAAATTCAAGACACCTCATAGTCATGGAGTAGATCTATGAAGAGCCATAGAATGAAGTTTGCCGTCCTGATCGTGGCCGTTGCGCTCATTACTTTCGGATGGATTACCATCGGTACCAGTGAGGAAGAAGTACCGTATGTCAGTATTGCCGAGCTGCTGGAAAAACAAGACACCTGGAAGCAAAACCGCTTCCGTCTGGGTGGCTTGGTGGAAATGGGATCCATCACCTACTCACCTGATCGGTTGAGCGTTGATTTTGTCATGTTGCAGGGAGACCACCGCTTGCCGGTCCATTATTCGGGTTTGACGCCGGATATGTTCAAGGATGAAGTCGAGGTTATAATTGAGGGCGAATATCAGAACGGTGTGCTGTATGCTGATAACCTGATGACCAAGTGTGCCTCTCGGTATGAGGTGGAGATTACTCAACCCGATAGCGATGCCAGTCAGGGGATCTGATCTATTATGGCGCTTTTAGGCTCGACATCCCTCCAGTTGGCGTTGGCATTCTGTGGGCTCACCCTTTTCCTTAACCTAGCATATTTTTTCAACCGCGACTTACGGTTCTTCCTCGGAGCCCAGCGGGGGCTGATGGCCTCGGCGGCCCTTATATTGGTATCGACACTTGCGCTGCTTCACCAGCTGATGGTGAGCAATTTTGATCTGGAGTATGTGGTTCGCTACAGCAGCACCGCAACTCCCACGATGTACAAGTTCGCCGGGCTGTGGGCCGGAATGGAGGGCTCTCTTCTTTTTTGGCTGGCGATCTTGGGCGTTTATGCCCTCTTGGTGAGCTATCTTAATCGCACCCGGAACCGTCCGCTCATGCCGGTAGTGAACCTGGTGATGGGCATAGTGATGCTCTTTTTCCTGGTCGTCACTATTTTGTTTGAGAATCCGTTCACGCCCCTGCCGCAAGGGGCAATGGTAAAGACCAGTGGTATGGGTTTGAACCCACTTCTACAGCATCCAGTAATGCTCATTCACCCGCCGATGCTGTATCTGGGTTATGTTGGCTTTGTGGTGCCGTTCGCTTTTGCCGTTGCCGCGTTGGTTACACGCCGTTTAGACGCTACCTGGATACGTTCCACCCGGCGTTGGACCCTCATCCCATGGCTGTTCCTCGCGGTCGGCATCATCCTCGGCGGCCGCTGGGCTTACGTGGAACTTGGCTGGGGAGGCTATTGGGCCTGGGACCCAGTGGAAAACGCTTCGTTCCTTCCTTGGCTGACGGGAACAGCATACCTCCACTCGGTTATCATCCAGGAAAAGAAGAATATGCTCCGATTGTGGAATGTCATTCTCATTATGGCCACCTTTACGCTTACCATATTCGGCACGTATCTGACACGTAGCGGCATTCTCTCCTCAGTCCACGCATTTGCCGGCACAGAATTGGGTGCCTGGTTTTTCGGTTTTGTAATAATCATTATCGCATCCTGCGTCACGCTTGTATTGCTTCGCAAGGATGAGCTGGTGTCCAAGAACCGCTTGGAGTCGTTTACCAGTCGGGAGAGCGGATTCCTGTTTAACAATATGATATTCTTAGCCTTGGCGCTGGCTGTGTTGTGGGGTACCATGTTCCCGATTCTCTCCGAGGCGGTGCGTGGCACGAAGATCACGGTGGGATCACCGTACTTTGACCGCATCACTACACCCATCGGTATGTTGCTGCTGCTGCTGATCGGGGTAGGCCCACTCTTGGCTTGGCGGCGTACCTCTATAGGAACCATGAGAAGAAATTTCACGCTACCAGCAGTAGTGGCGATTATCGCGCTGGCGGTGGGCATGCTCGCTGGGATTCGGCGCGTTTACCCACTGCTTTCCATGGGATTGATTGCGTTTGTATTAGTAGGCATAGCCGTTGAAGTGGTCAGGGGTGTTCAGGCGAGGCGTAGGAGTGGTGGGGAGTCGGTCCTTGTAGCTCTCCGGAACATGGTGGATAAAAACCGTAGCCGGTATGGCGGCTATACGGTTCATCTCGGTATTCTGTTCATGTTTGTCGGGTTTGCAGGAAAAGCCTTCACCGTTGAACAGGACATGACCCTGAAGCCCGGCGAAAGTGCCTACTTGAAAGGGTATATATTTACCCTTGATAGACATTACCAGGTGGAACGTTCGAATCACGTGGCCCTGGTTGCCGATATCTCTGTGAGTCGGCATGATAAACCGGTGACGGTCCTTAAGCCCGAGAAGCGGGCCTATACCGATCAGAACGACCAACCAAATTCGGAGGTAGCCATCTACTCCCGACCCCTCGAGGATCTCTATGCGGTTGTCGGTGGTGTCAATGCAGAGAGTAACGGCGTTGTGCTTAAGATAATGGTAAATCCCCTTGTGCAGATGGTATGGTTGGGGGGCATAATACTAGTGCTTGGCACTCTGGTTGCTATCTGGCCTAGCCGGACAGACCGGCGGCTGAAGGAGAAGCTGCAATGATACGCACTGCTATTGCATTACCCCTGCTTCTATTTACCTGTATCCTGTGGGGGCAAGATAGCACCGCTGCTAGCCAGTCAGGTAAAGGTGCATTACAACGGGCGCTGGAATACGAGATTATGGCGCCATGTTGTTACGGTGGTCCGGTAGGTGATCATGATTCCGATGCCGCAAAGCAGGTGAAAGTTCAGATTGCGCGATTGCTGGCTGAGGGCAAGACCAAGGAAGAAATCCTCGATATGTATGTGGCTATCTATGGTGAACAGATCCTGGCTCGACCCAGGGCACAGGGCTTTAATCTACTGGCATATATCATGCCGCCGTTAATTCTATTGATTGGAGGATTACTGTTCGTCTATTTTCTAAATCGCATCCGAACGCCAGCCGCCGATACTGCTCCGGTCAAACAAAAGGCCTACAGTGATGAACTCTTTAACAAAATCGAGAAAGAAATGCAGGAACTGAACATCTGAGATGGACACGGTCCTCACACCTATCCTTCTTTTCCTGATTTTTATTGGTACGGCTTATTATGTCCTCGTTCCCTTTCTCTCTGGGAAGGTGGTTGCGGTTGGTGAGGATACAACCGCCAGGACTACTGCCCTTGAGCTGCGTAAAGTTAGTTTATATAAGCAGATCAGAGAAGCGGAGTTCGAGCGTGAGATGGGACTGATCAATGAAGAAGATTTTCAGCGTACCCGAGCGGATCTCCTGACTGAAGTAGCTGAAGTGGTACGTGCACTGGAGACTACGGCTTCGGATAGTGGTACTGAAGCAATCTCGACCTCTGCGGGGGACGATAAACTTGTGTGCTCCAATTGTCAAACATCCCTCATACCAGACGCCAGGTTCTGTACGCAGTGTGGCACAGAAGTGAGGAAGACCTGTCCCCATTGTGCAGCGGCAGTGTCGCCGGGAGATCGTTTTTGCGTTAGCTGCGGTCGGGGTCTCCTAAACTAGTCGACCATCCACTTGACCACTCTCTTCACCGCACAGCATATCAGTAAATCATTCCATTTGCGCCCGGTGCTGAGCGATGTCTCCTTTTCCCTGGAAAGCGGAGAGGTCGTTTTGCTGTTCGGTCTGAATGGCTGTGGCAAAACCACCCTGTTGCGTATCCTGGCTGGTATCATGCGCCCGGAAACGGGGGATGCCAGCTTGAACGGGCAGACTTTATTCACGCTTGACAGTCGTTGGCGCCGTGACATGGTATATCTGGGACATAGGCCTATCATGTACCCTGCTTTTACCGCCAAAGAAAACATGCAGCTGAGTATCAGGTTACGGGGGCAGGCCTGGGCTGAGGACAAATTTCAGGACCAGCTGAGGCATTATAATCTGGCTGGACGGGAGAACGAACCCATCAGGGTTTACTCTGAAGGGATGCTCCAGCGCCTAGGACTGATCCGTCTGGAATTGGCTTCCTGGAGGGTGGCGTTATTAGATGAACCCTCTTCAGCACTGGATGTCGATGGAGCGGATCTGCTGCAGGGGACTATTAAGCGCTGGAGCACCGAGAATCGAACCGTGCTCTTTACCAGCCATGACATGGGGTGGGGTGCGGAAATGGCAGATCGAGCCCTCCTGCTGAGTAAAGGCATCATCAGAGAGGAGCTGACCAGTCCTAAAGAGAGCAGCTTGCTCTCCTGTCTCGGTAGTGAGCAATAATGACAGCTTTCTGGACTATTTTCGTGAAGGACCTGCGCTTGGAACTGCGCACCAGGGAGAGTATGTCGGCCATGGTCGTGTTTGCGGCAGCGGTGATTTTACTCTTCGCGTTTGCCTTTGATGTAGCTCCTAACCGATTCCGGGTCTTTACACCAGGCCTCATGTGGATGACCTACTTCTTTACCGCTGTGCTGGGTCTTCTGCGGACCTTCGGACAGGAGAGAGAGATGGAGGCCTATTCCTTGCTGCTCAGCGCTCCGGTGGAGCGCGGCGCAATATTTCTGGGTAAAGCAGCTGCTTTCTTTGTTTTTCTGCTGGCGGCCCAGGTTGTGAGTCTGCCACTGTTCGGGGTATTCCTGAGCATGCCACTGCTCACGGCCCCTGTCTCCATGGTCCTCATTCTCGTTATTACCGACATGGCCATTGCTGCCTTGGGGACTCTCATCGCTGGAATGAGTCTGCGCTCACCAATGGGAGAGATCCTGTTGCCAGTTCTCGCTTTTCCTTTGCTTACTCCGTTGCTTATCGCTTCCTCCAAGGCCACAGGTGCCGCGTTAAATGGGGCACCTATCGGAGATTGGGATTTCTGGCTCATGCTCTTGGTAACCTATTTAGTGCTGTTCTCCTTAGTGGGCACCTACATCTTTGATTATATTTCGGAGCAGTAGATGAAGACATTCCATTCCACAAGACGCAACCAGATTTTCCTGGTGACAACCCTGGCCGCCGCTATCATCAATCTATGGCTGATCTACAAGGTCGCCCCCGTAGTCCCGGAACAGGAGATGGCCCAGAAGATTTTCTATTATCATGTGCCGCTGGCATGGAATGCGTTTCTGGCCTATCTATTGACGGCTGTTGCAGGACTGGTCTATCTAAAGACCCGTCGTCTGCAGTGGGATGCATGGTCACTGGCGGGCGCCGAGGTGGG
>CP070787.1:388599-395572 GCA_020346745.1 Fidelibacterota bacterium | reverse complement strand
CCGCCACAGTATCTGGCCGTTCATTACCCCGGGTGCCAGCACCATCACCGCCAGCATGACCATCGGTATTGTGGTGTGAATCGGTAAGTGTGCTCTCTTGTTCATGGTCCCACCTCCCAGCCTGGAAAGGCTATATGGATGTATGCAGCGCCCCTAGGCACTCGTCATGAAGTCGAGATGATCACAGATGCGAAGCTTATCGAACCAAGCGAGACGATGACCAGTGCCTCAGCGGCACCGTTCATGTTTATAAAGCCCTATGTTGTCTTCCTGCAAGGACTTAAAAAAATATACGCATACCCTGATCAAATGTCAAACAGTATCTGTCCTGAGCTTATATAACGTCATATCAACAACACTACATTATATATTATGTATACTCAGGCGTCGCCAGCCGGGCCGCCTTCCGGAAATGAAAAGGGCCCGGTATAACCGGGCCCTGGCAGGTGATAGCACGAATGAGCTGCTAGTCGTGCCCCTCGATGTAAATCTTCTTCTTGTTCTTGCCGCAGTAGATCTTGATGACTTTCCCGTCCTTGGTCTTGATCACGTGGGTACCGTCATCCATATACTCGCCCTCCACCTCCACTTCTTTCCCGTCAAAGAAGACCACCACGGTGGTATCCCCAGCCTCGATGCGCTTATCAACGCGGATCATCCGCTTGTCCGGGCCGCAGAACATGCCACGATGCTCACCCTCAAATCCGGACCAGTGCAGCTCCGATTTAGGGTGCCAGGGCTTGGCCGCGTGGCGGCCTTTTATCCGCGGACTGAAACTGAAGATGCCAAAGACAATAACAACCAGAAGCAGGTATTTCCAGATCAGGTTCAGCTTATCCTTGAGTTCCATGCAAGAGCCTTTCTTTTAGGTAGTCGGTAAATGCTAAATCAAGCCGGTTTGTATTGGTGGTTATAAGGACTGGGCTGCAAATTGTTCCGTCCGCCGCTGCGGGTCCCTTCAGGATCTAAGGATCGTACCGACCATCTGGACCACCTCCTCCAGCTTGTACGGCTTGTTCAGGAACTGGGTCACTCCCAGCTCCCGCAGCTCCCGCGATTCATCAGGATCAAAGTAGCCCGACGTAACGATGATGGGAATATCCGAAACCTGCTCCCGCATCTTTTTCACCAATTCTTTCCCACCCATGTTGCGCATGTCAAGGTCAGTGATCACCAGATCGATATCCGCATTGGCCTCGAGGCGTTTCCAGGCCGACTCCCCGCTCTCGGCGATACTGATCAGGTAATTGCTGGGCTCCAGCATCTCCTTCAGCAGGATCGGCAGCATGGGTTCATCATCCACCACCAGGATATGCTCGCCCTGCCCCGCAGTATCACCCTGCTGGTCATAGGAGCCCAACTGGTCCGAGCGCTCCTTGGAGAGCATCACCCCCAAGGTGAAGGTCGTGCCCTGTCCGGGTGCGCTTTCCACATCCACCCAGCCTTGATGGTCATTGATGATCTTATACACGATCGGTAGACCCAGGCCGGTCCCCTTCCCGGCCTGCTTGGTGGTAAAGAAGGGATTGAACATCTTCTCCATGGTATCCGCATCCATCCCCGTTCCCGTATCGATGACGTCCACGCATGCATAAGTCTGATGGGATGGCAGCTGGTGCTTGCGCCGCTCAGTCTCCCGTGCATGCCGCAGCTTGAGACAGAGATCGCCCCCCTCAGGCATGGCGTCAGCGGCGTTGAGGCACAGGTTGAGGAATACCTGGTGCAGCTGCCCCTTGTCTCCCCAGACCTCAAATTCCTGTTCGTCGGCCTCGAGTTTCACCCGGACCGATTTGGGAAGGGTATGGCGCAATACATGCACGATATCATTAAGGAGTATCAGGATGGAGAAGCTCTCATACTCCGGCTTGGTGCGCCGCGAGAAGCGCAGGATACGCTCAGTAACCGATTTCCCGCGCTCAACCGCACCCAGAATGATGTCCAGGTAGCGGCGAACGGACCTCTGCTCAACTTTCCCCTCCAGGAGCTCCGTCGCCGCGGAGATCTGGGCCAGTACGTTATTGAAATCGTGGGCAATCCCGCCGGCCAGGTGTCCCGCCGCCTCCATCTTCTGGGCCTGACGCAGCTCCTCTTCGCTGTGGCGCAGCGCCTCCTCGGCCTCCTTCCGGTCGGTGATATCAGACAGGAAGCCTTCATACCACTTCACCTGCCCGTCCTCATCACGCACTGTGATGGCATTCTCCTGTACCCAGATATCGGAGCCATCCTTCCGGATCAGGTGCAGCTCCAGATTCTGCACGAAATCGGAAGACTCCAGCTGCGCGATGACCTTTTCCCGCTCAGCCTGATCATGATACAGGTCACTCACATTGGACCTTTTGAACTCTTCCACGCTGTCGAAGCCGAACATCCTGGCGATTGCCTTGTTCGCGTAGTGCACTTTCCCCTGGGCATCGGTGCGGAAAATCCCCTCCAGGGCGTTCTCATGCAACTCCCTGAGCATCCGCTCCGACTCGTGCAGCGCCGCCGCCGCCGCCAATCGGCGGGTGATATCCCGGGCAAAGGCGCAATTGTACTCCTCCCCCCCGTATTCCACGTAATTCGCGATGATCTCCACCGGGATCAGACTGCCATCTTTCCTCCGGTGCTCTGAATTCAGCACCAGTGAACCCTCGCGCTGCAACTCCTCCCAATGGGCCGGCCAGACCTCCTGGGGAAAATGCGGATCCACATCATGCACGGTCATCGAAAGCAACTCATCGCGGGTGTAACCCAGTGAGCGGCAGGCCGCCTCGTTCACATACACGAAGCGGGCATCCGGTCCCATCCAGAAAGCCGCATCGCTCGCATGATCCACGGAAAATTGCGTCAAACGCAGTGCCTCCTCAGCTCGCTTGCGCTCGGTCACATCAATGAACATAGCTGAGATCTTTCTCGGCGAGGGCTGAAAGGCATACACCTCAAAGGCCCCCGAAATCTGCGCATCCTCATATCGTGAATCTTCTTTCGTCCAGGTACCACCCTTCAGAGCCAATCGCTGGTAATTAATGGGAATATCCGAACCAACCACACCCGGAAAGGCCTCTTCTAGAGTCTTCCCGATGAATTGTCTGTGATCAACTCCCAGGATCTCATCCGCCGCACGGTTGCCGCCCTCAAAAATGAGCTGGTCCTTCTCATCGAGCCGATAGGTATGGATGCCCATCGGGGTGGAGTCGACAATACTACGATAACGTGCGACGCTCTCCCGCAGGGCATCCTCCGCCTGCTTGCGCTTGATGGCCGTCGTCAACTGACTGGAGATCATCTCCAACCGCCCGATGTCGGACTCCCCGAAAGGTATCACACTCGAAATCTCCATCAAACCGATCGTCAAATCCTCCGTCCGTAGCGGCAGTACCACCGAGTTTTCATACCCTAGCAGATTGCCGACTTGAGGCACCAGCTTTCGCAGTTGACTCCGTACGGTCGAACTGCGGATCCACGACTCCGTGACAAACTCGCGCATCCACTGGTTGATGGCTTCACGATTGCCCAATAGCCGGGTTTGACCCGCCTTCAGGACTTCACTGTGGAGAGGAGCTTCCGCCAGGTTAATGGTAATCTTGGGCAATTTCCTCCCACTGAGCTTCTCGATCTGATGCACCACCTTATCACTCAACGGTAGATTCTGCATCAACAGATGCTTGCCGTCCTCACTCAGCAAATATACTCCCGCCCCTGTCACACCAAAAGGTGAGTACATCTTCTGAATGCTGTACGAGAATAGTCGGATTACTTCCCCTAGCGCTGCACCACTGTTAAGAGCATGATTGACATCGTTGATCAGGGCTACATCCGCCGTACGCTGCCGAATCTCCTCCTCCGATCGCTTGCGCTCGGTCACATCCCGCACAATACCCAGGTACCCCGACGGTTCGCCATCGGTGTCACGGACTAAAGAAGCGGATAACTCCAGGATCAGCCGCACACCGTCCTTCCTGATCACCTCGTAGTCCATGACCTTGGCTGAACGTCCCGTGCGATAGATCTCGTTGAAGGTTTCGTACATCTTCCTGGCCGTTTCCGGGGTGGTGTAATCGCGGTTGTTCATACCGATGAGCTCTTCACGGGGCAGGTCCGCTATGCGGCACATGGCCTCGTTGCAATAGATGAGATCACCCGCCAGGTCCACCTGGAAATAGCCCTCCTCGATGCTCTCGAGTATGTCCTGGTATTCCTTCACCGACTCGCTGATCTGCTGAGAACCCGCTTTTCGCTTGGCATTCATAATGACTCCTGAAACAGCCCTACTAATCCACTTGTGACGCACTCACTTTGAATACTTATATGCACCCGGTGTGCAGCTATGAATCCAGGGGAGGCCGAATCTACACCCGCCAATTGACCAATACCAAGGAATCGGCTCACAAAGTGCACCCGGCGCGCCCGAGTTGTGGAAACCGGTTGCCAGGCAATCTCCAGACCTGTACCTTCCGTAGCCCCTTCCCGATACGAATGATCTGACCGAAGGACTGATCCAGGCACAGGTCGGGTTTGACACATGACTATAATGAAGTCAAAAAGGAGACTGAAATGGCAGACAGAACCTACCCGCTGGTTTTAAAGGGTGAACTGGTCGAACCGCTCTCACCTGCCCTCTGGCTGGTGAAATGGCTGCTTCTGATTCCTCACTTCATCATCCTGGTCTTTCTCTGGATTGCCTTCATATTTGCGACCTTCCTCGCTTTCTGGGCGATCCTCTTCACCGGCCGCTATCCCCGGTCCCTGTTCGACTTCAACCTGGGCGTCATGCGCTGGACCTGGCGGGTGGAGTTCTACAGCTATGGCGCCCTGGCAACCGATAAGTACCCACCCTTCAGCCTGCAGGAGGAACCCGACTATCCCGCCACCCTGGATGTGGAATACCCCGAACACCTCACCCAGTGGATGGTGCTGGTGAAGTGGCTCCTGGCCCTGCCCCATTACCTTGTCCTGGCCGTGTTCCTCGGATGGGAGTCACATTCTGCCACCTACGGAGACCATCAGCACGGCGGCCTCCTCTGGATTCTGGTGATCATCGTAGCCATCGTGTTGCTCTTCACCGGGAAATACCTCAAGGATATTTTCAAGCTGGTCATGGGCATCAACCGCTGGTCTTATCGGGTGTGGGCCTACGTCGCACTAATGACCGACCAGTACCCCCCCTTCCGACTGGAGGATTAGGCCCGACTCGCGAACTTGCAGTAGTCACCTGTCTATCGGTCCGTTGCGCCACCTGACCGATCTGTCCTCCTATATTATGCCGTGTCACCCCGAGCTTTGCCTGTCCTGCTCCCTGTCCCGCTGTAAGCGGAGAGCCTGGTGAAGGGCGGCCACGGGGATCCGGCACATTCTAAATAAACCGATGATTCGCAGCTCAATCCCTTATATATAGCGCTGAGAGCTCCCTGAGCTTTTATGGACAACCTTTTCCGAACTCAGGTGGTCTTTCTATATATGACGCTCGTTATGTCTCGTACAATACCTAGGGGGGTACCGACATGCGTACAGAAAGACTACTGCTTCCAATAGTCCTCGGACTCTCGTTTTTGCAGGGTGCGAAAATTGACCGGGCGGAATCTGTACTCCCGCGGTCCATCTCGGCGCTGAAAGTCGCCACCGGTGCGGTGCGCATCGATGGCGTCCTCGACGATGAGACATGGGCCGAAGCCTACTTCGCCTCCAACTTCATCCAGCGCGATCCATTGCAAGGTGAGGCGCCTACGGAAAAGACCGAGTTTGCCGTCCTCTACGATAATGAACACGTTTATGTAGCTATCAACGCTTATGACAGCGATCCGGGAAGTATCCGCAGTATCCTTAGCCGCCGTGACGAGGATACGCCCAGCGACTGGGTGCACGTGTCCTTCGACAGCTATGGGGACAACCGGACTGCTTTTGAGTTCTGGTTGAATCCCCAGGGTGTCAAGCGCGACTTGCGGCGGTACGATGATGAGAGCGAGGATACGAATTGGGATGCGATCTGGGAGGGAGAAACGGCCATACACAACAAAGGATGGTCTGCGGAGTTTCGGATCCCCCTGCGTGAACTCCGCTTTTCGGATCAGGATAATCAGGCCTGGGGATTGCAGGTCTATCGCCATATTTCACGCAAGAACGAGGACGACTACTGGACGTACTGGTCCAAAGAGGAAGACGGGCACGTACGTCACTACGGGCAGCTGCTCAATCTCGTTAATATTCCCAAGCAACGCCGGGTTTATGTTTCCCCCTACCTCACCGGTCAGTACGCCACTTCCCGGGATTATGTCTCCGAGGTTCATCCCGAGAACTATAACCTGCTCCCCAATGCGGGGGCGGATATCAAGGTCGGATTGGCGAATAACCTCACGCTGGACATGACCTTCAATCCCGATTTCGGGCAGGTGGAGGCGGATCCGGCGGTGCTCAACCTGACGGACTTCGAGGTATTCTTTGAGGAAAAGCGCCCGTTCTTCATCGAAGGCAGCAATATCTTCACCTTCCCCATAGATTTCGGGCAGCGGAACAGCCTGTTCTATACCCGCCGCATCGGCCGGGAGCCTCAGCACGACCCGGACACGGACGGCTATGTGGATATTCCCAGCTCTTCCACGATACTGGCCGCCACCAAGTTGAGCGGAAAAACGGCTTCGGGGACATCTATTGGCATAATGAACAGTGTCACCGCCGAAGAGTTAGCCACCATCAGGTTCACTGATCTGCCGACGGAGAAGGAGACCGTTGAGCCGTTAACCAACTATTTCGTGAGCCGGGTGCAGCAGGATTACCGGGAAGGCCGGACCACGATCGGTGGGATCATGAC
Source organism: Fidelibacterota bacterium (assembly GCA_020346745.1). Lineage (GTDB taxonomy): Bacteria > Fidelibacterota > Marinisomatia > SCGC-AAA003-L08 > TS1B11. The sequence continues at coordinate 388,788 of CP070787.1, read as the reverse complement.
GGCCGTCAACCGGCAGCTCGACGAGGACCACCTCAGTTTTCTGCGGCGGGATGCTTACTCCGGAGGCATCGACTTCTCACATCTGTTCAAAAACGATACCTACCGCCTCCAGGGTACCCTGGCCGTTACCGATGTGCGGGGGCTTACTGATGGCATGATCCGCACCCAGCGCAGTTCCGTCCACTACTT
>CP070787.1:381474-388499 GCA_020346745.1 Fidelibacterota bacterium | reverse complement strand
GATACTTATGCTCATCATGCGAGTGCTGGATTCCAGCGCAGCACGATAGCCCAATTCCTGGGCGTTAAATTGCAGAATTGCTTCGGCTAAATCCACATCTTCCTCTTGGGAGATATAGGCCTGAAGATTAACACCCGCGATCTCCAGATTTCCTCTCGTAAGCTCGAGTTTACGCTGCATCGATCCCGCCTTGGTGATCGTATTCAGAAGCACCGGGGATGCAGCATCAATCTGGGTCAGAGCCGCATCTATTGCAGCGCCATCGTTGGCTGCTAGTGCATCACGCAGCGCAATAGTAGCATCTAAGACAGTCTGGAATTCTGTTCCGACGGTATTGATCTGTAGGTAGGTGTCTTCCCCCACCTTCCTGGTAATCACACCATCATTCCCATTATAGGTTACCGAGACTCCGTCATACGCGAATGGTTCTGTGTCTTGGGTAATGGTCCCACCAAAAATATATTTCCCCATGAATCTGGTGTTGCCCATAAGCACCATTTCTTCAATCAGCGCATCGACATACTCCACAACCTGAGCTCTGGAGTCGGGAGCAGCGTCACTCCTGGTCTGCAGGCCGAGTTCTCGCGCCTGTTGCAGAGCTTCGTACATTACATCCAGAGATTCAGCGCCTACTTTGATCCAGGCAATTCCATCCTCAATGTTGGCCAGATATTGTTCATTTCTGGCTAGAAGACTCCTGAATCTTCCTGCTCTCTCAAACCTCACCGGGTTGTCAGATGAACGGGAAATCTCCCTATTGGTGCTCAACTGTTGTTGAACACTGGCCAAACGTTCATGATTCCCGGATAGGAAGTTAATGATCTGGTCTTTAATCATCGCATCGGTAACGCGCATCGTAAACCTCTACAATCCTTAGGTCATCTGTAATAGGGTCCGGGTAAGCTCGTCGGCTACCGTCACAAGTCTCGACGCAGCAGTAAACGCCTGCTCAAGTTGAACCATCCGGGTCATCTCTTCTTCCATGCTGACCCCCGAAACGGATTGCCGCTGCATGTCCAGGTGTTCAACAATTTTGTCCTGGTTGATCTTCAGAAAATCAGCCTCCTGGATACGATTACCCAAAGTACCAACAAGTGAGCGGTAGTATTCTCCTATGGACTGGTTTCCGATCACATCTGTATCGGCCAGATCAGCGATCGCCTTGGCGACGTTGCCATTCCCCGGTTCACCCAGTGTATCGCTTGTGGCGATAAGCTCAACATCCGAGACGATAGAGCTGTTCACGGCGATAGATCCGGCTCCTTCGGTGGTATCGGCGAAAAAGCTCAGGCCTGTGCTACCGTCAAGACTGAAGCCCGCGCTATGAATCTCATTCACCTTGTCGGCCAGGGTTATCGCCAGGGTATCCAGCCTGTCCAACAGCTCTGGGAGAGCTTCGTTATGAACTGACAGCAAGGCCCCTAACTCCCCGGAATTAACGTTGATCACATGATCCGTACCACCGATAATGGTAGTAATATAGGAGTCTCCGTTCTCGCCCTGGGTAGTCTCCACTTCAATATCGTATGATGTTCTGCCTGACACTAACATCAGACCGGAGATATACACAGATATACTATCACCGTTTCTTAGTACTTCAACATTCGTCAGTTCGGAAAGCCGATCGATCAGACGGTCACGTTGGTCTTCTAGATCCAGATTATCACCCGGATTGATTTTGTTCAGCTCTGCAATCTGGGTTGCCAGATTATTAATCTCATCGACCGCTGCCTGTGTTTCCTTCCCGACGGTAGCCTGAAATGCAAGAAATTCTCTATTGGCCCGGTTGAAGCTGAGCGCCAGTGTTTGGGCCCTGTCCCGTACGATCGTTCGGGCTATGGTACTCTCCGGATCATTCGCTAGACTGTTCCAGGCACTCCAGAATTCATCCAGCATCGTACTGAGACCGGTCTCGTTGCTGGAGGGAAGCACTCCTTCGATTTGCCTGAGAAGAGAATCTTGCGTAGCATATTGGGACTGTAGGGATGTCTGGCTCCAGTATTGCCGATCGATGAAATCCTCACGTACTCTCCGCAGCGTATCACCGTTGATGGCGCTGCCCATGCTGAATCCCGACAGCAGCTCCGGTAGCACTGGATTCACGTCAAGCCGTTGACGGCTGTAGCCCCGGGTATTCACATTGGTGACGTTCTTCCCGGTGATCTGGATACCGAATTGGGAAAGCAGCATACCCTGCTTCCCAACCTCCGATAAGAAAGCCAAGCCTGCCATGTCAAATTCTCCCTTCAATCAGACTGGAACCAGCAGGTCCTTCATCACCGATTCCTTCGGCCGAATAGACCGGAAACTGTTCTGACGACTTTACGAGCTCTCTTGCGGCTTCCCTTACGAATTTGATGGAGTAGTTCAGCAGGTAGCGATTTTCCTCGTTCGTTAAAATGACTTCCTGAATAATCCGCTGGAGGCTGCTGTGTATATCGGACAGGCGTTCGGCGTAGGTGGCCTCCACCACCTCCACCAGCTGGCCTAAAGTCTTGATCTCGTCATCCTCTCCTATCGCGTCACTGACTTCTTTAAGGGATGCCTCTCTGGACTCGGCTAGCCCCTCCGAAGTCTTCAGGATCGCCTGCTCCTGTTCCACGGCCTCCTTCAAACCCTCCAGCTTTCCTTCGATAATGGTTGACTGCTTCTTCCGGAGAACCAGGAGTAACTCATTGTACACCCGCATTTCCTGAGACAGAATTGTGATCAGCTTTACTATCAGCCGTTCAGCGACCGGTTGTTGTGTCATTGTCTTCCTTTCCCACTGGACGTATGAGCATGTTATGCAAAGAGGATCCACTTCCATTTTCGGAGCTATCCTGAGGTTGTTGAGACTGTAAGTCTCTGTAGAGCAGCTCGGCCAGGCCGATGCCACCACCCTCACTCAATGCAGATCCCATCACTTGATTGAACATGATGTCTGGAAGGCCACTCCCGGAAAGACTGCCCTTTGGGAGGGTCCTCTCCATGCTCTTGACCAGGTAGCCCATGAACAGCGATTCGAAATTCTGGCAAGCTTTCCAGAGCTTCTTGTCCGCTTTCTGTACCTGCGTTTCAACTGCAGTGACAGAGCGATCCTTCGCCTGAACAGGGATACCTGGATGTTGCGTGTCTTCTACCTTCATAGTGCCGTCGCTACATGATGATTAGTCGGGCATTCAGGGCGCCGGCTTCCTTGATGGCCTGGAACACCGCGATGACGTCCCGCGGCTTGAAGCCCATGTCATTAAGAGCAGCCGATAGCTCCGCCACTGTCGCCGCAGACAGGACCGAGGCCTCGCCCGGCTGCTCTGATACTGTAGTACGCGTTATGGGTATGGTCACGGTTTGACCGGTGCTGAAGGCAGAAGGTTGAGCCACATAGGGCGCCGTAGTCGTATGGATCTGGAGCGAACCATGGGAGACCAGCACAGCTCCAATGGTCACGCTACCTCCAGCCACCACGGTCCCGGTCCGCTCATTTATGACCACCCGGGCTTCAACATCTTTCACTACCTGTAATGTTTCAATACTCGCCACGAACTGTACCAGTTCGAATGGCTGGCTCAGGCCAGGAGGAAATGAAATCTGTACGATACTGGCATCTATTGCTTGCGCCAGCGGTTGAACACTGGGAGCAACAGCATTGATAGCCTCCGCAATTCGAGACGCGGTCGTGTAATTGGGTTCCTTCAGGAGCAGTTCCATTGGTTGATCCGGCTGCAAGGCGGCTTCACCTGCGGCACGCTCCAGAATGGCTCCGTTGGGAACCCGCCCTACGAGGGCGTAATTCTGTCGCAGCCGTTCGCCTCCCAACGTAGTGACGTTGAAACCGCCCACTGAAACGGGCCCCTGAGCCAAACCATAGAATTCACCCTCTGCACTCCGGAGAGGGGTCATAAGCAGTACGCCATTCTCCAAGCTGGTGGCATCACCCAGGGAGGATACATTTACATCGAACTTCGCTCCTGGTTTTCCAAAGGGTGGGGTCGAAGCTGTCACCATAACGGCAGCGGCGTTCCGCGTCCGCAAATGCTGGCTGTCAACGGTAAGGCCGAACTCTTCAAGCATATTGGCGATACTTTGCACGGTGAAAATGGTGCCCCGGTGACCAATAGCGCGGTCACCAGTACCGTTCAGTCCTACTACCAGGCCGTAGCCAACCAGAGTCACCTGGCGGATATTCCGGTAGGTGGTTACATCTTTAATGCGGCTTGTCCCCTGGCCAGGGAGCTGCTGCACCAGCAAGCATAAAACAACACCTAGAAAAAGACTGCGTTTCATTAGAATGACAAGCTCCTGATTATCGTAAGTGCACTGATCCCGCCTACATAACCGATAATGGCCAGGCCTGCTCCGCCCATAATGAGATTGGCCAAGCGCTGAAATGAACCCCGCTGGACCAATTTGCCCGAGACGCCAGCCTTGCTGTAGTAAATCCTGGAATCGGCAATGTGGTAGGAATAAATGGTATTATCCGAGCGTACATCCCGCGGCCGGATGGTACCCTTGACCGTCATGAGATTACGCTCGCCGTTCACATTGATCACCTTCGATCCGGTGATCTTGAACATCCCGTTGTCCGTTACTTCGGTAATCACAGCGGATAACCGTCCTGTGAGCAGATCCTTCTGGGCGGTACCTTCTCGTGCATTGGAATCCGTCTTCAGATTGGACTTCAATCCGAAAACCGGCAGGAACTGCAGCAGATTACCTTGTACATCCCCCTGGGCGTCCACCGAATTATCACCCGATCTCTGGACCTGGGATTGGCGGCTGGCGTTTGCATTCTCCGAAACCAATATGGTGACCACATCACCAATCCTACGGGCCTTCCGGTCGGCGTACAGGGAGAATGACGTCTCCTGCCCGTAACTAAGACCTGCAGTCATTAATACCACAACGGTCAACGATAACAAATGATTGCGATTGAAAATGAGTTTGTTCATAGTGCTACTCCACGACAACTATGCCAGGTGAGACTAGTCTTCCATATAGCCGTTTCCCGGTAGCGGATGCTACTACGGGGATCAAGTCACCAATACCACCTTCGCGACGGGCTTTACCCGGGCTCACCAAAGTGAGATTCTGGCGGTGAACATGTATCATCACTTGTTCACCGCGTTGGACTATCGGTATTTCTTCCAGATGGTGAAATTGCAGTAGCTGCCCCTGAGTCAAGCTGGCATTCAGCTGGTAACCTTCAGGAAGGGAGTCGGCGACGATGTAGTCCCGTTCACGCTTGGTCACTCGAATCAACTTACGTTGAAAATCCCTAGGCTTCAGGGGGCTCCCCCGCTTTATCGGAAAGCAAGCCTCCCAAGCATTTATAAGCGCCACACATTCAACGGTGACAGAGACTTTAGTTGGTGCACTGCTCTCCGGCGCGACTTCAACCGGTATCACGTAGCGCCCGGCAGCCTTTTGGGGCGTGAACGTCCGCAAAGGTCTGATTGCGGCGGAGGGGTGCATCTCGGCCACGATGGAGGGCATTTGTATAGCTACTACCTCCCCGCGAAGGCCACCCCTCTCGAATCCTTCCCTGACATGATCATACACGACCTGTTCTACACGGTCTCGTAGGAACACGGCCCCGGGAGAGTCATCACCACTCCATAGACTAGCCCCCGGGGCGCATACCAGCGCAACCATGACAAATGTGTATCGAATCAGGGCAGGATGTCGACGATAAAAATTCATACTAATTATCGACGAATGTTGTTGGCGACTGCCAGCATCTCGTCAGCGGATTTCACCGCCTTGGAGTTGATCTCATAAGCCCGCTGGGCAACGATCATGTTGATCATTTCCTGCACCACGTCCACATTGGACTTCTCCAGGAAACCCTGCAAAACTGCGCCAAATCCCTCGTCACCCGCAAAACCCACAGTAGGTGGCCCAGAAGCGACGGTTTCCTCGTATAAATTGCCTCCAACGGCCTGGAGTCCCGCGGGATTAACAAATTTCACTAGTTCAAGCTGACCAATTTCTTCGGGAGTTGATTCACCCGATAGTAAAATGGAAATGATACCGTCCTGCCCGATATTGATGCTCTCGGTATCAGGTGGCAGGCTGATTTCCGAACCCAATCGCAGACCGGTGGTCGTCACGATGTACCCGTCGGCGTTAATGCGAAAGGCACCGTCGCGGGTATAGGCGTAGGTTCCATCGGGGCGCGTAACCTGGAAGAAGCCATCACCGTCAATAGCCAGGTCCAACGGGTTCTGAGTGTCGGTTATGGTGCCCTGAGCAAAGGTTCTGAACGTGGAAACAGCGCGGTTACCATGACCAACCTGGATCTCGGTGGGCTTCTCCTGGCCGAGTCCTCCCTCTCCTGCTCCCGAGACAATGGTTTCATATAGGATATCCTGGAATTCGACGCTGCTGCGTTTGAAGCCGGTTGTGTTGACATTAGCCAGGTTATTGGCAATCACATCCAGCGTGAGCTGCTGTGCAGCCATCCCTAATGCCGCTGTTCGTAATGAACGGATCATGTCTCCTCCTTAGCGGTAATCACCAAGCTGAGTGGCTCGCCCCAATATCTGGTCCATTGCTCTGGCCACCCTCTGGGTAGATTCATAATTCCGGTGCAGCTCAATCATCGTCACCATTTCGGATACCGGCTTCACATTTGAGCCTTCCAGCATCCCTTGCCTGACATCGAACTGCTCAGGGTTCAATTCAGTGACCAGACTGGTATCAGTCGTGCGGTACAGGTTGGAACCAATTTTTTCCAGGGAGTTGAAATCTACGATGTTGGCAATGATCAAACGATCAAGTAGGATTTTATCAAGGTAGATCTCACCATTTCTGGTGACTTGTACATCACCAGCCGTACCGTCGGCGGAAAGAATAGATATGGGACCTTGCTCCCCAAGAAGCAGGTGCCCATTAGCGGTTTGTATAAAGCCCTGATCATTTACAGTGAAATGACCATTGCGGGTAAAAGCCGGCCCGGATTGAGTCTCAATGACAAAAAAGCCGCGCGAGGCCAGCGCCAGGTCCAGAGGATTATCAGTCTGCTGCATCTCACCCTGGGTGAA
>CP070787.1:374263-381374 GCA_020346745.1 Fidelibacterota bacterium | reverse complement strand
TGACGAGTTCACACTCGTCTGGGATACGACTCCACCAGATGTTAATGCCGGTTCTGATGCCACCATAAATGCAACATATCTTCAGAATGCAATTGTGAGCGATCCGGTACCAGGCTCCGGTATCGCAACATACAACTGGACCAAAGTATCCGGACCCGGCAATGTGAGCTTCGGAACGCCTGGTGCAGAGGATACAAATGTGGACGCGGATACCGATGGAACGTATGTGTGCAGGTTGAATGTCACAGATACTGCAGGAAATTATGCATATGACGAGTTCACACTCGTCTGGGATACGACTCCACCAGATGTTAATGCCGGTTCTGATGCCACCATAAATGCAACCTATCTTCAGGATGCAACTGTGAGCGACCCAGATCCAAGTTCTGGCATCGCTTCATATCTCTGGACAAAAGTATCCGGAACAGGTGATGTTAACTTCGGAACGCCTGGCGCAGAGGATACAAATGTGGATGCTGATGCGGACGGCACATACGTCTGCAGGCTGACTGTGACAGATTCCGCAGGAAACAGTGCGTATGACGAGTTCACACTGGTCTGGGACACGACACCGCCAGATGTTAATGCCGGTTCTGATGCCACCATAAATGCAACGTATCTCCAGGATGCAACTGTGAGCGACCCAAATCCAAGTTCAGGTATCGCTTCATATCTTTGGACCCAGGAATCAGGACTAGGAACAGTGACCTTTGGGACTCCTAGTACGGTGGATACAAATGTGGATGCTGATACGGACGGCACATACGTCTGCAGGTTGACTGTGACTGATTCTGCAGGAAACAGTGCATTTGACGAGTTCACACTCGTCTGGGATACGACACCTCCAAATGTTGAAGCCGGAACTAATTCAATCGTAAATGCGATCTACCTGCAGGATGCAACTGTGAGCGACCCAGATCCAAGTTCTGGGATCACGTCATACCTCTGGACCAAGGTATCCGGACCAGGAACTGTGATCTTTGGAACCCCAAGTACGGAGGATACGATGGCGGGTGCAGATATGGACGGCACATACGTCTGCAGGCTGACTGTGACAGATTCCGCAGGAAACAGCGCATATGACGAGTTCACACTCGTCTGGGATACGATACAACCAGATGTTAATGCCGGAGCCGATGCCATCATAAATGCCACATATCTTCAGGATGCAACTGTGAGCGATCCCTCACCAAGCTCTGGTATCGCAATGTACCTCTGGACCAAAGTATCCGGAACTGGCAATGTTAACTTTGGTACGCCTGGTGCAGAGGATACAAATGTGGATGCTGATACGGACGGCACATATGTCTGCAGGTTGACTGTAACAGATGAGGCAGGCAACAGCGCATTCGATGAGTTTACGCTCCTTTGGGATACAACCCCACCAAATGTTGCTGCCGGACCTAATGCCATCATAAATGCAACTAATCTACAGGATGCCACTGCGAGCGATCCAGCTCCAAGCTCTGAGATCGCAACGTATCTCTGGACACAGGAGTCCGGACTTGGTACTGTGACCTTCGGAACGCCTGGTGGAGAAGATACAACACTGAGCGCAGATACCGACGGCACATACGTTTGCAGGTTGACTGTGACAGACTATGCAGGCAACAGTGCATTTGACGAGTTGACACTTGTCTGGGATACGACTCCACCAAATGTCAATGCTGGTCCCAATGCTACAGTAAACGCCAGTTATCTACAAGATGCAACCGTGAGCGATCCCTCACCGAGCTCTGGTATCGCAACATACCTCTGGACCAAAGTATCCGGACCGGGTTCTGTGACCTTCGGAACTCCTGATACAGAAGATACAACTCTAGGTGCAGAAACCGACGGCACATACGTTTGCAGGTTGACTGTGACAGATAATGCGGGAAACAGTGCATCTGACGAGCTCACATTTGTCTGGGATAGCACACCACCCAGTGTTGATGCAGGGGCTGATGCTATTTTCAGTGGGGTTAATCTGCAAAATGCAACAGCAACCGATCTCGGATCTGGTATCGCTACATACCTCTGGACCAAAGTATCCGGGCCAGGGACAGTGACCTTTGGAACACCTGATACTGAAGACACCACTCTGAGCGCAAATACTGAAGGAACTTATGTTTGCAGGTTGACTGTAACAGATTATGCAGGCAACAGTGCATTTGACGAACTCATACTCGTTTGGGATACGGAATCACCGGAGCTCAACCATACCGAGGTTACTGAGGGCGCCATAAATGAACCCGTAATTATCAGCGTCGAGGTAGTAGATGCTCTCGGCGGTGTCGACACTGTTGAGCTGTTTTACAAGAGGGCGTCTGATGGAACGTACACATCGCTACCAATGATCCCATCAGGCAATATGTATAATATCCAAATAACTCCGGACACGGCAGGGATATGGGAGTATTACATTAAGGCAACTGACAAATCCACAGAGCCCAACATCGCTTATTACGGTTTGTTTGGGGAAGTTCTGGTGGAGCCGAACTCAGCGAGTGATATCGATATCGGTGTTATAGGCGCGGACATAACCCCGCCACAGGTTTCCACCACATCACCATCAGGAACCAACGTTCCCATCACGACAACAATAATAATGATTTTCAACGAAGCCATGGACCAGCTTTCAGTGGAGAACGCCTTTTCGATGGGCGGGGTAACAGGTAATTTTTCCTGGACCGGTAACACCCTCACTTTCAAACCGGAAAGCCCTTTAACCGGGTTGACCCAATACACGGTTCAATTGGACACATCTGCAAAGGATATTGCAGGCAATTCACTCAGTTCTGTCTTCAGCTTCCAGTTCACCACGGAAGCCGATCCTTCGAAGCCGGCGATAACAGATTATTCACCAAAAGGTTCTGATGTGGTGGTGAACAAAGATATAACCGTGGTATTCAGCAAGCAAATGGATACAGCCTCAGTGGAGAGTGCATTTTCAATTTCCCCGCCGGTGGGTACGGGGGACTTCAGGTGGGATGGAAATGAACTTACATTCGATCCAGACGCTTTATTTAAAACCAATACACAATATGCGGTAACAATAAGTTCCGGAGCGAAGGACACTGAAGGTAATTCCCTCGTGGAGTTCTATTGGGATTTCACCACGGAAACTGACGCAAGTGTTCAATTGCCGAAAATAATAAGTTATGGTCCAACAGGAAATGAGGTTCTTATCGATACCATGATAACCGTGGGATTTGATGTTCAAATGGATGAAGAAGCCACAGAAAACGCAATTGCTATCATGTCCGAATCAGGTGCTGAAGTTGAAGGTAACTGGGATTGGGACCTGGATACCAAAACTGGTTTCTATACAGGAACATTTGACCCCATACATGAGCTGGAATACAACACGCAGTATAATGTATCAATTTCCACCGAAGCGATGAGTCTTGATGGTGAATACCTGCAGGGAGAGAAAACATGGTTATTCAAAACAGTAGAAAAGGAGAAAGTGGATGAACCGGGGTTATTATCATGGGACACTCTTGAACCCATGATTACAGGCCTAACGATCTTGGCTTCGATTCTATTGGCCTTATTCGGATTTTTAAAACTAAAGAAGAAACGGGGTAGGCTCGCCGAGTACCTGGAGCAAATCGAAGAAACATATGACGAATACAAGCATGATTATGACACATGCTATCGTGAATTGATTTCACTCAGAGATAAGATCAAAATAGAGGTTAAACAGGGCAATCTGGAGGAAGGCCACTTCCTTATATTGGACAAGAAGATAGATGACTATATAAGGGATCTGAGAATCGCGAAAAGAGAAGGAAGAATCGTACCAGAAAAGCAGCCTTCCTTGGATGCATTCGAAGAGAAACCTGAAGAAAAATCCCTAGACCTGGTTACGGAAGAATCGGCGGAAATCAAAGAGGAGCCCGAAGACAAAGATAGCCTCGACGATTGGTTAGACGACGAGGATTGGGATTAAGTCGTAAACCGAACTAGAGAACCTCTCACCACTAAATTGCAATTTCAAACTGATACGGTTGTCAGAACAATTTCTCACCAACATTTAAATATTCAACCCCCCTATTAGGGTTGGAACATCAATAAAAGAGGGGGAGAACATGTCTCTCGATTTGGATCTGACCAAGTTAAGACACGGAACCGAGCTGCTCAAGCGCGGCTTTGCCAAGATGCAGAAGGGAGGCGTCATCATGGACGTCACCAATGCGGAGCAGGCCGGAATCGCAGAGGGGTCCGGGGCCGTGGCCGTTATGGCGCTGGAACGCGTCCCGGCAGACATACGCTCGGCGGGGGGCGTGGCCAGGATGGCCGATCCGCTGGTCATCCAGGAGATCATAGAAGCAGTCACCATCCCGGTTATGGCCAAGGTGAGAATAGGCCATTTCGCGGAGGCTCAGGTGCTGGAGACCATGGGTGTGGACATGATAGACGAGTCCGAGGTGCTCACACCAGCAGATCCCTTCTTCCATGTGGACAAGAACAGGTTCACCGTGCCCTTTGTGTGCGGCGCAAGGAACCTCGGGGAGGCCCTTAGACGCATATGGGAGGGCGCCGCCATGATACGCACAAAGGGCGAGGCGGGCACGGGCAACGTGGTGGAGGCTGTACGGCACCAGAGGCTCATCATGGGCCAAATCAGGGAGCTCAAGGAAAAGGACCACGAGGAGATGACGTCCATTGCCAGAAAAATCGAAGCCCCCTTCGAATTGGTCAGGGAGGTGGCTGAGCTCCAGCGCCTTCCCGTAGTGAATTTCGCTGCAGGGGGTATTGCCACTCCCGCGGATGCCGCCATGATGATGCAGTTGGGCACAGACGGTGTTTTTGTGGGCTCGGGTATATTCAAATCCCAGAATCCAGAGGACAGGGCCAAGGCCATCGTGGAGGCAGTGACCCACTTTGACGAGCCTGGCGTTGTGGCCGAGGTCTCCAAGGGCCTGGGCGAGGCCATGAAGGGCCTGGAAATCAGCGAAATACCCAAGGATCAACGATTGCAGGAGAGGGGATGGTAGAAGACAACTGAAGATAATGAAAAACTATTTAAGGAGATGGCCATTACAGCATTTCTCCAACATAAAAGACAAAGAGGCAAGATGATGAGAAGGACAGGAACGGCCACCCTGCTTGTGCTCCTGGTTTTGCTCAGTTCCGCCCTTACGGGCTGCTTCGAGGAGGAGAAAAAGGACAATCCCATCAAAATCGAATTGCTGGGTGAGGAGCACAGGATCTATGCAGGCGATTCCACCACTTACGTCCTTCTGATCATCAGTGATCGTGATGAAAACGACACCATAACCCTCAGCGTGGCAAGCAAACCCTCAGGATGGGAGGTTGCTGTGAACATAACCACGGTCACGCTGGTTGAACGGGGGAAGTTCGGGTTCTTCGTGTGGGCAAATTCCTCCAAGGACACAAATCAGGGCAAGCATAAGATCAAAATCGAGGGGCTCTCGCAGGTTGACAACAGGAAATACTCCAAGGCAATAACCACCCGGGTCATTGCCAGGGGCGATGCCGTCGAAGAGGGTGACAAGGTGGATGTTGACTACCTGGGATACCTTGGCGACTTCGTGGTCTTCGATACATCCATTCGGGATATCGGAAGGGAGGGGACCGTTGCCAAAACAGCCGATTTCCAGTCCGGAAAGAAGTACGAACCGTTCAAGGTCTTTGTCGGGGCGGAGGACGATGATGTCACAGATTTATACTCAATGGCAGTAGAGGGATTCTGGAATGCAATCATCGGTATGAGTGAAGGCCAGTCCAGAACTGTTGTACTTCCCCCTGATAAAGCCTACGGGATCTTCGAAAACGCCACCTTGAACCTCACCGAGGAAGTGACAATGGTCGAGACCATGACCTTCGGGGAATTCAACACCAAATATCAGGAGGAAGTGCCCATGGAGGGCGTGGTTACCAAACACCATTTCTGGAAATGGAATGTCACCATCGAATATGCAAACAAGACCGAGGATGTTGTGAGGATAGTAAGCGAACCGCATATGAACGAGACCTCAAATCCGTACGGATGGAACTCAGAGGTCATCTACAAGAACCAGTCCGATAATGCAGGCTTGGGGAAAATTCTGGTTAGGCATTACCCAGAGGAAGGCCAGAAGGCCATCTACCAGGGATCCAATGCTAAGGTTGACGCAATAGAGGAAGACCAGATAAAACTGATTCTGAACAAAAGCCCGCATGCACTGGGAAGCGATATCCTTTTCTTCGACATCACGTTAATCGAAATAGTGGAGTGAACCCAGGATTATACGGGTGTTTTCCTCTATTTTGCTTGAAAAACCCATAGAAACTATCATATATCATGAATTCCGTATGGGCGGATTACCCGAGAAATCGGTCCAACTTAGAGCTAAGAGGTACAAGAATGGTCACGGTCTACGATGTCCCGCCAGATGCCCTGATTCCCAGGCTGGCCCAGCAATTGAAAAGCGAGGGCAAGATCAAGCCCCCTGAGTGGGCGGATTTCGTGAAAACAGGGGTGCACAAGGAAAAGGCCCCGGTTCAGGACGATTGGTGGTACCTCAGGGTTGCGGCGGTGCTCAGAAAGGTATATATAAAAGGCCCCATCGGTATAGAGCGGCTGAGCTCGGATTTCGGCGGGAGCGTGGATCGGGGCTCAAGACCCTACAAGGCAAAAAAAGGCAGCAGATCCATCATAAGGACCGTCTTAAAACAGCTCGAAGAAATAGGATATGTGGTGAGCGAAAAAGGCCAGGGCAGAAGGATTGCGCCCCAAGGCAGGTCGCTGGTGGACCATGTATCCTACGAAGTGTTCAAGGAATTGGCCAAAGACGATGTCGAGCTCGCAAAGTATTGAACACGTAGATGATCCCCATGGGTGAAGAGGAGGAATTGGAGCAGATTCGGCGCAAGAAACTGGAAGAACTCCAATTACAGGCCCAACAACAGGAGGCTTACGCAGAACAACAAAAGCTCATGGAGGCCCAGCGCCAGAACATACTGAGGCAGATACTGACGCCCCAGGCCAGGGAGCGGTTGGGAAGGCTGAGGACGGCAAGGCCCGAACTCGTATCCACCATTGAGGATCAACTGATTGCCCTGGCCAGTTCGGGCAGGGTGGCGGGAAAAATCAACGACGAAGAGCTTCGAAGGCTCC
>CP070787.1:366876-374163 GCA_020346745.1 Fidelibacterota bacterium | reverse complement strand
ACACCCCTGCCCCTAAGCGCTTGCCACGACTCTTCAGGTAGAGTCGCATCTTGCCCATAAATCACCATCTTGATTGGATCGAAGCTGCCTTGTTCCAGTAAGCCCTCAGGTGGCAGGTGTAAGGCGAACGGGAGATGATACTTCCTGAAGGCTCTCCCGCTGCGGACATCAACCAGCTGGAAATCGTTCCGCTTATCCATGATCCACTCCGCCACCTCCCGGGGCGCCACCATCCGGACCTCTTCTCCTCCAATCATCAGCTCCATCTCGCTATCAGGCAACCCAACCGTTCTGTGAGGGTCACCCACCAGGACGGCCAGTAAGGCCGGTATCACCACCACCATGGCCAACCTCTGATGCAGCGTAAATCCGGCAGGAGCCCCCTTCCAGAACATGATCTTCCGCACCCACGGAACCTTATTCTCCAACGCCTCAGCTGCCGCGAATCCTACCAGCGCGATCAGAACGATCATCAATATGATGATCCCACGCGGCAGGTGCAGGCTCGCGGGCAGGGTTGGAGCGCCCATTGAAGTGTAATAGAAGAACTCCGTCAAGCCGCTGAAAAGTTCGCCGAACAGGAAGATGCCAGCCAGGAGACCCAGCAGCACGGCCACACCATCCAGTTTCCCTGTTGCCGCAGCCACGACGCCTGTCCCGGGACAAAGGCCACCTATCACGAATCCCACACCGAAGAGTAATCCCGCCAGCAGCTGGGGAACGATGTAGGTTGGATTCACGAACACCAGCGTTAGATCGAGGACACCGATCCGTGCGAACCAGAACAAGCCCAGCATCGCTGTGACGATGGCCGTGAACATGACCTTGAAGACCGTGAGATCGGTCAGGTAAAACTGTGCTGCCAACTTCCTCGCGTTGCCCAGTCCCCCCCGTTCCAGGAAAAAGCCGAAGCTAATCCCGATCACCAAGGCCACCACCAGGCTGGATCCAAAGCCGAATGCGCCGAATTTGAACAGGGGGGCCATCATGTCCACTGTCTCCTTACAAAGTAGGCCGCAGCATAACCCCCAATGAATATGGAGAGCATGAAAATCCACGCACCAACACCCATCACCGCACCGCCGCTCAAAGCCAGCCCACTGGTGCAGCCCCGGGCCAGCTTGGCCGCGAAACCCATCATGGCACCACCCAGGAATGCCATCAGCAGCCGTCCTCTCGAGGAGATCCGGGATCCCTTGACTATACCCCCCTTGATCCTTCCCGCCAGGTACGCCGAAATAAACGCACCCAGGAACACACCGATGATCTCAAACACCAGCCAATCAGATAGCGGATTCCGCCCATCATTGTCGAGATAGACAGAGTACATCCCATTTGTAGCGGCATGGTCAGGTGCTACGGCATCGACACCCGCGGATACCAACGAAGTGAACGCTCCCGATGCTCCCAGACCACGGCCCATCAGCAGAAATGCTGCCAGCAAGGTGAGGCCTAAGCCGATTCCTGCCAGGTAGGGATTACAATAGGGTGCCGGTTTACCTTGAGGTCTTCCCACGTTCCGTTTACCTGATCGATTCTCGTGTCGAGCATCCATAACAGACCTCATTTGCCGAAGAGCCTTCTAAAGAAGCCTTTCTTGACGGGTTCGATGATCGGTCTGTTTCCTTCGGTGATCCAGTCCTGAAACGACCCGTCGTAAAATCGGACCTCGTACCCCAGGTACTTCGCCGTGAAGTAATCCAGCGAAGCCCAGATGCCCGAATCGCAGTAGAAAACAGCAATGCTCCCAGGCTTGACACCCACCTCCTGAAACAGCCGGTCCAATTCTTCAGGACCTTTGAATCCTTGCGACGGATCCTCGTAAGTGATCTCGGTGATGGGTATATTGACCGCCCCCGCGATGTGGCCGTACCGACTGATTTTCTTCGCCTTGTCACGACCATCGTAGAGTTCCTCGGGCCGGGCGTCAATGACCACCACGGCTGGATCTCGAAGGTGCTCTTCAACCCACTCCCCATTAACAAGCAAACTGGGATCGGGTGCTGGCGTAAAGTCGCCGCTGGCGATATCCTGGACTTCAGTGCTGGTCGAACGCTCTTCAGCCAGCCATTTCGGAAAGCCCCCATCCAGCAGAGACACCCGATCACCCATACCCAGGTAATCCAGTGTCAGGTACGCCCTAGCCGCCGACGGCAGACCCAAATCCTTCTCGTGATAGATGACGATCCTCGATCCATCATTTACACCCAGTAGCTCGAATACGGAATCCAGCTGCGCAATCGGGGGCAGCTCGTGTTCCAAACCGTTGGGGTTATCTATCAACAAATCCCGCAATGACAGGTGGCGCGCTCCCGGTATATGCACGTTTTCATACCCACTCCGACGTCCTACATGCAGCAGCACCAGGTCCGCATCCGCCAGATGATCCGCCAGCCACTCGCTGCTGACCAGCATCCCCGCTCGGACCACGTTATCCTCCGTAGGCATCGCCGGCTTCGGTGTCATGAGGGCTGTTGCCATGAGAATATTGGTGGCAATCGTCAGTTTCATAATGTGTAACTCCTAGTTGGGATCCCGGATTCCAGAAACTGAACCGATCAAATAGCTGTTACCGGTTATATTTTCCAGGTGATGGTTACTCGTCCCGTCGCTTGATAATCTTGCTGTCCACCCAGTAGAACACGTCGGTGCTGTCATTGAACCGATCGAAGAACAGGTAGTTCCCATCCAGTGACATCCACGGGAATGTTACCGTGTAGCCGTTATTGATCACCGTGTCCAGACTGGCTGGTTCCGACCAGGAATCATCCGGCAGGTGATACGAGATATATAAATCTGTTTCCACGCTCCGCGTCCCCGGTCTGCTCGATGCAAAGATCAGGTAGCTTTCATCCCGGGCAATGAAGGGAGTGTAGTCCGCATCCGCCGTATTTATGGATGTGTCCAGGGCCTCCGCTTCAGTATAGTACCCGTCCACCAGTCGGGATCTGTAGATGCCGAGGTTCCATTGAGCGCCCTGGTACTCGCTGGTAAAGTACAGCGTCCCGTCGCTGGTAAAGGATGGCTGCAAATCACTCCGCTCCGAATTGGGTGGTGAGCCCAGGTTTACAGGTTCGCTCCAGCCCCTCTTCATGCGCTTAACGTACCAGATATCCCCTCTCCCGTAGCCGCCTGGCCGGTTTGAAACAAAGTAGAGCCGCTTGCTATCCGGAGAGAAAGTGGGAGAGTGATCATTATATTCGCCTGAGAAAGGTGCAACCTTTGGTGCCGTCCAGTATCCCCGCTCCACTCGCATGAACATAATCACACCCTGCCGGGCTTCCATGTCATAATCCATCCAGTATACTTCCTTTCCATTGCGCGAAAAAGTGGGGAAGCAATGCTGAACCCCCTCGGTTGGAATGATGCGCGGGGCGAACTGCTCCGGCGTTAATCCCGGTGGTTTCTGACCCAAATATCTGCCCCGAAGTACTGGAAATGACTCCCCACTGCTTTTACTATCCGAAGACATACAACTTGTGATACAGACCAGGATCAGGCTGTTAAACACTATGAAACAGGGAACGATTCTAGTTTTGGACATACAAGTTCCTGTTATATTTATGTAGATACGGAATTATCCCCGTTGTTTTCTTGTTGTCGCCGACCAGGCAGAGTCAGCTTCATGGCTACCGCCGTCACTGCACACGCCATATTGAATTCCTCCGACTCCTGCACCACCTCCGGTATTTCCGATCGTTCGATGTGTCGAAATCCTTGTCGTCTGAAAAACCTTTCCGCTGTGTCGGTGAGGAGATACACATGGGTGATGCCGTTTGCACAGGCCAGGTCCAGTGCAGCCTCCGTCAGACGGCGACCAAGACGCTGCCCCTGATATCCCGGCCGCACCGCCACGGACCGCAGCATTGCAGAGGCACCGTAGCGCTCCAATGCCGCGCAGCCAACGATTGTCTCCCGCTGGCGGGCTACCAGCGTTGTTCCCAGGTGACCCTGTAATCCGGTTCCCTTCAATCCGGTCGTAGAAAGCAGCTTGAGGATAACAGACAGATCGGCCTCACGCGCTGGCTCGATGACCACCTCACCGCTGGTCATCAGGCTTTGCCCTACTTTGGCCTGTGTTCAGCCTGTTACGCTGCTTGAACGCCTCCAGCAGGAGCTCGATTGCCTTAATCACTGATTGGCGGCTCGAAGAAGGGATTTGCTCAAGTATATCCGCATACTCCCCCAACAGACTAGATCGAATGTTGGCGACCAGATTCTGACCTTTCCGGGTTATCTCCGCCCGGATCACACGGCGATCCTGCTTGTCCGAAATCCGTCGTACAAGTTTGCTCGCAACCAGCTGATCCATAATCCGGGTTATGGTACTCACATCCAGGTAAAGTTGACCGGCAAGCTGGCTCATGGTCAAGGCACCATGGTCATATAGTACCTCTAGAGTATAGCACTGAGTGACCGAAACCCCACAGGAGGTGACCTTATTACGATCCCGGAATTGATACCCCTTCACCAGCGCACTGAATACCTGGTACAGTTGTTCGGCCTGATTGTTGGTTGTCCGATTCAATTATTGTTCCTTGCAACTATTGTTAATAACAAATATATTTGGCCATGGACCCCAAGTCAAGCATATATCTTTTGATTGCTAAACACCTGGCGGGGACATCCAAAGTTTTAGGAGTAGCATAATGGAACACCATCTGACAACAACTACCTTCGAGCTGGATGGATACCATGTATCCCAGATCCTGGGAGTGGTTCGGGGAGTTACGGTACGGTCACGTTCTATCTTTGGAACCATTGGCGGCTCCCTCCACACCCTGATCGGAGGCAATATCACACTCTTCACCAACCTTTGCGAGAGGACACGGGCAGAAGCCTTCGACATGATGATCGCTCACGCTGAGGCTTTGGGCGCTAATGCGGTTATCGGGATTCGCTATGATGCCGCCGAGGTGATGGGTGGAGTAACTGAAGTACTGTGCTATGGCACCGCGGTAGTCGTCGAAACCATCCACGAATAACCCTCTTGGCGTAAACGTATTAGATACTCTACACAAAACAGACTGGCCCCGGGATTGCTCCCGAGGCCAGTTATGCAGCGAATTGCTTACCTATCAGGCGGTTAAGCAGTATACGGTGTGATTCCCATTATTCCTCAGCTGCTTTGACAGCTGCTCCACTTCTACTGGCTGCAATGTGCCGGCCCATCCCGGCCAGGACCGGGATCACCAGCGCTGTTGCCACGAAGCAGGAGCCCACCCCGATGAACAGGACCACACCCAGATCACCCAATCCCGCCATGGCGGCAAACCACAGGGACCCAAAGGCCAGCATGGTGGTCAGGGACGTGAGCAGGATCGCCCGGCCGGTGGAGGCGAAGACCACATTGTGTGCGTCAGCACCCTCCACATTATACCGATGGATGATATGCACTCCGTCATCGATGCCGATACCAATGATAATCGGCACAGCGTATATGCCCACCAGGGTAAGCATCATGCCTGATACGTGCATGACTCCCAGCATGAGCAGTACTCCAAAGATCAGGGGGATAATGGCCAGCAAGGCCTTCCAGACGTTCCGGAAATCGGCCAGCAGTAGCAGGAAAATAAGCCCCAGGGCAATCTGCATCGCCAGCTTACCATCAGCCAGCATAGCTCCTAGCAGGGCATGGTAAACGATCGGCATCCCCGTCGCCCGGGGACTGACCTTCTCCATTTCACTGACCAGACGCGCCATATTTTGCCGGTTCCAGATATTTTCCCGGGCAAACACATAGATCAGAAAATGCTGACCCGACTTGCCCACGTACTGGTCACGGATTACCGGTGGCAGGGATTCGATGGTCAATGTCTCGGTGTTAGCCATGCGCATCACCGCCGGTTTGAAGCTCCGGGCGAAGTCCAGGTGAAAGGGACGTACATCGTCCGGCGTCACGGAAGCAGTGGATGTCAATTTCTCCTGCAATTGCGTGAGTGTTCCCCGGGTGATGTCTGGCATGCTGGGCCCTAGTTGTTCATGCAGAGCAACCATGGAGGGATCTTCCTCATCGGGCACAACACCTACCAATAGTCCTGATTTGAGGTAGACCTTGTCTTGCCCGCCGATCAAGGCCATGGACTGAATTTCCATCACGTTGTCCTCCAGCCGCTCTATCTCGGACTTCAGACGGTTCAGATCGGCTTGGGTTACGGTTGGTGAAATCTGTGCCCGGGACATGGTCCGGCGAACATCAGCCACCAATGCTTTCCGCTGTTCCTGCTCTCTCTCGGGAGGCAGCAGGTCCACGATCGAACTGACCACACCGACGGTGGAAGCATCTTTGGTTGCTTCAGTGAGTGTATAAGCCTCTTCCAGCGAGGTAGCGGTAAGCATGGCATTGTCGGGGTCCATGTCGAAAGCCTCGATCATCTTGTCCTGCAGTTCCAATGATTTCAGGCCTTTCGGGAGCAGGTTGCGGCTGTCATAGTCCATTTCCAGTTGGAAGCCTCGATAGGCGAAGTAGCCCACCACGATCGCTACGGCCACCAGCGAGAAGATCCAACGTTTGGATAGCCACTGGGCGGAAGAACCCAGGAAACGATAGGAGATATCACGCGCTGGCTTGGGCTTTGCGTCTTTCCGGATGCGCCCCCAGAAGCGTTCCCGGAGAACCAGCAGGGTTGGCAGAGCCGTCAGGGCGGCCACCATGGTCAGAATGAGGCCCACTCCCAGGACCAAGCCGAACTGCTTCATGCCGTCGGTCTTGCCGAAGATCAGGGTCATGAAGGCGATGGCCGTGGTAAAGGCCCCGGTAATGATCCCCTTGCCCGACCGGGTCATGGCACCCGTCATGGCGGTGAGGACATCTTCCCCCCGGGCCCGCCATTCAGTATAAACCGCAATAATGTGGATCGAGAAATCGATTCCCAGACCCACCAGCATGGCCCCCATCATGGCCGTCAACATATTGAGCTGACCCGCTAGCGGCCAGGCCAGACCCATTGCCCAGATCACACCGAAGAGGAGAGTGATGATCGCCAGGAAGGGGGCCACGATCATGCGAAAGGCCACCATGAAGAGAATAAGCACTCCCACCATGGCCAGCAGGGTGATGACGATCATATCGGTATTGATGGCCTCCATCTTATCCCGGCCGAGAATGATGGAACCGGTGAGTCCGGCGTCCACGCCATGCTCCTCCGCCACCGGCAGGATAATCGCCTCAATCGCATTAGGACAATCAATCATGGGCTCCAGATCGTATATGGTGAAGGTGGTCATGACCTTGAAGATCATCATACGGCGGTCCCAACTCTGGTTATAGCCGCTGCCGAACAGGAT
>CP070787.1:359286-366776 GCA_020346745.1 Fidelibacterota bacterium | reverse complement strand
TCTACTTCCTGGCCGGCCACTTTTAGGAGCAGATCGATATAGCCGCGCCGAGCGAGGAGCATCCAGCGACCGCGCCCCTTGGCGAAGCTGTTTTCAGTAAGTACACGTGCGTTCAGGAAACTGATGGCCAATGACGTGCGGCTCGAATTGGGTCGGGGCGAGATCGTTTTCAGATTAAACACTCCGCTGAGCCGGTTGCCATATTCAGCCGGGAACGCACCGGTCATCATCTCGATCCCGCGGATGCTCTCCACGTCGATGAAACTCATGAACCCATCCTGTATCTTGAGATGGAAGGGATTATACAACTCCATACCATCCAGCAGCACCAGAACCTCATTCTGCCGTCCACCGCGGATATAGAAACCGGCGGCGAAATCGTTATTGGCGAGCCCCGGCAAGCGGTTCACGGCCCGATAGATGTCCTCCCCCAGTTGAGGGAAGCTGCGGATATCCTCTGCCCGCAGTGCATGGCGGGTGGTTGGAATTCTTTCCATCAGGGAGAAGTGCCCGGGAGTTATGACAATCTCGCTCAGAGAGATCACGGTGGGTTCCAGCTCAAAAGCAAGGTCTACATGATTGTAGCCATCATAGACCACCTCCGCGGCTTGCTGTGGTTTGTAGCCCATCATGCTGGCCTGGACGGTATATGTTCCCGGGTAGACATGGTTGATTACGAATTGCCCGGACGGATCGGTGGCCGCTCCCAGGTATGTACCGGCCAATAGAACGTTTACCCCTCGAAGCGGCTGGCCGGTTGCCCGGTCGCGGATCAATCCCTTAATGGACCCCGGCTGCTTTATGGCCGGGACAACCGCCAGGTGTTGCCCGTTGGTCATCACCACCTCCGTACCGGTCAGCTCGGCTACCCGAAGCAGAACTTCCAGTACGGGCACATCGGTCAGCTCCAGTGAGATCTTCTGGTCAAGCGGTAGTTGATCAATGTTGTAACTCAACCGAAAGTCGCCTTCGGTTGCAACAATGAACAGCGCTTGATCTAAGGGCGTATCCTGCATGGAGGTTGTGATGGGTGTTCTTAGGTAGGCTGGCACCCATTCCAGATCGGCTCTGGTGAGACGCCGTGATCTGGAATCGGACTGGCCGACCAGGACTGTGCTCAGGAGGAAACATAGTAGCACAAGAATTCGAGACACGGATTTCAGGAATGTGAACATGAATACCTCATTGCTCTGCTGGAACCATACTGACTGGTTGTCCCGGCTATCACGGATGAATCTTTGTTGATCATCTGCTCCCATTTCCCTCGGATTGCGGAACAGATCCTCCAAGCAGGATCCTTCGCCCATCGCGGGTATACGGCAGCCCCGCCAGCACGGAGATCAGCTCCAAGACATCCTCCACTGAGGAATTCCGGCGGATATGCATGGTGACTCGTTCACCGGCCACTGTCGGTACCACTAGATCGAAACTCAGGTCGTACCATCGCTCCACCTGGAAGAGTACTTCTCGAAGGGGCACATCTCTGAAGACGGCTTCGTTCCGCATCCAACCCAGATACTCGTCAACGTCAACTTCCACCGGTTTCGTGGGCTGGCCGTTCATGCGCATCAGGCTGCCTTCGCCTTCGTGTATGATAACCCCCGCCTCAAGCGGAGTCGACATCGGACGGAAAGATACGTGGCCTTCAGCTACCGTAACCTGCACCCGTTCGTCAGGTTCCCAAGCACGTACATTAAACTTGGTCCCCAGAACCTGGATCAGGGCGTCGGAGGCGTGGATGATGAAAGGCTTGCGGCTGTCCGCGACGACTTCAAAAAAGCCCTCGCCATCCAGATGTATTTCTCTGGTTCGCCGTGTGAATCTCTTGGGATAACGCAGAGTAGTACCGGCATCCAGAATCACACTGGATCCGTCAGGAAATGCGATGCGGTTGCGTTCGGCTTGTGATATCTGCACCGTGATCAGCTGAGGCGTGCCGAGGTTCCAGGGGAACCAGCCCACCCAGCGGGTTACGAGCAGCGGCACAATGACGACCAGTGCTGCAACCAGAGCATAGCGTAAAGCCGGAGAGGGTCCGGTCAGGAACCTCCAGTCCTTGACTTCCCCGACAACCAGGCCTTTCAGCCGGTTGACGAGTCGGCTGGCGCGGGATTCTTCTCGGAGTCCCGCTCGAATGGCAACCTGAGACCATAGCCGTTTTACGTTAACAGGCTCCTGTTCAGGCGTCGAAGCTTCCCAGATGACCTGCATCTGCTCAACCAGCATCCGGTTCTCAGGATCGGCTGCCATCCAGGCTTCCAGCTGTAGCTGCTCCTGGTCAGTACAGTCTCCAGCCAGGTAGCGAGTCAACATGCTCCAATCAGATGGTTCACTCACGATTAATTCCCCCTACACTTGAGATCGAATCCTTCATTGTACTGGTAATACACGTGAATTCGTAAATACCCCTACAAGTAGATTACAGCTCTACTGAGTGGGCATTTTAATTCCAACGTCCTTCGACCATGGAAAAGGATAAATCTCTATCCCAATCCAGGCGGTTTGAATTCAGGGTTAAGAATGAATCAGGTGGGACAGATCTTGGCGGAGTGATTTGAGGGCGCGCCCCATCTGGGTTTCGACGGTCTTGACCGAGATCTCCAGTATTTCAGCAATTTCAGCGTACGTTAGCCGATCAAATCTGCTCATCGTAAAGATAACGCGGCACCTTTCCGGCAACTGGTCAATAGCCCGATGCACCTCCTGGTAAATCTGGTGTTGCTCCAACTGATCTTCGGAGGATACTACCTCCCGGCCCATACGTGCGATGACCTCCGCGCTTTCCCGCTCGACATCGGAGTGACGCAGCACGTTCAAGGCCTGGTTTCTGGTCGCCGTATAAAGGTAGGTCCTGATATTCTTGGCAGGATCAAGCCGGGAGCGATGCTCCCAAACCCGCAGGAAGACCTCCTGTACGATATCCTCTGCCAGGTCCTGATCACCCACGAAACGGAATGCGAAGTTGACCAGGGATTCACTATGGGAAAAAAACAGCTGCTTGAACGCCTTGGCATCACCAGCTCGAATTCTCTCTACCCAGTGAGAATCACTTTGTGACGTAGCAGGGTTTGGTATATGACCGGATCGTTTGCCCATGGGGGCTGTTGTACTCAGGTTATGAATCGAGGTCGAAAACTAGGTCAAATGAAGCCCGATTCCAAGGGTGGATTAGCAGGGTAAGGTGTGAACAAAACCTTTGATCTGTCGAATGTCGGTATTATGTTGCAGATAGACGTACACGAACGGTTCAGGCTAAGGATTCTTCTGTCCATTTGTGATTATTTACAGTGGAATCTGAGTCAATGATGGCTCGGAAGGGTGAGGACTGAGGTGTGTGAAAACAGGATTGGCCTGCGTAAACCTGCAGGTGTCTATCTGCGCCCCCAATGTCCCGGGTGCTTATTTTTCCGGATCACTTGCTGCCAAACGAGACTTCCCTATGAGTGACCAGGCTGCAACCAAGCCCCACTTGGCTCCAAGCCCAGTGCCAACGAAAAAACAGGCCAAGGTGATCTCCGATGGGATAGCCCTTTTGGATGGGAGTACTATCATCGCGGCCAATGAGGCTTTTGCCGACATGTTCGGCTATCAGGATGCCGAGGTCATCGGTTTGGAGCTGGGTGACCTGGTTACACCTGAATCCCGTGAACTCCTGAACCAGATGTTACTCGAGGAAGACGACACACCCTTACCGGTAACGGGTCTTAGAAAGGATGGATCGGAATTCCCTGGTCATTTGCATGCGGTCATGACTGCCCTGAGTGGAAAGAGCGAACGAGTGATCGCGATTCGCTACATAACGGGGTTCATAGATCTGGAGAAAGAGCGTGATGCCACGATCGAACTCCTGCGTCTCATCCATACCTCCAGCGATTTGCATGAACTGATGGCCGAAACAACCTCCATGCTTCGACGATGGTCTGACTGCGAGGCGGTAGGCATCCGGCTGCGGCATGGCTATGATTATCCATACTTTGAGACGCGGGGTTTCCCTGAGGAACACATCCTTCTCGAGGATAACCTGTGCGCGGTTGATGCGCAGGGTGAACCCATTCTCGATTCCGATGGTAATCCGTTACTGGAGTGCATGTGCGGTAATGTGATTTGCGGACGGTACGACCCAAACAAGTCCTTCTTCACCGAGTCCGGGAGTTTTTGGACAAACTGTACCACGGATTTGCTCGCAACTACAACTGACAAGGATCGCATGGTCCGTACCCGTAACCGCTGTAATGGCGAAGGCTATGAGTCCGTTGCCTTGATCCCCCTGCGTGTGGGAGATCAGCCGTTCGGACTTCTGCAGTTCAATGACAAGCGCAAGGGCCGGTTCACCCCGGAATTGATCGACCAGCTCCAGCGACTGGGGAACAGCCTCGCCATGGCGCTGGCGCAGCGCGAGGCGGTCATGGCCCTCCAGGAAAGTGAGGAGAAGTACCGCTCCCTGGTTGAGAGTGCCAAGGAAACCATCCTTACCACCGATCCCAAAGGCAGGGTCGCCTCCTGGAATAGTGGTGGACAAGCCATGCTGGGCTATGCAGCTGAGGATGTGTTGGGAAAATCGCTGGCTGTGTTGTTCCCTGATAATGCCTGGTCCGAAGAATTCCAATTGATCCAGATGATGGATCAAGCAGGACAGGTGAAGAGCCATGAGAGTGTAGCCTTATCCAGGGAGGGAATGCGTATCCCGGTGGAATTATCAATCAGCACCATCCGGAACGAACGGGGTGGTGTAGCCGGGTATTCAGCGATTATCAGAGATATCACTGAGCGCAAGCAGGCGCATGAGCAAGTCGCCCGGGCCGCCAAACTGTCCGCGCTCGGGCACATGGCTGGCGGTATCGCCCACGAGATCAGCAGCCCGATAAGCACGATCCTACTGCATACCCAATTCCTGTTGAAAGAAAAGGATCTTGATGATAGCCTGAGACAAGATCTTGAGCGGATTGAAGGTGCCGCTACCCGCACGCGGGAGATCGTTAACCATGTCCTTGCCTTCGCCCGCAAAGCTCCCGCAAAACCCCAGCCCTGCGATGTGGAGCACCTGCTGGAGAGTTGCCTCCGGCAGTTCAGCAATGAAATCGATCAAGCGCAGGTTACCATTGAACGCAATATCGAAACTGCACTGCCAATCCTTCTCCTTGATGATGTTCAGATTCAACAGGTGGTCCTGAATCTGCTACGCAACGCTGCACAGGCCATGCCCGAAGGCGGAGTACTGACGATCAGCGCTCGGGCGCATCCCGAGGAAGATGCAGTGTTGATCCAGGTGACCGATACCGGGGTCGGTATTCCCCCGGAACACCGTAAGAACATCTTCGATCCCTTCTTCACCACTAAAGAAATAGGCGAAGGTACCGGTCTGGGTTTGTCCCTTTCTTATGGACTGGTGGAAGCCCACGGGGGAACCATCGAGGTTGAAAGTGAAGTTGGTGCAGGATCGACTTTCACGATTACCCTCCCGCTAACGCTGGCAGTTGAGCACAGTGCCTGAAGCCAACATCCTCCTCGTTGATGATGATGTGGACATCCGCCACATCGTTCATCGCGTTCTCTCCGATAATCATCGCTACACCGTTACCACCTGCAAGAACGCCTCTGAAGCCCTGGAATATCTGGACAAGCATTGCTATGATCTGGTGATTAGCGATATCCGTATGCCGGGGATGGATGGTATTGGTCTGGTTCAGGAGATCAGTCAAAGATGCCCTGACCTGGCGATTATCCTGATCGGAGCCTACCAGGAGGACATGCCTGACCTTGAATCCGTCCGGCAGGTGGTTACGGGCTTTCTTCCCAAACCCTTCGACATCGACGAGCTATTAGAAATTGTTAACCAGATCCTGACGAAATAGGGTGGATTTCTGCCAAAAGACACCGCCGTTAAAGGGGCGATGATAGCACTGGCTATACTAGCTGGATACCGATAAAGACACAGCTTTCTTAACATCATTCATGCCCATTCTCTACGGATCATGTATTTGAATCAGATGCCCCTTTTCTGCTGATTCATAGATGGCCAGCGCTACTGCCAGGGCTCTGAGTCCATCTTCACCGGTTGTTCCGCTCGGGGGTTCTGTATTATTGCGCACACAATCAACAAAATGAGCAATCTCATTTACATAGCCAAGCGACATGAACTCATCCACGGCCGGTCTGGTCCAGCCATGCGTGAAATCCGCTTTTTCAACGGCATAGCCATAGCCGGAACGGCTATATACCTTTAGAGGAGAGCCCTGTGTAAGGTCTATGTGAATGTTCCCCTCCGTGCCGTATATTTCAATTTTATCGTCCATGCCACCGCAGGCAATATAGTTACCCTCCACGAATCCTCTGGTGTCATTGTCAAATACGATAAGAGCTGCCGCCCAGTCTTCGCCGGTGTAATTCTTATGCAGGAGGTTCAGCTCGGAGCCTCCGGTCACTAATCCCATGACCTGAGTAATTTTGGCTTCCACCAGCCAGGGGAGGAAGCCCACCGGATGAATACCCAGATGAATCATCGAGCCGCCCCCGCAATACTCTTTCTTCTGGGCGAAAATTGAATGCGAACCATTATGCGTTTCCTTGGCCTTCACATATAGAATGTCGCCGATCCCACCCTCCTGGCAAATCTGTTTTGCCCTGACCAACGCCGGTGCAAAGATCCAGTCTTCGGCATACATCAATTTCACCTGCTTTTCACGGCAGATGCTCACCATTTCCAGCCCATCCTCGATTGAGGTCGCTAAAGGCTTTTCACATATAATCCCCGTAATTCCGGCTCCGGCGGCAGCGATGACCACTTCCTTATGCAAATAATTCGGTACGCATACACTAACCAGGTCAAGGTCTTCTTTTTCAAACATTTCATGGTAATCGCTGTAGCGGTTTGGTATTCCATAAGGTTCACCAAATTCGTCCAAGTCATCGATCGCAGACACTGAATGCATCACGGTGGCAGGACATCTTTTATATGATTCTGCATGGAGCATCGCGGCAAACTTTGAACCCACAATGCCTACTTTTAATTTCTCCATCATTGTTCCTCTTCAAATAGTGATTGTATCGCGATGCTAAAACGATCCTTGTTTATAAACGATTTCTCCACCAACCATAGTCATCTCAACCTTAATCTCTTTAATTCTATCGACAGGGCAATCCAATATATCCTCAGATATCACAGCTAAGTCTGCCAATTTACCAGGCTCGATAGAACCCTTGATCTTCTCCTCGAAGGAGGCATAGGCATTATTGATAGTATACATTTTTAATGCCTGTTCTCTCGTGATGGCTTCTTCAGGAACAATCGTCGATCCCCTCTCAGTTTGCCTTGTGATCGCCGACCACATGGAAAGGAAGGGGTTGTATGGATTGATCGCGGCATAGGAATCATATTTCACCATGTGGTCTGATCCGCCATTTACCATGATACCAGCATCAAACAATGATTTGTAGGGATGAAATGCCTTGATTCTCCTTTCACCCAGCAAATACTTCATTGCATCCGCATC
>CP070787.1:351661-359186 GCA_020346745.1 Fidelibacterota bacterium | reverse complement strand
AATCTCACAAATCTGGAAAATCTCAGTCTCGGTGGCAATCTGTTGTCTGGTAACCTTCCGGCCCTCCTCGGTAACCTCACAAGCCTGACAACCCTGAACCTGACGCAAAACGAGCTCAGCGGCCCGCTTCCAACCTCCCTGGGCAATCTCACCAGCGTCATCTGGTTCTGGCTGGGCTACAACCAATTCAATGGGGAAATCCCTGCTGAACTGGGTAGCATGGCAGCGGTGCAATACCTGTATCTCAATGATAATCAGCTCACCGGCGCCGTTCCTGCAGAGTTCGCCGGTCTCTCCAACCTGCAGCAGCTGAATCTCGGCAATAACCGGATCGATGACCTCCCCGACCTGACTGGGCTGTCCTCCCTCAGTAATTTGTGGATACAAGGCAACCGCATCACCTTTGAGGATATTGAGCCCTATGTGGTACCGCTTGGCACTGGCTTTACCTATTCCCCCCAGGACAGCGTAGGCACGGCGGTGGATACCACCGTATTTATCGGCCATCCCCTGTCACTGGCGGTAATCATTGGAGGAGAAGCAAACCAATACCGGTGGAAGCGGGACGGAGTGTGGATCACCGACCTATCCGCCGATAGCTCCTACACGGTCAGCAGCGCCTCCATAGAGCACGCAGGTACTTACACCTGCGATATAACCAATACCATAGCTACCGCCTTGACCCTCCACAGCCGCCCCATCAATGTAAGCGTGATGATGGATCCCTTCTTGGCTGACTCCCTGGCCCTGGTGGCCCTCTACACCAGCACCGGTGGTGCCAGTTGGATGAATCCCTGGACGCTGACAGACTCCATGGAAGCATGGGAGGGGGTTACGATTGCCAACGGCCGGGTGACCGGGCTGAATCTGAACGGCCGCGGACTTGTCGGCACCCTTCCGACCGAAATCGGGAACCTGACCGCACTGGCCGAGCTGAACATGTCCCATAACCAATTGTCTGGTGTGATCCCGGACACCCTGCGCAACCTGACCGCACTGGCCGATTTCAGAATAGTGTCAAACGAACTGACCGGAACCATTCCCGGCTGGATCTGCGGGATGGACAGCTTGATCCATTTCTCGCTGGATGACAACCTCCTAACCGGCACCATCCCGGAGGACATCGGCAACCTCACCAATCTGATCGAACTCGGCCTGGGGTACAACGAACTGACCGGAACCATTCCCGCGAGCATCGGGAACCTGGTCAACCTGGAGAGTCTCAATCTATACGGCAACACGTTGTCCGGGACTATTCCCGACATTTTCACGAACATGCCCGGCCTCCTGTCGCTCTTGCTCTACGATAATCAGCTCGAAGGCCCGCTCCCGGCCTCCATTGGCAGCCTGTCCAGTTGTAGTTCGCTCCTGGTCCATAATAACCAGCTGAGCGGTGAGCTGCCAGCCTCGTTGGGAGATCTCTCCGCCATCCATTCCCTGTGGCTACATAACAACCAGTTCACCGGCGCCGTGCCGGAATCCTTTACCAACCTCACGACACTTGGCCAGCTCCTGGTGTCCGGCAATCGACTGACCTCCCTGCCCGACCTTTCGGGGCTCTGGGACTTGTCGCTATATGTTTTTGCGGTCAGCGGCAACCGTCTCACCTTCGAGGATCTGGAGCCCAACGTGCCGCATCCCGACTCTGTCGGACTCTCTTTCCAGTA
This sequence comes from Fidelibacterota bacterium, assembly GCA_020346745.1. GTDB lineage: Bacteria > Fidelibacterota > Marinisomatia > SCGC-AAA003-L08 > TS1B11. Next base: position 357,519 of record CP070787.1, on the reverse strand, counting down.
TACTCCCCAGGATAGCGTCGGTACCGAAACGGACACCATTGTCTATCTCGGTTCGAGCCTGACGCTGGCGGTCCCCGTTGGCGGCACGGCCAACCAGTATCAGTGGACAATGGACGGCGAGAATATTGCGTCGGCCAATGACGATACGCTGATCATCGCGGCCGCCGGGTATGAACACAGCGGAGACTACGTCCTTGAGATCACCAACACCATCGCCCCCGAGCTGACCCTCTACAGCCATGCCTTCCACGTAACGGTGATGATGGATCCGTTCGAAGCGGATTCCCTGGCCCTGGTGGCCCTCTACGACAGTGCCAATGGCACCGGCTGGACCAACCGCGCAGGCTGGCTCAGTGCCGATACCGCCCTGGCCAACTGGTACGGCGTCACCGTGAGCGACGGCCGGGTAACCCAGCTCTACTTGAAAAGCAATAATCTGTCGGGATCGATTCCCCCCGCCATCGGTGATCTTACGGGGCTATCTTATCTCAACCTGGGTTCCAATGATCTCACCGGGTCAATCCCTCCCGAAGTCGGGAACCTGACCAACCTGACACAACTGGAGCTCGACCGGAATCAGCTCACGGGATCTATCCCTGACGGGATCGGAAACCTCACCGAGCTCATTTCACTGTCCCTGGATAAGAATCAGCTCACCGGAACAATTCCTGCCGGGATCGGGGATCTCGTCAACCTGATCGTCCTGTCGCTTGACAACAATCAGCTCTCCGGCGCAATTCCCGGCGATATCGGGAACCTGGCTACCCTGACAAACCTGAGCCTGAATGGTAACCAGCTGTCCGGCCCGATTCCGGTCACCATCGGCAACCTCACGAATGTGCAATTCCTGCTGCTGGACAGCAACCAGCTCTCCGATACAATCCCTTCCGCGATCGGCAACCTCACGGAGCTGATACAGCTGCGGTTGGAGTATAACGAGTTGAGCGGGTCCATACCCGCCTCGTTGGGCAATCTGACCAAGATGTCAGTCCTGCTACTGGGCAACAATCAGCTTACCGGTGCCATACCGTCGACGATCGGCAATGACACCAGTCTGACCACCCTCAATATGACCAACAATCAGTTGACAGGTTCCATACCGGCCACCATCGGCAATCTTGTCAATCTGGACAACGTGTATCTCAATGAGAATGAACTTTCCGGTGCCGTGCCCGCCACCATCGGTAGTCTGGTCAAGTTGACGATGCTCTATCTTCAGCACAACCAGCTGACCAGTATCCCCACCGACATCAACGGCCTGACCAGTCTGACCAATCTGGAATTAGGCTATAACCAGCTGACCTCGCTTCCGGCGGAGATCGGACTGCTCCCCAGCTTGGCGATGCTGGGCCTAGGCTCCAATCGGCTCGATGCCCTGCCGGATCTGAGCGGGGATACAGCCCTGACCTCCCTGTATCTGGAGGGCAACCGGCTCACCTTCGAGGATATTGAGCCACTCATCGGGCTGTCTATTCCGTCTATCAGCTACAGTATGCAGGATAGTGTCGGGGTGCCCATGGATACCACCGTGGACGCGGGAACGCAGCTGATCTTCTCCGTAGAGGTAGGTGGCACCGCGAACCGGTACCAGTGGTTCAAGAATGGAGCCGGTTTTCCAGGCGACACCACCGATACGTATACGATCAGCTCCATGAGCAATCAGGACACCGGTACCTATGTCTGCCGGATCACCAACACCATCGCCACCCAGCTGACCCTTTACAGCCAGCCTTTCCACGTAGCCATTAGTGGGATGGTGGACATAGACGACTTGGCCGGTATCCCGGAGGAATACGCCCTGCATGCCAACTACCCCAATCCCTTCAATCCCTCCACCACTATCCGCTACGACCTGCCCGAGCCTGCGGATGTGATCCTTACGGTCTATGACCTTTTGGGCCGTGAGGTGGTGCATCTGGTCGAAGGCCGCCAAGAGGCAGGGTATCAGCGGGTTGTCTGGAATGGCCATACAGGTAGCGGTCGTGAGGTGCCTTCCGGCATTTACATCGCCAGGATGGTGACACCCGCCTACACCCGCAGCATCAAGATGGTGATGCTGAAGTAGGAACTTATAGCTGGCTGTCAGTTAAGGTCGTACTGAATTTGTCGAAGTACGACCTCACTGCCGGCTGAATGCTGACTTTCCCACCATCGCTCCCATCATCGCGAGCACAGTGCGGCGATCTCCACTGTTCGCTGATCGCTGTCAGCTGCTCTTTGCCCCCTTTCCCAGGTCCCACCCTCGTGCCTAAATTCCCTCCAGCAACAGAAAGGACAGTCATGAGCCTCCCCTCTCGCGAAGACGCCTGGAACCTCCTGTGTGAATACACTCAAACCGAATCGCTCCGCAACCATGCCCGTTCAGTGGAGCACATCATGCGCGCTTACGCCCGCAAGTGGGGCGAGGATGAGGACCTCTACGGTATCGTGGGCCTGCTCCACGACTTTGACTATGAAAAATATCCCACCATGGAGGAGCACCCCTCCAAGGGTGCTGAGATTCTCCGGGAGCGCGGCTATCCCGAAGAAGTCATCACCGCTATTATGGGCCACGCCACCTACACGGGCGTACCTCGGGAAACCAAGCTGGCTAAAACCCTGTTCGCCGTGGACGAATTGGCGGGCTTTATGTTCGCCGTTACCTTCGTGCGCCCCTCAAAATCCATCCACGAGGTTAAGCCCAAATCGGTGAAAAAGAAGCTCAAGCAGCCCAGTTTCGCCGCGTCTGTCAGCCGCGAGGATATCGAACAGGGTATCATTGATCTAGGCGTGGATCGGGATGAACATATCCAGTTCGTCATCGATGCCATGAGAGAAATCGATACGGAACTGGGACTCAGGGGAAATATCGAACTTCCCACTTGAAGAGCATCGTATAATCCACTACCTTCGGGCCAGGAATTGTATACGAAAACAGAAGGTTTGTAGCTGTTTATCCCATTGAGCCACCCTGTACTAAGGGGGACTCGAATGGAAGATTCGGTTCCGACGGCACGCACCACCACTCGCGTCGGATACCTGGAAGTTGAGGGAGGAATTGGTGCCCCGGTGGGGCGATTGATAACTCATGCGGATGTGTGGTTTTGACGGTTAGGAAAAAATTTCGTTCGATTAACAAACGATCCATCTCCCGTCTTAATACCGTCCCTTTGCCACATCCCATGAACAGGACATAACTCCCCCTGGAGCAATGAAACGACTATCCTTTACAGAATTGGGGAGGTTGAAAGTTTTATGGCAGATGATATTGTCAAAGAAATGTTTATCAACGAGACGGCGGGCAGTACCCGCCTGGCGATTGTGGAAAATGGCCGCCTCGTTGAACTGTATGTGGAACGTCCCGACCATCAACGCATGGTGGGCAGCATCTACAAGGGGGTGGTGGAAAACGTCATCCCCGGCATGCAAGCCGCCTTCGTTGACATCGGCTACTCGGTAAACGCGTTCCTGCCCTTTGCCGAAATCGGCAATCCCGAAAGTCTGGCTGATCTCACCCTGTCCGATGACGAGATCGATCAGGCTCCGAGAAAAAACAACTACGGAAACAACCGCCGTCCATCGCGGGCCAGTAACCAGCGGTCAGGACGCAACGGAAGGAAGACTGCTCCCATCAAGAGCGGTATCGACCTGACTTCCGGCCAGGAGATCCTGGTACAGATAATCAAGGAGCCATTCGCCGGTAAAGGACCTCGGGTGACCACCGATATCGCCATCCCGGGACGGCTGCTGGTCCTGGTACAGAATGCCGACTTTATCGGCATCTCCAAAAAAATCAGCGACAAGTATGAGGTCCGCCGCCTGCGAAAAGTGGTGGAGTCCTTCAAACCCGACGGCTTCGGCATCATCGTGCGCACCGTCTCCGAAGGAAAGAACCAGCGGGTCCTGGCCAAGGATTTCGAAAACCTGTGGCGCTCCTGGAAGGAGCTGGAGACCCGGGCCAACGGCCAACCAGGTCCCGTCCTGCTCTACCAGGACCTCACCACCACCGATAGCGTCATCCGGGATCTCCTGACCCATGACGTGGACAAGGTGATCATCGATTCCAAGGAAATCCACAAGCGTCTCACCAGCTATCTCCGGGACGTCTCACCCTCGCAGGTGAATCTGGTGGAGTACTACCGGGGGAAAGCCCCCATCTTCTCCAACCACGAGATCGAAGGACAGATCGACAAGACCCTCCAGCGCAAGGTATGGCTGAAAAGTGGCGGCTATATTGTCCTGGAACATACCGAGGCCATGCTTGTAGTGGACGTCAACAGCGGGCGCTTCATCGGCAAGTCAGATCATGAGCAGAACTCCCTTAAAATTAATCTGGAAGCCGCACGCGAGGTGGCGCGGCAACTGCGCCTGCGTGACGTCGGCGGGCTTATCATTATCGACTTCATTGATATGCAGGAGGAGGCTAACAAAAGGAAGATTTACGCCGAACTGGTCAAGGAGCTCAAAAAAGACCGGGCCAAGGTGGCCGTATCACCCATCTCCGAGTTCGGTCTCCTGGAAATGACCCGCGAGCGGGTACGCCTGTCCCTGCTCCATTCGGTGAGCGATGAGTGTCCCACCTGCAAAGGCCTAGGCCGCGTGCCCTCCAAAGACGCGATGATCACTACCATCGATAGCTGGCTGCGACGTTTCCGGACCAACCATAAGGATCGCCGCCTGATCATCACCGTTCACTACTCCCTGGCGGAATACCTGCGGGAAACCAAGTCCCAGGTGGTGAAGAACTTCATGTGGCAGCACTGGGTCTGGCTGGAGATCAAAGCCGATGATTCCCTGCGCCCGGACGACTTCCGCGTCTACTCCAAACGCCGCAAAGCCGACGTCACCGACCAGGTCTGACACCAGGTAAGTTGAGCTTGACTATCACCCCCCCGGTCGGGTAAGCTTGCACGCTTTTTTACGGAATCATTTAGCGATCGGAATAAACACGGATGCCTGAGAAAACTGACAACGGATACGCCATCGTTGATATCGGCGGCAAGCAGTTCCGCGTGACAGCGGGGCAGGAACTCAAAGTTCCGCACACCCACGGAGAATCCGGGACTAATCTGAAGTTGGATCGGGTGCTCGCATTCAATGACGGTGGTACCACCCAGTTCGGCAACCCGACTGTGACTGGCGCTACCGTAGACGCCACCATCCTCGATCATGGGCGCGGCCGTAAGATCACCGTGTTCAAATTCCGCCGCCGTAAGGGCTATCGGGTGAAGGCCGGACACCGACAGGAGTATAGCATCCTGCGAATTAACGATATAAAAGTAGCCGCGCCGAAGGCAGCTCCAAAAGCCACCGAGAAGAAACCAGCTGGAGCCAAGGCACCTGCCAAAACCAAGGCTAAGACCGCTCCCAGAAAAACTGCAGCGGCAAAGACCACTGCCAAGAAGCCCGCCGCCGGGAAACAGACAGCCAAAGGAGCAGCTGCCACCGGGGCCAAACCGGCTCCTAAAAAGTCCACGCCAGTTAAAAAGAAGGCAGCGACAAAAACTGCAACCAAGGTGACCAAGTCGGCAGCTACCGCGAAATCGGCCTCGACCGGCAAATCCCCACGTGGGAAAAAAAGCACCGCCTCCCAGACCTCCGCCAAGAAAAAGACCGACTGAAGGTCTAAAGATATTAACTTCCAACCAGGATTTCTGAACTAGGAACATTCATTATGGCACACAAAAAAGGGGTAGGTAGCTCTAAAAACGGGCGTGACAGCCAGAGCAAGCGCTTGGGTGTCAAGCGCTTCAGCGGTCAGATAGTGACTGCCGGATCTATCCTGGTAAAACAGCGCGGTACGCGCTTTCACCCCGGCCAGAATGTAGGTATCGGGGGTGACGATACACTCTTCTCTAAAATCGATGGCGTTGTTAAAT
>CP070787.1:343859-351561 GCA_020346745.1 Fidelibacterota bacterium | reverse complement strand
CATCCCGGTCGAATTTCTTTCTCTTCACCACACCCCTGGGTGCCCGGGAGACCTTCGCGCGCCTAGTGGAGGCGGACATCCTCGTGCGGGATGTTTCAGATTATCCCGGTTGCGCGAGCTTACTGCGCGCTACGGTGGGCACTCCAGCGGAGAACGAGGCCTTGATCCAAGCGGTGGAGGCCCTGCTATGAGCTACGATGCGGTCATTTTCGATGTGGACGGCGTGCTGATGGATACGCGGCATTCATTCACAGTCGCCGTGCTGGACGCCGTGGCCACAGCTACCGGCTCCGGGCGCTTCACTATTGGTGAGGTGCGGCAGCTCAAAGCCATTCCGGGCTTCAACAACGACTGGCACGTAGCGGTGGCCGGGGCGGCCTGGGTGAGTTTCTGCGGGGAACTGTCTTTTTCAGAATTCACACAGAGGATCGACGGGCATGGGGGTGGACTTCCAGGCCTCAAGAAGGTCGTTGGGAAATCCCTTACCACTGGCTTCGAAGCCCGGGTGATCCGGTTGGCGCAGGAGGCCTACGGCGGCACGACCGCCTGCCGGCAGCTGTACGGCTTCGAGCCGCAGACCATCCGCCAGGCCGGCAGGTGGCGGGCAGAGCGACCGCTGCTCAGCCCCGACCGAGCAGCAGGGTTCATTTCCAGGATGGGAATCGTCACCGGGCGCGACGCTGCCGAGATGGAACTGGCATTCAGACGGCTGGGCTGGCGGCTGCCGCCGGAACAGCTGGCCGTATCGAGGGATATGTCACTGGACAAGCCCAATCCCGCGCCGCTCCTGGCAATCCTGGCACATCTGGCGAGTGAAGAGGCCCTGTATGCCGGTGACAGCCGTGACGACCTGGAGCTGGTTCGCAACGCCCGCGAAGCAGGCGCGAGGGTGGATTTCTGTTTCATCGGCGCGCCGCCAGCGCCATGGTCTGAAGTGGAACTGGCCTTCAATTCAGTGAACGATCTTTTAGACAGTATCGAGGTGCTTCATGACGAGGAATAAACCTGTCGAAATCCAACGCAAGACCACAGAAACGAACATCAACCTGAGTCTCAGGTTGGAAGGCAGCAGGACAATCACGGTGGACACGGGCATCGGCTTTTTCGATCACATGCTAGCGACGCTGGCATTCTGGGCCGGATGGGACCTGAACCTGACCTGCCGGGGCGATCTCCAGGTGGACACCCATCACACCGTGGAGGATGTGGCTCTGACTATCGGCCAGGCACTCAGGGAAGCGATGGAGGGCAGTAAGGAGATCGAGCGATTCGGTTCGGTCTTTGTGCCCATGGACGAGGCACTGTCACAGGTCGTGGTGGACCTCAGCGGGAGGCCTTACTGCGTGTTCGAGGCCACTTTCCCGGCGGAGCGGGCGGGCAGTTTTGAGACGGCCATGACCGACCACTTCTTCCGTTCGCTGGCATTCGAGGCACGGGCTACCCTCCACATCCGCTCGATCTACGGGCAGGATGCCCACCACATGATCGAGAGCATGTTCAAGGGGCTCGGCCTGGCCCTGCGGCAGGCACTGATCCCACGTCCCGGTGGTGTGCCCTCCACCAAGGGCGTGCAATGATCGGGCTGGTAGACTACGGCGTGGGCAATATCGGCAGCCTGGGGAACGCCCTAGGCTACCTGGGACTCCAATATACCTATTCGGCGGACCGCTCCGAGCTGGATGCTTGCCAGCGGCTGATCCTGCCCGGAGTAGGGGCTTTCGGACCTGCCAGGGAGTGCCTGCGCCAGCTCCGCCTGGACGAGTTCCTGCGGGAGTGGTGTGCTTCCGGCCGACCGTTGCTGGGAATCTGCCTCGGCATGCAGCTGCTGCTTTCGGAGAGCACCGAGCACGGGCCGCATACGGGTCTAGACCTGATTCCCGGCCAGGTAGTAAAGATCCGCGGAGCCCGGCGGGATGTGCATATGGGCTGGAACAGGGTCATACCCAGCGGCGAAGATCCCTTCATCCCGGAGGCAGGCTACGGCTATTTCGTCCATTCGTATCACTGTGCGCCCACTGATGGGACGACAGTCATCGCCCACACCGCTTACGGTGAAACACTGGCAGCGGCAATCAGGCAGGAGAATATCCTGGCGGTTCAATTTCACCCGGAGAAGTCGTGGAAGTACGGACTGAACATCCTGAGGAGGTTCGCCGATGGAGCGTTTTAGGGTGATCCCAGCCATGGACCTGCTGAGCGGACGCTGTGCCCGGCTCGTGCAGGGAGATTACGGACGCCGCACGTACTATACCGGGGATCCGGTTGATCTGGCCCGGGCCTTTCTCGATGCAGGCCTGAACCGGCTGCACGTGGTGGACCTGGACGGGACCAAGGCGGGCCAACCGGTGAACCTGGAACAGGTAGCAAAGGTGGCGGCAACGGGCATCACAGTGGAGCTGGGAGGTGGAATCAGGACCGAGGAGCATATCAGTCAGGCGCTGGATAGCGGCGTCGAGGAGGTGATTCTGGGGTCAAGCCTGCTGGTCCAACCCGGGCTGCTTCAGGAGTGGCTGGCGCGATATGGAAGCCGGCTGGTGGCGGGGGTGGATACCCGGCAAGGCAAGGCAGCTATCCATGGGTGGCAGACAACGACCGACGTACCAGCCCAGGAGCTGATCAGTCAGCTTGAAAAACTGGGCTTCGAGCGGCTGATCTACACCAACATCGCCACGGACGGCACTTTGCGGGGACCTGACCTCGAGGGCCTGCGTGACGTGGCGAGACAGACCTGCATGGAGGTGACCGCTGCCGGCGGGATCAAGAGCGTGGAAGATATCCAGGCGGTGAAGGCACTCCAGGGGCTGGGAATCACCGGCATTATCGTCGGCAAAGCATACTACGAGGGCCGGATCACGCTCAAGGAGTTGGCGGCATGCTGACCCGCCGCATCATACCATGCCTCGACGTGCACGACGGCCAAGTGGTGAAAGGGATCCAGTTCCGGAACCTGGTAGAGGAGGGGGATCCGGTGGAGCGGGGGGCGCATTACAGCCGGGAAGGGGCTGACGAGCTGGTATTTCTGGATATCTCGGCCAGTATCGAGGCGCGCCGTCACGTGGTGGAACTGGCACGGCGGGTGGCCCGGGAGGTGTTCATTCCATTCACCATCGGAGGCGGGCTACGTACCGTGGAAGATATCGGGGCGCTACTGTCGGCCGGTGCGGACAAGGTCGCCCTCAACACGGCCGCCCTGGAACGTCCCGCCCTGATCACCGAAGGGGCAGAACGCTTTGGTTCCCAATGCATGGTGCTGGCAATGGACGTCACACGCAGGGAGAGCAGGTGGGAAGTCTTTTCCCATGGTGGCACAAAAGCGACGGGTCGAGAAGCCCTGTCGTGGGCTCTGGAAGCGATGGACCGCGGAGCCGGGGAACTGCTGCTCACCAGCATCGATGCCGACGGCACTCAAACGGGTGTGGATGTGGCGCTTACCTGCACGGTGAGCCGAGCGGTGTCTATACCGGTCATCGCTTCTGGTGGGATCGGCCGGCTGGAGCACTTCAAGGAGGCCGTGGTGGATGGAGAGGCCGACGCCGTACTGGCGGCATCGGTCTTTCACCGCGATATCCTCAGCATCAGGCAGGTCAAGGATTATCTAGAGCGTGCCGGGATTCCGGTGCGACCAGTTGAGGAGGAAGGCTGATGATCAGCGTTGACAGCATTCGAGATCTGACGTATGGCAGCGACGGCCTCATCCCGGCCATCATCCAGGACGGGGAGAACGGTGACGTGCTGATGCTGGCGTATATGAACGCCGATAGTCTGAGGATTTCCCTGGAGGAGGGACGGACGTGTTTCTGGTCGCGGAGCCGCCGGAAATTATGGCGCAAGGGTGAAACCAGCGGCCACGTGCAGCACATCCTCTCTATTTCCACGGACTGCGACCAAGACACCCTGCTAATCCGGGTCAAGCAGAGGGGTGCAGCATGCCACAATGGTACGCGCAGCTGCTTCAGCGACACGGAGTTCCGAACGGATGGCTGCGAGTGAAGTTGCGGATGACGGTGATATTGAGACGGGCGGTCATGGCACAATCATTGCAATTAAGCAGGAGGAGTAAGGATCGAGGAGCCCTTATCACCAAGTAAGGAGTGTATTGGTCCTTAAGAATTTCGGTGACGAGCCGATTTTCAATGAACAAGGCCGTGTGCGGCTGGCGCCGTTCGCCATGTCCATGGGGACGGGTTGGCTGAGCATGAAATTTGAAAAATTGAGGTTGCCATCATAAAATAAGATTGTTATAATCATCGCAGCTGATTCTCAGGATCAGCGCTTTAAGTGGAATAAATGAGCCGGAAAGAGACATATCGCAGCAGATCCTCAAAGCACGAGAGTGTTTCGGGACATACTGCGATCAAGCGGTTCATCTCCACAGTCACAGTACGACTTAGCGTCGTCCTGCTGATTATTGTGATTATTGTCCTGCTAGCCCTTCCCATATTGATCGGCTAGTATCTACAGGACAGTTAATCACAATCACACCACTACCGATTCCCACTAGATACTAGCCAGAGCCACTGACGATTCGTGATTAACTGTCCTGTCGGACAGGTTAATTGAGGATAGTCATGCGTTCTGAGCAGATCAAGTCAGGTATTGAGCGAGCGCCGCACCGCAGTCTTCTGAGGGCCACGGGGGTGATCCGCTCCGACGAGGATTTCAACAAGCCGTTCATCGGGATCGCCAACTCGTACGTGGACCTGATCCCGGGGCACGTTCATCTTCAGGAGCTGGGGCGGATAGCCAAGGAGTCCGTGCGGGAGGCCGGGGGCATACCTTTCGAGTTCAACACCATCGGAGTGGATGACGGCATCGCCATGGGCCACGTGGGTATGCGCTACTCGCTGCCCAGCCGGGAGCTGATCGCGGACAGCGTAGAGACGATGATGTCGGCCCACCACCTGGACGGCATGGTCTGCCTCACCAACTGCGACAAGATCGTACCGGGCATGCTCATGGCAGCGGTCCGGTTGAACGTACCCACCGTGTTCATCTCCGGCGGTCCCATGAAAGCGGGTACCGACCCGACCGGGAAGAAGATCGACCTCATTACTGTCTTCGAGGGCATCGGGCAGGTCAAATCCGGCAGCATGGATGCCCAAGGGCTAAAGGCGCTGGAGGACAACGCCTGTCCCACGTGCGGTGCCTGCGCCGGTCTGTTCACCGCCAATTCCATGAACTGCCTGCTGGAGGCATTGGGGATAGCCTTTCCGGGCAATGGCAGCATCCTAGCGGTCGATCCTCGACGGCAGGAGTTAGTCAGGCAGGCCGGACCCGCCATCATGGCCCTGGTGAAGGAGGACATCAATCCACGTGACATCATCACTGAAGCCTCGGTACGCAACGCCTTCGCCCTGGACCTGGCCATGGGCGGCAGCACCAATACGGTCCTGCATACGCTAGCTGTCGCCGCGGAGGCCGGCATCCATTTTGACCTGGCGACATTGAATGAGCTCACCAAACGGGTGCCGAACATCTGCAAGGTGAGTCCGGCCGTCCGCGATATCCACATGGAGGATGTGGATGCCGCCGGCGGGGTGAGCGCCATCCTGAAGGAGCTAGCCCGCATCGATGGGCTGTTGGACCTGGCTTGTCCCACGGTCACCGGTAAGAGCCTGGGTGGAAACATCAGGGCGGCCAAGGTATCAGACAGGCGCGTGATCCGCTCCATCGATGACCCGTATTCCCCGGAAGGCGGCCTGGGCGTGCTGTTCGGAAACCTAGCGCCCCAAGGCTCGATCGTGAAGACGGCCGCCGTGGCGGAGGATATGCTGGTTCATTCCGGCCCGGCCAGGATCTACGAGTCCCAGGACGGGGCGGTGCGCGGTATCCTGGGTGGGGAGGTCCAGCCGGGGGAGGTGGTCGTGATCCGCTACGAAGGTCCCCGGGGCGGACCGGGGATGCCGGAGATGCTGGCGCCCACCAGTGCCCTGGTAGGCATGGGACTGGAGGGGAGCGTAGCCCTGGTCACGGATGGACGATTTTCCGGTGGGACCCGCGGTGCCTGTGTAGGCCACGTGTCGCCGGAGGCTGCTGCCGGCGGTCCGCTTGCCGCCCTGCGCAACGGGGATACCGTACACATCGACATCCCTAGCAAGCGTCTGGAGGTTGATCTAGATGCAGCGGAGCTGAGCGCACGGCTGGAAGCACTATCGCCCTTTGAGCCGAAAATCAAAAGCGGTTATCTGGCCCGCTACGCCCGCCTGGTGACCTCAGCCAATACCGGCGCAGTATTACATCAAGAGGATTAAGAAGAGAAAGTGAACTCCATGGAAAAGTCCGGACAAATACTTACAGGCGCAGAAATCATCTGGGAATGCCTGCTTCGTGAGGGTGTAGAGGTGGTTTTCGGCTATCCGGGTGGGACCAATCTACCCACATACGACGCCCTCACCGCTTACAAAGATAAACTACACCATGTGCTGGTGCGACACGAGCAGGGGGCGGCACATGCGGCCGACGGCTACGCCCGGGTCAGTGGCAAAGTGGGTGTTGCCATGGCGACCTCGGGGCCGGGGGCGACCAACCTGGTCACCGGCATTGCCACCGCCATGATGGATTCATCCCCCATGGTGTGCATCACCGGCCAGGTGGCAGCCACCGCCCTGGGTGGTGACGCTTTTCAAGAGACGGACATTACCGGCGCCACCCTGCCGCTGACCAAGCACAGCTACCTGGTGATGGATATAGAGGAGTTGGCGCCCACTATCCGTGAAGCCTTCTATATCGCCCGCACCGGCCGGCCCGGGCCGGTGCTCATCGATATCCCGAAGGATGTTCAGAATGCCAAAACAGAGTTTGTTTATCCCACGGAGCCGATCAATCTGCCCGGTTATCATCCGCCGGAGCAGGCGTCTGATGAGCAGGTAGCTGCCGCTGTTGAAATGATCAACAGCGCAGAGCGCCCACTCATTCTTGCAGGCCACGGCATCCTCATGTCCCATGGAATGTCGGACGTGATGGCAGTTATGGAGAAGGCCTCGATCCCTGCCAGTGCGACGCTGCTGGGCATTGGAGCAATCCCCGCCAGCCACCCGTTGAATCTGGGCATGATGGGCATGCACGGCACCGCCTGCGCCAACCATGCCATTCAGGAAGCCGACCTACTCATCGCCTGCGGTATGCGCTTCGACGATCGGGTGACCGGGAAACTCCAGACATACTCACCCAACTCCCGGAAAATTCACATCGACATCGACGCCTCCGAGCTTAACAAGAACGTGCGAGTGGACCTGGCGATCAACGCTGATCTGGCCACTGTGCTGCGCCAGATTCTTCCGGAAGTGAAGAAGCGCAAACGCCCCGAGTGGACGGGCCAGATCCAGGAATGGCGGGAGGACGCCGACCAGCGGGATATCTTGCGAACGGACTCACCCGTACTGATGGGCGCGCAGGTGATCCGCACGATCCGGGAAGGCACCTCCGATGACGCGGTCATTGTAACCGATGTGGGGCAGCACCAGATGCTGGAAGCCCAGTACTACGCCCATGAGCAGCCGCATACGCTGATCACTTCCGGGGGATTGGGTACCATGGGTTTCAGTCTCCCCGCGGCCATTGGGGCCAGTTTCGCAGTGCAAGACCGGGAGATCTGGGTCATCGTCGGTGACGGCGGCTTTCAGATGAACATCCAGGAACTGGGCACAGCCATGCAGGAAGGGGCGAACGTGAATATCGCCATCATCAACAACGGCTACCTGGG
>CP070787.1:335363-343759 GCA_020346745.1 Fidelibacterota bacterium | reverse complement strand
TATCTGGCCGCTGTTTTTGCCCTGGCTATGGTATCCCTGGCTGGCTTCCCGCCCACGGCAGGATTCCTCGGAAAGTACTTCGTCTTTGCCGCCGCAGTGGATGAGGGCTATGTCTGGCTGGTAGTTATTGCTGTCATGAATAGTCTTGTATCGGTATACTACTACCTGCGTCCGGTGGTGGCTATGTATATGCAGGAAGCGACCGAGGAAGCTCCCATTCCCTTGCCTGGAGTTGTCATCCCCGTCTTCCTCATGCTTGTTATAGTAGTTCTGGGACTAGGCCTTTTCCCATTGGTACTTGTGAAGAATATCGTTGCTGCTGCGGGGAGTCTTCTCTGACCTACTCCTGAATCAGGTGCACCCGTAACGCAGATTGGCTCGGTCATGATTAAATCCCGTCGTAGTGGACTACTCATTGTTTTTACGGGTAAAGGGAAAGGCAAGACCACCGCTGCCCTTGGTACCGCCTTTAGAGCGCTGGGGTATGGGTGGAAAATCTGCATGGTCCAATTCATCAAGGGTACTTGGAAATACGGCGAGATAAAGAGTATCGCCCAGCAAGGGGAACAATTCGAGCTGCATCCGCTGGGAGCCGGATTCTATAAAATTCTAGATGACGACCAGCCGGAAGAGGTGCACCGTCAGGCGGCAGCACAGGCTGTAGATCTGGTCATCGATAAACTACAGAGCGAAGTCTACGATATGGTCATCGCTGACGAGCTCAATGTTGCCTATGATGCGGGACTTATCGATGAAACGTCGATAAGACGCATCTTGGATGCAAGACCCAAGCATGTTCACCTCATCGTCACGGGACGTGGTGCTCCTGATTTCCTGATCGAAGCTGCTGATATGGTAACAGATATGCAGGAAGTCAAACATCCATACCGAAAAGGTCAGAAGGCCCAGCCCGGTATAGATTACTAAGAATCTATACCGCTCTATCCCTTATCCCTCGATTTGCCAATAGCCGCTATAACCACTTGTTTTACGAGGGACCTCAGTCCTAGCATCCCTTTTACAGCGACCGTAAATTGCACCCTATTCAACGAGGCAGGTGGTGATGATTATTCAAGACTATCAGGTTTGCCTCTTTAGGCTGACAGCCGGGATACTACTGGATGAGAGCAGGCTGACTAAGTACGAGGATCACTGTTAATATGACGGCTATGAAGACACAGATTCCCGCGGAAACTACGGATATGGAGGCAGCTTGGAAGGCTTTTGACCAGGCAGTGCAATCGGCAGGGCGCATTTTGCTTTCGACTCATGAAAATCCTGATGGTGACGGCATCGGAGCTCAGCTAGCATTCTGTGAGCATTTGAAATCTATTGGAAAAGAATGTCGAGTCCTCAATTGTACCGATGTTCCTACTATTTATCGATTCTTGGATCCTCATGGCTGGCTGGAAGTGTATGATCGGGAAGCTGATGAAGAATGGCTGGCGGGCTGTGATCTGGCAATCCTTTTCGATCTGGGCGATTTCCGCCGCCTCAGAGCGGTGGGAGGGGGTTTGCGCCGTCATCAGATCACGATGGCTTCAATCGACCACCACCCCCAGAGTGGATTTGAGGAATACGGGGGTCAACTTCCGTATACACACCTGATTCTGAATTATTCAGCGCCATCAGCGGGGACGCTGGTATGGCAGTACTTGAGTGATTATCGGTCCGAGCCCATCACCATGACCATGGCGCAAGCGCTCTACACGGCGCTGATAACGGATACTGGCAGTTTCCGGTATGACAATACCGATGAAAGTGCTCACCTGATGGCTATCGATATGATCAAGCTGGGCATTCAACCGTATAAGGTTCACCGGCGGGTGTATGAGCAGAGAGAACGGTCACAAGTTAGATTATTGGGAGTACTTACCAATCATCTGAAGTATGCTGGGGATGGACGTATTGGCTGGTGTGCATTGACGCAGGAGATGTTGAAGGATGTTCAGGCCACCAGGGAAGATGTTGATGGTTTTTCCGATTTCATCAGGACTATTAAGGGTGTTGAAGTCGCTGCGCTGTTCACCGAAGTAGATGTAGGCAAGACGAAGGTTAATCTGCGCAGTAAAGGGAATCTGGCCATCAACGATGTTGCGGAGAAACTGGGTGGGGGCGGTCACCCCTTTGCTTCAGGAGCCTTCGTGAAACAGCCTTGGCAGGACGTTGTAGATATACTGCTTCCGTTGCTGGAAACGAAAGTGATGACCTTGGATAATAGCCTGGAGGAACCGAGTCGTGGGGGTTAAGCCTGACAGCTGGATCGAGGAGATGGCCAGGACGCATAAAATGATCGAACCCTTTGAGCCCAGGCAGGTAAATAAAGGGGCCATCTCGTACGGGGTTTCATCCTATGGGTATGATCTGCGAGTGGCGGACGAGTATAAAATATTTACCAATGTGAATAACAGTATTGTCGATCCCAAGGATGTAGATCCCAAGTCCTTTATCGATTTCAAAGGCCCTGTGTGCATTATTCCCCCCAATAGTTTTGCATTAGCCCGCAGTGTGGAATATTTCCGTATACCGCGGGATATTATCACGCTTTGTGTGGGCAAGTCTACCTACGCCCGCTGTGGAATCATCGTCAACGTAACGCCCTTCGAACCTGAGTGGGAGGGCTACGTCACGCTGGAAATCTCGAATACCACTCCCCTTCCAGCAAAAATCTATTCCTTCGAAGGGATTTGCCAGGTGCTGTTCTTTGAAGGCAGTAGTCCCTGTCGCAGGTCGTATAAAGACAAGGATGGTAAATATCAGAAGCAGGTGGGTATCACACCCGCCAAGTTGTGAATAGGACAACGAAGGGTGATATGGAGATAACGGTAGCGAGGGACGCTGGATACTGTTTTGGCGTACGTGACGCGGTGAATATGGCCTATGAAGCTGCGCAGACCTACGGCACAGTATACATGTTGGGGGATATCGTACATAATGAGCAGGTCGTTCAGGACTTAGCGGCGGCTGGGACTATAGTGGTTAACTCGATTGATGACATCCCGGACGGAGCCCCGGTATTATTTCGCGCTCATGGTACACCGGTGGAATTGTGGGAACAGGTGAATGCTAAAGGTATCAGGGTTATCGATGCCACCTGCCCACTGGTTCGGGAGATTCACGATGAGGTGCGGAAGATTTCCAGCAATGGTCGGCAGGTCATCATAATCGGGGATCATGGGCATGATGAGGTCATAGGGATCGCTAGTCAGATAGCCAATCCGATCATCATTGCGACACCGGATGAAGCCCGTGAGTTGCGAAAAATGAAACGGGCAGCGGTGGTCAGCCAGTCCACTCAAATGATTGAGAATGTCCAGGCTATAATAAACATCCTCATGACAAAGGTCTTTGATCTGCACTTCGTTAATACTATCTGTTTTCCCACCAAGCGGAACCATGAGCAAATCAAACAGTTGGCGACGGAATCAGATGTAATGATTGTCATCGGTTCTTTTACTTCGGCCAACTCGAAAAGATTGACCCAACTGGCGCTGGAGAGAAATCCCCGTTCTTACCAGGTAACCTGTGGCACTGACGTGGATGAGAAGTGGTTCGTAGAAGCCGATAAAGTGGGCATTTCAGCAGGAGCTTCCACACCGGATTACCTGATCGAGGAAGTGAAATCGCGAATAGAAGCCATCGCCACAGCTTCCCACGCTCAGGTTACCTGAAATCGGCCTCGGGGGCACTCAACAGCTATTACTCTAGAATGCATGTGCCTCCCAGGTCGGGCAAATCAATAGCTGGGATGGAACCCGATGCTCCGTGCCAAGTTGAAAATTCTAGCCTACGGACTAATAGAGCAAATTGTTGCTCCTTAAAGAATTTCTACTCCAGCACAGGTGTCTTTTGTAGCTTTACAGGCTGAGATTAAACCGAACAATTAAAGGCAAAAAGATGGCTGTGGAAAAGGGATCATTCGAAGTTAAAGTTGGATTGGCCGAGATGCTTAAAGGTGGGGTGATTATGGATGTCACCACCGCCGAGCAGGCCAAAATCGCGGAGGACGCCGGAGCGGTTGCCGTTATGGCCTTGGAACGGATTCCCGCCGATATCCGGAAAGACGGAGGTATCGCTCGCATGTCCAATCCTGAGATTATCCGGGCGATCCAGAAAGCCGTCTCCATACCTGTCATGGCCAAATGTCGTATCGGACATTTCGCTGAGGCTCAAATCCTAGAAGCTCTGGAAGTGGACTTCATCGATGAAAGTGAGGTTCTAACACCTGCCGATGAAGAGAACCATATCTATAAGCACGATTTCAAGGTACCATTTGTATGCGGTGCGCGTGACCTGGGAGAAGCCTTGAGACGCGTTGGTGAAGGAGCTGCACTGATCCGCACCAAAGGTGAAGCTGGCTCGGGCAATATTGTTGAGGCGGTCCGTCATATGCGCAGCATTCAGTCAGCTATCCACGGGCTCACGGTGTTGGATCGGACCCAGCTGATGGCAGATTCCAAGCAGCTGGGCGCCCCATTTACGTTGGTGGAACAAGTAGCGAAAATCGGCAAGCTGCCGGTACCCAACTTCAGTGCCGGCGGGATCGCCACCCCCGCGGATGCCGCTCTCATGATGCAATTAGGAGCCCAAGCAGTATTTGTGGGCTCCGGCATCTTCAAATCGGAAGATCCTGCTGCTCGTGCGCAAGCCATTGTGGAAGCGACTACCTATTATAACGATCCGGAGAAGCTGGCGCACATTTCCGCCGGTCTGAAAGCTGCCATGCGGGGCCTTGATATGTCCGAGATACCTCCAGAGGAACGGTTGCAGGAGCGCGGTTGGTAGCTATCATCGGTGTATTGGCCCTACAGGGTGATTTCACCCGCCATGAGGAGATGCTGCGTTCCCTCGGGTACAAAGTGCGTGCGGTTCGCTATCCCACGGAACTAGAGGATCTTGCGGGCCTGATTATTCCTGGCGGTGAATCCACCACGATCAGCAAGCAACTGGACGCTGGGGGGCTTCGGGAGGGAATCCTTGCGTTATCACGCACACGTCCGGTGATGGGCACCTGCGCCGGCCTTATCCTGATGGCCCGGATGTCTTCCGACACACGGGTAAACAGTCTTAGCCTGCTGGATGTGGCGGTGAGCCGGAATGGCTGGGGCCGGCAGGTTCATTCTTTTACAACCAGCATCACAATGCAGGCGAACAGACATCAGGATACTATTCCTGCGGTTTTCATCCGGGCACCACGGATCGAGGACGTTGGGCCGGAAGTGGAAGTCCTTGCCCGAATTGGGGATGAACCGGTCCTCGTTCGACAAGGATTCCATCTCGGTGCCACTTTCCATCCCGAGCTAACCCAAAACGCTCTAGTCCACGAATTATTTCTGAGTGCCTTGCCGATATGACCGAACAGTATCCCCTGCTATCCGCCGTTGATAATCCTGCCGATTTGAAGAAAATTCCTCGGGATAAGCTTCCTGAATTGGCGGCTGAAGTCGCTGACCTGATCAAGATGGTCGTCCACGAAAACGGTGGTCATTACAGTTCGCCCTTGGGAGTTGTTGATCTCACTATCGCATTGCATTACGCGTTTGACTCACCTCAGGATCAGCTGATTTGGGATGTGGGACATCAGGCGTACGCCCACAAGATTCTCACCGGTCGGCGGGACGAATTCCGCACACTTCGTACCAAGGACGGTCTGGCGGGTTTCCTGCGCCGCTCAGAGAGTGAGTACGACGTTTTCGGTGCCGGTCATGCCAGCACGGCCATTTCGGCCGCTCTGGGCATCGCGGAAGCCCGAAAACTGGTACAGCAGGAAGGGCACACTGTGGCCATTATAGGAGATGGTGGTCTCACCGGAGGATTGGCATACGAGGGACTGAATAACCTAGGCTTCAAGGAAATGAGGGTTACGGTCGTCCTTAATGACAACCACATGTCCATCTCTCCAACCATTGGCAGTTTTTCTACTTACCTGACCCGTATCGCATCTAATCCCCTCTATAATCGTATTCGCGATGATATCTGGAATGCCACAGGGCTCTTGCCGTTGGGTAGTAAGGCGGTGCGTAATTTTCTCCGTCGGCTGGAGGAAGGGCTGAAAAGCCTGATTACCCCGGGCCTGATATTTGAGGAACTGGGGCTGCGCTATTTCGGCCCCATCAACGGCCATGATTACGATTCCATGCTCTCTGTCTTCAAGAACGTGAAGAACTTGCCCTATCCTACTCTAGTGCATGTTTTAACGGAGAAGGGTAGAGGGGCTAAAGAGGCTGAGGGTGACTCGCTTCAGTTCTATAGCTTGGCCGGTCGCATAAACAATAAGCCTAAGGAATCACCGGCACCTGATTATAATCAAGTATTTGGCAGAGTGGTCTGTGAACTTGCATCCGCTGATGATCGTGTCGCTTGTATTACTGCGGCGATGGAGGTGGGAACGGGCCTTACTACCTTTGCAAAGGAGTATGCCGAACGCTACCATGACGTCGGGATTGCTGAGGGACATGCAGTCACCTTTGCGGGTGGACTGGCCACCCAGGGTGTCCTGCCGGTAGTGGCTATCTATTCCACCTTCCTGCAGCGGGCCTATGATCATGTTGTTCATGATATTGCAATCCAGAATCTGCCAGTGATCTTTTGCCTCGACCGCGCGGGTGTTGTAGGCCCAGACGGCCCAACCCATCATGGGATTTTCGACTTGGCTTTTCTAGGGATGATTCCGGGCATGGTTGTCTGTGCCCCTAAAAATGGGAATGAGCTGCGTGATCTATTGTTCAGTGCAGTAGATTATAATTGTCCTGTTTCCATCCGCTATCCCAAAGACTGCAGCCTTGATTTTGATCCTGATGGGAAGGCGACGATAATTCCACAGGGAACGTGGGAGATTCTCCGGGCTGGATCGGATGTGGTCCTGCTAGCTGTAGGCAGCATGGTGGCAGCTGCCCAGGAAGCGGCAACGGTACTGGCCGGGCAGCATGGTCTAGAGGCTATGGTTGTGAACTGCCGGTTCGTAAAGCCCCTTGATGAAAAGTGCTTGAAACAAGTGGCGGCGATGGGTGTGCCGATCATAACTATAGAAGAAGGAATATTGACGGGAGGGTTTGGCTCCACTGTTCAAGCTTTCCTGAACACAAACACGTTTCAGTCCCCTTTTAGGACATTGGGTATTGGTGACGAATTTGTCGAGCACGCATCCCGCGAAGAACTACTGGAGATGCTTGGTCTCACACCAGGTCAGATTGTAGAGCAAGTGTTAACGGTAGCACCGATAGCCAAATCCCAAAAGTAGCCCAACACTCTGCAGTGCCCTATTAAAATGCAAAGTCATAGGGAGAGCGGATGACCTCATCCAAAGACGGACACTTATCAACCGCAGGCGAGTCTGCGCAAAGGAAGTGGGAGCAAGAGGTACGGGAAACTCCGGACCGGGATTATAGCTTTGATACCGTGTCCGGCCAGCCGGTGGACCTGCTCTATCTGCCACCTGATTTGACAGACGAGTACATGGAAAAACTGGGTTTCCCAGGTCAATATCCCTTCACAAGGGGTGCATATGCCAACATGTACCGTGGTAGGTTGTGGACTATGCGGCAGTTCGCCGGATTCGGCACTCCTGAGGAGACCAATGAGCGTTATAAGTTCCTGTTGAAGCATGGTCAGACAGGGCTATCAGTGGCATATGATATGCCTACTCTCATGGGCTACGATGCTGATCACGATTTTGCTCTAGGCGAGGTAGGAAAATGTGGTGTAAATGTGTCTTCGCTGGAGGATATGGGAATCCTCTTTGATGGCATTGATCTGGGTTCGATAAGCGTCTCGCAGACCATCAATGGTCCGGCATTTATTCTTCTGGCTTATTATGTGGCCGTGGCGGAAGGGCAGGGGGTTCCCAGACCAAATCTCACTGGGACTCTTCAGGCGGATATTCTCAAAGAGTATATCGCCCAGAAGGAATGGATTTTCCCTCCAAGGGAATCCATGCGAATCGTTACGGATATGATCGAGTTCTGCACCAATGAAATGCCGCGCTATAACTCCATATCGGTGAGTGGCTACCATATCAGGGAGGCTGGCAGCACGGCAGTCCAAGAGTTGGCCTTTACCCTGGCAGATGGTTTTGCCTACATCGAGCACGGGATCGAGCGGGGAATGGATGTGGATGCCTTTGCACCCCGGATTTCCTTTTTCTTCAACTCCCATCTGGATTTCTTCGAGGAGATCGCCAAATTCCGAGCTGCCCGACGTATCTGGGCCCGGCGCATGAAGAACAAGTACGGTGCCAAGGACCCCAGATCGTGGCGCCTGCGGTTCCATACGCAGACAGCCGGATGCAGCCTCACTGAACAGCAGCCGGAAAATAATATTTCCCGCACCGCCTTTCAGGCCTTGGCAGCTGCTCTAGGGGGGACAAACTCCCTCCATACGAATGCTATGGATGAGAC
>CP070787.1:326785-335263 GCA_020346745.1 Fidelibacterota bacterium | reverse complement strand
GAACAGGATACGCTCGGCGGCACGGCCCTGATGGGTGGGGATCACGTACTTGAAGCCGAAAACGGTTTTGACCGCCTGCTCGAAGCGCTTCCAGCTGGCACTGCCGGCGTAGGATTCGTCGCCACGCATGGCCGCCGCCCACTGCTCGCTGCTCATGGCGCCGGTGCCGCTGTCGGTGAGCAGATCGATGAGCACGTCCTCGGCGCTCAGGGAAAACAGATTGTAATGGGCCTGTTTCAGGATGACATTCCGCTCCTCTGGCGTGGTCATGCGGATGGGCTCCACTGATTTGATACGGAAGGGCTCGATGATGGTTTTCATGGCTGAGGTCCTAACCGGATAAATATGGCTGCTGAACGCCCCCAATTTAAAACAGGCATCAGGATTTCAGATAGGGAATGGTGTGGAAAGTCGTAACACTAATAGGAATTCAGAGCGGCAACGGTGCTACCGGATGGCTTTTCACGTTCGAGGTGTCTGAGGCAGCGTTTCTACTTGTTGGCTGAGGTATCCATCCTCATCACCGGCCGGGTTTCGGAGCGCCGGGCTACCTCCATAAATCCAACCTGCTTGAATGCCGAGACGTAACCCGTCCAGGCGAAGACGTCGGCCTCCTTATCCTTCTTCTGCTCCTTGGGGTAGCCTTCGATGATGGTAGCGCCCTGCTCCCGGGCAAAGGCCACGGCCGCCCGGATGAGTCGGGAGGTTACTCCCATCCTCCGGTAAGGCCGGGCCACGAAGAAGCAGGTAATGGACCACACCGGCTGGTCATCCACGGGCTTGAGGATGCGGGAGCGTTCCAGGGCCGGGTAAGCTTCACGTGGTTGCACAGCGCACCAGCCGATGGGCTGGTCATCATGGTAGGCCAGGATACCGGGGACGACACCCGAATTGACGATGGCCTTGAACGCCCGCCGGTTACTCTCCCCTTTCTGCTGTTCGAACTCAGATCGTTTGAGGCGCCACCACATATCCCAGCAGCCGCCACAGGCGCCACGTGGGCCGAATAGGCGCTCCAGGTCAGGCCAGCGCTCCGGTGTTAGGGGATGGAAAGACAGATTCAGGGGAGTAGCGGGTTGATCAGGATTCGAGGCGCTCACCAGCCATATTTCTTGTGCAAACCGAAGCCGATGGTGAGTTCGCCCACACTCCGGACGGCCACCGACAGGAGGTATTTCTCGCTGATCAGGATATCCGTGCCGACGACCAGTGAGACCGTGGGTGTGATCTCAGTCTTCTTTCCGCCGGATACACCCAGGCCGGGGCCCAGGCCAATAAAGCCAACAAACTTGCGCTTGGGCTGGTAACGGGCACGGGACAGGACGGTGGCTTCCCCGTAAATCCCATCATCAATCGTAAGATGGTACCTGATGGCGTAGCCGGGGATAAAATCCAGAAATTTGAGAAACTTCGGGGCGGGAGTTTCCGCTGAAACACCTGCGGTTAGCCCCCCGCTGTGAACCACGGCATCAACGGTGAAGTTGGAGCCCTTGCTTTTGTCGAGGAATTTAAACGGCCCCAGTTCAATCTGAGCCGGGAGCAGTACCGGCAGGGAGAGAAAGATCAGAATAGCGAGCTTGCGCATATCACATCCTACGAATTGCGGAGTTTACATGCCAACCAAGGCATACAATATAATATTATGACCGTACACAGGAGCAGGCAATCCAAATGGTAGCCTTCCCAGGCCGAAATAGACACAAAAGGTTGCCACCCGTGCCAGGTCTTTGTATGCTTGAGACCATGGAACCCCAGGAGATGGCCAGGATGATGGCGCTGTTCTACGTGGCTGGGATCATTGTAGCCGCACTGGTGTTCCGTATAGTACGCTCCCTCCGCAAGCGTAGGGATAAGAGTAAAGAACCCCTGCTATAGGCTCCCGTCCCGCACTCATGGCCCTGATCCTCATCATTGACGATTCCTCCTACCAGCGGATTATACTGCGCGACATGTTGCGAGCGGCTGGGTATCACACCATCGAGGCCACGGATGGTCAAGAGGGGCTGGACATGCTCACCGGCTATACACCCGACTGTGTAGTGACCGACCTGCTGATGCCCCGGATGGGCGGCCTGGAATTGCTGGAGGTTATGAAGAAACAGGGTACCGCTATTCCAACCATCATCGTGACCTCGAGCCGGCAGAGCGGCGTACGTGAGCAGTGCCTGGCACTGGGGGCGGCGGCATTTCTCAACAAGCCGGTTGAGGAAGGGCGATTGGTTCCGGTCGTACGGAAGGTGATCGAGGAATCGACTCAGACGGGTGACCGATCAGTTCCGGTCACGGAAGCCTGACTGGTCGCAGCCGGGATTAACTCAGTTCAGAGGCCGGACATATATCTCGTCCGCAATCTCCGGGTCCAGGGCCAGCTCCGTTTCCCCCAGCCGAACCACGTAGGCCGGTTTCCGCTGGTGCAGGTTCACGACGGCTCCCGGATTGATGCCAAAAGCAGCCAGGCGATCGAACCGCTTGTGGAAGCTGGGTGTCAGGAAGGCCACCCGGCCGGACTCACCGACCTTCAGGCGTGACAGGCGGGTAATGAGCGGTGTGACGAAGTCGGCCGGTTCCGGCACCGTCTCTCCGGGCGGGATAGGCCGGCCGTTGGGATCGACCTGGGGATGTCCCAGGAAGGCGGCCACCTTATCGGTTACCTCCTCGCTCAGGAAATGTTCGAAGCGGCAGGCCAGGTCCTCACTTTCCCCTTCGGACACATCCAGGACATCCATGAGCAGCCGCTGAGCCAGGCGGTGCCGGCGGATGATATTACGGGCCTTGGCACGGCCTTCTGTGGTGAATTCCACCCGCCCTTCCACGAGTTTCAGCAGACCGAGCGCCTCCATCTCACTGAGAGCGGACGACAGATCGAATGCCCCAACGTCATGCTTGCATTCGACGTTGAGATCGGTGACGTCCGGCCTTCCCTCTTCATGGGCGATCCAGACTGCCTCCAGGATTTCATCAATCAGACACGGTTTCATGCTTGTGCTTCTCTTTCCGGCGCGTGAGCAGCGCCTTGATCAGGTTGATCGTCCTGGACTCAGCCAGGAACTCGTAGCCGCAGGCGGGGCACATGATCATGGAGCATCCCTTGTTGAAGACGCAGCTGGTATGGCAGTTCTCGCTGCGGGTATCAAATTCATAGCCGCATAAGGGACAGGCAATCACGGCAGGACCCCGTTCAATAATCTCAGACTCCAGTTGACCGCACCGCCGATCACAATGGCAAAGGGGAGGATAAAGGCGGTCATCCCCAAGGCCACCTTCCAGCCCTGTTCCTTGATGATCATGAACAAGTTGGCGATGCAGGGCATAAAGAGGGTGATCACCACCAGGCTGACGAGGATCTGGATGGGATCCAGCTGTCCCTCCCGCGCTAGGAGGAACAGTCCGGCCGCGCCATAGTCCCGACGAAGAAAACCCATGATGAAAGCCGCCGTGGCTTCCCTGGGCAATCCCAGGAAGCTCTGAATGACGGGGCTGGTCGCCGCCTCGATCCAGGCCAGGATCGCCAGGCGGTCCATTACGAACAGCAGTAACGTTCCCAGGAAGAAGAGGGGCACTGCTTCCCTGAGATACCATTCCAGACGGGCCATGGTCTTGATGACGATGTTGCCGACCAACGGTCTGCGCAGGGGTGGCATTTCGAGCAGGAAGTCCGATGATCGGCCTGGTAGAACTTTAGCCGAGAGATAGCCTACGAGGAAGATCGTACCCAGAACGATCCCGAACCAGAGTACAGCCGCACCCAGGGAAATCCCCTGGATCATGGCGAGGATGACGCCCAGTTGAGCCGAGCACGGTACCCCCAGAGCCAGTAGGAGCGTCACGATGAGGCGTTCCTTCCGGCTGTCCAGGATGCGGGTGGTCATGGTGGCCATGGTATCGCAGCCCAGTCCCAGCACCATGGGTAGCACCGCCTTGCCGTTCAGCCCCATCACCTTGAATACCCGATTCATCATGACGGAGAGTCGCGGCAGATAGCCGGAATCCTCCAGGATCCCGAAGGCGATAAAGAAGGTCCCCACAATAGGCAGCACGATAGCCACCGAATAGGACAAGGCCATGCTCAGCAGGCCGAATTCCCCGACCAGCAAATCCCGCAGCAGCTGCCAGGGTAACACAGTCTCAACCAGCCGGGTTAATCCCGGTATGATGTACCCGCCAAAGAGACCTTCTTCCAGCCAGTCAACGAGGATCCCGGCCCCGAATACACCCACGAAGTAGTACATACCTGCCAGCACGGCCGCAACGAAGGCGAAGCCACCGACAGGATGGACAGCTGCCCGGCTGAGACTCTGGGCCAGGGAGGTGAGACGGGTTTCCCGCTGCTGAAGCACCTGATCCATGAGCCGGGAAGCAGCACGCATACGCGCCTGGGTGATCTCCACATTCATACTGCGACTGAACGCACGGCGGGTTCTATCCCGAATACTATGAATAACCTGGAGGGTTGTGCCATCCACTCGAGTACTCAACCAGTCCAGGAGAGTCTCGTCGGCGGTCAGGAGCATGAGAGCCACAGCTTGGGGCGAGAGTTGACTCTCCGGCAGGAGGGGCTCCAACTCCTGGACGGCCTTTCGGATCGGGGCGGGATAATCGACAGGTATCGGGTGCGGCCTTTTAGTCCTGTCCATGGTGAGACGCTTCACTTCATCCAATCCCACCTTCTGGGTGGCGATCGTGTCGACGACTTTCACTCCCAGGGCCTTTGAGAGAGCGGCAGTATCTATTTGGATACCGCGGTCGCGCGCCTCATCGGTCATATTAAGACATAAGGTATAGGGCAGCCCCATCTCACTGAGCTGCAATGAAAGTAGCAGACCCCGGCGAATATTCTTCGCATCAGCGACCTGGATAATCCGGGAGGGAGTTTCATTCATGAGAATGTTCCGGGTGACGACCTCATCCTCGCTGCTGGGGATGAGGTTGTTCACCCCAGGAGTATCAATGACCTCCCAATCGCCCTGCCGATGGCGATGGGTGTGAGAATGTGCCGGTGTCTCCGTGCCACGGGACCGTCCCCTTCCCCGTTGGTGTTCCTGGTGGGTAGAACGTGAGGGATGACGCCTGCCTGGACCACGTTGACGGGGATTGCGTTCCCCAGTCAACCTCCCCCGGGCAACTTCCACGGTCGTACCGGGATAATTGGAGACATTCACATAGCGGCCGGTCAGATAACCGAATACCACCGATTTGCCCACATTGGGATTGCCCACCAGGGCGATCGTCCTCCTGCCGGTAGCCCCGCTCTCTGCCTTGCGGTGATTATGCATCGGTGCCCTTGCTCGGGACGGTTTCCCCATCGCGGCAACGTTCGCACAGACCGAACAACTGATGATTGTGACGCAGGAGTTCGAAGCCATGATCCTTACTGATAGTTGCCTGTCGCTGCTCGATATGGGGATCGATGAACTCAACGATCTTGCCACATTGCAGACAGATGATATGGTCGTGGTGCGGTTGTTTGAGCTTGTTTTCGTAGCGGAACCGGCCGTCACCAATATCCATTTTACGCACGAAGCCGACCTGCTCAAGGAGATCCAGGGTGCGATAAACAGTAGCCCTGGAAACAGAAACATGCTTAGCCCGTAGCGAGGAATAGATATCATCACATTCCCGGTGCTGGTCACTATGGAGGATCTCTTCCAGGATAGCCATTCGTTGGGAGGTTATCCGCAGGGATGCCTGCTTGAGAGCGGATTTAAACAGGGTGATATGTTCGTCGGCAATTTTCATTCTATTCCTTATTGAGACTCATTCTCATTAAAAATTACGGACAGGATAAGCACTACACCAATCCTTTATTGCCGACTGTTGAGTAGAATTATTCCGCCAGGTTGGGCAGATTACAGCGCACCGGATACCGGGAATGATGCTTTAAGGGGATGAAGGTGATCGCCGGGATACCAGGAATGTATCCCTCAGGAATTGTGCGTCGGCACTCGCGATTTCGCGAACTATAGCCGATTAAGATTGGCGTACCGCGCCACCAGTTTCTTCACATGCCCGCCGTTGAATTTCACGGTCAGCTTCAGGTTATCACCTACGCCTTCTCGCTCGGTAATCTGTCCCTTGCCAAAGATCTTATGCTCCACCCAAGTTCCCACTACGTAATCATCCAGGACAGATTGGATAGCAGCCGATTTTGAGCGCGCCCGGCGAGCTAGACTTATTGAGGCCGGCCTTGGGGCACTATCGGCCACCTTTTCCGATTCCACTCGTTGATCCGCCCAGATCACAAGATCTTCGGGGAGTTCACGGATGAAGCGGCTCATGGTCCCATTAACCTCACTACTCCCCCATCGGCGCCGCTGGGCTGCATAGGACAGATAGACCTTATCCTGCGCCCGAGTGAGTCCCACGTAGAACAGGCGGCGCTCCTCCTCGTCATCCGTACTATCTTCATCGATCCGGAAAAGCGGGAACAGCCCTTCCTCCAGACCAGTCAGAAACACCACGGGGAACTCCAATCCCTTAGCACTATGGAGGGTCATAAGCGTAACGGCGTTGGTATCATCATTCCAGCGGTCGATATCAGTGAGCAGAGAAACTTCTTCCAGGAAATCGCGCAGTGTGGTTTCCTCACGCTCCCGGTGGAACTGCTCGATGCTGCGCACCAGCTCATTGATATTTTCAAGACGATCACGCGCATCGAGAGAATCCTGCCGCCGGTAATATTGTCCGATGCCCGTTTCTTCGAGTAGCGTGATGACCAGTTCTTCAACGCCGATCTTCCCTGCCCGGCCTGAATCCTCTTCGCCAGCATATTCGCTTGCTATGTGTCCGTCGGTTTTCTTCTCGCCAGCCGGCGGGCCCATCAGAGCCTGATAACGTCCAATGAGGGCTTTAAAATCCTGCATAGCTTGAGATTGTTTCGGCTGAACACCCGCATCCAGACCGTGATCCAGTGCTTCGAACAAAGCCATGCTCTTTTCCCGGGCGAAGGCCCGCAAGCGCGCCATGGATGTCTCGCCGATTGCCCTTGGCGGGAAATTAATGACCCTCTCCAGGCTCACCGAATCCGCCGGATTAACCAGCAGCCTCAGGTAAGCGAGGACATCCTTGACCTCTTTTCGATCATAGAACTTGGTGCCACCAACGATGACATAGGAGAGGGTTCTGCGCCGGAGGGCGTCCTCCAGTGCCCGGCTCTGGGCATTGGTGCGATAGAGAATGACCATATCCCGGAACCGCCGCTTCTCTTCCAGTACCTCATGCTGAATGAGATGATAGATGCGCTCGGCTTCATCCCGCTCATCATAGGCGGGGCTGATCTGAATCAGTTCCCCTCCCTTGCGATCCGTCCACAGCGTTTTGGGTGCTCGGCTTTTATTACGGGACACCACCGCACCGGCCGCCTTCAGTATCACCGTTGTGGAACGGTAGTTCTGCTCCAACTTGAATACCCTGGCGTCCTGGAACACATCAGAGAAGTTGAGTATATTGGTGATATCAGCACCGCGCCAGGTATAGATGGATTGATCGTCGTCTCCCACCACGCAGATCTGTCGGTGTTTCTCCGCCAGCATGCGGACCAACTCAAACTGGGCATGATTGGTATCCTGATACTCATCCACCAGGACATACTGGAATTGTTTGCGATAGCGCCCTAGTATCTTGGGATGGTTCTCAAAGATGGTGAGTGGCAGGAGCAGGAGATCATCAAAATCGACAGCGTGGTTATTTTTCAGGCTCTGCTGGTATTCCTGGTATACCGCAGCCAGAATCTCAGCCTCAATCCCGTGTCTAAGGTCCTCAATCTGGTCAGGTGCAAGCATCCGGTTCTTAGCGCCGCTGATGCGGGCTTGAAAGGCCTGGGGCGGGTACAGATCAAGGTCGTAATCATTTTGCTCGAGTATCGATTTGAGCAGGCGGAGCTGATCATCGGTATCATAGATCACAAAATCCCTGCGGTAGCCCAAGCGATGGATCTCCTGCCGCAAGATACGGGCGCAGATGGAGTGAAAAGTGCCGACATGGACGTTAGTTGTGCCACCCGGGAGTGAGGTACGATCCACTTGCTGTGCCTTGCCCCGGCTTTTTCCACGAGGGCGAAGGAGCGCCTCCACCCTGCCGCGCATTTCCTTGGCGGCCTTATTGGTGAAGGTGACCGCCAGAATGTTGTTGGGTGGTATGCCTTTTTTGTTAATGAGATAAGCAATTTTATAGGAGAGTACCCGGGTCTTCCCGCTGCCGGCACCAGCAAAAATCAGCACCGGCGAGTCAACGTACTCAACGGCTTCAGTCTGAACTGGATTTAATCCGTCAAGCTTCACTGAGCCCAATCCCAAAAATATGTCGAGACAAACAGATCATAGCAGGATCAATTCCGTTGGCGCAGTTCATGGACGGCTCTGTTGTGCTCCTCGATAGTTTGAGAGAAGATATGGCGTCCCTGCCCATTGGCGACGAAGTACAGATAATCCACCCTGGCGGGTGCCACGGCCGCTTGAATAGAAGCCAGTCCAGGATTATTCA
>CP070787.1:318089-326685 GCA_020346745.1 Fidelibacterota bacterium | reverse complement strand
TCTATCGCAGCTGCCTAAAGATGCAAAGCACGATCTGATCTTCGGACGCTATCTGGATGCTACCAGAACACTCAGACTGGGGTGGTCGCGTGTTCCAAGGGGTGATGAATTATTCGCTCTTGGGCGTTTATATTATCGAATGGGATTTCACAAGATCGATTATTACCTTTCCGATTTGAAAAAGGACCCCGTTAGCGAACTTTCGTTCGCCTTTGGCATCGGAGTACGTTCACGTTCGTTCGGCCATCGGGTCGATATTTCCATTCAGATTGGTCGGCGTGATAGTCTCTTGCCTGCCGTGCAAACTGAAAGATTCTATGGTCTTTCAATAGGAGTGACCACGGCCGAACTCTGGTTCATAAGACCAATGAAAAAGTGGGATTGAAAACCGTGAAACAATTATTGACTACTATTTCCCTTGTATCGACTCTCTTCTGGCTTGCCGCTGGATCGATATTACTACAAACTTGTGTACCCCCACCTCCGGTTGAAGAGGAACAACCGCTCTCGGAGGAGGAGTTAAAGCGTAGAGAAAGAGAATGTCTTATAGCGCTATCCAACGCTTGGGAGTATTATAAAAATCGAGAGTTTGAATCCTCGGTTAGAAATTACATGAAGCTGGTTGATCTGGGTTGTGGTGAAGAAAATGCTCAGGATGTGTATATTTACTTCGGCCGTGCATATATCGAATTGGGCAATATCGACAGTGCAGTTTGGGCGTTCAAGCAGGGCTTACGGTATTTGCCCGAAGACAAGGCTCTACTTGAGATCATCGCCTACGCAAACGGGCGAATAGGCAATATCACCGAACAGATTTATTACCTCCAACGCTACACTGAGGTAGATCCAACCAATGCGGAGATTTTCGCCTCCCTGACTGATCTTCTCGCCGCAGAAGAACGCTATGATGATCTCATTCTAACGCTGCAACAGTGGCTGGAAGTGGAGCCTAATAATCCCCGTGTTCAAACTGACTTGATTGCCGCATACGAAATGGCAGGTAAAGATCCACTGACCTTCATGCGCCAACGCTGGGAGGATAATCCAACGAATGCTCAATGGGGCATTGACTACGCCGAGAAGCTTGTTGAAAACGCTGATTTTGTCATGGCATACCGAGTATTGGAGAGTGTAATCCAGCGGACCCCGACCGCCCGGGGTGCCTACGAATTGCTCGCCAATGCCGCCTTGGACGAAGGTGACGTAGATCGTGCTATCTCGGCTCTGGAACGATTATTCGCGCTGGATCGCACCGATGAAAGGCCAGCCTTGGAACTCTCTCGCGCCTACCTGAGACAAGGAGAATACCCTCGCGCAATGGAATGGGCAGAAACCGCCCTACAAATCAGTACAAATGGGGGTGAGGCTCTTTATGTTCGGGCGGAAGTCTACTATACAACTGCTGAAGACTGTGCTAGCCAACATGAAAGCGGTGCGCCAAATTTCCAAGATAAGCTCGTGTTTCTGTTAGCCTATGATGACTATAAAGCAGCGGTTGAGAAAGGCTATCGCCGGGCTCGTACTCGGGCAGATTTCCTTGAGAAGAACCTGATCCCCTCCAAAGGTGACTGGTTCCTGCAACCTGCTGATCTCAGAGTATTTAAGCCTCAGGGTGATTGCTACAGCTGGATTACGAGAACAGTCAGAAGACCGTAGTCTGGTATTGATCAAATCAGGTCAGGTTAAGCCGTCCTAGCCGCTCGAAGAGCATGAGATGATGATGGCACGTCGACGCATCAATAAAAGCCTCATGAGCACCGTTTCAAGAACGGCTTGAATTCCCATGAACACTGATGCCGTCCAGGTCCAAGATCCTGACCTCTTCGCCGCTCTGGAGGGAGAGCTCGATCGGCAACGAAATACATTAGAGCTCATCGCGTCGGAGAATTTTACCAGCTCCGCGGTATTGGAAACCGCCGGTACAGTATTGACGAACAAGTACGCGGAAGGCTATCCGGGCAGACGCTACTACGGGGGCTGCGAAAATGTCGACCAGGCGGAGAACCTTGCCAGAGATCGGGCCAAAGCGTTGTTTGACTGTGAGTATGCAAATGTGCAGCCCCATTCAGGCAGTCAAGCCAATATGGGGGTTTATTTCACGGTACTTGAGCCCGGCGATACAATGATGGGCCTGGACCTCGCTCATGGCGGTCATCTCACTCATGGTAGTCCGGTCAACTTTTCCGGCAAGCTCTATAATGTGGTTTCCTACGGAGTATCCCCGGATACCGGTCGTGTCGACTTCGCCGATGTTCAGCGACTCGCACTCGAACATCAACCGAAACTGATCGTCTGTGGTGGCAGTGCCTACCCACGCTTTATTGAATTTGAGGAGTTCCGGGAAGTGGCCGACGAAGTTGGTGCTCTGCTAATGGCCGATATCGCTCATCCGGCTGGCCTGGTGGCCACTGGATTGCATCCCTCACCTTGGCCATTTTGCGATTTTGTGACTTCCACGACCCACAAGACCCTCCGAGGTCCCAGAGGCGGATTGATCCTAATGGGGACAGATAAGGAAAATCCCTGGGGAGTAGTAGCCCCCAAAAGTGGACGAGTTAAACGGATGGGTGAGCTGATCGACAGTATGATCATGCCTGGTATCCAGGGTGGGCCGCTCATGCACATTATTGCCGCCAAGGCGGTGGCCTTCGGCGAAGCCCTCAAACCCGCCTTCAAGGAATATTGCGGACGAATTATCCGGAACGCTGCCCGATTGGCTGAGAGTTTCCTGGAACGCGATTATAAACTAGTTTCAGGTGGTACTGATACTCACCTCATTCTTGTGGATCTCAGTGATCGGGATTTGTCTGGTAAGGCAGCTGAAAATGCCTTGGAGGCCGCAGGCTTGACGGTGAATAAGAATATGGTCCCCTTTGACCAGCGCAGTCCCTTGGTCACCAGTGGCATCCGCATTGGAACCCCGGCGGTGACAACTCGGGGTATGGGCGAAGAGGAAATGCATCGTATCGCTGAACTTATCGATCAGGTGCTCTGTAATCCTGAGGACAAAGCTACTCGTAAGGCCGTACGGAGTAACGTGGAAGAACTGTGTCAGCAGTTTCCTCTCTACAGGGATTGAAATAATGAATTGCCCCTATTGTCAGTCTCCTGAGAGCAAGGTTGTGGACAGCCGGACGGTAAGTCGTGATAGTTCCATTCGCCGTCGCCGTGAGTGTCTTGGTTGCCAACGCCGTTACACGACCTATGAATACGTTATGAAGAGTCCTCTGCTCGTGGTGAAAAAGAATGGTCAGCGGGTAGAGTTTGAACGACAGCGCGTGGAGCGCAGTATCCGGGTTGCGTGTAATAAGCGTCCCGTTTCTGCTGATCAGATTCTTGACGCCGCTGCCCGCGTGCACAAGCAGATCGAGGATCTGGGACAGGCGGAAATTGCCTCCGCTCAGATCGGCGATCTGGTCATGGAAACGCTGAGAGAACTCGATAAGGTGGCCTATATCAGGTTCGCTTCAGTCTACCGTGAATTTCAGGATCTGGGAGAATTCCAGTCTGAGATCGAACAACTCGGTAACGAGGAGAGTCGATAAATAGACGGGTCGGAACAAAATGATCAAGAACACATTATTATTACCGATCAGGATATCATATGAGCCTGTCTAAAGAGCTCTTGGGAATTCTCGTTTGTCCTGGCTGCAAAGGGGAATTGGATTATCAGGAACAGGATCAGCACCTGGTTTGCTCCGATTGTGGGCTCGCCTACCCGATTGAGAACGATATCCCCATTATGCTTGTTGATCGGGCTCACATTCTATCCGAATCAAACAGTAGCTTACTTGACAAAGTGAAATAGA
Source organism: Fidelibacterota bacterium (assembly GCA_020346745.1). Taxonomy (GTDB): domain Bacteria; phylum Fidelibacterota; class Marinisomatia; order SCGC-AAA003-L08; family TS1B11. The sequence continues at coordinate 322,876 of CP070787.1, read as the reverse complement.
TACCCGTATATTGACTTAGGTTAAATGGAGGATTAGTCTCAGCGTCGTTTCGATAACTGTTTCTTTGAGTGCGACCGACGGTGGTCGCAACGTTGATTAGTAACATCCCGGGCTATTTGTTTGGACATGTAGCCGGACAAAGGGATGTTTTGTCTGTTTTCTTGTGAATGAGGAAGCTTAATTGATGAAACGACTGACTCTACTCCTTGCATTTGCGATAGCGCTTCAGAGTGTCGTCCTGGCACAAAGCACTGCTTCGGCCATATTCCTGCTCATAGCTCCGGGAGCCTCCGCTGGTGGAACCGGCGAAGCGCAGGTCGCTGCCGCTACCGACGCCTATGCCAGCTACTGGAATCCTGCCGCCTTGGCATTTCTGCCACGCGGTGAAGTGGTATATCAACGTGCTGGCTGGCTCCCCAATCTGGCTGACGATATGGTATATAATTATATCGGTGGGCGCTATAATATCCCTGAAGTTGGCACCTTTGGCGGGCATGTCATCTACCTCGATCTTGGAGAGCAGGAAGGTAGGGACCCAATGAACAATCCGACTGGAACGTTCAGCAGCAGTATGATCGCCGCAACGGTCAGCTTCGGCACTAAAATGTCACCGCACTCATCGGTCGGCTTCAACGCCAAGATCATCCACCAGAACCTTGCTGAATTTGGTGCCGGTTCCGAAAAGGGCAAGGGCGTTTCCACAGACTTTGCCTTTGATATCGCCTACTACCGTCAACAATTCCTCTTCTCTCGCCTCGATCTGGGAGTGGCCGTAAGCAATATCGGTCCCAAGATCGCCTTCATCGATGAAGACCAGGCTGATCCCGCTCCTACCAACTTGAAGCTGGGTTTCAAGTGGCGCATGATCCAAACCCAGCATAATCGCCTGTCCTTCCTGTATGACATGAACAAACTCCTGGTAGCCAGCTATCCGAACATCGATTATGACGGCAACGGATACATCGGTGGCTACGATGAAGACGGGAATCCCAGCGATGGGGGCGAATATGGTGCCGAAGGCAAGCACGAATATGCCCACACGGATCCCTGGTATCTGGCTCTGATCACTTCCTGGTTTGATGACTGGCGCTTTGGGGGTGATATCGATCGTAATGGCGACGGTATTATCCAGTCACCTGAGGATTACGATGACCTGAATGGCAACGGTCAGTGGGATGCCGATGAACCGTATACCGATGCCAACGGCAATGATTATTATGACGAGGGTGAAGTGGGCAACAAGGACGATGCCACTATCTTGGACGAGCTGGATACGATTACCCATAATGTCGGGCTGGAATATTGGTACTCAACGTACTTTGCCATTCGAGCCGGCTTCATTTATGACAAACTGGGCAAGATCTGGAATCCCACCTTTGGGGCTGGAATCCATTACGGCCCCTACGGTTTCGATTTTGGATACATCTATGGGGAGGAAGGGCATCCATTGACGAACACCATGCGTTTTTCCCTCAACATAGCCTTTTAAGTAACCTCGATGAACTCCAGCAAGATCCCACGCTGGTACCAGTGTGGGATTTTTTCTACCCCATTCTGGTGGACCTTGCTGCTGGTCTTCAGCCTCCAAGGCCAGCAATACCCGCACCTGTCCCTGCAACCACGGGCAACAACACCAGCCATACCTCACTCGAACCTGGCAGAGGCTCTCACTATCTTGGCCCTGCGGGTGGCCTTTACACCCGATCTCAATGTTTCCACTACGGGGGATGGCCAGTTCCTCATGGGGCCGGGAACACCTCTCTGCGATGGATTTCTCGTCGATCCACCACCTCATGATGTACCCTACTTTTATGCTCAGTTGAAGGCAATAGCCAATTACTTCCAGCAGGTGACTCGCGGTGGCATAACCCTGAGTTTGTCTGAAAGTCTGGTATTTCCTGAAGAAGGGGAAGACCCTATCGTCCTGGATAATATGGCGGCTTACAGGCCTGTTGCCGACGAGGATTCGAGTGATGATCTGCTGGTGGATTTGTATGCAGAGAGCCTGCTTGAGGCGGTAACAGGCGGAGTTAATGTATGGGACTATGACCTGGTGGTAGTATTTCACGCTGGACTGGGGCAGGATTTTGCTTATCCTACCCTGGACCCGACTCCCCTGGATATCCCTAGCGCCTACGTCGACCTAGATATGATCGAAAATGCCCTGGGCAGCAGGGGGATACCACTATCGCCTGATACCCTCTATGACCGACCGGCCATTATCTTACCAGAGGGGCAAAACCATATCTACTATGACATCGTGGAGGATATATTTCCCGGCGCGGATAATCACTGTGATGTACAGCTCGGACTTACCGGCACGTTTGCACTGCTCATGGGCTATGCGCTTGGCTTTCCACCCCTTTTCGATACCGAAGACGGGGATCCCGGTGTGGGGGTATTCGGGCTCATGGACCTGGGGTCAAACAACGGCCAGGGAGTCGTTCCGGCTCCACCTACAGCTTGGACTCGTACATATCTGAATTGGGAGGACGCGGTAGAACTGCAGGGAGATGTCGCGCTGTCCGCAAGACATCTCCCCGAAAGCCAGATCGGCCGCGTTACCTTGAGCAACAGCGAATATCTGCTCATCGAGAACCGGTTGAACTGGATCCCGGGTTTACCGCGTGTCAGTATGGACACTCTCCGATATCGCCACGGAGTACCCAATGAATATGGAGGCCTGGATTTGCCCCCATATTTCGATTACCTGGTAGACTCAGCCGGAGTCACAGTGGATTCGGCCACCAAAGTCATCATCGCGGTTCCCAACTATGACCTGGGCCTCCCCGGCAGCGGCCTGTTGATCTGGCACGTGGATGAATCCCGCTACGTGACCGATATGCAGGGGATCAACGATGATCGGGAAGCCCGGGCTGTGGAGCTCAAGGAAGCAGATGGGGCCGTGGATATTGGCTTTCCCACCACCGCGCTCATTGACGATCCGGTCCGCGGTTGGGGGTGGGATATGTGGTTCGCAGGCAATGAGGCCTTCTTCTATGCCAATCCCGACCGCGACGATCCTTCCGATCCTGTGCGCCTGCTCACCTTGGACAGCGATACCCACCCTTCAACTCGTCTCAACTCGGGAGCGGAAAGTGGTATTGTCATCAGCCGGATAGATTCCGCCGGTGAGGTCCTGCACTTGCGCATTGAGGACGAAGTAGATGTCACGCGTTTGCCGGAAGGGAGCAGGCTGCTGGGATTCAATGGGCAAGAGTACATTTATGCTTTGAGGGATTCGCTGTGGTTAGGAAACAAGCCAATTGCAGGACGGTACAGTAATGACAACCTCGTCGTCAGTGAACATGATCCTGTCACTGGCCCCGCCAGTGACAGCTTCTGGATAGTCGAACAAGGGCCCGCATTCAGTTATATCGTCCGTCGCTTCGACGGTGAAGGCAACTTGACAGTACCCGAACTCCGTGATTCTCTCAACCATTCCACGGCCTATTATGACGCTGGCTTTTTATATATTGGCCTCGAAGAGAATCCTCCCTTTCCACCACCACCTGATACCACCATGATTCGCTATTACCAGCATTACTCGTTTGGCTCGACGGTTTACAGCTGGGGATACATTTTCGACACGACGGATACGGCAGTCGTTATTCAAACCAGGGCCCCTAGACACCCTCCACCATCTGATAATCAGATCTACTGGCATGCTACCGACAAACTTTCCCTTGGCGATCTGGATGGGGATGGCCTGGACGAGATCATTGCTACTTCTCCCAGTCAAGTGGTGTGGTATCCGGAACGCATGACCGCAGAGAATGGAGATCGATTGGCTCTGGACGGTTTTCCGGTCGCAGGTGATTTCAAGAGCCCGGCTCTTGTTGCAAATCTAAGGGACGATTTCCATCCTGAGCTCATCACTGTGGAAAGTAATGATATTGTTGTCTACAACCACGAGGGGCAGCGGCAGCTTCGCATGGGTCTGCATACTAGACCTAGCGAGCTCTTCCTCATGCATATGGATGACGATCGCATAGGCCTGGCAAATGGTGACCGCATCCACTGGTTCGGGCTTGAACCTGAAGAGCAAAATCCCCAATGGGTCACGCCGCAAGGCCGCCACTCCCGTAGCCGACATTCTCTCAATGAAGGCATCGTGAGAGCCGTGCTGCCCAAGACGCTTGATAAGTCGCGAGTGTACAACTACCCAAATCCGGTCACAGATGGACGGACAACCGTTCGCTTCTTCATCGGCTCAGTAAACAAGGCCACGGTCAGCATTTTTACTATTGATGGCCTGTTGGTAAAAAGGATCGAGCTGACGAATCTGATCCCGAACGACTATAACGAATGGATCTGGGAAGTTGGGGACAATCCATCCGGATTGTATTATGGTGTGATAGAAGTTGAAGACTCCAGAAAAGAGTCTGCCCTGATCAAGATTGCGGTGGTGCGGTGAACCTGAGAGGTAGATGGTATTTCCACCTAATGCTCACATTCGGTCTGCTGATAAGCGCAGCGCGAGGCCAGGACTTATGGTACAACCATCCCGAGCTGGAGTGGCAGTCCTTCGAGACGGAGCACTTCATCATCCATTTCCATCAGGGCACGGAGCGCTCTGCGAGAGAAGCTGCCACCGTGGCCGAGAAAGTATACGGACCGGTCACCAATATCTATAACTACGAGCCGCCATTCAAAACCCACCTCATCATCAAGGATGTAGACGATGTCTCCAACGGCATTGCCTACTTCTATGATAATAAAATAGAGATCTGGTCCCGGCCGCTTGATTTCGACCTCCGGGGCAGCCACCGCTGGATGCAGGACGT
>CP070787.1:308817-317989 GCA_020346745.1 Fidelibacterota bacterium | reverse complement strand
TTCGGCTCAAGTTGCCGATTGTCAAATGGCTGTTGATCGGTCTGGGGAGCGTCAGTGTCGGGCTGGGTGTGATCGGGATATTTCTGCCCCTCCTGCCGACAACCCCTTTCCTGCTGCTGGCGGCCGCCTGCTATATCCGCAGTTCTGACAAATTCTACCGCTGGCTGATCACAAACAGATGGTTCGGCCGGTATATCCGAAATTATCGGGAGAAGAAAGGTGTGCCGGTTACCACGAAGGTGGTAGCCATCAGTCTGCTGTGGATCACAATCGGATATTCCGCTGTTTTCGCAATCGATAACTGGGCGATCCGAATACTATTAGGAATCATTGCAATCGGAGTGACCATCCACTTACTGGTATTGAAAACTCTGAAAAGACCAGATAAAAGGTCAAAAGGGCACCTCCGAGGTACAAAACCTTTCCGGTCCACTTCCTGACACTGGAAAACAGCCAAAGTCTTCCTGTTCCGTTTCCCTCTTAACATTCTCCTTGGAATTATTCTTATATTCCGCCACCACCAGGACTCTCGATACGTATGCTAAAGGCGTCCCTGGACTCTGCGCAGGTCAACCTAACCGAACGCAGGAAGCGGCATCTAGTTAATGAAGTACTACACCCGTATGCCAGCCGAGCGGTTGGTCCTCGTTATGATCATCAATCGCCAGCTAGCCGGCCAATCGAAGAAAGCTCACCCATCAGCTCTCGAAGGAGATCGCGTCATATGAAGTCTGCCATTCCCTGTTTGTCTCTGTTTTCCATGCTGACAGTGCTTGTATCATCAGCTCTGGCCCAGACCATCACACTGCCAGAATTTCTCGACCTGGTTAAGGCGAAACACCCCCTATTCGAGAGAGAAGCACTGGCAGTGGATATGGCTGGTGTGGATCGGGACGCGAATCTGGGAGCCAGGGATTGGCGGTTATCTTCCTCGCCTTCCTACTTTCATCAGACTCCCCTGCCTACCAGCCCATTCACTCCCAAAGCAGTGGATCAGTTCGCAGCGGGGGCAGCCCTGGAAAAAGTATTCTGGAACACTGGGGGCCGATTCGCTGTATCCTGGACCTCCGACTTCACCGATCAGGATATCGAGGATATCGTCATCCCTAATCTGGGGACTATTTCAACCGGGGAACCGAAATTCTATCAGAACCAGGTACTGGTCAGCTACACCCAGCCGCTCTTCCAGAACTTCAAGGGTGAACTGGACCGGCTGGGTTATGACCTGAGCCAGTATTCAGTTGATATGACGAGCGTCCAGGCGGCGGAGAATCAGGAGCAGTTTCTGCTGGATATGGGCACACGATTTATCGACTGGGTACTGCTCACTGAGAGGAAGACCTTTGCCGCCGAGCAGCTGGGACTGTGGGAACAACAATTGGATCAGACGCGCAGGAAACGGGAAGCCAACCTGGTGGATGAGGTGGATGTATTGCGTGCGGTGGATGCGGTGCGTATCGCCGAACAGAATGTCGTCCTGGTGGAGGCCCAGTGGCAGGCCAAGCAGGCAGAGTTGGCGGTTTTGAGCCGGTCACAAGAGTTGTATTCCCTCAACCCCGACTTCAACCTGTACGAGGTGGTGGATTCGGAGAGTCTGGACAGCGCAAGTGACCGGCTTAAGGCACAATCCCGGCTGCTTAAGGTGCTGGCTCTTCGTCGGGAACAGATGGAACGCCAATACCAGGGTTTCAAGGAGTTGACCAAACCACAGTTGTATCTCCAGGCCCAATTGGCCTCTAAGAGCGGCGACAGTGAATTGGGTGGAGCACTAGGACTCAATAAGAGCGATGCCGGCGTATTCCTGCAATTCAGTTATCCCCTGGGCAACCGGAAAGCGCGGGCGGATGTGACAAAAAATCAACTCCAGATCAGACACCATGACCTGGAGACAGAGGATGTGGTTATGAATCTGGAAGCCGGCCTTCACAACCTGTTGATCCAGATGCAGGGACTGGAACGGGTAATGGCCTTGAACGCACAGCAGATCATTTCCGCCCGGCTGAAAACCCAGGAAGAGCTCAAGCGGTATAACCAGGGACGCGGCGATCTGACCTTCGTTATCCAGAGCCAGGATAACGAGGAACGAGCCCGGCTGACCTATGCGGTCAATGCTGCGACGTACCAGAGCTTGAATCTGCGGCTCAAGGCTCTCCTGGATGAGTTGCTTATAAAGGATTCATAGTCTGTAGACAGAGGAAAAGGGCACATTTGATGAAGGATTTTATTCGGTTTTTCGCTGAGCGCCATCTGCTGGTGAACCTACTGACCATTGCTATCATCTTGCTCGGTCTCTACTCCCTGACCAAGATCAAGCGGGACATGTTTCCGCACGTAGACCTGGATCAGATGGTGGTCACAACCCGGTATCCCGGAGCTTCGCCTGAGGATGTTGAGCTGAACGTGACCAACAAGCTTGAAGATGAGCTGCGGGGTGTAGACGGATTGGAGCTGTTCACCTCCTACTCCATGGAGAATATCAGCGTAATCAACATATCCATCGATCCGGATGCCAGAGATTCGGAGATGATCAAGCGCGATATCCGCGACGCTATCGGGAGGGTGACTAACTATCCCCCGGAGGTGACCGACGCTCCCTCTATCTTCGAAGTAAAGACGGAAAATTTTGAGGTGATCCGGGTTGGTCTGTCGGGTCAGATACCCTATCCACTGCTGCGCCGCCTGGCCAAGTACCTTGATAAAGGTTTGAAGGACATAGACGGTGTCTCCCGGGTAGAGAAGACCGGATTTCTGGCCAAAGAGGTCAAGATTTCAGTATCCCAGGAGGCGATGCAAGACTACCAGGTTCCCATGCGGGACATCGTGGCCGCCATCCAGCTGCGCAATATCCGGGCAACCGCCGGCTCGTTCGAATCCTACACCAGCGACCGGAATATCGTCACCCTCGCCCAGTTCCAGGATACCCGCGAGGTGGGCGACGTGATCATCCGGTCCACCTTTGAAGGGCCCCGCATCCTCCTCAAAGATCTGGCCTTCATCGAGGACGACTTCGAACCTGAGAAAACCCGTTTCCGGATGAATGGGAAGTTGGTGATCGCTTTCACCATTTACAAGAAGGGTACTGCCGATCTTATCAGGGTAGTCGATGCGGTGAAAGCCTATGTGGACGAGCAGCGTGAGCTACTCCCTCCGGATGTAGAGATCATGTACTCATCGGATCAGTCGCGGTTCGTACGCGACCGGCTGGGGGTACTGGCGACGAACGGGTCAATTGGTCTAGGGCTGGTGGTGATCATGCTGTTCATCTTCCTGAACTTCAGGACAGCATTCTGGGTCGCCATGGGTATCCCGCTGACAATGATGGGAGTGCTCATCGTTGCTCCCTACTTCGATATGAACATCGACGTGCTGACCCTGATAGCCATAATTCTGGTCATTGGATTGATCGTAGACGATGCCATTGTGATCGGCGAAAGCATCTACCACCGACGGGAGCTGGGGGATTCACCGCTTCATGCGACCGTAGAGGGGACACATCGTGTTCTTAAGCCCGTCTCCGCCACGATCATGACCACCATCCTGGCCTTCAGCCCCATGTTCTTCATGACGGGGATGATGGGCAAATTCGTCTTTTCCATTCCTCTGGTCATCATCATGGCTCTGGTGATATCAGTTGGTGAAGCCTTATTTATCCTGCCAGCGCATATATCCGGTGGTCGGCGTACCCGCGTCCTTCAGACCAGCGTAGCCGCAAGCCGCGACGCAGAGGAATCACGATCTTCCGAGCTGCGTCAGAATTGGTTCAATCCCGTCCGGGCGAAATTCCAGCGCTTTGTTGTGTACGTGCTACGGTTGCGCTACGTAGTGCTGGTAGTCTTCGTCGCCATGCTCATTGTGGCTTTCGCGTATGCCGCCAGATCGATGCAGTTCATTCTCTTCCCGGGTGACACGGCCGACGAATTCTACATGGCCATCGAGCTACCCGCAGGTGCCTCCCTGGATGCCACCACCGACAAGGTGAAGGAGATTGAATCGTTGTTGGAGGCGCTGCCGAAAAGCGAACTGGAGTCACACTGGATGCTGATCGGGAGCCAGGGTGGCGGCGGCGGCGGATTCGCACCCGGCGAGAGCGAGAACTGGGCCGTGGGCGTGGTGACATTGACCCCCTTCTCGGAACGTAACCGCACGGCCAAAGATATCGTGGCAGGACTCCGTGAGCAGACCGACCGGATGGAGGGAATTGATGACTTCCGGTATATCATCGGATCTGGTGGGCCACCGGTAGGTCGCCCTGTCACCCTGAGGGTAGTGGGTTCGGAAGACATGCAACGGGCATCACTGGCAGACTCAGTGGTGACTTTCCTGAAGTCCATGAAGGGCATTACCGACCTGGACCGGGATGATAAACTGGGTAAGGAGCAGGTCGAGATAAGAATTGACCACGGACGACTGAGGGAGTTAGGACTCACAGTGTCGGATGTAGCCCAGAATGTCCGACTGGCTTATGATGGTCAGATCGTGACCCGGGTTAGATACGGGGACGAGGATGTAAACTTCCGCGTTATCCTGGAGGAAGAAGCACGGAAAACACCGGAGTATCTCGGTGATCTGACCATCCCGAATCGCCAGGGCCGGCTAATCCCCTTGAAAGAAGTGGCGCAATTCCGGATCGGCCCAGGTCCCTCGGCTTTCTACCATTACAATGGCGAAAGGGCTGTCACCATCTCAGCCGACCTGGCTCCCGGCTCGGATCTCACTCCTCTTCAGGCCACTCAAGCAGTCATCGACCGGTTTGATGTGGCCAGATACTGGCCGGGGATACGCTTCGTCCTCGGTGGTGAAGCCGAGGAGACGCAGAAATCGATGGTCAGTCTGGCAGTGGCTATGCTCATGGCCGGGGTAGGCATCTATATCGTACTGGTGCTGCTGTTCAACTCTGTTACCCAGCCTCTTATTGTAATGGCGGCCATCCCGTTCGGACTCATTGGTATTATTGGGGCGTTTGCCCTGCACAATGAGCCATTGGGCTTCATGGCCATGATGGGTGTGATCGGCATGATGGGAGTGGTGGTGAACGACTCGCTGATCCTGGTTAACTTCATCAACGTACATCGCGCCGAGGAACCGGAGAAGAAGTTCCTGCGGATCGTGGCAGAGGGGACCTCTTCACGATTACGACCCATCATCCTCACTTCGATCACGACTGTGGTAGGTCTCATTCCCACCGCCTACGGTTTCGGAGGTTACGATCCCTTCATCGCTCCCATGGCCTTGGCCTTGGGGTATGGCATCCTGTTTGCAACGCCACTGACCTTGTTATTACTACCTTCCTTGTACATGATCCAGCACGATATCGGCAAACTGATACGGCGGATTCCACGATTCAAATCCTTTTACTTCATACCTGCAGCGACTAGGAAAACTGAGTAATAGCTACAAAGGTCATTCAGACCCAATAGCAAGCTCGCACATCTGGACGTCATAGGAGTCACACCGATGAGATCAATCTTCCAGTTCTTCGCCCAACGGCACATGCTGGCGTACCTCATCACCATTATGACTATCATACTGGGATTAAGTACACTGATCGGCATCAAGCGGGGTGTCTACCCAGAGGTGGAGTTCGGAATCATGCGGATCGTAACCCGGTATCCGGGTGCGTCGCCTGAAGATGTAGAGTTGAATGTCACCAATAAAATTGAAAAAGAGGTGCAAACTGTTGCGGGTCTGGACCGAGTGACATCCGTATCAATGGAGAACGTGTCAGTCATATTCGTCTTTGTCGATATAGATGCTCCTGATCAGGATGACATCAAGAACGAAATTCGTGAAGCGGTGAGAAGGGTTACCGACTTCCCGGTAGAAGTAACCGAATCGCCGCTGATTATCGATATGAAGCAATCGGACAATCCGGTCATTGAGGTGGGTCTTACAGGAGATTTGCCTTACAGGGAATTGAGAGAGATCGCCCGGTTATTCGAGAAAAAACTGAAACGGGTACCCGGCGTTTCCAGCGTAGATCGCGCCGGCTACCGTGCCCGGGAGATCAAGGTGGAAGTATCTCCCGAGGCTGTCAAGGATTATCAGATCCCCCTGCGCGAGGTCATTGCCGCCATACAAAGCCGCAACATCCGCGGGACGACCGGCGCTTTCGAATCCTATACCAGCGAGAAAGATTTGGTCACCCTGGCACAATTCAATGATCCCATGGAGGTAGGTGACGTCATCATCCGCTCTACGTTCGATGGGCCCGTGGTAAGGGTAAGAGACCTGGCTGTCATCCGGGACGACTTCGAGGACCTGAGACTGGAATCACGCATCAATGGAAAAACCGCTATTTCTCTCATCGTACACATGAGCGAAGTTGCTGATGTGATCCGAACGTGTGATGCCGTGAAGGAGCTGATCACCAGGGAAAACCAGAACCTGCCGGAAGGCGTAAAGCTGGTCTACTCCAACGACACTTCACGTTACGTTCGCAACAGCTTCGATGTAGTCCTGAAAAATGGATTGATCGGCCTCATCCTGCTCATGGCACTCCTGCCTGTTTTCCTCAATTTCCGGACCGCCTTCTGGGTCGCCATGGGCATCCCCGTGGCTTTCCTGGGCACCATCTTCTTCCTGCCACTATTCGGCAGTTACCTGGATACCATCACCCTCGCCGGTATGGTTTTGGTGATCGGCATCATCGTTGACGACGCCATTATTATCGCCGAGAATATATCCCGGCGCAGGGAGCAGGGGGACAGTCCCGTGGATGCGGCAGTAAACGGCATCCATGAGGTATTCCGGCCGGTGGTCACCACGGTGCTCACCACATTCCTGGTGTTCGCTCCCATGTTCTTCATGCCCGGTCTGTTCGGCAAGTATATCGTTCCCATTCCCTTGGCAATCAGCCTGGCGCTGTTCATCTCTCTAGCGGAAGCGGCGGTCGCCTTGCCCGCCCATCTGGTTACCGGGATGCGCCGACGCCCCATCGAGACCACGGGCCGTAACTGGTTCCGGGTGCTAAGCCGTCGATACCAGAAGATCGTCCTTCGACTGCTCACACTTAGATATATACTGCTTCCGGTGTTTATCCTGGCCTTGATTGGCTCTCTGTGGTATGCCGGCAATTTCATGAAGTTCATCATGTTCCCGGCCGGAGCCGCACAACAATTCTACGCGCTCATCGAATTACCCATCGGAACCCCCCTGCGAACCACCTCGGAAAAAGTGAGAGAAATCGAGGAGATCATCGCGGAATTGCCCGACGACGAGTTGGCCTCTTTCGTTACACGGATCGGGACCAACTTCTTTGAGAATACCGAGCGGGAGAACTCCGCCAGCATGATGGTGACCCTTACGCCTTTCACCGAGCGCGCCCGAAGTGCGGAAGAGATCGTAGAGGCATTGCGGCAGAAAACGGATCAACTGGCAGGCTTCACAGAAATCGTTTATTCCATCGAGACGGGAGGACCGCCGGTAGGTAAACCGATCAGCCTGCGGATTATCGGTTCGGATGACGACCTCCGCGCTGCCCTGACTGACTCGGTAGTAGCATTCCTTGCTATAACTGAGGGAGTGAAAGATATCAACCGCGACGATAAAGGCGGTAAGGACCAGGTGGAGATCATCATCGACTATGATCAGCTCTCCCGAGTGGGGCTGACAGTGGCCGAAGTCGCACAGAATGTACGTCTGGCGTATGATGGTGAAATCGTCACCAGTGTGCGCTACGGGGATGAGGATGTGGCATTCAGGGTTATCATGGAGGAGAGGGCCCGGCGGCAGCTGAGCTATCTGGACGAGATTCTGATCCCTAATCGTCAGGGACGCCTCATTCCGTTAAAGGAAGTTGCTGTACTGAAGAGCGCGCCCGGCAAGACTGATCTTCGCCACTTTGACGGCGAGCGAACCGTCACCGTCGAAGCCGATGTAGATCAGGAGGTTGTCACCCCGCTTGAGGTCACCAGAGCCCTCTTCGATCATTTCAACGTGGACAGGGACTGGCCCGGGATGCAATTGATTACCGGAGGGGAGATCATTGAAACTCAGGAATCGATGGCCGGTCTTTTCCGAACCCTGCTTATCGCTGTAATCGGAGTCTTTTTCCTTCTCATTCTGCTGTTCAATTCATTGACTCAGCCGATCCTGGTCATGATGGCCATTCCGTTCGGCATCACCGGAGTGATCATCGCCTTCGCGCTGCATGGTGAACCCTTCAGTTTCGTGGCGATGATGGGCATCATCGGTCTCTCGGGTGTCGTGGTGAACGACTCCCTGGTACTCGTCAACCATGTCAATGATCTGAAACGGGAGAAGCGTGATGCGAATATCCGGGAGATCATTGCCGAGGGAACGGCCGACCGCCTGCGAGCTATCATCATAACGACGCTCACTACCGTGGCGGCGCTGCTACCTCTGGCTTACGGTATTGGCGGTACTGCCTTGTTCATGGCACCCATGGCGCTGGCACTAGGTTGGGGTTTGGTGTTCGCCACTCCACTCACGTTAGTCCTGGTCCCTTGCTTGTACATGATCGGGCAAGACATTCACGGGGTATTTAAGCGCAGGAGAAGATAATCAATCAGGCTCGATGACCGGATCAATCGGTTGGAGACCTTCGGATGCTGAACGATGCCGTTTGCTGACGCCTCCTACACTGACGAGAAGACACCCGGCAAAAGCTTAGTTACTTGCGGGGACATGCTCGATGCGTAATTCAAACTCGACACGCAATCTCTGTTCAGGTCCGGTCAGCAGGTTCGTGACCACGAACGGAAGCTTTTGACTCCTGCCTCCCGACCACTCCTCTGAAGTCGAACGAACCCGCAATAGCACTGTTCGCTCCGGATGGATGGTGAGCTGGGTTGTATAGGTGAGATGCTCGTTCATCTGGACGGCTTCCAGTTCATAGGGAATCGATGAATGATTCCGGATCCGTACATACGTGTTCTTGGTCCCCACCAGCGTAATGGCGGGGTTGATGATCTCTACTGAGTTCTCAAAAATAGGCCGCAGATATTTCTCCGCACCGGTCAATCTCCGATCGGCGTAGGCGGCGGTCCGGCCGGCAAACAGCGCTTTCTTTATGGCAGCGGGGGCCCGTTGCTTGGCAAAGACCAGTGTAATCGGGCGGTGATCACCATGTTCGAAATCATAATACAAATTCGTGGGACCGTGTATATCCGACGAGCCCAGGATAGTCAAGCGCTTTTCGAGGGCCCATTGG
>CP070787.1:299490-308717 GCA_020346745.1 Fidelibacterota bacterium | reverse complement strand
CGAAAAAACAGGCCCCTGCCATAGTGTTCATCGATGAACTGGATGCCGTTGGGCGGCACCGTGGAGCCGGCCTGGGAGGTGGGCATGATGAGCGTGAACAAACCCTGAATCAGCTGCTGGTGGAGATGGATGGCTTCGACACCGACACCAATGTCATACTCATCGCTGCCACTAACCGGCCAGATGTGCTGGATAAGGCACTATTGCGCCCCGGTCGCTTTGATCGACAGATTGTTGTGGATGTCCCGGGCGTAAATGGGCGTGAAGGGATCCTGAAAGTCCATTCTAAGGATATTCCCCTGGCTGATGATGTTGACCTTCGAGTTGTGGCCCGTTCCACACCTGGACTGGTGGGCGCGGACTTGGCCAATCTGGTGAACGAGGCGGCTCTTCTGGCTGCCAGAAAAAACAAGACGAAGGTGAACATGGAAGATATTGAAGAGGCCAAGGACAAAGTGATGATGGGTGTTGAACGTAGAAGTGTGATACTCTCTGAAGAAGAGCGGAAAGTCACTGCATTCCACGAGGCCGGGCACGCACTAGTGGCCTATCATACCGCGCAGGCTGATCCCCTGCACAAGATCACCATTATCCCTCGAGGAAGGGCACTCGGGCTGACGGCCCAACTGCCATTGGATGATAAACACAATTATACCCGGGCATATATCAGGGGTCGCCTGGATATCCTCATGGGTGGCCGCACGGCCGAGCAAGTTGTATTCAAGGAGCTAACGACCGGAGCAGGAAATGACTTGGAAATAGCGACGGAGCTGGCTCGACGCATGGTGGTTGAGTGGGGTATGAGTGAAAAGGTAGGACCCACCACCCTGGGGAAGAGCGAACAGGAACTTTTCCTGGGAAGAGAGATCCAACAGCACAAGAACATCAGTGAAGAAACAGCCCGCACGATTGATGAGGAAATCCGCACCATTATCTTGGCAGCGGAGCGCCGTGCAAAACAAATACTCACTGAGCATATGGATCAGCTCAAACTACTTGCCAATGCGTTACTGGAACATGAGACTATTCATGGCGAAGATATGCCGCGACTTTTTGCTGGGAAGACGCTTCTGAGGGTATCGTCCAACGGTCGCCCCGGCTCAAAAGCCAAGCGTAGGAATCAAGGCACAGCCAAGAAGAAGTCAGCGGCCGCTGGTCGCTCAAAATCAACTTCTTCCGCCAGATCGCATAGCAAGACGGCCGCGAAGACAAAGACCAGACGAAAAACATCTCCTTCCTCGAAGCCAGCCAAATAGCCTTACCGGTGGCCACCATCAGGGAGATTATCGCCCCGTCGCCCGACGAACTGGCTCAGGAATTCAGTTCCATAGATGTGGATGAAGGAGGCGCCGGAATCATGGCGCCGAAGGCTGCCTTCCATATATTACGTCTAAGGGAGCTGAAGTCTCCGGCCGCCAATATCCTCAAGCAGGAAATGCTCAGCTTGGGCGGTGAGTGCGCCACCAGCAGATCGGTGATTCTGGGTGATCCAAACCCTCAGGACGTGATTATCATGGGCACGCGTCGTCAACTGGCCAAACTGGGGACCAAGCTGAAGAGGCAGCCCTTCGGATTGAAAGACGCTGCTAGACAGATTGAAGCGTTTCTGAAAGGAGCTACTCTAGACTTACGACCTGGCATCCCGATCCCGTTGGCTCTGTCTGATGATCAGTCCTGCTATCCCCTGATCATGGGAATTCTCAATGTGACCCCTGACTCATTCAGCGACGGCAACAAGTACCTTGACAAACAAGCTGCCGTAGATCATGGTATAAAGATGATTGAACAAGGGGCGGATATCATTGATGTCGGGGGAGAATCAACAAGGCCTGGCTCGGATTCTGTGTCCGAGGGAGAGGAGCTCAGTCGGGTGCTGCCTGTCATTGAAGGTCTCCGCCAGCAGACGGAATGTCCAATTTCCATTGATACCATGAAGGCCGGAGTAGCCCGGGGAGCCCTTGCAACCGGTGCTGCTTTAGTGAACGACGTAAGTGCCGGTCGTTACGACCCCGAAATGATGGAAGTGGTGGCCCAGGCGGGCTGCCCCTATATTATGATGCACATGCAGGGCCAGCCCAAGACGATGCAGAATAATCCTCATTATGATAATCTTATGGACGAGCTGCATCGATTTTTTGATCAGCGCATAACTGTGACGTCTAAGGCAGGGATAAAGGACCATCAGGTTATTATTGATCCTGGTATCGGATTTGGCAAGCGGCGGGAGGACAACTACGAGCTCCTGCGACGGCTCCGGGAGCTTAGGATATTCGGCCGCCCGGTTCTTGTGGGTGCTTCGCGAAAGTCGTTTCTCCAGAATACCCTGGGTGAAGCACCCCAGGATCGTCTAGAGGAAAGCATCGCAGCCCAAACGATCGCGATGGTGAACGGTGCCGATATCCTTAGAGTCCACGATGTAATCCCTGCCCTGAAATCCCGGGTAGTATTTCAACAATTGATGGATTGAGAATGAATTTCGAAATCTTCCATATTGGTTTCCTGCCCATTTCGCTCTTCGACATCCTTGATATAATGGTGGTGTCGCTCATCTTTTATACCCTTTACAAATACTTCCAGAACACCCGTGCAGGACAAATGCTGGTCGGATTAGTAATCCTGCTGGTGGTAACCCTGGTAGCCCGCTTATTGAATATGAATGCCCTTTCCTGGCTCATGCGCCAGGTACAGACGGTTTGGGTAGTGGCTTTCGTGATTCTTTTCCAGCCCGAGCTGCGGCGACTGCTTATCTACTTGGGACAGACACCAGTAATCCGTGGGATTTTCCGTGTTACTGGCAGCCGTACCATCGATGCAGTTGTTGACGGTAGTGAAGAGCTGTCGCGGCGGAAGTGGGGTGGATTAATGGTGCTTCAGCGTGACAGCGGTCTGCGCAGCTATAAGGAGAAGGGTATGCCACTGCGGGCTGAAGTGTCGAAAGAGCTTCTCGTATCGATTTTTAATCCTGGCTCTCCATTACATGACGGGGCAGCTGTCATACAGAATGAGATTATCGAAGCCGCACAGTGTATCCTCCCGTTGAGTGAGAGTGAAACCCTTGATCCGGACATGGGAACCCGCCACCGGGCAGCGCTGGGGCTGACCGAGGAATCCGATGCCCTGGTGGTGGTGGTTTCCGAGGAAAGCGGGCAGGTATCCCTGGCTATCGATGGCACCTTCCACCGCAACCTGGATGCAGCAGACCTGCGGGGATTACTGAACAAGTATATCTTTGTCAGTGCGGGTGAGTAGGATTGCGACATGATTAGCTTCGGAAATCCCACGTTTCTCTCTCTGTACACCAACCTCTGATACCATTATTTTCCATGAGGCACAGGCTGTTGTTTGCCTTGCTAGAGACCTCCAATTAACCTTATACTACATTCACGAAAGAACAGGTCTTCATGAATACGAGCGAAAGCCAGATGAACAAGAGTATTGAAACTTACCGCGACAGTTACCAATCCACGGAGACACGTTACCAAGAACTCTGGAGGTACCTTTGACCTGGAAGCCCTCCGGGGACAGATAGCCCGTCTTCAGCAATCGACCACTGAAAAGAACTTCTGGGACGACCAAACGGAGGCTCAGAAGATACTCAAACAGATCAGCCGCCAGGAGAAGGAGCTGCAGATGTGGGAGGATCTGACCGCTCTACACGATGAGGTGGAGATACATCTGGAACTGGCGCAGGAAGAGGATGTTGCGGTTGTCTCAGAAGAAGCCCATGAAGCGATGGGACGCTACCTATCGGCATTGGACTACGCTGAGGTGTTGCATCTGCTTAGCGATCCGGATGATGAGAAAGACGCTCTGCTTACCATCCATCCAGGTGCCGGGGGAACCGAGTCGCAGGACTGGGCCGAAATGTTACAGCGGATGTATCTCCGCTGGATAGAACGCCATGGTTACCAGTTTCAGATCCTGGACTTTCAGCCCGGGGAAGAGGCCGGTATAAAGGATGTCACCATAGAGGTAAAGGGGGAGCGGGCATACGGCTATCTCAAGGCAGAAGCGGGAGTGCACCGCCTGGTGCGAATATCTCCCTTTGACGCCAATGCACGCCGCCATACCTCATTCGCCTCTGTGTTCATTTATCCTGCTGGGGAGGACGACCTGGAGATAGAGATTAACGAGAAGGATCTGCGCATTGACACCTATCGTTCCAGCGGTGCGGGCGGACAACATGTCAATAAAACTGATTCTGCCGTGCGTATCACCCACTTGCCTACAGGCATTGTAGCCCAGTGCCAGAACGAACGCAGCCAGATGAAAAACAAGGCCACAGCTATTAAAATCCTGAAAGCCCGTCTCTATGATCTACGCCGCCAGGAGCAGGATGCCGAACGCCAGAAACTTGAGGATACCAAAAAGGACGTTGCCTGGGGCAGTCAGATCCGCTCGTATGTTTTTCAGCCTTATACCATGGTCAAGGACCACCGCACGCTTGAGGAAACCGGGAACATCCAGGCAGTGATGGATGGGGACATTGACCGCTTTATTCGGGCCTATCTGCTGCAGAATGCCAGCCCATCATCTGGGGATAATACTGCTATGTCAGCAACAAGTAAGGTGTAATCCTCATGTCACAACCACAGAGGACCCTTCATGAAATCCGCGTGATTCGACAGAAGAAGCTGCACGAATTACGGCAACTGGGGATTAATCCCTATCCCTACCGCTTTGAGGTCACTCACCGCAGTGCGGATATCCAATCCATGCAGGACAGTCAATTTCCTCCTGAGGTAGCCGTAGCCGGGCGAGTAGTATCCATGCGCCGCATGGGAAAGGCAAGTTTCACCCATCTGCTCGATGATAAAGGCAAACAACAGGTCTATATGAAAATGGACCTGATCGGAGAGCGTGACTATGAGGAGCTATTCCGGCGTGTTGACCTGGGCGACTTTCTGGGCGTGCAGGGACGAGTCTTCCGAACTAAGACAGGTGAAATCACTGTTGAAGCCCGGAAGATCAAACTGCTAGCGAAGGCGCTGAGGCCCCTGCCCAATTTGAAGGCTAAGGAAGGTGAGGTTTTCAATCCCTTTGAGGATAAGGAGAACCGCTATCGTCACCGTTATCTGGATCTCATTGCCAATCCGCAGGTAAAAGACGTCTTTCTTAAGCGGGCTCGTATCGTTGGGCTCTTGCGTCGGTACTTCGATGATCATGGATTCGTGGAAGTAGAAACCCCCGCCTTACAACCCCTATACGGCGGAGCATCAGCAAATCCGTTTACCACCTATCACAACAGCCTTGATCAGACCCTATATCTACGGATAGCAGATGAGCTCTACCTCAAGCGGCTGATCATCGGCGGTTTTGAGAAGGTATACGAGATCGCCAAAGACTTCCGCAATGAAGGTATGGATCGATCCCATAATCCTGAATTCACCATGCTGGAATGGTATCAGGCATATGCTGACTACAACGATATGCTGGCTTTTTCAGAGAACCTTTTCAAGACCCTTGCTGATCAACTGGAATGCAAAACTCTAACCTATCGTGATCATCAAATCGACTTTACTCCAGCCTTTGCCCGGATCAGTCTATTTGAGCTATTGAATAAGTATGCGGGTGAGGATCTCAGCACCGTAACCGACGTGGATGAACTCTATCGAATTTCCCGGGAGCACAAACTAGACATTGCCAAGGGTCTCAATTACGGACAGCTCTTGGACAAAATCTTTGGCCTGCTGGTGGAACCCCAGCTGATCCAGCCGACATTTGTGGTGGACTATCCCAAAGCGATCTCGCCCCTGGCAAAAGTACACCGGGATGGTCACGAAAGCTTGGTGGAACGCTTCGAACTTTTCATTGCCGGAATGGAGTTCGCTAACGCTTTCAGTGAGCTCAACGATCCGCTGGATCAGCGGGCTCGTCTGGAAGACCAGACCCGTCTCCGGGAGGCTGGCGATGAAGCGGCTCAAGTGATCGATGAAGATTTTCTGGAGGCTATGGAATTTGGGATGCCGCCCACCGGAGGGGTGGGGATCGGTGTCGACCGCCTAGTGATGCTCTTCACGGGGCAAGAGTCTATTAAGGACGTTATCCTTTTCCCGGCGATGCGCCCCCTTCAGCAGTGACCCCTCAACGGCTTATTGCCCTCCGCTACCTTCGAACCAGGCACAGCTATGGTTTCATCTCCTTCATTGGTTACCTGGGGATGGTTGGCTTGGCGATCGGAGTAGCAGCCCTTATCCTAACTCTGAGCGTCATGCGAGGCTTCGAAGATGAAGTTGAGAATAAGGTAGCGAGTATGGATGGTCACCTTCGCCTGGCAAATGCATTAGGCCAGGATGTTCCCCTCCCGGATTCATTGATAAGTAAGTTGCGGGCGCATCCCGAGGTGGAGTCAGTTATTCCTTATGTCGCCCGTCATGCTCTCGTGCGGAGGAGCAGCCGGTCCGATGGCATTTTTCTTATGGGAGCCGATCTGCAACAGCTGCAGGGGGTGGTGGATATCGGAAGCTTCCTTACAGCGGGAAAACTGCCGCCGACCGGAGATACTTCGGCAATTATAATTGGAGATAAACTGGCCCAACAGCTGGGAGTTAATCCCGGGGAAAAGATCATTCTGTTTGATTTCAACTATCTCCTGGGCAGCCAGGGAATTCGCGGTCGGGAATTTACCGTAGCTGCAACCTATCACTCCGGTATGGCGGAGTATGACCAACTGCTGGGATTTACTTCCCTGGGTGCCGCCCAGGCACTATTTGGGCTGCAAAAACCGCCATCCAAGGCAATTATCAACGTTGAGAACCGCGAGCGGGCTGAGGTGCTGGCTGCGTCCATCGAGGAGGACCTGGGCTTTCCCTACTACCTGATTTCTTGGCGCCAAAGGCATGCCAGCCTCTTTAATTGGCTTCAAGGTCAACAGCTGCCAATTCTGATTGTTTTCGGATTTATCGCGGCCGTTGCTTTGCTAAATATATTCAGTACTCTATCTCTGGTTGTGGTAGAGAAGCGCAGGGACATAGGCATCCTTCGCAGTCTTGGATTTAGCCGCAGGAGAATACAAGGGATCTTCCTTTATCAAGGAGGAATAGTAGGCTTGGTAGGAAGTGGAGCAGGGATTGCATTAGCTCTGCTCTTGGGCAATTTACAGAGGAAGTATCAATTCCTTGCGCTTGACTCGGATATCTACTTCATGGATGCTCTCCCGATTCAGTGGTCGTGGCAGTCACTGGTTCTCATCCCCTCACTTGGCCTAGTCTTGTCATTGCTGGCAGCGGTTTGGCCAGCACGACGGGCAGCCACAATCCGACCAGCGGAAGCTCTGCGCTATGAATAATTCCTGGTTCCTGGCACGGAGGCTTCTGTTCTGGCGGCAGGAAAGACGCAAACTGAACCGGAGTGCTGTCATCTCGGTAGCTGGCGTAGCTGCCGGATCAGCCGTACTGATCCTCTCATTGTCGATTCTCAACGGATTCGAGGCGGATGTGTGGGACAGCCTCCTACGTTTTGAGCAGCACTCTGTGCTTTTACCAAGATCACTCCAAGTTGATGCACGTGCTGCCCAGCAGACCCTGCATGCTGCGGGAATTATCACCCAGCCTTATGCTGAGCGAAAGCTGGTGGTTCAATCGGGGGAGAATTATCGCCTGGCAACCGCCCGGATCGTGACTGATCTGGCCGAGCATCAGGCGGCCTTGGGTGAGGCTATTATGCAGAACATCCCTTATCCTCTATCGGGTGATGGCGTGATTATCGGAGCCCTTCTAGCAGACAGGCTGGACCTCATGCCGGGGGATGAGGTACGTCTTCTCTCACCCCTGGATATTTCCCTTGCTGTTCCCCGACCCCCACAACTCACAGCCACGATACAGGCGGTCTACGAGTTCGGCATCCTAAATTTTGATGAAGCCTATATTTTTATCGACTTTAATGCTGCTGAACGGCTGATCCCCCGTCTATCATCCTATGCCGGATTATCCCTGGTAGGAACTGAAGAGGAACAGGAACGATTGCTGCCAGAGCTGATTGATATAGAGGAATGGGAACTGCGGACTTGGGAGACTGACCACGTCGACTTGCTTACCGCTATGAGAATGGAAAAGCTCGGCAGTGCTGTGGTTCTTTTCCTCATTATTCTGGTCGCATCTTTCAACGCTACTAGTACGATGGTTATGTCAGTGATGGAAAAATATCGAGAGATCGGGATTCTCCGCTCATTGGGAGCGTCGCGTCGGTTTATTAAAGCGTTGTTCCTCCGCCAGGGTCTCTTGATCGGGTTGGTGGGTGTATGTACAGGTGTAGGATTGGGTGTGGCCGTAGCTCTTTGCCAGATGGCCTACCATGTTATCCCTGGCCCGGAGGGGATATACGCAGCAAGCGGCTTGCCCATGGAACTGCGATGGATTGACGTGGTAGTGGTTCTAGTGGGGGCCATTATCATGAGCTTGGGAGCTGCATGGTATCCTGCCCGTTATGCCACCTCCATTCCACCGGGCCAAGCGGTAAATTATGAGAAGTAACATGGCGCTTTTGACGGCAGATGATATTCACAAGAGCTATCACTTGGATGGTTCGAGGCTGGACATCCTGAGGGGCGTCAATCTAGATGTGGAAGCTGGGAGCATTGTGGCCCTTATGGGACCCTCGGGAAGCGGTAAGTCCACCCTGCTTAACATCCTAGGCACCCTCGACCAGCCTGATCGCGGTCGGGTACTTCTGAATGGCCGTGATGTCAGTGGTATGACCGATGATGACCTTTCCGTTTTCCGCAACAGGAACATAGGATTCATCTTCCAGTTTCATCATTTACTGCCTGAGCTGACACTCTGGGAAAACCTGGAATTGCCGTTGAAGCTAGCTGGCGGTAAAGAGAAGGTGGATCCATCTTACCTCTGGCAGCTGCTTGAGCTGACCGGATTGGTTGATCGCCGAAATCATTATCCCGGTCAGCTTTCAGGTGGGGAACGCCAGCGTGTTGCGGTCATTCGAGCCTTGGTTAATCGTCCTGGCATTGTTCTTGCGGATGAACCAACTGGAAATTTGGATGCCGGGAATGGAGCCATTTTGATGAACTTGATCGAACAGCTGCGGCAGGATCATGGGCAAACATTTCTAATTGCAACCCACAGTGAATTATTAGCTGAAAGGGCGGATCACCGACTATATCTGTATGAGGGAGTGATTAACATCACACCGGAGGTTGCTGCATGAGAGGACTGGAAGTAAATTCGATTCGAGGCATGGGATGAGATTGGCATGAAGGAAAATTTTTCCAA
>CP070787.1:289911-299390 GCA_020346745.1 Fidelibacterota bacterium | reverse complement strand
TCGAGTATTTCATCAGCGCGCTTCTTACGTTCCGCACTCGGCACTCTCAGATAATACAATGGCAGCTCCACATTCTCGAAAACCGTCAGCTCGTCGATCAGATTGAAACTCTGAAATACGAAACCGATGTAGCGTTTCCGGAAATCCGCTCGCTGCCGCTCTGAATATCGGGAAACCTCGTGCCCGTCAAAATAGTACTCACCGCTGGTCGGGCTATCCAGCAATCCCAGCACGTTGAGTAGCGTTGATTTCCCACAGCCAGAGGGGCCCATGACCGACACGAACTCCCCTTCCTTAATTTGGATATTCAGCTTGTTCAAAGCCGTGGTTTCCATTTCTTCGGTCCTGAAAACCTTACTTAACTCCTTCGACTGTATCATGGACTGGTCTCCTTGTGATGATGCTGTTGTACTGCTTATCGTTACTTCAGGATGAGTTTGTCGACATCGCCGAAATTCTCGTAGGATGAAATGATCACCTGCTCGCCCGTTGCCAGACCATCCAGGACTTCGTAATCGAGCTGGTTCTGGCGGCCAAGCCGGATACGCCTCTTTTCAGCCGTGGCACCCGAAGGATCGACAACATATATCCACCGACCTCCAGTCTGGTTTATAAAGGCACCACGAGTTATCAGCATCGCGTCGGATAGCGCTCCCAACTCCAGTCGGATGCGTACTGTCTGTCCACGGCGGATATCCTCAGGCTCCACGTCGGTGAACACCAGGTCCACCTCAAATTCTCCATTGACCACTTCCGGATAGACCTTGTCGATGACCAGCTCGTAACTGCTGCTGGCCAGATCGAATCGACCGTATTGGCCCTGCTGAACCCGGGTGATAAAGTGCTCATCAATGGGCGCCCGGATTTTGAATCCATCCAGGACGTCGATCTGCCCCAGGCGCTCACCCTTCACCTTCTGCTCCCCTATCTCCGCGTTGATCGACGTCAGGTGACCGGAAACCGGGGCTGTGACGGTCAGATTCTCCAGGTTCTTTTTCACCACCTCCAGGTTCCGGCTCATCCGGTCCAGCGAAGCCTCCAATTGCGCTATCTGGCTCACCCGGAAGATGGAATCCTGGTGGTGAGTCTCCAAGGTTATGGCACGGCGTTTAACCAGGTACTCGTACTGGTCGTTGGTTTCATCATAATCGCGCTGTGAGATAAGGTTCTTACTCAGCAGAATTGCGTTGCGGTCGTTATCACGCTTCGTCACTTTGAGCTGGTAGTTCAATTCCACCAGCTGGGCTTTCAGCTGCAGTTTGTTCTGCTGCATGGCCAGGCGTGTGTTCCGCAGATTATTGCTCTGCTGGAACAGTTCCGCTTCCCGATACATGATATCCAGCAACAGGTTGGTATTGGACAGCTGCAGGATCTTGTCACCCTCGTCCACCATGGTGCCCGCTTCCACGAAACGCTCCTCGACGCGGCCACCTTCCATGGCATCGAGGTAGACGGTCAGGATCGGTATAACCGCACCCGTAACCGGTATGAAATCCTGGAATTGTCCTTCCCGTACCTGCGTGATTCGCAACCGCTGGCTGTCGATATTCAGCTTGCTGGAGCGATCACCGAATACCAGCTGCAGGGTGATAATGATGGGAACCAATACAGCAACAGTAATCCACGCGATCCGCCGCACAGGCCATTTGCGTTTCTCGATAATCCTGTCCACGTCAGCCGTTTGACTTGTCAACCCGACAGAAGGTTGTCAGGATACAGGTCATTTCCGTTTGTGTATGCTGCCCAAAGTTAACTCCGGGGGCACTCTATTGGGAGATTGCCTTAGGGCAGGGCCGCAAAGTGATGCGAGCTCCAGGACCAGTACGGCTATGTCGTACGCGGTGCGCGTAAAACTGTGCCCTGACTCTCTGCCAACGCCAGCTCGGAATTGTCAATGAGCACCTGGATCAGCCGGATATCAAGCAACATATATACATAGATCTGCTCGCCAAAGCTGTGTTATTCAAGTAAAGAATTTCTTATATTACGTAATATAATTGTTCCACAAACTACCGATATAAAGAGGGGATTTCTCATGAGGGTAAACTACCGTGTGATCGGAGCCAGCATCCTCTTGGTTATCAGCATTATCGGTTGCGGCCGCACTGGCACCAAGTACGAATATCCACCGGCGGATGGGAGAGTTGTCGGAGTTGTTCATGGCATAGTGCAGGATAGAAACACCTACGAAAAACTGGGTAGTGTAGCCATAGCCTACCTGGTGGACGGAGATATCCGGACCGTCACTACCGATACTTTAGGCTATTATTATATCAAGGATTTATTCTCAGGAGAATATGAGTTAACCGTAAGAGCCTCCTCCCAATATGCGATTTCAAAAGTGACGATCTATGTCCCCACCCTGGAGGATATAGGTGCTACTATGCCCTCCGGAGAGGATTTCCCCTATAGTATCGTAGAAAACATATACATGCAGAAAAAGAATGCCGGATTAACCGGAACGCTATATGCCCGCAAGAATCCCCAGGAACTTGCCCCTGCCAGTGGTGCGACTGTGATAGCCGATTTCTCCAATTGGGGTATCGAGCCGGCATTATACGAAACCCTTACGGATGCTGACGGTGTCTTCACGTTCGATCAGAACCTGCCTGCTACAGCATATACATATATCTATACCCTGCCATTCACTCTCGGTGGGGTGGAATATGCAGCTACAGCTTCTTATAACAGATGGTATCTGACGCCTGAGGCTACGATAATCATAGATGATATTATCGTCGATCCGGCAGCCAGGGAGCCGATCCTCCTGTATAGCCCCTCCGGAATGACCGATTTCCCCGTCAGTGGTGATATCCAATTGGTATTTTCGAAGGCCATGAATACGTCTACCTTTGACTGCGAACTTCATCGTGACTACTCGTATGGCACTGAGTTGTTCTTTGACCACTCCTGGAGCAGCGACAATATGACCTTGACAATTGATCCCTATGTGATCCTGCGTGATGGTACCACCTATGCCTTGGTTTTGTCAGGAGAATCTGAGGACAATGCCCCCTTCGATGACGTCATAACGTTTCAAACTGAAGGTGTAGAATCTTTCGAGTTGATCCGCACCAACCTGGAAGTGATTGATGGCTACTACACCAACGAATTCCCGGTCAGTGGAAACATCGAACTGGAATTCAATATGGCGGTCGATACCAGCGGCGCCACGATTGCCTTGCGTGATAACTCCACCTATCTGAATGTTACCTGTATATTACAACTCTCGGCAGATGAGAAGACAATAACGATAAATCCTGTTACTAATTTAGCCTATGGCACCAACCACCGTTTGTATTATGAATTGTACTCACAATCGGGGTATTACGACAGCCGAAGCATCTATTTTGACACTGCTAATCAATAGATCGTATCTACACTAGGACGATAAACAGGAATTAAACGCAGCAAGGGGTATCTCAAGATACCCCTTGCTGTTTATAGACCGACCATAGTCGAAGACCGCAGCCGGTGCTGTTGAATATATCTGTTGCCTGCCCCGCCTAACGAAGCGTCGCGGTGGAGCAACTTCCCGCTATTGACAGAATGGACACCGCGAGAAGCAGGCTCAATCCCCTACAAACGGCGCATGACTCCCAGTCGCTTACTCTGTACGATGAGAAGTGATGAGACAAAACGATGCCAGAGAACCTCGGCAACAGTGATGTTTCCGCTCTCGGAGTAACGGTGGCGCAGACTTCCCACGATTCCATATAATATATATTTATGTCTATAAATAGGTGTTGAATATTACCACATACCGGTGTAGTAATATTAAACAGGATATTTGTATCTAAATATCCAAATATTCTTGAAACCCATCATCCGGGGTCTTTAATTTTGAGTATAGAAAAACGTATCGAAGCACTGTCTTCGTGAATTGATGGGCAGATGGAATATCGTTGTAAATTATTATACTGGGTATTCTCCGACCAAGTGTTCTTATTATATGTTTTATTATTGCCCGGTCACTCCCCCCCAGAAGATTCCCCAGCAATGAGAGGGCATTAGCCATGCAACCGTGGATTATTGAACGCCAGATCCGATTTCAACGAGACCTCGACCATGATTTTACTCAAGAAATGCGCTCGACACCTGGCGGTGAACAGTTCGTTCACTGTATCCAGTGCGGCACATGCAGTGCCACTTGCCCTTTGAGCATCTATATGGACTACACCCCGCGGCGTATTGTGGCCATGACTCGAGCCGGGCTTAAGAAAGATGTGTTGAGCTCGTTCACCCTGTGGCTGTGTGCTTCCTGCTACGCCTGCTCTGTCGAATGTCCGAAAGACATCAAGATAACCGATCTCATGTACGCCCTGAAGCGGCGCTCTATTGAAGAGAAAATCTATCCGAAACGTTTCGGGATTCCCGTCCTTGCACAAGTGTTTTTCCGGCTGGTCCGGAAGAACGGGCGCAGCAACGAAGGCATGGCCATGGTTCAGCTGTTCCTTCGGACTAATCCCTTAAGTGCCCTGAAAAAAGCACGCTTGGGTCTCAATCTCATATCCAAGGGTCGACTCTCGATCAGGGGTGAAGCGATCAGGAACAGAAAAGGTTTTAAGACCCTCCTGGATAACGTCACGGACAGCAGTCACGGAATCAAGAGCGAAGAAGCTGCTACCGCATAGGAAAGGAAACATGAAATACCTCTACTATCCTGGATGCTCCTGCTCCGGAAAGACCTCTGGCAGAGCATATTCGGAATCATTGATCGCGGTTTTCCGCGCTTTGAACGTACACTATGAGGAACTGACGGACTGGAATTGCTGCGGAGCTACCATGTACATGTCGGTGGATGAGCAACAGGCGTTTGCCATGTCCGCACGCAATCTTGCCCTGTCTGAAAGTCAGGGCGATGGTAATGGTGCCCCGGTGACCCTGGTACCCCCATGCGCCGCCTGCTATGCGGTCCTTAATAAAACCAAGGCCTACATGCAGGAATATCCACAAGTTGGCGACACGATTCATCACGCTTTGGATACAGCTGGGTTGTCCTATTCAGGTAATGTGACCGTACGCCACCCGCTCGATGTCATGGTGAATGACGTGGGAGTGGAATCTATCGCCGAGCAAGTGCGGAAGCCGCTGAAAGGGCTGCGGGTGGCCTGCTATTACGGCTGTCTATTGGTTCGGCCTTACCCTCTCTTTGACGACCCTTACGACCCTACGACCATGGACGATCTCATGCGTTCCCTGGGCGCCGAGCCGGTCGAATGGCCGTTGAAGACCAAGTGCTGTGGAGGTTCCCTTAGCGGCACTATTGAAGAAGTGGGGATTCGACTGGGATATATCCTCCTTACTGAAGCCCGCAAGCGAGGAGCAGATGTCGTTGCGACCGCTTGCCCCTTCTGTCAATTCAATCTGGAGTGCTTCCAGAAGCAAATGGATCGCAAGTACAAGCTGGGAGCCCGGATACCGATTGCATTCTTCACTCAGCTGGTGGGGATGGCCTTGGGTTTGTCGACCCGGGAGCTTGGTCTTCACCGACTTTCAATTCCTTTGCCCAATCCTGAAAAGCTTGGGGAGCAGAAAGAATATGCCCATGCGTAGTAAAAATGGTTCACCTCAGATCGGCGTCTATATATGTCACTGCGGCATAAACATCGCCAATAAAGTCGACGTGACCGAGGTGGTCGCGTTCGCCGAAACCTTACCTCTGGTCTCCGTCGCCCGGGAATACAAATTCATGTGTTCCGACCCGGGGCAGGAACTTATCCAGGGTGACCTTCAAGCGGGGCGGGTCAACCGGGTAGTGGTCGCGTCATGTTCCCCGCTGATGCACGAGACCACTTTCCGACAGGCTACCGCCGAAGGAGGGCAGAACCAGTTTCTGTTCCAGATGGCCAATATTCGCGAGCATGTCAGCTGGGTAACCCTGGACGGCCGCCAGGCCACCGACAAGGCAAAAGCATTGGTCGCTGCGGCGGTTCGCCGGGTAGCCCTGCATGAATCGCTCGACAAGCGGCAGGTCCCCGTCAATCCCGACGTTCTGATTGTGGGAGCGGGTATCGCCGGTATCCAAGCCGCCTTGACCATGGCCGAGTCCGGGAAGCAGGTGCACCTGGTGGAACGGAGCCCTTCCGTCGGCGGACATATGGCCCATTTCGATAAAACCTTCCCTACGCTTGACTGCTCTGCGTGTATCCTCACACCCAAAATGGTGGGCGTGTCCAAGCATGAGAACATCCACCTGATGACGTATGCCGAGGTGGTGGATGTTTCTGGGTATGTAGGGAATTTCAAGGTAAAGATCCGTAAGAAAGCCCGCTACGTCGATCTTGACAAGTGTAACGGGTGCGGCGAATGCTGGGCAAATTGCCCTGCGGCTACAATGCCTGCAAACCGCGTTGTTAAAAAGGGTGATCTGCTCATAAGCCGGAAGGAGGCATAGTGACTCTGGACGAGATCGTCACTATTCTTGACGGCCAGTTCATCACAATGCAGAATCACCGGCAGAGAGAGATCCGGACTGGATGCGGCTGTGACTTGATGAGCGACGTGCTCGCCTTTATCAAGGCGGATTCTCTTCTGCTCACAGGGCTAACCAATCCTCAGGTGATCAGAACTGCCGAAATGGCGGACATCGAGGCAATCTGCTTTGTGCGTGGGAAGAAGCCCGCCGAGAAAGTGATCGCCTTGGCAGTGGAGAAGAACATCTCACTGCTGGCTACCGATCTGCCGCTGTTTGAAGCGTGCGGGCGTCTATATCGGTCAGGGCTGGTGGGCTGCTCGGAACTCACCGGATAACGGTCTAAAACATGGCCGCGGCGAAAGACGTAACCAGGATACAGGAATTAATCTATGAATTGAAGGTCGGGCAAGTTATGGTCACAAACGTCATCACGGTCAGTCCGTCAAGTCGTATGAGCGATCTTCGAGATTTGTTGCGCAACGAGAGGATCTCCGGCGTTCCGGTCGTGGATGACGAACAACTGGTGGGATTGGTCAGCCTTGAAGATTTTATCACGTGTCTGTCTGATGGCGAGCAGGATTGTTGCGTCGCAGAGCAAATGAGCCGTGATGTGAAGACTCTCTATAACAGCGATCCTCTCGTTCATGCCGTAGAGGAGTTCGAACACTACGGCTACGGTCGATTCCCGGTGCTCGATCGCAAAACCGAACAGCTGGTGGGGATCATCACCAAAGGTGACATTGTTAAGGGCCTGCTGAATAAGATGGAGATCGATTTTCACGCTGAAGAGACCGCGCGTCTGAAAACCGAGTACTCCCTCGAAGAGATCATTGCCGACCAGTCCCGGTTCACCTTCCGATATGATATTGTTGGCCAGGATTTCGATCGTGCCGGTGAGACTTCCAGCAAACTGAAAACCGCCCTGGCAAGATTGGGTATCGCTCCCGAGATCCTTCGCCGGGTGGCCATCGCTACCTATGAAGCCGAAATGAATGCGGTGATCTACACCGACGGGGGCAAACTGGCCGCTCGCGTGACACCGGAGAAAGTCGTGGTGGAAGTCGAAGATGCAGGACCGGGTATAGAAGATCTTGAGAAGGCGATGGAACCCGGTTTTTCCACTGCTCCCAACTGGGTACGCGAACTTGGATTCGGTGCAGGTATGGGATTGTCAAATATAAAGAAATGTGCCGATCAGATGCAGCTGGACTCCAAGCCGGGGATTGGCACCCATCTCATGTTTTCGATAAACCATAGGAGGGAGTAACACCATGGAGTTATTGACCATAGTGGACTCCCTGGGCTTAAGGCTCATCACCCGCAAGGGTCACCTCTCACGAGAGATAACTGGCGTCTATATCAGCGATCTGCTGAGCGACGTCCTGGCACATGCGAAAGAGGGAAACCTGTGGGTAACTCTCCAGGCTCACCCCAACATCGTGGCGGTGGCAACCATGAAAGAACTGACTGGTATCATTCTCGTAAATGGCAGAACCCCGGAAGAGGCTACCATCCAGAAAGCGAATGAAGAGTCCATTCCTATCTATACAACGGATTCCCCGGCCTTCGAGCTGGCAGGTCAGCTATATAGACTCATCGGAGAGTCATGAGGATCATCCGTGCCGATCTCCACATTCATTCCTGCCTCTCACCCTGTGCCGAACTGGAAATGTCCCCTCAGGCGATCGTGCGTACATCAATTGGCAAGGGCATCGACATGATTGCCGTTTGCGACCACAACTCCGCTGAAAACGCGCAGGCCGTGATGGAGGTAGCCCGGGGAACGGACCTTGCTGTATTACCGGGGATGGAGATGACTTCCCGAGAAGAGGTACACATCGTTGGGCTCTTCGCCCGCGTCATCGATGCTCTCCGGGTTCAAACTCTGGTATATGAACACCTTGAAGGCGAAAACGATGAATCGGTTTTCGGCCAGCAGCTGGTTGTCGGACCTGACGGGAGCGTAGACGCCTGCAATCCCAGGCTGTTGATTGGAGCCACAGACCTTCCCATCGAAGCGATTGTCCAGGCAGTGCATGAACAGGATGGCTTGGCAGTCGCTGCACATATCGACCGGGAAGGATTCGGGATCATCGGTCAGCTGGGCTTCATCCCGGTGGAGCTTGAGCTGGATGCCTTGGAAGTGTCCTCGAATGTGGCTCTGAATGAGGCGGTCCTGAAGTATGGGGATTATCAGGATTATCCGTTCATTTCATCATCTGATGCACATGCTCTCGAAGCGATCGGCTCTGCTGCAACCCCCTTCACGATGGAATCCGCATGCTTCAATGAACTCAGACTAGCCCTCAGGGGCGAGCAGGGACGGTCGGTTTGCTATGAGAATCGAGGCTGAGTGACTATGGAAGACCTCTCCCTCCATATCCTCGATATCGTCGAGAATTCAATTCGCTCTGGCGCCAGGGAAATACAGATTCTGATCCGAGAGGAACCGGCAGCTGATCTGCTTGAGATCGAAGTCAAAGATGATGGTATGGGGATGAATGCAGAGACGCAGGCGAAGGCGCTGGATCCTTTCTATACTACCAGATCGACGCGACGGATCGGACTCGGATTATCACTTTTCAGGGAATCGGCGCGTCAAGCCGGTGGGGATCTGGTGGTGGCATCCGTACCCGGGAAGGGAACCTGCATCAAAGCTACCTTCCAGCTCAGCCATATTGATCGGAAACCCATCGGTGATATGGGTCAAACCCTTCAGACTTTGATGATTGGTAATCCTGATATTCACTACCGGTATATCCATTTCGAGAACGGCAAGGAAAATCACTTCGACTCACGAGATCTCGATCCAAGTCATAATGACGTAACAGGAGCTGGCGGCGAAGATCTTAGCGCACAAGAGGAACCTGCGCCAGCATTCCATACGAGCGAGGAACAAGCATGAATCAATACAACGTTGCCGAAATCACGGCGAAATACGATGGCGATTCCAGTGCGTTGATCGCCATCCTTCAGGATGTCCAGGAGGAATATCGCCATCTGCCGCGGGAAGCCCTCTCCCAGATCGCGGATCAGCTGTCCGTGCCGCTCAGCCAGGCCT
>CP070787.1:280293-289811 GCA_020346745.1 Fidelibacterota bacterium | reverse complement strand
CTCATATGTCGATGGGAAAACAAACACATCGGCTGCATTATAGAATTTCGCTAGTTTCTCTTCAGGCTGGTTTTTGAAATAGCTGATGTTCTCTTCTAATCTCAAACGGGCTGTCAATTCCCTCGATCTCCTCCCTTGCGATCCTATTCGAATGAACAGTATTGCAGGAATTTGCTGCTTGATTTGGTGAAGGGCGTACAGTAGTGTGGCAATATTTTTCCGCGGAGCTTCACTTCCAACGTGTAGGATGATCGGCCTATCTTTGGGTAATTCCAGCGCTTTTCGGCTTGATTTTTTATCTCTGGGTTGAAAATGGTCGCCGGCAGCATGATGGATAACAGCAGTGTCTTTTTCTCGGTAATCAAACAGGGAGAGGAAATCATCTCGTGTATGCCTGGAAATGAAAATGATGGCCTTAGCTCGACGGAGTTCGGCTAGGTGCTTCCTGCGCATGTGTTCCGTGAATGCCGGGTGATTAGCTTTTACTCTGAAAGCAATCATGTCATGACAGGTCACTATCGCTGGAGAGATATACTTCAGGCTTCTCCCCATCATTTGACTGGACATGTGGTATAGGGAAAACGAATGGGGAATTCTCTTAGGGAAATAGAAGTAGGATGTAACGCTGTACATCTTACCGAATCCGCGCTGTTTAGCCCAGGAAGGTCGGTACTGGACAACAGTGTCGGGCATAGATGCGACGAAAGATTCCCCCATATTCTGCATAAGAAGATGGTAGGAATATTCGTCGGATGTTATTTGGAGCAGATTGTGATGGAGCTGGTTGAAATAGGTGCCAATGCCTGTATTTGCGCCATGATCATTAACGAGTAGTATGCTCCGGCTGATATCTGAAGGTTCCGCCATCTGGAACGTCGAGCGTTAGTGGATACCGCTACCCAGCACGATGTCCTGGAAGATGACCGCGAGCGGGTGCAAGTGCAAGTGGTATTCCTCCTTCGTTCTAATCATTCGTCCTGAAGTTACCACATTCCTGGTTCGTCCAAGCCTTGATGCTTTTGAGCACGCAATTAATACCAGGACGGATTGAGGACTGACATGAATGCGTCTGAAGGGGCAGGATCACCTTTCTTGAAGCTTTGAAATGAACTCCACTGCGCGATCAGTGCTGTGTCCATCGTTGAAATAGAAGCAGTTCGCCAGCAGCTGACGGTATGCTTCGGTTCGTGGTGTTGTGAGATTATCCACGACCATCCGATAGATATCTGAGTCTGGTGATCCGTCGTATGTCTCGGCCACCGAACGGACGTCCAGTTCGTCCGGCATCCGATGCAGGTCCACCGGCGCGGTCTTCGCGACTATCATAGGCTTGTCAGTGACCAGGTACTCGTACTGGATGGAGGAGGTATCACTGATAAGCAGATCTGAGACCAAGAAATCGCTCATCGTGTCGTGATGCAGCAGGTCATTGGGATTTGAAAGATAGACGTGCCTGATCCTGTTGGCGGCCGCCCAGGCTTTGATCTTGGGCAGCCATTTGGCTTCGAAGTGATGGGGTCTGACAATCAGGTTGAACTCACCGGTAAGCGCCCGGCAGAAGCGATAGACAAACTGGTGGAGAGTACCCTTGCCGCGCTTCCAGGTAGGGGCATACAGCACGGTTTTCCGGTCCCGGTCAACGATTCCCATATCATCCATGCATTTTTCCCGATCAAGGGTACGCTTCACGTAGTCATCGAAGCGGGGATTGCCAATCTTGATCAATCGTTCCTCGGGAATCTCTACGCCCGAATCCTTGAGCTTCTCCAGGTGCTTGGGTCCCGAGATAAAATGGTAGTCGAACGAAGAGAGCGACTTGAGATTACCCCCATATTTTCGGTCACCGGTACCGTGTCCAACGAAGATCGTGGTACATAGCCCTTCAGGGCAAACGAAGCGGGTATTAGTCATGGAAATGATGACATTCCCCTCCCCTGGCATCTGCTTGTAATTACATACCTTGACAGGGGGTGTATTTAATAGCGTTTTTACTTCCGGGAAAAGATTTCCGTTTCGCATGTAGCGTTTGAAGCGCAGCCATTTCCTCTTCTTGGGAACCACAAACGTACCACCGAGCAGACGGTATATCGGATTCGCATAGGAGAATTGATAGACCTGGTTGGCGTAATAGAGGAGATTCATGGGCGCGCCGGTAGGAGCCTGGGTTTCGATTCCGAAACCGGGTAGTTGGGCTCTATATCAGGATACAAAGCGGGCGTAGTTTTCCTCGGCAAAACTGAATGCCTCCGGTGTATCGATATCCAGCCATTGGTGGTCTCCAATATCAACGCTGCCTAATTCCCGACTGGCAATTAGCAAATTGCACGCATCCGCCAAGGAACAACGACCATGTTCCATGGCGGCCTCCAGGAATCGAAAAAAGTCGTATCGGCATTTGAAAATACCGCAGTCGATGGCCTCAAAACTTGCTAAAGTCTTCGACATGCCGGTGATTAAGGCGTGATCAGATGTATCGAACGTGATCTTCATGCCATCTTCCAGGTCAAAGATACGCTCGATATTGCGATCCACGCCAACGTTAGTAATCCTCCCTTCCAAACTGCTGTTGTGGACCAGTTCCAACAGCTCCGGTCCATACAGGTGATCGCTCATACTGATCATGAAATCTTCACCTTCGGGAATGCATGGCTTAGCCTGGAGAACGCTGACACCGTTTGGCAGCCTCCATTCAGGATTATGGACCGTTTCTATGTCCAGATCCGGTGTAGCATCACGAAGGTAGTCTTCGATCATTTCGTGTTGCGCACCCGTCACAAGGATGCAGTGGGGTATCCCCACCTGACGACAGCCGTCGAATATATATTCAATGACTGGCTGCCCACCGATGGACATGAGTGTTTTGGGAATATTCTGCCCTAGTGAGCGCAAACGAGAGCCCTCACCGGCAGCAATAATGACCAGCTTCAACCTGGGTTAACCTTCATAGTAATCCAGCCCCAGATGTGTGATCAGTTCCTCACCCATTATATGACGGAGGGTATTCTTAAGCTTGGCAAGTTGGACGAAGAGGTCGTGTTCGGGATAAAGTTCCGGCAAGGTCATCGGGCTTTTAAAATAGAAGGATAGCCATTCCTGAATCCCTTTCATACCTGCCCTGTGAGCCAGGTCAAGAAAGAGGGCCAGGTCCAGCACAATGGGAGCTGCAAGAATACTGTCACGGCAGAGAAAATCTACCTTGATCTGCATCGGATATCCCAGCCACCCGAAGATGTCGATATTGTCCCAACCTTCCTTATTATCTCCTCTTGGTGGGTAATAGTTTATTCTGACCTTATGGTAGAAGTCGTCGTACAGATCCGGATATAGTTCGGGCTGCAGGATGTAATCCAGCACGCCCAGTTTGCTCTCTTCCTTGGTTCTGAATGATTCTGGATCGTCCAGAACTTCCCCGTCACGGTTCCCCAGAATATTAGTTGAGAACCAGCCGCCGATTCCAATTTGACGGGCTTTCAATCCAGGAGCGATGATGGTTTTCATCAACGTTTGTCCGGTCTTGAAATCCTTGCCTGCAATGGGGATTTCACTAGCCTGGGCCAGCTGCTTGAGCGCAGGTATATCGACCGTGAGGTTAGGCGAACCGTTGGCGAAAGGGATGCCCAACTTGAGCGCTGCGTAGGCGTACATCATACTTGGTGATATTCCAGGATGGCTTTCACGCAGGCCGCGCTCGAAATTCTTCAAAGACGAGTGGACCTCCGTAGATTCGAGGAAGATCTCCGTACTCCCACACCAGATCATCACGTTGGACTGGGTGTTCTGTTCAGTGGTGAATCGCTTGATGTCTTCCATCAACTGTTCCACCAAATCCATTTTGTTTTTGCCGGTCTTAATCCATGTTCCATCGAGTTTTTTCACGTAATGTTTATCGAACACTCCCTTCATGACCGATATCTTAACCAGTTCCTCTTGAAGTTCGTCTAGCAGTCTACGGTCCAGAACCCCTGAACGAATACCGATCTCATAGAGGTTCTCCTTATTAACATCCCAACCGGCGAACACGAGGTTATTCAAATCCTCCAATGGCGCGAAGTCTTTGATCAAGGGGACTCTACCTTCAGTGCGCTTCCCCAAACGTATGGTTCCCATCTGGGTCATACTACCGATTGGTTTGGCCAGCTTGTCTCTAATCGCCAGAATTCCGGTAATAAAAGTACTTGCCACCGCACCCATCCCTGGGATCAGGACACCCAGTTTTCCAGTCGGTCTTTTCACATCCACGTCTATTAATCTCCTCATCAGTACATGTGAAGTGATGCTCTATCAGGCTTCCTCCAGCAGGATTCGTCGGGCCAAGTTAGCCCCTCTGATAAGAAAGTTCCAAGAGCAGGGAGGGTCAATCCGCGTCGGCTGGAGTGCCTGTACTACCGCTGGAATCGAGGGCCCTACCACCTGCCTGGAATTGCAGGGCATGAAGTTTCTGGTATTCACCACCTTTGGCTAGTAATTCTTCATGGGAGCCTGCTTCTATCAGCCGTCCCTGATCTAAAACGAAAATCTGGTCAGCGTTCTGGATGGTGGATAGCCGGTGAGCAATCACAATCACCGTCCGCTCCTGCATCAGGCTATCAATGGCTTTTTGCACCTGCCGCTCGGATTCGGAATCCAGGGCGGAAGTGGCTTCATCCAGGATGAGAATGGGTGGATTCTTGAGCAGCGCTCGGGCGATGGCTAGCCGCTGCCGCTGCCCGCCGGAGAGCTGGCTGCCGTGCTCACCGATGATGGTATCTAGTCCCTCCGGCATTTCGTGGATGAATTCCCATGCATGGGCCGCTTCCGCGGCCGCTATAACTTGCGCTTCCGTAGCCTGCGGATCACCGTATAGGATATTGTCCCTAGCGGTTGTGTTGAACAGAAGCGTCTCCTGACTGACTATCCCGATAAGGTCTCTCAAGGAGGACAATTTGACGTCCCGTACATCATGTCCGTCAATGGTGACCCGACCTTGGGAGGCATCATAGAAGCGGGGGATGAGATCCACGAAGGTGGATTTTCCCGAGCCGCTCAAGCCTACCAGCGCAGCCACATGGCCTTTTCTGATCTCACAGTTGATGGAATACAGGGCGGGCTTGCCACCTCCTTCATAGGTGAAGGATACATTCTCCAGGCGGATGGCATGGTTGAAACTGGCGAGTTCAACAGCACCGGGCCGTTCGACGATGGTTGGAGTGACGTCCAGGAGAGTGAAAATACGCTCGGCAGAAGCCATGCCGACCTGGATATCGGCGTGAACATTGCTCAGGTTCCGCAGAGGTTGCAGCATGGCAAAGAGGAAAATGATATAGCTCATGAATTCTTCCGGACCGACACCCCTCCCTATTAGAACCTGCTGTCCGCCGACCCACAGCAGGATTACGCCGAAGAAGACTCCAATAAGTTCGTTGACCGGAGTATTGAGATTACGAAGACTGATGCCGCGGAATACCAGATGGTAGTAGCGCTGATTTTCCTTTTTGAAACGCCGAGTCTCGTTCTGTTCCATGACGAAGGCTTTAACAATGCGGATTCCCTGTAGGGCCTCCTGTAGTACATTCATCACACCGGCGATCTGTTTAGTGGAGCGCCTCGCTCGCCGCCGTAGGCTTCCTCCCAGCCGTGTCGTGACAAGTCCAGCCAGGGGGATCAAGGGAATCGCCAGTAGTGATAGTTTCCAACTGATTATTATCAGCATGGCGACGAAGACGGCTATGTTTACTGGTTCCACGACAATCTTCTGCAGGCTGACTGTGAAGGCACGTCTGACCGCCGTTACGTCGTTCAGAACTATTGAGGAGACCTCTGCGGATTTCTGCCGATCGAAGTAGGCGAGGGAAAGGGTCTGCAGGTGGCTGAAAAGATCATCCCGCAAGTCCCGAATCAGGCGGTTTTCCATCACTCCAGCTGACATGTTTTTCAGGTAGAAGAATACATTCTTGGCCAGGAATACACCTAGCAACAGCCAGCACAGCCGGGCGAGGGTACTTAAAGGGGTGGGTTGCTGGATGAGCTTAGCCGTCCATGCTTTCAATAGATCATGAATGTTGCCTGCGGCGGAGACATCCACGGGCGTAACCGGTATGGTCTCGGGGCTGACTAGAATGGTATTAATCAGAGAGGCCACCATCCAGAGGGAGAGAGAGTTGAGCGCCACGAAAATAAGTGACAATACGAGAGTTAGGACGATCAGCGGCCAGTAGCGCGTAAGATACTTGATGAACCGGCGGTAGGTTTTCATCGTAATCTAGAGTCTTCCATCTCCCTGGCGTATGACTCTCCAAGGCTCTGTAGCGGGATCCACGACTGTGCTTCCCAGAGAGTGTGGTAGGGATCCGGCATCCACCAGCAAGTCGATCTCTTCTGAGAATAATTTCTGGATGTCATCCGGATTCTGAAGAGGCGGTTCCCCTGTCCGGTTGACACTGGTGGAAATTACCACTCCTCTATCACGCTGGTAGGCGGCTTGGATAAAGGCATGGTCCGGAATCCTGAAGCCCACCCGTTCTCCGGGGCCTTCTACCACCGGTGCGAGGCGCTCAGGCTGGATCGGAGACAGGACAATCGTGTAGGGTCCGGGGAGCATGCCAACTAATTTGTC
The DNA here is from genome assembly GCA_020346745.1 of Fidelibacterota bacterium. GTDB lineage: Bacteria > Fidelibacterota > Marinisomatia > SCGC-AAA003-L08 > TS1B11. The sequence continues at coordinate 283,219 of CP070787.1, read as the reverse complement.
TGCAATCTCCGCTGAAACCAACGCATATTCCCCTAGCTGATCCAGGTCGCCTACCATGACGCTGAATGGTCCGCCTCTCCCCTTTACAGCGGCAATTCGTGCCGCTGCGGATTGGCTAAAGGCATCCGCTCCCAAGCCATACAGGGTGTCGGTGGGATAAGCAACCAGGCCTCCTGATCTAATGATTTGCCAGAAAATAGTTACGGCGGTCGGATCAGATGCAGCAACTCGGATCATACGCCTGGTGGCCGTGTCTTCCACATGCGGTGGAACCAGAAATATTGCTCCGGATGCCGCCTGATTGCCTCTCCAAGGGCATCCATAAAGCGTTGAGTAAGGCTTTGGATTGCCTGATCGCGATCCGCCGGTAAATTCTCTGTGTTGATGGACACAAACTCCAGCTTGTAGCGATCATCTTGCCCACGCAGGCACCAGACTGCAAGCATTGGTGCGCCAGTTTGTAGAGCGAAAACGGCTCCACCTCGGGGCCGTGATGAGGGCTGCCCCAGCATGGTCACCCACACGCCGCTTCTTCGGGCGTCCTGATCTCCTACCAGACCGAGAAATCTGCCTTCCTTAAGCAGACGCAACATGGTGCGTGTAGGTGTCTTCTTGGAGATGTACGGGGTGCCGGTACTCTCCCGGATTGACCTAACGACTACGCCGCCAGAGCCTCTCTGAGGTACCATGACCGACGTGATGGGATAATCATGATGAGCCAGCGCCGGTACGATGAGTTCCCAATTACCTAAATGAGCACTCATAATGATAGCGCCATGACCTTGTTCCCGCGCTGCCTGCAGATATGTTTCGTCTAGATCTATAATAGTTGTCAGTCGTTGACCATTAAGGGTAGGAATCCGGACGAAATCTACAAGCGTCATACCGAAGTGCTGGTACGTGTGGCGTAGGATGGCTCGCCGCTGTTGGTGGGAAAGATCCGGTAGCGCCCGACCAAGATTGCTCCAGGCTACAGCCTTGCGGTGGGGTAAGGCCAGGTATAGACAGGCCCCCAGCAGCCGACCGATAGCTAGTGCCCAGGATCGAGGTATCCTGTTAAGGACCCATGTGATGGACCATAGTAGCTTGTCAGCCAATGTATGGCGGCCTGTTTCTGCTTGGATCGACATGTAGCTCTAAAAGTTACCCTCACCGCACAATCCATCTGAAACGGTTTTTCAGACGGAAACACGTTGACTTTGCCGGGGCACACATATAATATCATCCCGGGATGAGAGCGATTTTCCTCATTTGGTCTTTATTGGCGGTCTCGGTGGTATATCCTGCCGGGGAGGTCTATCGAGTTCCTATCCAGGGCACCATTGATCTGGGTCTGCCGCCCTTCGTTGAGCGGGTGGTTAAGCAAGCCGACCAGGAGCGACCGGATGCCATTATTCTGGACATCGATACCTTTGGGGGGCGCATTGATGGTGCCACGCGCATCAAGGATGCCATCATGGGTTCTCAGGTTCCCACCGTGGCCTTTGTCAATCGCCGGGCCATCTCCGCCGGTGCCCTCATTGCCTTGTCATGCGAGAAGATCTATATGTCCAAAGGAGCGACCATCGGTGCCGTCACAGCCGTTGACATGGAGGGGAAGAAAGCCAGCGAGAAAGTGATTTCCTACATGCGTGAGGAAATGTCGGCTACCGCCGAAGCACGCGGGCGCCCCACCCGCATCGCAGAGGGGATGGTTGATGAAGAGATGGAAGTGCCTTACGCTATCATCCATGGCGATACGGTACAGCTAGATGAGATTGAGGGCAGCAAGGCCGGCAAACTGATCACACTCACGACAGAGAAAGCGATGCGGCTGGATTTTGCGGATGGTGAATATGATACCTTCGAGGAAGTACTAACAGCCCTCAATCTGCGCGAAGCCAGGGTTACTACCTTCAGTCCCAGTTGGTCCGAGCATATTGTGCGGTTCTTAACCGACCCGATTGTGAGCAGCCTACTCATGAGTATCGGTTTTCTGGGCCTGCTATTCGAGCTCAGGACACCCGGTTTCGGTGTTGGAGGGATTATCGGCACCATTGCGCTGCTGCTGTTCTTCGGCACCAGTTTCATCGCCCAATTGGCCGAGTTTACCGAGGTGCTTATCTTCCTGGCTGGCCTTACGTTGCTCATCCTTGAAATCGTAGCCATTCCTGGTTTTGGGTTGGCTGGGATTGCCGGCATAGGGCTGATGATTTGGGGAATGTATAAGATGCTGCTCGGTAATTATCCTACCCCCGCCGAGATGGAACGAGCCTTTATCGGGTTGAATATTGGCATCCTTGGCGGTATCATCGGCACGATAGTGCTCCTGCGAGTGTTTATCACCAGCAAGTTTTTTCAACGGAATGTCCCCATAACAGCTGAAGAATATAGTGTGTCCATGGGAACCGAGAACCTGGTAGGCCAGGTTGGTGAGACTCTCACAAAGTGCATGCCGACCGGTAAAGCGGAGATCGCCGGGCACCAGGTGAATGTGATTACCAGGGGTGAGCACATTCCCAAAGGTTCACCTGTTGAGGTCATTAAGGTAGAGGGCAATACAGCCTTCGTGCGCCTGATTTCACAGGCCTATAAGGAGTGAAAAACCTATGACGACGAGTCTTGTCTTTATTCTCCCGATTATCCTTGTTCTATTCATCCTGTTTATTTACCTGGTCCCAGTGGGATTGTGGATTCAGGCGCTGGTCTCTATCGGCTGGCGCCAGATTTCACTGATCAAACTCATCATCATGCGGATCCGGAAGATCCCGCCCCGCCAAGTGGTGAACGGCATCATCAACCTGCACCGGGCCGGGCTGAAGCAGATCAGTTCGGAAGATCTTGAAACCCACTTCCTGGCTGGTGGCTCTCTGTCCAGAGTGGTCAATGCCATGATCGCCGCCGACAAGGCCAATATCGAACTATCCTTTGCCACCTCCACCGCCAT
>CP070787.1:270141-280193 GCA_020346745.1 Fidelibacterota bacterium | reverse complement strand
GAACCCTCCGAGAAGTAGGACTGCGCCCAGGAATCCCAATTCCTCGCCGAAGATAGCGAAGACAAAATCGGTGTGGGGGGCCGGCAGAAATAGCCTCTTCTCCACACTGTTACCCAGGCCTTGACCAAACCAGCCGCCATTGCCGAGACTGATCAAAGACTGTGAGATCTGGTATTCCGCCTTTGGTGAATCGAGTATTCCCAGGAACGACAGGATACGCACGCGCCGGTAAGGTTCCGCCATCATAATAGCAGCCAGCAGAGGCATCGAAACGGCGGTGAGGGCGGCCAAATGGCGTTTCTTTGCGCCGCCCAGGAAGAGCAGCGTCAATCCGAGCACACCCGTAAGCGCAGCGGTGGAGAAGTCAGGCTCTAGGATGATAAGCAGCATGGTCAGTCCGATAACCACTACCGGTGGCAGGAATCCATGATTGAAATCATTGAGAACAGAATTTTTGCGATCAATGTAGGCGGCCAGATAAATGATAATGCTCAGGCGGGCGAAATCTGAGGGTTGGACCGAAATGGGTCCCAATTGCAGCCAGCGGGCAACCCCGTCCCGATCCAGCGCATAGTGGATAACAAGTGTGAGGGTCAGCAAGATCATTGAACCGATCAGCAGCCAGTTGGCAATACTCTTCAGACGGTAGTAATTCAACCGGGTGCAGGCGAACAGGAGTGCAGTTCCAAGCAGTATCCGGATCAGTTGGCGCTTGAGGAAGAACATATGGTCCCCGGTGATCTCGGTAGCCGTATCACTGCTGGAACTGTAGAGCATCACCACGCCGACACCAACTAGGCAGTAGGTAAGCAGCAGGGTCCAGGTGTCATACCGCCGGGTGGTAGCCGTACTAGCCATGGGCCTTTTCCTGCTGATAGGATTGGACAATCCGGCGAAAGGTGTCCCCCCGATGTTCGAAATCGGCAAACTGGTCAAAACTGGCACAAGCGGGTGCAAGCAGCACTACATCACCTGGTTCCCCGTTCAGGCGAGCTTGATCCACCGCCGCGGTGAATTCCCTCTCAAAGTGGATTGGTACCAGTCCCTGGAAGATTTCCGTCAGGCGCAGCCCGGCCTCCCCATAGGTGATCAGCTGCTTCACCCGATCTTGGATTAGCTCGGCTAGCTCTGGGAAGTCCGTGGCGCCCTTATCGCTACCACCAAGGATCAGGATGATATCATCATCGAAGCTGGCCAGCGCCATCCGGGCGGAGGCTACGTTCGTGGCCTTGGAATCGTTGTAATACCGAACACCATCTACTTCAGCAACCAGCTCCAATCGGTGGGGCAATCCCTGGAACCGGCCCATGACCATGGCGATGGCGGAGGCAGCTACTCCCATGAGACTAGCGGCGGTGGCGGCAGCTAGAAAGTTCATGATATTATGGTGTCCGGGGACTGTGATCTGGTCAAGCGAGATCAGGCGCTCTCCGTCGTGCATGATCCATGTACCCTCGAGCAGGAACAGGGCATCCGGGTTGGATTGGGAGGAAAAGGGCTTTGCCCTCGGGTGGCTGCTGAAGGTAGACCGGAAGAAGTCGTCGTCCTGGTTATATACGATCCATCCTGTCGCATTCATATTCTTCAGCAGCTGGAGTTTCGCCTGCCCGTATGACTCTAGGTCGGCATAACGGTCCAGATGGTCAGGGGAGAGGTTCAGGAACACCGCTACAGCGGGCTTGAATCGCTCCAGGTGCTCAGCCTGGAAACTGCTGACTTCGACGACCTGCACTGGTGAGACAGGCTTCAAGTTGCGTTCTTCGAGGACGTTATCCGCGAAGGGAACTCCGATATTCCCACCTAGGAAACTCCGGAATCCCCCGGCAGCTATCATGTGATGGATCATGGTTGTCACCGTAGACTTGCCATTGGAGCCCGTAACGGCCATAATCGGGGAATTGGTTAATCTGCCGGCCACTTCCACTTCACTTAGGACCGGCAGACCCCGCTCCTGGAACGAAGTGACCAGGGGGTGGCTATCGGCGATGCCGGGACTCAGTACCAGAAGGGCGGCGGTGATTTCGTCAGGTTTATAGCCTTTTGTTAGGATGGCAACGTCCGGATTATCCATGGCCGGTGCTATTTCTTCGCGGGTTTTCCTGTCATCCACGAGGGTAACGTGTGCGCCGGTGGTCTGGAGCAGGCGGGATACGGCCAGGCCGCTGCGGGCGGCCCCCAGGACAAGGATATCCTGGCCTGAGAATGCATTATCAGGGGAATAGACATTGGCCTGTAGAGCGGTATCCACTACAGCACCTTGAAGGTTGATAGGCTTAACAAGGCTAGGAGAATACCCATGATCCAGAATCGGATGACGACCCGGCTTTCAGGCCAGCCTCGCAGCTCGAAGTGGTGATGGAGTGGGGCCATGCGAAAGACCCGCTTGCCCTCGCCGGTCATACGCTTGGACAATTTGAAGTAGGAGACCTGGATGATCACGCTAAGTGCTTCGGCGACAAACATCCCGCCGATGATGAGCAGCAGAATCTCCTGCTTGAGGATCACTGCCATGGCGCCTAAGGCCGCACCCATGGCAAGGGAACCGGTATCCCCCATGAATACTTCCGCTGGTCTGGCATTGAACCACAGGAAGCCCATGCAGGCTCCCAGCAAGGCCATGGCGAAAATGAACAGCTCCCCGGTTCCAGGAAGGTAGAAAATGTTAAGCCAGTCGCTGAAGTCAACGCGACCCATGACATAGGCGATGGCTCCAAACGCCAGCACAGCGATCCCCATCAGCCCCGTCGCCAATCCATCGAGGCCATCGGTGAGATTGACGGCATTGGAGAAACCAGTGATGACTATCACAACCAAAGGGATGTAGAATACGCCCAGATTCAGAGAGCCATTGGCAACGAAGGGCAGCCCGATGGAAGAGCGGATCTCCGCATTGGCCGGCCAGAAATACAGCCAGCATCCGATGATCAGCCCTAGGCAGATTTGTCCTGCCAGCTTGTAACGGGCGATGAGACCAGCTGGCAGCTTGCGGATGTCTTTCAGGTAGTCATCCAGCAGGCCGATCAGCCCCATCCAGACCAGGGCAAGTATGGCTATCATCACGTAGGTCTGTTCCAACCGGGCGAAGAGGAGGGTAGGGACCAATACGGCGATGAGAATAATGGCGCCGCCCATGGTGGGGGTACCCTTTTTGGAGACGTGAGTGGCAGGGCCGGTGGTGCGGATAACCTCGCTGATCTGCATGCGTGACAGCCAGCGGATCAGGGCCGGGCCAATCCAGAAAGTGATCAGTAGGGCCAGTACGGCCGCCGCGGCACCCCGGAAGGTGATATACCTGATCAGGTTGAAACCTGAGAACCAGTCTCTTAAAGGAAATAGAAGGTGGTACAGCACGCCTACCCGTTAAACGCTTCCTGGATGATTGTTTCCATCGCCATTCCGCGGCTGCCTTTCACATACACTACGTCTCCCGGCCTGGCGGACTCTGAAAGCGCATGGCTTAATTCCGATTTATTTTCAAAATGCAGGGCCTGAAGCCCGGCCGTCTGAGCAGAGCAGTATGTAGCCCGTGTTTCGGGACCATAGCATAGAATCTCATCAATTCCGTTGGCAGCGGCGAACTCACCGACTTGGCGATGGTGTTCTTCCGAAAACCGGCCCAGCTCCAACATGTCTCCGAACACCAGAAAGCGCCGACCCTCTGACGGGATGCGGAGTAAGGTTTCCAGTCCAACCAGAGTGGATGCCAGATTGGCATTGTAGGAGTCATCGATCACGGTGATGCCATCCAGATGCAAGATTTCGCCCCGACCAGGGGGAAGAGATAAGCTCTCTACGGTTTCCTTGATCAGTTGTTTGGATACTCCCAGCAACAGACCGACGGCTGCAGCGGCCAGAGCGATCCCGGCGAGGTGCTTGCCGGCATATGGGATCCTGATCTCCAAGTCATCGCCTATAAGCAGATCACCACCATCCTGGGTCTCTTCATACCATCCGGTTACATCAACAGAGGACTGAAATCCGTAGGTCAGACGCCGGGCGGAGGTCTTCATGCCGGCGACCGCTGCATCGTCCATGTTCACAACGGCGGTGCCGCCAGAGGGCAGGGCCATGAAAAGCGCCTCCTTTTCACGAATGACACCCTGCTTGTTGTCCAGATGAGCAACATGGGTTTCGCTCACGTTGGTGATTAAGCCAATTTCAGGTTGGGCGATACGGGCCAAGTAGGCGATCTCACCGGGGAGATTTGAGCCCAGCTCCAACACAGCAATCTCACACTCCTGGTCCAGGCGCAAGAGCGTGAGCGGCAGGCCGATGGTGCTGTTATAACTACTCTCGGTGCCAAGAACCTTGAATTTCGTGGCCAGAATATCAATCACGAGATTCTTGGTGGTCGTTTTGCCGTTGGATCCGGTTATGGCTACCACATTCGGAGTGTGCGATCCTCGCCAAATGCGGGCCAGGGTGCCCAGTTCCTCGATAGTATCCGATACCTGGATGACAGCAGTCTTGGCGGGCAGCGGCGGGATAGGGTGCTCAGCCATGACAGCCACTGCACCGGACTCAACAGCGTTCGGAATAAAAGTATGTCCATCGGCCCGATTCCCGACGATAGGAACAAACATATCTCCAACCCGAACCTGCCGTGAATCGATGGTGATCCCCTTGATCTCCGGGAGATCATCCAGGCTATAGTGCTCCCGCAGCAGTGCGGTCAAGCGGGCTGGTTCTGCCAGATCAATTCTCATGGTTCGTAGGTCTCGACTATCTCTACGTCGTTGTGATAGACCTTTTCCGTGCCGATGATCTCATAGTCTTCCCGGCCTTTGCCGAGGATCATGAGTATGGAATGCTCGGCTAGCGAGTCTAGAGCGTGGTGGAGGGCTTCCCGCCGATTGTCGATGACCACGTGTTTATCGTGGTTCAAACCGCTCAGGATATCGGCGTTGATCTGTGCCAGGCTCTCAGTCCTGGGATTGTCGGAGGTGATCACCAAGCGATCGGAATACACTTCTGCCTGGGCGGCCATAAGGGGACGTTTAGCGCGGTCGCGATCGCCGCCACAGCCGAAAAGGGTGACGATCTCGGTTTTTTCAGGAGCCAGCTGCCGGATGGTGCTCAGGAGTTTCGCATAGGCATCCGGAGTATGAGCGTAGTCGATGAAGATCCTGCCCGGCGCACCAGATGTGACACGCTCCAGCCGGCCTTCTACGCAGTTAACTCTTGAGATACCTTCCTGAATAGTATCTGGTGGGATTTCCATTGCCAGGGCGGTGGCGGTAGCCGCGAGGAGATTTTCAAGGTTATACTGTCCTATCAGGCGACTCTCAATTGACAACGTTTGGCCTTGATAGTCCAGGTTGGCCACCGTCACCTCCAGGCACAGCCCCATATCGATGACTTTCAGATCGGCGTTCCGGCCCAGGCTGTAGCTGATGACCGGCCCGGTTGCCGCCCGGATGAAGTGCTCCCCACTCGGGTCGTCCAGGTTGACAATGCTTGTTCTACCGGCTGGGAGCAGCTCGAAGAGGCGGAGCTTAGACGCCAGGTAATCATCCATGTCGGGGTGATAATCTAGATGATCCTGGGTGAAATTGGTGAAAACCACGACATTGAAGTCGACGTCATCCGCTCGATGCTGCTTCAGGGCGTGGGAGGAGACCTCCATCACCACCCCCTCAATTTTCTTTTCAAGGAGATCCGCGAGGATTTCATGAATTTGATTGGCTGCTGGGGTTGTGTACCCGGTCGATGCCCGCTCCTCTCCCCAGCGTAGACCCAAGGTGCCGAGAATAGCAGTGGGAATGCTACCGGCGTTCAGGATTGACGATAAAATCTCCGTGGTGGTGGTCTTTCCGTTGGTACCGGTAATACCTACCACCGACAGCTGCCGACTGGGGTGCTGATGAAAGTTGGCCGCCATGCGGGAGTAGGCCACCCGCGGATCGTCGATGGCTATATAGGGTGATGACCCGGTACTGGAGGGAACAGGAGGTCCGGCAACAGCGACGGCACCATTAGCGAGAGCCTCGCGGATGAACGCGGTTCCCTGGATATGCAGGCCGGGGAGGGCTACAAAAAGGAATCCGGATGCAACCAGTCCGGAGTTATGGGTCAAGCCCGTGATTTCCAGGTTGGGTATCGGAGTTCGCGTGTCAATTCCTGTCATGACCTGACCGAGCGGCATCATTGAATGTGTCTTTCCGGAGCGAGTGTGATGATGCATACCTCTTCATAATCCACCAGGGTTCCGGATTTAATGGATTGTTTCACCACCCGGCCCGAGCCTTCCACCTGGAGCCGCACGCCACTCTTTCGCGCCAGATGGAGAGCCTTGCGCAGACTGAGTCCCCGGAAGTCGGGCATGATCCCCGGATCCAAGGGGGCAGGCAGTGTGCCGGCGGAGGCCAAAAGATAGGGACTTGGTTTCCGGGTGGCCTCTTCTACAACCGGCGGAGGGGGTGGGACGTAGAAGTTGTCATCCAGGTTCAAGATGCGCTTCAGTGTATTGCGCACGATAGGTGCTGCTGCTTCACCACCGAAATGGGTCCCATACCGGGGGCTGTCAACGGCCACAACACACACTAGGCGAGGACGCTCAGCGGGGAACATGGCAGCGAAAGTGGCCACAAATTCCTCGTCAGAGTAGCGACCGTCGAGATACTTCTGGGCTGTCCCGGTTTTGCCCGCCACAGTATACCCCGGCAACCGCGCCTCATTCCCGGTGCCCTGCTCAACCGCATAATGCAGGATACGGCGCAACTGATCCATCGCTTCGGAGGAGGCGACCCGGCGGATGGTTTCGGGAGTGTTGGTGATGAATTCCTTTCGTCCAGAATCGTACACCTGTTTAACGAGCAGCGGGCGCATGAGCAGGCCACCGTTTGCGATAGCGCTGTACACTAAAGCCAGCTGTAGAGTTGTTACACCAATCTCCTGTCCCATGGCGATCTCTCCGGTGGAGACGGAGCTCCATGAATCCAGATCGCGCAAGAGCCCCGGCGACTCGCCGAGGAGTCCGATACCGGTGCGGGTTCCAAGTCCATACCATCGGCAATATTTATAGAGGAGTTCCCGGCCGATATTCTCGGCCATCTTTATAATACCGATGTTGCTTGAATAGGCGATGATCTCAGAGACTGAGAGAACGCCTTGAGGATAGACATCTTTAATGGTGAGGTTATGATACTTGTATTCCCCGCCCTCGCAATCGATTTCATCCAGGGGTGAGAAGAAGTTTTCTTCGAGTGCAGCGGTGGCGGTGACAACTTTGAGGGTTGATCCCGGTTCATACAGGTCGGTGATGGCCTTTATCCGCTGGTTCTCCGAGGGGCTCGCTTGGTGGGCATTAGGATCGAAACTGGGATACTGGGCCAAGGCCAGAATTTCACCAGTAATGGGCTCCATCAGAATGCCGTGAATAGTCTTGGGGACCAGGCGTTGAGATGCCCGCTCCATTTCCTCCTGGAAGATGGACTGATAGTCCATATCGATAGTCAGCTGGAGTTGGGATCCGTGCCGGGCTGGTTGGCCTTTCTTGGTGGCATGAGGGATGACACGTCCCTTCGCGTCACGTCTTAATACCTGCCATCCGTTTTCGCCGCGAAGGAACGTGTCAAATTCGTGTTCCAGTCCGGAGATGCCCTGGTTGTCTACATCAGTGAAACCGACAACTGGCGCAATAAGGTGGCCGTAGGGATAGCGGCGCCTCACCTCGCGCTGAACGATAAGTCCCCGGGACTGGAAATCGAGAAGCTGCTCGCATCTACTTCGGGGAACGTTGCGTTCCAGCCAAACAAATGAGCGGTCGGCAGTCAACCGCTTCCGATAGTCGGCGACCGGCCGGTTGAAGACCCGCGCAAAAAGGTTTATTACCTCATCCGCATTATCCAGAACCTGTGGATCCACAGCGAAGGAGAAATGCATGATATTGGAGGTCAGGAGATCCCCGTTGCGATCCTCAATGTGTCCCCGGGCCGCCGGAAGTACCTTTACATCCGTGCTCTGAAGTTCCGCTTTAGAACGGTATGTGGAATGATTGAGGATCTGTATGTAAAAGAGTTTACCGGTTACGGTCAACAGGAAGCCTGCCATTATGGTAGTCACCAGGATAACCCGGGCTCGATGTTGGAGATACAGCCGCGTCACTCGCTGATCTCCGATAAATACACGATAAGCGATTCGGCTGGAGGAACCACCATTCCCAGCTGGGAGCGTGCAATACGGGTGATGCGATCAATTTTGGAGAGCTGGTCGATGCTGACCTGGAGTTCTCGGTTGGTATTCTCCAACTCGAAGATCAGCTTCCGTTTTTCGACCAGGATAGTTGCCACGGTGTCTGTCTGGTTGTAAATCCAGAGGTAGGCGATAGCCGTGCTGACCAGGAAAAAGGTCCAGAAGAAAAAGGAGATAAGTGAGGGGCCGCCGGTTCTACCTTTCTGACGATGACCAGGGGTTCTAACCTGACGGCGGACACCCCCCATCAGAGCCGCTCCACAGCGCGCAGTTTTGCAGATCGGCAACGGGGATTATTTGCCTGTTCTTCAGGGGAGGGAGTAACGGGCCGAGGTGTAAGAATCTTGAAAGTGGCGGTGTGGGTACAAACACACTGGGGAAGTTGGGGTGGACAGAGACAGTCTTTTGATTCACGAGTGAAGAACTGTTTAACCAAGCGGTCTTCTAGGGAATGGTAGGAGATCACCACAGCCCGGCCACCCGATTTCAACATATCGCTCAAACGCTCCAGAGTGGTCTGAAGCGTGTTGAGCTCATCATTAATAAAGATGCGCAACGCCTGGAAAACCCTTGCCAGTGTTTTATTCACGAGCGGGCTTCGCGCCGTATTCCTGACAGTTTCAGCCAGCTCGCTGGACGTGGTGAGTTGATTCCGAGTCGCCTTGTCATAGAGGGCGTCAGCAATGTGCTTGGCTTGGCGCTCTTCGCCGTAACGTGAGAGAATGTCGGCTAGGATTTCCGATCCCAGGTGAGGGATTACCTGATGGAGAGGCCGGCCGTGGGAGGGATCGAAGCGCATATCCAGCGGTTCGTCGACCTGGAAACTGAAGCCCCGTCCGCTCCCCTCCAGAGTGTAGCTTGATAGTCCCAGGTCCAACAGGAGTCCTTGGCAGTCCATCACCTCCAGTTCCTGCAAGAACAGATGAGCCTGTGCAAAGGAACCCTGCCGCAGGACCAATCGTGACGATTCTTCGGATAGCCGCTTACAGGCCAGGGCAAGTGCCTCGGCATCGAGGTCAATGCCCAGTACCCTTCCCTCCGGGGAGAGCCGCGAAAGAATGGCCGCCGTATGTCCGCCAGTTCCCAGTGTGCCGTCAACGTACCAGCCCTCAGTAGCCGTGATGAGCCACTCCAATACTTCATCAACCATCACAGGGACATGAGCGACTTCCTCTATGAGATCGCTCATCATAGAGGGAGGGAAAAGATCTCGTCAGAGATGGTATCCAAGTCATCCAGTTGATCGGCATATTGGTTGTCAGATTCCTCCAGTCGCTCGGGTTCCCAGATTTCAATATGATCGATCATCCCCACAATTTTCACGTTCTTACCGATACCAGCGTAATCAATCAAGCCCGCTGGCAGGGCTATCCGGCCTTGATGGTCGTATTGTAGAGCTTCGGCGTAACGGGCAATGTTCCGTGTATAATGGCGGTGAAGTGCTCGTCGCTTATTCAAGCTGAGCAGTTTGGCTGCAATTTGCTGCCAAACCTCAACGGGATAGAGAACAATGCACGGATCGGCTCCTCTGGTAGCCATGAAGGTGCGGTCATTCGCGGGATTGAGCGCCTTCCGCATTTTGGCAGGTATATTGATCCGGCCCTTGGCGTCCAGAGTATAGCTGTAACTACCAGTAAATGAGTTGCCTATGGTCTCCAAATCATTTGCCCGCATATGATAATACGTTCGGGATCATAGTGAGTGAACAGGTCCCCGGTCGGTGTAACCCGATCAATTTAAGGGAATTCTACCCACTTTTACCCACAAACGTATTTATTTTACCCGCCAATGTCAAGAAAAATGGGGGAATAAGGTCACATAAGTTTGGGGACTGCGTATATATTGTGGCAGCTGTCCGG
>CP070787.1:259779-270041 GCA_020346745.1 Fidelibacterota bacterium | reverse complement strand
TACACCGAAAGCGCTCAAGGTTGTGACCGCGTAAGCTGCCAGATAATACATCATTCCCGATAGACTATCGTGAGTCCCCACAAGGACAGCTATAGCTAAATATCCGGCATGGGCCACGCTCGAGTATGCGAGCATGCGTTTTAAATTACTCTGGACAAGAGCGGTGATATTGCCAACAGTCATCGTGAGAACGGCCAGAATCCATATAATTCCCCACCAATGCTGGGTAGTGACGGCAAAAGACACCACGATAACTTTCAGGAACGCGGCAAACCCAGCCACTTTAGGGCCTGTGCTCAAGAAGGCGGTAATGGAGGTTGGGGCACCTTCGTAAACGTCCGGTGCGTACATATGGAATGGTACGAGGGCTACTTTGAAGGCAAATCCCACCACCAATAAGCCGAAGCCAGCCAAAGTGAGGACCATAGAGAGGTGCTCCCCCGAAACAATGGACTGGCGTATGGCGTCATAATGCGTAGCACCAGTACTCCCGTAGATCAACGCAATCCCGAATAGGAAAAAGCCGGTAGAAAAGGCACCAAGAAGCAGGTATTTGAGACCGGCTTCGTTTGATCGGACTCTGTGACGGTAGAATCCAACTAGGATATAAAGGGGAATAGACAGCAGCTCCAGGCCTAGGAAAACTATGGTCAGGTCGTGAGCTTTGGCCATAAACATCATGCCAATTGTGGCAAAGAGGATCAGGGCGTAATACTCCCCTCTCTCTTCAAGAGTTCTGCGGAGATATGGGATGGCGACAAGCATGGTTGCTGACGCTATCACGAGAAAGACCACGTCAAAAAATCTGGAAAAGTGGTCCACCGCGATCATCCCATTATAGAATTGCCCTTTTACAGGTAGAGCAAATTCCAGAACCAGAGCCGCAAGGAGTCCCACCTGTGCTACCCAGATGAATTGGGCTCGTGGCGGCGGTCTGAACACCTCCATGAGGAGAAGCGCCAACGCAGTTGCCGCCAGAACCAGTTCAGGAAGGGTACTATTCAGATCTGTCCAACTCATATGATCATTCTGTCATTCCGCCAGATAAGGGATGACCAACACTGGACAGGTTGCATGCCGGACCACATGCTCAGCAACGGAACCCAGTAAGCGTTCCTTCAAGCTGTCCCGACCGTTTGTGCCCATCACGATGAGGGGGGAATTCGGCTCCTCCATATCGCTATGAATTCCCCGAGCTATATCAATGATGACTTCAGCTGGTTCTCCTTCCCTGATGAGGTAATCAACCTGGAGGTCCTCAACACCGGTGCTTGAGACTAAATCCTGCATTTGCTGCCGGCACTTGGTGGCTACCAAGCGGAAACGCTCCTGCATCTGCTCCACACTCACACGGAGCATGACCATTTCGTCCTTGTCCATAAACTCCTCGTGGACGTTTAAAATCGCCAGGAAAGCATTGTACTTGGCCGCCATGTGGACTGCCACCCGAAGGGCCTCATCGGATCGGGGACTGAGATCTGTGGCGCAGAGAATGTAGCTGAACATGCGATTACCTCAAGAAAACGAAGGTGACAAGAACAAAGATCGGTACTAGGATGATCACCGACCAGAACAGATAACCGAAGAAACTGGGCATGTGAATCTTGTTTTCTTCGGCTATGGAGCGCACCATGAAATTAGGCGCGTTGCCGATGTAAGTATTAGCCCCCATAAAGACGGCTCCTAAAGAAATGGCGATCAGCATGGTCTCAAAAGTCTGGAGCTGAATCAACAGATCTCCTTCGGTAGCCATGCCCGCCAGAAAGCGGGAAACCTCGCCCTCAGTGAGCTGTAGCTTACCCAATGCAGTGTTGAAGAATGTCAGGTAGGTTGGGGCATTGTCAAGAAAACTACTAAGCGTACCGGTTACCCAAAAATAGTGCCAGGGCTTTTCCACACTGTCGATGACGAAAGCCATAGCTCCGTGCGAGCCGGCCCTCAGTATTGCCAACGCTGGTATGATGGTGATAAAGATGCCGGCAAAAAGGTATGCCACTTCCTTGATCGGAGCCCAGGTGAAACCGTTCGCATCCCGCAGCTCTCGTCGAGTGGTCCTGAGAGATAGAACCAGCATGAGAATAATCCCCAGGTTCCGGTAGATATCCTGGAGTGGAACATGAACCCCTAAAATCGATACTTCGGGAAGTTCCAACGTGCCACTCATAAGCACCAGTAAAAGGACACCACCGAGAAAGAGGAAATTATGTATACCTTCCAATCGGATAGGCTCATTCTCCTGTACCTCAGGACGGGGCTCGGCATCTTTTCTCATAAAATAGCTGTCCAGTAGATAAAAGAGGGCCAATAGGATAATGACCACGAAGCTCATCTGGACAATAAGCTGAAGTGTCCAGAAAAACGGTACACCGTGGATAAAACCCAGCAGTAGTGGTGGGTCACCAAGGGGTGTGAGCGAGCCGCCGATATTGGCTACCAGGAAGATAAAGAAGATGATGATATGTTTCTTGTTCTTGCGCCATGCATTCGCCCGGATAACAGGGCGGATAAGAAGCATGGCAGCACCGGTTGTGCCCACCCAACTGGCCAGCAGGGTTCCTACCAGCAAAAGGAGGGTGTTAACAGCCGGAGTTCCTACAATTGTGCCTCGGAGTACAATCCCACCGCCTATCGTGAATAAGCCCCATAAGACAATGATGAAAGGAATGTAGTCGACGACAATTATGTGCACGATCTCATAAAAGGCTTCACCACGATAGATGATGAGAAATGGGAGTGCAAATATGATAGCCCAGGCCGCTGATATTTTGCCGAAGTGATGATGCCAGAAATGCGGTGCTACGAGGGGAAAAATGGCGATCGAGAGCAGGATCCCCAGAAAGGGGATTATGCTCCATACGGGGAGTATACTCCCCAGCGTGTGCTCACCCGCTTCCAACTCTGTGGAAGCTAACAGCAGTGCCGGAGTAAGTAAGGCAAGGGTGAGCACGCCGATCCATTTCATCAGGGGCCTGCGATTTACATTTCGACTCATCTGATTCACTCTTCCTCCAATTCATTTATTTTTGCATGCATGTCGGTATTGGTGGGTTCAGTTGGTGCGAGTACCTGTTCATACCTATTCACCAATGTTTCCACCGCAGGTTCAATCCGTTTTAGGAAAGGCCGGGGATAGACACCCAGCATAACGATCATCACCAGAACGGGCAGCATTACCGCCCATTCACGTCGGGTCATATCGAACAGTCTTTTATCGTCGGGACTTCTTGGCTCACCTCTGGTCGCATCTGAGGGACCGTAGAACACACGGTGCACCAGCCAAAGCAGATAGATTGCAGATAAGATCACACCGACAACGGCCAGGACCGCAGCAACGGGCTGAGAGTGAAAGCTACCCACAATGATTAAAAACTCGCCCACGAATCCGTTGAGGCCTGGCAAACCGATACTTGCCAGAGTAACAACAAGAAATACGACGGCATACCGAGGCATTTCTCTGGCCAGGCCGCCATAATCAGCGATCATGCGGGTATGAGTACGCCCGTAGATGATTCCCACCAGCAGGAACAAGGCCCCTGTAGAGAGGCCGTGATTCACCATCTGGATGATTCCACCTGATACTGATTGCAGGCTGAGGGCGAAGATGCCCAGCATTACAAATCCTAGATGACTGACGCTGGAGTACGCTACCAGTTTCTTCATGTCGGGCTGGACCATGGCTACGATTGCACCATAGATGATTCCCACTACCGCCAACGCAACAATTAGGGGTGTGAATTGGGAAGTAGCGTCCGGGAACAGGGGTAGACAGTAGCGCAGGAAGCCGTAGCCTCCCATTTTCAGCAAAACGCCCGCCAGGATGACCGATCCCGGTGTGGGGGCCTCCACATGGGCATCGGGCAGCCAAGTGTGAAACGGGAAGATAGGAACCTTAATAGCGAAACTCAGGCCAAAGGCTAGAAACATCCAAATCTGGGCTGAGCGCGCAATTTCCAGCGTAGAGATCTCAAGGTAATTGGTGGTATAATGTCCCAATTGAGCATCGCTCTGACTATACAGAGCAAAGATCGCCACCAGCATGAGCAGACTTCCCAGCATGGTGAACAGCACGAACTTGATTGAAGCGTACAGCCGGTTTTTACCGCCCCAAATCCCGATGATGAGGTACATCGGGATGAGCATAGCCTCCCAGAATATATAGAACAGAAATATGTCCAGCGCCGCGAACACCCCCAACATGCCGGTTTCCATAACCAGCATGGCCACCATGAATCCCTTCACCCGACGGTCAATGGCATCAAAGGAGCCTAGGATAGTCACGGGAGTGAGAAAGGTGGTCAACATCACCAGCAGCAGGCTGATACCGTCGATACCTACATGGTAACTGATCCCGTAGTTGGGAATCCACGATGCCAACTCAACGAACTGGAAGGCATCACTGGCCTCAAAATTCTTGAACAAGAGATATGAGAACACAAATGTCAACAGTGAGGTCACCAATGCGACCTGCCGGATAATCACCCGCTGAGGTTCCCGCAGGAGGAGAATGATTAACGCTCCCACCGTTGGGGTGAAGATTGTCAGGGTCAGTAGATGATGTTGAATCCAGTCCATCAGTCGAAATAGATATAGATAAGGATGAAGATTACACCCAGTAGGATGATGGAAGCGTAGTGCTGGATCAGGCCATTCTGAATTTTACGGACAATCCCGCTCATCCTGGCAACGGCATGACCGCTGCCGTTAACCGCCCCATCAACTATCTGAACATCAAACCATTCCCACGTGACTGTAGCCAGCATCCTGAACGGCTTAATGATTAAGCGGTCATAGATCTCATCCACGAAATATTTATTAAAGGATAGTCGATACAGCAGTCCAAGTCGTTTGGCCAGGTCTTCAGCTAGAGAAGGCTGTTGAATGTACACACGGTAGGCGTAATAAATCCCTCCAGCGACAACCAATGTGCTCACCAGCATCAGCAATAACTCCAACCTATAGGTGGTATGGGGAGCTGCAGTACTGTGGACTGGGTAGCTGGCAAGCACAGGCTCGAGGAAGTGATGGAAAGGATTGCTGCCTCCCAATGCCGCGGGGATGCCCACGTAGCCTCCAAAGATAGACAGGAATGCCAACAATACTAGGGGAAGCGTCATCACAGAAGGAGACTCATGAGGCTTCTGGGTCCCCTCCCAGACCGGATCACCATAGAACGTACGGAAGAAGAGCCGGAACATATAGAATGCCGTCAAGCCAGCAGTGACAACTCCCAGCAACCAGATCCAGCTGAAGCCTTCATGCTGGCTGAAAGCTCCCCACAGGATCTCATCTTTACTGAAGAAGCCTGACAGCCCCGGGATGCCAGCGATGGCCAGCACCCCAATCAACATGGTCCAATGGGTGGTGGGCATATGGTTCTTGAGGCCTCCCATGCGGCCCATATCCTGCTCGCCATTCATACTATGAATAACGCTGCCGGCTCCAAGAAACAGCAATCCTTTGAAGAAAGCATGCGTCATGAGGTGAAAGATGCCGGCCGAGAATGCACCTACTCCCACTGCCGTGAACATATATCCTAGCTGACTGATCGTAGAGTAGGCCAGTACCTTTTTAATATCGTTCTGGGTGATGGCGATCGTGGCCGCGTACAGTGCTGTGAGTATGCCAATGAACGCCACGATGGACATGGTAGCTGGAGCCAGGGAAAAGAGTACACTGTTGCGAGCGATGAGATAGACTCCTGCGGTAACCATGGTAGCGGCGTGAATCAGCGCGGACACCGGGGTGGGACCTGCCATGGCGTCAGGCAGCCATACATAGAGCGGAATTTGAGCCGATTTGCCAGTTGCTCCCAGGAACATCAGCAGTGTCACAGCAGTGAAAAAGCCCTGAGCCAGCTGAGCTCCCGGTGCCGCGGCAGCTATCTTGCTGATACTCAACGTCCCAAACTGATCATAGAGCAGGATCATGGCGATGATGAAACCGGCATCCCCGATGCGATTTACGATGAACGCTTTCATCCCTGCCCTTGCCTTGGCTTCATCTTCAAACCAGAAACCGATGAGCAGGTATGAACAGAGCCCAACACCCTCCCAGCCTAGAAACATCAGGACCAGATTATCAGCCAATACGAGGCTTAGCATCATGAACGTGAACAGGTTCAGGAATGCGAAGTACCGCCGGATACCGGGATCAGCGTGCATGTAGCCGATGGAATAGATATGTATCAGTAATCCAACGCCGCTGACCACCAGCGTCATCACCGCAGAGAGGGGATCAAACCGATATCCGATGGGAATACTCAGCTCGCCAACCGGAATCCATGCGAACAGGTTTTGGGTGAACAGACGCTCCCCCTCCGGCAAAGCTATCAAGGCAAGCAGTAGTTGGGCGCTCACCAGGAATGATCCCAGGATCGCGCCCGAGGCAACCAGGCCGCTTTGCTTCTCAGACAACCATCGTCCCAGTAGGCCGTTGATTAAAAATCCCAACAGCGGGAAGAGTGTGATCAGGTAGAGCGTATCAGCCATCAGTGTTTCATCAGCCGGATTTCAGAGATGTCGGAAGTGCGCAGGTTGCGGTAAAGAGAGATGATGATGGCTAGGCCCACCGCAACCTCAGCTGCTGCTAGGGTCATGATAAAGAAAACAAACACCTGGCCGTTAACGTCACCGTGATAACGGGAAAAGGCGATGAATGCCAAATTCACGGCATTGAGCATGATCTCCACACTCATGAATACGATGATAGCGCTGCGCCGGAACAGAACCCCCAGTACGCCGATAGTGAACAGAAGCCCGGCGAAGGCGAGAACATGGTAAAGTGGAACCACCACCGGTTAAACCCTCCTCTTCGCCAGGAACACCGTGCCCACCAGGGCTACTGTTAGTAGCAGTGATGCTATTTCAAAGGGAAGCAGAAAGTGTGTAAATAAAGCTTCACCCACACTGTCAACACCACCTATTTGCACCGCTTCCCCCGCCGGTGATGTTAACAGCAGCCGCGCGCCTTCCCCAATCAGTACTAGGAACAATCCCACAAAAATCAATCCCATGAGTCCATACCACCAGCGGTCGAAGTGGATCAGGCCAGGACGGGGCTGGTCCGGCTGGACGTTCAACAGCATAACTACGAACAGGAACAACACCATGATGGCCCCGGCATACACGAGTACCTGCAGGATCCCGATAAAATAGGCCTCCAGGAGAAAGTACATGGCGGCCAGATTCATGAATGCGAAAACCAGGGCGACCACACTGTATATAGGATTGCGATTTAACACCACAAACAGGCTGGCAGCCAGCAGGAAAGTCGCGAAGATGTAGAATAGGATCGCTGTCATCGGGTCACCGGCAATTCAATGCTTTCACCTCGGTTTTGGCGATCATAGACATTCCCGTCCTTGGTGATATCGAACACCTTCAGTAGCCCTTCCATCTCGATTACGAGGTCATCCCGGGTATAGGCGGCAAAATCATAGATTTCGGTCAGCTCAATGGCATCTTTCGGACAGGCAATTTCACAGAATCCACAGTAAATACAGCGCAGCAGGTCGATCTCGAATTTGACCGGATAGCGCTCCTCTCCTTCCTCCCAGGGTGCGATCGAGGGCTCAATATCAATGCAGTGTGCTGGACAGGCTGTCTGGCACATTTCGCAAGCTACGCACTTGATGCGTCCATCATCGTGCTTGTTGAGACGGTGCAGGCCCCGGTAGCCGGGGGGCGGTACATGTTTTTTCTCCGGATACAGAACAGTATCCTTCCGTTTAAGAAACCGGCCGAGCGTGATCACCAGTCCTTGTACAATCGCCGGGAGGTAGAAGCGGTCCCAGAACTTTGGCTCATATGTCTTTACAACCGTAGCCACCACATCATCCTTGTCAAATGCATTGACCTCATACTTTCAGTGCCATCCAAAGGCCTACAAGGAAAATATTCACCAGACCCAGGGGCAGCAGAACCTTCCAACCCAGGCGCATAAGTTGATCGTAGCGGAAGCGGGGGAAAGTCCAGCGTACCCAGATATATAGAAAGAGGAAAAAACCTATCTTTGCAATAAAGACCAGGACAGACAGGACCACACCCCATGCTCCCATTTGCGTTTCATCCACGAACGGAATATCCCAGCCGCCGAAGAAAAGGCATACCATGAAAGCCGACGCCGTTACCATATTGGCATATTCCGATAGGAAGAACATGGCAAACTTGAAACTGGAATATTCGGTATGATATCCACCGACCAGCTCCTGCTCGGCTTCGGTCAGGTCGAAGGGGAGTCGATTTGTTTCAGCGTACATGGCCACCAGGAATACCAGGGCCGCGATAGGCTGTTTCCAGAAATTCCAGCTGGTGGCCTGTTGATGGGCGATGATCTCATTGAACGTAAGTCCGCCGCTGACCATTACTACACCGATGATGGCCAGTCCCATAGCCAGTTCATAGCTTATCAGCTGCGCCGACGACCGTAGGCCGCCCAGGAGAGGATATTTACTACCCGAGCTCCATCCCGCCAAGACTAGCCCGTAGACGCCAACCGAAGTGAGGGCTAAAATATATAGTAGTCCGATATTGATATTGGCAACCTGGAGTTGCACCGTGCGTCCCGCAACCTCGAGCGGGGCGCCGAAGGGAATCACCGCAAAGGTTGTCAAGGCTGGTATCATCGTGATCGCTGGTGCCAGCAGGTAAATGGGCAGGTTTACATTAGCCGGAATGATATCCTCTTTGAGCAGGAACTTGATGCCATCAGCCACCGGCTGTAAGAAACCCCAAGGACCAACCCTGTTTGGCCCGTGGCGATATTGAATAAAACCAGCGACGCGCCGTTCAGCCAGGGTCATCACCATGACGGCAAGTATAACGGCAACAAATACAGCTACCACTTTAATTAGGGCGACTAGAATTTCAAAGGTGTCCATTATCCGGCACCTGCCAGAAACTGGCCTTGCTTGCCGAGTTTAAACCGTGTTGCCTGGCTGTAGGCAGCAACGGTCTGGTTGATCTTCCAGGTGACATCGCCTGCGTAGGCATACAGGCTCGCTTCACCGGTCAGGACATGATCCAGTTCGGCCACCACCAGCCAGTCGGGGCGTGTCTGTCCCTTCAATTGAAGGGCGGGATGCAACCACTGCACCAATCCCCGGTCATTCGTCACGGTTCCCTCACGCTCAAAAGGGCCCGATACCGGCAGCACCAAGTCCGCCATCTCGGTAACGTCAGAGGTATTACTGGCCAACACCACTTTGAACGGTGATGCGTCGAAGAGCCTCTTCAGATCAGCAGTGAGGGCAGTCCGGCCGTCAGCATCCATTACAAGGAGCACCCCTACCTCATCCTTGAGCAGGGACTTGGGTCCGGCGGACAATTTCGGGATCATATCCAGCGATCCCTTGCGATTTCCACCTTTGTCCCCACTGATCCGGAAGCCGGACGCAAAGACCTGATCCTCCTTTTGCTTGAGGGGAATGAAAGCGATATTCCTGCTATCTGAGAGACGTTGCATAAGTTGACCAAGGAGAAAATTGCTTTCATTCGGGAAAGTTGGCGAGGCCAGGGCTCGGACCGATTCCCTGCCTCCGTGCTTGTCGACTTGCTCTGCAACCGTCTCATAGGCGCGATCCCAGCTGAGCGCTTTCCATTTCTTCCCGGCACGCTGCACAGGTTCGGTAAGCTCACCATCATGATACTTGTGAAATGCATAGCGACCATCATCACAGATAAAGTAGCCGTTGGCTTTCTCATTCTCGCGACTGATAATCCGGAATATTCGGTTATGGGCAGCGTCAACCGTAATACTGCATCCGGTGGTACACTCCGTACAGGCAGAAGGAGTCTGCGACAAGTGCCATACCCGCGTGGAGTGGACGTAATCCTTCAGTAATAAAGCCCCCACCGGACAGATATCGGCTACATTTCCGGCAAGCGGGTTATCGAGAGGCTTCCCCTCAAAAATAGCGATCTTATTATGGTAGCCCCGATTTTGCACGAGTAGCTCACCTGTACCGACGACCTGTTCAGTGAAGCGCACGCAGCGGGTACACATGATACAACGGTTGTGGTTGATGACCACACCCGAACCGAGATCCTCGCTCGGTCGCACACGTTTTTCGTCAATGAATCTGCTATGGGCGTGACCGTATTTGAAGGAATAGTCCTGTAGGAAGCACTCACCCGCCTGGTCACAGACTGGACAATCCAAGGGATGGTTCAGCAGGAGAAATTCCAGGACCAGCTTCCGCGCAGCGACCACCTTATCGGTCTGTGTGTGTACCACCATATCATATTTGCCGTCGACCTTTTTCT
>CP070787.1:249140-259679 GCA_020346745.1 Fidelibacterota bacterium | reverse complement strand
GATTACCTCTCCCTTGGCTTGGCCTTCACCCAGGAGGGCAGTGATTTTAGTTTTCAGAATATCAATGGCAACGCGGTTGTGAGCTCCTTCGGGAAAAATAATGTCGGCAAAGCGTTTGGTCGGTTCTACGAATTGGGTGTGCATAGGCCGTACTGTCTTATAGTATTGGTCAACCACCGATTCGAAAGAGCGGCCCCGGACTTTCACATCCCGCGTCATCCGGCGGATGAAGCGCACGTCAGCGGGAGTATCCACATAGATCTTGATGTCCATCAGATCGCGGACCGCAGGGTCGGCGAGCACCAAGATGCCCTCCAGAATGATGAGGCGGTGGCCACTGATATGCCGGGCTTCAGCCTTGCGGGTATGGGCGGTGTAATCGTAGATCGGAACCTCCACAGATTTCCCTGTCAGAAGAGATTCCAAGTCCTGGTGCATGCGTTCGAAGTCTACGGAGTCAGGATGGTCAAAGTTGATCCGCATGCGCTCTTTCGGTGGCAAATGACTCAAGTCGTGATAGTATGAATCCTGTTCGAGTACCACTACCTCTTCGCGTCCCAATTCCATCATAAGTGCCTTGGCAATGGAGGTTTTTCCCGAGCCTGTACCTCCGGCGATACCGATCAGGACAGCTTTGGATTTAGGATTCTTTGAGGTCAAAAGGGTACGGTAGTAGTTGTGATGTGCTGAACTCTTTATGCAGTTGGCTATTCGCTCCAACTATATAAATGGGCAGCTCGCCGCATTGTTCATGGATGACCTGGCGACAGGATCCACAGGGCATGCCGCCATCATTGGAGATGATCGCCAGCGCCCGGAATTGGGATTCTCCGGCAGCAATGGCTGCGAAAATGGCTGCGCGCTCAGCACATATAGTGGTGGAAAAGGCACCCGATTCGACGTTGCAGCCCAAGAAGATCTTGCCGGACTCAGTCAGGACAGCCGCCCCAACCGGGTAGCGGCTGTAGGGGGCGTGGGCTCGTTTCTGTGCCTGTCGCGCTTGTTCAATTAATTCAGAAATATCCATCATCCCGGAAACGAAATTTACGGCCCCGCGTGGAGATTGCCATGTATGAAAAGCCGGCTATAAATCCCCCGATATGCTCAAACCAGGCTATACCGCCACTCATTTGGACCTGCAGGCTCACGAGGCCGCTAATGGTCTGATAAAGGAACCATAATCCCAGTACAACCACTGCCGGTAGACGTGTGGTTGTGATAAAGAACACGATGAAGACAAGTACGTGAATGCGGGCTCGTGGATAACGAACCAAATAGCCACCAAGCACGCCAGAAATGGCGCCACTGGCACCCACCACCGGCTCCATGTTGCTTGGTAGGACGGCCGCATGCAGCAGACCGGCGGCCAGAGCAGTCAAGATATAGAACAGGGCGAATCGCACGTGGCCCATCGATCCTTCGACATTGTCGGCAAACACGTATAGAAAAAGCATATTGCCCAAGATATGCATCCAACCGGCGTGCAGAAACGGAGAAGTAAACATGGTGACTATCCCCGGCAGGAACTTCACGGTTCCGAGGCTGGCGATGGCAGACTGCGGATAATAACGACTGAGCGTATCCAGGTTGTGCTGGAGGATCGTCTGGGTCTCACCACCCCAGAAGTTAGCCGGGATCATTCCGTATCGCAGGGTCATGGTATACTGCGCCAGAGGATCGAGCAGAAAGGTCTGGTAAGCAAAAATCAGGATATTTACCACCAGCAGCCCATAGGTGACGTATGGGATGAGAATTCGGGGATTGTCGTCTTTGTAGGGGAAAAACATTACTCAATGGAGAACCTGATCTCTCGGCTGGTAGTGTTGCCCAGCTGGTCAGTCGCGGTAATAACCATCTCATGTGTCCCGGGTTCCAGAGGAGCAGGTAGGACGTAGGTCACTACTTTGCGGTAGGTATTATACTCAAAAATCAGCGGCTGGTCATCAAGATTAACTGCAATCGCTGTTTCGTCTTTAATCCCTGCTAGGCGGTCCTCGATATGGAATTGGAGTCTGCGCAGATCACGTTGACGGTAGGTGCCGCCGTCGGCTGGCATCTTGAGGTCAATGGTCGGGGGTTCCGTCTCTTCCAGAAGGGCATAGATCTCGCCACTAGTCGCCAGGGCGCGATAAGCCCGGGTTCTAATCAGGTCGTCAGGATTAAAAGGGCCCGCTGGGGTCATGAATTTCCAGCCTTCCAGCTGATCCAGGTAGAAAATACCGGCGTGTTCAGGCAGGAGGCGGTTGGCGGGCACTAGTAATCGGAGACCGGCCGGCCCCAGGAATGGCTGTGCAAAAGGTCCTACCTTCGTGGGCGGTGTCACCCACCGTGCGCCGTTGGGTGGGGACATCTTGGCGGTTTCAAGCCAGACAAAGGTGCTGTCATAGAACGTCCCCGGTCGGTATTCGATCCGGAAATTCCCACTTGGATCGGCTAGGCGACCTCTCGACACGGGATCAACTACTGCGTTGGTGAGCGGCAGGCGTACCTCGTAGGTCGGACTCAGGTTGACCCTAAGAAGCACCTCTTTCAATCCGATCAATTGAGCCAGGTGGAAAGTGGGCGAAACGAAGTCTACCGGGCTAACTGGGCTGGTATGATATCGTCGGATGCCCTCCGTAGTATGTAGCAGGATCTCGGGTGGCAGGGGCAGATAGTAGTCGCTGTGAACTTGAATTACCACCCCGTGATCCAGGTGCCTTGTGAGCAGGGTAAACCTGCGTCGTTGAGTGACGTCATCAACTGGGATCAGACTGACATGCAGGGGCGCAAGTCTAGCTCCCCAGCGGTCTACTCCGATGATCTGGACTATGCGTCGATGACCGGAGTTCCGGGGAACAAAAAACTGCTGCCGCCTATTGGCCGGTTGCTTGACACGGTGGCTGAACTGATCGACCTGCCGCCCCCGGATATCGAAGAAAAAGGCGTGATATTCCCTCAGCGGAGTACTAGAACGTAGGGTCACAATCCAGCCGGCCTCACTCTCGGACCATTCAGCCCAGGCTTTCAGGCGCGTTGGTGGGGTATAGGCCAATACACCCTTGAGGATCGTTGTGTTGCGCTGTGTGTCCCAGATTTTAATGGTGAAGTGATGATATCCCGGTGACAGATCCAGAACGCCCTTGGTCCCTGGCCGTATAAACGAGAGTGATTCATGATGCGGAGTGGTGAACAGCCGGTGAAAGTCCGAACCGTCCTGGCGCCACAGGCCATAGTCTCGTTCCAGCTCCATGAGTTGACTTTCCTCGAACCGGTAGCGGTCGAACTGGATGCTGTATCGCAGTATGCCGTCTACAGTGAGGCTCAGCCCGTAGAGTGTTGGCCGGTACCGTAAGCCGGGATGTCGATCATAGGCTTCCACTGCCAGGCCGAAGGGACCCGAAACAGCAATAGTATCTGTGATCACATATCGCCTGGCTTTGGTTTGCTTTGCCGGAACAATTGAAGGCAGTGTACTACCATGCGCCACCGTTCCAGGTGCGAGAGGGATCACGGCCAGGGAGGTAATTTCCGGTGCGGCATCGTCCTCGAACTCAATGCCGTGGGTCAGCGGATTGAGTGGGCGGTTATTGGGATCGCGTATTTCGAAGTGCAGGTGCGGGCCGGAGATAGTGCCTGTATCGCCGCTATAACCGATCACATCGCCCTTGCGGACTGGATAATCGGTTCTTTGAAAACGGAGATCCAAGGCATATCGGCCTTGCTCGGCTTGGAGGAGGTGAATTCGCTGCTCAAGATGGGAAGTGAATTTCTGTAGGTGGGCATAAACGGCAATTCTCTTGTCCTTCAGGCGCAGGTAGATGGTCTTGCCGTAGCCTTGAGTGCTTACGAGGATTCGCTCGATAAAGCCATTTTCGATAGCGTATACCTCATAACCGCTGGCACCGTTGGTGGAGATATCCAGCCCCGCATGGTAGCGCCGGGGCCGCATATCGCCAAAAGTAGCGGTGATTTTTTGCCCGGCGGCTGTAGGCCACTGGTAAGTCTGCCCTACAACGGTACTGATGAGTAGAAGGATTGTGAGGAGGGCGCGACAACTGCTGGGGAAAAAACTGCTCACAAGGCGGAAATTTAAAGCCTTCGGACGGGGCTGGTTGGGATAATCTCACCTGCGGTTGGCAGGCAGACCTTGGTGCAGCTCCCCACCCCATATGACCAAGAACGCTTTCACTGTTTATTACGGTTGTGCCGAAACTAAATTAATCCCCCTATGCCACAGATATTGACATGAAAACGAGTACACAGCTAAGGTTTTATAAGGCGTTTGGGTACATCAAGACACCACCGCGGGAAGTGGTCTTCTCGCCACAAAATCCGCCGCCCAGAAAACTCCTGTTCCTGTTCCCTTTGCAGAAGGAGAGTCTTCTTGAAAGCCGGTATGTTATCCAACGATTGGAGCGGTATCTTCATCACGGCACCATCTATCTGGCTATCGCCAGTATTTTCCGGGATCTAATTTCCTGTCCTCCCAGCTCAGCATTCTATTTTCCGGTTTTAACTGGTGATCCCTTGAGGATCCGGATGGATGTAATGCTGGCCCGCTTCCGCGGTCAGGATTTTGATGCCGTATTCAATCTGGATCCGGAGTTGAATTTTCAGCTGGCCAGGGTGATGAGTGCTGTAAACACATCCCGACGTGTCGGGATTGCCGGACCCCATGCCGATGAATTGTACAACATACAGATCCACCTCGCACCGGATCGCCGCTTGAAAAAGGCCTACGCTCAAATGCTCAAAATTTGTGATTTAGATCCGCCAAAGGAACCCGGCACGTAATCCCTATGTTAACTCAAGGCAAAAGCACATGATTTATGTTTTTGAAGATAAGCATGCCCTAGACTTGGAACCGCTGAGTCTCACCTGGGCTACTTTCGAGTTGCGATGCGGAGTCTTCACCCACTTGGAGCGCATCCGCCGTGTAGTGGGGGATCAACCGATCACTCTGATTGTTCGATCCCAGCTGGCAGCTGTGGTACAGGAACGCCATCCCGACTTGCCCGTAAATCCCGCGCAGGTAGAGGGTGGTCAGTGGCTCAATGGCGCCGCCTTGTGGGATCGCGGCTCATGGGAAGAGCTCCAGAATGTTCAAGGTGTTATAAGTGGGGACAACAGCCTCGTCGGGGGCAACCTCTCTGAAGATCATTCCACAGAGTTTTATAAGCACCTTCAGGATAGTGGTGCACTCAGTGCCTCGCCAGCGTCAGCCGCTGGCCCAAAGCTCCTGCGCTACTTGTGGGATCACTTTCTCTCCAACGGGGAAGTACTTGTCGCCGACTTCGACCGCTGGTACCGGGATAAGGCCACCACTTCATTCCCGCAGGGTGTACATGTCGTGGGTGATGGGGGCGTATTCGTTGGCGAGGGGGTAATCCTTGATCCCGCCGTCGTCCTGGATACCAGGCACGGTCCCATCATCATTGATGACGGAACAACCGTCGGTTCCCACGTGGTCATTGCCGGACCTACCTACCTGGGACCAAAGTGCAAGGTGTGGCCCTTTACCTTCCTTGAGGAGGTCTCCTTCGGTCCCGTCTGCCGTGCCATGGGGCAGGTGGAGGGAACTATCATGCAGGGTTTCTCCAACAAACAGCACGATGGCTTCCTGGGGCATGCCTACCTGGGTTCGTGGGTGAACCTAGGCGCCGGCACTACTAACAGCGATCTGAAGAACAACTACGGCAACGTCAAGGTAGCCGTCAATGGCCACGCCGTGAATTCGAACAGCCGCTTTGTGGGCTGTTTTATTGGTGACCACGCCAAGAGTGCCATCGGTACCCTGTTTTACACCGGCACCCGGGTGGGAGTATGCGCCAACGTTTTCGGGGATGTAACGCCGCCAAAGGTTGTCCCCTCCTTTGCCTGGGGGAGTGATGGCAAGGTGCGCTATGAACTTGAGAAGTGCTTGGACACCATGGCCGTGGTCAAGAGCAGGCGTGGCGAGGAACTGACCGGGGCGGAAAGGGAGCTCTATGCGCAATTATTTAAGGAAGATGTCTGAGCAGTGTTGAGACTACTTCTCCCGTCTCTTTCATCCTCGATATTACAGTGCGGATCCACCGGTGGGATCCAATCCTCTTCCCACAGCTCAGAATTCGGCTAACGCGTTGATGCTAAAGGAGTAATCCTGATATGGCTGAGACCGCACCGTCAATTATGAAATCGCTCTTCCAGGGTGAGATTCTGGAAGAGCTAGCCTTTCCCTATCCCACCATGGACCCGGAGGAGGCCGACCTGGTGAGGATCATCACCGACAGTTTGTCCAGGTGGGCTGAGGATAATTTTGATGCTGCTGAAGCGGATGATCACGCCCGATATCCTGAGGGCACCCTCGAATCCCTGGCGGAGTTGGGGCTATTCGGACTGAACGTACCAGAGGAATATGGAGGTGCGAATCTGTCCTCCACAGCGTTTGCCAAGATCTATGGTGTATTGGCATCTATCGATGGTTCCCTGCCGGTAACCGTAGGTGGCCACAGCTCCATCGGACTCAAGGGTCTGTTATTGTACGGCACCGAGGAGCAGAAGCGGAAGTATCTGCCGGATTTGGCCAGCGGGAAAAAGCTGGCAGCCTTTGCACTCACTGAACCGGGCGCGGGCAGCGACGCGGCTTCCATCCAGACTCGAGCGGTGCGCCAACCTGACGGCAGTTGGCTGCTTAACGGGCAGAAACAGTGGATCACCAATGGCGGAGAGGCTGAATTCTTCACGGTTCTGGCCAAAACCCCGATGGAGATCGATGGCGAGACGAAGGATAAAATCACCGCCTTTATTGTGGATTGGGGCTTGGAAGGCTTCACGAAGGGTCCTGAAGAGCACAAGCTGGGCATCAGGGCCTCAAGCACGGTGTCCCTCTTTTTCGATAACGTGGTCTTGTCTCCTGACAGTATGCTGGGCGAACAGGGCAAAGGCTTCAAGGTAGCCATGCACGTGTTGAATTCCGGGCGCCTGAGTGTTGCCACTGGGGTTGTAGGCAGTGCCAAGGCCAACCTGAAGGAATTGGCAAGGTATGCCAACGAGCGCAAGCAGTTCGACCGTCCCATTGCTGAATTTGAGCTGATCCAGGAAAAGATTGCCCGTATCACTGTAGGTACTTACGTAGCGGAGAGTATGGCCTACCTCACCACCGGGTTGATTGATCGAGGCGATGTTGACTATTCGCTGGAGTCGGCTATCTGCAAAGTGTTTGCCAGTGAGATGGGCTGGGAGATGGCTGACGAAAGCGTACAGCTCATGGGTGGCCTGGGTTATATGAAGGACTATCCCTTCGAGCGCGATTTACGTGATGCTCGCATCAATCCCATATTTGAGGGGACGAACGAGATTCTCCGCTTGTTCATTGCATTGGCAGGAATGCGTGCGCCAGGTGAATACCTGAAGCAGTTGGGCAGGGCACTCCGAGATCCTATCAAGGGCTTCGGCTTTCTAGCTGACTATGCCATCTCACGGGTACGCGAAGTGGTTACAGATACCCACCTGGGTGCGGCACATCCCGCCCTCAGGGAGTGGTCTGACCGCTTCACAAGATACGTGGAACGTTTTCACCGCTCTGTAGATTCCGCTATCATGAAGTTCGGTAAAGGAGTAGTTGATCGGCAGCTGATGCTCCAGCGGTTCGCGGACAGTGCCATCGACCTCTATGGTATGCTGGCGGTCCTCTCCCGCGTTACCAGTCGTATCCATGCAGTGGGCGAGGAGGGCGCGAAGCACGATATGGACATTGCCCAGATCTATTGTGATGGCGCTTGGCGTCGAGTGAGACGCAACTTGCGCCAGATACGACGGCATCAGGATCGCTCCGTCCGGCGGCTCGCTGCACATATGTCCGATCGCCAGATGTACGATTTTCCCCTGTAATCCTCGTAAATCACCGACGAAAAACTTGGCTGAAAAAGGGCTTGATGACCCCAGGTGTCTCAATTACATTCAGCGGCATTTTAGAGGAGTCTTTCGATGAAAATCGAGGGGATCGTTTGCCCCGAATGTAATAGTCCCATTGAAGAGCAGGACATTGTCAAGTCTCTCGTATGTCCTCATTGCAGGACTAATCTGAAAGACAAAAAGTACCTGGACTTTGTCGAGTTCCTTATGGCCCAGGGCATAGTTACAGACATGGATTTCTTTGACCAGGCCCTCTATGGCGATGATGTCGTCTATGAGCCTGACATTGAAGAATTGGACGAAACCGATCCCAATGAATTCGAGCGTCTCGATCAGCAGATACAGAACCTGGATGAGGACGTTGAACTGAATGAAGTCACCACCGATGAAGAAGAGTTCCGGCAGTGGGAGGGCATTGAAGAGGACTGGGAGGAGTTTAACCGGCAGCAGAACGTGAATCGGGAGGATTGACCCAAAACTGCCTTCAAACCAGAGATTTAAGCTATGGACAAAACAAACGAGCCAAAGTCAAAACAGATTCAGGTTGAGCTGGATGAGCAGGTTGGTACCGGAGAGTATTCCAATCTGGCCATTGTTACTCATTCCCCGGCTGAGTTCGTCCTCGACTTTACCCAGGTGATGCCAGGGATGCCGAAAGCCCGCGTCCGAGCCCGTATTATCATGGCTCCCCTCCATGCGAAAGCGTTTGCCATGGCGCTGAATGAAAATGTAGGCAAGTATGAAAACCATTTTGGGGAGATCCAGGTTTCCCAAGACGATTGGGCCAAGCAATTCGGCTTTAAACTACCTCCCGATACAGTTCCCAATTAATAGGAACCAAGCCTCAGATTCTGTTTAATCCTGCTTTTAGCCGTATGACTACTGCGGCTAAGGAAGGCTGGTCGCCGCTTGATTTCACAGCTTCACAGACAGGTTCAGGATTATCTGTCTGCCTAGTTTGGCTCCACCAATAATTTCCCGGTGTACATGATTGCTGAGGTTGTTGACAGTGAGCTTGAAGGTGTGGCTTTCGTCGGGCCGATACCCAAGGTTCAGGTCACACACGACATAGCTGGGAATGGTACCGATGAAGATTCCGGCGGACCAGTCGAAGGAGTGGACGTATCTGGTGTTCAAGCTGCACCAGAAACGATTATGCCGGCTGGTGTAGGTTACACCAGCCGAAAGTTTGTATTGGGGGGCATTAATGGGATCGTCGCTTCTGGTGAGCGGATTATAGAATGCTCGGCGGCCGAGGTAGGAGAATCTCAGTTCACCCCAAACTCGCGATGAGAACATAAATCCGAGGCTTAGATCCAGCCCACCCAGACTGACCCGGCCATAATTCACATTGGTTAGAATGAGTTCGATCGGATGTGCCCAGTCAGTGGTGTCATCGGGGGTTCCTGGGATGCCGTCGGGTCCCTCATGGATATAGTCGTGCTCGGCCACACCGATCAAACCTACGATCTCAGCGTCTGCCAGCCCCGCGCTGGTGTCGATCACCAGTGGTGTGATCCAGACCAGATCGGATACGAAGTCGCTGTACTCGCTGTAGTACAGGTCCAGTGTAGCCCGTATTCGGTTGCGAATCACGCCCACATAGCCGAGTTCATAGGTCCACAGATCCTCGCTGATGACCGGCTCTATGGTGTGCATATCCTCCGGTTGCAGGAACTGGGCCGGTCGGCCGAGCACCGCCGGAATCTGTAACACGTCCCCATCGCGAACTTCCGTTAGACCGAAAGCAGTGGGGGAGCCTGGTCGAATGTCATACATCATCAAGTTGCCGTCCGGATCGCGCGTATAATGAAAGCCGTTGGGATTGCCCCGGGCGAAAACGGGAAACGGCGGAACCGTACCTACGTGCAGTTTTAAGTGTAACCCTGCTGTGGAGGGTGTACGGAAAGCACGGGCGGCAGTCAGACGGACGGTTTGGCTATCGTCGGGTTTCCAAAGAATTCCGATCTTGGGTGAGAACTGGGGCCGGTAGCTGACCATTCCGCCGAGCAGGGGATCTTCCAGAAATGTGATCCCGTCATCCGACTTCACGCCGCTGTGAAGATCTAGCCGGCTCGCAAGGACCAGATCAATCCGCGGAGCAACGGCGGAATTTGACTGCAGATAGAGCCCCCACTCGTTGGTGATGATCAATCCCTCCGCATATTCGTCGATCTTGCCGTCATGGTCATTGTCAATACCATCGTCGTCAGAGCTTTTGGGATAAGTACCACCGCTACCGTCGGACAGGACGGTACCGAAGGTCCGGGGCATCGTGCGTTGGTAGTCGAATCCCAGAGTCAGCCGGGTGGCAAATAGATGGGGAAATTCGGTTGTGAACTGCGTCTGCAAGTGGAAAAGGCTCGACTCGTCAAAGATGTGCTCCCCGGTGCGCAAGTTGCGTGTTCTGCCTGCACTGGACGTGTTCAGGTATACCTGGGTGAAAAAGGGACCATGCACGTAGCGAGCCTGGTAATAGCGATAGATCCAGTGATCAGCGAGGAAACGGGCAGGTGGTGTGATATTGATATTGGAAGCCACCGCTTGGCCAAAGCTCATGATGAGACTATGATCTGAGGCAAAGTCGTAGTCCAGTCGGACGTCGAACCGTTGATTCTCTACCCGAAAATCGGCTGTATCCACCAGCCCATCGTGGTTCAC
>CP070787.1:238278-249040 GCA_020346745.1 Fidelibacterota bacterium | reverse complement strand
TGGGGTTTTCTATGTCTAAACAAAGGAGTTCCCTATGAAAATCACCGTCGTGGGTGCCGGACATGTCGGCGCCACTACCGCTCAGCGTCTGGCCCAACATCAACTGGGCGAGGAAGTTGTCCTAATCGATATCGCCGAAGGCATTCCCCAGGGGAAAGCACTTGACATGTACGAGTCTACTCCGGTCCTGGGATCGGATACCCGGCTGATCGGGACCAACGATTACAAGGATACCGCCGGTTCCGCCATCACTGTGATCACCGCCGGACAGCCCCGTACACCCGGCATGAGCCGCGATGACCTCCTCATGGCCAATCACAAGATCGTCAGTGGTGTCACCAAGGAGGTGATGAAGCACTCGCCAGATACCATCCTCATCGTGGTTACCAATCCTCTGGACGTTATGTGCAGCGTAGCCTTCCAGAACAGCGGTCTCCCCACCGATAAGGTCATCGGTATGGCCGGTATCTTAGACTCGACCCGCTTCCGTTCGTTTATCGCGCTGGAGCTAAACGTGTCGGTCAAGGATGTGCAGGCCCTGGTTTTGGGCGGCCATGGCGATTCCATGGTACCGCTGGTACGCTACACGACCGTGGCCGGTATCCCCATCAGTGAACTCATCCCTGCCAAGCGCATCGAGGAGATCGTCCAGCGTACCCGGGATGGCGGCATCGAGATCGTTAACTACTTGAAGACCGGTTCGGCCTACTATGCTCCCGCCGCTGGTGTGGCAGAAATGGTGGAGTCCATGTTCAAGAATCAACACCGGGTTCTGCCTTGCTCAGCGCATCTCAACGGCGAATATGGGATCGAGGGCATCTTCATGGGTGTGCCCTGCATCCTAGGCAAGAATGGCCTAGAAAAGATCATAGAACTGAAGATCACCGACGAGGAAAAGGCGGCACTGAAAAAATCCGCCGACCACGTTAAAGGGGTTCTCGACCGGCTAAGCTAACGACAAAACCCAGCCTTACTTCTCAGGGAAACGCCCTCCTTTGCCAATGACGCAGGGGAGGGCGCCCTACTATTTAACCACCCCCAGCTACCGCCATCAGCGAAGAGCCCTTGGCTTACAACTGGAAGATAGTGGCAAAAATACTGGAGAGACTTTCACAAATCCTCTTCGATAATTCCGCCTGACTATTGCCCTCCCCTGTTATATACGATATTTACCTGTTAAAGGCCTCCATGCATCGTAATTTCTCGTTACAGCATTATGTTTTTCAGCCGTAATCAAGACAACCAACCTGCCGCTGGCAGAGTCTAAGCAGGTGTGAAAGGTAGACAGTGGACGAAAAGACCGTCGCACTGATTAGAGCAGCCCAAAGTGGCGATCAGCGAGCCTTTCACGAACTGGTGGCCATGTATGATGGAAGAATCATGGCGTTGACATTGCAACTGCTGAAGAACAAGGAAGATGCTGAAGATATTTATCAAGAAGTGTTTATCAAGGCTTGGAGGAATCTCTCTTCCTTCGAATTTAAGAGTGATTTCTACACCTGGCTTTATCGCATCGCCGCCAATACCTGTTTTAGCTACCGTAGCGGCCGACATCGACACCACCTGGAAAACATCTCCCTGGAAGAAGGCTATCATGACGCCTACAATGAGGAGAATCCAGACCGGAGTGAACAGCAACAGCATATCATTGACGCCGTCAATGAGCTGCCCCAAAAACAA
The DNA here is from genome assembly GCA_020346745.1 of Fidelibacterota bacterium. GTDB lineage: Bacteria > Fidelibacterota > Marinisomatia > SCGC-AAA003-L08 > TS1B11. The sequence continues at coordinate 247,360 of CP070787.1, read as the reverse complement.
AAGACCGTTTTCGTCATGCGCTACTATCAGGGGCACAAACTCGGCGATATTGCCACGCTTCTGGGTCTCACGACAGGTACCGTCAAGCGGTACCTCCATCGAGCAACCCTCAAACTGAGGAAGGATCTGGCAGCTTATGCCTAAAAGAGTACAACACGGAAACAGCCTTTCAGATGAGCGCATCCGGGAAATTTTCTCCGACGTCGATCTGACCTTTTCCGTCAATGAAGACTGGCTGCAGACACAGCGGGTGAAGCTCAAAGGAGCCATCAGTGTTACCGAGGATGTCGGTCTATTGTCACGATCCCTGCAGCGGCTCCAGCTATGGTGGGAGGAGCTGCCCTATATGTGGGTATCAGCCCGCCCGGCCTTGGCCTGGAGCGTCGCGCTGGTGATCGGTATCCTTGTCGGTCGTTTTCTCCTGACTGCCCCCGGTACACCCAGCCAGGCGCCCGTTGCTGAAGGTGGCCCTTCATTTACACAGAACGAACTCGCCGACCTGATTCGCTCCGGGCAACTTGAGGACATCGATGTCAACTTGCTTGATGATCCTGAAAATCCCGTCGAACTGAATTTGACCGTGGGGCAGGAGATGAAGCTCACCGGATCCGCCGAAAGGGAAGATATCCTGGCTGCCCTGGAATACGTGCTGGTGAAAGATCCCAATCCTGGCCAACGCCTCCAGTCAGCACGCATCCTGGGAGGCGCCTCCAGCCTGGAAGCCAATGAATCCACCCTCATGGCCCTCGTCTCAGCCTTGCTGACCGATGAAAATCCCGGCGTCCGACTCTCGATCCTTCAGAGCCTCCAGGGCAGACGATCACCACTCATCAAGGATGCCCTCATTAAGGTGGTCATGGAAGATGACAACGAGGGCGTTCGCCTCGCCGCTGTAGAGAACTTAGCCCACTTCCTGGACGACCTGTCGGTGCGCTCCGCTCTACTTCTGGTCTCGCGTATGGACCCTATGGAAAGCGTCAGCTACCGGGCTTACCAGATCCTCTCTGATGCCACCGAAACTCAAGACGAAGAACGTCTGGACTCGCAACCATGAACATCTCAACGGGACAAGTCGTACTAGCTGCAGTTCTTCTCTGGTCGCACCTCCCTGGGCAGGAATTACCCCAGCTGCCGGAAATTCCAGAAGCGCCCCAACTCCGTGATTATCATGGCAAATACCAAGGGGTTGTTGTTCATCGGATCGATGTGGAGCCAGAAGCTACCTTGATCATGCAATCACTTAAAGGAGATGTGGTCCTCATCGGTACCGATGTCAACCGGATCGTGATCGAAGAAAAGATCACGGTCAAAACCAGGCACAGAGACCATGCCCATCAAACAATCCAGGAGGTTCTGGGCAAGCTGAGTCCACCTACATCGAGTGGAGAACCATACATCTTCAAGATGACCAACTGGAGCGGCCGGGACGTTTGGTACGACTTTAAGGTCCGAGTACCCCGCACCTTTAATATCATCATTAAATCCTATGGCGGAGATATCGACCTGTCTGACCTCCAGGGTGACCTGGAAGCCAAAACCGGCGGGGGAGATATCGCCCTCTCCAATTCTATCGGGAAGATCATGGTCAAGACCGGTGGGGGAGATATCGACGTTTTCAAAGTGGAAGGTCAGGTTGATTTGCTCACCAGCGGTGGGGATATCGAAGGCCGTTCCGTTCAAGGCAAGCTAACCGTGGTCACTGGCGGCGGAGATATAGACTTTTGGCACAGCAAAGGCAGTTTCACCTTGAATACCGGCGGCGGAGATATTGAACTGCAAAGCTTTGAAGGAACAGAGCTTGAAGCCCGTACCGGAGCCGGGGAGATCAATGCCACGGATGTCACGGCTCAGATCAACTTTATGACCAGCGGCGGAGACATCTGTGCCGAAGATATCAACGGCTACCTCGAGGTGGCCACTAGTGGTGGCGACCTTTGCCTGGAAGGCCTTATCGGCGACGCCGTCCTATACACCGGATCTGGTGACGTGGAAATCTGCAAGGTCACCGGATCCTTAAAAGTTAAATCCGGCAGTGGAGATATCAGTGTCTGTGACATGACCCTGGAAGAACCTGGCAAAGACGAGTCTACCTTTTCTACCAGCCACGGGAACGTGTACGTCAGCTTCAACACCGATAAGCCGGTTGATATCCAGGCCAAAATCATGGCGTACACCCCAAGATATGGGATCGAGCATATCCGCGGGAACGTGGACCTTAGCTACCGCAAAGAAAATGGCGGCACTCTGGGCACCTATCAGACAGACCAGCCATTCCACCGTATCGTTATCGAAACCCAGGAAGGGGAAATAACGATCATGAAAGGAGAGGAATAGCCCATGCGTGCTTCACTCTCAACCACCAGTATTCTGCTACTCCTGCTTGCATGGCTACCGGCTCAGGAACCGGCCGATAATAACCAGACAGATGCTATCGAGGTGAATCCCTCCGGTGAAACCAAGATTTTTCACGACCTGCATATACCTGAAGGAGAGGTTCGCTCCGGTGCTATCCGGGTTGTCGGCGGCAACCTCACCGTGGCTGGAACAGTTACGGACCGGATTACCGTCCTCGGTGGCGACGTGGAACTCCTGCCCACTGCCAAGGTGGAAGGCACTATTGTAGCCATTGGTGGCACTATCACCCGCAGTGACCAGGCCGAGGTAACCGGCCAGGTCCTGGAGGTGAACCGGGGCAAAATCAGCCTGAGCAGAGAAGAAGCCGATAAGATCTTCGACTACGACGAATCTCGCGACGAGCGCATCGGTCTACGGGACAGGGTGGATGACGAATGGGATACCGAAGAGGTAACCCACGACGTCAGGCCGTCCTGGCGGAGCTATTCCCGGAGGAAGGTACGCCCCGATTTCGAAGTGTTCAAGGATGTCACCTTGCGATACAACCGCGCCGAAGGACTTGCCCTCTACATCCCTTTTAACCCGGACACCGATGATATTCCCGGCTTTCACGTGTTCGGCTACGTGGGACGGGCCTTCATGCCCGGCACATGGTATGGCCGCTTAGGGATCGGTGAGTATCTATTCAGAGGTCGTCTCGGCCTGCTGGTCGAAGGCCATAAGGAACCCCACCACGACGACGGCTGGCGGATAAGCTCCCTTGAAAACTCTCTTGGTGCCTTCCTCCTGCACAAGGACTGGCACGACTGGTATGAAACCGAGGGCTACGGTGGTTCCCTGGTGCTGGCACAGCCCGGCCTCGCAGCTTTCAAAGTCCGCTACCGCGATGAAGAACACCGGATGATGCCCAGCGCTACCAGCTGGGATCCATCCAATCAAGGCAGGAGCCTAACACCTGAATTTGCTTATGCAATCAACGACACGCTGAGGGATATAAACCTGAGATATCAGATCAGCCTCGGCCACCCAGCAGGCTACTTCCCCAGGCGCATCGAAGGCCAAATCGTTTATGCCTATACCCAGACTGCCCCCGGCAGCGAAGACGACAACACCATGTTTGATTATACCCGGGAAGATATCACCCTGGAAGCCTTCGTTCCCCTGCACCGCCGGCTGGGTATCCGCGTGAATGCCCGCACCGGCACCATCAAGGGCGACCGCTACGGCCTCCAGCATCTGGTACCCCTGGGCGGCGTGGGATCAGTACAGGGTTATGGGTATAAAGCCATCGATCCCGAGAATCATTACGCTATGATTAACACTACCATTTCCTTGCGGAATCGTAAAAGCCTGCTGAGCCTATCCTGGCACTTCGGCAATACCTGGGATAGTGGGGATCGGCTCCTCACCGGCGATTACTTCAACGATCTCACCGGCGATGGCTACCATTCCATAGGTTTGAGCGTTGGTGATGACCATGCCAGCTTGGCGCTCTTCAGGTCATTGCAAGCAGGCGGCGATTGGATATTCTACTTCCGGTTACTGGATTACTAAGGAGCAGCAATGAAACTTATTCCACGGCTTACACTACTTTCCTCGGGCTTGCTGAGCCTGGCCCTGGCAGCCTGGCCCGGAGATGAACGCTCGATCTTGACCATCGACGAAACCCTGTCCGATGAGGTGGAAAGGATGGAGGTGACCGTGGAGTTTGGCCTGGGCCAGATCAGCATCGAACGCGGTAATCCCGCCAAGGCAGTGACCGGCTATATCCAGTATGACGAAGACCATATTCGCCCCAAGGTTAAGTACGATACCAAAGGTAGCGTTGCCCGTTTCCAGCTAGCCACCAAAAGCCGGCATGAAGGCTGGGAAGGATTAAAGATGCGCGATATGGACTCGCCGGAGAGTGAGCTCTACTTCACCACCAGCGTGCCCATCGAAATGGACTTCTCGTGCGGTCTGGGTGAAGCCGCTCTTGACCTGGGCGACCTACAAGTGACCGACCTCAATCTGGATAACGGCCTGGGTGAGACCACACTCGATTTCTCGACACTCAATACCGTTGAACTCCGCCGGATATCCGTCGACAACGGCCTCGGTGAACTTGTCGCCCATAACCTCTCCAACGCCCACACCGACCGACTTAAGTTCGACTGCGGCCTGGGATCGGCCGACCTCGATTTCGGCGGCGATGAACTCCGGGACATGCAGGTGGATGTCAACGTGGGTTTGGGCAGCGTTGTCCTTCGCATCCCCAGAAAATATAACGTGGAAATGGAAGCCGAGGAGAACTTCCTCTCCTCCATCGATACCCGAGACATGGTTAAAAAAGCGCGCGGTTTCTATCGCAGTGAGAATTACGACCCGTCCCAACCAACCCTACGCATCACCGCCTCCGTAGGACTGGGCAGCATCGATATCAAGTGGACGGATTGAGCACCGACTGAGCGTCTAGCCCCTCAATCCGTCCAACACAGCCCACACCCTCTCCTTGTCATCTCTCCCGATGCTTCCTCATATTTCCCCTCGCGGATTCTGCATCACATGCGAGATTTTAGTACAGGACTATGGGTGAGACAGTGCTAGGTATGCACTAATCGACTACGTGCTTTTCCAGTACATCGGATACTACTTCCCCCAGCCATAGCCTCCCGTCGCTCAACATCCTGGCTTCTCGTTCAATGTTCGTAGGACCGGCGTAGACAAACCAACAGGAGTAATTGCCTTCCGGAATGGGGGGATATCCACGTAATGTAACCGTCCGGCGAATCGAAGATTGGCTTTCAATCCTGACAAACCATCCCGGATCCCAGTCCCAAAACGAATCCGGCCCCTCTACCGATTTATACTCGGACCGGTAAGAATGCTCGCCATTATCAAGGACTATCCCGTTCGTATAATAATGAAATAAGGCACTTCCCATCAATTCGGGATCCGGTACATAAAGATCATCAATATCCTCGTTAATGATCCTGAAGGTATAGCGTACCGTTGAGGTATCCGGCTGATTGATGACCTCCACACCCTCGAGATCTATGCGCAATCCCTCGTGCAGCTTGTCGTAGGATTGCAGACCTTCTCGTATACATTGCTGGTCGCGCACATCCGGGTAAGCACTGAGTGGACTCCTGTCGCCGTCGTTTATGTGGATCACATCACTGGGGTAGAACCAGAGTTCAATATCCTCGATTGTGGGACATCTGGTGCCCAATGAAGAGAGCATACTCCAGAAGGAGCCCAGATAACACCTCTCGCCATTAGCGACAACCACAAACGGTACCCCCAATACGCTGCTGAAGACGGTGATCGAATCGCTTCCAAACAAGGACGAGAAATCATCTTTCAGGTAAATACAATGCGTGGAATAATCGTAAAACTCCATATCGCTAATGCACAGCCAGGGACTGCCCTGAAGATCGAGCTGCGACAGATCAACCTCCTCGGCTTGCAGGGTCGTTATGGTTGGGTCATCGAGAAGGTAGATGGCAAACGCCGTTTCTTCGGAAGGCGCTGTTGGGCCATAACACCTCAGGCACCCTAGAATGATTGCACCACATGCCAGAATAAGGTGATATATCCTCTGGCTTCGCATCCGACTGGAATCAGGGCACATGGTAGGCATAGATTTCCCCTTCCCCACCCAGCACCCAGCCATGCTCGGCATCGGTAAAGTATATATCTTCGAAGTGGACCCTTTCGGCTGTCTCCAACTGGTAGTCCCAGCTGTTCCCCCCGTCGGTTGTATGGAATATATGCGACTGGAGAGACATGAATCCATAACCAGCTATCCAGCCCGTATGCTCATCGACAAAATGAATGGCCGAAAGAACCTCACTCCTGGGGAACGTATCCAGATGCGCCCACGTAATCCCACCATCTGATGTGCCGAACACGTCGGCCCTGTCTACCATGAGTCAGCTCGGTGCCGTACTTGCCGGGATCCAGCCGTGCTGCTCATCGACAAAGAACATGTCTCTTCTCCAGTGATAGAACGGTGGAGAGTCGAGCGTTAACCAGCTGTGTCCACCATCACGGGTCTTGTACAACACCGTATCAACGACTGGCCTGGCATAACCGACCTGGTCGTCCACAAATGCAATCAAGGCCGATCCGCCCTGCTCCCAGCTCAGCTGGACGTCCCACGTCGCCCCGCCATTTCCTGTATGAAGGAGCTCACCTTGGGTATGCACCACCCAACCCGTCGCTTCATCAGGAAAATATAGTGCCGTGAATGTTCTGGAAGAGTCCCCCACCGGTGCCCGGGACTGCCAGGTCTGGCCACCGTCTTCAGTGTGCATTAGGGTGTTCTCATGTCCGGCTACCCACCCATAGTCACGATCGACGAATTGGACTGCATTTAAATCACTCGAGCATCCGCTCTGCTGCGCAGTCCAGGTCCACCCACCATCGCCTGTATGGACAATCGTGCCCGCATCACCAACCACCCAGCCGTGACTTTGGTCTGCGAAATGCAGGGCCGCATAGCGCACATCTCCCTCTGCAGCACGCACCAACTCCCAGGTTCCTTCCTGAATCTGTGTGGGACCCCGGCCGCACGTCCAGAGGAACAATAAAACGAGAAAGTATGATCTCTTCACCTGATTCCCCCTTTGGTCTTCAGGTATCTGCTGCTATAAATGGTGAGCTATCTCAGTTCCACCACGGTTGCGTTGGCACCAGGGATTCCAACGGCCCCAAGGTATCCAGCGTATGCAGACCGCTTTCCATGAAGTTCAACAGGATCTCGATCCGCAAATCCAACGATTGCAGCTCCAGCATCTTCTGCTTCTCTTCCGCCGGTATCGGTAGTGCGCTGATGATCACGTGCGCCAGCATCTGCAGCGGAATATCCATCCCCTGGAGAATCTCGAAGTTGCTGGTTACCTCTGCCTGCTCCAGGATCGACTGAAAGAGACGCAGGATGCTTTTCCGCTTATGTTCCTCATCGGTGACCTGCGTGAACTCGGTCAAGGGCGTCACGGCGCCTCGGCGGTACGGTTTTTCGGACTCCACCTCCTCAATCTGCACTTTCACCAGACCCGTCACCAGGATGTTGAATTTCCCTCCTTCCACCTCCTGCAGGTCGCTGAGGTACCCCAAGGTAGCGATAGGACGGAAAGGTGGTGCTTCAGTCTTGCCGTTCCCTTCAGACTCGATTAGCAGTGGGATCGTCAGCATCCTCTCACCCGCCTGGCAGTCCTGTACCATCTCCACGTAACGGGCTTCGAAGATTTGAAATGGCTGCGCGGTTTGCGGAAAGAATACGAAATCGGGCAGCGGAAACAGCGGCGTCGTGCCGGAGAAGGATGCCAGTAGGTTACTGAGCGTCTGCTTCAAGCGCGTCTCCTTGCACGTTAATACGACTTCGGCAAACCTCTTCGAATCCGGATAGCCGCCCCTCCACGAAGATCAGGCATCGATCAACGCCAATACTTCATTCACCAATCCCTCGATACCTACCCAGGTCTCCCCGATCTTATTGGCCAGCATATAGGCCGGCGTAGAGACAATCTTGTTTTCCTTGTCCGTGATATGCTTGGTCACGCTACAGGTTACATGGGTTGTTCCCATGTCTTCAATATCCTGAGCGGTCTGAGGGTCGTTGCCGATGGTGACCTGGGTATTCACACCCAGGCCTTCCAGCACTTTAGCCAGCATGGCTGGCGCAATGCAGATCACACCCAGGGGTTTGTTGGCCGCGATGGTCTCCCTGACCAGACGGTCAACCTCATCATTTACCTGGCAATTAAAGCGCTCGAAAGCATAGGTGGAGAGGTTCTTGGCTACTCCATAGCCACCCGGAAAGATCAGGGCGTCAATATCCTCCGCCGATACATCTGCAATATCCTTGATGTCTCCCCTGACAATGCGAGCGGCCTCCACCAGTACATTGCGGCTTTCACCCTCCATCACATCACCGGTCACGTGATTGACCACATGGGCCTGGTCGATATCCGGAGCCATCGCCACTATGTCTGCCCCAGCTTTCTCCAGATTGTATAGTGTGGCTACTGATTCAAAGATCTCAGCCCCATCCAGGAAGCCACATCCCGCGAGGCACACACCTACTGTCGGCATGATCCGATCCTCCGCTTTTCACCCCCTACAGGGGTAGGTTCGTATTAAGTTAGATGCCCCTCAATTCCTTGTCAACGCTTTCCCTCCCACACAGTCAGCCTGAGCTCGGCGCTTGGTGACTTGGACCACCGCCAGCAGCCCGAACATTCCGCACCAACCCATTATATCTGGCCCTGCGGGCCGCACTGCCCCGCAGCAGCTCGTCCCAACACTCCTCGCCTAATCCCAGCCAGTCATCTACGCTGAAGGAGGTGATGAACTCCCGCGGCGTGAAGGCCTGCTCTACCGTAGGCCGGGCGAACCGTACATTCCACGGACAGACCTCCTGGCAGATATCGCAACCAAAGATCCACCCGTTAAGCCAACCTGCCTGCTCCGGGCTGAACTCTCCGCGGTGCTCGATTGTCAAGTAGGAAATGCACCGCCCCGCATCTATCCGGTAGGCTTCACTCAGCGCCCCGGTGGGACACGCCTCCAGGCAGGCCGTGCAGCTGCCGCACAAGTCCTCTTCAAAAGGGGAATCCGGCTCCAGCTCCACGTCCAGCAGGATTTCTCCGAGAAACACCCACGAACCATAGTCCCGCGTGATCAGGTTGGTATGCTTGCCCTGCCACCCTAGACCCGCCCGCTGAGCCCATACCTTCTCCAT
>CP070787.1:227034-238178 GCA_020346745.1 Fidelibacterota bacterium | reverse complement strand
CGGGCCCTCAGCCTGGATCCGGTTAATTTATATGCTTTGCACGAATTGTATCTGGCTGTGAAAGCCCGGGGCCAGTCCGGGAGGGCGCAGGAGAAGGCTCTGGCACAGGTTCTGCTGAACGATCCCCACTACTATATTGAACTTGCACTACATTACCTGAATGCGGGTCTTTACGAGGATGCGAGTGAGGTGCTCAAACAGATTGAAGAGAACGAACAATCGCGGGATGCTCTGACCGGCTATTACTATGCCTTCTGCCAGGAAGGATTGGGTTACAGCGAGGAGGCGGCCCATCTATATGGGGAAGCCGCCCAACGCCCGGTGGATTACTGCTTCCCGTTCCGCCTCGAGGCAATCAACGTATTCCAGGCCGCTCTGGATGCCAACCCCGAAGATGCCCGAGCTCATTATTTCCTGGGTCTGGTCTATGGTGGACTTGGTGAGGTGGACAATGCGGTTGCCCACTGGCAGCAGGCGGTGCAGTTAGAGCCTGGTAACGCCCGGGCCTGGAGAAACCTGGGATTGGCTCACCTAAATGTCAGTGGTGATTTGGGGGCGGCCATGCGGTGCTATGAGAAGGCGTTCGAGTTATTGCCGACTGACTCCAGGATTCTGCTGGAGTTAGATAAGGTAAGACAGGCGCGGAAGGAGAGCACGGCAGGGCGGTTGGCCTTCCTGAGGAAACACCAGGAAGTGGTCGAGAGCCGGGATGATCTGCTCACTTCCATGCTGGATCTGATGGTGCGTGAGGGGGAGTACGAGGAGGCACTGGAGCACTATCTCAGTCATCACTTCCATAATTGGGAAGGGGGCTACTCGATCCATAACGCCTACATGGAGGCCAATCTCGGGATGGCGCGCAAGGCTGGGACTGCCGCTGACAAGCTGGATTGTTACCTGCGAGCTTGTGAATATCCGCCTAACCTGGAATTTGCACCCCGCGAACCCAATCTGCGCGGGTTCCTATACTATCCTATGGCACGGCTATACCAGCAGCTGGATGATGATCACAAAGCCGATAGCCTGCTGACGGTTACCGCAGAAGAGACTACCGCTAAACCGACCCTGGCTGGCTATTACCAGGCGCTGGCATTACGGGAGTTAGGCGAGGGTAACGAGGCTGATAGAGTGCTGAGGGAACTGGAGCGTGAGGGTCGGCGATTGCTGAGTGGTGACCGGACTGGCTATGAACGGCAAAGTATCGATTTGGCGCAAGCCCTTGGGCACTATTATCTCTCCAAAGTACACGAGGCCAACGGGCGCGAGAGGGAAGCCCGTAGGGAGCTGGACAGAGCCACATCACGACGACCTATGATCGAGCGGGAGGCACTGATATTCGCTCAGGTTACCTATGCAGGAGCGCATCAATAAAAGGATTGCTCGGGTATGAAGCTATTCCGTAAGGCCATTTCTACCTGTCTGAGAAGATCGATCCTGGTGGTGATGATCTGGTTCAGTGCGGGGCTGGCCCAAGAAACGCGTTGGCAACCAGTGGGCCCTGGTGGCAATGGCTGGCTCATGACGGCATATATTCATCCGGCTAGCGGCCATCTGTACGTCTCATCGGACATGAGCCTCTCATTATTGAGGAGTACAGACCGGGGTGAGACCTGGCAGCCGATCGCGAATCCCATCCCTGGTACGGGTTATGCAATTGTGGGTGACCCGAATGAGGCGGACGTAATCTATATGTCTCAGCGAGGGGAGGCTCCAAAAGCCTCCGGTATCTGGAAGAGCACGGATAACGGGGAAACCTGGGAACACATCTACCGGAGCGAGGAATTCGGTATCAGCCGGAGCCAATCGGGGTTGGTCGATCCAGCGAACAATCAAATTCTCTATTGGACGGCAGCGGATATGGGTGTGAGAAAGTCTCGTGATGGTGGGACCACGTGGGAAGACGTGAGCGCCGGTTTACCCCTTGAAGAGCTGGCGCATCCCTACAAGCACTGCCACAGTCTGGAGCTGGATCGCAATTCCCCACCTGGACAGCGGAGGATCTATTATCCCACGAATGTGGGTTTATTCCGATTTGAAGCAGGTCAGGGAGAATGGCAGCTGGTGCCTGGTCTACCGGCCAGTATGTGTACGGATGTGGAGGTTTGCGACCGGGACATTATCTACGCGGCTCTCCCGGAATCCGGGCTCTATCGTAGTCTTGATGGGGGCGAGTCGTGGTCCAGGCTTGAGAATGGACTGGATGGGAAGACGCCCTTCCAAGTCGAGGCGACTGCTGATAACCCTGATTTTGTCTATGTAGCCACTGAGCGGGATCAAGGTGTCTATGGCAGTCGCGATGGGGGTGAATCATTCCGGCTGCTCACATATAGGAGATATAACAGCGGTTTCAACTGGCCAATGAACTATCGGCAACATGAGGCTGTATCGGGGCAGATCATGTTCGTGGATCCAAATGATCCATTGACCCTTTACCTAGACTACAACAAGAAAACCCATGACGGCGGGGAGACTTGGCAGCATTACGGATTGAGGGAAATACGCCGGGATCGCTACACAGGTACAGGCTTGACCCTACTTACCGAATACCGGGTGGTGTTCGATCCCAACCGTCCTCGGGTTGTCTGGCTGGGCTTTTCGGATACCGGCCTGATGCTCTCAGAGGATGGGGGCGAGAGTATCATCAACGTGATTTCCTTTCACCGAGGTGAGGTGAACCAGGCTGCCTACTGGCGGGATAAGCTGGTCTACTCCTCTGGATCTTGTGTTTCCATGGCGGTCGATCCCGATCTGTCCACCACGATCTACGCCTCGATCAGCGGAAAGAACGCGAATGACCGATCGGCGGTGGGGGGAATGGTTATCAAATCCGTTGATGGCGGGTGGAACTGGACTCCCATCTATGAGCAGCATGGCTTGGACGACGGGATCGTCCGGTCGATTGTCATTGATCCTTCTTCACCGATTCATAACCGGACCATCTACGTGGCCAGTTACGGCAATGGTGTGTACAAGAGCGTTGACGACGGCCGGATTTTCAAGCGGATCACGCCGCCGAAGATGTTCAAGGGGAACACCCGGCTCATGTGGCTGGAGCCGGCACCCTCAGAGCCTCAGACGCTTTATCTGGCGGTAGGGGGAACGGATGGCATTCGCCCGATCTATATCGGCCCGGACGCCTACCCGGCCTTGAAGCCCGGGCAATATGGTGGCATTTTCAAGACCAGGAATGGGGGTAAATCCTGGCAAAAGCTCAACCAGACTCAAGAGATCCCGAGCGTTCAGGATATCGCGGTTCATCCCAGTAATCCCGATATTGTTTATGTGGCGGCGTTCCACGAAGAATACCTGGTTTCCGAGGATGCGGAGCACCCGGAATGGCAGGAGGGCGGTGTATTCAAGAGCGCGGACGGTGGAACCACGTGGGAGCTGATCTTTGATCCCCCCGAGGACGATCTGCGCGGTAGAGGTGAAGTTGCCGGGATTTGTATCAATCCGGTAGCTCCTGAAATCATGTACGCTGCCGTGAAGCGGTACGGTATCTTCCGTACGCTGGATGGTGGCGCTACCTGGCAATCCTTGGGACAGTCATCCATGGATCGCATGCAGAAACGGTACCACTCCATTGATCTGAATCCCCATGATCCCGCTGAGATCTGGGTAGCCCATTTCGGCAATTCGTTCTCAAAGTGTATCGACCATGACGCGAGAGCCTATCTTGGCGATAAGTTCGAGTTGTCCAACTTCGTTCGGAATCCCGGTTTTGAGGAGTTTGATCCATTCGGCTTGCCCTTGTGGTGGAAGCTGGAGCAACCATCGGCACCCCGCGGCGAGAAGCCGGTCTTTTCCCTGAGCTCTACACGACAGAAAAGCGGCAGCTACTCGGCCAGATTCCGTCTCACGCAGGCCTATGCCGATGCTCCCACCCGGATACCCGCTGATCGGGAGCAGCTGCGATTGGAGAAGGCCGGGAAAATTCCAGTGAGTACAAGTCGACGATTACGCGAATGGCCGAGTGGGGAGACCAACACGTGGATCTATCAGAAGATCGATCCCTACTTCACCACCCTGGTGCGCGGGCGGAAGGTTGCAGTGGAAATGGATGTGTACATCGTTGAAAGGAATCTGCCCCAATTCTGGAGCCGCGGATCAGAGGTGGGGGAGGTCCCACGGGATCCGCCCCAGGCTTATCTTACAGAGGTTAGGGACTATAATGTACACTGGCTGGTGGCGGAGACCTCGCTCGAAGACTTGGTACCGGAGTACGAGATTCCCTCCTCAGAGATGAAGGGGAAATGGTACCACTGCCGGGCACTGGGGAGCGTTTCCGAGGACGCGCTCTGGCTGCGAGTCACCGTGACTGGAGTTGGTGAGTATTCAGGTCCCATGGATCTCTATGTCGATAATGTGAGTCTGAAGCTGGCCGAGTGAATGGCTAAGTGCCCAGAGATATTATCCAGCGAGCGGGAATTAACACCAAGGTGTACCTGGGTGAGCAGTGCAAAGGCTGGATTCGCAGGAGCTCTTATTATGATTTCCACTTTCGGCCTATCTAACCAGGGTTGCGCATCGGATTCTGCCCGACGCGGGCAATTTTTCCCCGAACTGGCGAATCCAGCCGTCTGTGGAACCATATTATTTTTCTTCACGGAGAACCTTGAATTTTACCAGCCCGGCTCTGAGGATAATGGGGCCACTAACCAGATCGACTACTTAATCCGACGCTTGCAGTTGGATCTATCGCGACTTTCGCAGAAGTACACGGACGTAAGAGTTCGAAATGTTGACATGCTGGTGGAAAGACATGTTGCCTTGGATCACCGGGTTTTCGGAATACCTACGGTAATCTTTTTCGATGGTAAGGGTTATGAGGTTCGTCGTTGGATACCTGACGATTTCAAGCGTGGCGGAGGTACAATGTGGGAATTTGAGGAATTGATTGCTAGAATTCACGCTCAAAATGAGTAAAGGTAAAGTTATATCCAATATGAATTTGAATCATGCACTGGTCCTACTAACTGCGAGTGTCTTTATGGCCCGCTCAGTGGTTTTTGCCCAAATCGGCATTTGGACATCCGCCGAGGAGCTAGCATCCAAGCCAATGGCTGGCCTGCCGTGGGAATTGGTGAAAGCAGCAGCGGATGATGTCTTGCCAAGTGATGCCACTGTTTCGAACCAGGATAGCAACAACAACGTAGAAATTCTGGCGGCAGCCATCGTATATGCCCGCACGGGTAAACAAGCTTATAAGAGTAAAGTTGTTGACGCGTGCCAACGACTTGTGGCCAATGGGAAGCCGAGTGATAGAACCTTAGCTTGGGCTCGGGAGACAGGTGCTTATGCCCTAGCCGCTGACTTGGTTGGCTATCGGACAGCCGAACTTGAAACTTGGCTGCGTGACATGGCTGAGGTCTTCGTAGCATCCGACGGCCGAACAATGCTTCAAATGTTCAGGATGCGACCCAATAACTGGGGTACTCAGGGATTCGGCAGTCTTTGCGCTATTTATGCATTTCTCCAGGATACAACCCGACTTAAGGATATTCGAGATTACTGGGTGAAGGCTGTAATCGGACCCAAACCAGAGGATCAAATCTACGGCGGACCGGACAACGACTTGTCCTGGCATGTGGACGCGACCGAGCTGCGCTTGATAAATCCAAAAGGAGCTGTGAAAAAGGGATTGAATATTGATGGTATCATTCCTGATGACATGCGCCGTAATGGATCCTTCGACAATCCACCGCTGCCGCCTACCACCTCGTATCATTGGGAGGTCTTGCAGGGGATCATTATGGGTGCCCGCATCCTGGAGAGGATGGGAATGCCTATTTGGGAAGTGGCCGATAGGGCAATTTACCGGGCTGGGTATGTGCTCCAACACGAATGGGAGAGTGAGTTCGGCGGCTGGAAGGCAGAAGGGGACGATTTGTGGATGCTGCCCTTCTTTGATGATGCGTACGGTACCCACTGGTCGGAAGGTCAGCCGGACAGAATGTGGAGACACGGGAAAAACACCGGCTGGCCTTATGTGGTGTGGAAATAATGGACTGTACTGACTATACGGTCTGATGTCACTCATTCGGCCACAAGAATTGCTGCCCGTAGAAATCGTCTTCCATCCCAACTGGTGGCATCGGAATTACGGGATCTGTTTTGAAAAGGACTACTTCTTTGATCCGGATACTTCCATAGCGAGTACCCAACGAATGCGCAGGGCTCTGGTAGAGAGGTTTCCGGAGTTGGGATTGGACGACGACGAAGCCCGGCCAATGATCGGCGGAACACTATTAGCTGCAGGATTCATCATTTCCGAGATACTCGGGTGCGAGGTAGAGTATTACAAAGGAGCCTCACCCGAAGTCATCACAGCTAAATTGACGGAACGACAGATTGAAGAGTTGGGCAACCTCAGCATCTTTGATACAGCGGTAATGCAGGATTTCAGCCGATTGATCACTACGTTCAAAAAGAGGTTCGGATACGTGGAGGGTGATATCAATTGGGAGGGGGTGCAAAACGTCGCCCTGAATCTGCGTGGCACTCAGCTCTTCATCGATTATTTCCAGAATCCGGACGTGGCCTATATGCTGCTGGAGACGGTTACGAGGGTCATCATCCAATTCCTGGATTTCATGGCTTCCGAAACGGATTCGCTGTCGGTGTCGGTGAACCGCATTGTCAGCCGGGTAAATCCAAAGATGGCTCTCCATTCGCATTGCACGCTTACGATGATCTCCGAGGATCACTATCGCCAGTTTCTGTTGAAACAGGACCAGATGCTAGCAGCGCGATACCAGCCATTTGGTATTCATTATTGCGGTGAAGATCTGGAAAAAATGAGAGATGCTTTCGCTCAGATCGATGGACTGTCATTCGTCGATGTAGGCTGGGGTTCTGATGTAGATCTATGCCGGGAAGCGCTGCCGGACAAGTTCCTGAGTCTACGCTTGAGTCCGATCCGGATGTTGTCGGAAACGCCGGATGCGATTACCCGAGATATCCAGCGCCTGCTACAGGCGGCAGGACCGCTCGACAAGACGGGATTGTGCTGTATAAATATGGACTATGGGACACCAGATGAGAATATTCGTACCCTGTTCGATGTTGCAGCAGAATACCGTCAAGCCCATCCCGAGTCATGACAGCGAGAAGAGGTTACATTGGAAATCATTTTTAAAACCCCAGAAGATCGATTGCTGTCGCCATATACCGGCTGGAACAGGGAGCGGTGGATCGAGCTTGCCGAGCGTATGGTAGTGGCAATTCAACCCTATGTGACACCGGGTAAGGGCGGTTTGGCCTTGCCTAATCCTGTCAGGTGGCAGGATGTTTACTTGCCTGATCCGGAGAAAATGACATCCTTTTATTGGATGGAGGGATATTCACGTACACGCCTGCTCCTGGCCGCTTACATGGTTGGTACCGGCCGAACGAAAATCAAGACAGACAGCGGAAGCATTGATCTGCTGGATCAATTCGTTGAGGGTCTGGTGTCCGCTTCAGATCCCGGGCATCCCGAGTATATAGGCGATAGGTATAATAACAGACAGTATATTGCAGAGACTTCCGCTGTGGCACTGGCCGTTTTTATTGCCAGAGACCTGGTATGGAACAAACTGACCCCCAAAGAGAGAACCCAGGTAGTGCAGTGGATGTTCGCGACAACCGGACGCCAGATTCCCCATAACAACTGGTACTTGTTCGTGGCTAACACCCACTGTGTGCTGAAGGCGTTGGGTGAGAAATATAATCCGGGAGAACTGGAGCAATGCTTAACTCAAGTGAAGAGCTTCTATGTGGGTCATGGCTGGTTTATGGATGGCGACTATAAAAGGGGGTATTCCATAGATCATTACAATGCGTGGGGATTCCATCACTTCCTACCGGCGTTCATTCTCATGGGCAGTATGGATCAGGAATGGGAAGCCTATATCATTGACTGTCTCAAGAACTATGTAGGCAGCTTCAGGTGGTTTTTTGCCTCTAACGGGGCTATTCCCATGTGGGGCCGTTCCTGGGCATATCGTCCGGCGCTGACCGCCCCGTTTATCTGGGCGGAGCTTTTGGGGGTATCGCCACTCTCGCCCGGTGAGTCGCGCCGACTGGTTTCAGGGCAGATCAAATATTATCTGGAGCATGATTATTTCCAGGAAGACATGACACCCAGTATGGGCTATGCAGGTGAAAATCTGGAACTTATTGAGCCTTATAGTCAGTATGGATCGCCCTACTGGGGCAGTGCAGCCTTCCTGAACCTGTTGCTGTCTTCGTCACATGCTTTCTGGAAATCCGAGGAGCAACCACTACCTGTTGAGCGCAAGAGCTATACAATTGCACTGCCCAAGATCGGAATATCCGTCCTGGGAAACCAGGAGACCGGTGAAGTGCAGTTGATCAACCACCGCACCTGGCACCAGAAGGAAGGTCCAAACACCAAATATGCCAAGAAGTATACCAACTTCTCTTATTCTTCGCATTTCGGCATCGACCTGCGACGGGATGAACACGGCTATAATTGCGACAATATGTTATCCGTGTCAACTGATGGAGTAAAGTATTCGCAACGGATCACCCCGCGGTTCATAGCTCTGGATGATAATTATGGTGCCAGTTACCACTACCCACTCTCGGGTTTCCCCTTTCGTGAAGATGGGAGTAACGCTTATTCGGCTGATGAAGGGGTCGAGGTGCCGGAAGACCGATCCGTCAAGATTACAACCCAAACATATGTAAAGGATTTTTGCCAGATCCGCATCCATACCCTTGAGACGCAGCGAGAGTTAGCGGCTCTCAGGGAAGGCGGATATTCGTTGAACTATTCAGGTTCGCCACCTGAAGTGTTGGCTGATGAGAATGTGATCGCGTTCTGGAATGGTGAGCGTGGTTCGTTCATCAAGTCCCTATCCGGTTTTACCAGTCCCGCCGATCCGGGAGTCCTCCTTGAAAAGACCAGCAATCACCATACTCTCGGGGGGCAATCAGTGACACCCGTACTGATAGGAGACTCAGTGCAACCGGGAGTGCATGTATTTGCCAGTCTATCTGGAACCTGGTTCGGCTCGAAGGAGGGCTATAGGGAAAAAGCAGACCTCGTTCAAAGCGTGCGGCTAACAGACGATCAGGTTGCAGTCCATTTTCTGGATGGTTCGGAATATGTTTTTAGCATTTAGTCCCTAATCGTAAGGATTCCTATATGCCAAAACTGTGGCTAATCGATTACCTGGTTATGGGGTGTCACCTTCTCCTGATGGTGGGGGTTGGATTCTTCTTCTACCGTTATGTAAAAAGTGCAAACGACTTTTTCAAGAGCAGTAACCGTTTACCATGGTGGGTGGCGGGACTGTCGTCATTCATGAGTGGATTCAGCGCCTGGACGTTCACAGGTGGTGCGGGTAAAATCTACGAGAGCGGCATTTCGGGTGCGGCTATTCTGTGGGCCAGCTCGGTAGCTGTAATGCTGTCGTACTTCATCTTCGCTAAGCGCTGGCGACGGAGCAGGATTACGACAGTAATGCAGTTCATGAGCGAGCGCTACAACAAGTTCACCCATCAGTTCTACTCCTGGGTGTATGTGATAATGAAGTGGTTCATCGTTGGTTTGCAGCTACTCTCGACGGCCATTTTCATCTCGGTAGCCATAGGTGTGGACGTCAGGATCGTGGTGGTGGTTGCCGGAATGACGATGTTGACCTATTCGGTGTTATCGGGACTTTGGGGAGTATCCACCAATGATACGCTACAGTTCATCGTGGTGGCTTCAGTGACGATGGTTGCAGCCCCCCTCAGTCTGCATGCCGTGGGCGGGATCGGAGATTTCATCGCGCGGGTTCCCGAGGGATTTTTCAGACTGGGCAACGATGAAGTGAGTCTGTTTTTCATCTTCGGCTGGATGCTGCTGATGTTCTATGGGAACAATTCCAATGCGACGGTTCAGCGCTATTTCAGCGTGAGAGATGAGAAAGCCGCGCGGCGAGTAGCCTTGACAGGTGCGGTCCTTTTCTTCGTGGGGGTATCGCTCTGGATGATTCCCTCGATGGTAGCCCGGGTTCTCTATCCCGACCTGAGTGAAATAGCCATCGGCCTAAAGAATCCATCTGAAGCCGCCTACGTGGTCATGTGCGTCCAAGTCCTGCCACATGGCTTGATAGGTGTCCTGTTGGCGGCCGTTTTTGCGGCGACGATGTCATCGCTGGATTCCAGCTATAATGTGATGGCTGGTGTGCTGGTGAAGGATGTCTACCACAGGTGGATCCATCCAGCTGCCAGCGCAAAGCATCTACTGCTGGTAAGCCGGCTCTGCATCCTGCTGATCGGGGCCTCTGCCACCGTACTGGCGCTGGTCCTCGCCAGCCACAGTGGGGGGGTATTCGGAGTAATGAAGGATATCTCCCAAGTCATCACTGTTCCGGTTGCCACTGCCCTGCTGTTGGGATTGATCGTGCCAAAGACGCCGCCATGGACCGCCATTTTCTCATTCGTACTCACATTTATCGTAGCCTACACGACGCGGTATGTGTATGACCTGCATCTGGGGTATCAAGCCCTGGCGGTAGTGGGGACCTCCATTTCCAGCTTCACGGTGATGCGGTTGTTCTGGAACCGTGCTCCACAAGCCGACCGGGAGCGCATTGAGGGTTTTTTCCAGAAACTGGATACCCCGATCGATGTGGAAAAAGAGCTCTCGGAGCCTGTCGCAGCGGATGCTGTCTCGATGCTTCAGGTGGTCGGGGTGTTACTTTTCGCTGTTGGACTGATCATCGTGGTGCCGGTTGTCTTCCTAGAGGAGTGGTCGTCGATCTTCATCGCTCTGGGTGAGGGTATTTTCCTTATGGGATTGGGTACTTATATGTTTCTGAAGGGACGCAGGAGGGGTAAGCCACCTGTTCCGGTATTATCGGAGGTGTAATTGGATGCCAGCTACCTGCTCTATCCATCAATTACGGTGGGACAGTATTCGAGTTAACCAAAATACACCAGAAGGAGCAGCAAAGGATGGCCAATAGAATGAAAAGAGGCGATTTCCTGAAGGATAGCCTTGCTGTCTGCACTGGATTAGCATTTGGGGGCTTTGGGCTATCCTGTTGTGCGAGGGTCTTGAGAAGGAATGCGACGGACATGGGGGTAGAGGATGGGGTCGCCCTGGCGGAATTCGATGCCTTGGGCTACTGTTGCTACAATTGTGA
>CP070787.1:215169-226934 GCA_020346745.1 Fidelibacterota bacterium | reverse complement strand
TTCCCGCAAATTCTCATCCGTTGAATCTTGATAAGTAAAGTCAGGAAGGCCATCGGTAGCTTCATATGCATATGCGGGACTTGATTTCAAGACGGACAGGTAATCGAATTCAGGATCGTACCCGAAAGGTATCTTCACCTCCTCCGGCCCGAAGATAGCTGTACAACCAGGGAAAACACTCACGGAAATGAGAAGGATGGTCGCATATAATGGTAATACTATTCTCATCCTTCGTACCCCTTTCAGTTCATCCTCAAGGAATCCGGCGGTGCTCACAGCGTTGCCCTCAAGGGCCTGTTAACCCGATAAAACGTTAATACTGATAGCCTCGCCAGCCATGTTCTACCGTAGCCGTTATGGATATACAGACGTCTCTTCCCCGTTTAGACTACCGGGCAATGAACAAGGTTGCCCGTGAATTGATCTCTGTGCTGTTGAAGTAACCGGGAGGATCACTCTAAGCCTGTTGAAGGATCTCTCGCCATTCACCTACCGTTTCAGCTGGAATCGCGCACCAGGCGCACCGGGCGAACGACAATCTACTACCGCCTGTTTATATTCCGGCGCTATGACATTTACCCTGACAGGTTGCCCGGTCCGCTCTGCCCTAGCGGAGTTCCCTATCATGGGCCGCATATCGTCCATTTTGGCCTTCCCGACGGGGACTTTTTTAAAACCGTCCGGATATGTCCCGGTTTTGCCCAATTATGGGGAGGTATTCGTACTCCTCGCAAAACTTCTTCTTGCCAACTGCCAGCTGCCACCCGCCAACCGCTAACTGCTAGCCACTACTGCCTCTCCCCCGGGACCGTGAAGCACCGTCTCCACTTGCGAGGTACGTCTGGCAGCCCTAGTCTCCCTCGCTCGGCCTGTCTCCTTCTGCACGCAGTGAGAACGAACGCCAGATGTAGTATATTGTGGGGATCACCAGCAGCGTTAGCAGGGTTGATGTGACCATTCCGCCCACCATCGGCGCGGCGATTCGTTTCATGACCTGTGATCCGGTACCATGTCCCCACAGGATCGGCAGCAGACCGGCCATGATCGTCGTTACCGTCATCATCTTCGGCCTGACCCGTTCGACCGCGCCTTCCATCACCGCCTCGTACAGGTCTCTCAGGGAGTTCATCTTCCCTTGGGATTTGCGGTCGTGAAATGCATGGTCCAGGTAGATCAGCATGACCACGCCGGTCTCGGCGGCCACACCTGCCAGGGCGATGAAGCCCACTCCCACCGCCACGCTCATATTGTAGCCCAGGAGGTACATGAACCAGAGGCCGCCTACCAGGGCAAAGGGGAGTGAGAGCATGACAATGACGCTCTCGGTTATGTTCCTGAAGTTCAGGAATAGCAGCAGGAAAATGATAAGCAGTGTGACCGGGATTACGACCTGCAATCGTTTCGCGGCCCGCTCCATGTATTCGTACTGGCCGCTCCAGACGATGGAGTAGCCTTCCGGGACTTCCAGCTCTTTCCGGAGTGCGTCCCGAGCCCGGTTTACATAGGTCCCGATGTCAATACCCGTGATGTCGACGTATACCCAACCGGTGTTCCTGGCGTTTTCACTCTTGATTACGGGGGCGCCTTTCTTGATCCTGATATCAGCTACTTGGCTGATTGGTATCTGGGCCCCGGTCGGCGTTGGAACGATTACCCGCTTCAGTTTATTGATGCTATCTCTCAGTTCCCGGCTGTAGCGTACATTGATGGGGTACCGTTCCAATCCCTCGACAGTGAAGCTCACATTCATCCCACCGACAGCCGATTGAATGATATCCTGGATATCGCCCACTGTCAGCCCGTAGCGTGCGGCCTCGTCACGGTTGATCTCGAAATCGAGGAAGTTCCCGCCGGTCACCTTGTCGGCGTAGGCACTCAAGGTCCCGGGGAGCTTCTGGACAATAGCCTGCACATTTGCAGCGAGCGCATTCAGCGTATCGAGGTCGGCGCCCAGCAGCTTGATCCCGACCGGGGTCTTGATGCCGGTACTCAACATGTCGATACGGGTCTTGATGGGCATGGTCCAGGCATTGGTCAACCCGGGGAATTGGATAGCGGCATTCAATTCCGATACCAACTCTTCCATCGTCACCGCCCGATGCTCCGGCCAGATGACGGAAAAGGCTGACCGAAGAAAGCCGGGCAGGCCGGAGTGCCAGCGGGTAACCCGCTTTCGCTTTGGCCATTCATGCGGTTGCTTGAGCGTGATTGTCGTTTCGATCATGCTCAGAGGAGCAGGATCAGTGGCGGTCTCCGCTCGGCCTACTTTGCCGAATACCCGTTCGACTTCGGGGAACGTCTTGATCACCTTGTCCGTCTGTTGCAGCAGTTCCTTCGCTTTGGTGATGGAGATACCCGGATCAGTAGTGGGCATATATAGCAGATCGCCCTCATTCAGCGGGGGCATGAACTCCGAGCCGATATTCCTGATGGGAATGATCGTGATGCCCAGGATTACGGCAGTAATCAGCAGCGTTGCCTTTCTGAATCGCAGCACCAGCCTAATCACCGGCCGGTAGATCCGGATCAGGAACCGGTTGATCGGATTCCGCTTTTCCGGGAGGATCTTCCCCTTGATCAGGTACCCCATGAGGACCGGCACGATCGTTATCGCCAGCAGGGCGGATGCCCCCATCGCGTAGGTCTTCGTGAAGGCCAGCGGTTTGAACAGGCGGCCTTCCTGGGCTTGCAGCGTAAAGACCGGCATGAACGAGAACGTGATGATTAGCAGGGAATAGAACAGCGCCGGTCCCACTTCCTTCGAGGCGTCCAGGATAAGCTGCCAATGGCTGACCTTGTCTCCCCGGCGCTCGATGTGCTTATGGGCATTCTCAATCATAACGATGGCTGCATCCACCATCGCTCCAATAGCAATGGCGATACCCCCTAACGACATGATATTGGCGTTGATGCCCTGGTACCGCATCACCAGGAATGAAATCAGGATCCCCACCGGCAGGGTAAAAATGGCAACGAAAGCACTCCGGAAGTGGAGCAGGAAAACGATGCACACCAGGGCAACTATGATGCTTTCCTCTATGAGCTTCCCCTTCAGGTTGTCAACCGCTCGCTCGATCAGTAGGGAGCGATCATAGGCGGGCTGGATAGTTACTCCCTCCGGCAGACCCACCTTCAGGTCTTCGAGCTTCTCTTTTACACTGCGGATAACCTCCAGGGCATTTTCGCCATAGCGCATGACGATCACGCCGCCGACAACCTCACCTATACCGTCCCGTTCGGCCAGCCCTCGGCGTAGCTCCGGCCCCAGATGAATGTTTGCCACGTTGCGCAGCAGGATCGGCGTCCCGTTCAGGTCCACACCCAGGGGAACCTTCTTAAGGTCGTCAAGGGATTGGATATATCCGAGCCCCCTGACCATGAACTCCGTCTCAGCCATCTCGATGAGCCGCCCCCCCACGTCATTGTTGCTCCGCTTGATTGCCATCTTCACTTGGTTAAGGGGGATATTGTAGGCCAGGAGCTTGTTGGGATCTACCTCCACCTGGTACTGCTTGACGAAACCCCCGATGCTGGCGACTTCGGAAACGCCGGGAACGCTCATCAGCTGGTATCTCAGGTACCAGTCCTGGATGGACCGCAGCTGCTGCAGGTCGTGTCGATCGCTCTCGACCGTGTACTCATAGACCCAACCGACACCGGTGGCGTCCGGACCCAGTTGGGGTGTCACCCCATCCGGCAGCCGACCGGCTACAAAGTTCAGGTACTCCAGAACCCTGCTTCGAGCCCAGTACATGTCCGTCCCGTCTTCAAAGATGATGTAGACGAATGAAAGCCCGAAAAACGAGTAGCCGCGGACCGCTTTCGCAAAAGGTACCGACAGCATGGCGGTCGTGAGGGGATAGGTCACCTGGTCTTCAACCACTTGCGGCGCCTGACCCGGGTATTCCGTCATTACTATAACCTGGACATCGCTCAGATCGGGAATCGCGTCCAGTGGCGTAGTGGACATGGCATAGAAGCCGCCCAGGATTACGAACACCGTCGCCAGTGCAACCATAAAGCGGTTGTTAATGGACCATTCAATAATTCTTTCTATCATTCATTCCTCCGACAGATACAGCCGTGCAACCGGATCGTCCCATCCACGAATTGCGTTTACAGCGTATCAGCTTGACAGTCAGTCCGCCACTTTCACCAGTTCCATCCCGCAGACCGGGCACCTACCGGGTTCCCCGGTGACAACGTGGGCGTGCTCCGGCATGGGGCAGGTGTAGTATTCCCGGGCGGGATCGAATGGCTCGGTCTTCGCGACCAGAGTCATTCCACATTCGGGACATTTGCCAGCCTCCTTCATTTTCACAAAGGAGTGAGATTCCATGGGACAGGTATAGTACGTCAGATTTCCATCTACAACTGTCCCAAAAAACATCGATTCGCCATGAATGGGATCTCCTCCCTGCATTTCGTGATCGCTATTATGATCGTGTTCCATTGGTTCTTGAGCTGAATCCATATTCATATCTCCTTCCTGATTATTATGGTTTTCGTGGGAATTTGCCGGTTCCTGCTGTGGCTGAGATTCCTGAATCCCAGTGTGGGTATGAAGCATTTTGGCAATGCTCTCTTGCAACTTGCTCTCTGAATCCAGGAGGAATTGGCCGGAGGTAACGACCGGCTCACCTTCGGATAATCCTTGCATAATCTGAGTGTAGCCGTCTCCCCCTTCCACGCCAATTGTCACGTCTCTGGGAGCAAACCGGCCTTCACCCAGTGCGACGATGACCAGGTTCCGTTCGCCGGAGAAGAGAATCGCTTCCGTCGGGACGGCGATGATATCCTCCACCGGCGAGGTCTGGATTTCCAGGTTGGCGTACATCCCTGGTTTCAGATCCAGATGGGGATTTGAAAAGGATAACCTCACTTTGATGGTCCGGGTCTTTTCCTCGAGGTAGGGATAGATATACTGTACCTTCCCCGTATAGACCTCCCCGGGATCGTATGCGAGAGTCATCTTCGCTTCCTGGCCAACTTCGAGCCAGGGAACCTCATACTCATAGATATCAGCGTATACCCATATCTCCGCGAGGTCGGCGATAGTGTAGAGGTTCATCCCCGATTTGACTTCCATGCCATCCAGGGCGTGTTTGTTTGTGACAACGCCTTCGAAGGGAGTCTTAAGGGTCATTGTCTTCGTGACTTCGCCGGTTTGAGATAGGCGGTCGATCTGATCCCGTGAGATATCGAAATACTCCAGCCGGCGCTGGGCAGAGGTGATCATTCTTTCCAGATTCGCTCTTATTGAGGCGGAAGCATCCGGCTCAAGACTCTGTAGATTCCGGTAGGCGTCCAGGTATTCCTCCTGGGCGGTAACGAGTTGGGGACTGTAGATCTCAAGTAGTGACTCACCTCTCCTCACCCCCTGGCCCGTTGTGTTCACGAATGTGTTCTCGATCCAGCCTGAGAACTTGGTGTGAATGTGCGCCACTCTCGCCTCATCGTAATCGACCCAACCGACGGTTCGGATGATCTGGTAAAGGCTCCTACGCACCGCGGGTGTCGTCCTTACACCAATATTCTGTTGCACCGCAGGATTGATCCTGACCGTGGTCCCGAAGCTCTCCTGCCCTTCGTAAACGGGAATCAGGTCCATCCCCATGGGCGATTTACCCGGTTTCGGCGATATGTAGGTTGGATCCATCGGTGCTCGCCAGTACAGGATTTCGCTTTTGCCTGTCGTCTCGGTAGTGGGGGTTGCCAGGGAAGTGGTAGAGGTCTGTCCGACCGGCGTCAAATTCATCCCGCAGATCGGGCAGTTCCCCGGTCCCTCTTGAATAACGTTGGGGTGCATTCCGCAGGTGTAGAGTTGGGTAGCTTCCTGGGCGACTTGTTCCTCTTTCCCACTCGCCTCAGGTTCCCGAGAACATCCTGCAACTGCCAGAATAATTATAAAAATGCCTCCCAAACCGATTTTCGTGATAGTTGATCCGCTGATTTTCATGGTTTTACTCCTCGTCCCAATTAATGATGCCAACATCTCTTAGTAACCGTGCACCGGCAATCCGCCGTTGTGCTTTAATTGTCTCAAACTCCAGTCGCACTCTAACGACCATACGCTCGCTATCCAGCAAGTCCAGAAAACTGATCTTGCCGGTTTCGTAGGCCGCGAAGGCCGACGAGAGCATCTGTTCAGATTCCTGAATGAGTCGCTCTTCATAGAGTATGTAGGTTTTTTCAACTTCATCCAGGTCCTTTTTTGTCGATTGAACCGCACCTTCAATCTGGTTCCAGACCTCTTCTATGTTTTCCTCTCTTGACATAACTATCAACTTTGTTGATTTAGCTCGCGCTTTATTCCTCCCAAACCAGAGGGGAATGTTCAATCCGATCTTGAACCCCAGCGCGTCCGCGCCAGGGGCAGGTGCCATAGCCAGTTCCTCATCACCGATGGCCGTATAGGTGAAACCAGCCACAAGATCAGGGTAGTTCTTACGTACGGCTAGTTCGTTTTCAAGGATAGCAATCTGCCTTTCACGCTGGACTCTCAAGTAAGAAGGATGTGCCCTGCTGGCCAGGTCCAGCCAGGATTCCGGTGGTTTCGATGGCGGCATCTCCGTCCGCCGGGTGTTGAAAACCTCCGGCGAGAATGATCCGCCAAACAGAGCCCGGAGGCTATTGACCGTGGACTCCAAACTGCTTTGAAGCGAATTGATCTGGCTCTCGATCAACGATATTTCAATCTGCAGTTTCAGGATCGGGTGCTGTGTTATACCGGTACCCGTAGAGTACTGCGTTAACGCTATGGTGCGGAAGGTCTCTAGTTCTTTACGGTATCCATCAAGAATGTCTAAGGAGTTCTTAATCTTTAGGTAGTTTTCCCAGTCTCTTCTCATTTGGAAAACGGCCATGACCTTTTTGTGCTGCAGGTTCAACCGAGCAATCTCAGCCCTTTCAACCGTGATCTTTTTTTCATGCCTGAGTTTTCCCCATAGGGGAAACTTCTGGCCAAACATAAGCTGAGCTTCCATGGGGCCATTTCTGGTTTGTATAGGTTCTATAAAAATGGAGGATTCAACCATAGGATCTGGCAGCACACCCGAAGTCTTGACCTTTTCTAGCGAAGCCTGATAGGCCTTCTCAGCTGCCCGGATCTCTCGGTTGTTCTCAAACAGAACCTTAATTGGATCCGGCTTTACCTCTGACTCAGTTGATATACCTTGAACAGATCCGTCCCTCATGCGGGGACTTGAGACCGTTAAAGCCAATCCATCATTGGATATAAAACCATTGCTCGAGATTCTTGAACTCTCATCCCATTCTGACTGGCCACTGGCTAAGCTCACAAAGAGTACCAGAATGAGAATATTCCTGGAGCAGAGCCTTAATATGGTATTTTCTCTCTTTATCATTCTTGCCAAGACAGATCTCCTTCTTGTTGCCAACTGGGGATAGCGACGCGCCAGAGGATTGAAAACGTGCGTACAGAGACTCCATCACTTGGACACTGTCCAGGCATAAAATTGCCCGTCTGTGCGAATATGGTTGTCATATACTGCTGAGGTGAAAATCTGATTAGCTGTAACTCGCAGCAAAAAAGTGACCTCGTAAAGGAGCGGAAAAAACTAGACGTATTCATGAAACCTCGCTATCGTTCAAATCCAAAGAACTACTGCCGGTGTCCGGCCACACCGGGTGGGACACCGTTTAAAAGAAGCAACGAGGTTATACTAGATTATGAGAGGGGAAGAAAGCGGTATCAGAAGGAGGTGATAGGAATACTCCTCAAGAGTAGAATGAGTTAGCTGCAGATTGAAAGGAATGATCTGAGTTGTGACCGACTGAGCCAGGCTGACCGTGGTATTAGGTTTCTGAACTGGCACCGCCGGAACAGGATTGATCGGCGTGCCTACCTTCATCGAGGGACATCCTTCCTCGTGGCTCTCCATCGGACAGGTAGTCTCGGTCATTACGCAGCATGCCTCCTTGCATTCGTTCGCCTGCAGTGATAGCAGAGGTTCGCCAAGGGAGGCGATCCAGAGAATCAGGACTATTGTGCTGCGTACTTTCATAATCAAGAACTCATATTATTACCGCATTATATTTACTGCCAAGGCTCAAAGTTCCCAACGTATTGCCCATTGAACGCTTGACTATCATAAAAGCGGCTGAAACGGCAAGGCGAGCCCCCACCTAGCTCCGCATCCGGTAACAACAGCCGGACTCCGCCGGGCCAACTCCGTCGACCTGGCTGGCGTAGCAACAGCGTAGCCGGATGGATTATTCCCCGCCTCAAGCGGGATTCAGCTCAGTGTTGTCCTCTCGGTAAAGTCAGGTTTTGGTAGGGAAAGAAGCCAGGAAGAAGCCCAGCATTGGCCGATGTATGGATTGATGATATATGATAACCGCCAACTGATTAAGCAAAAGACGCCTCAGAAAAGGCACAAAAACTTATAAGTGCAAACCGCCTCTCTCTGTTTTTAGCCCGAAAGGCTCGCATTATTCTGAAGCTGTACAATCCCAAATGGATAGCGCTATGCCTAGTAACCACCTGCTATGTATTTCTCAAGTTGTTCAATAGTATGTTCCTGACCCGAGATGATCCTGTAAACCACATCGCCCATAGTTACGATTCCGATCAGCCGTTCATTCTCCATCACTGGTACATGGCGGATGCGCTTATCTGTCATCAATGCCATACAGTCCTGAATAGTGTTTTCAGGACCAATGTAGAACACCTCGTGAGTCATCAGTTCGCCAACAGATACATCCCTGGAAGACCTTCCTTTAAGTATTACTTTGCGAGCGTAATCGCGTTCCGAGAAGATGCCGACAAGCTTCCCCTCGTCGATGACCAGTAAAGCCCCCACATCTTTCTCAGACATTATTTGCAATGCTTCATATGCAGTTGCTTGTGAGGAAATGGACCAGATATCGTAGCCTTTAGTTTCCAGGAGTTGCCTTATGGTATGCATTGTTGAACCTCTCCTTTCTTCAATAGTTGCGTTATTGATGCTATATTGTATAATTGTAGCATATCAACATTGCTTCTACCGAAAAATGACAAAGTGTATCCCCCGAGGATGAAACAATCATCGGTTCTCGGCTCGACCGCGTAGAATATAGCTCCCCCTCCCGGCGTTTTCGTCCAGAGGGTATTAGGATTGGCTGCCAGATACCGAGAGCAGGTAAGAGTGGCTGGTAGCAAAGAGAAATCGGTGATACGCTCCATGATTACACATCCTCCGCAAATGCACTCGCTCCAAGCGGTTACTGATACACAAATAGAGAGTTATATACGCAGACTACTGGTGGCGTGAAATTGTACTAGCTGCGGCGGGGCGATTGCAAGGATTTTATAGTATCCGGATCGTGTTATTCCAAATGATGACCGAGACTATCCCTGGCCGGAGGGCATAAGAAGGCACCGTAACGCTGTCGCAGCTGCCTGCGTAGGTCAGGCTGAGGTTACTCACCAGGAGCTTCTGAACCATCCCCGGGCCGCAGAAAAAGAAAGCCAACTGCAGGGAAGTGGATCCAAGCAGTGCTATTGCAGAACGTTAGCGCTGAAAGCGCAGATTTACTCTACTTCGTAGCGTGAGGCGCACTTGGTCATGAGGTTGTCCGCCAGGAAAACATCATCATGGTATTCGCCCTCAATAATCACTTCAACACTGTCCGCGAACAGGTCCGGCATCAGGCCCCGGTAGTGTATCGGTAGGCGTTCATCACCCTGAGCCATAACAAAATCAACACTCAGTCGGTCAGCGGAATAGCTGATGGAACCTGTCTCCACTAGTCCACCTAGCCGAAAACGGCGCTGCTCCCCCATATCTTGACTCTCGTGCAATTCCACGATACTCACATAGGGTACCTCTTCCCCTTCGTTGCCGATCGTGATCCAGCCAAAAGCGATCAGCGCGGCGGCCACGATGAAGATCACGAATTTCATCCTTTGACTTTGCACGAGATTATTACCTATTCCGGTATTTTGCCGGGACAACCATCAGGATCATTCCTGAAGTGAATGATCCTGCGATGGTAAATCTTTCAGGGCCTGCTGGGCAAAGGGTGAAAGGTCGTCGTAAGCAATTTCACCCTTTCGATAACCTTCCAGTTCACCCTCAAGCTCCTCGTAGAATCCAGCGTGTTTGTGGCGCCACTCCTTAACGCTCATCTTCCCGGTGCCCATCACTCTACTTCCCGGGTATTCTTCGGGATGGAAGACGGAGAAAAAGAGGTGCCAGATAACAATTGCCAGCGATGCCAGCCAGGCCTCCCAGTAATGCACAACTTCGGATACCTTGATGAGCCAGATCGGTGTGGCCTCCCCGAGGATAGTCGGGAACCATAGGATGAAGCCCGTGAGACCCATGACCACCGATCCCCACACCAGAGCCCAGTACTCGATCTTCTGGCCATAGTCGAACAGGCCGTACTTCACGTCGGGAGGACGCCCCTTCGCAGATGCTCGCATGTTGCGGAAGAAGTCCTGTAGGTCCCGCCCCAGCGGCAACATCCGCAATAGGTGCTGCCGGCCCCAGCGGCTGGTGAGCACGTAGACTATGTGCCACGCCGCCACTGCTGCCATGGTCCCGGCCGCAATGCGATGGATCAGACCTCGGGCGGTCTCCGACAGTCCGATAGAGCTGAGTAATCGCACCCAGCCTGCGTCGGGGAACTTAAGGGCAAATCCGGTGATTGCCAGGATAGTGAAGGATAACCGCAGTAGGCTGTGTTGCCAGATTTCCTGCACGGAAAAGCGACGAATGGCTGGGGCGGTCGGATCACCGTCGGGGCTGACCCTGGCTAGCCCACGCTTGCGCTGCTTAAGGTAGCCGGTAAAAATAACTCCGTTATGAACTACCATGAAGCCGATAATCCCGATAATGAGGGTCACGTAGATAATTTGTACGATGTCCTCGATTGGTGTCTCCCGGATGAGTACCGAGGAGTGAGTATAGGCCTGGGCGAATTGGGTGGTTGCATTGGGGTGGCACGTGGCGCAGGTGCTTTGCAGGTTGGAGGTGTGGATAGTGGAGTTTTCGTGTTCCTGGCCGAGAATGGCGTGTACCCCATGACAATCGAAGCAGCTGGCGGCCTCCTCATCACCCCGCAGGACGGCCAGGCCGTGATAGCTGTCCGAGTAGGTGGCGGCCACGCCTTCCTGTAGCCCATATTTCAAGGCCAGCTCATCGTCCGAGTGGCATTTCATACAGGTGTGATCGGCCAGCTCGCGCTTTTTGATGATGTCGTAGCGGCCAGTGGGGTCGCTGATGGCGTGTTCACCGTGGCAGGTGATACAGGCCGGCGCGTCCCGAACTCCGCGCTGGAGGGCCAGCCAGTGGTCGCTATTGTGGAACTCCTCGTACTCCTGCACATGACACTTACCGCACGTCTCGGCAACGTTCCAGTAATTTATTGTGGACCGTGAGTGCCGCTGGTTCTGGATATCGTGGGTTCCGTGACAGTCGTTGCAGGTGGCAGAGGCATAGCCCGATTCCTCGTGGATGCTAAAATGTATGCTCTGCTTGTAGCGGGTCACCGGGTTCAGAATGTCGATATTGTGGCGCTCCACCAGCTCCGGATTGGCATGGCAGCGGCCGCAGGTATTGATCATGTTGGCGGGGTGCACCAGTGAGTTGCGATCCTCGCCGGGCAGGATCTCATGGCTCCCGTGGCAGTCCACACAGGTGGCCTCATCCGGGGAAACGCTATTGAGCTTTAGTCCGTGGACGCTGGCTGAATGTTCAATCCAGGCGTCCTCATGACAGACGCCGCAGGCCTCCTCCTGGGAGAACACCGGCAGG
>CP070787.1:203168-215069 GCA_020346745.1 Fidelibacterota bacterium | reverse complement strand
GGTCATGTGTGATAAGTACATCATGGTTGAAGGTTCATATATGTTCCTCGCGGGACCGGCACTTGTGAAAGCGGCCATAGGTCAGGAGATTGACGCTGAGACACTTGGTGGAGCCACTACGCATAATGCCATTTCAGGCACGGCCGATTACCACGAGCCGGATGATGAGGCTGCTATTCAGCGCATCCGCAGTATCATGGCAACCATTAACCTGCCGACAGATCGAGCCTTCACGCGCCTGGATTCCGTCGAACCACGTCTGCCGGCTGAGGATATTCCCGGTCTGATCTTCCCCCCCGAAAACACCCAGTACGATATGCGGGAAATTCTCGCCCGGATCCTGGATGATAGTGAATTTGAAGAGTATAAGGCCACCTATGGCAAGACCCTGGTGTGCGGTACAGGGCGGATCGGCGGATATCCGGCAGGTATTGTGGCTAATCAGAAAGTGGTGCAGCGAACGGAAGAAGGGGAGATGCAGATGGGCGGGGTGATCTATTCCGATTCCGCTGACAAGGCCGCCCGCTTTATCATGAATTGCAGCCAGGATCGCATTCCCCTGATATTCTTTCACGATGTGAACGGATTTATGGTGGGTCGGGATGCCGAGTGGGGCGGCATCGCCAAGGATGGGGCCAAGATGGTGAATGCAGTGGCCAACAGTATCGTACCCAAGATCACGGTGGTAATCAGTGGCAGTTATGGAGCCGGGAATTACGCCCTGTGTGGCCGGGCCTACGACCCACGCTTCATGTTTGCGTGGCCAACCGCGAAGATCGCTGTGATGGGTGGATCTCAAGCCGCCAATACATTGGCCGATATCCAACTGGCCCGCATGAAGGATGCTACCAAAGAAGATCGCAAGCGCATCGTTGCCGAGATGGAGGAACGGTATGATCGCCAATCCGATCCCCGCTACGCTGCCGCCCGCATGTGGGTCGATGAAATCATCATGCCGGAAGAGACCCGGGAAACTCTCATTCGCTGCCTCGAGCTGTGCGACCATCAAACCCAGATGCCGACACCCCGGTTCGGTGTGCTGCAGGTGTGACCTCCAACCAGTCCTTGCTGGCCATGACTATTTCACAACGCTCCCGCGCTCTTACCAGATCATTCTCTGTGGTGATCCTTTTCACGCTGTTTACGATAGTCCAAGGGCAGGGTATTCAGGTAGAGCCGATCTTTTTCGGTCTACACCGCACAGCCGGAGGTACCTGGCGGGGAGCGAGTGATCCGGTCTCATTCGCCGGATGGGGAATCCGGGGTAGGATCGCCCAAGGCCAGTGGTCTATCGAAGCCGCTTTTATCAATTCGAGGTTTTTTAACCTAGACGAACTACCGAACAGATTCTCTCCAGAACAGGGATTTTCGTGGATCCCGCCAACTGGCGAAAAGGGGGAGGGATTCAATACTGATTACACCAGTATGAGGATTGCGTATCAGACGGAGAAGTTTGAAGTCTACGTCGGCAAATTCACCCAAAGTTGGGGGCCGGGATTGCACTCTATGACCATCTCAGCAAAACCTCCTACCTATCCGCAGATCGGTTTCGAGTGGCAGCTGGGAAAGAGGTTTCGCTTCCACTACCAGCATGGTGATCTGTTCAGCGGCATTCCAGATGAGAGTGCGCTGGAAGCTGGACGAAAAACCTATCTCGACCGATACATCGCTGCCCACCGATTGGAATGGCGGCTCACAGAGCGGCTCGATATTGGCTTCTTTGAATCTGTCGTGTATGGCGGCAGGTCAGTTGAGACCGTTTACCTCATGCCCTTTATCCTATTCTGGTCAGCCGAGCACTACCTGGGGGATACCGATAACGTTCAGATGGGGGGTGATATCACCTATCGCTTGAATACCGCAACGAAGATTTATGTTGTGTTCTACATGGATGAATGGCGGCCGCAGAACACCTTCCGTGAGAATGACCACAACTGGTTTGCCTGGCAGGCTGGATTGGATTGGGGCTCCGTCTTGCAGCAGGACGACCGTCTGTTGTTCGAGGTTAACTGGACCGATCACCGCATCTATCGTCACCGCTACACCGTTAATGACCTGTATAGTCACGGCTATCCTCTCGCCCACTGGAGCGGTCCTCACGCACAGACGCTGATGGCCGCATACCAACTACCGGTTTGGGGCTTCCGGTTCATGCTCAGCGGTCTCTACGCCAAACGGGGGGAGCTCACCCAGTCCATGTTGGATGACCAGTATCTGGAAATATCCTACCCGCGATTTTCGGGCGCAACCGAAACGCTCCAGACCCTAGATATCACCGTTGCGCGGCCGGTATGGAGTAAACTCTGGATTCATCTCGGCATAAGTGCAATCTCCTGGGATAATGCCGATTTCAATCCTGCCGCACCCGAACTCGGTGGCATGGATGGGAGCAAGACATCCTTCACTATCGGATTCGCCTACAACTTTGATTTGCCGGGCTATGACATCACCTTGCTACAGGAAGAGTAGCGGCGGCTATCTACCCGCGGGCTTCATGAAAGCTAACTGATGACTATATTATTCTGGGCTGTTGCAGTCATTATTATTCTCTATCTGGCTTTCCTGCTGTGGATTCGGGTGGGATTGTGGCGGCTAAGGCTGAAATCTCCTTCTGATGAGATCCCGAAAGTCAGTGTGATAGTTGCCGCCAAGGACGAGGCGCAGAATCTGCCCTATCTGCTGGATGCCCTTCGGGATCAGACCTATCCTGCCGACCACCTGGAAGTGATCGTTGCTGACGATGGCAGCACCGATGATACCCCGCTGGAGCTGCAGCTTTATAAACAGAAGATGAGTAATCTCCACTCCCTCCGGATCGATCAACCCCGGCTGGGATGGGGACCGAAGAAGTGGGCCGTGACCGAGGCAATTAAGGCAGCGCATGGCGAGATCATCCTGACTACTGACGCCGATTGCATCCCCGGTCCACGCTGGGTGGAACAGATGGTCCAATACTTCAACTCGCCCACCATCGGAATGGTATTGGGACCCTCGCCAATGGTTGCAGATAGGCTCAACCTGTGGCGAGAGTCCTTACTATTGGATAGCTGCGCAGTAGACGCGTTGGCTGCTGGTGGCACCGGTTGGGGTCTTGCCCTTACCTGTACTGGCCGGAACCTGGCCTATCGGCTTCGGGTCTTTGAGGAAGTAGAGGGCTTTAAGGGTGTGGAGCATTTCATCTCCGGTGATGACGATCTGCTCATGCAGAAGGTGGCTGCAACCCGGGATTGGAAGATCACCTTCGCTTTGGGACCTGACCTGGCCGTACCGAGTCCCCCACCGGGATCTATCGGAGCCTTTGTGCGCCAACGGCTGCGGTTTGCGTCCAAGGGGCGCTATTACTTCAGACTAGAAACGGGCCCCGGATTTAAACTGATACTGCCGTTCATCTATATAGCAAACCTCACTGTCCTGGGCAGTATAATCGCCTTTGCAGTCAGTTTGGGCATAATCTGGTTGACGCCTGTAGCCCTTAAAATCATCGCCGAAGCCATGCTGGTTTACCCCTATTTGCGTCGGATTCAGCAGCGGATCAGGATCGGCACCTTCATTATAGCCAGCTTGTTCCACCCTTTGTACGTAGTTGTATTCGGCGCTCTTGGAAACCTACATAGGGTGGTTTGGAAGGGTCGTCGTTATGCGGGATCACGAGTATGATTTGGCGAGGACCGTCCCAAATCCGGGGATGTCATTACCTGCTGGTTGGCGTTGGCCAGTAAGGAACGGATCGATCCGTGCGTGACAGTTGTGACTGTCTAGCGTTCAGGAATTCAGTCAAAAGCCTTATATTTGATACTGTATTTCAACCTGCTTTCCTGTTTTTCCCCGGTAACGGGGGCATGAGATTTCCGCTGGTGTAGCTAACAGAATATTGGAGGACCAATGGCAGGCATTGTAGGATATGGTGCATATGTGCCCTGTTATCGTATCAAGGCGGAGGACATTGCCCGGCAATGGGGTGGTGATCCTGGAGCCGTTAAGCGGGGCCTGCTTCTCGAAGAGAAAACCGTTCCAGGACTGGATGAGGACACCATCACCATCTCCGTTCAGGCGACGCGCTACGCCCTCCAACGGGCCGGAATATCCCCTGCCGAGATTGGCGCGGCCTATATCGGTTCGGAATCCCATCCTTACGCTGTAAAACCCAGCGGCACTGTACTGATTGATGCTCTGGGGATCGGTCCAGAGGTGCACGTGGCCGATTATGAGTTCGCCTGCAAGGCAGGGACGGAGGCCATGTTCGTTGCCTGGAGCCACGTGCAGGCAGGCCACATGAAGTATGCTCTGGGTATCGGTGCGGACACTTCCCAGGGAGCGCCCGGAGACGCCTTGGAGTATACAGCCTCTGCTGGCGGTGCCGCCTTCATCATGGGCAAGGAAAACGTGGCCGCAGAGATTCTTGAAACATACTCCTTCACCACTGATACTGCCGATTTCTGGCGCAAAGAGCACGAGTATTACCCGCAGCATGCCGGGCGCTTCACCGGAGAGCCGGCTTACTTCAGACATATCGAGGGGGCCGGCCGGGGTATTCTGGAGAAAAGCGGTCGCAAGCCGGAAGATTTTGCCTACGTCGTGTTCCATATGCCGAACGGGAAGTTTCCTCTACGTGCTGGAAAGCTGCTTGGCTTTAGGAAGGAACAGATAGAGGAGGGTTGGTTGGTAAACATTATGGGAAATACCTACTCGGGTTCGTCCCCTACCGGCTTGGCTGCCATTCTGGATGTAGCTAAGCCCGGTGACCTGATCTTCATGGTGTCTTTCGGCTCTGGAGCGGGGAGTGATGCCTTCATCTTTCAGGCTACCAAACGGCTGCCTGAAATCCAGAGCAAGGCACCCGGTATCCGAGCCATCCTGGGTGAGAACCGGCGCTATCTGGATTACGGACAGTACGCGAAATATCGCCGGAAGATTATTTTCAACTCACCTGTGTAGTGCTGCTGGTATGTGGAGCTGTGCATATTATTTGTTGAGGTGAATCATGCGAGATGTTTACGTGCTCGGAATCGGAATGACCCGCTTCGGTGAATTGTGGGCGTCTTCATTCCGTGATCTGTTCGTGGAAGCCGCCCTGGAGGCGATAGGAGATGCGGAGACCGACCGCCTTGATTCCATGTATATTGGCTGCATGTCCGGAGGGCTGTTTGTGGGGCAGGAACACATTGGAGCCCTGATGGCCGATTATCTGGGACGAGCGCCGATACCCGCCACCCGTGTAGAGTCGGCCTGCGCTTCAGGCGGAGCGGCTGTACGCCTGGCCTATCTGGAGGTTGCCTCGGGTGCGAGCGAGATTGTGCTGGCGAGTGGCGTGGAGAAAATGACCGACGGTGCCGACGTAACCGCCGCCTTAGCCACTGCTGCCGACCAAGAATATGAAGTCTACCATGGCGTTACTTTCCCGGGTTTATATGCCCTAATGGCTCGGGCCCACATGTTCAAGTATGGTACTACCAGGGAGCAATTGGCCCAGGTGGCCGTGAAGAACCACTATCACGGAACCATGAATCCCAATGCCCAATATCCCTTTGAGATCACTGTGGAGCAAGTATTGGCATCGTCGATGGTCGCGGATCCACTGAGATTGCTGGACTGTTCCCCTGTGACCGACGGCGCTGCCGCCGTTATCCTGGCATCTGAGGAGATCGCCAAGAAAGCCCAGGCCCATCCCCTGGTACGCATAGCAGCCTCCGCACAGGCCAGCGGGGCACTGGCGCTTCATGACCGCGACGACATCACCTACCTTGACACCGTGGCGAAGGCGTCTCAGCTGGCATACCAACAGGCGAGAATCACACCAGAGAAGGTGGATGTCACCGAGGTCCATGACTGCTTTACGATCGCCGAGTTGTGCGTGATGGAAGCGCTGGATTATACTGAACCGGGTAAGGCGGCAAACCTGGTGGAGGCGGGGGAGACACGCATCGGGGGTCGGATGCCCATTAATACCAGCGGGGGTCTGAAGGCCAAGGGGCATCCGGTAGGTGCTTCGGGAGTGGCGCAAATTGCAGAGATCACAGCGCAGCTGCGGGGCGAGGCTGGCGACCGTCAAGTGGCTGAAGCGAGAATCGGCCTGGCGCAGAACATGGGTGGCACCGGTGCCAGCTGTACGGTGCACATCCTGGAGGGCCTGGCATGAAGTCACCACAATACACCCGTGAGATTCCCCAGCGCTACCGCCTAGAGGCCCAGAAATGCAAACAGTGCGGAAAAATCCACTTTCCTCCGCGTTTAATCTGCGATGCTTGCCAGAGCAGGGATTTTGAAGATGTGCACCTTGCGGGAAAAGGGCGAGTGCTCACTTGGACAGTGATTCATGTGGCCCCGGCCAAATTTGACCTGGAAGCGCCGTACGTAATCGCAATCGTGGAGATGGAAGAGGGGGTACGCCTGACCTGCCAGGTTGTGGACTGCAATCCTGAAGAACTAGCCCTGAATGCCCCGGTAGAAATGGTCTTCCGGCGTATCCAGGAAGATGGCCAGGCGGATATTATCCAGTATGGCCATAAAGCGGTGCTGCAAAGGGAATAGAGTGCAGGGCGTTCCCCCTCAATGGCAACACCTGCACCTGGGGCGTGCTGGATGGATCGCTACCCTGACCCTCTCAAGGCCGCCAATGAATGCTTTGTCCCGCGAAATGGTGAAGGAACTGGCCAAATCGGCTGAGGTCCTAGCCGGTGACGAGGGAGTCAGTGTGGTACTGATCCGCTCGGATCAGCGCCATTTCTGTGTCGGAGCCGACCTCAAGGAGCGGGAGGGGATCGAGGATGAGCAGGTCACAGAAGTGGTGAGTGCGATCAGGGATTGTTTTAATGCCATCGCGCATCTGCCTCAGCCTACGATCGCTGCTGTTCATGGCAGTGCTGTTGGTGGCGGGGCCGAGCTGGCTCTGGCCTGCGACCTGCGCATTATAGCGGAGGATGCACGCTTCGGTTTCTCCGAGGTATCGCTGGGAATCATTCCCGGCGCCGGTGGCACGCAGCACCTGCCGCGACTTATCGGACCCAGCAGAGCCAAGGAGTTGATATTCTCAGCGAAAATTCTGAATGGACTCGAATGTCGCGAGTGGGGATTGGCAGATAGAGTGGTCCCAGCAGCCGAGCTTGATCATCAAGCAGCCCGCTTTGCAGCGGAGTTGTCTATAAATGCACCCCTGGCACTCCGAGCCGCCAAAAGGGCCATACTCCGGGGGCTGGAGCTGCCATGGGAAGAAGCACTGGAGGCTGAAGGCCAGGCCTACGATGGTCTGGTGTCTTCTCAGGACAGGATCGAAGGTCTAAAGGCTTTCCTCGAAAAACGGAAACCGGGATGGAGAGGAAGGTAGAGTGACGTGAGGTACGCTTTCCTCATTGGTGTTGCCCGTTCAGGGACCAGTATACTGGGGGAGTTGATAGCCTCCCATCCTGAGGTCAAGTATATCTTTGAGGTGCACCCAATTTGGGAGCTGGGCGGTGAAGGGGAGAATGGGAGTCACCGGCTTACAGAACTGCATGCCAAGCCGTACGTCGCCAATTGGATCCGCAAATGGTTCTCGACGCAGGCTGAGCCGGGTCGTCTCCTGCTGGAAAAGAATCCCCGCAACAGTCTGCGGGTACCTTATCTGAACGCGATCTTTCCGGCAGGCAAGATTATTCACATCGTTCGGGATGGTCGCGATGCTGCCTGTTCGATGGTGCCGGGCTGCGGTGGCGAGCAGTGGTCTCACCTGAAGCCACCGTCATGGCAGCAATTCTTCCACCAGTACCAGGGAGTGATACGATGTGCGCATGCCTGGCGCGAAGCCATCAGTATTGCCCTGGATGACCTTGCTAAAGTAGATCATCTTCAGGTCCGGTATGAAGATTTGGTACAAACTCCTGCAGATGTGGCGCGGGAGGTCCTGGCGTACCTGGAGCTGGATGCAAATCCGGAAGTGGATTCCTTCTGTAATAATATTCAGAACTCAACGGCAGATTCTTACCACGCCGGGGTACAAACCATGTGGTACCGGGAAAATCACTCTGTACGTGTCCAACGCTATCGTGAAAACATGACTGCTGAGGAGCTGCGGACAGTCAATACATTACTCGCTCCAATCCTGCAGAAGCTCGGATATCCTCTGGACGGGGAGGGCGATCTGAATTAGCAGGAGTTCTAGGTAGGCAGCGGCTAGAAGAACAGGTGACGGTTATCGATAATATCGGCCTGTGCTTTCAGGTCGGTCAGCCACAGATTCCATATGGCATTAAGGCGGCGGTTGAGCAATCTCTGGTGCTCTGTTTCCCGGGTGCTGGCATACTGCTCCCAGTCGGGTTCCTGTCGGTTGATCAACTTGACGATTGCCGCGCCGCGCTCAAGGGTGATCACTTCACTAGTTTGACCAGGATCGATGGTTCTAAGCACTCCTGAGAGAATCGGGCTGCGTCCGAGCCCCGCGAAACTGCTGTTGAGTTTGGCAGAGACGCCATTTGTATAGACGGCCTCGGGGAAGGAATCAGCCACGGCCTCCCACTCGGCGCTGTCGGCCAGCTGCTGGTGAATGTTGGCCATGATCAGGGCTACTTGTTCTTCAGCGGTTTCCTGCCGGAGCAAGCGTTCCAGGTCATCCCTTACCTCCTCCATAGGCGCCACTCCGTCGGGACGAATCTCGGCCAGCCGGGCTACGACGTAAACCCGTTCGTTCTCCAGGACACCAGATATGAGACCAACCTCTTCTGAATTGAAGGCAAACCTCACTGCCGAGCGCAGCATGCCGAGTGGTGGTGGCAGATACTTATCGGTGGCGGTAAGCGGGGGGGAGGTCAAGCTGGTCAGGCCGCGGCTGCTAGCCGCAACCTGGAAGGAGGAATCAACTGCATCGAAGGAAAAAATATTCGCCTGACTCCTCAGGCTGCTCTGGGTGCCGGGACTGATATCGATTTTCAGCAGGATATGTCTGGCCTTGACCTTGGGGCCGTCATCATCTTCCCGGCGCTCCTCGACCTTGATGACATGAAAGCCGAACTGGGTTTCCACCGGCCCAACGATGTCACCCACCACAGCATTGAACGCGGCCTTCTCGAAGGGCGCTACCATCTGCCCCTCGCCGAACCATCCCAGATCGCCACCACTGGGGCCTGAGCCAGGATCCTCGGAATAATCGAGCGCCAGTCGTTCAAAATCTTCCCCGCTTCGAGCCCGCTCAACAAGTTGTTTGGCAGTCTCCTCGACCTCGGCGGAATCCTCCGCGGTGGGAGATTTGGCCCAGTACACGTATTCCAGAATGCGGGTCTCATCCCGGTAGTAATTATTCCTGTTGCGCCGATAGATTGACCGCAGCCCAGCGTCACTGATGACCAGGTCATCAGTATTGATTTTGTTGGTGGC
Source organism: Fidelibacterota bacterium (assembly GCA_020346745.1). Classification (GTDB taxonomy): domain Bacteria; phylum Fidelibacterota; class Marinisomatia; order SCGC-AAA003-L08; family TS1B11. Next base: position 205,727 of record CP070787.1, on the reverse strand, counting down.
GGTATAGATGTAGTCGACGGTGGCTTCAGTATTCCGGTCATACCAGGCTGATTTGACCTCTTCCTCCGATGTGTAGGCTATGGCCCGTATGAGGTTGGACATCTTTTCACCGGGTAGAAGATTAGCCAGGTAGGCCTCTACAGGAGCCCATTCGCTGCCTGTGGGATTGTTCAGAGCCTGGTAGTAGAGGTTGGGATCAAATTCCCCTTCCGTCTGGAAAACCTCGTTCTGTTGGAGAAACGGCGGTGGATAGTTCTCCAAGACGTAGAATATCTCATCACCAGTGGCAGCCAGCCGCCGTTCACCAATCTCCGCATTCAGCAGGATCACGTTTACAAGATTGTCCCAGGCTTGCGTCTCGGCCACGTCGATCAGCTGATCATTTAACTCTCCATACTGTTCCCGCGACTGCTCAGTTTGGAGCGAGATAGCTTGAGACAGTTCCTCGAAGGTAATGCGATCGGAGTTGACCGCTCCAACGGCATTGCCGGTAAGGTTACTGCCAAATATCTGGTCGATGATGTTGGCACCGCCCACCAGACCACCGATGGAGAGGCTCAATAGGAAAATGATCAGGAAAGCCCATAGCACCACTTTCTGTCGTTCGCGGATGGAAGTAAGGGTTGCCACCGAGTTATAACTCCCTAAATTTCATTTAGCTGCATGACAAGTTGTCGATTCCGTGTAACCGCTGCCGCTTGCGGGGCGCGCAAATTTACCGCCCGTCTGAGGGTAAATCAATTTATGGGTCACTTTTAGTCATGGAGATCACCCGGAGGCCATGCCGCTCTGCACGGGTAATAAAAAAGGGAGCCCCGGATGACTCCCTTGCACGTGGAGATAGCCGGGATCGAACCGGCGACCTCTTGAATGCCATTCAAGCGCTCTCCCAACTGAGCTATATCCCCATGTTAAAGAACCGCTTGCTGCAGGACAACGGATCGAATGCATCCTGTCAGCATTGAATGATCTTACGAATAATCTCCCCAATAAACAATAGTGGGGACACTTTCGATCGACAGAGTGACTGAACCTGGAACCAGCCCCAGGGATGCTTGACTTCCTCCGAGACCAACGACTAAGTTCATTTATGATGAACGGAAAATTCGGACTTGTTTCCCTTGCTCTATTCTCTCTGGCCGTGCTCGGCAGTTGGAGTTGTGGTGATGCCGGTACTTCGGATGCCATGGTGTTAAAGATCGTGGCTACCGGTAGTGTGGGGGGCGAGATCGAGCCCTGCGGGTGACCGAAAGCACCTCTGGGCGGTCTGGCCCGGAAAGCCACTATTGTCAAGGAGCTAATCTCCTCCCGGCAACCCTACCTGGTGGTTGATGGCGGTGATCTGTTCTTCCCCAAGGCCCGACTAGGGGACGAGATTATTGAGAAGGAGAAGATCAAAGCGCGGGCCATGCTGGCGGGCTTCAACCAGATCGGCGCCGACGCTGTGAATGTGGGTGATAATGACCTGGCTGCCGGCCTGCCATTCCTGAAAGAGCTCGCAGATTCGGCTCACTTTCCCTTACTCTCAGCCACGCTGGTGGATGGCGAGGGCAACCTCCTTTTCAAGCCCTACACGGTGGTTGAAAGGGGTGGTGTCAGGATTGGCCTGATCGGGGCATCCTCGGAGGTAGAATCCGAGGGCAGCTACCAATCCCTGGCGTTCCTGCCGACCGTAGGCAGGGTAGCGGAGGAGGTCGCTTCCCAGGCTGACATACTGATCCTGCTGTTTCATGGTTCTGATGAGGACAAGAAGACCCTGGTAGCGTCCGGGCTGCCCATCGACCTGATCCTGCAGAGCCATGTGAAGCGCTACGATCCCGATTTCGGGCAGGGAGCTATTCCGGCCTCGGCCCTGGGGCGGCAGGGTAAGTATATCAACATGATCACGGCGACCATCCGATCGCCTGAACAACCGCTGGTGGATCTGACCATACCCCGTAGGACCCTCAAATTCGTGGAGAAGAGCCGGAAGCGGCTCAGACGCAATCGCGACCAGGAGACACCGCTGGAAGAACTGTATGCCGAGAGTCCCCGCATACTGGAGAGGATCAAAGATCTCGAGCAGCGTGAAGCCGAGGCGCAGGGGATCATCGCCAAAGCCGTGAATACCATCGACAGTGAGCGTATTGCCCTGGGCAACAAGGTGGAAGATGATGAGGCCGTCCTAGCCCTGGTGAACGCGGCCAAGCGGGCCATGGAGAAGGTAACGGTTTCTGCCGGTGAAGGGGAGAACGGACAGAAGCAGTCCCGGCCCGGCCGACTTGCTGCCCAGTGAGGCCGCTGGCTATACCGATTTTCCGGGCGTAAATTTCGGTTGCTATTTGAGTGCCAAGAGATTAATCTGCTAGCGTTTCGCGCCCACTTGCGAGAGTAGCTCAGTTGGTAGAGCCCCACGTTGCCAACGTGGTTGTCGCGGGTTCGAGTCCCGTCTCTCGCTCAAGAAAACCTCCTTAAGGGGAGGTTTTTTTCATTCCAAGCATGTAACTTCTGCAGTTAGCGGCGACGTACCCAAGTGGTCTAAGGGGGCGGTCTGCAAAACCGCTATTCACCGGTTCGAAT
>CP070787.1:188817-203068 GCA_020346745.1 Fidelibacterota bacterium | reverse complement strand
CTGAAAATGCGAAAGAATGACGGTTCCGCATACATGCCGCTGATTGCCATCGCTGTTTCTGTTTTCAGAACACTGGCGCCCATCCTTCTGACTCTGATGACTTCTTCCACACTGGGGGCGTTATCCAACAGATACGGAGCCAGTGAGCCCGGTGTTGTCGCCCAGCCTTTTACCTCGGGATGCTCAATTCTCTTGTCCGTAGTGTATACGCGAACGATGCGGTCTCTTTTCTCGTGAAACCGATCGCTGCTCTTCTGATCTTTGATAAAAATGATGATCATCAGGCAGATGGATATGCTGAGGGCGAGTCCGAAAATGTTTATACTTGAAAAGCCCTTGTGCTTAAGCATTGTTCTGAAAGTAATTCTAAGATAGGTACTAATCATACCAATGCTCCATTCTAGTGATACGAAAGAAATAAAGGAAACAGTCCGACAAGCCTAGGACCGGTCCCGTGATATTGATAAATGGATGGGTCTTTTTCCGCAGCAGGTTACGGATGGCAACTGTCAGGTAGTTTTTAAGCATGGGGGGGTATTCTACTCATAGCGTAACGCCTCGACCGGGTTGGCCGTTGCCGCCCGGAACGTCTGCCAGCTTACCGTTACAAGGGCGATGACCAGCGCCAGCAGCCCCGCCAGGATGAACACTCCCAGGCCAAGATCGATGCGGTAGGCGAAGTTCTCCAGCCAGCGGCGCATAGCAAACCAGGCGATGGGCCAGGCGATGATGTTGGCAGTAGCAACCAGCACCAGGAACTCTTTGCTCAGCAGCGCCACTAACTGAGCTACCGATGCCCCCACCACTTTGCGGATACCGATCTCCTTGGTGCGTTTCTGGGTTGAAAAAATGACCATGCAAAGAACACCCAGGCAGGATATCACAATGGCTAGAGCTGCGAAGATGCCAATGGCTGTACCCAATTTCTCGTCCTCCTGGTACATGGCATCCAGCCAGGAATCATAGAACTCATATTTGAGGATATACTCTGGTAATAGCTCCTGCCATGCTTCTTGGATAAACTGGAGAGTTGTCCCGATTTGACTGGCGGCGATTTTCACGCTTATATGGGTTGGATAACCATCATCATATAAAAGAATGGCCATAGGCTCAATCAGGCTTCTCAGAGAACTGTAATGAAAATCATTCACTACACCGATGACCTCAAATCCGCCCGGTCGGCCGTTGTTGTACCTTCTATTCTCCAAGTCCGTCCATTCAAAATATTCGTAAGCTGCATCGTTAATGAGGCATGTGGTGCCATAGTCGCCGGGTAGGGGGTATCTGCCTTGTGTAACTTCAATCCCGAAGGTTTGAAGAAAGGATGTGTCCGCATACATGATAGGAAGGGACTTGTCTTTTCCAGGTATGTTGGCACCCATATATGTATTAATATATCCGGGTACGCCATTAGTTATGGATACGCTCGTGATTCCGGGGTATTGGCGAAGTCTGTCCAATAACAAGTATGCGGCGTTTCGATCAGCTGCTTGGATTTGCGGCGCATCCACCTTGAGTAGTAACTCTTCGTCAAATCCAGGATCGTTGTATTTCACGTACCGGATCTGCCGTTGCATCGCAATCACACACACTATGAGTACAACGGAGACCGTAAACTGAAAGACAGTCAATCCGTTTCGCCATGAGAATCGGTGCCTGCCTGCAGCGTTCTCCCCCTTCAATGCCTGAGTAGGACTAATTGATGCGAAGGCGAAGGCACTACCCAAACCCGATATCATACCCAATACGATCACAACGGGGATAATGACATACCAAAATTCCAGTAGCTGATTTGTATTGAGGCCATCAAAAAAGATGGACCTGTATATGGGGATACTATACGATAGGATGACAACAGCGATGAGAAACGCTGCGAATGTAACAAGAATGGATTCTATTAGGAATTGCCGGAAGATGTCTCCCGTGCCCGCTCCAACGGCCCTTTTTACCCCAATCTCCTTGTACCGCTTGTTCTGCTGTGCTGATGTCAGATTCACATAATTGATCACCGCCAGTATTAATATGGCCAATCCTATGCTCATCAACAAAATTAGCAAATCGGGATTACCACGCTCTGTCATGCTTCCAACCGTTCTATCACGTAGATATATATCTACAAGTGAAAGAAGATCAATTTTTTCTTCATAAGGCCGCAGCAAATTTGGCCGTCCATTGATTTTTTCGACGAGGGATGCCGTGTTGGCATTTTCGTTCAATAACAGGTATATCCTGAATGGCCAGCGATAGGTGCTTAAATCAGTGCTGTTCTCAATCCAGAGGGAGAATTTGAAGTCATCGTTTTCCGCATTGACGATCATGCTTGCTTGTATACTGGAATTATCCGGGAAATCGCGTATAACACCAGTGACAGTTACAGGAAACTGGTTCCGCAGCACAATTTCTTCACCAAGGGGATCTTTATCACCGAATAATTGCCTAGCGGCACTCTCTGTGATTACTACCGAATTGAGGTTGGGAAAGGGCTCCTCTGCATTCTTCTGCATAAATGGCACGGTGAACATCTCAAAGAAGGCATTGTCCACGGATGCCAGATTTTCAATGTAATGTCCCTTGTTGTCAATCGTAACGGCAATCGAGAGGGGAAGCAATTGGAACAGGCAAGCGTTCTCGACTTCTGGGTAGTTGGTCTTGATGATATCCTTCACCCGGTAATCAATGGAACTCGAGTTGTACTGCGCGTCGATTAATCGATAGATACGGCCCGAGTTTGTATGATATCGGTCAAACGAATACTCGTGAACGAGATAGGCCGATATGCCCAGACAAATGGAAATGCCAAAGGCAAACCCGGCTATATTGATAAAGGAGTACGTCTTATTCCGCCACAGATTTCGGATGGCGGTGATCATGTAGTTTTTAAACATGGGTTCCCTTGCTGTCAGAATCAGGATTCGTAGGATTCTTGGATTACCATGATTATTCGTTTCATCCTTTTACATTTCGATATCTGGGCGTTTCTGAATTAAATCACCAATCTTGGTCATCCTTCCATTCTGAAAATCCAGATTCAGACATTTAAGCGGTTGCCTTTCCCCTCAGATTCTCCGTTACCACATGGCCGTCCAGCAGGTGGACCAGGCGTGTACCATAATCGGCGTACTGGGGTGCGTGGGTCACCATGACGATGGTAGTGCCGTCTTCATGCAGGTCGGCCAGGATCTTCATGACTTCCTCGCCGTGGATCGAGTCGAGGTTGCCGGTGGGCTCGTCTGCCAGGATGAGCTGGGGGCGTCCGACAATAGCCCGGGCTACCGCCACCCGCTGCTGCTGGCCGCCGGAGAGCTGCTGAGAGAAGTGGTTCTTGCGATGGGCAATGGCCATCTGGTCCAGCACGTCCAGGACCCGTGCTTTGCGCTCCTTCCCGGTGACCTTCTGGTAGAGGAGGGGCAGCTCCACATTCTCGTAAACCGTAAGCTCGTCGATGAGGTTGAAGCTCTGGAACACGAAGCCGATGTTCATCTTGCGCAGCTCGGATCGCTGACGCTCCCGGTAGGTAGACACTTCCTGGTCCAGGAAGTAGTATTGACCATCGGTGGGATTGTCCAGCAGACCGAGGACGTTGAGCAGGGTGGACTTGCCGCAGCCTGACGGCCCCATAATGGCGACAAATTCCCCTTCGTTGATTTCCAGACTGATGTTAGCCAGGGCGGTAGTCTCCACTTCCTCGGTCGTATATACTTTTTTCAATCCGTCTGTCTTGATCATTGTGTTTCCTTTCATTATCATTTAAGAATGAGTTTGTCGTTATCACCAAAGGTATCGTACGAAGATGTGATGACCCTTTCGCCGGGCTCCAGGCCGTCCAGCACTTCAAAGAACAGGGGATTCTGACGCCCCAACTCGATGGTGCGCCGCGTGGCAACTTCATTGGACGGGTCCACCACATAGGCCCACCGGCCTCCTGTCGCCTGGTAGAAGCCGCCCCGGGCCAGGAGGACCGCTTCGGATAGGTTGCCTAACGCCAGGCGCATACGGACGGTCTGCCCGCGGCGGATGTCCGGTGGGACCTTGTCGGCAAACTCCAGGTCCACCTGGAACTGTCCCCCCTGCACTTCGGGGTAGACTTTAGTAATCGCCAAGGTATATAGCTCCCCGGCAAGGTCAAAGTCCGCTTCCAGACCAAGTGTAATACGGGTGATGTAATGCTCGTCGATGGTCGCCCGGACCTTGAAGCCGTCCAGCACATCTATCTGCCCGAGCCGCTGCCCGATTGACTTGGTCTCTCCGATCTCGGCGTCCAGGGAAGTGAGTTGCCCGGAGATAGGCGCCCGAACCACCAGGTTCTCCAAAGTGCGACGTAACATGTCCAGGTTGAGTTGGATCCGCCGGATAGTCTCCTGGTTCTGTTCCAGATCGAGCTCATGCCGCAGGGAGTCCTGGCGGTAGTTTTCCCGAAGGAGTTCTCTGCGGGCGATGTGATATTCGAACTCCTCCTTTGTGATGAGATACTCTTCAAGGGAGACGGCGCTCTGGTTATAGAGCTGTTCGTTCCACTCGTATTCCCGTTTTGACCGGTTGACCTGGTAGTCAAGGTCGAGGAGGCGGGTTTTCATGTCCAGCCGGGCTTGCTCAATGGTGATACGGTAATTCTGCAAATCGGTCAGCTGCTGGAGGTATTGGGACTCCTGCGACATGGTGTTGACCCGTAGGTTGGCGTTCTCCAGCCTCAGGATCGGATCTCTAGCACTGACCATGCTGCCCGGCTCGAGAAAGAGTGTGTCTACGCGGCCCTGAACTTCCGGGCTCAGGTAAATGGTGCGAATGGGCTCGACGATACCGTTAACAGGGATGAATTCCTGGAAATCACCGCGCTCAATGGTTACAATCGTGAGGCGTTCCAGCTGAACGTTAAGTCGGCTGCTTCTGTCACCGAAGACCAAAGTGTAGACCAACAGCGCCAGCAAGATAACACCCCCCGTGTAAATAGCCACCCGTTTGAGCGGCCATTTCGGCCTTTCGATCTTACGATCCATGCTGCTGCCGCTGATTTGATCAGATAGGCTGGATTCTTCGCGGGGTGCAGGTTTCTTCGATCTAGCGATGGACTGCGAGGTCAATAAAGACTCCTTGGGTTTAACCTTAAGCAAAGCAACCTGCGTGCCACAACTTAGCCCCGACGATAGATCGCAACTAGCTACTGATTAGGAATCGTTAATGTGTCCGCTTCCACAACAGCAACTGTACGATTGCGAACACATTCGAATTGTCAGTAGATTGCACTTGTGGAAATGACTCTCGGTGCAAGGTCTCTAATGATCCTGGTATGCTATTTGCGATATATGTTGACAGAAATGTTCCCCATACTATTACCTTGTATACGTTCAATTAGGTCTACCCCATGAGTTCAGCGCCGAAGGATGGCATGGTCCTCATTATAGACGATGACGACGATATCCTCACGGCTGCTCGCCTGCTGCTAAAAAAACATGTCGCTGTAGTTCATACCGAAAGTAACCCTGACTGCATACCCACCCGTCTGGAAGAGAATCGATACGATGTCATTTTTCTTGATATGAACTTCACCAAGGGCGTGAGCAGCGGCCAGGAGGGATTTGACTGGCTTGAGCGCATCCTGGAGATTGATGTTGACGCAGTGGTTGTCCTGATAACAGCCTATGGTGACGTAGAGACAGCCGTTAAAGCAATAAAGGCGGGCGCGACAGATTTCGTGCTTAAGCCGTGGCAGAATGAGAAACTCTTGGCGACTTTTACGTCGGGGCTCAAGCTACGGCAATCAAGGCGTGAGGTTTCATCGCTGCGCTCGCGCCAGCAGATTCTCAGCGCTGACCTGGATCAGCCTTTCCATGATATTATCGGTACCTCCCTGCCCATGCGCCAAGTGTTCGCCATGATCGAGAAAGTTGCCGGCACGGAGGCGAACGTGTTAATCCTGGGAGAGAACGGGACGGGGAAAGAGCTCGTCGCCCGTGCGATCCATCGCCAGTCCGGTCGGGTCGAGGAAGTATTCATGAGCGTAGACATGGGAGCCATTACCGAGAGTCTATTTGAGAGCGAGCTGTTCGGTTATATGAAAGGGGCTTTTACCGACGCCAAGGGTGACCGCGCGGGCCGTTTCGAGGTGGCGTCGGGCGGCACTCTGTTTCTGGATGAGATCGGTAACTTGCCCATCCCGCTGCAGGTCAAGTTACTCTCGGTCCTGGAAAACCGCCAGGTCACCCGGTTGGGTTCCACAGTTCCGCGTCAGATTGACGTCCGGCTCATCTGCGCGACGAACCTGCCCCTGAAGGAGATGATCAACGACAAACGGTTCAGGCAGGATTTGTTCTATCGTATAAATACTGTTGAGATTGCCCTGCCGCCGCTACGGGAACGAGTGGAGGACATTCCCTTGCTGGCTGAACACTTTGTCGGGCAGTACGCTCAGAAATACAAGCATCCAGCCAAGCGGATCAGTTCTGATGCCATGCAAAGACTAAAATTCTACCATTGGCCGGGAAATATCCGGGAACTCAAACATGCCATTGAGCGGGCAATAATTTTAAGCGACACTACAACACTTAGCTCGGATGATTTCCTGCTACCATCAGATAAATCCCGCGAGCAAAATGTAGTCCAGGAGAACTTTAGATTAGAAGATGTCGAACGAGGTGTCATTACAAAGGTCTTGCACGATCACGACGGAAATGTCAGCCGTGCTGCCCGGGCATTAGGTCTCAGCCGCGCTGCTCTCTATCGCCGCATCGAGAAGTATGGTCTTCAAACACTTCCAGATTAACGTCACGCTCCGGGTCCTCTTTCTGAGCGCAACGCTCGTCGTTACCGTCTATCTATTTGTCAACACCACTATCCTGGCCATATCCCTATTACTGACCGGAGTCGCGCTTGTGCAAGTCTACGCACTGGTCAGGTATGTGACGAGGACCAATCGAGACCTGGCGCGGTTCCTCCAATCCCTCCGATACGCTGATTTCAGCCAGTCCTTTACAGACGATGGGCGGGGTGGAAGCTATCGAGAGCTGAGAAATGCACTTAATGACATTATCATGACCTTTCAGCAGGAACGGCTTGAGAAAGAAGCGGATTACCGGTACCTGGAAACCATTGTGGAGCGGGTAAGTACGGCGTTGATTTCTTATGACCAGACCGGCAAGGTCAGCTTAATGAACAGAGCCGCCAGGCGACTGCTCCAACTGCCTGGACTTAGTAATATCCGGGGATTGGATGATATCAGTCCGCTCCTCACCCAAACTATGCAAAGAATCAAACCGGGGCAACGGGAGCTGGTAAAGGTTGAGATCAGCAACGAACCCATGCAGCTGGCTCTGAGTGCTACGGAGGTCAGGACCCATGGGCAGGCCTTCGCGATGGTCTCCATCCATAACATTCATTCTGAATTGGAGCGTCAGGAATTGGATGCCTGGCAGAACCTCATCCGGGTATTGACGCATGAAATCATGAACTCAGTCACACCGATCGCTTCCCTTGCCTCCACCCTTCACAGCCTTCTGCCCCCTGCTACTCAGCGAAAAAAGGGGAAAGGAAGAGAAGAGGTGGATGCGGGTGACCTGGGAGATATACGCTCCGGTATCCAGACCATCCAACAGCGAAGCCAGGGGCTTCTGCATTTTGTGGAGTCATACCGGAACCTGACCCGCATCCCACAGCCTGATTTTCAGGTCTTTCCTATTTCTGAGTTCTTTATGAGGATTGACCGGTTGATGGCGGAGGAGCTTGCAGCGAAATCGATTGAATGGAAAACGTCGATCGATCCAACGCACCTTGAACTGACTGCAGACATGGGACTCATTGAACAGGTGCTAATCAACCTCCTCCTGAACGCCGTGCAGGCTATCGACGGCCGCCCAACTCCCCGAATTCACCTGCGATCCAGACTGAATGAGACAGGACGTGTACTCATCGAAGTAGAGGACAACGGACCTGGGATCATAGAAGAGGTGCAGCAAAAGATCTTTATTCCTTTCTACTCCACCCGGAAACAGGGATCAGGGATTGGCCTGGCCTTATGCCGTGAGATCATGCGGCTTCACGGCGGTAGTATCGGTGTCCGGTCAGTGCCTGATGTTAACACAGTATTCACGCTGAGATTCTGACTCATCTCATTCTGATCAGCCTACATCACCTGAGTATTAGTCGTCACTGGTCACCATAGGGTAAATTCTTACCCCAACAACTAGGTTAAAGGACACCTTTTTGAGACTTGGAAAAGCGAGTGTCAGAAAGGATGGTTTTTGGGACAGCCTCTCCTTCCTTCAGCAGCACCATCTTGATGGACTTGGTGCACACCGGTGTCACCAGCCGGGCGATGAATATGTTGAAGATGATTCCGGTACAAATCCTAACTTGAGACTTAGGCCAGCTTTTTGGGACAAGGTCATGCGTCTCAGGAGAAGGGAACGTGTTTCCTTAATCCTGAAGGCACCAAACAATATTTTATCCACCCTGTAAAACCTTCATCTTTTCACGGTAATATTGGATGATCTCCGGGCGATGGCTAAAGTCCCGCGACGGTACATTGGGCTGGTTTATCTGCGGTGCATTTTCGTCCCGATAGGGTTCGATTTTCTCTTTGAAGCGCCACTCATCAAGGATTTTCTCCATTTGGCTCCTTTCATCCCGGTACTGTGGCTCTTCGTAGATGTTGTTCATTTCCAGTGGATCATTTTCCAAGTCGAAGTACAGGTTTTTACTAGTTGAGGTCAGGATCAGCTTGCGAGTGCGGGAACGGGCCATCACCTGATTCCTTGACTCCGAAAAGATAATCTCATGCCCGACGCTTTCTCGCTGTAGGTCATTCCCGTGCATCCGTTTCCCGGGAAGTATGCCCGCGGCGCGGCATAGCGTGGGAGCGATATCTATATTACTTACCATCTGTTGCGAAACCGAGCCGGCCCGTTTATTTCCTGGCCACTTGATTATCAGCGGAACTTTGGCTAGGGGGTCATATAGATAGTTGCTCTTTAGCAGCATGTGATGGAAGCCAAGGTATTCCCCATGATCGGAGGTGAAGACAATCAGTGTGTCCTCATAGAGGCCCTTCTGCTTGAGTAAATTGATCATCCGTCCCACATGATGGTCGATCTGTGATATTGTGGCAAAATAGTAGGCAGTAGCCAGCCTAACAGCTGGTAGACTCAGTTTGGAGTTGTCGAAGTATCCCTTGTTAAACTCCAAGTCATGGTCGAGGTTATCTTCGGTCCAGCCGGGGAGGATGTCGATCTGTTTGGGGTCGTACATCTCATGCCACGGCGCGGGCGGATCAAAGGGGTGGTGAGGTTTGATGAAGCCGATCATGAGCAGCTGACCACCGCCGCTATCCCACAATTGCAGGGTTTCCATCGCCCGGTCCCCGATCCAGGTAGTAGCGTGATGCTCTTCAGGTAGGTTGGAGACCAGGGCTCCGAAAGTCTCCCAGTACTCCGGCCGCGCTTTAGACCGATAGTCCCGGAGCTGGTCTTCTAGGTCGTTCCAGTCCACGAGGCCTCGATCCATCAGATAGCGGTGATAATCGTCGTCCCAGCGACCAGCTCCATTCTGCTCAGAAAGAACTAATTCATCGAAGCCGACATCGAGGTAAGTGGGCATGAAGTGCATCTTGCCAACAGCCTTGGTTCTTCGGTATCCGGCTGCCCGCATGATCCGCGGGAAGGTGGCGATATCGGGCGCCAGGGTGCTGTTGTTGCTCCAACCGCAGTGTTCCTGGACATACTGCCCGCAGAGTAGCGAGTAGCGTGAAGGCGTACAAACAGGGTAGGGGCAGAAGCTATTCACATACCGTACGCCGTCATCCGCTAGGCTGTCGATGTGGGGAGTCTTGATGCTACGGCAGCCGTAGGTGCCCAAGCAGTCGATCCGGTGCTGGTCAACATGGATAACTAGCACGTTTGGACGCTTCAGAGATTTTTTACTGAAAAATGGCAGCTGTGGGGCAGCCAGTGAAGCCATCCCCAGTCCCATAAACTTCAGAAATTCACGGCGAGTTTGCTCTGCTGTATTCATTGTATGACCTGCTTGATCTGCCTCCATTGAATGTACCCCTTTCCCCTACATCAGCAGCGATATCTTGATGGACTTGCCGGGGACGTATCCTTCGATCGCTCAATGGAAATGTAGTAGGAGTTCATGTCACAGTGGGCGATGGCAGTAAGCATGTAGTCCCGCGGGATTCGTGAGGCCCATCTTTATAAATCAGGTTATGGAAAAACCACCACGCTTTCATTACCCTCTTTTGATACGGAAGCCACCCCGAACAGGTAATTATCAATGATAATGTTCTTCAAGGTGTATTCGGTTACGTTGCCCACGAAGCGGTTGTGCTGCCACTGCGGGGCGGTGGTGTCTCGCCAATAAATCCTGTATCCGGCCAGGTTGTCTCCTGCAACGGGATCCCAGCTGATTGACGTAGAGGGGCGTGAAGCTCCCTGGATTCTCACGTTGGTGGGGGCGGGGGGCGCCCAGGCAAGGGCGGCCAGGGTAGCTACATTCACGGCGGTCAGCAAGGCAGTGTAGTCGAAGTTAACCCCTTCGACCACATCGCCGTAGGCGATCCCATTCTCCACGCGCACATCCTGGTGCTGGCGATTGTAGTTTTCGTGGGTTTCCATGATGCGCACGCCGGGGAAGCCAAGATCGTTGAAGGGACGATGATGGCCGCCCCGGCCGAAGCGGTCCAGGCGGTAGATCATGATCGCATCCAGGTTGGGAATGTATAAGTCGGTGATGCGATCAACATACCGGGCCAGTTGCCGGGAAGGTCCGTCCACTTCTCCGCCGGTGGAACGGCGGCGGCGGCGCTCCTGGTCCGTCTCGGTCGCCGGTGTTGGCTCTGAAAAGACCCGGAAGGTGGTATTCTCGATGATACCATCGATACCTTCAATAGTGCCTATCATGTCGTTGTTCAACACGCCGATTACCTCCCAGCCTGCTTCCCGGCCGGTCCGGGCCAGGAATTGTCCTCCGAACAGTCCTTGTTCCTCACCAGAGAGCCCGGCGTAGACGATGCTGCTGGTGAAAGTGTACTTTGACAGGATCCGGGCTGCTTCCAGTACACCCGCCATGCCGCTGGCGTTGTCGTTTGCTCCGGGGGCATCACCGCTGTAGTCGTTCGGGTCCGAGGCCCGCGAGTCGATGTCACCCGACATGATGATATACTGGTCAGGATAGCTGGACCCTCGTTGAACCGCCACGACATTGACGATCTCCACATCTTTGGTAATGCGCTGGTTGGTCCCCTCCTTCACCATGTTACGGTGGTAGAATACCTCAAGCTGGTTGCCGGAGGCTCTATCGATACGGTCGAATTCAGCCTTGATCCAGCGCCGGGCAGCGCCGATACCCCTAGTGTTGGATAGGGTATCCGAGAGGGTGTGGCGGGTGCCGAAGCCGGCCAGCGTGCGGATGTCTGCTTCCAGACGCGTGGGCGATACGGCGGCTACTATGACGTCAATCCGCGGATCCCTGGAGGGAGGTGGAACCACAAGGGATTGGCTCGACGTAGCTTTGTTCTGTATGGCGTCGATTACCAAGCTGGTGGCAGGCGGCTTGCCGGTGATGCGGTTCGCACAGCTGAAAAGCATCAGCAATGGTGGCAAGGAAATGGCCAGGTGTGATATCAGCTTCATAGCGGTCCTATAGTTTTGCCGGAATGTGGGTTCATTCCTCGGCTCACCGCTTCACCTCCAGGCCACTATCCTTGTGGACGAAGATCCAGGCGGCCACCTTGCCCATGTTTGGCGACTCATCAACCGCCCAGTATTTATGGTCGTGCTCAATGAGGAAACTGACAATCATCCGGTCGAGGCCGAGATTGAGTAATTGAAGGATTCATGTGATTTGACACTAGACACTAAAAGGAGTATTGGAGATACCTTCGATATGCTACGGAATTCGTTGACTACACGTCGTTAAAGTAATGTGGTCCATTCGTATTTAAAACTAAGGGATACATTTCACATTTCCAAGGTTTAACTGACGCCTTCTCTGAAGCGTCTTTCGCTTGATCGATTCCTAGTGATCCGTATCCGGTCTGTATCCGATGAAACGACTTTTGTTTTGACATTTTCCCTACTTCAGCAGCACCATCTTGATCAAATTACTGACCTAGAGTGTCAGTCGCCGCGCGGTATAGATGCCACTGAATATACTTCTTGTGTAATGTACTGATACAAATTTGGCACCATCAGCCAGCAGCAAATGGGTATATTAGAGACCAGTATTAATCGGGGTAGAAAATTATATCTTGATGCCTTGGATATGTTCGGCGTCAGAGTAAAGTGGACCGTTTTGCACCAAATCTATAAATTCAAATAGCCCTCACAGAAGATACTCAATGCAAGTCAACACACAGACAAAACCACCAATATTCCTTGGAGGAGCTGGTCGCTCGGGGACGACTTTATTGCGTGTTATTCTTGATAGTCACCCCAATATCGCTTGTGGGCCTGAACTCAAAGTAATCCCTGCTCTAGCCAAGATGTGGTATCAGTTCCATACATCATTCTTCCAGACTCTGCAATCATACCACCTGACAAGAAGAGAAATAAATCATCTATTTGCTAATATGATGTTAACCCTCTTTGAAAAATATCGTTGCTCGCAAGGCAAGCCTAGGATTGCAGAAAAATCTCCTAACAATGTCTTTTTCTTTCAACATCTTCATAATCTTTTCCCGGACAGTCCGTTAATACATGTTATTCGTGATGGGCGGGATGTGGTTTGCTCCCTTCTGACCATGGACTGGGTGAATGCCGTATCGGGCGAACCGTTTGACTACACGCAGGACGTGGGAAAAGCGGCAAAATACTGGTCTGATGCCGTGCGGGCCGGTCGACAAATGTTAGAGGAAGAATCGAAACGTGACAGGTATACGGAGATTCGCTATGAAGACATTGTTATCAATCCCGAAGAGACACTTAAAAAGCTTTTCACTTTCCTTGTAGAGCCTTGGGATCCGATAGTACTTAAGTATCATGAACAAAAGAGAGATCTGGCAGGAGAATCAAGCGCCTCAAAGGTTTCATTACCTCTATATAGTAGCGCCCTGGGTCGTTGGCAACGAGATTTGAAATCGAAAGACAAGGACGCCGTAAAGGCAGCAGCTGGAGACCTTCTCATCGAATTAGGCTATGCCAATGATAACAATTGGTAGTAAAAGTATCATTAATGGATCGTCTGAAAGCGAACCAATACCGGGAGTCATCTTAGCGTTGCTTAATTATTAAGCGACTGGCCTTTTTTTCTCCTCGGTGCGCGACGTACTTCTAAGCCGCAGGCCGCGCGTTCAAATCACGCCCCGGGTACGTAAAAACCCCCCCCTCGAGGGGCTTTTACCCTACCCCAGCAGCAGCATCTTGATGGACTTGGTGTGCTCCTGCGTTGCAAAGCGGGCGATGAAGAGGCTGGAAAGGGCTCCCCGATCAAGCATTTCAGAGATAAATCGATGATCTGGACAAATGGTTCCAGCTGCAGCTAGGCAGAACCAGAATTGTCACCGGTAGAAAGTCATACCCAAACGGAGCATGAAGCCGCTGCCCAGCCAGGAGCTGGCGATTACGTAGGGATTATCCTCATCTCCAGTGTGTATCTTGAAGCCCCCTCCGGCGTCGAAGTAGATGGAAGCGCGCTCTCCAGTGAACAATTCCAGGCCGAAGAAACCAGTGACGCCGAAAGTGACATTATCTCCAATCAGGTTACCGGTTCCGTAGACGAGATTGTCGTATGGAGTAAATGTATAGCCCAGCAGAATGTCGGTACCTCCACGAGCACGGAAGAAATCATGCAGCATAGGACTGGTCCCGCCGAAGGTCAAAACACCGCCTACGACCACCGGGTGACAGGAGACTACTCGTCCATCTTCATCGACAAACGTAGCCCAGGTGAGGCTGCTCATTGCCTTGGCCCGGACACCCATGAATTTGTTCCCGCCCACTCCAGTCCTGAGTACACCGAGCTCTAAATAAGATAGAATCCCCTGGATTCCCATGCTGAACTCCAATCCGGTCCCTATCCCCAGCTCGTTCCAGTCTCCCGGTACATCTTCTGGGGATTGTGTGGCTGTCGGAGATACTAAGGTGCTTGGCGACAAGGATCCGCGTATGGTTGTGGATAGACCTCTTGCGCCCAGAACTGGGGCGGACAAGATGCTGCATGTTGCCACCAGTATCAGCCATAGACTTATTTGTTTCATCATGCTCACTTCTCATTCCAGTCATGTGTTATGACTGAGAATAACGCTTTTTATATGTCGTGGTAT
>CP070787.1:174434-188717 GCA_020346745.1 Fidelibacterota bacterium | reverse complement strand
CACAGAGTGAGGGATGGGGTATCTTCTCGGCGGATTATTCCCAGATCGAGCTGCGCATAATGGCCCATCTGGCCAAAGAGCGCGCCCTGATTAAAGCTTTTGAGATGGGCCAGGACATCCATCGTGAAACGGCGTCTACAGTCTTCGGCGTGCCTCCCGAGGAAGTGACTCCCGATATGCGCCGCACCGCCAAAGTGGTGAATTTCGGTATCATGTACGGTGCCGGGCCGTTCCGCATGTCCCAGGAACTGGATATCTCTATTCAGGAGGGACGCGAACTTATCAATCGCTACTTCAACACCTATCCCGGTATCCGTAAATTTATCGATGATCTACTGGCTAAAGCTCGGGAAGACGGCTTCGTCAGTACGATCTTGGGGCGCCGACGGAAAGTGCCCCACTTGCAGTCGAGTAATCAGCGGCTGCGCAGCGCCGATGAGCGTATCGCCGTGAATATGCCCATCCAGGCCACCGCAGCTGAGATGATCAAAATGGCAATGATTCGTATCCACGGGCGGTTGAACAAAGAAAATTTGAAGACTAAAATGATCCTCCAGATTCATGATGAATTACTCTTCGAGACCCCGGAGGACGAAGTGGACCGTCTACGGGAATTGGCAGTAACGGAGATGGAGTCGGCCATGCCGTTGGACGTACCCTTGAAGGTAGACTCGGGATTTGGCCCCACCTGGTATGAAGCACATTAGAGACGATTAGCGCGTGATTATCCTGAGCATCGATGGCGGCGCCTCCCGTACACGGGGGGTTTTATTTACCGAAACCGGTGAGATTCGCCTCCATCTGGAAACTGAAGCCACTTCCCTGAGCCGGCCGGATGCTGATTCAGCCAGGATTCTGGGTCGGTTCATCCCCCAACTCGCGGAGGGGGCTGGTCTGGACTTGAATGATATCGTCCTCGTAAATGTCGGCGTGGCCGGTGTATCCAACCTGGATGCCCGGGAGCGGCTGTTCAAAGAGCTGGACCGCCTCGGTCTGACTGATCGGGCTATCGTGACATCAGACGTAGAGGCTGCCTATGAGGTGGTATGGGGGAATGCCCCTGGGGCGCTTGTCTGTGTGGGTACCGGTGCCATCGGCTGGGCTCGGGATACTGAGGGCAACACGTATCGTGCCAGCGGGCGGGGCCCCCAGATGGGCGGTGATCCCGGAAGCGGCTTCTGGATGGGAAAAACCGCACTGGTTCACCTGATCATGAACGAACAGGCCAGCGATGAGGAACTCGATACCCTCAGAAGCAGGGTCATGGAGACCTATCAAGCTGCATCCGTTGAGGAAGCTGCGCGGATAGCCGGTGAGGCCAGCGATATGGTCGCCAGAACAGCTCTGCTGGGGCAGGTTATTTGCGAACTGGCCGGGGAAGATAATGAGGTGGCCCTGGCCATCCTCCAGGAAGGCACTCAGTCTCTGGCTGAAGATCTCCTGCACATGATCGAAGAGGCCGGACTCCGCAGCGAACGGATGGAAATTGGCATCAACGGCAGTATTATCACGAAAAATGCCATCTTCCAGCGGCTCTTGGCTGACGCGCTCAGCTATGATATCCCGGACATTACCTGGCGGCTGCCGGAAATCGATCCCTCCTTCGGTGCCGGGCTGATCGCCGCCCATATCAATGACATCTCGGTAAATATAGATGTCCTCAAGAAAAACTGGAGAGAAAGCCATTTTCGTACCTCGAGCTGATATCTATCTCGGACGCCTGAAAGCCAATTTCCTCGGCCTGTCCGGGCAGGTGGGCAATGCGAAAGTCCTGGCGGTCGTCAAGGCCGACGGCTATGGTCACGGCCTGGTACCGGTATCGAAAGCACTCGCCGAGGCCGGCGTCTTCGGCTTTGGAGTAGCAGTCCTGCAGGAAGGACTGGCGCTGCGCAAAGCCGGTCTGCAACCGATGATCCTACATATGGGCCGCTTCAATCCCCTCTCACTGGACACTTACTTGCAGGAGAATATCCGGTTGAGTCTACATAGTCTTGATGATATTCAAGCCTTGGTAGCACATCACAAAACCACCGGCAGTGAATACATTGCCCATCTGAAGATAGACACGGGCATGACCCGTTTGGGGATTCCTTATGAGTCCGCCGTGGAAGCCCTGGAGGAGTTGAAACGGCACCCATTTATCCATCTGGAGGGTATCTGGACTCACCTGGCTACTGCTGATGAAGCCGATCAGAGCTACCTGCGCTATCAGCTGGTCCGGTTTACCCAGTTCGTTCACATGGTGCGCAAGCTGCATATCGACGTGGAATTCTTCCATGCCGCCAACAGCAGCGCCCTGGTACAGGATGAGACCAGCCACTTCAACATGGTCCGGCCGGGACTGCTCCTTTACGGTGTCCGACCTTCGGAGCATGTTAAGCCGGATTTTGAGGTTTTACCGGTAATGGACCTGAAAGCACCCCTGGTAAAAGTGCAGGCCATCAAGCGGGGCATACCGGTAGGCTACGGGAAAACATACAATGCAACGGAAGACACGACTACAGGCCTGCTCCAGATCGGATATGCCGATGGGATCCCCGTTGCGCTTTCGAATAAGGGGCTGGTCCTGATAGGGGACAGCACTTATCCGATCATAGGACGGGTGTCCATGGACTTGTGTAACATCGATCTGGGCGAGGATGTGCACGCAATAGGAACGGAGGCTCTCGTCTGGGGTCTGGCTGATGACGACCGACTGCGCGTGGAGCACCAGGCCCGCCTGGCGGGAACCATCCCGTACGAACTGTTGGTACGCGTTGGAAGTAGAGTGGAGCGTAATTATGTGGAAGACTAAACGAATCCTTTTCCTGACTGTGATTGCCCTGTTGACTGGGGCCTGTGTCCATATACCCAAACCCGTGGAGGTTCCCGATATCTGGCACCAAGTCCCCGTGACCGCGTCGGACCTGACTCTTCGACAGCAGGTGGCCCAGTTGATCATGGTGCGCGTCGAAGGATTTTACTACAGTGCCGACAACGGCTATCGCCGGAAAGTGGAAAAGTGGGTGGCCGAGGACCAGGTAGGGGGTCTGATAACCTTCCGAGGGAGTGTGGATGGTACCTTCACCAACCTCAGACGCTTCCAGCGCTTGGCGCCTGTCCCGCTGCTGGTGGCTTCCGACTTCGAACGGGGTGTCGGCCAGCAGATCGAAGGAGCCACCAAATTCCCCTCCAATATGGCCGTGGCCGCCACCTTCGATGAACAGAATGCTTACCAGCAGGGTCGTGTTACGGCTCTGGAAGCCAGAGCACTGGGCGTACATATCACCTTCGCACCCGTCATGGACGTGAATAATAATCCTGATAATCCTATCATCAACTTCCGCGCCTACAGCGATGATCCGGCTCTGGTCACCCGGATGGGCTCCGCCTTCATTCGAGGCGCCCAGGATCACGGGCTGGTGGCTTGCGCCAAACACTATCCCGGGCACGGCAACACCGCCACTGACAGTCATACCAGCCTGCCTCTCATTCCCGGCAGTCGCACAAGCCTGGATCAGATGGAACTGCATCCCTTCCGGGCGGCCACCGAAGCGGGCGTGAAAATGGTGATGGCTGGCCACATCGCCGTCCCGGGTCTGGATGATTCCAACCTCCCGGCCACACAATCCTCGAAAATCACGGAAGGCATTCTCCGCGGTGAATACAGCTTTGACGGTCTCATCGTGACCGACGGGATGGAAATGGGGGCTATCACCGGGAACCACTGGACCGGAGAGGCTGGTGTTCGGGCTATAGAGGCGGGTAATGATATGGTCCTCTTACCGCTGTATGTGGATCAGACCATTGACGCAATAGTGAAGGCAGTTGAAACCGGCCGCCTCAGCCGCGAGAGAATCGAAGCCTCCGTGAATCGGGTCCTCGATCTCAAAGCTGAGCTCGGCCTGTACGAAGAACGGCGCAATCTCCAGCGGGAAGATATTCAGACAAAGGTAGGTCTCTCGGAATTCGGTGATGCTGCCAGGAAAATCGCCCGCGAATCTATCACACTGGTCAAGGATGAGCAGAACCTGGTTCCTATCAAGCCCGGCCGGAAACAGACCCTTACCCATATTCTCATATCCATGGACGATGACCTCAAGGACCGCACCATTGCTTTCTGGCGTGATGTGGAATTCACCATCGGTAAGAAGCGGGTAAAGACGATCTTCGTCAATGACAAGCTCTCGCAAGCCCACATAAAGGAGTTGGTGAAAGAAGCCCGCTCCACGTCCATTACCCTCGTGACGGCCTTGGTACGTATCCACATGGATAAGGGGGTCAGTACCATCGACTCCACCCATCATGAACTCCTCAAAGCCCTCAGAAAGGCCAATATCAGGTTCACCGTCGCCAGTTTTGGCAGTCCGTATCTCCCGGCCTTGAAGCCGATCCCTGCATATCTTTGTTCCTATGCCTACGGCGAGGGTAGTATGAAGGCTATGGCTGATGCGGTGTTCGGCCGCGTCCCCATAACCGGCCAATTACCCGTCTATCTAGCACCCGGCTACCCGCGGGGACACGGCCTCAAGAGAGCAGCACGTACCAGAGCATTCTATGGGGCTTCCCGTCCGTCTGACCTCAGCCAGGCGTTCGCGGTGCTGGATAGTGCCATCCATGAGAAAATCTTCCCTGGAGCACAGGTGTTCGTGGCACAGAGAGGCCGTATCCTGGCCGATACGGCCTTCGGATACTTTACCTATGACGCTGACGCGCCACCCGTGACGACCCAATCCATTTATGACCTCGCCAGCGTCACCAAGGTCCTGGTGGGAGGGACCCTGGCCATGGAGCTGGTTGATGGCCGCTACTTCGTATTGGATGAACCCCTGTGGCATTATATCCCCACGTTTACGGGTAAGTGGAAAGAGCAGGTCACCATCCGCCACTTGCTGACCCATTCTTCCGGCTTGCCTCCCTTCCTGCGGTTCTGGACCATGGATATCGAGCCCGAAGAGGTGCTCGACATCATTTATAATACGGATTTGGATTTCGAACCTGGAACCGGCTACCAGTACAGCGACTTGGGGATGATTCTATTCACCGCCATCGCCGAGCTGGTGACAGGAGAAAGGCTGGATAGTCTGGCCCACTACGGTGTATTTGAACCCCTCAGAATGACTGCCACCGGCTATAATCCGCCTGAAGCGTGGCTGGAGCATACCGTACCTACGGAATTTGACGGCCAGATACGCAATGCCGTCGTACACGGTACGGTGCATGACGAAAATACCTATTTCATGGGAGGAGTATCAGCCCATGCCGGAGTGTTTGCACCGGCCAGTCAATTGGCTACTCTCGGTATGCTCTATCTCAATGGCGGTGTTATCCATGGTCGTCGGCTGGTCCAGGAGGAAACTGTGGATGCCTTCATTCAACCCCAGAATCTTCCCCAGGGTTCGGGTCGCGCTCTATGCTGGCAGATGGCTTCATCTACCGCTCACGCCGGGAACCTTTTTTCCGATGCTGCTTTCGGCCATACGGGCTTCACCGGCACCTCAATCTGGATAGATCCCACGATGGAGATTATTGTGGTGCTGCTTACCAATCGGGTGCACCCCACGCGAGAACGGGGTGGCATGCGTTCGGTTCGCAGCAACTTTCATGATGCTGTTGTGCGAGCGATTCTCGCGGACAACCATCCAACCTGATCCGCTGTCTAAAGCATGTAGGTATTGAGTACCTGCTGAGGGTGATGTTGTCATCCGAACATTTTTCGCAGTCTATGTGGAGATTTACGAAGGGGTTTGTCATGTATACAAAAATTCGGACTTCCGTTGGCTTTCTGCTTGTCCTGTTGATTCTGATGTGGTCGGGGTGTGATCTCCTGAGCACTGATGATGACCTGGAGGGTGAACAGCAGGACAACCATGCTTTTTCCGTTCGGCAGACTTCCGATGGTGGATTCATCCTTGTGGGCAGTACCACCGACTTCGAAAAGGCCGGTGCCCAGGTCTTCCTCGTAAAAGTGGATCAGGATGGCATGACTGAGTGGAGCCATACCTACGGTGGAGATTTCACGGACATTGGCTATTCAGTACGCCAGACATCTGACGGTGGTTATATCATTGCCGGTACCATCAATCGCGGCAGTTCGCTCACTGCCAGTCTGCTGCTGTTGAAAGTTGATGCCGATGGAACCGAAGAATGGACCCAGACCTTCGGGGAGGTGAACGTCTATAATCAGGATGTCTATCATGAAGAAGGTTTGTGCGTCGAGCAGCTTGATGATGGCGGATATATCGTCGCTGGAGTGGCCAGATCTGCCCTGACCACTTTACTCTACGCTGTTCGTACAGACGCGGCTGGAGAGAAAGTCTGGAGCAAATTGCTGGCCAGCCAGGAAGGTATGGCCGGAACTTCCGTACTGCCGACTCCCGATGGTGGTTTCGTAATCACCGGCTTCACGAAAACTGAAACCATTTTCCCCTCAGATATGTATCTGGTCAAGCTCGATTCAGAAGGTGCTGAAGTGTGGGACCATGCTTACGGCTCGCGGAGCGGACGTGAAGAGGCGGCTTGGCTTGATGGGACGCCTGACGGCGGATTCATCATCGCCGGACAAACTGATAGTACTTTAAATGTGGATCATTATCTTGTCAAAACCGATTCGCTGGGTATTGAGCAATGGAACAGGATGGTAGGAAACGAGAACGATGACTGGAGTGCTACCATCCAACAAACTGCCGATGGTGGCTATATCCTAGCAGGGACTACCTTTAGCAGCCAGACGAGCAGCAATGATGTAGTACTCAGGAAACTGGATAATACCGGAGAAGAAGTCTGGAGCAGGACCTACGGACAAACGGGGGATGAATGGTGTCGCTCCCTACACCTGACTGATAATGGCGGATATATTGTTGTGGGTATCACCCGTGATCTTGGTGGGGTGACCTACGATATCTGGCTCATTCGAACCGATTCCCAAGGCAGCCCAGTCTGGGATCGTACTATCAGTGGAGAGTAGGACCAACTACCCTTAAGATTCCATCAATCCATCTTGCATTGGACCTGACTGGGTAATAGACGATCAATACATGGCCACCAGCCGGTAACCGAACCTGGAACTGCCTGGTAGGAAGTCCGTTCCTGGTTGGGATCGGCTACTCGTATTGACGGGACGCTTTAATGTATTCTTCGGCGTTCGCCTTGCCAATACTCCGGTAGGCTTCATAAGCCGCGGCATACCCCGTGGCCAGGTTGGCAGAGTCTGCCAGTGTGAGTTCTGTGCTGGTACCCTCCAGCAACGGGATCACCAAGTCAAATCCCGACATTATGAAGTCCGGGTTTCTTACTAGTTGCCGGTTAGCTTGGAAGATCAGGGGCCAATAGGAACTCTTCCCGTAATACTTCTTGGCCAGGTCCCACAGAGTATCGCCCCTTCTGATGTGATGCACCCTTGCGGGTACGCCTTGGATTGACACCGGTACCGGCTCTTCGACAGCGGCCTCAGGTGCTTCCACCTCAATCTCCTCTACCGGCTCTTCAACAGTGATAGGAGCGGGCTCTTCTGGCACCGGCTCCGTGGGCAACGCCGGCTCTACCTCTTCTGCCACCGGCGCTTCTTCGGGTGGAGGTAGGGTAGGTTCCTCTTTGCCACGGAAAAGTAGCAGCGCTAGTACCACTACCACCACCGCTGCTCCTCCGGCAATGAGCAGGTTTCGATAAGACGGCTTGCTCGGTGGGGAAGGCTCAGGTATTCTTTCTTCTTCGGGAACGGGTTCGGCAGGTCGCTCCATCGCGCTAGACTCCTCCGGTTTGGTTGTATCCGATACGGGTACGGGTTTCAGGTGGTTGTATTCGCGATTGACTCGCCTTGCCAGGGCTTTTGCTGCCTTGAACAGCACCCTGCTATGGCTGGGAATGACTATGACATCCCCTGTCTGGGGATTGATGCCGGTGGATTCCGCTATCGGGCGTATTTGGAATGTTCCCAGCCCGGCGACGCGTACCTTGCCATCACGGATCAGTCCGGCATCGATCACTGCCGCCAGCTCCTTGACGAAATCATGGGCCTGGCGCTTCGAGAGGCCGGTGCGGGCTGCCACCTGGTCAATGAAGGCCTGGAAGGTGATCTTCTCAGTCATCCTGTCACCTCCGCATCCCTCACGTCTCCTTTAAGACCTGTACTGGGATGGAAAGAGACCACCCGTCGGGTAGGGAGTATAACCATCCGCTTCTCAAACGGATTATAGGCCTTGTGCTCCCGCCTTACATGCGTCCCGAAAGTACCCAACTCCGGGATCGTCACACCGGTCTGGTGGCTCAGCGTATCACGCAGCGTGTCGACGGTCGCCTTGAGCAAATCGTGCGCCTGGCGCTGGGAAAGATCAAGGCTACGGGCCAGGGATTGCACCAACTCAGTATGGGTCATGGAAACATTCTCCTAAGCTACTTCTCACGAAGAACTAGGATAGATGGCAGGTATGGGTAGAGTATAAGCAGAAGTTTTTATATAATCAAGAAAATATGCGAGGTTGGATAGGTGCCGTTTTAGGAGCGGAATTTGCAATAATTTCATCCCTGTGGCTCAACACTCGGAGTAGATATGCATATTAAAATTGATTATTTTCAGTGTGGCTTTTAAACTTTTAACTCCTGACTATCTCTCGCCGCACGATATACAACCGATGCCGAAAGGTTAACCGATGCCCGCTACCATTAACGCCATCGATATTTGGATTCTAACTTTTTTCCTGGGCGGGACGGTGCTCTATGGCATCTGGTCCGGACGCTACAGCAAAACCACTACGGCCTATTTCCTGGCCGAACGCACCATGCCGTGGTACGCGGTTATGCTGTCTGTCGTAGCCACCGAGACGTCGGTCCTCACATTTATCAGCGTTCCGGGTCTTGCCTATCGTGGCAACTGGTTCTTCCTCCAGCTGGCCTTCGGCTACATCCTGGGGCGGGTGGCTGTAAGCCTCCTACTGCTGCCACTTTATTATGCACAGGGAATTACCTCAATTTACCAGTACATCGGTCAGCGCTTCGGCGTGCGAGTTCAGCGGATAACCTCGGCGATTTTCCTGGTCACGCGCATCCTGGCTGACGGCGTTCGCTTTTTCGCCACTGCCCTGCTGGTCCAGACCCTCCTGCCGCTGACCATTCCCCAGGCCGTACTCCTGATGGGCGGTGTGACCTTGGTCTATACCCTGGCCGGTGGAATACGTTCCGTGGTCTGGATGGATACCGTCCAGTTTATCCTTTACCTAGGCTGTGGCCTCTTGTCCTTATGGTTCATACATGGCCTCATTGAGGGGGGGCTGGGGAGCGGCATAACCCAGATGGTGGAGGCGGGCAAGCTGGGTGTTCTGAACTTCCGTGGCGGCGAGGTTCTCTCGCTGAAGGCCGCTTATGCCTTCCCGGCCGCTATCCTGGGGGGAGCCTTCCTGTCCTTCGCTTCCCACGGCACCGACTACATGATGGTCCAGAGAATTCTCTCAACCCGGAACATCTCCGCCGCCCGTATGGCCCTGGTCGGTAGCGGCGTGTTCGTCACCTTCCAGTTCGCCCTGTTCATGCTGGTTGGCGGACTGCTGTGGGTGGTTTTCCAGGGTGAGGCCATAGGTGTGGACCAGGAATATCCCCGCTTCATAGCCACCTACCTCCCCGCGGGACTCAAGGGCGTACTGCTGGCGGGCGTGCTGGCGGCGGCCATGTCCACTCTCAGCTCATCCATCAACAGCCTGGCCTCATCTACGGTCAATGACTGGCTGAAGCGTACCCAGGATATGCGCCTCTCACGGCTTGTCAGCCTGGGGTGGGGAGCTGTGCTCATGGGTACGGCTATCATCATCATGCTGCTCCCCAGGGAAAACGCCGTGGTCGTGCTGGGCCTGCAGATCGCCTCCTATACGTATGGCGGCCTGCTGGGGCTGTTCCTGCTGGGTCGCACCAGGACCAGCTTCCACCCGGCAGCCCTCGTGATCGGACTGCTGGGCGCGGCTGGTGCCGTCCTGACGTTGAAAGGCCTGGGCATCGCCTGGACGTGGTACATTATCGTCGCCACGGCGGTGAACATGGGCCTGGCGTACGGGGCAAATGCGATCCTCACCTTGTTGTACGCTAGAAAGGGGGATTGATTGATGCAGTGGAATAAAAGATACTTAACGGGATTGATGATCCTGTTGCTGGCGGCGATCACTTCGTGTGGCACCAGCTGGCGTTATTCCAAAGTCTATGAACCGGCCAATCCCACCGGTCAGTTCTATACCACCATCACCGGTCTGGACGTATTGCAGAACGATGACTTTGCTCCGCTCAAAGGCAAAGCGGTGGCCGTGGTTACCAATCAGACCGGTCTCAACCTCAAGGGGGAGTTCATCCTGGATCTGCTTGACCAGGAGGAGGGGATCGAACTGAAGGTCATTTTTGGCCCGGAACACGGCCTGACCGGCACCGCCTCCGCCGGCGAGCAGGTCGCGGATGCCGAACATTCGCGCACCGGTATCAAGATCTACAGCCTCTACGGGCAGACCCGCAAGCCTACCCCGGATCAACTGGCGGGAATCGACGCCGTCATCTTCGATGTGCAGGATGTGGGGGCCCGCTACTACACCTATCCCAGTACGATGACCCTGGTGATGGACGCCTGCGCCCGGGACGGCGTACCCATCTGGGTGCTCGATCGCCCTAATCCGGTGCGGGGCGACATCATTGAGGGACCGA
The DNA here is from genome assembly GCA_020346745.1 of Fidelibacterota bacterium. GTDB lineage: Bacteria > Fidelibacterota > Marinisomatia > SCGC-AAA003-L08 > TS1B11. Next base: position 178,067 of record CP070787.1, on the reverse strand, counting down.
TCCTGGACCCGGAATACGCCTCCTTCGTGGGCATGCATCCGGTGCCCATCCGCCACGGCATGACCATGGGTGAACTAGCCATCATGATCAACGAGGAAGGCTGGCTCACCGAGAACCGCCACGCGGACCTGACCGTGGTACCCGCGCTGAACTGGACCCGCTATATGTGGTGGGATGAGACTAAACTCCCCTGGACCCCGCCCTCACCCAACATTCCCACCCCGGAGACCGCCCTGGCCTACCTGGGCACCTGCCTGCTCGAAGGGACCAACATATCGGAGGGACGGGGGACCCACGAACCCTTCCTCATCTGCGGCGCGCCCTGGATCGACGGCCGGCATCTGGCCGGGATGCTCAACGACCGCAATCTACCCGGCGTCGCGTTCGAGGATTTCGTCTATACGCCCATATCCATCGAAGGCATGGCCACCCATCCCAAGTTCCAGGACCAGGCCTGCGGCGGTGTGCGCCTGAAAATCACCGACCGGGAAACCTTCCAGCCCATCCAGGCTGCCGCCGTGATGATCCACCTCATCCGCGAGAATTACCCCCGCCAGTTCGCCTGGCGGATGGAACACCTGGACCGCCTGTGGGGATCAGATGCCTTCCGCCGCTATATCGATAACGGACGCAACATCAGGGCCCATTCCTCAACCTATGCCCAGGACCGTGATACGTTCTACACCCAGCGGAAGACTTACCTGATTTACGGCGAATAAGCCCTAGGCTTCATTACGCTTATGCCCTGCAAAGTCCCAGTTCATCACCCTGCAATAAGGATGATTGCCATGAGCTGCCGTCGTCTATTTTTCCTCTCTTTCTTCTTCATGTCTCTTCTGCCACGTCTCACCGCCCAGGAACTCACCTTCGTCACGATCAATATCTGGTCGGGTCTGGACTACAAGGGGACGCTTAAAATGGGGGAGTATGAGACCCGGGAGGTACGCAAGGCCCGCTACGCGCAGCTGGTCGCAGAACTGAAAGCTCTCAAGCCCGATGTCATCGCCCTGAACGAGGCCAACCCGCTGCCGCGCTACGCCCGCCGACTCGCCCGGGACCTGGGCTACGATTACATCTACAACGTGGGCATGTCAGGCCTCAAGCTCGGTTGCCTGGGGATCCCCACCAACTTCCGGGAAGGTGATGCCATCCTGGCGAAAAAATCACTGCGTCTGCGCAAGGTGGGGGTGAAGCGCCTGTCCTCCGGTGCCGGGCTGATCAGCAATATGGCTTCCATCCACTTCGCCGAATCCAACCAGGCCATCGCCGGGCGCATCCGGGCTGGCGACCGGACCATCTACGTCGTGAATACTCACCTGCATGCGGGTGTGCCCGATCATGAGCGCTGGCGCCGTGAAGTGGACAGAATGGGGGAGGCCGGTTCCATGACGGAAGTGGACTACCAGACCCTCCTGGACACCTGGCACGCCAGCATTACCCGCCGGCAGAATGAAACCCAGGCGCTGCTGAACTGGATGCGGGCCAAACTGCCCGGAGATGCACGGGTGGTGCTGATGGGTGACTTCAACGCCGAGCCCAATTCGGAGGAGATCACCTGGGTGCTCACCGACGATTTCGTCGATACCTGGTCGCCCCTCCACGGACCCAATGCCGCCGGTTTCACCTGGGATCCGCAGCGCAATACCAATATTCAGGCCTTCTACCACCTGCCCGATCCCGGTGACGGTACCCTCTCCGCCTACGAGCGATTGGATGCCCTCAACACCCAGGTCGCCCGCCGCATCGATTATATCTTCGTGAAGAATGTGCCTGCACAGTATATTCAGCGCAGTGAAATTGTCCTTGATAGAGCCCCGGACGGACAACACCCCTCCGACCATTTCGGAGTACTGACCACCATTCAATTCGACAGTATCCAGACGGAAATCATCGCGGAGTAGCACATGAAATGGACCCCTTCTGTATTCCTGGGATTGATCTTGGCATTATCCGGTCTGCCGCCCGGCTCTCTGCTGGCGCAGGAGAAACCTGCCAAGAGATCAGGCAAGCTGCTGGAAAGCCTCGGTCTCCTGCCTTTTGTCCGTTTCAGTGAGGACCAGGGCTTCGGCTATGGACTGGTCGTCCAGTGGGATGACAAACGCAGCCCGGAGTATACGCCGTACTACCTGTCCCATCGGTTTTCCTTCGAGCGCACTACCCGCAATATCCAGGACTATATCTACCGCTTCGACAGTAAGTATCTACTTCCGGCTGATCTGCGGCTCACCTTTGAAGCCCGCTACCAGGCCAGCCTGTTCGAACCCTATCACGGCCCCGGGGGCGCCCAGACCCGCTTCGATGACCGCTACATCGCCTGGGATGGTGACGCTGACCAGCCGGAGTACCCTGACCACTACCGGGGAAAATTCTACTACATGTACGATAAGCGCTACGTTCAGGTGAATACTCTGGTGCAGGGCTGGTTGAAGGAAGAGCTCGGTCTCCGCTGGCTGGCCGGACTGAATATCCTCTCCACCAAGGTGGATACTGTCACTTACACTGACTTTGTCGACGATGATCCCGGTGAGCAGACCCTGCTGGCCCACCAGTGGGCCAGTCTGGGGGCCGATACGGCCGGCGGCTCTGAGAACGGTCTCATGGCCGGCGTCGTCTGGGACCGCCGGGACCATGAAACCTCACCCCATGAGGGCTTCTGGTCCGAGATCCTCCTCCGCTGGGTCCCGGACCTGCTGGGTAATGATTTTGCCTATACTGTCTTCACCGCTACCCACCGCCAGTATGTGCCCCTGTCTCGCACCCTCACCTTCGCTTTTCGTCTCGGCGGGCGGTTCATGACCGCGGGAGCACCCTTCTTCAGCGTCCCGCGCCTGGACGGCTCCTTCACCTCAACCACCGGCCTGGGAGGCAATAGTACCGTCCGTGGCGTGCTCTGGCAGCGGGCAGTCGGCAAACGCTACCTGTATGGGAATCTGGAACTGCGCTTCCGCTTCCTGCCATTGTTACGCACCGGGTATATGGCCGCCAGCGGCTTCTACGATTTCGGCCGGTCCTTCGATGATGAGCCGGCCGCCGGTCTCTATGATAAGGGAGCTGGCGCTGATCGTCTCCATCAGGGCCTGGGCTTCGGCCTGCGGATTGCACCCAGTAATACCTTCATCCTGGCCCTGGACCTGGGTTTCCCCGTCGATGGCGATCTGGACGGTCCGGGCCTCAAGGTCTACATGGGGCTGGATTGGCTCTTTTAACGGCTAACTGACAGGAGGGGAGAGGAATGAACCAACCCGTATACAACCGCCGGTCTGTCTTTGCCTGGTGCCTGTACGATTTCGGCAATTCGGCCTTCACCACCCTCGTAGTCACCTTCATTTATGCCACCTATTTCACCAAAGCCATCGCCCCGGATGAGGTGACCGGAACCGTGCTGTGGTCACGGGGCGTCACTGTAACAGCCCTCACTGTGGCGCTCTTGTCTCCCCTCTTGGGAGCGCTGGCCGATCGGGGTGGGTACCGCAAACTCTTTCTCCTCCTCGCTACCGCTGTCTCCGTCTTCGGCTCGGTGATGCTCTATGGTCCCTTGCCTGGTGCCATCACCGCCGCACTGGTGTGGTTCGTGATCGCCAACGTCGCGTTCGAGATGGGCAACGTCTTCTATAACGCCTTCCTCCCGGATAT
>CP070787.1:159113-174334 GCA_020346745.1 Fidelibacterota bacterium | reverse complement strand
GTCAGCTGGCTCCACCCTTACAAGGAACAGAAGCTCGTGGTGATCGGCGACGGGAAGATGGCGGTCTTTGACGATACCATTCCTGAGGAAAAGCTTCGAGTATATGACAAAGGGATCGAGTGGCAACAGGGAGTTCCAGTTCCGCGGCATACGGGAGTTTCGGCGCTCGATCTTGACGATACGGAGCCTTTGCGGATTGAATGCCAGCACTTTCTGGACTGCATCCGGGAGGGTAGGCAACCGCTTACTGATGGTGTCAGTGCCTTGAGGGTTCTCAAAGTGCTGGAAGCGAGTCAACGTTCCCTGGAGCAAGGCGGGGTGCCGGTCTCCCTAAGCAACATTGAATGAGGTCTTTATGCCTGACTTTTTCGTACATGAATCGAGTTGTGTGGATGAGGGAGCCAGCATCGGCAATGGTACCAGAGTCTGGCATTTTTGTCATATCAGTGCCGGTGCGCGTATCGGAGAGAACTGCAACCTCGGGCAGAATGTTTTTATTGCTGACGGGGTGCTGATCGGAAACAATGTCAAAATCCAGAATAATGTCTCCGTCTACAAAGGCGTGACCATCGAAGACGATGCCTTTTTGGGACCCTCAATGGTATTCACCAATGTAAATAATCCCCGCAGTCACGTATCGAGAAAGGATGAATATCAATCCACACTGGTGAGGAAAGGCGCAACCATCGGCGCCAATGCCACTGTCCTTTGCGGAGTAACTCTCGGCAAGTATGCCTTCATCGGTGCAGGCGCAGTGATAACCCGGGATATCCCCGACCACGCCCTGGTTTATGGTAATCCGGCCAGTGTTCGGGGGTGGATGTGTCAATGTGGTGAGCGATTGCACTTTCATGCAGGGCAGCAGGGTGAAGAGGCTTCCTGTGAGCGTTGCGGATCGCATTATACCAAGCAGGGTGATCTGGTAACAGGCTGAAGGATATGCTGAAGATTGTATCTGTCCTTGGTGCCCGCCCGCAATTCATCAAGGCAGCACCGGTAACCCGAGCACTGGGACAAGCAGGACATCGGGAGATCTTATTGCATACCGGCCAGCATTATGACTACGGGATGTCGAAGATCTTTTTCGATGAGCTGGACATCCCGGAACCTGATATCAATCTGGGGGTAGGCTCCGATTCACACGCTGCCCAAACGGGCGGGATGCTCATGGGGATCGAGGACGTACTGCTGGCTGAAAAACCGGATTGGACACTCGTTTATGGCGATACCAACTCCACACTTGCCGGAGCCCTGGCGGCTGCCAAATTACATATTCCAGTTGCGCACGTAGAGGCGGGACTCCGCTCCTACAATCGGGAGATGCCGGAAGAACACAACCGGGTTCTGACCGATCATTGCGCCGATATGCTTTTTGCACCCACTAAAACTGCTGTAGATAATCTCGCCGCTGAAGGGATCTCTCAGGGGGTACATAAAGTGGGGGATACGATGTATGATGCCCTGCTGCAGTTTCTCGATCTGGCTCATCAAAGATCCGGCATACTTGACGATCTGGGATTGGAGCCCAAGGGCTATTTTCTGACAACGGTTCATCGGCCATCGAATACCGACATCTGGGAGAACTTGAGGGCCATTCTGGCTGCGCTGCGCGTACTGGAGGAGCCGGTCATCTTTCCTGTTCATCCACGCGCTCGAGCTAAAATAGACGAGATCGACGGTGAGCTTCAGCTCTCGGCTCCCGACTGCAATGTGCAGCTGATCGAGCCGGTGGGCTATCTCGATATGCTCCGGTTGCAGGAAAATGCCCGTGCTATTCTCACCGATTCCGGCGGAATGCAGAAAGAAGCCTATTTTCTTAAGGTGCCCTGTATCACTCTGCGCCATGAAACCGAATGGGTGGAGACGGTCGCTGCCGGCTGGAACATTCTCACGGGGCCTGATACCGAGGCAATCCGGAGCAGTATTACTGCCATTGATACGAGTCGAGCTGCACCGGCCCAGATCTTTGGCGATGGCCACGCGGCGGATCGCATCGCTGCACTCCTAGCCGAGCATCAGCTCTCATGAGATGGCAACCGACGTAAATCACGGTCGTCGCTACAAGGTTTTGTTCATCCCCCGTTGGTACCCCACTGCGGATAATCCTATACACGGCATTTTTGTTCGGGAACAGGCCCAGGCGGTAGCTGAGTACGACGACGTCGCAGTGCTTTATGTCCTTGATCCGAAACTTGCCGGACGGGAGCACACCGGAATCCTCGATCAGCTTGAAAACGGTATCCGGACTGTCCGGGGGCTGTACCGTCGTGCATTCTTCCTTCCGATTACCTGGATGCGATACTATTGGAGTATCTGGCGAGGTTTCAGGTATCTTATAAGGCAAGGCTTTGAGCCCGATGTCATCCATGTCCATGTCTTTCAGGCGGGCGTGCCGGCTGTGGTGCTGGGATGGATCTATCGCATCCCGGTGGTGATAACTGAGCATTATTCAGGTTTCCTGGGGCCAGGGCTGTCATATGTCAAACGGATAAAGGCCAGATTTGCCTTTAATCGTGCGCGGATGATCTTGCCTGTCAGCAACGCACTGGGACAGGCCCTGAAGCAGTACGGAATTCGGGGTGAATATCGGGTTATACCGAATGTTCTCGATACGTCCTTGTTTTATCCCCTGTCCGCCGCACCGGAGCCGGACACCAGCAAAAAGCAGCTCCTGTTCGCGGGATCCCTTCTGGCGGTGAAAGGCGTGCCGTATCTATTGCGGTCCTTGAAGCTGCTGGATCGGGATGATTATGAGCTTCACATCATCGGTGACGGTCCGCAGCGGGGGGAATACGAGCAGATGGTGCTGGACCTGACACTCGGTGAGCGGGTGACGTTTCACGGCAGGCAGCCCATTGAGAAACTTGCCGATCACATACGGAGATCCGACTTCCTCGTGCTGCCGAGCATCTGCGAGACTTTCGGCGTCGTCCTGATCGAAGCAATGGGCTGCGGCAAGCCGGTCATTGCCACCGATTGCGGCGGACCTCGAGGGATTGTAACCGAGCAGGTTGGATTGCTGGTCTCGACGCAGGATGAAGCAGCCCTGGCTCGGGGAATTGAATATATGCTGGATCACCATCAGGAGTATCAATCCGCGGAGATTGCTGAACTTGCCCGGGAGAGGTATAGTCGCGCGGTCATAGGTGAGCAGATTCATAAAGCCTATATCGATAGTATTGGAACTGCCCACCCATAAACGGGAGATTCACCGGCCTTTGAAGTCTATCAGCAACTCGCCACACCAAATCTCTGATGGATGGAATATGCAGCGATGCTGGTAGAGGCAGCTCGTATATGCGCTTGTTTTTGGATGTCCGGCCCTAATTTCGGGCTGTACCACAGGATGCCGGATGGTGATATGCTGAAAACCATATTTGCCCCCGGATTGGATCAGTTCCCAGGCTCGAAACAATATTGGGAAAAACGATATATCGCAGGTGAGACATCGGGAGATGGCTCCTGCGGACAATTGGGAGCATTCAAGGCCGAGATTCTCAACGCATTTGTGAAGCAGAACGACATTCACTCGATTATTGAATTTAGATGTGATGATGGTCATCAGCTCTCTCTGGCAGAATATCCGAAGTATATCGGCCTGGACGTTTCAAGGAAGGCGATGGAACTGTGTAGGGAACGCTTCCGGGATGATCGTAGCGAGAGTTTCTTCTTGTATGATCCGGAAGCCTTCGCAGACCAACACGGGATCTTTACAGCCGAACCGGCGCTATCTCTTGATGTGATCTTCCACTTGGTGGAGGACCATATATATCAGCTCCACATGCAGCACCTGTTTGCCGCCGCCGAGCGCTATGTGACTGTTTATTCCAGCAATGTCGATCGTCGGCAGACAGCACATGAGCGACACCGGCAATTCTCCACCTGGGTGGATACGAACATGATGGGATGGACACTCCAGGAGAAGATTCCTTCAAAATTCCCTTACGATGAGAAGTCAGGTGCCGGATCGCTGTCTGATGTGTTCATTTAGACGAAGAACGCTCGGTAGGTGGCAGGTCGTGCGGACTGCCCAAGCCGGAAGCCGGCTCCGGTGCAGTTGGAGTGTCAATACAACTCACAATCAACATGAGTGGACGAATGCCGGGAGTCAATAGAGAGTATTTGGTGACACTCAAGGATTATCTGGTCCGTTGTCGTCAAATGTTGCCGTTTTCAGGCTTTCCCCTAAGCCGGGGAGAAGCTTTCGAACCTTTCTTTATCATCGGATCAGGCCGCTCGGGCACTACCCTCCTCAGGAGAATTCTTACTTCCCACCAGGAACTTCATATCCCTCCTGAGTCTTACGTACTAGCTCCAGTTATTCGGCAGTACCGTCAGTTGCGTAATGCCCAGTGGCAGGCACTTGTTCATTTAGTGCTGGCCAGATTTGAATATCATCCGGAATTCACCCATTTCGGGATTACACTGCGCTCGCTTGTTGAGGAATTGGAGCGTCTGCCGCGGCGTGAGCGAAGTCTAGCTCAGATCATCAACCGGGTCTATGCGTACCACGCGACCAGTTCGGGCAAACCTGGGGCGCGGTGGGGTGATAAAACTCCGATTAACACCTTCTACCTGGATCGCATTCAGAAGGTTTTCCCAAAGGCCACATTCATTCACATCTTGCGTGATGGTTGTGACTGCATCGCCTCGATGGTCAAGCAGGGACGCTACAGCAATCTTGACGATGCCATCCAGCGTTGGAAGCAGGCGGTTCAGATAGCCCACAATTTTGTCCGGAGTAATCAGGAGATCGCCCTCGAAATCAGGTACGAATCGCTGGTGAGTGATCCCGAAACGACCATCAGCGATGTCTGTTCGTTTCTGGATGTGGAGTACTTTAGCGGACTCATCAGTTCAGTAGAGATCGCGGCTCAGATGGGTGATGTTGTTTCTCACGCTCATCATGAACGCGTCCAGAAGCCCATCTCAACAGAGAGTATTGGCAGGGGGAGAAGGGATCTGAAGATTGAGGAGCGGGAGCGGATCCAGCAATTGATCGGACCTGTTCTGGAGAGTTTTGGTTATGATCCCTGTATCTGAAATACCCGGTACCATTTCATCAGCCCGGTGTTGTTTGACGGATTGCATCGCGTCTACCCGTGCAAACCAGGTTCTCTCCACAACTGATGTGTTCGCACTGCCAATCGGGGCTCGATAGTTGCTGGAACAGCTGAAGAACCTTTCCCGGCATTCGGTCATCTATGGCTTGGGCAGCGTGCTCAACAGGTTGCTGGCCTTTATCCTGTTGCCGATCTATACGCGGTATTTGACACCGGCCGACTATGGGATTTTCACCCTGCTGGTCATTACCGGGAGTGTGGCAGCCATCATCTCTCAATTGGGGTTGGGATCCGCCCTCTTCCGCGAAGTGATCTACCATGAATCCGAAGATAAGGGCGCGATCAGCACTGCGCTCTATTTCCTGGTCGGCGAGGCGGTTGTGGTCTTCAGTCTGCTGATTCTCGTTTCACCGCAACTCTCATCACTGATATTCGGCTCTCTGGTCTATACGCACCTGTTGCGTCTTACGTTCTTCACCGGGGTGCTGCAGGTTCTCGAAATCCTGTTTTTGGCCCGGCTGCGAATACGCGAGCAGTCGACCCTGTATTCTGCGGTTTCGGTTGCACGGTTCCTCATCGGGGCCGGACTGAATATCTACTTCATCGTTGTTCTGCGGCTGGGCATTGCTGGTCTGGTCATGGCGAAGTTGATCCTGTCCGGTGTGTTTGCCTTGGTCTATTTCGTTGTTCTCATGCCTGATCTGCGTTTTGTGTTCTCGACCGACATGCTGCGCCGGATGCTCGCTTTTGGCGCTCCCATGGTACCGGCTGGCCTCGCTGAACTGGTTATGGTTTCAGCCAACCGCTATTTTCTTCAACACTATTCCACGACGGAGGAAGTGGGTCTCTATTCACTCGGGTATACGATCGGCATGGTTATGAGCCTGGTCGTCGGATCGATCCAACTAGCCTGGCCGGCTCAAATGTTCACTATTGCCAAGCAGCCGGATGCCAAGCGGCAATTTGGACGAATCCTGACCTACTATGTGATGGTGCTGGGTTTTATTGGCCTGTCAGTATCGGTTCTAGCCCACGAAATACTGGTCGTCATGACAACACCGGACTTCTACCGCGCCGCGACGGTGGTCCCCTTCATCATCATTGCCTATATCTTTTTCGGCATCCGCAACATGACCAATACGGGTCTGGCGATCAGGAACAAGATGAAGTATGTACCCCCGATTGTGATCACGGCTGCGGCACTGAATATCGGGCTTAATTTTGTGCTGATTCCTCAACACGGTATGCTGGGTGCGGCGTGGGCAACGGTTGTATCGTACCTGTTCCTCGTAACGGTGAATACCGCTGTCAATCTTCGTTTCTGGCATGTCCCGTACGAGTATCCTCGTCTGCTCAAGGTGGCCGCCGCCTGGGCGATCGTGTACGGGCTGAGTCTGGCCATACCAATCGGGAATCTGTGGGTGAGCGGAGGCCTGAAGATCGCGCTGCTGGTCTGTTTCCCGGTGGTGCTCTTCCTACTGCGGTTTTTTAAAGAGTCCGAACTGGATGTGCTGAAGGGCTGGTTGCATATCGACTTGAAGAAAGCATAGATAATAGGAACCCTTTTTCATGATCATCACGTTGGAACAGATATTTCAAACCTCCCGGCAAAGCAGTTGTCGCGACTGAAGGATTCGGCCTGGAAAAATGGTCATTCTCTGGTTGTCTGAGATAAAGTGGAGCTACCTGCGGACCCGAAAGCAGCAGATTCTCAGTCGTTTTCCGGCGGATGACACCATCCTGTTCGTAGAGCCGATCGCCAAGCGGGCATCGAACCGCGTCTGGTTCACCCATGAACCCCCGGTGCATATCGTTACCATTCCGCATATCCGCGCGGTGGCCAATCCCGGGATCAATTACCTGCTGGAAAGGAAATTCGTCCGGCGGTCGATCCGGTGGATCGCCGGGGTCTGGCTGGATCTCATCCTGAAATCGATTCGGGAACAACCCGATGTCCTGGTGCTCTCCAATGTCTACTGGAGCATGAACGTTAGAGCGATCAAGGAACGGTGGCCGCAGCTGCCCGTGGTGTATGAGTGTAACGATAATCCTCTGGGCTTCCCGAGAACACCCGGTTACAAGCGCACCTATGTCCAGGAGACACTCGAACTTGCCGACCTGATCACCACGCCGCATGTTGCCTGTGTCCCTGCCGACCCTGAGCAGTATGCCGATAAGATCAGGATCGTTTCCAACGGCGTCGATGTGGAGCGCTTCGCTTCAGCCCCGGAGAGCACGCCCCTTGACGCCCTGCCGCGACCGGTTATCATGTATGTTGGAGCTGTCTCGGAATGGTTCGATTTCCAGCAGGTCCAGCGAGTTGCCGAGCATCATACCGGTGCTACCGTGGTCCTCATCGGTCCTGTTGCAGATACGGTGCGGGTGCAGGCTCAGCAGCTGCTGGATCTGTCGAACGTCAAGCATATCCCTCCTGTCCCCTATCATGAGATCATGAACTATCTCGCATCGGCGGACGTGTGCATCATTCCCTTCGTGGCCAACGAGTTGACCCGGCCCGTGATCCCTAACAAGCTGTTCGAGTATGCCGCAGCGGGGAAAACCACTGTGGCCGGACATTTCAATCCTGATCTGAAGGAGTTTGCCCACTGGGCGTACATTTCGGAATCTGATGAAGACTTCATGCGTAAACTGGAAATGGCCTTGAGCAAGCCCCTGCCTGAGGATGATCTGCGGAGTATGGCGGCACGATACGATTGGGATATTATCAGCAGGACTTTCCGCGATCATCTGGTGAGCCTCCTTGCTGATCGGCCATCGAACCGCTAAGCTTGTCTGGAATCGGTTGGCGTAAACCTTATAGGAGCTGATGATGACCACACTCCCCAAACTGAAAGTCCAGCCATGGCTATGGGTATGCCTGATCCTGGGGGCTGCCGCACTGATCCTGTATTATAAACCGTTCTTTGGCGGCTATGTCTTTACAGGCCCGGATTCACTCGCACCGTCGGGCACCAGCGCGGGAATAAAAGCCCTGGAAAAGGAGACCGGCCGGGTCACCCTCTGGATGCCGTGGCTCTTCTCAGGGATGCCAACCATTCACTCGTTCACCTACCTTTCCATGCTCTATCTGCCGAATAGCGTTCTGCGGCTCTTATCTCCCATTCTGCCGGGATTCAGCAGCAGTCTGCTCCATCTGATCTTCGCCGGCCTCGGATGCTATCTGCTCGTCAGGCGGATAGGGGGATCTTTCTATGCCGGCTTGCTGAGTGGCACCGGATTCATGCTCATGCCCTATCTCAACACCATGCTGGTTCATGGACACGGCAGCCAGATGATGACCCTGGTCTACCTGCCGTGGCTCATCTGGGGAATCCTGCGGCTCTACGAGCGCACCACTCTGGCCTCGGCTGCCCTGCTGGCACTCCTGGTGGGGCTGCAACTGCAACGGGGGCATGCCCAGATCGCCTACTACAACCTGCTCATGCTGGGGCTCTTCTTCATGGTCATGGTGGTCCGGTCATGGCGGGATTCAGAGTGGAGTGTGGGCCGGAGATGGCGTTTGATCCTCTTCTTTATTCTGGCAGTGGTGATAGGGTTCGGATTGGCCGCTGCACTATTCCTCCCGGTGATGAATTATACACCCTACAGTATCCGGGGTGGCCGCGTGGGCGGTGGTACCGGTTTCGAGTACGCTACCCAGTGGTCGTTCAGCCTTGGTGAAACCCTCACTTTTCTGCTGCCTTCATTCTATGGCTTTGGGGGAGCCACCTACTGGGGTGATATGCCTTTCACTGACTACCCCAACTACATGGGCATTCTCATCCTGTTCCTGGCCGTGTGGGCGATTATTTTCAGGCGCAGCTGGCTTGTCTGGACCCTGACAGCCGCCGGCTTCATCGCATACTTGTTGAGTCTGGGAGATAATTTCTTCCTCTATAAAGTGTTCTACGCCTTGATGCCCTACTTCAATAAGTTCCGAGTACCCTCCATGTTACTGGTCCTGACTCAGTTCAGCGTGGTGATCCTGGCGGGGGTGGGGCTGGATAGTCTGTTAGACTGGCTGGCTGAGCGCAAATCCGACCGCGCCCGCCGTCTTCTGCTTGGTATAGCCGGTGGGGTGGTGGTACTGTCTGTCATTTTCCTGATCGCTGCTTCAGCGCTGCAGGGCACTTTTCCGGCGGCCAGGGGAGCGCCGGCTCAGATGGCTGCTCAGATCGACAACCTGCGTGTGTCCATGATCCGATCGGACGCCCTCATATTCCTGGTGATCGGCATTCTGGCGGCTGCCGGACTCTATCTGGGGCACAAAGGCCGCCTTCAGCAGAAGTGGGTGTTGGGAATACTGGTAGCATTGAGCATGGTTGACCTGGGCCGCGTCGACCGCCAGATCATTGATCCGCCCCGGGAAAGTATGCGGGCATCCGTCCTCAGACCTGATGCCTTTGTAAATCGCTATCTGAACAGCGACCAGGTGCTGGACTTCCTCGCCGCTGATACCACCACCTTCCGTATTTTTCCCCTGGGGAGATTACAGAACGAGAACCGTTGGGCTACGGTGGGTGTGCAGTCCATCGTCGGTTACCATGCGGCCAAGCTGGCAAATTATGACCGCTTCATGCAGGCCACCCGCTTCCAGAATGAGGGCCTCTTGAGAATGCTGAACGTGAAATATCTGGTCAGCCAGCAGCGGTTCAACGATCCCCGCTTCAGGCAGGCATTTATCGGTAACCTTTACAGTGGAGGGACCTATCAGCCGGCCGCCGTATACGAGCTCATCGACTTCCTGGATCGGGCATGGTTTCCCGAGCGGGTGGAGTCCAGGGCAACGGCGGAGGATATTTTTGAACAGCTGGGCAAATCCGATTACGACCCCGAAAAGGTGGTCTATCTGCTGCGCCCGGAGAGTGGAGACACACTGGAGGCAATCCCGGCGGCGGGTACCGGTCGGGTCTTGGAGGCTGCCTGGCAGGCCGATCACCTCCGTTTGCGGGTGGATGCCGATGAACCGGCCTTTCTGGTGTTGAGCGAAATCTTCTATCCCGAAGGATGGGAAGCATGGATCGACGGCAAACCCGTGGATATCCTTGAAGTCAACACGATCATGCGGGGTGTATCGGTGCCTGGTGGAACCCATGAGGTGGTCATGAAATTCAGGCCCTCGGATTGGCGCTGGGGCCGCCTGCTCAGCCGTCTCAGCTTGCTTCTGGTCGTCCTGGGCTTCGTTCCGGCAGCTGTACAACGGATAAGGACCCGCACATGACCAAGTATAGCTACACCGTCAATCTCAAAACGGGGCTGTTCGCGCTGGGTGTGCTCATCGTGGCTGGCCTGCTGTGGTATTCCCGGAGCCTGGTGCAGGAGCTCCAGGACAACGAGCGCCGACTCGTGGACCTGTATGCCAACATGATCGCCGAGGCGGCTTCAGAAGAAGGCGGAGAGGAACTGGGCTTTATTTTCGACCAGGTCATCCAACAGATCCAGTTCCCGGTCGTGATCACCACACCTGAGGGCGAAGCGGTCAGCTGGCGCAATATCGAGGGCGCGGATGAGATCGACCCCGATGACCGGCAAACTTACCTGGGTAGGATCGTGGCGCGTATGGACGAGATACATTCGCCGGTGGCGGTGCGCTACGGCGAGCTCGTTATTTCCCGGATCCATTACGGTGACAGCAGTATCGTCAGCCGGCTCCGGTGGCTGCCTTACGTGGAGATTGCCGTCGTCGGGCTGTTCATCCTGGTGGGATTCATGGGCTTTACCATGATCCGCAACAGCGAGAAGCGGTCTATCTGGGCGGGTATGGCCCGGGAGACGGCCCATCAACTGGGCACGCCCGTTTCATCGCTCATGGGCTGGATCGATATTCTGCGGAACAAGGTGCCCGGTGATCTGGAAGCCCTGGATGAACTGGAGTCCGATGTTCACCGCCTGGAGCAGATCACGGATCGTTTCCACAAGGTGGGCAGCGTGCCCAAGTTCGAAGACCTGGACCTGCTCATGCTGGCGGAATCCTCAGCGGCTTATTTCCGCCAGCGGCTGCCAACTGCTTCCGAGACTACCATCACGGTCAGTGGGGACAGCGTGATGGTGCCCGGCGCGGAGACTCTGCTGCAATGGACGCTGGAGAATCTGATCAAGAACGCCCTGGACGCCTGCCATGGCAGGAAAGGGATCATCGAGGTGCGGGTGGCAGCGGTGCCTGCTGGTGGCGGAAGCATCGAGGTATGTGACAACGGTGTCGGCATCAGCCCCCGTGACCGGAGGAACATCTTCCGGCCGGGGTACAGCACCAAGAGCCGCGGCTGGGGCTTGGGCCTGAGCCTGGCGCGGCGCATCGTTAAGGACATTCACCGGGGCAAGCTGCGATTGGCATCCTCCAAGCCGGGAGAGACCGTCATCCGCATGACCCTGCCGGGCACTGCGCGGGAGGAAACCGGGCAAGACATGTAATAGCACACATATGTGCGGCAATTGGAGAGTCTTTGAGAGCGCCACCGCTGGGGTATCTTTCAGACGTAGGCCGGAACTTCAGACAGATTTCATCTAAATTGGGCTGCTGATCATGACCTCACACCGGGAGGTGGTATGAACACGACGTCAGAAAGCCCTGCTGCTGAGAAACATGCCGACATCAAGGCAGGCATCACCAGGCGGGTGGTGACCATTGTGATCTCCTTTGTCCTGATAGCGGTGATTCTCTTTACGGCCGCCGGCCGGCTCGACTGGCTCTGGGCCTGGGTCTATCTGGGGATATGTGTCGCGAGCGTGCTCGTGAATGCACCCATCATGCTGCGCTCCAGTCCCGAGACCATCGCGGAGCGGGGGCGTCCTGAGGCAACGAAGGGCTGGGACAAGGTGGTAGGCGGCCTGTGGGGCGTGACCACCTACATTGCACTCCCGCTGGTGGCTGGTCTGGATGTACGCTTCGGCTGGGCTCGAGATCTCAGCATCTCGTGGCATCTCGCCGGTGCGGTGGTTTTGTCGATCGGACTGGGATTCTCCGGTTGGGCTATGATAGCGAATGCATACTTCTCAACAGCGGTGCGCATTCAGAGCGAACGCGGTCACACGGTGTGCGATACCGGACCGTACCGCTTCGTGCGGCACCCGGGCTACGTCGGATTCATCCTCCAGTCTATCAGTGTTCCCTTCCTTTTGGGCTCCATGTGGGCGCTGATCCCCGGCCTCACCGCGGCGGTGCTCATGGCTATCAGGACGCTGTTGGAAGATCGGGCACTGCAAGCCGAGCTGCCTGGCTATGGTGACTATGTCCAGCACGTCCGCTTTCGCCTGATCCCCGGTCTCTGGTAGGAGCGGCAGGCTGCCCGGCTGGCATTCGGGCATTCGATCACCGGCAGGGAAGGCTGCTGTGTTACTGCCGGTTGCTATCTCCGCATCTCCCGCCGGTACTAGGGTTGTGCAACAACCAGATGTATCTGCTCATCCGGAGGGACGAGAACATTGTATTCCTCCACGATCCGCCGGCCACCTTCAGCGACCAGACCGGATAAATATTCCGCCCCCATTTTCTCTTCGATGGTTCCGCACACATGGGCACCGGCGACGTAGTATGCCCGGCTGGTGACTCCAATGTCCCAGGCCTGTTTGAGCAGATTGTCAATTGACTCATCAGCAGGCATTGACAGCAGCCCGTTCACCCCGGCTATGGCGGCTTTTACCTTGTTCCCGTCCCTCAGCATTTTGTAGTCCTCATGTTCATGCTCGGTCGGGAACAGGTCGAGGGCTTTATAGCCTACATGGGTTGCCAGACCCTCGCTGAGCATGTAGGCATAATTGAGACGGATATACTCCTGGTAATTGGTCGGATCGGCATTGATGTATTCCCTGTCGGGTGAGTTCAGTTTATAGCCCACGTGGTATAGTTCATGGATCATTATGTTCAACAGGCACTCGGGATCGAAGTACCATTCATCGGCGGTCAGATCGATGCCGATCTTGTTCTGCTCAACACAGAACGCATACGGCACCGTAAAGGCAACCAGGTACACGTAGGCATCAAAAGCGGCCGTTTCCGGCAGGTAGGCTGCCAGATGTCGTTCGATGGTTTCATGCTCTCTGTTTTCCAGCTTTCTCAGGTTATCCGCTAGTTCCAGTGATCTGCCGATCAGCGTGGTATCGTCGTTGATGAACCGGTTTAGGCCGCGCTCCCATATCTCCCACGTGACGGGGTACGATGATTTCTCATGCCAAACACGCGTGATCCTGAACCCCTCGAACGCATCCCAGATGGAATCCCGTTCCGCCAGTGCCCGGGCCGGATCCTCCAGCACACAGCGCGCGGCGGAGTCATCAAACACAATCTTCACGTCCTGCTCCGGCTGATCCGTTGACCGGATATGAACGCACATCATCATAGACAGCAGACTTAATAGTAATACCAGTGAGCGAATCATATTCGCCTCCTTCAGGTTTTGTCTTTCCAACGGTTTAAACATACACTCATATGACCATCCTGCAATTGAGGCTACGGTTGGTGTATATACATTATTCCTGGTTGCCAGGTAGAGCTGTGTCTACGGTGCATAGACTGCAACGGACCTCGCTTGGTTGTCCACGGAGTTGAGCAGGGTGCACATTTCCTGGTGCCCCGGTATCGATTCGGGCCCCAATACGCATAGCCCGTTTACCTTGTACAAGTCCTTTGGGCTTGATTTATAATTCAGTATATTAGTTGCACAGCATGTCAATATTGTCAGATTGACAGCGCCATGCAGGCAGGCTGATCTGATTCCAATTGAGGTGGTAGACGGTGCCACGTGATATAAGTAATGTGATTCCCTGATAACAAACTGATTGAGCCGTGGTGGGTAGTGCATGGAGCATAGAACGGCTGGCATTGAGGAGAGCAAAATGAAACATAGAATTATATTAAGCATCGTTGCATTAGCCACACTGTTCTCTGCATGTGAGAAGAGTCCCACCGGTTCTGAGAATGACGGCGGTCCTGAGGAGATTAGTTACAACCTGACCGATCTGGTGGGTATATGGGGTGGAGAAGTAAGCAATTCCTATAATACTATTTCGCTTGAACTCAATGTGGATTCTCTGGGACATGTCTCAGGGGATGGCGTCAGTTCGGATTGGAGTATCGATAGCGAAGGCAAGGTGACCGGGGGTGGGTCATTCGCCTTTATTACCGGCTCACAATTGGTTGTCGCCGGCGCGGGGTGGTCGCTGCAACTTGATTCGAGTAAGTCAAGTCTATCAGGAAGCTTCAATGTGGCCTATTCCGGGCTTCACGATATGGATGTAGTTCTGATAAAGCAGGGAGCGGCGACGCCTGTGGTAATAGCCGGCATAACGGCTCCCGCGGACAGTGCCACCGTTATGGGGACCGTGGATATCAACGTTAATGTCTATGCTTCACGGGGGATCAGCAAAGTGGAGTTTTATATCGACGGGAGTCTCAAATCCACTGATACTGCTTCGCCCTACAGCTATTCCTGGAATACAACCGAATACAGTAACGGCTTTCACACCATTGGAGTTACTGCCTACGACACCGGTGACCTGACAGCCAGCAGCGAGCATGCGATCAATGTGAATAATCCCAGATGGGTGTTCCCAACCGGTCATATCGTGAGGTCCTCACCAGCGATAGGCTCGGATGGGACCGTCTATATCGGCTCCGGCGATGATAATCTCTATGCCATAAATCCCGATGGGACTAAGAAATGGGAGTTTGAAACCGGCGGTAACGTGGAATCTTCACCAGCGATAGGTTCAGACGGCACTATTTATGTCGGTACCTGTGGCTGGGGCGTCGATGATAATTTTTACGCCATAAATCCCGATGGCACCAGGAAATGGGAGTTCTTGACCGGCGGCAGTGTGGGCTCTTCAGCAGCCATCGGGTCGGACGGCACCATCTATGTGGGCTCTGATGACAATAAACTCTATGCTCTAAACCCTGACGGGACCAAGAAATGGGAGTTCTTAACAGGTGATTATGTGCGCTCTTCACCAGCGATAGGTTCAGATGGCACTATTTATGTCGGTGCCGCCTGGGATAATAAGCTCTATGCTATAAATCCTGACAGTACCAGGAGATGGGAGTATTCAATGGATGGTGCGGTGTTATCTTCGCCAGCGATAGGCTCCGACGGCACCATCTATATTGGCGCGCTGGGTGATGGTCTGCATGCCGTCAATCCTGATGGCACCAGGAAATGGGAG
>CP070787.1:143599-159013 GCA_020346745.1 Fidelibacterota bacterium | reverse complement strand
GTATGGGTCGCATACAAGCCGGAGGCCAGGGCCACAGTAAGAGTGGCCAGTGGCACCCGAGCTCTGCTGGCGATGGACTTGTTGAGTCGCGACAGAATCACGAAGCCGGAATCACAGAAGACGGGCACACTCACGATGGCCCCAATTAATGACATCGCCAGAGCGGGGCGCTTCGGCCCTACTGCCCGCAGAATGATATCAGCCATTTTCAGGGCACCGCCGGATTTCTCGAGAATCGTGCCGATAATGGTCCCGAAGATGATCACTAGACCGATATAGGCCATCAGGCCGCCGAATCCATCACGAATAGCCACTATAATATCCTGGGGAGGCATTCTGACTACAAGACCAATCCCGAATGAGGCAAGAATGAGGGCGATGAAAGGGTGTAGATGGAGGACCGAAATCAGTACGATGATGCCGAGAATGGCCCCTAGCAGAACGGCAATGAGAGCGGGTCCTTCAAGCACTGAAAGGGACTTCGTGAAGTGAAATAATTATGGTGTTGTTCTTAGATTTGCCCCGCATGAGTCCCGGATAACGAGCTCCGGCCGAAGAAAAGTACGGGTTACACTGGGACTGCCTTCTGTCATTCTCACTAGCGTCTCAACGGCCAGTGCACCGATCGTAGAGGTGGGTGGGCGTACGGTGGTAAGCGGCACGGGAGCGTACAGGTTGCGCTCGATGTCGTCAAACCCGACGATGGCCACATCTTCCGGTACCTTTAAACCTTGGGTAAGCACCGCTTGTTCGAATCCCAGGGCCGATAGGTCATTGAATGCAAAGATCGCGTCAGGTCGATCCTGGAGTTCGGCAAATTGCAGGCCTAACTGGTACCCCGCTTGATATTGGTTCCAGACCCCTTCGATGGGCAACGGATAGATCCAATCCTTATTTAAGGAGTATTCGTAATCTTTTAGTGCCTGCTCGTATCCTTGCAGCCGCAAGTTCCCCAGAACGTCGCCCTCCTCGCTATTGATATAGCCGATCCGCTTGTAGCCCAATTTGATCAGGTGTTCGGAAGCGATACGGGCACCGTAGACGTGATCCGTCCCGATATAACTGATGTCCTCATTCTGCACATATGACACCATAATAAATGGGAATCTCTCCTTCTGCAGCTGCAAAATCCCGCTAGTGGCCTGATGATGATGACCCATCGAGGCGATAATCATTCCTCTGACGCCGATCTCTTGGAAGTGAGCGATTTGGGTCTCTTCCCTATCTTCCTGATCAGCAGAGCTCGAGAGCAGCAGGTTGTAGCCCAGTTCGGAGGCTTTTTCTTCGACTCCCTGCACAATGAGGGAGAAGTAGGGATTTTTCAGATCTCTCAGCACCAAGCCAATGGACTTAGGGGGCACCTGAGCCTCTTTGGCAGGGGTTTCAGCCACAAAAGTGCCCTTGCCCACCCTGCTGAAGAGGATTCGCTTATTAACTAATTCGGCAATGGCTTTTTTGACAGTGATAAGGCTCACACTGTAGCTCTGAGCCAGCTCAACTTGGGAAGCAATTTTGTCTCCGGGCTTGAGCTCACCGGAAGCGATCTGCCTTTCGATATCTTCGGCAATTTGTCGGTATAATGGAGTCGGATTCTGCAGGTCAATCGTCATTTGGCAACTCTAGCTAAAATTTAATCACCGTTTCTGAGTATTCGAGCTGCAAAAGCTCTAGCTACTGGTTATCTATGTGCCTCGCAGCGTGAAGTTAACATCACAGTGCATATATTGGGTATATTAAGTGTACACAATGTTGCGGGTGTTTTCAAGTCTTTTTCCATCTGTCCTAAAGCTGTTCGTTATTGAGGCGTGTATCCGCGAGATAAACGGGGATAAGAGGATAAAAAATTCTTGACTCCAGGTTTTTGTCAATGTATACTCAGTATACCGAATATACTGTTATTTTTAAAAGAGAATCATGATCTACGCCTTTTAAGGTTAGAACACGCCATCGGGGGGTGGTATAATGTTGCTTGATCTGGACTCTCTGTCCAACCAAATAGTCCACAAAAGTTCTTGGCCAGATTGTATCCAATGCTACCCTAGCCCTGTTACCCTCCCTGGCAACGCTCCTCACAACCTAGATCAGATGCGATCCATCCTACAGGAACACTTGGCATGACAACCAGCATCACCAGAAAAGATCAGTTGGCTATTATCGGGATCATTCTTCTCACACTCGGGAACTTTCTCTTCGCTGCTGCCAGCGGGAAAATTGCCGGGAGGGTATTTGATGCAGAGACGAATGAGCCCCTACCGGGAGCAAATGTGATTGTGGAAGGCACCACCTTGGGTGCCGCCGCGGATACAGACGGCAATTATTTCATCCTGAATGTCCGCCCTGGGAAACAGACCGTCACAGCATCGGTGATTGGCTATATACAGCTGAAAGTCACTGATGTGGGAGTCCAGGTGGGATTGACCACCCCGCTTGATTTCGCCCTTACCCCGACGACGGTGGAGGGAGAAGAAGTCACGATCATCGCGAGT
This sequence comes from Fidelibacterota bacterium, assembly GCA_020346745.1. GTDB lineage: Bacteria > Fidelibacterota > Marinisomatia > SCGC-AAA003-L08 > TS1B11. The sequence goes on along the minus strand of CP070787.1, from coordinate 156,527 downwards.
CGACCAGTCATTCAGACGGATGTTGGGAACAGCAGGACGATTCTAGACGGTTCTGAGCTAGCCGCTCTGCCGGTAGGCAGTTTCAAGGAAGTCCTGGACAAACAGATGGGTATCCAAGATGTGGATGCGCGGGGTCTGTTCATGCGTGGACAGCGACAGTTTTCGATCAGTATGATGATTGACGGTATCGAAACCCGCGATATCATCGATGATCAGGTTTATACACGCTTTAATCCGGACGAGATCCAGCAGGCCGAGATCAGCGCGGGTGGCTACGATGCCTCCATGGGAAATGCCACGGCCGGTGTGATCAACCTGGTTACCAAGGAAGGAGGAAATAGATATACCGGCACCTTTGACTATCGCCTCTCCCAACCGGGCCGGAAGCATTTCGGGCCTTCCATCAAGTACTGGTACGATAAGTACTACCTGGAGGGCTGGACCAATGACACCGCAACGGTTCAATGGAGCTACACCGATCCGTCAGGTGGACAGGTCTGGATCGACACCACGGTCAACCGATGGGAGCGAATCGCGCATGCCCAGGATAAAAGCAGTCCCTATTACGATCGCCCCAGTTTGATCCAGGAGCTGTACAGGTATTTCATGCGTGACGAGGCAACACGTTACGGTGACGAATCGGATATGGTGATCAGCGGGACTTTCGGGGGGCCGATACCTTTCATCAAGAATACCAGCTTCTTCACTTCCTTCAGACGCGAGAAGAGTTATTACCTCTACCCGGGTCCCCTGGACCATTATTTCGATCAGAACGGTCTGATCAAGCTGACGACTAGGCCATCGAAGTCGATCAAGGTGTCAGCTCATTTCCGGTACACGGAGAAGACCGGATTGAACCGCTATGATTATTATCGCAGTGAGGCCCAGACTGGCGACCTGGGGATCATGAGTCCTGATTTTCAATCCGAAAAGCGGTTTGCCTTCGAGGGTGTGGAACAGGTCGCCTGGTCGGGATACGGAGCGTGGCCGTATACCTGCCAGATGGGGATTTTCAGTCAGTACCGTCATCAATACGGGTTGACGTTCACCCATCAACTCAGTCCGCGCACCTTTTACGAGGTGAAGCTGCTGGCGGATTACGTCCGAACGCATGGCGATCAACCACCGCTGCGAGACACGTCCCTTGTTGTCATCCTGACCGATCCCAACGATCCGACCGCCCGCGTCACCCTCACAGGGCCCATGGCCCAGGCCCCCCTTGGCTTCTGGGAAGTCCCGATCAGCAATGTGATGGAATTCGTTCTGGGCGGCTCCTACGGGTACGTGGAGAGGAACTACGCTAGGAGCACCGGTCTCCGGGTCAACCTCACCAGCCAGGTCGACAGCTACAACCAGCTCAACCTCGGCTTCGAATACCTGTCCTACGAATTCAGGAAGCGAGAGTACCGCAACACGATTGATCGGATGGGCAAGTGGCTGTGGCATGTGCGCCCTGCCAGTGCCGCCCTCTGGGTGATGGATAACCTCACTTTCGAGGGCGCCGTGATCAACGCCAGTGTACGTGCTGATTTTCGCATACCCGATCAATGGTGGAATTGGCGGAGTGATCCGTACAATCCGGTCTGGGTATGGACCGGATCGGAGCCTGGGGATAGTGCTGGGATTGAGGAACTATACCAACCACCGATCAAAACCGCTATCGCGCCCAGGCTGAGCATCTCACACCCCATCGGGGAAGCGGCCAAGGTCTATTTCAACTGGGGGCATTATTATAAGGAGCCGCCTTTCGAGCGACAGTATATCTACTACCGGCGCGATGCACTCTTTTTCCAGCATTTCGGTGATCCTGAACTGCCCTTTGAGAAAGCTGTCCAGTATGAAGTCGGGTATGAACACAATATCGCCAATGTGCTGCGTCTGGCCCTGTCCGGGTATCACAAGGACGTCAAGAATCTGCTGATGGACCGCATCAGTTTCCGGAGTTATGAGAGGCAAGAAACTGAGTATGCGAACTTTTATACCTGGGGCCCCAATCGCTATATGAGTAGCCAGGGTCTTGAAGCTCGCATTGAGAAACGCCAGGGGCGCTTTCTCACGGCCTGGTTCAATTACAGCGTTCAGATGTACAGCCGCGGTGTCTACGGTTTCAGGGCCTTTTATGAAGACACCACCCAGGCACCGGGAGAATTCGACCGTGAGTCTCTGGAAAACCAGAACTTGAAGCGGCCGACTGAAGCCCGCTTCAACCTCGGCATGGACTTTCATACGCCTCCTGATTTCGGTCCTTCCCTACTGGGATTCCGGCCCATGGCGGATATCAATCTGAATTTTCTCCTCTGGTGGCGACAGCAGCCTCCGGAGACATACAATCCGGGCCGTGTCGAAACACCCTACGCTCCACGGTACAATGTACGCTGGATCCCTCATTGGGCCGTTAACATGACGTTCAACAAGAAATTCCGTATTGGATCCCGTTTCACTCCCGTCTTCTATGTGGAAGTCTATAATCTGTTCAATACCAAGAACATGTGGCGGGGCGCCTTCAATGAAAAACAGGCCGCTTTCGAGAATTATATGGCCGCCCTGGATGAAGTTGGCGGGAAACCGGGCGAGCGGGGTGACTTGGCTGAAGAGGCTATCGGAAATAATCCCACGACCCTGTTGCCTTTCAACGGTTCACCCTGGTTCCTGTACCTGAATCCCCGGCAGATCTGGGCCGGGATTCGATTTGAGCTCAACTGATGTGTCGCTGTGGAGAAACGGTGAGGACCGAGACAGCCCTTTTTCCATGGATGACTGGTCACGCAACTCTTTGAGGAATGGATTTAATATGAAACAGGCGGCTCTACGCTTATTACTCCCTGGTATCGCTCTGCTGGTGATCCTTGGATTCATATCTCAGGGATGGGCACAATCACACAAACTGGCCATCGGCACAGGCCGGATGCAACTGTATGTCGTCAGTTTGTTTGCGGATAAGTCAGACTTCCTGCATTATCCCCGGGAGAATGAGGTCTACCGGCTCCAACAGCGGTATTTTGAGAAGAAGTGTGCGGATGGCGCCGGGATAGTTATTGCCGCCAGGAATTTCCCGGCTAAGGCATATTATCCGAATGAAAATCCCATTCCCACCGAATGGGTGGTCAGAGATACACTCATGCCTTATATCGTTGCGGATGCCACCGCCTGGTATACTGTCGATAAAGAACATGTAACCGTTCCTGTAGCTGGGGGAGCCCGGCGGTACTGGAAGTACCGTCCGCCAGCGAGAATGGTCAGTAATGAAAATCTGTCGCTCAGTGATTGGCTGGACGGCAAGGATTTTGACGGTCCGGCCGATCTTCCCACGGAGCAGATGGGCACCGCAACAGTTCATACGTACATGGGCATCACGGTCACCCAGCGAGCATATGTTTTCGGACTGGATGCTTTTGCAATTGTTGAATATGTTTTCAAGAATACCGGGCAGACCGGCAGCTACGACGATACTCAGGAAATCACCTATAGCGACACCGTTCAGGATTGCTACGTAGGCATCAAGTTCCGGCCGATCCTTTCGGGAGGGACTAGCGAGGAGCGTGTGGTGCCTAATTCCGGGGGGTGGAAGGAAGGCACCGATGAGTGGGTGGACTATGTGCATTCGCTGGATGGTGAGGTGCTTCGGGTACTCTATGGCTGGGATGGGGATGCCGGGGATTTCCACCAGGCTGAGGATGACGAAGGCGATCCGCTCTACTTTTCTTCAGGGGTATTTACCGCACCGCAGTATCCTGGTATGGCGGTGCTGCACGCTGACAGGTCACCCATCGACCATACCAATGATCCCGATCAACCGCGTCGGTTTCATGCTTCCTTCGGTGGCACGTATGCGACCAACATACTCTCCATGGGTCGGCAGCTGACATTTGAAGATATCTACAAAGTTTTCGATGAGGGCCCGAGTTCCCCCTCGCCCTTCGATTTTGAGGGGTGGAAAGCAGACTCTGATCCTGGGAATGACAACCAATATTGGACGGGATACCAGACTAGCGATCCCACCGCGGAGAACCGATACAACCAGATGGGAACTCTCGGTTTTGGTCCCTACGACTTCGGCATTGGCGACAGCGTGCGCATCGTTCTGTGTTATGCGGTTGGGACCATTGACTGGTCTACAGCCATTGAGCTGGGTGCACAGTACAAGAACGGTACTATCACGAGGGGTGAGAAGAACGAGGTCCTGCGCAGCGGCCGGGATTCGCTCTTTGCCAGGATCCAATGGATTCAGGACCTGTTCGATGACCGTTTTGTTGCCAACGACGGTGATCTTGGCGTAACGCTTCAGCAAATGAGTAGCGAGCTTGGTGTACCACCGGCCTGGCCGGCCAATATGATATTGGATCCGGTTGTAGGTGGATGCCGGGTAGAATGGACGGCAGTAGGAGATGCGGTGGCCTACCGTGTCTACCGCCGCGACAGGATCGATTTCGATCTCGCCGAGCCCAGTATCGACCCGGCCTATTCTCTCGTCTACCAGTGCGGTGGGGATGATCCGGGTGGAGGGATTGAATTCTCGCCAACAATCGATTCCACCGTCTGGGTGGATACTCAGGTGTACCCGGTATTCAATTACTGGTATTATATCACTTCGGTCAGTGCCGAAGGGCTCGAGAGCAGTCACTTCTTCGGCCGCACATACCCCAAAACAACCGATCTCACGTATGGATCTGTCCAGCCCTATGACCGGGAGCGATATGACCTGACAGAGATCCATGTTCTTCCCAATCCCTATAACGTGAAATCACTGAAATTGTATGACTGGTCCGAAAACAAACTGACTTTCCACGGTTTGCCTGCCAGTTGCCGCATTCGGATTTTCTCCCAGAATGGAGTCATGGTTTTCAGGGATCACCATGTATCTGATCAGGGGTTGCCGGAGTCCAGCTACAACTGGGATATGCGGTCGTTGACCGATCAGACCATTGCGTCGGGGATGTATATCTACGTCATTGATAAGTGTAAGACCCATAATGGTGATCCGATCGGTGATACCAAAGTTGGCAAGTTCGTGGTCATCAAATAGAGGTATGCAAACGGGTAATCCCACCAGGAGGATGAAATTCGGGAGTAATCAATGAAGCACCGGACCCATATTGCGATCGTGTTCGTATCTCTTATCCTTGTGATCCCTGCCAGGGCCCAATATCAGGAGCCCGAAGAGTTCAAGCGCTTGGGGCAATCCAGCATGACCTTTCTGGATATAGATGTGGGAGCCCGGATTGTAGGCATGGGTGGTGCATATACCTGCATGGATCATGATGTGACTGCTATGTTTGGGAATCCCGCGGGGATCGCTGGTATCGACGGTGGAGCCTTGTGTCTGAATAATACCCGGTGGATTGCCGATATCAACCAGTATGCCCTGGCTGCTGCTTTCGGTACCCCCTCCCTTGGGACGTTCGGGCTCAGTTTCATGATGTTTGACAATGGCCGGATCGAGAGGACCATACCCACCAAGGATCTGGAGAATCATCCTGAGGGTTTCCTTGTTGATGGGAGTTACACCGTCAATCAGTGGGTTGTCGGGCTGGCCTACGCGCGCCAGATTACCAACAAGTTCTCCGTTGGCGGGCAGATCAAATATTGCTACGAGGATTTAGGCCCGACTGATATCGTGCAGCCCACCTTTGATGACACCACCGGTTTTTTCAGCGGGTATGAGACGGTAGAGGGAGCCGACAACATACAAGGTGTGTTTGCCCTCGATTTCGGCACTATCTACTATTTCGGCTTTAAAGACCTGCGGATTGGCATGAGCCTGAGAAATTTTTCGGAAGCTGTAACGTATTCGTTTGAGTCCTTTAATCTCCCCATTACCTATAGAATAGCCCTGGCCATGAATGTGCTGAGTTTGATTTCAGACATGGAGAATCACAATCTGCAGTTCACGCTGGCCACGGTGAGCCCGTATGATGGCGCCGAACGGCTTCAAGTTGGAGGTGAATACACCTTTGCCGATCTGATTTCCTTTCGGGCAGGCTATAAGAGCAATATGGACATTGGGGCATTATCCGCCGGTTTTGGCTTAAGCCCCAAAGCTTTTGGGACGCTGAACTTACGACTGGACTATGCCTATTCCGAAGCGGATCAGTCCATCGGGGACATACACCGTTTTTCAGTCGGATTTTCGTTTTAAAAGCATGAGATAAATGCCAAGTAGAAAGGGGGAAACGACGAATCAACACCAATATGCATACGCCGAGCAGGTCTCACACTCGGCAAGCAAATCAGTTTACTAACAGAAGGAGGAAACCAATGAAATCGAAGTTACTGGGCATCACGGCCCTGTGTCTGCTGAGTACCAGCGTGGTCTGGTCTCAAGTGACACACTCACTTGATCCGGGCACCAACGTGATTTCCGCCAAGCTGGATGCGGGAGACGTCTACGCTGGTGACATTCTGGAACTGGCGGCGGGTACCTTCATTGAAGAAGATACCGTTCGCATACCTATTGACCTGACGATCCGAGGAGCTGCTGGTGCAGTTGCGAAATGGTATGTCGCCGATAGTATCGATGCGATCTATGCCGCAGGGGATCTGACGCTTGAGAATATTATCCTCGAGACTGATACCACGACCGCTTGGACGTTCGAGGTCGATACCTTAGATGAGACTTCCAACTTCAACGTTGCCATCCAGGGTCGTACCGATGGGATTAATATCAAGGTCGATCACTGCCAGTTCATTGGATTCGGCTGGGGTATTGCTGCTGATGGTGACTGGCCACTCTCGGAGGTCGCCCTTGATAGTGTGGTGGTAACCAACACCCTCTTCTATGGGGGACCCCGCTTCAAGACCGAGAAAGCGATCCTGATGGATTACGGTTACGTCCAGACCCTGATCGTACAGAACTGTACCTTCTGGAGAGTAGAAGCTGAATGCATCAAGGTCTACGGTTCGGATGTGTCCGGTCAGGAGGAATACTTGCATGCACTGGTGGAGAACAACAGTTTTGTCGATATTGGCTATCCTGGTCTCGAACAGTATGGCATTCATTTTAAATATGATCCTACCAAGAATCCCGTGGGAATGTACCTGAAATACACCAGCAATGACGATACTCTGCGGAACAATATCTTCTACGATATTGCCGATTTCAGCATCAAGATGAGTAGTGGCCTGTTCGAGCAGACCTACATGGACTACAACACCTCAGACTCGTCTGGTTGGGGGTGTGGTACCTGCCGGGACTGGCATGGCAACCACGGAGATCTGGGTCAGTTTAATATCGAGGGCAATGGTATTCTACTGCTGGCCGATCCGGCCAATGGGGATTTCACCCTTGAGACCGGATCAATGGCCATTGGCAACGCCTCGGATGGCGGTAATCGGGGCAGTTCGATCACTGTATGGAGGCCGGGCAGCTGGGATCATTCACCCCTAAGCGTGGAAGAGAGCCCGCTGCCATCGGGTTTTGCTCTGGCGCAGAATTATCCCAATCCCTTCAACCCAACGACCAGGATTGATTACACCGTAACCGAGAACGGGCTGGTGACACTCGATATTTATAACATATTGGGTCAGAAGGTCCGCACATTGGTTGATGGACTCTTAAATCCCGGGTCCTACACGATGATCTGGGATGGATCAGATGATCATGGTAGCCTGGTTGCCGGGGGGGTCTATTTCTATAGACTGCAAGCAGGAACATCCGTCGAAACAAGGAAAATGGTCCTCCTCAAGTAGCGGGTGAGTGCGTCTCCGGGGGCTGTAACGCTCTCTACAGCCCCTGGAGGCACTAGAATTCATATATTGTATCGGCGCGTTCAGGTCCTGACGATTGAAATAAAGGGGGGATTCTATGAAGAGTTCCCCCTTTTTGTCTTAAAGATTTAATCGATACAGGAAGAGGAAGGAAGAGGATGATGCTCTCCAAATATACCCACCGTTATATGCTTCTCACTTCAAGCATCCTGCTATTTGCGCTGGGATGCAGCAGTGGTCCGCAGTTACGCGAGGAGATCGGCCCGGCGGGGAATGAATACTTCGAACCTCCCGACCCGGCCGAGGACGACAGTGATCAAATCCTTACAGAGTACGGCCAATTCCCTGATTCGGTGGTAGCGATCATCGAGCAGATTCTGCCTGGTGGGGTGGCGGTGACCATCAACCATTGGGGGCCATTTCGATATACGGTCACCAAGCGCTTCGATGATGGACGCACCAATCAGTTGTTCGTCTACCTCACGGGTCGGATTCAGAAAATCCTGTATACGGAAGGCCGGTACAAGGAACGGCCCGGTTTATTCTTCGTGACCGGTACGGAACGCAGCGTGCCTCTGGATTCCGTCCCGGTGGCGGTGATGGAGAGCGCGGAGACAAACCTCAGCGGCGTGCGTTTCCTTCAGGCCTGGACAGCCGAGTCCGATATCGGCCCTACCTATGTCCTTGATGTGGTGGGATTCCAGGATGGGGATACAACCGGCTTTGCCTACCGCCCGGACGGGGTGCTCAAGACCATGAGCGAAGCCCGTCGCATGCGGCGTGGATTAGTGCGTAAGTGGACGGACAACGATATCGAGCAACTCCTGGGTCATTATCGGAACGACTATTGCGTGGACACTGTTCTAGCCCGAGTTGAGATGGTACCCTATAATTCGCTGGAAGGTTTCCGATTCATCGTGTTCGGAGACAACCGGATCGATCGTTCGGTATGGGAACTGGTGTGCAAGAGTATCAGCCGGAAGAACGCGGTATTCGCCATCGGTGTGGGTGATCTGGTGGATGACGGCCAGCCGGAGGAATACGATGAGGACCTATTCGGGGTGCTGGAGAAGTATGGGCGATTCAATTTCCTGCCGGTAGTTGGTAATCATGATATCGGGCACGATGGATTGGCAGTCAGTTACCGGACCTCATTCGGGCCGGGGGCGCTCAACTACTATTTCGATTATGGGAACGCGCGGTTTGTCATCCTGGACAACTGCAGCCGGGTGACAGACTTTATAGCTCAATTGGACACCGCCGGCCAGTGGCTGGCGGAGGCACCCCAGGGATATCACAAGTTTGTCTTCGTTCACGTCCCACCCGGCGATATCAAGAAGTGGTCGTATCATGCCATGAGCGGGGAGAAATCGCGCCGGTTTACGGAAGCGATGACAAAGCACGCGGTGGATCACGTCTTCGCCGGTCACATCCATGCCTATTCTACCGCCAGCCATAACGGTGTTGATTATACGATAACGGGAGGTGCTGGTGCGAACCTGCATAAGCAGTATGGCCCGCAGGGGAGTGTTCACCACTACGTTATTGTGGATGTGACGCCAGCTGGAATCCAGCAACAAGTGGTTCGATTCTACCCGAGGTAAATCACGTCATGACAAGACTAAGCCTGAGCATTATGTTTTTATCTGGCTGTCTCTGCTGGCTGGGCTGCCAAGCCCGGAGCGATGAAGCGCAGGTGAGCTACGCATTCGCGCAGCATCGAGACGGGTCTTCGTGCAGCGCATCAATAGACCTGAATGGGCCGTGGCAATTCAAGGCCACCGATGAGACGGAATGGGCGGAGGCCACGGTTCCCAGTACGGTCTGGACCGATCTTCTGCGTATTGATCGGCTTGAGGATCCGTTCTACAGAGACAACGAGCTGAAGGTCCAGTGGGTGGAGAAGAAGGAGTGGGAATACCGGCGGACTTTTCAGGTGGGCGAGGCATTTCTGGAGCACGACAAGGTCGTGCTGGATTGCCGCGGATTGGATACGATCGGTGAGATCTATGTCAATGGTTCGCTAGTGGCGAAAACGGTGAATATGTTCATCGAGTACGAGTTTGATATCAAGCCGTTCCTGCGAGCGGGAGAGAATGAGGTACATATCATATTCAGATCTATTATTGAGTGGGATAAGGAGCAGGTGGCAGCGGAGCCAAAGGTGACCTGGACGAACAGTAAGGGACGGACGTTCTTCACGCGTAAGGAAGGCTCGGATTTCGGTTGGGACTGGGGTGTCCGCCTGGTCACTTCCGGTATCTGGCGGTCCATTCGCCTGGCAGCCTACGACGTAGGGAGAATCACGGACCTGATTATTCAGCAGGATTTGGGGGATCCCAAGCAGGCGAATCTCAGCATCAAGACTGATATTGAGCAATACGTACCCGGAGAGCTGAGTTTGTCATTACAGGTGAAGCGGCAAAGAGAGGTGATCTCCCAGACAATGATCCCGGTCACCGGTGATCAGGTGGGTACGGAACTGGGTATTGACAACCCTGAGTTATGGTGGCCGAATGGGTGGGGTGATCAGCCCCTTTATCAGGTACAAGCAATATTAATGCATGGTGGGGAGGAGGTCCACCGGGTTGAGAAGACCATTGGACTGCGCACGGTGGAGTTAGTCCGAGAACCCGACGAGCGTGGTGAAACCTTTGGATTGAAAGTGAACGGTCACTTGATCTTCTGCAAGGGAGTAAACTGGGTACCGGCGGATGCCTTGCCGGACCGCCTGACCGAGGCGCATTATCTCCATTTATTGAGCGCCTGCAGGGACGCGCATATGAATATGATCCGTCTCTGGGGTGGCGGCCTGTACGAGCCGGATATCTTCTACGAGTATTGTGATGAGAACGGGATTCTGATCTGGCACGATTTCATGTTCGCCGTGGGGCCCTTCATAGCGAACGAATCATACCTGGCGAATGTCCGTGCGGAGATCGCGAATGTTGTGACGCGGCTGCGGCATCATCCCTCCATCGCGCTGTGGTCCGGTAACAATGAATGTGAGAGTAATATGTCTGGGGGACAGGGCTGGATCGAGAATTATCCGGCGGTAACCTGGGAGGAGTACGACCGGGTGTTCGGCGAGACGATTCCCGAGACGGCGGCGCGGACAGATCCCGACCGGCCCTACTGGCCCAGTAGCCCGCACCACCCTCTGGATCGGGATAAGGTACATCCTGATTGGGAGACCTCTTCGGGTGATGCCCATCCCTGGGATGTATGGCATGGTGCGCAGCCGTTCTCGTGGTATGAAGAGAACCTGGACTTCCGGTTTGTCAGCGAGTTCGGCTTCCAGTCGCTGCCGGACATGGAGACGATCCGAGCTTTCACCGCACCGGAGGACCGGTACTTCGCCTCCTATGTCCTGGATCACCACAACAAGTGCGGCAAGATCGGAGCGCCAAGACCGGGGAATCAGCGCATCGCGGCCTACATAGCAGAGATGTTCAACCTGCCCACTTCCTTGGAGAACTGGGTGTACGTATCGCAGATAATGCACGGGGAGGGTATGAAAGTTGGCGCGGAAGCGTACCGCCGCAACTTTCCCCACACTACCGGGGCCTTGTATTGGCAGCTGAACGACAACTGGCCTACCATTTCCGGGAGCAGTATCGATTATTTCGGCCGGTGGAAGGCGCTGCAGTATTTTGCACGTCGTTTCTTCAATCCTGTACTGGTCACCGGTCGAGTTGAGGACGCGAAGGTATCGATCTGGGGGGTGAATGATCGGTTGGAGCCGGTTGTAGGGGAGTTGCAATGGATTCTGGCACGGTTCGATGGCACTATCGTACTGCAAGACAAGCAGCCGGTGGTCCTTCCTATGAACAGCAGCACGCTGATCACCAGCCTCGATTTCACCGATATGGTTGGAGAGCATCCGGAGTATGGGACCTATAGGAAAGATAGCTATGAGAACCGTAGTCAGTTTTATCTATCCTATAAGCTGGTGCAATCTGGGGTGGAGCTAACATCGAATGTATCATTCTTCACCCCGCCGAAATACCTAAGACTTGTCGAACCCCGACTCAAATACCGTGTTCATCGCGACGGGGATAGCTACATGATTCGAGTGAGCACGGACCACTTTGCGGCATATGTCGCACTCGGACTGAAAGAGGGCTACGCTCAATTCTCCGATAACTTCTTTCATCTATTACCCGGAGAATCCAGGGAGATCCGGGTGGTCGAACACACCTGCTCCCCGGGAGAATTCAAGAGACAGCTGTACGTCCAGAGTCTCGTGGACTCGTATCGCTATGCTATCGTTAAATAGTACAGGTGCAAAAACGAACGCACTGTGCTCATGAGGAGAGACATGATGCGTACCTTCCTACTATTATTCGCCCTGCTATTCGTCTCCCTCTATCCCTCTGCTGGTCCTATGGAAAGTACCCAGCTCGATCCAGAAATCCGTTTCCGTTATCCTTGGACTCCTATCCATGAGCGGACCGTTGGGAATGCGCTGGAAGCCCCTACTGTGCTTGATCTGCAGGGAGAGTGGGATTTCTGGCCCGATCTGACCGAGGGGCACGCCCTGGATGTCCTCTCTGGGAAGGTCTCTGATCCCGCCCCAACGCAATTGAATATCCCTGCTTCGTCAATCGGCTGGGGTTTTGATGCGGAGAACTCGGGGTTGTTCATCCGCAGATTTACGGTCCCTAAGTCTTGGTCTAAACATGAGCATAGACTCAAGTGCGAGGGTATGTTTGAACGGTCGCAGATATTCTTTAATGGGAATAAAATTGCCGATCATATTGGCTGGACTCCATTCGAGCTTGATATAACCGACCACCTGTTCCCGGGTCGCGAGAACACACTTGCTGTCTATGTTACGATGGAAGGGTACGCCCCGAAGGATCGCTACCGAATCCGGAAGGGTGGCTATCCTGACATCGGTGGTATCCTGCGCCCGATCTGGATACACGCTGTCCCGCCAGTCCACGTGATGGATATGTATCTAATCCCTGAGATCGACGAGCAAGGGGAATGGAATCTGGAAGCCCAGGTAACCCTGCTTAACTCGACCAGGCAGCCGAAAGAAGTGTCTTTAAAGGGATCCCTGATATCGGCGACCGGGCAGAGGATTCAATTGGATTGGCTGGATGAGACCATTGTTATCCCGGCGGACGGGAAGCTCACCAGGATTAAATCGGGGCTGGTGGGCGATATCTTGCCATGGACCGCCGAATCGCCGAATCTGTATCATTTCGTGGTCTCG
>CP070787.1:127544-143499 GCA_020346745.1 Fidelibacterota bacterium | reverse complement strand
TGGGAATCATCCCAGCTCAAGTAGAATTGATGATTCAAACTCCATTCCAGCATACCGCCCAAGTGCACTTGACCGGATGCTTCGTCGCCTGGTTCCCCGGGTAGGACAACGTACCTGATGTTGAGCTCATCACAGAAGCCAATGTGATCATACCGATTGGCAACGACTGCAACGGGAAATCGCAACGCCAGCTCCTGCTGTCCCCTCCTACTATTAAACCGATACGATACATTCAATAATCCACCAGGACCAGCCCAGCGAAGTGGTGCCAGGATATCATCCCTGGCCTGATAGTGCACCCCTCCCAGGCCAAATCCGATCCGGCTGGCCGATCCTGGATGGCGTTGACCGGTTTGCGCCGAGCCTATCGTCATCATCAGGATGGTTGCCAAGGCAAGGACGACCGGTACTTTGTTCACACTTGCATCCTCTCTTCCTGGGCGATAGGAGTATACTCTACAAAAGGTGTTATATTTTATTAGTCCTACTACTTAGACTAGCTTGGGTCTGCAAGGTTGCCAAGATTGGAGCCATCATCGGGAACAATGCAAAAGACTGCCTGCCTTAGCATCTAGCCGATGCTATGAAGGTGGGTAGTGCATCGAGAGCAATAAATATTGATATAGTGGATTTGGACTCCAGTATTCGTGTTAAGTAATAGTGTTTTGCTTGGAAAACTGGTCGCACCCGGTCCCCAGCCGTTACATTTGCACTGCACCCCAGAGCCAGTGAGCAATCCTATGATCAGATGCCGGGATACTATCCATATAGTGATGAAAGGCTGAATTCATGAGCAAGCAGGCCGCCGGGAAGTCCAACCATGCCATCAAGCGTCCGCCTACGGGACTGGCCGTTTTCGCCCTGGTGGGACCGGCCTTCGTGTGGTGCGGCGAATATATCGGTACGGGGGAGGTGATCCTGGCTACCCGGACGGGTGCCATCCTGGGGACGGGTGTCATCTGGGCGGTGGTAGCGGGGATTTTCCTGAAGTACTGGATCGGCATGAGCGGCGCGCGCTACACGGTGTGCACCGGCGAGGGGATGATCGACATGTTCGACCGCATCCCCGGCCCGCGCCACTGGGTAGTGTGGATCGTCCTGGTGGCCCAGTTCATCGCCGCCACCATTAGCCTGGGATCCGTTGCCGCGGCGGGTGGGGTGTTCGTGAGTGAGCTGATCCCGCTGCCGCCCTACCTCGCGGCCTGGCTGGTGACCATCTTCTGCCTGAGCGTGGTCTGGTCGGGGCTGTTCAACCTGCTGAAAATGGTGATGAGCCTGTTCGTCCTGGTGATCGTGGTGGGTGTAATCACGGTGGCCGTGCGGGTATTCCCCGGACCGGCCGCGTTCTTGGAAGGGCTGCTGTTCCATGTGCCCCCCGTGCCGGAATGGGCCGTCACCGGGTACGGTGTTACGGAGAATCCCTGGCGGGAGATTTTGCCCTTGCTGGGTTGGGCGGCGGGCGGCTTCGCCAGCCAGGTATGGTACACTTACTGGGTGCTGGGTGCGGGCTACGGTGCGGCGGCCGGGCGCAGCTGCGGCCAACCTGCCGACCTGCAGTTCCTGCGCAGCCTGCCACGGGCAGTCGCCGAAAGGATCAAGGGGTGGTGCCGCGTGGTCTATACAGACGCCACCGTCGCCATGGTCATCGGCGTCGTGGTGACGGTGAGTTTCCTGGTCGCTGGGGCGGGTGTTCTGGGTCCCAGCCGGACCGCTCCCGAAGGGCCGGAGGTGGCCACTACACTGTCGACGCTGTTCTCATCCCAGTGGGGCGCCCTAGGGGGCCTCATGTTCATGCTCGCTGGCGCGGCGGCGCTCATCGGCACCCAGATCGGCCTCATGGCCGGGTGGCCCCGCCTACTCGCTGACGCCTTCCGCATCTGCATCCCCGGCTTCCAACGGGCCTTCACCTGGAAAACCCAGTTCCATATGTTCCTCATCTTTTTCCTGTGCACCAACATGATCATCGCCTACAACCTGGGACTGCGGCCGGTCTTCCTGGTGAAAATGAGCGCCGTGCTGGAAGGACTACTACTGACTCCCTTCCAGGCGGTATGGATCGCCATCGGACTGTATGTCGTCATGCCCCGGCTCATGTCCGAAGAGGCACGGGACGTCCTGCGGCCACACTGGATCTTCGCTGTGGGACTGCTGGCTGCCTTCGGCGTATTCGGCTATTTCTGCGTGTTCCAAATCCCGCTAACCCTGTGGTGACGACCCGGCGGGAAATTGACAGTTCTTTTATTCAAGGGCTTTGGCATCAGGAGTTCCAGCTGCTCCCGCAATCCCCAACACTCCCTCTATTACAGCCTCCAGGTCCGCTTGCTTGGTACGGTGATTGGTAATAGCGATCCTGATGGCCAACCGGTCTCCCAGTTTTGTATGTGATGGAACCGCAATCCCCCGTTCCTGCAGCTGGATCAATATGTTCTCGTTGAGCTTGTTCAGCTGGTTATCCGTCATCCCGCCCGGATTATAACGGAAGCAGACGATGTTGAGTTCTGCGGGAGCCAGAAGCTCAAGGTGCCGATCGGACTCGATGAGATCGGCGAGGTACCGCGCCTGATGAATGTTCTTGGCAATCATGTGTCCATATGTATCCGCCCCATATGCCCTCAGGGACATCCAGGCCTTCAGGGCGCTGAAGCCTCTGGAGAGTTCAATGCCGTAATCCGAGGCTTCAGCGTGTACGGAGGCGACACCTCCGCCGAGGCGGGAGGTGTAGTCATGAGTCAGGGCAAAAGTATTGCGATGAAGTTCTTCGTCCCTGACCAGTACGCAGCCCAGGCCGTAGGGCATATGCATCCACTTATGCAGGCTGAAAGCAATCGAATCGGACCGCTCCAATCCCTGCACCAGGTGCTGAAATTCGTGAGCGAGGGCCGCCAGCGCACCGAAAGCTCCATCCACGTGGAGCCATAATCCCTCGTCCCGACAAAGATCAGCAAGCTGTTCGAGAGGGTCGATCGCGCCGGTGTTCACCGTGCCTGCGTTACCGATGACACCGCCAGGTGTTCGCCCTGCCGTGCGATCAACTTGAATGGCCTGCCTGAGAGCGTCAACATCCACCCTGTACTGCTCAGTTACCGGTATGACTCGCACTGCTGCCGATCCGATACCCAGGAATTCAATGGCCTTAAAAACCGATGAGTGCGTCTCGGCTGAGGCGTAGAAGATCAGCGGTGCAGGTTCGCCTTGCAAACCTGTTCGCCGCAGGTCGGTGGTTGCCTGGGTGTTGCGCGCAACCGTCAAACCAATGAGATTCCCCATGGAGCTGCCGGACAGCAGTAGTCCGCTGGCGGAGGCCGGGAAACCCAACAGCTCCTTGAACCATTCAATTACCTGCCGCTCTACATGAAAGGCGATCTGTTCGAACCCGACGTTGTTCGTATTCATGCCTGCCGTCAGCATTTCCGCCAGCATACCTATCGGTGTTCCTGTTCCGGCAACCCATCCCCAGAATCGCGGATGAGTGTTACCGAATGGATAGGGCAGGATAAACTCCCGGAAATCCTGGTAGACTTCTTCGACCGCCACGGGCTGCCTCGGGATCGGCCGTTTGAAAAAGGACTTGGCTTCCGCCGGAATCTGTTTCCAGTGCGAGACCTTGCGGGCATCCTCCAGGTATTCTAGCATATCGTCGACCATCCGGTGCGCCAATTGCCTGAGGGCATCCCAGTTATCGGGATCCATGGTCTCCTCCAGGTAGCTGGCTGTTGGGTACTCCTGGTCGTTTAATACGGTGCGAGTGTTTCTGTTCATCGGGTTGCTTTGGCTCCTTATGGATGGTTCATCTTGTCAGCAACTCGCTTAACCAAAGACTCATCGGCTGAAGATAAGCAACCGGGATCGGCGGGGTAGCTGGTACGTGTCTACAACGGTAGATTCAGCAGAAGACACTGGTCGCGCAGAACTCTCAGGAGCTGCTTTTATCGTTATATTGCGATAATAAATTTATCATCGTACTGTTACGATGTCAACCAACCTTGCGGTGACCTCAGTGAATAGCCATTGAACGATATTCCGGGGGCTGGAAGCATACACTGGGCTTCCATGGATGCTCAGTGTGGATCAATCGGCATAGCTGGACATGAAAGACTTGTCAGCGGCACTTGGGGGAGTTAATATTTCATCGTAAGCCTACGATATGACACGTGTTCTGGAATCAAAGCTCCCGGAGGAACCGGGAAGTAATCAATGCTGCACCCTGGAGGTGAGTGGCCAGGATCTGCAGAACCTCGTGGCCATGTTCAGGGGACTGGCCAATCCCATCCGCTTCAACATCATGAAATACCTCGTTACCCACAACGGGTGTATCACTGGCAACATCGTAGACGTGCTGCCCCTGGCACAATCGACCGTGTCACAGCATTTAGCCGTCCTGGAAGAAACGGGTTGGATTCACCGCTCGTCGAAAGGAGCGGCTACCTGCATCAGTCTGAATGAAAAAAGAATCGACTGGTTCCGGGAGTGGATCGAAAAAATTTTCTAACACCTTTTTTTACCGTGTATTATCGTATATATGCGATGAATTGAGCTTTGCTGACTGCCTTGATTTGATAGTCCTTTATAATGATGTAACTGAAAGGAATAGCATGGAATCTATGGAAACGTATCGCCGATTCCTCAAGGCCTACTGGTGGGATGAGCGGGATAAGGTTGATACCGATCAGAAACAGCACATCCCTCCACCTCCACCCCAAAAGCCATGTGCCCCAGGTACCGTGCGCATCGATCTGGCTGCGCCCGAAGAGTTAACCGTTGGCACGATGCCCCTGGGTGAGGCGATGCAGCGCCGCAAGAGCCACCGGGCGTTCACGCAGGAATCTCTGACCCTGGAAGAGCTTGCGTTCCTGCTGTGGGCCACCCAGGGTGTGCGTGAGATCGTTGCCGGGGGTCGCGGCACGCGGCGGATCGTACCCTCGGCCGGCGCGCGACACCCCTTCGAAACCTATCTCGCCGTAGAGCGGGTCGCAGGACTCGAGCCCGGTCTCTACCGCTACCTGCCCATGGAGCACCAGCTCTGTCTTCTGCATACCGGGTCTGGATTGGCGGAAAAGGTCGGTTGCGCTTGTCGCGACCAGGCCTTTATCGGGCAGGGTGCTGTCGTTTTCATCTGGACGGTCATACCCTACCGGGCAGAATGGCGCTACCTCATGGTCGCTCCTAAAATGATCGCCCTGGATGCCGGCCACCTCTGCCAGAACCTTTATCTTGCCAGCGAGGCTATTGGCGCCGGAACCTGCGCCGTCGGAGCCTATCGGCAGGATCAGATGGACGCCCTTCTGGGTGTGGATGGACAGGAGGAATTCGTCATATATATCGCTCCGGTTGGAAGGGTCACAGTGAATGCTTCAGCTGCCTGATCCGGCAGCCATATTCAAGTTCGTGAACATCTGCAGGAAATGTTGTCTGGCCATGGCCACCAGGGCAGAGCTCGCAGAAGAAACATGCCGAGATCCACCAGGTCGTTGATTCGCCAGTTTGGTATGGTGCATCTACTCGGTGCTGGGCACGAGCGTGTTCCAGATTCCACTTACCCTGCGGTGACGGCTTGGCGGATTCGGTCGGCCAGCTGCCCGCAGCCGGAATACCCTTGACTGCTTGCTGACAGGTGAATATCATCTACAACCCGGACAACCACGTCGCTCCTCCCCCGGTCTAAAACGTGCACAACAATTGAGCGGTAGTCATTCAAACCAGCTGCTCACGGCGGCCCGGTGGCCTGTCCTGTGCCAACGTAAATAATTCTAAGTCTGTGAGTAACCTGCATGTTGTATAACTACTTGATCACGGCCCTCAGGAATCTGAAAAAGAGATTGTTCTCGACGATTGTTCAATCGTTAGGATTGGCGGTAGGCCTGGCGGTCTTCATCCTGGTTCAGATAATCGCCAGCTACGAAGAGAATTTTGACACCTTCTTCGCTCAATCCGACCGGATTTATTCCGTTTATGTTGAAGTCAGGCCTGAATCGGGATTCGGCCTTAAAAGCACCGACGGGGTTCATACGGCCCTCCAGCCGGTGTTGTCCATTGATGTCCCGGCTATCGAAAAATCTGCCCGCTTGATGGGCAGGGAACTGATGGTCAGATCAGGCGAGCAGAAATTCTATGAGTCCATGCTCTTCGCGGACCCGGATTTCCTGGACATATTCGACCTGGAGTTCATGTACGGCGATGCCGGCAGTGTCCTGCAAGATCCCACCTCGGTTATACTCTCGGAATCGATGGCCGCAAAATACTTTGGCGATGCCAATCCGCTGGGGGAAGTGTTCACTATCGAAACCCGACATGAACTCCAGGTAACCGGCGTATTTCGTGATCTGCCCCCGAACAGTCATTTCACGTCGTCTATCACCCGGGAAGGCTCGTTCGATATGGTGGCGACCACGGACGCCCTGGTCAAGATCGCCGAGTTCGATCCACAGGGTTCCTGGACCAGTCTCTCGTCGGATAATATGACCTATGTCTTGCTGCCGGAAGGTGCCGATCCCCAGGATTTCGAGGAACAATTGGAAGTCATCTCGGCCAAGTACCTGAATGACGAGATCAAGGAATACATGTCCGGCTTTGGCTTGAGGCCGCTGCGCAACATGAACCTTTTCCTCTGGGAAACTACCGGCATCCCCGCCATGGCTGCGATTCGTCTGCTGGGTTTGATCATCCTGCTCATTGCCTGCCTGAATTACACTACACTGGCCGCCGCCCGGGGGCTGAGCCGTCTGCACGAAATGGGGCTTCGTAAGTCAATCGGCGCGACCCGTCGGGAACTCATTTCCCAGCTGCTCATCGAGAGTATTACCCTGGCTTGCATTGCTCTGATCATTGCTGTGGTATTGACCATATTGATTATCCCGGTCATAGGGGAATTGATCGATCGACCAATATCACTACAACTGCTGCACAGCCCGGCTTCCATGGGCGGTCTCCTGCTATTGGCCTTGGTGACGGGCTTGGTGGCCGGCGGATACCCGGCGTTGGTGATCTCCAGGGTCAGGATTCCTCATGCCCTGCGCGGTGAGACTGGCCGCATCGGCAAACGAAATGTGATCAGAAATGTCCTGCTGGTCATTCAGTACACCTCGGCATTCGTACTGGTGATCGCGGTCATGGTCACTTTCGCTCAAAACCGGAAACTGCAATCCGGATCGTTCAGCTATCTCCGGGATCACATTGTCAATGTGTTCCGTATGTCCAATCCGAACATCGCACCCCATTATGATGTCCTGCGTGCCGAATGGCAGGCCATTCCTGCTGTTGAACTGGTGACCGTCAGTAGCCAGGTGCCATTCGAGCAGCGGCACAATATGGTACGGATTTCACCCGTGTCAGGCGATGAGAGTCGTAAAGTGGATATCCGCAGAATCGACGTAGGCGAAGACTTTGAAGTTGTCTTTGATCTGGATCTGTTGGCCGGTAGGCACCTGTCCCCTAGATATGGTGAAGACACGTATCGATTGAATGCGGATGGCGAATATGCCCAGTCGACAGTGAACGCGGTTATTAATATGAGAACCGTCACCGCCTTGGGGTATGAGACGCCGGAGGACGCCATTGGAAAGTTCATGTACGAAGTGGGCTCCGAGGCTGATGATGTGACATATAGAATCATTGGAGTCGCCGAGGACGTGAACTTTCTCGGATTTCATAATCAGATTCATCCCACAGCATTCTTCATGCCCGAGGAGGTGCCGCGAGTCGCCTCCATCCGTTTTTCATCGGGGAACCTGCCTGCCACTCTTGGTGAGATCGATGCCGTCTGGAATCGCATTCTACCGGAATATCCTATTGACCGCACATTCCTGGAGGATGCATTCGACGACATCTTCTCGATCTTTCAAGGCATCAACGCGGCCCTGGCCGTCTTTTGCGTAATCGGTGTTTCGCTGGCATTCTTCGGCCTCTTGGGCATGACGGTCTTTCTGACTGAAACACGGACCAGAGAGATTGGTGTGCGTAAAGTCCTGGGTGCCAGCGTGGCTGGCCTGATCCGAATGCTCACCTTACAGATTTCCCGACCTGTGCTCGTCGCCGTCATCCTTGCCGCCCCGCTGGCCTACTTTGCCATGAGCGCCTACCTGAACTTCTTTACCGATAGAGTCTCATTATCGCTGTTCTTCTTCCTGAATATCGCTGTCGTTGTGACCGTCATCGCCTGGCTGGTAGTAGGTATCCAGGCTTGGCGCGTAGCGAATACGAGTCCGGCGGAGGTGCTGCGCTACGAATAGGCCGCCCCCCGGAGCTGATATCTTTCCTCTGATGGTGCTGTCTAGTGTAAGAGGTAGCTGTTGTAGACTACGAACAGGACTAACAGGATGAGACTGGCCGCTGAACCGACCACGTGTACCCGGGTCCGCTTCGAGAACCGGCACCATACGACCATTCCCAGAATACTAGCCGTTATCAGGATGTCCAAGCTCAGGAAGGGTGTCCCTTCCACGATGGTCTCGTGCAGAATGTCCACTACCAGTACCAGCGAAAGGAGGGTGAAAAAGATAACCCGGTGCTTGAAATAGTGCACCCGCGCGTGAACGTTCTCTGCAAATAGCAGGCTGACTAGAATGAAAATAAGCACTGGTGCTGTCAGGCTGAGCAGCAGCTGGAAAAAATTCCACTGCATGGTATCACGCAGGTCCCATCGGCTCCACCACAGGGTGATCAGGTGCAGGAAAAGGAACACCGCCCACAGGATCTGGGGAACATAGTATCGCTCCTTGAAATCGGTTCGGATGGTGCGCACCACTCCGTTGAGCAGCTCGGCAATCCCCAGACCGATCAGGATCGACGTCAATACCATTATGAATTCGAAAAGACTCATCTGTGCTTCACATGCATTTCTCAGTACCGCTGGCTCAAGTACACCTTTCCATACCGATTTAGGTCAGGGACCACGTTCAAGCGGTTGAGCTGCGGATAAGGTGCCGAATTTAGGTCGTCTTCTGTTGCGGAACCACCCGTTTCCGTACCTGTCTTGAGCGTACGTGGATTGAAGCAGTCGCAGCCTGAACTCGCCGAATGTTCCCCCGGCTGTGGGATCACTGGAGCCGAATACTCAGGTGTGTGCCACTCTCCAGAACTTGAATGTACGAGGAAGAATCTGCCGGTCGAAAAGGGCTGCTGTCAGAACACCTGTGCCATACATGACGATATCCAGGGGATCGTAGGTTTCCCCAAGCACGGGGGCACCGTAGTATTGCGCAATCTCCACGGTTACACCTACTGCGAACACTAGGCCAGCTTTCACAAACCAGTGTCTCAAGATGTTGTACTCCTTAACACTCAGAAGGAAATAGAGCGCGAAAGGCAGGAGGATATCGATGAGGTAGCCGTTTACAAAATCCGGGAATGGTCCCCTGTATTGGTCGCCCGTCACCAGGTGTAGGAGCGCTACCATGATCTGGATGGCTACCACCACCACCGCTTTAAGTCTGGCTGGGACCTTGGCTGTCATCTGGCAATTAACTTGGAGCTCATCTTGTGTCCGGAAGAACCAGGCAGGTCTCTAGGTGTCAAACACACTTTCCATGACCTCGAGGGCAAATCGGGTTGAAACGGTGGCCGGGCCGCCACCCATTTCGATGCCCACCTCGAGAGCCTCCAGTACCTCCTGCTCCGAAGCTTCAGCCCGCGCCGCCTGCTCGATGTGCCACTGCATGCAGGATTCACAATTGATCACCACCGAAATACCTACGGCGATCAATTCCTTGTGCTTCTTGACCAGGGCTCCATCCGCGTAGGCCGCCTGCTCCATTGCCAGGAACGACTGGTAGACCTTCGAGTCATGCATCAACCACTTGGAATGCGCTTCTTTCCGCCTGCGTGACATTTCTCTGAGCCGGTCCATACTTCGCCTCCTTTCATTGCAAACCATAGACTCGTAAAAAAGGCTACTGGTTGCCCGGCAGCCGGCGAATCGAGGGCGTAAATCAGGGAAAATTCGAATGAGTGGTCGTCTGAGGTGAGTGCTTTTTACTTCCCCAGCATCTTGAGGTAGTCCTCCATGCCCTGGAAGACCGCTTCTGCCAAGCGTCGTAGCTGGGCGTCATCCATTAGGAACATCTCGTCACCGGGATGGGAAAGGAAGGCCCCCTCTACCAGGAAGATGACCGGGTCCGGCTGGCGCAGGATGTAATAGCTGCGGTGGACCGTACCTACGGGAGTTAATCCCAGGTCCACCAGGCGGGGATACACCGCCCGCGCGAACGGCAAGCCTTGTATCTGCGTATAGAAGGTGCTGGTACCGCCGATCTCCTCCGGCTGACGGGTCCAACCAACCGAATTGTTATGCATCCAGACCAGAATGTGCGCCTCCACCGCTCGCGCCGAGTCTACCCGCGCCTTCAGGGTCATCGTGGAATCCTCGGTACGCGTCAGGTGCACCTCCGCACCCGCGGCTGTCAGCAGCTCCGCCAGGTAATTGGCGTAGATCAGGTTCACATCCTTCTCCATCAGGCCCGTAGGCCCCACCGCCCCCTTTTCCTTGCCACCGTGACCCGGGTCCAGAGCAATGATCAGGTTGGCGAACGGCCGCTCCCGCTCGATCTCCGGTGGCAGGCGGATGGCCAGCTTGAACAGGCCGTTCTCATACCAGCCCCGGTAGCCCCATTGTTGGGTGGTATTCAACCGAATGTCGAACCGTAGCACGTCATCAGCTAGCTGCTCCCACAGCATATGGTCGATAAGCTCCGTGCTGTCCGGGTAGCGGGTCCACTCGTCGTGGAACTGGGCCCGGTGGAAATATATCGACAGCATCTCCGGAGCCGTGCGCTGCACGATCTGGAACGGCACCTGGGCCGTCAATCCGAAGCTCATCGTAAGCCAGGTGGAGTCTAAGTCCCACTCAATGCCGTTTAGCTGCGCCATAGGCCAGGCCCGCCCTCGCGGTAACGCCCGTGCCGCATACTTCAGCACGAAACCCGTGCGCTGCTCCGAGAGCGCTACTTTCCACCAGTTGCCCAGGTCCGCCACCGCCTTCATAACCACACCCTTGGGCAGGTCCATGAAGATCTCACCCCAGGGGCGGTAGAACACTACGTTGGATCCGTTCCGGGTTTCCAGCAGCTGCGGCTGTCCGGTCAGGTCAACAGTGATCCGGCCTCGGCTGCGACGCTTCTTCACGCCGCCCCGTTTGCCCTTTAGCCGGAATACCACGCGCTCCTGGTGGCAGCCATCACCCGGCTGTAGCCGGTACACTCCCTCGTACACCCCCTTTAGGCCACCGACTTCGGCAGGCGGCAACTCTACCATAGACAGCCAGCCATTGGTGAGGTGGGGGATCTTGAAACGGGCCCTCCCGCCGGGACTACCCCGGAAGCGCACCACGATGCGGTCTTCAGCGTAGTACACCATATTCCGACCGGGCCACATGGTCTCTTTCAGAATGCGAACCGGCCGCTCGGGTAGTGTCTCCGGCGGCGGGATGCGGAACACCTGCCGCTGATACCGCTGGGTATCGGCCACTGATTGTATTTCGAATGGAATTACGTTCCAACCCGGCTCCAGGTCCACCAGGCTCGTCACCGCACCACTGGGATACACCCGCTGGGTGTCCCTCTGCACGATCACCGTCGCCGACGTATCCAGGCTGAGAGCCCCAAAACGCATCACCGCCACGCTCACCGTGTCCGAATCGCTCGGGAATGTAACGAACAGCAAGGTGTCAACCGGCAGGGTGGTCATCGCTGGACTGTCCACGGAGATCGCTTGCCCATGCAGGGTTGACAGCGTGAGCAGACTCAGCAGGAAAGCCGGGATCTTTCGCACGGGGTGCGGCCATCGCTGGCAAGCTTGGGGGACGGGGTTCATGTCTGGTCCTTATCGTTAATCTCGGGCGCTGATTCCGTCGTATAGCTTACTTGGCAGCGAAAATAGCACCACTCGGCCTGGAAATTCAAACGGTATTCAATCGGCGTCGCTGACCAAGGAAGATTCAACCCAGCCGTTCTCGGCTGGGTCTGCGGGTTGCAGGGAATAATCACGAGGGGTGTTCATGCCTTTTAAAAACCACCTTACGAAACTCCAATCTCCTCATACGTAAACGTATACACTTGGTATGACCCAAATGAAAAATCCCACCGGATCTTGGTGATGTTGCCGATCGCATCGGACTCGAAGGTGATCTCGGCGTCGAAATTGTCTTCACCCTTGAAATACCCCTTCGACAACTCTCCTTGGTCATCGTACTGAAACGTGATCGTTCCTGTCAGCCAGGAATCAACGTTATCGTACTGCGCGGTCTGCAAGTTCCCCTTCCAGTTGTAGACATATTCCTCACCACCGGTTACTCCATCCGACCGCTCATAGGTCCTGCGGACTAATTTACGGTTGCCGTTGAACTCGTAAGTAAAGACCGCATTCAGACCATTGGAGTAGGTTCGGTACGACTTCAACAGGATGCCAGCGCTATCGTACTCGTAGGTGGTCTCCGTTTGCAGGCCGTCGGAGCGCACGAACACCTTCTTCACCAGCCGGCCATCGTCATATTCATAAGTGGAAGGCCCGCCCTGCGTGCCGCCATAGTCATAATGCTCGCTGACCACCCGGTATTCCCCGGTGTTGGCTGCGAAAACATTCGAAGAGGCGCCGGAATACACCATAGGTGTTGCTACCTGCTCGTATTCATAGATGAACGTCTGGCTCCACACCCCCGGAAAATCCCAGACCTCCTGGTGTAGATCGCCCTGTTCGCTGTAACTGTAACGGATAC
This sequence comes from Fidelibacterota bacterium, assembly GCA_020346745.1. Lineage (GTDB taxonomy): Bacteria > Fidelibacterota > Marinisomatia > SCGC-AAA003-L08 > TS1B11. The sequence goes on along the minus strand of CP070787.1, from coordinate 130,796 downwards.
TCCCGGTCGTCTTACCTTCCCGCTCAATAATGCCCCCGGTCTTCCGGCCGGACTCGTCATACTCGTAGCTGATGATCCCGTAAAACCAGCCGTTCTGCCCTTTGCAGTCCGCCCGCACCGTTTTGCCGTCGTCACCGATCTCATATCGGACCGTGCCCGTCACACCGTCCGATCTCTCGAAATGCTCACCAATAAGATGGTTCTGGTCGTCATACTCGTATTTCAGCAGAGATGTGATCCCATCGGAAAACTCCCGGTACTTGGCAACCAGGTTGCCGTGCCTGTCGAACGTGTGATAATTCGCCGATGACCGGTTGCCATCCAGCAGTTCCCAGGTGGCCCGATGTTGAACACCATTACGGTCATATTCGTAAGATGTCAGACCCTCCTCGCCGCTCGTGTTGGTGTAGTGCAGCTTAATCAGCCGGTAGTTCACCGCACCGGGTTCGGCCTTGTCGGTGAGCCCTCCGGATTGGATTGCGGCACAGGCCGATAGTAGTAATGCCATGGTGAACGAGAGGAACAGTGATATGGGCATCCTTCGCATGACAATCTCCCTGTTTCAGGTTGGTTATACGATTGGTTGTGTCACGGCACTGGATGCACCTGACTCTTACAGGTGAGACTGGCGTCGTGATCGGAAAGTTGTCCTATACAACCGGACTTCGACCTACCCTGCAAAAGTAGCACCGACCCGCAGGCAGCTGCACGTTCGCGTAGCCATCCGGCTGCCGCGCCCCTAATTTCCTCCATGCCTATTCTGGAAGCCTATGGATTGACCGACGCGGTGCTGGCCGCGCTCGCTGAGCTGGGTGGTGACGACAGCCAGCCGGCCAGGATCATCACTGGTGTCCGGCAGAACTACCGGGTCATCACCGCAGGAGGCGAGCTGCCGGCCACGGCCACCGGCCGCCTCCAGTTCGACACGGACGAAAGCGCCGATCTGCCCGTCGCCGGCGATTGGGTGGCTGCCAGGATCTTCGATGACCAGGCGGTCATCCACCAGGTCCTGCCCCGGCGTACCTCTCTCATGCGCAAGTCGTCCGGGCGCGGTTCCGCGCAGCAGGTGCTGGCGGCCAACGTGGATACCCTGTTCATCGTCCAGTCGCTGGACCGGGATTTCAACCTGCGGCGGCTGGAACGGTACCTGGTGATGGCCCGCGAGGGCGGCGTGGAGCCGGTCATCCTGCTGAGCAAGCGGGACCTGCACCCGGAGGAGGATATCCCCTCCTTCGTAGCGCAGGCGCAAGCCGTGAGCCCGGACACGCCGGTGCTGGTCTACTCCGCCCAGGACAGCTCCGGTGTGGATGCGATCCGCGCCCGCCTGCGACCGGGACAGACCTTCTGCCTGGCAGGCTCGTCCGGGGTGGGCAAATCCACGCTGATCAACCAACTGCTGGGGGAGTCACGGCTGGCGACGCGGCCGGTCCGTGAGAAGGACGCCCGGGGCCGGCACGCCACGACCCGGCGCGAACTGATCCTGCTGCCCGAGGGCGGTGTACTGATCGATACCCCCGGCATGCGGGAACTGGGTGTGCTGGCGGAGCAGTCCAGCCTGGAGAGTACCTTCCCCGAGATAGAGGCCCTGGCCCCGGGCTGCCGCTACGGTGACTGCCGCCACCAGCAGGAGCCAGGCTGTGCCGTGCGTCAGGCCGTGGAGAGCGGCGACCTGCCGCGCTCACGGTACGACAGCTACCTCAAACTGGCCCGGGAACTGGCCTATAATGCCACCCAGGCCGACCAGCTCAGCCGCCTAAAATACAGGCGTGCCCAGAAACGGCTGTTCAAGAGCTACAAGGTGATCCTGCAGCGCAAACCGCGCTTCTAGGCAGACCGATCTCCCGCCTGACCGGCCAGGGGGTATGTCACCAGAGGCCGGGTACATGAAACCGCAATCCCATAGAGAAGTAAATGCTGGACAGATTCACGGTGTGCGCTTCAAGCGTCCTGGTCCGGAGCTCATTGACATAGGTCCCTGTTTCCCAATCGAAGACGCTATCCAGATAATCGTAGCTCTGGGACGGCACCTCAACACCGGGCAGCCAGGTGGCATCGACGCGGAGCTGGAGGGAAGTGTGCCGTGAGAGGTAGTATTCCAGGCTGGCTCTGGCTTGCAGGCCGGTGACCTGTTCAGAAACGGAAAACCCGGGGGAGTTTCCGCCCAGGTCCCCGGTTATGGCTACCGGCCGGGTGCAGATGCCGGCGCCGATGGCGTGCTCCCACCGGCGAGCGGCCAGGGGAAGGGTGGGATCCAGCGGATCTTGTACGTACGCGACAAGCAGGCTGTAGGACAATCCCCCCTTGATGGTCTCCTCTTCACCATCGTAGCCGCGAACGATCTGCCGGGGGTTATCCTCCAGGACCACGCCCACACGAAGTCGGTTCGAGATATCGAATTCCGCCTCCAGGCAGGCGGTGTACGGTTCGATGTAGCTGGTGGGATAGGTCGTGGGATCTGACAAGAAGACGCCTGGCGAGGTTCCGCCGAATCCCGATGAGCGGAACACTTTCCGTACGTCCCTGTGGGCCATTGCCAGCCAGGTCCCGCCGCCGGCGGATAAACGGACCGCTCTGCCCCGGGGTGCCGGCTCCGGCTTGTGCCCGGCGACGACCGGTGCGGGAAGCTGATCGTCCTGATCCGCTGCCGGTGGGGCGGGTGCCGTTTCAGTGTCAGCAGACGGCGGTCGCGATGCCCGGATTCTGGCGGCCAGCGCGCGCCTCACAGGGATCGGCGGCCCGGTGGATGCGAAGGACGCATGGCGGTAGAACCAATTCTCCATGGAGCTGAACACCCGGCGGTCGCCGCCGATCTCGATGACCTCATCTCTGGCCCGGCTGATCCCATGGATGCCGCCCACGGTACCGCCCAACAGGCCGCCCAGGATGCCGCCCGCCACAGCACCGAACTCCGGACCCCCAAATTCGTCCTCCGGTGTCATGACCAAACCCAGCAGGGCACCCGGTGGCGCACACAGCAGCACACCCTTGGCGCATCCGGACAGGCCACTGCCGCGGCCCAGGACGGTGATGCGCCGGACGTCCGTGGCGGGCAGGACCAGCAGGTACTGCTCCAGGTGCTCCACCCGAAAGGGGCCGTCCTGGCGCCAGAGGGCCAAGGCCGATTTGGTGGCCCACAGCAGGTGTCCCCCGTACTGCTCTCCGGACATGGTGATCACGACGACGTCAGCGGGATTGCGCCGCTCATTGAAGACCGCACCCTGAGCGCCCAGCTCCGCGAGCAGCAAGGCCAGG
>CP070787.1:110877-127444 GCA_020346745.1 Fidelibacterota bacterium | reverse complement strand
TAGATATGCCTAATCCGATCAGAGCGGTCATTTTTGACCTGGACAATACACTTCTCGATTTCATGAAAATGAAAGATGCGGCCATCCGCTCGGCGATAGATGCCATGCTGGAGGCCGGTCTGACGGTGGAGAAGGAACAGGCCGTGCAAACGGTGAAGAGGATATATGATGAAAAAGGTTACGAATATCAGGAGGTATTTGACGAGTTTCTCCGGCACCTAACCGGAGAGGTGGATTACAAGTACCTGGCCTCGGCCATCGTGGCCTATCGCCGTGCGAAAGAGGCTTCCCTGATGCTCTACCCGCGGGTCAATGTAACCCTCATGCTGCTGGCAAAGCTGGGGCTGAAGCTGGGAGTTGTGTCGGATGCACCCAGCCGGGAGGCTTGGCTGCGTCTGTGCTACCTTAATCTTCACCACCTGTTCGATGCGGTAGTTACACACGATGATACCGGTGTACACAAACCCGCTCCCGAACCGTTCTATAAAATTTGTAACTTGCTCCAGATAGAGCCTGATGAGGCCCTTATGGTTGGAGATTGGCCTGAAAAGGACATGGTAGGAGCCAAGCAGGTGGGGATGACGACCGCGTTCGCACGATATGGTGACACCCTGGGTGTGCAGGAATCAGGTGCTGATTATGATCTTGCAGACATCTACGAATTGATCGATATTGTGAAGCGACGAAACGGTTTATGATTTATATTGGCACTGATCTCGTTGAAGTGGATCGCATAAATGCCTTGATAGAAAAGTGGGCGGACAGATTTCTTATGCGTATCTTCACCAGCGATGAGATTGCCTATTGTCAGCGGCAGGTTCGGCCGGTGATCCACTTTGCGGGCCGGTTTGCGGCAAAGGAAGCAGTGAAGAAGGCACTCTACTCTTCAGGGTGGCCAGATCCGATTCCTTTCAGACGGATCCAAGTTCGACGTGATCGGAATGGAGCACCGGTGGTGCGGCTGGAAGGCATAGATGAATTCCCCCGTGTATCGATCAGTCATACAACCCAGTATGCGGTTGCCACTGCAATTGTCGAATCCAGATGATACATGTCCTAACAACGGCCAGTAGCCGGGCCTTGGACCGTTACACGGTTCGGTCGGAAGAAATGACGGAAGTAGGCCTCATGCGGAACGCTGGGCGAGCCGTGGCTATTGAGGTGGGCAAATTGCTACGCGGGAATACTAACTGTCCTATCACGGTTATCTGTGGTAAGGGGCATAATGGTGGTGATGGCATTGCCGCGGCCGGATTTCTAACCGAGTGGGGATATTCCTGTGCTGTTCTGCTGGTGGGGAAGGTGGAAGAGATGGATGCCGTGGTCAGCGAGACTTATCAAGCTGCGGGGGTAGAAGTACAAGAAACGGCCCAGCCTGAGACGACGGAGTTGGGAACGGAGGGACTGGTAATCGATGCCCTGCTGGGTGTAGGGGTGCAGGAGCCTCTCCGTGAATCCATTGATCAATGGGTACGGATTATCAACGAATACCAGGGCCAGGTACTTTCTATAGATGTACCCACCGGTTTGAGTACAGAAACAGGGCAGGTTCTGGGAACGGCGGTTCGTGCGGATGTGACCGTCACCATGGGGTATCCCAAGCTGGGATTGCTGATCAATTCCGGTCCTGATATCTCCGGAAGGGTGGTAGTGGCTGATATCGGATTTGACGGAAGTTATTTTGCCGAAGAGGAAGCAGGTATTGCACAGTTTGCCAGGGATGATTTTGCCCAGCTGTTTCGGATGCCGGCGAGGCAAACCTTCAAGCACCGCCAAGGTAAGACCCTGGTTATCGCCGGTTCACTGGGTATGACCGGGGCGGCCGTTCTGGCAGCCCGCGCCACGATTTTATCTGGGGCCGGACTGGCCGTAGTAGCCTGCCCTGGCAGTATCCAGCACCTCTACGTGCCATCCATGCCGGAGGTGATCACTCTGAGCCTGGAAGACCACAACCGGGGTATGTTCCTGCCGGAGCACATCTCGGCGATCCGCGAGTCCCTAGCCTGGTGTTCAGCAGTGGTGCTAGGACCGGGGCTTTCACGAAGTCCGCAGGTGAAGGAGTTTGTCAGAGATATTTTTGAGCATCTGGATGCCCCCACACTGCTAGACGCTGATGGTCTTACGCCTTTCAACGGCGATGTTGATAAGCTAGCTGCGGCTGAGGTCCCGCTTGTAGTTACGCCCCATGCCAAGGAGTTTGCACAACTGTTTGACCATGATCTCGAGGAAGTCATGTCCAATCCGGTGCGAGTGCTATCGGAAGTGCGAAATTATTTTCACCACACGGTAGTCCTGAAGGGCGCACCCACACTAACACTGCTTTCAACGGGCGAGATTGTGGTTAACAGCACCGGCAATCCGGGTATGGCTACGGCAGGCAGCGGTGATGTGCTTTCGGGGATCATCGGTACACTGCTTGCACAGGGCTATACTGCGGACGAAGCAGCTACCATGGGGGTCTGGCTGCACGGCTCGGCAGGTGATCGGGCTGGCCGTTTATACGGGACGCCCGGGATGACGAGTCTGCACATTCTAGAGCAGCTGCCGCTGACGTTAGCGGAATTTTCCGGAGAATGATGAAAAACTCCGCTCTCTGGGCCATCCTATACGCCCTGGTGATCATCGGCCTGTCTTCTATCCCCGGGAAGAGCTTCCCAAGTGTGAAATGGCTATCTCATGATAAGCTCATTCATTTGTGCGAGTACACGATTTTCGGCTTTTTAGTGAGTCGGGCCATCCTTGCCCGAGTCCTAACCACGAGTCATCTAGCCCTATTTACATTTTTCCTAGCGGGCACTTTCGCTGCCCTGGATGAGAGCTACCAATTCCTGATTCCCGGTCGTGATCCCAGTTTTCAGGATTGGGTAGCCGACGCCGTCGGCGTGGTCATCGGTTCCCTAATATTCATTACATGGAAACGTCGCCGTGCTCACGCGTCTACTGGTTAAGAACCTGGCTATAATCAGGGAGCTGGAGGTACCGTTCCGTTCCGGCCTGAACATGATCACTGGTGAGACAGGTTCAGGCAAGTCCATCCTCATCGAGGCCATCGGTTTACTGGTCGGTGGGCGTGCGGCCGGTGATATGATCCGCACCGGCGAGGACGCGGCGGTCATTGAGGGGGAGCTGGAAAGTGGTGAGGAAACCTGGCTAATTCGCCGGGTGGTACGCACTGGTGGATCTTCGCGAATTTTCCTGAACGATGAGCCAATCAAGCTCTCAGACCTGGAATCCCTCACTGGCACGCTGGTGGATCTTCATGGTCAACATGAGCATCAATCGCTCTTGAGGACCAGCACCCACATCGACTTCCTAGATGCCTATGCGGGTTTACTCCCGGAGCGTGAAGTGCTGGCACATACCTACAGCCATTTACAAAAGGTAGGCAAGGAGTTCCGCGAACTGACCGCGCTGCTGACAAAGGAAAAGGAGCTGTACGAGGCGCACCAATTCCAGCTCCAGGAACTGGAAGATGCAGGGCTAACCATTGCCGAAGAAGAAGAACTTGATAAGGAACATAAGCTGCTATCACAGGCTGACGAGCTTCATCGTCTGCTAAGCGATATTGAGCATCGCTTACAGAAAGATGAAGTTTCGATAGGGGGAGAACTGGGTGGTTTATTGAAGCGGCTGGATCGCTTTGCGGAGCTATCACCGGAATTGGTCAAGGTCGCAGAACGTCTGTCTTCTCTGAAGGTTGAGATTGAAGACCTGGCGTTTGAAGTTGACCGTTACGGCACGACGGTGAATCCTGATCCGCGGCGGATGGCAGAAATTGAAGAGCGGCTAGGTCAGCTGGAGGTCATCAAGCGCAAGTACGGCGGCACTCTGGAGACCGCGCTGGAAAAGCTGGCATGGTTGCGTGACAAGGTCAGTGGTTATCATGCTTCCGATGAACGTCTGAGCCAACAGCGTGCTGAATACGCCAAGCTACAGGATGCCTATGGTGCCCAGTGCCTGGAGCTGTCACAACAACGAAGAGCAGCGAAGGACAAACTGGAAAGTGACATTCAGAGCACACTAGCCCAACTTGATATGCCTGAGACCCGCTTCGAAGTTCGAATAGCTCAAGTCCCAGCTGATAACGGAGTCTGTTTGATCGAAGGCCAAGCCTACAAAAGCGACGAACGGGGATACGATCAGGTGGAGTTTTATATCAGTCCCAATCCGGGAGAGGAGCTGCGACCATTGGCGAAGATTGCTTCCGGGGGCGAAGTCTCAAGAATTATGCTTGGAATTAAGACGGTATTGTCGGCCTACGATCCGGTAGGCTGCCTCATTTTTGATGAAATTGATAACGGTATCTCAGGATCAACTGCCGAAACAGTCGGTACTGCACTTCAAAATTTAGCTGCATCGCGACAGGTTATTTGTATCACTCACCTTCCCCAGATCGCGGCTTGTGGTGATCACCATCTTAATATGAGCAAATCAGTCAAGGGAGGTAGAACGTTAAGTCTTGCCAGGGTGCTAACTGATAAGGAGCGGAGGCGGGAAATTGCCAGGCTACTCAGCGGCGCTGAGATAACGCAAGCGAGTATGGATCAGGCGGCGGAGTTACTGTCTCTGGTCACTGAGGATCAAGAGGTGTCTGGAAATGGATAAGTTCATTATTGAAGGTGGTCACACGCTTACTGGGGATGTGCATATTTCGGGGGCAAAAAACGCGGTTTTGCCCATTATGGCTGCCAGTCTGCTCTGGCCTGATCGGTACGTTCTGCACAATGTTCCGGACCTGCGCGACACCCACACCATGGCGCACCTCCTGGAGATAATTGGAGCTAGCATCTCCTTTGAAGCCGGCAGTATGCAAATCGATACCACTGCATGCCGTAATCCCGAGGCGCCCTACGAGCTAGTGAAGACCATGCGGGCTTCATTTTATGTGCTTGGTCCGCTCCTGGCCCGCTTCGGCAAGTGCCGGGTGTCCTTGCCGGGAGGCTGCAACTGGGGTCCCAGACCCGTAGATTTGCATTTGAAGGCCATTGAATCCCTTGGAGCAAGTATATCCCTGGATAGCGGCTATATCCTAGCCGAAGGACGGTTGCGGGGTGCCACCATCGATTTTGATATTCGCAGTGTGGGAGCCACGGGCAATGCCCTTATGGCAGCCGTGCTAGCTGAAGGGGAGACCATCCTGACGAATGCGGCCGAGGAACCGGAAATCACTGCTTTGGCTTACTTCCTTCAAAAGATGGGAGCGCAGATCGAAGGTATAGGTACATCCACGCTGCATGTTCGAGGACAAAAGGAGTTACATGGTACAGAAGATGAAATTGTAGCCGATCGCATAGAGGCGGGCACTTTTCTCATAGCTGGCGCACTGGCGGGTGATGGAGTAAGGATCGCTGGGGTATGCGAAGACCATCTGACCTTGGTTCTGCACAAATTAGAGGCGACCGGGACGGAGCTGAGGCGGAGAGATGGGCTGATTGAGGTCTCACGTGCCGCTGAGATCCACCCCGTTGACATCGTCACTACACCTTATCCGGGTTATCCCACTGATCTTCAGGCACAGTGGATTGCGCTAATGACCCAGGCCGATGGGAGTTGTATTGTCCAAGATAATATCTATCGGGATCGTTTCGCACACGTGCCGGAGTTGATACGACTGGGTGCGCAGATCAGGCTGGAGGGTAATGCGGTGACGGTGCTGGGCCCAACGGAGCTGATTGGGGCGCCGGTCATGTCGACCGATATTCGTGCCAGTGCATCACTGGTCCTGGCCGCACTCGCTGCCCAGGGTACATCCGAAATATCGAGAGTATATCACCTTGATCGCGGCTACGAAGCCTTTGAGAAGAAACTGGCAGGATTGGGAGCCCATATTGAGCGTGTACCCGCAAGTCTTTAGGACTAGAAAGGTTGCTTCCAGATATGGGAAATGGTACCTTGATGATTAAAATGATACCAAGCCTGATCAGCCACCTGTGAGTTCCGGTTATTAAATAGAAGTAATAGCTGGATATAAGTGATACACAAAATTCTGGTTTCAGGAAGCCTAACGTCCCACGCATTTCCAGACCACCTACTATCGAATCGGCCACAGTAACATGATGAGCCACCTGCCATGTCTCAAAGTAATCATCTGATTGAGGGACCTCACATTGGGCTGTCTCAGGATCGGTGGTTATATCCAGTGATATGATTGATCTGCGTAGCGATACAGTGACTACACCGAACGCCGCTATGAGGCAGGCGATTGCAGAGGCCGAGGTGGGGGATGATGTATTTGGAGAGGATCCCACGGTTCTGGAGTTACAGGCCGAAGTAGCCCGACTGTTGGGCAAGGAAGCCGGGCTGTTTGTCCCTTCGGGCACCATGAGCAACCAGATCGCCATCAAATCCCATACTCAGCCTGGTGATGAGGTGATCTGTGAGATCGGCGCTCATATCCTGAATTATGAAGCGGGTGGGCCGGCATTTCACAGCCAGGTGCAGTTAAATCCGATCCACGGCCGGTTGGGGATTTTCACGGCTGAGCAGGTAGAAGAGCTCATCAGACCTCAGAATGTTCATATGCCTACTACCAGGTTGATATCTATCGAAAATACTCATAATAAAGCCGGCGGGACCATTTTTCCCTTGGGCGAGATTCATCGTATTGCCGAGACAGCAGCTACCTACAAATTAAGGATGCACATGGACGGTGCCCGGTTAATGAATGCGGTGGTAGCGACGGGGATTCCTGCTGCGGAATGGGCTGCCCCTTTTGATTCGGTATCACTGTGCCTGTCCAAAGGATTGGGGGCACCGGTAGGCTCGGTGTTATGTGGCAGCGCGGACTTTGTTCAACAAGCGCATCGCTACCGCAAGCTATTCGGTGGCGGCATGCGGCAGGTGGGTATCCTAGCTGCCGGTGGCCTCTATGCCGTCCGAAACCAGGTGGCCGATCTCGCTCAGGATCACCAACGGGCAAAACGACTGGCTGAAGCGCTCAGCGAACTGCCAAGCGTGCGGCTCAATCCTGATGAGGTGCATACGAACATTGTTATCCTGGGAGTTAGCGAAGAGAGTGGGACGGGAGTTGCGATCGAAGAGCGTTTGGGTAAGGAAGGGGTGCAATGCCTGGCACTTTCCAAGCAACAGATCAGGCTGGTAACTCATCGTGACTTAACGGATGGTGATATTGATAACGCTATCCGAGCATTTCGAAAGGTACTAAGCTGACATGTCACTCAAGATAGTGATCATTGGCGCCGGTGAAGTGGGATTCAACCTGGCCAAGGAATTAAGCCGGGAGGATTATGATATCACCGTCGTGGACATTAATCCGAAGAAGATCAAGAGGGCCAGTGAGACTCTCGACGTGAGTACTCTGGAGGGGAACGGGGCATCCCCGTTCATTCTACGCCAGGCACAGGTGGACAGCACCGACATATTCCTGGCTTTGACCCGCATAGATGAGGTCAATCTGGTTGCCTGCCGAATGGCGAAGGAGTTAGGGGCCAAGACCATCATAGCCCGTCTGCGTAGTACGGACTATGCTTCGCGGCAAGCGATGATCGAACCCTCGCAATTCGGTATTGACGAGGTGATCCATCCCGAGTTGGCGGTGGTTGGGGAAGTGGAGCGACTGCTGCGTCAGAGCTCGGCAATTGATGTGAAGGAGTTTGAAGACGGTCGCCTGCAGCTGGTGGGAGTTCGCTTGGAAGCTTCCTCACCTCTCCTGCAGCGTACCATTGAGGATGTATCCAATTCGAACCAGGGGCTTCCTCATAAGGTTGTTGCCCTGAATCACGAAGGAATTAACTTTATTCCCAAGGGAGATACAACCTACCAGGTTGGGGATATCGTGTATGTGATGGGTGAGGCTCAGCAGGTTCCGAAAATTGTGACCATGCTTGGCAAGCCCCATCGCGAGGTCAGTAAAGTCATGATCCTGGGTGCCGGGAAGATTGGCAGGCGTCTAGCAAGCCGTTTTCAAGATGAGATGGACATCAAGCTCGTGGAAGCCAATAAGGCCAAAGCGTGGGAGGTTGCTCCTACACTAGTTAACACGTTAGTGCTTCATGGGGATGGGACCGATATTGACTTTCTCATATCGGAGAATATTGACGAAATGGATAGTTTCGTTGCCGTAACTGAGGATGAGCAGACCAATCTCCTCACGGGGCTACTGGCAAAACAGTTAGGAGCCGAGCATGTGATTGTCCACCTCTCTACGACGAGCTACTTGCCCATTGCCAGGCGTATCGGCATAGATGCAGCTATCAGTAAAAACATGGCTACAGTTGAGGCTATCCTGCGGCGGATCAAGTCCAGTCATGATCGGGCTGTCAGTCCCTTTGAGGATGTGGAGATGGAGGCAGTGGAGCTAGTAGCCGAGGAGGGGAGCAAAGTCACGAAGAAGTCTTTGAAGGAGATCAATTTTCCGGCCGACGTGGTCTTGGGGGCGATTATGAAGACTTCCGGCATCGAGATAGCGAGCGGGGACAGTAGCATTGAGCCGGGGGATCGAGTTCTGTTGTTCATGCAGAACGTCGAGGTGGACAAGATTCTGAAATACTTTACCTGAGTCGTTCGTGAATAAGAAAGCTGTCTTTAATACCCTTTGTTTTTTAGTCATCTTTCTTGGCATTTCCATGCTTCTCAGTGCGGCCTGGGCCTGGTATTACCGCGACGGTGATCTGCCGGCAATCCTGGGGTCCGTTGCCATCTGTGTGGGGTTTGGAGTTCCTGGCTACCTGCTCACGAGAGGCCGCTATAACCTGACAAGCCGGGATGGTTTTGCCATTGTTACCCTAGGCTGGGCAACTATGGCCTTATTCGCTACCCTTCCCTTCCTACTCTCGGGGGCGATAACCTCATTCACGGACGCCTTTTTTGAAGCCATGTCGGGTCTTACGACGACTGGAGCGACCATACTTGGAGATGTGGGCCGACATCCCCACTTACCTCTGGGCATTGAGAGCATGCCGCATGGGATTCTGTTCTGGCGGGCGTTCATCCAGTGGATTGGTGGCATGGGAATCATCATGTTCTCCGTAGCTATCCTGCCCTTTATGGGGATGGGAGGAACCGCCCTCCTGCGGGCCGAGGTACCGGGGCCCACCGTGGATCGCATCCAGCCGCGCATCAGACAGACCGCGAAAACCCTCTGGCTAACGTATGCCATTATCAGCGCCACCGAGGCTTTTCTCCTGCGCATAGGCGGGATGTCCTGGTTCAGCAGTTTGACGCATACTTGTACCACGATGGCTACGGGTGGATTTTCCATTTACAATGACAGCTTCAATAGCCAGACGCCCTATATCCAATATGTGATCATCTTTTTCATGCTCATGGCGGGTATCAACTTCACCCTCCATGGAAAACTGATCATGAATCGGGAGAATCACTACAAGGGGAACCGAGAATTCCTATTCTTCCTGAGCGTGATCGGATTCTTCACACTGCTCCTGTTCATCAGCAATTCCCTGCACAGCTACGGTTGGGGAGAGTACAGTCTGCGCCATTCGTTGTTTATCGCTACATCCATTACCACCACTACGGGCTACGGCACGGTTGACTACGAGACCTGGGCACCCTCCGCCCAGATGCTGGTTTTTGCCTTGTTTTTTGTCGGCGGTTCGGCCGGTTCTACGGGTGGCAGCATCAAAGTCATCCGCATACTGGTGGTCCTGAAATATGTGGTAGCGGAAGTCCGCAAACTCATCCACCCCCATGCCGTCATCCCAGTCAAAATCGGTGAACATACCATACCGGATGATCTGATCAGGAATACCCTCGGTTTCCTGGTCTTTTATCTAGGAATATTCCTGGTTGTCGCCCTGGCGGTGAGTTTTTTCCAGGTAGATATGGTGACGGCTTTCAGTGCCTCGGCATCGGCGCTGGGCAATATCGGTCCGGCGTTCGGTCTGGTTGGCCCTTACGACCATTACGGATGGCTCGCCGATGGCGCTAAATGGATACTGAGTTTTGCCATGCTCCTGGGACGACTTGAGATCTTCACCGTCATGGTACTCTTCAGCCGTATGTTCTGGAAGTAGATACCGAATAAATACGAGGATGTGCTCATGGATTTTATCAAGATTGATATCTCCGGTCCGGTTGCCGTAATCACCATCGACCGGCGAGATGCCCTGAATGCCCTATCACCACAGGTCCTCGATGAGCTATCACAAGCTCTGGATGAGGTGAACACCGAAGGGATTCGGGCGGTCATCATGACTGGTGCAGGGAAGAAGGCCTTTGCGGCAGGAGCAGATATCAAGGAGTTCCCCTCGTTCACGCCGCTACAGGCCCAGGATTTTGCGCTCAAAGGTCAGGCGTTATCCAAGAAGATCGAGGCTTTTCCCAAACCGGTGATCGCGGCGATCAATGGTTTTGCCTTAGGAGGAGGTTGTGAGTTGGCGCTCGCTTGCCATATGCGGATCGCGGCCGAGACTGCCAAGATCGGTCAACCCGAGGTGAACCTGGGTGTCATGACGGGATTTGGAGGATCCCAGCGCTTGCCCAGACTGGTTGGGAAAGGGGTGGCTTTGGAGCTGCTGACTACTGGTCGGGCGATTGATGCAAAGGAAGCCTTGCGCATAGGTCTGGTTAACGCTGTGGCAGCTCCAGACGAATTGCTGCCTGCTTGCCAGGAGATTGCCGAACAGATCGCAGAGAAAGCCCCACAGGCGGTAGCACTGACCCTGGAAGCAGTGAACCATGGGCTGGAGATGTCGCTGGAGGAAGGGCTGAACCTGGAAGCGCGTCTCTTTGCGCTGACATTTACGACTGAGGATATGCAGGAGGGAACCCAAGCCTTCCTTGAGAAGCGGAAGCCGAAGTTCACCGGGAAATGAGGCTGTAGAAGGGAATCATGAGCGCCACGATAGAGACCAATGCTGCGGGGCTGACAATTTTCAAATGCTTCAATCCTGCCACAGGGGAGTCCCTAGGGGAGTTAGAGGCGCATAGTTTCGATGAGGTGGACCAGGCACTAGAGCGTTTGCGTGAGTCGGCGGTGAGTTATAATCGCACCGCCGTGCATGAGCGGGTCAAGCTAGTGCGGCGATTCCGGAAGGCGATCACCAGGAACCTGGATCGCATAATCGAGATGATCTGCACAGAGACGGGGAAGAAGCCGCCTGACGCGCTGCTGGAGATCTTTGCCGCGCTGGAGATTATCCGCCATCAGGAGCGGCTGGCCCCTTCAGTTCTGGGCCGTCAATACCGCGCCTGTGGTACCTTTGTGCACAAGAGGGCGTACGTGGACTTCCGGCCCTTTGGGGTGGCGGTGGTTATCTCGCCCTGGAACTACCCCTTCATCCTGGTTGTCTCACCCACGGTTGAGTCACTGTTAGCGGGTAATACGGTAGTTGCAAAGCCCTCGGAATACACGAGCCTAACGGGCCTATTCATCAAGGAATTATTCGATGAGGCCACCGGGCGGCCCGAGCTGCTCGAGATCGTGCTTGGTACAGGTAAGGTAGGTGAGCATCTGGTCCGATCACCTTTGACGGATGTGATCAACTTTACCGGGAGCACGAAGGTCGGCAAGCTGATCGCCCGGTCTTGTGCTGACAGTCTAAAGCCGACGGTCCTGGAATTGGGTGGTAAGGATCCCATGCTGGTGATGGAGGATGCCAATCTGAAGCGGGCGGCGAAATCGGCGGTCTGGGGAGGTTTCACCAATGCCGGTCAAACCTGTATGGCCGTGGAACGGATCTATGTGGTAGCCTCCGTGTATGACGAATTCCTGCGGCTGGTCCGGGAGGAGGCCCAAAAGCTTACTGTGGGACACGGACCAGATGATGCCGTGGGAGCGGTGACGGTGGATGTGCAGTATGACAAGATCATGGCTCATATTCAGGATGCCGAGGCGCGCGGCGGGAAAGTTGAGATATTCGGTAAGCCTGACGGCCATCATATGCCCCCGTTCCTGGTGACCAACGTGGACCATTCCATGCTCATCATGACGGACGAGACCTTCGGGCCGGAGCTGGCGGTGATGCCGGTTGCTTCCGAAGAGGAGGCCATCGAGAAGGCCAACGACAGCCGCTTCGGTCTGAGTGCATATATATTTACGGGCAGTGAGCGCCGCGGCCGCCGAATTGCATCCAAACTGATGTGCGGCACAGTAGCGATCAATGATGTCTTAATCCAATATGGCGTGGCCTCGCTGCCTTTCGGTGGTCATGGTGACAGTGGACTGGGAGCGGTCCATGGGATTGAAGGACTGCGCAACATGTCGCGGCAGCAATCGGTGGTGGGCAGCCGAGTGAAACTCCCCATGGAGTTATGGTGGTACGATCTGGGTCAGAAGACGTACAATATGCTGTGCAAATTCGTGAAATTGCGGTTTCGATGAAATACTTGCATATGCCATGAGAATCCTCGGTATTGAGCACATAGCGGTGGCGGTAGAGGACCTGGATGAACCTGCCCGGATCTTTCAGCACCTGTTTAATATTGAGAATCGGAAGACCGAGGAGGTAACGGACCAGCAGGTCATCACGGATATTTTCGATACGGGTGGTGGCAAGGTGGAGTTCCTCAAGGCGACCTCCGACGACTCGCCTATCTCCAAATTCCTGCGCAGCCGGGGGCCGGGTCTGCACCACATCGCCTTCCAGGTGGACGATTTGGAGGCCTGGTTGGCCCATTTGAAGGAGAGAGGTGTGGAGCTCATAGATGAGGAGCCGCGTACGGGCGCCGAGGGCTGCCGCATCGCTTTCCTGCATCCCCGTTCCACCGCCGGTGTTCTGGTGGAACTATGCCAGAAACCCTGACCCTGCAAGACAAGCTCAAGCGCCTGCCGCGCTCGCCGGGTGTCTACCTGTTCAAGGACACCGGTGGGGAGATCATATACATAGGTAAAGCCAAGGTGCTGCGCAACCGGGTGCGGTCGTACTTCCAGGCCATCGATGGCAAGGATCCCAAGACGCGTCGCATGGTGCCCAAGATCGCCGACCTGGACTGGATCGTCCTGGCGAGTGAGACGGAGGCACTGATCACCGAGCAGGAGATGATCCGACACCACCAGCCGCGGTACAATCTGAGCCTCAGGGATGACAAGACGCACCCGTATATCAGGATCACCAAGGAGCCTTTCCCGCAAGTATTTCTCACCCGCCAGATCGAACTGGGAAGCGGGCGCTATCTGGGTCCGTACACCGATGTGAAGCGTCTCAGGGAGACCCTGCAGGTCTTATACAAGATATTCCCTATCCGCACCTGCACCTATCACATCACGGATGAGACCATTAGCCAGGGGAAATACAAGTTATGCCTGGATTACCATATCAAGCGTTGTGAGGGGCCATGCGAGGGACTGGTGAGTACGAAGCGCTACCAGGCCATGATCGACCAGGTGGTGGCGTTTCTCCAAGGCCGCTCGGATGACATCGTAGCCCACCTCATGGGGGAGATGGAGGCCGCCTCCAAAGAGATCCGCTTCGAGGACGCTGCCCGGTACAGGGACCAGCTACAGGCGGTGCAGCATTACACGGAGCGGCAGTCGATCCTGTCGCAGGATTTCGGTGATCGTGATATTCTGGCCGTGGACGTGGCCACCAGCTACGGTGTGGGGGTAGTCATGCGGGTGCGCAAGGGCAAGCTGCTGGGCAAGGAGAAATTCGACCTGGTCATTGCCGATCCCCAGGAGCGGGAGGAGAATTTCTACGGTTTCCTAAAGCTATACTACAGCCAGACCGAGTTCATACCGGGCGAGGTCCTGGTGCAGGAGCCGGCCGAGGATCAAGCGGTGATCGAGGGGTGGTTATCGGCGCGGGCAGGCCGGAAGGTGCATCTGGTCCATCCCCAGCGGGGCGAGAAGGCACGCCTAGTGCGGATGGCTCTGCGGAACGCCACCCTGCAGCTCAACGAGATCAAGCTGAAGAAGGCGAGACGTAAGGAGCTGCTACCCTCATCGGTGGAGCGGCTGCAGGAGGACCTGGGCCTGGAAGTACCGCCCCGGCGCATAGAGGGATTCGACAACTCAAACATCCAGGGGGCCTCACCGGTCTCGGCCATGGTGTGCTTCGTGGACGGCAAGCCGAAGAAGAGCGAATACCGCAAATACAACATCAAGACGGTGACCGGCCCCGACGATTTTGCCTCGATGCACGAGGTAATCACCCGCCGCTACCGGCGGGTACTGGACGAAGGTATTTCCCTGCCGGACCTGATCCTCATTGATGGCGGCAAGGGGCAGCTCTCCATGGCGAAGGCGGCCTTAGACGACCTGGGCCTGTCCTACGTGCCGGTCATCGGGTTGGCGAAAAGGCTGGAGGAAGTCTACCGTCCCGGACACTCCGAGCCGTTCAACATCCCCAAGCACTCACCGGGGCTGTCGCTGCTGCGCCGGGTGCGGGACGAGGCCCACCGCTTTGCCATCACCTTTCACCGCCAGAGGCGGGGCAAGGCCATGACCACCTCGGTGCTGGACGACATTCCCGGCATCGGTCCCAAGCGGCTGAAGGCTATCTGGCAGGTGTTCGATTCGCTGGAGGAGATCGCCGCGGCTAAACCTGAGGAGATTGCCGAGAAAGCTAAGCTGCCGTTGGAGGTGGCGGAGAGGGTGAGGGGGAGGGCGAGGAAGGTACAGGGGAGAGCTCAGACTTAATCGTAAACCAGGCAGCTGCTAAAGTCCGAATCATCTGCGTCAGAGGTGATAATGACTACCCTTTCTACATGATGTCAATCAATGCGGTAGACAAAGTAGGTGGTGTTTTGGTACACGGGTATCAGGCGCTGGTGTTCATGTGGCCGGTTGGCCACCAGATAATCGACGCGGTAAGTATCAGTGAGCTCGAACAGGGCTTCGAGATCCTTCCCAATTTGTTCCTTCTGCTGTAGTCGCTGATACCATTCATAAAGCTTCTTACCACCGGTAGGGACAAACTTGTCAAGGACGAAATTCTCCCGCCGTGTTTTTCGGGAGAAGGATAGTTCGTCTTCCTGGTCCTGAAAACCGGTGAAGATGAACACATCGCGCTGATCGGTATGTTCCCGGACATAGTCGGCCAGGGTTTCCAGATCGGGCCGGACGTGGGGTTCCGCCAGGCGGCGGACGGTTCTCAGGGAATTGTCAGCCAAGCCCGGCAGGCTCAAGCACAAGAGGATAGCTGCTATGCTGGTCGCATATCGTTCAGGGAGGATATACTTCTTCAGCATGATGGCCGACTGGAGGATGATGAACAGCATGGACAGGGCGCTGATCCTGAAGGGATAAAACTTCAGGTAGACGCCATTGCGGTCGAAGATGGCGAACAGGAGGGAAGCGAACAGGATCGAGAAAGTGATGATATTAAGGAGGTTCAATTTCCTGACATGTTGATCTTCCAGGGAGCGGAAGACGAAGATGCACAGGAGAAACCACGCCAGGGAGACCAGGACGCCGGCCAGGAATTCACGGGCAAAGAAGAGGAGGCTTTTGAAGGGTGCCAAATGGTGGGGGTGCCTGAAATAGACATAGATCCAATCAAGGTTGATGCCATTGATGGCAGTCGGATTGTCGATAAGAATGGGTTTGGCCAGGTAGACCAGAAGTGGTGCCACCACCACCATATAGAGGGCAGCCAATCTGAGGATCGTGCGCAGCGGTTGTTTCCGCACGGCCAGATATAGGAAGTATATGAGAGCGAACCAGCTGCCCACAAGAGCATGGATGTAGGTAGCCACCAGCGTGGCAAGGATTCCCTTGAGATGTTTCCCAGATAGCAGATAGTCCAGACCATAGAACAGAGAGACGTAGGCCAGTGTCTTGGGTTTGAAGGCTCCGAAGATCCACTCGCCGGCAAAGAGAGATTGCTGGCCGAAGTAAATCACCTGCAGCAGAAACAGCACCTCCAGGTTGGTAAGCTTGAGATGCCTAAAGAGCCGAGCCAGCGGGAAGGCGAAGAGGAGGCAGCTGAGCAATCGGCTGAAGAAGGCGGTCTGTTCGAAGCTGAGGAATGACAGCATGGAACCCACCAGCAGTTGATACAGGAAGCGGGTGGCAGGCCATTCGACCAGGGAGAAGGAATGGGGGAGCCAGTCGGGGTCCACGAACTGTTTTGCCAGGGCGAAATAGAACTCCTCATTGGACGTGAGGTTAAACGTCAGGTAATTCAAGCACAGCAGGACGAAGATAAAAAGCCGGGTATCCAGCTTATTGAAAGCGGTGATGCCGATGTTCAGTCGTTC
This sequence comes from Fidelibacterota bacterium, assembly GCA_020346745.1. GTDB lineage: Bacteria > Fidelibacterota > Marinisomatia > SCGC-AAA003-L08 > TS1B11. The sequence continues at coordinate 111,325 of CP070787.1, read as the reverse complement.
CAACACTATTCAGACTTCCGGGAGGTATCGAAGCCGGGATTGGCCATAATGTGTTACTCCCCTGCTACTCCTGTTCTGACTATCGTGAACTGGAGCTGATCATCATTGCTGGCGTATTCCGGGAGTTATCTGAGCCCAGTGAACTCGGGTCGAGCGAGGATTTCCAGGAGTTCCTCATGAACGAGGCCATTGCTGGCGACGATACGGCGGCCGGAGTCGGGCATGGATTCGCCGTGCCAGTCGGAGGTGTGGCCATCGGCTTCGCGGCAGATGAGATCCCCCGCGCATACATCCCAGGGATTGAGATTAGCCTCGTAGAAGGCCTCGATGCGTCCGGCTGCCACGTAGCAGAAATCCAAGGCCGCGGAGCCGAGACGACGCACTCCCTGACAACGGTGATGCATGGCGCGGTAGAGATCGAAGAGCCGATTGAACTGTTCATCATGGC
>CP070787.1:93051-110777 GCA_020346745.1 Fidelibacterota bacterium | reverse complement strand
GGTGAAGCGCACGACATCATACCCCTTGCGTCGGAGATAGTCCGTGAATTTGCTCGCAACTCCGGGAATTCCACAGCCATTGAGAATTTCTATCTCAGTTTGATTATCGGCAAGGTCTATATCTTCGCTTATAGTACCGGATGACATTGTGAGCAGCCGAGCGCGGTCTGCCAGATCTTCAGTGGTAAGGGTTACTTCTATCCCGGAGCGCGTCGTCAAAGCCGAGATAATAAATCCCAACACCAGCAGTCCCATAACTGCAAGGGTCAGATTGAATAGCCAGTGTTGGAAATCGCGCTTGCGCTTACGCCAAGTTCGATGGGTGCGGGCAGGGTTGTTCCGTTTGCTCGTTGTTCTTGGCCGCCGCCGGAAGGTTGTCAACTCCTACTGGTCCGTCGTAGCAGAGTGGTTCAGGATTCGGTATCTTTGGTATGGGGAGCGCCAACCCCGGTTCCAGCCGGAATAGCGGTACAGGGGGGGTAGGTTGGAAAATCCTACATGAATGTTGATATTGTTGGCTACCTGCCAGTCCAGGCCGGCTTGGTAGTAGACCTGGAGATCGTTGCTGCCCAGCTGGGAAGCGCCCAACATGCCTGGCTGGACTAAATGGATGCGGCTGTTCAGTATCAGGTTATCGGCCACAAGATAGCGCATCTGATTGGTATAGACACTCAGGCTGGTGCCGCCGGAGGCAAAGCCGTTTCCCGTCATAAATGAGAATGAGACTCCGTGACTCATCGTGAACCGCTGCGGATTCAGCCAGGAAGGGCTGGCAATGGACTTCAGCTGCGTCGAGGAAGTGGTTTGCGGCAGATCGGATCGGAGTTGGCCGAAGAGAGTTGAGGCCAGAACCAGTGAGCTCAGGAAAACCAGCCGGCGAATATTATTCGAATACCTCTGCATGGACTTTCCTCAGTTCTTCTTTTGTGTTGACACCTAGAATTTCTTTATAGTTGCTCGCTTTTTCAATAGCGACGATTTGATTTTGTTCCCGTAGAATATACAGAATATCTGGCAGGTAAAACTCATTTTGTTTGTTATTATTTTGTACCAGGGGCAGCGTATCGAAAAGAGCCTGGCTGTCAAAGACATATATGCCGCCGTTGATCTCGCGAATGGTGCGTTCCTCGTCAGTGGCGTCCTTTTCCTCCACTACCCGGAGCAGATGGCCTTCGCTGTCTCTTAGGACCCGGCCGTAGCCGGTGGGTTTATCCACCTCGGCGGTCAGCATAGTCGCCCTGGCCTTGGTCTGTCCATGCCGCCGGCACAGGCCTTTGATCGTGCCGGGTGAGATGCCAGGAACATCTCCGGAGAGCACGAGGATACACCCTTTGTAGCTTGCCAGGATCGACCGGGTCTGTTCCACCGCATGGGCGGTGCCCAGGGGTTTATGCTGGGTAGCGAACATGACACCGGTATCTTTCAGTGACTCCTTGACATGCCTGCGTCCGCGCCCGACGACGACTACGAGAGGATCTGCGCCCACACTCTTGGCCGTATCGATGACCCAGTGGATCATCGGCCGGCCGCCCACCACGTGCAGCACCTTGGGGTGATCCGAATTCATGCGCTTGCCGCGGCCGCCGGCCAGGATGATAGCAGCCAGCTTGGGATCAGGCATCATGTTTCGATACCCCTGCGTATGATGCCACCCCCCATGAGGGTATCCCCGTCATAGAAAACGGCGGACTGGCCGGGGGTGATCGCCAGCTGGGCCTGTTCGAACTCCAATCTCACCAATGCATCCATCGGGATCAGCTGGGCCGATGCAGCCTCTGAGTTGTACCTGATCTGAGCATGGACACGGCGGGGGGTGTCGGGACGATCCACCAGCCAGTTCACATCCTCCAACTCGCAGACAGAGCTGTATAGTGCAGAACGGGGGGCAACGGTGATCCGATTGGCCTCCGGATCAAGCTCCTTGACGTAGAGCGGTTCTTCAGCCGCCAGGCCCAGTCCCCGTCGCTGGCCAATGGTGTAATAGGCATAGCCCGGGTGTTGTCCCACAATCCTTCCATCCTCATCCACGATCTCGCCGAGGCCTACTTTCGTCGATACCCGGCCATTGGCATACTGGTCTAGAAAGCGGCGATAGTCATTATCCGCCACGAAGCAGATCTCCTGGCTCTCGGGAGTCTCGGCGGTGGTCAGCCCGTGCTTCCGGGCCAGCTGCCGCACCTGCTCCTTGGTCATGGAGCCGAGGGGGAACAGGGTGCGGGCCAGCGTTTCGCGGGGGATGCCCCACAGTACATAGGACTGATCCTTGTGTGTATCCAGGCCTTTCAGGAGACGCGGTTGCGCATCCGTGCTAACGTCGATGCGGGCGTAATGTCCGGTGGCTATCTTATCAGCACCCAGCTGGTCGGCTTGCTTTATCAGGGCGTCCCATTTGACGTAACTATTACAGCGTACACAGGGATTGGGAGTGCGGCCGGCGATATATTCATCGATGAAGTTATCCACCACCGTAGTCTTGAAAACGGCCTGAAAGTCCAACGTGTGGTGGGGGATCCCCAGGCTTACGCATACATCGCGCGCGCTGTTCACGGCCTCAACGGGGCAGCAGGAACTTTCACCCAGGAGATTGCCGCCCACATCGCGGTATTCCCATAGTTTCATGGTGACACCGATAGCCTCATAGCCGGCCTCGGCGACCTGCAGCAGCGCAACGGAGCTGTCCACGCCGCCGGACATGGCGACGATCACGCGCTGGGTCATTCTATCGATCCCTTGTTCATCTCAAGCCCCTTCCACCGCAGTCTCTGACTTGTCGGCGGGCACGGCTCCCGATACCAGACGGATGAGGGCATCGGCCACGTTCATCACCTCAACCTCGGTGGTGCCATAGCCGAAGGAAATACGCAATGACTGTTCGGCTTCCTTTGTGGCCAGCCCCATCGCCAGCAGCACGTGAGAAGACCGGGCCGATCCTGAAGCACAGGAGGAACCATATGAGGCGGCAATGTTCTCCAAGTCCAGATTGATGACGAGCGTGTGACCGGGGATCTCAGGAAACCGCAGGTTAATGATCCCTGGATATCCGTCCGCTCCATTTACGTAGAAAGGTATCCCCTCCCCAGCCATTTTTTCCAGTAATAACTGGCGATACTGTGTCAGCCGATCGTGGAGCTCGGCGCGTTCCTCCTCGGCCAGTTCTGCTGCCCGGGCGAACCCGACGATGCCGGCTACATTTTCCGTTCCTCCGCGGTGCTGATTCTCCTGGGAGCCCCCCAGATGGAGGGGATCAAAGGGGATTCCCTGACGGGCATAGAGCAGCCCGACCCCTTTCGGGCCACCGATCTTGTGAGCCGAGGCTGACAGGAAATGAATATTGCTATGCTTAACGTGGACAGGCAGTTTCCCGAAGGCCTGCACCGCGTCGGTATGTAAGAGTATGTTCCGTTCCGCAGCGAGTGTTCCCAGGGCGTCAAGGTCATTCGCAACCCCTGTTTCGTTGTTGACGCCCATAACGGAGATGAGGCGCGTATCCGGCCGGATCGCTTCCGCTACCTGGCTGACCGGTATGTCTCCTGAAGGGGATGGTGCCACGCTGGTGACTTCCACGCCCCAACCCATGAGCCTTTCAAGCGGGCGGAGTACGGAGGGGTGTTCGATCATGGTGGTCACGACATGATCACCTGGTTTGAGTACTCCGACTAAGGCCAGATTGTTCGCTTCGGTACCGCCGGAGGTGAAGATAATCTCTTCGGGCTGCGCCGACAGGATTTTCGCGATGCTGGTACGGGCACGCTCAAGGGCGACCTTGGCAGCCTGCCCGGGCTGGTGGATGCTGGATGGATTGCCGTAGAGCTCGGTCTCCACCCTTTCCATATCCACCCGCACTTCAGGTCGCAGCGGTGCGGTGGCGGCATAGTCGCAATAGGTAATGGGATTCGCCTTCATACGCCCGATACGTTATAGTGGGAATGTTGTCCTGCGTTTTGGATCAATGGTAACTACCTCGAAATAATATCAAGTCTGGTCGGCGGAAAACGCCGGGCGAAGTTAGGCATAACGCCGGTCAGTCTCAATATTCAGGGATCAGGTGACTGGAAATTCTACGGTCAAGCCTTGGTAGGCAGCGGTAGTATCGGGGAAGACGTTCCGAGCGCGCTGCTCCATGTCGAAGACATCCTCGTCGGAGTAATTGGGGCTGAAATGGAATAGGAAGAGCTTTTTCACCCCGGCCTTCAGAGCCACTTCGGTGCATTCTACCCAGGAGCTATGGCCCCAGGAGCGGTGCGAGGGCAGGTCCTCGCAGTGGAAATGGCTATCGTGAATCAGAGCGTCGACGCCGCGGCTGAGTTTCAGCACCGAAGGCACCAATCGATCCTTGGTGTGTTCGATGTCGGTGATGTAAGCGATAGCCAGATCACCTGCTTCCACGCGATAGCTCATGGCGCCGTTCGGATGGGGATGGGGAGCACACTCGACCACGAAGCCATTGGCAAACTCGTGCCGGCCCGGTTCCAGCTCAACGAATGTGATCTTGGCCTGGATATCGGTTAGTCTCAAAGGGAAGAAGGGGGGTGAGAACAGGCCCTGGATGGTATGCTCCAGGGAATTACCCGCCCGTTTAGGGCCATAAAGATGGATATGGGCGAAGGATTGATGTATGGGAGCAAAAAAGGGCAAGCCGATGATATGGTCCCAATGGGTGTGTGAAAGAAACAGATGGATATCATAGGGCTTTTCATGCTCGCGGCCAATAGCATTCCCAACACCACGTACGCCCGTACCACCATCGAAGATGATATGAGTACCCTCAGATGGCGCGAACTCCACACAGGAGGTGTCGCCACCGATCCGGTATTTATCCGTATCCGCGGTGGGGATTGAACCGCGGACTCCCCAGAACCTTAGAGTATGTGTTGCGTTTTTCACAAGCCAGGAAGTATCATGATCGTAGATTTGAACCGGTTAAAACTACTTTTCCGTCATATTACCCGCAATAGATTTGGCTCTCAAAGTACTAAATTCATATTCGGCTTGTAAACGTCTTTCTCTGATGACGTGCCAGTTCATAGTATGGGCTGGGATCGCCAGAGTGGGTATACTTTCCTTCCTTGTGACCATACATTGAGGGGTAAGTTTAAGGATCATCGTTGCTGTGCCAACGTCTTGGTCGAGCCTATAACCAGGTCTGGTAAAAGGTAAAGTGACGGATCAATTATTGGTTTTATGGGTTGAAGCTCCCGAGTTGATTCATGGCAAGTTACCCTCGGTCCGGGATATATAATGTGATCTACGGCATACTTAGGGCATTGGCGTTGGGATGCATTTTGACTACGTTGTGGGGTCAAGGTGACTTTCGCTGGCGTGATGTCACGCAGGAGTTGGGTATTACTACGCCTAACCGACTGCCTCTATCGGGACGGTACCGGTTGCCGGAGCTTTTCACGGGTCATGCGGTCCCGTTTGATTTTGACCGTGATGGCGATCTGGACCTCCTGCTCACACATGGGCCTTACGTGGCGGATTCGCTTTACTCAGGATTGAATCATTTATTCCGTCATGATGACACGGCCTGGGTCGATATAAGTGCTGCAAGTGGTCTGTCCCGCTTTCCTCCGGCAGGAAATGCTGCCGTGGGCGATGTGGACGGGGATGGTTACCTTGATCTCTACCTCTGTCTGTTTGGATCTGACCTGCTGCTGCGAAATAACGACGGCCGGTTTTGGACGGATATTACCGCTTCCATGGGTCTGAGAAATGATAGCTGGGCGACAGACGCGGTCTTTTTCGATGCCAATCATGATGGCTATCTGGACCTGTATGTGGCCAACTATGTGGATTATCCGAGTGGAGACACGCTGATCTGTATTGATCCGAAGACACGACAGTGGACCTACTGTGATCCCCTGTTGTACGATCCCGCACCAGATCGGCTGTTTGTCAATGATAATGCGAGGGGATTTCATGAGATGACGGCCGAGATGGGCATGGCCGACACCACCAGCCGCTCACTAGCTGTGGAGCTGCTCGAGGCAAACGGCGATGGATACCTCGATCTGTTCGTCCTTTCCCAGGGGACTCCCAATCTGATGTATCTCAGTCGCTCCGATTCGGGATTTGTCGAGGCGGGGCTTTTCTCGGGCGTGGCATTGGCGCCCGACGGTTCGATACCTGATTGGAGCCAGGTACAAGTCTTCGATGCCGACCAGGATGGTCATAGTGACCTGCTATTCACAGGCCGTGAGGGGCGGATACAACTCCTTTTGAATGACGGTCAGGGTCTATTCTTCCCCGGGCATTACCAGACAGGCCTGTTTCACCCACGGTTCCCCTACCGAGCCACGACGGCGGCCGCTACGGATCTGGACTTCAACGGTACTATCGATCTGCTATTAGCTGACCATAGAGAAGCAGTAAGGGTGATGGAAGCGGCAGATACCGCCAGCGTAGATACCAGTATGGCAGTTCGGGAGCCATATTCGGGTGTAGAGCAGTTCACACCGCGGCGGATTCTATTACACGATGCCCAACACTATTTACCTTTGACTTCGTTGGAAGTCCCCATGCTCCTGGATACCATATTACTGAGGCCTCGGGTTACTGTGATGGCAGAGGAAGACACTGGCTTTGGTACTGTATATGAGGAAGTATCAGGGCCTTTCCCGTTCCCTCTGGAACCGGGGGAGGATCCGCTCAGTTTGATTACTTCTGACCTCACAACGGAATCGGCAATGGGGGCTATGACAGACTCGGTGATGGTTGGCGATGAGCGAGCTTTGATTGATGAACTGCCCAGGTCCGTGGTATTGGATACGATTCATGTCCGGCAGGAGGCCGAGAGATACATCATGGTGGATCTTACGGGGGATGGTGTCAGGGAGGTGATTGCCACGTATTCAGCGGGACTATATCGTGTATGGAAGCGTGAGCTGAAGAGAAGTCCTCGTTTCATCGGCATTTGGCCACAGACCGAACGACCGGGGACCACCATTATCGGGGCCGAGCTGCAGATCACGATGGGCAGAATTCTCCACCGTATAATCGTGACCGATCCGAATCCCATCCTGTTGTATTCTCCCCGTCGGTTGAGGGCGGTGGATGTCATGGTCCATTGGCCGGATGGTTTGGAGAATCATTACCGCACTTCAATGTTGAACCGCGTCTACACCCTGACACGTGTGGAGCAGGAGCCTGAGGCCGGTGCTGAGTATTAAGTGCGGCTCAAGCGTTCTGGGGATGCAGTATCTCCGACAACTGATTGTATGGGGGTTGGCAAGCTTTGTCCTGATGATACCGGCTCGGGCTGGTGGTCAGATCCAGGATCCCTACGCCGATGCCCTGCGCTATTTTGAGCTTGGTCGCTACGAGCGAGCGGCCCTTATCCTGCAAGAGGTCCTGGAAGAAGAACCGGAATGCGTGGAGTGTTACGACCTGCTGGCTCGTATAGCCACAACGGAGGGTAATGACAGCCTGGCCGCAGTCTGGTACCGCCAGGCGCTGGAAGTGGAACCCGAGAATGCCACGTTATACCAGAAGCTCGGTTTTTCCGAGCACCGGGCGGGAGACTTTTACCAAGCCATTGCCGATCTGGAACACAGCTTGGAGCTGAATCCCGGTAGTGGTGAGACCAACTTTACTCTGGGTAATGTGTGGTATGATCTCGAGCGTTTGGATGAGGCCAAGTTGCGCTATGACCGGGCACTGGCCCTGGACAGTACCGTTTCCCGATATCACTTTCAGCTGGGTATGGTCTATTTCAAGGTGGAGCAGATTGATTCGGCGCTCATTGAGTTTAAGGAGACCTACCGCTGGTATCCCAAGTATTCGCTGGCGTACGAGTTTGCGGCCAACATTCTCATCACTCAGGGGCGCTGGGACGAAGTGGTGGAGGTACTGGAGCTAGGGCTGGCGTCGGCGCCGGAGACAGAGGTTACCCGCTACTGGCTGGGTCGAGCACATCTGGAGGTGGGCAACTATGAGCGGGCGGCGGAGCTCTTGGGGGGGTACGTGGTGAAATATATGGACCACATCGGTGCCCGGTATAATTATGGTATGGCGCTGTATGAGATTGGGGAGTACGAGGAAGCGGTCGCCCAGTTATGTTCAGTTGCGGTGCACCTGCCGGACCTCTTGAAAGCCCGGCTTTATCTTGGCCGTTCGCTGAGCGCATTGAACCGGGACTCGCTGGCATTCGCCGAGTTCGATACGGTTTTAAGCAAAGATCCGACCTACTATGAGGCCTGGATCGACCGAGGTGATATCGACTTGAAGCGGGATCGCTATGATCTGGCGCTTGGTCAGTACCGGCGGGCCAACGCGATTGATCCTGGTCGATGGGAATCCTATCATCGCGAAGGGCTAACCAATTATCTACAGGCTGGCTACTCTATGGCGGAGTCGTTCCTGTATGATGCGCTCATTCGACAGGATAGTGTCGCGGACGTTTACGATCTGATGGGTGATGTGGCTTCGGCGATGGGGAATGATGATTTTTCGGTCTACTATTACGATATGGTGTTGCGTCTGGAGTTGGATAATACGGCTGCGCGGTACAAGTTGATTGACGCATTTATCCGGCGGGGATTATGGCGGGAGGCTCTGCGTCATCTGAGTTGGCTTTATGAGCAGGATCCTAACAGCGAGGGCGTGCTTTACCGAATGAGTCGTGTGGCCTATGCGGATGGCGACACGGCTGCAGCCCGGGAGTACCTGGATGAGTTCTGGCAGCGGCACAGCCGCCGTCTAGAGCGTGAGCGATTAGAGCTGCGTGTTCAGCTGGATCGGCGCAATCCCAGGCATTACGAGGACCTGGGGTGGTATTACCGTCGACTCGAGGACCATGCCCGGGCACGGTATTACTTCCGGCGGGCAGTAGCTTTGGGGGATACCACCCTGCCGGCCAGCCTGTATCTTGAGGAAGAGGAGGGGCCGTAACAGGTGGACGACGCTGAGCGCAGTAGCGCAGTTTGATTCTATATTTTGTCGTGCCGGGGTCTTGATTTTACCGGTGTCGCCAGCGTTTCACGGTGATCCCGATTGCCAGTAGCAGCAGGGCTGCGATTCCCACGATTCGGAAGAGGGTCAGGTCCATACCGGTAGTGGTCAGGGTGGCGGAGAAGAAGCCAATTATGCCTTCGCCGCCCATGATCCCGGCTGCCAGGACGATACCAGCCCGGACCCAATCGGGGTGAGAACGATCCACCCAGGCGCGGATCATCCCACCCAGGGCGATAACGAAGCTGAGAGGCCAGCCAAGGAAAATGCCGATACCCATCGGGATGAGAAGCACGGCCGGTTCCCGGTGTTTTCCGCTGCGCTGGTGGCGGAGCCGTCTGAGTAAGCCTTCCAGCAGGAGGGCTGCCCCGATCGTGCCGAAGAAGGTAGGGAGGTGGATCAAGCCGGCGAAGGCGTTATAGACCAGCTTGGCCTGGGGCGCTGGCAGGGCGGCGGTGAAAATTGTGGGGGCGAAGGTGTTTCGTATAATTGAGATGAGGACCGGCATCGCCGGAATAATAGCAACCACGGCGAAAAGGTCGGCGTGGACGATACGTGCGGCCGGGGTTCCCACTACCTGGGCGGACTTGAAATCGTGGCCGATGTCACCGGCCACGGCGGTGGTGACTGCCACGAGGAAGGCGATGAGATACTTGGCCGTTTCAGGCAGGGGCAGTTGAAAGAGAGCGTAGACGCCGGCTACGATGGTCACGGTCAGGATGCCGAACTGTTCCAGGGGGTCCAGGTTCGTAGCGCCGGTCAGTTGGGCGGCTACGGGCACCAGGAGCCAGGTCAAGGCGAGCGTGATAAGTGCAGCCCACCATGTCACGCCGGCGACGATCAGGAGGATGACTGCCAACAGGGAGAGGGTCGCTACCGGTATCTGGTTGCGATTGCGGCCGACCAGGTCGGTTATTCCCTGGAGGCGGCCATGAAACAGCAGGTGAGCCAGGCCGGAGCCCAGTACCAGACCCATGCCGATATTCTGGGCCCAAATTTGGGGGGTAATATCGCTGCTCAGCTGCCAACGTGTGACCACCGCAGCGCCAACGGGTACCAGCACCGCCAAGCCAATGACGGCACCCGCCAGCCAGTTGAGGCCGGTCCTGACGCCCAGGATGTAGCCGGCCCCGACTCCCATAGGAGCTATCAGAAAGGATAGTACGATAGAGCCTATCGTGACCGGGATAAGATACAGGTCCAGCTGGTCCCGGAGGAACGTGAACGCCCCGGTGAGCAGTCCCGCCAGCACTACGAACGTAAACAGGGTCCCACGGTCGAAGCCTTCCTGGATCAATTCACCACCGGCGCGGCCGGCGGGATAGGGTAGAGCCAGCTCGTCGATATAGCGATGCCGCACCCGGTCGGATAGCAGTACTCCCAGGAGGCCACCGGTGCCCGCCAGCAGGCTGATGATCCAGGTTGCGGGCAGGTTTTCGGGTGGCAGGAGGAAGAGTCCCGGGAGGACGAACGCCACGGCGGCGGCCATTAGTCCCCCGATGGTTCCACCGGCCTGGGCCGTGTTGACGTCATGGCGATTGATCTGCCGGGAGAACAGACGTAGCAGGCCCGCTGAAACGACGATGGAGAAGACAATCGGCCATGGCATGGCGCCCAGTTTCATTGAAATGTAGGCGCTGGTGAAGAACAGGAACAGGGTAACCACCAGGGTAGCGGCGAAAATTCTGATGTAGTATTTCAGCGGCACGGAGGATTCGCTCCGGAGAGTAGAAGTTTGCAGGCCACAGGTTGATTTTCCAACGTTACAGATCTGCAGTGAAAATGAGGTGGAATGTAACCCGAAACTCTTTTGGGGGCCAGCCGGATTCTACCACATATGGGCCGAGGCGACGACCCGGCCGATGATAGAAATTTCCGTCGCCAGTTGCTGGGCCCTGACAGTGAAGGGATTATAGACGGAACTGTTTTCGCTGAACACCTGGATGAGAGCGCCGGGCAGATGCTGCAGGTATTTGATCAGGAGTTCGTCTCCCAAGCGAATGACGTAGGCTTTGCCGCTGACGATTTCGGTCTGACTGAGATCGATCAGAACGATGTCACCTTCCCGGAGGATCTTCTCCATGGAGTCGCCCACGACATCGACAAGGGCCAGGTTGTTGGCATTCAATCCTCTCTGCTGGATCCAGTCTTTTCTGAAGGCCACGGAGCCGACGACATCCTCTCCGGTGACGTATGCGCCATGTCCGGCGCTTACACGGACGTCATACCGCTTTACGAGCACCAGCTCGGCGCGCTCCGTATCATGTGCAGGGACGCGGACCATGGAGCCATCCCCTGTCAGCAGCCAGGTAACGTTAAAGCCCAGTTGATCCAGGCCACCCATTAGCCGTGAGGGTAGATCTGCGCGTCCGAGCTCGTAGTTGGCAATATCGTGCCGATGGAGCCGGAAGCGTGCGGCGAAAGTGGTCTGCGTTTCACCCAGGTAGGTCCGGATGTCACGGAGGCGCCCGCCGAGCTCCACGTGTTTATATGCCGGAGAAGTCATTATTCTATTGTCATGTGTAATTATTACACATTAAATTGCCACCCAATGGTAAATGATTATAAAAGGATTAATAAATATTATGAATCATTTACCTGATGAATACATCACTCAATAAGGGAAAGTTAAGTGTAATAATGTCACATTAAAAGCTATTCTCTGGTGAGGATCGACTTCAATCGCGGAATGGGGGAATAACGAGGAGAGCATCATCATGACAGCGACAGATACGAGGTCCGGGAATTCAGCAGTGGCCAAGCCTCATACAGGTCCGAGGGTGGACGATCAGGGTAACTGGTTGGACGGTCAGGACCGGGCGGTACCGCCCCGATACATTGACCCGGTGGTGAAGGTGCGTGACCGGCTGGTCCGGCGTATCGCGGTAAAGGCCTGGCGCCTGCATGCCCAGATGACAGCGGTGAAAGGGGAGGTGCTGGCCCTGGTTGATCAGTATTTGGAGCGGGTGGCCGTCAGTTACAACGAGGCCTGGAAGGGGAATGCCGAGCTGGTGACGTTCGATGGGCGCTTGAAGGTCGAGGTAAAGATCAACGAGGCGTTGGAGTTCGATGAGCGGCTGCAGGTGGCGAAGCAGAAGATCGACCATTGTCTGCGGCGCTGGACGGGCAATGCCGGAGCGGAGGTGCGGGCGATCATCACCCAGGCTTTCCAGGTGGACAGCAAGGGGCGCATCAACGTGCGGTCCATTCTCATGTTGCGGCAGTTCAAGTTCGATGATCCGGTCTGGCGTGAGGCCATGGCCCTGATCGCGGACAGCCTGCGGATACGGACCACGCGCCGCTACGTGAATGTGTATTATAAACACGAAGGGACCGGTCGCTTCGAGCTGCTGCCATTGAACTGGAGTGCGCTGGACGTTTTGGTAGCGGCCTGAGCAGCCAGGAGCAGGGGTGGGTTATGGCAGGCCGGGATGGATTCGAAACGATGATTGAGCGGATCAACCGACAGCGTTTGTATCGCACTAATGAGGTGGCGGTGATGCTGCATTGCTCGGTGCGGTACGTGCAGCTGTTGGTAGAGCTGGGGCGGCTCGACGCGCTGCGGGTGGGACGGTTTATCCGCATACCGGGGGAGGAAGTGGTGCGGTTCATCCGGAAGTACAAGGATTGGGAGGGGGGAGGCTGTTAGCGGTTCGTGGGTAGTTATCGGCGAGACGATGCGTGCGAGGGGCAATGGTATTTGGCGGGGAGGCTACAATGTGGCTTGACAGGGATAGGGGTGGAGGCTATCTTAATTGGAGATGCTGTGGAAGAAGGCTAAGCCCAAGAAGAAGCAACCGGTGCGGTCGGTGACTGGCAGATCACCGGCAGCCCAGGCGGTTCAGAAGCTCCCGGCGAGTACTAGGGAGGTACGGGGGGCGGTGGAGGTGACCTCGGACCCTTACCTGGCCAAGCTGTCGCCGGAAGCACGGGCGCAGCTGGAGGTGCAGGAGAAACAGATGGAGGCGGTGCGTAAGTTCGTGGAGGAGAATCCTGAGGAGGCCAGCCAGCTGCTGCGGGTGTGGCTTGCCCAGGGCAAGGAACAAAAGGGCTAGCGGGGCATTCGGTAGAGAGAGCGACGCCAAGGGTGATGCGAGTGGACGGCCTGCCCCTACGGCGGGAAGTGCCGACCCTTGACATTTCTCCACGGTCACCGTTAATATGATAGCGATATCAATATAATCTGTATAACCCCCGAAGGATCCCATGAACATGAAGCACACTCACCTGTATCCCTATACTTCGTTCGTGCTGAGTACCCTCCTGCTGCTGCTATTGCCGGGCTGCGGCGGGGATCAAGCCGCCGAGATCTTCAATGACGAGTTCGATGTTTATGTCAACGATATGTTACGGGACTGGGGTGTGCCAGGCGTGGTGGTATCGGTGGTGAAGGACGGTGAGCGGGTGTTCGCCAAGGGGTATGGCGAGCGGAAGGCGGGAACCACCCTGCCGGCTTCATCGAAGACGCTGTGTACGATCGCATCCAACACGAAGGCGGTGACGGCCACGGCGATTGCTATGCTGGTGGACGAGGGCAAGCTGCACTGGGACGATCCGGTTGAGAAGCATATCCCGGAGCTGCGCCTCAAGGACGCTTACGTTACGGAGCATATGACCATCCGGGACGTGCTGGCGCACCGGGCCGGCCTGCCGTTCCTGCTGGGTGAGTGGAGCGATCCCGACTACAGCATGGAGCAGCTGCTGGCGGAGCTGTCGGACTGGGAGGTATCGATGTCGTTCCGTGAGCGGCACGGGTACAGCAACGTGGGCTACGCGCTGGCCGGTGAGGTGGTGGCCCGGGTGTCGGGGATGAGCTGGGAGGAGTTCGTGAGTGCGCGCATCCTGGAGCCGCTGGGCATGGCGGAGACCTATGCGAGTCCCAGCCGGCTGGTGGCGGAGCGGGGTGTGCCTGGCGCGGGGACGGACATCTTCTTTCCGGCCTATGTTGACGGCGAAGAGGTTGTTTCGGCGGACTGGAAAGGTTTCGACTACATTTACGCGCCAGCGGCGGGGATCGTGAGCACGGCGGAGGACATCGGTGCCTGGATGATCATGCAGTTGAACGACGGAGAGTATGAGGGTGAGCGGCTGGTGAGTGAGGAGTCCATTGAGGAGATGCGCACGCCGCAGATCTCGGTGGACTGGCAGTGGTGGGAGCATCACAGCGTGCTGGCCAACCTGCTGGTGTACGACCTGGGGTGGGTATCGTACGACCACCGCGGCCGGCGGGTGGACGAGCATCCCGGGGGCGGGATGTGGGCCGTGGTGGCGCTGGTGCCGGAGGAGCGTCTGGGGGTGGCAGTCTTCACCAACCTGTGGTGGGAGGACTACAAGAGCACGCGGATGGCGACGGCGCTGAAGTTGAAGATCATTGACGCGTACCTGGGTGCGACGGACCGTGACTGGAGCGCGGAGTACCTGGAGCGGCACAGGGAATGGGTGGAAAGGCACAGGGGGGGAGAATAGCGATCCGTCTACGCCCGACAATAGCCGGGCTACGCCGCTTTCTGGGGGATTATAGACGGGACTCCTCGGACGCTTACTTTAATAACAGCCCCGCTTGCAGCGGGACTGCCCTGACGATTACTTCAATAATAGCATCTTGATGGACTGGGCATACTCCGGTGTCACCCCCGCCTGTGGCGGGACATGCAGTCGGGCGATGTAGATACCGGAGGGGAGTTGGTTGCCCTGCGCGTCCAGGGCGTTCCAGCTAGCCTGGTGCAACCCGGCCCCCAGGTGACCATCCACCAGTCTGGTTACCTCCCGACCGGTCAGGTCGTAGATGGTTAGAACTACGTCAGTATCCAGCGGCAAGTGGAAGCGGAGCGTGGTGGCGGCGTTGAACGGATTCGGGTAATTGCATTCCAGTTGATACCGGCTGACGGTCGGCGGCGCCGCATCGATGGCCAGCGAGTTGGATACGACCTCCATCAGGAGCCAGCCTTCCGGATCGAGTACCAGCAGTTGCGGCTCGAAGGACACCAGCAGTGTGCACGTCTGGCTGGCGCTGCTCAGCCACATGGTGGTATCCAGGGTTCCGGATGTGCCGGATAAACGCAGGTCCAGGGGCATGGTGAACAGGGGTCCCTGAGACGGGACGTCCTGATCCTGGTGGATCGTGATCAGGCACTCATATTGATCGCTCGACATCTGATTGGTCTGATGTGTGGCGCGGATTCGCGGGTAGCCCTTATCGTATAGCCATTCGTCGAAAAACCAGGCCAGGCTCGCGCCGTTCACTTCTTCGGCGGCGCTACGGAAATCGGCGATGGTGGCATAGGAATATTTATAGGTATCATAATAGTTACGGAGTATGAGCCACAGGTTCTCCGTGCCCACAACGCGCCTGAGCATATGGAGCACCCACGCGCCCTTTTTATAGATGATCCCGATGATGGACATATCGAATTCGGGGTCGGCGATGCTGTAGTCTTTCTCGGCCGCCTGCTGCAGGTATCGCTCTCTCTTTTGTGCCATCAATGCCTGGAACATGTCATCACCGTATTGATGTCCCATATAGACTGCGGAGGTGTATTCGGCGAAGCCTTCGGCCAGCCATAATGAAGGCCAGTCGTCGAATCCGACGGCATTACCCCACCACTGGTGCACGAGCTCATGGATCATGGAATTCTCCGCCCTCCGGTCGCCGCGTATCCAGTTGCTGGTGATCATGGACATGGTCTGGTACTCCATGCCGCCGTAGTACATGGGTTCCGCTTCGGCCATGCCGTACTTCTCGAAAGGATACGGCCCGAACAGGGTGGAGTAGTAATCCATGGCATCCACGATATGAATAAAGTCCAGTTTGGCCTCGGTCGTGTCCCGCTCGAACACGTAGTAGGCCACCTCGATGGAATCACCGGTGGGCGTCACATACCAGTCGGACCAGCGAGCGTAGAAGCGGGAGATAATAATGCCCACCAGGTAGGTGGCCACCGGGTATTCGGTCCGCCAGTGAAAGGTTTCCCACTGACCGCCGCCAGTGACCGTTCGTCCCTCCAGCAGGCCGATGGATGCCACCTCCGCGCCCGTCGGTACGGTGATATGCAGATCATAGGTCGCCTTGTCCGATGGTATATCATTACAGGGGAAGACTCCCGCGGCCCAGTCGGTGTAGGCTGACATTTCGAAGCTGTAAAAGCCGTTATTTTCATCGGCGGCGACATAGTCGATGGTGATGGAAAAGGTGTCATTGAGGCCGACGGCCTGCCCAAGGGGAATTGTCAGTTTGTACGTCGATGAACTATAGCTCCAGATGACCGCTTGGGCCCCATGTGATACCGCCGACACCGTCATGGTTGGATCCATATCGAGTTCGATCTGGTCCAGGTTGGCGGTCAGCGACCGGCACTTCATGGTCACGGTCCCGGTCAAGGCATTGGTCACCAGCGGGATGGCTAGGTCCAGCCGGTAGCTCTGGACATCGAAGGAAGCTTCAACTGCGGCGGAGCTCTGTGTTACGGACCTGGCGGCCGCAGCGGTCTGATAGCGGTTGACTGCCCTGGAATCTGCTCCGTAGGATGGGCGGGGTACGAGCAGGAAACAAACGAACGAGACGCGCGCAAGATTCCAAAGTGATCGTTGTAGCATTTTTATATCGAACTCTCTGGTATAGGTGCTTTTATTGTATCGCTTGGCTATAAAATCGTTAAATACCGTTATGTAAGGCAGCTGGTTGAAGAAATTTAGCGCTAACACGTGTGACCTGCCTCTCTTCTTTGGCATACTCTTAGGACTAGGACTCTCTATTGTATGAATAGGACAAGATCAGCCTTGCGGCCTGATAGGCTGGCGTCCAAAGATGAGAATCAACATTAAGGCAGCTTTTAACAATCAAACAGACCACCATAGAAAGACGCCCACTGATTAGCGGGCATCTTCAGTTCCAGGGTGCTAGTTCCCGTTCCTAGATATTCATCAGGTAGCTGGCCTTGATCATGAACACGTTTTCCCCATCCGACCGGAAAAGGCGGTTGAGGTCACGGCCGAAGGAGAAATCACCGTCGCTCAGGGAGTGGCTCAGATTGTTCGACCAGACAAAGTAGAGGGCCGAACCGGTCTTGTATTCCCAGCGCACGACGAAGTTGGAATTGAACTGCTTGTAGTTGAAGTCCCGGTCTTCCGGCAGTTCGAAATTGGTGATCCCGTCGCCATCGGTATCGTAGGTGAGAGGATTGCCGTCGTAATCGCGCTCGGCATCGCTGAACGTATGGTAGCGGGTATCCCAATCGGCGGAGCGAGCTTCCATGACCAGTTTGTCCTCGGAGAAGATGCCGGCATCCAGATAGGGCGAGCCGTAGAACTGGATGGTCAGGTCAGGTGTCAGCGTCAGGTCAAAGCGAAGTTCCGCACTGAGAGTGGTCTGGTCCAGCGTTGACAGGATGAAGCGGGTCTCGCCGGTCTGTTGGTCTTCTAGCGGCCCATAATCGATCCAGGGCATCCAGGTGTCATGGGCCTTCTGCAGATGTCCGGTGGCGGTCAGGGTGAAGTACTCGGTGGGACGCCAGGTGATGCCGGGATCGAAGTTGGCATAGGTGATATTGGCTTCCTTGGAATGCATGCGATTCATGAACAGATTGAACGATAGTTTTTTCCGGGGATCGCTGTTCACGAATATCCATGCTCCCAATACCGGATCGATGGTGAGGGCCGGCCCACCCCACAGGGCAAACAGGTGCAGCGCCCGCGCGTTGTAAAAGATACCGGGATTAATAAACCAGTAATTCATGAACGTGATGTTGGCATTGATATTCCCGCCTCCGCCCATGCTCTCA
>CP070787.1:66412-92951 GCA_020346745.1 Fidelibacterota bacterium | reverse complement strand
TCGCCATCCTGCATGCCGTCAACGTTCATTTTGAGGACGGCAATGGTGGGTACAGACCGGGAATAGTAGGCGAAAATCCTTTGGGTAAGGGTATTGCGTGCTTCGCGCAAATTTGTTGCGACTTTGGCCGTAGCAAGTCTCAGGTGCCCAGGATGCTCTGTGAGTGACCATTTGGCCGGATCGGGATTATGGTTCCAGCCCCACTGCAGACCTAGCACAGTCCGGTCAAATTCATCGGAAGTGGGCAATACGGATACCGGGTACTCCTGCCCTACGTCCGGCTTGGCATAGGTCACCACACCTTTCCCGTTCACGCCAACCATAGGCCAATCGTCCGTCCAGGTGACAGGCTGTAAAGTGGGAAAACGTCCGAATGCACCACCATCCTGAAAGATGATCGTCCACCATTCGCCGGTTTGCGTTTCGATGAGCGCCCCCTGGTGCAGCCCGGTACCCAGATTGCCGTCGTCCCTGATAACAACCTTCTGCTCATAGGGGCCGTATATATTCTTTGAACGCAGCGCGACCTGAAATCCGTCCCGGCCTCCATAGGTGCAATATAAATAGTAGTAGCCGTCGATCTTATACACATGGGTGCCTTCAAGCCCGGGACGGATATCGCCCGCATACACCAGAACATCATCGTCCTTAGCGACAAAATTTGTATCCAGTTCCGTGATATAGATAGTGCTGTAACCATGGGCTACATATATGCGGCCGTCATCATCGAAAAACAAACCGGGATCGTAAAATCCACGGGGCAGTTTCCTGATTTCCCACGGTCCCTCCGGCTCGGCGGCCGTACAGAGAAAGCCACCTTCATCAAGAGTCATGAACAATAGATAAAAGGTGCCGTTTTGATACCGGAAGCTGGTTGCCCATTGACCGCGGGCATAGCGGTTGCAGCCATCGAGATCGTAGCAGGGACTGACATCCATGCGCTGGACGGCGTTGGCGCAATATTCCCAATTGACCAGGTCGTATGATTTTAGAATGGTTACCCCGGGGAAGACGAACATGGTGGTCGAGACCATGTAGTAGACAGAATCGACGCGGATGACATCAGGGTCAGGAAAATCAGCATAAATGATGGGATTGGTATAGGTCCCATTCCCGTTATCGCTCCGGGTCTGCTGGGGTAGCAGTAAGGCCGGGAGACAGAACAGGGCAAGGATAGCGAACAGGATTCCCGGGACGGTTTTCGGAGCAATCTCTGTTCCGGAATGTGGCATAGGCACCTTTAACAACAGCCTCTGGAGCGGACCGTACGCGCCGGTTGGCCGCGCCGATCAACGCAACAGGAGCATTTTCCTCGTCAGACTATTATTATTCCCGGTCTGCAGCCGGTACACATAGACCCCGCTTGCCAGCTGATCAGGATGAAAAGTGACCGTATAGTTCCCGGCGGTACGATATCCCTGCACCAGCGTTTGAATCTCCCGGCCGAGGAGATCATATATCTTCAAGGAAACAAAGTCCGACTGCGAGATCGAATAGGCGATGCTGGTTGCGGGATTAAAGGGATTGGGATGGTTCTGCGAGAGGGTGATAGTTTGAGGAACAACGCCACCCTCAACCGTGCCGGTGATAAAATCCGTGGCCACAAAGGTGGTTATACTGCTGCTTTCGAGCGAAGTGGTAAACGTTCCAGTGGTGAGCGGAATAGTACCCCCCTGCTGGCAATTTACAGTCGCGGAGGTAACGTACGGCGTAAAGGCGGCCGCTCCCCCTGCCAGGTTCGGTATGTTGAATCTCTGGCTAGTGGAAGATGAGCTGGTATTCACGGCCACAATGATCAAGTCAGTATCGCTCTTATAGGCCGTTACGTAAATCTGAGCCTGTGGATTGTAGGTGGCATGGACCCGCACGAAGCCGGGACGGATAAACCTGGCAAACTGCGACATGACGTAGCCCTTCTTGGTCACTGTACCTTTGACGCCGTAAGCATCGTACTGTCCATCACTAATGGGTCCATAGTAGCGTACGATGTACCACCAGATGTAGGCGCTCATGCCGGCATTCAGGCAGGCATTCATTTCGGTTGCCACTTGCATGGACCATGACCAATCGTTGGTAAAGTTCCGCTCACCGGACAGATGCTCAGTCATCCAGACTTCCTTGCCCTTGCTTTCAGCCAAGGGATAGGAATAAAGACCACCGCCGTAGATGTGCCCGCCGATGAAGGCTGTATGGGAGGCGGCAGTGGAATCGTTCAAGATTGGATCCGAGAGGCTGCGATCAAAATGGTAGGATTCGGGCGCAAAAACGCGTGTCCCGACGGAGGGGGCATTTTCCTTCATAAACTTGAGCATCTCGGAAGCATTCCAGTCACAGGATTCATAGTCCACGGACACATCCGGTTCGTTCTGGACGGATACGGCATAGATCGGTACACTATTGCTCGCCATGTGATCCACGAACGATTTCAGATGGGCGGCGTAGTCGGCGTAGCAGGAATCAAAAAGCCTGCCGCCGTGTTCTGTGTCACCGTTGGTTTTCATACTGGCGGGTGGGGACCAAGGCGAGGCGATGATTTTCACACCCCGGGCATGGGCGGCCAGAGCCGTGGAAACATTCCTGCTGAAGTCCCACGTCTCCGGGGGGATCCGGAGGCGGAGCAGGGAGAAACCGATCTGACCGTCACCGGTACCGAAGGCCTTCTCGATTTCACCGGCGGTCATATCGGGCCGCCAGGGAAGAATATTCGCCGCGCCGAATCCCTGAATAACCTGGTGGGTACTATCCATATAGATCACGGCCTCCTGAGCATGGATCATGCCGACGGTCAGAGAAGAACCCAGCACAGCCAGCGCGAGAAAGAATGATCGCTTCTTCATCGGTAATCCTTCAGTATCCAGCTACAATATTATAGGTTCTTTTCCCCTACATCAACAGAACCTCTGCCCTAACAGTTCGGTGGGGGCTTCGTATGCACTCAGCCAGCGGCCCCGCCTGCGGGGGGATTGTGGACGGGACTACTCAGGTGATTATTCAAGTAATAGCATCCCTGGCTGAACTCAGGACAAGTATTGCTGGACCAGATACACACGCGTGCTACCGGTTGCAGCCTGACAGGTCAGAGGAGTTTGATAGCTCAGGTCCTAGTCTGTAATATCGGTTTGCTGATATTTGAGGATCACATTATCAAGGCATCCAGCTTCTCCATAGAGAATGAAAGCCAGGTAACCTTGAGAATTGCTTCGCCAGGAGAATAATGTATGCCAGACGTTTTTCCCACCCCCATCACCATGCTGCCGCTTGCTGAGATACCACTGGATGGCGTGAGGGGTTATCTCCTGCAGGGGGAACGGCAGCAGCTGTTGTTCATGGAATTTTCTGAAGACGTGGCACTACCTGAGCACTCCCATGAAGCTCAATGGGGAGTAGTGCTGGAAGGTCGGATCGATCTGTTGATCGACGGTGATAGGCACACGTTCGCCAAAGGCGACCGGTATTATATTCCTGCTGGTGTATCCCACTCAGCCCGTATCCATGCCGGCTACGCGGACATCACCTACTTCGATGCCCCCGATCGATACGGTTTGAAATAGGTCCGCCTCCGGCGGGACTTCTCTGATACTACTTTAATAGCAGCATTTTGATGGACTTGGCGTAGTCCGGTGTAGCCAGTCTAGCTATGTAGATGCCGGCGGCGAACTGCTGACCATTCCACTGCACCTGATGATAGCCCGGCTCTTGATAGTCAGCTACCAGTCTGGCGACTTCCCTTCCCAAGATGTCGTAGATGATCAAGGAGACTGTGCTGGCGTGTGGCAGATCATACCCTATCGTTGACAGCGGATTGAAAGGATTGGGGTAATTAGGATAAAGCTGGAACGCATTCGGCAGACCGGCGAAGTCTTCAACGGCAACCGGTACAGATACATCGACGGTATCAAGGTAGTCTCTGAGCCAGACCAGGGCAGGCCTTTCCGAGCCGTCCTGGTTAAGAATATAGGCACCCTGCGCATCTCTCCAAAGCCCCCGTCTCCAGCCCCATAAGGTGATGCCCTCTACACCAGGATGCTCATAAAGCGCCGGAAAAATCCGCTGATAGCTCTGCAATTGGATGGCATCGGAAGTTCCATCGATATCCAGTTCGGTAATCTGAATGGGAAGGCCGGTTGCCGCCAGAGAATCGAGATTCCTTCTCATGTCAACCACAGGTACAGTTGTCGAGAATGCATGACCTTGCGCACCGATGATGTCGATCAAATCCTCTGCCTGAAGCAATCTTATAATAGTGAGATAATCGGCAAGAGCAATACTGCCAGGGGGAGCGCTAAGTATATTAAACTCATTGATCATCAATTTGGTATCCGGCGGAAAGATGTCGCGAGCCATGCGGAAGGCATTCAGTACCCAATCCCAGCCGGTTTCGCCATCACTGCCTAAAGCTGCTTTATAGTTGGCTCTATCGCCGGTACCATCAGGGGGATTATGACCGGGTAACGGTTCATTGACTACCTCCAAGTAATCAATGTCATCATATCGGTCGGCAACGGCCTGAAACCATTCTGTTATTTCTTCAAGCTGTTCTGCTAGTTGTAAGCCGTCAATCCAAGCCGGCTGCTGAGCTCCCCAGACCAGCACATGAAAATGAAAGGGGAAATCATTATTTTTAGCCAGATTATAGGCGGCATCCAGGCCGCTCCAGTTCATAACGTCACGGGTGCTTTCGACAGATCCCCATTTCCCGGCGTTTTCCGGGGTGACCTGGTTCCAGTAGGCCGCAAAATTAGCTACCTGAGAGAGGCTATAAATATTGCCCACAAATTTGGGTTGGTTGGAGGCCAGGGGCGGCCCTTCATAGCCCTCATGCGGCAGTTCGGTCGAGCCGGGTTCCCTGTTATCCAGATTGTCGACAGTATAATACAAATATGACTTACCGAAGGCTAGCTTATCAATATCCAATCCATCTTCACGGGCACCGATTTGAAAAGTATCAGTTCGACTATCTTCAAGGATCGTGAAGTGCAGCGTGGTATCGCCCTGGTAAGCGTTGTGTGAAAGATTAACCCACTTCCAGACTCCCGAACCAAGCGCGCCGGCCTCAAGCACGACATCACCGGGATTTGAAAATCCGGCAGCCGCAAGTCCGTTCACAAAAATCCAGTCAGCATCAGTTGTGCTGTCTTTTTCTCCAAATCCGTTGCCGTAGAAAAAGCTGTCATCATCCCACGAAGCTGGTCCTATACGCAACCGGACGAACAGGTCATAGGTTCCCGTATCGGGGAAAGTCACCTCATACGATATCATTCGAGCGCTGCTACCAGGATTGTAGGCAATCAGATTGGTCTGAATGGATACGTAATGAACGGTGTCAACCTGCAGAATATTGAAATCAGCTCCGACCTCGCCCGACTCTGCTTCAACAATCACAGGTTTGCGGGCTTCGATCTCATCCTGAATGTTGTGAATATCGAGATGATCTATATAAATACTGTCACCAGAGTTGGCTGTCAAACTGAAATGAATGGGCGCTCGTATATACGTCACGGCATCATCCACGGTAAACGTGAAGGTGTACTCCTGCCATGCAGTGGTAACGTTTGGAGTGGAGGGACGAATAACGCCGTCGTATTCATTGTAGGCATAATTACCAACGGTAAAATTCACATGGGAACTTCCGCTGGATCTAGCCCAGACAGAATACCGGTAGGTTTCGCCCTGTTGAACGGGAATGCTATCAGCGACAACCTGGATGTCCCATGAATTCGAGCCAATTGTATTTAGTGATGCCCTTAGAGCTTTATCACCATGTTGAACCGTATCATCCACAACCTCAAATACAGCGTCAGCACCGGTTTCCAGCAGCAATAACCAGCCTTCCACTTCAGTACCTGATGCGGTGCCAACTTCAGAATTCTCAAAGCTGCCATTGGTATTCAGCTGTGCATGTGCGATGCCGTTCATCAAGATGGGCATCAATAGGAAGCAATACACTGTTCTGTACTTTACCTGTATCATTGGACTCCCCATTTTTCACTAATTCTGTTCACGATAAATTAAGTCGTGATGATAGAAATTATTTCGCGAGTATGAGCTTCTTGGTCTCTATAAAACTACCAGCTTCCAGCCGGTACAGATACACTCCGCTTGACAGGCCCGTACCATCAAAAGTCACCGTATAGCGTCCAGGTTCGCGGAAACCCTCGAACAGGGTCCCCACCTCCTGCCCGATAAGATTATAGACTTTGAGTGTGATGTAACTGCTCCTAGGTACCAGGTAATTTATATACGTACCCGGATTAAAAGGATTGGGGAAATTCTGATTCAGTTCAAAGGCACGGATAATCTTCTGGCCGCCTTGTCGATCATCGACTGATAACGGAACATAGCTTTCGCCAATAAACGTAAACCAGTCAATTATAAACAGATTCCCGGTTCCCAGGAATTTCAAATAGACATCATGTGCGCCGGCCACTGAATCGACATCTGCCGTGAATGTTTGAAAACTATTCCAGCCACCCGTATTTGTAATCGTGCATTCGGCAATTTTCCTGCCGGTGTCAATGGAATCAAGCCAGACTTCCACCACTCCGCCCGAACCGGCGCTCGCCGCCGATATTTCCAGGGAAACCGGCTTTTTGTAATAGTCCCTGCCGCCAAATTCCACCCCGGCATATAGCGTCCAGTCGTCATTATGAATGCTGTCCAGATATGCCGGTGCGGTGCCACTGACAACTCGCAGCGTCCCGTATTGATCGGCAGCCGGTTGGGCCAATATGGGGGAATAGGCGTCACGATAGATGTACAAATCGAAATCAGCCGATTGGCCTTCTACATACAAGCCCTGCTGAGTACCGATCCATCCATTATAGTTAGGCTGATTCATATCCATGCTTGAAACATCAATTGCGTCACCAACCTGAATCCAATCTGCGCCATCAGCACTGAAATAACCTGTGAGCAAATGGTTCTCACGATACAGCTTGAGCCATAATACATTGCCAATAGTGTTTTCCGCTTCGTAGTAGGATCCGCCGGTAAAGCTGAAGCTGATCACGCTTGTCCCTGAAGCGTTCATAGTACTGTTCAATTTCGCATACAGTGTTTCCAGCCCGTTGAATAACCAAAATCCTGCTTCGTCAGCACTGGACTCCGGGGTAAAGTCCAAACGTGTAATCAGGGAATAGTTATGTTCGCCATCGTTCTTTACGATGGTATTGGCTTTACCTCTGGGTGATAACCTGAACCAGCCGGGACGCTCGGTAATCGAATGCGAACTTTCGGGTGTATATCCCGAAAACGACCACTCGGGATTGAGTTTATCGGTATCAAAAAAATCCGAGTGGGGCACCATCCAGGGAATGCCGCTGCTAGGCAGATCGGGGGCCGTCACGGCATCGTTGGAGGTATAATCGGCCTCGGCATTCCCGCCCATATCATAGCGTACCTGGTGAAGTAATCCCTGACGCCCCTGGCCATGCCATTCCAAAGTACCCTGTGAATAAGCCTGGCTGAAGAGCCAACTGGTGCCGTCATCAAGCATAACCGCGGGAGAACAGTGGTTAGGTCCTCTGAATAATATTTCATTGGGATTGGAAACAGTTTCAAAGAAATCTTCTATCGCCCACCAATAGTCCCGATTCCCGGTAAGTTCTGTGCTTCGCATGACATATTGCCCACCGCCCACATTTTTAGCAAAGGAGTAATAATAATACCCATCGCGTTTCCACATTACCGGACCTTCCGCCCAGCTATACGGGTATGAGGGGCCCGGATTGATCCAGGTCAAGTCGTGAACCACGCCGGTAGGCTGGCCGTCGGTACCCAACTCTACGATCCAGTTCCCGGACTGCCCGTTTTTCGCCAGCAAATACCAGCGGCCATCGTCATCAATATAAATTGAATTGTCCTGTCCCAGACCAAGAATCCCGGCGGGGACACTGATGGGGGTCGGCGTGCTCCAAGGACCTTTCGGATCATCCGCTTTTACGTAATACATCGTACCGGCACGTCCAAAGAAATGCCAGTACGAATCATGATGATATACCATATGACCACCCCATATCCCGCCGGCAGGTGCGTCTCCATATAGATACCATGAAGCAGACACCGGCTGCGATATAGCCTCCCAATGTACAAGATCGGTAGAGTGGTATATCTTGGGGGTGATATTGAACGAGGAGCCCGTCGTGTAGAAATCATCTCCGATCCGGGTCAAGGTCGCATCAGGGTGATCGCCCGGAATGACAGGATTCATGTAGGTCTGAAATACCGGAGATTGTCCGTAGACGCAATTCCAGATGACCAAAAAGCAGCATATTATCAACGACCTATACATTTCTCTGATTCCTTAGCAGATATATAATTTGAACATCACAGGCTATGAGGGATTTATCGGTATTCCTGGAGATAAACTAGGTGCGACACGATGCATTTCCTACATTTAGTTGACACACACCAGCTGGAAGGGTTGCCTCCAGAATAGTCACTACTGGGCAGATTGTACCCCGCCGAAGGCGGCCTGCCCTGTTTTTCTGCCCCTTTGAAAAGGCTCGTTTTCCTCTCGACCTCCAATACAAGTGTTCAATAGTTATTAACTAAACAACTAGACATCATGCCAGATATAACTTATATTAGTGACACATATCGTAATAATGTCTTAATTATAGTAATTTATAATATACATATTATGAATTATTATCTTTTTCATTCCAGTTATAGTGCAATAATAATAAGCATCACCTGTTGATGGCTCCCTAATGCAATATTAAAACAGTATAAAGAGTACTCATGATGTGATTGTTACCAGTCAATACATTACGATACGCCGAGAAGTTTACTGCCAAATACCAGCAGGAGTCCGGGATGCCGGAACAAAATGAATGATCAGCAGAGCGCCCAGAGCTCCCGGCTCAAATGGTTTGTATTCCTTGTGATGTTGTATGATGAAAACACCGATATCCTGGTTTGATATATCGTGGACATCCAGGATGGACGGACCCGGTACACGAGTGGTTCTATACGTATCAGGCTGTCACCTCCGCTGTCCATGGTGCCACTCACCCCATTCATGGGAACATACTCCCGCACTGATGTTCTTCCATGACCGTTGTCTGTTATGTGGTGCCTGCCAGGACAGCTGTCCGAACGGGGTTCATATGATAGAGGATGGTCGGCATACTCTCGATCGTGAACGCTGTGAGCGATGCGGCAAATGCGTAAGTGTATGCCCTACCACATCAACCAAGGACAGCATGTCCGGTGCGCTCACACTCCCAGGGTCGCGTACGGACCCGGAAGAGCTGTTTGACAAGCTCAGCGCGCAGCTGGAGCTGCTGAAGCGTATTGGCGGACTGACAATTGGCGGCGGCGAGCCTTTACTTCAAGAGCGACCGCTGAAACGGCTTTTGCAGAAATGTGTCGAGTCCGGATACAATACGGCCGTTGAGACGTCCGGGTCCGTGCCACAACAAAGCATACGAAATCTGCTGGATCTGGTTGACTGCTGGTTATTCGGCTTGCGGCCTATTCCGGCAGAACGGTATAAGAAGACGCATACGGTGGACATGCGGTTGGTGGAGGTGAATCTTCAATTCCTTACAGGTGCTGGAAGGGGGAGGGTGATAATCCGAACGCCAATTATACCCGATTATACGAACAACAGCTTCACCTTCAGTACAATTGCAGATTTGATGGCAGAATGCGGACTGAGTGAAATTGAACTGCTACCCCTCAACCCGTACTCCGGGCTCTACTACCATGCCATGGGCATGATATTCCCGCTTGGCAACAACTCCCGTTTAGCAGAAGACGACCTGAAAGCGGCATGTAATTTTTTCAAGGGGCGGGAAATCGAGACGCGAGTTGTCCGGAGTGGTATAACCAATGGAGGATCCGTGCATGCCTACGCATAAGAAAGGTTCAACGAAGCGAATTCAGAGACTAATGGAAGGTTTGTATCAACACGCGGCGTCAGATCGCAGCGATGAGTGGTTTACAGAGGAGATGTTGCCGGACATCGCGGCCCAGAGAAAGGATAGTGAAGATACTCCGATCATTATCCGCCGGGCGCGTGCGTTCAGTGCCATGTTGAAGTCCATGGCTGACGAAAAGAATTCCGAGCAGACGCACACATACGACATACGTCCGGGAGAGCTGATAGTGGGAACCATGCCGCTGGGTTCTCTGGGATGCGGCAAGGTATTTCCAAACTACCTAAGCGCCAGGGAGAAGGAAGTAGCCTTCTTCTCTGCAAGAAGCATCGATTCCGTGCTGGCTCATAACGTACCTGATTTTAATCGGGTGCTGGATGGTGGCTTGAGGAATATCATTGAAATATGCAATGAGCGGCTGAAGTCGCTACGCACTGATTTCATGTTTCCCATCGGGACACGGATGGGCATAGAGATGAAGATCGAGTTTTATGAAGCTGTGAAAATATGCTGTAGTGGAATAGTGGATTATGCGCACCGGTTTGCCGCACTTGCGGGGCAGGAGGCGCAAACTGAGAAGGATGGCCAGCGCAAAGCAGAATTGAGAGAGATTGCGAGAATATGCCGCAAGGTTCCCTATGAGCCCGCGGATGGCTATTACGAAGCGCTCCACAGCATCTGGATTGTTCATCTGGCACTACATGCAAGCGCAAGCCACCTCTCCCTGGGCCGGATGGATCAGATACTTCAGCCGTACTATGCCGAATCCATGGAAAATCCCAAGAAGTACGCTATCGGGGAAAAGGAATTCACCAAGGAATTAGCCCAGGAGATTTTTGAGTGTTTCCTCATAAAGGGAGCGGAACGGATGATACTCAACACCACCAATCTGGTGGAGCAGGACCATGCCGACTTTTCCACGGGTATGGGTGCGAATCCGTTCCTGGTAGACCAGGAAGTGACCGTCAATCAGTTCATGCAGAACATTGTGGTGGGAGGGCAGACGCGTGAAGGGCAGGACGCGACGAATGATTGCACATACTTGATCATCGACGCCTGTACGGCGCTGGGACTACCCACTCCCGTCCTGAATGTGCGCTTGCATAAGGGAAGTCCTGAAGATCTCGTTCAAAAAGTGGCCGAGTCCGCGGTGAACGCGGGCAATGGGCAGCCGATCGTCTATAATGATGAAAGCATCATCTCCGGGCTGAAGGAAAGTCCCAAACTGCCTATTGAAGAAGTGCGTGATTACGTAGTTGATGGCTGCTGGGAAACCCTACTCAATGCCAAGTGTGATTTTAACTACAACATGGTCAATATACTTACAGTGCTGGAATGTGCACTTAACGGCGGTGCAGGTATCGTGGAATCGACCCTGCAGCTTCGCGGTCCCAAGAAGAGTTTCATGTCTACTATGCCCAGCAAGATACGAACCTTCGAGGAGCTGCAAAAGATTGTCAGACAGCACCTCCGCTACTTTACCAACAAAGCAGGTTTGGAGCTCTATTCCTACTACATGCTGGAGAGTTCAACCACACCTACGCCCTTTTTCTCGGCGCTTCTGGGGCAATGTCTGGAAAAGGGTATCGATAAAACCTGGGGTGGAGCAGATTACATACTGGGCGGGATGGTTTTCATCGGAATGCCAAATGCAGCGAACGCACTTACCGCCATCAAAGAGTGGGTATTTGAAAAAGAAGTCTACACGCTTGATGAGGTTGTGAAGGCACTGAAGAACGATTTTGACGGCTACAGACAGATGAGGGAAGACCTCACCCGTTCGGCTACTTTCGGCAACAACGATGACCGGGCAGACGGTATGATGAAGTGGCTCATGGATTCCGTTCATGACGCGGTCAAGTATACAGAAGATCTCTGCGACCAGGTGTTTCTCACAAGACCCAGGAGTCGCGATGAGAGAAAGCGTATAGAGCGACTCCGCAAAATGGCGGGCTATCCGGGGCCGGATATGAGAACCAGTTTTGGGAAGAACTTTGAAATCACCTTGTCCGTTGGCTGCGGTACATTCGCGCAATATGTATTCTTTGGCACCCTGACCGGTACGTCGGCTGATGGCAGGCATTCCGGCGCTCCGGTGGCGCCCAATTTCTCGCCGGTTTCCGGGACCGCGGTGACCGGTGCAGGAGCGGTTCTGAGTTCGTTGAAGAACCTTGGCCTTGACCGCTTCGGTCTTGGAGTAATGGTAGACATGTGCTTTGACAGAGAGGAAACCTCGCCGGAATTCATGGTGGAGGTGGTGCGCAAATTCATGGAATACGGTGGGAGTATCGTTTCGCTCACGATCGTCAATCAGGAGGACATTAAAAAAGCGCACGAACTCTGCAACGAAGTCCGGATAGGCAAGAGTGCCCCGGAGGTGCTTTTCCCGTACAACCATATTACCGTTCGTGCGGGTGGTTGGAACAGTCCGTTCGTAGCACTCACTAAGGCACAGCAGGAAGATTACCTGAAGCGGTCACTCGGACATTCCGTCCCAGGATAATGTTTATCTGATAATCAGCTACCAAGGGGAGTAGACAAATGAGAAGATACAGAGACAACAAATCCATTTCGGTTTTTGCGATTTCAGGAAGCCATGTGGTACTGCTTGGTTTGGACACGAAAACCGAAGCGGCGAGGAAGGGATTGCTCGGTTTTTCAATTCATCGTACGGATCACACGGAAGAAGAGCAGTACTGGCTCAAGGGGTTCAAGACATTCAAGGAGACATATGAGGCCCCTACTCCCGGTTCATTGGTGTCAACCCGAGAGCATCCGATCCAGGGATTCATGTGGGGTGACTATACAGCAAAACCGAACCATAAATACACGTACAGGATCGTACCGCAATACGGAAAACCCGATGCGATGGTAGCCGGTGAACACGTAGAGGTATGCATATCTACCGTGAACGAGGACAACGGTTTTCATGCTGTTTTCTTCAACCGGGGCGCTGCAGCGAGTCAAGCGTACGCTCGCAGGTTCGGCAACAAAGCACCAGACAGTCCGCAGGAGTTCAAATGGCTTTCGCGTGGTTTGGAGGATGCCATGCTAGGTTTCATAGGCCTAGCCAAGGGCAAAAGGTATGCATTGCGAGGGGCCGTGTATGAATTCAACTATATTCCTGTGCTGGAAGCACTCCGGGAGGCATCGAAAACGGGTGCAGATGTAAAAATTGTCTATGACCATCGCATCCCCAATAAGCGGAAGAAAGCGCTGGCCGACGGGACGGCGCAGGACAAGGACAAGACTGTTGGTGAGCACAGTGATGATGCAATCGAGCGAGTCGGTATTCGCAAGCTCATGATTCCCAGGGAGCAATCTCCCAACAACATATCCCATAATAAGTTTCTCGTGCTACTGATGGATGGAGTACCTATTCAGGTATGGACCGGTTCAACAAACTTCACGATGGGAGGAATATTCGGTCAATCGAACGTAGGCCACATCGTGCGTGACAGACAGATCGCCCAGAAGTACTACGAGTACTGGGAGAAGATCGCAACCGATCCCCAGTTGAATGACTTTCGCGATTTCAACGCAGAGCACACGCCACCGGATCAAAGTTCGCTGGAAGAGGATTGGCTTTTCCCATTGTTCAGTCCTCGCCCCACCAAGGAGGATCCATACCTCATCGATTGGTACGCGGACCGCCTGGACGAAGCCAGCAACACGGTCAACTTCACAGCCGCCTTTGGTGTGAATAAGGAGTTTGTCGAGGTATTCAAGCAAGACAAACCCTATCTCCGTTATCTGCTGCTCGACAATTCCGGCAGCAGGCAAAGTTCAAGGGAGGCTACTAAAGCGATCAGGGACAAGATCCTCAACCGGGTTGCCGTTGGAGCGACATTCAGTCACGAATCCGATGTATCCGGGAGGGAGGATGGCGTCCATCAGCAGGGTGAGCAGTTGCACAGGTGGGTCGACGAAAAGTTGACGGGCTTGAACGTTCACGTGAAGTACGTGCATACCAAGTACCTGATCCTGGATGCACTTTCAAACGACCCGATAGTGATTTCCGGCTCGGCAAACTTCAGCAAGAACTCCACAGTCAACAATGATGAGAACATGATCATAGCGCGGGGTAATCTGCGATTGACGGACATGTTTCTGGGGGAGTTCATGCGGCTGTGGAACCACATGTATATGCGTGATATTGCCGTACGCCAGGCTGCCAGGCCAGGCAGCAAGAAGCATGAGTCGGCTTACCTTGTACCCGACGATTCCTGGATGAAGCGCTATTTCATGGAAGGTTCACCGCACTTTGCGGAGCGAGAGCTGTTCAGCGGCAAGGAACATGGCGGGCTTGGAATTACCTTCTTCGATATTGATGAGACGATATTCCATACCTCTGCACATGTGATTGTTATGAAAGGAGATCAAGAGGTACGAAGACTGGATAATCAGCAGTATAACACCTACAAGCTGAAACCCGGAGAATACTTCGATTACCGTGAATTCCGGGATGCAGATCTATTTGCGGATACATCGAAGATCATCAGGCCGACACTCGCCAAGATCAAAGCCATGGCCAGAAATGCTTTCAGCAAGGGCTCTACGCTCGCTTTACTCACCGCTCGAAGCAGGTTTGAGGATATGGCGACATTCAAGCAGGAATTCAGGAAGTATGGTATCCCGATAGAACAGATGGACATCAACTTTGCGGGAGACATCACCAACGAAGCCGGCAGCGTTGCTGAAGCCAAGAAGAGGATTGTCATGGACTATCTCTCCTACGGCGAATACGAACGGGCACGGCTTGTGGATGACAATATGGAGAATTTGAGGGCTTTTCTCTCAATCAAGCATGAAGCGGGGGTTGGAGGTGTAACGTTTGAAGCCACCCATATCAAACCTGATGGCACATCCAGGGAGATCAAGGAATAGGATCTTAAGGCTCTTCTCTATTGCTCATGATCCAATCTGTAAGGATGCTGAGGGTACGTTGAGGCCGAGCGGTTGAAAGCACAGCCCGGCAAGATCCCGACCTGCCGCTATACAATGAGAACTACGAGCGAACAGGCGGTCGGGTCCAGGACGGATCAGGGTGAACAGCTGAAATATTTGATCAGGGATCCACTCTCACATCAGCCTAACGATCACGGGAGATGCTCATTCAGGAATTTCACGGCATGCTGTGCGTTGGGTGAGTAGAAGTCAGCACCGACTCTGTCCCGGAATGATTCACTGACGGGGGCACCGCCAATGAGGACTCTCGTTTCCGGGGAGGCTGTCTTGATGGCTTTGACGCTATCTCCCATATTCTCCATCGTCGTGGTCAAGAGGGCACTCAATCCGATAAAGCAGCCCGGATGTTCCTTGAGGGCATCCAGGAATTTTTCCGTGGCCACATCCACACCCAGATCGACTACTTTATAGCCGCCACCCTCGATGATCATGGATACCAGATTCTTTCCGA
This sequence comes from Fidelibacterota bacterium, assembly GCA_020346745.1. GTDB lineage: Bacteria > Fidelibacterota > Marinisomatia > SCGC-AAA003-L08 > TS1B11. Next base: position 77,648 of record CP070787.1, on the reverse strand, counting down.
TATCATGCAGATCGCCAGCCACGGTCCCGATCACGAAGGTGCCCTTCTGCTTGACCTCTCCCGATTCCAGGAAGGGCTTCAGGTGCTTCATGACGGCGGTCATGGCCTCGGCAGCCATCACCAGGTTGGGGACATAGGCTCTTTCCTCCTCGAAATCCTTGCCAATTCGCTCCATCCCCAGCATACACCCTTCCAGCAGGGCGTCTGGTGTGATCCCTCCTTTCAGGGCCTCAGCAGCAATCTCGTCAGCGCCATCCTGACCGGCCATTTCCGGCGGGAATGGGCAAGTCCGTGAGATTTTGCCCTTTTCAACACAGGTAGCAATCTTCTCAATGATTTCCTGCATGACGCTAATCCTTAGTTTATGCTTTTCAGACCTGCTTCGCGGACAATCACCGGCACGCTGTCCAGCCACCTGGCCGGCATCAGATGGATGCCCCGCAGGCCCTTGATTTCTTTCAGTGTATTAATGGTTTCGACGGCGATACTGACCCCTTCGGATTCAGGATCCGAGGAGCTATTCAGACGCCGGATATGATCCTCGTTAATTTTAATCCCGGAGACATTCAACCTCATATATTCGATGGTTTTTGCCGTACGGATGGGCATTACTCCCGCCAGGATCGCGCAATTCTCATGTAGGCCCTGGTCAACCACTCGCTCCATCCACCGGGTGAACAGAGGGAGATCGAACACAGGCTGGGTTTGAATGAATCGAGCGCCGGCTTGTATCTTTTTATGCAGCCTGATAAGGCGCATTTCGAAGGGTTTGGCGAAAGGGTTTGCCGCTGCTCCGATGAGGAATCCGGTGGCCTGCTTCATTTCCTGGCCGGACAGTAAGCGTCCCTTGTTCAGCTGGTCGACCATGGCCACCAGTTGGATGGAATCCAGGTCGAACACGCCCTTTGCTTCGGGTTGGTCGCCGAATTTCTGATGATCTCCGGTGAGACACAGAACGTTGTGGATACCCAATGCCGCCGCGCCGAGCAGATCACTTTGAATACCCAAGCGGTTACGGTCGCGGCAGGTCATCTGCATGATGGGTTCCAGGCCTTCTTCCAGGAGTATCTTGGCAGCAGCTATACTGGAGAGATGAACGATGGCCGTCTGATTATCCGTGAGGTTTACGGCATCTACAATACCATCGAGTTGTCCAGCTTTTCGCCGGATCACGTCCCCATTGCTGCTTTTGGGCGGCTCGATCTCAGCGCAGACGATGAACTTGCCGGATTCGATCTTGGTCCTAAGCGTCATGACCGACGAATTACTCCACTGCTTGCTTGTCATGGCGAGTAAACGGAATGGGCGGCTCGATACGCTTGCGGAGGACGTTCAACCAGCTGGAGGTCTTATCGAGGCACCAGTTATGAATCCGGTTGTATTTATACAGCAGGTCGATCCTTCCAAGCAGTTGGGAACGATAGTAGATCCGGTACCAGACGCAGGTTCGTGCGGGATACACTTCACAGGAGCCATCCTCACCGGTGCCTCCACAGGGTCCGTTACGCAGCTGCTTGGGGCAGCGCTGGGAGCAGATGAATGCCGTGGAAGAAAGAATGCACTCACCGCAGCGCTGACAGCGGAACAAGGGGATCTTGATGGCATTCTCAAACAGGAGCAGCAAGTTCGAAAGGGTCTTTTCCCCTTGGGTGAGGGGTGCTTTTTCCCGGGTGCTGATCTCAGGGGTCATTTCCGTGTGCGTACCCCAGTCAGGAGCAATAGCTCATTACCCGGATCAGCGCAGCTGTGCCATCCAGTTGCACGACTTCCCGCAGGCATATCAGGGCGGGGTGATCGTTATCGAGGATTCTATATTTGCGTTTTACCGACCCGATGATCGTTCTGAGGCCCAGCGGCATGGCCATGGTCAGGAAGGCACTCTCCAGCGTGGAGCGCACGAATACTCCATCACTCGTCTTTGGCGGCAGCATGACCGTGAAATTACTCAATCCCACGGACATCTGTATGCCGTGCAGATCCTCATCGCCATGGATCAACTCTATCGTATTCATCAACCGTTTGAAATGGCCTTCCGTGTCACTGCCGATGGGCATGATACCGGGATCCAGAATGAGATCCTCATTGGATACCTGGCCTATGCGTTCCCTGGCAATACTGACCATGGTGCGGGCGGTGGCATAGGTTGCTTCGGCGGTCTTGTTCATCATCCCCTCGCCAGAGTCATCCACACTTTCCGTTGTGAGCATGATGGGGATGAAGGGTTGCCTGGTATAGAGATCGAACATCTCCAGACGCGCTTCGGAGATGGAATTCAGAATAGGCTTCTGATTCCCCGCTCGCTGTGCGTCATAGGCTTCCAGCCCGGCGGCGGCTATTTCCGGATCGGGCGTATCGATGGAGAGGGGGATATCGATGTGTTCCTGTATCTTCCTGACGACCTCTACCATGAAAGCAGGCGCTCGGCGGCCTACATTGACATCGATATAGGCAGCGCCCTTCTCCGCCTGCATCCGAGCCAGCTCGATGATGGCATCGATATCACTAGCTTCAAAGAGTGCGTGTGTCGAGGGGACGGAATCGTTTATCGACTCACCGATGAGGGTCAGCCCTGGGATACTCACTTCCTTCCTCCTGTAATTTTCCCAGAACAGTGAAGTAGGTAATGAATTTCCAATTCGATGTTTGCGAATGGAAGCAAATTATGCCCGAGAATGCAGACCGTCGGGACAAGAGGTGATCTCAGCGTCGGGATGGGTCAGGGATTGGCGATAATCCTCTCAGCTGCACCCCTTAACCTTTAAGGGTACCGCCTAAAATCCCTGGCTGATCCTATCAAGGTCACCATAGGGCGCCACTGGGCAAATTGGGATCCCGCCGAAAGTGGTAAGCCACGACAAAAACAGCCCCCCCTTTCATCGAGAAAGGGGGCTTTTCTTTTCGCTGCAGCCTGGGCAGCAACTATTACCAGACGATTAGCGTCTTTTGTTCAGAGAGGGGTAATCATCTAAGAACACCAAAGGAGAGTGAAAGACATGAAACTCAAATCAATCTCCGCGATAGCGCTGGCAGTTGTATTGCTAACGGCCGTAATCCCCGCCCGGGGGGATGGCGACAAATCTCCCATGCCGGTTGGAGGGTGGGCAGCGTTCCAGGCCAAGGTGGTGTACCCGGAAACGGCCCACAAGATCGGCATGGGAGGCGAGGTGCTGCTCCACGTGTATATTGATAGGAACGGCAAGGCTACGAAAATGGAAGTGGTAAAGGGCTCAAGCGAGACCGGATTCGTGGCGGCCGCCTGCACCGCCATTCGGGAAACCGCATTCGAACCAGGTCAGAGGCACTCAACGCCGGTGGGGATGTGGATTGCCGTCCGGGTTGTTTTCTCGATATAGGGCTAAAGAATCGCCGTAAATCTTACTGTACTCCGATCAGCCGTGTAATGTAGATGCCGGGGATACTACCGCTTGCGGCTCAATCCCCGGCGGGATTGGGAACAGGCCACACCCTTCCGTTGCCCCCCGGTTCCAGCTCCCTCAAAGCGCAGAATTGACCATCACCCGCAACCGCAGGGTATCACGATAGGACATGATTGTATAAAGAACAATCAGGATCAGGAATGCGGCCATGGGTATTCCGAGCAGTGAATTCGTCGTAATACCGCTAAGACCCGATATCAGGATAGTGGGCAAGTAGCCTACAATTATTTGGTGTCCGTACCGGATGCCAAATACCAAGGTAAAGGGCAGGAAGGACAATAATACCCATATCCAGTGCCAGGGGAATCCCGTTATTTTCGCCGGGACGGGAGTGGTACGTGCCAGTTCAAGTACCCGGCGTTCCAGTTCTTCAGGGACCGGCTCCCTGATTTGCGCCATGGCTTGTTTCAGGTATTCATCAGAGTGCATCTTCGACCTTCTTTCTAGCCAGAGAACGTGATAATTGCTGTTTAGCGCGACGAATCTGGGATTTGACCGTATTCAGCGGTAAGGAAAGAATCGTGGCGATCTCATCATATTTATAGTCATGGTAATAATACAGGAGGAGAACCGTCCGATAATCAGATGTCAATTGTGACAGTGCTTGCTGTAGAGCTTGCCGCACCGATTCGTTGTGAAATTGATCAGGGGGCGTAATCGCGGTTTCGTCGATAATCATGTCTTCATCATGTGAGTCGCCCAATCTCTGCAGGTCCTTCTGCTGCTGCCGCAGGAAACTCTTGCACGTATTTACCACAATCCGGTAAGCCCAGAACCGGTAGACTTCGGGAGAACGCAGCTGCCGCACATAGCGGTGGATCTTGATAAAACTCTCCTGGACGAGGTCCTGTGCCGAATCGTAATCGCCAACGGTGTGCAGGACGAGATTGAAGATGTTTTCACCTTCATCCCGGTAGAACTGCTCAAGCAGCTCGTTGAACCGCCCCTGTCGAATCAATCCGGCGTAGTTCTCATCCGCTTCCGTCATGTTGCCAGGTTCTCCTGCTTTTGTCAGCAATTCGCGAGAGATTACGCAATCCTTTTGGGAAAGACAAAATCAAGCGAGCTTTTGTTGCAGGGAATCTCCGGAATTATTTTCAGCCGGGGTGCAACAATCTAGTCCTGGAATGACTCTTTATTAGGAAACGCAACGTACAACAGTTGAAACTCTTCTCAAAATGAGGTGATCCAATGGAAATATTAGATATCGAATTCGCCGAAACCATGATGATGGGCATCGCATACATTTTGATCGCAGTGCTAATTGTTGCTGCACTCTACTTTGTCTACCGGAAAAGAAAGCTGCTCAGTGAGGAGATTCGTCTCGCCATTGAGAAAGGTCAACCCTACGAATTGCCAAAGCGAGAGGTGAATTATTATCTGCATGGCATACTCTGGACAATTGTAGGCGTATTAGCTTTCATTGCCATATTATTGACAACTAGTAATTTCGGCCTCTCAATTCTCGGATTGCTGCCTTCTGCTGCGGGTGTGGCTTTCCTGGCGGTGTATAAAAAGGCCCAGCGGGAGCAGCAGTAGATTCCTTCTGAATCCGGTCGCGCTATCGCCCCCATGCCCGGTCATATTCTTGGTATCACTCTACCGATGAATCACGTGAACGTTGGCAGTAGGTGGTTGTTCAGCAGCAGATTATCACCCCTGCAGGGGCGGTAGCCCGCCGCATTCTTGCTGTAGTGACGGGAGAGACATGAATTGAATCCCGGCAGCGGTGTGGGTCGGGGCTACGCCTCGACCCGCCAGGTGCCGGACTCAGGATGACCTGCGGGAGATCCTTCGACAAGCTCAGGATGACCTGCGGTCACTTTACCGGAACCAGGTGGATGGCTGCCTGGTATGTTCCCCGATTCCAGTAAGGGGATGCCGATTTTCCGGGAACAAATTCCCTGCTATCGCCTCAAATAAGTAGATACGGGCTAACAGCACGTCCTGACCGGATCAATAGATACCGGTCATTATTAGCGGGGGGAACATGCCGAGCATATCTTTCGGAGTTTACTGGAAGAGGATAACCCGAAAGCACAACACCGGCTGGATATTGATATTGCTGGCTCTAAATATGTGTCAGGCGCCCATCGGACCTGACCAACCTTCGCAGGAGGCTCCGACTCCTGCCTCTATCCCCAAAATCCGGAAGTTCTACACCACCGTGACCAAGCAGCATTACCCGCCATCCCACCCGGGGTATGCAGTTATTGTCCTCGACGATCCCGATGTGAGCTCCACTACTGATATCGTGTCAGTGAGCTACCTGAATATATATAACAGATGGGCCCGTGTTCTCTGGTTGCATGTTTCTATTATGGGTGTGCAATCCGTACAGACCGATGTGGTAGAGGGTCGTAAGGATGCCTTTGCCGTGATGCTGATCGATCGCTACCAGAAACTGCTCTCCCGACAAATACGGGTCAGATATGCTCCCTGAGCAGGCACCAGCCCAGGTTTTGCTGATCAGCTGCCCGCTGTCCTGGTCATATATCTCCCTGCAGCCCGCGATCCTTGCCCACTAAATAATCCCCGGTTCCGTACACTATCCACCATAAACCCCGCCCCTGGCAGGACGAGGCATTCGGGTTCAAGATTCCCGATCAATATGCAGGAACCAATTCCTGCAGGCTTCGTTACTGCCGGGGAGTCGATTTAACCTTATATTCCCCGGGCTTCATGATTGTAGTTATTCATAGCCAATGACCAACGCATCGAACAAGCTGTTCACGTACCCAGGCAGGCAGACACGTCAGCGCGCTTTCCGAGTGGCGATCGCCTACACCGGGCTGGCCCTGTTTCTGTTCTGGATTGTAAGCCGGGCAGCATTGCAGCTCAATTTTCCCCATTGGGTCGTGATCGTGGCGGCCGCAATTCTGCTCATGGGATTGCCCCTGGTGCTCTGGCGCACGCGGGGCACGAGACGAAGACTGGGGGAGCTGGCAGATGTGCAGATCACGATTCCGGCGGACCCGGCGCGCGAGCCGACCGCCGCGATTGACAAAGATGACCGCCGGTCCATCGCGGTGCTACCGTTCGTGGATATGAGCCGGGAGAAGGACCAGGAATACTTCTGCGATGGCATGGCCGAGGAATTGATCGATGCCCTGACCAAGATACCGGACCTGCGGGTGGTATCCCGCAGTACATCATTTGCGTTCAAAGGGAAGGGTCTGGACAGCCACGAGGTGGGCGAGCAGCTGCACGTTGAGACGCTGCTGGAAGGGAGTGTGAGAAAGTCGGGTGACCGACTGCGTATCACGGCTCAATTAATTAAAGTTGCCGACGGCTCTCAGATCTGGTCGGAACGTTTCGACCGGGAGATGGAGGACATCTTTGACATTCAGGATGAGATATCCCTGGCGATTGTTGATCAGTTGAAGATCGAGTTACTAGGAACGGGTAAAGAGGGTTTGGTGCGGCGCTCGACTGAAGATGTCGAGGCCTATAATCTGTACTGGCAAGGCCGGTACCACTGGAATAAGCGTTGCGAGGAGGATCTTATACAATCCATTGACTACTTTGAGCTGGCTATAGAAGCGGACCCGGATTTCGCGTTGGCCTATGCCGGCCTAGCGGATACGTACAACATCCTCGGTTACTACAGCATGGCAGCCCCTCGGGAAACATTCCCGAAGGCGAAGGAAGTCACCGCCAAAGCCCTGGAGCTGGATGACACACTGGCGGAAGCGTACGCTACGCAGGCGTTAACTAACCTCTACTTTGACTGGGATTGGGAGGAGGCCGAGAAGAATTTCAAGCGGGCATTGGAACTGAATCCCTCCTACGCCACGGCGCACCATTGGTACGCCGAATACCTGGCGATCATGGGACGCATCCAGGAGGCGGCCACCGAAGCCTGGCAGGCGTATGAGTCCGATCCCCAGTCACGGATCATTAATGTGCTACTGGGATGGACATATTACTACTCGTACGATTATGGCAAGGCCATCAGCCACTACCGTAAGACGCTCAAGTTGGATCCGGACTTCATTGCGGCGCGACTTTACCTGGGATTAGCCCTGGCGCAGGAGTCGCTGACCGATCAGGCCGTCGAGGAGTTGCAGAAAGCCATGAAGATGTGTGGCAGCAGCGAACTGATCACCACCCTGATCGGACATGCCTATGCCATGGCCGGGCAGCGGGAACGGGCGGAGGAAATTGTCAGTGAACTGCTGAAGGATTCTCCGGGCAGATACGTTCCGGCCTATTACATAGCCGCGATCTATGCGGATCTATTCGAACGCGATCAGGCCATGATGTGGCTGGAAAAGGCTTACGAGGCACGGGAGAGCTGGATGCCATTCCTGGCGGTGGATCCGATCTGGTACAGTCTGCGGTCAGATCCGGCATTCGTGGCCCTGTTGAAGAAGATGAAACTGGCATGACCCGGTGTCCAGTGCACCGGGACTGAGACAAGTGAGACATTGAGTAGGAGGAACCAGAGAGGAGACTGAGATGAGTGCAAAGACCAGAAATGTGATCAGGTTCGTGAAAGGCAGTCCCACCATGGACGGTGCAGGAGTCAACCTGACCAGGGTCATAGGAACGCGGGAGCTGCTGGACCTGGACCCATTTCTCCTGCTGGACGAGTTCAAGAGCGAGGAGGCCAAGGATTACATCGCCGGGTTCCCATCCCATCCACACCGTGGTTTCGAGACTATCACCTACCTGCTGCACGGCAACTTCCGCCATCGTGATTCCAGGGGCAACGAGGGATTCCTGACGGCCGGATCGGTACAGTGGATGACAGCGGGCCGGGGTATCATCCACAGCGAGATGCCCGAAATGACCGAGGGATTGGTATGGGGCTACCAGCTCTGGCTAAACCTGCCGGCGAAGGATAAGATGACCGAGCCGCGCTACCAGGATATCGCGCCCGATCAAATCCCCGTAGTGGATAAAGCGGGTGTGACGGTGAAGGTGATCGCCGGGGACTACCGCGGGCAGACCGGGCCGTCGAAAACCTGGATACCGGCGCTGTATTTCGATGTCAGCCTGGCCTCGAATACATCCTTTGAGCATCCGATTCCTGATGAGCTCACCTCATTCGCCTACGTCATTGAAGGCCAAGCACAATTCGGATCGGCTGAGAAGTCCTACCCCGGGCAGGCGGGGAACCTGCTGATTTTCGGTGAGGGTGACGACATTGAAGTTGCGACAGGTGAGTCCCCAGCCAGGTTCCTGCTGCTGGCGGCCAAACGGCTGAACGAGCCTATCGTGCGTGGGGGACCCTTCGTGATGAACACCCGGGAAGAACTGGCGCAAGCTTTCCAGGACTACCAGGATGGGACTCTGGACCAGTAGCCTGGTTCGATCCGGACAGACTTTTTTGTTGTGCACCCCCAGACCCCTAATCTAAGTTGCCGGCAGTAATGGTCAAGCACGTCCATCAGCACCATCATCATACACTCGAACCCGAAGGGGAATTCGAGGAGGCCGTGCTGTAGCCAGATCCTAGTTATAAGAATTTGACCACAAAACCCTCGGAGACCCCGGGGGTTTTTCATTTTCAGGAGGAAGATGCATGATGTCGAAGGTATTGAAGCTGGGTTTACCCAAGGGTTCGCTGCAGGACAGCACCCTATCCATTTTCAAGCGGGCGGGCTGGAACGTGGTGATCTCCAGCCGCACCTACACGCCCTACTGCGACGATCCGGAACTGGAGATCCTGCTCATCAGGGCCCAGGAGATCGCCCGGTACGTGGAGCAGGGCATCTTTGATGCCGGGATCACCGGCAAGGACTGGATCCTAGAGAACAAGGCTCAAGTCGAAGAGGTCTGCGAGCTGGTGTATGCCAAGGCGTCCATGCGTCCCGTTCAATGGGTGCTGGCAGTGCCGGAGGAGTCCCCGGTACAGGAGGTTCAGGATCTGGAAGGAAAGCACATCAGTACTGAGGTGGTCAACCTGACGAGGCGCTACCTGGAGGAGCGGGGTGTGAAGGCCCAGGTGGAATTTTCGTGGGGTGCCACGGAGGCCAAATCCAGGCTGTTCTCCGACGCCATCGTGGAGTTGACCGAGACAGGTTCGTCCCTGCGTGCGAACAACCTGCGGGTGCTGGATACCATCCTGGAATCAACCACCCGGCTCATCGCCAACCGGGAGGCATGGCGCGACCCCTGGAAGCGGCAGAAGATCGAGAACGTGGCGCGCCTGCTGCAGAGCGGCATCATGGCGGCCAGCCGCGTGGGATTAAAAATGAACGTGTCCAATGAGAAACTGGCCGAGATCATGACTATGCTGCCCGCGATGAAGACCCCGACCGTCAGCCAGCTCTACAACGGTTCCGGGGCGGCCGTGGAGGTGATCGTGGAGGAATCGACGGTGCGGGAAATCATTCCCAACCTGATCCAGGCCGGGGCCACGGATATCATCGAGTACCCACTTAACAAGGTGATCCCCTGATGATCACGCTGCCGGTCATCACGGACCCGGCCCAATTGGCGGAACGGTTGGAGCGACGGCAGAGAGCCCTGGACGACACACGCGCGCCCGTCGCGAACATTCTCGCCCAGGTGCGGGAACAGGGCGATGATGCGCTGCGCCGGTTCACCCGGGAATTCGACGGCGCCGAAATAGACGATGTGCGCGTTCCTCAGCAAATGCTGGAGAAGAGCCAGGCCGCACTCCCGGCGGAGCTGGCGGACCATATCCGGGCAGCCATCGGCAACATCCGCCGGTTCCATGAACTGCAGCTGCCGGCGGGATTCGATTATTCGCAGCCAGACGGCACGGAGGTCAGCTGGGGGTGGCGCTCGATTGAGCGGGTAGGGATCTACGTTCCGGGCGGGCGCTATCCGCTGGTGTCGTCCCTAGTGATGAACGTCATCCCCGCCCAGGTAGCGGGTGTCCGCGAGATCGCGGTCTGCTCACCGCCGACCAGTAACGGGCTGCCCGAGACAGCTATCCTAGGGATCTGCTCCATGCTGGGTATAGAGGAAGTGTACCGGCTGGGGGGCGCCCAAGCCATCGCCGCCCTGGCTTACGGCACCGAGACAGTACGCGCCGTGGACAAGATCACCGGTCCGGGGAACCGCTATGTCACGGGGGCCAAGCAGGCGGTCATGGACCGGGTGGGCATCGACATGACGGCCGGCCCCACTGAAGTGGTCGTGCTGGCCGACGAGTCCAGCGATCCCCGCTGGGCGGCGGCCGACCTGATCTCCCAAGCAGAACATGATCCCCTGGCCTGGCCGGTGATGGTCACCACCAGCCGCGGCCTGGCTGAAAAGGTGAACGAGCTGCTCGGCTCACTGCTGGACAGCCTGCCAACCCGGAGAACCGCGGAAGCGTCTCTGCGGAACCACGGTTTCATTTATCTGGCTGAGAACCCGGATGCCGGCGTGGAGATCGTGAACCGTATCGCGCCCGAGCATCTGTGCCTGCAGGTGGCGGAGCCCGAGCGGCTGCGGGATCGATGCAAGGCCGGGGTAATCTTCCTGGGCGGGCATACTCCAACGGCCTGGGGCGACTACTGGGCGGGACCGAACCATACGCTACCCACCGGGGGCCAGGTCCGTTACAGGGGACCTTTATCGGTCCTGGACTTCATGACACCCAGCTCGGTCATCCAAGCGGGGCCTCAGGCAGTGCGCAGGAGCGGCAGTAAGGTGCGAGCACTAGCGAACCTGGAAGGATTGGCAGGACATGCCCTCTCGGTCGCCGTGCGGGAGGGCGAAGATGCCTGAGCTGCGCCTGAAGGAAAGGATAAAGCCGCAGGTGCTGGCACAGACGGCGTACGAGCTGAAAACTGCCTCCTGCCGGATCAAGCTCAATCAGAATGAATGTCCCTGGG
>CP070787.1:36483-66312 GCA_020346745.1 Fidelibacterota bacterium | reverse complement strand
CATTCTCCTCATCATCAATATTATCCTGCTCATCGTCGGCACATTCATGGACATGACGCCCGCGATCCTCATCTTCACGCCTATCTTCCTCCCGGTGGTGATGCAGCTGGGCGTTACGCCACTTCACTTCGGGATCATGATGGTGCTGAATCTCTGTATCGGGCTTTGCACCCCGCCGGTAGGCAGCGTGCTCTTTGTGGGCTGCAGTATCGGCAGGACGTCGATTACCAGCATGGTCAGGCCACTGCTGCCGCTCTATATCGCCATGATCCTGGCTCTGCTGCTGGTAACCTATATAGCCGACATAAGTCTACTGCTCCCCCGGCTATTGGGCTATTAGTCCAAAGCTGGCACCTGGGAGTTGCTTAAGCACCTTGCTGACACTGTTCGGGTTTAGTTCAGCGCGTTAATAGCTGCTTCGATCTTCGGAGCGGGCATCCTGCACAGTCTGGCCGCTGTTCAACTTACCGTTGATGGCATCCGTTCGGTACGGTCCACTAGCGTCATAATATGCTTTCTCAATATCGATACTGCCTACCAGCACTCCCGGTCTGTTGGGTGGTAGCTTTTCGGCGATCAATCCGTCAGGGGTGATGAAATGACAAGGCCAACTATGTCTCGCCGATGAGTTGGTCAACGACATAAACATGTGGTTGATGCCGGCGTGTGCCTGCGCCGTCACCGGGATGATCCTAGGATGGATACCACCCCTTTTCTGCCGGGCATTATAGAATGACTGGAAGATCACCTGCACGCCCTGCTGCTGATAAGAGCGATATAGTTCCGGGAACCGCACATCGTAACATATAAGCAGTCCGCACGTCACCCCATGCACCTGAAATACGACAAAGTGGTCCCCGGGTGAATAGTGTTCCAGATCTTCCGTGGTGCAGAATCGCTTGTCATAGCGATCGATTATCCGGCCTTCAGGACTGATGACGTACAGACTGTTATGCGGTTTACTTTCGTCGCTGAGCCGATGTGTACTGCCCAGCACCACCCATATATCCAACTCAGCTGCCAGCGCCAGGATCGTCTCAGTCTGTACTTCCAGTTCATTCCAATCGAGGGCATCCAGTGATGCATAATCCGGGCCGGCGTAACCCGAAAGGGCACATTCCGGGAAATGCACTATCTGTGCACCTCTCTGTTCTGCCGCTGTCATCTGCTTCCTGATCCAATCACCGTTAGCAGAGATATTCGCGGAAACCGGGAACTGGCAAGCGGCGATTATCAGCTTGCCGGTTTCGTTAATTTGCAGATCCATAATGCCGCCTCAACGGTTTGAGAACACTACTATTAGAAGAATAGCTGGATTTATCAGTATGCACAATCGGAGGAAAGTACGGGTGAGGGTATCAACTTCCAAGTCCCGGTTCGCGCTTCAGGTGCAGCAGCTGTGACACCATCGAGCGCAATCCTGGGAATAAGGAAAGCCCCACCTGAGAACAGGTGGGGCTTTCCGGTGATAAGGAGGCAGCTAGGGTCGCGGAGTGCTACTTCAGGAGCAGCATCTTCCTGGTCGCCGTGAACTCATTGACACGAATCCGGTAGAAATAGACGCCGGAGGCCAGTCGGTCGGCACCGACAGTCACACTGTGGTACCCGGCACTCATCGGTTGATCGACCAGCTTCAGGACCTCACGGCCGAGGTGATCGTAGATCAACAGGGCTACGGGACCGGCTTCCTTGAGCTGGAATTTGATGGTCGTGCTCGGGTTGAACGGATTGGGATAGTTCTGTGCCAGAGCATACTCTGTCGGGAGTCCAGCCTCATCGAGGCCGGTGATGTGGGCATCGACTTCAGCCGAGATCTCGCCCAGGTTGCCGTTGAAGTCTTCCGCGGCGATCTTGTAGTAATAATCACCCGGATTGGATACGGCATCCACGTAGGACAGCTCGATCGTTGTTCCGATCTGGTTGGCCTCACTGGCAACAAAGTTCGGAGAAGTCGCCCGGTAGATCCGGTAGAAATTCACGTCGGGATCCGCGGGTGCTTCCCACGAGAGGTTCACGCCACCGTCGAATAGAGCGATGACGTTGGCCGGAGCATGGGGCACCAGGTTGTCAACAGAGGTACCGGCTCCAGTTAGTGATACCATGGGCTCGGCGCCATCCCTGAGTGCAACGATCTGGAACTCGGTCGCGATCGTATTGTACAGGGTCGGCACATCCAGTGCATACCGGGGAGCGCCGTGGGCGGTGACTTCACCGACAGTGGTCCAGGTTGTATCGGTAGTGTAATCATCGAGTCGCTGAACCAAGTATTTCCTGATGGGGGTGGGTGATACGCCGTCATCGGCGAATTTCTCCCAGATGATCCGGACCATGTTGCCCTGATCCTGGGGAAGGTCATCAATAGCGACGATCTGCCCGTCAATGGCATCATTCTCAAGAGCCTGGATCGAGACCTTGAGCAAGGCCACGGTAAAGGCCGGATTATGGATACCATAACTGCGATCGTAATAGACCATCTCGTAATTGAAGGCGGCCTTCAATTCGGCGAGTGTCCAGGTGTCATCCACGTCATCATGAGGATCGTAGGCGTCATGTCCGTCGGCAGCAGGCAGCATGGCCGCCAGCTGGTCCATGAGACCGTGGACTTCCTCCTGTAGACCTTCCTCGGTGCCATCGCCGTCATGATCCGCATTGCCGCGGCCATCGAAATAGCGTTTCTCGGCGAAAGTTTCACCGACGTCACCGTGGCAGGGGGCACAGGCAGCCACATTGAAGATAGTATCCGTCCCAGTTTCGAAGACCATGTTGAGGGAGTGCTCGCCAACGAGATTGACATTGCCAGCCTCATCAACGTGCCCGGCTTCTTCAGACATATGGCAGGTGACGCAACCATCCTCAGTCGCGGTCAAGTGCGGTGAAGAAGGCAGCTGCTTGCCAAAGGTCACCACGTTGGTGGCGCTGAGCATGTCAGCCTGGGTCATGTAATGGGGACCATAATGACCGTGAGGCTCATCCGTATAGGGGTCCGCGTCACGCCGGCTCTGATGGCAGTTCATACACAGTTTACCGCTGCCACCGGCCATGACCGGTTCACCGTTGGCCAGGGTCGCCTCCACGGTCCGCAGCTGATGCTCATTGTCGTGTGCGTGGGGATCATGACAAGTGGCACAATCGAAGGGTCCCCAGGCGTTGTCAGTGACGACATCGCCTTCAGCATGCTGGATAAACCCACCAGGGGTATGACAGCGTGCGCAGCTGGCACGACCCGGACCAGTGGGATACTCCGGCGGACTGGCATGTCCGGTTACGTACCACTGCTCGGGAAATACGTGGTGCGTACCGGCGTTATGGCAGGCAGCGCAGGTTTCCACACCCGTTGGCAGCGCGATGCGGTGATCGGCTGTATTCCCCTTGTGCTCGCTACCCGGTCCATGGCAGCTCTCACACTGAATATTGGCGAGCTTCATAGAGTTGGGGAAGAACACCAGGGAAGAATCCCAAACCGCCGGGAACAGGTGCCCGGAGGAATCCGGTGAGCCGTAATGATCAGTTAGTGCAGCGGAATCGGGGAAGACGTAGTTGGTATCCACACCCAGATAGGATACGAACTGTGTGCGGTCATCAAAGCCGTCGTTATCCGCATCCGTATCATGTCCGGTGGAGTGGCACGATACGCAGTAGGATGCGAAATGGTCGCCCTTCTGGCCCGATAGACCTCGCGTCAGCGCGGTGGCATGACCAGTCGCTTCCCAATCTTCAGCGAAGGGAGCATGGCATTGCGCGCAGCCGCCGTCCGCGGCCGAGGCGCCCATGCCGACATAGGTGCCGGCGTTGAAGGTGACGGTGTCACCATAGCTGCCTTCCACGAACGAGATCGCGTAGGTTCCGATCACATCCGGAGTGAACGTGATGATCTCAGTAGCAGAGTCGATCTCCACGGGCGAACCGAGGGTGGCTGTCGAGCCACCCGGTTTCGTCATCAGTGACCAGGTGGCACCCGTGAGGGACGAATCTTCAAAGGTCCCCCGGAAGTACATCTGGGTGCCGATACCGACGTTCAACAGACCATTGTAGACGCGGTTGAAAGAGGCGTCGACACGTCCAAGTTCCACGTCACGTGGCGAGATACCCTGGGGTCCTACAGATATGGTTTGTGATATACCAAGAGAGGTGAAGCAGCAGATAATCAGTATCGTTGATACTGCTCTCTTCATCGTAGATCCTCCATTAGTTGATTGTTGATTGTGGCTTAGTTGTGAAATGCTTCGATGGTGTTAAGCAGTTAGAATCTTCACAGACTCTACACAATATTAAAATCATTATTTAAAAAAGACAAGCATATCTTCTGATATGGATGTCGACTATAATGTATTCCTGTGGAATAGCCTGAGCCACCAGTTGGATGGAGGTGGAAAGAATTGGAGCTGTGCGCAAGCCATACCAGTTCCAATCTGAATTCCAATGACAGTAGATGATGGAGCGGGAGGCTCCTTTTTCCTTGCGTCGAATGATCTGAGGCACCATTTTAGGGAGTAGCTATGTCCACCTCCGAGCAGACTCCCTCCGGCGGTTTCTCCAAGACCACTAACTTCAGATGGCTGGCAGTCGGTCTTGTCCTGTTTGCAATGATCGCTTTCCTTATGCCGACGCCAGCATCCATGACTGCCAAAGCGGAGGCTTTGTTCAGTGATCTTGATCCTGAAGCCATTGCTATTAAAGCGACACACATCAAGATCATAATCGCGCTTTTGTCGGCCTGCATAGTGTTCTTTGCCACCGAGACGATTCCCCTGCCGGCCGTAGCATTGATCATCGGCCTGGTGCAGTTATTCTTCGGAATCACCCCGCCGGCGAAGATCGTGTCAACCTATGCCCATGATGCGGTCTGGTTCATTGCCGGGTCTCTAGCCATCGGTTCGACCCTGGTCAAGTATGGCCTGGATAAACGTATCGGCATGCTGGTGGTGAACCTGTCGGGTACCAAGACCCGGATGATCGTTCTGAGCATTATCCTGGGAACGGCGGTCGCCTCCGCGTTCATTAACGAATCTTCTACCGCTCCCATGTTTGTTCCGATTGCGATAGCCCTTGCTGCCCTGACAAATAAGACCATACCTGCGCCGAGGTTGGGCAAGTTGCTGATGATTTCGATTGCGCTGGGCTGTATGGTTGGAACCCCCATGAGCCCTACCGGCGGAGCCAGGAATGCGATTATGATCGGCTTCCTGTCGAACATCGGGATAGATATGTCATTCCTGCAATGGATCTCCATGGGCATTTTCTATACGGTGGTGATGTCAGTGGTCATGGCCTTCGTTCTGCCCGTTATTTTCAAACCGGAAGTGGACGACATGACGTACGCCGTTACTATACTGAAGCAGGACTTGAAAAAGCACGGGAAAATGACGACCAGACAGTGGGTGGTGGCAGCCATCATGATACTGGTGGTTTTTCTGTGGATTACGGACAAATCGATTACCCGGCAGGCACTGGGCTTTTCACTTGGTTTGGGCGGAGTGGCCATAACCGGCGCAGTTCTATATATGCTGTTGGGCCTGACGTCCTGGAGAGACTATGAGAAGAACGTGAGCTGGGGTGTAATCATCCTGTATGCTGGCGCCATCAGTCTAGGTTCAGTGTTTGAATCAACGGGCGCTGCCAGTTGGCTGGCTGACAGCATTCTCGCTCTGGTGGCCCCGTTGGGTGTTAATTCTGGTTTAGCTTTGGTCTTCCTGGTGGTGGTCATTGGCGCCGGAGTGACTAATTTGATGAGTGCCGGGGCTACGGTAGTGATCCTTGGGCCGGTGGTACTGGATATGGCTCAGAACTCCGGTACGAATCCGCTGCTGGTAGGGGTTGCCCTGGCCATGTCCACATCGATGGCCTACTGGCTGGTGGTCGGTACACCGGCCAGTTCAATTGTCTATTCCAGCGGCCAGCTGGAGTCAAAAGATTTTATTCGCATGGCCACCATCGCCTGGCCGATAGCACTGATTGTTATGTGTATTATGGTCGCTTTATACTGGGTGGCTGTGCTGAGAATTCCTGTGTTTCTCCAATGAGGACTATCCATGAATGAAATCATTATCGGAATCATTATCCTGGTGATCCTAGCCGCTGTTATACTGTCTGGAAGAAAACGGCGGTTGGATGAAGCAGAATCGGATGTAGCGGACCACCGTGCTGAAGAGGAATCCCTGGCCAAGGAATCAGTGATGAGTGATCGGCAGGTGGAGCAGCTGCGTGGTGACCTGATCAGGTCGATCGAAGAAAGATTTGCCGACCGTCCGGAAGATCAGGAGCGGCTGAAGGAGATTATCAACGACTGGGCCGATCTGAAGATCCAATCATTCCATGAGCGGCGCTCCTGGGTTCGCAGGCCGGATCAGACCCAGCCGGAATCGGAATAGGCTCCTTACCTGCGAGTCGGGGCTATAGCAGCTGGCCCCTCTGAGTTTGGCTTATTTAACATAAGACATCTTGATTATCCTGCTACTATTCCCGGCTTGCAGGCGACAGAAGTACACACCAGTACTGACCGGGATTCCATGTGTTTCGGTCCCGTCCCACAGGATTTCGTGCCAACCAGCTGATTGATCGCCCTCCGCAAGTTTCATAATCGTCCTGCCCCGAATATCATATATGGCCAGGATGACATCCGCCAGTTCCGGTAGCTGGTAGCGTATGGTGGTGGCGGGATTGAATGGATTCGGGAAATTGTAGAGCTGAAAATCCTGCGGAATTTGTGCCAGAGTGTTGCTCAAGTAGGTAGCTGTAGTGTCGAATACCAGGGAGGCCAAGGCCCCAATCGCCAACCTGGCCATATCGTGAAAATAGGGCAGGTCGAACTTGTCGATCCGGTCTCCAATGCTATGATAATAGGGATTGAAGTCGCCGGCCCAGTAGCCTTCAATGAGCAGAACGGCGCCATAACCCAGGTCCCAGAAGGAGGAGTGGTCGCTGGCGGTAGCTCCGGAGTTGTAGATCAGTGGGTCCAGCGACAAGTTATATACCGAATCGATATTGACCATGCGGTTTGCCAGCGATGCTGAGTTGGCCACGGTGTCTGCATGCAGTTCGATCACATTGTCGCCGTTGCCGTCCCAAGCCAGCATATCCAGGTTGATCACACCCCGGATATCTGCGCTGTCGGAATCGGCTTGACAGGCGAAGTAACTGCTGCCAATAAGACCAACTTCCTCCTCATCCCACAAGGCGTAGATGATCGTGTAATTAGACCGGCAGGTAGAAAAGATCCTGGCAGCTTCCAGCACGGCCGCGACCCCACTGGCATTATCATCGGCGCAGTAGTAAGTCACAGCGTCATAATGAGCACAAAGAATGTACTGCCTATCAGGATCGACGGTACCGGGTTGGATCGCATAGATATTCCTGCCCGTTTCGCTATAGATCTGATCATAGGTCTCCAGGCCGTACCCTGCCAACGTTTGTTTGATATAGTCGCCAGCCAGATCATTGCCCCATCCGGCTACACGATGCTCGATTAACCCGGTTGAATCGGCGATCCTCACTGAGTCCTCACCGGATAGAATCCGTACAATTGAGACCAGAGAGTCCAGGTTGGTCTGGTTCATCAGTTTGGCGATGTGGGGATCATAATCCTGAGCGCTGAGCGTTGCCAGGCTCAACAGCATTACCCATGTGGCTATGATCGATTTCAATTCATCCCACTCCTGGACTGGTCGAACATATTATACAGGAAGCTAGCTTCAAGATACAAAAAGCCTGAGGCAAAAGTCTATCTGATTCTGTGGCGACGACGGGTAGCAGTGGATAGTCATCCTGTCAACAAATGACACTCCTGCAGTCAGGGTAGGATGCAAGTATTACCTCGTGGTGATCGCTCCTGACCGGCAGCTATTTAAAGTGCAAGCTTGCTTTTCTATTAAGGTTTACTTATAATTTAACGAGACCTTCTGCAAGAGGGTCTTATTGTGCTTTTTCTGGAAGATTACGTACTGTGCTGGAAGGCACTGGTTAATGTCCAGCCCGTTCAATCAAGCTGCGCATGTATAATCATTCCGACTTGACTAGTGCCTAAGGGCGCACGGCGCCATCCAAGTACGAACTCCCAGGTACTCCATCACTATTATTGAAATAGCGTCAGAGTAGTCCCGCAGGATGCGGGGGTGCTGCAGAAGTGAGGGTACAATAATTATCCAGGTGAGGAGGGGAGCGAAAACATGAAGCACAAAGACCTATCCCGCAGAGAATTTCTAGAGATCACCACCAAGGCGGTTGTGGGCGCTGCGATTGCTCCAATGGCGCTGAGTGTGGTCGGCTGTTCGCCTACTGATCCAGCCGGTATAGAAAAACCGATCGTGAGCATAGCCAGGATCCAGAATGATAACATCGGGGCGGCGGTTGAGGAAGCGATCGACTTGCTCGGTGGCATCGACACAGTTGCCAAGGACAAAGAGCGAATCATGCTCAAGCCCAATCTGGTCGCTGAGAGTCCGACGTACACCACCAAGCGGGAAGTCATCCAGACTCTGGCTCAGCTAATGATCGATGCGGGTAAAGATGTAAGTATTGGGGAAGGCTCAGCTGCCGCCGCAGGATTCAACGTGACAGGGGGTGTGACTTACCGAACAAGCAGGCAGGATATCCTGGACGCTATGCAGCAGTACGTGTTCGAGCAACTGGGCTATACCGAATTGGCGACGGCTTTGGGCGTGCCGCTCATTAACCTCCATTCAGGCGACATGGTAAACGTACCTGTCCCGGATGGCCTCGCCTTTGAGGAAATCACCCTCCACCACGCCCTTGACGAGATTGACCTACTCTGTTCTGTTCCCATGATGAAAACCCATGTGCTGGCGACGGTGACCTTGGGAATGAAGAACCTGATTGGCGCATATCCGGGAACCGCTTACTGTTCGGTGAGGGCGTGCGTCCATGACCAAGCGGCCCAGGCCGGTTCGCCGGGAATTGCGTACGAAATCATCGACATGGTACGGGCCAATAAATTGGGACTTACGGTGGTAGACGGCTACATGGCTATGGAGGGAGATGGTCCTACTGGGGGGACATTGGCAAAAATGGATGTCATTATTGCCGGTACCAATCCCTTGGCCACGGATATGGTCGCCGCCGAGGTTATGGGGATT
The DNA here is from genome assembly GCA_020346745.1 of Fidelibacterota bacterium. Taxonomy (GTDB): domain Bacteria; phylum Fidelibacterota; class Marinisomatia; order SCGC-AAA003-L08; family TS1B11. The sequence continues at coordinate 57,223 of CP070787.1, read as the reverse complement.
GGGCCAAGCATAGTGCCAACCTTCACAGCGGCTCATGCTGCCGGGATGACTCCGGAAAAGATCGATGATATCGAAATAAGGGGAGCAGCGATCAGTACCGTCCAGAGGATATTAGTAAGGCCGAATGTCGTCACATGGGAAAGCATCAGCGATTCCTGGGGTGTGCAGGAGCTCACATAGGATTCTACGTCCATCAAATTACTCCTGCAAAGTAGGAATCAGAGTTGTCCTGTCCGCAATCCCCTACCGGAGGTGTGATTCCCCCACATTCCGCGGGTAATTGTGTGTTACGCTCAGGCCTTAAACCAACCAAGGGACTTGAATTCCTGTATTCTTCTCCTTAGTTTAAACCGCTGTAGCGAGAGTTTCGCTTAAGGCACTTACGGGACAGTGTTGCTCGTATTTTTTCTCTGGACCGTGAGGTGAGCCCAATGAAGTGTAAACTCGGTATTCTCACTGCCTCCACTATTCTAGCCATCATCGCTGTATTCTGGCTGATCCTTCCCGTTGATCAATCTGCACCTGTCAGCGTCTCAATAATGGCAATCTCTTCACCTCGTGAGTTGCAGTCCGAGCTGGTCAGGCAGCAGCGTGATGCCGAGCCGGGATCACCTGAGGCCGAGCGGATCTCCCGAGCCATCGCTAATGCCCACCGCCGCATTGCCGGCAAGAAGGAACGTGCCGAGAATCCGAGCGCGTTCCTGGAAGCGCTGGCCGCGATCAAGACTGCCCACGACGGAACGGTCTACGCGCCCAATTATCTGGTGGATCAGTTGGAACATGCACGTCAGCGTCGGACGTTGAAGAAGGGGGGATCCCGCACTGCCATCGAGTGGACCGAGCGTGGCCCGGGTAACATCAATGGTCGTGCCCGGGCGGTGATTGCAGATGCCGCCGATGCCAGCGGCAATACCTGGTTCGCCGCGTCAGTGGGGGGTGGGGTATGGAAGACTACCGACGCCGGAGCGACCTGGCAGAACAAAACTCCCGACTTGACCACACTCTCAACAACCACCCTGGCGCAATGTGCTTCCGATCCGGACGTCATGTATGTCGGTACCGGTATGGGCTACGGGCGAATAGCGGATCTTTCAGGCAGCGGGATCTGGAAATCCACGGACCATGGCGAGACATGGTTCCAGCTGGAGAGTACGGCCAACGGAGAATTGCTGGATGCCATCAATCGGATTGTCGTCGATCCTGATGATGCGGATAACGTCCTGGTATGCAGCAATGATGCCTATACCTCCATCAGTCCCAGGGGTGGGATTCGCATATCGGGTATATTCCGATCCACGGATGGTGGCGGCAGCTGGACGCAAGTCTATGATCCGGATTCGGCTTTGGGCACAGCCACGGACAACCGGATCCAGCAGATCATCGCCAACCCGGGGAATTTCCGCACGCTGTACGCCAGTGTGAACGAGGTAGGCGTGATCAAGTCCACTGACGGCGGCCGAACGTGGTTCGTGTCAGCAGATGATTTCGCGCTGCCGGATGAAATCGGGATTGGCGAGGGCTCGTACCGCGGTGTTGGTACACGGATCGAGTTGGCCATATCCCCGACGGACACGGCGCGGCTCTATGCTGCCGTGGATAGGATCAGTGAGGCGGCGGATCTCTACATGAGCATGGATGCCGGTGGATCGTGGATACTCATGGAGGATACGGGTGATGACTTCAACTGGTTCAATGTTTGGGGGCGGGCCGGGCCGTGGGTGTACTCGGCGGGATGGTTCGACAACACGATCATTGTCCATCCGTTTGATCCGAATATAGTGTATGTGGGCGGCATCCATTTGCACCGGATCACCATCAATGAAGCGCACCTGACGCGCACCATGGTTGCGCTCACCTGGATGACCGCAGAGAGCTTCCTTGATCCAACCATCATCCACGTAGATCAACATTTTCTGGCGACGATCCCGGTGGATGAAACCACGGGCAGTTTCAGGATGCTGGTGGCTAACGACGGTGGAGTAGCACACTCGCCCGATAACGGTGTGACCTGGACCCAGCACCCGGGGATGGGAACCATGCAGTTTTACGGAATGGACAAGAAACCCGGCGAAAATGTCTATATTGGCGGCACGCAGGACAATGGCTCCGTCATGTCCCAGGACAATCCGGATGCCAACTCCGCCTGGCGACGTGTTCTGGGGGGTGATGGTGGTGAACCGCTCTGGCATTATACGAATCCCTCCCTGCTTATGGGAGGCACCCAGGTGGGCAATCTCTACCGCTCGGAAAATGGCGGTGAAGCGTGGGCCCGGGTGCCGGAGACCACTTCCGAGGCTTCACCTTTTGTCTATAAGCTGGCCACGAATAAATCTGATCCCGACATGGTATTTACTATCTGTTCTGACGGTGTGTGGCGGTCGGATGATTTCGGCCTGACCTGGACACTCACATCGATTCCCGATAACTGGGTTGGTTACCGACCTTTTGACAATGTTGAGGTCTCGCAGGCAGATCCTCAGGTGGTATGGATTTCATCCAGTCTGAAAGAAGTACCTTCGATACCCTCGGCATTACCCTGGCCCAGTACTGTGGTACCGCAAGAACGGGGAGGGGTGCACGTTTCAACCGACGGGGGCTTGAGCTTCACCGAAGTCTCGCAGAATATCCCTGCAAATATGACCGAGCCTTCGGGTATCGGTACCCACCCCGCTGATCTAGCCACCGCCTACTTGCTATTCGCGGCTCCCGGGAACCCGAAAGTACTGCGGACTACCGATCTGGGGCAGACCTGGGAGGACATTTCCGGTTTCGAGTCCGGAGGAGGGACCAGCGATAACGGCTTTCCCGATGTGAGCGTGTTCAGCCTTATCGTGATGCCGTACGATACCGATATCATCTGGGCGGGTACCGAAATAGGATTGTTTATCTCAGAAAATGGTGGTGAAAGCTGGGATCTGGCCGATAACGGCTGCCCGCAGGTGAGTATCTTCCAGCTGTCAATCGTTGACGACCAGGTGCTCGTGTCAACCTATGGACGGGGATTATGGACTGCCTCGATACCGGAGCTAAGCGGGTACAAGCCGCCGGTAGTGACCAAGGTGCCCCGGGTGCGCCTGAGCCAGCATCCGACAGGATATCTGAGGGCAGCTGTGGAGTTACGCTCGCCCTATGATTCCACCGTTGTGCGGCTGAACGGGCAGTGGGCAGTCACCATCGGAGCAACCCACACCGCCATGGATACCGCGCTGATGATGCCTATCCTGGAAGCTGGACGGGCGGAAGCAACAGTGACGAGCTATAAAGACGGTCGGGTATACGCTACTCCCGACATTGCGCTGGATGTCTTCCAGCTTGGCGAGGTACAGGCCAATTTCGCCACCCGGTTGAACACCAGCGGCGCCGCTGATAATTTTATCGGGGAGGGCTTTGTCATTCAGACCCCGGATGGATTTGAAAGCCAGGCCATTCATTCCCCCCATCCCTACGAGCCGAACAGCGGTTATAGCTACATGCTGCGGCTACCCATCCAGGTAGCCGAATCAAACGCCTATCTGCATTTCCACGAGATCGTCCTGATAGAAGAAGGTGTGGATGAGCATTATACGCAGGCCAATTTTTTCGATTACGTGATTGTGGAGGGATCCGCCGATGGCATGAACTGGGAACCGCTGGTGGAGGGGTATGATTCACGAGCTGACCCGGATTGGTCGGCAGCTTACCGCTCAGGATTAGACGCCGGATTGAATTCATCGACGAGAGGCGATCCCTCATTGTACCGCAACCGGAGTATCGACTTGTCCGATACATTCGAGAGCGGTGAGACCATATTCATTCGATTCAGATTGTACGCGGATTCAGGAGCTGAAGCCTGGGGCTGGGCCGTAGATAATATCGCCATCCAACGTCCAGCATATGAACTTGACGATCCGGACAATATTCTGAAGGAAGGCTTCAGCCTGGCTCAGAATTATCCCAATCCATTCAACGAGGGCACCGCTATCGGCTTCGAGCTACTGATAGAAACCGATGTAACCCTGGCGATATTCGATCTGGCCGGTCGCGAAGTGAGCCGGCTGGTGGATGGACCGCTGGAGGCCCGCTATCACGAGTATACCTGGTGGGGTGTCTCAGCGCATGGTACACGAGTACCGTCGGGTATCTATTTCGCTCTCCTTTCAAGTCAGGGAACATCCAGATCCATCAAGATGGTATTATTGAAGTAGGTACCAGGGTGCCCCCTCCGCTTAATCAGATAGAATAGAATCGCTCTCTTTCCAAACACTACCCACCTTCCCTAACTTTGCGCAACCTTTGCACGCCGTGGCACCTGATTGCGAAGTACGCTATCCAATCTGCAGGAACTGTTATTCAAAAATGATAACCTTATGGGATTCCGTATTCAGAACTGACTACCCGGGTGAAGCCGGCATAGCTATTCAACATTAATATGTAATTGCTGATTTCGAGATGAGTCGCTTCGCCCGTTTTGTCGGGCGTCTTCATTTTTCCGAAGGAACAATACTGGTCCTCACTTCGGTCCTGGTAGGGATTGGAGCGGGGATCGGAGCAGTGGTCTTTCGCCTGCTTATCCAGGGCGTCGAGTGGGTGGGATATGATTTTTTTCCCTCGCTGCTTCCTGAGATAGGTAAAACATATGTGATCATCATCCCAGCCTTGGGGGGTGTTCTAGTAGGACTGCTGGTCTATCATTTCGCGCGCGAGGCAAAGGGGCATGGTGTCCCTGAGGTGATGGAGGCTGTCGCTGTCAGGGGAGGCAGGATCAGGCCGGCGGTTGCCATTGTCAAGTCCCTGGCCTCGTCAATCTGTATAGGCAGTGGCGGATCGGTGGGTCGGGAAGGGCCTATCGTTCAGATCGGTTCGGCTATCGGCTCTACTGTTGGGCAAGCTTTCCGCCTTTCTGATGACCGCATACGCAACCTGGTGGCGTGCGGTGCCGCTGGTGGTATTGCAGCGACCTTCAACGCCCCGATCGCAGGGGTGATCTTCGCGCTCGAGATCATCCTGGGTGAGTTCAGTGTGGCCTATTTCAGCACAGTGGTCATCTCGGCTGTCTCGGCGAGTGTAGTCGGACAGGCAGTGTTTGGAGACCTGCCGGCCTTCCCGATACCCATGGAATACCATATCATCAGTGTGTGGGAGTACACCCTATACCCCATCCTGGGATTACTGGCGGCGCTAGTAGGCATTGGTTTCACTCGTGCGCTCTACTGGTCTGAGGATATTTTCGCGAAGTGGAAGGCGGTGCCGGAGTGGGTCCAGCCGGCCATAGGTGGTGCGATCCTAGGGATCCTGGCGCTGGCCTACCCGATGTTTACATCGGTGACCTGGGAACGACTGCCACAAATATTTAATGTCGGGTACGACATTATCGACAGCACCCTGCGGAGTGATCTGGTATTCCAGACGGTGCTCCTGCTGCTCATACTCAAGGTGGTGGCAACTTCCCTAACCCTGGGATCAGGCGGATCCGGGGGCGTCTTCGCACCCTCGATATTTATGGGTGCCATGCTCGGGGGTGCCTTCGGAGCGGTGGTCAATACGATCATGCCCTTCGACGTGGCCCCACCGGGTGCATACGCCCTGGTCGGCATGGCAGCGGTTTTTGCCGCCGCTGCACATGCTCCGATCGCAGCGGTCATGATCCTATTTGAGCTCACTGGCGACTACCGGATCATCTTGCCCTTAATGCTCACTGTGGTGGTAGCGACACTTATCTCCGGCCGCTTGATGAAGGGGGAGTCGATCTATACCCTCAAGCTCTCTCGTCGTGGTGTACACCTGAAAGCGGGGCGCGATGTCGATATTCTCCAGGGAGTATTTGTGCACGAGGTAATGACGACCGAATTCGATGCGGTCAATCCGGATATGACGATCGTGGACCTTTCCGAGTATTTCAGTCAGATCCGTTATAGAGGACTTCCAGTTATCGATCAGGAAGGTGATCTATGGGGCATGGTTTCAATAGATGATCTGGAGGAAGCCATCGGGCGTGACATTCCAAGGCGCTCCACGGTTGCCGAGATCGGTGCACCCCTGGATACAATTGAGCTGGTATATCCGGATGATACGATTGGAGATGTCCTGGTTAAAATGGAACCTCGTGGGATGGGGCGTTTACCCGTTGTGTCACCAGCCAACCCAAGGCACCTTATGGGCGTGATACGGCATGAGGATGCGATTCGAGCCTATAACATCGCCATCGCCCGCCGAACGGAGTTGCAGCACCGCATGAAGCGACTGCAGTTCCGGGAGTCTGAGAGCACTCAAGTGGTCCATATTCCTCTTTCTGATAAAGATGCTGTGGTCGGCAAGACCATCGGGGAGATATCTTCACTTCTTCCGGCAGATTGTATTCTGGTATCGATAGAACGCGATAGCAAAATTATTATACCCCATGGAACCACTACGCTACAGGCTGGTGATCGCTTAACTGCCTTTACCAGGACGAGCGCAATCGAAGAACTGTTCAGATCACTGAAGAGTTGACCCGGGCAGTTCCTGGAGAACTCGAATTCGATCATACATATCGATTCGGATATTCATGCTGACGTACCAGGATTAAAGCGATGGTTGGGCATCTGTCGTTAAAATCAATTGCAGGGTAGATACATGTCCTCCTACAAAGGAATTATAAATATAATCGCGTTATTCGTTGCCGCTTTGGGCATACTGATGATATTCAGCTTGTTATGGGCGCTGCATTACGGTGACGGCGATGCCAAGGCTCTCACAGAGGCCATTATCATCTGCGAGCTGGTGGGATGGCCGCTCTGGTTCGTTACCAGGGGGTCTTATAAACTGAGCCTCCGGAGTGCGTTCCTGACGGTCACGTTGAGCTGGCTAATTATTGCAATATTCGGTTCCCTGCCCTATATACTCAGTGGCGCTATTCCGACGTTCACCGATGCATTTTTCGAGAGCCTGTCGGGATTCACCACCACGGGCTCATCGATCCTCGGAGATCCCAAAATATTCCCCCATCTGCCGAACGGCATTGAGAGCATGCCGCGTGGTTTACTGTTCTGGAGGAGTTTTACCCACTGGATCGGAGGTCTTGGAATCGTAGTGCTTGGAATTGCTTTCCTGCCGATGTTGAAAGTGGGTGGTACCGAGCTGTACCGAGCAGAAGTGGCGGGCCCGCTACCCAGTCAGTTGGGGCAACGGGTGAGAGAGACCGCCAAGGCGCTCTGGGTAGTGTACGTGTTCTTGACTGGTCTGCTGACTATACTGCTGCTAGTCGGTGGTATGAGCATATATGATGCCCTCTGCCATAGCTTCGGCTGCGTAGCGACCGGGGGATTTTCGACGAAAAACGGGAGTATCGGAGCGTATCAATCGTCATATATCGAGTGGATGATCATCCTTTTTATGATCCTCTCGGCCACGAACTTTTCCCTCCATTTCAACTTCCTGCGGAGAAGGAATCCCGAATACCATAAGAGCAAGGAATTCCGGTTTTATCTTGGCCTGATTCTCATCGCAGCAGGTGTGATCTTTATTGATGATGTCTTGCATGGTTTAGGCTTCAATCTGGATACACTCCGAAAATCCGCTTTCACTACGGTCTCAATAGTCTCGACGACAGGGTATGTGAATACCAACTATGAGAGTTGGAGCTACCTGGCACATGTGATCCTGTTTTTTCTCCTGTTTGCCGGGGGTTGTGCCGGATCGACAGCGGGTGGGCTGAAACTATTCCGGACGATGCTGCTGCTCAAATACCTCATCAGTGAGGTACGGAAACTGGTCCATCCCAGTGGAGTTTTCCCGATAAGCATCGGTGAGCGGATTATCCCGAATGAGGTTGTAAGAAACGTACTGGCATTCTATTTCGCGTATTTGACCGTGTTTGTGCTGACATCTGTTATACTCGCAGCTACCGGGCTCGATATGGAGAGTGCCTTTTCAGCTTCGGCCACAACCCTGGGCGGCGTAGGTCCCGGTCTCCACTACCTGGGTCCCATGCATAACTTTGCGTTTCTCGATCCCGTAGCGAAGTGGGCTCTCTGCGGCAATATGCTTTTGGGGCGGTTGGAAATCTTCTCTGTGATCGTGCTATTCAGCCGCACCTACTGGCGAAGCCTCAAACCGTGAGCGGGATTTAGAAAGAGGCAAAGAGTGTGGTTGCATAAGAGACCAACGGCATGAGCGGATTTGAATGCGATTTTCCGCAGCGAAGCAGGTAACCTTATAGCGCTGAAGCAATGGACCCCAATCGGATGTGGTCCCCGGAATATGCGAGACTACTGCCCCCAGCGAGACGCATGAGTAGGAGGAGATAACCGGATTATGGACATCTATATCTGGCTCGGTATCACGTTCTGCATCTCTCAGTCGGCCATGTTCTCAGGCCTGAACCTGGCTGTATTCAGTATCAGCAGGCTACGCCTGGAGGTTGAGGCCTCCCAGGACAACCGTCACGCCCAGAAGATTCTCGCACTCCGGAGTGATGCCAACTTTCTGCTCACCACCATTCTGTGGGGGAACGTGGGGATCAACGTGCTGCTCACGCTGCTCTCCAATTCAGTCCTGGCGGGAGTGATGGCGTTCGTTTTCTCGACAGTCCTGATCACCTTCCTGGGGGAGATTGTGCCCCAGGCATACTTTTCCCGTCATGCACTGCAAACCGCATCCTTGCTGACTCCCCTCCTGCGGGTTTACCAGATACTGCTCTTCCCGGTAGCGAAGCCAACCGCCTGGCTATTGAACCTGTGGCTGGGACACGAGGGAATATCCTATTTCAAGGAGCAGGATTTTCATGAACTGCTCAAGATGCACATGGAGACAGCCACTACTGACATCGATCACGTGGAGGGACGGGGCGCGCTCAACTTTCTGGAAATTGACGATCTACTGGTGGTCGATGAGGGTGAGCGAGTTGATCCTGCCAGCGTCCTCCAACTGCCGTTCCAGGAAGGTCACCCGGTATTTCCCGAGTTTGAGGGGCTGTGCAGCGATCCGTTCCTGGCCAGGGTGCATGCCCCGGATAAAAAATGGATCATCCTCACTGATGAGCAGGGAAGTCCGCAGTTCGTCCTGAACTCAGATTCGTTTCTGCGGGCAGGATTGTTCGAGAGGGAGACCTTCCAACCCCTGGCACACTGTCACCGTCCCATCATCGTCAGTGAACCCGCTACCCCCCTGGGGGAGATCATCCTGCAACTTCAAGTGTTTCCCGATAAACCTGGTGACGATGTTATTGATCGCGATATTATCCTAGTCTGGGCAGGCGATTCCCGGCGGGTGATCACCGGTGCTGATATCCTGGGACGGCTGCTGCGCGGGATCACTTCCCATGAGCAGGTGTACTTTTCCAGGCGCAGGTAGGCCAGAGCGCTGCCGTGGCTCAGAGCTGTTTATCCAGAGATATCGATTCCGGATCCTCAACCATGCTGATCAACACCTGACCGCTCTCCGGGACCAGGTTCTCGTCATGTGTGAAAACGCGTAATTTGCGATCCTGGTCGATGAGGAATAGGGGTAGGGCAGAGCCACCGTATTGCTGCTGAAAGGTGTTGAAGTCATAGGTATCAGTAAGGACGGTTTTCTTGATCACCGCATCGCGAGCCTTGAGTTCGGAGAGCGTCTGGTAGCTGGCGCCGGGGCCGAACAGGAACCTGCCGCGCAGATGCAGTGGGGGGTAGTCAGCGGCTGTTTCTTCTGGATCCGACGTCGGTGAGAGTTGGAACAGTTCTTCACGTCCGAAGAGCTCCAGAAAGTGTAAGGCTGCCAGGGAGTTGGCCTCATCGTTAGGGGTGAGGGCCAGCAGCCGCCCGATTCCGTTGAGATCAAGCCGGTCCAATGAGTCCTCAGCGATGGCGCTGCCGTAGTGAACAGGGAGTCCAGCCATACGAGCGGCGGCTATACAATGCCAGTTGGTATCCACGAGTCGCACTCGAAAACCTTCATCCTGAAGAACCTTAGCCATATCACGTGCCCATGGATGTGCACCCATGAACAGCACCCCCTGCGGGTTCAATTGGGCAACTCCCAAGGCTTTCGCCAGCGGCCGGGCGGTGAGTCCATAGACGGCGGCTGTGCCTACGATGACCAGGAATGTCAGAGGTACCAGCTGGGATGCTTGGGTATAGCCGACCTCGCTCAGGCGCACAGCGAAGATCGAAATGACGGAGGCTGCGACGATTCCACGGGGTGCGATCCACATCAGGAGGGCCCGCTCGCGCCAGGTCACTCTGGTTCTAGCGGAGGAGATCAGGACCGCGAGTGGTCGTGCGACTAACATGAGCACGATCAGGAAGATCACGCTGTTCCATCCCAGCTCGGCCAGGTAATCCAGTTTCAACCGGGCAGCAAGGAGGATAAAGAGGCTGGAGATGAGCAGGACGCGCAGATTCTCTTTAAACTCCACGATATGTACAACACTGACCGTTTTCTGGTTGGCCAGGAGGACTCCCATGAGGGTAACGGCCAGTAATCCCGATTCCTCCTGGAGCAGTCCTGAGCTAACATAGACACCGATGACCACCATAAGCGTGACCGTTTCCTGGAGAAAATCGGGTACCCAGTATCGTTTGAGGACGACGATCAACAGTCCGGCTCCGAGAACCCCCAGAACGGTCCCCACGATGATGGTTTTCGACAGCACTGTCAAGGCGGCCAAAGAGACCGAGTGTGTCTCACTCACCAGAAGGGCTTCAAAGGCCAGCAGGGAGACAACGGCACCGATGGGATCAATGACGATACCTTCCCATTTCAGTATGGACGCGACTTGCCTGGTTGGTCGGATATGGCGCAGCAACGGACCGATCACAGTTGGTCCCGTGACGATCAGAATGGCTCCCAGAAGTATGGCAAGTTCGCCGCTGAGTCCCAGCAGGGCATACGCGGCCCAGGCTCCGAGTGCCCAAGTGACCAGAGCCCCGACGGTGACCAGGCGGGTGACGACGCGGCTGGTTTCCCGCAGTTCGGAGATCTTGAGACTCAGTCCTCCTTCAAATAAGATGAGAGCCACTGATATGGAGACGAAGGGAATCAGCAGGCCGCCGAAAAGCATGTCTGGTTGTAGGAAGTTGGTGACAGGTCCAGCGATGAAGCCCATCAGCAGAAGGAGCAGAATAGAGGGGAGATGAAGCCGCCAGGCCAGCCACTGGGAACCGATCCCAAGGACGATGATACTAGCCAACCCGATGAGAAATTGTTCGACCATCAAGGTTCCCTAATAGTGCAATGTAATATCGATTCATATGACTTTACCACGATCTAAACCGCTATCTCCAAGTGCATGCGCGGATGGATTCTGCACGTGAAAGTGCGTCGCGATTATTTTTATTAACCTTTTTTGGTGCAAAACCGTATCTTTCATCCAGCCGTTCATGAAGATGGCGTGCTGGTGTTCATGACTGCTTCTCAGATGGAGGGTAATATGAAGACAGGGAGAGTCATTCAGGCTCCAAGATGGCATTGGCTGATAGCAGTTTTCTGCCTATTCATAGTTCCGGTTACCACGGCACAGGTCAATACGGAAGCCATGCGAAAAGAAGATCTTGGTCCGGGTTTCCATTTTAACCTGGGCGGTAACCTGGGCTATACGGATGGCAACTCGAGTTTCTTTCAGAATCGCTCTAATCTCCGCATAGATTATGTTCGAGGCTGGGGACAAGCTTTCCTGGCCTCTAATTATCGAGTAAGTATAAAAGACAAAAACCTGTTCATCAATAAAGGATTCTCTCATCTCCGCGTGGTGAAGTCGCTGCGAAAGGCCCTCTACGGTGAGGTTTTTGTGCAGAAGGAGTTCAATGAATTTATTCAGTTGAAGGACCGGCAACTCCTGGGAGGTGGACTGCGCATCAAGTGGGATGAAGTGGAGAGTTTCACGTTTATACCGGAACAGTTGCAGTTGGCCACCGGGATAGGAGTCATGTGGGAGCGGGAGGTATTCAATATTGAATCCGACGGTGGTCAGGGGGATCCCATTCATGGTGATCTGGCCGCGTTGCTCCGATCCACCAACTATATGGTACTGAACTGGAGACCGAGAGAGACGCTTGGTTTCCTGACGATCGCGTATTTCCAGGTCGATACGCGACGTGTCAGTGATCACCGTATTCTGGCTCTATCCACCTTGAGAGTAATGATCGCTAAGCGCCTCGAGCTGACCGTAGAGATGAACCTGCGGTATGATAGCGAACCACCGGAGGGAGTAGAATCCATGGACCTGGATTTCACGAACGGCTTTTCATATCGGTTCAAGTAGCCAACGGGATTGACGGCATTATCACATTATCAGAGGAGACATGTAATGGACAATCGACAATCAGATATTCAGGGACTGATTTCAGCCTATGTTATGGATGGCCGAGGTGGGGGACAAAAAGTCAATTGGGAAGATGTTGAGGGGTGGCGTCCTGAAGCGGGGATTCTGTGGCTTCATCTGGAGGGAGACTCCCCGATTACGGAACAATGGCTCAGGGATAAGAGTGGGCTTGACGAAATCGTTTGTGATGTTTTAATCCGGGAGGCCGTTCGGCCTCGCAGCATACAACTGGACGACGGGCTACTGACGGTGCTGCGAGGCATCAATTTCAACCGAAAGGAAGATCCGGAGGACATGGTGTCCGTCAGAGTCTATCTTGATTCCCACCGAATCATAACCACCCGTTTAAGGACCGTCCGTTCCATCGTCGACATCCAGAAAGCGCTGGATGCGGCACAGGGTCCTACTTCATCAGGGGACTTTCTTGCCACCCTTGGGCGTCGGTTGGTGGAGCGACTCTCTGATACGATCGAGTCTATCACCACTGAGGTGGACGAACTGGAGGAGCTGGTTGTGGAACAGCAGCAGTACACGGTCGGGGCACGACTATCAGTAGTTCGACGACGGATCATTGCTTTGCGCCGGCATCTCGCACCTCAACGGGAGGCGTTGGCACGCGTCGCTTCAATGCAATTCAGCTTCCTGACCGAAGAGGAGCGACATCAGCTGAATGATCTGGCCGACCAGACCCTCCAATATCTGGAGGAGTTGGCGTCCGCCCGAGACCGGGCATCTGTGACCCTGGAGGAATTGAATCACCATTCATCGAAACAGGTTGAGCGCCGCATGTACATGCTGGCGGTGGTGGCGGGTATTTTTCTCCCCTTGACATTTCTTACCGGTTTGTTGGGTACCAACGTGGGTGGAATTCCTGGTGGTCAGAGTACATGGGGCTTTCTCATCGTCTCGGTAATCATGGCGGCTATTCTCGCCGTCCAGATCATTGTCTTCCGCAAACTGCGCTGGCTCTGATGTTCCGGACTGTCTCGGATCCCGTAACAGCCGTGGGGAACCTCCTGTTCGGCTGATCCTGGGCGGTAGAGACCGTTCCTCAGGACACCAAACCTTCAGATGAAGGTTGAGGTGCAGTGGTATCGTCGGCAGCCATAAAGAAGTGCAACGGCTCTGCAGCTCCACCGGGGGACAGGGTGATATGCGGGAATGGGATTTCTATACCCTTGGAATCGAAAGCCGATTTGATCTCGACCTGGATGCTGTTCTTTAATGCTTGGAAGTCCGCTGTCTCCACCCAAACACCGAACAGGAGATTAATGCTGGAATCCCCGAACCCAACCACGTTGCATACCGGTGGGGGATCGTCCAAGTATTGCGGATTATTACTCGCCACCTCAAAGAGGATCTGTCGCACGATTTCAATGTCTTCCTTATAGGCCACACCGATCCTAATGTCAACCCGGCGCTGGGGAAACTTGGTTAGGGTCATCACATTGGATTTCACGAGGGTTTCGTTCGGGATACGTACATACAGATTGTCAAATGTTCTGATCTTGGTGGCCAGGAGATCGATGGCATATACTTCACCGATGATATCACCGACTTGGATCGTATCTCCCACGGAGAATGGCTGTTCGCTTATCAGGAACAGACCGCTGATCAGGTTGGAAACGGAGGTTTGCGCAGCGAAGCCCAGGGCTACGGATAAAACACCGGCAGCCCCAAGAACGACTCCCAGTTTGAAACCCAGTTCCCGCAAGCCTGAAACGAGAAACAGTAGAAAGACGATGATAAAAACACTGCGGTGCAGGATTCGCAATCGCTGGATTCCCAGACGATTCTTCATCAACCGTTTTACGCCCAGGCAGGCGAGTTTGGCGAGCGTGTAGCCGGCGACGATAACGACGAGTGCGCGGATCAGAGCCATCATACGCTCATAAGTCAGCATCTCTACGAATCCAGTCCATATGTCGTTCATGGTACTCCTCCTTTAGGTTGATGTGCTGGAAGGCAAGTCCGAAATGCAATGTCTCAAACTGGGATAGGATCGAGTTCCTAGTGGATATCCTTTCGCCGTAGAGGCGAAAAGACAACGGGAATGTACTTATGTTTGCAGGTGTGATTGGCGGTCAATATAATCAATAACAGCAGTGAGTCCGCAGGCTGAACCACAGGCTGTCCGTCAATTGGTCTGGACAGCCTGTGATCAAACTCATGGGGAGCAGGAGGCTAATCCGAGGGTAGGAACAGGATTTCGATCCTGCGATTCGAAGCCCGTCCTTCTTTGGTTGTGTTAGTCGCTACCGGTTTATATTCACCGTAGGCAGCCACTGAAATTCCTTGGGGATCGATACCTCCCTGCTCAATGAGATACCTGGCTACGTTGGTAGCCCTGGCGGCGGAGAGTTCCCAGTTCGTCGGGTAGCGGTCACGGAGCTTTTCACCGATGGGAACGTTATCGGTGTGACCCTCGATAACCATTTTTTGATCCGCCGCCATCTTGAAAGCATTGGCCACAGCGTCCAGCACCTTCCGGCCTGTTGTCCTGACCACCGATTCGCCGGAAAGGAACAGAACCTGATCGATGATATTAACCTGCAATCTGTTGGCCAGACTGTCAATCCTGATCTGTCCCAGTCCGATCTGTTCGGTGAGCCCCTCGACCAGTCGCCCATAGGTGTTTTGCAACTCCACCATCTTCATGGCCTGATCCTGTTGTTCCTTGGTCAGTCGGTCGCGCAAAGCCTGGTGTTCGAGCTTGAGGGAGGCTAACTCTGATTCCAGAGTTTGCTTATCGTTGCTCAATTTCAGGATCATTTGATCTTTCTCAGCCCTGGAAGCCTCCATAGCGGCTTGAAGATCAGCATTGGTCGCTTCAATGATCGCTAATCGATTGACCATCTCAGCATTCTCTCCTTGCATTCTCTCAGTTTCCATCTGAAGTGAGTCACGTTCCGCGGTCAAACCAGCTACCTCCTTTAATAACTGCGCTACCTCAACCTGATAGCGACCGGCTTCATCTACCTTTGCCTGGAACTTCCCACTGGAAACGCAACCGGCTAGGAGTGCGAGCATGATGCATGAGACATATAAATAAAGATGTCGCATGGTCACTCCTCCTTCTGATTTCGTGTGAACCCTTCCTCCAAAGATTCCGATGAAAAGTATCAATCGATTTGAACATTTTCAATAAGCTTTTTTCTTATCACATCGCCATACATTCTAGTAGTTTCCTACTGAGATGTTGTCTGTATTCATCATCTTGTCTCAACGTATTCAGTGAACGCCGTGCTGTTGAATTCTATCTACGTTTTTGCGGGTTTGGTTCTATTGATTCTAGGTGCAGATAGCCTGGTCAGAGGCAGCTCAGGCATCGCATTGCGACTTGGGGTCAGCTCTCTGATCGTGGGATTGACCGTGGTAGCAGTGGGTACCAGTACACCAGAACTGCTGGTAAGTCTGAGTGCCGCCCTCAGGGGAAGTGGATCGATAGCTTTGGGGAACGTGGTAGGATCCAATATCGCTAATATTGCCCTGATTCTGGGATTGAGTGCCCTTATCAGCCCCATTCAAACCAGCGCTCAGTTGATCAGGCGTGATATTCCCATCATGATCGTGGTGTCGGGCGTTCTGGTCTTCTTCACGGCCAACGGCCACTTAGGCAGACTGGAGGGACTAATCCTGTTCATCACCCTGGGGCTGTATCTGGGCATTGCCATCTATCAGGCCAGGGCAGAAAAGGATAGGGATGTGCGGGAGCAGTTCAAGCAAGCGGTACCGGTGCGTCCACGAAAAACAGTTTGGCTGCTGTCATTGACGGTGATTGGCCTCGGCTGCCTGGTACTGGGTGCGGACTTATTTGTGCAAGGAGCGATCGAGATTGCGCATCGGTTTTCAGTAAGTGATGCCGTCATCGGACTGACCCTGGTCGCGGTGGGTACCAGTCTTCCTGAGCTAGCCACTTCGGTAGTCGCTTCTATCCGTCACCATAACGACATCGCCGTTGGTAACGTGGTGGGATCGAATCTTTTCAATATACTCTGCATCCTCGGATTGACCGTCATCATCAATCCCTTTGGAATACAGGGGATCACCATGGTCGACATGGGTCTCATGCTGTTAACCGCCCTGCTTCTATTGCCCCTGGTGCGCTCCGGATTCGTGTTGAATCGATGGGAGGGGGGACTACTGGTGGTCATCTACATCGGTTACATGGTGATGTTATTGAGGTAGCAGTACGCTGCCGTTTGTGGCCGGATTGATCAGGTGGGTGCGTTCTGTTGAGTGTCTAGGGTTCGCTTCTGGGCGGATTCATCGATAGATGCCAGGTGGAGCACGGCATCACCACGATACACCAGTGGTTCCTTGATCTGTCCGATGACCAATCCTCGCCAGGGGGCCTTGATCATTTTTATTTCTTCACCCAGTGGGTCGGAAATGATACCCAGCTGCTGCCCTTTCTGAATCCAGTCACCAGGCTGCACTTTCAGGTGGAGGATTCCACTTTGTCTTGCCCGAATCCAGGCGCTGCGGGAGGAATGGAGGGGATCGTGTCGTCCACGGGTCCGGATGCCCTTTACCATACCCAGGTGATGCATGACCCGCAAGATGCCGTTAAAACCGGTTTCGATGGCAGTGGAGTTGAAATGGGCAGATTCCCCCGCTTCGTAGAGCAGAACTTTAACACCTCGCTTGATTGCTTCCCGTCGGAGAGATCCCCCCGGTGCCTTGGCGAGGACCGTAACGGGTGCTGCAAACGCATCCGCAATACGGAGCATCTCCTCATCACCAGGGGTGGTGCGGATCTGGGGCAGGTTAGTTCGTGGTGAGGCCGCAGTGTGCAGGTCGATTCCGTAGTTACACTGGAGGACGATTTCCCGCATGAACAGGTGGGCTAACCGCGCTGCCAGGGAACCGGTCAGTGAGCCGGGAAAGGATCGATTCAGATCGCGGCGGTCAGGGAGGTATCTGGAATGGGTGATGAATCCGAAGACATTGACGATGGGTACTGCCAGCAGTGTTCCAGATAGTTGTTTCGTTGACACATTTTCCAGGACCCGCCGGATGATCTCGACACCATTTATTTCATCCCCATGAATGGAAGCACAGATGAAAAGACGCGGACCGTTCTTTTTCCCATGGATGACCACTACGGGCATGGTTATTTCTGTATGGGTATATAATCGGGCCATGGGTACGTCAATGGTCCGGGATTCACCGGCCTGGACCAGTTTGCCTGCGACTTTGAATGGCTCGATCATGGGGATCAGCCCTGTCCGCGGGTGCGGGTTTTGCCTTTAAGCGTTCCTTTCTTGGACGCTTCTTTCTCGATGAACTCGATCACCATCTCGGCTACGTCCTTCCCGGTAGCTTCTTCAATCCCCTCCAGGCCGGGTGTAGAGTTGACTTCCAATACCAGGGGTCCGTGGTTGGAGCGAATGAGGTCCACTCCAGCCAGGTTCAGTCCCATGATGCGCGTGGCCCTTACCGCCACGATGCGCTCTTCGGGTGTGATCCGGATGGGGTCCGCCTTCCCTCCGCGGTGCAGGTTGGACCGGAAATCACCCTTGGGGGCTTGCCGTTTCATGGATGCTACGACTTTCCCGCCGATGACAAGGCAGCGAATATCGGTGCCCTCCGCTTCCTTGATGAACTCCTGTACCAGAATATTGGCCTCCAAGCCGCGGAACGCCTGGATCACCGACTCGGCCGCTTTGCGGGTTTCCGCCAATACCACCCCGATACCCTGAGTGCCTTCCAGGAGCTTGATGACCAAAGGGGCACCATTGACCAGGTCGATCAGCCCGTCGATATCTTTGGTGGAGTTGGCGAAACCAGTGACCGGCAACCCAATACCCTTTCGCGCGAGTAGCTGCATGCTGCGCAGCTTGTCACGGGATCTGGAGATGGCTACTGATTCATTGATGGAATAGACATCCATCATCTCGAATTGACGGACGACGGCGGTACCGTAGAAGGTATTAGACGCACCGACACGTGGAATCACCGCGTCGACGTAAGTCAATTTTTCTCCCTGATAGAGCACGTGAGGTCGGTGGGAGGTGATATCCATATAGCACCGCAGATAATTGACCACATGCATTTCGTGTCCTCGCTGCTTACCGGCTTCGACGAGCCGATGGGTGGAATACAGCGAAGGTTTCGTTGACAGGATGGTGATATTCATTTCTTCTCCTCCGCGCGAGGTTTGGCAGCAGGAAGACAATACTGGGGGCTTTTTCGGGCCAGGAACGATCTCCCAGGGTGAATGACGAAGCGCCGGCGTACAGCTTGTCGGCCCAGGAGCATTCGGAATCCCATCACATCCCTGCTTGTGAGGGTTAGATCGATATGCCAGCGCTGGCCGAACAATTCCACGACAGTCTCAATGGTTGGACGCAATTCCGTCTTCCCTCCGGAGTTCCGCACGGCGCGTCGTCCAGCCAATGGGGCTTCGCAGTGGATCGTTGTCTCGGTATCGCGCTGGTACGGGTGGACATTAAAGGTGACTAGATCCCGTCCGTCTTTCCGCACTTGTTTTATATTAAAGGCGTGGAGTGCGGATGAGCGTGCTCCGGTATCGATCTTGGCCTTGATGTCAGCAATTCCCAGATGGGGTAGGCTGATCCATTCCCGCCATCCGATGACAGGCAAGGATTTTCGCCTTCGTTTGACGGCAACACCTGGCCCCGTAGTCTTTTTAGCCAAACAGATCCTCCGTTTCTGATGGTGCGCTGTATCTTAATATCACGGCTGAAGTGAAACTAGGCAAGTTTATCAGCAGCACAAATCGATGATATTGACGCCTGTCCTGCGGGACGCGCCCCCATATAGCTATCGGGGTAAACTCCGGTCCTTCATAAGCGTATGTACTGAAATGTGATAGTGCATGATCCGTAGAGAGCTTGGCGTAATTACGACATGACAACACTACTCTTGCTTGGTGGTAGGTGAGTGTAATACCGCGTAATTAATTATAGTCTTTGGCTTGTGAGTTATGTGGGGTATAGGCTAAGAAATTCCAACCTATAGTCGGCACATCAACGGGAAAAGCGAGATGGCCGACCTGTAAACTAGTATTCCTTTCGTTCCTCTCTTAGTATGGGATAATTGATAGTACCATGTCCGGCAACAATTTGGTAATATTACTCATCGTAAACGTTTACGGTCCTGCCAGGTTCTCAATAAGCATGCTAGGTAGTTCATCTCTAAATGAGGTTGTGAATCCGATGCTTTTTTCTTCGCATGTCTTTTCGGATGCTTGGATTATATTAACGAACAAGTATTTCAATCGAAGTGGAATATTCTCTTTTTTATATTCTGAGATCGTAAGTATGTAGATGAGCTAGGGAAGTTTGGTCATGGTTGTTTATTGAGGTTCTATGCCTTTGATGTACGAACTGGAGGGCGACTATGGAGACAAAGACCTACAGAGGGATGAAATACCGCCGAATGGGCAACTCTGGATTGTGGGTGTCCGAGGTAGGCTTAGGTCTGTGGAAATGGGGTGATCCGAGCTACGACGGATCGCGTATCGGGGAGCACGATGGTTTCAAGATCCTTGATTGCGCCTTGGAACTTGGTGCTACTCACTGGGATACGGCCAATTCGTACAATATGGGAGCGGGGAATAGTGAAAGACTGATCGGACGCTATTTCAAGAGCCGCGGTTCCAGAGCACGCAATATGGTCGTGCTGGCCACCAAGGTGAAGAACGCTGTCAGGGACGAACATGAATTGACTCGTGATTTTTCACCTAACGAGAGCGGTGCTTCCCGGAAGTATATCATACAAGCAGTCGAAGACTGCCTCAAGCGTCTCCAGACTGATCGCATCGATCTTTTATATCACCACTCGCCCAGTCTTCTGTCTGACGGCTCATGGGAAACTCCTCTAGACGAGACTTGGGCCGCCTTCGATCAACTGGTGAGACAGGGGAAAGTACTCTACCTGGCGGTATCCAACCGAACCGCAGCCCAGCTGGAAACAGAAAGCAAGACGTTGGCCACAGTGGCTGTTAATTCGTCCCATCGGATAATTGGGGTGCAGAATCGTTATAACCTCATGGATCGCCCCCGTGTATCAAAAAAGGAAGGGGAGCCAACTGTAGCGGATGAACGGGAGTTTCTAGAGTATATCGCTCAAATGGGGATTAGCTTAGTTCCATTCATGCCGCTTGCCCTCGGACTACTCACGGGGAGGTATCGTAAAGGCAAGCTTGACGACACCGGACGATTATCGGAACAGGCCGGAGAAGCCAGGCGCGATGAATTTCTGACGGATCGG
Source organism: Fidelibacterota bacterium (assembly GCA_020346745.1). Classification (GTDB taxonomy): domain Bacteria; phylum Fidelibacterota; class Marinisomatia; order SCGC-AAA003-L08; family TS1B11. The sequence goes on along the minus strand of CP070787.1, from coordinate 36,726 downwards.
AATCTCGAACTGGTCGATAAACTCGATGCAGTTGCCAAGCGGAAAGGTTGCTCTTTGGCTCAGTTGTCCATTGCCTGGCTGCTATCGCACGAGGTTGTATGCTCGGTAATCGCTGGTGTCACCAAAATGGAACAACTTGAAGAAAACGTCATATCCCCATCGGTCTCATTCAGCCAGGAAGAACTTGAGGAAGTAGATAACCTCACCCGGTGACCAATTGCTCCTGGTGCAGGTGAGCAGCCT
>CP070787.1:0-36383 GCA_020346745.1 Fidelibacterota bacterium | reverse complement strand
CTCTCAAGATTGTTCTGAGGAAGATAGCTGAGCAGCAGCTTGGCACTTCTGATCGCTTCCGCTTCATTCTCGCAGGAAAAGTGAGCCACACCACTCTTGGTAGCGTGCGTTTCGGCACCACCCAGATCCTCAAACGAGACATTCTCATGGGTAACGGTCTTTACCACGTTTGGACCGGTTACGAACATATGGCTGGTACCCTTGGCCATGATAATGAAATCTGTGATGGCCGGCGAGTAAACGGCACCTCCGGCACAAGGCCCCATAATTAGGCTCAGTTGGGGGATAACCCCGCTGGCCAGGGTATTGCGCAGGAAGATATCGGCGTAGCCACCAAGACTGAGTACTCCCTCTTGGATGCGAGCTCCACCACTGTCGTTGAAGCCCACCAACGGTGCACCCACCTTCATCGCCAGGTCCATGACCTTGCATATTTTTTCAGAGAAAGTCTCGGACAAGGAGCCACCGAATATGGTAAAGTCATGGGCAAAGACAAACACACGTCTCCCGTTTACAAGGCCGTATCCCGTAACCACTCCATCCCCTAGGGGACGCTTCTCATCCATGCCAAAGTCCCGTGAGCGATGCTTGACGAACATATCGATCTCGGTAAAGGAGCCTTTGTCCAGGAACAGATCCAACCGCTCCCTGGCGCTCAGTTTCCCTTTGGCATGCTGCTGTTCAAGGCGTTCTTTGCCGCCACCCAGGAGAGCCTCCTGCCGAACTGATTCCAGGAATGCTTCCTTAGAAAGCTGCTTCGGTGAAGATGCCATCAGCCGTCTGTCTCATCAGTTAGGTCGGGGCGATTTGCCTGAACCCAGGAGGTGATGTAGTCGGTAATCTCTGTCAAGGAGCTGCCAGGACCGAACAGTCGTCCTACACCCTGCTTCTGGAGAGCTTGCATATCTTTCTTGGGGATAATTCCGCCACCGGTGAGAAGCACATCGTCCAAACCAGCCTCGGCCATGAGTGTCTTAACCTTGGGAAAGATGGCCATATGGGCTCCAGACAGAATAGATAGTGCAACCACATCCACGTCCTCCTGCACTGCCGCTGCGACGATCATTTCTGGTGTCTGCCGCAACCCCAGGTAGATCACTTCCATTCCTGCATCGCGAAAAGCACGGGCCAGAACCTTAATACCCCGATCATGACCGTCCAAACCCGGTTTTGCCATTAAGATGCGAATCTTTCTTTCCACCTAGCGCTCCTTGCTGTCCAGCACGAATGTAACCGGGCCGTCGTTGACCAGCTCAACCTTCATCATGGCTCCGAACAGACCGCTCTCTACTGGGATGTCATGCGCTCGTAAGCCAGCCATGTAATGCTCATACAACCGACACCCTTCATCTGGTTGCGCAGCATTGATGAAACTGGGTCGCCTACCCTTGCGCCAATCCCCAGCCAAAGTGAATTGACTCACCACCAGAGCACTTCCTCCTACGTCTTGGATGGAGAGGTTCATTTTTCCGCCCTCATCGTTAAAGATACGAAGGGTAGCGGTCTTTTCAATGAGAAAGGTGCTGTCTTCCTCGGTATCGTTCTGATGCACTCCCAGGAGGATCACCAGCCCTTGCTTAATGGAACCGGTAACTTCGCCGTCTACGGCTACTCTGGCGCTTGAAACCCGCTGGAGAACGGCGATCATGGTCAGGATATCCATACATTCTCATCGCCGATAAGACCTCGCAGCTCGGAAAGGAATCTGCTGGTCGCAGTGACCCGCAGGTCACTGGAGCGGATTCTCCGAGCGGGTGATGCACCTGAACTGTCAGGCTGGGGATCATCGGCGATGTGTAGCCAGAGCTCGCAAGAGCCGCGGTTACGATCGGACATTTTACGGAGCTGCTGGATAAGATCAGACTCCAGATGGCTCCGGTATAGCCTGATGTTAATACGCTTAGCCAGATGCTGACGCAAATCCTCGAGGCGAATGATGTCCTCTGCAAGGAGCTTAAGCACCTCGGTGTCGCTTTGATTGCCGTTAGTTGATAGGCCGTCACCGTTGTGGGGACTATTGGATTGTAGCCCTCGGGAGGAGACTCGGCCAATTACAAATACCTTGGAGTCTTTGGATAAGAGACTTTTAACCCGTGTGAACAGATCTGAAAAAACCACGACCTCTGCATGCCCGGTCAGTCCTTCCAGGGTGAAGAAGGCCATGGGCAGTCCTTTTTTCGTATGATGAGCCTTCAGCTGGGTTACTAGCCCGCCAATCCGTAGCTGCTCTAGTCTTTTGGCCTCTTCAGGATCGGAGAAATCATAATTGGAGAATTCCTGAAGGTCTTCCTCAAAGGCCTCAAGGGGATGTCCTGTGAGATAAAAGCCGGTGAGCTCCTTCTCCATCTCGAAGTGTTCCTCATCGGTCCATGGCGGGACCTGCGGCAAAGCCGGTTCGGATACCACAGACTCCTGGTTCTCGCCACCGAAGAGGCTCTCCTGGTTGGGATCGGCACCTGCCTGCATGCCTTGGGCATACTTGATCGCGTCGTCAAGCAGAATGAATTTCTGGTGGCGATTGCCTGCCAGGCTGTCACAAGCCCCCGATTTTACCAGACATTCAAGGGCCTTGCGATTGACCATGTGAAGGTCAATAGCAGCCGTGAAGGCATGGAGCGTTTCCCACCCAGCGCTCTTCTCACGTACGTTCTTGATGTGATCTGCTGCTTTCTGGCCTACGTGTTTGATGGCGTTCAATCCAAACCGGATACGACCCTGCGAATCCACCCGGAAGTTGCGTCCCGAGTGGCATACATCCGGCGGCAAAACCTCCAGACCCATGGCGTGAGCCTCGGCTAGCAGGATCGGCATGCGATCAGGATTATTCATTTCTGAAGACAGGTTGGCAGCCATGAACTCGGCCGGGTGGTGGGCTTTCAAGTAGGCGGTGTGGTAGGCTACCAGAGCGTAGGCCGTGCTGTGGCTCTTGTTGAAACCATACTCGGCGAAGCGGGCAATCAGGTCGTAGATCTCTTGAGCAGTTTTCCGGGGTATTCCTTTGGCCTCTGCGCCGTGGAGAAAATCAGCCTCCATCTTGGCCATCTCACGCTTCTTCTTCTTGCCCATTGCACGGCGCATGATGTCTGCTTGGGCCAAGGTAAATCCTGCAATCGCGTGGGCAATCTGCATGACCTGCTCCTGATAGACGATGATACCATATGTCTCTTTCAGGATCGGCTCCAACGCCGGGTGCAGGTAGGCCATCTCCGTGCGGCCGTGTTTGCGGTTGATGAAATCATCGATGTAGGCCATGGGACCGGGGCGATAAAGGGCGTTCATGGCGATAAGGTCTTCAATGCACGTCGGCCTGAGTTTCTTTAGAAACTCCCGCATGGCGGTTGATTCAAACTGGAAGACGCCGATGGTCTGTCCCCTGGAAAACAGATTGTAAGTAGACTTGTCATCCAGTGTGACGCGCTCAATGTCCAGATCCACACCCTGTTCGGCAAGCATCTTCACGGTTTTGTCGATGACCGTCAGGGTGCGCAAGCCCAAGAAGTCCATCTTGAGCAAGCCCAGGTCTTCCAGGCCATTCATATCCACCTGGGTGGTGATTTCGCCTGTCCTCGGGTGCCTGTACAGGGGCACATAATCGGTAAGGTCTCCAGGGGCGATCACGACGCCTGCAGCATGGGTTGAGGAGTGACGGTTCATGCCCTCTAGTACCCGGCTGAAGGCGAACAGGTTCTTATGAGCTTGGTCCACTGATTCCGCCTGTAGCAGGTCTGCATTGGCCTCCATGGCCTTGTCGATGGTGATCTTAGGACTATCGGGAATCATCTTCGCGATACGGTCGGCCTCGGCGAAGCTCATGTTCAGGACCCGTGCTACATCCCGTACAACACTGCGGGCCTTCATCTTACCGAAGGTGATAATCTGGCTGACAGCGTTCTCACCGTACTGCTGCTTTACATACTCAATGACCTCCCCCCGCCGCTCCTGGCAGAAGTCGATATCGATATCCGGCATGGAAATACGGTCGGGATTGAGGAAGCGTTCGAAAAGCAGATCATAGCGGATGGGATCCACACTGGTGATGCCTAAAGCATAAGCGACCAGACTGCCGGCGGCACTGCCGCGACCAGGCCCCACCGGGATGTTCTGGTTCCGGGCGTAGCGGATAAAATCCATCACGATGAGGAAATATCCGGCATAGTTCATGTCGCGGATAACCTTCAGCTCCAGCTCCAAACGGGCCTTGACCTCCGGCGTGATGGTTCCATAGTATTTTCCGAGACCCTCTTCAACCAGCATACGTAAATATTCATCGGGCTTGTCGGTTCCCGCATCGGCAGGGATGGGGAACTGAGGCAGATGGAGTTGACCCAGGTCAAGCTCCACTGCGCACTGCTCGGCGATTGCTACGGTATTCTCTAGGGCTTCCGGAACATCTCTGAACAACTGGTGCATCTCGTCAACAGATTTGAAATAGAATTCCGGTGTGGCGTAGCGGCGGCGGTTAGGATCATCCCGGTCCTTACCCGTTCCTAGACAGAACATCACGTCGTGTGCTTCCCAATGCTCCTGCCGGGCATAGTGGCAGTCGTTGGTGGCTACCAGGGGCAGGTTCAGCTCCCGGGCCAGCTTGATATTCACTTCTTGGGCGGTATCCTCTTCCGGCAGGTTGTGTCGCTGGAGTTCCAGATAGAAGCGGCCGGGGAAGATCTCGGCCAACTCCAGAGCGGCTGTGCGAGCGGCTTCAAAATTGCCATGGAGAGCGTTCTCCTGCACTTCTCCCTTCAGGCAGGCGGACGTGCAGATGAGACCCTCATTGTATTGTCGCAGTAGGTCCTTATCTATTCGTGGCCGGTAATAGAATCCTTCCAGGTAGCCGATGGAGACCAGCTTGCGCAGGTTACTCAGGCCAGTGTCATTCTGTGCCAGCAGGACCAGATGGTGATACCCCCAGCCTGATTGCCGCGTCGCCTGTTTTTCCCTATGATCTCCCTTGGCCACGTAGGCCTCACAGCCGATGATGGGTTTAATGCCGGCCTTCACCGCTGCCTTGTAGAATGGCAGCAAGCTGAACAGGTTGCCATGCTCGGTGATTCCCACCCGGTCCATCTTGAGGTCGCCCAGGGTGTCGATGATCGTCTCGATGGTCTGAGCGCCATCCAGCAGGGAGAAATCCGAATGATTGTGCAGGTGAACGAAGTCTCGCATCAGGTAGCGGCCGATACCTTAAAACTCAAATTTGGATAAGTAAATGGCCAGCAGCCCGGCGAGGATATCCACTTTCAATACCTTTGCGACCCATCCGGCGCCTGCCGGATTGGGATGTTTGACCAGATAAATAAGCGAGTACAGAAGGGGAAGCTCTACCCCGATGGTCACAGCTACCAGATATGTGGTACCATAGACCGTTATAATGTACGGTAGCAGGCAGCCAAACATCAAAAGTAATGTCAGGATCTGGGCGACTTTAATGCTGGTGGGAACACCCCAGCGCACGGCCAGAGTACCTACCCCAACCCGGGTATCGCCGGCCAGGTCTTCGATATCCTTGACCACCTCCCGAACAAGGGTGAAGCCTGCAGCCAGCCCAAAGGGAGTCCACATTAACTCCAGATTACCGAACGCTGCGCCGGCAAACAGGAACGCCAGGCCTAGAATAATCGCCACCACTGCGTTCCCTACCAAAGGCAAGCCCTTGAATAGTGGCGTGTATAAGACCATTAGGGGCAGGGCGATTCCCAGGGCGATGATCTGGGCGGTCGGCGGTAGCTGGAAGGCAGCCACAGCTCCGGCCACAAACAGGGCCACGGCCAGTACCCAACCGGTTTCACGTGGCAGGACCCCGCTGGCAAGCGGCCGGGTTGGGCGGTTGACCTTATCGATAGGGTAATCGAAGTAGTCGTTCAGGGCGTTGGCTGCAGCGTTGAAGGGCAGCACAGTTGCGATCGCCCATGCGATGGCGTTCCATGGCGGCCAGACAGGCATGAGGGCGGCAGTGATGAGCACAGCCAGCGCTCCCAGCACCAGGTTGATGGGGCGCAGCATCTTAATGGCCGCATAGAGAGTGGTCACGGCCGGAAAGTTAGGAGCTCAATCTGCCAAGTGCGAGAGCGAGATAGTTCGTATTTCTGGGGGTAGGTTAAAGGTTGGGGAAAAACATATTCAATGTTCGAATCCTTAGTACCAGCATTTCAAGTGCAGATCAGATCACTATGACCAATGAGTCTCTGCAACTCTATCATCTCCCTGCAGATCCTTATGCAGGATAACATGTGCACCCGCGCCTTCAAGGATTTCCAGCGCAGGCTTGGCTTGGGCCTTGCCGCCGATCTCCACCAGCAGCCTCCCACCGGAATTCAATAGTGTGGGACCAATCTCCGCCAGGCGGCGATGGAAGGTCAGGCCATCGGCGTGATCTGTGACGGCATCTGGTGGTTCATGTTCCCTGATTTCCCGCTGAAGCCGGGATACCTCGTCTGTAGCCACATAAGGTGGATTGCACAGGATGGCATCGAAAGTGCCCTCAGGCGATGCAGTCAGGATATCCAGCTCGCCGAAGGTCACGTTTTCAGCACCCATAGTTCGGGCATTCTCCCGGGCGATTTCCAGCGCTGCCGGGGAAACGTCAATTGCCAGCACCTCGGCACGGGAGTAAAGCATTGCTGCCGTGACAGCCAGGCAGCCGGAACCAGTGCCGATATCCAGGAGAGACTCCGGCGGGGAACCTTTGCGCAGCACTTGAATGAGGATTTCAGATTCAGGCCGGGGAATCAGGACCTCCGGGGTGACCTTGAAATCGCGGCCATAGAAGGGAGCCTTGCCTAGGATATACTGAAATGGTTCGCCTCCCGTCCGTCGTTGAACCATTGCCTTGAAACCCGAAAGCTCATCATGCGTGAGCAGTCGGTCATGCTGGACGTAGAGATCTACTCGCTCTGTGCCCAATTGGTGGGCCAAAAGCCACTCTACTTCCAGTCTGGCGTTGGAGATCTGTTTATCGCTCAGGTACTGGGTACCCCACTGGATCAGGTCGATAATGTGCCACTGTTTGCGTTTGGAAGTGGCCGTCTGAGCATCGGCCATTGATGATTGTGGGGAAGGACCTGCTTTTGGTGGTGTCATGCTCCGGCGGATCTCAGCATGACAGTATTTCTACGAGGCAAGTAGTCGCACGGGATAGTCACACCTCGGCTAGGCGTTCCATGCGATCTTGCACCCGCAGCTGCTCGATGAGCTCGTCCAGATCACCATCGGTGATTTCATTCAGGCGGTAGAGGGTAAGGTTGATACGGTGATCGGTGACGCGCCCCTGAGGAAAGTTGTAAGTGCGTATCTTGGCACTTCGATCTCCGGTGGAAACCATGCTCCGGCGCTGGTCAGCTCGCTGGCGATGCTGTTCCTCTACCTGGTGGGCATACAAACGGGAGGCCAGTACCTTCATGGCTTTGGTGCGGTTCTTGTGTTGGGATTTCTCATCTTGGCAAGTCACTACGATGCCGGAGGGAACATGGGTGATTCGCACAGCGGATTCGGTCTTGTTCACGTGTTGCCCGCCGGCACCCGAAGCCCGGTAGGTATCGATCTTCAGCTCAGTGGGATCAATATTCACCTCAACTTCGTCTGCTTCAGGCAGGACCGCCACCGAGGCGGCACTGGTATGGATGCGACCACTGGCCTCCGTCACTGGTACCCGCTGGACGCGATGAACGCCACTCTCGTACTTCAGGTCACCATAGGCGCCCTTGCCCTTCACCGAGACGATGATCTCTTTGATGCCGCCCGTCTCGGACTCGGACAGCGACATGACCTCGGTCTCCCAGCTCCGACGCTCGGCATAGCGGGTGTACATCCGGTAAAGATCGGCGGCGAATAATGCAGCTTCTTCTCCACCGGTCCCGCCGCGGATCTCGAGAATGGTATGCTTGTCATCAGCGGGATCGCGGGGCAGTAGCAGGATCTTGAGCTCCTCCTCCAGCTCTTCCAGCTGACTTTTCAGCTCCGGTATTTCTTCCTGGGCCAGTTCCTTGAGCTCGGGATCGTCGCCCATAAGAATATCGTCAGCTTCCTCCAGTCGTGTTTTTAATTCCACGTATCTCCGGGCCTTATCCACGACTGCGCTCAACTCGCTGTGTTCCTTGGCCAGATCGGCGTACTGTTTGGGATCGGCAGCCGTTTCGGGATCCGACATACGGGCGGCGAGGTCGTCATGCCGCTGGATGATTTCGTGGAGTTTCTCTATCATTTCAAGGCCTCAGGCAATGGCATCGGCCACGTATTCCTGCCCTTCAACCTCCTGGAGTTTATCTCCAAAGGCAACCTTGAGGGATTGCAGGGCTACCGTCACCTGATCGTCGTCGGGCATTCGGGTGGTAATATACTGCAACCAGATGCCGGGTAGGGAGAACCATCGAAAAAGGCGCATGTGCTGGTATCTGGCGGTGATTTTGAGAGCCTCGTATCCGGCACCGGCCACCACCGGTATGAGCGGCAAGTGGACCAGTAGCCGTAAGCCTAAGGATATTTTTCCCACTAGAGCCAAAACAATGGTGTCGATCAACGCGAACGCCAGAATGGCAGCGATCAAAACGATGAATAGAAAGCTGGTCCCACAGCGGGGATGCTGGGTAGGAAAGTCCCGGGTGCTGTCAACGGTGAGAGACTTTCCCGCCTCGAAAGCATAGACGGTCTTATGCTCGGCACCGTGATACTCGAATAGCCGCCTGATGTCTTTGGCCAGGGATATCAGCACAAGATACAGGAGGAAAAATGTGATGCGGATAGCTCCTGAAACCAGGTTAAATCCCAAGGCATGCTGCTCAAGCTGCAGGAGTTTCGTCGTGATCCATAAGGGGGCTATGAAGAAGAGCCCAATGGCTAGTCCAAAGGCCAGGATGGTGGTCCAGACTCCGGATGCAGAGCTCTTTCCTGAAACCTCTTCGGGGAAGGCCACCTCCGCCGACCAGTTCAAGGTACTCAGTCCCAGCTTCAGGGATTCAAATAAGTGCACCACTCCCCTTAATAAGGGCAGTTTCAACCAGCGGGAACGCTCCACTGCGGAGGTGAAAGCTTGGCATTTGGTCTGGATCTGGCCCTCGGGATCACGGACTGCCACGGCATAGGAGCCGGGTACCCGCATCATGACACCTTCGATCACGGCTTGCCCGCCAACCAGAATACGGGATTGGGCGGCCAGCAGGAGAAACGGGAATGGCCGAATAGCCATCTTCAACAACGTCAATGGATTGTCAGTACTATGGACCTAATCTGCCGGGGTTTCGATCTTGTACTTACGCCGGTACTTCTCTACTCGACCAGCGGTGTCCACCAGCTTCTGTTTTCCCGTGAAGAAAGGGTGGCAGGCATTGCAGATTTCCACCCGCAGCTCCTTGACCGTGGACCTTGTCTGGAAAGAATTACCGCAGGCGCAGTGTACCGTGACAAGGTGGTATTCGGGATGAATGTCTTTTCTCATATGATGGTTCTCTCCTTAGTTCAAGTGTGCCACCGCAGCAGTAATGCGCTCTCCGGCGGCGGTAATATCCTCGTCCGAGACAGCATACGACAGGCGTATGTGTTCCTGATCGCCAAACGCCTCGCCGTTCACAGTGACCACCTGGACGGCGGTGAGCAAGTATTCAGTCACGTCTTTGGGCGTTCGAATGGTCTGGTGGTCAGCCCGCTTTCCAAATAGACCGCTTACATTCAGGAAAACGTAAAAGGCGCCTCCAGGGTTCCGGCAGGAAAGCCCCGGGATTTGAGATAAACTCTCTACCATGAGTCCCCGTCGGCGTTTGAAAGCAGCTTTATATTCAGCCACTATGGATTGATCTCCTGTCAAGGCGGCGATCGCGGCCATTTGGCTGATAGCGTTGGGGCAGGATGTACTCTGGCCCTGGATTTTGGACATGGTTTCAACCAGCTCCACCGGGCCTGCCATGTAACCGATTCGCCAACCAGTCATCGCGTAGGTTTTTGAGCAACTCTGAAACGTTAGGATCTTCTCATCATCCGGTGCGAGGGACGCAGGCGATTCAAAGGGCTCGTCGTAGGACAACGCTTCGTAGCACTCATCGGATAGCAGCCACAAGTCGTGCTCCTTGACTAGTTCAAGCATGAGCTCTACTGCCTCTCGGCTCCATACCCCCCCGGTAGGATTGGAAGGGGAGTTCATGATAATACCTCTGGTTCGTGAGGTAATTCTCGCCTTCAGCTCATCAAAACGGGGTTCGAATTGCCGCTCGGGGTCAGTCCCTACGAATATCGGTGTGGCGTGAGCCAGTTTGACCAGATCGGGGAATGAGAGCCAGTAGGGTGTGAAGATGATGACTTCGTCCCCCTTGTCGAATAGACTCAAACAGGCGTTGAACAGGGAATGCTTTCCACCGTTGCTCACGATGACCTGCTCGGGTGTAGCGCTAATCCGGTTATCTCGTTCCAGTTTCACCGTTATTGCCTCGCGCAACGCTGGTATTCCCGGACCCGGTGTATAGCGCGTATGACCCTCATCCATTGCCTGTTTGGCAGCGGCGACGATGTGGGCGGGGGTGGGAAAGTCCGGTTCTCCGACCGCGAGGTTGATAACGTCCACCCCGGCTGTGCGCAGCTCCGCAGCCCGGGCAGTCATTTCCAGGGTGATGGAACTCTCGATTCGTGCTGCCCTGTCTGCAAAATTCAGCATAACGGCCGGTAGTCTCGGGATCGAGTATCAATCAGGTGTGATGGGGGCCGGTAGATTGTCGATGGGTTGCTCTTCAATCTGAACGATGGTACCCAGTCCTTTGGTTATACCGTTGCCTAGTCCCAGGTAATCAGGTAGAATCATGTTCGAGGTAAAGTAGCCTTTGAAGGAACCACTGCCCTGCTCCTCCACCACTCGTGGGCTCAAGGATTGGAGCTTCACCCGGGCACTCAGGGTATACCCGACATTAAATCCCAGTTCCCTGGCGATGAACAGTAGGTTCTGTACCAGCAGGCGGTTCAGGAAGGCAACTCGTTCCATTGGCAGAAGGGCTTTGTACATGGCCAGAGAGCGCCGATTTAAGGCAACCCAAGGTGTAATGAATTTATAGCGGTGAAAATGGCTGGCATGTCGATTGAGCTGTAATTCGCTCTCCGGCGTGTCCATTCCAACAACCTTGTAGGTCTGATCCTCTATTTCAAATTCCTCAAGATCATGACAAAAAGCCTGGACGACGTCGTAGCCGCTTCCAAGGCCGAATATGCACAATTGATTGCGTAGTACCTTCACCTGAACCCGCGGATAGCGCATCTGTCCTCGGTATTCCCCGTTGATATATGGTATGATCGAATGGTTGGGGAAGCTGCGAATGATGGCTCCTTTTAATTGATACGGAGTTGCTTCTACCGGATGGTCAGTATGAAATCTCACACAAATTGCACGTGCCGTCTCTGTCGGGGGATATACTATCATGTCCTCTTCTTTTCTCTCATTGCTAGGCTAGATTTAATCGCTCATGGTGTCCAGGAATTCCCGATTCTTTTTGGTACGTTGGAGTCGATCCAGCAGGAACTCCATGGCTTCCACCGCACTCATGTCATTGAGTAGTCGCCGCAAGATCCAGATACGCGATAGATCCTTCCGGCTCAATAGCTTCTCTTCACGCCTGGTTCCGGCTCTGTTGATATCGAGGGCCGGGTAAATGCGTCGATCACTCAGATTACGGTCCAGCACTAGCTCCATGTTTCCCGTACCTTTGAATTCCTCGAATATCACATCGTCCATGCGGCTACCAGTATCAATCAGAGCAGTTGCTATGATGGTTAGGCTGCCGCCTTCGTCGACATTCCGGGCCGATCCGAAAAAGCGCTTGGGTTTCTGTAGCGCATTGGCATCCACACCGCCGGAGAGGATTTTCCCGCTGTGTGGGATGACGGTATTATGCGCTCGAGCAAGACGGGTGACTGAATCCAGCAGGATCATAACATCCATGCCTACTTCCACCATACGGCGAGCACGTTGCAGTACCATTTCCGCCACCTGTACGTGCCTCTCAGCCGGCTCATCAAAGGTGGAAGAAACAACCTCCGCGTCCACACTCCGCTTCATCTCTGTCACCTCCTCGGGACGTTCATCTATGAGCAGGATGATCAGATGGATGTCTGGATGATTTTGGGTTATGGCGTTGGCGATCTTTTGCAGCAGAATAGTCTTTCCTGTTTTTGGCTGAGCCGGGATGAGCCCTCGTTGACCCTTGCCAATGGGAGCCAGCAGATCGATGATGCGCATGGCTAGCTCCTTCGGAGTTGTCTCCAGAACTAGATGCTCTTCGGGGAACTGGGGGGTCAAGTCTACGAAATGAGGGAATGACTTGATTTCTTCAGGTGAAATACCATTCACGGCATCTACCCTGAGGAGAGCGAAAAAGCGCTCGTTATCCTTGGGTGGACGAACCTGTCCGCTGATCAGGTGCCCGGTACGCAGACCGAACCGCTTGATTTGCGAGGGGGAAACGTAAATGTCATCCGGACCTGGGAGATAGTTGAAATCGGACGATCGTAGAAACCCGTAGCCGTCCGGCATGATCTCCAACACTCCACGGGCATAAACGTTCCCTTGTCGCTGAGCCTGGGTCTCCAGGATTTTCAGGATAAGGTCATGCTTTCGCAGTCCTGAGTAGTCGCTCACTTCCAGCTCCTGCGCCATCTTGGTGAGGTCCTTTACCCGCAGTGATTGCAATTCGCTGATATCCATGATGGGTTGCTCTGTCATGACAGCCTGCATCCTTCCGTTGATAACCTGACATTAAGGGTGGAAAAGTCTAATTCTTGGCCGAGGACCAGATATACCAGTGCTCGTGATGTCCATACAATTGGATTGGGGAAAACCATCGTAAAATTTATCTTGTGGCCGCGACCGTTCATGCTGCCTACACCAGTCGGCAGTGCTGCATCTGGCGGAATCAAGCCGCTATCAGAATTTGTAAGCTTAGCTGAAAAAGAAGGGGCGGTTAATTATTTGGTGTTTTTATGCCTTTAACTTCTAAATATGGTCCTTTGTCCGCAAATCTGAAATGATATTCTGGCCTCAGAGTTCCCGGCCAGCATCCATCAAGTCAACAAATTCTGTTAAAGTCCGTGCCCGCAGCCCCAAACATTTTCGCTCTGACACGTCGAGAAACGGTATAGAAGACATAGACTTAGCAAATTGAATGGGAAACCGTGTCAGCGGATTGAGACTCTTGGCTGGAAATTCAGTTATTTATTTTAGGTTGTCAAATGAAATTTTAAACACCTTGGCTACTGCAGGTCCCAGGTAGTGCGACCCTAATATGGCCACAAAATCGTTCTTTCTAGCTTTCTTTAGGGTCTCCTGGATGGCCTTACTGGCAATCGGCTCTTGCTGAATGTGGGGATGGGCAGCCCCTGATAGCTCGGCCAATTCGGCAGCTGGAATAAAGTTGCGCGTATCAGTTTGCGTAAGCACTACGGCATCAAACTCCGGTAGTAGCATGTTCAAGACCCGGGCAATCTCTTTGCCTTGTTGCATGGCAAGCACCAGCCGTTTCTGGCCGGTTAGCTTCTCTTCGGCAATGGTTGTCAGAACGGCTGCCATTCCATGAGGATTATGTGCAACATCATAAATTACTTTGGGATGGTCACTCACCTGCTGATATCTACCAGGCCAGAAGGCCAACTCGACGGCAGTGTTAGCGATTTCACTGTCAAAGTCCTTGCCCAGAATAGCATTGGTGAGAGCCAGGGCCACAGAAGCATTTATCTGCTGGTGGCGCCCGGGCAATTTGCGTGGAGCTGGGGTATCTGTTGCCTGGGGGACGAATATTATCGGGGCACCGACGCGTTCAGCTTCGTTTTGAACTACTTCGCTGACCTGCTGGGATTGCGGCGCTGAAAAGCAGGGTACTCCCGACTGCAGAATACCTGCCTTCTCTCTGGCGATGGCATGTATGGTATCACCCAACATATCCATGTGGTCCAGATCAATGGGTGTGAGGGCGGTCCAGCTAGGGTTGGTGGCGGTGGTGGCGTCCAGCCGACCTCCCAGCCCTGTCTCCAAGATAGCCACATCTACCCGCCGGTCCCTGAAGTAGCTTAGAGCCATCGCGGTATTCGCTTCGAAAAAAGTGGAGGGAATCTCATCCAGATCGTCTTTGTGCTTCTCCACCCATCGGATAATATAACTATCACCTATCGGGAGACCGTCAACGCGAATGCGCTCGTTATAACGACACAGGTGTGGCGAGGTAAACAAACCTACTTTACGACCATGCTGCTTCAGAATGTAGGTTGCGATGGCGGCAGTTGAGCCTTTGCCGTTTGTGCCTGCGATCTGGGCAATTGACAATGTCTGGTGAGGATTCCCGCACCGCCTGAGCAATTCCTGGGTGTGCTCGAGCCCCAGTTTTACGCCCCTTCGCTCTAAATCGAACAAGTATTCAAGCAGGGCATGCATAACGAGGATTGCTATAATGAAAAAGCTGCGCGCTTGCAGCTAGGTATGGAGACCTATCTGGTGATCGATAGTAGCGGGAAGTATCTCTATCCACCGGCCGGTGGAAATGAATCATAGTGTTCGATGACTACGGCAGCTGAAATCACGACGCGGATCACTTGTCCTGTTCCGCAAGCATGGCCCCTTCATATTTTTCCTTGAAGAGCATGATGGCGTTATAGAGCCCCTCGGCTATATGTTGGCGATACTCGTTCTGGCCTAGCTTTTTCTCTTCAATGCGGTTACTGATGAATCCGGTCTCCACCAGTACATTCGGCATGGTAGCGCCAATTAATACCAGGAATCCCGCTTGTTTGACACCACGGTTGGGGGCATCCAACCGTTTGCCTAGTTGTTCCTGAACGATAGCAGCTAATACCTCGCTCTCCTTCATCCAGGCACTCTGGGCCATGGTAGAAAGAATCAAGGCCTCATCGGAGAATTCCTGGTAGGCGTGGTTGGATTCTTCAAGGGCGATTACGCTATTCTCCAACCTGGCCACTTCGATTGCTTCTTCTGTGTTGGCCGGGGCCAAAAGCCAGGTTTCGAAACCATGGGCATCTCGGTTCTTAACCCCATTCACATGGATGGAAATAAAGAGTTTTCCACTGGCCTCGTTGGCGATCTTGGTCCGCTGCCAGAGGGGTATAAAGATATCCTCATCACGAGTGTAGACCACTCTCATGCTGGTCTTGCGCTTGATCAGACGCCCCAGCCGTAATCCCACGTCCAGCGTTACCGTCTTTTCCTTCAATCCGCCCTTCCCTACAGTGCCTGCGTCTATCCCACCATGCCCGGGATCTATGACAATGGTGTCCAGATACCACTGCTCGCGCATCTCATTTGAACGATCGTTCGTCGGTCGGCTGGGATTGCGGATTGCAATGTGCAGCTCGTCGCCACCTTTGATTTGATACACTTCCGGCAGATTCACACGGTCGGTTAACTTGAATCGCAATTCAGCGGATTTATCCAGCTGGCGTCCCCAGGCATTCCTGATAATGCCACCCAGACTCGATCGATTCAAGGCCAGGGTGTCTACTATACCCCCGGGCACCTGGACGACAAGCCACCCGTTGTCGGTGATATACCGGACGATATTGCGGGTGTCGAATGGCTCACCCGTCTTTACTCTAATCAGTGTCCCGTTCTGTTTGGATTCGACCTTGGCGGAGAATATGTTGAACGCAGTGTAGGAATTGGGCCCCATAAAAGATCTTCGGGCCTCGTTATATCGTGCACCCCGAAGAACAGTAGCTCCCAGCACTGAAAAGAAGGCTCTGGCAGGAAGAAAATATTCCTGTCCATCAAAGTAAGTGGGCAATGGCATTTGAAAGGCTTCTTCGTTCACGACCACGAAAGATGAGAAAGCGGTGATCTTAACCTCTCCTTCCCGGAAATAAAGCACCAGCTTGTTTACATCATCATTCACGTAGGTATTTACGGAAAAAATCTCGGCTAGCTCTTGACCGCTTAGGTATTCTACATTTCCTATGTAGAATGTGCGTAGAGTGACCCGTCGATGCAACTGATTAGGGAAAGCTACTCTTATCTCGTCGGCAAGCAGGAGAGCAGGTAACAATATTGCCGCAGCAACCAGCCTGCGATATCGGAGCAGATAGTGTCTTTGTGATGGGATACGCTTCAAAGTCCTCTTCTCTGTCTCATTCGCTATCTCAAGCCCATAGCACATTGTAAAAGCCGATTCACTAAAAACTTAGATTGATGGTTGCCTAGAGTGCAATATCCATCTGGATACCCAATTGCAGGTGTGACTTTGTCTCCGTACGGCTTTGATCGGTGGAGCGCCACTGCTGTGCCGCGCGGAGCGAGACCAGTCCTTCCCCAATTGGCAGCGATAGTTTCCCGTAGACCCTCACACCGCGTCCGAACAACGGCTGGAAATTGAATTCACCCGGCAAGCCCTCTTCATAGGTATAGATTCGAAGGTCCCAGCCATCTGTTTTGAATCTGTTGGCTCCTATCGTGAGAATAGCATCTGTTTGCAGGCGGTAACGCAGACTGCCACCTAAAGTTTCACCCCCGCCTTGCTTTTCACCTGCATCGGACCCGGTTATCACAGTCATGCATCGGGCAGTAAGGTTCCGGGAAAGTACATAGGAGAGAGAAAAGCGCAGATACCGTCCAGCGCTCACCTCCCTCTGCAGGATGTCCAGGCCGTATGGGTTCTGGGATCCCATATATCCGACGTCCTCATATTCGCGATAGTTCAGAGAGGCCTCTAGTGGGCGCCACCTGACCGCAACCGCCAAACCCGATTCCCAACCGTTACTGGGCCAGAGCTGAAGTTCTCGGGATTCTATCTCGTGATAGCTGTCCAGATGACCAGTGATCTTTAAGAATCTATAGTGCCACTGCCAGACTAAAAACCACCCGGCTTCATTTCCTCGGCTTGCCTGATTACCCACCAGGCGACCTCGCAGGGGTGTCCAATCCGAAGGGTAATGGCGATACATGAGGGTTAGCCGCATTTGACTATCCTTCAGGGCGGGCCGCTTTATGAACATGAGACGGGTCTGCCGCGCTCCTCCATCAGCTCGCGACTCTGCCCGATCCGTGGTCCGCCGTGCCTCTTCATGGCTGATATGCCATTTACCCAGATGGTTTTGGAAGGTGCGTTCCGTGTAAAGGGAATAGATTAGTTGCTGTACGCCGGGAGTGGTTGATGTGGACTGAAGATCATGCCACGCAGCCAGGCCACCGAACTTCCAGTGCCCCACTGAAACTGTTGCTCCAAGATAAGGGAGTGCCTCGCGGGTAGTAAGAGCTGTTTCGGTATGCGTGCGATAGGCTATCACCCGTGGGTAACCATCAGTTTCAATCGAGATGTCTGCTCCTTGGAAACAATATCCGGATATAAATTTTAGCCGCATCCATTGATGTTGAATACTGATGCCCCGGAGAACTCCGGTGTTGCTGTTGCTATATCCTTTTCGTATAGAAAGAACTTTGGAAATAGGCCGCAAAAGGCTTGCTCCACGGGGAGTAGGAAACTCACGGCCTAATACCAGACCTAGTCCCCAGGTAACGCGGTGGGCTCCAAGATATATGCTGGTGGCTCCCCAATCAATTCTGGCACTTAAATCTGAAAGGTCTGCAAGGTGATATTCACCGGGATCGCGTTGAGCAACCCATTGGAGGGTCCAACGATCACCATCGAGGTTCAGACGCGTGCGTATTCGCTCATCCGTCCCACTCGTCACGATACGAGTGGACAATCGGCCCTGGATACGCTGATTCAAGGGTAGTTCCAGAAGTTGACGTAACGCTTGAATGCTGGCTTTCGCTAATGATGTGCGCTGGGCTACCTCTTTCCAATCGCGAAACGGACCGGACTGTCTGGCTGCCATCAGGACGCTGACCAGGGAATCGTTTAGAAACCAGAGATCCACCGGTGTAGCAGTGTTCAGATTCACCGGATTGTCGAGAATTGACTCAAGGGCGAGGTGGTCTTCATCCGACAGGAATTGGGAGTTAAGAATGTCGATGCTAAAGAGATTGACTGACTGGGCTTGGAGGATCGCTGGCAGCAACCAGGGGAGTAATCTATTGAAATGCAAGGCCGAATGCAGTTGATAATCCGAAGATTGGGTGAATGTTTACTCTCACGGATAGTAAGAGCCGTAGTAAGGGCAGCTGTACGCCCAGGTAGGGCATACCAGGACCGGTGCGATAGCCCAGTTGTAGCTGTATCCCTCGCTTGGTGAGGTGTCGGATTTCCACCAGTTGTCTTAAGGTGAATGGTGGTGTTTTTTCCGCGGCAATAGTCCAGCTGGTATTCTCCCCTATGTGTGCATTCACTGATAGCTGGAACAGTTGCCTGGTCAGGCTTTGAAAAGCTCTCTTGCGTCCCCATGGTTGGTTGCCGTACCAGACACCGACACTGATATCATCGGAGAGGGGAGCGTTGAGGGCGGCTCCGATGAGAAAATCTGCTTTTATCGGATCGAAGTCCTTGATGGTAACTCGATGATAGGCCAGGCATAATCCGGCGTCAAGGCGGCTCCCCAGCCTTTTAGCCAAGGCTGTGGTCAGACTTAATTCACGATACAGTTCATCGCCTGAGGTCCAGACACCGGCAGAGCCGCGCCAGGTTCCTAATCGCCCGCCTAGAGAAAAGGTGTTAAAGGCTGCCCATGAGCGGCCTAGTGGTTGTCCTCTGCCAAAACTTCCATAGAGAGGCTGCTCAGGCAGAAGAGCCGGGTTGTTCATTGCGGCTGGGTGGATACCATCTGTCCCGGCGAGGGCGGTCCGGAATAGGTCGGCACCCTCAAAAGCTCCACTCAGTGAGCTGGCCAGAAGCCATATGAGTACTGGGATTAGATTGTGGCTGTGAGGTGTAGCCCCGGGATGGAGGCTGGTCCTCCTGTTCCCTACGGAGGGAAAAGGAATGCTACCGTGGTGCTGGCTCCCCTTCATCACGCCCAGGTTCTGGGCTGCTCTGTATTACCCGGAATACTTTCTCGCCCCGTTTTACCATGCGGTACTTTTCTCTCGCCAGGCGCTCGATATAGGACATGTCACTCTGCAGACTGGCCACTTCTCGCCGTAACTCGGCGGCACGTTCCTGGAGAATCGCAATCTCCGCTTCCAGATGCTCCTGTTCGGCTCGCAGTCGATAAAGATGCAGCATCCCGTGACGGTTAAAGACGATGAACATGAGAATCACTATAACCACTACCATCCCGATCCAGCGTTTCACACGCAGGGAATAGTTCGGTTGCTTGCGGCGTGACCGCCTGCTGTAGGCTGTTCTGGCGGCCATCAGTCCGAGCTGTTCCCTTTGGCCATGGGAAATACCCCTTTGTCCGGGAAACGTGCTGTCGTCCCCAGAGCCTCTTCAATACGCAGGAGCTGATTATACTTGGCGATACGGTCGGTGCGGCTGGCCGATCCAGTCTTGATTTGCCCAACTCCTGTCGCGACCGCTAAGTCGGCGATTGAAACGTCTTCTGTTTCCCCCGAACGGTGCGAGACAATGGTCCCGAAACCGGCTTTCTGAGCTTGGTGTATGGTCTGAAGTGTCTCGGTAACGGTACCTATCTGGTTGAGCTTGATAAGAATGGCGTTCATTGCTTGGGTTTCGATAGCACGCTCAAGGCGCTCGGGATTAGTGACTGTAAGATCATCCCCGACAATCTGTACGGATTCACCCAGTCTGCTCTGCAATTGCTGCCAGTTGCTCCAATCGTCCTCAGCCAAACCGTCTTCCAGTGAGAGGATGGGATAAGTACTTGCCAATCGTTCGTAGAACGTGATGAGCTCCTCTGCCGTGAGCTTCTTGTTCTCTGATTTTAGCAGGTACCGTTGGGAATCCTCGTCATAGAAAGAACTGGCAGCGGCATCCAGGGCCAGGAACAGTTGCTCACCGGGAACATACCCTGTACGCTGAACCGCTTCCAGAATAATCTCAATGGCTTCCTCGTTAGAACTGAGGTCAGGCGCGAAGCCACCCTCATCACCAACGGCAGTTGTCAGTCCTTTGCCCTTCAGCACTGCCTTCAGCTGGTGGAAGGTTTCTACTCCCATCTGAAGGGCTTCGGAGAAAGTGCTGGCTCCGACGGGGAAAATCATGAACTCCTGGATATCAACGTTGTTGTCGGCGTGCTGGCCGCCGTTGAGGATATTCATCATCGGTATGGGAAGGGTGTACTCCTTCTGCTGACCACGCAGATAGGCGTACAGTGGTCGGCCGGAAGAGTTGGCCGCAGCGTGGGCAACAGCCAGGGAGATACCAAGAATGGCATTGGCGCCCAGGCGGCCTTTATTGGCCGTGCCATCCAGATCGATCATGACCTCATCCAGTCCACCTTGGTCCAGGGCATCGCGGCCAATGACGGCCTTGGCCAGATCGCCATTTATATTCTCCACAGCGCGCTGAACACCCTTGCCGAGATAACGAGCCGGGTCACCGTCTCGTAACTCAACGGCTTCATGTTCACCGGTAGAGGCACCAGAAGGGACAATGGCTCTCCCATGGCTACCATCGCTGAGTCGCACTTCTACTTCGACGGTGGGATTGCCGCGCGAATCCAACACCTCGCGACCATGAACGGATGAAATTGTTGGCATCTTTTCCTCGACTGGAATAATTATGTAATCAATTTAACATAAAAGTTAGGGATTGTGGTCATTCGGTTGACCCGATCTGGAGCTGACTATTTCGCCGGGTTCTTCTTGCTCGAGAATAGTAGTCCTCATTCTCCACATGGGTTATTAAGATGTACCTTTGGGGATTAGACGGATGATTCCGATTGAGAAGCCTGCAAGGGGGTACTACTTCGGCTGGGCTTCTCTGGATGTATCGATATGGGTATAGATAAAGTCTCCCCAAGGCTTCTTGTCGAAATTGGCGGCGTTGCCAGCCGTGTAGAACAAGACAGTACCCATGGGCTTATCCGGAGCTTCCCATTCCAGCTTCCAGCTGACCGGGCCGTTCTTCTTGCCCAGGTAAGATCCTTCCAGAGTGTGTTGCACATACCGGCGCGGTGATCCTTCGGACGAAGATAATTGTACCTGCTGGGTCAGCTCCTTTTCGAGCAGGTAAAAGCCTCCTGCGGGCAGGTTGTTGGTGTCCAGGGCGGTGATTTGGAAACCCCACCGTTTCTGGCCCTTTTGTGCGATAGTGATGGTGAGCTCATATTTCTGCCCGGGAGCATAGGCGCCGGGAACTCCTTCGACAGTCAACGCTCCGTCTCCACCATTGAGCTCGTACTGGCTATGGCAGCGCCCAGCTTGGCAGCTGGTTTCACCGGGTGCGTTCGTACTGGCAGGCTTAGGTCCCTTGCCATAGTGCACTGCGAAAACGAAAGTAACTGAGAAAATAAACCCCAACAGGAGAGCGTAGACGTATCTGTGGCTCATCATGCGGGGCATGTGAATCCTATCTGTTCTGTCGAAGGATTTCCTCGGCAGACCGCTGGAGGGTATCGAGGATCTTCTTGGTGCTCTGAAGCTCCCTGATAGCGCCGGTTGCCGCCGTATCGTCAGGATTAAGAGCCAGCGTGTTGTCCATGAAATAGAGCGATTCAGAATAAGCCTTCTGGGCTTGCTTGAACAATTCTACGGCTTCTTCCAACTTATCAACAGGTACGGTTTCGGTGCTTACGGCTTCCCGATAGAGATCCTGGCCTTTTTCGAGAGCATCATTGCCAATACTGGCATAGACTGCGCCGATGTTAAAGTACACGTCTGGCTCCCTGGGTGCGCTTCGTTGAGCTTTCTCCAGGGTCTCGAGAGCGGCCTGGGGATTCCCGGCATCAAGGTAGGCGGCAGTCAGGCGTTGCATCAGGTCAACGTTTTCGGGGAGCAGCTCGTGGGCCTTCTTGTAATACTCTATTGCCTGATCCTGCTGATCGTCGCTCCAGGCACGCTCGCCCGCCAGAAGTAATATGGTTCCGTTATCTGGATCCTTGACAAGCGCTTTATCTATGGCGGCTCGCTCTCCCTCTAAGTCACCCAGCTGCCGGTAGCAGAATACCAGGTTTGTGAATGTCGAGCCCTCTTCGGGCCAGATGAGGATCGCTGTCTCGAAGTGGTTTTTGGCCTGCTCGATCTGCGCCCGCTGTTCGTCAGTGGGTGGCTCCTCACCCAGAACTTGAAGCACCGCGTTGTACAGGTCGGCACCCCGCTTGTATTCAACAGACCATTCCACTTGCCTGAGGTTCTGGGCCAACTCCTCAATAGTATATTTGCCCACCTTCTGTGCGGGATTTCTCTTCAGAGCTTCGTCTAGCATGCTGTTCATCTCTTCATACCGACGCTGCTTGGCATATATCTCCTTCGCCAGGAGGTAGGGAATCTCCGCGTTGTTCTTGTCGCTCTCTAATTCCATGGCTTTAAGAAAGAACTCCTCCGCCTTGTCCAGTTCATCCTGCTGGACATACATCTTCGCGGAGACAAATTCTTGGCTCTCGCAGCCCTGGGTGATAATGAATGTGATACCTGCCAGGAGAACGATCAGAAATTGCTTTTTCACGGTTGTACCTGTTGTGTCATATCTTGATTGTAGGGATTGCCTGATTGTCAATTTACTGCCAGCTGGTTTAGAGATTAAAGGATTAGTCCATCAGGTTGCGAATCGCGTCTCCCCGGCTTAGCACACCTGCAGGTGTAGCTTTCAGCAATCCTTCGAGACCGAACCCCTCCACTGCATACGATGCGGTGGCCGCCCCGTTGATCACAGCGGCTTCCAGGTCAGTGCCTCCGCGGTTGGCTATGTGCCCGATTAATCCGCCCGCGAAACTGTCACCGGCACCGGTGGGATCTACCTGCTGGGCATGGGGGTATATCGGAATATGGCGTTGAGTATCTGCTGTCACCAGCAAGGCGCCCGCGCTGCCTTTTTTGATTACCACCGCCGAAGGCCCTGCCTCCAGAAGCCATCTGGCGGCAGCCTCCAGGTCGTGCAGTCCGGTTAACTGGGCTGCCTCCTCGTCGTTGATCAAAAAAGTGTGGGTCTTCTGCAACACAACCTGCAGCTCTTCCCGGTTGTGCTCAATCCAGAGGTTCATAGTGTCGCTGATAATGTGGTGTGCACCGGAAAAGTTGGCACAGATGGTCAGTTGCAGGCTGGGCTGAATATTGCCCAGGTATATAATCTCTGCCGCGCGATTCTTCTTGCTGAGAATGGGCTGGAAATTTTCAAATACCCCTAAATGGGTATATAGGGTCTCTCTGGTCGAAAAGTCTTGGGAGTAGCGCCCGCCCCAACGGAAGGTTTCCCCCGGAACCCGCTGAACATCGTGAACATCGATGTTATGCTCCTGGAATAGCTGCCACCCCTCTTCAGGGTAATCTGATCCCACAATTCCCACCAGACTGACAGGGGCAAACAGGGAAGCGGCAACGCTGAAATACATAGCCGAACCGCCCAAGATCTCCTGGCGTTCATCCTGAGGGGTTTCGATCTCATCAAGCGCAATTGAGCCAACGGCCAGGATGGACTTAGCTTTCATGACGGGCCAGTTTAGGATGACTTCAGTCGGATGTCAACAAGTGCTCAGTTAAGATCCAGGCCGTAGGTGTCGCTTATGTCTAGTGGAGGCATATCACCGTCAAGGGGTCTCTCATCCTTGACATACCAGTCATACCATTGCAGAGAGCGATGCAGAACGTCGATCCGTCCTTGAAGCTCGCGGTTACCGTGCTCTTCGCCTGGATACTGGACCAGCCGTACGGCGGGGTGATTGTTCATTTTCAGGCGCCGATAGAATTCCAGGCTCTGGGAAGGATGGACGCGCGGATCGTCTGCACCGCCGATGATGAGCGTTGCTGTCCTGCTTTTATGGGCATGATATATGGGACTGCGCTCCAGACTTAGCTGCCACCGGTCCTCAAGCTTCTGGCCGTAATGAACAAAGAGCATTTCGTAGGGGATGTCCGTGGTGCCTACCTTGCTGATCAGGTTGCTGATCCCAACGAACATTACCGTGGCCTTGACCAACTGGGTGTAATAGGAGGAGAACCATGCGGCGGCGAATCCACCATAGGATCCGCCTCCCAGGCCAACCCGGTCTCCATCTACCAGACCGATATCGATCAGATGCTGAATACCGTCGGCTACATCGTCAAATTCCACGCCAGCTGGATCGGCGAAGTGTGCTTCAGTGTGCTTGAGACCATAGCCGGTACTGGCGCGATAATTGGGCAATAGAACGACATATCCCTTGCCTGCCAGTACTTGGGGTGGGATGAAATAATCAGTGTGCCAGCCATATGAATAATGTGATTCCGGTCCTCCGTGGACCTTGACAATCAATGGATACTTCCTATTCGACCTATAACCGACCGGGTAGTAGAGCAGCCCTTCCACAGGCCAGCCGTCCCTGGCCTTGTAGCTGATCACTTCCTGCTTGCCCAAATTTCGGTCCGCCAGCCAGGGATTCAGAACCGTGAGTCGCTTGAGTGACGAGCCGGGGGACCAATAGTATACGTCCTCAGGAATGTCTGCCCACGTGCCTGTAAAGGCGAAGTGCTTG
Organism: Fidelibacterota bacterium; assembly: GCA_020346745.1. Lineage (GTDB taxonomy): Bacteria > Fidelibacterota > Marinisomatia > SCGC-AAA003-L08 > TS1B11. The sequence continues at coordinate 11,957 of CP070787.1, read as the reverse complement.
AAGTCGGCCGTGTAGGTGGGGGAGTCGAAGACCACCTTCTCGCTCTCGGAGTGGAGAATAACCTGCCGGTCACCACCGGTTATCGATACTGTATTCAACGTATACCAGGTACCTTCAGCTGCCCGATAGATCACCGTGCCGTTGTCGCGCCACCCGGCCCATACTAGGTGACCCTGGAAGTCGGGAGGTGTCAGATTTTTAACTACCCCTCTGTTGACAGGTTTGAAATAGACCTGGCTTACAGCGTGGTCTTGCTGGTTAAGGGAAGCCGTATAGACCATCGTCCTGCTGTCCGGGCTGAAAGCGAAGTTCCCCAGTTTGCCGTCATTCTCCGAAAATTCAGTCAGCCTTTTGGACTTGAGGTTCAGGAGATGGATCTTATTGAAGGCGTAGCGATGGTCAACCAGGTTTTCCTGGGATGCACTGGCGGCGATCCACTTGCCATCGGGACTGAACTCGAAGTCCCAGATAGTGATGCCTTCAGTTAGCTGTGCTGCGTTCGCTCTGTCGGAGGATCTGTTCGCATCAAGCAAGTAGAGGTTACGGTGTCTGAGGTTTTCCTCATAAAAGATGAAACCGAATCCTTTTACCTTCAAGGTCTTCTCGCGTTCACTCGCTGGTGTGGTGGCTGTATAGGCAATATGGTCGCCTAAAGGATGCCAGCGGTATGTCTTAACCTCCGTCGGCGAATGGGTGATCTGCGACGCTTCGCCACCATCTGCCGGGATTACCCAGACCTGCCTCTCAGCCTTTTTGCCTCGGCTGGAAAGGAAGGCGATCTGATCACCTTCGGGGCTCCAACGCGGTGATTCCACTTCGACCATGCCTGTGACAAATGGCCGGCTCTCGCCCGTCTCGGTCGAGACTACGTGCAGTTCGCTGTACCGTTCACCCGGAGGATCGGTTACTTTACGCTGCACGGACACTGTATAGGCAATCCACTTACCATCCGGGCTGATTTCAGCCGAGGTGGCGTACTTGAGCCTGAAGACATCCTCGGTACTGAAAACATCCGCCGGCAGGATGCGGATCGGGGCAAGAGCTACAACGAACATGCTGATGAACAGCAGACCAGCGCGTGAGTAAAGATTCAGTTCTATCCTTCTCATGGATAAATGCTCCTTATCGGTTGGCAGGGAATGGAATTGTGATACTATACGGATCTTCGATCAACTCCTTGAACCGTTACGCAGGGTGTCCGCCGCAAGGTTGGAACCACCGATGAAACCGACGGATTTTACACTGTAGTTACAGCGAATCATTTTAGGGTGGTGACTATCGAAAAAGCAAGTTTGAAAGCGCAGCAATCAATTCTAATTTGAAATGTGAGTCATTTGAAATACTGTTCCTATTGTGGAGCCCGTAATCAAACCCGCTTGTGGGATGGACGTAAACGTCGTGTTTGTCCTGAATGTGGCGTGGTTCACTATGAAAATCCCAAGCCGGCGGCAACCGTAGTTGCTATCCGCGATGGCGAGCTGTTGTTGGTGCGGCGAGCGGTCTCTCCGGCCAAGGGTCAATGGTGTCTCCCGGGCGGCTTTATAGAAATGCGCGAGAGCGCAGTGGATGCCGCCCGGAGAGAGCTGGAGGAAGAAACCGGACTACTGACCAAAGAGCTCGCCTTTCTGGGAATATGTCCCTATCCCGGTGGTCCGCAAGGCGATCTGCTGGTCCTCGGTTTTACAACTGAGAATTTTTCTGGACAGCTCGCTCCGGGCGACGACGCGCAGGAGGTGCATTTCTTCCCGCTGAAACAGCTGCCCCGCATCGCTTTCCGCTGTCACCGGGAGATTATTCGCATGTATAAGGAAGCGGCGGCAACACTCGGGATCACATCGGAGGGTAACATTCCTCGGTAGACTTGGAATAAATTGTCTCCTGATAGGTAGACTCGTTGGATGCAAATTCTGATCCTATATGGTCCAAATCTTAATCTGCTGGGACTGGTCTCCCGGAACACCGGCGACCGACTGACTCTGGATAAGATCAATCGGGCTTTACGCCGGAAGGCGGGCGAGCTGAATGTGGAGCTTAAAATCTACCAGGATCAATCGGAGAGCAATGCCAGCAAAATTGTCCAGAGACAACGAAATAAAGTCGAGGGCATCATCCTGATTCCCGGGATCTGGGTTCAAACAGGTTATCTACTGCGGGAAACAGTTGAGATTACTGGTCTGCCCCTGGCTGTGTTTCACTTGGCTCCGCAAGCCGGACCATGGGATCACGAGAAAGCATCCATTTTCGAGGAAACGGCTGGGCTGGTAGATACGGGTTCCACCATGGATGCGCTGACCGCTTTCCTGGAGAATTTCGTGAACCAACTCAAAGCCTAGCTCGCTGACCCAGTTCGGACCAGGCGATAACTCCCACGATAAGTACTCCCCCCAACCACGCGCTGGGGCTGAGATATTCGCCGGCGATGGCTACCGCAAAGAGCGCACCAAAAACCGGCTCGCTGGCAATGATGAGAGCGGTACGGGTTGGAGACGTGCGTCGTTGGGCCCAGGTCATGCCGAGGAAAGCAAGGGTTGTTCCAAAAACACCGGTAATTCCTAGCCCCCACCAGAGGGCGGGAGCCGGGGTTAGGTTCCATCCATTAACTACTGAGGTTGCCAAGGCAGCCAGGAAGACTACTGTAAGGAGCTGGACCCAGAAATACCGTAGGGTGTTGAGCGCGGGGGCATAGATACCCAGCAGGATAATCTGCCCGGCGAATGCTACGGCACAGGCCAGGGTAAGCAGATCGCCTTGGTTAAGGCCTGCACCCCTGAGAGGATTTGTCAGCAGAAACAATCCCAGCGTTGCCAGCAATGCCGCGATCCACCGTTTGGTCCGTATATGCTGGTGTCCCAAGCCCCACAGTAGAAATGGAACCAGTACCACGTTCAAACCGGTGATGAAGGCCGACTTGCTGGCGGTTGTGTATACCAAACCCCAGGTCTGAAAGGTGAACCCGAAGAATATCGAACTCCCTGTCAATACGCCGCCCATCCATTCACGACGGGTAATGGACCTTAGTTGGGGTGCCACGACAGAGGTCATGATCACCAACGCTAGGCCGAAGCGCAAGGTCATAAACATGAAGGGACTGGTGTAGTTAAGCGCAGCCTTGATCAACGAGAACGTCGCGCCCCAGACAAGGGCTGCCAGGAGGAGCACTACGTCGGGGAGAAGTTGTTCTTTCCGGATCGGGTCCATCACTTGAACTGCATGAGCGTGAAAGAATGTAAGGACTTTATGGGGTCAGTTCCTTTGGGTCACCATTCCCAGGCCGTATCCCGCCGCAGCTGCCAGGAGGCCCCACAAGATAAAGCCCAGGTCTGTGTCGGCCAGCCAGGCGGGTTCCCAGGCTGCCAGTGGGCCGTGTACCTCCAGGAAATAAGCCAGGATGATTCCCCCCAGTCCCGCTGCGGAAGACCAAACCGTCCCCCGTTGATTTGCCCAGGGCAGAAACACTGCGGCCACGGGGAAAGCCACTGCCGTGGTCAGCACACCGGAAGATAGGTAGAATATATCCCATAGTGATTCGGTATTGAGGGCAAAAATGCAGGCGGCAATAACCGCACCCGCCATGGTTACCTGTGACCAGCGTTGGCCGTGGGGCTGGTCATGGACCTTGAACAGGTCATAGGCCACGCTCAGGGCCATTACATTGGCACAAGTGTCAATGGTGCTCATGGCGGCGGCCACCAGGCCGACCGCAACCAGTACGGCTAGCCAGCCGGGGGAGTAATTGGTTACCAGGGCGGCGAATATGGAATCACCTTCGCTTCCCACCGCTTCGGGGTATATTCCCCCTTCCAATGGGAATAGGATCAGCGACGATACGCCGATAAACAGCGGCAGCAGGCCCACAAAGAGGAAGGCGTTCATTCCCGCCAGGGCTACCCCTTTCCGGGCAGCTCGGTCGTTCCTGGCCGCTTGAACCCGTACCCACAGATCCGTCTCGAACAGCCATCCGGGCAAGTAGGCGGCGAAGGTTACCATGATGATGACTATCCCGGGTGAAAATAGGGTGGTCCAACCCAGGTTCGACTTGGTTCCGGTGGCACCCACTGATGGTAGCCCCTGGTTAGTTAGGCTCAATCCCTTGGCGGTCATCCAGCCCATGGCCAGGATGTAGAGGGCCACGATGATGAACTGGAGCTTGTCTGTAGCCACCACTGCCCGGAATCCGCCCAGCGTGGCGTAGATACCCACAACCAGCGAAATGATCAGGATCATATTGCTGGCTGAAATCCCCATCTGGGGTGATAGGAGTATCGCGGCCACGTAGATTTCTGCCCCGCCCCAGACCAGAAAGACAAACGCCAGGGCCAAGGCCACAATGCGGCGGGCGGATGGACCGAACCGCCGCCCCACCATTTCCGGCTGGCTGAAGGCTGGCAAACAATGGTAACGCCGGGCCAGAAAATAAATGCCGGTCAGGCTGATCAACCACGGGATGGTAATGAGCCACAGGGCACCCAATCCATACCAGTAAAACAACTGCACCGCATAGACACATGACCACGAGACAGACATGAATCCGGCTGAAATGGAGAGTCCCACCGACGAGCTGTTCAGGTGACGGCCGGCGGTCCAGAAGTCGGTGCTGGAGGTTCGCTGCCGATGGGAGCGCCAACCCAATGCGATCGCGGTGATAGCATACAAAGTGAAGGCGATCCAGGTTGCAGTCATGGCTGGATTAATTTAGCCACACTCAGGAATCATTCCATGATCGTTGGGATGATCGGTCGCGGCTCGTATTCCGGCTATTCCAGGGCCAATTCCAGGTAGGAGTCGAATCCCCCCAGTCGCCCGATAAGATTCCCCCCGGAATCAATGCGGATTAGCTGGCCTGTCCATATCTGGCTGACCATGAATCCAACCCGGCCCTCACCCGATAGGGCTTGGATATCCTCTAGATGTGTGATGGTGTTATCAAGAATGATCTCTGCGTCCGATGCTTGCCCACCAAAGAGGCGTCCCGCCTGCCACCTTCCTTCCTGCCCGGTGTATCCCACAAAATAACAGTCTCCATTGGTCGGATTAAGGCTGATGTCCCGGATACGCAGGTAGGGAAGGTAAGTCGTCAACGTACCGCTGGTGTTGATGTGAACTACCCCTGTATCTATGGCTACCCAACACCCACCAGATAGCGGATCGGCTCGGATGCGCCTGGGATCGTCGAGCGAGGCTACGGGCTCCCACTGGCTGTTGGACTGGTAAGGCCAACACCGGTAGATATGGCCGCTCGTGGAAGATCCTGGATTGCTGAGCCATAGCGTGTTGGTGACATCGTCATATGCCAGGGTGGCACTTGCATGGATATAGTCAGGAACAGTCAGTGTATCCGGAGTAGTCCCTGAAATGCTTATCTTGGAGATGCGGTCCGGTAGCCGTTCAAGGACAAAAGCATCACCGCTGGAAACCAATGCTAGATCGATCGGTAGTCCATCAACTGTAACTCTCTCGATCTCGTTGAATTGAGTGTTGATGATGTAGACTGCTCGCTCGTAGTAATCGGCGATCCAGACCCGGTCGGATTCAGGAGAAACCGCAATGGCTGCCGGTGAAGTGAAGTACTCCTGCCCGATAACATGGGCCCCATCGTAACTGATTCGCCATATCTGAGAGCTGTAAAAATCAGCGATCCAGAAATTATGTGGGCCGGGAATCACTGTATCCGGCTGTGACAGGAAGCTCTCCCCTTCAGACATCACCGCCTGCACTGCGTAGGTATGGTGCTGGTTGTAATTCAGGTTCCACTCTTCGTAGGGGGTGGTCCAAGGGGCGATTGTATCGTACGCCATTAGGGGATTTTCGCCCAGGCTGCGATAGATGCGATAGCCTGTTAAATCCTTAACCAGCATAGAATCCCAATAGAGGCGGACGGTATCGCGGTTGGTGACGGCTCTAAAGCTGGTGGGAGCACCGTGAGTATAAGGATTCGCAGGATCTAAGGGATTGCTGCGTTCCCGATCAGAACAGGTCATGGCTAGGATGGTGACCAGGAGTAATAGGATAAATCTCATTGGCTGAGAATAACTGAGAACGCTACCAGTAGGAGACCGGTCTCTGCTCCTAAGAAGCACCACCCGGCCTGTTGATCTAATCTCTGGGTTTCGTTAAATAGATCCTCCAGTTCTGCCGGATTGCCGGAAGTCCTATAGGCCTGGTAAGCCGCTTCGGCTTCCTGGTGGAAGTAATAGGAGAGTGCGCTGAATAGAATGACCATGCCCAATCCAATCCGCCGTTGGCCCCTGAAGAAAGACTTATCGGCTATCTGAATGGAAGGCGGGGTAAAGACCAGACTGTCCGGCTCAGGGGCGGCTCTCATGGCTGCTGGGGCTGTCCAGGGCGGGAATAGCGCTAGAGGAACAAAAAGGAGGGAATCCGAAATGCTCTCGGTTTGCCGCTCATTTGATGTCTGCCCTGCCACGGGTACCAGCGCGGCGAGGAGGAACAGCAGACCGATTCTCGCTGTCATTTTCCCATCGGTGCGGCGGAATTTACCAGGCGCAGATATACGATCTGGTTCCTCCGGTTGGTGGCAACAACGCCCTCAGGGGTTATGCTGACCAGTTCAATGGGTCGCTCCATGTCATATCGCCACAGCTCGTGTCCGGTGGCGTGTTCCAGGGCGAGCAGTTGGCCCCGGGCGAAAGGAATAAGTATCGACTGGGGAGCAGGACCCTCAGTGCCCAGCAGGGGGTGTTTCACCAGGCCTTCACCCTGGACCTGCCAGACTGGAGAGCCGTCGTTAAGCTGGAAGGCCAGAATTTCACCCGCGGCTGTTGCCACCACTACCCGATCGCTGGTGACAGCTGGACGACTGTGAATGGGTGCATCTAGTTGAATCTCAAAGGAGGATTCCCGGGTGGCGGGGTCAACCGCCACCAGGCGGCCATCCGAATCCCCGACAACCAGCCTGTCTCTATTGGCTGCCACAACTGCGTTTGGCCTGACCGCCAACTCCCATTGCCATTCAAAGGGATAGTGGTTTTGTAAAGTCTCATCGCCACTGCTTTCCTGCCTGGGCTTGAAGGCGTATAGCGTGCCCTTGTCGTTAAGTACCAGGGCCAGGTCGTCCACCATCCAGACACCCTGGTGGATGCGGCCGGGTAGCTGCCGACGCCATATCAGACGGCCCTCAGTCGTGTCGAAAGCTGTGATCTCACCGGTCGTGCTGGCTGCGATGAGCAATCCCTCTGCCAGCGCCAGGGGACCGGTGATTCCGGCAGCTTCCTGCTTCCAGGCGGTCCGGCCCCGGATGAGATCGTAGGCCCGCAGCTCACCGTCCCGAGCCGAAGCGATGTAAAGCCGGGATTCGCCGCGCGGCATCAAAGTCGAAGTGATTGACTTGCGCAACGGCTGTCTTACAGGAGTGGTGCGTTGTCCCTCTTGCAGCTCCAGCTGGTACACCTCGCCCCTGTGACTGGTTATCAGAAGAACTTTCGGGCCCAGGGGCAGCAACGCTGAAGGCGGACTGGGCAGTTTGGCCTGCCAGGCAGTTTCCGGTGTCCCCGTTAGGCTGTGGGGCAGTGCTGATGATGTGATCTCGTCGGGATGAATTTTCGGACCCCGGCCGCAGCCCGTCAGCAGGCAAAGCAGGATCATTCCGATCGGAGGCAGGATATTTGACGGGAATGTTCTCACCGCTAATAGTCCCAGCCGAAGAAAAATTGGGTGAACCAGGGGCTATCCTTGGACTGGAAGTCGGTGCGTCTTCCGAAGTCCAGCCGGAGAACTAAACCGCCCATGAATATGCCCCGCAGACCGATGCCGTAGCTGCCGATCACCTTGCCGATCACTCCGCGGGGTGGATCATCCCAGGACTCCTCCCAGGCCTTTCCCACATCGAAAAACAGCGCGCCGCGGATAGGGGCCATTCCTATGGCAAAAGCACCTTGGTTGAGAACCAGACTCTGGGCAAAGGGGAAACGGAGCTCCTGATTGAGCATGAAATACTTGCGCCCGTATACTTCCGTGATACGGTACCCGCGCAGGCCCCAACTGCCGCCGATATAAAAACGGCGGATATCCGTTCCGGTATTGAACCACAGCATCGTTCGCTGGGCGAAGGTCAAACGGCGCGCTAGCCGGATGTAGGTACGGCTATCAAATAGGGTCATATAGTTGTGTACCCGCGAACTTAGGAAATTGTACGTGAGCCCTGCGGTTATTCTAAGGCGCCAGCCATCAATGGGACCGACCGGAAGCCATAAGGAATTGTCATGAACAAAGGATATATAGTTCGACAGCAGCAGGGCTTCTTCTTTGCGCAAGCCGTAGAATGATTTCCAGGATTGCCATAGACTCCCGCTCAATTCCACCCGCCGGAAAACATTCAGGGGATAATTCATCGCAGCCCGTATACCCAGTGACTTTTCGAAGAAGAACCCTTGGTAGGGATCGTAGTATTCGTTGGCGAAACGGAACAGCCCCCAGGCGTGGTTGACGCGCCGGGTCAGGTTGGCGGCGGTTACGGCGAAATTGAAGCGGTCCAGGAAATCGGAACTGGTCTGGGCGGTATTGGCCACCAGGAAATGGTAGTAGCGGTTCCCCAGCATGTCGGATATACCTAGCTGGGCACCACCAAGGAAACCGAAAATCGGGTCATAGGCCACTGCGGTCTGGGCGATGTCAAGGCTGTATTTGAGCCGGTAAGGACGGGACTCCACCGCTGTTTTGCCGTTGTAGCGCGGCGGTATCCAACCCTTCTCGGCGGCAGTCAGGTGAATCCTTTCACTGGTCCGTACTGCTGGATCTGGGTCGTCTTGAGCCAACTGGAGCTGAAAGTTGTAACCTTGGAATGTGGTGATCAGCAGGCTATCGCTCGACAGTGGGCGGATGTCTAGTGCGCCGGTGTGTAGGTTGGTGATGGGAATCAGGGTGAGTGCCGAATCGCCACCTTGGCTCGATGGTGGCAAGGCCAGGCGCCAGATATTGGGGATTCCGGATCTGTCTGAGACAAAGTAGATGGCCGCAGGGTGGTCCGCTGTCCATCGCGGCCGCTGGTCTTGATGCGGACCGGTGGTAACGATGCGCGTATCGAGATTATCCAGCTCAAGCAGAAAGAGATTGGTATTCCCATCCAGATCAGGGCGGCCTCGATCAGAGCTGAACACTACCATCCTGCCATCAGGACTGAAGGAAGGGTCCTGGTCAAGATAAGGATCATTCGTCAGGCGTTTGGCTCCTGCTTCGTCGATGGTCCAGAGATAGAGATCCGTCAATCCGCCCTGATCTTGGGCGGCGAAAACGATTCGTTGCCCGTCCGGCGACCATTCCGGCGAGCGGATTGACGTCAAGGCTCCGTGGGAAAACTCACCTGTGTGCTTCATGGATGTCAAATCGATCAGGTGTATCATGTCCCGCTCATAAGATTTGGCCACAAATGCCAGGACGCCATCATTTGATACGCTAAGCCCGCTCTGAAGGAAATGCAGCGATTCAAGATTCGGACTGCGTTCACCACGGACAACGACCCGCTCCTTCGAGTGGTCCAGAGACCGGCGGTAGATGTTGGTGTACCCGTCGCGGGTGGATAGATAGACGATGTGCCGCCGGCCCTCAGCATCCAGATAGCTGGCCGGACTGACGTTTGCGCCAAGGCGCGTCAGTGAGCGGGACTTCTGTCCAGGGAGACCTTGACCCGCAAGTGCTTCGGCGCTTTTCTGCTTGAGAGTGAGTCGCCATTCGCGGGCAATTTGCCGGTACGGCCTCCCGGTAACATGGGCTACCACCTCCTCGAATGTGTCATGGTGGTAGAATTCCTCCAGTACCTGGCGTATGCGGTCCGATCCGTAGGTTTCTTCGAAGTAACGCAGGAAAGATTGACCCTCCTTGTAGGCTAAAAAACCGGCTCCGGCCAGGGTCAGACTCCCCAGGGGCAGCAGGTGATCGTGCAGGAGAGCGTCCCGAATGACCATCTCCGCCTCGGTGTCCCAACCGGTAGACCACCATTCTGCCAGTCCTTCGGTGAACCAGAGTGGTGGTTGCCGCTGATCCCAAACACCAACTTCTCTTGCCTTGGCGTTGATCTTGGCGTGCATGAATACGTGGACTAATTCGTGACGAACAACACGCTGGAAATCAAACAGAGAACCATTGTTTGGCAGGACCACCCGCCCTTTTACATACTCGAAAAACCCGCCCACACCTTCAGGAATCAGGTACGGTGTGATATTGGTCTGCTGAAAATGAAGGTGGTTACTGTAGATCACCAGAGGTACGGGCCGGCTCAGGGTGTGATTGAACTTCTGCTCGAACTCATCGAAGGCTTCTTCTGCCCAGAAAGCAGTAGCCCGGGCCAGTAATTCCTCGTCCGGGTAATAATAAATCTGGAAGTGGGGTGTGCTGAGAACCTGCCAGTCGAACTGTTCGTACTGGATTTTGTTGCGGCCAAAATAGAACTGCGCGTGGAGAGTTCCCGCGAGCAGCAGAAGGGCAACGATGTAATCTGGAAATCGCTGCCACCTGGCTCCCTTGGCCACTCTCGGGTGAACTTGGCTACTCATCCCGGTCCGTTTTTATCCGCTGCATAACATATAAAATAGACATTGCATGGAGAGAAATCCACACTTGGCAACATAAATGCTCAAATGGAGACAAACTCAGTGCCTGAGCTGAGAGGATTCCTAGTAAATCGGCACCTGAGATCGTACATGATTACTTGTAGGTTTTAGCCCACGTAGATAAGTTTCCCATAGTCAGGAATTGTGGGTCAGGTGTACTCAAGCTGAAGCAAAGGAGACAGAATCCATGGCGGTTTGGGAAAAATGGCATTGGGATGGCCTTGGCTGGGCCGTATTTGGACCCTTGGGCAACGTTCTAGCCCGTGCTATGGGGGATGATTCAGCGGGAGATCGGGATGTGCAACTGGATGAGGATGCCTTCTATCCCCAGACGCGCGCCGGTGACTTCGGACTGTCGCTCATGGCTTTGCTGCCCCCTGTTATCCACGCTGATCAGCAGGTCAGCCAACCGGAAATTGATTTTGTCCACTATTTCTTTATGACCACCTTTGGCAATGAACAGGCCCAGGACTTAATGTCGTTGCTGGAGAAATTTCTCGAGCTGGACTATTCTCAAAAGAAAGTTTGCCAGCAGGTCGAGAAGCTCATGGATTTTCCTTCCAAGCTGGAGATCATCCATCTGCTCTTCGGTTTGGCCAAGGCTGACGCTCACCTTGACCAGGTTGAAATTGATGCCATCCAGGAGATAAGCACCAGTATTGGTCTCACCCAGGAAGACTTCAACTCGATCAGGGCGATGTTTGTTGACGAACCGAACGCACCCTACACAGTACTTGCGATAGATCCGGAAGCTGACCGGCAGGCGGTGGAGCGGGCTTACCGGGAAATGGGCGCTAAATATGATCCCGGCCAGGTGAGTAATCTGGGGGAGGAATTCCAGAAGTTAGCCGGTGAGAAATTCGAGGCCCTCGAAGCGGCTTACCAGCGGATTACACAGGAGCGGGGATGGACCTGATTCTCTTTCTACGGGAGGTTAGGCACCCTTCCTCGAGCTAGTGCCAGGGAAAGGATTGAGTTGAGCTGATGCCCGGTTGGGAGAAATGGCTCTGGGGTGGCCTGGGGTGGGCCACGCTGGGTCCTATCGGTGGGATTCTGGGCTTCGCCCTGGGCTCCATGCGGGATCAGCGGAAAGAAGGGCTCCCCGGCTATCGGGAAGAAGCGTATCCCCGCACCCGACCTGGTGATTTCGGAGTATCACTCCTGGTTCTGTTCGCCGCCGTTATGCACGCGGATAAGCAGTTGCGCAAATCTGAATTGACCTTCATCAAGGACTTCTTCACCCGCACTTTCGGCCCGAAGTATGCTCAGGAACGCATGATCCTGTTCAAGGACATCCTTGAGCAGGAATACCCCCTGCGTGATGTATGCCGCCAGATTCGTAGTCACATGGACCATCCCTCCCGCTTGGAATTGGTTCACCTGCTGTTCGGTCTG